>CAVSIE010000001.1:0-18825 GCA_963728045.1 uncultured Solirubrobacterales bacterium
GCAGCTGCCGACCTGGAAGGGATGGGAAGTGCTGAAGAGGAAGTCGTCTGCGGTGGTGAGGATGCTTCCTCCCACTCCGGAGATCTGTCCCTGAAGCGCCATCCGTTCGCAGCTGGTCGGGTTGATAGTCGTCTCGGGCTTGTCGATCCGCAGGCGGATGTCACGTGCCCTGAGGATCACTCCGTGCAGGATCGTCGGGAAGGGATCCGATACCGCGGTCACCTGGGCTGTCTGCGGATTGACCCTGATCGCGGCCCTGACGACGACGTTGCCGAGGTCGAAGGGGCCGGCGATGCCGGGGGCAACGACTGCAAGGCTCAGAGGAGCGCCTTTGTAAGGACCCGCCAAGTAGACCTTGCCGCCGAAGTAGTTGGGGCCTGGGCCAGCTCCGAGGCCGGCACTGACCGAGCCGATCTGGGAAGCGGCTGGACAAGCTGGGCTGTTGAGCTCTCCTTGACCCGCTCCCTCTGCTTCTGAGATCGAGGCAATCGCCGCCTCCGGGCAGAAGGGGATGCCGGCGATCTTGGCGACCAAGCCTGGAGGCAGGACGGTGGTGACCTGCGATAGCTCCTGTTCTGAGTCGTCGCGGGAGAGGCGGAAGAGGAAGGTCGAGTCGCTGCCTGCTACCGGGTTGAGGGTGCCGCCTGAGAACCTGGGGGCGAAGGGCCTGTTGGCGGAGTCGGGCGGACACGGGGTTCCGTTGGGGCCTTCCGATACCTGGTAGGTGTTGGAGACGTCGACCGGCTCGGTGGGCTGGGCGTAGGAGCTCACCTGGACTCCGATCGTGTGGGTGCCGCAGGCGGACGGATTGACCAGCGGTGCCCGGGGGCCGCTCCTGAATTTCAGCGTCAGGTCGTCGAAGGGGAACTGCGGGGTCTCGTCGAAGGTCGTCGTGATCTGCCCGGTACTGGGATGGACGTCGATCTTTCCCGGAATCTTGACCAGGACGCCTCTTTCTTCAGTGTCCTCGAGGACTAGGTAGAGGGCGAAGGTCGAGTTGAAGGGATTGTCTTTCTGGGAGGCCAAATACATCGAGCCCTCAAGCGATTTGGGTAGGAGCGGGGAGCGCAGCTCGACTTCGCCGATCCGCGATGCGGGCGGGCAGGCGATCAGGTCGTTGGCGAAGAGCTTGATTTGGGCCAAGCCGCAGCCCTGCAGGCCGTCGGCGAAGGAGGGCGAGAAGCTCATGCCCTCAGGCAGCGTCACGACTGTTCTCTTCACCGGAGGAGTCGCCAGCGCATTGGGGTTCTCGTTCTGGGCGACCTTGATGTGGACGTCGAGGCCGGTCGGTGTGTTGGCCTGCTTGCCGGTCGGTTCGATCTCGACCTCGGGTTCGAATCTCGGTTTGTCGCAATCGGTCATCTTGCCTGGTGTCGTTGCGGTGATGTCAGGGCTGAAATCGCCGGTGTTTTGCCAGGAGTCGTAGTGGTGCAGGCGCCAGGTGTTGTCTTCCTCGCACTGGGAAGGGAGCGAGAGGAAAGGTTTGGGCTCGAGGTCGGTGGAGCATTCTTTGTCGGTAACGATGACGAAGCCGCAGCGCTCGGAGTCGTGGCTTTTGTCGGCCGGGATGCCCCACAGCGTCAGCTTCTGGCTGAAGGGCGGCAGCGTCTCGTTGATCTGCAGCACCTCGGTGGTGATCGCGTAGCGGTTGGCGGGGTCTAGGGAAGCTTTGATGTGGACGGGATTGCCGGCAAAGGCGAAGCCGAGGTCGGTAACCACTCCGCGGGGGTGGGTGATATTGAAGACCGGGGGAGTGTGATTGGCGAAATGATCACCTACGGAGAGGGGGAAGATCCTCAGATCGATCCGCCCAACCCGACTCGAGGCCGGGCAATTGCTGAGCGTGAATTCCGCCTGGTTGCATTCGCCGACCGCAGTGGGGTTGCCGATGAAGCCGGGTGGGGTGTCGACGTGCAGGTTGCGAATGTTCTCCGTCGAGACCCTCTGCCCCTCGGGGGCGCCGGATCCAAGGTTCTCGGGCGGCATGTCGATCGTGTTGAAGTCAAAGGGCACAACGAGAAGGTCCGGATGGGCACCGGCTTCGCGCTCGGGCGTCGCCTCATCCGCGGCGAAGAAGTCGGGAAGGAAACTGGGTTCGAAGATGCCGAAGCCAGCCGGTTCGGGGTCGATAGGAGTCGACTCTTTGGCGCTCGCGGGCAATGTGGCGGCACCGCCTTCGACTTTGGCCGAGGCGGTGCGAACCACCGGTTCTGCGAGGTTGGCGACGTTCACCGAGAGGATCAGCGCCCTCGACAGGGAGTGGCGGGCAATCGGCCAGTTGCTGGTGCAGGTGAACGATTTGTCCCCAACCGTGCCCGGGCAGCTCCAGCTCTCGCCTATTTGGGTATCGGACTGGAACGCGCCATCACGTGCGATGTCGGTGGGCAGGTTCACTTTCAGCGTGATCGTGCCCGAGCTGGCGCTATCGCCGACGTTGGCGAGGTCGACCCAGTACTGAGCGGTCTCACCGGGACCGAAATGGGTCTCGTTATGGTGCAAATCGAGGTTCCAGATCACCCCGGCGCTTGCCGGAGCGGCCCCAACAAAGGCAAGCCCCAGGACGCCAAGCGAGGTGAGCAGTGCAAAGCGTCGGAGCTTCATCGTGCGGTCCGCCGGTCGTGCTTGGCCCGTTGACGTTGTTTTTTGCCCTGGCTTTTCACACAGCGTGTCTTGCCGCCTCTGCGGGCTTTGTGGCGGCCTTTGGGGCAGGGGCGGCGCGCAGGGGCAGCGACCGCGTTGCCGGCGCCCGAGAAGCTGCCCGTGCCAGGGGGCTGTTCTTCAGGCGCACCCTTTGGAGTGCCCTGACAAACCTCGAGCGGGCAGGGCTTGGGCGGTGACGGGAGTTCGAAGCCGCCGCCAATCCTCGCGTCGTAGAGACGCTTATAGCCGTCTAGGGCGTCTTGGGTGTACTGCGTGGCGGCGGTGAAGAAGACGTCGTTGCCGCTCGGGGTGACAGCGTTGACCTCCGGACCGTATCCCGCGGGCCAGCTGGTGAGGCCGTCGGTGACCAGCAGCAGGCGCCCGTCGCGCCACTCGTAGATGTCGGCGCCGGCACCGGCGCTCTGCCCAGGGCGGGCGGTGTTCTGGTCGCTATCGAGCAGAGGCGTGGCAGTCGCGAAGACGAAGAGATCGCCGTCGACTGAGAGGGGCGTCCTGTTGGCGCCAGCGATATCTCTGGTGGAAGCAGCGACCAGGTTCACAGCAACTGCTGCGTTCGGGGCACTGCCGTCCTGAGGACAGGAAACGCAGGTTAGCGAGCGGTCGCGATCGTCGTAGCGATAGAGCTGAAGGGCGCCGCCGTTCTGCTGGCCGCCGAGAGGGTTGAGGTTCACATTTTTGGAGGCGAAGGCGATGACCGAGCCATCCGGGGTGATCGCGTTTCCCGAGTTTGGTTCATCGCTCACCAAGACGTTGCCCGCACTTGGGTCATCGCTCACCAATGCCGCCGGCGCTACGTAGGCAAGATCGCCAGTAGCGACCTCGACTCGGTATATGCCTGGCGTGGCGGCACCGCGCATGAGCTCGGTGGAGGACACGAAGTAGGCACGCGAACCGTCTTCTGCGACCATGACATTTCCACTCACACCTGCCCTTAGACCCGGGACGACGCAGGTGACGCAGTCGAGTGTCTCGCCGGCGAAGTCGTAGCGGTATAGGTCTCCGCCGCCGGAATCGTCGGGGTCAAGAGTCTGGTCCGTGGTGAAGAAAGCGGCGTCTAGTGTCGACTTGACAAGTGAGCCACCGAGATCAATCAGCTTAGTCTCTTCGGCGACGAGGTCACGCAGGTAGAGGCCAGTGCAGCTTTGGAAGAAGACCAGCGAGCCGTCAGGGGAAACCCAGTGCGGGGCGCGGCGGACAGTGGCGGCACCTCCGCCTCCACCCCCCGGTACCAGGGCGCCGCAGCTGGGTACCGAGCCGTCGGGCGTGAGACCGACGAGCTGCGGGATTCCCGAGCTGACGTCGTAGAGGTTGGGTGCATTGTTGGGCGCCGGATGCGCTGGATCCTGAGATCCCCTGAGTAGCGTCAGCACCCTCGACGCATCGTCGGAGACGAGTACTGGCCCTGGGAAATCTGCGATCGCGGGCTCCAGGATCTTGGTCGGCGGCTGGCCAGGCTGCAGGCGCCAGATCGCCGCAGCCCCACTGGTGGTGTCGCTGTTCTGAGCCACCTGGTCTGAGAGGTCAGGCTTGCCGGCGGGCTCGAGCCAGGCGGAGCCGACCAACTCTTTGCGCGGTGGGTAGACATTGATTGAGCGCCAGCCCCCCTTGTGCGGAGCCGTTTCGATCCTCTCGGCATAGAGTGCTGTCAGAAGAGAGCCAGAAACGGAGAGTGGAGTGCCGCCGCTGACCCTGTAAAAGGCGCGGTGGCCGTCGTCGGAGACGGCATCGGCACCAAACACCGGGTTGCCTCCCGTGTCGGGCAGGCTGACCTGCTCGTAGGCGCGATCAGAACCGGGCGGGCCGGGGAAGTCGCCATGGGAGAGCGGAGCGTCACTGGCGCGGGTGGTTACTGTCATGTCTTTGCCGATCGCCGGCCCTCCAGGCGTCGGGCTTTCGGCGATGACCCGGTAGTGGTAGGTGGTGTCGGGCTCGAGGCCTTCGATCGTCTCTGAAACGAATCTGTAGACGCCGCCCGAGCCCGCCGAGCGATCCGGCAAGGCGGTGCAAGGATTGACGTCGCAAGGACCTTCTGTGCCGTACTCGAAGCGGTAGATCGTCGGCGCCCCGTCGGGATCGACGCGGCCCTGCAGCTGAACGGTGGTGGTGGTGCGGATCGGTGAGCCCGTCGTCTCGGCCTTGGCCGGGCCGAAGGTGGTAAATGTCGCATCGGGCATGGTCGTTATGCCGTTGATGCTCTCGGCAACGACCCGCCAGTGATAGAGCGTGTCGGGCTGAAGGCCCGAGAGTTTGGCGCTGACCGCGACATCACCTTTGCCACCGCCGGCGTTGGCGTCGGGAACCGGGACTTTGATGCCGTAGGAAGTCGTGGTCCCGTATTCGAAGCGAAAGGTCGTTTCATAGCCTTTGGGGTTGACCAGTGCTTTCAGCTCGGCGGAGTTATAGGTGAGTTTGTCTACCGCCGGCGAGCTGATCACTGGCGGCGGGTTAGTAGTGAAGGCTTCGTCTTCCCCCTTGTCCGAGGCAGAAGCGTTGGCCGCAACCACTCGGTAGTGGTAGGTCGTGTTCGGTGTGAGACCCGCTATGTCGACCGAGACGGCAACATCGCCCGACCCCGAGCCAGGATTCGAGGAGCAGGGGGCGATTTGGTCATAGAAAGTCCCTTTGCCGTATTCGAACTTGCATTCGCTGACCGCGAGACCCTCGGGGTCGACGAAGCCGTTCAGTGTGGCTTTACTGCCGGTGATCGTGCTGGCCGATCCGGTGGTGACGGTCGGGGGCAAAAGGGCGGCGCCGGTGGCGTAGGCATGGATCTTTTGATTGTCGCCGACGTAGATGGCCTGGTTGGCGGGGTCAATGGCAATGCCACTGCCCCCCCACCGTCGAATTCGTCAAAGAGCTCTCCACTGAGAGCATCGTAAACAGCAACGTCACCTGACGCAGTGCTGGCATAGACGTACTCGGTCGAAGGGTCGAAGGCTAGTCCGACGACACCTGAAGGCGGTTCGGGTAGCTCGGTGCCCGAGATATAGCCACTGGCGGCGCTGAATTTCCAAATCGAGTCGGACCCGACCCAAAGAGCGACGTAGAAGTTGTCGTCGGAGTCGAAGACAATGCGCTTGGGGGCTCCGCCTCCGAGTGGAAAGGTGATATCAAATGAACCCAAGAATACGCCGGCCGAGCTGTATTTCAGGATCCTTTCATAGGGGAGAGAACTGAATTGAACGGCTATCCATATCTCCCCGGTTGAGCTGACCGCAACCGGGCCAATCGGTGGTTCGATTCCCGGCGCAGGTTTTTCTGCGACTGGTGGACCGGGGTTGACCCCAGGATCGATCGGGAAGCCGGGCAGAGCGGCGCCGCTCGGGTTGATGCCGTTGAGCTTGTACTTATTAGGAACTTGGCTTGTATCCACAGTTACGAAATAGATATTTCCTGCTGAGCCGAGACCCGTGTTGTCAACGGCAACCTGCATGAACGATTCATTACTGCCAAGTGTGCTGATCGGAAATCCCCCCAGTGGGGGAAAGGCTGGGGGGCCGGAGGCGTCGAAGCCATAGATCTGACCGCTTTGACCAGCGGAGTCGGCCACATAGAGCTTCCTAGCCGTGTGGTCGATCGCGGGGGAAGCGCCGCTCCCGCCAAAGCTCGACCCCGATGTGCCGTCTTTGCCGAAGCTCGCTATCAGCGGGTGTTCGGTGGGAACGGGAATGGTGGTGAAGCTCTGGTCGGCGCCGGTAAAGGGGCCACTGGAAGTTGTTTCGATGCGGAGGCGAAAGTGGTAGGTGACGTCCGGTTTGAGGCCACCGAGGACGGCGCTGACGTCAGCCGGAGCATTGAAGGTGCTTCCTTGAGCGCAGGGCACCGTGTTTCCGTAGGCGGCGGTTTCACCCCACTCGAAGTGGCATTCGGTGACGCCCGGATCCCCTTCCGGATCGAGGTGGCCGCTCAGCACCGCTGTGGTGTGGTGGACTTTGTTGGCTGGTTTTGTGACGGCGACGCCGGCGGCCAGCGCGACAGCGGGCAGCAGTGCGATGAGGATCGTGGCGAGCTCGGCGGCGCACAGCAAAAGGGAGAGGGAGAAGACGGAGCGGTGATTCGATCCGGTAGGGCATTTCTTTGCGTCGGCTGTCATTCGCGTCCTCTCTCTATGCCTCTCGAATCAATGGCGACTTTTGGCTTAGTCTCGGTCGGATCTGCCCCGGCGGTGCGATCGCTCTGCCGGGGCTTCTCCGTTGGCAATAGATGGCTAACCGGTTACCGCCCAGGAGGCTTGGACAACGGTGTCTTGAGTGATGTCAAAAAGCACCGAGGTGCCGGAGCGTCCGACTGGATTGAATTCTGGACCGAAGGTGAGCCCGGAATAGGGCAGGACGGTGCCAACCCCATAGATACAGAGATAGCCGCTCTCCGCCTTGGGGTTCGCAACTGTGCCATTAATTGGTGGCGCACTACAGTGCGCCGTGGTGGTATCGAGGTCGGGAACAACTATGACGTGGCTCGGATCGGTGATCGGCGCGCTGAGGGGGATCGGGAAGGAGATCGGCGCGGCGTAGCGACTGACTTTTCCTCCCGAGGGAAATTCGGGACTCCCGGCCACGGTGGTGCTGAAATTGAGATTGCCCGTCAGGGTGGCGCCAGCCGGCAGGGTGCCGTCGGGCGTCCACGGTTCGCCGTCAGCGCCATTGCAGGCGTAGTCTGGTTTGGGACTGGCGGATTTGAATTCGACGCCGCCGGCTTCTTTGCAGGGTTCGGTACCCGGTTCGTTCGTCCCTTCGAACGAGGCGCTGGCGACGCTGGTGCCGTTTTTGCCGGCGGCGCCTGGAGCGCCGTCTTTGCCAGCGGCGCCTGGAGCGCCAGCGTCGCCCTTGGCGCCAGCGGGTCCGGCAGGACCGGCGGGGCCAGCGGGACCTGCTGGGCCCTGGGGCCCTCTTGGGCCGCGCGGGCCTTTCAGAGCTTTTTTGGCGGAAGCGGTTGCGCCCTTGCCCGAGCCGCCGTTGGACGCCGCGTAGGCGCCGCCGAGCATGGCGAAGACGAGGGCGATGACCGAGATGACTCCCGGGATGCCGAAGCGGTTGCGTAGCGAGAACATCAAATCTCTTCTCCTTATCCCGTGAGCCCTGTGCGAGCCGCTTCCCTGGGCGGCGCTCCGCGGTGGCTCTCTTTGTCTTTCCCTGTGTGGTGCTTGTCCCTTATCGCTAGGAAGCGGGGCCGATCACCGTGGGTGGACAACCGCGTTTCCCGATGCGATGGCAGCAGGGTAGACAATTGCGTTTCCTGTGTCAAGGACGACTTTGTTTCTTGACAAGAGAGGCCCTCTTGCGCGTAGGCGAAGCTGGCCCAAGCGCAGCGGCGCTCAGGCAGCGGAGCTCAGGGCGAGAGCCCTACTCGGACTCGTGCCAGGGGGTGAGGATGCGGGGGCCGTCGGCGGTGACGGCGACGGTGAACTCGAAGTGGGCGGCTAGGGAGCCGTCCTCGGAGTAGACGGCCCAGCCGTCGTCGCCGCTGCGGACGAGGGGCCCGCCGGCGTTGACCATCGGCTCTATGGCGAGGACTGTGCCCTCCTCGAGGAGGGGGCCGCGGCCGGGCTCGCCGAAGTTGGGGACCTGGGGCTCCTCGTGCATCTCGCGGCCGATGCCGTGGCCGACCAGGGTGCGGATGATCGAGAGGCCCTCGATCTCGGCGGTCTTCTGGATCGCCGCGGAGACGTCGCCGAGGTGGTTCCCCGGCCGCATCTGCTCGACCCCGGCGAAGAGGGCAGCTTTGGTCACCTCGAGCAGCTTGCGCGCCTCGGGCGTCACCTCGCCGATCGGCACGGTCATCGCCGCGTCCGCGACCCAGCCGTCCTTGACCACGCCGACGTCGATCGAGAGCACGTCCCCGCGCTTGCACTCGTAGTCGCCGGGGATCCCGTGCACGACCATCGAGTTGGGCGAGGCGCAGATCGATCCGGGGAAGCCCCGGTAGCCCTTGAAGGCCGGCGTCGCCCCCTGCGAGCGGATGAACTTCTCCGCGGCGGCGTCGAGGTCCGCGGTGGTGACGCCGGCGCGCGCCTTCGACGCCAGCATCCGCAGGCAGCGGACGAGGATCTCGCCCGCGGCCGCCATCTGGTCGACCTGCTCGGGGCTCTTCGTGACGATCATCCCTTGGTACACGCTAGGGACTCCCCTAGATCGCCTCGTCGGCTTCCAGCTTCAGCGTCGCCAGGGTCCTCTGGACCTCGTCGGCGACGTCCTCCGGGGCAGCCGAGCCGTCGATCCGCCGCAGCAGGCTCTGGTGGTCGTAGAAGTCGATCAGCGGCGCGGTCTTGCCGTGGTACTGCTCGAGCCGGTGGCGGATCACCTCCGGCTTGTCGTCGTCGCGGACGATCAGCTCGCTGCCGTCGACGTCGCAGACGCCCTCCTCCTGCGGGGGGTTGAAGTCGACGTGGAAGACGTGGCCCCCGCCGGCGCAGGTGCGCCTCCCCCCCAGTCGCCGCAGGACCTCCTCGTCGCCGGCGTCGATCAGCAGCACGCTGGTCAGCTCACGACCGAGCTCGCCCAGCTTCGCCGCCAGCGCCTCCGCCTGTGGCACCGTGCGCGGGAAGCCGTCGAGGATGAAGCCGTCGGCCGCATCGGCGGATGCGATCCGCTCGCCGATCATGTCGACGATCAGCTCGTCCGGCACCAGGTCACCGCGGTCCATGTACTCCTTGGCGCTGCGGCCGAGCTCGGTCTCGTCGCGCACCGCCGCGCGCAGGATGTCGCCGGTGGCGTAATAGGGCAGGCGCAGGTCCTCCTGCAGCCGCTCCCCCTGCGTGCCCTTGCCCGACCCGGGCGGGCCCAGAAGGACGAGATTCAGCTCGGACATCGGCCGAGCCCTATTTCAGGAAGCCCTCGTAGTTGCGCATCATCAGCTGCGCCTCGAGCTGCTTGACCGTGTCGAGAGCCACGCCGACCACGATCAGGATCGAGGTGCCGCCGAAGAAGAAGTTGGCCGAGGTCTGGCTGATCAGGATCGTCGGCAGCGCCGCCACCGCGCCCAGGTAGAGGGCGCCGGGGAAGGTCAGCCGCGAGAGGATACGGTCGAGGTACTCGGCGGTCGGCCGCCCCGGCCGGACGCCGGGGATGAAGCCGCCGTATTTCTTCAGGTTGTCCGCCTGGTCGACCGGGTTGAAGGTGACCGCCGTGTAGAAGTAGGTGAAGACGATGATGAAGAAGACCTCGCCGGCGACGTAGGCCCAGGTGTTGGGGCCGAAGAAGGCGGCGAAGTCAAGCGCGGCGGGGGTGTTGAGCAGCTGGCCGATGGTCGGTGGGAAGGCCATGATCGAGGCGGCGAAGATGACCGGGATGACGCCCGCCATGTTGACGCGCAGCGGCAGATAGGTTGAGCCGCCCGAAGTCATCTTGCGGCCGACCACTCGCTTCGCGTACTGGACCGGGATCCGCCGCTGGCCCTCCTGGACGAAGACGATCGCGACGATCACGGCGAGGGCGACGAAGGGCATCATCACGACGAAGACCTGATCCGGGTTGGTCCACCAGGCCGAGATCCCGGCCGGCAGGCTGGCGACGATCGAGGCGAAGATCATCAGCGAGATGCCGTTGCCGATCCCGCGCTGGGTGATCAGCTCGCCCAGCCACATCAGCAGCGTGCAGCCTGCCGTCAGCGAGATCACGATCAGCAGCACCTTCGGGCCGGTGAGGCTGCCGAGGAAATTGCTGCCTGCCTGTTCGCCGAAGGAGCGGAAGAGGTAGACGAAGCCGAAAGACTGGCCGAAGGCGAGGCCGACGGTGAGGTAGCGCGTGTACTGGGTGATCTTCTGCTGCCCGACCTCGCCTTCTTTCTGCAGCTTCTCCAGCGAGGGCACGACCACGGTCAGCAGCTGCAGGATGATCGAGGCGGTGATGTAGGGCATGATCCCCAGCGCGAAGAGCGAGAGCCGTTCGAGCCCGCCGCCCGAGAAGAGGTTGAGAAAGCCGAGGATGCTGTCGCTGCTGAAGTTGTCCTGGACTTCCTTGATCGCGTCGATGTCGACACCCGGCGCGGGGATGTAGGCGCCAAGCCGGTAGAGCAGCAGCATCGCCGCCGTGAAGAGGAGCTTCTTGCGGATGTCGGCGACGCTGAAAGCGTTCGCAATGGTCCGGAGCATTAGGGCTCCAGAGTGTGACAGGAACCGCCCGCAGCCTCGATCTTCTGCTTGGCCGCCTCGGAGAAGCCGTGGGCACGCACCGTCAGCTTCTTCGAGAGCTCGCCGCGGGCGAGGATCTTGACCGGATCGGAGCGCTTAGCGAGCCCCTTCTCCTTCAGCGTCTCGGGCGTGACCTCGGCGTCGGCGTCGAAGCGCTCCTCGAGGTCTGCGAGGTTGACCGGTTGCGACTTGGTGCGGAAGTTCTCGAAGGGCATCGACGTCTTCTTGTTCGGGCCGCGAAGCTTTCGCATCCGCATGTGGATCGGGTTCTGGCCACCCTCATGGCCGGCCTTGCGCTTGGAGCCCGAGCGCGACCCGGCGCCCTTGTGCCCGCGACCGGAGGTCTTGCCCAGCCCCGAGCCCTCGCCGCGCCCCAGCCGCTTCCGCGGCCGGCGCGACCCCGGCTTGGGCCGCAGATTGTGCAGCCCGATCTCCTCGGAGCGCTCCGAAGCGGCAGCTTTCTCTTTCGCAGCTTTCTCAGTCATCAAGCATCGACCTCGACGAGATGGGATACGACATTGATCTGTCCCTGCAGCTGAGGAGAATCTTTGCGCTCGACCGACCGACCAATCCGCCCAAGTCCCAGCGCCGTCAGCGTAGCTTTCTGCTTCGGATTAGCCCCTTTGATGGAGCGCGTCTGCGTGATCTTGACCCCGCTCACGAGGCCTCCTCAGCTTTGGTCTCCTCCGCGGCCGGAGCCTCATCAGCTTTGGCCTCCCCAGCAGCAGGGGCATCCGCCTCAGCGGCCGGCGCCTCATCAGCTTTGGTCTCCTCAGCGGCCGGGGGGGCCGCCACATCGGCCGGGGCCGCGGGCTCAGACGCCTCTCCGGCGGGTGGCGCTGTAGGGGGTACCGTCCCCGAGGAAGCTTTAGCTACCGCAGGGGGCGGTGGGTCCCCTGCAGCGACAGGACCCGCCGGTTTGGCGTCTGGTCCCTCGTCAGTGATCGTCTCTGCGGCTCCGTTGGTCTTCTGAACCCCAAGCACCTGAGAAACCGTCAGCCCCCGCAGCTCCGCAACCTCCTCAGGCCGCCGCAGCCGGATCAAGCCGTCCATCGTCGCCTTCACGAGGTTGATCGGGTTCTGCGTCCCGATGCTCTTGGTCAACACGTCCTTGACGCCACCGAGCTCGAGCACGGCGCGCACGCCGCCGCCGGCGATCACCCCGGTACCGGGGCTGGCCGGGCGCAGGACGACGTGCCCGGCGCCGAAGCGGCCGATGATCTTGTGGGTGATCGTCTGCCCGTATTTGGGCACGCGGATCAAGTTCTTGCGCGCGTCCTCGACCGCCTTCTGGATCGCCAGCGGCACCTCTCGCGCCTTGCCGTAGCCGATCCCGACCACGCTCTCCTCGTCGCCGACGGCGACCAGCGCGGTGAAGGAGAAGCGGCGGCCGCCCTTGACCACCTTGGCGACGCGGTTGATCTCGATCACCCGCTCCTGCAGGTCGAGCCCGCGCGGGCTGACCGTCTCGATGTCTGCTGTGCTCATTCCCTTCATCGCAAGCGGCCCAAGGTACTAGAAGGCCAGCCCCCCCTCGCGGGCGCCTTCGGCAAGAGCCTTGACGCGGCCGTGGTATTGGTAGCCGCCGCGGTCGAAGACGCAGGTCTCGACGCCTGCTTTCTTGGCCCGCTCGGCGAGCAGCTCGCCCGCCCGCTTCGCCTGCTCGCTCGCGGTCAGCTTGCGCAGATCGGGCTCGATCCAGTTGACGGCGGCCACCGTGCGGCCTTTGCCGTCGTCGATCAGCTGGGCGAAGACGCCGCGGTTGGAGCGGTACACGGAGAGGCGCGGCCGCTCCGCCGTGCCCACGACGCGCGCCCGCACGCGACGGCGGCGGCGCAGGCGGCGCTGGCGGTTGGTGAGCACGGTCAATGTCCTCTCCTTTCCACGCAGTGCGACTCAGCCGAGCGAAAACCAAGCTGGGCAAGGACGCAGGGTGCAGCCTTTGGCAGAGCCAAAGGCAAACCCGAGGACGCAGATCCAGCGCCGGTTTGCAGCCGGCTGAGGTGTGCTGTGGGGGAAGGAGCGGACATTAGGCGCGCTTGCCCACCTTCCGCATCACGTGCTCGCCGCGGTAGCGGATGCCCTTGCCCTTGTACGGCTCCGGCGGGCGGCGCTTGCGGATGTCCGCGGCGACCTGCCCGACAAGCTGCTTGTCGATCCCGCGCACGATGATCTCGGTCGGCTGCGGGACCTCGAACTCGATCCCCTCGGGGGGATCGACAGCGACCGGGTGCGAGTAACCCAGCGCCAGCTCCAGTTTCTTGCCCTTGAGCTGGGCGCGGTAGCCGACCCCCTGGATCTCCAGCCGCTTCTCGAAGCCGTCGGTGACGCCCTCGACCATGTTGGCGATAAGGCTGCGGGTGAGGCCGTGCAGGGCACGGTGATCGCCGCGGTCGGTCGGGCGCTTGACGACGATCGCGCCGTCGTCCTGCTCGACCGCCATGTCCGGTGAGAGGCTCTGCGCCAGCTCGCCCTTCGGGCCCTTCACCGCGACGCGCCCAGGGCCGAGCTCGACCGTGACGGCCTCGGGGACGAGAATGGGCTTTCTGCCGATCCTGCTCACGTCAACTCACCAGACGTAGGCGACTACCTCGCCGCCGACTCCCTTCGCCTTCGCCTCGTGCCCGGTCATCACGCCGGTCGAGGTGCTGACGATCGCCGTGCCGGTGCCACCGAACACGCGCGGCACCTGCTTGTGATCGACGTAGCGACGCCGGCCGGGGCGGGAGACCCGCTCGAGCCCGGTGATCACCGGGCGCCGGTCCTGCGTGTACTTGAGCTGGATCCGGATCGCCTCGCCGACTTTGGCCGGCTCCTTGGCGAAGTCGCGGATGTAGCCCTGCTCCTTGAGGATCCGCGACATCTCCAGCTTCAGGCCCGAGCAGGGGATCTGAACCTCGTCGTGGCCGGAGCCAAGCGCGTTGCGGATTCGGGTCAGGTAATCGGCTATTGGATCGGTAAGCATCGTTATCGCTCAGTCGTCTCTATCGGTTGCGGCTCTACCAGCTCGACTTGGTCATGCCGGGGATGTAGCCCTCGTGGGCGGCCTCGCGCAGGCAGATCCGGCAGAGGCCGAACTTGCGGTAGACGGCGCGCGGCCGGCCACAACGGCGGCAACGGTTATACCGGCGTGTCTTGAACTTGGCTTTGCGCCTCTGCTTCACCTTCATCGAAGTCTTAGCCATCGTTGCTCTCCTCCTGGGCGGCAGGCTCCTCGCCGCCCTCCTCGGACTCCTTGCCACCCTCGGCCTCGCCCTCTTCGGGCTCCTCGGGCTTGGCGTAGGCGTCGGGGTTCTCCTCCTTGAGCTGCTCCAGCGCGGCCTGCTCGGCCTCGGCGCGCAGCCGCGCCTCCTCCTTGCGCTTCTCCTCCTCGGCTTCGGCTTCCGCCTCGGCGTCAGCCGATCCCGGGCGTCCCTCTTTGGCGAAGGGCATGCCCAGGCCGAGAAGCAGCTCGAAGGCCTCCTCGTCGGTGGCGGCCGAGGTCGTGATCGTCACGTCGAGGCCACGCACCTGGTCGATCGAGTCGTAGTCGATTTCGGGGAAGATCAGCTGCTCCTTGACGCCCATCGAGTAGTTGCCACGGCCGTCGAAGGAGCGCGGGTTGAGGCCGCGGAAGTCACGGATCCGGGGCACCGCGATCGAGCAGAGCCGGTCGAGGAACTCCCACATGCGGGCGCGCCGCAGCGTCACCGAGAGGCCGACGGGCATGCCCTCGCGCACCTTGAAGGAGGCGATCGACTTGCGGGCGCGGCGGGTGTTCGGCTGCTGGCCGGCAATCGTCGCCAGCTGTTCCTGAGCCTTTTCCAGCGCCTTGGCGTCCTGCTTCGACTCCCCCACGCCCATGTTGAGCGTGATCTTCTGCAGCCGCGGCGCCTGCATCCGCGTCGAGTAGCCGAACTTGCTGGTCAGCGCCGGCAGAACCTCCTGCTCGTAGCGCTCGCGCAGGCGCGGCGGCGGGGCTGCCTGCTGCGTGGGTGTGGCCGTGGCCTCCATCAGAACGCTTTCCCGCTGCGCCGAGCAAACCGCTCGCGCTTGCCGCCTTTGGCGCGGCGCACGCCGACTCGCGTCGGCTTGTTGTCTTTCGGATCGAGCAGCATCACGTTGGAGACGTGGATCGGCCCCTCCTTCTCAACGATGCCGCCGGCGGTGGCGCTGCGCGTGTCTTTGACCGAGCGCGGGCGTTCATGCCGCTTGACGATGTTGAGGTTCTCGACGTAGACGCGGCTCTTCTTCGGTTCGGTCCGGGTTACGCGACCGACCTTGCCGGCGTCCTTGCCGCCGATCACGATCACTTCGTCGTCCTTGCGGATCCGCATCGTCTTGCCCATCAGAGGACCTCCGGGGCGAGCGAGACGATTTTCATGAAGTTCTTGTCGCGCAGCTCGCGCGCGACGGGACCGAAGATGCGAGTGCCGCGCGGGGTATTGCCCCCGTCCTCGATCAGCACCGCGGCGTTTTCATCGAAGGAGATGTAGGTGCCGTCGGGACGGCCGAGCTGCTTGCGGGTGCGGACGACGACCGCCTGCACGACCTCGCCTTTGCGCACGCCGCCCTGCGGGCTGGCCTGCTTGACCGTGGCCGTGATCACGTCGCCGACCCCCGCGTAGCGGCGGTGCGAGCCGCCCTTGACGCGGATACAGAGGATCTCGCGGGCGCCCGAGTTGTCGGCGACTTTGAGTCTCGACTCCTGCTGGATCACGAAGTGGCCCCCTTCTGTCCCGCGTGCCCGCGGGGGCGACGCAGGTCGAGCTGGGCAAGGACGCAGGGTGCAGCCTTTGGCGGCGCCAAAGGCAAACCCGAGGACGCAGATCCAGCGAAGGCATGCGTCGTCATCCGTGGGTGCGTGGGGCGGGAGGGTGTCACTTAGCCTTCTCCAGAACCTCGACTAGGCGCCAGCGCTTGGTCTTCGAGAGCGGCCGGGTCTCCACGATCCGAACCACATCGCCCTCGCCGGCCTGATTCTGCTCGTCATGAGCATGAAGCGTCCGCGAGCGGCGCACGACCTTCTCGTAGACCGGGTGGCGGCGGGCGATGTCGATGCGCACCGTGATCGACTTCTCCCCCTTGTCGGAGACGACGATCCCCTGCCGCATCTTGGCGGCGTTGGGGCTGCGCTCCGCGACGGGAGTGCCAGTGCCGGCCGTGCGGTCCTTCTTGGCGGCCTCGCGCTGCTTCCTGCGCAGCGTGGCCTTGCGCTGGCGAGCAACGGCCCGCTCGGCAATCCTCTCCTCGGGAGTGCGGGCAGGACGCGCTTTATGCGCCTTTCGTGACTTTTGAAGCCGCCGCTTCTCCTTCCAGGGAAGCTCGTCCTCTTCAGAGGCCGGCTTCTCCTCAGCGGCAGCAGGCTCCTCAGCGGCTTCGGGTGTCTCCTCGGCAGCGGGTTCCTCAGCCTCGGCAGCAGGCTCCTCCTCGGCAGCGGGAGCATCGTCAGACGAATCCGCCTCCTCCGCGGGTGGCGTGGATGGTGATCCCTCCGACGGGTGAGTCGGAGGGTCACCGTCCGCGACAGGACCCGCGGGCGGGGCGCCCTCGTCCTGAGGCGTCTCCTCAACTGCGTCGTCTTTTTTCTGCTCGTCGTCGCTAGTCATCTCTTCAGCTCTCTGTCGACATCGATCCCCCGCTGCCGCGCCACGGTCAGCAGCTTCGCCACGTCCCGTTTCGCGGAACCGAGCCGCGCGGTGTTCTCCAGCTCGCCGGTGGCGTGCTTGAAGCGCAGGTTGAAGGCCTCCTTGCGCGCATCGATCAGTTTCGCCACCAGCTCGTCGTCTTTGAGGTTGTGGACCTCGGCGGCCTTCATCAGCCCTCGACCCCCTCGCGGCGGACGAACTTGGTCTCTGACCGGAAGCTTGTGGCCGGCCAGGCGCAGCGCCTCGCGCGCCAGGTCGTCGGGCACGCCGGCGAGCTCGAACATCACCTTGCCGGGCTTGACCACGCAGACCCAGCCCTCGGGATTGCCCTTGCCGGAGCCCATCCGCGTCTCGGCGGGCTTCTTCGTGAAGGGCTTGTCGGGGAAGACGTTGATCCAGACCTTGCCGCCACGTTTGATCTTGCGGGTCATCGCCACGCGCGCCGCCTCGATCTGGCGGTTGGTGATCCAGCCTCGATCAAGCGACTTCAGGCCGTACTCGCCGAAGGCCACGGTGCTGCCACCCTTGGTGTTGCCGCGCATCCGGCCGCGCATCTGCTTGCGGTGTTTGACCCGCTTCGGCATCAGCATGAGCGGTGCCTCCTTCCAGCGCAGTGCGACTCAGCCGAGCGAAAACCAAGCTGGGCAAGGACACAGGGCGCAGCCTTTGGTGGAGCCAAAGGCAAACCCGAGGACGAAGATCCAGCGCCGGTTTGCAGCCGGCAGAGGTGTGCTGTGTTGGGAGGAGTCACCGCTACCGGCCACCCCCTCCGCGCGGGCCGCCACGGCCGCGATCGCCACCGGGACGTCCACCACGGTCGCCACCTGGGCGCCCGCCGCGATCGCCTCCTGGACGCCCGCGATCCCCGCCAGGCCGTCCGCCGCGGTCGCCTCCTGGACGCCCGCCGCGCTGGCCGCCCTGGGGCTCGCCGTCGGTCGAGATCTGGTCGGAGCGGAAGCCCTCGGGCATCACCTCGCCCTTGTTGATCCAGCACTTGACGCCGATCCGGCCGGTCGTCGTTTTCGCCTCGAAGAAGCCGTAGTCGATGTTGGCCCGCAGCGTGTGAAGCGGCACGCGCCCGTCCGAGTAGCCCTCGGTCCGTGCCATCTCGGCGCCGCCGAGCCGGCCGGAGACCTGGACCTTCACGCCTTTGGCGCCGGACCGCATCGCCGAAGTCAGGGCGCGTTTCATCGCGCGGCGGAAGGCGACCCGGTTCTGCAGCTGCTCGGCGATCGACTGGGCGACCAGCTTGGCGTCGAGCTCGGGGCGCTTCACCTCCCTGATGTTCACCTTCACCGGTTTGCCGGTCAGCTTGTGCAGCTCTTTGCGCAGCGCATCGACTTCGCTCCCCGACTTGCCGATCACGATGCCGGGCCGCGCGGTGTGGATGTCGACCGCGATCTCGCCGTGGCGCTCGATCGTGATGCTGGAGAGGCCGGCGTGGGCGAGCTTGCCCTCGATGTGATCGCGGATCTTCAAGTCTTCCTCGAGGACGTCGGCAAAGTCTTTCTCCTCGAACCAGCTCGACTTCCAGTCCTGGATGTAGCCGACCCGGAAGCCGATTGGATGGATCTTCTGTCCCATATCGTCAGTCCTCTTCCGGGCTAAGAGCCACGGCGATGTGGCTGGTTCGCTTGTGGATCGGCGTCGCCCGGCCCAGGGCCCGAGGCCGGAAGCGCTTCAGGGTCGGCCCCTCGTCGACGGTGATCTCGGCGATCCGCATCTCGTCCGCGACCAGATCGTGATTGTTCTCGGCGTTGGAGGCAGCCGACTCGATCAGCTTGCTGATGTCCTCGGCGGCGGTGCGCGGCGAGAACTGGAGCAGGGCGCGAGCGCGGTCGATGTGGAGGCCGCGGACCTGGTCGGCGACGAGGCGGGCCTTGCGCGGCGCCACCCGCACGTAGCGAGAGCTGGCGCGGACCACGATCGGCGCCAACGGCTTCGCTGGCTCTTTTTTTGTCGCTGCTTTCTTCGCGGCCGCTTTTTTCGCAGCGGGCTTTTTCGCGCCCTCTTTTTTTGCTGCTTTCTTGGTCGGAGCCTTCTCTTTGGAAGCTTTTTTGGCAGCCGGTTTCGAAGCTGCTTTTTTCAAAGCTGCTTTTTTAGTTTTTTTGATGCTGGTCTGTTTCTCGTCGGCCATCGTTACTCGCCCTTACCGGTGCCGGAGTGGGCGCGGAAGGTGCGCGTCGGCGCGAACTCGCCCAGCTTGTGGCCGACCATCGACTCCGAGATGAAGACGGGGACGTGCTTGCGGCCGTCGTGGACCGCGATCGTGTGCCCGACCATCTCCGGGAAGACGGTCGAGGTGCGCGACCAGGTCTTCACCATCTGCTTTGCGCCGGACTCGTTCATCGCCGCGATCCGCTTCATCAGCGCCGCTTCCACCCACGGTCCCTTTTTCGTCGAGCGTCC
>CAVSIE010000002.1:0-1554656 GCA_963728045.1 uncultured Solirubrobacterales bacterium
ACGTGTGAGTGAAGGCCCAGGTCACCGACCTGGGCCTTCTCGTTGGGAGGGTGTTCCCCCGGATCAGGCGGTCTTCCTCCGGCGGTTCCCCCGACCTTCCCCCGTGGCGCTTTCGGGCGGGGAGCGGGCTTGGCGAGGCGTTCGGTGGCGCGGGCTGCGTCGGCCTGCATGCCGGGCAGGACGTGCTGGTAGGTCTGCATCGTGAACGCGATGTTGGCGTGCCCGAGCCGCTCGCTCACGACCTTGATCGGGATCCCGTCCTTGATGAGCAGGCTCCCGTGGGTATGGCGAAGATCGTGGAACCTGATCCTCGGAACCCCGCGTTGTGGACGATCCGTCGGAACGCCTCGTAGACCGCGTGGGGATGGACGGGGTCGCCGTCGCCGTCGGTGAACACCCACGCCTCCTCGTTGACGATGCCGACGGCGGCGAACCCGGCGGCCTGGTGGGCACGCCAGCCCGCGAGGACGGCGAGGGTGGTGTCGTCCAGGGCGATGGCGCGGCGGGCGTTCTTGGTCTTGCCGCGGGTCTGGTGGACCTCGTAGCCGACGGCGACGAGCCCGCGGTTGAGGTGCAGGCGCTGCTTGGCGAAGTCGATGTCGGGCCACTTCAGGCCGAGCACCTCGTTGCGGCGCATCCCGGTCATCGCCGTCAGCCACAGCAGCGGAAACAGCCGGTGCCCGACGGCGGTACGCATGAGCTGGCGCAACTCCTCCTCGGTCAGCGAGATCCCTTCGATCCGCTGGAGGGAGCGCTGCTTCGGAGCTCGGGCGACGACGGCGACGTTGCGGGTGACGAGTCCTCGGCGCAGCGCGTCGGCGAGCGCGCCCTTGATGAGGAGGTGGATCTCGTACACGGTCTTCGGCGCCAGCCCACGACCTGTGGTCGGGTGCAGGAGCGCGTCGTAGAGCGCCTCGATCTGCTGGTACCGCAGCCGTCGGATGCTCACCGTGCCCAACGCAGGCAGGATGTGGCTTCGCACGTTGCGTTCGTAGCCGCGGTAGGTGCTCGTGGCGAGGTGCTGCTGCTTGGCCGGCAGCCATTGGCTGGTGAGGTAGGCGCCGAACGTCAGCGAGCGCACCGCGTCGATCCGGACAGCCTCGGCGGCGGCGAGCTTGGCGGCGAGACGCTCGGCTTCGGCCCGGTCTGTGCCAGCCGGATGCCAGCTGCGATGCTCCTTTCCGGTGATGGGGTCTCGGCCTTCGTAGATCACCGCGTAGTAGCGGTAGCCGCGCTTCTTCACGTATCCCTTCATCGTGTTCCTCCGTCAGTCCTGGGTTCCGCAGGTCGGGACCCGGGGGAACAATCGGTAGACCACACCCGGGCCGGGTGCCTACCGACAGGTCAGGCGCGAATGCCCAGGTAGGCGCGCCGACAGCGCGAACGGGCAGTCGTGGGAACGGACCGCTCGAACAACGGCCCTGAGAATCACCGACGCCTCCGTGATCGGTACCGGGACGCGCCCAATGAGCTGCGTCGCGTAGCCGGCGAACTCGGATGTATAACGACCCCGACGTCGTCGTCGTTACCGGATGGGAGTGCTACTCGGTCGCGTTGGTGACGACGCCCCACTGTCCCGCCGGCGGCCGCCGGATCCAGACACCGGGATCAAGCGTGAACGCCGCGGCCTCCGCGAGAAGTGCAGTCCAATCGTCTGGTGGTGGCGACGGGACTCGCAGCCCGTCAACCCTGCGGAATGCTCGAATCCGGCTGCGACGACGATCCAATGGCGGATCACTGCCTCGACGGTTTCGATGGTCTGCGAGTCGACGTTCGGAACGACACACGAGCCGACCATCTGGATGTCGGCGTCGTTCCCCTTCTTGGCCACCTCACGCAGGCGAGGCGCCGGCCGTCCGGAGACACCGACCATGCCGACCTTGACTTCCGCCCCTGATCCGGTCAGGAACGCGTAGACGTACCGATCTTGCTTGACGAGGTCGTAGCCAGTCTCACTCCACTCTGGCACCGGGATGGCTTCGCGCACCTCAACGTTCGTCGGCCGAAGGCGATTCCGGCGAACACGGCTCGGCGCGGCGGCCCGGGTCCGACCGCCCGGCGATCTCCCACGCTCTGTGCCTGCAGTCGATCCCGTCGCGATGAGATGCGCTGGCGACGACTGGGACCGGGACGACGGCCGGGGTACCGAACGAGGCGGTCGGGATTGTGACCGTGTTGTCCCTGACGGTTTCGGGGGTCATCGCGTTCGATGAGAGTCGGCGCGCGGGCGCCGCCGATTGGTCAGGGTTCCGGTCCCTTGTGCGTTGCGGGCGAGTTGTTCGTGCAGGACCGAGTTCTCGGGCTCGCGTGAGGACTCCGTCAGTTCGGCGTGGTGACGGCGGGAGCGCCGGGACCGGGCAGTGCCCGCACTCTCGCGGACGTCGATCTCCTCGGCGCACTCGCTGCAGACGACGACGGCGTGCATGTCGTGGTCGCACGCCGTGTGGTGCAGCACGAGCGGGGTGCCCTCCGGGCCGACGAGCCAGCGGTCGCCCCACGCGGCCATCGCGGCGAGCACGGTGTAGGCGTCGCGGCCCTTGTCGGTGAGGCGGTACTCGCTGCGTGGCGGGTTGTTCTGGTACTCGACGCGGCGCAGTAGCGCCTTCGTCGACGAGGGCGTTCAGCCGCCGGGTGAGGATGTTGCGGCCGATGCCGAGCGCGGCTTGGAAGTCGTCGAAGCGCCGGGTGCCGAGGCACGCCTCACGGATGATGAGGATGTTCCAGTGGTCGCCGAGCACCGCTGCGCTGCGGGCGATGGTGCAGGGCCAGTCGGAGGTGTCGACTGCGCTTCACGCCGTCGATCCTAGACGGTTGGTTGCATGATGGCACGGATCTGGCTACTCTCCGTTGCATCATGAAATCCGATCGGGGCACGATCGGAGGCCGTCGGGGGCTGCGGTTCGCACTCGGATGCTGGGAGGACCACCGATGACCGATGCCGCAACGGCGCACCGAGGTCGCGTGGCAGCCGTCGGCGTGCATCTTGTGCGAGTGCAACTGCGGCGTCGAGATCCGCCTCGGCGACGACGGCAACGTTCGCCCGCATCCGGGGCGACAAGGCCCACCCGGCGTCGAAGGGCTACACGTGCGAGAAGGCGCTGCGGCTGGACTACTACCAGAACGGACGTGGTGAGCGGCTGCTGAGCCCGCTGCGACGGCGTCCGGACGGGTCGTACGAGGAGATCGACTGGGACACCGCGATCCGCGAGGTCGCCGAGAAGCTGGCCGCGGTGCGCGACACGTACGGCGGCGAGGCGATCGTCTCCTACGGCGGCGGCGGGCAGGGCAACCACCTGGGCGGCGTCTACGGCTCGGCGACGCTCGCGGCGCTCGGCTCGCGGTTCAAGGCCAGCGCCATCTCGCAGGAGAAGACCGGCGAGATGCTGGTGATGGGCAAGATGTTCGGGGTGCCGCTGCGCGGCGACTTCGAGCACTGCGAGGTGGCCTTCTTCATCGGCAAGAACCCGTGGATCTCCCACGGCATCCCGCATGCCCGCACGACGTTGAAGGCGATCGCCGCCGACCCCGACCGGGCGATGATCGTGATCGACCCCCGGGTGTCCGAGACCGCTGCGTTGGCCGACTTCCACCTGCGCGTCCGACCCGGCCGCGACGCCTGGCTGCTGGCGGCGATGGCGGCGGTGCTCGTCGACGAGGGCCTCGTCGACCGGGCCTGGCTGGCCGATCACGCCGTCGACTACGAGGACACGCTGGCCGCGCTCGGTCGAGGTGCCGATCGCCGAGTTCTGCGAGATCGCCGGCGTCGACGAGGCGCTGGTGCGGGCCGCCACGAGGCGGATCGCGGCGGCGTCGAGCGTGGCCGCGTTCGAGGACCTCGGGGTGCAGATGAACCGCCACTCGACGTTGGTCAGCTACCTCGAGAAGCTGGTCTGGCTGCTGACAGGGAACCTGGCGATCCCCGGCGGCCAGTACGCGATGACCGGGCTCGGCGGGATCCTGCGGATGGCCCGCCACGAGCTGCACCCGACCAACTTCCCGGTGTCGCCGGTGCTCGGCTGGCGGGTGATCGGCGGGCTGATCCCGTGCAACATCCTCGCCGAGGAGATCCTCACCGATCACCCCAAGCGCTACCGGGCGATGTTCGTCGAGTCCGGCAACCCGGTGCACTCGGTGGTCGACAGCGCGCAGATGCGCGAGGCGATGCGCGCCCTCGACGTCAGCGTGTGCATCGACGTGTTCATGACCGAGACGGCCCGCGAGTGCGACTACGTGCTGCCGGCGACGACGCAGTTCGAGAAGTTCGAGGCGACGTTCTTCAACTTCGAGTATCCCGCGCAACTACTTCCACCTGCGCCGACCGGTGGTCGAGCCACCGGAGGGCCCGCTGCCCGAGCCGGAGATCCACACCCGGTTGGTCGCTGCGCTCGGGATGATCGACGACGGTCGTCGTCGCTGACCTGCGCGCAGGCGGCGCAGGTCGGGCGGGCCGAGTTCGCCGCCCGCTTCGCCGAGGTCACGACGTCCGACCCTCGCGCCGCGGCGATCGCGCCGATCCTGCTGTACCTCACGCTCGGCCCGACGCTGCCGCACGGCGCGGCAGCGGCCGCGGCGCTGTGGCCGATGGCGGTGCGCTGCGCCCAGGTCAACCCCGACGGCGTCGCCCGCGCCGGCCACGGCGACGGCCCCGACGCCGGCGACCGACTGTTCGACGCGATCGTCGACAGCCCGTCGGGTGTCGTGACCACCGACGACACCTGGGAGATCACGTGGCAGCGGCTGAAGACGAGCGACGGCCTCGTCCACGTCGACATCCCCGAACTGCTCGACGAACTGGCCGGCCTCGCCGACGAGGTCCCGCCCGGCGGCGACGCCGAGTGGCCGCTGATGCTGTCGGCCGGCGAGCGCCGCTCGTTCACCGCCAACACCAACTTCCGCGACCCGGCGTGGCGCAAGAAGGATCCCGACGGGGCGTTGCGGATCTCCCCGCTCGACGCCGAACGGATCGGCCTCGCCGACGGCGACTCGGCGACGCTGACCACGAAGCGGTGCGCACGCGATCGTCACCATCACCCTCGACGACACGATGCAACCCGGCCACATCGCGGTGCCCAACGGACTCGGTCTCGACCACCTCGAGGACGGCACGCGGGTGCTCACCGGGCTGCCGCCGAACGAGCTGACCACCGCCGAGGACCGCGACCCGTGGGCCGGCACCCCGTGGCACAAGTCCGTGCCGGCCCGGCTCGAGCCGGTCTGAACCGGCTGACGTGAAGGCGTTCGTCATCGACCGCTACAAGCCCGCCGACGGCGGCCACCTCGCCGACGTCGCGGACCCACGGCCCGGCGCCGGGCAGGTGCTCGTCGAGGTCCACGCCGCCGGGGTCAACCCGCTCGACGTGCGGATCCGCAGCGGCGAGTTCAAGCTGTTCCTCCGCCACCACATGCCGCTGATCCTCGGCAACGACGTCGCCGGCGTCGTGCCCGCCGTCGGGCCGACGTGTCCCGGTTCGCGGTCGGCGACGAGGTGTACGCCCGCGCCGAGCGCGCCGCCGGCGGGTTCGCCGAGCTGTCGCGCTCGACGGTGACTCGATCGTCTGCCTGCTCCAGGGTGTCTTCAAGGACTCGTATCCGCACTTCCCGCGCCACGCGACGGCCACCGAGCCGGCTCCGGAGACGAGCGGGCCATGAAGATCGGCACGTCGTTGCGGTTCCTGTTCCCGGCGGGGCCGCAGACCCTGGCGATGTACCAGGCGATCACGGCCGCGCTGCCGCCGGGCGCGTTCACCGACCGGCCGATGGGCGATGACGACGTCGGTCGCCAAGCGCAGAACCTGGTCGAGATCGCTCGTGCGGCGCAGGCGGCGAACATGTGGGGCCTGCTCGTCGGCGACAACCATGCGATCCCGCCGCAGTACGCCAACATGTTCCAGCCGGTGCCGACCATCGCCAGGCTGAGCGCCGAGACCGGCCCGATGATGCTCGGCATGGTGCTGCTGGCGCCCTTCTACCACCCGCTGCTGCTGGCCGAGCAGATCGGGACGTTGAGCGCGTTCGTCGACGCGCCGCTCGTCATCACGTTCGCCTCCGGCGGCTCGGCGCACGCTTCGACCGCTTCGGCTACCGCATCGGATCGCGTGGCCCACGTTCGGAGGAGATGATCCCGGTCGTGCGGGCCCTGCTCGCCGGGGACGTGGTCACGGCCGCCGGCCGGTCGTTCGAGGTCGTCGAGGGCGTCATCTCGCCGCTGCCTCGACGGAACGTGGAGATCTGGATCGCCGGCACCAACGACATCACCGTCGAGCGAGCCGGACGGCTCGGAGACGGGTGGCTGACCGCCCAGAACGCCACCGACGAGGCGCTCGTCGAGCAGCTCGACCTGTACCGCCGCACCGCCGACGAACACGGCCGGCCGTATCGCCCGGTGCTGCGCCGTGACGTCCACGTCGCCGAGACCGACGCCGAGGCACGAGCCCACGTCGAGCCGATCCTCGAGCAGGGCTATCGCGGGGCGGACCTGTCACGCCTGTTGGTCGGCTCGCCCGACACCGTCGCGACCCGGCTGCGCTCGTACGAGTCGATGGGCTTCGACCACGTCATGGTCCGCCACGTCACCGGCGACCACGCGGCGATGCTGCGCAGCTTCGAGTTGCTCGGCGAGGTCGTGCGCGCCGTCAGCTCCGGCGCCGCTTGAGCGCCGTGACCGCCGACAGGATCAAGGCGCTCGGGTTCCCGAGGTCCGGGTAGCGGCGCTGCATCCGCTCGACGAGGTCACGTGAGCCGCTCGCCGCCTCGACCTCGGTGATGAAGTCGCCGATGTAGTCGCGGGTGAACCCGACGGACGCGGCGAGATCGTCGTCGGGCAGCTCCGGTCGCTTGTGCCCGGCGACGACGATGCGCGGTTCGAGCTCGGCGACCTTGGCGATGCTCTCCAGCCAGCCGTGCCAGCCGTCGGCGATCGGACTCGGCGAGGAACGGGTTGATCCCGTTGTAGATCACGTCGCCGGCGACGACGGCGGCGATCGACGGGACGTGCAGCACCGTGTTGTTCGGGATGTCGGCCTGCCCGACGACGATCGCTCGGAGCACCTCGCCGTCGACCGTGATCGTGTCGCCGTCGAGCGGTTCGGGGATCGCCGTGTTGTCCAGCGCCGTGCCGCTGAACATCTCCGCCCAGCGGGCGCGCGCGGCGTCGTTGCCGGCGGCGATCTCGGCGGCGACGACCGGCGCGGCCAGCGGCCGGGCCTGCGGGGAACCGTTCGAGGAGCCGTTCGAGACCGAAGTAGTGGTCGGCGTGGGCGTGCGTGACGTAGATCGCGGTCAGCGTCGTGCCGCTGGCGAGCACCCGGCCGATCACCGCGTCGACGTCGTCGGCCATGAACTGGGTGTCGACGAGGACCGACTCGGTCGGCCCGGCGATGAGCGTCGACGTCGTCGGCGAGAACGACCCGCCGTTGTCCAGCTCGCGTTGCGGCCCGGTGTAGACGTCGAGTCGCAGGCCGCTCAATGTTGCACCGTGACGCGATGCGACGAGTCCGGCCCGTGTTGGTGCACCATTGAGCCGAAGACCGTGTCGATGGCTCGCTCGGTCGAAGACTCCCTCGCTCAGGCCGTGCCTCATCGCCGCGGCTCGGCGCCCACAGCCGGTGCACGTGTTGACGGCCTGCAGCGGGCGGACCACGCCACGAGGTGGGCTGAGATGACCGGCGAGTAGAGGTCGCTCATCGTCCGGTGAACTTCGCTGCGCGCCGCTCGATGAACGAGGCGATGCCCTCCTGGAAGTCCTCGGTCTCGCGGACGGTGCGCTCCATCTCGGCGATCGCCGCGATCGCCGCCGGCTCGTCCTCGTCGAGGGCGATGCGGGCGTTGGCGATGGTGTGGCGCAGCGCGGTCGGCGAGCACTGCAGCAGCTCACGGGCGAGCTCGACGGCGCGCTCACGCTGGGTACCGGGCTCGACGACCTCCTGGACGAGACCGATCCGGTAGGCCTCGTCGGCGCCGAACTCGTCGGCGCGCAGCAGGTGGTACATGGCGTTGCCCCATCCGGCCCGCTGCACGTAGCGCACCGTCGCCCCACCCAGCGGGGCCAGGCCGCGCTTGGGCTCCAGCTGGCACATCCGCAGATCGTCGGCGGCGATGACGATGTCGCCGCCGAGGGCGATCTCGATGCCGATCGTGAACGTGATCCCCTGCACCGCGGTGATCCGCGGCTTCGTCAACCGGCGACCGAGGCTGAACGGGTCGACCGGGGCCGACGTCTGGGCGGCGCGCCGCTCGGCCGCCGCGGCCCGCGCCTCGTCGGTGAAGAACAGCGGCATCTCCAACCCGGCGGTGGTGTGGTCCCCGGCGAACGTCAGCACACCGACGAACAGGTCCGGATCGTCGTCGAGCCGGGTCAGCGCGTCCTCCAGCTCGTGCGTGATCTTCGGGGTGAACGCGTTCTTCTTCTCGACCCGGTCGACGGTGAGCACGAGGATGTGCTCGTCGACCACCTCGGTGCGGACCTCGCCGTGCGGATGGCGCTCACTGCCGGCACCACCGGTAGATTCCATCATGCAACGGAGCGTACGGCGTCGCGCCGATGTGACGCAAGCCGGGGTTGTCGGCCAGCCGGACGGCACGTATGGTGCGTTCCATCACGGAACGGATCGGGAGGTGTCGTGGACGTTGCAGGGTCGGTCGCGCTGGTCACCGGAGGGAATCGCGGCTTCGGGGCGTCGCTGTGCGCGGCACTCGTCGAGCGTGGTGCGGCCAAGGTGTACGCCGGGGCGCGTGACCCGGCGACGGTCGACGACACCAGGCGTCGAAGCCGTCCAGCCTCGACATCACGTCACCGACCGACGTGGCGGCGGCCGTTGCGCGCTGCGGCGACGTCACGCTGCTGATCAACAACGCCGGGATCGGCACCGGCACGGGAGTGCTCGCCGACGATGCGATGACGCAGCTGCAGCGCGAGCTCGACACCAACGTGCTCGGACCGCTGGCGATGAGCCGGGCGTTCGCCCCCGTGCTCGCCGCCAACGGCGGCGGGGCGATGGTCAACGTGCTGTCCGTCCTGTCGTGGTTCGCCGCCCCGCCGAGCGCCCTGTACTGCGCGGCCAAGGCCGCCTCGTGGTCGCTGACCAACTCGCTGCGTCTCGAGCTGGCCTCTCAGCACACCCAGGTCGTCGCCGTCCACGTCGGCTTCATGGACACCGACATGACCGCTCGCGCTGAACGTCCCCAAGTCGTCCCCCGATGACATCGCCCGCCTCGTGCTCGACGCCGTGCAGGCCGGCGAGTCCGAGGTGCTCGCCGACGACGCCAGCCGTCGAGTGAAGGCCGCATTGTCGGGCGATCTCACGCTGCTCTACCCCGCGATCGCGTCGTGACGCCGAGCCCGGCGATGACGGCCACGACGGCCAGCCATCCGTGGGCAGAACCCTGGGTCACCCAGGGTGATACGTTCACCGTTCAGACCTTGTATCCAGCTCGGGCATCTGGCTTCGGTGAGGGGGTTCCATGAAGTACGCGGAGTGTCCGACGGTGACGGTGTCGGCCGACGTCGAGGCGTCGCCAGCCGTGGTGTGGGGGCTGGTGTCGGACATCGGCTTGTCGTCGCGGTTCTCGACGGAGGTGAGCGGCGCCGAGTGGATCGACGGGGCGACGGGGCCGGCGCTGGAGGCTCGCTTCGTCGGGCACAGCGCGCACGACGCGATCGGCGAGTGGTCGACGACGTGCATCGTCACCGGGTTCGAGCCGGAGCGGTTGTTCGAGTGGAGCGTCATCGGTCGCGACGGCGACGTGTCGTCGATCTGGCGGTACACGATCACCGGTGACGGCGATGGACGCGCCCGCCTCGACTACTGGTTCCAGATGGGCCCGGGTCGGGGCGGCCTGAACTACGCCATCGAGGCGATGCCCGACAAGGAGGAGCGGATCGTCGCCCGCCGCTTGGAGGAGCACCGGGTGAACATGGTGCGGGTCGTGGACGGTGTGAAGGCGCTCGCCGAGGGAACCGCGGCGTGAGCGGCGGTCGAGCCCGTCGACTGGGCCACGCTGCCGCCACGGCCGTGCCCGGTGGCCGGGTCACTCGACCTGCTGGGTGATCGCTGGAGCATCCTCGTCGTTCGCGACGTGATGAACGGGGTGCGCCGCTTCGACGACCTCGTGACCCGCCTCGCGGTGAGCCGGGCGACGCTCGCCGACCGCCTGCGGCGCCTGGTCACGGCAGGGATCCTCGTCCCGGCGCCCTACCAGACCGACGGCGGCCGGACCCGCGAGGAGTACCGGTTGACGGAGAAGGGTTGGGACCTGCGCAACGTGCTGATCGCCCTGCGCGAGTGGGGTGACCGGTACGTGCTCGGCGACGGGCGACACCCGGTTGCGCCTCGTCGATCGGGAGACGGGTCACGACGTGCGGCTGCGCCTCGTCGACGCCGAGACTGGCAAGGGGGTCGAGGCACGCCGGCTGGCGCACGTCACCGACCCCGCCGCGCGCCCGGGGCGCCGGCGATGACGCTGCGGATCGGGTTGTCCGTCGACCCGTCGATGCCGCGCTTCCTCGACGTCGCCCGGCAGGCGGAGCGGATCGGCGTCGACTCGGTGTGGGTCGCCGAGTACTGGGCGTTCGACGCGTTCACCCCGCTGGCGGCGGTCGCCGCGGTGACCGAGCGGTTGCGTCTGGCGACGGGCATCGCCCAGCTCGGGGCGCGGACGCCGGCGATGCTGGCGATGACCGCCCAGGGCGTCCAGCCGGTGTCGGACGGCCGGTTGATCCTGGGGATCGGCACGAGCGGCCCGCAGGTGATGGAGGGCTGGCACGGCGTCCCGTTCGACCGACCGGTGCAGCGCACCCGGGAGACGATCGAGATCGTGCGGATGATCACGGCCGGCGAGCGGCTCGTCCTACGACGGTACCGTGTACCAACTGCCGCTGCCCGACAGCGCCGGGCGGGCGATCCGTTCGCGGGCGCGAGGTGGCGCCGATCCCGATCTACGTCGCGTCGCTCGGCCCGGCGAACCTGGCGCTCACCGGCGAGCTGGCCGACGGGTGGATCGGCAACTCGTTCTTCACCGACAGCGCAGGCGGCGTTCTTCGATCCGATCGCCGCCGGTGCGGCCGGTGCCGGACGCAGCCTCGACGACATCGACCGGGTCGTGGCCGTGTCGCTGGAGCTCACCGCTGACGACCCGGCGGCGATCGAGGCGGCCGGCCGCCGTCATGCCGACGGGTACGCGTTCACGTTCGGGGCGATGGGCACGGCGAGCAAGAACTTCTACAACGACGCCTTCGCCCGCCAGGGCTACGGCGACGACGTCGAAGCGGTCCGACAGCTGTGGGCCGCCGGCGACCGGGACTGCCGCCGCGGCACGGGTGCCGATCGAGATCGGCGTTCGGCACCAACCTCGTCGGACCGCCGGCGCTGATCAGGCAGCGGCTCGTCGACTACGAGCGCGCCGGCGTCACCACGCTGCGGATCAACCTCAACCGCCCGTTCGACCAGCTCGTCGCCGAGCTCGAGATCCTCCTCGACCTCGTCGCTCAAGCCGGCCGCGACATCACGACGCAAGGAGCCACAACATGACGCCCATTGCGGTCGCGGCCACACAGGCCGTCGCTGGGCGCTCGCTCGCTGGCGCTCGCCTTTGCGCTCGTCGACAGGGCCGCGCCGCCCATGATCGCGGCCGTGCTGGAACGCGGCAGCCGGCCTGAGCCGGCGCCGTGCTCAGGCGTCGCGCAGCGCGTCGATCAGCGGGGCCACCCGTTCCAGCTCGGCGAGCACCTCGTCACGCGGGCCCTGTGGCATCGACACCACGGCGCGTGTCAAGCCGGCCTCGGCGAGCGTGGTCAGCTTGGCCTCGTCCGGAGGGGCGTTGAACACGCCGAGCTCGATGGTCTGCGGGGTCGCGACCGATGTCGTCGCACGCCCGGCGCACCTCGTCCCACCCGCTCGTGAAGCTGCGCCCGCCGATCGGCATCCACCCGTCGCAGAACTCGGCGACGTCCTTGGCGGTCTTCGGGCCGGCGGCGCCGCCGAGCACGATCGGCGGGTGCGGCTGCTGCGCCGGCTTCGGCCACGCCCAGCTCGGCTCGATCGTCACGTGCTCGCCGTCGTAGGACGCCTCGTCCTCGGACCACAGCGCCTTCATCGCCAGGATCCGGTCGCGCAGGATCTCCCGACGATCGCCGTAGCGGGTGCCGTGCTGGGCCATCTCCTCACGGTTCCAGCCGTAGCCGATCCCGAAGATCATCCGCCCGCCCGACAGGCCGTCGACGCTGGCGACCTCCTTGGCGGTGTGGATCGGGTCGCGCTGGGCGACGAGGCAGATGCCGGTCGCCAGCTTGATCGTCGACGTCGCCGCGGCGCAGGCGCCGAGGGCGACGAACGGGTCGTAGGTGCGGGCGTAGTAGTCCGGCAGCGGCGGCGCGCCCTGCGTAGCCACCCCACGGAGAGCGGCGGCTGGTCGGGATGTGCGAGTGCTCGGGGAACCAGATCGACTCGAACCCGAGCGCTTCGGCGGTGGTGGCGAACTCGACCGGGTTCATCGTCTCGGCGGTCGGGAAGATGGCCGCGGCGATCTTCATCGCTCAGCCGATCCACGCCTTGACGGCGGCCAGGTCGTCGAGCGGCTTCGTCCCGGTCGGGTTGCCGGCTCGGTCCAGGCGAGCAGGCGCTCCAGCACCACCCGCGCCTCCACCTCCACCCCATGCCGAAAATCGATCTGCTTGCCGCTCATCCCGTGGCGGATAGCCCGCCACAGGTTCTCCTCGATCTCGCGATCCTCGAGCGGTCGCCCCAACCCTTCGTAGCCGTGCTCGTCGTAGTCGAGCGCGGTCTGGGCGATGCAGGCCGCGATCAGCCCGGCCAGCGCCAGCGACTCCTCGCCGCGCGTCTGCGCGTCGCAGATCCGCACCTCAACCGTGCCGAAGGCGTGATGCGGACGGACGCTCCACCAGAGCTGGGTCGACTCGACCGCGCTCCCGGTGCGCTCCAGCATCCCAATGAACTCCGCGTAGCGGCGCCAGTCCTCGAACGAGCTCGGCACCCCGCAACGGGGGAAGGTGCGGGTGAAGATCTCGGTGCGCACGGAGTGCAGGCCGGTGTCGTGGTGGTCGAGAAAGGGCGAGTTGGCTGAGACCGCCAGCAGCATGGGCAGCAGCTCACGCAGCCAGTCGCAGACCGCGATCGCCCGGTCGGCGCCGCGCACGCCCATGTGCACGTGCATGCTCCAGGTGTTGTTTCGCTGCGCCACCCAGCCGAGTTCCTTGCGCAGGCGGTTGTAGTGGGGCGTGTCGATGATCCGCTGGTCCAGGTAGCTCGCCCAAGGGTGCGTGCCGGTCGCCCCCAGCGCCAGCGCCATCCCCTCGGCCAGCGCGAAGAGGCGGGCGCGGCGCTCGCGCTGCAGGGCGACCGCCTCGGCGAAGCTCTCGGCGCGGCCGGAGCGGATCTCGATCTCGGAGGCGATCAGCTCGCCGGCGGCGGAGTCGGCGAGGACGTCGTCCTCTTGGCAGGCGGCGTAGACGTCCTCGAAGCGGTGCGCGAGCTCCAGCGTGGCTGGGTCGAGGAGCGCAAACTCCTCCTCGAGCCCGACCGTGAAGTCGGTCGAGGACTCGAATCTCTCGCGAGCGAGGTCGAGGTCGAGGGACACGAGCCTAGGCTAGGTAGAAGTAGAGCGCGTAGAGAAGGTCGACTGCCGGGCTCGAGGTATGCACGGTGACGTCCGGCGGCACCTGGAGCAGCTGCTCGGAGTAGTTGAAGATGATCTTGACGCCGGCCTCGACGAGGCGGTCGGCGACGGTCTGGGCGGCTTCGGCGGGGACCGCGAGGACGCCGACGACGATCCCCTGCTCGCCGACGATCGACTCCAGCTCGCCGAAGTCGCGCACGCGCAGGTTGCCGACCTGGTTGCCGACCACCGAGGGGTCGACGTCGAACATGGCGACGACCTGGAAGCCGTGGTCGGCGAAGATGTCGGAGCTGGCGATCGCCTGGCCGAGATGGCCGGCCCCGAAGAGGGCGATGTTGTGCTGGCCGGAGGTGCGGAGGATCTTGCGGATCTCCGCCACCAGCGAGTCGACGTTGTAGCCGACACCGCGCTTGCCGAACTTGCCGAAGCCGGAGAGGTCGCGCCGGATCTGGGTCGGGTTGATGTGCGTGTATTCGGAAAGTTCCTGCGAAGAGATCGTCTCCCGCCCCATCTTGCGCGCCTGGGTGAGGACCTGGAGATAGCGGGAGAGCCGCGCCGCGACGCCCAGCGAGAGCCGCTCGCCGTCCATGGCGAGGCCGTCGACCGCTTCGCCGCCCCCAATCGTCTGCTCGATCATCGCCTGGCCACCGTCTCGGACCTCACGGCCCCACAGTATCGAGCCTCGCCCGTAGCGCCGCCTCGTCGAGCAGCAGCTCGGAGACCACCTCGCCGTCGACCTCGACCACGGGAATGCGCTCCAGGTGGCGCCGCAACAGCAGATCATCGCTCTCGATGTCGACCTCGAGCAGCTCGAACCGGTAGCCGTCCCGGTGGAGGGCCACGATCGCCTCCATCGCCTCCTCGCAGAGGTGACAGCCGGGGCGCGAGTAGACGAGGACCTGGGTCACGCCGGCGTCGCCGCGGCCTCGCCCGTGGCAAAGGCGTCGTAGGCGAGGTAATCCGGGTAGGGAATCCGCGGGGCGAAGCGTGCCGCGGATCCGATCATCGCGGCGTTGTCGGTACAGAGCTGGGGCGGGACCAGCTTCAGCTCGACGCCGCGGCGCTCGCAGAGGGCCGCGGTCGCCTCGCGCAGGGGGCCGTTGGCGGCGACACCGCCGCCGAGCGCGACCGCCCTCCACTCGCCGCTCTTCAGCGCCCGGTCGAGCTTGGCGGTGAGCTGGCCGACCGCCGCCGCTTGGAAGCTGGCGGCGAGGTCGGCGCGCCGCTCTTCCACCCCGGCCGGGCCGAGCTCACGGCACAGGTAGACAAGCGCCGTCTTCAAGCCGCTGAAGCTGAAGTCGAGGCCGGGGTCGCGGCTCATCGCCACCGGCAGCTCGAAGGCCTCGGGGTCACCGTCGGCGGCGAGCTTCTCCAGCGCCGGACCGCCGGGATAGCCGAGCCCAAGCAGGCGCGCGACCTTGTCGAAAGCCTCGCCGGCGGCGTCGTCGAGCGTCTGCCCGAGGATCTCGTGGCCGGAGTGGTCGCGAACGGCGGCGAGCAGCGTGTGGCCACCGCTGGCGACGAGACAGAGGAAGGGCGGCTCGAGCGGAGCGGGCTCGAGGAAGTTGGCGGCGACGTGGCCCTGCAGGTGATCGACCGGGATCAACGGCAGCCGCCGCGGGACAGCGAGCGCCTTGGCGCTGCTGACGCCGACAAGCAGGGCGCCGATCAGCCCGGGGCCGACCGTGACAGCGATGGCTTCGATGTCGTCGAGCGAGACCCCAGCCTGAGCGAGCGCGTCCTCGACCACGGGAACGACCAGCTCCAGGTGGTGGCGCGACGCGACCTCCGGCACCACACCACCAAAGCGAGCATGCGCCTCCGCCTGCGAGGAGATCGTGTTGGAGAGGATGTGCTGCCCATCCAGCACCGCCGCGCAGGTGTCGTCGCAAGACGTCTCGATAGCGAGGATCGCTTTCACGATCCCAACCGTACGCGAGGCTCGCTCAGAGCTGGGTGACGATCAGACCGGCCATGCCGCCGAAGCCGGCGACGATCGCGGCGGTCATCGCGACGAATCCGTGGACCATCGTGCGCTGCATCGCGTCGAGGCGCGCGTCCACCGCCTGGAAACGGGCATCCACAGCATCGAAGCGGACGTCCATACGGGCTTCCATGGCTATGAAGCGGGCATCGACGCGTCGTGCGAGCTCATCGACCTTGTGGTTGAGGTCGTCCATGCGATCGTCGGTCCAGCGCTCTCTCACAGCCTCCATGATTCCAGATCATGAGACAGAACATTGCGCGGGTGGTACGCTGAACGTGCCAACTCTGTCAAGCCTTCAGCTCAATCCAGCCACATAATCAGGGCGTCCTCGCCGTTGTCTTGGTAGTAGCGAGGGCGGACGGCGGCGGAGCGGAAGCCGAGCTGCTCGTACATCGTGATCGCGGCGCGATTTGAGACGCGTACCTCGAGCGTGAAGGGCAGCTCCCTCCCCGCCTCGTCGACCAAATGCTCGATCAGGCGGCTGGCGATCTTGGCCCGGCGGCGCTCGGGCGCCACCGCGACGTTCATCAGGTGCCAGGCCTGGTCATAGCGGGAGCAGACCAGGTAGCCGACCAACTCGTCGTCGACGCTTGCCGCGAGGCAGATGCCCGAGGGCTTGGAGAGCTCGAGCACGAACATCGCCAGCGACCAGGGGGTCGGAAAGGAGCGGCGCTCGACCGAGAGGACCGAGGGTAGGTCGCTGTAGGTGAGCCGCCGCAGGGCCAGCCGCTGGGCTAGCTCGCTCTGCTCTCTAGACACCGTCTCGCTCACGCCAACGCTCCGCGTCGGGGACCCTCAGGTAGATCGGTACGAGGCGGCCGGGGTCTCGCGCCCCATCGGCGGCAGCGAGGGCGCAGACGTGGCGCGCTGCGACCCGGTGCACGGGGTCGTCGTCTTCAGGCGTCTCGACACCGAGCTCATCGCGAAATCGTAGCGCTCCCGATCCGCCGGCCAGCGGGGCTTCGGGCAAGCCGGCGATGCGTTTCGCGAGGTCGCCCGGCGCCTCCACCAGCGGCCCCCAGAGCCGCTCCCCGGCGGCCGAATAGAGCGCCGCGAAGACCTCGCCGCGGCGGGCGTCGAGGATAGCCAGGATGGGCGAGTCGCCGTCTGCCTCCACCAGCCCCCGCCCGATCGCGTCAAGCGTGCAGACGCCGCTCGCGGGCAGGCCGAGACCGGCGGAGAGCGCCCGCGCCGTGGCGACCCCTATCCGCAGCCCCGTGAAGGACCCCGGGCCGACCCCGACTGCGATCGAGTCGACCTCGTCCCATCCCCCGGCAGCCGCTGCGGCCCGCTCCACCTCGGCGAGCAGCGCGGTCGAGTGGCGGGGGCGGCCGCCGGCGTCGAGGCCGATCAACGACTCGTGCAGCACCTCGTCGCCGCGCGATGCGCAGACCGCGGTGTCACCGGTCGCGGTGTCGAAGCCGACGACGAGCGGCGCGGGGCCGCCCGGCTCAGGCGCGGACTTGGAAGAAGAAGAGGCCGACGCGCTTGCCCTCGACGAACCAGGTGACCTTGTGTTTGCCGGGGATGTTGGAGGTGATCTCGTTGACGTAGAGCGTCCCCTGGACCGCTTTCTGGCGGGGAGCGCAGATGTTCCGGCCGGACGGGAACCTGACGCAGATCGAGTAGAAGACTTCCCCGCGCACGCTCTTGAAGAAGGCGCCCTTTTTGCTCGACTTCGGGCATTTGTGCGCCGGTTTCGCGTTCTGCGACGTACCGCAGCCGACGTAGTGCTGGAAGGCGGCAGCCTCGGCCGAGGCGGGCGCCGCGCAGGTCAGCAGCGCGGCTCCGAAGAGCACAGCGGTAAGCGTCTTCAGTCCCCTCATCCGGGATTCCCTCCAAATTGCGGTCGAGTTGCTGCGGCGATGCTACAGCGCGGGCATCTCCGGAACACGCTCAGTTGCAGGTCGATGCGCTCACGCGGCGTCGAGGCGCCGCCGCCTCCGAGTAGGCTGGCCTCCCGCCCCCGAAAGGAGCTTGAAGTGAGAGGACCGATCAAGAAGATAGCCCCGATCCTCGCCGCGCTGGTGCTCGCCGGCGGCGTCGCCGGCGGCTGCGGCGACGACGACACGGTCGACAGCGTCAGGGACGAAGCGAACGAAGCGCTGGAGGACGGTCGCGAGAGGCTCAACGACGCGACCAAAGAAGGCGAAGAGGCCCTCGACGAAGCCAGGGACAAGGGCAACGAAGCGATCGACAAAGCGCAGAAACAGCTCGAGGGCACGAAGGCCGGCAAAGAAGCCGAAAAGAAGCTCGAAGAAGCCGGAGACAAGGCGGACGAGGCGATCGAAGAAGCGGAGAAGGAACTGGACGGCTCCGGCTACTGAGGTGCGGCGCTACCGGGCTCAGCGAGCTCGATCCGGCGGCTGTCGCCGCCGGCGTGGTCGAGGCGGACCTCGAGGGCCGGGCGACCCAGCTCGGCCTCCGCCGCGGCCGGCCACTCGACGAAAGCAACCGCGTCGGGGGTGAGGTAGTCGTCCAGCAGCGCCGGATCCTCGCCCTCGACCCCCTCCAGGCGGTAGAGGTCGAGGTGGGAGACGGGGAGCCGCCCTCGGTAGCGCTGGCCGATCGTGAAGGTGGGCGAGGTGACCGGGTCCTCGACGCCGAGAGCACGGCAGGCGCCGCGGATCAGCGTCGTCTTCCCTGTCCCGACCTCGCCGCGGAGGACGACGACGTCGCCAGGGCCGAGCCGCTCGGCCAGCCGCGCCCCGAGCGCTTCGGTCTGCTCGGGGCCGTTGGTCGTGTATTTCTCCACCGTGTCGCTCAGCCGAACAGGTCCATCTGCTCGTCGGACGACTGCGGAGGCCCTGGCGCCGACGCCTCCTCTAGCTCCTCGTCCAGGGGCGCCGACGGAGCCGGGGACGGCCCGGCGAGCAGGTCCGGCAGCAAATCGAAGTCGCTGCGCAGCGTCTCCTTCACCGCCGGGGTGCGCAGCGCCGCCGCCGGGTGGAAGATCGGCAGCAGGAAGACGGTGCGCCCGCCCAGCTCGTGCACCTGCGGCGTCCCCCGCACCCTGGTGATCCCCGCCGGGTTACCGCTCAGCAGCTTGGTCGCGAAGTTGCCGAGCGTGCAGACGACCTTCGGCTCGATCAGCCGCACCTGCTCGAAGAGGTAGGGCCGGCAGGCCTCGATCTCTAGCGGCTGAGGATCCCGGTTGCCCGGCGGGCGGCTCTTCAGCACGTTGGCGATGAAGACGTCCTCGCGCGAGAGACCGATCCCTTCCAACATCTCGTTGAGCAGCTGCCCGGCCCGGCCGACGAAGGGCAGGCCCTGACGATCCTCTTCCGCCCCCGGCGCCTCGCCGACGAACATCAGGTCGGCGTCGGCGTCGCCGGCGCCGAAGACCACCTTGGCGCGGGTCTCGTGCAGGGGGCATTTGGCGCAGCCCTTGACCTCTTTGTAGAGGGCGACTAGCTGTTCACGACGTTCCTCGGCGCTCGCGCTCATGCCCCTCCCCCACGCCGGCGTGGCGGCGGCGCCTCACCCGCCGCACGCTTGCGCTTGGTCTCGGCGAGGCGCTCCTGGCGCGCGGCTTCGCCTTCCCGCCGCCGCGCTTCGCCGCTGCGCACCTTCGCGCCCCGCGGCTGACGGCTGGGCGGCGCAACGGACGAGAGAAGACGCCGCGTACGCGAGCCGCACCGGGGGCAGGCGGGAGCCTCCGCCGCCGCGCTCAGCAGCTCCTCGAAGCGGTTCGCGCACTCCTCGCACTCGAACTCGTAGACGGGCATCGCCCGCATCGTAGATGCCCCTCCCGAGGTCTACGAGCTACTCGCTCGACGGAGCGGCTAAGACAGCGGCTCCCAGTCCCAGGCGCCCGGCGATGCGAGGCTCTCCTGGTCGAGGTAGCGCCTGAACTCGGCCAGCTCGGCCGGCTCGACGCTGTAGACGTGACCGGCTTCGGGGAAGTGGCGCGAGCGCACCTCCTCGACGTAGCGACGCACCCCACCGACCATCTCGCCGTGCACGTCGGCGTAGCGCTTGACGAATTTGGGCGTGCGGCCGGTGGTGATCCCGAGCAGGTCGTGGAAGACGAGCACCTGGCCCGCGGTCGACGGCCCCGCGCCGATCCCGATCACCGGCACCTCGAGTCGCTCGACGATCGCCCCGGTCACCGCCGCCGGCACCGCCTCGAAGACGATCGCGAAGCAGCCGACCGACTGCAGCGCCAGCGCGTCCTCGCACAGTTTGATCGCGGCCTCCGCGGTCTTGCCCTGAGTCCTGTAGCCGCCCAGCGCCGTGGCGCTCTGCGGGGTCAGCCCGACGTGCCCCATCACCGGGATCCCGGAGCGGACGATCGCCCGCGCGCGCTCGACCGACGTCCCCCCCGCCTCCAGCTTCACGACCTGGCAGCCGGTCTCCTTGACCAGGCGCTGGGCGTTCTGCACGGCGAGCTCGTTGCTCGCCTCGTAGCTTCCCATCGGCATGTCGCCGACCATCAGCGGCGCCTCCAGCCCCCGCCGCACCGCCCGCCCCAGCATCACCATCTCGTCCATCGAGACGGCCTCGGTGCCGGGATAGCCGAGCACCACCATCGCCGCCGTGTCGCCGACGAGGACGATGTCGGCTCCCGCCTCCTCGGCCACCCGAGCCGAGGGGTAGTCGTAGGCGGTCACCATCACGATCGGTTCTCCCGCCGCCTTCATCTCCGCCAGGCGGGGCAGGCTGACCGGCTTGCGCTCGGCGGCGGCGCTCATGAGAGCAGCACCTCGGGTTTGCTGTCGACGCCGATGATCGCGTTCTCGTCGTCGACGTGGACGACGACCGGGGAGTAGGCCTCGAGGTCGCTCTCGTCGTAGGCGCCGAAGGAGGCGACGATGATCTTGTGACCGGGCTGGGTCAGGTGGGCGGCGGCCCCGTTGACCTGCATCGTGCCGGAGCCGGGCTCGCCGTCGATCACGTAGGTGACGAAGCGGGCGCCGTTGTCGATGTCCCAGACGTGGACCTGCTCATTGGTGATCAGGTCCGCGCTGGCCATCAGCTCGGTGTCGACGGTGATGCTGCCGATGTAGTCGACATCGCAATCGGTCACCGTCGCCCGGTGGATCTTGGACTTGAGCATCTGCCTCTGCATTGCGCCTCCGTGTCAGCTCATCGAGGTTCTTTTGCGGGGGTTGCGGGTCGGATCAAGACGTTGTCGATCAGGCGGGCAGCGCCAACCTGGGCCGCGACGGCGACCAGCACCGGACGGCCGTTCAGCTCGGCGACCGGGGTCATCTCGTCGGGGTCGCGCGCCTCCAGGTACTCGGGCTCGATGCCGGCATCGGCCAGCTCGCGCCGGGCCGCGTCGAGGCCGGCCGCGAGCGAGTCGGCTTGAGTCGCCTGCTCGGCGGCGCGCAGAGCTCGTGAGAGGGCCGTCGCCTGCTTGCGCTCCTCCTCGCTGAGGTACGCGTTGCGGGAGCTCATCGCCAGGCCGTCGTCCTCGCGCACCGTCGGCAACACCTCGACCCTGACCGGGAAGTCGAGGTCGCGGGCCATGCGCCGGATCGCCGCCGCCTGCTGGGCGTCCTTCTGGCCGAAGTAGGCGACATCGGGCTGGACCGTGTTGAAGAGCTTGGCGACGACAGTGGTGACACCGCGGAAGTGCTCTGGGCCGCGCCGGTCGGGATCGCCGCAGAGCACCTCGGTCAGGTTCTTGACCTCGACATGGGTCGCGAAGCCCTCCGGGTAGACCTCCTCGACCGCTGGCGCGTAGACGATGTCGGCGCCGGCCTCGGCGGCCAGCTCGAGGTCGCGCTCCTCGTCGCGCGGGTAGCGCTCGAGGTCCTCGCCCGGCCGGAACTGCGCCGGGTTGACGAAGAGGCTCATGACCACGACGTCGCAGTGGGAGGCCGCGGCGCGCAGCAGCGAGAGGTGTCCCTCATGCAGGTAGCCCATCGTCGGCGCCAGCCCGATCGAGTAGCCGGTGCGGCGCGGCCAGATCAGCGCGTCGCGCAGCTCCTGCTTGGCGCGGACGAGCTTGACACGGCTCTTGGCGTGCGAGGGATTGGTCAGTGCGAGGTCCATGGGGTCCATGCCCTAGGGGTCACGGCCGTGGGCGGATTATAGAGGGCGGGCGGGAGCGCCAGCGGCAATCGTGCCCGGCGGGAGATCCTGGGTGACGACGGAGTTGGCGCCGACGACGCAGCGGTCGCCGATCGTGACCCCGCTGGTCACCACGACGTTGACGCCGAACCAGCAGTTTGAGCCGATCTTGACCGGCCCCTTCGCGGTGAAGCCCTGCTGGGTGATCGGAATCCCGGGGTCGTCGAAGCGGTGGGCCGAGTCGCCGACGAAGCAGCCGTTGGCGAACATCGTGTGGTCGCCGATCTCGATCCGCTCGAGGGCGGCGAGCATCGTGTTGCGGTTGAGGAAGCAATCGGCGCCGATCTCGATCTCGGCCTCGGGCGCCAGGGTCAGCCAGCAGCCGGGCTCCAGCAGCGTGCCTTCGCCGATCCGCAGGCGGCCCTCGTCGAGGGCCTCGAGCAGCTCGCCCTCGAAGGGCTGGCGGACGTAGAAGCCGCCGCGGGCAGCGTGGCGCGCCAGCCGCCAGCGGCGTAGCAGCCGCCGGTTGCGCTCGTACCAGCGCCGCTTCGCCCACCACACGCGCCAACCCGTCTGCTCGCCGGCCACGCTTCTAGCTTTCCAGAGGCGGCGCGGATAGGGTCGCCTCGTGATCTCGAAGAAGGCGAAGCCACGCGGCGGCATCGACCTCGGCGGCACGAAGATCCAGGCGGCGATCGTCGACGGTGGCGGCGAGGTGCTGGGCGAGGCGCGACGCCCGACGCCGACCAGCGGCGACCCGCAGAGCGTGGCCCAGCAGATGGCGGCTGCCCTGCGCGAGGCGGCCGAGGACGCGGGGGTCGAGACGAGCTCGCTGGAGGGAGTCGGAGTCGGCTCCCCCGGCGACGCGGACGAGCGCACCGGCGCCGTCTCCGCCGCGCGCAACCTGCCCGACTGGGAGGGCAGCTTCCCGCTCGCCGAAACGCTGAAGGAGGCGCTGGGGACCGAGGTGCGGGTCGGCAATGACGTCCAGGTCGCGGTCGAAGGCGAGTACCACCTCGGCGCCGGCAGCCCCTACAGCTCGGTGCTCGGCGTCTGGTGGGGCACCGGGGTCGGCGGCGGCCTGATCCTCGACGGCAAGCCCTGGCTGGGACGCGGCGCGGCCGGCGAGATCGGCCACATGGTGGTCAAGCGCGGCGGCGCCAAGTGCCCTTGCGGCCGCAAGGGCTGCATGGAGGCCTACGCCGGGCGCGCGGCGATGGAAGCCGAGGCGCGGCGCCAGCACAAGGAGGGAGTCAAGACCGACCTCTTCAAGCTGATGCACAAGCACGAGCGCGAGCGCCTGACCAGCGGCATCTGGGAGCGGGCGCTGGACCACGGCGACCTCCTCGCCACCAGCCTGATCGAGCGGGCGATCGAGATGCTCGGCACCGGCGTCGCCTCCGCCGTCAACCTGATCGACCCTGAAGCGGTGGTGATCGGCGGCGGCCTCGGCGAGCGGTTCGGCCAGCGCTACATGGACGCCCTCAGCAAGGAGATGGGCAAGCACCTCTTCGTCGACGAACGACCGCCGGCGCTGAAAGTCGCCGCGCTAGGCGACCTCGGCGGCGCCGTCGGCGCCTCGCTGCTGTTCGCCCGCTGAGCGCGGCTCAGATTCGGCCGGCGGCCTGGCGCTGCTGGCGAGCTATCGCGTCGACGATCACAGCGAGCAGCAGGACGCCGCCGGTGACCATGAACTTGACCGCAGAGGAGAGCGCGAGCAGGTCCATGCCGTTGGAGATCGAGCCGATCACGAGGGCGCCGAGCAGGGCGGTCCAGACGGCGCCGCGACCGCCGAAGAGACTGGTGCCGGCGATCACCGGCCCAGCGATCGCCAGCAGCAGCAGTTCGCTGCCGCCGGAGTTCTGGTTGACCGCGAGCAGCCGGGAGGCGGCGAGGATGCCGCCGATCGCTGCCATCGAGCCGCCGATCGCGAACACCGCGACCCGGACGCGATCGATCCCGATGCCGGCGCGCCGCGCCGCCTCGATGTTGCCGCCGACGGCGTAGACGTGGCGGCCGAACCGGGTGCGCTTGGCGACGTATTCCATGCCGACGATGAAGACGAGCAGGATCAGTAGCGCGAGTGGCAGGCCGCGGTCTGAGTTGAGGATCGCCACGGCGACGATCGCCACGGCTGCGACCAGGGCCACCCGCACTATCTGCCCGGTCAGGCCCTCTCCGGCGAGGCCGGTGGCGACACGGCGACGGTGGCCGATCAGTACTACCCCGGCGTAGAGGGCGATCACCAGCGCGGCGACGACCCAGCCCACCGTGTCGGAGTAGAAGGTGTTGGCGAGGCCGGTGATCTTCGGATCGGTGATGTTGATCGACCCGGTCGAGCCGAGCACTTGGAGCAGAGCCCCTTGCCAGGCGAGCAGGCCGGCCAGGGTGACGACGAAGGAGGGCACGCCGAAGCGGCTGAAGAGAAAGCCCTGCAGCAGACCGATCGCCATCCCCGTCGCCACCCCAGCGGCGATCGCGAGGTAGGGGTTCCAGCCGTGCTTGACGTTGAGCACCGCCACCACCGCGGCGGCCAGGCCGCTGACCGCGCCGACCGAGAGGTCGATCTCACCCAGCAGCAGGACGAAGACGACGCCGATCGAGATCAGGCCCACCGCGGTGATCTGCAGCATCAGGTTGGTGAGGTTCTCGGCCGAGAGGAAGCGATCGTTCTGGGTCTGGAAGATGATCCAGATCACCGCCAGGCCGAGAACTACGCGCAGCGAAGCGAGGTCGCCTTGGATGAAGCGCCTCAGGGTCTCGCCGCGGCTCATCGGCCCTTTTGCTCGTCGTTCCGTTCGTCGGCGCCGGTGATCGCTGAGACGACGTGCTCCTCGGTGGTCGATTCGGCGTCAAAGCTGCCGGTGGCGCGGCCGAGGCGGAGGACGACGATGCGATCCGCCACCTCGAACACGTCGACGAGGTTGTGGCTGATCATGACCACGCCCAGACCGCGCTCGCGCAGGCGGCGAATCAGGTCCAGCACCTGGGCGGTCTGCGCTACCCCGAGCGCCGCGGTCGGCTCGTCGAGCAAGACCACACGCGGCTCGCCGAGCAGCGAGCGCGCCACGGCGACCTGCTGGCGCTGGCCGCCGGAGAGCGTCCCCACCTCGCTGCGCAGGCTGGGGATCGTCACCGCCAGGCCGGAGAGCAGCTCCTCGGTCCGATGCTCCATCTTTGCCTCGTCGAGCTGCCGCGAGACCTCGCCTGGGCCTGGGGAGATCTCCTCACGGCCGAGGAAGAGGTTGGCGACGACATCGAGGTTGTCGCAGAGGGCGAGGTCCTGGTAGACGGTGGCGATGCCAAGGGCAGTCGCGTCCTGCGGGCGGGAGATCGAGACCCGCTCGCCAGCGAAGCGAATGCCGCCATCGTCGGGCGAGTAGATCCCCGCGACGGTCTTAACCAGGGTCGACTTGCCGGCCCCGTTGTCGCCGACCAGACCGACTACCTCACCCGAGTGGACTTCGAAGTCGACCCGGTCCAAAGCTTGGACCGGGCCGAACCTCTTGCTGACCCCGTCAACCTCGAGCAACGGGGCGTCAGCGCTCATCGCACGCTCCGTTTAGGAGATGCCCGCTTCTTCGCAGGCTTTCTCGTAGGGGCCGGTGCAAAGTTCGTCGACCGATACTTCTTCGTCCGCGATCACGGTCTGTTTGATGTTGTCTTTGGTCACCGCGATCGGTTCCAGCAGGATCGAGGGGACTTTTTCTGCTTCGTTGTCGAGTTCGTCGGTGATTTTGTCCTGCGGGACTTCTTTGCCTTCGGCCAGGTCGACGGCTATTTCGGCGCTGATCGAAGCCTCGGGCCTGTAGGCCTTGTAGATCGTCATGTACTGCTGACCGGCGAGGATCCGCTGCAGGCCGGCGACCGTCGCGTCCTGGCCGGTGGTCGGACGTTCGGCCGGGTCGATGCCGGCCCCTTTCATCGCCGCGATCGCGCCGCCGCCGGTGTCGTCGTTGGCGGCGTAGACGCCGGCGAAGCCGTCTTTGCCGAGCGCCGTGATCGCCTGCTGCATCTCGTTCTGCGCGTTGCTCGCCAGCCAGCCCGGTGTGTCGTATTCCCTCGCGATCTCGACGCCGGCGACCTCGAACCCTTTGTTCGAACCTGCCTTGAAGAGGGCAGCGTTGCTATCGGCCGGGTCGCCGTTGATCTTCACGATCGGGCCTTTGGGGCTGCCGTCTTCTTTCAGCTTTTTAGAGAGCGATTCAGCCTGCAGTTCGCCCACTCGTTCGTTGTCGAAGGAGACGTAGACAGCCACGTCAGAGGCGCCGAGGATCAGGCGGTCGTAGCTGAGCACCGGCACGTCCTGCTGGGCCGCCTTCTGCACGCTCGCTGCCGCTGAGGCAGCGTCCACCGGGTCGAGCACGAGCACGTCGGCGCCCTGCGTCAGCGCCGCTTCCACCTGGCTCTGCTGCTTCGATGCGTCCTCGGTGGCGTTGCTGTAGAGGATCTCGCAGTCAGGGCATATCTCTTCGACCTTTTCTTCGAAGCGCGGTCGATCAGAGGCCTCGTAGCGCGGGGTCTGGTTCTCTGGCAGGAGGAACGCGATGGTCGAACCGCCGCCGCCTCCCCCGCCGTCGTCATCGTCGTCGCCGCAGGCGGTAATCGTGAAGGCAATCGCGAGCAGCGCCGCAAACATGACGGAGGCTCGTCTCAAACCGACAAAGCTCGACATCGTCGTTCTCCTTCTCTGCCCGTCGGCTCCGCCACTACCCGGGCGGCGGCGCTTTTAAGCAGGAGCTAAGCGGCGACCGGCTCGCGGCGCTTTCGTGGAGCGCGCTTCGGTTTGGCTGGCCTCGCTGGCTCGAGCAGCTCGGCTAGGAAACGGCCGGTGTAGGAGCCCTCAACCGCAGCGACCTCCTCGGGGGCGCCGGTGGCGACCACCTCTCCCCCCTCCTCGCCACCCTCGGGACCGAGGTCGATGAGGCGGTCTGCCGTCTTGATCACGTCGAGGTTGTGCTCGATCACGACCACGGTGTTGCCGGCGTTGACCAGGCGGTCGAGCACGTCGAGCAGGCGCTGCACGTCGGCGAAATGCAGGCCGGTGGTCGGCTCGTCGAGGATGTAGAGGGTGTCGCCGGTGGCGATCTTGGAGAGCTCGGTCGCCAGCTTCACCCGCTGCGCCTCGCCGCCCGACAGCGTCGTCGCCGGCTGGCCGAGGCGGATGTAGTCGAGGCCGACGTCGTGCAGGGTGCGCAGGCGGCGGGCGATCTTCGGCACGTTCTCGAAGAACCCGACCGCCTCCTCGACCGACATCTCCAGCACGTCGCCGATGTTCTTGCCCTTGAAGCGCACCTCCAGCGTCTCGCGGTTGTAGCGCTTGCCGTGGCACTGCTCGCAGGGCACGTAAACGTCGGGCAGGAAGTGCATCTCGATCTTGATCTGGCCGTCGCCGCGGCAGACCTCGCAGCGCCCACCCTTGACGTTGAAGCTGAACCGCCCCGGCTTGTAGCCGCGCGCCCGCGACTCCTGGGTCTGGGCGAAGAGCTGGCGGATGTGGTCGAAGATCTTGGTGTAGGTGGCCGGGTTGGAGCGCGGCGTGCGGCCGATCGGCGACTGGTCGATGTTGATGATCTTGTCGACCTGGTCGAGCCCGTCGATGCCGTCGTGGGCGCCGGGGCGCAGCTTCGCCTGGTGCAGGCGGTTGGCGACCGCGTGGTGCAGGGTCTCGTTGACCAGGGTCGACTTGCCCGAGCCGGACACCCCGGTGACGCAGCAGAGGACGCCGAGCGGCACCGCGACGTCGATCCCCTTCAGGTTGTGTTCGCGAGCGCCGCGCACGACCAGCTCGCCGCGCGGCCGGCGCCGCTCCTCCGGCACCTCGATCTGGCGCTTACCGGCCAGGTACTGGCCTGTAAGGGAAGCCGCGTCCTTGGCGACGTCGGCCGGCGGCCCGGCAGCGATCACGTGGCCGCCGTGTTCGCCAGCGCCCGGACCGAGGTCGACCAGGTGGTCGGCGGCCCGCATCGTGCCCTCGTCGTGCTCGACCACGATCACGGTGTTGCCGAGGTCGCGGAGGCGGTCCAGGGTGCCGATCAGCTTCTCGTTGTCGCGCTGGTGCAGGCCGATCGAGGGCTCGTCGAGCACGTACATCACCCCGACCAGGCTGGAGCCGATCTGCGTCGCCAGGCGGATCCGCTGCGCCTCGCCGCCGGAGAGCGAGCGGGCCGAGCGCCCCAGCGAGAGATAGCCAATGCCGACGTTCTCGAGGAAGGCGAGCCGTTCGGAGATCTCACGCACGATCAGGCGCGCGATCGCCCGCTCGGTCTCGTTCAGCTCCAGCGACTCGATCCAGGCAGAGGCCGCCCGGGCCGACATCTCGGTCAGCTCGGCGATGCTGATCCCGCCCACCTTGACCGCGAGGGTCTCGGGGCGCAGACGCGCCCCCTTGCACTGCGGGCAGGGCTGCTCGGCCATGTAGCCCTCGATCCGCTCGCGGTTCGTCTCCGAGTCGGTCTCCTCGTAGCGGCGCTCGAGATTGTTGACGATCCCCTCGAAGCGGACTTTGTAGGAGCGGCGACGGCCGAAGCGGTTGGTGTAGCTGACCAAGTGGCGCTCATCGCCGGTGCCGTAGAGGAAGACCTCTTTCTCGAACTTTTTCAGCTTCGACCAGGGCTGCTCGGCGTCGATCTCGTACTCCTCGGCGACGGCGGCGATCAGGCGGCGCCAGTAGGCGGTGACGCCGCGGTTCCAGGGCTGCAACGCTCCCTCGGCGAGCGAGAGGGTCGGATCGGGCACGACCAGCTCGGGGTCGATCACCCGCTGGAAGCCGAGCCCATGGCAGCGCTCGCAGGCGCCGTGAGGCGAGTTGAAGGAGAAGATCCGCGGCTCCAGCTCGGGAATCGAGGTGCCGCACTCGAGGCAGGCGAACTGCTCGCTGAAGAGCATCGTCTCGCCGTCGACGATCTCGACTCCGACCAGGCCGGCGGCAAGCCCCGCCGCGGCCTCGACCGACTCGGAGAGGCGGCGGCGCAGGTCGGGCTTCATCGTCAGCCGGTCGACGACGACCGAGACGTCGTGTTTGAACTTCTTGTCGAGGACGATCTCCTCGTCGAGCCGGCGCAGCTCGCCGTCTACCTCGACCCGCGAGTAGCCCTCGAGGCGGAACTGCTCGAAGAGCTTGCCGTACTCGCCCTTGCGCCCCCGCACCACCGGCGCCATCACCATGAATTTGGTCCCCTCCTCCAGGGTCATCAGCCGGTCGACGATCTGCTCCTGCGTCTGCCCGGTGATCTCCGCCCCGCACTGGGGGCAGTGCGGGGCCCCGATCCGGGCCCAGAGCAGGCGCAGGTAGTCGTAGATCTCGGTCACCGTGCCGACGGTCGAGCGCGGGTTGCGCGAGGTCGTCTTCTGGTCGATCGAGATCGCCGGCGAGAGTCCCTCGATCGAGTCGACGTCGGGCTTCTCCATCAGGCCGAGGAACTGGCGCGCGTAGGCCGAGAGCGACTCGACGTAGCGGCGCTGGCCCTCGGCGTAGATCGTGTCGAAGGCGAGGCTCGACTTGCCCGAGCCGGAGAGCCCGGTGATCACGATCAGCGCGTCTCGGGGCAGCTCGACGTCGATGTCCTTGAGGTTGTGCTCGCGGGCACCGGAGATGACGATTCGCTCAGAAGCGGCCACTGCTTGGCGATTCTACGCAGGCGAACAGATGTTCCCTTGGACGCCCGGAAAATCCGGGGTTGCGGGCCGGGGCCGCTGGGCGTACCGTCTTTAGGCGGACGGGTGGGGCCCAGCCCAACTCCACGAAGGAGGAGAGATGTCGAATCTCGATACCGCCCGAGCCGCTTATGAGGCCTTCAGCCGCGGCGACCTGGAAACGCTGAAGGAGATGATGGCCGAGGACGGGACCTGGCTGACCTCGGACGAGCTGCCGCTAGGCGGCGAAACCCGTGGCCGCGACGAGATCATCGGGAACATGGCCCAGATCCCCAACTACTGGTCGTCGTTCAGCGTCGAGCCGGAGGAGTTCATCGATGCCGGCGAGTGGGTCGTCGTGCGGGGCACGCAGCGGGCGGGCAACGACAGCGGCAGCTTCGAGGCTCCCTTCGCCCACCTGATCAAGTTCGCCGACGGCAAGATCGCGCGCGGAGAGTTCTACGCCGACAGCGCCAAGGCGGCGAAGGTGCTGGCCTAGGCGGCGGTCGCGGAGGCGGCGAGCCCGGCGACGGCGAGGCGCTCCTCGACGACGGCGCGCTGCTCGGCGAGCGGACGGCCGCAGGAGCCGGGCTCACTGCCCTCGACGACGCGGGTAGAGCCGTCGCGCAGGCGGAAGCGCAGGCGGCTGGGGAAGGTCATCCGGACCATCTCGGTGTCGAGCCCGTCGATACCGGCGTCGCCGGACTCGCCGCCGAGCCGCCGGCGCAGGGAGTGGCCGAGGAAGCGGCGCAGCCCGGGGTCGGCGCGCACCGCTCGCAGCACTGCCGGCCCCGGGTTCGCCTCGTCCATGTTGGCGTCGCCGAGGCGGCGGCGGATGCGCAGCAGGTCGCGTAGGCCGAGGTCGGGAGAGGCGCCCGCCTCGAGCGTCCCGCGCAGAGTCCTGGCGGTCAGCGCCGGGTCGTGGCTGAGGCTCACCCGGGCGGCGAGCGCCCGAATCTCGGCCTCGTGCTCTTCCAGCCAGGCCGGCGCCAGCTCGGCCGGGGTCAGCCGGCCGGCCAGCAGCGCGATCGCCGTCGTCAACGCCGCTGAGAAGTTGACCCGCACCGGGGAGAGGTCAGGCCCCCTTCCCAGCTCCTCCATCTCGCAGGTGAGCCAGCCGGCCTCGATCTCGACCCGGTCCACCTCCCCCGCCTCGACCTCGGCGGCAAGCGCCGCCTCGGCGACCGACTGGAGGTAGGCGCAGCCGGGCAGCCGCTTGAAGGCGAGGGTGTCGGTCAGCCAGACCCGGCCGAGAGCGCCGAACATCGCCGGGCGCGGAGCGAAGGAGAGGCTGGCGAGCACGCCACGCGGGTGCTCGATCACGTCGAGCGCGCCGGTGACCCCATCCGCTGCCAGCAAGGCCGCCCGCGCCCCCACGGCGGCGGGCTCCGCCGCCGTCAGCAGCTTGCTCGTCGGCCCCATGAACCCCGGCCACATCCCATAAGGCGGTTGGTAGAGGGCGATCGCGAGGGCGTGCGCGGCACGCCGGGAATCGAGCCCGAGCCCGACCGCGCCCGCGACGGCGGCTGAGGCGCAGTGGATCGAGGCCCAGAACTGGCCGTTGTGGGGGCCGAGGAAGAGCGCCGCGCCGAGCCTGCCGGCGACCTCGTTGGCGGCGACCTGGGCGAGCAGGGCGCGCTCCGGGCCCTCAGCGAAGGCCGCCGCCGCCGGCACTGCTGAGTGGCCGGTATGGCCCATGAAGAGGTAGTCGTCCCAGTCGTGGGCGATCGAGGCGACGGCGGAGCTGTAGATCTCGCCGACCGGCCCGTCCGGCGCGACCGCGCCGAAGGGAGCGGCAGCCTCCTCGCCGGCGGCGCGGCCCGCCGCGACGCACATCGCCTGCAAGCCCGCTCGCTCGCGAACGCCGTCCGGCAGGTCGGCGGCACGCAGTCCCGCCGCCCACTCGCCGATCTCCTCGCAGATCGTCACCCGACGATGCTCCCAGGCTGGGGCGCTACGCGCCGGCGCGCATGCCGTCGAGGTCGCGGCGCAGTTCCTTCAGCTCGTCGCGAATGCGGGCAGCCTCCTCGAAGCGGAGGTCGTCGGCGGCAGCGAGCATCTCCTCCTCGAGGGAGACGATCGTCCGCTCCAGCTCGGCCGGGTCGTCGACGTCGGTGGCGCGCCGAGCGCGGCGCTTGCGCGGCGCTCGGTCCTCCATCGCCAGGAACTCGCTCATCTCGGAGATGCCCTTGCGCACCGTCTCTGGGGTGATCCCGTGCTCCTCGTTGTAGGCGAGCTGGATCGCGCGGCGGCGGTCGGTCTCGCGCATCGCCGCCGCCATCGCATCCGTCTCCTTGTCGGCGTACATCAGCACCCGCCCATTGACGTTGCGGGCGGCGCGCCCGATCGTCTGCACGAGGCTGGTCTCGCCGCGCAGGAAGCCCTCCTTGTCGGCGTCGAGGATCGCGACCAGCGAGACCTCGGGCAGGTCGAGGCCCTCGCGCAGCAGGTTGACCCCGACCAGCACGTCGTACTCGCCGAGGCGCAGGTCGCGGACGATCTGGATCCGCTCCAGGGTGTCGATTTCGGAGTGCAGGTAGCGAACCCTGATCCCGTACTCGAGCAGGTAGGCGGTCAGGTCCTCGGCCATCTTCTTGGTCAGGGTGGTGACGAGGACGCGGTCGCCGGCCTCGGCCCGCACCCTGATCTCGTTCATCAGGTCGTCGATCTGGTTCTTGGTCTCGCGCACCTCGATCGCCGGGTCGATAATCCCGGTCGGGCGGACGATCTGCTCGACGGTGCGGGTCGCCTCGGCCCGCTCGAAGGGCCCCGGCGTCGCCGAGACCATCACCAGCTGGTCGACCCGTTCGAGGAACTCGTCGAACTTGAGCGGCCGGTTGTCGATCGCCGAGGGCAGGCGGAAGCCGTAGTCGACGAGGGTCGTCTTGCGCGAGCGGTCGCCCTCGTACATCCCGCCGATCTGGGGAATGGTCTGGTGGGACTCGTCGACGAAACAGACGAAGTCGTCGGGGAAGTAGTCGATCAGGGTGTGCGGCGGGCTGCCCGGCGGGCGGCCGTCGAGGATCCGCGAGTAGTTCTCGATCCCCGAGGTGAAGCCGATCTCTTTCAGCATCTCGATGTCGTAGGCGGTGCGCTGGCGCAGCCGGTGCGCCTCGAGCTGCTTGCCTTCGCCCTCGAGCTCGGCGGTGCGGGCGTTCAGTTCGTTGCGGATCTCCTCGACCGCGCGCTCCAGGGTCTCGTCCTTGGTCACGTAGTGGGAGGCCGGCCAGACCGAGACGTGGTCGATCGTGTCGAGGATCTCGCCGCTGAGCGGGTCGAAATGCTGGATCCCCTCGATCTCGTCGCCGAAGAGCGCGATCCGGTAGGCGGACTCGGCGTAGGAGGGCATGATCTCCAGCACCTCGCCGCGGACCCGGAAGGCGCCGCGCCCCAGCGCCGTGTCGTTGCGCTGGTACTGCATCTTGATCAGCTTGCGCAGCACCTCGTCGCGGTCGACCTCCTCGCCGACTTTGAACAGCTGCATCTTCTCGTTGTAGACCTGGGGCGAGCCGATCCCGTAGATGCAGGAGACCGAGGCGACGATGATCACGTCGCGACGGGCGAAGAGGGCGGCGGTGGCGGCGTGGCGGAGGCGGTCGATCTCGTCGTTGATCGAGGAGTCCTTCTCGATGTAGAGGTCCTGGGCGGGGACGTAGGCCTCAGGCTGGTAGTAGTCGTAGTAGGAGACGAAGTACTCGACCGCGTTGTCTGGGAAGAACTCGCGGAACTCGTTGCAGAGCTGCGCCGCCAGCGTCTTGTTGTGCGCGATCACCAGCGAGGGCCGCTGCACCGCCTCGATCGTCGCCGCCATGGTGAAGGTCTTGCCGGTGCCGGTTGCCCCCAGCAGGGTCTGGAACTGCTCCCCTGCCCCTAGGCCCTCAGCCAACCCCGCGATCGCCTTCGGCTGGTCGGCGGTCGGCGTGTAAGCGGGGTTGAGCTTGAAGTCCGGCACCAGGCGACCTTACCTGGCGGGTTAGTCGCTCTATGCGCGACCAAGTCGACAGCGCCGTGAAAGACTGCCGGGCCGATGAGCCGCTCGCAAAAGGCCCTCGCGGGCTTCTTCGCCTTCGCCGGCACGATGCACTTCGTGATCCCGCGCAACTACGAGGCGACCATGCCGCCCTCGCTGCCCCGCCACCGCGAGGCGGTGATCGTCAGCGGCATCGCCGAGATCGCCGGCGGAGCGGCTGTCCTGCACCCCAGAAGCCGTCGCTTCGCCCGCTGGTGGCTGCTCGGCCTCCTGCTCGCCGTCTTCCCCGCCAACGTGCACATGGCGGTCAACCCGGAGCAGGTCAAGGGACTCGACCTGAAGCGCGTGCCGCGCTGGGCGCTGTGGGCCCGCCTGCCTCTGCAGCCACTGGCGATGCTCTGGGTCTGGCGCGCCACCCGCGACTAATCCGTGTTATAAACGTATGGTTTTGTCTGTAGCTCTTCTGTCTGTAGAGCTTCTGTCGGTGAAGACAGAGAATCCCCCGAATGAAACCACGCGAGCGTTTCTCGATCAATCTGCGCAAAGCGCGCCAAAAGACCGGAATCTCGCAGGAGGAGCTGGGCTACCGCTGCGAGCTCCACCGCACTGAGATCTCCCTGCTCGAGCGGGGTGGGCGGGAGCCCCGGCTGGGCACGATCATAAAGCTCTCCGGGGCCCTCGATACGACGCCGGAACAGCTCTGCGAAGGCATCGCCTGGCTGCCCGACCGCAAGCGCTTCAAGTACAAGTAGCGGCAGCCCCCCACGCGAGGCGACTAGGGCAGGAACTGTTCGAGCAGGCCTTGGGCCGGGCCGAGGAAGGTCTGGAGCTGGTCCAGCAGCACTTCGGCATCGTCGATCAGTTCGATCGCCTGTTCGAGCGGGATTCGGCGCAGCGTCTCGCGCAGCGGCCCTGCGATCAGCGGGTTTAGCACGCCCGCTTCTTCAGCGTCGACGACCGCGCGCAGCAGCCCGGCTCGAATCGCGCGGGCGAGCTGGCGATCTTCGATCCCGTAACGGCGCGTAAAGCGCTCCCGTGACTCGGGGGTGGCTAGCGCTCGGGCCAGCGTCTCCCGGCTGACGCCAAGCTCGCAGGCAGCTCCATCCAGCGCCGAGAGGGAGAACTGCTCGGCCAGCTGCTGCAGCCCTTCGGGATCGCGCCATTCCCGCTCCTCACAAGGGTCCTGGACCTGCGCCGGCGCATAAGAGGAGCCACCTGCCGCCAGGTAGGCGAGGACCAGCGCCGCGGCGGCCGCGATCGAGCCGACGACCAGGAACATTCCTCTTCGCTCGACGCTCATAGATCCACCCTACGCGCGAGACCGATCGGGATCAGGGCCAACAACCCGATCAGGGCGCCGAGCCCGAAGGAGGGGCTGAAGGCATGGGTGGCCCCCCGGTTGAGCTGCTCCTGCAGTTCGTCGCGCAGCTCGACCACTTCCTCGCGCTCCTCGGGATCTTCGGGAAGCGGCTCGAAGGCCGGCCCGATCGTCGGCACCCGGCCGCGCTCGTCGTCCAACCGGTCCTCGATCCGCTGTGCCAGCTCCAACTTCAGCAGCGGGCTGACTGGGGAGTCGAGGACGACGGCGGTGCCGGCATCGATCGCGTCGCGGCGCTGCTCGGCGATGTCGGAGGTGAAGATCGGGGTCACCGCAAGCAGCCCGATCACGACGCCGGCGTGGCGCGCCGAGATCGTCCAGCCACCGTGAATCGCCTGCGGCGCCCGTCCGGCGAGCGCCGTCTCGGTCAGCGCCGAGAGCACGAGGGAGAGGCCGACCCCGACCAGGAGCTGCGGCGGCAGGGTCAGCGCGACCTCGGCCTTTGGCAGCAGCGCCAGCCCGCCCAGCCCACCGGAGACGAGGATCGCCCCGGCGGCGGCGCGGGCACGGGCGCCGGCGACCTGCGGGCCGATCCGGCTACCGATGAAGGCCGCCAGCGGCATCACGCTGACCACGATCGCGGCGCCGATCGGGGTCAGGCGCCAGCCCTCGATCAACAGCAGCACGAGCAGGAACAGAGCAGCGGCGATCGCCGCCGAGACCATCGCCAGAGCGAGGTTGGCGAGCAGGTGAGGGCGGCCGGTGCTGCGCAGCTCCCCGGCCAGGATGCCGGTCTCCGCCTCGTGCCTGGCGACGGCCAGGATCGGCGCCCCTGCCACGATCGCCACCGGTACCTGGAATAGGAAGATCGACTGCCAGGAGACCAGCTCGGTAAGCAGGCCGCCGACTGCCGGTCCCAGCGCGGCGCCGGTCGCGCCGGCCGTAGCCCAGAGCGCGACGGCTCGACGCTCCGATCCGGTCGTGGCCGGCAACAGCTCCAGCGCCGCGGTCACCGCGGCGGCGCCGCCGAGCGCCTGCACGCAGCGGGCGGCGATCAGCGTCCCCAGCTCCGCCGAGACGCCGCAGGCGAGGCTGGCGCCGGCGAAGACCGCGAGCCCGACGGCGCCGGTGCGGCCGGGACCGAAGCGGCGGGCGAGATGCGCAGCCGGAACTGCGGCGAGCGCCATCACCAGGTTGAAGGAGATCAGCACCCAGGTGACCCCGGCGACACTTGTGTCGAGCTCGCGATAGATGTCGGGCAGGGCCAGGACGACGATCGAGGAGTCGGCCAGGACTAGGCCGACTGCGAGCGCGAGGGCGGCGACGCGCGGTCGCGGAGCGCTCACCGGTAGCCCAGCTCCTCGGCGTACTCGTCGCGGTAGGCGTCCTGCTTGTCGAGCACGTCTTCGACGTAGCCACGAGTTTCCTCGAAGCCGATGTCGTCGAGCGACATGCCGGACCCGCCCCACTTGTCGGCGTTGGTGGGCCCGGCGTTGTAGCCGGCGAGCGCCGCCACCCAGTTGCCGTCGTAGCGGTCGAACAGCTGGCGCAGAAGGAAGGTCCCGTAGCGGATGTTGATTTCGGGGTCTGAGAGGTCCTCGAGCTTGAAGCTCGTGCCGCCGCTGAGACGCTCGATTTCGTTGGCGGTAGCCGGCGTGATCTGCATCAGCCCGCGTGCCCCGGCGTGCGAGGTCTGATCGCGAAAGCGCGACTCGGCGTAGATCACGGCGGCGATCAACGAGGAGTCGACGTCCTTTTCGCTCGCTTGCTGGCGGATCACGTCCTCGTGGCGCAGCGGCAGGGTTAGCTCCTGGAGAGCACGGTCGACCTCGCCTGGCACGCCCAGCAATAGGGCGACGCAAACCCCCACGGCCGCGACGACCGCGCTGCCGACCAGCAGACGGCGGCGACGCCTGCGCTTGCGCTTCATGGCTTCAGCCTCTCGACCAGAGCGGACAGCTTTTGCTCGAGATCCTCGACCGTTCCCTCGTTCTCGACCACGTGCGCGGCTCGCGAGGCCTTGTCGGCCTGCGCCAGCTGACGCGTCTCGCGCTCGTCGACCAGCACATGGCCACGAGCCTCGGCGCGGGTGCGCCGAAGGTCGTCGGTGGCGATGACCGCGACGGTCGTGTCGAAGACGCCCTCCATCCCAGACTCGAACAGCAACGGCACCTCGACCACGGCGACGTCGGCGTCCTCTGGCAGCGAGGAGAGCCAGGCGCCGATCCTCTCCCCCACCAGCGGGTGGATCTGCGCCTCCAGCCAGCTCAACTCGTCGCGATCGGCAAAGACGATCTCACCGATCTTGGCGCGGTCGACCTGGCCCTCTGGAGCCACCTCGGGCCCCCAGCGCTCGGTCAGCCGCCCCACCAGCGGCTCCGAGTCGAGCAGCTCGTGCACCACCGCGTCGCTGGAGATCGTCGCGGCGCCCAGTCGCTCAAAGGCAGCCAGCGCCTCTGACTTGCCGGCCGCGATGCCACCGGTGAGCCCAATCGTCAGCGGCCTCGCCACCCGGGCCGCCGTTCAGTCCTGCTCGGACTCGCTTGCCTGCTCGTCCTCGCCGGCAGCCTCGTCGGCATCGTCAGGAGAATCAGGCCGCTCGGTGACCGATTCGCCCTCCTGCGCCGCTTCTTCACCTTCCGCAGGTTCCTCCGGCGAAGGCCCTTCCTCGGGTGGAGCCTCAGGCGTAGCCGTCTCAGCAACAGGCTCCTCCTCAGGAGCCTCCTCCGCGGCCGGAGTCTCTTGCTCTTCGGCAGCAGGCTCCTCCTCGGCCGGGGCCTCCACCTCATCGGCTGGAGCCTCATCAGCCGATGGCGTCTCGACCTCGGCAGCAGGCTCCTCCTCAGCGGCCGGGGCTTCGTCAGCTGTCTCCGGGGCTGCCTCCTCTGCGGGTGGCGCCGCAGGGGGGACCGCCCCTGAGGAAGCTTCAGCTACCGGAGGGGGCGGTGGGTCCCCTGCGGCGACAGGACCCGCAGCCGGAGCGTCCTCGTCGACATCCGAGCCCTCACCGGCAGCAGCAATCTGCTCGCCAAGGTCCCCCATAGCCATTTTCTGCCCCTCAACCCGCTTGATGCTCAGCGAGAGCCGCCGCCGCTCTTCGTCGATCTCGAGGATCTTGACGTCGAGCGTGGCGCCCGGCTCGACCACCTCGCTGGGGTTCTCGACGTGGTGGTCGGCGAGCTCGGAGATGTGGACCAGGCCCTCGACGCCGGGCAGGATCTCGACGAAGGCGCCGAAGGCGACGACCTTGGTCACGGTCCCGGCCAGGACGTCGCCGGCACGGTGCGAGCTGATCACCCGCTGCCAGGGGTCCTCTTGGGTCTGCTTGAGACCGAGCGAGATGCGCTGCCGGTCGCGGTCGATGTCGAGCACTTTGATCCGCACGGTGTCGCCGATCGCGACCACCTCGGAGGGGTGGTTGACGTGGCTCCAGGAAAGCTCGGAGATGTGGATCAGGCCGTCGATGCCGTCGAGGTCGACGAAGGCGCCGAAGTCGACCAGGTTGGAGATCTTGCCTTCCACGACCTGGCCCGGCTGGAGGCGGCCGAGGATCTGCTCGCGCACCTCCTTGCGCTCTTCCTCGAGCACGGCGCGGCGCGAGAGGACGACGTTGTTGCGGCTGCGGTTGAGCTCGATCACTTTGCATTCGAGCGTCTCGCCGGTGAACTCCTCGAGGTTGTGGACGCGGCGGATGTCGACCAGCGACGCAGGCAGGAAGCCGCGCACCCCGAGGTCGAGGATTAGGCCGCCCTTGACCACCTCGATCACGTTGCCTTCGACCGGTTCGCCCGACTCGGCGGCAGCCTCGATGCGGCGCCAGGCCTTCTCGAAGCGGGCGCGCTTCTTCGAGAGAATGAGTCGTCCGTCGGCGTCTTCCTTGGTGAGAACGAGGGCGTCGACCTCTTCGCCCAGCTCGACCTCGTCGGCCGGGTCGACCGACTTGCGGATCGAGAGCTCGCTGGCGGGGATGACCCCCTCCGACTTGTAGCCGATATCGACCAGGACCTCGTCCTTGTCGATCCGCACAACCTTGCCCTTGACCACGTCTCCCTCCTCGAAGGAGACCATCGTCGCCGCGTAGTTGGGGACGAGTTTGCCGTCGACTTCGGTGAGAAGGTCGCCGGAGCCCTCAGCGGGCGTGCTGGGAGCGTTGGATGGCAAGGTCGTATCGGTCACGGACACAGCGGCGAATGATGCCAGAGGGGATACGCTCCCGTCGTGCCGGTGCGCGCGACCAAACGCGGCGACGAACGAACCCCCCTATCGGGCGGCCATGACGTGCTGATCTGCGGGGCGAGCTTCGCCGGGCTGGCGGTGGCGCGCGAGCTGGCCGGCTCGGGCGCCGACGTGATGGTCCTCGACCGCTACGAGATCGGCGAGCGCCAGACCTCTGCCTGCGGCATCCCGACCGAGTGGCTGCGCGCCACCGGGTTGATGGAGGCCGAGCGCCAGCGCTTCAGCGAGCTGGTCGTGCACACCCCGCACGGGACCTCTCGCATGGACCTGCCCTGGACCTTCTCCACCTTCGACTACCGCGAGCTCTGCAAGCTGCTCTGGAGCCAGTGCGACGCCCGTTTCGAGACCGCCAAGGTGAACGGCCGCGCCCGGCCCGCCAACGGCGACGGCACGATCCACGTCAACACCGACCGCGGCGTCGTCTCGGCGCCGCTCGTCGTCGACGCGCTGGGCTGGCGCCGGGTGCTGGCCGCCGGCGACGGCTACCAGCCCCCGGACGCGCCGCTCTCGCGCGGGCTCGAGGTCCATCCCGACGGGGCCGGCGAGGACCTCGAGATCTGGATCGACCGCCGCTACGTCCCGGCCGGTTACGGCTGGTCCTTCCCTGCCCGCGACGAGCTGCGGATCGGGGTCGGCTCCTTCGACCCGCGCTTCCACGTCCGCGAGACGACCGAGCTGCTGGCCGAAGATTTGAACCGCGACCGGGTCCGCTACCAGGGCAACTGGATCCCCCACAAGCTGCGCCGCGCCACAGAGGCCGGCGTCTTCTTCGCCGGCGACTCCGCCGGCCACTGCCTGCCGCTGACCGCGGAGGGGATCCGCACCGCGATCTACTTCGGGATCGCGCTGGGCCGCGAGCTGCGCGAGGTCGTCGAGGGACGGCAGGGCCGCGAGCAGGCCGCCGCCCGCTACGCCGAGTTCAACGACTCCCACGAGTGGAAGTTCCGCTGGATGCTGCGGGTTCAGAAACTCGTCCCCAGAGTGCCGCCGCGGGTCCTGGGCCCGCTGATCCGGCTCTTCGGCGCCAAGCGCTTCGTCGACTGGTCCTTCGGCCACTACCTGCGGATCGCGCCGCCGGAGCTGGCTAACGCACGACCAGGATCGTCCCCACCAGCAGCAACCCGACCCCGAGCAGCCGCTCGGGCGTAAGCGCCACCTCGTCGAGGCCGAACCAGCCGAAGCGGTCGATCGCGACCGAGGCGGTGAGCTGCCCGGTGATCGTCGCCGCGGCGACGCCTCCCGCCCCGATAGCCGAGACCGCGATCAGCGCGTTGGCGACGTAGACGGCGCCGAGCAGGCCGCCGAGCAGGTAGTACCAGCTGACGTCGAAGGTCGAGCCGAGCCCACCGGCCTTGCCGCTGAGAACGACGATCGCCGCCAGCGCAACGGTGCCGACGACGAACGAGACCAGCGCCGCGGGAAGGCTGCCGGTCGTCTTGCCGAGCCCGGCGTTGATCGGCGCCTGCAGGGCGATCAGGCCACCGGCGACGGCGGTGAGCATTACGGCCAGGCCCCGATCCATGCCACCGGTCATATCAGGCGACCGTGATTCTCGGCGCCCGCGAGGTGTTACACCATGTAGATGCCGCCCTCAGCCGAGGATCTCGTCCCCCGCCTTTTCCTCGGTCCCGCCCTGCGCACGCAGTCGGACCGGCGGCTGGTGCGACTCGTGCGCGAGGGCTACGAGACCGCTTTCGAGGAGATCGTCCGCCGCTACGGCTCGCCGCTGCGCCGTTACGCGGCTGCGATCGCCGGCGGCCACGCCGACGACGTCACCCAGGACGCCTTCTCCAAGGCGCTTCTGGCGCTGCGGCGGGACGACGACACCGAGATCGAGCTGCGCCCCTGGCTCTACCGGATCGTCCGCAACACGGCGCTCAACGACCTGCGCGACCGGCCGGGCCAAGCCGAGGCCCTCGCCGAGACGATCGCCGGCGGGCGCAGCCCAGCCGAGGAAGCCGAGCAACGCGAGGAGCTGACCGAGCTGATGGCCCGGCTGCGCGCCCTGCCGGAGCCTCAGCGCGCCGCGATCGTGATGCGCGAGCTCGAAGGCCTGAGCCACGAGGAGATCGCGGCGGCGCTGGGAGTCACCGGTGGAGCGGCCCGGCAGGCGATCCACCGGGCGCGCACGAAACTCCGCGACGCGGCCGGCTTCCTCATCCCGATCCCCCTGCTGCGCCTGTTGATCGACCATGGCGCCGAGGCCACGGCCGCCGTCGGGGCGGGCGCCGGGGCAGCGGCCGCGGGCGCCTCGATCGGCGGTGCGGGAGGCGGCACCGCGCTCAAGGCCGGACTGGCGACGGCGCTGATCGCGGGTTCTGTGGGCACCGGGGTGGCACTGCAGGACGATCGCCAGAAGGTCGACACGAGCGGGCCGCCCGCAGCGGCGGCGGGGGCACCGGGTGCAAGCGCCGCTGGCGGAGCCGGCGGCGACCCAGTCGCTCCGAGCTCGTCGAGCGGGCCGGGTGGCGGCGATGACGGCGGCCGCCGGTCCGGGTCCGAGGATCGCGACCGCGACGACGATTCCTCTGGGCGCGGACCGGGTGAGTCGGGACACGGCGGGCGTGGAGCGGAATCCAACTCGGGGCCGGGATCGGGCGACCGCGACGACGATCCGGATGACCACTCGGGGCCCGGCGGCGGGGGCGGCGGTGGATCCGGCTCCAACAGCGGTCCCGGCCTTGGGACCGTCGTGCCCACTGCCGACGATGACCACGATTCCTCGACCAGCGGCTCCTCCGGCTCGGATGACGAGGGCGAGGGCGAGGGCGAGGGCGAACTGGACGATGATGACCTGGAAATCGACGACGATTCCTCCGGTCCCGGCGACGACGACTGACGGCTACTTCGCCTCCAACCAGTCCTTGCCGATGCCGATGTCGACCTCGAGCACTGGGTCCAGGGGGTAAGCGGCGCACATCTCGCGCCGCACCAGCTCGGCCGCGTCGTCCATCTCACCTGGCGGCCCCTCGAAGAGCAGCTCGTCGTGGATCTGGAGGACGAGCCGGGTCTTCGTCCCCGCCTCCCCCAGCGCCCGGTGGCAGCGCACCATCGCGACCTTGATGATGTCGGCTGCGGTCCCCTGAATCACCGTGTTGACCGCCAGCCGCTCGCCGAGGCGGCGCGTGTTGGGGTTCCCCGAGCGCAGCTCGGGGATCGGCCGGCGGCGGCCCATCAGCGTCGTCACGTAACCCTCGTCCTGGGCCCGCTCGACCACCTGCTCGCGGAAGGCGCGCACGGCAGGAAAGCGCTCCAGATAGCGAGCGACGAATTCCTCCCCCTCCTTGCGCGGGATGTTGAGGCGGTCGGCGAGGCCGAACCCGGTCAGTCCGTAGACGATGCCGAAGTTGACCATCTTCGCCTTCGATCGTTGGCCGACGTCGACGTCGTCGCGCGAGATCTCGAAGACCTCAGCGGCAGTCGCGGCGTGGACGTCTTCGCCGGCCTCGAAGATCTTTTTCAGCACGTCCTCGTCGGCGACGTGGGCGAGCACCCTCAGCTCGACCTGGCTGTAGTCGGCCGAGAGCAGGCGGGCGCCGCGTTCGGCGATGAAGCAAGCGCGGACCGGGCGACCGAGCTCGGTGCGGATCGGGATGTTCTGCAGGTTGGGATTGGCGCTGGAGAGCCGGCCGGTGGTCGTCGCCGCCTGGTTGAAGGTGGTGTGGACGCGGCCGGTCTGCGGGTCGATCAGGTCGGGCAGCGAGTCGAGGTAGGTGTTCTTCAGCTTGGTCAGCTCGCGCCAGGACTCGATCTTCTCGACGATCGGGTGCTCGTCGCGGATCTGGGCGAGAACGCGGGCATCGGTCGAGAAGCCGGTCTTGCCGCGGCGCTTGCGGGTCAATTCGAGCTTCTCGAAGAGGACCCGGCCGACCTGCTGCGGCGAGCCGATCGTGAACTCCTCCTCGGCCAGCTCGTAGATCTCGGCCTCGAGGGTGGCGATGCGCTCGCCGAAGCCGGCCCCCACCTCGGCCAGCCGCTCGGCGTCGAGCTTCAGTCCCTCGCGTTCCATCGCGGCGAGCACGTGGACCAGGGGCAGCTCGACCTCGCGCAGGAGCGGCTCCAGCTCGAGCTGCTCGATGCGGGGACGCTGCGCCTCGGCCAGCGCCGCAACCAGGCGCGCCTCCTCGGCCGGGTCGAGGCCGGCCTCGCCCTCGCCGTCGTCCTCCAGGGAGAGCTGGCCGCCGTCGGGGCCCTCGCCGCCGGTGGCGGCCTCGCCGATGCCGATCCCGGCATCGGCGCCAAGCTCGGTCAGGTCGTAGGTACGGCGCTGCGGCTCCAGCAGGTAGGCGGCAAGCATCGTGTCGTGGTCGAGGGTCAGCTCGATCCCCTCGCGGGCGGCGGCGGCAAGCAGGCCGTGGCGGCCGCCGCCGAGCGACTTGGCGTCGTGGCCGACGAGCGATCGCTTGGCGATCGCCACCGCCAGCTCGCCGGGCGTCGATGAACCGGCGAGAACGCGCTCGCCCTCGACGCCCGCCCAGCGCTCGCCGTCGATCGCCAGAGTGACCGGCCCCTCTCCCTTGCCGAGATCGGCGGGGGCGCCCTCCTCCGCCTCGACCGCCAGCTCGGTCTCGACCCTGCGCCCCGGCACGGCATCTCCGTCAGGCAGCGCTTCTTCCAGCCGCTCCATCACCGCCCGCAGCTCGAACTCGCGCATGAAGTCGCGCAGGGCGCCGCGGTCGGGCTCGGACCCCATCGCCTCCGCCAGGTCGACGCCGGTATCGATGTCGTACTGAAGCGTCGCCAGCTCCTTCGACATGCGGGCATCGTCGGCATGCTCCAGCAGGTTCTGTTTGCGCTTGGCGCCGGAGATCTCCTCAACACTCCCGAGCACGCCCTCGAGCGAGCCGAACTGCTGCAGAAGCTGCGTAGCCGTCTTCTCTCCGATGCCGGGGACGCCCGGAATGTTGTCGGAGGTGTCCCCCCGCAGTCCCATTAGGTCGGTGATCAGCTCTGGGGCGACTCCGTAGCGTTCGATGACCGCGTCGCTGTCGTAGATCTTGGTCTCGGTGATCCCGCGCGAGGTGCTCATCACCCGCACTCCCTCGCCGACCAGCTGGTAGGCATCGCGGTCGCCGGTGACGACCATCACCGGGATCTCCTGCTCGCGTGCCTGGCGGGCGAGCGAGGCGATCACGTCGTCGGCCTCGTAGCCCTCGACCTTGACGTTGGCGTAGCCGAAGGCCTCGACCAGGGGCATCAGGTGCGGCCACTGCTCGCGCAGCAGGTCGGGGCGGGGTTTGCGCTGCGCCTTGTAGAGGTCGTAGGTGACCTCGCGCCCGGACATGCCGGCGTCCCAGGCGACTACAACCCCCGCCGGGTGGTGCTCGTCGATGATCTTTACGAGCATCGAGGCGAGCCCGTAGATCGCGTTGGTCGGGCGCCCATCGCTGGTCCCGATCGACTCCGGCAGCGCGAAGAACGCCCGGTAGGCGAGTGAGTTCCCGTCGATCAGGAAGAGTTCCGACTTGTTCCCGGCTTTGTCCGTGGCCATCGGCGCAACTCTAAGGCGCAGCCTGGAGCGAGACCTTCAGGACGCCTGCCACATGCTCTGGTTCCTCCATCACCTGCCTGTAGGAGAGGTGGACGACCTCGTAGCCAAGGGCACGGAGCTGGAGATCGCGAGCGCGATCGTCCTCGAACGCCTGGCGCCCCCGGTGGTAGCGATAGCCATCGGTCTCGACAACGAGCTTTCGTTCACGCCAGAGGAAGTCGACGAGGTATCGGCCGACACGGACGTTGACCTCTGGCACGGGCAGACGATGGCGGCGACAAAGCTTCAAGAAGAGGCGCTCGAGCTCGCTTCGCGTACCGTCTGTCCGCTGCGCTGGGGTGAGCGGGAGTCCCAGCACCTCTGCCTGGCGAATTGCGCGACGCGCCAAGCGCTGCGACACGGCTCCTTCGAGATCGGCAATGGTGCGAGCAGGAGTAGTCACGGGGATCCCGCGATGACTGGTGACCTGATCGGGCGCGAGCGATGCACAGCGATGCAGGCGGATCCCGGCACGGCTGCGACGACCGCCATGACTCGGCAAGGAGATGTCGACAGGGCCTGAGATCGGCCGCAGCAAGCCCCAAAGGGCGGCAGCGCTTGCATGGCTGAGCATCGCATTTGCACCACCCGCCAGCACCGCCGCCATCCAGCGCGCCTCGATGCTCGGGGCTGCGTGTCCCACCGCATAGACACCTTGATGCAGCCGGTGCAGTCGCCCTCGCCGTGCTCGTTTTGCGATCGCCGGCCTGCTCAGCCCGGAGTCGCGTAGCTGCCGGTGTGTCACCACACCGTGCTGTTGGGCCGCTGTGCGAGCGATCGCCAGGTCCGCCGGGGCGCCTTTGTCTCCCATAGGGAAACAAAGCCGCCCCGCGCCCCAACTTCTCCCCCACGCGGAGGAGCTAGAAACGCTACGTGGATGGGATGCGGCGGGCGACGACGGTGCGGGTGATCGATTCGGGGCTTGCGGCCTGGGGCGAGAACCGGATCTCGACCTCGAGCCTCAGCCATCGCGCCCGCAGTCGTCGGCGAGCGTCGGCGGACAGCTGGCAACGCAGCGTCATGGAACCGGCCTCCCTCACCTCCAAGCGGCTTGCGCACGCCATGACGGCGCCGCCCGCACCGATCGTGGCGCGCTTGCTGATCCTCCCCGGGCCCGGCAGGCTGAGACGGGTGGTGAGAACGCCACCGGCAACAGTCGAGCGACCGACGCGCATCGTTCGTCTCGCGACCAACGGCGCCGGAGGGAAGAGTTGTGAGGAGGAAGGCTCGGGACCCGTCACAGGCTTCCCCTCGTCTTTCGGCGTCGCCAGCCATGCGGCGAGTTCCGCGGGCCGAGCGGCGATGAAGGCCCGCGTGGCCTCGACGGCCTCGGCTATCCCAGCGCCGGTGTGTTCCTGGCGCGGATCCATCTCCTGCCACGGCAGCAGCAGCTCGGCGATCGCGGCGGCGCGAGAGTCGAGATCGAGCGTCGCGATCGCCGCCGACACATCGCTCAATGCCATTTCATAGGCGGCATTACAGCTGGTGTCCGCGAGGCACCGGTCGAAGAGAAGGCCCGCGTCCCCCTCGAAGGGCAGGCGGTTGCTCCAAGCATGGTCGGTGCCCCAGGGGAGCATCTCGAACTCTCCCGTGGGGTCGCTGTGGAGGTAGAAGTTGTTCGGCCAGAGCTCGCCCTCGATGCCTGAGTAGCCGTCCCAGTGGCCGATGTACCTCTCCGTCGCCCACATCCGCACCATCTGCGTGAGATCGGCCACTCCGGCCATGCCATCCGACCAGTCGCCCATCACCCCATTGGCGGCCGCGATCAGGGCCTCCAGGTCGCTGCGGTCCTCCTCGTCGCCCTCGTCGACCTCGAAGGCCGCCGCGCCCCCTGGCGCCACGTCCGACCCATAGGAGCCCTCGTAGAGGTGGGCCGTCGCGTCGAACCATCGTGCGAGGCCAACGTCGTCGAGCGTCTCGACGTTGAGGTAGAGCCCGTAATCCTCGCCGTTGACGCGCACGTAGGCGTAGCCGGTGCGGGGCGCCGCGACGCCGGCGGCGCGAAACGCCTCATAGGCGAGGGTCTCGTGGACCATCGAGGGGTCCTGGACCATGTTGTTGAGGGTCAGCTTCTTGAGGCCGAGGAGCTTCTGGCCTTTGACGAGCTCGTTGAACTTGACCTTGAAGGCGGCCTTGCCGGTCAGTGCTTTGAACGAGCCCTGGCCCTTGAGGCGGATACCGACCTCGATCGGCGACGACGCTTCCCCACGCCGCCCGGCGTGCCATCCGTAGCCGCCAGCGAGAACGCCCCCGGCTGGTACTCGTCCGGTTTCGCTTCCAGCGCCTCGATCGAGGCCGCGGGCAGCGTCAACTCGATCGCCACGACGGCCTCTGGCTCGTACATCGACGCGGCGGGGTCCGGCGGGGTTTGAGCCATCGCGGTCGCAGCCGTCGCCGCGCAGCCCAGGCAGAGGGCGATCGAGGCGCGACGGGCCATGACCAGATACCTGGCGGAGAGAAAGCGAGCGATCACCGGGCGCAACGCTAGCGCCAGGCATGCGAGGGCGCGAGGCGCGAATCTGATTCGATAGCCGCCCATGGCCGTAAGCGCTCAATACAGCGTCACGATCCGGGTCGAGCTCGACGCGCGGCAGGAGCCGCTCGGCAAGCTGACCGCGGTGATCGCCGAGGCCGGCGGCCAGCTCCAGGGCGTCGACCTCGTGCCCGGCGCCGGTGGCGAGGGCAAGCGCGTGCGCGAGTTCACGATCGACGCCCAGGACCGCGAGCACTGGGAGCGGATCCTGCGCGGGATCGGATCGACCCGCGGCGCCAAGGTGCTCGACTACGTCGACCGCACGATGCAGATGCACCGCGGCGGCAAGATCTCGGTCGAGAACAAGTACCCGCTGAAGACGCGCGATGACCTCTCGATGGCCTACACGCCCGGCGTCGCCCGCGTCTGCCAGGACATCCACGCCGACCGCGCTAAGGCCTTCGAGTACACGATCAAGAAGAACACGGTCGCGGTCGTCTCCGACGGCAGCGCGGTGCTCGGGCTCGGCAACATCGGGCCTGAGGCGGCGATGCCGGTGATGGAGGGCAAGGCGATGCTGTTCAAGGAGTTCGCCGACGTCGACGCCTTCCCGATCTGTCTCGACACCCAGGACCCGGACGAGATCGTCAAGGCGGTGGAGCTGATCGCGCCCACCTTCGGCGGGATCAACCTCGAGGACATCTCCGCCCCGCGCTGCTTCGAGATCGAGGACCGGCTGAAGGAGTCGCTCGACATCCCGGTCTTCCACGACGACCAGCACGGCACCGCGATCGTGACGATGGCGGCGCTCTTCAACGCCCTGAAGATCGTCGGCAAGCCGATCGAGCAGCTGCGGGTGCTGATGGTTGGCCTCGGCGCGGCGGGGGTAGCGGTGACCAAGATGATGCTCGCCTCCGGCGTCACCCACGTGGTCGGCTGCGACCGCCAGGGCGCGATCTCGACCGAGCGCGAGGACTACGCCACGGGCGAGATGAGCGGAATCAAGCGCTGGTACGCGGAGGTCTCGAATCCTGACAAGCTGAGCGGCCAGCCCGCCGACGTGATCGAGGGCATGGACCTCTTCATCGGCCTCTCCGGGCCGGGGATCATCACCGCCGAGGCGCTCGGCCGGATGAACGACGACGCGATCGTCTTCGCGATGGCCAACCCCAATCCCGAGGTGATGCCCGAGGACGCGGCGCCTTACGTGCGGATCATGGCCACCGGGCGCTCGGACTACCCGAACCAGATCAACAACGTGCTCGCCTTCCCAGGCATCTTCCGCGGCGCCCTCGACGCCGGCTCGCCCAGCATCACGGAGGAGATGAAGCTGGCGGCGGCGCGCGGGATCGCCAGCGCAGTCGCCGAGGAGGACCTCTCCGAGGACTACATCATCCCCAGCGTCTTCAACCGCGACGTGGCGCCGGCGGTGGCGCAGGCGGTGGTCGAGGAGGCACGCCGCGAGGGGATCGCCCGCCTCAGCGAGGAGACCGGCACCTTCCAGACCGTGGAGGCTCCGGCGCAGCCGTGAAGGTCCTCGTCACCGGCGCCAGCGGCTTCATCGGGGCGGCGGTGTGCGATGCGCTGCTGGTCCGCGGCGACACGGTGGTCGGGCTGACCCGCGACCCGTCGCGGGCACGGGGAAGCAATCCCAGTGTTACCTGGCGCCGCTGGGAGCCGATCTTGGAGCGCCCCCCGGCCGAGGCCTTCGACGGGGTCGACGGCGTGATTCACCTGCTCGGCGAGAAGATCAACCAGCGCTGGACCGACGAGGCCAAGCAGCGGATCATGGAGAGCCGCCGCACCGGCACCCACAACCTGGTGGGGACGATCGCCGGCCTGCAGCGCAAGCCGAAGGTCCTCGTCAGCCAGGCGGCGATCGGCATCTACGGCGACCGCGGCGAGGCGATCGTCGACGAGTCGGCGGAGCCGGGCGAGGGATTCGATGCCGAAGTCGTTCGGGAGTGGGAGAAGGCCGCGCAGGAGGCGGAAGGCACGGGGGTACGCCTCGTCGTCGTCCGCACCGGCCACGTGCTCGATCCGCGCGGTGGCTTCCTCAAGCAGCTGCTGAAACCGTTCAAGCTCGGCGTCGGCGGCCCGCTCGCCGGCGGCGCCCAGTACGTCTCCTGGATCCACATCGACGACGAGGTTGGGATCCTGCTCTGGGCGCTAGACAGCGAGAAGGTGAGCGGCGTGGTCAACTCGACGGCGCCGAACCCGGTCACCAACCGGGTCTTCTCGAAGGCTCTCGGGCGCGCAATCGGCCGGCCGGCGGTGGTGCCGGTCCCGGGGGTGACGCTCGACCTGATGTACGGGCGAGAGTTCGGGAAAGTGCTGCGCGGCGGACAACGGGTGCTGCCGCGGCGAGCTTTAGACCTCGGGTATCAGTTCAGGCACCCTGAGCTGGACGAGGCGCTGGACGACCTGCTCTAGCCCAGCTCGTCGTGCAGCGATTCGCGTAGGGAGCCGGGGTCGCCCACAGTGCGTATGGCCCTAAGCACGCGGGACATCGCTGCCGCGCCGGAGATGCAGGGGAGCTGGGCGATGTCGGCGGTGTCGAGAATCGTTTCCGAGAAGCGGGTTGCCCGAAGCGTGGGCTCGCCGATGTAGGCGACCGTGGTCGAATCCTGGGTGGCGCGACGAGCGTTGCCGCCGATCGTGGCCAGGTCCAAACGCCCCCGATCTTCCGCCTCCGCCAAGCAGACGACCTGAACGCGGACGCTTTCAGGCTGACCGCTCCGCCCCAGCTCCCGCTCAGCTTCCGCACACAGCGAGGCACTGGCGTAGACGGTCACCGTCGCCCCCTCAGCCACGCCTTCGTCCCCACAGCCAACTATTGCTATGAGCAGTGCGCAAACAGCGGCTGCGGCAGCTGCCTTGCGCAAGACCGAGGAGGGACGGGCATCCCCCCAGCGGAACTTGTGAGCCGCAACCGTCTGAACCCTTGCCGAGACTTCGACGCGGGTTCCGTCGGGGGGATGCTCGTCCCTCCCCTGCCTAGCTCTAGCCAAAGAAAACCTCAGCCTCTTGGTACAGCTCCTCTGGGACAGTCTTGAGCTCGGCCGTAGCCTCCGTGAGCTCGACCAGCTGAATGTCCGTGCCCCGCAACGCGGTCATCTTGCCCCACTGCCCTGCGTCGACCGCGTCGATCGCATGCAGGCCGAAACGAGTCGCGAGGACGCGGTCGAAGGCGGTCGGGGTGCCGCCGCGCTGCACGTGACCGAGCACGGTCGCGCGCGCCTCCTTGCCGGTGCGCCGCTCGATCTCCTTCTCCAGCCAGTGGGCGATGCCGCCGAGGCGGACGTGGCCGAACTCGTCGAGGCCTTCATCCTGGGTCTCCGGCATCCCGCCTGACGGCTGCGCCCCCTCGGCGACGACGACGATCGGCGCGAAACGGCTCTCGAAGCGGCGGCCGACGAGCTCGCAGACGCGCTCGACGTCGAAGGGACGCTCGGGAATCAGGATCACGTTGGCGCCGCCGGCGAGCCCGGCGTGGAAGGCGATCCAGCCGGCGTGGCGCCCCATCACCTCGGCAATCAGCACCCGGTGGTGGCTGCCGGCGGTCGTGTGGAGACGGTCGATCGCCTCCATCGCGATGTTGACCGCTGTGTCGAAGCCGAAGGTGTAGTCGGTGGCGCCGAGATCGTTGTCGATCGTCTTCGGCACGCCGACCACCTGCAGCCCGTGCTCCTCGTGCAGCCGCGAGGCTGCCCCTAGCGTGTCCTCGCCACCGATGGCGATCAAGCCCTCGACCCCTTCCGCGGCCATGTTCTCGGCGACCCGCGCCGCGCCTCCCTCCTCCTTGAAGGGGTTGGTCCGCGAGGCGCCGAGAATGGTGCCGCCGCGGGGCAGGATGCCGCGCACCTCGGGCACGCCGAGCGGCCCACTGTCGTGCTCGAGCGGCCCGCGCCAGCCGTCCCTATAGCCGACGAACTCGTGCTCGTAGTGTTCGACCCCCTTGCGGACGATCGCCCGGATCACCGCGTTGAGGCCGGGGCAGTCGCCGCCCCCCGTGAGCACGCCGATTCGCATACGGCGCAGCTTAGGGGAGGGCGGGAGTCCCCTCGCCCGGACAATTGACGGTCTAATTAGACCGTCAATTTGAGTATCCGCCCGTTCGAGGGGACTCCCGCCCTCCTCGCAGCAGCTCAGCGAGACTCAGCTGGCTTCGGGCGAAGCACGCGTAGGGCAGCGCCGATGAGAAGCACGGTGGCAAAGACCATGCCGGCTACGGGGCCGCCCTGGCCGAGGGCGTAGGAGATCGCCATCGCGGCGATGGCGAGGAAGAGTGTGACGACCATTCCCATGCGGCGGGCAGCTTATCCGCTGGCGAGGGCGGCACGCGTCTCGCGGAGGAAGGAACCGACAGCCTCGGCGGCAGCCTGCGGCGAGCCCGCCTCGCCGGCCGCGCGGACCAAGCGGCTGCCGATGATCACGCCGTCGGCAAGGCGCCCGACGTCGGCCGCCTGAGCGGGAGTGCCGATCCCGAAGCCAACCGCGACCGGGACCTCCGACTCGGCCTTGGCCGCGGCAACCAGGTTGGCGAGCTCTACCGGAACCGCCTCGCGCTCACCGGTCGTGCCGACCGTCGAGACGAGGTAGACGAACCCGCGCGCGACAGCGCAGATCTGCGCACGGCGCTCGGACGACGTGGTCGGAGCGACCAGCGGAACCAGGGCAAGGCCGGCATCGATGAAAGCGTCACGCACATCCTCGGCCTCGCCAAGCGGCAGGTCGGGAATGATCGCCCCCGCCGCGCCAACCGCGGCAGCTCGGCCTGCAAACTCGGCCGCGCCACCCTGCGCGAGCACCATGTTCGCGTAGACCATCAAGACCACCGGCACCCTCTCCGACACCGACTCGCAGACCTCCAACGCACTCTCGAGCGTCGCCCCCGCCTCGAGCGCCGCAGTAGCTGCGGCGTGGATCGTCGGCCCATCGGCAAGCGGATCGGAAAACGGCACCCCGAGCTCGATCACGTCAGCCCCCGAATCGGCATAAGCCTCAGCAACCGCCAGCGAAGACCCCCGGTCGGGATACCCAGCCATCATGTAAGGCATCAGCGCGGCCCGGTCTTCGTCCCTTACAGCTTCGAAGGCGGCCGCGATGCGCTCCGCGCCATCTTGCTTGCTGGCACTGGAGGTGTGACCCACAGAATCGTCGGCGTTGGAGGTCGGAGGGCCTGGCAGCGCTTGGGATTGGGGCGTCGGGGCATGGCTCGACAGAGCCTCCCCGCTGTTGCTCTGACGAGTCATGCCCCGGCACCCCCTCCACCGATCTCACCCTGCTCAATCACCTCTGCCAAGTCCTTATCTCCTCGCCCGGAGAGACACACGATGTCGTACCCGTCGCCGCCCCCGTTCTCGAGCAACCAGGCAATCGCATGCGCCGACTCGAGCGCCGGAATGATCCCCTCGAGCCTCGAAAGCTCGGCGAACGCCGCCAGCGCCTGGCGGTCGGTGACCGCCTCGTAGCGGGCCCGACCGGTGTCACGCAGGTGCGCGTGCTCGGGGCCGACGCCGGGGTAGTCGAGCCCGGCCGACACCGAGTGAGCCTCGAGGATCTGCCCCTCTTCGTCGGCGATGATCGAGGAGAGCGAGCCGTGCAGCACCCCGGTGCGTCCCGCTCCCAGCGAGGCGCCATGCCTGCCGCTCTCTAGCCCCTCCCCCGCCGCCTCGACGCCGATCAGCTCGACCTCGGCGTCCTCGATGAACGGAGTGAAGATGCCGATCGAGTTGGAGCCGCCGCCGACACAGGCAATCACCCGCGCCGGCAGGGCGCCCTCGGCCGCAAGCGCTTGCTCTCGTGCCTCGTCGCCGATCACCCGCTGCAGGTCGCGGACCAGAGCCGGGAAGGGCGCCGGCCCGACCGCCGAGCCGATCACGTAGTGGGTCGTCTCGACGTTGGTCACCCAGTCGCGGATCGCGGCGCTGACCGCCTCCTTCAGCGTGCGGGCGCCGGCCTCGACCGGCACCACCTCAGCCCCGAGCAGGCCCATCCGCTCCACGTTCGGGCGCTGGCGGCGGATGTCCTCCGTCCCCATGTAGACCACGCACTCGAGCCCGAGCAGCGCACAGGCGGTCGCCGTGGCGACGCCGTGCTGCCCCGCCCCGGTCTCGGCGATGATTCGTGGCTTGCCCATTCGCTCGGCCAGCAGCGCCTGGCCTAGCGCGTTGTTGATCTTGTGGGCGCCGGTGTGGGCGAGGTCCTCGCGCTTCAGGTAGACGGAGCGCCCGGCCCGCTCGGAGAGGCGCCGGGCCGGGTAGAGCGGCGTCGGCCGGCCGATGAAGTCGCGGTGAAGGTCGGCCAGGCGGGCGCCGAACTCCTCGTCCTCGCGCGCCTCGGCCCAGGCGGCGGCCAGCTCGTCGAGCGCCGCGATCAGCGTCTCGGGCACGTAGCGGCCGCCGTACGGCCCGAAGCGCTCCTCAACCGTGCTCATGGGGTCGGGACGCTAGCGACCCCGGCCGCCTCGAAGAAGGCCATCATCGCCGCGTGGTCCTTGCGGCCCGGCTCCGCCTCGACGCCGCTGGCCACATCGACCGCATACGGGTGGGTAATCGCGATCGCCTCGGCGACGTTCTCGGGGCGCAGGCCGCCGGCGACGATCGCCGGCACTTGGGAGCGATGCTCACGCAGCAGGCCCCAGTCGAAGCTCTCGCCGCTGCCGCCCCAGAGCCCCTTGCTGCGACGGTCGAAGAGGTGAAAGCCAGTGCGGTAGGCCTCGGCGCCGTGGACATCGGCTGCGCTGGCGACGTGGATCGCCTTGATCACCTTGACCCCGGTGCGCCGTGCCACCTCGGCGCAGAACGCGGTCCCCTCTTCCCCATTCAGCTGCACCATCGTCAGCCCGGCGTCCTCGACCGCCTTGGCAACCTCCCCCAGCTCCGGATTCACGAACACGCCAACGACCTCGCACTTGCGCCGAAACGCAGCCGCAATCCGCACCGCCTCCCCAGGCTCACAAGCCCGCGGGCTCTTGTCGTAGTGGATTAGCCCGATCGCCCAGGCTCCAAGCCGCACAGCCTCAGCGGCGTCGTCGAGATTGGTTACGCCACAGATCTTCACGCGCATACGCTCAGAGTACGCGAGCAGCTACGCGGCTACTGGGCGGAGTCAGGCCGCTGCCCGAGAGTTACCGTGAGCGACTTCGTCCCTTTGCCTCGCCGCACCGTAAGCCTCATCTTGTCGCCCGGCTCAGCCTCGTTGACGAGATCGATGACCTCGTCCATCGAGCTGATCGGCTCTCCGTCCACCTCGACGATGATGTCGCCACCCAGCTCGAACTCGGCGCCGTCGATCGTCGCCGATGTGTCGCCGCCTTCGAGCCCGGCGTCCTCGGCCGGCCCGCCGGGGACCACTTCTTGCACCAGCACTCCCTCCTCCACCGGCAGGTTCAGCGCTTTCGCAAGGTCGGGGGTGATGCTGCCGCCGTTGATCCCCAGGTAAGCGTGCTCAACCTCGCCGTCCGCCTTCAGCTGCTCGACCACGTCGCGCGCGGTGTCGATCGGGATCGCGAAGCCGATCCCGACATTGCCCCCCGTACGGGTCTGGATCTGGGCGTTGATCCCGATCACGTCGCCGGTCACGTCGATCAGCGGCCCACCCGAGTTGCCGGGATTGATCGCCGCATCAGTCTGGATCACGTGCGAGATGGAGAAGCCGTTCGGCGCCTGGATCTGGCGCTGCAGGGCGGAGACGATGCCGCTGGTAACGGTGCGGTCGAGCCCGAACGGGTTGCCGATCGCGACGACCGGATCGCCGACCTGGACCTGCGAGGAGTCGCCGAGCGCCAGCGGGTGCATCTGGTCCGCCGGGGCGTCGACCTTGAGCAGGGCGACGTCGGTGGCCGGGTCGGTGCCAACGATCTCGGCCGAGTAGCTCTCGTCGGAAGAGCCGAGCGTCACCTCGACTCGGTCGGCGCCCTCGACCACGTGGCTGTTGGTGACCACGTGCCCCTCCATGTCGATCAGGAAGCCGGAGCCGGTGGCCGTCCCGCCGCCTTCTTCTTCGGGTTCGGGTTCGCCGAAGGGGCCCGGCGCGCCCGATTCCCCGCCGACGCCCTCGGCTTCGATAAAGGCGACCCCCTGCCCGTCGCGGCGGTAGATCTGATTGACGATGTTTTCGTCGTCGCCGCTGTCTTTCACCGCCACGGGAGCGGCCAGCGGGGTGACAACGGCGGGCGTCGAGTCCCCCTCGGCCTCGATCCAGCCGGCGGCGATCGCCACCCACCCGAAGGCGGCGACGACCGCCCCGCCGACCAGGGCCGAGAAGAAGGGAGTGCGGAAGAAGCGCCTCATCGAGGGACGATCATCCAGGACCACTTCAAAGTTCTCTTAAAAATGGGCCGAACCGGATCTCAGGGAAGGTGATGCTCGCGCGTGCCCTCGTCGGCGCCGGTCAGCTCCCGGGTCCTCGCCTCCGGGTCCGGAGCGCTCATCAGAGCGGTGCCGATCAGCACCGCGTCGACCCCCACCCGCTCCAGCTCCTCCAGCTCGGCGCGCTCGGAGATCCCGCTCTCGGCGACGACCGTCTTGCCGGCCGGCACGTCGGGCATCAGCTCATAGGTAGTAGCGACGTCGACCGTCCCCTCGTCGAGGTTGCGGTTGTTGATCCCGATCACATCGGCGTTCAGCGCCAGCGCCCGCTCCAACTCCTCACCGTTGTGCACCTCGACCAGGCAGTCGAGATCGAGGCGACGGGCCTCCTCGTAGAGCGAGCTCAGCACGCCGTCGTCGAGAGCGCGCACGATCAGCAATACCGCGTCGGCGCCATTGACTGCCGCCTCATAGAGCTGGTAGGGGTCGACGATGAAGTCCTTGCGCAGGATCGGCAGGTCGCAGGCGGAGCGGGCGGCCCGTAGGTCCTCGAGCGTGCCGCCGAAGTGACGCTCGTCAGTGAGCACGGAGAGTGCGGCGGCGCCGCCACGCTCGTAGGCGCCGACCTGGTCGACGATCGCGGTGGAGGTCGACATGTCGCCGGCGCTGGGCGAGCGTCGCTTGAACTCCGCGATCAGGGAGAGGCGAGGGCGCACCAGCGCCTCGCGGAAGGGCCTGTCATCCGCCCTCGCGGAGAGACGGGACTCGAGGTCTGCCTGCGATACCTGCCCGCGGCGCTCCTCCACCCCGTCCCGGGCCGCCGAGATGAGCTGCTCGATCATTCCCACGTTGAGGCCCAGACCTTAACCGGATGGAGCGGCGGCCTCGCCGCCCATCGCCCCCGTCGTCGCGACAAGGCGGTCGAGCAGCTCGCGCGCAGCACCCGAGTCGACAGCCGTCCGGGCCTGCTCGACCCCGGCGCCGAGGCTGTCCGCGCGCCCGCCAACGTAGATCGCGGCGCCTGCGTTGAGCAGGACGAGGTCGCGGCGGGGACCGCTCTCGCCGTCGAGCACGGCGCGCGAGGCGACGGCGTTCTCGGCCGGCGAGCCACCGGCGACCCGGTCGAGCTCGGCGGGCCCGAGGCCAAAGTCCCCCGGCGCGACGAACCACTCCTCGGTGCGTCCCTCGGCAACCTCGATCACGCGGGTGCGGGCGGAGATCGAGAGCTCGTCGACGCCGTCCTCGGCGGTGACCACGAGAGCCCTGACGCTGCCGAGGCCGAGCAGGGCCTCGGCGATCGTCTCCTGGTAGTGGCGGTCGGAGACCCCGAGCAGCTGGCGCTCGGCGCCCGCCGGGTTGGTCAGCGGGCCGAGGAAGTTGAAGATCGTCCTCACCCCGAGCGCCTTGCGGGCCGGGACGACGTGGGCCATCGCGGCGTGATGGCGAGGCGCGAACATGAAGCCGAAGCCGATCTCGTCGATGCAGCGACCCACCTGCTCCGGGCTGAGCTCGATGTCGACACCGAGCGCCTCCAGCAGGTCGGCGGAGCCGCAGCGGCTCGTGTTGGAGCGGTTGCCGTGCTTGGCGACCGCGCAGCCGGCCGCTGCCGCAATCAGCGCCGCCGTGGTCGAGACATTGAAGGTCGAGGGCCCGCCCCCGGTGCCCGCGGTGTCGACCAGGTCGGTGCGAGCCGTGGAGACGGGAGCGGCGAGCGAGCGCATCGTCCGCGCCAAGCCGACCAGCTCCGGCACCGTCTCCCCCTTGGCCCGCAGCGCGATCAGGAAGGCGCCGGTCTGGACCTCGCCGGCGCGGCCCTCCATCACCTCGGCGAGGACCGCGGCGGCGTGGTCGGCGGTGAGGTGGTCGCCGGCGCAGACCGCGTCGATCGCCCTGCTGACGACGTCGTTGGGCGTCATCGCTCTGCGAGGAAGTTGGCCAGCAGCTTCATTCCCTGCGGCGTCAGGACCGACTCGGGGTGGAACTGAACCCCCTCGGCGGGCAGCTCGCGGTGGCGGGCGCCCATCACCACGTCGCCGAGGCTGGCGCTCAGCTCCAGCTCGTCCGGCAGGTCGGGATCGGCGACCAGCGAGTGGTAGCGGCCGGCGACCAGGGGGCTGGGCAGGCCGGCGTAGACGGCGCGCCCGTCGTGCTCGATCTCGGCCTCCTTGCCGTGGATCGGCTCGCCCTGGACGGTGCGCCCACCGAATGCCTCGACCAGCGACTGATGCCCGAGGCAGACGCCAAGCGAAGGCGTGCCCGCCTCGGCGAAGGCGCGGATCGCCTCGACCGAGATCCCGGCCTCGGCCGGCGTGCAGGGTCCGGGAGAGACGACGAGGCGGTCGGCGCCGCGCTCCAGCAGCTCGCCGACCTGCGCTTTGTCGTTGCGGACGACCTCGACCTCAGCCCCGAGCTCGCCCAGGTACTGGACCAGGTTGTAGGTGAAGCTGTCGTAGTTGTCGATGACGAGGACTCTCATGGCCAGTCCGGCTGCTCGCAGGCCAGCTCGACGGCGCGGAAGACCGCCTTGGCCTTGTTGACCGACTCGTTGTACTCGTAGGCGGGCTTGGCGTCGGCGACCGTGCCGCCGCCGGCCTGAACGTGGATCTGGCCGTCCTTGACGACGACGGTGCGGATGTGGATCGCCGTGTCGAGGTCGCCGTTCCAGGAGAGGTAGCCGATCGCGCCCCCATAGGAGCAGCGCTTGACCGGCTCCAGCTCGTCGATGATCTGCATCGCCCGCACCTTCGGCGCGCCCGAGAGGGTGCCGGCGGGGAGCGCCGAGCGCAGCACGTCCATCGCCCCCACGCCCTCGCGCAGCGTCCCCGAGACCTGGCTGACGATGTGGAGGACGTGCGAGTAGGTCTCGACCGCCATCAGCTCGTCGACCTTGACCGTGCCGTACTCGCAGACCCGGCCCAGGTCGTTGCGGCCGAGGTCGACCAGCATCACGTGCTCGGCCCGCTCCTTGGGGTCGTTGACCAGGCGCTCGGCGAGGCGGCGGTCCTCCTCCTCGTCGCTCCCGCGCGGGTAGGTGCCAGCGATCGGCCGCGTCTCGACCCGGCGGCCGTGCACCTTGACCAGCGGCTCCGGCGAGGCGCCGGCGATCTGGAACTCGCCGAAGTCGAGGAAGTACATGTAGGGCGAGGGATTGACGACGCGCAGGCCGCGGTAGATCGAGAAGGCCTCGACCGGGGCGGGAGCCGAGAAGCGCTGCGAGGGGACGACCTGGAAGGCGTCGCCGGCGTGGACGTACTCGACGATCCGCGCCACCGCCGCTTCGAACTCCTCCTGCTTCAGGTTGGAGGTGAAGCTGGGCGGATCGGACAGGACGGGCGCGTCGGGAGCGGGAACGGCGCCGCGCAGGCGGCGGCGTACCTCGGCGATCTGGGCCGCGGCGCGCTCGTAGGCAGCGTCGATCCCGCCCTCGTCGTCGGCGAAGGCGCAGGCGACGATCGTCAGCTCGTGGCGCAGGTGGTCGAAGGCGAGCAGCACGTCGGTGACCATCAGCGCCATGTCGGGCAGGCCGAGCGTGTCGGGATTGGGCTCCCCGAGTGGCTCGACCGTGCGCACCAGGTCGTAGCCGAAGAAGCCGACGGCGCCGCCGGCGAACGGCGGCAGCCCCTCGACCGGGGCGGCTCTTAAGCGCTCCAGGTAGCCGGAGAGCGCGGCGTACGGATCGGGCGCCTTACTGGTCGCGCGCGGCGCGGACTCGCTGGGGCGCTCGTCGCCGCTCCACTCGGAGAGGATCCCGTCGCTCCAGCGCAGCAGCGCCCGCGGCTTGATCCCGATGAAGGAGTAGCGGCCGACCTGGCCCTGCTCGGCCGACTCGAGCAGGAAGCAGGGCGCCCCCTCGGGCTCGCCGGCGCGCAGCTTGAGCAGGGCGGAGACGGGCGTCTCGCAGTCGTCGGCGAAGCGGGCGCGAACCGGCACGACGTTGCCCTCCGCGGCCAGCTCGCGGGCCTGCTCGAGGCTGGGCTCGAGCCGGATCTCGGCCTCAGCCGCGACGGCCATTCAGCACCTCCATCGCCGCCGCTTGCGAGACCTCGCGCGAGGCGAGCAGCACGCTGAGGTGGTAGAGCAGGTCGGCCGCCTCTTCGGCGACGCGCTCGTCGGACTCCTCACGCGCCGCCCGCACCACCTCCTCGGCCTCCTCCTCGACCTTCTCACCGAGCAGCTTCGGGTCATCGAGCAGCTTCGCCGTGTAGCTGCCCTCTGGGCGCTCGGCAGCGCGACTGCGCAGCGTCCGCTCCAAGGTCGGCAGGGCCTCATGGGCAAGCGGAACACGGTCACCGTCCTCAAGCTCACGGTAGAAGCACGTGCGCTCGCCGGTGTGACAAGCGGGCCCGGCCGGCTCGACCAAAGCGAGGATCGCGTCGCCATCGCAGTCGTAGCGCAGTTGGCGCAGCTTCAGCACGTTGCCCGAGGTTTCCCCCTTGCGCCAGATCTCACCGCGAGAGCGGCTGAAGAAGTGGACCTCACCGGTCTCGACCGTCAGCCTCAGGGACGCCTCGTTCATGTAGGCAAGCGTCAGCACCTCGCCGCTGGCGAAGTCCTGCGCAATGCACGGGACCAAACCCCGCTCGTCGAATTTCACCTGCTCGAACATCTAACAATCGTATGTGAGGCAGTGGGGATGCCCTCGCCCGGACAAGTGCCGGTCTAATTGAGGGTCTAGCGATACGGCTAGCGAAACGCTTGCCCTTCGCCGCTGAGTAGTTCAGGTTCGCCGGGTCCAGACAACAAATGGCCCCGGCGAGCGGTGGAACGCCCCCGGGGCCGTGGCAAAAGGAGAGTGACCTCCTCATGCACGACCACGGTACCCAGTCCGAGGTGGCGGTTCATCGAGCCGTTCTAAGCCTCGTACTCGTCGCTCATCCGAAGCCCCTCACGATCCCGGCTCTCGCCCTTGAGATCGACCAGGGAGACGACACAGAGCGAGCGGTAGTAGCTCTCGTCGGCGTCGGCCTTCTCGACTGCGGCGGCGTCTCCATCCGGCCCAGCGCCGCCGCTATCCACTTCGACCGGCTCGGGCTATGACCGTCGCAGAGCGGTTCGGCACGAACCTCCGCGACCGCCGCAAGCGCGCCAACCTGTCACAGGAAGACACGGCGGTGCGAGCCTCGCTGCACCGCACCGCAGTGGGTCAACTGGAGCGGGCGGAACGGGTCTGCCGCATAGACACCCTTGTGAAGCTCGCTGGGGCGCTCGGCGTCGAGCCAGCCGAGCTGCTCACCGGACTCTCATGGGAGCCGGGAGGGACGCGGCTCGGTGAGTTCAGGCTCGAAGCGGCGGCGGGTGAGACGTAGCCCGCGCTCGCGAGAGCGTGCAGGCCAGCTTGGTCAAGATCGTCAGGTCGGTATGGAGCCGGACGCGCTCCAGCCCCCGGACCCGAAGCGGTCGTAGCCCCCATTCGTGCTTGAGCCGTCCGAACTCGCGCTCGACGGCCACCCGCTTGCGATAGCTGCTGTTCCAGCGCTTGGATTTGTAGGGGATCAGGGGATGCAGCCGGTCGGCCTTAATCCAGGTCGAAGCGGGCTTGCAGTCTCCAGTGGGGCAGCGCCACTTCGAGGCTCCCCGTTTGCGATCCGATCCGCCGAAGGTCCACTCGCCGTGATCGCAGCAGGGCGGCTTGTGGTCGCCGCGCTTAACGCCCGGCGTGCGCTTGAGCGGGATCACCGGCAGGCAGTCGCGCTCCGCACAGACGGCATGGACCCCGGGGGTGTCGTAGCCCCTATCGAGCGCGGCCGTGTCGGCAATCGCGCCGCGCCGCCGCGCCTCATCGAGCAGCGATGCAACCTGCCAGCCTTCGTAGGCGTTCGCAGGCTCGACCCGCCAGGAGACGGGAAGGCCCGTCGTCACGCAGGCGGAGAGGTGGAGTCGGTAGCCGTAGAAAGAGCCGCCCTTGCGAGTTGAGATCGCCGAGCGGCGTCCCCAGGCCGCGTCGGGGTCCGAGAAGCGCTTCGGTTCCTCGACCTCGCCGATGTCGCGCTGGCCATTCGCGTACGCGGGCATGTCTGAGGCGTCGATAGCGAGATCGCGCCCGTAGGTCGGCAGCTTGGATCGCAGTCCCTCGATTACCCCGTCGATGCAGCTCTCCAGCTTTTCGGGATGCGCCCGCAGCTTTTCGGCGAACCGATACGCGGCGTAGACGCTCGGCGGGTTCCCTTCGCAGCCCAGCGCCCGTTGGAGCGCCCAGTGCTCGCGGACCAGGGCAACGGCTTTAGTCCAGGTCGGCAACGCATAGAGGGACTTCGCCAAACAGAGGCCGACCATTGTCCGGATCGGGTAGCCGGGGCGGCCCGTCCAGCGGGTCGCTTCGAGGTCCGCGATCAGCCGCCCGATCTCGGGCGAATCGAGGAGTCTTGCCAGCTCGGCGGAAGCCGAGTGCCCTGCTACTTTGGGGACTGCCATGCGAGCTACACCTCGTGTGGCCTGGCCCTCGGACGCTCCAACGTCGCGGGGGCCTTCTTTTACGCTTTTGCCCGACTGACTCTACGGGTTGGATCGGACGGAAAACCGCTCTAGAAAGCGGAAAGTGGCAGTTAATCCGGTTCTTCCGCTCCGTCTGCCGCCACTGTGCCGGTCAAAAGAAATCAAGCAAGCTGAGAGGAGTTTGGTCCTGCCGCGCAAAGAGCGTGTATATTGGCCTAGGTAAGCGATAAAACGCCATTAGGCTGTCGCCTGAGCGACAGCCTAAATCGCTGAAATGACCTCTGCAAGCCGCCACCACGCCACGCCTCTAGCTGAGGCTACGCCCGAGTACGGGTGCGTCATGGTGTTCGAGACCATCGTCTCCTTTGCCGAGCATTGGGAAGAGGACGGAATCCACGTTCTCCGAAGCTTGGACTTCGATGTGACAGCGGGCGACGCCGACTTCAACAAGGCGATCGATCAATTCGTTGAAAAGACAGAGGATCTCTGGAGCTATTTGAGCAGCTTGGAGACCATCAGCGAGAATGAGAATGAGATGTTCCTTAAAATGGCCCCACGCTTCCTTAAGATCTACAAGGAGCTGGAGCGTCGTGAGGCAAGTCGGCGCGAACGTTGGATCAGCATCAACTTCGGCCGAATTCGGCAACGCGGCGAGCATTCTCTTCGTAATTGGCGACCCTCCTCGACACCAGCTTCTGTCTCGCAGCCGTCTCACGCCTGACGGGGGACGAAGGGAAAAAGGTTCGGCACGGGATGATGTTCCGCGTCGAGGTCGTCTCGTCTGACGGCCATCAATGCGGCGTTCCGGTCCAAGTCGATGACCATCCGGCCCAACTGCGCCCATACGCGCTCAACGCGATAGCGGACTCGCTCATGATTGACCGCACGGAAATCCGCCGCGTCCTGACCGATGGCACGGAGGCGGAATTGCGGGCGCACCTCAGCAAGCACACGAAGGAGCAGTTGAAGCCGCTCCGTTTGCGAAATGAGCAGGCGAGCTGCTCGAAGTTCTTTCCGGACGATTAGTTGTGGCCTGGGGTAGGTCAGCCCCGAAAGCGAGGTATCTGTGATCCAGCGACTTCAGCGATCCCACCCCTAGAGCGGCGTGGCGAGTTTCGCTAGTCCCTCAATTAGACCGGCACTTTGAGTATCCGCCCGTTCGAGGGCATCCCCACTGCCTCACTCGATGCCCAGGCGGTCGAGCAGGTCCTCGTCGCGGCGCCAGCGGGAACGGACGCGGACCTGAAGATCCAGATGAACGCGACCACCGAGCTCAGTTTCGAGCGAACGCCGCGCAGCGCTGCCAATCTCCTGCACCTTGGCGCCGCCTTTGCCGATCAGGATGCCCTTCTGGGACTCGGTCTCCGCCCAGATCTCAGCGCCGATGGTGATCAAGCCATCATCTCGCGTGCTCGCCTCTTTGACGGCCACCTCGACCGAGTGAGGGATCTCGTCGCGAGTGCGATTGAGCACCTGCTCGCGGATCAACTCGGCGAGCAAGAGCTCACTTGACTGGTCACTGCTGTCCTCGGGCGGATAGAGGTAGGGACCTTCCGGAATCAGCTCCCCGAGCCGCTGAACCAACTCGTCAAGTCCATCGCCGCTGCGGGCGCTGACCGGGAAGACCTCGTCGACCCCCTCCAGCTCGGCTGCCTCGGCGAGCACAGGCACCAGCTCGTTGGGGCCGATCCGGTCGACCTTGTTGACCGCGCAGATCGTCGGCACGTCCGTGTTCGCGGCCAGCAGGGCACGGGCAATGAAGCGGTCACCGGGGCCGATTCCCTGCTCGCCGTTGACGAGAAAGAGGGCCGCGTCGGAGTCGGCCAGCTCGCGCTCGACGCGGCGCTGCATACGCTCGGTGAGCACGTCGCGCGGACGCTGCACGCCGGGCAGGTCGACGAGGACGAGCTGGCGTCCGGCATCGACGTTGGTGTGGATCCCGCGAATTGCCCGCCGCGTCGTCTGCGGGCGTGCCGAGACGATCGCGACATGGGAGCCGACGACCGCGTTGACCAGCGTCGACTTGCCGACATTGGGGCGACCGGCCAGCCCAATGAAGCCGGAGCAAGTCATCGCAGCTCGTCCATTACGCGCGCCTGCAGGGCGAGCATCTCGCCGTCGTCGGTCTCGTGGTCGTAGCCGCAGAGGTGGAGGACTCCGTGGACGGCCGCCTCGGTCAGGTCCGAGCAGTGCTCGGGACAGATCGCCACGTCGCCGAGCTCGCGGGGGCCCGCGGTCGGCTCCGTCCCGTCGATCGGGAAGGCGAGCACGTCGGTCGGCGCGTCCTTGGCCCGGTGCTCCCGGTTCAGCTCGCGGATGCGCCCCTCGCCGACGAGCTCCACCCCGAGGTGACCGTCGGCGACCCCAGCCGCCGCGAGCGCAGCCGCGACCGCGTCGCGCAGCTCGGCGGGCACGTCGGAGAGGTCGAGGCTCAAGAGCCCGGCGTCGGCCCGTGTTCCGCCCGCGCCGCGCGCTCGCGGCTGCCGTGCTCGTCGTAGGCGGCGACGATCCGCTGGACGAGCTTGTGGCGGACGACGTCCTCGCCGCCGAAGTGGACGAAGGAGATGTCCTGCACCGCGTCGAGGATGTCGCGGACGACGATCAGGCCGGAGCGCTGGTCGGTCGGCAGGTCGATCTGGGTGACGTCCCCGGTCACCACCATCCGCGAGTTGAAGCCGAGCCGGGTCAAGAACATCTTCATCTGCTCCGGGCTCGTGTTCTGCGCCTCGTCGAGGATCACGAAGGAGTCGTTGAGGGTGTTGTGCGTGATGAGAAAGTCATCGGTGACGTAGAGGGAGTCGGCAGCCGCTACCTGAATGCACACAGTCTCCTCTTCACCGGCAGGTTCGATCGCGTGCACGAAGCGCATCGGACGACCCCCGCCGTCGCGTCGGTAGCGCTCGCGCTTCCGCGCGAGGCGAAACGGCTCGATCCCGCTCGGCAAGCGGATGTCCATCACAAACGCGTCCGACCGGTGGTGGACGGGGCGGCCTCTGGCTTGGCCGGGGGATCGGCCGGTCGCGCACCGCCGTCGCGAGTAGGCGACGCCACCCAGGGAACGAACGAGAAAGGAGACGTCATCCCGGAGACGCTCGGAGCAGGTCGTGTACTGGATTCGGCAGGTCCGGTCGCGCTGCGTGACCGGACCACCGTCGCTGTCGAAGAGCCCCTGAAGGACGGCGAGCCGAACGGCCGATTCATTGCGCAAGTACCGATCGGGGACGAACTTCGTGCTAGATCTCGTGCCCGCAAGATTCAGCTCCCGCAGGGCAGCGGTGACCGGGTTGGCGACGATCACGCCACCGCGACGGCCGTCGATGTGGCGGAGGACGTAGTCAGGGCCACCCTTGTGGCGCAGCTCGATTCCGTCGAGCGATTCCTCGAGTGCTGCCGCCAGCTCTCGGTCGACCGTGGAGAAGCTCGGCGTCGTCGCAGTAGTGAGGCAACCGTCCCCGAGTAGCAAACCGAGCGCGTACGGATCGACCGGCAAATCGCGTGAGGGGAACTCGACGGGGGCGCTGAGAAGCGGCAGCTCGAATCGATGCTGGTGGGCGGCCCGCAGCCGACCGATCATCTCACGTGTCTCGACGACGCGACCGGGCTTTCCGCGACGGCGGCCCGAAGCTGTAAAGACTTGCCACAGATGCTCGGCGCAACAGAGCGTGGAGGCGCCGTCTTGCGCACGCAAACGGAAGACCTCTTTTCGTCCCTGGGGATAAACGCCCAAGACGGGGGTCGGCAACCCGTTCGACCCGACAACCAGATCGCCCACTTGGAGGCTTCCAATCGGCCGGAACCCGGATGGCGTCAGCACAAGACTGGAGAGCGGCTGCGCACGGCCGCGCATAAAGGCGAGCGGGGCCACCTCGATCACGCCACGCTCGAAGTAGCCATTGACCCGGTCGGGGTCGAGCATGTCGTAGAGCGCGTCGAAGAGCGGTCGTAGGTAGGGGTCGACCTTGGCCTGGATGTCGCCGGGCAGGAAGCCCAGCCGCTCCCCCGCCTCGACCGCAGGCCGGGTGAGAATGATTCGCTGCACCTGGCGCTCGGCCAGCGCATGCGCCGCCATCGCAACGGCGAGGAAGGTCTTGCCGGTGCCGGCCGGGCCGATGCCGAAGGTGACCGTGTGGTCGCGGATCGAGTCGACGTAGCGCTTCTGGTTCAGCGTCTTCGGCGCCACCTTGGTGTTGCGATGTCGCCAGACGACGTCCTCGAGGATCTCCGCCGGACTCTCGTGCGCGTCGAGCGCGCCGGTGACGGCTTCGATCGTCCCGGGCGCGACCTCGTGGCCCTGCTCGATCAGCTCGACCAGCTCGTCGACCACGGTGGCCGCGGTCTGCACGTCGCTGGAGTCACCGTCAAGCGTGAGGACGTTGCCGCGCAGGTGCAGCTCGCAGTCGAGATGGCCGCGCAGAGCCCGCAGCACAGCGTCCTCGGAGCCCGCCAGCTCGGCGGCGACGGTGTTGTCGAGGGTGAGCTGCCTACGCGCCAAGCCGCTCACGCACCGCCGCGCTGACCCGCTTGCCGTCAGCGCGCCCGCCGACCTTCGGCATCAGCGCTGACATCACCTGGCCCATCTGCTTCTGCTCGCTGGCGCCGCTCTCGGCGACCGCGGCGTCGACCAGCTCGGCGAGCTCCTCGTCGGAGAGCTGCTGCGGCAGGTAGGCCTCGATCAGCTCCGCCTCGGAGCGCTCGGCCTCAGCCTGCTCCGCCCTGCCGCCCTCGTGATAGGCCTCCGCCGCTTCGATTCGCTTCTTGCGCTCGCGCTGGAGCACCGCGACCTCGTCGCCGTCGCCCAGCTTCGCCTCCTTCTGCAGCGCATCGACGATCATCCGCAGCGCCGCGGCACGCTCCCGCTCGCCCGCCTTCATCGCGGTGCGCACGTCTGCCTGGACCTGCTCGAGGACGCTCATCGCACAGTCTCGCGCTTCGCTCGCTGCGCGAAGAACCAGGATATGCACGCTTGCTCGCTCCGCGCTCATGGCTTAAGGGTAATTGTCCGCCGAGATCGCGATCCGCTCCACCTCGCCGAGCGGCATCTGGAGGAAGCGGGCGCCGAGGTCGCGGAAGGAGTCGACGTCTCCGGTGCAGAGGAAGCGGTAGGCGCCCTCGCCGTCGGCGCTGCGGGCGAGGTCGCGGCGCTCGAGCGTGCGCTGCACGGCCGCGGCGACCGCGTGACCGCCGCTGACCAGGCGCACGTCGCGGCCGAGGATGCGCTGCAGCATCGGCGCCACCAGCGGGTAGTGGGTGCAACCGAGGATCAGGGTGTCGACCTCGGCCCTCTGCAGCGGCGCGCAGTAGGAGCGGGCCATCTCGACCACGCCCTGGTCGAAGGGGGAGCCGTCCTGGATGAAGGGGGCGAGGTCCGGCGCCTCGACTTCGGTGACCTCCAGGGCGCGGCCCTGCTCTTCGAGCGCCCGCCGGTAGGCGCCGCTCTTGACCGTGTTCGGCGTCGCCAGCACGCCGACCCTGGCGCTGTCGGTGATCGCCGCCGCGATCTCGGCCTGCGGCTCGACCACCGGGACCACCTCCACCCCCTGCTCGGCCGCGACCTCCCGAGCCACGTCCGTGCCGACCGAGGTCGCCGTGTTGCAGGCGATCACCAGCAGCTTTGCGTCACCGAGCAGCAACGAAGCGATCGACCTGATCCTCTTTCTCAGTTGCTCTGGGTCCTTGGTCCCGTAGGGGAACCACGCCGTGTCGCCGAGGTAGACGTAGTCCTCCTCCGGCAGCGAGACCAGGCACTCGTGCAGGACGGTGAGCCCGCCGACGCCGGAGTCGAACATCGCCACCGGCAGCGAGGGGTCGAGCTGGGGAGCCGGGAGCGACAGGGCTGCCGGCTAGAGGAAGGGCTTGTAGGTCATGAAGAAAATCGCCACGACCACGATCAGGCCGGCGAGACCGCCGATCTGGCCGATGCGCTGCGAGAGAGCTTCGAACTCCTCACTGAGCGTGTCGCCCGCCTTCAGGTCGCGTTCGGCCAGCTCGCACGCCTTGCGGGTCTGGGGCCGGAAGAAGGCGTGCTGCAGGCCGAAGAGGACGATGATCGCCACGAAACCGAGACTGATGAACGCCTCGTTCGTCTCCCAGTCGCCGTCGATCAGCAGGTAGATGCCAGCGAGCAGCAGCACGATCATCCCCGGGTTGACGAGGTAGCGATCGCACTTCTCGACGCCGGCCAGGATTGCCGGGGTAGCCCGCGGATACTGCGGCGCGACCGAGAAGAAGAGCGCGTAACCAAAGGTCGGGCCGAAGGCGAGCACCACCGCGAGGATGTGCAGGAAGAGCGCGATCTTGTAGCCGGGATCGATGATCGACGCGAGCGGCATCGGGGCGAAACATATGCCACCGGGCGGCAGGAAGAGGCTCACGCGCTGCGAAGCAACAAAGCCGCCCAGTCGCCATCGCGGCGGCGCTCGGACTCGACGAGGCCGCTGGGCTCGAAGGCAGAGACGACGTCGTCGAGCTCGGTTGGCAGAAGACCCGAGAGCACCATGGTGGAGGGCAGCGGGGGAGGACTCGCCGGAGCAACAGCATGGAGGCTCCGGCGAGCCCTCCCCCGCTGCCCGTCGTCATCGAGCTGTCGAGCTATCTCCCTGAGGATCGGGGCCGTCATGTTGGCTACGACGGTCGGGGCGAGATCGGGCAGAGACTCGCGGAGGTTGCGGCGCTCGAAGGCGATCGCGGCGTCGTTGGCACGCGCGTTGGCGGTCGCTGCTTCGATTGCGGGGTCCTCGTGGTCGTAGCCGCGGATCGGGTCCCAGCCGAGCTTTGCGGCGGCTATCGCCAGGACGCCCGAGCCGGTGCCTAGGTCGACCAGCTCGCCGCTGGCCTCGCCCGCGGCCTCCAGCTCCAGCAGGAGCTCCAGGCAGAGGCGGGTTGTTGGGTGGGCGCCGGTGCCGAAGGCGCGACCGGGGTCGACGACCAGGTCGACTATCCCGGGCTGGGGGTGCGGCGGCTCCCAGGAGGGCCGCAGCCAGAGTCGATCGCCGACCAGGAGCGGTTTGTGGAAGTCCTGCCAGCGATCCGCCCAGTCGTCGGGGACCTCGGTGGCGACGACCTCGACCAGGCCGTCGCCGGCTGCCGCCTCGACCTCGCCCAGCTCCGGCAGCTCGCCCTCGCCGCCATAGATCGCGTACTCGACGTATCCCTCCCCCCGTTCCTCCTCGACCCCGTTCGGAGCGAGCACGGTCAGCTCCGCCAGCACCAGCTCGGCCTGCTCCGGAGAGCAGCGAACAGCGAGCCGGATCACCCGAAGGCTCTGCGGACGCGGGAGAAGAAGCTCCCCTCGTCACCCTGGCGCCGGACGTTGCGCGGCTCGAGCGCCTCCTCCAGCCGCTCGACGAGCTCGCGCTGCTCCTCGGAGAGGTCGGTGGGAACGATCACGTGGACGGCGATCACCAGGTCGCCGGGCGGGCCGCCGCGGGAGCCCGGCAGGCCGTGCCCGCGCAGCGCGAAGCGGGTGCCGTGCTGAATGCCGGCCGGCAGCTCGATCTCGCGCTTGCCCTCGTGGCTCGGGATCTGGATCGTCACCCCCAGCATCGCCTCAACCGCGGAGATCTCGACCGTGTGCAAGAGGTCTTGGCCGCGCATCGGCCCCTGCCGCATCTCGAAGCCGAAGCCACTGCCGAAGAAGGCCTGGAAGATCTCCTCGACCGAGCCGAAGGCGGCGCCGCCCCCGGGGAAGCCGCCGCCGCGCAGGCCGTCGTGCCCGTAGGCGTCGTAGGTGCGGCGACGCTCGGGGTCGGATAGCACCTCGTAGGCTTCCGCCGCCTCCTTGAACTTCTCCTCCGCCTCGGGGTCGTGATTGTTGACGTCGGGGTGGAGCTCACGGGCGAGGCGCCGGAACGCGCCCTTCACCTCTTTCTCGGAGGCGTCGCGGCCGACACCCAGGGTCTCGTAGAAGTCTCGCGGCATTCGCTAGACGACTGATTCCCAATTGACGTGCCCGCGGGGGCGCGACTGGCCAAGCTGGACGGTGCACGCGGCCGCAGCGCGTAGCAGCGCTACGCGCGAGGACCGGGCGCCGGTCCAGCGCCGCGCCAGGCGCGTCATCCGTGGGTGCGGGAATTGGAATCATTCGTCCTAGGCGGCGTAGACCGTCTCGCAGTAGCGCGAGAGCTCACGCGCGGCGCCCCGCACCGAGGCGATCGCGGTCGCGTAGTCCATCCGCAGCGGGCCGACGACCCCGACCGAGCCGAGGTTGCGGCGCCCGAGCCCGTAGTTGGCCCCAACGACGCTGACCGAGCGCAGCTCCGGCTGCGGGTTCTCGCCGCCGATCCAGCAGAAGACCGAGCTCTCGTCGAGCGCCGAGCGCAGGACCCCTAGCACCGCCGCGCGCCCCTCCAGCGCCCCCATCAGCTCGTCGACGTGAGGAAGATCGGCGAGGTGCTCGGCCGAGAGCAGTCGCGAGAGCCCGTGGACGTAGAGGGTGTCGCCGAGCGGCGGCGCGGTGACCAGCGCCATCAGGTCGGTGACCTGAGCCAGCGCCTGACTCGTCTCCCGCATCGCCTCGTCGACCTCGCGGCGCAGCCGGGACAGCTCGAGGGCGACACCGACGCCGGCGGGAGGGCCGCCCGTCGCCAGCATCAGATCGACGTAGTGACGGTAGCCGGCATCGGTCGGTACCCGGCCGGCGGACGTATGTGGATGGGTGAGCAGCCCGACCGCCTCCAGCGCAGCCAGCTCGGCGCGCACGGTGGACGGGCCCCACTCGACATCGGGCCTCTCGGCGATCTGCTTCGACGCCACCGGAGTGGCCGAGGAGAGATACCCCTCGACCACCAAACGCAAAATTAGCTCTTGTCTCTCAGAGAGCACAGATGAAGTCTAGAAGCGGGGGCGGGCACCCCTCCCCGCGGCTTGTACTTTTCGGTCACCCGGCCTGCGGCAGACCGCCTCTCGCCACACCCGAAAAGTTGAGCGGGGCGGGGTGCTCGCCCCCGCCCTGGCTACAGCTGGATCTCGGCCTCGGCGTTGCGAATGATCTGGTTCTCGCCCTGGGTGGCGACCGTGTCGATCGTCACCCGGTCGCCCTCCGCCGACTTGACCGTGCCGGTGACGACGATCTCCTGCTCGGGCGCGCCCATCCCCCGGAACTGCACCGAGAGACGCTTCAGGGCGCGTGGGTCACCGCCCGCCAGCGCCGTGTTGGCGCGGGCGACGACGCCCATCGAGTAGAGGCCGTGAAGGATGTTGTTTGGCAGCCCGACCGCTTTCGCGAACTCGGGATCGATGTGGATCGGGTTGAAGTCGCCGGAGGCGCCCGCGTAGCGGTGCGGCAGGTACTTGTCCGGCGTCACCCGCAGCTCGGGGACCTGGTCGCCCTCGTTCAGCTCAGCCATCTCATACCCCCCTGACGATGTTGGTCCAGACGGCGCGCACGACCTGCTGGCCGTCCTGGTTGACGGACACGGACTCGAAGACGTAGAAGCCCTTGCCGTCTTTCTCGTAGATCTCCAGGCACTTCGGCGTCGTCGTGATCTCGTCGCCGGAGCAGACCGGCTCGCCCCACTCGAACTCCTGGCCGCCGTGCACCATCGTCGCGAAGTTCATCCCGACCTCGGGGTCGAGGATCGCCGGCCCCATCGCGGGACCGCTGTAGACGACGGCGAACATCGGCGGCGCGACGACGTCGCGGAACCCGGCCGCTTTGGCCGCCTCGACGTCGAAGTGCACCGGGTTGTCGAGCCCGAGCGCGTTCGCGTACTCCTTGATCTTCTCCCGGCCGACCTGGTAGGTCGTCCCGGGCCACTCCTTGCCTACTGCATCTGTTTTCAGCGTCATGGTCGCGGCATTCTAGGGATTCGGCGCCCCTGCGAACGTCTTGTACTTTCGCGAAGCGAAAGTTAAGTGAGCAGGGGCGCCGAATCCCTCACTCGTCGATCTCCAGCACCGCCAGGAACGCCTCCTGCGGCACTTCCACGCGACCGACCGACTTCATCCGCTTCTTGCCGGCCTTCTGCTTCTTGAGGAGCTTCTGCTTGCGGGTGACGTCGCCGCCGTAGAGCTTCGCGGTCACGTCCTTGCGCAGCGCCTTGACCGTCTCGCGGGCAAGGATGTTCGAGCCGATCGCCGCCTGCACCGGCACGTCGAAGAGCTGGCGCGGGATCGTCTTGCGCAGCCGCTCGACCAGGCGCTTGCCCTGCTCGTAGGCGAATTCGCGGTGGACGATGATCGAGAGCGCGTCGACCTTGTCGCCGGCGAGCAGGATGTCGACCTTGACCAGGTCTGAGGCGCGGTTTCCGATCGGCTCGTAGTCGAGCGAGGCGTAGCCACGGGTCGATGACTTCAGCAGGTCGAAGAAGTCGAGGACTATCTCGGCCAGCGGCATGTCGTAGCGGATCTGCACCCGCTGCGGACTGAGGTAGTGCATGTCGACGTGGGTGCCGCGTCGCGACTGGCAGAGCTCCATCACGGCGCCGACCTGCTCGGAGGGGCAGATGACCGTGGCCCGGATGTAGGGCTCTTCGATCGCCTCGATCGTGCCCGGGTCGGGCAGGTCGGTCGGACTGTGGACCTCGACCTGCTCGCCGTTGGTCAAGTGCACCTCGTAGCGCACGTTCGGCATCGTCGCCAGCAGCTCGAGCCCGTACTCGCGTTCGAGCCGCTCGCGCACGATCTCCATGTGGAGCAGGCCGAGGAAGCCGGCGCGGAAGCCGAACCCAAGCGCCTCCGAGGTCTCCGGCTCCCACGACAGCGCGGCGTCGTTGAGGGCCAGCTTCTCGAGCGCGTCGCGCAGATCTTCGAAGCGGTCGGTGTCGATCGGGAAGAGGCCGCAGAAGACCATCGGCCGCACCTCGCGGTAGCCCTCCAGGGCCTCGCCGGCGGGACGATCAAGCGCGGTAACGGTGTCGCCGACGCGCAGCTTGGCGACGTCCTTGATCCCGGTGATCAGGTAGCCGACGTCACCCGCCTCCATCCCCTGCGCCGCGGTCATCGCCGGGCGGAAGAAGCCGATGTCGTCGATGTCGGCCTCGGTCCCGTTCTGCATCGCGACGATCCGCCCGTGCTTGCGGAAGGCTCCGTCGACCATCCGCACGTAGGCGATCACGCCGCGGTACTGGTCGAACTCGGAGTCGAAGATGAGGGCGCGGGGCGGGGCGGCGAGATTGCCCTCAGGCGGCGGCACGCGGGCGACGATCGCCTCCAGGACGTCGACCACCCCCTCCCCCGTCTTGGCCGAGATCGGGATCGCGTCGCTCGGATCGCCGCCGAGCAGGTCGGCGATTTCGCCGGCGACCCGCTCTAGCTCGGCGCCGGGCAGGTCGACCTTGTTGATCACCGGGATCAGCTCCAGCCCGTTCTCGATCGCCAGGTAGGTGTTGGCGACGGTCTGGGCCTCGACGCCCTGGGCGGCGTCGACGACGAGCAGGGCGCCCTCACAGGCGGCGAGGCTGCGCGAAACCTCGTAGGAGAAATCGACGTGACCGGGGGTGTCGATCAGGTGAAGGTGGTAGGTCTCGCCGTCCGAGGCCTTGTACTCGACCCGCACCGCCTGCGCCTTGATCGTGATTCCGCGCTCGCGCTCGAGGTCCATCGAGTCGAGCACCTGGGCGCGCATTTTCTTCGGGTCGACGGCGCCGGTGATCTCGAGGATGCGGTCGGCCAGGGTCGACTTGCCGTGGTCGATGTGGGCAATTATTGAAAAGTTCCGGATGTGCTCCATCGGCGGATGCGGAGTATGGCGAGCGGCTCCGACCGGCGGGTCCTGTCGCCGCAGGGGACCCCCACCCCTTCCGGTAGCTAAAGCTTCCTCAGGGGTGGGCCCCCCTACGGCGCCACCCGCCGGAGGAGAGCAATGCCAATCAGCGGCACGCTGATGGATCCAGAGGTCTCCTTAGCTCGTAGACGACCGTCGGCGGCGTTTTCACGATGACGGTGACTCCGGGGCCTTCGGTCCAGCGAGTGGTTGGTGGGTATGGGGGCTTGCGGGGTTCCATGCGGTCTCTACTCGTGACTACGTAGTCGTAGTTGCCCTCATTGAGGAGGAGGCGCCATTGGGGGCATGTGGTTGGGGTGGTGAAGCCGCCGTGGGGTTGCTCGATGCCGATGAATCGCACGTCGTTGGAGAGGTCGGCGCCGAAGAGGGGGTACTGGCGAGTGCTGGTGGTGGCGATGCGGGCGCCGGAGACGTCGCGTGACCAGGCGAAGGCGGTGTTGAGGCCCGGCGTCGTGAAGGACGGGTCCGCGTAGCGGCTCTCTAGGTAATGGCGCTGGATCGGGTAGCCGATGGCGACTGCCGCGATAACGACCAGCATGGCCAGGCGGGCAGGGGATACCCCCCACCCGGACAAGCGCCGAGCCAATTGGCTCGGCGCTTTGAGTATCCGCCCGTTCGGGGGGTATCCCCTGCCCGCCTCTCGAAAGCGAGTCGGCAGCACGATTGGGAGAAGCGCAAGGCCAAGGACCAGTGCAGGAGCTAGGTAGCGGAGGCCGGACTCGAAGCCGCGGGGCATTCCCTCCGGGCCGGAGGCTGAGGTTGGGGCGATCAGCCAGGCGAGAAGGGCTGCGAGGCCGGTTAGGGCAGCGACGAGAAGTAGTCGATCTCTCGGCGTCGGATTCCGAAGCTGACTCAGAAGCGGAAGCAGCAGGCCGGCTAGGGCGGCGGCGAGCAGCGGGAGCCAGACGAGCCAGAGGCCGTCGTGGAAGCCTGGCAGGAACCAGTCCGACCAGACGGCGCCGTCGGTCAGGTAGCCGAGCACGCTGTGGCCTTCGCGCCCGCCCAGCGCCTGATCGGGCGCCGGCAGAGAGATCGGCCCGACGCTGTCGATCCAGGGCAACGGGTTGCCGGTTTGGATCAGGTTGCGCAGGTACCAGTAACCGCCCCCGGCCAGCGCAGCCAAGCCGGTCACAGCGAAAGCGCGCCAGCGAGCTCCGGCTGGTGCGATCAAGGCGAGCCCGATCACGAGAACAGCAGCAGGTAGAAGGAAGTTGAGCTTCGTCCCGGCAGCCATGCCGGCCGAGAGGCCCGCAGCGGCCAAAGGGCCCAGCGCGGACGCAGCTCCTACCTGCATGTGAGAGCCGCGTTCGCGCTGGGCCAGGGCGAACGCAACCGCCGCCAGCAGGAAAAAGATCCCGACGATGTCGTTCCGCGCCTCTCCCGCCTGATCCGTCAATGCCGGCACGCTCAACGCGATCGCACCCAACGCCAGCGACCAAGGCGCCACGCCGTATGGCCGCCCGATACACCAGCACGCAACGAGGCAGCCGACGAACCAGCCGAGATTCAGCAGTAGCGAGAGCAAATCCCGGTCGAACGCCAGCATCCCGACCGCGTGGAACACCTCGGAATTCGCCGGGTAAAACCAAGCCAGAAACTGCGGCGCAATGAAGTGCAAATCCCATGTGTTCCCGCTCTGGAAGAACCCGGCGGCAAACGGCCCGTGGTACCAGGTGGAATCGAACCCGGTCATGCCGGTCGACAGGTGTGGCCTGACCTCCATGCCGAACTTGAGAATCGCGACCGCAGCGATTACCAGGGCGATGAGCGTCGAGGCGCTCCGGCCCGCGGGTCCTGTCGCCGCAGGGGACCCCCCACCCCCTGCGGTAGCTAAAGCTTCCTCGGGGGTGGGCCCCCCTACGGCGCCACCCGCGGGAGCCGCCGCCCGCGACGTCAGGCCCCAAGCGGCCAGCACGGCTAGGGCCATTACACCGAGGTAAGGCAAAGGCTCAAAGAGGCCGACCGTGCCCAGCAGCTCGGCCGCCCAGAGCAGGAGCGCGAGCGCGAGGACGGCGGTCGCCAGATGGGCGGGAGCGCCGGTGAACTCGGGGAGCAGTCGGCGACGCAATTGCGTGGCGCCGAGCCAGGCGAAGCCGATGAGCAAGAAGATCTCGGCGACGCCCAGCAGGTAGCGCGGCAAGTCGAGCATCGCTAGCGGCGGCCGGGCAGGAGGCGCATGATCTGGTCGAGCTCGGGGATGCGCAGCAGCTTCGCCGCGGCGATATAGACGAGGCCACCCAGCCCAAGAGCGGTCCCCAGGGACGCGATCTGTCCGAAAAGGCCGCGTCCGAGCGCATCGTCGAGCAGATCCCAAACGCCGAAAGAGACCCCGGCGAGGGCGATAGAGGCGAGGGCTATCCGGATGCCGACGTCGGCGAGCCGGCGCAGCTCTAGGCCGCCGAGGAGACGGCGCAGGATCACGCACTGGGCGACGACGCTGGCGCCGGTGGCGATTGCCGTGGCGGCGACGATCCCCCCCACGCCGAGGTGGTAGAGGCCGAGCGCCGCGACCGCGGTCACCGCCAGGTTGGCGGCGGCGATCGTGGTCGGCACCCAGGGCCGCTGGAGGCTGAAGAAGGTGCGGGTGAGGAGCAGGAAGAGGCCGTTGGTCGGCAGCGAGAAGGCGAACCAGAAGAGCGCCGTCGCGACCAGGGTCGTCTGCTCCGGGTTGAACTCGCCGCGCTGATAGACGAGGCGGATCATCGGTTCGGAGAGGACCAGGACCGCCGCCGCCGCCGGGACCAGCACGAAGAGGATCTGCCGCATCCCGTTGGCCATCGTCGCCCGCAGGTTCTCGTGCTCCCCGCGCGAGGCGAAGCGGGCCAGGGTCGGAAAGAGGACGGTGGCGATCGCGACCGCGAAGATCCCCTGCGGCAGCTGGTAGATCCGGAACGCCTTGTCGATCGCGGCGGGCGCCTGCTCGCTGACGAGGCTGCCGAAGAGGCTGTTGATCAGCAGGTTGAAGTTGATCAGCCCGAGGCTGATCGTCACCGGCAGCATCAGGAGCAGCACGCGGCGCAGGTCGCGGTTGCGCCAGTCGAAGCTCCAGGTGAACCGAAACGGCGTGTTGCGCAGGTCGGCGACGACGATCAGCAGCTGGACCAGGGTGCCGGCGAGGACGCCGATCGCGTAGGCGTAGATCCGGTCCTGGCCCTCGAACATCGGCTCGAGCAGGACAAGCCCGGCGATGATCGTCAGGTTCCAGAACAGGGGGGCGATGGCGAAGGCGCCGAAGCGGTCGTAGCTGTTGAGGATGCCGACCACGACCCCGCTCGCCCCGAGCAGGATCAGGATCGGGAAGAGGAGCTGGGAGAGGGCGACGGTGAGGTCGAGGATCGTCCCCTCGAAGCCGGGAGCGAAGAGCGGGACTAGCAGCGGCGCGGTGAGCACGAAGAGGGCGGTGATCGCGGCGAGGACGATGGTGACGAGCAGCAGCAGGGTCGAGGCGAGCCGGAAGGCCTCCCGGTACTGCTTGCGCTCCAGGTGCTCGGTGAAGACCGGGATGAAGGCGGGCTGCAGGGCGGCGTCGGCAAAGAGGCTGCGGATCAGGTTGGGTACCTGGAAGGCGATCGTGAAGGCCGACATCGGGCCGCTGATCCCGTAATAGCTCGCGGCGACGATCTCGCGACCCAGCCCGGCCACCCGCGAGGCGGCCGTGGCAACAGAGAAGAACGCCGTCGAGCGGGCGATCCGGCCCGCCGGGCGGCTCTCTTCACGCGTCTCGGCGGTCTCCAAGCCCTATCTCACTCGCTATAGTCGGCCGCCCGAAACATGGCCAACATAGCCTCACAGAAGAAGCGGATCCTACGCAGCGAGCGCGAGCGGACCGAGAACCGGCTGCTCACGAGCACGATCAAGACCTACTTCCGCCGCCTCGAGGCCGCGGTCGAGTCCGGCGATGCCGACACGATCGCCGCCGAGCACCGCTCGCTCGTCTCGCGGATCGACAAGGCCGTCCAGAAGGGCGCGCTGCACAAGAACACCGCAGCACGCAAGAAGTCCAGAGCCGCCCGCATCACCGCCGCGGCCGCCGCGAAGTAGCTAGACCGCCACTCCCGCAGCCCTGCGCAAAGCGAGCGTAAGCGCCAGCTCGTCGCCGTAGTCGGCGCCGCCTCGGCACCAGACCTCCAGGTCGGCGAGGACGACGGTCGCGTCGCGCAGGTCGTCGAGGCTTGCCTCGCGCAGGCGGGAGACGAGCTGCTTGGCGGCGTAGGGGTGCATGCCAAGCGAAGACTCGACCTGCTTGGGCGGGGCCCCCTCCTCTAGCTGGGCAGCCGCGGCGCAGGCCTTGCGCAAGCGTGAGGCGAGGCCGTAGATCAACCCGGTGACGTTCTCGCCCTGGGCGATCAGGCGCTCCCCGATCCGCAGCGCCCCGGCGGAGTCGTGTTCGAGGAGGGCGTCGGAGAGCGACCAAACCGCCGTCTCGGAGGTATCGGAGATCATCGCGTCGAGATCCTCCGCGGTCACCTCTCCCCCCTCGCCGGCCCAGAGCGCGAGGCGCTCGAGCTCGTTGCGGAGCCGCAGCGAGCTCGTCCCCATCCGCCCGACCAGAACACGGGCTGCCGCGGGATCGAGGCGGAATCCGAGCCCCTGGGCGTCGGCAACCAGGACGCGCGGCATGTCCCGCGCCTTCGGCGCCTCGAACTCGTGGACTTCGCCCTTCTCGGCCTTGACGGCGCGCAGGAGCTTCGGCGGCGCTTTGGCTCGGGAGATCAGGACCAGGGTCAGGTCGGGGGGGAGCCCCCCCAGCGCGCTCGCGATCGGGTCGAGCTGGCGGTCGCGCCAGCGCTCAACCCCGTCGACGAGCAGGTAGCGGCGCGACTGGGTCAGCGACATCGCCGGAATCGCCGCCAGCACAGCCTCGTGATCGGGCGCGCCCTTTCCCTCGCTGGACTCGAACACCTCGAGCGCGGCGACGCCGCCGTCACCTTCAGCCCGAGCGCGCAATCGCGCTCTCGTCGCGTCGATCTTGGCTTCGTCGGTTCCGGCGATCAGGTAGAGCGAGCGGAGGCCGTCGGCCATGCGAGCGAGTCTAGACACAGGCGCGGGCCGAGCCGCACAGCGCTACTTGTCCTTGCCGTAGCCGTGCCCGGAGCCGGACTCTGCCTTTTCCTCCACGGGCAGAGCGTCGGTCTCGTTCTTGCTCGGCTCGTAGACGGGAGGCGCCGGCTTGCCAGGAGCCGGCTCAGCGCTTGCCTTGTCGACCGGCGGTGGGGAAGGCTTCGCGCCGGACGGCTTGGACTTGGAGCCGGACGACTTCGGCTTCGTGGTCGTCGTCGTGGGGTTCTTGGAAGACGATCCCTTGCCGTTCGCGGCCACCTTGTCCTTGCCCCGGGTTTTCTTGCTCTCGGCGCCGGCAGCAGCCTTGTCGCCATTCCCGTCGCTCTCCTTGGTGCTCGCCACCGGAGCCGTCTGCGCAGGCGGGGGAGTCACCGACTCCGGGGGGGCTGGCGCGGGCGAGGTGTCGACCACAGGGGGCGGCGCAGTCGGGGACTCAGGGGCGGTTTCGCTCGGCGCAGGACCTGGGCTCGAAGCAACTGGAGCCGCCGCGGCAACCTCGCGCGAGCCCTGCTGACCTCTGGATCCGTCGAAGCCGCTGCCGCCGGACCCCAGCCCGGCGCGCGGCGGCGCGACACCGACCCCGGACAGGGGAGTCGACGCCGCGCCGCCACCAGAGCTTCCAGGGACCGCCGAAGCGATCTCGTCAGCAGGGGGCTTGTTGGGGAAGCCAGGGAGAGGACCCCCGAAGACGCTGGGCCAGCTCTGCTGGAGGACGAGAGCGACGAGGACCAGGCCGACGGCGGTGACCAGCCCGAGCATCGCGAAGGTCGCGCTCCGCAGCCTGTCCAGCAGCTTGTCCCCCAGCATGAACACCTGTACGACCATCGACCGCAAGCGGGATACCAACAAGGCTCTCAGTGGGAAAAACCCAATAGTGGGTGGGTAATTCGTCGAGGGCTGACGATCGAGGGTCAGTCCTCGGTACTGGCCTCAATCGTGCGCCAGCCGACGTCGAGGACGACGCTGCCATCGCGGTCGGTGCGCAAGGCGCGGACGCCGTGCGCGGCCAGGGTCGCCAGGGTGGTAGGAGCCGGGTGTCCGTACGGGTTCTCCTCGCCGACCGAGATCACGGCCAGCGCTGGAGCCATGCGACCGAGGAGCGCGTCGAGACCGGCGTCCTCGCTGCCGTGGTGGGCGACCTTCAGCACGTCGACGGGCCCGGGGTCGAGCGGCGCGGTCTCGGCCTCGGCATCGGCCGCGAGCAGCGCCGTGAAGTCGCGCCAGCGTGCGAGGAGGACGAGGGATCGCTGGTTGGGGTCGGCGCCAGCGCCTCGTTCGCCGAGCAGTTCGCGTGGCGGCCAGATCGCTTCCAGGTGCAGCCGGCCGGCGCGGAGCTCGTCCCCCGCTGCGAGCCGCAAGGGCGCTGCGCCGGCAGCCACCGCGGCAGCGCGCAGCTCCCGTCCGGCCACCGCGTAGACGAACCGCTCCACCGGCACCCTCCCGAACAGCTCTTCGATCCCTCCCGCGTGGTCGGACTGGTCGTGGGTGACGACGACGGCGCCAAGGCGCTCCACCCCCGCGGCGGCGAGTTGCTCGGCGAGCCTCGCGCCCGGCGGGCCGCCGTCGACGAGGACCGGCGCCGCGCCGGCGGGCTGAAGCAGGACCGCATCTCCCTGGCCGACGTCGAGGAAGGAGACGCGCAGGCCACTCGGCGGCGCAGCGCTCTCCCCTCCTCCCCGCCCCGGAACGAGAACCAGGGCGAGCACGCCGAGTGCCAAGGTGACGGCGAGAAACACCGGAAGGGCCGCCAGTGGTCGGCCCCGCCTCGCGGACGGGCCTTGCCTCAGCGAGGAGACCCGGCGGCGGCGCGCGAGCCAGGGAACCGTGACCGTGGCCAAGGCGATTCCGAGATAGGACGCGACCAGCCCGCCAAGTCCGAGCCGCACCTCCAGCATCGCCCAGCTCGATTGCCCACACCAGTTGGCCACCTGGGCGATGTAGGCGAGCAGCAACGCGTTCAGTTGATTCAGGGGGTCGAGCGGGAAGCCGGGAAGCTGGCCCGCGGCGGCGGCGATCATTCCCAGCCACATGGCCGGCGCAACCGCGGGCAGGGCGAGCAGGTTGGCGACCAGCGTCGTGGTCGAGAGCTCGCCGAAGTGGAAGGCGATCAGCGGCGCGGTGGCGAGGGTCGCGGCGACCGTCATCGCGGCGCCCTCGGCGAGCATCCGGCCGAGCGGGCCCCGCGCGCCGCTGCGTGCGGCGATCCACCCCCGCAGGGGCTGAGCCAAGGCGAGGATCCCGAGCACGGCCGCGAAGCTGAGCTGCCAGCCGACGTCTGAGCCGATACTGGGGTCGACCGCCAGCGTGACGATCGCGGCGACCGCGAGCGCGTAAAGGCGTGACGATCTGCGTCCGGCCAGAGTCGCAAGCACCGACAGCGCGCCCATCACCCCGGCTCGCAAGATCGACGGCCCGGCGCCGGCGAGGGGGACGTAGAGCGCGATCAGGCCCAGCACCCAGATGAGACGAGCGCGCAGGGGCATGCCGAGCGCGCCCAGCAGCGGCATCGCCAGCAGCGCAAGCAGCGCCACGTTCTGCCCCGAGACCGCGAGCAGGTGCGCGAGCCCCGAGCGGCGGAAGTCCTCCTCGGTCGCGGGATCGATCCGCTCGTCTTCGCCGAGAACGAAGCCACGCGCCAGCTCCGCCTCACGCTCGGGCATCCCCCGGCCAAGGGCGGTCGAGGCACGCTCTTTGAGCCGGTCGGCGTGGACGAGCGCCAGGCCGACCGCCGCCAGGACGCAGAGCGCGACGACCGCCAGCGTGCCTCGCCTTGCCATCCCGAGCGCCTACGGCTGCAGGCGGGCGCGCAGCGACTCCATCGTCGCCGGGCCGATCCCGCTCACCTCGTCGAGTTGCTCGACCGAGGCGAGCCCGCCGTGCTGGTCGCGGTACTCGACGATCTTGCCCGCGGTGACGGGACCGATCCCGTCGATCTCTTCCAGCTGCTCGGCGGTGGCGGCGCCGAGGCTGATCGGCCCTTCCCCTCCCGCCGCGCCGGCGACGACGACCCCGGTGGGACCCGCCTCGGGGACGACGACCTGCTGCCCGTCGGCGAGCCGCGCCGCCCGGTTGATCCCCTCCAGCGCCGCGCCGCCAGCGGCGCCCCCGGCGCGCTCGATCGCGTCGATCACCCGCGCTCCGGTGGGCATCCGGTAGACACCGGGCCGCCGCACCGCCCCGGTGACGTCGACGACGACGTCACCGGCAGTACTAGAGACACTGAAGCCACCGGCGCCGGCTGCTTCCGTGCCCGCCTCAACCGCGAAGGACCTTCCGCTCTCCTCAGCCCGGATCGCTCGCGCCCCGACCATGAGCAGCGCGACGGCGACTGCCCCGTAGACGACCACCTGCGACCGGCTCAGCTCGGGCATGCGCCCACGCTGCCAGCCGAGAGCGCACACGTGGCGCGCAGAATCGAACTATTCGGCTACAGGTCTTCTTCGTCGTAGCCCGAGACCTCAGCCAGCTGATCGCTGTAGAGCTCGGATGCCGCCACCGGCGGAGACTGGATCGAGATGCAGGCCAGCGCGGTGTCGCCGTCGTTGGCGATCGCGTGGTCGGTGGCGGGCGGGACCAGGATCAGGTCGCCCTCCTCGACGCGCTCGGTGTCGCCGGCCACCGACATGGTGCCGGCGCCGCGCACGACCACGTAGACCTGCTCGGCCTCCTCGTGAGAGTGCAGGGTCTGCTCAGCTCCGGCCGGCACCTCCAGCCAGGTCACCGACATGTTGCGCGCGCCCATTTCGCCCGCGTCCATGAGAACGTGAGGCCGGAGCCTGTGCCACTCCTCGACCGGGGCTTCGGAAAGCCGTCTAACGAGCATCGGCGCGCTTTGTACCAGATAAACGACGTAAAACCGCGAATGCTCAGCGGACGACCAAGTTGACCAGCTTGCCGGGAACAACGATCTCCTTGACGACCTCCTTGCCGTCGAGATGCCGCCCGACCTTCTCGCTCTCACGCGCTAGGCGCAGAAGCTCCTCGCGCGGGGCGTCGGCCGCGGCCTCGATCCGGTCCCGCAGCTTGCCGTTCACCTGCACGACCAGGGTCACCGTATCGCTGGCCAGTAGGGCGGGATCGGCCTCTGGCCAGGGCTGCTCCCAGACTCGTCCGCCCTCGATCCGCTCCCAGACCTCGGCGCCGAGATGAGGCGCGAAGGGGAAGATCAGCGAGGCCGCCGTCGCGACTGCGGAGCGCAGAGCGGCGACCCCCGCCGGGTCGGCAAAGAGGGCGTCCTTGCTTCGTTGCGCCTCGTTGACCAGCTCCATCACGGCGGAGATCACGGTGTTGAACTGGAACCCCCGCTGGAAGTCCCGCGTCACCTTGTCGATCGCCCAGTGGGCCTTGGCGAGCAGGGCGCGCGCCTCGTCGCTCGCCGCCGGATCGGACTCACCGGCCTCGCGCCCCTCGACCTCCTCGCAGAGGCGCCAGAGCCGCGAGAGGAACCGGTTGACTCCCTCTACCCCCTCGTCGGACCAGTCGCCGCCTCGCTCCGGCGGACCCATGAAGCAGACGTAGGTGCGGGCGGTGTCGGCGCCGTAGCGCTCGACGTACTCGGAGGGGCTGACGGTGTTGCCGCGCGACTTCGACATCTTCGCCCCGTCGCGCGTGATCATCCCTTGAGCGAAGAGGTTGGCGAAGGGCTCCTGGACGCCGAGCAAGCCGATGTCGGCGAGCGCCTTGGTGAAGAAGCGCGCGTACATCAGGTGCAGGATCGCGTGCTCGACCCCGCCGATGTACTGGTCGACCGGCATCCAGTGCTCGGCGGCGGCGGCATCCCAGGCCGCCTCCTCGTTGCGGGGATCGAGGTAGCGCAGGAAGTACCAGGAGGAGTCGACGAAGGTGTCCATGGTGTCGGTCTCGCGGCGGGCCGGGCCGCCGCAGCGCGGGCACTCGGCGGCGACCCAGTCCTCGGCCGCGGCCAGGGGGCTGCGCCCGTGGGGCGCGTAGTCCTCGACCTCCGGCAGCTCCACCGGCAGCTGCTCATCCGGCACCGGGACGATGCCGCAGGCGTCGCAGTAGAAGACCGGGATCGGCGCCCCCCAGTAGCGCTGTCGCGAGACCAGCCAGTCGCGCAGGCGGTAGTTGACCGCCGCCTTGCCGCGACCCTCCGCGGCGAGCCAGGCGACGATCTCCTCGTAGGCCGCGCGGTTGCCCTCGCCGTCGAAGCGGCCCGAGCCGGTCATCGGCCCGTCGCCGGAATAGGGCAGGCCCTCGTCGTCGCGAGCCGTCTCGGGGTCCTCCCCTTCGATGACCCGGCGGACCGGCAGGCCGAAGGCCTTGGCGAACTCGTAGTCGCGGCTGTCGTGGGCGGGAACCGCCATGATCGCCCCGGTGCCGTACTCCATCAGCACGTAGTCGGCGACGAACATCGGGATCTCTTCGCCGTTGACGGGGTTGACGACGCTGCGGCCGAGCGGCACGCCGGTCTTCTCGCGATCCTCGTCGCCGCGCTCCTCGACCGACTCGCGAGCGACCCGGTTGACGTACTCACGCACCTCCTGCTCCGCCGGGGCGCCGGCGACGAGGCGCTCCAGCTCGGGGTGCTCGGGGGCGAGAACGAAGAAGGTGGCGCCGAAGAGCGTGTCGGGGCGGGTCGTGAAGACGGGGAAGTCGAGGTCGAGCTCCTCGCAGCGAAAGATCGCCTCCGCCCCCTCGGAGCGGCCGATCCAGTTGCGCTGCATCGTGATCACGTGCTCGGGCCAGGACTCGAGCAGGTCGAAGTCGGCGAGCAGCCGCTCGGCGTAATCGGTGATCTTGAAGAACCACTGCTCGAGCTTGCGCTGCTCGACCGGGGCGCCGCAACGCTCGCAGCGCCCGTCGACCACCTGCTCGTTGGCGAGCACGGTCGCGTCCTTGGGGCACCACTGGACGGGCGCCTCGGCGCGGTAGGCGAGGCCGCGCTCGAACAGGCGCAGGAAGATCCACTGGGTCCAGCGGTAGTACTCGGGCGTGTGGGTGCCGAGCTCCCGCGCCCAGTCGATCGAGATCCCCCACTCGCGGAACTGGCGGCGGAAGGACTCGATCGAGCGCTCGGTCGCCTGGCGTGGCGGCTCGCCGGTCTTGATCGCGTTGTTCTCCGCCGGCAGGCCGAAGGCGTCGTAGCCCATCGGGTGGATCACCTCGAAGCCGTGGCGGCGACGGAAGTGCGCGATCGCGTCGCCGACGGCGTAGCACTTGAGGTGGCCGACGTGGGGCTCGCCCGATGGGTAGGGCAACATCTCCAGCACGTAGGACTTCGGCTTCGAGCCCTCGTAGCCGGGCTGGCCCGGGTTGGCGACCTCCCAGGTCCGCTCCTCGGCCCAGACCTGCTGCCACTTCGCCTCGATCGTCTTCGGGTTGTAACCGGTCATCGTGGCGATCTTATGAGGGGTGGGCGGGCACGGGATGCCTCCCGCCCGGACAAGTGCTGGCCTAATTAGGCCAGCACTTTGAGTATCCGCCCGCTCGGGAGGCATCCCGTGCCCGCCCTCAGCGCCCTCAGAGGGATCAGCGCCAACCGTTACTTACGCTCATCCAGCTGGCTAAGTTCGTCGGCGCGTGAGGCGCAAGCCGGACCAGGTGTCGTCGATGGCGCAGACCTTGGTGTCCACCAGGCCCTTGCCCAGGGCTATGTCGCGGATCACGTCCTCGGTCAGGTCCGTGGCGACGCCGGAGGAACGCTTGGGCCACGCCATCCAGAGGGTGCCCTCGCCGACGGCTTTGGCTACGGCATCGAAGCGACGTTCGTAATCGCCGCGGGCGGTTACGAACCAGATCGTCATCTCGCGGCGTCCCCGGTTGCCGCGGCGGAGCGTGACGTCGTCGGGGAGCGGATCCAGCAGTGCCTCGGCACCCTCGGGCGCGCCGACCAGGACCACAGCAGTGCATTCCTTGATCCCGAGCTTCTGGGCTAGGGGCTTCCCCGAGTAACCAGCGCTCACGGCGCCGGAGTGTAGGCCGCTGGACTCAGAGAACCGGCGAGATCGCCTCGAGCACGCGAGGCCAGAGATAGACCTCGAGCGTGGCGGCGAGGACTACGACTGGGATGGCGAGCAGGGCGGTGATGAAGGTGGCGGCGAGCAGCTGGTTCCACTCGCCGCGGCGACTGGCGATCAGCCAGGCGGCGAGGGGCAGGAAGAGCGCGGTCAGCTCGGGGATCGCGTGCGGGAGGACGCTGAGAATCAGGGCGGCGTGTGAGATCTGCAGCTGGTAGGCGATGGTCGAGCCCTGGAAGCCGAGGTAGAGCGCCTGGGTGGAGAGCGAGAAGAGGGTCACCGCGGCGACGAAGAGGATCGCGAACTGGGCCGTTTTGACGTGGACCCAGCGGGAGAAGCCGCTGCGCTGCGCGGCGGCGATCGGCATCGAGGCGCCGGCGATGAAGCCGGCGACACAGGCGGTAGCGTGCAGCGCCAGCACCAGCGAGTTGCGGTAGAGGATCGGCAGCAGGTCGCCGGCGTCGCTCGACTCGTTCAGCCCTGCCATGTGGATCGGCGTGATGTCCGGGGTGAGCAGGCCGGCGACAACCCAGACCGCCCCGAGCAGGGCCAGCGCGATCGCCAGGCTCAAAGCCACCCAGCCGCGCAAAACGACCCAGGGACGCCCGTTCCACGCATCGAACGTTTCCCGGGTGTCCTGCATCCCATGCGAGAACACGTGCTCGTTGGCGGTGCTCATTCCCCAAGACATCGGCAGGAACGGCGCTCGATTTGAGCGCGGCTCAGTGCCCGGCGGAAAGTGGCCGGCCGCGGGCGAGCTGAATCAGGCCCCAGAGCGAGACCGCCGCCCAGACCGCCTCCAGCAACAGGAAGCCCCAGAGATCCTCATAGAAAGCGAGCACGGCGAGGACCGCCGACCCGACCAGGTTGAGGACCAGGTAGACGCGCGAGTGCTGGCTCATCGCCCCAAACTGGGCAGCCGCAAACGCGACAAGGATGAGCAGCGCCCCGGCGATCTGCACGAGCTGGTCCATGGGCCGCGAGCGTACTGGGGAAGGGCTTTCCAACCGATGCGTTATGTCTGGGGTGGGCCCAGCTGTGCGACTGGCCGGCCCCAACGGGTAACCAGCGTCTCTTTGCCGGGCCTCGGCGCGACGGACGTATTGCGCAAGCTTGGCATGGAACTCGTCCATGCCAACGGTCTGCTCGAGATCGGTGAAATGATCGCGCTCAGGAAAGTTCACCATGGCCGCACCGGGAGGCGTGGAAGAAGAAATGGAGCTGGGGGGATTCGAACCCCCGACCTCTGCCGTGCCACGGCAGCGCTCTGCCAGCTGAGCTACAGCCCCAAGGCGATACGTCTCGGCGAAGTGTAGTGCTGCGCGCTGCCCGTTTCTCGCCGGAGCCAACCGAAGCTGAAGGCTCCATTGACCGGCCACGAGGTCGACTGGAATGAGGAAACACTCATCGAGTTCTCCGCAATAGACGCCGACTGCATCAATCTCAGCCGCGGAGTAGCTGCGTCGGATATATCCGTTAGAACCTCGTCGACTGCGGGTCAAATTGATCACAATCACGTTCTCACTCTTGCGGCCCCACTTGCACTGAACCCTTAGCAAGCGATCACCGATGCCTAGCGCCAAGTCGTACGGCTCGTGCTCCGTCAGCGGCTTTAGAACCGAGAGGCCGAGACGAGCCGCCTCCGTCGCGATCGCCAGCTCGGCGACGTTGCCCTTGTGGTCGGGGTTGTCCACAAGCTCCGACGCTCGCAGACGAAATGTCACGGATCAAGACGTGAATGAGTAGATAGCGCAACGAAACCGTGACGTCTTGATCTGACCTCTCAGCGGATCAGCGCTGGAACTAAGCGGCGCGCTGCTCGGGGCCCTGCTCCTCGTCGATGTCGAGGATCAGGTTGTCGTCCGCCGTGCGGCGGACCTGGAACTCGAGCGGCGAGCGCTCTTCCAGCTCGCGCAGCAGCTCGACCGGCTCGTTGAGGCGCATCGAGAGCGTCGCCCGGCCCTCGGAGAAGCGCTCGACCGAGATCTCCGACGCGCCCAGTTGTCCGATCGCGTCCTCGAAGCCGACGAGCTGGGAGAAGTCACCGAGCGGCCCGATCTCGACTTTGACCGGTCCCTCGAACAAGTCCGTCTCACCGGCATCGCCCGCGGCCGCCACCTGCGACGCGCCGGCCTCGACATCGGCCAGCTCCTGCGCCCGGCGGCTCACCTCGACTGCGTCGTGGAGAGCCTTCATCCGGATTCGCGTCGCCTGACCGCGCGCCTGGGCGTGGATCTCATCAAGCCGCGCTGAGACCGACTCGAGCGAGACGATGCTGCGGTCGTGGCGCTCGTTCGCCTCGCGTAGGCGCGCGGTGAGGCTGCGGATCTCCCGCTCCCGCTCAATCACCATCTCGGCGAGTGAGCTCACGTCCCGCTCCAAATCGGCGGCCGACTCGGATGCCTCGCGCCAACGCCCCAAGGCGTTCTCCGCGTCGCGCTCCAGCGACAAGGCTCGTGCGTCCCGCGCCTCGATCGCCACATCCACTTCGTCGCGGCGATAGCCGAGGAACGCCCTCTTGAAGCTACCCATGAAGCGGGACCGTAGAGGCCCCTTCGGACGGCAACTCGAGGCGCGGCGCCTCGCGCCAGAGCTCCTCCAGTCCGTAGCGCTCGCGCACCTCGGCGGTGAAGACGTGCAGCACGCAGTCGAGGTAATCGAGCACGATCCAGCCGGTAGCCGCCTCCAGCTCGGCGCCGCGGGGCAGCAGCTCGTCCTCCCCCTTCAGCCGCAGCCTCACCTCATCGGCGATCGCCCGTGCCTGGCGCTCGTTGCGCCCGGTGCAGATCACCAGGAAGTCGGTGTAGGAGACGAGCTTGCGCATGTCGAGGACGACGATCTCGGCGGCGCCTTTGGCGTCGCCGATCGCCGCCAGGCGCAGCGACAGGCACTCGCTCTTGCCCTCCCCCGCACTCATCCGTAGATCCCCTTCTCCTCGATGAACCGCGCCACCGCCTCGGGAACCAGGTAGCGCAACGGGCGGCCCTGGGCCGCCCGCTCACGCACGGCCGAGGAGGAGACGCCGAACTGCGGCATCTCCAGCATCGTCGCCCGCTCCTCCGCGCCGAGGCTGCGCAGAACCGCCGCCACGTCGGCGTCGGACACGCCCGCCCGCCGGGCGACGGCGATCCGCGCCAGCTCGGTCACCCGGCGCGGCTCCCGCCAGCTCTCCAGGCCGACGGCGGCGTCCGCCCCCATCACGAAGACCAGCTCCGCATCGCCTCTCTCGTTCGCAAGCAGCTCCAAAGTCTCATATGTATAGGACGGCCCCTCGCGCTCGACCTCAAGGGAGGAGACGGCGAAGCGCGAGTCCTCGGCCGCCGCGAGGCGGGTCATCGCCAGGCGCAGCTCGCGGCCGGGGTCGTCGAGGATCCGCTTGTGGGGCGCCTCCCCGGTTGGCATCAGCAGCACCTCGTCGAGGCCGAGCTGCCAGAGCGCCTCCTGCGCCAGCGCCAGGTGCCCGAGGTGCGGCGGGTTGAACGCCGAGCCGAGGACGCCGATCGCCCCGGCGCCGGTGGGGCTACTCACGCAGCTGGCCGTCGCCGCGCACGACGTACTTGTAGGTGGTCAGCTCGCGCATCCCGATCGGGCCGCGAGCGTGCAGCTTCTGGGTCGCGTTGCCGATCTCGGCCCCGAGCCCGTACTCGAAGCCGTCGGTGAAGCGGGTGGAGGCGTTGGTGTAGACGGCGGCGGCGTCGACCCCGGCGGCAAAGGCCTCCGACGCCCCCTCCGAGGAGGTGACGATCGCCTCCGAGTGGCTGGTGCCGTGACCGTTGATGTGGTCGATCGCCTCCTCCAGCGAGTCGACTACGCCCACGACCATCTTCAGGCCCAGGTACTCGGTGCCCCAGTCGGCATCGGTCGCGGCGCCGACCTCGACCTCGCCGGCCAGCTCCCGGGTCCGCTCGTCGCCGAGCAGCTCGACGCCCGCCCCATGCAGCTCCGCGAGCGCGCCGGGCAGGAAGCGCTCCGCCACCGCGGCGTGGACGAGGAGCGTCTCCGCCGCGTTGCACATCCCCGGTCGCTGCACCTTGGCGTTGTAGGCGATCCGCTGCGCCATCTCCAGGTCGGCGTCGGCGTGGACGTAGACGTGGCAGTTGCCCGCCGCCGCGTACATCATCGGCACCGTGGCGACGCCTTTCAGCGCCGCCTTCAGCCCCTCGCCGCCGCGGGGGATCAGCAGGTCGACGTTCTCGTCCTGAGTCGCCAGCTCGGCCAGGTCGTCGCGCCCTCCCGTGACCGCGAGCAGCAGCACCGCGTCCTGCGGCAGGCCGGCCTCCTCGAGCGCCTCGCGGACGATGGCCGCCAGCGCGCCGTTGGAGCGCTCCGCATAGCTGGAGCCGCGCAGGACGATCGCGTTGCCGCTCTTGATCGTCAGCGCCGCGCAGTCGATCGTCACGTTGGGACGCGCCTCGTAGACCACCGCGACGACTCCGAGCGGGACCCGCACCTTGCGCAGGTCGAGCCCGCTGGCGAGCGTGCGGTGCTCGAGCTCCTCGCCGACCGGGTCGTCGAGCGCGACGATCTGCCGCACGCCGTCGGCCATCGCCTGGACCCGCTGCTCGTTCAGCGTCAGCCGGTCGCGCAGGGCCGGTGTCAGGTCGGCGGCGCGCTCGTCGGCGAGATCAGCGGCGTTCGCCTCGAGGATCGCAGCGGATCGCTCCTCCAACAGGCGCGCCGTTGCCTCAAGGGCCGCGTTCTTCGCGTCTGTCGAAGCGCTGGCGAGCACTCTTGACGCCCGCTTAGCGGAAGCACAAGTCTCGCCCACGGTTGCCGTCGTCACTGCCATGACCGCTAAGGGTAGCTAGCGCCTAGACGAGGACGAACCGGTCGCGGTGGATCACCTCGTCGGCGGCGTGCGGCAGCAGCTCGCGCACTTCGGGGCTCTTCAGCCCGAGCACGCGAGACAACTCCGCGGAGGAGTAGTCGACTATCCCCTTGCCGACCGCGTCTCCGTCGCAGACGATCTCGACCGCGTCGCCCGCGTCGAACTCTCCGTCGACGCCGACTGATCCCGACCGGCAGCAGGCTGGAGCCGCTCTCGCGCAGGACGCGGGCCGCTCCCGGCGTCGACGGCCAGCCGGCCGTGAGCCGGCTTCGCGTACTTGAGCCAGAGCTTGAAGCTGGGGGCCTTGCCAGCCTGGGAGGCGAAGCGGGTCCCGACGCGCTCGCCGGCTGCCGCCGCGGCCAGCGTTCCGGCGACGGTGCCGTTGCAGATCGTCGCCGGGATGCCGGCCTCGCTTGCCATCTCGGCGGCGGCCACCTTGCTGCGCATCCCACCCGAGCCGAAGGCCGAGGTGCGGTCGCCGATCTCCATCCCTTCCAGGGCGGCGAAGTCCTCGACCTCGGCGATCAGCGCCGCCTCGGGATCGGTGCGCGGGTCGGCCTCATAGAGGCCGTCGACGTCGGAGAGCAGCACAAGCAGGCGCGCGTCGAGCAGGATCGCCACCTGGGCGGCGAGGAAGTCGTTGTCGCCGAAGGTGATCTCGTCGGTCGCGGTGGTGTCGTTCTCGTTGACGACCGGCACCACCCCCCACTCGATCAGCCGCCGCAGCGTCTGGCGCGCGTTGAGGTAGTTGGTGCGGGCGGCTATGTCGGCGGCAGTGAGCAGCACCTGCGCGGCGCGGGCGCCCTGCGCGGCGAGCCGGTCCTCGTAGGCGCGGAAGAGATCGCCCTGGCCGACCGCCGAGGCCGCCTGCAACTCGTCCATCCCCCGCGGGCGCACACCCATCTCCATCAGCCGCATTCCCCGCGCGATCGCCCCCGAGGTGACCATCACCACCCGCTCGCCACCCTGCTCCAGCGCGCTCACCTGGGCGCAGACCGAGTCGAGCACATCGGCGCGCAGCTCGCCGTCGTCGGCGGCGACGATCGAGGAACCGAGCTTGACGACGAGGGTCATGGTCAGGCAAGTGTATGAAGGCCCCGGCGCGCAACCGGCTTGTGCGGCCGGGGACTTTGCGCGATGCTGCCGCGATGGCCGAGCTGAGGACGGTGCGGGTGGCCGCGGTGCAGGCGACTCCGGCGATCCTCGACGCCCAGGCGTCGATCGAGAAGGCGGTTGGGCTGATCGAAGACGCCGCCGGAGACGGCGCCGAGCTGGTCGTCTTGCCGGAGGCGTTCGTCCCCCTCTACCCCTCCCAGTCCTGGGCCGCCCCGGCGGCGAGCTTCTCCGGCTTCGACGAGCTCTGGGAGCGCCTCTGGGAGAACTCCGTCGACGTCCCCGGCCCGCTCACCGACGAGCTGGTGGCGGCCTGCGAGCGGACCGGCGCGCACTGCGCGATCGGCGTCAACGAGCGCGAGTCCGAGCGGCCTGGCTCGCTCTACAACACGCTCGTCCTGATCGGGCCGGAGGGGATCGCCTGGAAGCACCGCAAGCTGATGCCGACCCACCACGAGCGGCTCTTCCACGGGATCGGCGACGGCGACGACCTGGTCGCGGCGCAGACCCCGCTGGGCACGATCGGCGGACTGATCTGCTGGGAGAACAGGATGCCCCTGGCTCGCTACGCGATGTACCGGTCCGGGCCGCAGATCTGGGTGGCGCCAACCGCCGACGACTCCGACGGCTGGCTCGCCAGCATGCGGCACGTCGCGATCGAGTCGGGCGCCTTCGTCGTCTCGGCGCCGCAGTTCATCCCGCGGGCGGCCTTCCCCGAGGACTTCCCGGTCGAGCTGCCCGAGCGGGAGACGTTCGGCCGGGGAGGCGCCGCGATCGTCGAGCCCACCTGGGGCGAGGTGATCGCCGGGCCCCTCTACGGCGAGGAGGGAATGGTGATCGCCGATTGCGACCTGCGTACCGGCCTCAGCGCCAAGCGCTGGTTCGACTCGGTCGGCCACTACAGCCGCGCCGACGTGCTGCTCAAAGAGGCCCTACGGGAATAGCTCGAACTCGTGCTCGCCGATGCGGACGTCGTCGCCGGGCTCGAAGCCGGCGGCGCGCAGCGCGGCGACGACGCCGATCTCGGTAAGCCGCTGCTCGAGGTAGGCGAGCGCTTCCTCGTTGGCGAGATCGTGGCGCTCGACCAGCAGCTCGACGCCGCGACCCAGCACCCGGAAGCCTCCGTCACCCTCGCGCTCGACCGAGTAGCCGCCCTCGCCCACCGGCCGGTAGACGCGGTGCTCGACCTCGAACTCGGCCGCACCGGCCCCGCTTCTCCCGAACGCCGCGGAGGACCCACGATCCAGGCCGGAGACCGCGGACTCCTCCGGAAGCTCGGCGAGGATGCGATCCCACAATTCCTCGATGCCCTCGCCGGTAGCGGAGGAGACGGCCAGCACGCCGAGGGCTCGTCCCGCCAGGCGCTCCTCCCACTCGAGGACCGCCGCCGCAACCTCCTCCGTCGGCAACAGATCGCGCTTTGAGAGCACGACCAGCTCGGGCAGGTGGTCGAGACCGGCGCCATATGAGCCCAGCTCGCCCCGCACCGCCTCGTAGTTCGCCACGGGCTCGCCCTCGAGCGGGGCCAGGTCGACCAGGTGGACGAGCATCGAGCAGCGCTCGACGTGGGCGAGGAACTCATGGCCGAGGCCGGCGCCGTCGGCCGCCCCCTCGATCAGGCCGGGGATGTCGGCGACGACGGCCTGGCGATCCTCGCCGTCGATCGTCCCGAGCACCGGCGAGAGCGTCGTGAACGGGTAGTCGGCTACCTTCGGCGCGGCCCTGGTCAGCCGCCCCAGCAACGAGGACTTGCCGGCATTGGGCAGCCCGACCAGGCCGACGTCGGCGAGCAGCTTCAGCCGCAGCTCGATCCAGCCCTCCTCGCCCCCGCCGCCTTGCTCGGCGAAGCGGGGCGCCTGTCGGATCGAGTTGGCGAACCGCTTATTCCCGTGCCCGCCACGACCCCCATGCGCGACCACAGCCCGCTGCCCCGCCTCGACCAAGTCGATCCGGCTCCCGTCCACGGCTTCCGATTGCGTCCCGGCCGGCACCGCAATCTCCCGATCCTCCCCGCGAGCGCCGTGCCGGTTCGACCCTTCCCCATGCCTGCCCTTCTCACCACGAAAGTGCTTGCTCCCCCGGAGAGCACCCAGATCACGGCGAGATGCGTCGCAAACGAGCACCACGTCCCCCCCATGCCCGCCATCACCGCCATCAGGCCCCCCGCGCGGAACATGCGCCTCCCTGCGAAACGAGATGCATCCGTTCCCGCCAGCACCGCCCTCAACCCAAATCTTGGCTCGATCATCCATCAGCTTCCCAGCCTAGTGTCGACTTTCGTTCGCTATGCGGGTGAAAGTCGACAATCGGTAGCTGTGATGAGGGGGCGGGGTGCCCCTCCAGCGCAGCGGCGTCCTGTTTCTCGCCCCACCAAACTTCAGCGGCAGCCACAGACATCTCAGGCGAGAAACCCAGCAAGCAGGAGGGGCACCCCGGCCCCTCCTTACGCCTAGTCCTCCGAGAGAACGCTGATCGTCCGGCCCTTGCGGGAAGGCCTGAAGTCGACAGTGCCGGCACGCGTCGCGAAGATCGTGTGATCCCGCCCAAGGCCTGTGCCGTCACCGGGCCAGAACCGCGTGCCGCGCTGGCGCACGATGATCTCGCCACCGCTGACCCGCTCGCCCGCGAACACCTTGACCCCGAGCATGTTGGGGTTGGATTCGCGTCCATTGCGGCTGGATCCGAGTCCCTTCTTATGAGCCATCTCCAGCCTCCTTTTTGGCTTTAGCTTTGGCTTTGGCTTTGGCTTTCGCCGCCCCCATCTTCACCTCGACCACCTCGAGCCTGGTCAGCTCCGAGCGGTGGCCGGCGCGCCGGCGGTAGCCCTTCTTCGGCTTGTACTTGAAGACCTTGATCTTCGGCCCACGCAGGTGCTCGGCGACGGTCGCCTCGACCTTCACCTTCTCCAGCTCCTTCGGCTCGGCCACCACCTCTTTGTCGCGGAACATCACGGCACGCAGGGCGACCTTGTCGCCCTCTTTGGCGCTGAGGCGATCGACGAGCAGCGAGCTGCCCTTCTCGACCTTGTACTGCTTGCCTCCGCTCTCGATGACTGCGTACGTGCTCATTCGTCCTTGCCGCCCGTCTGTGTTGAGCGCGACCGTCCGCGACCGCCCCTGCGGCCACGACGGCTACTGCGCGAGGCGCCGGATTCTAGCTGGGAGCCGTTCGAATCGCCGTTCGCGTCGCCTCCAGACGCCCCGTTGCCAACCTCGACCCCCGGCAGCGAGGCCACCGCGGCGGCCCGCTCGACCCGCTCGATCCGCACTAGCTTGCGCTCCCCGACGAAGGGGCCCCCGCCGGTGACGCTGACGATGTAGGAGTCGACCCGGGCGATCGCGTCGTCCGCGTTGTACATGTGCGGCTCGTCGATCTTGACCAGCACCTCCTCGCCGACCTTGAACGGCAGCGCCCGCTCCTCGATCTCAGCCCGCGTCCCCGCTTCGACCAGCTCGAAGGTCTGGATCGGCAACGCCTCGCCGCCCTCGAAGTGGAACTGCTTGCCGGTCTCGGCCTCGAGCTCGGCCAGGCCGCTCTCGGGGTCGATCAGGTCCGCCGCCACTTTGGGATTGACCCGCAGCAGCAGCGCCTCGGCGTCGCCTGTACCCATCGCGATATCCGGCAGCCTGCGCATCCCGTCCAGCGCCACCGTCTCGGCCGAGAGGACGACAGCCTCGCCTTTGCAGGTCGGGCAGGGAGCGGTGAGGATCTCGCGCACCCCGTCGGTGACGTTCTGCCGGGTCATCTCGACCAGGCCGAGCGGCGAGACCTCGACCACGTAGCTCTTCGACTTGTCGGCGTCGAGCGCCTTGCGCAACGTTTTCAGCACTTTGTCGCGATTGCGCGCCCGCGCCATGTCGATGAAATCGATCACGATGATGCCGCCGATGTCGCGCAGGCGCAGCTGGCGCACCGTCTCCTCCGCCGCCTCGGTATTGACCCGGGTGATCGTCTCCTCGAGCCCGCCTTTGCCGCGGCCGGTGAAGCTGCCGCTGTTGACGTCGATCACGGTCAGCGCCTCGGCGTAGTCGATCATCAGGTAGCCGCCGGAGGGCAGGTCGACCCGCCGGCTCAGGGTCGACTCGATCTCCTTGTCGATCCCCCATTTCTCGAACAGCGGCTTGCGGCCCTCGTAGAGCTCGACCCCGTCGACCAGCTCCGGCGCGGTGCGCTGGAAGAAGCTGGTGACGCGCTCGAACTGCTTCTGGGAGTCGATGATCGCCTGCTCGAAGTCGCTGAGGAAGACGTCGCGCAGGACCCGCACAGGCAGGTCCGCCTCCTGGAAGACGAGGTCGGGCGCCTCGGTCTCCTCAGTGCGCCGCTCCAGCACCTCGCTCAACCTTTTCAGGTAGCCGATCTCCCGTACGAAGTCGGCTTTTTTCGCGCCGTGGGCGGCGGTGCGGATGATCAGGCCCCCCTGGCCTTTCTTGTGCACCCGGTCGACCATCTTGCGCAGCCGGTCGCGCTCGGAGCCCGAGAGCCTGCGACTGACCCCGACGCCGCTGCCTTGCGGCGCGTAAACGAGGTAGCGGCCGGCGATCGAGGTGTTCATCGAGAGCCGCGCGCCCTTCGTCTTCAGCGGGTCCTTCACCACCTGGACGACTATCTCCTGACCGGGTTTGATCAGCTCGTCGATGCGGCTTCCTTTGCCGCGACCGCGCCGCGGCGCCTGCTCGCCGCTGGGCAGGACGATCTCGTCGACGTGCAGGAAGCCATTGCGCTCGAGGCCGATGTCGACGAAGGCGGCCTCCATGCCGGGAAGGACGTTGTCGACCTTCCCCTTGTAGATGTTGCCGACGATCGAACGTCGGCCACGGCGCTCTATGTAGAGCTCCGCAACTTTGCGTTTGCCGCCTTTCGTTTTCGACTCGAGGACGGCCACGCGGGTCTCGCCTCGATCGGCGGAGACCAGGATTGTCTTTTTCATTGATTCAGCTCAGTTCAGAGTAGTTACGCATGACTGGCGCTCCACGGGGAGGTCACCAGGCAAACCCGCCTTTCTGACTGAGCCGCGCTTGCATGTGAATGCTCTGCAGGACCCCTACCGCCAGAAAGGTTGCGAGCACGGAGGAACCTCCGTAGCTCAACAGCGGCAAGGGTATCCCGGTGATCGGCATGATCCCGAGATTCATCCCAACGTTGACGAAGACCTGGAAGAGCAGCATGGCGGCAATGCCGCCGGCCACGAGGGTCCCGTACGAGTTCTTTGAGAGCGTCACGATCCGAAGCGCCCGCCAGATCAGCAGGGCGTAGAGGGATAGGACGAACGCGGCGCCGGCAAATCCGTAGCGCTCACCGATCACCGCGAAGATGAAGTCGGTGTGCCGCTCGGGGACGAAGTCGAGCCGCGTCTGTGTCGCATGGTCGCCGCGCCCGGTCAACTGCCCCGAGCCGATGGCGGTCTGCGATTGGTCTTGTTGATAGCCCGCGCCGCTCGGGTCCTCTGCGGGGTCGAGAAAAGACGTCAGCCTTTCCTCTTGGTAGCCCTTCAGCAGGGGAACCCCCGCTGCCGGAGCGACCACCAGGACGACCGTCACGAGCGCGGCGAGAACGCTGCCGATCACCGCGAAGTGCGTCCAGGGGACGCCCCCCACGTACATCACGGCGAGCGTGACGACCACGAACACCAGGGAGGTGCCGAGGTCAGGTTGCAAAAAAACGAGTGCGGCCGGGGCCAGGCCGAGGCAGAGGTAGCGCACCGTGCGCTGCACCTCCGATCCGCGCCTGGCGCCATCGATGACGAACCCGGCGAGCGCAAGCACCAGCAGGAGCTTGCCGAGCTCAGATGGCTGAAAGCTGAAGAAGGGAAGGTCGAAGGCGCGCCGCGAGCCGCGAGCCGCGAAGCCGAAGACGAAGACGAGCGAGATGCTGACGCAGAGGAAGGTGTAGATGCCAACCCGCAGCTCGCGGAAGCGCGAGTAGTCGATCCGCGTCAGCAGGTACATGCCGACGACGCCGATGCCGGCGTAGATCGCCTGGCGGTCGACGAAGTAGTTGGGGCTGCCCGGCACGTCCTCCGCCGTCGCCTGGCTCAGGGTGAAGACGCTGAAGACCGCCAGGGCGATGGCGGAGAGCGCCAGGGCGCCGTCCATGTAGGGCAGACCGAGGCGCTCCGCGATGCTGGGGCGGACGGCGAATGCCTCGGGGCGGGCCTGTCGGGTGCGGGTTGCGTACATCAGCTAGTGCTCTCGGCGCCCATCACTCGATCGCCCCCCCGGATTCGACCTGGGCGGCTTTCTTGTGGAAGTGCTCAGAGAGGATCTTGAGGGCAGCCGGCGCGGCGGTTTCGGCGCCGAACCCGCCCTGCTCGAAGGTCACTGCGACGACGATCTCCGGGTCGGGATAGGGAGCAAGCACGACATACCATGACTGATCCTCGTAGCCGGGGCGCTCAGCCGTCCCGGTCTTGCCCGCGACGTCGATCGGGAAGCCACCGAAGACTTCGTATGACGTGCCTTCCGGGGACTGCGCGGCATCGTGCAGGCCGGCGAGGATCACGTCGCGCCACTCAGGGTCGATCCGCACCTCGCGGGTCGAGGGGTATTCCAGTTCGCGCAGCACCCGTCCCGCCGCGTCTTCGACCTGGAGGCCGACGTGCGGGTGCGGCACCTCGCCGCCGTTGGCGATCGTGGCGTAGGCGACCGCCATCTGCAGCGGATCCGCCTGCAGGTCGCCCTGGCCTACCGAGAGATTGACGTTGTCGCCCGCCGACCAAGGGCGGTCGGTGAGTTTTTCGCGGTAGAGCTCGTTGCGCCACTCAGGCGTCGGCAGCAGCCCGGAGCGCTCGCCGGGAATGTCGATCCCGACTTCCCGGCCGATGCCGAGCTTGTGCGCCCACTGCTGCAGTTTCGTGCCGGGGTACAGGCGGTCGCCGAGCGTGTAGTAGTAGACGTCGGAGGAGACCGTGAGCGCCCGCTGCATCGCGATCGACCCGTGGGCGACTCCCCCGGCGTTTTTGAAGTCGATGCCGCCGAGGGTGAAGACGCCATCGTCGTAGATCGATTCGGCCGGTGTCACCTCGCCGCTGGCCAGAGCCGCGATCGAGGTGATCGGCTTGAAGGTCGACCCGGTCGGGTAGGCGCCGGCGATCGCGCGGTTGGTCAGCGGCGAGGCGATCGGGTCGCGGTAGAGCGCGTTCACCTCTTTCTGGGTGGGACTGGTGAGGATGGCCGGGTCGAAGCTCGGGTTCGACCCCATCGCGAGGATCTCGCCGTTGCGCACGTCCATCGCCACGTAGCCGCCGTACAGCCCCTGTTCGGAGAGCGCGGCGTCGCCGACTTCCTGCAGGTCGAGGTCGATCGTCAGCCGCATGTTCTTGCCCGGCGTCGGCGAGCGCGAGACCAGCTGCCCCCCCGCCGTGGGCTGGCCGAAGGCGTCGACCTGGATCCGGGTCAGCCCCGGCTCGCCGCGCAGGAATCCGTCATAGGTGTCCTCGACCCCTTCCTTGCCGACCTGGTCGCCGGGCTCGAGGCCGCGGAAGCGGGCTTCCTTCAGCTCTTTTTCGCTCACCTCGCCGACGTTGCCGAGCGTGTGCGCGGCCAGCATGCCCTGCGGGTAGCGGCGGACGAAGACGCGTTCCACTGCGATCCCCGGGAAGCGCTCCTGGTTCTCCTCGATGTAGTAGACGAGGTAGTTGCCGACGTCGCGGCGCAGCGTCACCGGCGCGCCCGGGGAGATCTCCTGTTGCTTGTGGATCTCTTTGCGAATGCGCGGAAGCGTCGTGTGGGTCAGCTCGGCGAGCTCCTTCAGCTCGCGCCGCCGCTCGGCCTCGTCCGCCGGCAGTTTGGTCGGATTGAGCTGCAGGGCCAGGCTCGTGCGGTTGGAGACCAGAACCTCTCCGTCGCGGTCGAGGATCTCGCCGCGCGGGGCGCGGCCGCGGAACTCGCGGGTGCGGTTGCTGTTCGCCTCGGCCAGGTGCTCCTCGCCGGATGCCACCTGGAGCAGCCAGAGGCGGACGAAGAGGACGACGAGGAGGGTCAGGGCGACCCCGCCGAAGATCGCGATGCGAAGCGCCAGGCGGTTGCTCATCTGGGGTTCGCGACCGTCGGAGCGCAGGTACATCTACCCCGCCCCCAGGATCGACGCTTGCCGCTCGCGGGGCGCCTTCGGCTCCTCGACCAACGCCGGGCGCAGAACCCGGCGCACGCCGAGGTAGATCGTCCCGCCGAGGAAGAAGGCGTAGACGCTCTTCAGCAGCATGTCGCGGATCACCAGCAGGCTGATCGGCGAGTCGACGCCGAGCAGCAGCTCCACCGCGGCATACCCCAGCTCCGCGAACAGGGTCAGGCCCATGCAGAGCAGGGCCGGGACGAGCAGGCCGTGGAACTCGAAGCGCTCGCGGAACATGCCGGCGAGATAGCCGGTCCCGAGCAGGACCAGCGAGCCGGCGCCCAGCGGCTGGACCAACAGGCAATCGACCAGGAACCCGATCGAGAAGCCCACCACCGCGCCGGTCATGCTGCCGCCGAGCAGGCCCAGGACCACGACCAGGGCGGGCAGGACGTCGGGGCTGGTGTGGAAGAGATCCACTCGGGAGAAGAACGAGAGCTGCGCCAGCACGCCGACCAGCACGATCGCGACGATGCGGGCGACGATCTTCGGGGTCAGGATCAACGCGAGCCCCCCGTCAACACCTGCACGACGTCGAGGTCGCGCAGGTCGGCGTAGGGACGCAGGTAGACCCGCTGGCGAGCCTCCTGCTCTTCCACCGGGGCACGGGTCACTTCGCCGATCGGCAGGCCCTGCGGGAACTGCGAGGCGAACTCCTGGACACGCCAGCCGGAGGTGACCACGTCCTGACCCTGGTGGACACGCTGGGTCGAGTCGATGAAGTCGAGCACGAGCTCCTCGAAATCGCCAACCTCCGGCCTGACCAGGCCCTGGACGCCCTCCGGCACCACCTTGGCCGAGATCGCGCTGGCGGGATCGGTCAGCATCATCACCTGGGCCGTCCCGCCCTCGACCGAGGAGATTTTGCCGACCAGGCCATCGCCGCTGACGACCGGATCCTCGACCCTGACGCCGTCGCCGCTGCCGACGTCGATCGTCACGGTCGAGTGCCAGATCGTCGGCGAGCGCGTGACCACCCGCGCGGTCAGCGACTCATAGGCGGAGGAGGCGAGCACCGGGCCGCGATCGAATTCGAGCAGTTTGCGGAACTGAGCGTTCTCCTGCAGCGCCACCTGCCCGGCGACCGCCTTCTCCCTCGTCTCTTCGAGCTCGGCGCGCAGCCGCTCGTTCTCGCCGCGCGCTTCGAAGGTCTCGTCGAACCAGTCGACGAGGTCGCGGGCGGGCTTCAGCGCCCGGTCGGCGACGGTCTGGAGCGGGCTGAAGATGGTGCTGACGCCACGCTGGAACCCGTTCGAGCTCTGCCCGTAGGTGAGAGTGAGCAGGGCAAAGGAGCCGAGCACCAGCAGTGCCAGCACCGCCCTACGGCGGCGTACTTGCTTGCGATACACGATTGATGACCAAGTCTTGCGATGGAAGTGAGCGTTGGCTAGCCAAGCTGGCGCCTCGCTCCGGAATTTCTCTTGCTTGCGCGGTGGATCGCCTCGAACTCCTCCAGCGAGATGCCGGAGCCGACCGCCACGCACGTAAGGGGTGACTCTGCCAGTTGGCAGGGCATCTGGCACTCGTCGCGCAGGCGCTGCTCCAGACCTTGCAGCAGCGCGCCCCCGCCGGCCAGCGTTATGCCGCGGTCCATGATGTCGCCGGCGAGCTCGGGGGGCGTGCGGTCGAGGGTGTCCTTGACCGCCTCGACGATGTGCCCGACCGGTTCGTCGAGCGCCTCGCGGACCTCCTCGGAGCCGAGCGTGATCGTTTTCGGCAGCCCGGAGACGAGGTCGCGGCCGCGGATCTCGGTCCGCACCTCCTCCGCCAGCGGCGAGGCGGAGCCGGCCTCGAGCTTCACCTCCTCTGCGGTCTGTGTGCCGATCGCCAGCTTGTACTCGTGCTTGCAGTAGTTGACGATCGCCTCGTCGAGCTCGTCGCCGCCAACCCGGATCGACTGCGAGACGACGATCCCCCCGAGCGAGATCACCGCCACCTCGGTGGTGCCGCCGCCGACGTCGACGACCATCGACCCGGTCGGCTCGGCGACCGGCAGGCCGGCGCCGATCGCCGCCGCCATCGGCTCCTCGATCAGGTAGGCCTGGCGAGCGCCGGCCGAGAGGCAGGCCTCCTCGACGGCGCGCTTCTCGACCCCGGTGACGCCGGAGGGGACGCAGACGACGACGCGCGGGTGGGCAAAGCGGTTCGAGTGCACCTGGGTGATGAAGTGGCGCAGCATCTGCTCGGTGACGTCGAAGTCGGCAATCACGCCGTCCTTGAGCGGACGGATCGCGGTGATCGTGCCCGGCGTGCGGCCGAGCATTCGCTTCGCTTCGACCCCGACCGCGTGGACCTGCCCGTTGCGGGAGTCGATCGCCACCACCGAGGGCTCGGAGAGGACGATGCCACGACCACGAACGTAGACGAGAGTGTTGGCCGTGCCGAGGTCGACAGCCATGTCGCGACCGCCGAGCCCTCTCAGATAGCCGAGTATGCCCATGCTGGAATTGGAGGCCTTCCAGGGAGAAGTTCCATGGGAATGATTCCAAACGGACCAAATCGGTCCCGATTTCTCGGTCAGTCTCGTCCGAACAGCTCCGGCGCAAGCTCCAGCAGCAAGCCGACCGGCAGCCCCACGACGTTGGAGACGCTCCCCTCGATCCGCTCCACCAGGGTCGACCCCAGCGTCTGAATCGCGTACCCCCCAGAGCGCCCCTCCCACTCACCAAAATCGACGTAGCGCTCCTTCTCGACGTCGCTCAGGTCCCTGAAGACGACGGTCGTCCTCTCCAGCCCACTGCGCTCTTCGTCGCCGACCAGGACAACCAAGCCGCTGAGGACCTGATGCGCGCGCCCAGACATTCGATCCAGATAGCTGCGGGCCTCGTCGGCATCAGCCGGCTTGCCGAGTGCTTTGCCGTCCAGGACAACATCGGTATCGCAGGCGATGATTCGCGCGGGTGGCGCCGTAGGGTGTACCGCCCCTGAGGAAGCTTTAGCTACCGGAAGGGGCGGTGGGTCCCCTGCGGCGACAGGACCCGCGCGAATCATCGCCTCCGCCTTACGGCGTGCATTCTCGACGACCTCGAACTCGGGGTCTCCGCCTGTCAGCTCGTCGACACCGGGCACGACCACCTCGAAGTCAATGCCCAGCTTCTCGAGAATCTCTCTTCGTTGAGGAGATCCGGATGCCAGAACAACCGTCATAGGCCCGGGTGGGTGGGGTCGAAGCGGCTTGTGCTTTTTCGGCCTCCCGCACCTCGGACGGCCTCACCAGGCCGACCGAAAAAGTTGAGCGAAGGCCCCACCCACCCGGGCCTACTACGCCAGCTCAGGAAACCAAATCCCAATCTCACGCTGCGCCGACTCATCGGAGTCAGACCCATGGACCATGTTGAAGGTCACCTCGAGCGCGAAGTCACCGCGAATCGAGCCCGGCGCCGCCTCAACCGGGTTGGTCGCCCCGATCACCTGGCGCGCCGCCGGCACCGCCTCCTCTCCCTCGAGCACCATCGCGACCAGGTCACCGCCGGTGATGAAGGAGACCAGCTCGCCGAAGAAGGGCTTCTCGGTGTGCTCTTCGTAGTGCTCGTTGGCGATCGCCTCGTCGGCCCGCATCGTCTTCAGGGCCGAGATCCGCAACCCCTTGCGCTCGAAGCGGGCGATCACCTCGCCGGTCAGGGCGCGCTCGAAGGCGTCAGGCTTGACGAGGATCAGGGTCCGGCTCACGTTCGGGGCTCCTTTGGGGTCGTTTCGGTTTCGCCGCCGGCGCCTGCCTCTCGGCATCGGGTGGAGGGGCTTTCTTGCGGGCGGCTGGCTGCCGTTTCGGCGCCGGACGCTCCTCCCGTTTCTGCCGGCTCTCGCGGCCCTCGTCGCGCTCAGCGCGGCGCGGAGGCTGCCGCTCGGCGCGACTCGGTCGCTCACGCTCGCGCCTGGCGAGCGGAGTCTCGCAGTAGGGACAGAGCGACCAGCGCGGGTCGACCGGCTTGCCGCAGCTGCCGCAGGGATCCTTGAGGCGGCGCTGGCACTTGGGGCAACGCAGGAAGCTCTTCTCGATCGGGAACTCGCAGTTCGGGCAGGAGGCCTCGGTCAGCTGACGCACCCGCAGCTCGGCTGCCTTGATCTCGACCTCGCGCTCATGGGCATCCTCGAGGAACTCCGGCGGCCGCACGATCGCGTAGACCGCGGTGCCGATATAGGGGAAGAAGGAGCCGACGGTGGCGCAGGCGACCAGGAAGGGGTCGGAGATGCGGCGCTTGGCGTCGAGGTAGGTGTAGACGATCAGCGCCAGCCAGACGACGACCACCATCAATACGAGCAGGCTGACGACCAGGTTGAGGCCGCTGTTGCTGATGCCGAAGATCGCTGTAGACATGGGCTTGGGGCGCGCCGGGAGGGAGCGCGAGTCTACTTCGCCGCGCCTGGCGGGAAACCTCTGCTCAGAGGAAAAGCCTGCCGAACAGGTAGCCGATGCCGAAAAAGACGAGGATCACCACGGCGACGACCGCGGCGACCAGGGCCATCATCGAGAGCAATTCCGAGCCGGCGCTCCTGTTCACGCGATCCATCCTCGCATAGGACTCAGGACGCGAGAATGGCGCGCGCGGACGCCAGGGCGTAGTGCGAGCCGGTGACGAGGAGGATCGCATCGGCATCGAGGGCGAGACGGCGACCGCGGTTTACCGCCGCGGTGAAATCGGGCTCCGTCTCGGCGGCGAGACCGGCAGCTGCGCAGAGCTCTGCCAGCTCACCGGCTGGGCGCGTTAAGGCCCCCGGCAGGCCGCGCGCGGCCAGGACCCCGGCGTCAAGCTCGGTGCAGACCACCCGCTCCAGCACCGGGGAGAGGGCGCGGACCATCGCCGCCGCGTCCTTGTCGCCGAGGATTGCCAGGCAGGCGACGATCGGGTGACCGTCCGCGACCTCCGCCAGCGCCTCGGCGAGGGCAGAGGCGCCGTCGGGATTGTGGGCGGCGTCGAGGAAGGTCGGCGGACCCTCGGCCACCCGCTCGAGGCGGCCGGGAACGGTCAGAGTCGCCGCGACCTCGGCGACTCTGGAGGGGTCGAGCTCGCCGAGGAAAGCCTCGGCCGCGGCCATCGCCAGGGCGAAGTTGCGCCGCTGGAAGCGCCCCGGCGCCCGCAGCCGCACCTCCTCGCCGGGGTCCTCGGACGCCCGCACCAGGCGGGCCCCGCGCTTGGCCGCGGTGCGCTCAGCGAGCTGCTCGACCTCGGGGCTCACCCGGCCGACGACCAGGATCGAGTGATCGCGCAGGACGGCGAGCTTCTCGGCGGCGATCTCGGCCTCGGTCCCGCCCAGCCACTCGGTGTGGTCGAGGCCGACCGAGGTAAGCACCGTCACCCGCGAGGGGATCGTGTTGGTCGCGTCGAGCCTTCCCCCCAGCCCGGCCTCGATCGCGGCGACCTCGACCCTCGCCGTGGCCAGGGCGGCGAAGGCGGCCCCGGTCGCCAGCTCGAACTGGGTCACCTCCTCCCCGTCCTCGAGCGCGCGGTTGACGCTCTCCGCGGCCTGGGCGGCGCCCTCAACCGCCACGGCGAACTCGGACTCGCCGATCTCCTCGCCGTGGACCAGAACCCGCTGCGACCAGCGTTCGGCGTGGGGCGAGACGCAGGCGCCAGCGGCAAGCCCGTGAGCTTCGAGCAGCGCCGCCGTCATCCGGGTCACCGACGACTTGCCGTTGGTGCCGACGACGTGGACCGAGGCGAACCGGTGCTGCGGCATCCCGAGCGCCGTGCTGAGCCGGCGCATCCGCTCCAAGCCCAGCTTCCAGCCAATCGGCTCGAGCGAATCGAGGTACGCCTCAGCGTCTATTCGGACAGCTCCTCCAGCTCGGCGCGGTGGCGCTCGAGCTTTTCGCGCTCCTCTTCGACCAGCTCCGCCGGCGCCTTGGCGACGAACTTCTCGTTGGCCAGCTTGCCCTCTGCGCGGGCGACCTCGGAGCGCAGCTCCTCGCGCCGTTTCTCCAGCCGCGCCGCAACCGCCTCGGCGTCGATCTCAGCCGAGGCGAGCACCCTGACCGGGCCGACCGAGGCGATCGGGTCGCCACCGTCCTCGGCGAACTCGAAGCGGGAGAGGCGGCCGACGAACTCGTGCGGCTGCTCGCCCTCGACCCGGGCCGAAAGCCGAGTCGCAGCCGGCGCCTCGACCATGTCGCGCCAGGCGCGCAGGCGGCGGGTCAGCTCGATCCACCGCTCGACCTCCGCCTCCGCCGCGGGGTCGAACAGCGACTCGTCCGCCTCCGGGAAGGGATGGACCGCCAGGTGGCCTTCGCGAGCCGGGTGGTAGCGCCAGACCTCCTCGGTGACGAAGGGCATGATCGGGTGCAACAGCCCCAGCACGCGCTCCAGCGCCCAGAGCAGCGTCGCCGAGGCGTCCTCCTCACCCTCGTAGAGGCGGGGCTTGGCAATCTCCAGGTACCAGTCGCAGAGCTCCGACCAGAAGAACCCGTAGGCCTCGGCGGCGGCATGGGCGAAGTCGTAGGAGTCGAGCCTGGCGCTGACCGAGCCGATCGTGCGCTCCAGCCGCGAGAGGATCCAGCGGTCCTCGACCCGCGAGGGCTGGGGGTTTCCAGGGCTGCCGTCGCCCGCGTTCAGCAGGATCAAGCGCGAGGCGTTCCAGAGCTTGTTGGAAAGGTCGCGACCCTGCTGCACCTTGGCGTCGGAGTAGCGCACGTCCTGGGTCGAGGACATCGCCAGTAGCCCGAAGCGCAATGCGTCGGCGCCGTGCACGTCGATCTCCTCCAGCGGGTCGATCCCCGTGCCGAGGCTCTTCGACATCCGCCGCCCGTCGCGGGCCTGGATCACCGAGTGCACGTAGACGTCGCGGAAGGGCACGTCGCCGGGGAACTCGAGCCCGGTCATGATCATCCGCGCGACCCAGAGGAAGAGGATCTCGCGCGCCGTGGTGAGGAAGCTGGTCGGGTAGAAGGCGCGCAGCTCCGGGGTGTCGTCGGGCCAGCCGAGCGTCGCGAACGGCCAGATCGCCGAGCTGAACCAGGTGTCGAGCACGTCCTCCTCCTGGCGCGGCTCGGCGTCGCAGATGCCGCAGCGCTCCGGGGCTTCCTCTCCGACCCAGATCTCCCCGCAGCCCTCGCCGCCGCAGTACCAGACCGGGATCCTGTGCCCCCACCAGAGCTGGCGCGAGATGCACCAGGGGCGGATCTCCTTCATCCAGTCGAGGTAGACGCGCTTCCACTGCGGCGGGGTGATCCGCACCTCGTCGCGCTGCACCGCCTCGATCGCCGGCTTCGCCAGCTCGTCCATGCGGCAGAACCACTGCAGCGAGATCAGCGGCTCGATTCGCTCGCCGGAGCGGTGCGAGAAGGGGACCGAGTGGACGTAGGGCTCCTCGGCGCGCAGCAGGCTCTGCTCGCGCAGCTCCGCGACCACCGCTTCCTGGGCCTCGGGCAAGGTCATGCCGGCATAGGCCTCCCCCGCCTCCTCGCTCATCCGCCCGTCGGGGCCGATCACGCCGATCTCCTCCAGCCCGTGCTTGCGGCCGATCTCGAAGTCGTTGACGTCGTGCCCGGGGGTGATCTTCAACGCGCCGGTGCCGAACTCGGGGTCGACGTGCTCGTCGGCGATTATCGGCAGGCGGCGACCGACGAGGGGCAGGATGCAGTGTTGCCCGACGAGGTCGGCGTAGCGCTCGTCGCTCGGGTTGACGGCGACGGCGGTGTCGGCCAGCATCGTCTCCGGCCGCACGGTGGCGACCGTCAGCACGCGCTCGGAGCCCTCGACCGGGTAGTCGATCGAGTAGAGCGTGTCCTCCACCTCGCGGTTCTCGACCTCGAGGTCGGAGATCGCCGAGTGCGAGCCCGGGTCCCAGTTGACCATGTAGTTGTCGCGGTAGATGTAGCCCTTGTCGTAGAGCTGCTTGAAGACCCGGTAGACCGCGCGCACGTAGCCCTCGTCGAGGGTGAAGCGCTCGCGCTCGTAGTCGCAGGAAGCGCCGAGCCGCTTGTACTGCTCGACGATCCGTGAGCCGTACTCCTCCTTCCAGGCCCAGACCCGCTCGACGAACTCCTCGCGGCCAAGCTCGTGGCGGGTCCTGCCTTCCGCCCGCAGCTCTTTCTCGACCACCGCCTGGGTGGCGATCCCAGCGTGGTCGGTGCCGAGGATCCAGAGCGCGTTGCGGCCCCGCATCCGGTTCATGCGGACGAGGGCGTCCTGCATCGCCCCGTTGAGGGCGTGGCCCATGTGCAGGGCGCCGGTGACGTTGGGTGGCGGGATCGCCACCGAGAAGTTCTCCGCCGGCGCGCCCTCGGCGTCGGGGTGGAAGTAACCGCCCTCGACCCACTCGGCGAACACCCGCCCCTCGATCTCACCCGGGTCGTAGCGGGTGGTTTCCTCCAGCCTTTGCCGCTGCGCAGCGTCCACGCGGCGAGTCTAGATACCTACGCCGATTCCTCGCTGACCTCGTCCTCGGCCGGACCGATGTCCTGCGGCGCCGCCTCGGTGACCAGGGTCGGGCGGCGGCCCTGCTCGATCGTCTCCTTGGTGACGACGCACTTGGTCACGTCGCGACGCGAGGGCAGCTCGAACTGGACGTCGAGCAGCGTCTCCTCGAGGATCGAGCGCAAGCCGCGGGCGCCGGTCTCGCGCTCCAGCGCCTTGTCGGCAATCGCGTCGAGGCTGTCCTCGGAGAAGACGAGCTCGATGTCGTCGAACTCGAAGAAGCGCCGGAACTGCTTGGTCAGGGCGTGGCGCGGCTCGGTAAGGATCGTGATCAGGTCCTCGCGGCTGAGCTGGTGAATCGCCGCGACCACCGGCAGGCGGCCGATGAACTCGGGGATCAGCCCGTACTCCATCAGGTCCTCGGGCAGCACCTGCTCGAACCACTCGCCAGTGTCCTTCTTCTCGCGCGAGGAGATCGCGGCGCCGAAACCGACCCCGCGGTCGCCAACCCGTTTCTCGATCACCTGGTCGAGCTCGGCGAAGGAGCCGCCGCAGATGAAGAGGATGTTGGTGGTATCGATCGTCAGGAACTCCTGGTGGGGGTGCTTGCGCCCACCCTGCGGCGGAACCGAGGCGGTCGTCCCCTCGAGGATCTTCAGCAGCGCTTGCTGAACGCCTTCGCCGGAGACGTCGCGGGTGATCGACGGGTTGTCGGCCTTGCGCGCGATCTTGTCGATCTCGTCGATGTAAATGATCCCCGTCTCGGCCTTCTTGACGTCGTAGTCGGCGGCCTGGATCAGCTTCAGCAGGATGTTCTCGACGTCCTCGCCGACATAGCCGGCCTCGGTCAGCGCCGTCGCGTCGGCGATCGCGAAGGGGACGTTGAGGATGCGTGCGAGGGTCTGGGCGAGCAGCGTCTTGCCGCACCCGGTCGGCCCGAGCAGCATGATGTTCGACTTCTGCAGCTCGACCTCGGTGTCCTCGGACTGGACCATCTGGACCCGCTTGTAGTGGTTGTAGACGGCAACCGAGAGGGCCCTCTTGGCGGTCTCCTGGCCGACGACGTACTCCTGCAGGACCTCGTGGATCTCCCGTGGCTTGGGCAGGTTCTCGAGTTCGATCTGGGTCGGCGGCGAGAGCTCCTCGTCGATGATCTCGTTGCAGAGGTCGATGCACTCGTCGCAGATGTAGACCCCGGGCCCTGCGATCAGCTTCTTGACCTGGCGTTGCGACTTGCCGCAGAAGCTGCAGAGGAGTTGCTCGTTCGAATCTGTGGGACGTGCCAGCGGGATCCCCTCCTTGCGGGGCGGAAGTTGCCTACCGGCGTCGGCCCCAACAGCTTAGACGGAGCTTCAAGCCGGCCCTGTAGGCGGCTCATACGCCGCGCCGGCGGAGGTCCCTTCCACTGAGCGGCGGCTTGCGCCGCCGTGCTCGCCCTCGGTCAGGCTGCCTGCGCCGGCGGCGGCAGGCGGTCGACGAGGGCAAGCAGCGCATCGGTGTGGGCTTTCCGTTCCGCCCGTCCGTCCCTTAGCTCGGCGACGATTTCATCGGTGCGCTTCCTCTCCTCCGCCATGAACTCATCGCCACGGCGGAGGAGGCTCCCGATGACCTTCTCGCTGCGCAGGCTCATCTCGCGGATGAAGGTTTTGAGGTCGTCCTTTTCGCCCTTGCTTTCCTCCATCCGGCGATCGCTTTCCTCCATCCGGCGATCGCTTTCCTCCATCCGGCGATCGCTTTCCTCCATCCGGCGATCACTTTCCTCCATCCGGCGATCGAACTCTCCCGTCCGGCGATCGAATCGATCGAACGCGGCCATCATCCGATTGAAGGCCTCGGTGTTGCGGTCGAACGCTTCCTCGTTTCGCTCGAAGGCGGCACGGTTCAGCTCCATCAGCTCCTCGCCGCGCTCCATGTGGCGCTCGATCCGCTCAGACAGTTCCCTTCGGCGCATGGCAGGCATTCTGCCAGGCGAAAACGCGCGAGTGGCGCCCCATCTGCGCCGATCTAAAAATTTTCTCGCCCCGAATGCACACGACTGGCCCGTTACGGTTGCGGCGATGACTGCGCCAGTCCGGACTGAGCCGATCGCGGCCGAGCAGCTGGAGACGCTGCTGCCGATGATCGCCGCCTACCAGCGCTTCTACGAGGTCGAAGAGATCGACGATGCGCGCAACCGCGCCTTCTTCCGCCGTTTCCTCGCCCCCAGCGACGACGGCATGCTGATCGGCGCCTGGCGCGAGGGCGAGCTAGTCGGCTACGCCTGCCTCTACTGGCACTTCTCCTCGACCGACGCCGCCGAGACGGTGCTGATGAACGATCTCTACGTCGACCCAGCCGTGCGCGGCCATGGAGTCGGCCGTGCCCTGATCGAGGCCAGCGCCGACGTGGCCCGCGAGCGTGGCTCCCACCACCTCGAGTGGAGGACCGCGCCCGACAACGCCACAGCGCAGCGCCTCTACGACTCGACCGGCGCCCAGCGCTCCACCTGGGTCGAGTACGAGCTCGGCCTTTAGTCGGACCGATCCCAGCGGCGCAGGATCGGCTCGGGGTCGACCGGCCGGCCGCGCTCGTGGATCTCGAAGTGGAGGTGACAGCCGACCGTGCGGGCATTGCCGGTCCTCCCAACCCCGCCGACGCGCTGTCCGGCCCAGACGGACTCCCCCTTACGCGCCAGCGCCGGGCGATGTAGGTGGGAGTAGAAGTAGGCGCGGCGCTCGCCGGCGCCGCGGATCAGCAGGAAGTTGCCGTAGAGGACAGGGTCGTAGCCGCTACGGGCGACCCTGCCGCTCGCCGCCGCGACCAGCTCGGCGCCGCAAGCGGCGACTATGTCGAAGCCCTCATGTATGCGCCCACCACTGCGTGGCGCGCCGAACTCGCCGATCGCTCCCCGCACCCAATGAGGACCCTGCACGGGAAAGGCATGTTCGCGGTAGGAGACGCTCCCATCGCGGGGAGTGGCCTCGCCGGCAGAAACCGGGGCGAGAGCCGCGAGCAGGACTAGGGCGAGAAGGGCGGAGCGCCTCAGTGGTGTTCGATGACGCGGTCGACGAGGTTGTACTCCTTCGCCTCCTCCGCGCTCATGAAGTAGTCGCGCTCGGTGTCCTTGGCGACCTTGTCGAAGGGCTGCTGCGTGTGCTTGGCAAGGATCTCGTCGAGGCGACGACGCACGTCGATGATCTCTTTGGCGTGGATCTCGATGTCGGTCGCCTGGCCCTGGAAGCTGGAGGAGACCTGGTGGATGAGGATCTTTGAGTTGGGCAGCGACATCCGCTTGCCGGCGGCGCCGCCGGCAAGCAGCAGCGCGCCCATGCTCATCGCGATGCCAACGCAGATCGTCTGCACTTCGGGCTTGATGAACTGCATCGTGTCGTAGATCGCCAGCCCGGCGTAGACCGAGCCGCCCGGAGAGTTGATGTAGAGGCTGATGTCCTTGTCCGGGTCCTCGGACTCGAGGTGCAGCAGCTGGGCGACGATCAGGTTGGCGATGTCCTCGGTGACCGGCGTGCCGAGGAAGACGATCCGCTCGCCGAGCAGACGCGAGTAGATGTCGAAGGCGCGCTCGCCGCGCGAGGTCTGCTCGACCACCATCGGGACCAGAGGGCTCATGGACCGCACTCTATAGAAGGCCCACGCTGGACCCGCCGCGCGCCTTGGCTCGTACATCGCCCGGTCCGCGGCCACCAGCAGGTCCTCGGCCGGCGGGCAGCCGTGCTCGTCGTAGAGGGCAATGCCGACGCTGGCGGAGAGTCGCGCCGGCTGCCCCTCGAAGGTCAGCTCCGAAGCGGCCAGGGCCTCGACCAGCCGCGTCGCGACACCCTCCGCGGCGGACCCGTCCGCCTCGGGCAGCAGCACGGCGAACTCGTCGCCCCCTAACCGGGCGGCGATGCCGTCGGCGTGGCGACCGACCGTGTCGCTTTGACGCAGGTTGCCCCGCAGCGTCTCGGCCACCGCGAGCAGCGCCTCGTCGCCGGCGGCGTGTCCCAGCTCGTCGTTGATCTGCTTGAAGCGGTCGAGGTCGAGCACGAGCACCGCCCCGCCCATGCCGTAGCGACGCGTGTAGGCGAGCTGTGCCGTTAGCTCTTCGTCAAAGCGCCTGCGGTTGAAGAGGCCGGTGAGCGGGTCGCGCTGGGAGAGCCGCTCCAGCTCCTGCTCCAGCTCCTTGCGGTCGGTGATGTCGCGGGCGACGGCGTAGATGACGTGCTCCTCGGGCAGCGGTACCGAGGTCCACTCGAGCCAGCGCACCACGCCGTCCCTGTCGAAGTAGCGGTTCTGGAACTGCACGGTGGTGCGACCGTCCGAGAGCGCTGCCGCCTCCGCTTCGGTTCTCTCGCGATCGTCGGGGTGGACGAAGTCGAGGAAGGGGCGGTCGATCAGGTCCTCTTCCCGGTAGCCGAGGGCTCGCTCGAAAGCGGGGTTGACCGACTTGAAGCAGCCGTCGAAGCCGGCGATGCTGATCATGTCGAGCGAGAGGTTGAAGTGGCGCGCGCTCTCTGCCTCGAGAGCCCGCATCCTCGTCGCGAAGTGGCCGGCGAGGCCGCCGACGAAGAGGAAGACGAGAGCCCGGTTGAAGTAGCCGAGCGGGGTGATCGGGGCGTTGTCGACGATCACCCACACGGTCGAGAGCGCGAAGGCTACCGCGGCCGCGACCAGCCCGGCGCGCGTGCCCAGGGCCATCCCCGCCAGCACGACCGGAATCACGTAGAGGAAGGTGATCGCATCGCCGAGCGTGCCGATCGCGAAGCGCATGCCGAAGATCGCCGCGAACAGCGCAGCCGCAAGGAGCGCGGCGTGGCTAGAACGTCCGGCTAGGAAGGGCTGGCTAGGACTCGGAGCCTGGAGTCCAGAGGGAGCCGGCCTGCTCGCGCTCCTTCTCCGGCGTCCAGATTTTCTCGCGAGCCTCGGCCTGCTCGAGCGGGATCGGCTTCGCCGACTCGGCGACGAGGTCGATCGCACGGCGGATCCGGATGTCCTCGCGGACCATCGCGTCACGGCCGTTCTCGCGCAGCCGCGCCAGCAGCTTCTCCGGTGTGGTGCGCTCGTGCTCGGCAGTGTGGGCGAGCGCCTCGACCATCTCCTCCTCGGAGACCTCGATCGCCTCGGCCTCGGCGATCGCCGCCAGCACCGACTCTCGCTTCAGCTCGCGTTCGGCATCAGGTTTCGATTCCTCGATCACCTCATCGCGGCTTTTGCCCTGCATCTGGAGGTAGGCGTCGGGGCTCATCCCGCGCGCGGCGAGCTGGCGTTCGACCCGCTCCCAGCGCTCCACCGCGCGCGCCATGGCGAGCTCCTCCGGCAGCTCGACGTTGGCGGCGTCGACCGCGGCGTCGACCGCGGCGATGCGGAAGTCCTCCTCGATCCGCTGCCCGGCGACCTCCGAGACCTTCTCGCGGATGTCGGCGCGCAGCTCGTCGAGAGTGTCGAACTCGGAGGCCTCGGCGGCGAGCTCGTCGTCGAGGTCGGGCAGGATCTTCTCGCGCACCTCCTTGACCGTGACCGTGAAGACCGCCTCCTTGCCGGCGAGCTGCTCGGCCCGGTAGTCGCCCGGAAAGGAGACCTCGACCTCGCGCTCCTCGCCTGCGTTGGCGCCGGCGAGCTGCTCCTCGAAACCCTCGACCAGCTGGCCGCTGCCCAGCTCGAGGCGGTAGTCGGCTGCCTTGCCGCCCTCGAACGCCTGGTCGTCGACCAGGCCCTCGAAGTCGATCAGCAGCACGTCGCCCTCGGCGGCCGCTCGCTCGACCGGCTCGAGTCGTGCGAACCCTTCGCGAACCCGCTCGATCTCCCGCTCGACGATGTCGTCGGGCACTTCCGGCTCGCCCTTGCCGACCTCGAGGCCCTTGTACTCGCCCAGTGTCGCCGGGGGGCGCACGCCTACCTCGAGCTTGAAGCCGAGCGGCTCGCCCTCGTCCCCAGGGGTCGAGACGATCTCGATGCTCGGGTCGCCGATCGGGCTGACGCCCGAGGCGAGCAGAGCCCGCTCGTACCACTCGGGCAGCGAGTCGCGCAGGGCCTCCTCGAGCACGGCGCCGTAGCCGAGCCGCTGAATCACCAGCGACGGCGGCGCCTTTCCTTTGCGGAAGCCGGGCAGCCGCATCTCCCGTGCGAGGGAGCGGGCGGCGCGCTGAACGCCGCGGTCGACGTCCTCGGCCGGGACCTCTACCTCGACCCGGGCGCGGGAACCGGGGAGCTCGGTGACGGTGGTCTGCATCTGCAACTGACCCTAGCGACGCAAGAGCATCTGGCGCATTGCCGCGGCGAAGTCGATCGCGAAGGAGAGGCCACGGCCGAGCGGACCGGTGACCAGCCAGGCCTTGAGCCGAGCTATGCCGCCGCCGTTCCTACTCATTCGCGTATTCCAGCAGGGAAGCGTCGACCAGCCACTCGACCGGAGCGCGATCGTCGGTGTAAACCTCGCCACCGGACAGGCGCGGCGACAGCGCCGCAGCAGCCTCACCTGCCAGCGGCCGCAGGAGTCGCGGCAAGGCGACGGCGTTGCCGCGCAGGCGCGCCGCCGAGAGCGCGCCCTCGCCGGCGACGAGCAGCGTGTTGGTCGGCTCGATCGGGTAGCGCAGCACGGTCGGGAAGGCAGCGGCCATCGTCCGTCCCAGCACCCGCTCCAGCTCCTCCCCACCCTCGGGATGGCCGACGTTGACGATCACGATGCCACCTGGGGCCAGGCGCTCGCGCGCCAGCTCGAAGAACTCGCGCGTCGCCAGGTAGAAGGGGATGTAGGGCTGGCGGTAGGCGTCGACCATGATCGCGTCGTAGCCCCCGTCCGCCTGCTCGAGCCAGGGCCTGGCGTCGGCGGCGTGCGTGCTCATGCGGCGGTTGCGCAGGTCGAAGAAGCGGCGACCGATCTCGGTCAGCTCGCCGTCGATCTCGACCGCGTCGACGTAAGTGCTCGAGAAGAAGCGGCCGAAGGCGCGTGCCACCGTGCCGGCGGCGTTGCCGAGGATCGCGATCCGCCGCGGCGGTCGCGCCCGCGAGGCGGCGGGCAGCACCAGGTGGCCGTCCCAGTAGTCGCCGGTCAGATAGCTGCCGGGCCGGTAGAGCGAGTGCACCGCCTGGCCCTCGTTCAGCTCCAAGGCCCGGCTGCCGTCGTCGCGTTCGACCACCCGCGCGTACTGGTGCGTCGTCTCCGCCTCATAGAGGACGTGGCCGGTATCGGCGGCCTTGATCGATCCCACCGGGACCGCGACCAGGGTCAGGGCGAGGACTGCCGGGAAGGCCGCGAAGCGCCAGCCGAGGCCGGCAACTGCGACCAGGGCGAGGGCCAAGGCGAAACAGAGAAAGGTGCGCTGCGTCCCCAGCAACGGGATCAGCAGCAGGGCCGAGACCATCGTTCCGAACAGCGAGCCGGCAGTCGAGATCGCGTAGAGCCGCCCCACCGTCTCGCCGGCGTGGCCGAGGTCGTCGACCGCGAGACGCACCGCCCACGGCGCGGCGGCGCCGAGCAGGGTCACCGGAACCGCGACCAGCGCCAGCACGCCGAACAGCGAGCCGGCGAAACCGCCGACCGAGACCGCGTCGAAGGCGTCGACCGAGAAGCCGAGGAAGGGGCGCGAGGCGAAGGGGATCAGGGCGATCAACACCGAGGCGACAAGCACCACCAGGCAGAGGCCGCGCATGTGCGGGTGGCGGTCGGCGTAGCGCCCCCCGAGCCAGTACCCGACCGAGAGGGCGACGAGGACGACGCCGATCGTATTCGCCCAGACGATCGTCGAGGCGCCGAAGTAGGGCGCCAGCAGCCGCGCCGCGGCGATCTCGGCTCCGAGGCTGGCGGCGCCGACGACGAAGACGAGCAGGGTCAGCAACCCAAGCCGCCGTGGCTCAGCGGGTGGGCTACTGATCGGGGTCGCTCCCAGCCGCGGTCAGCCGCTCCTCCAGCCGCGCCCCGTGCCCGGCGGCGACGGCGCGCTGCGCCCTCTCCTCGTCGAGGGCGACGCCGCGCCGCTCGGCGAGGTCGAGCAGGCGCTGCTTCTCCTCGCCTTCGCGGGCGACCTCGAAGAAGACCCAGGCGAGCGCGCCGAGGGTGAGGAAGGTGCCCTCGATCATCATGATCACGCCCGCGGTGCTCTGGTCGGCAAGCGGCGAGATCCCCCAGTAGAGCTCGCCGGGGGCGTAGATCGGATAGAGCACCGTGCCCGACCACATCAGCACGTTGCCGAGGATGGCGCCGGTGAAGCGCACCGCGATCACGTAGCCGACCTTCCAGGCCGCGGTGAACCAGGCCGGCTTGGGGAGCGGTCCGAAGACCGGCATCCAGACCAGGCAGCCCATGAGCAGGAAGGTGGCGTGCTCGAAGGCGTGGATCGGCGCCGCCCCGTAGGCGTCCTGGTAGAGCGCTGGCAGGTGCCAGGCGTAGAGGTTGAGCGCCCAGAGGGGGAAGGCGACCGCCGGGTGAGCGAGGAGCTGCAGCCGGTTGAAGACGTGTACGGCGAGAACCGGCTGCAGCACCGACCGGGTCAGGCCGAGGACGAGGAGGAGCGAGGCGATGTCGGCGATCAGCAGGTGCTCGGCCATGTGGGCGATCACCAGCTCCTCCGACATGTGGCCGAGCGGACCGAAGAGGGCGGCCGCGATCGTCACCAGGCCGGCGCCAAAGCAGACCTGGCGCCAGGTGGGAACCGGCCGTCCATCCCAGGAGAGAACCATGGCGCGGTGCCAGTAGAGGACGCCCGCCAGGGTCAGGGGCACGACCTCGAGCGGCACGAAGGAGCCGGCGACGTGGGCGGTGAGGAGGTCCACGGTGGTAGCTTGGCACCTCCGTGAGCGCCGGTAACGAACGCTTTCCGCTGATCGGCAGCTACGGCTTCCTCTCCGATTGCCACACCAGCGCCCTCGTCTCCTACGCGGGCTCGATCGAGTGGTTGTGCCTGCCCCGCTTCGACTCGCCGAGCGCCTTCGCGGCGCTACTCGACCGCGGCGCTGGCCACTTCCGGCTCGCCCCGCGCGGCGTCGCCGTGCCGCTCGCCCGGCGATACCAGCCCGGCACCCTGATCGTCGAGACCACCTGGGTCACCGACACCGGCTGGGCCGTGGTCCACGACGCGCTGACGATCGGCACGTGGGAGGAGCAGGAGGCCGACGGGACGCGGCCGCGCACCGAGCACGAGTCCGACCAGTCGCTGCTGCGGCTGGTCACCTGCATCGACGGTCATGTCGAGATGGAGATGGAGTGCCTGCCGCGCTTCGGCTACGGCGCCGGCGAGACGACCTGGAGCGGCGGCGAGCTCGGCGGCGCGGTCGCGCGCGGCGACGACGGCAGCGAGCTGCACCTGACCAGCGACATGGAGCTGACCCTCGAGGATGGGGCCGCTCGCGGCCGGGTGAAGCTGCGCGAAGACGAGACCGGCTTCTGCGCCGTGACCTGGGGCGACAGCGACCTCGGCGGCCCGCGCAGCGCGCCGGAGGCGCTGGAGCGGCTCGACTCGACCGGCGAGTTCTGGCGCGCCTGGCTGCGCTACGGCAAATTCCCCGATCACCCCTGGCGCGTCCACCTGCAGCGCTCGGCGCTGGTGCTCAAGGGGCTCACCTACACCCCGACGGGGGCGATCGTCGCCGCCCCGACGACCTCGCTCCCGGAGACGCCCGGCGGCGAACGCAACTGGGACTACCGCTACTGCTGGATCCGCGACTCGACCTTCAGCCTCTGGGCCCTGCACACGCTCGGCTTCGACCAGGAGGCGCGCGACTTCATGCGCTTCGTGCTCAGCGTCTGCCGCGAAGACCCGAACCTGCAGATCATGTACGGGATCGGCGGCGAGAAGGACCTGACCGAGAGCACCCTCGACCACCTCAACGGCTACGCCGGCTCACGGCCGGTGCGGATCGGCAATGGCGCCTTCGACCAGCGCCAGAACGACGTCTGGGGCGCCCTGCTCGACTCGATCTACCTGCACGAGAAGGCGCTGCGCGGCACCGGCACGCCGGCCGACCGCAAACTGATCGGCGAACAGGTGGAGGCGGCGATCGAGGCCTGGCCGCACCCCGACCAGGGGATCTGGGAGGCACGAGGCGAGCCGCGGCACTACGTCTCCTCGAAGCTGATGATCTGGGTCGCGGTCGACCGCGGCGCGCGGCTGGCGCGCAGCCTGCGACTCGACGAGGTCGCCGAGAAATGGCAGCGCAAGGCCGACGAGTTCCGCGCCGAGATCCTCGAGCGCGGCGTGCGCGACGGCGTCTTCCGCCAGCACTACGAGACCGACGCGCTCGACGCCTCCACGCTGCTGATCCCGCTGCTGCGCTTCCTCCCGGCCAACGACCCCAGGGTCCGCGCCACGGTCGAGGCGATCGCCGACGACCTGACCGAGCACGGGCTGGTCCTGCGCTACCTGGTCGAGGAGACCGACGATGGCCTGCGCGGAGAGGAGGGCACCTTCCTGATCTGCTCGTTCTGGATGGTCTCGGCGCTCTCGGAGATCGGCGAGCCGCAGCGGGCGCGGGCGCTGTGCGAACGGCTGCTGGCCGCGGCGGGCTCGCTCGACCTCTACGCCGAGGAGCTGGACGCGCCGAGCGGCCGGCACCTCGGCAACTTCCCCCAGGCCTTCACCCACCTGGCGCTGATCAACGCCGTCTCCCACGTGATCGCCGACGAGCAGCGGGAAGACGGCGGCGTCACCGCGGTGTTCAGCGAGATGGGCGGCGTCCGCGAAGAAGCCTGAAGGTAAACGTCTGGCAGACAATTCATTTCGTTTGCTCTATATTCTCAGGGCATGGGAAGCGCCGCCGAGTCTCGGACCACGGACCTACTGCTGGCCCTCAGCCACCCGCTGCGGCGAGAGATCCTGCGGATACTCGCCGACGAGCTGCCGCGCAGCCCGAGCGATCTGGCCGAGAGCCTCGATCTCCCGCTTCCGGCCGTCAGCTATCACGTCAGGGTCCTCGTCAGCCGCGGCGCCGTGCGGCTGGTGCGGACCACGCCCTCCAACGGCTCCGAGCGGCACTTCTACCTCCCCTCGATCGAAGCCGAGTGGGCGCGCTCCGTGATCGAGAGCTCCGAGCCGCTCGAGAGCCAGCGCACGCCGGGACGCGGTCGCCGGAGGAAACGGGCGACGGCCTGAGGGGGAGAGATCGAGTGACGGCCGGCTTATCCAGGCAGACGTGGACGACCGCAGCCAGATACGCAGCGCCGCCGACGAGGACGTCAGGACCGAGTCGGCGGTCCTGCAGTACATCCTCGCCTTTCACCCGGTGCAGACGAGCCTCGAGGAGCTGCTGCGCGAGTTCGATCAGGGGTCGGGTGACGCCACGCAGCGTGAGGCGGTCGAACGCGCCGTCCGCGACCTGATCGCCTCGGGCCTGCTTCAGCGCAACGGCGAGATGGTCCTGCCAACCCGCGCGGCGCTGCGCTTCGACCAGCTGCTCGGCGACTGAAGTCGAGAAGAAGCCGCATGGGCCCGGCCGGTCTCGGCTAGGTGGCCGGGCCCATGCGCCCCTGCCCCCAATACCCGGGTTATAGACAAGACCGTCTGACTAGTTCAATTCGTTTCAAAGAGCTTGCCGGCGCGGATGCGCTCGGCCATCTCCTCGGACTCCGCGCGGTAGGCGTGGCCGTCCTCGAACTCGATCGTCGGGTACTTGCGCTGGCCCGAGATCTGCTCCAGCTCCTCGCGCTTGCCGGGGCGCAGCGGTCCCTTGACCACCTCGTACTCGATCCCCTGCTCGTCCAGCGCCTTCTGCACCTTCCAGCACGGGTGCGCATTTACCTTGGCCCACATGGCCGAGCAGCGATGGAGCTTGACCGTCATCGGTACCACCCTATGCCGAACCGGCGCCCCGAGGCAAGGCCAGGAAAATTCTCACCGCGAGGACGATTGGCGAGCGGCGCGCTTGCCGGATGGCTCCAGCGACGAGAGGAAGGGCATCGGGTCGACCGGCGTGCCGCCGCCGTACCAGGTCCCGTCCCATACCTCGAAGTGGAGGTGGCAGCCGGAGGCGTTGCCGGTGTCGCCGACGAAGCCGAGCAGCTGGCCGGCTGCGACGCGCTGGCCGGTGCGGGCGACGGAGGGTTCGCTCAGGTGCATGTAGGCCAGGTCGACGGTCGAGCCCTTGAGGTCGAGCACGACGTAGTTGCCGGCGGCGCCGTGGTATTTGCGGTAGCGCACGCGGGCGGCCTGCACGGCAACCAGCGGCGTCCCGCACGGGGAGCCGATGTCGACGCCCTCATGCCCCCGGGACCCGCCGAAGCCGTCCCAGTACTCGTGCGGGCCCTGAATCGGGTAGGCCGGTGTTTCTGTGCCGGAAGGCGACGTCGCGAGTGACGGGGACGGCGTAGCGCTGATTCCACCCTTGCCGGGGGAGATCGCAGCGTGAGCGCCCGCAGCGGACAGTGCCAGCAGCAGTAGAGCCAGCGGTAGGGCTATGGCCTTGCCTGGGCGCCGCTTGAATGAACCGACCAAGGCGCATCCTCTCTTTCTCGAGCCGGCGGGGTTAGCTGTCGGGCTCGCGCTGAAAGAGCTGCGCTACGGACACGTCGGTCCGATTCGCCCCCGGGGAGATGTCCTCCCCCGTGGTTCCCCCACTCCCTAGGCCTCCGTGGCCAGGGATTAGGCAGGTATTTGGTCGCGGCGCAGTATAAGCATCCGCAGGACGGACTTGTCGCCGGCCCGGGGAGCCTCAGCCGGCTCGGGGAATCCGCCCGACGCCCGGCAGGAAGCGCCCGACCCGAGCGGAGTAGGCCGCGTATTCCTCGCGGTGCACGCCCAGCAGGTAAGGCTCCTCGACGACGCGCACCTGCAGCTCCAGCGCGAGCATCAGCCCGACCAGGCCGACGAAGGCGACCCAGCTCGGCACCAGCAGGGTGAGGCCGAGCGCAGTGGGGAGCATCGCCGCGAAGATCGGGTTGCGAACCAAGGCGAACGGGCCGCTGGTGACGAGCTGCGTGCGCTCTCCCGGATCGACGCCGATCCGCCAGCTCTCCCCCATCGCCACCTGGGCGTAGAAGGTGGCGGCGATCCCGGCGACGGCGAGCACGAGGCCGACGACGTGGACGGCGGCGATATCGAGCGCGCCGAACGGCTCGACCAGGTCGAGCAGGGCGAGCAGAGGCGCCGCGGCGCCGACGAGCAGAGCGACGGTGAAGCCCACCCCGGCGATCCACTCGGCCGAGCCGGGGCGGCCGCCGAGTCCGTGGAAGCCGGTCGAGCCGGTGCGGCGAAGCTGGATCAGGACCCGCAGCCCGAAGGCGAGCGCCAAGTAGACCGCGTAGAGGACGAGCGCGAGCGTTGCCATCGCCGCCTCATCTTTGCATACCCCCACGGGGTATGCTCGGCCACCAGGCGCGCTCGCCGCAGAGGCAGGTGATCGCGGGAATCAGCAGCGCGCGGACGACGAAGGTGTCGAGGAGGACGCCGATCGCGACCGTGGCGCCGATCTGGACCAGCTCCTCCAGTGGCAGCAGGGTCAGAGTGGCGAAGGCGCCGGCGAGGATCAGGCCGGCGCCGGTGACGACACCGCCGGTGCTCTCGAGCGCGGTGAGAACGCCCTCCCGAGTTCCCCGCTGCACCGCCTCCTCGCGGGCACGGGTCATCAGGAAGATGTTGTAGTCGACCCCCAGGGCGACGAGGAAGATGAAGGAGAGCAGGACGAGGTTGAAGGCGAGTCCGCCCGCCCCGAAGACCTGGGTGAAGGCGAAGGTGACCAGGCCGAGGGTGGCGGCGAACGAGGCGACGACCGTTGCCGTCAGGTAGACGGGGGCGGCGAGGGCGCGCAGCACCAGGGCCAGGATCAGGCCGACCACGATCAAGACCACCGGCACGATCACCTTGGTGTCGCGGGCGTTGGCCTGCTCGATGTCGTAGTTCTCGGCCGGGATCCCACCGACCAGGGCGCTCGGCGCGACCTCGTCGAGCTCCTCGCGGATCTGCTCGACCAGGTCGCCCGCATCGGCCGCGTACGGGTTGCCCCGCATCACGATCGCAACCGCAGCCCGGTCGGAGACGGCCGACGGCGGAATCGGCAGGGCGAGCTTGACCGAGGAGAGGCCCTCGAGGCCTTTCACCGCAGCCTCCACTTCGCCGAGATCGACGACCGCGGTCAGCGGCGAGCCGAGGCCGGGCGGGAAGTGCTCGTCGAGGACTTCGGCGCCGCGGCCCGATTCGGTCGAGCGCGTTTCCCCCTGGCCGAACCCGAGCGTGCCGTGGTCGACGAGGTTGCCGAGCGAGAGGACGACCAGGCCGCAGGAGACGACGGCGACGATCGCCCGCGGGCGGCGGCGGACGAAGCCCGCAAGCCGTGCCCAGAGAGCCGACCCCTCCCCCGAGATTTCGCCGTGCCCGGGCCAGAAGGCCCGCCTGCCGAGCAACGCGAGGATCGCCGGCAACAGGGTCAGGGCGGCCGCGAGCATCACCGCGATTCCGATCGCGAGCACCGGGCCGAGCCAGCGCGTCGACTCCAGCTCGGCGAGCAGCAGCACCAGCATCGCCGCGACCACCGTGCCGGCGGAGGCGGCAATCGCCGGCACGCTCTCTGCCAGCGCCTTCGGCAGCGCGGCTGCCGGCCCCAGGCCCCGGTCGAGCTCCTCGCGATAACGATGGATCAACAGCAGCGAGTAGTCGGTGCCGGCGCCGAAGACCAGTACGAGCAGGAGCAGCGTGCCCTCGACGTTGACCGTGATCGCCCCGGCCTCGATCAACAGGTAGGCAAGGCCGATCGCGATCAGGTAGGCGGCGCCGACCGCGACCAGCGGCAACAGGGCCAGGACCGGCGCCCGGTAGACGACCAGCAGGAGGAGCAGGACCAGCCCCAGGGTGGCGATCAGGAGGGTTTCGCTCGCATCTTCGGCGACCTGCTCGAGGTCGGCGGCCATGCCGCCAGGCCCGGTGACGTAGGAGTGCAACCCGGGCCGGCGGTGCTCGGCGAGGTAGGCGCGGATCCTCTCGACCCCGTCGACGACGGCGCCGCGATCGTCGGCGTCGATCGCCAGCGCCACCAGCGCCGCTTCTCCGTCGCGGGAGATCGGCCCGACCCCGCGCGCGACCTTGGCCACGTCTCCAAGCGGCTGCTTCGCCTGGCGGGAAAACGGCGCGACGACCGGCGTCGCGCCGACGAGGCCGAGCCGTTCGAGCCCTTCGCCGAGCCGGCCGATCGCGTCCAGGTCGGCGCCAGTCAGCCCTCCGTCCCGCTCGAAAACGACCAGGATGGGGACGTCGTCGCCGCCCTTGAAGTCGCGCTGGAGCGCGTCGACCGCCTGGGTCGACTCCGCATCGGCGGGCAGGAAGCTGCTCTGCCCGGCCGCCGTCACCTCGCCTATGTGCCCTCGCGCGAGGAGCCCGGCAGCCCCGAGCACGATCCAGACGGCGATCGTCACCCAACGTCCGCGCCTGCCGGTGACGGCCGAGGAAAGCCGCTCGATCGTGAGGCCGGCGCGCACGGCGGGAGCCTATGTCTCAGAGACGTCGCTTCCGCCGTTCAGCGGGTCGCTCGACATCGATGGCCTAGTGTGATCGAGCGCAGTTTCGCTGTGCTCAAACAATTTGAGAGGCGGTTCCCTTGGATCCTGTCGGTTATGAGTTGTGTACCCCCGAAGGCGGCAAGGGTGGTGGCGTTCGCGCAACCCGTGGCTTCCAGGCTGGTGAGACGGTGATGGTGGGAGTGCTCGAAGGCGAGGTCGCCCGCAACGACTCGCACGCGACCCAGGTGAGTCGCACCAAGTGGGCTCGGCATGGCGGCCTCGGCCCCAGCGTCAACCACTCGTGCAGCCCCAACTGCGGCGTCGAGCTGAACGGCACGGGGGCCTGCGACTTCGTCGCTCGCAAATCGATTTCCAAAGGCGAGGAGATCACCTTCGACTACGCGATGCGCAACTACTCGATCGAGCACTTTCCCGAAGGCTGTCTTTGCGGCGCGGATATCTGTCGCGGCTCGGTGACCGGCTGGAAGGACCTGCCTGCCGAGCGCAAGGCCGCCTACAGCGGCCAGGTCGCGCCCTACCTGCTCGAGATCGATCGCGAGCTGGCCGGCTCGCTGGCCTGAGCGGTCACCGGCCGAGGCCGGCGAGCAGCCGGGCGGACACGCCGCGCAGGGTTCGCTTGCCATAGCTGTGGCCGGGATTGAGCTCGGTGAAGACGGCGATCGCGACGCGGCGGCGTTTCCGCTTCAGCAGCGCGACCTGATGGTCGACCAGGCCCGTGCCGCTGCCCCAGCCACCCTTGAAGAAGAGCCGCCAGCCGCGAGGCTTTACCCGGGCGATCCCCCATCGCTGCTCCCGGACGACGTGGGAGAGCAGGTAGCGCGCGTAAGGGCGATGCCGACCAGGGATGTACGACATCAGCCTGTACATGAACCGCGCTTGGTCACGTGGACTGGTCAGGCTCTGGCCCCAGACTGGGTCGTAGCGAAAGTCGCGCATGCGAGCGACCCGGGCGAGGCGCTCGATTCGGCGCCGGCCGACCAGGTCGCGGACTGTGGATGCCGCAGTGTTATCCGAGCGGCGGATCATCGGGCCGAGCAGCACCCGGTCACGATCGGAGAGGCCTGCATCGTGGCGCTTGCGCAGATGGGCGACGAGCAGCATCACCTTGAAGACGCTCGCAGCCGGAGCAGTCCGGGCCCGGTGTAAGCCACGGAGCCGCCCCCGGGGGTCGATCACCGCGAAGGCGACGTCTCCGGCGCGGTGACTCGCGTAGCGCCTGGCCTCGGCGACATGCGGGCGCCAGCGTGCGGGCTTCGGCTCCACCGACTCGGTGGCGCCGGCACATCCGATCACGGCCAAGCAGACGAGCAGAGACGGCACGCTAAGTCAGCGCTTCGACCAGGGAGGATGCGTCGTAGGCGCCGTAGTGGCGGACGCCGTTGACGAAAAAGGTCGGGGTGCCGGTGGCGGCACTCTCTTCAGCAGACCTGACGTCGCGGGCGACCCGCTCGCGCCAGGAGCCGGCCTCCAGCTCGGTGGCGATCCGCTCAGCGTCGAGGCCGAGCTCGCGACCGACCTCGAGGATCGTCTCCGCTGAGAGCTTCGGCTGGGCGGCGAAGAGGGCGTCGTGGTACTCCCAGAAGCGTCCCTGGGCCGCGGCCCCCTCACTGGCCTCGGCGGCAAGCGGCGCCAACGGGTGGCGCTCGGGAATCGGCAGGTGACGGAAGCCGAAGACGAGCCGCTCGCCGAGCCGCTCGCGCACGCGCCGGAGCACCGATTGGGCGCCGAGGCAGAAGGGGCACTGGAAGTCCCCGAACATGACCAGCTCCAGCGGGCTCCCCCACTCGCCACGGATGTGGTCGAGCTCTTTTTCCAGGGGAGGAGTGAGCCGGTCGTCCACTTACGCGATGTTATGCGCCAGTGGGGAACATCGAGCACGTCCTGCTGTTGCTGCTGGCCGCGGTCCTGCTGGTCCGCATCGCCGAGTTCGGCAGGATCCCGGCGCCGATCGTCCTCGTGCTCGGCGGGCTCGCGATCGCGCTGGTCCCCGGCCTGCCCGAGTTCGAGCTCGACCCCGACGTCATCTTCCTGATCTTCATCCCGCCGCTCGTGCACGCCGCCGGGTGGTCGGCATCGGTCCGCGAGCTGCGGGCGGTGCGCAAGCCGCTGGCGCTGATGGCCTTCGTCCTGGTCTTTATCTCGGCGGCAGTCGTCGCCGTCGTCGCCCACACGCTGGTGCCGGGGCTGGGCTGGGCCGCCGCCGCAGTGCTCGGCGCCGTGCTCGCCCCCACCGACACGGTGGCGGCGATCTCGATCTTCCGCCGCCTCGGAGCACCCGAGCGCGTGCGGCTCCTGGTCGAGGGGGAGTCGATGCTCAACGACGCCACCGCCCTCGTTCTCTACGGGATCGCGGTCGGCGTCGCCACCGGCGACGCCTTCAGCCTCGGCGGCGCGAGCCTCGACTTCGTCGCCGTCTCCGCCGGTGGCCTGCTGGTCGGCCTCGCGGTGGGCTGGCTCTCGACCGTCGTGGTCCGCCGCCAGACCGATGCGGCGCTGGTCACCGTGCTCACCGTGCTGACCGCCTATGGCGCCTACATCGGCGCCGAGGAGCTGCACGTCTCCGGCATCCTGGCGGCGGTGGTCGCCGGCATCTACACCGGCTACCAGTCTCCCAAGACCCTCGATGCCGACACCCGGCTCAGCGCCGTCGCCTTCTGGGGCGTCTTCGTCTTCGTCCTGGAGACGGCTCTCTTCGTCCTGCTCGGCCTGCAGTTGCCGAGCATCGTCGACACGCTCGAGCAGACCTCCTCCGGGATCGGCCAGTTGCTCTGGCCCGCCGCCGCGATTGCCCTCGCCGCGATCGGCACCCGGCTGGCCTTCGTCTTCGCGATGAGATCGGACGCGGGCGAGACCGCGGGCCAGCGCTTCGCGGTCGGTTGGAGCGGGATGAAAGGAGCGATCTCCCTGGCCGCGGCGCTGGCGGTGCCGCTCAGCGTCGATGCCCGTCCGCAGATCGTCTTCCTCTGCTTCGCGCTGATCCTCGTCACCCTGGTCGGTCAGGGCCTGACGCTGCCCTTCGTCATCCGCGCGCTGGGGCTGGAGCAGCCGCGTCGCTGGAGCGACGAGGAGGCGGTGGCACGAATGGAGGCGGCACAAGCCTCGCTCGACCGGCTCGACGAGATCGAAGAGGAGGACCTAGCCGACGAGGCGCAGTTGCGCCGGCTGCGCGACCTCTACCGCGCCCGCTTCCGCATGTGCGCGGCGGTGCTCGGCGGCGAGGATCCCGAGACCGCCGCCCGCCAGGAGCGCCTCGCCGACTACGGCCGCCTGCGCCGCGAGCTGATCGGTGTGGAGCGGGAAGAGCTGCTGGCGCTGCGCGACGAGGGCAGGCTGCGCGACGCGACCCTGCGCCAGGTCCAGCGCGACCTCGACCTCGAGGAGGCGAAGATCCGTTCCTAGCGGGCCAATGCAGGGCGCTACGGTGAGTCGATGACGTCCTCCGACCTGTGGCCATCCGTCTCTTACGAAGACTGGAGCGAGACCTGCGACACGCTTCACGCGCATACGCAGGTGCTGGGGAAGATCGCCGCGACGCTGACGCCACCCGAGCCACAGCTCCAACACGCCGCGCTGCGCTTGACCGCACGGGGCTGGGAAACGGGACCGCTGCCGGCGCCCGACGGCTCGGGAGCTCTCGTCGTCGCGCTGGACCTGCACGCGCACGAGGCTGTGGTCGAGCACAGCGACGGTCGCGGCGCGAGCATCCCTCTGACCCCGAACCGGACAGTGGGCTCTGTCACCCGCGAGCTGATGAAGACGGTGGCTGACCTGGTTGGCGCCATCGAGATCGACCCGACGCCGCAGGAGGCGCCATGGAGCGTCTCGCTCGACGAGGACGAGGAACATGCGAGCTATGACCCCGACCGGGTCGCTTCCTACCACGGTGCCGCGACTCAGGCCGCGCTCGTGCTGGCTGCCTTCAGGGCGCCTTTCCGCGGCCGGTCCTCACCGGTCAACGCCTGGTGGGGCTCGTTCGACCTCGCCGTGAACCTCTACTCCGGGGTCGCGGCCGACCCTCCCTCGGACGACTTCATCATGCGCAACTCGATGGACTCCCAGGAGGTGGCTGTGGGTTGGTGGCCCGGCGACCCCAAACTGGGCAAGGCAGCGTTCTACGCTTACGCCCACCCAGCGCCGGAGGGGTTCGAGGACGGCTCCCTCTCTCCGGCGGCCGCGCGTTGGAACAGCGAGCTCGGCCTCTACGTCCTCGAGTGGGACGACGTGCGCGCCAGCGACGATCCGCATGCGTTCGCGCTCGAATTTGCCCGCTCGGCGTTCCAGCACGCATGTCTCGTCTGCGGCTGGGACACGGGGTTGGCCGCGAGCGCCGAGGGCGCACCGCCACCGGTCGCATAGACGCCACTTACGAGTGCCTCGGCTAGGCTCAGCCGACACCCGGCCCGCCCCCCGAGCAGATCGAAGGAGCCATGAAAAAACCCACCAGCGCCGAGCAGGAGGCGAAGCTCTACGGCAACCGCTTCCTCACCGAAGACGCCCCCGACAAGGAGTTCCCCAGCGGCGGCATGCCCGCCCTCGACGCGATGCGCCTCGTCGACGAGGAACTGGTGCTGGAGGGCGACCCGTGGCGCAACCTGGCGACCTTCGTTACGACCTGGATGGAGCCCGAGGCGCAACGGATCATCGGCGAGAACCTCTACCGCAACTTCATCGACCACGCCGAGTACCCGATCTCCGCCGAGATCGAGCAGCGTTGCGTGCGCATGCTCGCCGACCTCTACCACGCGCCCGGCGAGACGACCGGCGCCCGCACCCAGGGCTCCTCGGAGGCGATCATGCTCGGCGCGCTCTCGCTGAAGTGGAAGTGGAAGCAGCGCCGCGAAGCCGAATCGAAGCCGGTCGACAAACCGAACCTGATCTTCGGCGGCGACGTCCACGTGGTCTGGGAAAAGTTCTGCCGCTACTTCGACGTCGAACCGCGGATCGTCCGTCTCCAGGAAAACAAGTACGTGATCGGTCCCGAAGACGTCGGACCCCACATCGACGAGAACACGATCGGCGTCGCCGCCGTCCTCGGCACCACCTTTACCGGCCACGCCGACGACATCGTCGGGATCAACAAGCTGCTGGTCGACCTCAAGGGCGACAAAGGTCTCGACGTCCCACTCCACATCGACGCCGCCAGCGGCGGCTTCGTCTGGCCCTTCCTCTACCCCGACTCGGAGTGGGACTTCCGGCTCGAGCAGGTCCGCTCGATCAACGTCTCCGGCCACAAGTTCGGGCTCGTCTATCCCGGCATCGGCTGGCTCGTCTTCCGCGAGAAATCCGACCTCGCCGAGGACCTCGTCTTCTACGAGAACTACCTCGGCAAAACCGATGCGACCTTCACCCTCAACTTCTCCACCGGCGCCTCGATGGTGCTCGCCCAGTACTACAACTTCGTCCGCTTCGGGCGCGATGGCTACACGTTCGTGATGAGGGCGATGGAGGAGAACGCGCGAGCGCTAGCCGGCAAGCTGGAAGCGATGGGGGACTTCGAGCTGATCGGCGCCGACAAGGAGCAGCTGCCCTTGGTCGCCTTCAAGCTCAGCGGGGAGAAGCCCTATGACGAGTTCGACGTCTCCTGGCAGCTCTCCGCCGAGCGCGGCTGGATGCTGCCCGCCTACACGATGCCGCCGAACGCCGAGGACGTGACGATCATGCGGGCGCTGGTCAAGCAGACCCTGAGCCGCGCTCAGGTCGACCGGCTCGCCGACGACATCGCCGAGGCCTGCGCGACGCTCGAGAAGAAGGGCGGCGCCCACGCTTCCGAGCGCAAGCAGGTCAAGGCCGGCCCCGGGTACTGAGCGCGTCGCGACGCACGCGAAGTCGCCATCGCCTTTCCGGGAAGGCGATCAAGCTGCCGCCCTGCCCGCGCTGACAGACGGCGCAATAGATCACGTAGGAGTAGATGCCGGGCCTCAGGTCAGGGATCTGGAAGTCGAGCACGTAGCGCGGCGGTTCGACTGGGCCGTGGCCAAAGCCGCCGCCGAAGTACCCCCCGCCACTAGCCTCAGCCTGCGCCGGTTTCGCCCAGCCGAGCAGGGTGAAGGGCGCCCGGCGGGGCGGCCCGGAAGCCTGCGGCGTGCAGAGCCTCCTCGGTCCGCACCGGTGCGGCCTCGGGACCTTCGCGATCGGCACGAGCGAGACCGGAAACGAGGGCGGAGGCAGCTCGACGCCGGGCATGCAGACACCGCTCCGGTCGCCCTGGGGACCCTCGCAGGGCGGGAAGCAGAAGCCGCAGCCGATGGTCAGCTCGACCGGGTCGCCGGGAACGCCGGCCGAGCGGCTGGCCTCTTCGACTCCGACGTCCGCCCCAGCCGGCGCGGGTACGGACAGGGCGGCGGCGGCAAGCAGCAGCGATACGCGATATCTGCCTAGTGGGAAGTTCATGCACGGGATACGCACGAAGGTCGATTTGAGGTCCCTTACTCCGGGTAGGCGACCGTCGTGGAGACCAAGCTCGACCAGCGCTTCAGCGATCCGGACGCGACTCCGACGGACTGGACGGACGCCCGCGAACGGGTCGAACGGGCGGAGCTGTTCTGGATCGCCACCGTGCGCGCTGACGGGCGCCCGCACGTCACTCCCCTGATCTCCGTCTGGCTCGACGACGCGGCCTATTTCTGTACGGGCGCCGACGAGCAGAAGGCGAAGAACCTCGCCCACAACCCGCGCTGCGTCCTGATGACCGGGTGCAACCAGCTCCGGGAGGGACTCGACGTGGTACTCGAGGGCGAGGCGGTTCGCGTCAGCGACGACGCCAAGCTGAGGCGAATCGCCGACGCCTACGAGTCGAAGTACGGCAGCGAGTGGCGCTTCGACGGTCGACGCGACTGAAGGGAGAGGCGATGAGATGATCGCCGAGGGTGTCCGGCTGAAGGATCGCTACCGGCTCGAGAGGCTTCTCGGCCGGGGCGGCATGGCGTCCGTGTGGCTCGCGAACGACGAGGTCCTCGATCGGCCGGTCGCGGTCAAGGTGCTCTCGGACACGATCGCCTCCGACCCCGAGTTCCTGGCCCGGTTCCGACGCGAGGCGCGGATCGCGGCGAGCCTTTCGCACCCGAACCTGATCGGTGTCTATGACTACGCGGACGAGGAGGAACGGCCCTATCTCGTAATGGAGTACGTCTCCGGTGAGACCCTCACCGAGCGAATGTCGCAGGGCGCCGCGATCGATTGCGAGCGGCTCGCGCGCGAGCTCCTCGGGGCCCTCGCCCACATCCATGCCGCGGGGATCGTCCACCGGGACGTCAAGCCGCAAAACGTCCTGATCGGCCCCGAAGGCGACGCCAAGCTGATCGACTTCGGGATCGCGCTGCCCAAGGACGCGACCTCGCTGACCCGCACCGGACACCTGCTCGGCACCGCCCGCTACATCGCGCCGGAGGTGATGAGCGGCGAGCCCGCGACGGAGCGGGCGGACCTCTACTCGTGCGGGGTCCTGCTGCGCGACTGCGTCGGCGCGACCGGCCGCATCGGCTCGCTGGCGGACCGCCTCTCGGCGCCCGACCCCCAGGACCGGCCGCCCTCGGCCGCGGCCGCCGCGGCGCAGCTCGGCCGGACGGCCGCCGGGTCGGATCGTCCGACCGAGGCGTTCGTTCCACCTCCCCAGCCGACCGAGCCCTTCACCGTTGCGCCGGAGCCGCCCACACCTACACCCGACACCGGGCGTCCCCCACCCCTCGCCCGGCGCCCGGCCTGGGCGAGAGTCGCCGCCTTCACCGGAATCGCCGCCGGGCTCCTCGCCGCGATCCTGCTCGTCGCCGATGGGCCATCGGGGGATGGCGGCGGGAAAGCCGATCGAAGCGCAACCGCAAGCAGCGGGAATGGTGGCGCGACGACGAACCGCGAGGAGACTGCGGCGACTCCGCCGGCGCCGGAAGGGAACGATCCTGCCCTGGGCAGCTCCCTCGACCAGGAAGGCTTCGAGCTGATCCAGGCGGGACGGCATGAAGAAGCGGTTCCGGTGCTGGAAGAAGCGGTTCGCGCTTTCCCAGCGGACACCGACGATTTGAACTACGCCTACGCCCTGTTCAACCTCGGCAACGCCCTGCGCCTCAGCGGGCGCCCAGAGGAGGCGATCCCGGTGCTCGAACGCCGGCTGGAGATCCCCAACCAGACCGACGTAGTCAGCCGCGAGCTGGCCGCCGCTCGGAGCGCAGCAGGCTGACAGCGCGACTCAGCGTCCGGCGACGTGCAGCTCCAGCGCGTGGATCTGGCTCTGTCCGTAGGAGCCGGTCTGGACCGGGCCGGCGGCGCTGATCAGGTCGCCGGGACCGGGCAGCGGATCGGGCCGTAGGCCCTTGCGGACGTCGATCGCGGTCAGGCCGGGAAGGGTGATCCCCTGTGGGTCGACGATGACGAAGTGGGCGTCGCCGTCGCCGTCGGGGTCGACCCGCTCCACGTAGGCGATCCGCCCCTCGGTGGTGCGGCAGCTGGGCAAGTCGGGTGGGCAGCGCGCAGGAGTGACGGTGTCGGCATCCGGTCCCTCCTGGCCCTGGGGAGACGATCGCTCGATCAGGGGCGACATCCTGGAGTCCGACGTGCCGTTCTCGTCCCCGCAGCCGGCGGCCATGGCGAGCGCCGCCACGCCTGCCAAAGCGAATGCCTTCCCGCTAACTGAACTCGATGACGCTGCGAATCCCATCCTGGGCCTTCATCAGCTCGAAGCCCCGGTTGACCTCGTCGAGGGCGATTCGGTGCGAGATGAAGGGCTCGACGTCGATCTCACCGGCCAGGCAGCGCTCGATCAGCTGCGGCACCTGGTCGCGCCCCTTGACGCCGCCAAACGAGGAGCCGGCGACGCGGCGGCCGGTGATCAGGAAGCGAGGAACGACGTCGAGCGTCTCCCCCTTGCCGGCGACTCCGGCGATCGTGCACAGCCCCCACCCCATGCGCGCCGCTTCGACCGCCTGGCGCATCACGGCGACGTTGCCGGTCGCCTCGAAGGTGTAGTCGGCGCCGAAGCCGCCGGTCATCTCGAGGACCTGCTCGACCGCGCCCTCGCCGCCCTCGAGCACGTCCGTGGCGCCCTGCCCGCGGGCCAGCTCGAGCCGCTCCGGGGAGAGGTCGACGCAGACGACTCGTTCGGCGCCCTGCAGCCGGCAGCCGGCGACCGCCCCCAGCCCGACCATCCCGGCGCCGAAGACAACGCAGGTGCTGCCGGGCTGAACCGCCGCGGTGTTGATCGCCGCCCCGAGGCCGGTCGAGAGGCCGCAGGCGAAGAGGCAGGCGTGCTCGAACGGCGCCTCGGGGTCGATCTTGGCCAGGGCGATCTCCGGCATCACCGTGTACTCGGCGAAGGTCGAGCAGCCCATGAAGTGGCGGATCCCGTCCCCCTCGCGCGAGATGCGGGTGGCGCCGTCGGGGAGGTAGCCCTTGTTCTGCTGCTCGCGGATCGCCAGGCAGAGGTTGGTCCGCGGGTCGAGGCAGTGGACGCACTCGCCGCACTGGGGCGAGAAGAGGGTGACGACGTGATCGCCTGGGGCGAGGGAGGTGACATCCGGCCCGACCCGCTCGACCACACCGGCGCCCTCGTGGCCGAGCACCGTCGGCGCGTAGCCCGAGGGGTCGGCGCCGGATGCGGTGTAGAGGTCGGTGTGGCAGACGCCGCAGGCGACGAGCCGAACCAGCGCCTCCCCGGCCTGCGGCTCGGCGAGCTCGACCTCCTGGACCGCGAGCGGCTCCCCGAACTCCTCGAGCACCGCCGCGCGCATCCTCATCGGGCCATCAACCGCTCTTGAAGCGGGCGGCCTCCTCGGAGCCGCCCGTAGCGTCGCCCTCGCTGTAGGAGTGCGCCCCGGCGCCGGCGAGGGTGCCGCCGTCGACGATCAGGTACTCCTCGCGGATCGGGCGCCCATCGAGCCAACACTCGAGGATCTCGCGCGTCCCGGCCGCGTAGCGGGCCTGGGCGGAGAGGCTGGTGCCGGAGGTGTGCGGGGTCATGCCGTGGTGGGGCATCGAGCGCCAAGGGTGGTCCCTCGGCGCCGGCTGCGGGAACCAGACGTCGCCGGCGTACCCCGCCAGCTGGCCGCTCTCGCACGCCCGCGCGACCGCGTCGCGGTCGCAGATCTTGCCACGCGCCGTGTTGATCAGATATGAGCCCCGCTTCATCCTGGCCAGCATCTCCGCGTCGAACATGTTCTCGGTCTCGGGGTGCAGCGGCGCGTTGATCGTCACCACATCGCACACCTCCACCATCGACCCGGCGTCAGGGTGAAAGGTGGCCCCCAGCTCCTGCTCGACCTCCTCCGGCAGGCGGTGCCGGTCGGTGTAGCGCAGGCCGACCTCGAACGGCTTCAGCCGCCGCAGGACAGCCGAGCCGATGCGGCCGGCGGCGACGGTGCCGACCTGCATCCCCTCCAGGTCGTAGGACCGCGAGACGCAGTCGGCAATATTCCACCCCCCGTCGACCACCACCTCATACGAGGGGATGTAGTTGCGGACCAGCGCCAGGATCATCATCACCACGTGCTCGGCGACGCTGATGCTGTTCGAGTAGGTCACCTCGGCGACCGTCAGGCCATGCTCGATCGCCGCCTGCAGGTCGACGTGATCGGAGCCGATCCCGGCGGTCAGCGCCAGTTTCAGCTTCGGCGCCTTGGCGATCCGCTCGGCGGTCAGGTAGGCAGGCCAGAACGGCTGTGAGATGACGACCTCGGCCTCGGGCAGCTCGCGCTCGAAGACCGAGTCCGGGCCGTCCTTGTCGGAGGTGACGACCAGCCGGCGCCCGCGCCCCTCGAGGAACTCGCGCAGCCCCAGCTCGCCCGAGACGCTACCGACCAGCTCGCCGGGCGTGAAGCCGAGCGCCTCCGGCGTCGGCGTGCTCTGCCCATCGGGGTAGCCGTCGATCCTCGGCACCGCATCGCGCGCGTAGGACGGCGGGTAGCCGTCGACCGGATCGTCATAGAGCACGCAGAGAACCGTGGCCATGGCTAGACCACTTTCTCACTGATCAGGCTCTGGGCGCAATCGACGACCGTCTCCTCGACCGGGCGGGGCGACCAGCCGAGCAGCGTCCTGGCCTTCTCGCTCGACATCTCGACCTTCCTGCCGAGCTGACCGACGATCGAGCGGACGCTGGGGTCGAAGATCGCCATCCCGCGCACGAGCAGGTCGGGGACGGCCCGCTTCGGCACCTTCGCCGCGCCCGGCCCGAGACGGTCGCGCAGCACCGCGGCGACCTCCGACATCCACCAGAACTCGTTCACGGCGATGAAGCGCTCGCCGCCGGCCTCGGCGGCGGTCATCGCCTTGATCTGCATGTCGGCGACGTCGCGGACGTCGACGATGCTGTACCCGAGCCGCGGGGTTCCCGGCATCCCCTTCAGCAGCCGCTCGATCAGTTCGAGGGAGAAGGAGCGGTCGTCGCTCAATACCGGGCCGAGGATGGCGCCCGGATTGACGACTGCCAGCTTCTCGACTGCGCCCTGCTCCCGGACGAAGTCCCAGGCCACGCGCTCGGCGATCGTCTTCGACCGCGTGTAGGGCGTCAGCTTGGGGTTGTCCGCGTCGGTCCAGCTCTCCTCGGTCAGCGCCACGGACGAGCGGCTCGTGCTGCCACCGACGGCGGCGACCGAGGAGGTGACGACGACGCGCTCGACCCCAGCCTCGAGCGCCGCGCGAAGCACCCGCAGCGTCCCTTCCCGCGCCGGCACGATCAGCTCGTCGGGGTCTTTCGGCTGCACAGGTGGGAACGGCGAGGCGACGTGCATGACGTAGTCGCAGCCGTCGACGGCCTGCTCCCAGCCGTCGTCGCTGGACAGGTCTGCAGCCAGCACCGAGAGCCTGTCGCCGGCGTCGACCTCGGGCTCGATCCTGCTCCGAACCTCCGTCTCGCGCGAGAGATCCCGCACGGTCGCCCGCACCCGGTAGCCACGCCGCAGCAGCTCGACCACACACCAGCCGCCGAGGTACCCCGAGCCGCCGGTGACGAGAACCGTACTCATCTGTGTCTGCGATCCGTCCAACTCAACCTCCCCGAAAGTGCACGATCTGAGACCCTACGCCTCGTTCGTAGACGACGAGGTGAGGGGAGATCATGCGCTTGTCCATTCGCATCCTGCTGACCGTCGTGGCCTGTCTGGCCGTACCCGCCGCGGCCCAGGCGGCCACACCGTTCACCGCCGGATCCGGCGCTGGCCCCACAGTGGCGGTGGGCCCCGACGGGACCGGCCACGTCGTATGGGTGACGACCGAAAGCGACGTCAAGGTCGGCTACTGCCGGATCAGCCCCGGAGCAAGCGCCTGCAATCGCACCGAGCTGATCAGCTTCCCCGGCGTCACTGACGCCAACTCGGCTGGCAAGGCCAGGGTCTTCGTGCCCGTCGCCAACAAAGTCGTGATCGTCGCCAGCTGCTGGAACTGCGGAGCCGGCGGCGTCACGGACAGGAACTATCGCTGGATCTCAACCGACAACGGGAGCAGCTTCCCGGCGCCGTCGGAAATCGGCAACGGCTTCCGGACCGAGGGCTTCGGCGCCTGGCTGGAGGACGCCGGCATCTTCGTCGCCGCCAGCGGCTCGCGGGCGAAGGCCGCAACGCCGGGAGGAGAAGGCGTGCAGTACGCGACCGGCGGGACCTTCGTCTTCGGGCCCGAGGTGGTTCGCCTGCCAGGAACCAACGAGCTGGTGGCGGCGACGAACGACCTCAACGTGGTCAAGTACGGCGTCTTCACCGGCGCATTGCTGACCACGCCGCTGATCAACGACCCGACCAAATGGGAAGTCGACAAGACGCTCGTCGGCGCCGAGGGCGACAACCGCGATACCAGTCTCACGGCCGGGCCCAACGGTGTCACCCTTACCTACCAGGAGACGAAATCCAGCCCCGACAGGATCGGGCTGCGGCGCTACGACTCCGGGTCGAACGCGTTCGGCGGTCCGGTCTACCTCGACGGCGATGACCCGATCGACGACAAAGGCCTGCAAGAGCCGGACAGCTTCCAGGACCCGGCGGGGCGGATTCACGTCACCTGGGCCTCACTCCACGACGGCGGTCGCCTCCGCTACCGCGTCAGCGACGCCGCTGGCAACAACTTCACCGCCGCCGCCAACCTTGCCGCATCCGAGGGCTTCCACGAGCCGGAGCTCGCCGCAGGTAGCGACGGCAAAGGCTTCGCGACCTGGACCCCCGGCTCGACCGGCGCGATTCGCGTCGTGCCACTCGACCCACAGCCGGAGCCGGCGAGCCCGGCCAAACCGGCCAAACCCGACAAAACGAAACCGAAAGTCACCGGGTTTGGCATCGGCGACGACACCCTTCGCCCGGGACAGGGAACGAGCTTCACCTTCAAAGCGAGTGAGGCCGGCCTTGCCGTGCTCACCTTCGAAAAGCAGTTCAGCGGCTTGAAAGGCAAACGCAAAGGCAAAAAAGCATGCTTGCCGCGCAGCAAAAAACGCCTGCGCGCGCTGCGCAAAAAAGCCGGCGCCCCAGCGGCCTATCGCAAACTGCTCAAAAAACTGCGCTGCCGCGCCTACAAACGGATCGGGGAGATCCGCCAGAAAGTGAAAGCGGGCCGCAACACGATCGTCTTCGATGGCCGGATCGCGGGGCGCAAACTGACGCCCGGCCAGTACCGCGCAACGCTCGTGGTCAGCGACGAAGCCGGCAACGTCTCACGCACCGAGACGGTGAACTTCAAAGTGATCGCGCCGAAAGCGAAAAAACCGCGACGCTAGGCAACCGAGTCCAGCTGCGGCGCTCGCGTGAACCGGTAATCGTCGAGGTCGAAGTGGGCGCTGTGCCAGGCAACCTCGAGCGTGGTCGCCGAGCGGAACGGCGCGTCGCCGTGTGAGTCGAAGTAGTAGCTGTTCGACGTCGAACAGCTATTGCGGAAGAAGACCTGGCGGTCGCGGCGGGCGAGCATCGTCTCGAAGTAGCGCCGGTTCGCCTCACGGGTGACCTCAACCGCGGTCGAGTCGGTGCTGCGGGCGCGCTGCAGGCAGCGCACGATGTGCCGCGCCTGGTTCTCGATCAGGGTGAAGTAGCTGGCGCCGTTGTAGCCGTAGGGCCCGAGGATCAGGAACAGGTTGGGGAAGCCGGGCACGCTCACTCCCTCATAGGCCTGAAACCGGTTCTCCTCCCACCACTCGGCGAGGTCGACTCCGTCGCTTCCCTTAACGGAGAATGCCGGCAGGTTGCCCTTGTCGAACACCTGGAAGCCGGTGGCGAGGATCAGCACGTCGATCTCGTGCTCCGTGCCGTCAGCAGTACGGACGCCGGTGGCGACGATCTCCTCGACCGGTGTCGTCTCCAGCAGGACGTTGGGACGGTTGAACGCCCGCAGGTACTCGTTCGAGAAGCTCGGGCGCTTGCAGCCGAGCCCGTAGCGCGGGGTCAGCTTCTCCCGCACCACCGGATCGCGGACCTGGCGGCGCAGGTGCCTGTGCCCGATGCGTTCCGCCACCGTGGCAACCGGCGCCACGCCGTGGAAGTGCGCCGGCAGCGGGAAATTGAGCTCGACGTAGGTCTGGCTCAGGGCCCGCGCCGCGGCCTGAGCGCCCGGGACACGACGGAGCAGCCCGCGCACGCGAGGTCCGATCCGCCCGTCGGGCTTGGGCAGGCACCAGATCGGCGTGCGCTGCAGCACGGTCAGCTTCTCGACTTCGGGTGCGATCGAGGGGATCACCTGTACGGCGGAGGCGCCGGTGCCGATGATCGCCACCCTGCGCCCGCGCAGGTCCTGCTCGTGATCCCAGCGCGCGGTGTGCATGACCGAGCCGGCAAAGGTCCCCAGGCCGGGGACCTCAGGTGGCTTCGGCTGCGTGAAGACACCGGTTGCGCCAACCAGGAACCGCGCCGTGACAACAGGTCCGCCGGCAGTCTCCAGGCGCCAGAGGTGGTGCTCGTCGTCGAAGCTCACCCCCGAGACTTTCGTGTTGAGACGAATCCGGGAGCGCAGTCCATAGGCATCGACGCAGTGCTCGGCGTAGGCCTTCAGCTCCTCGCCGGGCGCGTAGACCCGCGACCAGTCGCTGCGCTGCTCGAAGGAGAACTGGTAGCTGAACGAGGGGATGTCGACACCGATGCCGGGGTACGTGTTCCAGTGCCACGCCCCACCCACACCGTCCCCCGCCTCGAGCACGACCCAGTCCCTGATCCCGGCCTGGTCGAGCTTGATCGCCGTGCCGATGCCGGAGAACCCGGCCCCGATCACCGCGACCTCGTGGTCAGGCTGAGTGTCGCTCGGCGTGCTCACGGCGTATGCACCTCACGCAACCTCCCTGTCTCGACCTCGTATACGAGCCCCCTGACGGTATCGGTGTGAGGGACGAACGGACTCAACCTGATGCGTTCGATGCCATCGCGCACTGACTGCTCCAGGTCCGGGAACGTGTGGGCGCTCCATCGCGGCCGCTCGCCGGTCTTCTCCTCCAGGCCCGCCGCGAACTCCTCGTCGGTGAAGGTGAGCAGGCCGCAGCCGGTGTGCTGGATCAGGGCGATCTCCTCCGTGCCCAGCTTCCACTGCGAGATCGAGAGCGAGCGGATCGTGTCCTCGGTGACGACGCCGCCGGCGTTGCGGATCACGTGCGCGTCGCCGGCTCGCAATCCGAGCAGGCGGTAGGGGTCGATGCGGGCGTCCATGCAAGTGACCACGGCCACCTTCCTGGCCGGCGCCGACGGCAGTCCACCTTCGACGAAATCGTCGGCATAAGCCTCCGCGTTGCCGAGCAGCTCGTCGATCTGGCTCATCGGTCCTTGGGCGTGATCAGCGCAACCGGAACCGCAAGACCGGCGGAGCGGCGCAGGGTGGCGATGCGGCGACCCGGCTGGACTGCGTCGCGGATCTCGCTGACGCGATCCCCCAGGCCGGCGACGGTGGAGTCCAGGTCCGGCGCGATGAAAGCGAGGCCCCAGAAGAAAGCGGGACGGTCGGCGCCGCCGCCGCGCTCGATCGCCTCCTGCGGCTCCTGAACGACCTCGAGGATTACCGCGCCGAGGCGGAAGAACGCCTGACGCGGAGCACCCGCGGGAGTCGGCTCCTCGCGGATGCGACGCAGGTCGAGACCGGCGGCTTGGAGTGTCCCGACGGTGCGATCGAGGTCCGGCGTGATCGCGACGACGTGGTCGAGCGCGGTAATGCCGTTGGGGTGCGCCGGCGACTCGCCAGGCGGGGGCCGGTCCGACCCAGTGGTCGGCAGCCCGTCCAGCTCAGCTGCCTCGACCTCGCGCAGCGACCAACCGGTTAGCCCGCGGCCCTCCCCACGCCCGGCCATGCGGATTCGCGTATCCCCGACGACACAGGTCTCACCGTCGAGCTCGAACCCGAGCGCCGCCCAGGCATCCGGCGCGTCGGCGATCGTCAGCTCGTCAAGCGTCGGAGTCACGCGGGAAAGGTAGCTAGCTTTCCGCCATGGCTTATGCCGGCTCCTGCCGAATCGAGATGCTGAACGTCGGCTGGATGACCGCGGCGGCGGGTCTCTGGCGCCAGGGGGAAGAGGAGCCCGAGCGGCCGGTCCGCGTTCCGGTGCCCGCCTATCTGGTCGAGACCGAGACCGAGCGCATCCTGATCGACACCGGACTGCACCCCGCCGCCGTGGCCGATGCGGCGGCTCACTATCAGCCCGGCGCGCTCGCCTACTTCGAGCTGGAGCAAGAGGAATCGATCGCCGATCAGGTCGACCTCGACACCGTGAGCCGGGTGGTGCTCACCCACCTGCATTTCGACCACGCCGGCGCCTTGTCACTGGTCCCCCCGTCGGTGCCGGTCGTCATCCAGCGCGCCGAGTGGGAGGCCGGGCAAGACCGTGCGGCGATCGAGCGCAACTTCTTCCTGCCCCGTGACTACGCCGCTGTCCCGGCCAACCTCACTCTCCTCGACGGCGATCACGACCTCCTCGGCGACGGCTCGATCGAGCTTCTCAGCACGCCTGGGCACACCCCCGGCCATCAGTCGGCGCGGATCGGAGACCTCGTCCTCGGCGCCGACGTCGCGCACTTCGCCGGCGTCCTCGACGACCACCGGTTCCCCGCCTTCGGCGACGACCGCGACGAGCAGGGCCGATCTGCCGAACGGCTCCGCAAGCTGCGCGACGAGGGCCTGACGATCCAGCCCGGCCACGACCCCGACGTACTGCGACCCGGTCCTTTGACGCCTACCGGGTGACGCTCTCCACGATCGCCTCTCCCCCACGGCTCGGCAGGACCGTGACGCCACGGAAGCGTGACTTCTCGTCCTTCGCCCAGGGAGCGCGGAGCTGGGTCCGCGCGAGGATCCTCGCGATCGCGATTTTCATCTCGAGCATCGCGAAGGACGCTCCGATGCAGCGGCGCACGCCCCCGCCGAACGGGATCCAGGTGTAGGGCTCCGGCGCTCCCTCGAGGAAGCGCTCGGGACGGAAGGCGAGGGGGTCGGGTGGGTACAGGTCCGGGTCCCACTGCAAGAGCGCGATCGATGCCGCCAGCTGTGCTCCCGGTTTGAACAGGTAGCCCCCAAGCTCCGTCGACTCGGTCGGTGAGCGGAACACCTCGGTGACGACGGGCCGTACGCGAAGCGTCTCCTTGATCACCGCATCCAGGTACTCGCTGGACTCGCCCGCCTTCACCTCGACGGTCAGGCGCTCCAGCGCCGCCGGCGTGCGCAGCAGTCGCTCGAACGCCCACCCGATCGAGGTCGCGGTCGTCTCGTGCCCCGCAAGCAGGATCGTGATCAGCTCGTCGCGCAGCTCCCGATCGGTCAGCGGATTGCCCTCGTCGTCGCGGGCCGACAGCAGCAGGGTGAGGATGTCGTCGTGCGCGTCTCGATCCGGATCGTCTCGGCGCCGGCCGATCTCCTCGTAGAGGATCTCGTCGACGCGGTCGCGATTCCGCAGGAAGCGGCCCCAGGGGCTGAGCGGGCCGAGGTCCTTCTGCGCCACGAGCAGCGCCGGGTTGATCGATGAGAGCTTCGGCAGGCGCCGCTTCAGCTCGGCGATGCGGTTCGGATCGGACACGCCGAAGACGGTCCGGATCATCACCTCCAGCGTGATCGCCTGAGCGACCGTGCGTGTACGGATCGTCTCGCCCGGGTTCCACTTGTCGATCTCACGGTCGGTGATCTGCCCGATCAGCTCGGCGTAGCGCGCGATCGCCTGGCCGTGGAACGGGGGCAGCATCAGCTTCCGCATGCGCATGTGACGGTCGCCGTCGAGCAGCAGCAGCGAGGCCGACCCGACCACGGGCTCCATCGTCTGGCGCGGCTCGGCGACCTCGTACTCGGCCGGCTTCCACTTGAACATCTCCTCGACCAGATCGCGGTCGGCGATGTGGAAGAGCTCGCCCGCGATCGAGTCGTTGGTGCGGAAGACGCGGCCGTAGCGCTTGCGCATCGCCAGTCTCGCCCCAACCGGGAAGGCGACGCCGAGCCACGACTGCAGCGGGCCCGGGAGCGGCAGCCCCGGGATCTCCGAGGCCGGACGAGTGGACGCTGTCACCCGTCAATCCTCGCCGAGGAGCTCGTCGAGCGTCTTGCCGCTGACCACCGACTGCGGCTCTTCGGCGACCAGGTCCGAGCCCGGCCGCGCCTCGTCGTCGCGCCGCTTGACCAGCAGCCACTGGGGCTTCTCGCCGGGCCGGGTGCGCTGCAGGGCGAAGCCGCCGCGCAGCTTCTCTCCGTGAAGGACGAAGACTGCGTGGCCTCGCTCGAGCGCCTCCGGCCAGGCGACGCGGCCACCCTGCTCGTAGTGGCCACGGTCCCAGACGATCACCCCGCCCTCCCCGCTCTTCCCCTCGAAATCGTTGTGGGAGATCGAGTGGTCGGCGACCTCCACCGCGAGGCGCTTGACGGCGGGATCGAGCGAAGGGCCCTTCGGAACCGCCCAGGAGCGCATCGTCCCGCCGACCTCCAGGCGCAGGTCGAAGTGACGGGCGGTGGCGGCGTGCTCCTGGACGACGAAGGCGCCGGCGCTGACGCCGCGGACCGCGAACTGCTCGTGACCCTCGACTTTGACCTGCTCGACCGCCACCTCGGCGACCCGCGCGGCCCGTGGCCCCTTGCGCAAGAACTCCACCAGGTTCTCGACGGCTCGCTCGGGCCCCTCGGCGTGCACGAGCACGCTGCCGTCCTCCTGGTTTCGCACCCAACCCATAGCTCCGAGCCGGCGCGCCCGGCGCACGGTCGCGTCTCGATACCCGACCGCCTGCACGCCCCCGTGCACGATCGCGCGCACCGCCGTGGCTCCAGGATCTGCCGACTCAGTTGAAAGCAGTGGCATCGATCCCCGACCCTACCCGCGCCGCATGCCTACAGCCGGCTGTACAGAGTGGACAAGAGGGAAAAATCCTGTCTGCCATTCACGCTTCAAGATGTTTATGCAATTCGTCGATGCCCCCCGGCCGGCGGGTCCAGATCCCGCCTATCGCGCAAATTTGACAAGGGGGATCGAAAGATGAGTTGGACGACAGGGAAGCGCATGCTTACGGCGCTCGGCTGCGTAGCTGCGCTGACGGCCGCAGGCGCGGCCATCGCCTATTTCACGTCGAGCGGATCGGGCACTGGAGCTGCCGCGGTTGGCTCGAGCTCGGCCGTGACGCTTCACGCCACGATCTCCTCCGACCTCTACCCCGGCTCCTCCTCGCCGGTATCGCTCACCGTCGACAACCCGTCTTCGGGCGCGCAGCGCGTGGGGACGGTCACGCTGGCAAGCATCTCCGTCGATGCCGGGCACTCGGCCTGCAGCACCACGATCTCAGGCGGGAACCCGGACTTCACCATGCCCGCGGTCAACGTGAACAAAGTCTTCTCACCCGGGAACGGCCAGAGCGTGACGCCGAGCGGAACCCTGACGATGAACGAAACCGGGGTCAACCAGGACGCCTGCCAGGGCGCGGCGCTGACGCTGCACCTGACCAACAACTGATCCACTCTCGTGAAGGGTGGCGCCCGTAGAGAGCGAGGTGGCCGCGCTGGAAGCAGCGCGATCCCCGGAGCGCTGATGGCTGCGCTCGGCGTGGCCACCTGCCTCGGCGCCGTCGCCTACGCGGCTGCTTCGCACGGGGCCGCCGGGACCGGGACCGAGCGCCGGCCGGCCTCCCTGCGGCTCCCGACGCCGACGATCACCACTCACCCCAGCAAGCTGGCCACGTCGACCCGCGCCAGGTTCGGCTTCACCGTGCGCGGGCGCAACCTGCGCTTCCAGTGCCGCCTCGACCGGCGTGGGTGGCGAGCCTGCCGGGCGCCGATCGTCTTCACGGGGCTCGCGCCCGGCGATCACGCGTTCTCCGTGCGAGCGCTGGACCGGCGACGCCGGCACGGGCGCGCGGCTCGGTTCCGGTGGAGCCTGCTCGCGCCGAAGGACTTCTCGATCGTCCCGCAGCTGGCCGGCCTCGGCCCGCTCTACCCCGGAGCGCCCCCGTCGCCGCTGCCGCTGACGATCTCCAACCCCAACCCGGCGCCGATCCACGTCACCAGCCTCAGAGTCGCGGCCACCGCCGATCCCCCGGGATGCGGCAGCGACGCGAACCTCGAGCTGACCCACTCCAGCGTGTCGAGCGTGGCGCCGCTCAGAGTGCCCGCAGGGGGATCGGTGGGATTGCCGGCAGCGGGCGTCTCGGCGCCGGCGATCCAGCTGCGCGACCTGCCCGTCAACCAGGACGCCTGCCAGCGCGCCCAGTTCCCCCTCGCCTTCTCCGGGGAGGCAAGGGGGTGAAGTCGGTGCGGACCGGAATCGCCGGCGCCGTCCTGGCCCTGATCATGGTCGGGGCGCTTTCCGGCGTGACCTTCGCCTACTTCTCGACCAAAGGCGCGGGCGACGCAACCGCGGGGGTCTCGAAACTGTCCACGCTGACGACCGTCACCGCGACGCCCGCTGTCGGCGGCACGGTGGCGCTGAGCTGGAGCGCGGTGGTCCCCCCCGGGCCGGGCACGGTCACCTATGCAGTCTCACGCGATGGGGGCGCGCCCAGCGGCGCCTGTCCGAGCGCTTCAGCCCGGACTCCGGTCACCAGCTGCACCGACAGCGGCCTCGATGTCGGCGCCTACAGCTACGTCGTCACGGCGTACTGGCGCTCATGGAGCGCCGGCAGCTCCACCGCCACGGCGAAAATCACGGTCGGGCAGGCGACGCATCTGGATCTCAAAGCCGCGTCCACGACCCCGACGGCGGGAGCCACGAACAACCTGACGATCACCGCCCAGGACGCGAACGACAACACAGTCACGACCTACACCGGCTCCCGCAGCCTCACCTTCTCGGGCGCCTCGGCCAGCCCCAGCGGAACGAGCCCCACCGTGAGCAACAGCTCCGGAACGGCGATCGCCTTCGGCTCGGTGACGGCGATCAGCTTCAGCTTGGGCGTCGCCAAAGTCTCCTCGTCGAAAAACGGGGTGATGAGGCTTTACAAGAGCGGGGCGACGAGCGTCAAAGTCACCGACGGGTCGATCTTCAGCTCTCCGGACCTCGCCCTCACCGTCGCGCTTACGGCGACCTCGAAAATCTCGCTCGCCGCCGCCTCGGCGACGCCCACGGCCGGGGTCGCGAGCGACCTGACGATCACGGTTTCCGACACATACGGCAACCCGCTGCCGACGTATACCGGACCGCGCAGCCTGACCTTTACGGGCGCCTCGGCCAGCGCCTGGGGCAACACGCCCACAGTCAGCGACAGCTCCGGGGTCGACGTGCCGATTGGCTCGGCGACCACGATCGACTTCGACGCCGGGGTGGCAAAAGTCGCCGGCGCCGCCAACGGCGTGCTGAAGCTCTACAAAAGCGGGAGCACCAGCATCAAAGTGAGCGACGGCACGCTCAGCGTCTCGACCTCGGTGACCGTCGCCGCAGCGGCGGCGTCGAGCCTCTCGCTTGCAGCCGCCTTGACGACGCCCGCGGCAGGGGCCTCCAACAGCCTGACCACCACCGCGTTCGATCCCTACGGCAACACAGCGACTTCCTACACCGGCTCCCGCAACCTCACCTTTTCGGGCGCCTCGGCCAGCCCCAACGGAACGAGCCCCACCGTGAGCAACAGCTCCGGAACGGCGATCGCCTTCGGCTCGTTGACGGCGACCAGCTTCAGCTTGGGCGTCGCCAAAGTCTCCTCGTCGAAAAACGGGGTGATGAAACTCAACCGCGCGGGTGCGGCGAGTGTCGTGGTCAGCGACGGCGCCATCTCCTCCACCCCTCTGTCCATCACCGTCAGCCCCGGGTCCCCGGCCCGGCTGGCCTTCTCCAGCGTCGAAATCAGCGGCGGCGTTCTCAGCTCGATCTGCGCCTTCACCTGTTCGGTGACGGGGCTGGGCAGCAGCGGCACGATCACAGCGAAAGTCAGCGTCACCGACAGCCTCGCCAACACCGTCAGCGCGTTGGGCACAGGCAATAGCGTCAAAGTCACCTCGACCGGCGGCGCGATCGTCGGCAGCCCGATGACGATCAACAGCTCTGGCCCCGCCGAATCCGCGACCCCGTTCACCTTCACCGCCAAATCGACCGGCAGCTACACCGAGACGCTCACCGCCGCGTCAGCCGGCGGCAGCAGCTATACCAACGCGACGCTGACAGCAAGCTGGTAGTCAGCCGACCGTGAGGACGGCGGCGCCCCTGAAGGCTCCGGTGCGGAGGTCCTCCACGGCCCGGTTCGCCTCCGCCAGCGGGTAGGGCGAGACCTCCGTTCGCACCGGCACCTGCGGCGCCAGCGCGAGGAACTCTTCCCCGTCACGGCGCGTCAGGTTGGCGACCGAGCCGAGCGTCCGCTCGCTCCAGAGGATCTCGTAGGGGAAGGTCGGGATCTCGCTCATGTGGATGCCGGCGCTGATTACCCGCGCGCCCTTGGCGCTGGCACGTAGCGCCGCCGGCATCAGCGCCCCGACCGCGGCGAAGACGATCGCGCCGTCGAGCTCCTCGGGAGGCGCTTCGCCAGAGGAGCCAGCCCACTCGGCGCCGAGCTGGCGGGCGAAAGCCTGCGTCTCCTCGTCACCCTCGCGGGTGAAGGCGAAGACGCGACGCCCCTGATGGACGGCGACCTGGCAGAGGATGTGCGCGGAGGCGCCGAAGCCGTAGAAGCCGACTCGCTCGGCGTCGCCGACCAGTCGCAGGGCGCGATAGCCGATCAGCCCGGCGCAGAGCAGCGGCGCGGCCTGCTCGTCCGAGTAGTCCTCCGGGAGCGGGAAGCAGAAGCGCTCGTCGGCGACCGCCAGCTCGGCGTAGCCGCCGTCGACGTCGTAGCCGGTGAAGCGAGCGCGGTCGCAGAGGTTCTCACGCCCGCTCAGGCAGTAGCGGCACTCGCCGCATGTCCAGCCGAGCCAGGGCACGCCGACGCGGTCGCCGACCGCGAAGCGCTCGACCCCCTCCCCCGCGCCCGCGACCGTGCCGACGATCTGGTGGCCGGGCACCAGCGGCAGCTTCGGCTCGGCCAGCTCACCGTCGAGGATGTGCAGGTCCGTGCGGCAGACGCCGCAGGCGTGAATCGAGATCAGGACCTGGCCGCGCGCCGGTACGGGATCGGGCAGCGCGGCGGGTCGCAAGGACTCCCCCGCTCGCTCGAGAACCATCGCGCGCATCGGCGACAGAGTGTTTCATCCGCGCTGGTAACCCACTGCCATCAGCCCACCGTTGCTGGAGAGCTGGCCGACTTCCCTGCGCAACGCGTTGGGGTCGAAGCCGCTCCGCACCGCGAGGCGCTTGGGCAGGGCGTAGAGGGTGAAGATGTAGGTCTCGCTCGAGCCTTGCGGCGGGCAGACCGTGTAGCCGACCTTGCCGAAGCTGTTGCGGCCCATGACGGCGCCCTTTGGGAGCCGGCCGGCCGGTATGCCTGTCAGGTCCGGGTCGATGCCCGCAACGGTCCAGCTGTAGGACAGCTCACCTTCGACCGGCCTCAAGCTCATCGCGAAGAGCGCCAGCTCAGCGGTGTCCGGGGGAACTCCCTGCCAGGCGAGCTCGGGCCAGATGTCCTCGCCGTCGCAGGTGTTGGCGGCGGCGAGCATGGGCGGGCCGCCGGTGGGCGCGGGCTGAAGCGTCGGGGATTCGAGGCGCATGCTCTGCGTCGTCGCTTCGGCGCGCTGCCTGGGGGTGATCCCTTTCTCCCGTTCGCCGGAGGGAACCAAGACTTCCGGACTGGGCTCGCCCTGAGTCTCCGGTCCCTGCTTGCCCTGGCTCGAAGAGGTCTGCGACCCCGGGCCCGGGACTGGGTTCGGGTCCGGGGTCGCTGGCCCGCCAGCAGGGGGGCCTGTCTCTGCCTGCTTGCCCTGCGAGGTCGGCGCGCTCGCCGCCTGGTCGTCGGAGGAGCCGTCTCCGCAGCCGGCCAGGGCGAGCGTCGCCGCGGCGGCGAGCGCCAGGATCGCCCTGGCGCTCGCCCGCCGGATCTTGGGGCTCAGGACACGCTCAGCGCGGCTTCCCGGTTCCATCCGAACCCTTCGGAGGGGAAGAACCCTTTCCATTCGACCGGTTCACCGAACGCTTCCAGGGTCGTGCCCGTTGCTTTGAAGCTCGACGAGCTGAACGTCGCGCTTTCGGTCGCGTTGCTGAGCAGGCCGCCGGCGGAGCCGGTGACGTTGACCCACCATCCCCACACCGGGCAGAACCAGCCGCCGTAGAGGATCCAGACGTCAACGCCTTTGACCGTCAGGTAGTTGCTGCTGCTGACCGTGGACAGTTTGGCGGGCCAGGGGAACGATTCGGCTTCGATCGCCTCCACCGTGCAGGTCGTGTTCGTGTAGCAGTTGAACAGGGGCAGGTCGGTGACGTTTCCTTCGCCCGTCCCCCCGGTGTTCCAGATCGATACCTGGTAGAGGAAGTTGTCGCAGGTAGTCGTCATCCCCCACATGCTGAGGCCGCTTTTTTCGGCCCCGCCGAGGAGCGTTTCCGTGCCTTTAAGTTCTGCTCCGCCGAACCTCCAGGCAGGAGCCGCGCTGGCGCCGGCCGCTAAGACGGAGCAAAGCGCCAAAGCTGCGAGCAGGCCCGCCAGGAGGGCTCTTGCTCTCTTCGTATTCATGATCTCTCTCCTTGCAGTGCTTGTTAGCAACGCAGACTGGGTAGGGCGCTCTGTGCTTCTCTCCCTTGCCGTCCCCCGCTCAGTCGACCGCAGCCGATCAGGTTGAGCACGGCTCGCTCATTGAGAACGCCCGCGATCTTCTACCGCACCGGTCAGACAAGAGCAAGTAATCGCGGCCTATGTCGTCTATCTAAGCCAGCCGGGGCTTGAGAAGGCGGACGACCGGATTCGAACCGCGACCGGCCGTCTTCGAGCTTCGCTACTCACTCATGCAGAGCCGTTCTTGATCACTTAGCGATACCTGCGCCATATAGGCTCGGCGGCGATGCCGGGCAAAGGCACGATCTCGGTGAGATTTGACGTAGAGGGCGAGCGCACGCCCGGTCTCGCCCTGGTCGAGCAGCTACTGGCCGGCGGCAGAGCGGACCAAGTCGAGCTGACGCCGGAGATCGCCGAGCAGGCGATCGATGCCTTCGAGGGCTTCGAGCTCCCGGGCCTGCTCGAGGAGATCATTGAGAGCGGCGAGCACCTCGCCAAGCAAGTGCACAGCGTCGCGACCCGTGGCCTGCAGGAGGTGGTGCAAAACGCCGACGACCAAGGCGCCCGGAACATCAGGTTCGGCTACCGCCGCCGGGGCGACAGGTCCGAGCTGCTCATCGCCCACGACGGCAACCCGGTCGAGATCATCGACGTGATGCGGATGGCGCTGCCCCTACTCTCGGGTTCGCGTGAGGACCCCGACAAGATCGGCCGCTTCGGGATCGGCCTGAAGACGCTCGACCAGCTCGGCGACCGCCTCGCCGTCCATTGTCCCCCGGTCCCCGGGTTCGAGATTCGCCGGGGGCAGATCAGCCGAACCAAGCGGCCAGCGGCGCCAATCAAGGGCTTCTGGGACCCCAGCGTGAGGGAGACGCTGTTCGTCCTGCGACTGGAGCGAGACGAGTTCGACTGGTCCTTCTTCAAGGCATGGCTGGAAACGTGGGATGCCGCGTCGCTGCTCTTCCTCCGTACCCTGCGTAGCGTTTCCCTGGCCAGCTTCTCCTCCGGCCGGCGAGGCAAGACGCTGTGCTGCAGCCTGGAGATCGGCTCCTCACGCAAGATCGACCTGGCACTTGCGAAGGCGCCTGCGGCACATCAGGTTTCGATCAAGGAGGCGAACGGACGCAGGCGGTGGACCCGCTACTCGGTTGACTACCCGCGCCCGCGGCGGCTGCAGGCGACCAACAAGGAGTCGGGCGAGACGGTGCGGCTGCAGGTGGCGATCCCCGACCACGAAGGCCGGAACCGCGTATACGCCGGCCTCCCGCTCGAAGAGCCGAACGAGCTGCCCTACTCGTTCAGCGCCCCCTTTGACCCCAACGTCGAGCGGACCAAGCTGAGGGACAACAACGCCCTGAACGAGTGGTTGATCGAAAGGATCGGCGACCTCGCAACCGCGATCAGCCTGCATCGATTCTCAGAGCAGCCCCGCTCCGGCTGGGCTAGCGTCCCGCTTGCGGACGAGGCGGCCGGCGAGTCACCCTGGGTAACGGAGCGTTTCGAGAGGATGGCCTCTCGCCACCGCAAGCGGGTAGCGGAGAAGGTCACGCCCACGCTCCCGGATGGGACGAGGGTGAAGCTGGCCGATCTGACGTTCGAGCACGAGGAGTTCGAGGGCCTCATCGAGGCCGACCAGCTGGACCTGCTCTGGACGCGGAACTGGGCGGACAACTACGGCGAGCGCCGGGCGGTGCCGCGCTCCTGGCGCGACCGCGGCCGTTGGCGCGCCTTCCTCACCGGGCTCGAAGGGCCCGAACCGCTGTCGGCCTCGGAGTGCCTCTCAATCCTCGACTGGCCCGACTCCGACCTCCCCGGCGGCGCCAAATGGCTGGTGGCGATGGCCGGCGCCGGGCTGCGCGCCGGAGAGGAGGAAGAGCTCTGGGAGCGGCGCTGCGTCGCCCTGGCGGACGACCGGGGGCGCCTGTCGCCGGCGGAGATCGAGGAGCGGGGGACGTTGCTCGTCCACCTCGCTCCGAAGCGCGGCGACCTTGCCGCCGACCTCGCCCTCGCGGAGCAGATCGCACGGCCATTCAAGGCTCGACAGGAAACCGCGACCGCCGTTCGGACATGGCTATCCGGCCGCGGCGTGCTCCGCGAGCGGGCCGGCGACCACGACGCCCTGCGGGCGCTGGCACGGGCTCGGCTCGACGCCCCGATCGACCTGCGCAGGCGCGACTCGGTCCTGGTGCGACTCCGGAACTCGTTCGAGAGGCTTTCGCCCGACGAGCGCGAGGAGATCGGCGGCGGGCTCGGCGAGAACATCGGCCTCTCCGGCCATTCCTTCGAGCGAGGCGAGAAGGTGGCGGTCTTGACCAGGTTGAGCGAGGCCTACCTCTCCAGCGCGATCGACAAATCCTTCGGCTGGCCGACCGCAGCGGGACAGGCTCCCGGCCTGGCCTGGATCGATCGCCGCTACAGCACGCTGTTGCGGACCAGGTCGCGAGGTGGCGGGGCGCTCGCCTTCCTGCGGGCGCTCGGCGCCGGGACGGCCCCACGCCTGGTTGCCGCCGAGCCGCCTACCGCCAACCCCCACGCCACCACGCTGGCGCGCAAGCGGGGTTTGAGCGCTCAGCACCGGGAGGAGCTGGCCGAGCACCCTGAGGCGACGGGACTGCGCGACGACTGGCGCTCGCCCGACCTGGAAGCGGTCGTCACCGATCTGGTCGGGGAAAAGCGAACGACCCAGCGACGCAAGCGAGCCCAGGCCCTCTTCCTTGCGCTAGACCGCGCCTGGGAGGACGCCTACGAGCAGCGTGCGACGGCGACGGCGGCGCACCATCGCTACAGCTGGCAAAGCGACGGCGAGGTCTCCGCCACCTGGGTGGCAGAGCTGGCCAGCGCTCCGTGGCTCTCGACCCAGGAGCCGCGGTTCCGCGCGGCGGCCCCGCGCGACCTGACCGTTCTCACCGCGGCCGCCTACGAGATCGAGGGCGAAGACCTGGCCAAGTACGCCTACGAGATCGAGGAAAAACAGGTCGACTCGCCGGTCGTCGACGCGCTCGGAATCCAGGGCAGGTCGCGAGCCAGCAGCATCCTCGATCAGCTCGAATCGCTGCGCAGCGGCGAGGTCGCGGGGCGGGAGGTCAACCAGGCTTGGGCCGACCGTTGCTACATGGCGCTCGCCAGCTATGTCCCGGGCGGCGCTTACGGCGACCGCAGCGACCTCACGGAGCTGCAGCTCAAGCGCGCCTTCGCCAAAGGACGTGGCTCCACCGGCCTGATCCGGTCTGGCGACCGCTGGCTGGCTCCAAGCGAGGTCAGGCGTGGCCCGTCCCTCGACGCGAGCCTCGGCTGGGTCAGTCACACGGCTGATCCGCTCTGGGACTTCCTCGGGATCCAGCACCCGACGGCGGCCGACTGCGTCGCGATCCTCGCTGAACCCTCAGAGGAGAACGGGGCGAACGCCCGCTCCAGTGAAATCCTCACCTTCCGGCGCTTGCTGGAGCTTCAAAGGGAGGGAAAGCTGAAGCGAAACTCCCTGCGGAAGCTTCCCCTGCGCCTGTACGGGGGCTCGAACGAGACCGCCCGCGGCATCGTCTACGCGGCCTCGAGCGCGGTGATCGCGGAAGCCCTTGGACAGCGCTGGCCGACCTGGAACCCGCCGCTTCCGCTGGCGGAGCTGGCGCCGCTGCTTCCACTGCTCGATGTCGAGGTCGTCGACGAGAGCAACTTCAGCGCCGAGATACCCGGCCACCTCGCCAGTGCCAGCTTCGACGTGCAGGACGAATTCGTCGCCGCCAGCGGTCACTTCCAGGACTACCTGGCACTCCACCATCCCTCCCTCCACCAGCGCCTCAGCGGGGCCCAGTGGGCAGAGCTGCGCCGCGCGCACGTGATCGTCGGCTCGGGATGGGGCATCCGCGTAAGGGCAAAGCGGCGGCGCTCCGCGCTCCTGAGCGTACGCGCTCACCTGTTCCGTGAACCCCTCCGCCTCTGCCTCTCCCACGAGAGCGAGATCGACGCCCCGGATACCGGCGGGGAAGCGATCGCGAACTTCGTCGTCGGCGACGAGGAGGCGCCGGAGGAGCGCTCAACCGTGGCCCTGGCCTGGTCCTACGCCTACAGGATCAGAGAGCGGACCCGTGACGAGATCTCGATCTCGGCCCTCGAGAGCGAAGCCCAGGACGCGCCGCCAGCGAAGAGCTTCGAGGAGTTCTCGCGCAAACGGACGCGAACGCGGGAGCGGCGCCGGCCTCGCGCCAAGTCCACCTCCTCCCCACCGCCGCCGCGGGAGCTCGTGGACCTTGACGACCTCCGGCTGGACCTGGTGGAGGCGACCTTCCTCGAAGGCCAGCGACGCACACAGCTGAAAGTGCCAGCGAAAACCAAGCTCGACACCGGCGGGGGGAGCAACGGCGCTCGACCGCGGTCGAGCGCCCGCGGCGAGCGCTCGGCGCACTCCGCATACACAGATCGCGACAGAGAGGACGCTGCCTTCGCGATCGTCGCTGCGGTCCTCGCCGAGAAGCGCGGCCTCGAGCTCGAAGATACCCGCGACCGCAACGATGCCGGCGCCGACGCGGTCGACCGCAAGCAAGACATCTGGGTGGAGCTGAAGGCGCATGGCCGAGACCTTCCGGAGAACCTCCGCTTCCCCAGCTCAGAGGCAGCTCGCGCAGAGCAAAAACGCGGCAACTACTGGCTGGTCGTCGTCTGGAACCTGGAGAAGCCCAGAACCCCCGAGTTCGTCGTCATCCCCGACCCCCTCTACCGCCTCGACACCTACCTCGGCCGCGGCCTCGAGCTGACGGGCCTGCGAGACCTAGCGGCAAAGTCAGGGCGCTAAGACCAGGCTCTGCGAGAAGGGTGGACGACCGGACTCGAACCGGCGACCGCCTGGACCACAACCAGGAGCTCTACCAACTGAGCTACGTCCACCGCGCTCCCTCAATCTAGCGGTAGCTTTGGGAGCGATGCGGCGGAGATCTGGGATCGCAGCGCTTCATCCGGCGGCGCTTCGCGCGACGGCGATGGGAGCGCAGGCGCGGGGCGCGGTCGCGATCGGCGCCCTGGCCGTCGGGGCGGCGGCTGTCGGTGGCTTTGCGATCGGGCGACTCGCCGTTGGCCGGCTTGCGATCGGGCGGGCCAAGATCGGCAAGCTCGAGGTCGAGGAGCTGGAGGTCGGGCAGCTACGAGTCCGGGAGGACTGGCCTCCGGCATGAAGCGGTTCGTGGTCGCATCATTGGGCGGGTTCGCCCTGCTCCTGCCCGCGAGCGCCAGCGCCCTCGGCCCCTACCCCGAGCTCGGCGCCTGCTCGGTCTTCCCCGACCCGCCCGCCTCGCTTTCCCCCACCGCGGCCTCGCTCCCGAGCCAGGCCGCCTGGAACCAGAACATCTCCCGGGCCCCGGTCGCCCGCAACTCCGCCGCCGTCATCGCCCACATCAACGCCAACGACGGCGACCACCTCCACCCCGACTTCGGCTCGCCCCGCGTCTACGGCTTCCCCTACGCGGTCGTCGGCGCCAAGCAGCGCAAGCTCCCCGTCCGTTACACCGCCTACGGCAGCGAGAGCGACCGCGGGCCGTTCCCCGTCCCAACCGGCGCCCCGGTCGAGGGCGGCCAGGGCAGCGACGGCGACCGCCACGTCCTCGTCGTCGACCGCGCCCGCTGCATCCTCTACGAGCTCTACCGCGCCTTCTTCTCCCGCAGCGGCGGCGCCCACTGGAATGCCGACTCCGGGGTCAGCTGGGACCTGCGCTCGAGCGAGCTGCGGCCCGATTCCTGGACCTCGGCCGACGCGGCGGGGTTGCCGATCTTCCCGGGCCTCGTCCGCTACGACGAGGTCGCGGCCGGACGCATCGAGCACGCGATCCGGGTCACCTTCGAGAGCACCCGCGACGCCTGGATCCACCCCGCCTCCCACTGCGCCGGCGACACCTCCAGCGCCAGCGCGCCGGCGATGGGGGCGCGCCTGCGGCTCGAGGCCGGCTACGGCCTCGGCGGCTTCAGCGGCGGCGCCAAGGTGGTCGCCGAAGCGCTGAAGCACTACGGGATGATCGTCGCCGACAACGGCTCCAACTGGTTCTTCAGCGGCGCCAGCGACCGGCGCTGGGACGACGAGAACCTCAACCAGCTGAAGCGGATCCCCGGCAGCGCCTTCGAGGTGGTGCGCAGCGCCGCCCGCCCGCACCTCTGCTGAGTCAGTCCTCGCCGACCACGACGCGGCTGAACCTTGCCTGAAGGCGGGACTCGAGTTCGGCGCTCGCCTCCTCCGCCGCCACGGCTTCCTCCGGCCCGCCGAGGACCAGGATCACGTCGGTCGCCGGGAAGCTCTGCAGCTGGTCCTCGACCGCTTGCACGAGATCCTCGTCGCCCACCCGCGCCTCCGCCGCTACGCCGGCCTTGGCCAGCGCCGCGACCGTGGTCACCAGGCGCTGCTGGGCGCGGTGACGGGCCGGCTCGACGTCGGAGGCCCAGCGATCGAGGAAGCCGATCTGCGTCGGGGCGAGGACGAGCAACTCCGCTCCCTCCCCACCGTGGACGCCGTCGACCCGCGCCGTGCGGGAGATCTCGGCGATCGCGGCCGGGTCCTCCACCGCGCAAGTGGCGACCACCAGGACGTGGCGCTCGAGGTCTTCGGCGGGCGCCGGGCGGATCGGCCCGCGCGGCTTCTGTCGCGCTGCCACGACCAGGATCGCCAGCGCGGCGAGCGCCCCGACCGCGGCCCCAACCGCGGCGCCGCCGAGCATGAACCCGGCGACGATCGGGACCGCGATCCCGGCGACGATCAGTGGCAGCTTCCAGGCGTCCATCGCCCTAGGCTGCCACGACCGTCCCGGGCCGTCCAGGCACGACCGTGCGCCTGCGTCTTAGACGCGTCTCGTCCCCGCGCCTCCTCCGAGGCGAGGGATGAGCAACAGCGCTAGGCCGACCAGAATCACGACGATTCCGAGTGCGTAGTGCACCAAGATCGCCAGGACAATGCCGATGATTATGAGCAGTATCGCTAGTGACATGGCAGCGGACTTACCCGCGGCCACCGGCGCGCAAACCCCGCGATCAGATCGTCAGGAGCCCGTCTGTGAGATGCCGCTCGAGCATCTCGGCCGCTTCCTCGGCGGACCTGTCGCCCACCTCGAGGACGTTGGCCTCGAAGGCGGCCAGCCCGGTGAAGCTGCGCCAGAGCTGCTCGATCGCCTCGGTTTCGATCGGCGGCGCGCCTTCGCGGTCCTGCACGCGCGACAAGCAGGTGGACAGCGGCGCGCAGAGCACGGCATAGGCGACCCGGTGCCCCGCCCCAGCAAGCGCGCAGCGCAGGGGCTCGAGGAACCAGTCGGGGAGGACGATCCCGTCGACGATCGTCAGGTAGCCGGCCTCCGCGTAGCCCGCCGCCGCCTTGGCGACGATCTCCATCACCACCCGGTTCTGGTCGTGCGACTCGGGTCGCCACGGCTCGACGTAGTCGGTGCGGATGAACCTGAAGAACTCGTCCGCCTCCAGGTGCACGGCGCGGCGAGATCGATTGGCGACGATCCTGGCCGTCGTCGTCTTGCCGACGCCGGGAGGACCGGTGACGATCAGGACGGGCGCGTCAGGCGAGGCAGGCACGCCGCGACGTTAACGCGACCCGCCACGGCTCACTCCTCCGCTTCCTCCGCCAGCGCCGACCGCACCGCCTCGTCGAACGATTCCGGGGAGATCCCGAACGGCTCGACGCCGGAGGGATCGGTGACGACGGTCGGCGTCCTCAGGCCCTCGATCAGCGGCCGCGCGACGCTCGTGTCGACCGGCGTGACCAGGCCGAGCCAGAGGGAGGAGAGCCAGGGAGTGAGCAGAGGCACGCGTAGCTTCGGACGCGGCCGCTTGCCCATCGCCAGCGCCATCCGGTCGAGCATCTCCTCGTAGGAGAGGACGTCCAGCCCGCCGATCTGCACCTCCCGGTCCTCGGACTCGGTCACCTCGGGCGCTCGGCGCAGGTACTCGATCGTCGCGTCGATGCCGATCGGCTGGGTCGGCGTGCGCAGCCAGGCCGGCGCAACCATCACCGGCAGACGGCTCACCAGGTGTCGCAGCGTCCGGTAGGACTCGCTGCCGGCGCCGACCACCATCGCCGCCCGGAAGTAGGTGAGCGGCGGTCCCTGCGCGGCCAGCGTCAGCGCCGTCTGGTGGCGGCTGCGTAGGTGGGTAGACGTCGCCGGGTCTCCCAGCCCGCCGAGGTAGACGACGCGGCCGACGCCCTCTTCCCTCGTCATCTGGGCGAAGTTGAGCGCGCCCTGCCGCTCGCGCTCGGAGAACCCGGAGCCACCACCCATCGCGTGCACCAGGTAGTAGGCGACGTCGACCCCCCGCCCGGCTCCGGCCAGGCTCGCGGCGACGGTGACGTCACCCTCGTGCAGCTCCAGGCCCTGGGCCTCCAGGCCGGCGGCGCGACCGCGGTCGCGCACCAGGCACCTGACCTGCGTGCCCGACTCGGCCAGCGACGCCGCGAGGCGGACCCCGACGAACCCGGTCGCTCCGGCGATGAGTGCGCTGAAGGCGATCCGTCAAGGCTAGCCACGCAGCGAAGCTGCCCCGCGGCGCGGACGCCAGCTCAGCCCCGCGTGCCGCCGCCGCGGCCATCCGGCGACCAGCCGGGGCCGCGGAAGACGTAGCCGAGCCGCTCCCGCCAGCTGCTCGCCGCGCGCACGTCACGCATCAGCGCCGAGAACTCGTGGAAGGCGACGCGGGTCGGCCGGAAGGTGCCGATGTTCTGGGTAAGGCCGTAGCGGGGCCGCACGGTCTCACCCTGGAAGCTGCCGAAGATCCGGTCCCAGATGATCAGGATGCCGCCGTAGTTACGGTCGAGGTAGACCTCGTTGGCGCCGTGGTGGACGCGGTGGTGCGAAGGGGTGTTGAACACGTACTCGAGCGGCGCCGGCAGCTTTTTCACCCGCTCGGTGTGAATCCAGAACTGGTAGATCAGGCTGACCGCCTGCGCGGTGAGGATCATCCAGGGCGCGAAGCCGAGCAGCGCCAGCGGCGCCCAGAACGGCAGCGCCGTCATCGGCGTCCAAGTCTGGCGCAGCGCGGTCGAGAGGTTGTAGCGCTGGGAGGAGTGGTGAACGACGTGGCTGGCCCAGAAGACGCGCACCTCGTGGTGGATGCGGTGGAACCAGTAGTAGGCGAGATCGTCGGCGAAGAAGAGCAGGACGTAGGTCCACCACTGGTCGGCGGGCATCCGCAGCGGTGTCAGCTCGTAGAGCCCGGCGTAGATGAAGACGACGCCGAGCTTCCAGATCGCGTTGATCGCGACGTTGCCGCCGCCCATCGTCAGGCTGGTGCGCGTGTCGCGCGACTCGTATCCGACCAGCTCCTCGTCCCGCGCGTACTTGAACGAGACCATCTCGACCACGAGCAGCAGCACGAAGGCCGGGATCGCGTAATAGAGCACCTCCGCCATGGGCGGGAATGTAGCGGGGGACGGCTACGCTGACGGCATCGGAAAGGTCCTCTACACAGCGGAAGCGCACGTCACCGGTGGCAGGATCGCCGGGCACGGCCGCACCAACGACGGCTTGCTGGAGGTCGATCTTCGCCCTCCTCCCGAGCTGGGCGGCGACGGCGACGGGACCAACCCCGAGCAACTCTTCGCCGTCGGCTACGCCGCCTGCTTCGAGAACGCCCTGGCCGCGGTCGCCCGTCGGCAGAAGCTCGAGGTCGGCGACGTCGAGCTCGACTCCAAGGTGATGCTGGTCACGGGCGAGGACCGCAGCTTTTCGATCGCGGTCGAGCTGGCCGTAACCTTGCCTTCGGTCGAGCAAGAGGCCGCGACCCGGCTGGTCGAGGCGGCCCACAAGGTCTGCCCCTACTCGAACGCGACCCGGGGCAACATCGAAGTCACGCTGACCGCCAACGGCGCCCCGGTCGACGCCTGAGAGGCGGACCGGCGGCGATCAGCCGGGGGTCTCGAGCAGCCGCGACGCCGACCCAGGCAGCAGTTGCGCACAGACGGGGCAGCCTGGCTCGACCTCGATTGGCTCCCGGGTCATCTGCCCCGTCTGCAGGTCGTAGATCTGCACGGCGCCGAGGCTCGATGGAGCGACCAGGCCGGTGAGGTAGTGCATGACTTCGAGACCGACCTGGCTGCCGATCAAACCGCAGGCCGGGCCAAGCGTTCCCGCGGGTGACGCTTCGGCGCGGCCCTGCTCTATCCCCACGTCGTAGAGCGGATAGCTGCGCCGGAGGGAGATCTCCTGGCAGGAGTAGCAGCCCGTGCGCCCCGGCACATAGAGCGGCCCGACGCGGGCGACCGGGGGGAAGTGGCTCATCGTGATGTAGGGGATCCCGGCGGAGAAGCATGCTGAGTTGATCCAGCGCTCGACTTCGTGCGCCGGCCAGTCGATCGCGTCGATGACAAAGTCGTACCCCTCGATCGCCGCCGCGATCTCCTCCTCGCTTCCGAGTCGCCTGTGGCGCGCTACGACCCGCATTCGCGAGTTGAAGGAGGAGAGCCGCTCGGCCGCGGCCTCCGCCTTGGGGCGGCCGATGTCGGCCTCGCTATAGAGAACCTGGCGGTTCAGGTTGCTCAGCTCGACCTCGTCGAAGTCGACCAGCAGCATCTCGCCGATGCCGCAGCAGGCAAGGGACAGCGCCGACCAACCGCCAAGGCCGCCGACGCCGAGCACGGCGATGCGGGCCTCTTCGAGGCGCCCCTGGCATTCCGAGGGAGTCGGCCCGGCAGAGGCGTCGCTGAAGTAGCGGAGCTGGCGATCGAAGCGCGCGGCCACCTCCTCTGAGATCAGGTCGTCGTCGGCGGCGTCCTCGACCACGCCCAGCTCCTCCAGCTGGACGAGCAGGTCGCCCACCTCCTCAGAGCCGAATTCCCGCTCGAGCCGCTGGCGGGTGTGCTCGCCATCGAGGGCGGCGAGCAGGCGCAGCCCTTTCTCGCCCGGCTCCTCGATGTGGATGTCGGTCGCGTTGGGCCGAATCAGGTAGAGGTCGCCATTGGGGGCGTCGATCTTCTTGATCGTCCGCTTAACGCGCGGTCGGGCCTCCCGATTCTGGCGTCCCATTGCTGAGAACTTATTCAATAGCAAATCTGATCTCAGTAATAGGATCCAGTCGTGAGCGTGGCGCAGACCTACGAGGCGCTGGCCGAGGTCTACGACACCTACACCGCCCATTACGACTACGAGGCCTGGCTGGGGGAACTGCTGCCGGCGCTCGCAAAACAAGGGCTTCGCAAGGGACACCTGCTCGACGTCGGCTGCGGCACCGGGAAGAGCTTCATCCCGATGCTGGAGCGGGGCTGGCAGGCAACCGGCTGCGACATCTCTTCGGCGATGCTGGGGCTTGCGCGAAGCAAGGTCGGAGAGGCGGCGGAGCTCGCCGTCGCCGATATGCGCGACCTCCCGCTCTTCGGCTCCTTCGAGCTGGTCTGGGCGCTCGACGACGCGATGAACTACATGCATGGCCCCGAAGAGCTCGAAGCTGCGCTCGCCGGAATGCGAGACAACCTGGCGCCCGACGGGCTACTGCTCTTCGACCTGAACACTGTGCTCGCCTACCGGACCTTCTTCGCCGCGACGGACGAGCTCCCCGGCGGCCTTGCCTGGATCGGCCAGACGCCGGCAGACATCGCGCCGGGGTCCTTCTGCGAGGCGGCCATCGCCACCGGCGACGGGGCGGTGCTCGCCACACACCGCCAGCGCCACTACCCCGAAGCGGAGGTGGTAGCGATCCTCGAGCGGGCGGGGCTACAGCTCCTCGACGTCTCTGGCCACTACACGGACGGCGTGCTGAAGCGACCCTTGGACGAAGCGGCCCACACCAAGGCCATCTATATCGCGCGCCGCGCGAAAGTCGAGTCGGCGACTGGCCGACCCACTGCTTAGCCTGGGCCAGCCATGTCGCCTGCGTCAGCTCAGACGTGCTTCGTCGTCAAGAGACTCGGGAAGACGCGATCTTTCGGAGTGATCTTCATTCCTGCCCCACCCCCTTCCTTGTCGGTTTGACATCCATTAGCGAGACCGGCACATTGCTAAATCTGGTTTCACTACTGGATCCAAGCTCAGGATATGCGCCCGATTTGGCGTAAAGCCGCCTGAGCGCGGGCTACGATTCATTGCCCGCGTCGGCAGGCAAGAGAGGGGAACGTGGGGACAAAGGCCAAAAAGCGCAGTAAGAAACCGGGGCTCGGCACTCAGGTGGCGAGCGTCATAGGTCACCCGCTACGGGTGAAGGCCCTGGGGATTCTGAGCCGACGGGTAGCCAGTCCAAGCGAGCTGTCCAAAGAGCTCGACGTCGACCTGAGCCTGCTCAGCCACCATGTCAAAGTCCTGCGGGACCAAGGCTGCATCGAGCTCGTCAAAACCGAGCAGCGCCGCGGAGCGATCGAGCACTACTACCGCGCCAACGTCCCCGCCCACTTCGACAACGAGGCCTGGGCGGAGCTCTCCAGCGCCAGGCGGGCGAGCATCTCGAAGACGGTGATCGAGGCGCTCCTCTGCGAGATGCTGGCGGCACTCGACTCCGGGTCTCTTGATGCCAAGCAAGACCGAATGCTGGCTTGGGCGCCGTTCGCGGTCGACGGCGCGGGATGGGAAGAGGTCGTCGAGATGCAGCTGGAGATGCTCGAGCGCATGGAACAGATCCGGATCGACGCAGCCGAGCGGCTGCTCGAGGCAGGCGACGACGGAGAGCAGGTCGTCGTCGCGATGATGGGCTTTCAGCGCGCTGAGAGCTAGCGCCCGCCCGGCCAGACGGCACATCCCTGGCCGCCGAGCAGAAGTTGCCTAGGCCGGTACAGGAGAGTCTGGGCCCAGCTCGAGCTCGTCCTCAGCCCAACGTTCCAGCTCGCCAGCGAGAACCTCCGCGATTCGACCAGCCTCTGAAATTGCCACCTCGAGGGGCTGTTCGCCGGGATCCTCGGGCAAGGGATCGAGTAGAAGCTCTAGGTCCACGCCGGCCGCCAAGAGAAGACCGGCCCCTACATCGCCACCCATTGCATCGAGGATCGTTGACACCTCGACGTAGCCTTGCGGCGAGTCAGGAAGCCACTCACGCAGGCTACGGCTGATCGCCTCGCTGGCGGATGCCGTGCTGCGCAGGACGCTAGAGGTAAGACGCCCGTACATTAGGGCCTCCCCGTAGCGCTCGCGGCTGAAATGCCAAGCACCCTCCTCATCGCGCTCAGCATCTATCGCAGCTCCGAGTGACTTCTCAAGTGCCTCCAGGGTGGCGCCCAGAAAGCGACCCGACATCTCGACCAAGCGCACGTAGCGCAGGAACTCCAGCGGAATCTCAGGTGCGCTGAGCAGGAGGAGGTCGAATCGTGCAGCTGGCGGGGCAACCGGACTGGCGTAGTCGGGGCGCGGAGGATCTTCCTTGCCCCACTTTGCATTCATCTTGAAAAGTCCGCTTGCCGCCGCGGCAATGCCTAGAACCGGAATCACTATCGGAACAGCAAGACCAGCTGCCGCCGCTCCGACAAGCCCGGCGCCGCTGAGTGCAAATCCTCCGGCTAGGGCTTCCCAGCCCCGCTCTGCATGCGCGCAAGCCTGCTTTGTTGGATCGTCAAAGCCTTTGGGCTCTCGGACAACTCGGCCGAAAATCCGGCGAAACTCTTTAGGCATCTGAATATTGTTCTCGCCAGGTCAAAATACTCAAATATGATAGTAGTACTACGATGCCTCCACATCGTAAACCTAGCTTCGACTTTGACTATCGCGTCGCGACAGAGATCAAAGCGCTGCGAGCACATGCTCGGGAGCGCGGTGTTCCGAGCAAGGGTGCCGATCGCCTGCTGTTCGCGACCTGGAACATCGCGAACCTGGGAACCCAGGCAAGACGTACGAAGGACTACGAACTGCTGGCGGAGATCCTCCAGTGGTTTGACGTCATCGGCATCCAAGAGGTGAATGACAATCTCGATGGTCTGCGCAAACTGCAAGCCCAGCTTCCAGACGAGTACCGGCTGCTCTTCTCTGAGGCAGGCGGAAACGACGAGCGCGGTGCATTCTTCTATGACGCCACGAAGGTCAAACTGCTCGAGAAGGTCGGGCGGCTGTCGATCCCGCCCAGTCAGCTAAAGCGCATCAAACTCGCTGGCGTGGAGAGGAAATTCGAAGGGTTCGACCGCGGTCCATACATGGCGGCATTCGAAGCCAAGTCATTCCGCTTCCTGCTGCTCAATGTTCATCTCTTCTACGGATCAACCCGCAAAGCAGATATCGAACGTCGCAGCCTGGAGGCATACGCGATCGCCTACTGGGCAAACAAACGCCATCTCGACAAACACGCGTTCACGAAAGACATCATCGCTGCGGGCGATTTCAACCTGCCGAAGATAGAGCCCAGCGATCCGATCTTTCAGGCTCTTACTTCAAGAGGGCTGGTGCTTCGCAGACCCGAGCTTCGCGAACACCTGTCGGTGGTCGGCGGCTCCAGCCTTGGTGGCCACAACCACTACGACCAGGTCGCCTTCTTCCCCAGTGAGACGACCGAGCTCATGCGCAGTGATGTCTTTGACTTCGACAACATGATCTTCCGTGGGCTCTGGGACAACCAGGACCGGACAGAAGATCAGTTCCTCTCCTTCGTTCGCTACTACGTCTCCGACCATCGCCCTCTCTGGGCAGAGATCTCCCTCACGTAAGCAGAGCCGTAGGCAGTTCGATGGATACCGCGAGGCAAGTTCTTCGCTTCAGCATTCCGGGCTCGGTCACCCTGATGCTCATCCTTGGCTTCATCGTCACGGGGCGACTGCTGCAGGGCGACTCCTGGGAGGGTGTAGGCAGTGCTATCGCTGGAAACGTCTCGGCGGTTGCCGTGATAGTCGCAGCGATCCCTCTTGGGTTCGTCATCTATCAGGTCTACTACGCGACCTACAGGGCAGTCGTCTGGCCGTGGCGTCCCCGTCCGCTAAAGAGCGGCACGCGGTGGGTGCGCATTGATCGGGGGGCGCAAGTGCTCTCCCGCCTCCCATCCGAGCAGCTAGAGCGCGTTGAGGCGTTGTTCGGTGTCGAACTCGACCTCGAGCCGATTCTCCGCCGCGAAGAAACCTGGCTGGGACGTCGTGCGCATGCCTACAGACTCCGGGATGAGTTCGTGGCACAAGGAAAGGGGGACGATGCTTATGAGCGCTATCGCCTTCGCTGGCAGGAGAACTGGAACATCGTGCGTGCCCTTGTCGAGGTCAGCGATGGCGGAGACTCTCTGGGCGCGCTCAAGTCGGAGTACACAACGCTCTCAGACATCTACCACGCTCTTGGGGCTTGCCGCGCGGGGGTGCAACTTGCCGGAGTCGTTTCTATTGCTACCTGCCTCCTCTATGCGTTGAATGGCGACATCGCCACAAGCATCGCTATGGCAGCCATCACGCTCGTGACCACCCTAGCTCTCTTTTGGGTCTTTCATCGGACTCGTGGCCACACCTGGGTCTCTGCTCAGGAGTCACTGAAACTCGGCTTGACAGCGCTCTTCAAGCGCCGTCCAGAGCTACTAGGGCCCAAGTAGTGCGATGACTGGTTAGCCCACAAGAGTTCGACACCATGTGTGGGCTTGGCTATCCCAGAACTGAACAAGAGAGCTCTGGGGGAAATCGCTTGATGCCTGGCCTGACCGTCGAGGATTCTCGTCAGGCAGCTAGGCAACGAGACGCAGTAGCGCCCCCGGCTGGATTCGAACCAGCGACCATCGGCTTAGAAGGCCGGTGCTCTGTCCACTGAGCTACGGGGGCGGGCAGGCCCAAAGATTAGGCCCTGGAAAGCGGGATCGCGTAGGCATCGCGGCGATGCCAAGCGTCGATGCAGGCGGGAACCGAGCTGCACTACCTCCGCGCCGGCGAGGGTCGAGCCGCTGCTGCTGATCCAGGGGATGAGCGCGACCCACCTGACCTGGGGCCGACCCTTCCTCGACGAGCTCGAGCGCAGCTTCGAGTGCATCGTCTTCGACAACCGCGGCATGGGACTCTCCGGCCAAGCCGAGCTGCCCTTCACCACCGCCGACATGGCGGGCGACACGGTGGCGCTGCTCGATGCGCTCGAGATCGAGACCGCTCACGTGGTCGGCATCTCGATGGGCGGGATGATCGCCCAGGAGCTGGCCCTCGCCCATCCCAAGCGGATCCGCACGCTGACGATCGGCGCCAGCTACTGCGGCGGCCCGCAGGGGTCGCTGATGGCGCCCGAGGATCTGCAGCTGCTCGGCGCCGCCTACGCCTCCGGCGAGCCCGAGGCAGGTCTTCCGCGCGATGTGGGAGATCAACCTCTCCCCCAGCTTTCCGCGAGGACGACTCGCGCTTCGCCGCCTTCGTCGAGATGGGCTCGGCGCTGCCCGCCCCGCAGCCGGTCGTCCTGCAGCAGATGCGCGCCTGCGCCGAACACGACACGCACGAGCGACTCGGCCAGATCTCCCTCCCCACCCTGGTCATCCATGGCGACGTCGATCGCCTGCTCGGCTACGGCAACGGCCGCGAGATCGCCTCGCTGATCCCGTCGGCTCGCCTGGAGACGCTCGAGAGCGTCGGCCACATGTTCTGGTGGGAGCAGCCGCAGCGCTCGGCGGAGCTGATCCGCGAGCACGCCCTCGCTCCGGTCTGAGCGGGCGCTCAGCCTTCGTCGCAGCTCGGCGCACCCGGCCGGGTCGAGCTCGCCGTTGACCTTGAAGACGTAGTCGGGCTGCGGCGTGATGTCGGGCTCGTCGATGATCTCCTCGAGCGCCGGGTCGTCCTTCACCCAGGCGTAGATCGGGTACCAGTAAGGGCGAGTCGAACGCGTCCTGGCGTGAACCGGCTGACGATCAGGTAGTCGTAGTCGCCGTCGTTGACCAGGCGACGGAACTGCGCGGCAGCTGGTCGCCAGCCGGTAGGTCCCGTCCGGGCCCCGGCACGCCGATGTACTGGACGTAGTTGTCGAGGTTGCGCGCCGTAGAAGCCGTACTGGCCGAAGAAGATCTCGCCCGAGCCGGCGATCCCGATCCGCTTGTCGCTGCTGGTTGTGGGCGAAGGTGTAGGCCTTGCTGCGGGCCGCCTTCCTGCAGGAAGGGCGTCGTTCGCGTGTAGTGGTGCTTGTAGTACTGGACCTCCTGGGCGCGGCCGAGGCACGACCGCGAAGCAGGAGGATCGCCGCCGCCGCCGCCGGCGACCAGTGCCGCGGCTGACCTGCCGCCGCGCCGCGCAGCATCGCCAGCGCTGCCGGCGCCCAGACCAGGGCCAGGGTGAGGAAGATCGTGCCGACGATGTAGCCCGGGTACCAGCGCGGCGTGGTCGAGCACCGTGATCGCGAAGACGCCGGTGAGGAAGAGCAGGGTCTGCCAGGCGCGGCTGTCGGGCGCTCGCAGCGGCCGCGCGATCGGCAGCAGCGCGAGGGCCAGCAGCAGCCCCGGCATCAGGTAGCGGGTGTTGGTGAAGAAGCCGGTCGGCGAGCCCTCCTGGCCCGGCCGCGGTCAGCGGCGTGACGATGTAGACGACGGCGGTGAGCAGGGCGGCGCCCGCCAGCACCCGCAGGATCTGGTTGCGCGAGCGGACCGCGATGTAGACGGCGGCGGCGACGGCGCATGATCAGGATCAGCGGCCAGAGCGGCCCGAGCGCGTTGTCGAGCTGGGGGAAGAACCACTTGCGGTAGATCGTCGGCTCGGTCAGGTAGTCGGCGACGGCGAAGCGCGGCCGCGGGTCGAGCGGCATCTGGTCGGGCTGCGGCAGGTCCAGCGGGCCCCCAGCCGATCTGCGGGATCGGGTTGCCGCCGGTGTGGATCGCCGCCCGCACGTACCAGTAGCCGCCGACCACGAAGGCGGGGATGCCGATCGCCGCGGCGGTCATCAGCCGGCGCCCGGCGCCGCTGACCAAGACCATGCCGACCGCGATCGCGCCGACCGGGGCCAGCAGCGGCAGCTTCACCGAGATCGCGAGGCCGGCGGCGATCCCGGCCATGATCAGCGGGCCCTTGTCGAGCAGCGGCGCGTCGCGCTCGGGCGTGTCCTGCACCGCGCCGGCGTCAGGCGCGCGGCGCTGGTGGCCGTTGATCAGGAAGGCGGCGAAGGCGAGCAGGAAGGCGAGCCCCATGATGTCGTTGCGCCCCTCGCCCGGCTGGGTCTCGATCATCACCCCGGCCGAGAAGACCAGCGCGCCGGCGACCAGCGTCGCCGGGCCGACCTTGTAGGGGCGCCCCACGCACCAGGCGGCGAGCAGCCCGATCGCCAGCCAGGCGAGGTTGATCAGCGGCGAGAGCCAGTCGCTCTTGAAGAGGACGATCGCCGGCGGCGTGGACCAGCTCCGAGCTGCCGGGGTAGAACCAGGCGGCGAGCCGCAGCGGGTCGGTGAAGTGCAGGCGGACGATCGTGCCCTCCTGCGCGATCCGCCCCGAGAAGGGCATGTGGTACCAGGTCGTGTCGCCGCCGAACATGCCGTAGTCGAGGCTCTGCTGCGCGGGGAAGGTCCACTCGGCGACCACCCAGGAGGCGACCCCGAGCGCGATCAGCAGGGCGACCGTCTGCACCTGCGGCGCCGTCGATCTCGCGGCCGTCGCGTGGGGCCTGGCGCCAGCCGAGCCAGGCAGCGAGCAAGCCGACGGCGATGCAGCCGACGATCGTCCAGCCCAGCGTGAGGATGCTCGAGCGTGCCGAGCAGCTGCAGGGACGAGGATCAGCAGCGCGGTGGCGATCGTCAGCGTCGGCGAGGCGGGCCAGGGCGCCGGAGAACTCGGGCACGATCCAGCGCCGCAGCCAGTAGCCGCCGAGGCCGAGCGCGGCAGAGGATGCCGATCGACGGCGAGGCAGCCGCCGATGTAGGAGCCGAAGGACGGGGTCACCGGCGCGGGATGCTATTCGCAGCGCCGGGCGGGCGGGTCCGCCTGCGCCACGGGCTAGGAGGCGGCGGCGGGAATGCGGCAGGAGACGCCGGTGCCGGCCAGGCCGCAGTAGCCGTTCGGCACCTTGTGCAGGTACTGCTGGTGGTAGTCCTCGGCGTAGTAGAAGGGGCCGGCGGGCTCGACCTCGGTCGTGACCGGCTCGTGGCCGGCGGCGCGCAGCGCCTCGTCGTAGGCGTTGCGCACCATCTCCGCCGTCGCCCTCTGAGCATCGTTGACGAAGTAGATCCCCGAGCGGTACTGGGTGCCGACGTCGTTGCCCTGGCGCATGCCCTGGGTCGGGTCGTGCTCCTCGAAGAAGACCTTGAGCAGGTCGGCGTAGGAGACCTTTTCTGGGTCGAAGGCGACGAGCACCGCCTCGGCGTGGCCGGTCTCGCCGCTGCAGACCTCCTCGTAGGTGGGATTCGGCGTGGTCCCGTTCATGTAGCCGACCGCCGTCGTGTAGACGCCGTCGAGGCCCCAGAAGAGCCGCTCGGCTCCCCAGAAGCAGCCGAGCGCGAAGTAGGCGGTCTCGGTCCCCTCTGGGAAGGGAGGCTGCAGCGGCGTGCCGAGCACGACGTGGCGCTCGGGGACATCGAAGGCGGGCTCGCTGCGACCCGGCAGGTTCATCGTCCCCTGACGTTACAGTGCGCCCATCGGCTGCCTCGCGATCCTCCTCGCCCTGATCTCGCCGCGCCTGGCGCTGTTCGTGATCTTGCTGTTCAGCGACCTGCTCAGCCGCGCCTTCGACAGTTGGCTCGTTCCATTTCTCGGCTTCTTCCTGCTGCCTTGGACGACGCTCGCCTACGCCCTGATGTGGAGCTCCTCGAACGGCGTCGTCGGCTTCGAGTGGTTCATCGTCGTCCTCGCCTTCCTCTTCGACCTCGGCGCCTATGCCGGAAGCAGCCGCAGCCGGTACGAGCGCTGAGCCGCGCCAGCTGAGCTACTCGCCCGGCGGCAACGGGTAGGCGACACGTACGTGGGCCTTGCCCAGCGCGAGGAAGGGATAGCGCTTGGCCTCACCGCCGCCGAGCGGGGAGACCTCCACGTCGACGAGCGGGATGAAGCTCAGGTCCTCGCGGTTGAGCAGGTCGGAGAAGCGGCTCTGGTAGCCCTCCGGCGGCAGCTGCACGTCACCGACGATGTTCAACCGGTCCGTCTCGAAGACCACACGCTCGATCCGGTGCTCGACCCCCGTGACCCCCTCCACAACGAACAACTATAAGGCGGTCCGGCGGATACTCACGCAGCGGTGAGGAATCCAGTTTGTACATAGATATGGCGTTACGTGACTGCCGTTACGTTATTGCCTATGGCCCGGCCCCTGGACCCCCGTGTCGACGTAGCGATCACGGACGCCACCCTCGCCCTCCTGAACGAGCGGGGCTTCGCCGCGATGACGATGGACGAGGTCGCGCGCAGGGCCAAGGTCGGCAAGCCCACGATTTACCGGCGCTTCCCCAGCAAGGCGGCGCTGGTGGCGGCCGTGATCGAGCGGCAGTTGCCCGAGTTGGCCGTGCCCGAGCTCGGCGACACGCGCGCCGAGCTCTGGACCGCGGTCGAAACCGGTATGCCCAGAGACGGCCTGGCCTACGTCCGCCTGACCGGCGGCCTGATCGCCGAGCAGGAACGTCACCCGGAGCTGATCGAGACCTTCCGCAGCAGCGTCACGCGTCCCCGTCGGGTGATCGTCCGCTCGCTGATCGAACGTGGCCAGGCACGAGGAGACATCCGCGACGACGTCGATCCGGAAGGCGCGGTCGACTCGCTCGTCGGCCCCTTCCTCGCCCGCGTCTTCGCCGGCAAAGACACCGCCGAGGACTGGCAAAAAAGGAACTTCGAGACCTGGTGGAGGTCGATCAGGGCAAGCGCGGAATCGTGAGAGCGAAAGGAGATCGGATGTCAACCCCAGCACTGACCATCTCAATCATCGCCGTCTTGATCGTCGCCGTGATCGCATGAAGAGAGCTCGGCGGCAGCTCTCGTTGATCGGGGAGACAGGATTTGAACCTGCGACCGCTCGGCCCCCAGCCGAGTGCGCTACCAGACTGCGCCACTCCCCGTGGCTGCTTGACATTCTGCCGCATCGACAGACAGGGGGCCTTCGTGAACCCATCCCACAGCGAATTCCCCGTCAAGCGAATTCATAGGGGAACGTCTGTTCGTATCGCTACGGTCGCGCTTATGCGATCGTGCGGGCGATGCAAGCGGCAGAAGCCTCTTGAGGATTTCGCCTGGCGCAGGAAAGCACGTGGGCAACGCGACAACTACTGCCGCCCCTGTCGCGCGGCTTACAAGCAAGAGCATTACGCGGCGAACAAACAGCGCTACATCGATTCAGCCCATCGTCGCCGGAAGCGCGTGGTCGCTGAACGGGTCGCCTATCTGGTTTCGTTTCTGCGCGAGCATCCTGCGTCGACTGCGGAGAGACCGACCCGATCGTCTTGGAGTTCGATCACTTGCGAGACAAGGAGTTCGGCATTGGGAAGGGTCTTCGTGATCGAGAATGGCAGAGCGTCCTCGACGAGATGGCAAAGTGCGACGTGGTTTGTGCAAACTGTCACCGACGCCGCACCGCTCGTCGGGGCGGCTTCATCCGCGCGGTGGTAGCTCAACGGTAGAGCCTCGCCCTTCCAAGGCGATGATGCGGGTTCGATTCCCGTCCGCCGCTTCCCTCTCTCAGCCCGGGTGCGAGGACCTCGCGACCGCAGCTTTAGTTCCGCGCCCTGGCGCCGATGCGATGCACCGATGCGCAAGTGGATCGCGAGAGGGAGTGCCCTGGCCTGTGCCGTCGCGCTGGCCGGTCTGGGGCTTCCCGGTTGCGGCGAGGCCGAGGACGGGTCCTCCGCAGCAACGGCAGGCGCGCTGGTCGACTGGCCGCTCTTCGGCCGCGTCCATGAGCGCACTCACTACCTGCCGGCGAAGCGTGCCGCGCTCGACCCGCCGCTGCGCGAAGCCTGGTCGATCAGCACCCACGCGCTGATCGAGTTCCCTCCCGCGATCGCCGACGGAGTCGCCTACGTCGTCAACAAGTACGGCAACGCGAAAGCGATCCGCCTGCGCGACCGCAAGGTGCTCTGGGAACGCGTCACCCACCCGAACCAGAAAGGACCGCCGACCGACGTCACCGGTCCGACCTACCACCGCGGCCTCGTCTTCTTCGCCTTCATGGACGGCAACCTGGTCGCGATCGACGCCGACACCGGCAAGCGCGCCTGGGTGCGCGACCTGCACACCGAGCTCGAATCCTCGCCGCTGGCGGTCGGCGGCACCCTCTACGTCGGCTCCAACGAGACGAACCTGATTGCCCTGCGCTCCTCCGACGGCGAGGTCCGCTGGCAGTTCAACGCGCCCGGCGCGATCAAAGCCAGTCCCACCTTCCACGACGGCCGCGTCTACGTCGCCGACTATCGAAGCGGCGTCTTCTGCCTCGACGCCGCCACCGGCAAGCCGCTCTGGCGCACAAACACCTCGAAGCGGCCGTCGTTCGGCGAGGGCGGCTTTTACTCCTCGCCCGCGGTCGCCTTCGGGCGCGTCTATGCCGGGCGCGACGACGGCGCCGTGTTCGCCTTCGACGCGAAGACCGGCAAGGTCGAGTGGTCCTTCCCCACCAACGACTACGTCTACGGCTCGCCGGCAGTCGCCAGGGTCCCCGGCACGCCGCCGACCGTCTACATCGGCTCCTACGACGAGCACCTCTACGCGCTTGACGCGCTGACCGGCAAGCAACAGTGGAAGTTCGACGTCGGGGGCCCAGTGCCGGGGACGGCGACCGTAATCGGGCACACCGTCTACACCTCGAGCTTCAAGACCCGCGACGCGATCGGCATCGACGTCCATACCCACCGCAAGACGTTCCAGCTGCGCCAGGCCGGCTACACCCCCGTCGTCTCCGACGGCCGTCGCCTCTACCTGATCGGCTACTACGAGGTGATCGGGCTCGAGCCGAAGCGGCGCTGACCCGGCGTTACCGCTCGCCTTCGATGCCGGTAAGCCGCACCCGCCAGCGGATCTCGCCGGCCGGACACTTGGCGCCGAAGGCGCTGGGGCCCCGGCGGGACAGAGTGCCCGTAGCACGGATGCCCCGAATCTTGCCGGCCAGGCGCACAGCGCCGCCGGTCTCCAGAGTCCTCTTGAAGGCGAAGCGCCCCCTGCGGATCGGTCCTCCCCGGAAGGAGACGGTGTTGGTATGCAGCTTCCCGTCGGCGCACCTGGCTCGCCAGCGGAAGAAGACCGATCGGATTGCCCGCGGACCAACCGAGATGAAGATCGGCAGCTCCTGACTTGTTGTGCCTGAGTAGAGGCCGGCCCTAAACGCGGGATCCCGCGGAGCCTCGATCCTGCCCGTTTGCTGAGTGGCGGCTCCCTCCCCCCCGGGCACTGCGATCCTCGCCGAGGCCCTGACCCTCAGGGATCCGGCCTCGCGCAGAGCTTTGGAGCCGGGACCGGAGAGTCGCACCAGGACCCTCGCGCTTGCCCCCGCCCGCACCGAGAACCTGCGCGTGCCCAGGCGCTGGATCGCCGGCGCCCGCCGGCCGGACTTGGCCACGTCGACGCGCCCCCGCACCGAGCAGGGCGTAGAGCCGATCGGGCAGCGCACGGTCAGGCCCGTATCCACCACCCGCGTCTGTCCCAGCTGCCTCAGCTCTGGCTTTCCCGTCGCGAACGCTTTCGCCCTCCGTGGAGTCGGCCTTGGCGCAGGGCAAAGAGCGGGTTCGGTGGCGAGCTGGCCGACCTCCTCCGCGCTCAGGACTCCGTCATAGGCAAGGAGACAGGCAAGCGCCCCGGCCGACTCCTCGCCACCCGCCGGGCCGCTGGTGTTGTCCTGGAAGAGCCGCAACGTCCCGGCGCTGAGATCGAAGTCTTTGGAGGCGGTCGCGGCGACGACCTCGGCGCCGTTCACGTACGCGACCACCCGCTGTGAGCCGTCAGCGGCAGGCGCGCTGGTGAAGGCGACCTGGGCGTAGGACTCGTCGAACACGATCCCGCCGCGGGCGAGGCCGTCGTCGCTGCCGTAGATGACCGCATTCCCGCTGTAGTCATAGAAGCCGTTGTCGGACGTGCTGTTGCTGAAGTCGAGGATCCGCCTGAAGCGCTCGAGGTCGTCCAGCCGGAAAAGCAGCACCACCGAGTGGCTGCGTGGGTCGACCAGCCCGGCGGTGCTCAGGGCGAGTCCGTTGCCTTTGGGGAACCTCAACACCTGACGCCTGGCGCCGTCGACGGTCTCGAAGACGAAACGGTTGCCGGCGCCGAGATTCGTGAGTTCGGGAGCGCCGACAACCGCAGAAGCCAGGCTGCCCTGCAGCTGATAGTTGGCCTTCAGGGTCGCCGCGCCCGCGCTCTCACCCGCGCCGAGCACGATCGCTGCCGCGACCAGCACTCCGACAATGCCCCTAGCCCCCAGCACAAGCCGATCCTATAGATCGCCCCGGGATAGGCTCAGGGGGGCCCATTCGAACCTGGAGGAACTGATGAACGCGAACAAGGAACTGTGGGAGAAGGGCGATTTCACCCGTATCGCTGAGAGCATGCGGGAGAGCGGAGAGGCGCTCGTCGCCGAGCTGGGCGTCAGTGAGGGGATGAAGGTGCTGGACCTCGGCTGTGGAGATGGGACCACCGCCGTGCCGGCGGCTCAACTCGGGGCGGATGTCCTGGGCGTCGACATCGCCGCCAACCTCGTCGCGGCAGGCAACGCGCGCGTCCAAGCCCTCGGCCTGACGAATTGCAGATTCCAAGAGGGCGACGCATCGGACCTGAGCGAGCTCGATGACGAGAGCTTCGACCTGGTGGTCAGCATCTTTGGCGCGATGTTCGCCCCCAAGCCACTCGACGTGGCGAAGGAGATGGTCCGGGTGACAAAGCCCGGCGGCCGGATCGTGATGGGGAACTGGATCCCCAACGACCCGACCCTGGTCGCACAGATCTTGAAAATCAGCGCCTCCTACTCGCCCCCGCCACCGGAGGGCTTCGTCAGCCCGATGACCTGGGGCGTTGAGGACGAGGTGATCGCGCGCTTCACCGCCGCCGGGGCGCCGGAGGATCGGATCTCCTTCCAGAGAAGCACCTACACCTTCGACTACCCGGGTTCGCCGTCGGAGCTGGTCGCCGAGTTCAAGAGCTACTACGGGCCGACCATGAACGCGTTCGCGGCGGCAGCGGCGGACGGCCGCGAGGCCGATCTCCAGGCGGAGCTGGAGAAGCTGTTCAACGAGCAGAACACGAGCGAGGACGGGACCACTTCGATCCCGGCGACCTTCCTGCGGGTGACGGTCCAGCGATAGCGACTCAGGGAAAGCGGGGCAGCCAGGACTCGAACCTGGAATCGCCGGTTTTGGAGACCGGTGCCTTAGCCAGTTGGGCCACTGCCCCGAGAAAAGCCATGCTAGCCGGGCCGAGGAGCTGATCGCGGCTCGGCCTGGGACTGCGAATCGCTATGCGGGCGGAGGGACTCGAACCCCCAAGCTCTCTCGAGCACCGGCACCTAAAGCCGGCGTGTTTTCCAGTTTCACCACGCCCGCGCGGCGGCGGCTTAACGCGCGACCAATGCCGCTTCGTCGCCCATTGATTCTATGATCGTTTCGTGGCCGTAGGAGAGGTGAGGCCGGGGTACGAGCTCTGGCACCCCAACAGGGAAAAAGCTGAGGTGATCACGACGCAAGTCGTGATCGTCCTGCTGATGGTGGCTACAGCCGCGATCGCGGCGCTGGTCACGATCACGCGGCTTCTCACTGCTCAGCGGCGGCGGCGGGATGGCGATCGTCTGCTTCGTCTACGTGGCGCTCTACGCCCTCTTCGCCTTCCTGGTCCTCCGCTGGAGCCGCGGCGTGCTGCCGATCTCGGCCGCCTTCTCGATGATCCTGGCGATCTTCTGCGCCGTTGGCGTCGACAGCTGGTTCGCCCGCGACAAGTCGGGCTTCGAGGACGCGCTGATCCCGGCCTCGCTGATCGGGCTGCTCGTCCTCGTCCTCGTCCTGCTGCAGATAGTGCTGATCGCGCTCGCCCTCTACGGCTTCAACCAGGACTGGCACGTCGAGGAGGAACGGCCGATCGGCTCCGGCGAGGACTACGGCGCCTCGCCCGGCCCCAGCACGCAGCCCGCCTGAAGCCCCGTTGGGCATGCGTCTGCAGTTACCCCTGCATAGCAAGGGCTACAGCAGACGCGTGATGCCGGAGGTGGGACTCGAACCCACAAGCCCGTTAGGGCAATCGATTTTGAGCCGATCGCGTATGCCAATTCCGCCACTCCGGCGCGGAATGAACGATAGAACTAGACTGCGGCCCGCGCCATGCGCATCCATCACCTCAACTGCGGCTCGCTCTGCCCCCACGGGGCGCGCCTGATCGCCAGCGAAGGTGGGCTGCTGGCGCGGACCCAGATCGTCTGTCACTGCCTGGCGCTCGAGACCAGCGACGGGATCGTCCTCATCGACACCGGTTTCGGCGCCGACGACGCACGCAACCCCCGCCAGCTGGGAGCCCTCTTCCGGCTGCTGATGCAGCCGCGGCCGAAGCTCGAGACGACGGCGCTGGCCCAGCTCGAAGCGCTCGGCTTCGCCGCCGGCGACGTGCGCCATATCGTCACCACCCACCTCGACCTCGACCACGCCGGCGGCCTCCCCGACTTCCCCGAGGCCGAGGTCCACGTCTTCGCGCCCGAGCTGAAGGCGGCGCGGAAACCGAGCCCGCGCGAACGCAGCCGCTACATCGGCGGCGCCCACTGGAAGCACAACCCGCGCTGGGTCGAGCACGACGCCGGCGGCGACGATTGGCTTGGCTTCGAGAGCGTGCGCATCCTGCCTGGCAGCGACGCCGAGGTGCTGTTGGTGCCGATGGTCGGCCACTCGCGCGGCCACACCGCGGTCGCGGTCAGGAACGGCAACGGCTGGCTGCTGCACTGCGGCGACGCCTACTTCCACCGCAGCCAGATCGCCACCCCTCCCTCCTGCCCGCCGATCCTGCGCGTCTTCCAGGCGCTGATGGCCTCCGACAACAAGGCCCGAATCGGCAATCTGGAACGGCTGCGCGAGCTGGATGGCGCCCATGGCGACGAGATCAGCATCTTCTGCGCCCACGACCTGCACGAGCTCGAGCGGGCGCAGGCGGCGAGTGCCGCCACCGCCGCGGCGTGAGCCCATCCCAGGCCGAGAAGCTCTGGGGCCCGCCCGCCGGACTGGTCGAGAACGCCCGCCTCACCGAGTACATGCGCTGGCTCGAGGCGGAGCGCGGGCTGCGCTTCGGCGACTACGACGAGCTCTGGCGCTGGTCGGTCGACGACCTCGAGGGCTTCTGGTCCTCGATCTGGGACTTCTTCGAGGTGCAGGCCGACGGCGACCCCTCCCCGGTGCTGGCCAGCCGCGAGATGCCGGGGGCGCGCTGGTTCCCGAGCACCAGCCTCAACTACGCCGAGCACGTCTTCGACGGCAAGGACGACGCCGAGACGGCGATCCTGCACGCCTCCGAGCTGCGCGAGCTGTCCGAGCTGAGCTGGGGCGAGCTGCGCGCCCAGGTCGCCGCCGTCGCCGCCGGCCTGCGCGAGCTCGGGGTCGAGCGCGGCGACCGCGTCGTCGCCTACCTGCCCAACATCCCCGAGGCGATCGTCGCCTTCCTCGCCAGCGCCAGCATCGGCGCGGTCTGGTCGAGCTGCTCGCCCGACTTCGGCCCGGCCAGCGTCGTCGACCGCTTCGCCCAGATCGAGCCCAAGGTCCTGTTCGCGGTCGACGGCTACCGCTACGGCGGCAAGGACTTCGACCGCCGCGACACGATCGCCCAGCTCCAGACCGAGATGCCGAGCCTCGAGCGCACCGTCGTCCTCCCCTACCTCGACCCCGATCCCGACCTCTCCCCCCTGCGCGACGCGATCCGCTGGGACGAGCTGCTCGCCTCCGGCGAGGGCGCCGAGCTGGCCTTCGAGCGCGTCCCCTTCGACCACCCGCTCTGGGTCCTCTACTCCTCCGGCACGACCGGCCTGCCGAAGGCGATCGTCCAGGGCCAGGGCGGGATCCTGCTCGAGCACCTGAAGAAGCTCCACCTCCACGTCGACGCCCACCCCGGCGACCGCCTCTTCTGGTTCACGACGACCGGCTGGATGATGTGGAACTTCCTCGTCTCCGGGCTGCTGACCCGAGCCGCGATCGTCCTCTACGACGGCAGCCCCGGGCACCCCGACATGGGCGTGCTCTGGGACCTCGCCGAGCGCGCCGGAGTGACGATGTTCGGCACCAGCGCCTCCTACATCGCCGCCTGCATGAAGGACGGCGTCGAGCCGGGCGCCGGGCGCGACCTCAGCCGCCTGGACGCGGTCGGCTCGACCGGCTCCCCCCTCTCCCCCGAGGGCTTCGACTGGATCTACGAGCACGTCGGCGACGACACCTGGCTCTTCTCGACCAGCGGCGGCACCGACCTCTGCACCGCCTTCGTCGGCGGCGTCTCGCTGCTCCCCGTCTACCGCGGCGAGCTGCAGGGCCGCGCGCTCGGCGCCGCGGTCGAGGCCTGGGACGAGGAGGGCAACTCGGTCGTCGACGAGGTCGGCGAGCTGGTCGTCACCGAGCCGATGCCCTCGATGCCGGTCTTCTTCTGGGGCGACGACGACGGCAGCCGCTACCGGGCCAGCTACTTCGAGCACTACCCCGGCGTCTGGCGCCACGGCGACTGGATCGAGATCACCTCGCGCGGCACCGCGGTCATCTACGGCCGCTCGGACTCGACCATCAACCGCTCCGGCGTCCGCATGGGGACGAGCGAGATCTACCGCGCCGTGCTCGACGTCGACGAGGTCGCTCGACGCGCTCGTCGTCGACATCCCCCGCCCCGGCACCGAGGGCTGGATGCCGCTCTTCGTCGTCCTGCGCGAGGGCGCCGAGCTCGACGACGACGCTGCGCAAGGAGATCGCCCGCCGCGTCCGCGAGCACTGCTCGCCGCGCCACGTCCCCGACGAGGTCTTCCAGATCGCCGAGGTGCCGCGCACGCTCAGCGGCAAGGTGCTCGAGGTGCCGGTGAAGCGGATCCTGATGGGGACCCCGCCGGAGCAGGCCGCCAGCCGCGACTCGCTCGCCAACCCGGCGGCGCTCGACTGGTTCGTCGAGCTGGCCGGGTCGCTCGACAGCTGATCCCAACCGCGCGGCGCTAGGCCGGCGTGACCGGGTTGCGGCGCTCGGCGAAGGAGCGGTCCTTGCTCGCCGCCAGGGCGAAGCGGCGGATCAGCTCGGCGCGCAGGTCCTCGGGCTGGACGACCGCGTCGACGACCAGCTCCGAGGCGAGGTGGAGGATGTCGATGTCCTCGGCGTACTCCTCGCGCTTGGCGGCGACGAAGGCCTCGCGCTCGGCCTCGTCCTCGATCGCCTGGATCTGGTTGTAGAAGACGGCGTTGATCGCCGCCTGCGGGCCCATCACCGCGATCGAGGCGCTGGGCAGGGCGATGCAGCAGTCGGGCTCGAAGGCCGGCCCCGCCATCGCGTAGAGGCCGGCGCCGTAGGCCTTGCGCACGATCACCGAGATCTTCGGCACGGTCGCTTCGGAGACGGCGCTGATCATCTTCGCCCCGTGGCGGATGATCCCCTGGCGCTCGACCGCGGTGCCGATCATGAAGCCGGGCACGTCGGCGAGGAAGAGCAGCGGCACGTTGAAGGCGTTGCAGGTCTGGATGAAGCGCGCCGCCTTGTCGGCCGAGTCGACGAAGAGCACGCCGCCCTTCTGGCGCGGCTGGTTGGCGACGACGCCGACGACGCGGCCGTCGAGGCGGCCGTAGCCGACGATCAGCTCCTTCGCCCAGCGCTCGTGCACCTCGAGGAAGGTGTCGGCGTCGAGCAGGACGTCGAGCACCTCGCGCATGTCGAAGGGCTGGTTCTCGTCGGCGGGGACGATCTCGGCGATCGCGGCACTCGAGGCCGGCTCCGCCGGGGGGGCGACCGGCGGCTCCTCGCGCCAGCTCCCCGGCATGAAGGAGAGGTAGCGCCTGGCGAGGTCGATCGCCTCCTCGTCGCTCTTGACCAGGAAGTGGCCGCAGCCGGAGACGCCGGTGTGCATCTTCGCCCCGCCCATCTCCTCCAGCGTCACCTTCTCGCCGATCACCATCTCCGCCATCCGCGGCGAGCCCAGGTACATCGAGGCGTTGCCCTCGCGCATGATCACGACGTCGCAGAAGGCCGGGATGTAGGCGCCGCCGGCGGCGCTCGGCCCGAACAGCAGGCAGACCTGCGGCACCTGGCCGGAGAGCCGCACCTCGTTGTGGAAGATCCGCCCCGCGCCGCGCCGGCCGGGGAACATCTGCACCTGGTCGGTGATCCGGGCCCCGGCCGAGTCGACCAGGTAGACCATCGGCACCTGCAGGCTCAGCGCCCGTTCCTGGACGCGGAGGATCTTCTCCACCGTCTTCGGGCCCCAGGACCCCGCCTTCACGGTCGGGTCGTTGGCCATCAGGGCGACGGCGCGGCCGTCGATCCTGGCCAGGCCGGTGACCACGCCGTCGGCGCCGAGCCCCTCCCTCTCCCAGTTGGCCAGCAGCCCCTCCTCGGCGAAGGAGCCGGCGTCGACCAGCCGCTCGACCCGCTCGCGCACCGGCAGCTTGCCCTGCTCGGCGGTCTTCTCGTGGTGGCGCTGGGGGCCGCCGGAGAGGGCGGCCTCGAGGGCGGGTCGGATATCGGTCACGGCGACGATGAGCCTAGCCGAACGGCTCTAGCCTGCGGCGGCTTCGAGCCGACGGCCCATCTCTTCGCCGAGCGCGGTGAGGCCGCTGAGCGGGCGGATCATCACCATCATCTCGGCGATCTTTCCGTCCTCGCCAAAGCGCAGCACGTCGACCCCGTCCAGCTGCTTCTCGCCGACCCGCGCCTCGAAGATGAGGACCGCGGTGTCGCCGGTCTCGACCTGGTCGACGTAACGGAAGTCTTCGAAGACTCCGACACCGCCCCCAGGATCACTCCCAGGGCCTCGAGCCCGGTGTAGGGCTTGAAGACGGCCGGGCTGCGGAAGACGACATCGGGCGAGAACAGCTCCTCACCCTGCGAGAAGTCCTTGGCTTCGGCGGCCTGTCTGAAGGCGTCGCTCTTCATCGCACCCGAGCCTACTCGGCCACCCCGCCCCACTCCACCGGCCCGGCGCGCAGCACATGGGCGCCGAGCGGCCGGCCGAGCACGTCCTGGGCGGCGCGCGAGGCCTCGATCAGCGCCGGCAGGTCGATCCCGGTCTCGACGCCCATCTCGTGCAGCATCGAGACCACGTCCTCGGTCGAGACGTTGCCAGTCGAGCCCGGCGGCACCGGGCAGCCGCCGAGCTCGCCGAAGCTCGACTCGAAGGACTCGACGCCCTGCTCCAGCGCCGCCAGCACGTTGGCCAGCCCCTGCCCACGCGTGTTGTGGAAGTGCGCGGTCAGCTCGACCTCGCCGAGCCGCTCGCCCGCGGCGGCGAAGAACTCGCCGACCTGGCGCGGGTTCGCCATCCCGGTGGTGTCGCCGAAGCCGACCTCCTCGCAGCCGGCGGCGGCGAGCCGCTCGGCGATCTCGAAGACCCGCTCGGGGGTCACCTCGCCCTCGTAGGGGCAGCCGAAGGAGACCGAGATCACGCCCTCGCAGCGCAGCCCCGCCTCGCGGGCGGCGGCGAGGGTCCGCTCCAGCCCGGCCAGCGACTCCTCGATCGAGCGGTTGACGTTCTTGCGGTTGTGAGTCTCCGAGGCGGAGAGGAAGACGCTGACCTCGTCGAAGCGATCGCGCATCGCCAGCGCCCGCTCCAGTCCGTGCTCGTTCGGGATCAGCACCGAGAAGGCGACGCCGTCGCGTCGCTGGACCCCGGCCAGCACCTCCTCGGCGTCGGAGAGCTGCGGGATCACGTCGGCGCGCACGAACGAGGTGACCTCGATCCGCTTCAGCCCGCTGGCCGAGAGCAGGTCGATCAGCCGCACCTTGTCGGCGGTGGCGATCGTCTCCGGCTCGTTCTGGAAGCCGTCGCGGGGTCCGACCTCGCGGATCCGCACGCTCTTCGGCAGCTCGACCATGCGTTTGAGGCTACGCCGTCGGCGGACCGGCTTGACCGATCACGCGCCGCTCGTGCGTGCCGACGCCGATCGTCCGCTCGCCTTCGGTAACTTCGACGTCGAAGCGGAGCTTGCGGCCGTCGACGACCTCACGCAGGGTCGCTCGCGTGCGGCAGGTCGCGCCCTCGGCAGCCGCGGCCACGTGCTTGATGCAGACTTCGAAGCCGACGGTCGCCTGGCCCTCCGCCAGGTGCTCGAGGGCGAGCATCGAGGCGGTGCCCTCCATCATCCCGATCATCCCGGGGGTCGAGAGGACACCGGCGCCGATCGTGCCGCCGACGTCTGTCACCAGCGGCGGCGCCACCGTGAACTCGTCGCGGCGCTCGATTCCCGCCTCGAGGCCCATTAGACCATCCCGAGGCCGCCGCTGACGCCGATCGTCTCGCCGGTCACGTAGGCGGCGTCGTCGGAGGCAAGGAAGGCGACCGCGGCGGCTACCTCGTCGGGTTGGCCGAGGCGCTTCATCTGCGTCGCCGCCTTCATCGTCTCGATCACTTTCTCGCCGATCTCGCCGAACTCCTTGGCGCCCATCAGCAGCGGCGTCTCGATCGGGCCCGGGGCGATCGAGTTGGCGGTGATCCCGTAGCGGGCGTTCTCGCGCGCGATCGCCTTCATGAAGGAGACGACGGCGCCCTTGGTCGCCGAGTAGACGGCCGAGCCCTTCGAGCCGACCCGCCCCGCCTCCGAGGAGATGGTGACGATGCGGCCGTAGCCGGCCTCCTGCATGCCGGGAAGCGCCGCGTGGGTGCAGTTGAAGACCCCGTCCAGGTTGACCGCCAGCAGGCGCCGCCACTGCTCGGGGGTGGTGTAGGTGAAGAAGCCGAACTCGTCGGTGCCGGCGTTGTTGACGAGGATGTCGAGCGCGCCGGCGGCCTCGACGGCGGCCCTGGCCGACTCGAGCTCGGTGACGTCGAGCTCGATCGCGTGGCCGGCGACCTCGCCCGCGACCCGCTCGGCGCCGGCGACGTCGATGTCGCCGACCCAGACCTCCGCCCCCTCGGCGGCAAGCCGGGCGGCGATCGCGGCGCCGATGCCGCTGGCGCCGCCGGTGACCAGCGCTTTGCGTCCCTCCAGCCTCATCGAGGCCGTGAGCATAGACTGGCGCGCCTGATGGATGAGCCGATCCCGATCGTCGGCGGCACCGGCGCCCTCGGCGCCGGCCTAGCGCTGCGCTGGGCGAAGGCGGGGCGGCCGATCGCGATCGGCTCCCGTTCGCCGGAGCGCGCTGAGGAAGCAGCCGCCAAGCTGCGGGACGCGATCCCCGGCGCCGAGGTCGAGGGCCTGTCGAACGAGGAGGCAGCGACGCGCGCCGAGATCGTCTTCCTCACCGTTCCCTTCCGCGCCCAGTCGGAGAACCTCAACAACCTGCGCGAGGCGCTACGACCGGGTCAGATCCTGGTCGACTGCACGGTGCCTCTTGCCGCCGCGGTGAGCGGCAGAGCGACCCGATCGCTCGGGGTCTGGCAGGGATCGGCCGCGCAGCAGGCGCAGGAGATGGTCCCCGACGGGGTCACGGTGGTCGCCGCCCTGCACACGATCGCCGCCCCCACCCTCGCCAACCCGACAGCGAAGCTGGACGAGGACGTCCTCGTCTGCGGCGACCGCAAGGCCGACAAGGCGCGGGTGGCCCAGCTGATCGAGCTGATCGGAGGCCTGCGCGCGATCAACGCCGGGCCGCTGGAGATGGCGCGGATCGTCGAGCAGCTGACGCCGCTGCTGATCTCGATCAACTCGCGCTACAAGGCCCACGCCGGGATCAAGCTCACCGGCCTGCCAGACGCCGACCACTGGGAATAGCCGTGCGGGTCGCCCTGCTCGCCGGGGGAACCGGGGGCGCCAAGCTCGCCGCCGGCATGCAGGAGGAGATCGGCTCCGATCTCGCCGTGATCGCCAACACCGGCGACGACGTCGAGGTCCTCGGCGTCCATGTCTCCCCCGATCCCGACCTCTGCGCCTACTGGCTCAGCGGCGAGATCGACGAGGAGCGCGGCTGGGGTCTCCGCGACGACTCTTTCACCGTCTTCGAGCGCCTCGAGCGACTCGGCGCGCCGAGCTGGTTCGGCCTCTCCGACCGCGACCTCGCCGCCTGCCTCTACCGCCGTGAGTTCCTCGACGAGGGCGGCCGCCTCACCGACGCGCAGGGTCAAATCTCCCGAGCCCTCGGAGTCGAGGCACGGGTGCTGCCGATGTGCGAGGCGAAGGTCCGCACCCAGGTGCACACCGCCGCCGGCGCGCGTGGCCTGCAGGAGTACCTGATCGTCGACCGCGGCGAGCCGCAAGTGACGGGCGTCGAGCTGGAGGGGATTGCTGACGCGGAGCCGACACCGGAGGTGCTCGAGGCGCTGCGCTTGGCCGAGGCGATCGTGATCGGCCCCTCCAACCCGATCATCAGCATCGGCCCGATCCTCGCCGTGCCGGGAATGCGAGAGGCGATCGCGGAGTCCGAGGCGCCGGTCGTCGCGGTCAGCCCCTTCGTCGCCGGCGAGGTCGTCAAGGGACCGACCGAGCGCTTCATGCAGGCTGTCGGTCGCCCTGCGACCGCGGCGGGCGTGGCATCGCTCTACACGGGACTGATCGACGCGATGGTCGTCGACGAGAACGACCCCGACCCGCCCCCGGACGAGATCCCGACCCTCGCCGCGCCGACTCTGATGGAGGGCGCCGCCGGCAGGGTCAGGGTGGCGCGCATCGTGCTCGACTACGCCTCTAGCCTGCTCGAAGGTTGAAAGCGACCGCCATCCTCCCGGTCAAGCGCTTCGCAGCAGCGAAGCGGCGCCTCGCGGCGGGAATCGACGAGGCCCGGCGAGAAGCGCTGGTCGCGGCGATGCTGGAGGACGTGCTCGAGGCGATCGGCGCGGCGCGGACGATCGAGCGCACGATCGTCGTCAGCGACGAGCCGCGTGCGGTCGAGCTCGCTCGTAGCGCTGGGGCCGAGGTCGTCCCGGACTCTCCGGAGGAGGGTCACTCCGAGGCGGCGCTGGCCGGGATCGCCCGCGCCGAGACGCTCGGCGCCGAGTGCGTGACGTTGCTCCCGGGAGACTGCCCGCTGCTCGAGCCGCGCGAGCTCGACCGGGTGCTGACCGGCATCCCAGAGCGCTACGTGGCGATCGTGCCAGACCGCCACGGCGCCGGCACCAACGCCCTGGTCCTCTCCCCCCCGAGTGCGATCCGGCCCGCTTTCGGCGAAGGCAGCCGCGCCCGCCACGTCGCTGCCGCCCGCGAGGCGGGCATCCCCTTCGCGGTCGAGGAGCTGCCCTCGCTCGCCCTCGACCTCGACACCCCGGCCGACCTCGTCGCCCTGACGCGAGCGCTGGAGGCGCGGCGCGGCCGGGCGAAGCGAACCGCGAAGGCGCTGGGGATATGAGCGAGGCGGCGGAGTTGAGGGTCCTGCCCGTGGCGGGCCTGCCGGAGTTCGCCGAGGGCATGCGGGTCGGCGAGGAGATCGCGCGTCGCGCTGAGCTTCACGAGGGGGACGTGGTCGTCGTCGCGCAGAAGATCATCTCCAAGGCCGAGGGACGCGTACGCCGCCTTTCCTCGGTGGAGCCGGGCGCAGAGGCCCAGCGCCTCGCCGCAGCGCTGGACAAGGAGCCGGCGCTGATCGAGCTGGTCCTGGCGGAGAGCCGCGAGGTGCTGCGCGCCGAGCGCGGCGTCCTCATCGTCGAAACCCACCACGGCTTCGTCTGCGCCAACGCCGGCGTAGATACCTCGAACCTGCCCGAGCCCGGAACCGCCTGCCTGCTCCCACAGGACCCCGACGCCTCTTCCCGCAAGCTCAGAGCCGAAATCACCGCTGCGATTGCTGAGGAGCCGAGGGGGGGACTCGCCGGACACTCCCCGTCCGCCGAGTCCCCCCCTCGGCTCCCCCCCACCATTGCAGTGGTGATCGCCGACAGCTTTGGCCGCGCCTGGCGCCAGGGTCAGGCCGAGGTGGCGATCGGGTGCGCCGGGATCGCCCCGCTCGACGACTGGCGCGGCCGTCGCGACGCTGAGGGTCGCGAGCTGCAGGCGACGCTGATCGCGGTCGCCGATGAGGCCGCGGCAGCCGCCGACCTCGTCCGTGACAAGACCAGCCGTATCCCGGTGTCGATCGTCCGCGGCCTCGGGCGCTTCGTTACCTCCGAGGACGGCCCCGGCGCTGCCACCCTGCGCCGCCCCCGCGGCGAGGACCTATTCCGCTAGGGGTTGGACGGATTCCAGCGTCGGGCCGAGCTTGGCGGCGTCGATGCGGAGCTCAGAAGTTCCCGGGACCTGCGCGCCGCTGCGGTAGAGGCCGACTTCGATCTGCGCGTAGCTACTGCCGGGGGCGATCATGCTGACCGCCTCGCGAGCATCGACCAACTCGCCGTCGAGGTAGACGGCGTAAAAGCCGGCGCCCTGGCTGGACGCCCTGAAGTGGACGATCGCGTCATGCCATTCCTGCTCCGGGACCGGCGCCAGGAAGCGGTCGCCCCCAACTGCCTCTCCACTCGACCAGAGTCCGCGCTCGCCGTCTTGCCCGCCAGCCACGGGATCCCAGAGCTGCAGGCCGAAGGCCGGGGTCTCGCTCGCATCGCTCTTGAGCCGCAGGATCGCGTTGTCGACACCGGGCTCGCCGTAGGCCATCGTCTGGATGTAGAAGGAGAAGGCGAAGGCGTACTCGTCGCCCTCATGGATCTGGACCACGCCTTCTTCGCTTTCGCCGCCATCGCCGCCGAGGATCAGCTGCGAACGGGACCGCGTGCCGGTCAGCCGAACCAAGCTCGACCTTTCGCCGTCGCGCACGACCCCGCCTACGACCGTCGGCGCCACATCGCTGGCCGCAGCCGTGCTCCATCCCTCCATGCCGTTCTCGAAGTCGGCGACCAGATGCGGGGCCAAAGGCGCCACCGCGGGAACGGCCGGGGGCGGGGGCGCCGGATTCGACAGCGCTGCGACCGGCACGGCGGGCGGAGCCTGGGGTCCAGGCGGTGGCGGCGTCGCCGGGAGCGAAACGGGCCAGGTGCGACTCACCGGGCGGCCTCGTGAGATGCCCACGGGCGGGACAGGCGCCGGCCCCTTGACAACTATGGGCTCGACCTTCGGGATCGAGTACGCGGCCACGCGAGCGCCCGCGACAGCGGGCGAGGCAGAAGGACCGGGCGCCAAAGCGATCGCATCGTCCAGCCCCGCCTCAACCTCGGGCGAGACCTGCAGCTGCGGGGAGACCGGGTCGGACTCCCAAGGCCGCAGGCTGACCAGCGCCGCGGCGGCAAGCACGAGCAGCAGGGCAAGCAGCGAGAAGACTGCCAGCCCCGATCCTCCTCCCCTTACTGCAGACGAATGCGAAGCGATAAACGCACCATACCGCTAGAACAAACGTCCAGCTAGTAGGTCTCGACGATCTCGTAGAGCGTCGTGCGCTGAGCGGGCTCGCGACCGCCGGCGCGGGCGGCCGCGATCAGCTGCTCCGGCTCCAGCCGCACCCCGTGCTGGGAGCCCGCCATCCGCGAGATGTTCTCCTCCATCAGGGTGCCGCCGAGGTCGTTGACGCCCCAGCGCAGCGCCTCGGTGGCGGCGTCGAGGCCCATCTTGACCCAGCTCGCCTGCAGGTTGGGGATCGTCCTACCCAGGGCCAGCCGGAAGGCGGCGGTGTGCTTGAGGTTCTCGCGCGCCGAGATCTCCTCGATCCCGTGGGTGCGGCCGAGCATCGTGTTGAACGGGATGAAGCTGAGCGGCACGAACTCGGTGATGCCGCCGGTGCGCTCCTGCAGAGCGCGGACGACGCGCATGTGGCGGGCCAGCTCGCGCGGCTCCTCGATGTGGCCGAACATCACGGTCGAGGTCGAGCGTAGCCCCGCCCGGTGCGAGGCCTCGATGATCTCGACCCAGCGATCGACGGGGAGCTTGTTGGGCGAGATGCGCTGGCGCACGCCGTCGTCGAGCACCTCCGCCGCCGTGCCGGGGGTCGAGCCCAGCCCGCACTCGATCAGGTACTCGAACACCTCCTCCGGCCCCTTGCCAGAGCGCTCGCACATGTAGTGGACCTCCATCGGCGAGTAGGCATGCAGGTGCAGCTGCGGCGCCACGTCCTTGGCCAGTCGCAGCCACTTGCCGTACTCCTCCAGGGTCAGATCGGGGTGGATGCCGCCCTGCATGCAGATCTCGGTGGCGCCGAACTCGACCGCTTCGCGCACCCGAGCGGCGAAGTCCTCCTCGGAGACCTCGTAGGCGTCGGGCGAGCGACGCCCTTGGCCGAAGCCGCAGAAGGCGCAGCCGACCACGCAGATGTTGGTGAAGTTGATGTTCCGGTTGACGACGAAGGTGACCCGGTCGCCGGCCAGCTCCTGGCGAAGCTCATCAGCAGCAACCCGCATCTCCTCGATGACCTCAGGTCGTGCCTCGGCAAAGAGCGCCGTCAGCTCGTCCTCGCTCAGCTCCTCCCCCTCGCAACCCTTGGCGATCGCTTCGGGTGCGAGCGCGCCGTTGATCGACTCTTCCGAGCGCCGCCCCGACCCGCGCCGCGGAATGAAGCTCCAGTACTTCAGCTTCACCACATCGAGGACCCCCTGCTCCATCCACTCGGGGTCCATGTATTGCGGATAGACGCACAACCGCTCGGTCAATGCGTATCCCTTGGGAGCCAACTCCTTTCGCACCTGATGGGGGCTCGGAAACGGCTCCTCAGGTGAGATGTGATCCCCGTTCGCCGACAGCCCACCGAGATCGGTCGCTCCCGCTTCGACCAGCTCGGGCCAAGCGTCCGACAAGTTCGGCGGCACCTGGATCCCAACGTCCGGCATCAGCCGTTTGCACTCGGCTATCAGCCGCTTGATGTCATCGATGCTGACTGGACTCGCCCACGCTGGCAGGGACGATGGGGACTCCCCCGATGGGAACTCGCGGAGCGGAGTTCCTTTCGCCCCTGCGTCCGCATGGGACGGAGCCCCAGCGGGGGGGTCCCCATCGTCCCCCCATCTCCGGCGCGCCGAAGCATCGGCGATGTCAGCTACCTCTTGCCCGTAATACCTCGGGTGCGGAACGAAGTTCTGCAGGATGACCTCCTGCAGGTGCCCGTAGCGGTCGTGCAGCTCGGCCAGAGCTTCCAGCGATTCGATTCTCTCCTGCTCGCTCTCGCCGATGCCGACCAGGATCCCGCTGGTGAAGGGGATTTTCAGCTCGCCCGCCGCCTCGATCGTGGCCAGCCTTTTGGCTGGGTGCTTGGTCGGGGAGCCCGCGTGGACGGTGTCCATCAGGTGCTCGGCGGTGGACTCCAGCATCAGGCCCTGGGAGGCGGTCACCTCGCGCAGGCGGGCGAGGTCGTCGCGGTCGAGGACGCCGATGTTGGTGTGGGGCAGGATGCCTCGCTCCAGCGCCCGCTCGCAGGCCCAGACGACGTAGGAGGTGAAGTCGTCGTGGCCCCACTCGGCCAGCCGGGCCGCGACCTCAGCATTCACCTCCGGCCGCTCACCGGTGAGGACGAGCAGCTCCTTGGCATTGCGCCGCTCGGCCTCGTCGAGGCGCCGTTCCACCTCCTCGGGCGAGTGGATATGGGCGCGATGCGTAGCGAACGCGCAGTACTTGCAGTGGCACTGGCAGGTGCGCGAAAGGGAGAGCGTGTAGTTCCGCGAGAAGGTGACCCGGCGCACGACCGCCACTCTAGTGCGGGGCTAGAAACAGGCGAGCCGCCGGGGCGTGCAGTCCCGGCGGCTCGCGAAGCTACTGAGGCTCAGGAAGCGCCGCTGGGCTTCGGCGCAGCGGCGGTGGGCTTGACCCGCTCCGGCGGCTCGGTCGGCGCCGGTCCACCTGGCTCGAGCACAAACTTGAAGATGCCGACGGCGGCGAGGGCGCCGACGATCGGGCCGACGATGTAGGGCCAGACGCCACCCCACTCGTTACCGACCAGCGCCGGGCCGAACCAGCGCGCCGGGTTGAAGGAGCCGCCGTCCAGCGGCCCGCCGACCATGACGATGAAGCCCAGCGTGATGCCGATAGCGAGTGGCGCCCAGTCCTTGACGCTCTTTTTCGAGAAGACCGCGGCGAGGATCACCAGGACGAGGCAGAAGGTGCCGATCGCCTCGATGATCATCCCCTGGAAGTCGCCGCCGAGCAGGCCGCTGACCTGGACCGCGCCGTAGTTGGTGGCCCGTCCCTCGTCGAGCAGCAACCCCTTGCAGAGCAGAGCGCCGAGCACGCCGCCGGAGAGCTGGGCGAGCATGTAGATCAGCGCGTCCATCGACGAGATCCGCCTGATCGCGAGCACCGCGAGCGTCACCGCGGGGTTGAAGTGGCCGCCGCTGGCGATGCCGAACATCACGATCAGCCCGAACAACAGGAAAGCGTGAACGAGGCCAATGACGGCGAAGTCCGATCCGAACTGTGCCTGTTCGCCGGTCGAGACGAACAGCACGACGACGCTGGTGACGAAGAACACCAGCAGGAAGGTGCCGATTAGCTCGGCAAGGTAAGCCGGAAGTCCTCTTTGCTGCACGCTCTCCTCCTAGTTCCCAGGTTGCGGTTTCGCGCGCGGCAGTCTACTCACATCGACCGAGCCAATAAGGTCTGCCCCACATGAGATGGGGTACCGCGCTGCTGGCGGTCGCCCTGCTGGTGGCTGGCGCAATCGGCTGCGGTGGGAGCGACGCGGAACCGGGCGCGCCGAGCGGCGCGACGCTGGTGCTCGATTTCACCCCCAACGCGGCTCACTCGGGGATCTACGCGGCGCGGGAGCGGGGCTTCTACGCCGACGCGGGGATCGACCTGACCGTACGCCAGCCGGGCGAATCGACCGACGCGCCGAAGCTGCTCGAGGCGGGACGAGCCGAGCTCGCGATCCTCGACATCCACGACCTCGGGATCGCCCGCGAGCGCGGGCTCGACCTGGTCGGCGTGATGCCGCTGGTGCAGCGCCCACTGGCCGCCGTGCTCGCTCGCGGCGACAGTCCGGTGCGCCGCCCGCGTGATCTCGAAGGCGGCGCCGTCGGAGTGACAGGACTGCCCTCCGACGAAGCCGTGGTCGACTCCGAGGTGAGCGCCGACGGCGGCAATCCCTCGCAGGTGCGCCGAGTCACGATCGGCTTCAACGCAGTCGCCTCGCTCGCCGCCGGCCGCGTCGACGCGGTGACGGGGTTCTGGAACGCCGAGGGAGTGGCGCTGCGACGCCAGGGCATCCCGACCCGGGTCTTCAAGGTCGACCGCTACGGCGCCCCGCCCTACCCCGAGCTCGTCCTGGCCACCTCGCGCCGCACACTGGAGCGCGACCCCGAGCTGATCGACGCCGTCGTCGACGCCACCACCCGCGGCTACGCCTTCGCAGTTCGCGACCCCCAGCACGCGCTTGATGACTTGCTAGCCGCCGCCCCAACCCTCGATCGCGCCGAACAGGCGGCCCAGCTCCGGGCCCTCGGCCCTCTCCTCCGCCCCGCAGCCTTCAACCCAGCGGTGCTGCGCAAGTGGGCAGCGTGGGACCTCGAGCACGGAATCCTCGAGCGGCCGCTGAACGTCGACGCGGCCTTCCAGCTGCGCTGAATGAAGAGGGACTGATGCCCCTCCGATGGAGACTCAGCCGAAGGGCCTCCAGCGGAGGGGCATCAGTGCCTCCCATCCAGCAGTCGTTCGGCCAACTGCGGCAGTTCGCGCGCCATTCGCGAACGCGGCACAACGAGATCGACCCCCGCCGCCTCAGCGGCCTCGCGGGTCTCGACCTGCACGTGCGAGTAGTAGCCAAGCACCGGCACACCGAGCCCGGCCAGCACCTCCGGGTTCTCCGCATCCAAGTCGGCGACGAGAAGCTCGGCGCCGTCGAGCGGCGCCTCTTGAATCGAGGGCGAGAGAGTCACCTCGTGACCGGCAGCTTTCAAAGTGGCCTCAACCTTGCTGCCAAGCAGCAGGTCCGAAGCTACGGCGACGACGCGAGCCACTACAGCGAGCGGCGCTGGCGGAACTCTTCGCGGACGCTCTCCGGCCGGCCCCACATCTGCACGACCTCAGCTCGCCCCTCGCGCACCTCGCGCACCTGCATCTCGCCGGCGACGCCTTCGCCGTCGAGCTTCGCCAGCACGCCCTTCACCGTCTCCGCCGCCGCCGCGTGGCCGAAGCTGTGCGCGACGAGCAGTCGCCAGTGCCAGTCCGCCTCCGAGTAGGGCTGGGCGTTGACCTGGCTGAGGGCGACCGCCGTGTCGACGTACTGGCTCTCGTCCTCGATTCGCAGGTCGACCTCCAGGTCGGTCCAATCCGGCGGCAGCGAGTCGAGCACCTGCTGGAAGTCGTCGGCCAAGGCCACGAGGGCAGCCTAGCCGCTGGGCGGACGCAGGTCAGGACCTGGGATCGGGGTGCCGTGGGGGTCGTGACTGGGTTCGCCGAGCTTGGCGGCTATCAGCAGCTCCAGCTCCTCGGAGATGTAGTGCTCGAGCACCTCGGCCTCGGCGTGGACGCGGTCGTCGGGCATGCCCAGCGCCTCGGAGAGGTAGGCCTCGATCAAGCGGTGGTGGCGGATCACCTCGAGCGCGACCTTCTCCCCGGCAGGGGTCAGGGTGACGCCCTTGTAAGGAAGGTAATCGACCAGCCCCAGCTCGTCGAGCCGCTTCAGCATCGAGGTCGCCGTGGCGGGCGTCACCCCAAGGCGCTCCGCCAGCTCGCCGTTCGTCACCGGTCCCTCCCGCTCCAGCGCCACGGCGTAGATCGCCTTCGCGTAGTCCTCGATCGCCTCCGTCCCCGCCGCCCCTCGAACGTTCTCGCTTCGCGCGCCCATCAGACCGCCACCAGCAGACCGGTCAGGTAGAGGGCGAGGATGCCGACCAGGATGCCGACGACCGATACCGGGTGCAGGTAGCGACCCTCGTCGTCGCGCATCGCCGGTGAGATCTGCACCACCACCCTGGCGATCGCGCCGACCCCGACGCCGAAGAGCAGAGCCGCGAGGCTGGGATTGAAGGCCGCCGCGCCGATCCAGGCGCCGAGCACCGCCGGAGCGCCCGCGATCAGCCCCAGGGCCGCGAGACGGCGGAGGCCGGGACGAGCGCTGGGACCGTCCTCGCCCTCGCGCAGCGGCGCCACGATCGCCAGCCCCTCGGTGGTGTTGTGGATCGCGAAGCCGACCACCAGGAAGGCCCCCAGTGCGAGCGCCCCGGTCGCGTAGGCCGAGCCGATCGCCAGGCCCTCGCCGAGGTTGTGCAGGCCGATCCCGATCGCGACCAGCAGCGCCAGGTAGAGGCCGCCGGCCGCGGCGCCGCCACCGGCCGCCTCGCGACGGCGCGCCAGGTAGGCGTCGACCCCGGCCAGCGCCAGGTAGGCGGCAATGCCGCCCGCGAAGACGAGCTCGGCGCCGCCGAAGGCGCCAGGCGCTTCACCCGCGATCTCCAGTCCCTCGAGGCCGGCGTCGATCCCGAGGAAGGCAAGCAGCCCGACGGTGAAGGCGATCAGCGCCCCGATCCAGCGCTCGCCGATGCGGCGCACGAAGGGCAGCCAGAGCATGCCGAGGCTGACCGGGATCACGCCCACGTAGATCCCCAGCAGCGCCATCAAGCCGTAGAAGCTCAGGTCCGCCTCGGGGGTTTCGGCGGCAACGTCGATCGCAGCGTCGATCGTCCCCCCGGTGGAGGTGAGGATGAAGATCTCGTAGGCCTCGCCTTCGATCCAGGGGTATTCGATCCGCAGCGTGGTCGAGCCGAGCCGGCCGATCTCACGCCCCTCGCTGGTCGCGAACGGGGCGAAGGCGTCGTTGACCGCGACCTGGGCCACCTCGACCGGGTCAGGCCCGTCGTTGCGCAGGGTCAGCTCGATCTCGCCGGGGCGCAGCACGGTGCGCTCGACCGAGACCTCCTCCACCGGAGGACCGGTCCGCTCGCCGAGCCCCGGCCCGCCGAGCAGCGCGAAGGCGCCGATCGCGACCGCGATCAGGGCGAGCGGGATCAGGCCCAGGGCCCAGGCCGGCAGGCGCCCCCCGCGCAGCTGCTCGGCCTGCGTGCCCGCCTCCATCAGGCTGGCTTCCCGCCGCCCCAGGGCAGCTTGCAGTAGGCGGCTGCCGCAGCAGCCGGAGTGAGCAGCGACGGGTTGCCGACGCGGAAGAACCCGGTCCAGCCCAGCTCGGCGAACTCGCTGACGTGGGCGTGGAACATGTAGTCGCCGTCGAAGGGGAACTTCAGCTCGAGGATCGAGCGCTGGCCCTGGCCCTGGACGATCGTGTCGGTGAATTCGGCCGGCTCCAGCGAGGTGCCGGTCGGGTAGTGCTGGAAGAAGTTGGCGTGGACGTGGAACGAGTTCAGCGGGTCGTACTCGAGCACGTTGACCAGGTAGATCCGGACCAGCTCGTCGCGCGCCACCTGGATCGGGTCGTTGATGTAGTGGAAGCCGACCGTGTTGACCGCGTAGACCTCGTTGGCGAGGTCGAAGTTGGTGTCGAAGCCGTTCATCACCATCACCATCTCGTCGGCTTCCGGGCGGCCCTTCTTCGGGTCGATGATGAAGGCGCCGTAGAGCCCGCGGGCGATGTGGGCGGCCAGCGGCGCCACGTGGCAGTGGTAGAGGTGGAGGCCGAACGGCTCAGCCTCGAATTCGTAGGAGAACGCTTCCCCGGGCTCGATCTGGCCGCCTCCCTGGCGCTCGCCGATCCCCGGCATGCCGTCCATCAGCGCCGGGTGGATGCCGTGGAAGTGCATCGTGTGCGGGTGGGGGGAGCCGTTGACGAAGCGGATCCGCAGTCTCTCTCCCTCACGGGCGCGCAGGGTCGGCCCCGGGACGCGGCCGTTGTAGGTCCAGGCTTCGTACTTGACTCCTGGCGCAACTTCGATCTCCCTGTCGTGGGCGACGATCTCCCACTCGCGCAGGACGCGACCGCTGGCGAGGCGCCGTGTCTTGCCGTAGTCGAAGTCGCGCAGCAGCTGGCTGGGGTTGAAGCCGTTGGCGCGGTGGTCGACGCTTCGCCCGGGGGCGAAGGTCGCGTGGGCGAAGCTTTCGTGGCCCTTGTGGCCCGGGTTCCCGGCGGCGGCGGGGGCGCCGCCATGCGGACCCTCGGCGAGGGCGCTGCCGCCACGCTGAACCAGCGCGTTGAGACCAGCCGCGGCGGGGACGGTTGCCGCAACCCCGAGCAGCTTGCGCCGGCTGATCTTGCCGCCCATGTTCAGGGCGCTCCTTCGCAGCTTCGCTTGCGGTGTGATTTCGACACGTCTAAATCTGATTTTGACATATCTAAAAGACGGTGGGCGGGGCGATGGGGATGACCCCCGCCCGAGCAACAGCGGGGAGGCTCGGTCGGGGGTCATCCCCATCGCCCCCGACCGGAGCTTCTTAGACTTGAGGGGTGGCCGATTTGGCAACAGTCGAGATCGATGCTCAGTACCGCCAAGTGCGCGAGGAGTGTGGGGTGCTCGATCGCTCGGCGCGGGGCATGCTGCTGGTCACCGGCCCCGAGGCGGCCGAGTACCTGCAGGGGCAGCTGACCAGCGACGTCGAGGCGCTGGCGCCGGGCGAGGGCGGCTATGCGGCCCTGCTCGACCGCAAGGGCCACATGCAGGCCGATATGCGAGTGCTGCGTCTCTCGCCGGAGGAGATCTGGATCGACACCGAGCCGGAGGCGCTCGAGGCGGCCCGCCGCCATCTGCAGACCTACAAGATCGGCCGCCAGGTCGAGGTCGCCGACGCCGAGCGGGCGCTCTTCTCCCTGATCGGACCGCGCAGCGCCGAGATCGCCACCACTCCCCCGCTTCCCCTTTACCGCTGCGAGCGGCTGACGGCGCACGGCGTCGAGTGCCTCGCGGTCGGGACCCGCGACGGGATCGACCTGATCGCCGCCGCGGACGATGCCGAGCGCCTGCGAGAGGCGCTGGTCGCGGCCGGCGCCCCCGAAGTCGTTCCCGAGGTGGCCGAGATCCTGCGGATCGAGGCAGGCAGGCCGCGCTTCGGCGCCGAGATGGGCCCGCAGACGATGCCCGCCGAGGCCGGCATCGTCGAGGCCGCGGTGAGCTTCACCAAGGGCTGCTACATCGGCCAAGAGCCAGTGGCACGCCTCCACTACAAGGGCCGCCCGAACCGCCACCTGCGCGGGCTGAGGCTGAGCGCTCCGGTGGCGCCCGGAACATCCCTGCGACTCGGCGAGAAGGAGGTCGGCGAGGTCGGCAGCTCCTGCCTCTCCCCCGCCCTCGGCCAGCTTGGGCTGGCGATCGTCCGCCGCGAGGCGGAGCCCGGCGATGAGCTCGCCGTAGGTGAAGATGGCGTTACGGCGCGCGTGGTCGACTTGCCCTTCGGTTAGATTCTCGCCGCGATGGATCGTCGGAGAGGGAGCGTTGCGGCGCTGGCATGCGCACTGGGTGCGCTGGCACTGATCGTCGCCGGGTGCGGCGCCGAGGAGCGGGTCAACAATCCACGGCCGCAGCCACCCACCCACGTCAGCGTCTCGGTCACCGAGGGCGAGGTCACGGTGCAGCCCGAGCGGATCGCAGTCGGGCCCGAACCGACCCAGCAGATCCCCCAGAACGAGGACGTCGAGCAGCCGACGGTGCGCAGCAACGCGCCGCTCAGCGTGCTGATCGTCGCCGCCAACCTCACCGACGTCCGCTCGCGGCTGGTCCTGCGCGGGCCGAAAGACGCCAGCTCGGGCGCCCTCGTCCCCAACGGCAACGGCACCCTCCTCACCGACCTGCCCACCGGGGCCTACGAGATCGTCGCGGCCGGCCTCCCCGACGCCAAGCCCGCTCGCCTCGTCGTCGGCCCCTACCGAACCTCCTCCGATAACGACATCCTGCTGCCGTAGAAGCCGCTGCAAGCGGCTTTTCAGGATTGCGGTCCCGTCTGGGCGGCTTGTCAGCATCGATGGCGATGACCGTCGTGCTCGCAATCGCCGTCCTCCTACTCACAGCGGGGCTGGTTTACGCACTGGCATCCCGGCGCCAGCCCGGGCAGCCGGACCTGGGCCCGGCGATCCAGGAGGCGACCTCGAAAGCGGTCGCCGACCTGCAGCGGATGAACGAGGAGTCGCGCAAGGTCGACGCCCGGACGGCGGAGGCGGCCCTGGACAAGCGGCAGGCGGAGATCAAAGCCCTGGCCGAGCGAATCGCGAGGGGGCAGGAGAGAATCGAGAAGGAGGTCCAGCGGCGCGGCGAGACCGACCTTCAGACACGAGCTCTGATCGAGCAGGTGGGCCAGACGGTCGGCAACCTAGGGGCAGAGACCGCAGGCCTGAAGAAGGCGCTGCGCCAGCCCCAGACCCGCGGCCAGTGGGGCGAGCTGCAGCTGCGGCGCTGCATCGAGATCGCCGGCATGACCGAGCACGTCGACTTCGAGCTGCAGCAGACGCTGCGCACCGAAGCCGGCCGGCTGCGACCCGATGCCCGCTTCCTGCTGCCGGAGGGACGCAGCTTCGTCGCCGACTCGAAGGTCCCGCTCGACGCCTTCCTCGACGCCCAGGAGTCCGAGGTCGATTCCGAGCGCAAGGCCCATCTCGAGCGCCACGCCCGGCAGGCGCGCGAGCACGTGCGCAGCCTCAGCTCGAAGGACTATCAGGGCCAGTTCAAGGCCGGCGAGATGCCGGACCTGGTGGTCTGCTTCATCCCCAACGAGCCCGCCCTGCACGCGGCCTTTGCCGCCGATCCCGAGCTCTTCGACTACGCCCTCGAGCGCAACGTCCTGCTCGTCAGCCCGACCTCGCTGATCGGCCTGCTGCGGACGATGGAGCTCGGCTGGCGCCAGGAGCGGATGGTCGCCGAGGCGGCGGAGATCGCCGAGGCGGCGGGGACGCTGCACGGGCGCTTCGCCAAGTTCCTCAGCGAGCTCGAGAAAGTCGGCAAAGGCTTGAAAACAGCGGCAACCGGTTACGACTCCGCCATTGCCTCGATGGAGAGCCGGCTGCTACCCCAGCTGCGCAAAGTGGAGGACCTCGGCATAGCCCCGGGTAAGAAGATCGAGCCGCCGGAACCGGTCGAAATCACGGTCCGCCAGATCACGGCCCCCGAGCTGCGCGAGACGTCCGAAGCCGCGTAGGATTCGCCGCCCGTCACCAAACGACCCGCGGAGGACCTCTTGGCCGTAGACACCAGCGCAGTCGCGAAATTGGACGTCGAGCCCGGCACGCTGCCGGAGACGATGGCGGCCTGGGTGATCCGCCAGGAGCGCGAGGGAGAGCCGACCGAGGCCTTCCAGCTGGAGGAGATCGAGGTTCCCGAGCCCGGCGCCTTCGAGGTGGTCGTCCGCGTGATGGCGGCCGGGGTCAACTTCAACAACGTCTGGGCGGCGCTCGGCAAGCCGGTCTCGGTCTTCGGCTACGGCGACCATCCCGAGTACGGCCACCACATCGGCGGCTCCGACGCCTCCGGCATCGTCTGGAAGGTCGGCGAGGGCGTCACCCGCTGGAAGCCGGGCGACGAGGTCGTAGTCCACTGCAACCAGGCCTCCTATGAGGACGTTGAGGTGCACGGGCTCGACCCGCTGGCGGCGCCGAGCCAGCAGATCTGGGGCTACGAGACGACCTGGGGCTCCTTCGCCCAGTTCACCAAGGTGCAGGCGCAGCAACTCCTCCCCCGCCCCCAGAACCTCTCATGGGTCGAGTCCTCCGCCTACGGCCTCACCTACTTCACCGCCTACCGGATGCTGATCGACCAGTGCAAGCTGCAGCCGGGCCACAACGTCCTGATCTGGGGCGCCGCCGGCGGCCTCGGCGTCTTTGCCGTGCAGCTCTGCAAGGCGGCGGGCGCCAACGCGGTCGGCGTCGTCTCCTCCGACGAGAAGGGCGAGCTGGTCAAGCAACTGGGCGCGGTCGACTACATCAACCGGGGCGAGTTCGGCGAGATGATGAGGACCAAGGAGAACCTCGCCGACCCGGCCGCCGATAAGGAGCGCTTCAAGGCCTCACGCGGCTTCGCCAAGCGAGTCAAGGAGATCCTCGGCGATGCCCCCGACATCGTCTTCGAGCACGTCGGCCAGGCCACCTTCCCGACCTCGGTCTTCGTCGTCAAGCCGTTCGGCAAAGTCGTGATCTGCGGCGCTACCTCGGGCTTCCAGCTCGACTTCGACGTGCGCTACCTGTGGATGCGCCAGAAGCAGATCATCGGCTCGCACTTCGCCAACGCCTACGAGTGCATGCGGGCCAACCAACTGATGGCGGAGGGCAAGGTCCGGCCGGTGATCTGGCAGACGATGGGCTTCGACGGGGTCGCCGAGGCGCACCAGCTGCTGCACGAAAACAAGCACCTGGGCAAGATCTCGATCCTGGTCGGGGCCGAGTCCGAGGACGAGGGCAAGAACGAGGACGGCCCGGGAGCGATCCGGGCGGAGGTGGGAGCATGAGCGAGGTCTGCACGATCGACTGGCACGTCGCCCCCTTCCGGGCGGACCGTTGGCTCGATCTCTGGGAGCCGGCAGCGGCGCGGATGCCCGCCTTCGGCGCCAAGAGCTGGTCGCTGATCCGCTCGATCGACGACCCGCTGCACTTCCAGCAGTCCTCAGTCTGGGAGAGCCGCGCCGACTTCGAGCGCTACTGGTTCTCGGACGAGATCGAGGCCGCCCGCGCCGAGGTCATCGACCTCCACGACCTGCCGGTGCTGCCCGCCTGGCACACCCTCGTAGTCGCTGAGTAGCGACCGCGCTCAATCCCGCGGCAACACCCTCCAGCCGAAGGTCGCCGGCGTCTGGTCGGCTTTACCGTCGGCGCCGACGGCGATGACGCGGAAGACATGCCGTCCTGGCCTTAGGTTCCTGTAGACCCGCGGCGAGCCGCAGTGCCTCAGGGGGCGACTGTCGAGCTTGCAGCGGAAGCTGGCACTGGGCGCCGATGCGGAGAACTCGAACCTCGCCGTCGAGCTGCGCGCTTTCTTTTTCGGATGCCGGTCGATGCGGGTGCGCGGGGGCTCCAGTGGCGGGGGCGGTGGAGGTGGCGGGAGCGGTGGTAGGACCTTCGCATAGGTCGCCAAGTAGGAGGCAGAGCTGTCGGCCTGCGCCGTGTGGACCCGGTCGCCGCCATCGGACCAGCTTCGCCAGGCGTAGGTATCGCCGCCGAGCTGGGCCGATGCCGGGGCGGCCAGCAACACGTTGGAGCCCTCGATCGAGGTCAAGGGGAACGGCGTCGGGGCAGTGAGCAGACCGGCGTCGATCGTCACGCCGAGCGGATTCGAAGAGATCATCAGCTCGACGGTACGAGGGTCGATTTTGACCGTCTGCTTCGCCGTGAGGCCGCGGGAGTCGACCGCGGTCAGGGTCAGCTCGATGTGGGACGGGTAGTCGTGGTCGGGCGCGGCGAAGCTCCCCGAATCGACCGTTGGAAAAGCCAGCAACGGGTGCCCGTGGCAGCCTTTCGCTTCGGGACAGTGGAAGAGGCGGGTGCTCCAGTCGAGGCTGGTCGAAGGGAGCTCGCCGTCCTCACCGTCCTCGGCGGTTCCGGAGAACTCGATCTGCTCCCCCACGGCCCATTTCAGGTCAGATAGGGGCTCAGCGATTTCCGGCTGCGGCGGCGTGTTGCCCGGATAGACGGTGAGCCGCGCGATGCTGCTGGCGCCGTTACCGTCGCTGACGCGAACCGCAGCAGTGTGGTTCTGTTTGTCGCCGTAGGTTTCGCTTGCAGTCCCCGACGAGGTGGGCGGATCGAAGCCCCCGTCCCCATCGAGGTCCCACTCGTACTCCAGCTGATCGTCGTCGGCATCAGTCGATTCGGTGGCGTCGAACTCCACTTCCAGCGGCGTTGTGCCCCACTGGTTGTCGGCCTCGAGGCGCGCCACCGGCGGCTGATTCCCGGAGAAGTAGGCAATCCGGTGGACCGCTCCCGGTTCGAATTCGTCGCCCCCGACCTCGCTGAAGAGGCTGACGTAGAAGAGATTCCCTTCCGGCCCGACCTCGAGGTCGATGCCGGGATAGGGGCCAGCTTCGGAGAGGAAGGGCGTCAGCGTCGAGGGATTTGGGCGTCCGTCCTCGCCGGGGAACATCACGTAGATGCAGCCGCGCACGGAGTCCGCGAAGAAGAGGGCGTCCTCGAAGGCGGCGGGGAACGCGCCTCCGTCGTAGAAGGCGAGGCCGGAGAGAGCGGAGCCCTCCGAGAACGGGCAGGTGTCGCCGGAAAACACCCCCTCGTCGTGGTTGTACGAGAAGAAGGGCGCGGGATTCGATCCGGGTTCCGCATAGAGGCTCTCGCAGAGGTTGAGATCGAGACTGTTGAAAGGACGAATGTCGCCCTCGTAGCAAGGCCAGCCGGAGTTGAACGGCTCGCTCGAGGTGGCGGCAAGGCGGTCGATCTCCTCGTAGCTGCCGGCGCCTACGTTGCCCACGTAGACCTCGTGCGTATCCGGGTGAACCGCAAAGCGGAACGGGTTGCGGAGACCGAAGGCGACGATCCGGCGGGCGTTGGCATCGAGACTCTCCTCCATCGGGTTGCCGGGCAGGCCCTCGCCGGTGTCGGGGTCGACGCGGATGACCGTGCCGTCGAGGCCGGTTGGGTCGGCGAGCGTGCGAACGTCCTGAGAGCGCAGAGAGCCTCCTTCCGCAGTCGGCGGAGTCATCGCCCCGCCAACCCCAGCTGGCGGATCCCCACACGGATTGACCTGTGGATGCCCGAACTGCCCGTAGTCGCGGGCGACGTAGCTGGCGCCGTCGCCCCCGCTGACATAGAGCGCGCCATCGCCGTCGAAGTGGATGTCGCCGATCGAGTGGGAGGAGAACTGCTGGCACCAGTCCTCGATCAGCACCTGCTCAGCGCCCGCTTGGCTCTCAACCGCGGTAAGACGCGAGAGCCGCCCGCTGATCACACAGCCGTGTGTATCCGAGCCCGGCGGATCGGGGCAGTCGTCGCCTGTCTGGCCTGCCTCGCCCCAAAATGGCGCCGTCCCGCCGATCGGCGCGTCGTGGGAGTAGAGGACGTACACGTATGGCCTGACGGGGAACTCCGGGTCGAGCGCGAGGCCAAGCAGGCCGCGGTCACCGGAGTCGTAGACCTGGGTACGGAGGTCGGCGAACACCCCCGGACTCTCGTCCGCGAGGCTCTCGTAGACCTTGATCCTCCCCGCCTTCTCGGCGACGAAGACCCTGCCGTCGGCGGAGAACTGGAGAGCCGTCGGCTGCCTCAAATCCTCGATCACGGGCACGCTCTGGAAGCCGCTGGGCAGCTCAGCCCCCCGCGCGGGGGGCTGAGCAAGGGCCAGCGAGAGACTCGCCAAGAGCGAGCAAACGATTACGCGGGCGCCAGCTTTCAAGCGCGCTCCAACGGAGCCATCGTCAGGCCCGCTCCGTCCAGCTGCGCCCAGTAGTGCTCGGCGGTCTCCTTGGGGCCAGTCCAGACGATCGCCTGACCGCTGTTGTGGATGCTGTCGGCGAACTGGTGACCCTGCGCGAGGCTGACCCCGGGCAGTACCCGCGCCAGCGTCGCGGCGACGTGATCGAAGGTGTTGTGGTCGTCGTTGCAGACGATCACCCGCCACTCGCCCCCCAGGCCTGCGCCGGGACCCGCCCCGCGCGGCCGCTCCACCGTGGTCGTTGACATCGCCGCCAATTATGCGAGAAGTGGGCGAGCCAGGGAAGCTCCCTACCACCTGCCATCCCTAAATATGATTTAAATACTCAGATTAGTTATGGTGCCTCCAGGCCCGAAGACGACCTGGAGGTTCACGGAGTGACCCAAGACGGCAACGCAAAGGTCGATCAGCGCCTGCTGAAAGCACTAGCTCACCCACTCCGGGCGAAGGCGCTGCCGCTCTTCGCCGAGGGAACAGTCAGCCCGATCCAGGTCGCCAGGCGACTCGACGTGGACGTCAGCCACCTCGCCTACCACATCAGGGTGCTGCGCCAGCTCGGCTTCATCGAGCTGGTCGAGACGAGGCAGCGGCGCGGCGCCCTCGAGCACTTCTACCGCGCCACGGACACCAATTCAGGCGAGCATTAGGGTCTTCCCTTACCCTCGTCGGCAGCGATGTCGCGACGATTCCACAGCGGCGCGGTGGCTGTGCTGGTCCTCGTCCTGGGCTTTGGCCTGATCGATCTGGTCGATCAGCCAGAGGAGCTGATCCCTCCCGCCCCCACGTTCCTTCCGGCCGACCCAGGGGAGATCGAGGACTGCGACCGCTTCGCCAGCCCCTCCGGCTCCGATTTCCGACCGGGGCGAGGAAGCCTCCGGCATCCCTACCGAAGCATCCCTCGGCTGCTGCGCTCGCTGCGGGGCGGCCAGACCGGGTGCCTCGAGCCGGGGGTCTATTGGCACGGCGGGCTGGCGCGGTTGACCCGTCGCGGCACCGTCCTGCGCGGGATCGGGCCCGGCCCGGCCCAGATCCGCAGCCCGATCTGGATCATGCCCAGCGCGACGGGCGCCCAGCTACTCAGCGTCTCGCTCACATCCCGTAACCGGGAGTACCCGGAACCGCTCAAGGTGCAAGCGGATCGAGCACGCGTGGCGGGCAATCAGATCACCGGCAGCACGAACACCATCTGCGTCCTGATCGGGTCGCAACGCAGAACCCATGGCGTCACGATCGAGGACAATCGCATCAGCCACTGCGGGCGTCACGGCAAGTTCGACCACCTGATCTACGTCCAGAACACCGTCGGGACGACGATCAGGTGGAACCTGCTGACGGACAACCCCGGCGGCTGGGCCGTTCACCTCTATCCCAATGCCGATGACACGCTGATTGAGCACAACGTCATCGACCGCAACCGGGGTGGCGTCATCTTCGCCGGCGACGACGAAGACACCTCGGACCGGAACGTCGTTCGGGACAATGCGATCACCTACTCAGGGCCGCGCTGGAACATCGAGGGCTCTTGGAACGACGATTCCACTGGCACGGACAACCTCGCTTACTCCAACTGCCTGTTCTCACGCGCGGCTGGCGGGCCAGCCGGGATCGGCGAGGCGGAGGGATTCGCGGCCGAAGCCAATCTGGTGCTGAGCGAATCGCCTTACATCGACCGGGAAAGCGACGATTACATCTTCCGTCCAGAGAGCCCCTGCCGCGTACTGGTTGGCGATGTCGCCCAGGCCACCGTCGCCGGGCGCTGAGCGGCGCCCTGGACATTCGTCTACGCAGAGGCTTTCGGTTGAAGCGTCCCCACCTGGCGACCCGATGGAGGCGGCATGCCTCGCAGCGGAAACGCCACGCACCCGGGAGCGCTCGCCGCCCTGCTCCTAACGGCCTGCGCGGCGCTCGCGCTGGTGGCCGGCCCCGCGTCGGCGGCTGCCCCCACCAGCTGCACCAAGGTCGCCGCCCCCTACGGCTCCGACTCGGCCGCGGGCACCGAGGGCGCTCCGTACCTCACCGTCCAGCGCCTGGTCAAGTCGCTCGACGCCGGCCAGACCGGCTGCTTGCGAACCGGGACCTACGGCGGCGCGGCGCTCTACATGCGCAAGCCGGACACGGCCCTGCAGAGCTACCCCGGCGAGCGGGCGACTCTGACCGCCTTCCTCGAGGTGACGCCTGAAGCGCCGCGCTCGCGCGTCTCGGGGCTGAGGATCGACACCAGCGGCAACTCGAACAGCGTCGGCGCCAAGCTGCAGGCCGACGACGCCGTGCTCAGCGACAACATCATCACCAAGCGCGGCGAGGGCATCTGCGTCCTCGCCGGCACCTACAACCCGGCCCAGCGCGTGATCATCGAGCGCAACTACATCTACGACTGCGGCGCAGCGGTGAACCCGGACGGCTCCCACAACAAGCTCGATCACCTGATCTACCTCTCCGGCACCCGCAACGCGGTCGTGCGTTGGAACATCCTCAGCGCCAACGCCGGCGGCTGGGGCGTGCACATGTACCCGGGAGCCGACGGAACCCTGATCGAGCACAACATCATCGACGGGAACCAGGGCGGGGTCATCTTCGCCGGCGACGGCGAGGGAAGCCCTTCCGACGACAACGTCGTCCGCAACAACGCGATCACCGGTAGCGGGCCGCGTTGGAACGTCGAGTCGTCCTGGTCCGACGGGGCGCCAGGCGCCGGCAACGTGGCCACCGCCAACTGCCTCTACAGCACCGGCCAGGGTCAGCCCAGCGGCGTCTCCTCCGGCAGAGGCTTCTCCGCCACCGGCAACACCGTGCTCAGCGGGTACCCCTACGTCGACCGGGCAACCGGCGACTACCGCTTCAAGCCGGGCAGCCCCTGCGCCGAGCTGGTCGGCGACGTCGTCGCCGCCGTGAACGGCGAGACCCCCACCCCGCCATCGGAGCCCACGCCTCCCACGTCAACGACTCCTCCACCTTCGGAGCCCACGCCGCCGGCGCCTGAGACCTCCCCGCCGCCGTCTGAGACCACCCCTCCGGCTTCGTCCACACCACCGCCCTCACCCAGCCCGAAGCGGGCGACGAAGAAGAAGCGGGCAAAGAAGTCGGCCTCGCGATCGCGGTCGAGCCGCGCTGACTCGCGCTCGCGCACAAGCAACGTAAGCGCGCGCGTACAGCTCCACCGCTAGCCTCTCCCCCACAGGGGAAACGGATGAGCGTACAAGTCAAGGAAGACGGCTCGACCGTCACGGGACCGAGGGCGTTCGCCGCGCTGCTCGCCGCGGCCGCCACGACGCTGGCGCTCGCAGCCTCTCCCGCCTCAGCCGCTCCCACCAGCTGCACCAAGGTCGCCGCCGCCAACGGCTCCGACTCCGCCGCTGGGACCTCGGCCGCTCCGTACCTCACCGTCCAGCGCCTCGTCGACTCGCTCGACGCCGGCCAGACCGGCTGCCTGCGAGCCGGGACCTACGGCGGCGCGGACCTCTACATGCGCGAGCCGGACACTGCCCTGCAGAGCTACCCCGGCGAGCGGGCGACGCTGACCGCCTTCCTCGAGGTGACGCCGGAAGCCCCGCGCTCGCGCGTCTCGGGCCTGAGGATCGACACCAGCGGCAACTCGAACAGCGTCGGCGCCAAGCTGCAGGCCGACGACGCCGTGCTCAGCGACAACGTGATCACCAAGGGCGGCGAGGGCATCTGCGTCCTCGCCGGCACCTACAACCAGGCCCAGCGGGTGATCATCGAGCGCAACTACATCTATGACTGCGGCGCAGCGGTGCAGCCGGATGGCTCGGAGAACAAGTTCGACCACCTGATCTACCTCGACGGCACTCGCAACGCGATCGTGCGCTGGAACATCCTCAGCGCCAACGCCGGCGGCTGGGGCGTGCACATGTACCCCGGCGCCGACGGCACGTTGATCGAGCACAACATCATCGACGGCAACCAGGGCGGTGTCATCTTCGCCGGCGACGGCGAAGATGCCTCGGACGACAACGTCGTCCGCAACAACGCGATCACCGGCAGCACGCCGCGTTGGAACGTCGAGTCGTCCTGGTCCGACGGGCCGCCGGGGACCGGCAACGTGGCCACCGCCAACTGCCTCTACAGCACTGGCGCAGGGCAACCGAGCGGAATCGACCCGGACAACGGCTTCACCGCCGATGGGAACGTCGTCCTCGATGACTACCCCTACGTCGACCGGACAGCCGGCGACTACCGCTTCAAGCCGGACAGCCCCTGCGCCGAGCTGGTCGGCGACGTCGTAACCGCGGTGGCCGGCGAGGTCGACCCACCGGCGTCGGAGCCCCCTCCACCATCCGAGCCCACGCCGCCGCCGGCCGAGGAGCCCGCCCCTCCGCCATCCGAGCCCACTCCGCCGCCGACCGAAGAACCCGCTCCGCCCCCATCCGAGCCAACTCCTCCGCCGACTGAAGAACCCACTCCTCCGCCGTCCGAGCCAACTCCTCCACCGACCGAGGAGCCCACTCCGCCGCCCGAGCCCACTCCGCCGCCGTCGGAGACGCCTCCGCCATCTGAACCTACGCCGCCTCCGTCCGAGCCCACTCCGCCGCCGACCGAGGAGCCCGCTCCTCCGCCATCCGAGCCAACCCCTCCGCCGTCGGAACCCACACCGCCTCCGACTGAGGAGCCCGCTCCTCTACCGTCCGAACCCACGCCGCCGCCTGAACCCACTCCCCCACCCATGGAGACGACGCCTTCCCTATCGGAGGCGATGTTCTCCTTCACGCCTTTTCCGGTCACCGCCGCGGGGTACGAAGGCAAAGCGCACGCGAGGAAGCCGTCGCGCCACAAGCGGACGACCCGGAGGAAGCGCGGGAAGAAGGTCCCGGCCTCTTGGGGGCGTGTCTGGTTGACCCACATCGCCAGCCGCTCGCAGCGCTAGCCTGCCCCGCCAGGGCAGCAAGTGAGCGGACAGGGAGAGGAAGACGGCCGCCTCTACGCCCCCACCGGGTCGGCGGCGACCGGAGCTGCCACCGGGCTCGCTTGGCTGTGGCGACTGGGACCGGTGCTCGACGAGCCCGACCCGCGCGCCGTCGGCATAGGTGACGCAGAGGAAGCGGCCGAGCTTGCCGGGCTCGTGCGTGCCGGCCGTCTCGCGGGCGCCGTCGTCTTCGTCTCCGGCCCCGGCCCGGCGAGCGCGCCGCTGCCGGAGCGTCGCCTTGCCACCGGTGTGGCGGCTTTCGACGGCGGCATCCGCCTCGACGGGGAGTTCACCCTGCTCGACGGCGGCGAGCCGCTGCTGCGCTCCTCGCTGGGAACGCACGCCGCGATCGTCGACCGGCGGATCCTGGTGCTCGCGGCGGAGGCGAGCTCGGCCTGGACTCTGCTGCGCGGCTACTGGACTCTCGAAGCACTCGCCCGCTTCCTCCCCGACGTGCTCGAGCGGCCGCTGGTGCTGCTGCCGCCAGTCGGTTGCGTGCGCTTGGACGACGTCCCTGGCACCGCCCAGCACCAAGTTCAAGGCAACGACCATTCGGATCGCCGCCAGCTGCGCCGGATCCGCTCCCTGGCCCGTGCCTATGGCCGCAGCGACGCCGTGCTCAACATCGCCGTCGCCGCGCGAGCGCTGAGCCCGGACCAAGCCGAGCTGGCGCTGGAGGAGGTCTGGCCGCGCTCGGTCGCCGCGCTCGCCGAAGGCGTGCGGGACGGCGTGTTCGAGCCGGTGGGACACGGCTACCTGCACCTCGACACCGAGGCGCTCGCGCTGGGGGAGGTCGAATTCCGCGAGTTCGCCCGCCTCGACGAGGAGGAGGCAGGGTGGCGCATCGACTCCGTGCTCGCCTGGCAGGAGCAGGTGCTCGGCCGGCGGCCGGAGACCTTCGTCGCCCCTGCCTGGGGCTACAGCGAGGGAACCCTGGCCGCCGCGGCGGCGCGCTCGCTGCACTCCTGGCGACGCCCGGAGCCGGGGCCGCTGCGCCACGGGTGGGACGTGCACGAGACGATCGACAGCGCCCTCCGCGGCATGCGGGGGCTCGACTACGGCGCTTTTGCGGCGATGGCGGGCTCTGGCCTGCCACCGACTCCCGTCCTGCACGGCGGGCTGTTCGACCTGCGCATGGGCCAGCTGCGCGCCGCACGAGACCTGCTCGGCCTGGCGCGCCTCTTCCTCCGCCGCGACGTCGTGCGCCTGGCCGGGGTGCGCGGATTGCGCTGGATCGGCGCTGGCGCTCTGCTCAACCTGCTGCAGGCGCATGAAAGCGTTCGGGTCGACGGGGCCGAGGTCAGCCTCGGCGAAGCCGCTGGCGCCTACCTGATCGAGCCCGGAGGGGGACCGGCGCGCCCGGCCAGACAGCTAGGGTTGCGAGCCTGATGCGAGCCCTCGTCACCGGTTGCGCCGGCTTCATCGGCTCCCAGGTCACCGAGGCCCTGCTGCAACGGGGGGACGAGGTGGTGGGCGTCGACTGCTTCAACGACAACTACGGTCGGCCCCAGAAGCTGCGCAACCTACGGCACTTCTACGACTGGGACGGCTTCGAGTTCGTGCCGATCGACCTCGGGCGCGGCGACCTCGAGCAGCTCACCGACGACCGCGACGTCGTCATCCACCTCGCCGCCGAGCCCGGCGTGCGCTCCAGCTGGGGGGAGCGCTACGAGCGCTACGTGCACAACAACGTGATCGCCACCCAGCACCTGCTCGAGGCGCTCAAGGACCGCACCGACGTGCGGCTGGTCAACGCCTCCTCGTCATCGGTGTACGGCGACGCCGAGCAGCGCCCCACGCCAGAGACCGCCCCGGTCCAGCCCCTCTCTCCCTACGGGCAGACCAAGCTCGCCGCCGAGCACCTCTGCTCGCTCTACGTCGCCAACTACGGCCTCGACGCCGTCTCGCTGCGCTACTTCACCGTCTTCGGCCCGCGCCAGCGGCCCGACATGGCCTTCCACATCTTCTGCCGGGCGGCGCTCGAGAAGCGCCCGATCACCGTCTTCGGCGACGGCCGCCAGACCCGCGACTTCAGCTACGTCGGCGACGTCGTGGCCGCCACGCTCGCCGCCGCCGACAAGCCGCTGGACGACGCCCGCGTGTTCAACGTCGGTGGGGGCACCCCCGCCTCGATCAGGGAGGTGCTGGAGATGATCGAGCAGCTCGCCGGGGGGGCCCTCGAGGTCGAGTACCTGGACAAAGAGCGGGGAGACGTGCGCGACACGGCAGCCGACACTGCCCTCGCGCGCGAGCACCTGGGCTTCGAGCCGGAAACCTCGCTCGAGCAGGGCCTGAGCGCCGAGTTCGAGTGGCTGGCCGAAGTGGTCGCCGACAGGGGATCGAAGCCGGGAACCGCGCGGTAGCCGGCGGCGGCGGCAAAACCGTGCGGGTCATCTACGTCACCGACTACGGAAGCCCCCACGCGGGCGCCTTCGTGCCGATGCTGCGCACGGCGCTGACCCGGATCCGCGCCCGTGGCTGGGAGCCGCTCGCGACCTTCCCTCCTCGCGCCCGCACGCGCTCGCGCGAGTGGCTGCCGCAGCTCCAAGCCGAGCACGGCGACGAGCTGCTGTTCGCCCCCGACATCCCCCGGCGCAAGCTCGGCGCCTGGCTGGAGGAGGTCGTCGACTCCGGCCCAGGACCGACGATCCTCCACTCCCACATGACGGCCTACGATCTCGCCGCCGCAGACGTCGCCCGCCGGCATGACGACGTCAGAGCGATCTGGCACTTCCACACGGTGCTCAGCGACAGTCTGCGCGCGCGGGTCCGCAACCGGCTGCGCTTTACGTTCGCGAGCCGCTACGTCGAGCGCATGCTTTGCGCCGGGCCTGGCCTGGCCGAGGCGATCTGCGCCCGCGGCGCGCCGCCCGACAAGGTCCTCCACTTTCCCGCCGGCCTCGACGTTTCGCACTTCCCGGTCGAGACCGAGGTTGAGGAGCGAACCGCGGCGCGGGCGGCGCTGGGCGTGCCGTCCGATGCCATCGCCCTGCTCCACTTCAGTCGCGACTGGTGGGTCAAGGGGACCGACCTCTTTCTCGAAGCCTTCGACCGCCTTCGCGACCGCGACAAATTGTTCGCGGTGATGCTCCGCGGCGGGGACAGAGCGTGGGAGGAGATCGCACGGCGCGGGCTCGGCGACCGCGCCGTGGTGATCGAAGGCGCTTCCGACATCCGCCAGCTGCACGCCGCCTCGGACCTGATGATGGCCACCAGCAGGGGTGAGGGCGAACCGCTCGCCGTGCTGGAGGCGCTTTCCAGCGGGCTCGGCGTGGTAGCGACTGATATCCCCGGCCACGCGGTCCTCAGCGACGGGCCGCCCGGGCTGCGCATCTCGCCGCTGACCTCGGAGGGGATCGCGCAGACCGCGGGGGCGCTGCTCGACCGCGATCCCGAGCTAGCCCGACGTGAGGGCGTCGCCGCACACGAGTGGGTGCGTGCCAAACGGGGCCTGCAAGCCTGGGGGGACCGGCTGATCGAGCTCTACGAGGACGTCGCGCGGGACTGGGGGGCGGCAGCGCGATGAGCGACTCCCCCGGCTCCCAGTCGGCGCCGGACAGCATCAGCCGCAACGTCGGGTTCTCGTTCGCGGTAGGCGTCACCAGCGCCGTCTTCACCGCGGTGCTGCTGCTCTTCCTCGTGCGCGAGCTGGGGCCCGAGGAGTACGGCGTCTTCGCGCTGGCGATGAGCGTCGGCGGGCTGGTGACACTGCCAGCCAACCTCGGCATCGCCAACGCGACCTCCCGCTTCATGGCCGAGTCGCGCCACGACCGCCCGACCGTGCACGGCGTCGTCTCCGACGCATTCCGCCTCAAGCTGCTCGCCTCTGGCTTCTTCTCCCTCGTCCTCGTGCTCTTGGCCGAGCCGATCGCCAACGCCTACGACACTCCCGAGCTGGCTTGGCCGATCCGGATCCTCTCGCTCGCGGTCTTCGGCCAGAGCATGCTCCAGCTCTACGACCAGATCTTCGAGGCCGAGGGCAGGCTCTCCGTCTACCTACGCATCGTGGCCGTCGAGAGCTTCCTCGAGACGACGAGCTCGATCGCGCTGGTGCTCGCCGGACTAGGCGTCTCGGGCGCGATCGCCGGCCGCGCCGGCGCCTACCTGTTCGCGGCCGGCTTCGGGCTGGTGCTTGTCGTGCGCACCATCGGAGCAAGGCCGGTGCTCGGTCGCGGCCACGGCAACGTGAGGCGGATCGTCGGCTACGGGTCCGCGCTGCTGATCATCGACGGCGCCTTCACCCTCTTCAGCAAGATCGACGTGCTGCTGATCGGCGCGATCATCGACGTCAAAGCCGTCGGCGAGTTCGAAGCGGCGATGCGGCTCGCCGCGATGACGACGTACGCTGGCGCGGCCGTCGCGGCCGGCGTGGCGCCGCGAGTCGCGCGTGGCAAGGACGGGCCGGACACGGCCGCCTTCGACTTCTCCCTGAAGCGCCTGATGGTCCTCCAGGGCATCTTCATCGCCCCGTTCCTGATCTGGGCCGAGCCGTTGACCCGGCTCGCGCTGGGGCCGGGCTATGCGGAATCGGCCGACGTGCTGCGCGCGCTGACGCCCTTCGTCTTCCTGCTGGCGATCTCGCCCGTGCTCGCCCGCGGCGTCACCTACATGGGCGAGGCCCGGCTGCGAATCCCGATCGCGATCGGGGCGCTGCTGGTCAATCTCGCGATCGACCTCGCCCTGCTCTCGGAGATCGGCATCGTCGCCGGCGCGATCGGCACCGACGTCGCCTACATCCTCTACGTCGCCGCCCATCTCTGGATCTGCAAGCGCCTGATCGGAACCCAGCTGCGACCGCTGGCGCGTACGTTGATCGCGGTGCTGGTGGCAATTGCCTGCATGAGCGCCGTCCTGTTCGCCTTCGGGACCGGCGACGTATCGCTGCCGCTGCTGGTCGTCGGCGGCGCCCTGGGGCTGGCCGTCTACGCCGGCGCGCTGCTGGTGACGAAGGAGCTGACGGTGGCTGAACTCGCCGCGCTCCGCCGCCGGGCCGCCGCGATGCTGCCAGCCCGGCTCCGGCGCGCCTAGCCCCCTTAGAAGGGGCTGGGGACCCGGACGACGACGTCGTCGACGCTGGCCATCGCCCCTTTGGCGTTGCCGTCGGCGCCAACCGAAACGCCGGACGCGCGGCCAGTGAGATCGCCGGCCCCTTCATCGACTGCCTCGGCGACGAGGCCGCCGCCGACGTAAGCGCGCAAGCGACAGAGACCGCGATCCGGCCCTTTGGTCACGTTGATCGCGCTGAGCCGGAGCTGGTTGGCCTGGCCGACACCTTTGACCTCGGCCACCGACTTGGCGATGTCCAGATACTGGGTGGCGCCGTCGGCGAGGACCTTGCGCAATTGCACCTTGCGCTGCAACGGGAAGACCGCGAGCTGGTAGCGGGCGTCGCCGCCGGCCCTCAACTGCAGCCCGAGGAAGGCCTTGCGCTTCAACGCTTTCGGCGTCGAGCCGAGCAGCCGCTCGGTAGCGGAGATCTCGAGGTCGCGACCGAGGACGGGGGTGCGGTAGGAGCACTCGCTGGTCGCTTTGCCGATCGTGATCCGCAGGGCGCCGTCGAGGTCGCCGCGCCCGCAGCTCTGACCCGAGAGCTTGACGATCTGGCCGCGTAGCGCCGTCGTCTCCATGCTGTTGCGGTAGACGCCGACCATCGCCGCACTGGCGCTGGCTGCCAGAAGCAGCGTCGCGGAGATCGCCGTCGCTATGACCGAAAGTCGCATGCTCATTGGAGAAACCCTAAACACAGGTGCTGGGAAAAGATGCGCGCTGTGACCGATGAACGCTGTCTTTCTTCTTGTGGCAAATATCATTGGTGACGATGGCTGAGCACCGCCTTCCCGAACGCGACCGTCCCTGGGTGATGCGCACCTACGCCGGTCACTCCGACGCCCGTCGCTCCAACGAGCTCTACCGGCGCAACCTTGCCAAGGGCCAGACCGGCCTCTCGGTTGCCTTCGACCTGCCGACCCAGACGGGATATGACCCCGACCACGTCCTCGCCCGCGGCGAGGTCGGCAAGGTCGGCGTCTCGATCGCCCACAAGGGCGACATGCACCAGCTGCTCGACGGGATCCCGCTCGACGAGATGAACACCTCGATGACGATCAACGCGACCGCCGCCTGGCTGCTGGCGCTCTACGTCACGGTCGCCGAGGAGAACGGCGTCGAGCGCGCCAAGCTCAAGGGCACGACCCAGAACGACATCATCAAGGAGTACCTCTCGCGCGGCACCTACGCCTTCCCGCCCGAGCCCTCGATGCGGTTGATCGCCGACATGGTCGCCTTCACCGTCAACGAGGCGCCGAGCTGGAACCCGACCAACATCTGCAGCTACCACCTACAGGAGGCCGGGGCGACACCGGTGCAGGAGATCGCCTACGCGCTCTCGACCGGGATCGCCGTGCTCGACGAGGTAAAAGCGCGCGGCCAGGTGGCCGAGGCCGACTTCCCCAAGGTATTCGGCCGCATCTCCTTCTTCGTCAACGCCGGCATCAGGCTGATCGAGGAGATCGCCAAGCTGCGCGCGATGGGCCGGATCTGGAACGAGATCGGCCGCGAGCGCTACGGCGTCAGCGACGAGAGGATGCTGCGCTTCCGCTACGGCGTCCAGGTCAACTCGCTAGGTCTGACCGAGGCGCAGCCGGAGAACAACATCCAGCGGATCGTGCTCGAGGCGCTGGCGGTGACGCTGAGCCGCGACGCCCGCGCCCGCGCCCTCCAGCTCCCCGCCTGGAACGAGGCGATGGGCCTGCCCCGCCCCTGGGACCAACAGTGGAGCCTGCGGATCCAGCAGGTGCTGGCGAACGAGACCGACCTGCTCGAGTACCCCGACATCTTCGAGGGCTCGAAGGTGATGGACGGCCTGGTCGAGGAGCTGGCCGAAGGCGCCCGCGCCGAGATGGCCGTGGTCGAGGAGCACGGCGGCGCAGTCGCCGCCGTCCCCTACATGAAGGCCCGCCTGGTCGAGTCCCACCGCGAGCGGGTGGCGCGCATCGAGAGCGGCGAGCAGAAGGTGGTCGGCCAAAACAGCTTCACCGAGAGTGAGGACTCACCGCTGACCGCCGGCGCCGACGGCGGCATCCTCACCCCCGACCCCGAGGTCGAGCGCGAACGGGTCGAGGCGCTGGAGACCTGGAAGGCGGAGCGCGACGAGAGAGCGGTGCGAGCGGCGCTGGAGGAGCTGGCGCGGGTGGCCGCAGCCGACGGCGAGAACGTGATGCCGGCGACGATCGCCGCGGCCAAGGCCGGCGCGACGACCGGCGAGTGGGCAGAAGTGCTGCGCGAGGCCTTCGGCGCCTACCGGGCGCCCACGGGGGTCGACGGCGCCGGGGCCCCCGCCGACCGCGAGCAACTGACCGAGATCCGCCGCAGCGTCGACGAAGTCTCCGAGCAGATCGGACACCGGATCAAGATCCTGGTCGGCAAGCCCGGCCTCGACGGACACTCGAACGGCTCCGAGCAGATCGCCCTGCGCGCCCGCGACGCCGGCATGGAGGTGATCTACCAGGGGATCCGCCTGACCCCGGCCGAGATAGCCGAGTCGGCGCTGCAGGAGGACGTCGACGTGGTCGGCCTCTCGATCCTCTCCGGGTCGCACCTGGAGCTGATCCCCGAGATCGTGCGAATGCTGCGTGACGAGGGGGTCGACGTCCCCGTCGTGGTCGGCGGCATCATTCCCGCCGCCGACGCCGAGAGCCTGCGCAAAGGGGGCGTCGCCGGCGTCTACACGCCCAAGGACTTCGACATCAACCGGATCATGAGCGAGATCGTCGGGCTGGTCGAGCAGCGCGCGAGCGCCGGCGCAGCCGCTTGAGCGGCTCGGCTTCTCCTCCTCCCTCCGAGTGCGACCTGGCGGTCGTCGGCGGTGGCATCGTCGGCCTCGCGGTCGCGCGAGAGCTGCTCGCGCGGAACCCCGGCGCGAGCCTCTGCCTGCTCGAGGGCGAAGAAGGGCTCGGCCGGCATCAGACGAGCCACTCGAGCGGCGTCATCCATGCCGGCATCTACTACCAGCCGGGGTCCCTGAAGGCACGCCTCTGCGTAGGCGGCGCGCGCGAGCTCTACGCCTACTGCGACGAGCGCGGGATCCCCTACAAGCAAAGCGGCAAGCTGATCCTCGCGGTTGAGGAGGCTGAGCTGGAGCGCCTCGACGAGCTCGAGCGGCGCGGTCGCGCCAACGAGGTGCCGGACCTACGCCGGCTGAGCGCAGACGAGATCGCGGCGGTCGAGCCGAACGCCCGTGGGGTCGCGGCGCTGCACTCGCCTCGCACCGGGATCGTCGACTTCGGCGCGGTCGCCGAGGCCTACGCCGACGACATCCGGCGCGGCGGCGGCACCGTCCACCTCGGCGCCGCCGTCACCGGCGCCCGGCCGGGCGCCGGGCGCCTCGCCCTCACCCACTCGCATGGGACTACCACGACCGGCGCCGCCGTCTTCTGCGCGGGCCTCTGGTCGGACCGGCTCGCGGTCGCCTGCGGCGCGCCCAAGAGCCCGCGCATCGTCCCCTTCCGCGGTGGCTACCTGGAATTGCCGGCGGCGGCCTCGAGCCTGATCCGCGGCAACGTCTATCCGGTGCCCAACCCGGACCTTCCCTTCCTCGGCGCCCACCTGACGCCGACGATGGACGGCCGTGTGCTGATCGGCCCGAGCGCCCTGCTCGCCCCCGCCCGCGACGCCTACCGCCTCTCCACCGTGCGCCCGCGCGATCTCGGCCAAACCCTCGCCTGGCCGGGCACGTGGCGGATGGCGGCTCGCAACTGGCGCGCCGGCCTGCTGGAGATGCGACACGCCGCCAGCCGCACGGCCTTCGCCGCCGAGGCGATCCGCATGGCCCCCGCCCTGTCCGGCCTCGAGGTCAGGCCTGGCCCGGCGGGCATTCGCGCTCAAGCGATCGAGAGGGACGGGACCCTCGTCGACGACTTCGTCGTGCATCGCACCGAGCACGCGATCCACGTGCGCAACGCCCCCTCGCCGGCCGCCACCTCCTCCCTGGCCCTGGCACGTCTGATCGCCGAGGAGCTGGACGCGCGACAATAACGGCCGTGAGTGAGCTGAACGGGGACCGCTCGGCCTGGCAGCGCTGCTACCGCTGCTGGTCCCGCAACCTCGAGATCCAGATCCACTACGACGCGATCCGCCGCGTCGACCCGGACACCGGGATCCTGGCCGAGGGGGTCGACGAGGTGCAGGAGGCGGTCGTGCAGTGCATGGACTGCATGCACGACCAGCCCCACCTCGGCTTCCAGGACGACCGCGTGGTCCCGATCGAGGACCGCTGGGAGCGGATGGTCGCCGGCACGCCCTGGGTGGCCTCCTGCACGGTCACGGTCGACCAGGACCGGGTCGAGACCTGCGCCGGCCCGGAAGCGATCGAGTTCCTCACCTACGGCGCCTTCGGCGACGCCGGCGTGCGCGAGTTCTTCACCCACGTCCGCTTCCACAAGCACGACGAGGAGCGGATCGTCGTCCACATGCTGGTCGAGCTCTACGCGCGCTCGGCCGAGGAGGCGACGGAGGTGCTCGAAGAGGCCGCCCACGGCCCGCTCGAGATCACCTCGCTGGCGGAGGAGTCCCGCCCACCCGCGCACGCCTCAGACGAGGCGCACTGATCAGAGCAGGTCGCGGCTGTCTTCGTGGTTCGCGGCAGCGCCAAGGGCGAGCGCCAGCAGAAGCGCGCCCACAATCAAGGCTCCGATGACGATGAACACCATGGTTCCTCCCCCTTTCGCGGACTATTGCAGATGCCTCGGTGACATCGAGTACAGACTGGGCCTCATACACTTACCCGCGTGACTAATCCAAAACGTCGCGCCGTCATCCTCGCTGGCGGCAAGGGATCTCGGCTGGGTCCGTACACGACCGTCCTGCCGAAGCCGCTGCTGCCGGTAGGGGACCACGCGATCCTCGACGTCGTCGTCCACCAGCTGCGCCATCTCGGCTTCACCGAGCTGACCCTGGCCGTCGGCTACCTGGCCCACCTGGTGCGGGCGGCGATGGGCGACGGCTCGCGCTGGGGCATCGAGATCGGATATGCGGAAGAGCGCGAGCCGCTCGGCACCGTCGGCCCGCTGGCGGAAATCGAGGGCTTGGATGCTCCCTTCATCGTGATGAACGGCGACGTGCTCACCACGCTCGACTTCGCCAAGCTGCTCGACCTGCACGCCGAGTCCGGCAACGTCCTGACGATCGCCTCGCATCGCCGCGTCGTCAGCACTGACTACGGCGTCCTGCACGTCGGCAACGAAGACGGCCCGACCAAGGCGGTGACGGGATTCGAGGAGAAGCCCGAGATCCCGTACATCGTCAGCATGGGCGTCTACGCGATGTCCCCCAAGGCCTTGAGCTATATCGAGCCCGGCGCCCGCCTCGACCTGCCCGAGCTGGTGCTGCGCCTGCTAGCCGCCGGCGAGCCGGTCGGCTCCCACCTCTTCGACGGCTATTGGCTCGACATCGGGCGGCACGACGACTACGAGCGGGCGATCTCCGAGTTCGGCAAGCTGAGGTCGGTCTTCATGTACGAGGATGCTGCGGTGGATAACGCGCGAGCTGGCGATGGGTGATGGGCGCGAGCGGCTGATCCCGCTCTTCGACGTCGAGCTCACGGCCGGGGAGATCGAGGCGGCGGCCGACACCCTGCGTTCGGGCTGGCTGACGATGGGGCCGCGCACCGAACAGTTCGAGCAGGACTTCGCCGCGCACCTCGGTTGCCGCCACGCGGTGGCGGTCTCCAGCTGCACCGCTGCGCTGCACCTCGCCTACCTGGCGGCGGGGGTCGGGCCGGGCGACGAGGTGATCGTCCCCGCGATCACCTTCGTCGCTACCGCGGCGGCGGTGCGCTACTGCGGCGCCACACCGGTCCTCGCCGACGTGCGCGGCGATCACGACCTCAACCTCGACCCCGACGACGTTGCCGCCCGGATCACCCCGAAGACCAAGGCGATCTGCGCCGTCCACTACGCCGGCTTCGCGGCGGACGTCGCGCGCCTGGGCGAGCTCTGCGACGAGCACGGCCTGGCCCTGATCGAGGATGCCGCACACGCACCCAGCGCGACCGCGCCGGGGAGCGAGCGGAAGCTCGGCGCCTACGGGCTCGCCGGCTGCTTCAGCTTCTTCTCCAACAAGGTGCTCTCCTGCGGCGAGGGTGGCCTGCTGGCGACCGATGACGACGAGGTGGCAGCACTGGCGCGCAGCCGCCGCTCGCACGCGATGACCTCCGGCACCTGGGACCGCCACCGCGGCCATTCCGCCGGCTACGACGTGCTCGACCTCGGCTTCAACTACCGCATCGACGAGCCCCGGGCAGCGCTGCTGGCGGCCCGCCTGCCGAGCCTCGAGCAGAACATCGCCGCCCGCCGCGAGCTCGTCCATCGCTACCGCGCCGAGCTCGCCGGCCTCGACGGCATCTCGGCGCCCTTCGAGGATGGGGAAGTGGAGCGCTCCTCCTGCTACGTGATGCCGACGATGGTCGAAGACCCGGAGCTGCGCGAGCCGCTGCGAGCGCGAATGCTCGAGCGCGGCGTGCAGACCAGCGTCCTTTATCCGGCGATCCACGAGTTCACCGCCTACACCGCCGGCGAGTCGCTGCCGCACAGCGAGCGCGTCGCGCGAGCGGAGCTGACCTTGCCGCTCTTCCCCACCCTCACCGAAGCAGATCAGGAGCGGGTGCTGGAGGCCCTACGAATGGGGCTGTCCGAGCTGCGCGGCACAGTTCCCGCGTGAGCGAGTCCCTGCGGCGCCTGATCAGCGCCAACCCCTCGGCGCCACTGCTCGCGGTCGCAACCGTCCTCTTCGTCTGGATGGGCGCCGACGAGGGCGGCTTTCACGGCACGACCTTCCTGCCGATGACGCTGGCGCTGCTCGCCCTGCTCGTCGTCGGCCTGCTGGCACTCCCCGTGCCGCGGCCGTCACGGGCGCAGTGGGCAGCGATCGGGCTGATCGCCGGCTACGCGGCGTGGAGCTACCTCTCGATCACCTGGGCCGATCAGCAGGGCATGGCCTGGGACGGCGCCAACCGCACCGCGATGTACGCGATCGTCCTGGCCCTCTTCGCGCTCTGGCCGATCCGCGGACCCGTTGCCGCCGCGATCGCCGCGGTCTACGCCCTCGGCATCGCCGGCCTCGGGGTCGTCGAGCTGCTCCGCGCAGCCGCAACGGACAACCCCATCGCCTTCCTCAACGAGGGCCGGCTGAGTGAGCCGACCGGCTACGCGAATGCCAACGTGGCGCTGTGGATGACCGCCTTCTGGCCGGCGCTGCTGCTCGCCGGGCGCCGCGAGCTGCCGGCCTGGCTGCGCGGCCCGTTGTTGGGGTCCGCCGGCCTGCTGGTGGCGCTCGCGATGCTGGGCCAGAGCCGCGGATGGGTGGTGATCATGCCGGCGATGGTGCTGCTGGCGATTGTGCTGATCCCAGGCCGCGGCCGGACGATCGCCGCCCTCGCCCTAGTCGGGGTGGCGATCGCCGTGATCTCCCATCCCCTGCTCGAGGTGTTCCGGCAGTTCGACGCCGACACGGTGGGGTCGCAGGGCATGGACGAGGCGGCGCGGGCAACCCTGGTCGCCTTCGTCCTGCTGACCTTCGCGGGCGTAGCCTGGGCCCTGGTCGATCGGGCGCCGGTGATCGGCTCCACGCAGCGGCGGCGACTCGGCGCCGCGGTGGTGGTGGGCTTCGCCGTGACCTGTCTCGCCGGCCTGGCCGCCTTCTCGGTCGTGCGTGGAAATCCCGTCAGCGAGACCGCGGACGCCTGGAACGAATTCAAGGACGGCACTGCCGATTCGTCGTCCGGCAGCGCGCGGCTGGGAACGATCGGCGGGAGCTACCGCTACGACTACTGGCGGGTCGCCTGGGACAGCTTCGAGGAGAGCCCGCTGATTGGGGTCGGAGCCGACAACTTCGGGCGCGAATACCTGCTCCACGGCGAAAGCGGGCAGACGCCTGCCTATCCGCACAGCGTCGAGATGCGGGCCCTCGCCCAGACCGGGCTGATCGGCGTACTGCTGCTGCTCGGGGGAATCGTCGCGGCTCTCGTCGCGGCAGCTCGCCCGATCTGCCGCATGGACGGCATCGCCCCGGTCGCCGCGGGCGCCGGCGTCGTCGTCTTCGCCTACTTCATCGCGCACGGCTCGCTCGATTGGTTCTGGGAGTTTCCGGCGCTCGGAGCGCCGGCCTTCGCGCTGCTCGGCATGGCGACTGCGATCTCCAGCCGCTCCGACTCACCCGTCGAGCCGTTGCCGAATCCCGCCTGGCGCCGTGCCGCGATTGCCGGCGGCGCCGTCTTCACGCTGGCGCTTGCGGTGAGCCTGACCATGCCCTGGCTGGCCGAGCGCGAGCTGCGATCGGCAAGGGAGCTCGCCGGCGAGGATCCGGCCGCCGCGCTGGTCAAGCTCGACCGCGCCGCGGAGCTCAACCCACTCTCGCCGCTGCCCGATAAGACGGCGGCGGTGATCGAACGTCAGCTGGGCGACCTGCCGGGCGCCGAACAGCGTTTCCGCGAGACGCTCGAGGTCGACCCCGGCGACCCCTTTGTCTACCTGCAGCTGGCGACGATCGCCTCCGCGACCGGGCGGGACAGGGAGGCGACGGCGAACATCCGCCGCGCCCGAGAGCTCAACCCCCTCGACGCGGTCGCCAGGCAGGTGCAGCGGCGGCTTGAGGCGGGCCGACGGGTGACCCCGGCCGAAGTCGACGAGTTGATCCTGAGCGACGTCGAGGAACGCATCGGGCCGGACTAAAGCTTTAGGTGCAAAACCCAACGGATGTACTACAAATAATGTGGGCCGTTCGTTTGCAGATGTCCTGCATGCGTGCTACTTTCCGGCCAATCGGAAAGCTATTTCCAGCCCCACCTCCCTCAGACGGAAGAGAGACTTCGAACACCATGAAGACGCTGCAAATCAAGATCGTCGCCCTCGCCGTGCTCGCCATGTTGGCCCTGCCGACTATCGCGCTCGGCGCCTCCAGCAACGAAGGTTACGGCGGTCCTAACAACGTCGTTTCTGGTGTTCAGACCGATAACGACGAAGGGCCTACGTCGTCCTCGCCGGAAAGCGAAACCGCCGGCGTGCAGACGGTTTCGGATACGGACGACTCCGACGTGCTGCCCTTCACCGGCACCGATCTTCTGATCATGGCTGCCAGCGGCGGGTTGCTGCTGATGTTCGGCTTCGGCCTTCGCAGGCTGACGCGCCGTCAGATCCAGCCGTAGCTCGACTTCAGGCCGACCGGTCCCCGCTAGGGACTCGGTCAACGCGTACTCTCCGTCCCACTCAGCCATGAGTGGGACGGAGCTTTAACGAGGCCATGCGCGACGTAGCGATCTACGCCCCAGCCGCGGCCAAACTCTACGGTCGCAACGGCGGTGCCGATGGCGGTGGTGGGGCCGAGATGCAGACCATCATGCTGGCGCGAGCGCTCGCGGCGCGAGGGCTTGACGTCGCTCACGTCGTCTACCCGATTCCCGACCCGGCGCCACTCAAGCCGCCGGCCCCTGCGCTGGTGGAGCGCCGGCCCACGAGCGGTGGCCGCCGGTTCCACCCGCTGCGCGAGTTCATCGACATCTGGCCGGCGCTCTCCAAAGCAGACGCCCGGATAGTCGTCGTCCGCGGCAGCGGCGGCTACGTCGTCCCCGCCGCGACCTGGTGCTCACGACACCGTCGAGCTCTGGTCTTCGCGGCGTCAAACGAGCTCGATTTCGACCTGGAGCGCTCGGACCGCCGTCCCTCGACCCTGCGCGCCTATGGCCGTGCAGCGCGCCGGGCGAAGCGTCTCATCGTCCAGACCGAGCGCCAGGCCGAGCTCGCCCGGGAAGCCTTCCCCTCTCTGGAGCCGATCGTGATCCCGAGTTTCGCCGAACCGGCTGAGCGCGCCTCGGCAGAACCCGAGTACTTCCTCTGGTCCGACCGACTGACCGACTACAAGCGCCCGGAGAAGTACCTGGAGCTGGCCGCCGCCCTGCCCGAGGCGCATTTCCGGATGATCGCCCTACCGACGCTGGAGACCTCAGCCGCGCTGCGCGATCGTGTCGAGGCCGTCGCCGGCTCCCTTCCCAATCTGGAGCTCTTGCCACGCCGCTCGCGACCCGAGGCGCTGGCCGAAATGGAGCGAGCGATCGCGATCGTGAAGACGTCGGAGGTCGAGGGGATGCCCAACACCTTCCTCGAGGCCTGGGCGCGGGGCGTGCCGGTTCTCTCGCTCAGCGTCGACCCTGACGACCGCATCGCCGAGCGCGGCGCTGGCCTTCTCGCCGAGGGCTCGATGGAGCGCCTGATCGTTGGGGCGCGACAACTCCAAGCCGATCCCGAGATGCGCGCCGCTCTCGGCGCCCGCGGGCGCGAGTTCGTCCGCGCCCATCACTCACTCGACGCCGTCGCCGACCGCTGGGCGGGAATCCTCGGCGAACTCCTCGAGCGGCCGGCTCAGCCGGCTGCGGCCTGACGCTTTTCGCGCCGCGCCGCGAGCGGATGGCGCAGTCGCGCCAGCCCGCCCCGTCGCGCCAGAGGCGTGACCTTGAGCCGGAACCGCCAATCGGCTTCGCCGTGGTAGACGCCCACCCGCGGCCAGATCAAGGGGTCCCGCGTCGGGGACGTCGGGGCAAGCGTCGCCGCCGACGAGTACCCAGCAGAACGCGTCGCGGCAACGACCTCCGGCGAGAAGTCGCCGTAGGGGTAGGCAAGCGAGCGGCACGGCTTGCCGAGCCACTCGGTGAGCATCTGGCGCGGGCGATCCAGCTCAGCGGGAAGAGCGGGGGACGCGACCTGACTGAGGCGGGGATGCGTGTGCGTGTGGGCTCCGATCTCCCAGCCCAGCCGGTCCAGGGCGAGCAACTGATCGCGACTCATGCAGAGCATCTCCTGCTCGTGCGGGCCGCCGATCCAGCGGTCGATCCCCGCCCAGGACATCGGCTCAGCGCTGTCCACGTGCGCGGTCGGGACGAAGACCGTGGCCGGCAGCCCGAGGCGATTCAGGATCGGCAAGGCGAGCTCGCAGACCGAGCGGTAAGCATCGTCGAAGGTGACCGCGAGCCGCCGTCCCGGCCCGTCTTCGACCGCCTCGGAGAACGTCACCCCCCGGTAGCCCCGGTCGACGAGGGCGGACAGCTGCCCCTCGATCGCCTCTGGGGTGGTCGAGAGGTCCGCCGGCCAGGAGTCGCTGACCGCGTGATAGCAGAGCACAAGCGTGTCACCCCCGGCCACGCCCGGATCATAGATCGGTTTTCTCGCCTGGACGTTTGTATGGGACGTTTCGCCCAGCACTCTGCCGCCTCGCCTTACCACCGATATAGCGCGGGTGAGAGAGTCGCTTCCCTTCCACCGTCGCTACGCCATCCTCGCTGCCCTGGCGGCCGCCTGCCTGGCGCTGCTGGCGATCGGACCCGGTCCCGCCGCGGCCGATTCGGGATGCACCGAGGTCGCCGCGCCATACGGCTCCGACGAGGGCGAGGGGACCGAGGCCGATCCCTACCGCACGCTGGAGGAGCTGGTCGACTCGCTCGACGCCGGCGACGTCGGCTGCCTGCGGGCCGGAACCTACGGCGGCGACTCGGTCTACTTCGAGGCGCCCGGCGCGGAGCTGCGCAGCTACCCCGGCGAGCTGGCGACGATCACCGCCTTCATGGAGGTCACGCCGGAGGCGGTCGGCGCCCACATACACCACCTCCGCTTCGACGCCTCGCACCACGACAACGATGTCGGGATCAAGCTGCAGGCCGACGGGACCCAGTTCACCGACAACGAGCTGACCAAGGGCGGCAACGGCATCTGCCTGCTCGCCGGCACCTACCACCCGGCCGAGGGCGTCGTGATCGAACGCAACCGCATCTACGACTGCGGGCCAGCGAGCTCGAAGTACATGCACCAGATCTATCTCCAGGGCACCCGCGGCGCGGTCGTGCGCTGGAACATCCTCACCGGCAACGCCGGGGGCTGGGGAGTCCATATGTACTCCGACGCCGACGACAGCCTGGTCGCCCACAACATCATTGACGGCGACCACGGCGGTGTGATCTTCGCCGGCGGCGACGACGACACGTCAGACCGCAACGTAGTCCGCAACAACGCGATCACCTATTCGCAGCAGCGCTGGAACCTCGAGGGCTCATGGTCCGACGCGGGAACCGGCATCGGCAATCGCGCCCTGCGCAACTGCGTCTACAGCGATGGCGAGGACGCCCCCTCCGGCATCGAGGAGGGAGACGGGGGGTTCGCGGCGAGCGTGAACCTCATCTCACCAGGATCTCCGTACGTCGCCCGCAGCCGTGGCGACTACCGGTTCGACCCCGACAGCCGCTGCGTCAAGCTAGTCGGTGACGTGGTCGGCGTCATCGCCGGCACTGTCACCCCGGCTCCGGAAGCTGAACCCAGGCGGGTGCGCCTCGCGACCCCTCGCCGTCGCGCCGCCCTCTCCTCGCTAACGCCGGCCGCGGGCTAGAACTCGCTCGTCGCCGCAGGCGAAGCCGCCTCGCCGAGGCGGTCGAGCTGGGCGCGAGCGACGCCGAGCAGGGCCGGGCCGAGGGCGAGCAGGAGCCAGAACTGGTTGCTGTACTCGCGCGAGCCAAAGAAGGCGGCGGTGAGGAACCCGATCAGAGCGATCAGCACCGCGCGGGACAGCAGGTCCATTTCCCGGTCGCCGCTCGCGCCGAACGTCTTCGCCGCCCTCCACAGCGAAGCGAGCACGGCGCCGAGAATGGCGAGGAACAACGCCAGCCCTACCACCCCCAGCTCGGCCAGCACTCCGAGATAGGTGTTGTGGGCGACCTTCGGCTCGTCGACGATGAAGTCCGCACGTTCGATCGTGCCCGGCTCGAGCAGATAGTGCACAGAGGAGCTCTGGAAGTTGCCGGCGCCGACGCCAGAGACCGGGTTGGCCTCGACCATCCGCCAGCCCACCCTCCAGATGTCGGTCCGCCCGGTCCCGTTGTCGGACTGGAGCAGGTGCTCGCGCGCCTGCTCGCCGGCGAAGCTGCCGAAGTACACCACCGCCATAATCGCTCCCAGCACCGCCGCGACGAGCACCGTGCCGCGACGTGGCCCGGCGATGAACACGCCGGCAACCAGGATCGCGGCGAGGGCGACTATTCCTCCCCGTGACACGGTCAAGAAGAGGGCCAGCATGCAGAGGGGGACGCCGACCACCGAGGCCAGCTGCAGGGCGGGATGGCCACGCAGTGCGACGGCGAGGCCACCGGCGAGCGCCACGCCGACGGCGAGCGCGGCGCCGGCTTCGTTGGCATTGCCGATGGAGCCGCTGAGCCTGCCGCCGGCGTCCGCCTCTGTCGGTGAGATGACGCCGTAGAAGGCGGCGAGCAAAGCGCCGGTGAGTAGGGCGCCAATCACCCACATCGCTTGGGAGCGGGTGCGCACGGCGGTGTAGATGACCAGGAAGAGCAGCGCGTTCGGCGCATAGCGGGCGACGGCGCCGATCGCCTCGCCGGAGTCAGCCGCCCAGAGTGCGCTGAAGGCGGCCCAGAAGACGAAGAGCAGGATCAGGAAAAGCAGCCCGTTGCTCTCGAAGAGCTTGCGGCCGCGGCTCTCCCCGGCCGTCACCGCCGCCAGCCAGGAGAGGATCAGCAGCACCCCGAGCAGTCTGGTCAGCGGCAGCCCGCCCGACGGCACGGCCTCGTCGATGAAGGTGAAGACCGCGAACACGCAGACGCCGGCGGTGAGGTTGGTTAGCGTGACCCCAACGAAGACGAGCCCGATCGCGAGGGCCAACGCCAATCTCGGTTCGTACCCCGCCAGCGCGCCGACCAACACCGCCGAGCCGGCGATCGCGAGCGGCAGCAGGCGATTCGATATCGGACCGGCGTAAACGGTCAAGCGTGGCCGTCCAGCGGCGTCAGTGCCTTGCCAGTCGCTCGCCGGGCTCGCCGGAGGAGTCTTTCGACCCTTTCGAGCGTTTCGAGGCGCCGTCCTCCGGTCCAAGCTCAGGGCCCTTACCGGCGGATTCGAAGTAGTAGCTCCCCTCGGAGCCCGCAACGCCGATCACGACGAAGCCGCGCGGTTCGAGGCCGTTCTGCTCGAGCAAGTCGGCCAGGCGCGAGAGCTGCAGCAGACTGCTGCCGCCGATCCGGCAGACGAGCAGGAGATCGTCGACGCAGTAGGCAAGCGGCAGCGTGTCGATGACCTCGGTGAGAGGGGGCGAATCGACGACGACGTAATCGGCCAGCTCCCGGGCGCGATCCACCAGCCGCCTCGCGGTCGGCATCGAGAGCAGCTCGCTGATCTGGTCGTCGGGCTTCTGCACGGGGAGCACGCGCAACTCCTCCCCGAATGGCTTGACCGAGACCAGCGCGTCGTCCAGGCTCGTCTCGCCGAGCAGCACGTCGCCGATGCCTCGCCGCGGCGTCACTTTCAGCGCAGCGGAGATTTTCGGGCGGCGGAAATCGGCCTCGATCAGGATCACGCGCTTACCGGCGAGCGCGTAGGAGGAGGCCAGGTTGATCGCGGTGGTCGTCTTGCCGTCGACCGGCGACGGCCCGGTGACCAGGATCGCCCGTCCGGGCGATTCCGTCTCGCCCTCGCCCGGTCCGGCGGCAGCCGAGAGCATCGCGCGCAGGCCGCGGTAGGCCTCGAGCGTCCGCGGCGAGAGCGAGGAGGGGCCGAGCGGGACCGGCACGGATTTGCGGATACCGGAGGACTCTGGGTCGATCCCTTTGCGCTCGCGCGGGATGCGCGCAAGGATCGGCAGGCCATAGCGCTCGCGCAGCTGCTCCTCCCGCCGCAGGCGTGGGTCGATGGCCTGCATCAGGAAGGCGGCGCCAAGACCGAGTATGAGGCCCCCTATCAGGCCTGCGGCGATCGTCAGCACCGGCCGCGGCGCCACCGGGCTGTCCGGTGGCGCGGCGCTGGTCTCGAAGCGGATCGTCGGGTCGCCGCCGGCCTCGAGACTTTCGAGGCGAGTCAGCTGTTCGGTCAGCGTCACCGCCGTGTCGCTGCGAACACTGCCGTTCGCCAGCCGCGCCCGCAAACTCTCGATCAGGGGTTTGAGCTGGACGCGCAGCTTCTCGTCGCGATCGGCGATCGCGTTTTCGGCGAACGAGTTGGCGATGTCGGCGGCCAGCTCGGGGTCGTTCTCGCGAGCGCTGATCACGACGATGTTGCTCTGCGCAACGGGTGAGGCGTCGATGCTGTCGGCCAGGTCCTGAGGCGAATCGTCGAGCGAGAGTTCCTCCTTGACGTCGGCGGCGACGGCGCGTGAGGTGGCCAGGCGAGCGACGGTTTCGACGTCTCGGCTGGGGTCGCTCGAGCTGCGAATCAGGGCGAGGCCCGTGAGCGCCGGATCGTCCTCGGCGACCGGGGTGACCAGAAGTTCGGACTGCGCTTCGTAGACCTTGTCGGCAGTGGCCAGGTAGAGCGTCGCGGCGGCGAGGGTGAGCACCATCACGCCGACGACGAGCCAGATCCTCTCGCGGACCGTCTCCATGTAACGGAGCAGGCTCGGGGGCGCCTGTCGAGGCTTGCGCCAGCCGGCGTCGGCATGACTGCGTCCAGGCTCTGGCCGGGGAGGCCTCATGCGTTTACTATGACAGCCAGCACGGTCATGATCTTGTCCGATCCGACGCAGCAATCGCTGCATCGCTCTCGTTCCTTAACCGATCCCTGGCACGTGCCGATGAAGGACCTGGGCCCTACGAGCCTAGCCCGCGACCATGAGCACGATCTACGCGCAGAACCTGATCGACCGGACGCTGAGCCGGTTCGGCCCACCGATCGTCGCCGCGGTCATCGTCCTGGAGCGGCTGGACAACCTCGACCTGGCGCTGCTCGTGCTGATCTCGATGTTGTTCGTCGACGCAATCCTGCGCGGCCGGCGCTACCCGCTGCACCTCGTGCCTTTGGCCAGGTACATGCTGAGCGTCCTCGTGCCGGTGACCGGCCTCGCCCTGGCCTACGGGCTCAGCCAGCTCAATGCCACCTCGCTCGTGACTCCAACGGCGTTCGTGGCGATAGTGGGCGCGAGCACGACCAGCCTGCTCGCCCTCTGGGTCGGCGACCGCTTCGCGATCGAGCGGCCGATCCGCACCGCGGTGATCGGTGACAGCGGCTTCGCCTCCCGACTCAGGGCGGAGCTGCTGGAGAACCGCATCCGCTCCTACCAGCTGATCGGTTACGTCGACGAGTCGCCTGCCGAGGACGGCGACCCCGTTACCGAGAGGGACGGGGAGTCGAGGCTGCCGCGGCTGGGCGGGATGTCCGAGATCCGCACCGTCGTTCTCGACAACCAGGTCGACCTGCTCGTGGTCAGTCCCGAGCGGCCGCGCCTCTCGATCTTCGAGCAGACCGCGAAGGCGTGCCTCGACCTGCCAGTGCGGATGATCGAGGCTACGGCCCTCTACGAGAACATCCTCGGGCACGTGCCGATCGGGGCGATCAACTCGGCCTGGTTCCAGTACATCATGCACCCGCTCTACTCGCCGTCCTCGCCGCTCTCCAAGCGGCTGCTCGACATCCTCGTCTCCGCCGTGCTTCTGGTGGTCGCGGCGCCGCTGATGATCCTCTGTGCCCTGGCGGTCAAGCTGGAGGACCGGGGGCCGATCCTCTACCGGCAGCGGCGCTACGGCGAGGAGGGGCGCGAGTTCGACATGATCAAGTTCCGCACGCTGCGCCCCGACGCCGACCAGCTCCTCGCCGATGGGCGCTCCGAAGAGGAGGTGGTGACGCGGGCGGGCCGGCTGCTACGCAAAGGCCACCTCAACGAGCTGCCGCAACTGCTCCAGGTGCTGCGCGGAGAGATGTCGCTGGTCGGCCCGCGGCCCGAGCCGCCGGAGCTGGTCGAGACACTGAGCCAGGTGGTCCCGCACTACGACCGGCGCGCCCTGGTCAAGCCCGGCCTCACTGGCTGGGCGCAGGTGCGATGCGGCTACGCCGGCAGCCGCATCGGCACTGCCTGGAAGACCTGCCACGACCTCTACTACCTCAAGCACCGCTCGGTCGGGCTGGACCTGGTGATCCTGCTGCAGACCTTCCACGCCCTGGTCGAACGCGAGGACACCGAGCAGGTGCCGGCGCCCGACTTCATCCTCGGCGACTCGGCTGAGCTGATCACCCGCTAGGTCGGGGACCCCTGCGACTGGCCGTCTACAACGACTACAGGTTCTGGCGTGCCGAGGGCCAGATCTGGACCGAGCGTGCCTTCGTCGTCTTCCTCGGCGGCCTGGCGGAACAGGTGGACCGGCTGGTCATGCCCGGTCGCCTCCACCCCGGCGAGGGGCGTGGTGAGCTCGCCCACTACCCGGTGCCGGAGGGGATCGAGTTCGCCCCCCTCCCCTGGTACGGCAGTCTCGCCAACCCGCTCGCGGTAGGGCGTGCCCTGCTCGGCTCCGTCCGCACCTTCTGGCGAGTGCTGGACGACGTCGACGCTGTTTTGCTGTTCGGCCCCCATCCCACCTGCTTCGCTTTCGCCGCGCTGGCCGCCCTGCGCGGGCGCCGGGTGGTGCTCGGGGTGCGGCAGGACCTGCCCGCCTACACGCGCAACAGGCACCCCGACCGCCGCTCGATCCAGCTCATGGCCGACACGCTCGAGGCCGGCTATCGGCTCCTGGCTCGCCTCTGCCCCACGGTCGTCGTCGGGCCGGACCTGGCGCGCAATTACCGCCGCGCTCGCCGGCTGCTGCCGATCAACGTCTCGCTGATCCGCGAGTCGGACGTCGCCCCAGGCCCATCCCGCTCTGATTACGAGGGTGAGCTGCAGGCGCTCAGCGTCGGCCGGCTCGAGGCGGAGAAGAATCCTTTGCTGCTCGCCGATGCCCTCGCCATGCTCGGCCCGGAGTCGCGCTGGCGCCTCACCGTCTGCGGTGAGGGTCCGCTCGCCAGCGAGCTCGCGGAGCGGCTCGAGCGGCTCGGCGTCGACGGGCGGGCGACGCTGGCCGGCTACGTGCCGATCGACGGCGGCCTGCTCGACCTCTACCGGGAGAGCCACGCGCTGCTCCACGTCTCCTGGACCGAGGGGCTGCCGCAGATCCTCTTCGAGGCCTTCGCCGCCGGCCTGCCGGTGGTGGCGACGGCGGTCGGCGGGGTCGCGGAGGCGGCTGGGGACGCCGCGCTGCTCATCCCTCCCGGCGACCCGGGGGCCGCGGCGGAGGCGCTCGAGCGCGTCGCCGCCGACGCCGAGCTGCGCGAGCGGATGGTGAGCGCCGGCCTCAAGCGGGCCCGGGCGGTCACGCTCGAGGCGGAGAGCGAGCGGCTCGCCCGCTTCATCGCCGCCTAGTAGGAGGGACTGGCGAAACCCCCGGCCGCGGCTCCTCAGCGCCGTGTGAGCAGGATGCGGCGCAGACGGACGTATTGACGCCCGCCGATGCGCTTGGCCGCCCCCCGCACCGCCCAGCCGGCGCGCTGGCGCAGCCAGGGGCGCGCCTTGCCCGCCGCGGCGGAGACCACCGCCTGCGTCGGCGTCGAGTCGCGCACTGCGAAGCGGCCGACCAGGGCGCAACCGTCGATCCGCTCGACCGTGCGTCGCGGCTGCGAGGTGAACAGGGTCTCGATCCCCGCGCCCGCCGCCGCCCTGCCCACCGCTTCGGAGTAGTAGCCGCCGGGGACGCTGGCGGTCGTAACCGGGGCGCCGATCGCCTCCGACAGCGCCGCGACGCTGCGTGACCACTCCTCGCGCAGGCGCTCCGGTGGGAGGCTCCCGATCCGCTCCGGGTGGGTGTGGGAGTGGGAGCCGATCACGTGCCCTTCCGCGGCGAGGCGGCGCACCCCCTCCCAGTCGAGGAAGCCCGGCTGCCCGACTCTCTCGGTGACGACGAAGAAGTGCGCCGCCCAGCCGCGCCGCGCCAGCGCGGCGCCGGCGATGGCGGCGCTCGAGCCGCCGTCGTCGAAGGTGAGCATCCAGCCGCCCTGCGCTGGCAGTGGCGAATCCGCGCGCAGCGGCGGCGCTCCCAACGCCCGCTCGATCCCGTCCATCTGCCGCTCGAACTCCTCGATCGAGACCGCGTAGACGGCGGCTCCGGCGCCCTCGAAGCCGCCGCGGACCCCGTCGGGGCCGACGACGTCGTGGTACATCAGCGCCGACAGCTTCATCGCCGCAGGCCGGCGGCAGCCGCGGCGAGCCAGCCGCGTGCCATCCCTACCCCGTAGCCGAAGTGAAAGGCTGGGAAGACGCTCATCACCTGCGGCGCCAGCGACAAGGGCTCGCCCCGCGCCCGCACCCCGCGCAGCGCGAAGACCAGGGCGCCGAGCAGGTACAGAGCCAACACCGCGACCAGCAGTGTCAGGGCAACGGTCGAGAACAACGCCGCGATCGCGAGCAGGACGATCAGGACCAGGAAGGCGAGCGGCGCCATGCTGCGCATCGACAGGATCGCGCGGTGCTTGAGCATCACCCGCACCTTCCAGAGGCCGTACTCGTAGTACTGCCACCAGACGCGGACGAGCGATCCGCGGGGCCGGTAGCTGACGACCAGCGTCGGGTCGAGGATGATCCGCCCGCCGGCCTCACGGATGCGCAGGTTGAGCTCGTCGTCCTGGTTTCGCACCATCTCCTCGTCGAACAGACCGGCGGCGCTGAAGGCGGCCGGCCGGAAGGCGCCGAAGGTGACGGTGTCGATCTCGACCGGCTTCGTGCCCCCGAGCCGCGTCCAGCCGATGCCGCCGAAGGGGCTGTCCATCGCGCAGGCCACCGCGCGCTCCATCGGGGTCTCGCCCTTGGGCTCAACCCGTCCGCCGACGTTCCAGGCGCCTGTCTGCTCGGCCAGCTCGGCGCAGCGACGCAGGTAGTCCGGCGGATAGCGGGAGTGGCAATCGAGGCGGACGATCAGGTCGCCGGTGGCGCGGCCGATGCAGGCGTTGAGGCCAGGTGAGACCCATCCCGCTGGGTTGTCCAGGACCTCCAGCGGCAGCGAAGCCTCCCGCGCCGCCCCCTCCAGCCGCTCGACCGAGCCGTCGACGGAGCCGCCGTCGGCAACCAGCACCTGCAGCTCGCCGTCGAAGTCCTGGGCGGCGAGGTCGGCAACGAAGTGTTCGACGCTGGCGATCTCGTCGCGCATCGGCGTGATCGTCGAGATCCGCCGCACCAGCACCCCGCGCAGATCGCCTTCGGCTCGAGACACGCGCCGCAGGCTACTGGCGGTGCGGGACCATGGAATCGCTCACTGGGGGACGTTGGCGTGGACCGGCGCAAACGGGTCGCCGAAGCGCTGGCCATCGAGCGCTGTCGCGATCTCATCCACTCCGTCCGGCACCCGCATGCGCGGCTCGAAGCCGAGCGTGTCGCGGATCTTCTCGAAGCCCACCTTGTAGTCGCGTGGGTCCTCATCGCGGTGGACGTAGCTGATCTCTCCGCGGGGGACGCGCTCGGAGATGATCTTGGCGAGATCCAGCTTGCGGTAGTTCTCCTCCGAGCTGCCGACATTGAAGACCTCGCCGGCGATCTGCTCGCGCGGCGCCTCGAGCACGGTCCTGATCGCCCGCGCGGCGTCGGCCACATGCACGTAGGGTCGCCAGAAGAGCTCGCCGAAGATTTCCAGCTCGCGGTCGGCCCAGAGCTCGCGGGTGAACTCGTTGACGGTGAGGTCAAAGCGCATCCGCGGCGCCGCGCCGTAGAGCGTCGCAAAGCGCAGGCAGGTCGCGCCAAGGCCGCCGGCGAGCAGCATCTTCTCCATCTCGACCTTGTGTTCCGCGTAGAGCGAGACCGGGGCCAGCACGCCGTCCTCGGTAATTGGGGTGGTGGGGTCGCTCATTCGGCCATAGTTGGAGCAGGTCGAGGCGAATACGACCCGCTCGACTCCGAGCTCCCCCGCAGCGGCGAAGAGCGCCCGGCTGGCGTCGAGGTTGACCTCGACGGCTAGCTCGGGATCGCGGGCGCAGGCTGGGTCGCCGACGATCGCGGCCAGGTGGACGAAAGCGTCGGCGTCGGCGAGCAGCGCCGCCTGCATCTTGGTGTCGCGCACGTCGCCCTCGAGCACCTCGACGCCTTCGGCGGCCAGCCCCTCAGCCACCTCTCGCTGGCCGTGAATCAGGGAGTCGAGGACACGGACCTCGTGACCCACCTCGCGCAGCTCGGCGGCGGTGAGAGCCCCCAGGTAGCCGGCGCCACCGCTGATTGCGACCTTCATCGTCAACCCTCCTCCCGGCGCGGCACCAACACCAGACGCTTGAACTCGGCGACGAGCACGCCGTCTTGGTTCAGCACCCGGGTATGGACCTTGACCACGCCACGGTCCGGCTTCGAGCTCGACGGCTTGACGTCGAGCACCTCGGTCTCGCAGAAGAGCGTGTCACCGTGAAAGACCGGGTTCGGGTGGCTCAGCTCTTCGGTCGCCAGGTTGGCGATCGCCTTGCCCGATACGTCGGAGACCGACATCCCCAGGGCCAACGAGTAGACGAGCGGCCCGACGACGACGTTGCGCCCCTGCTGCGACTGCTTCGCGTAGACGTCGTTTAGGTGCAGCGGGTGGTGGTTCATCGTGATCAGGCAGAAGAGGTGGTCGTCGGCCTCGGTCACGGTCTTCGCCGGCCAGTGCTTGTAGACGGCGCCGACCTCGAAGTCCTCGAGGTAGCGGCCGTAGGCGTGGGCGCCCGACGCCTCACGCTCGGCCTGGTCGGTGGTCAGCTCGTACTTCTGCTCGCTCATTCGGTTCTGGGTCTCCTCTGGGGGTTGACGGAGCGGGGGGATGCTATCCGTGCTGGGCACTGACGGGCAGGCCCGTCAGCGCGCCTTCTTCAACCGCGCCCGCTGCTCTTGGCGCTCGACGACCTGGGCGATCAGCTTCTTCACGTTGGAGTCGCCGCTGGCCTTGATGTGGCCGGTCTCATACGCCCGGCGGTAGTCCTTCAGCGTGCCGCGCTCGGCCAGCTCGTTGAACTGGGGGCGGTCGATCTGAACCAGGATCCGCTCGTCCTGGGCGAGGTCCTTGGCGATCTTCGGCCCGGGCAGCTCGACCCGGTAGAGCTGGATGTCCCTCCTGGCTTTCAGCTCCAGCCCGAAGACCAGTTTCAGCTTCTGCAGGGCGGGCACCTCCGCCTGGAACCGCTCGACCGCGGTACGGATCTGGTCGGCGGTCGATGCCATCGCGGAAAGGATACGGTTCCCGCTCGGCTGCGGTAGCGCCTGACCGGCGAAAACTGTGACAATCCCGTTAATGACGAGTCGGGATGTGATGAGGAACCCCGGGTGAAGACACGCGCATTGATCGCCATCGCGGCCGTGGTCGCGGTGGCGGGGATTGGGATGCTGCTGGCGCCGTCTCTGTACGAGGTCGTAGACGAGGGGGACGACATCCGTCCCTACGACTCGGGAGTGGTCTACAAGATCCGAGTGGCGGATTCCGTCACCGTCTACGCCGCCGAGGAGTCGCGACCCAACATGGACTCGATCAGCGGATCCGTCCTCGTCGCGCTCGCGGTGGCGTCCCTGATCACCTCGCTGGTGCTCCGCGCAGCCGGCAAAGATCTCCGGCTGCGGCACTTCTACGCGCTTGCCAGCCTCGGCTTTGCGCTGCTGGCGGTCGACGAGTTCTTCGCCATCCACGAGACGATCGGGCACAACTTTCCGGTGCTGGCCGATCTCCCCGGCATCGAGCGCCCAGACGATGCCCTTTTCTCCCTGCTGCTGATCCCGGCGATCGTCTTCGTCTACGGCTATCGGGACATCCTCTTCGGCACTCGCAGGCTGAGGTGGCTGTTCGCTGGGGCGTTTGCCGCCTTCGCGCTGGCCGCGGGCTCCGACATCGTCGGCCTTTCCGCCGACGAGCCGCTCGAGGTGATCAGCGGCGCCTGCATCCTCGGCGGCTTCGCCTCCCTGATCGCCGGGCACCTCTCGATCTGCATCGTCCAACCGGCGGCGGCAGGCCTGGAGACGTCAACGCCCGCTCGCCCCGATGCGGTGCCGACGGGCGCCTCGAGCAACTGAGCCTGCACGCAAGCGACCTCCCTAGTACATTCGTCCAGACCCCCTGGACGGGCAGTAGTCGGGCCAGTCGGCTGGCGACAAGAGGGGGGTGTTTCGCAGACTCTCGCCCCTTGTGCTGGCAATCGCCGCTCTGCTTGCCATCGCGCCCAACGCCGGCGCCGTCGCTCGCCTTGGCGAGCAGCGCGTCGCGCCGAAGCCCGCCCCCGCCGCGCAAGGCCCGAAGCACGTACCCAAAGGCCCACTCGCCCCGCTCACCGTCTGTCCCGGCCAGAACACCCTCGATGCGCCGGCCCCGGCGCAAAAGCGGGCCATGCGCTGCATGGCCGACTACGCCCGCCGCTACGCCGGCCTCGGTGGCTTTGGCGAGGCCAGGCAGCTGGACCGCTCCGCAAGCGGGAAGTCGAGGGACATCCTGCGCTGTGACAGCTTCAGCCACTACGCCTGCGGACGAGACTTCACTTTCTGGATGAGACAGTCCGGCTACCTCGCGGCGAGCTGCTGGCGGGCAGGCGAGAACCTCGCATGGGGCACCGGCGAGGCGGGCACGGTGCGGGCGATCTTCCGAGCCTGGATGAACTCTCCCGGCCACCGCCGCAACATCCTCGGCCGCTTCAGGCAGATCGGCATCGGGCTGCGGGTCGGCGACCTCGAGGGACGCAGCGCCACCCACGTCTGGACACAACACTTCGGCTCGCACTGCTGAGGCCCAGCAGCAACGAGCTTCGGCGGCTGTCTGGCCCTCTACTCTTGGGGTCGCGACTCCGTCGCCCTGACGACACCCGAGGAGGAACCGATGGCCAACAAACCCCAGTCCGCCGCCCTGCACCCCGGGCCCGGATTCCGCATCGAAACGAGTGTGGACCGCCCCAGCCCGGAGACCGTGGCCGGACTGGGAGAGTTCGAGACCCCCGCCGCGTCCGACCTGATGAACCGGCTCTACACGATGGCGCCGACGATCCGCAACCTGACCGACGACCGGCTCAAGGTGGTCGGTTCCGCCTGCACCGTCAAGGTGTACCCAGGCGACAACCTGATGGTCCACAAGGCGCTCGACATCGCCAAGGCCGGTGACGTCATCGTCGTCGACACGAGCGGATCGACGATGACCGCGGTGCTCGGCGACCTGATCTCGACCAAGGCGCGCCACCGCGGGATCGCCGGCTTCGTCATCGACGGCCTCATACGCGACCTCGAGGGCATCCGAGGGCTGGGGGACTTTCCGGTCTTCGCCCGCGGCGTGACGCCGATCGGACCGCTCCATCGCGGTCCCGGCGAGATCAACTGCCCCGTCTCCGCCGGCGGCGTTGTCGTGCATCCCGGAGACGTGGTCGTAGGAGACCTGAACGGCGTCGTGGTCATCCCGCGCACGATCGCCGACGATCTGCTCGAGCGGTTGCGGGCCGGGGCGCGGAAAGAATCCGACTACGTGGCCGCCGTCGCAAAAGGAGACTTCACGAACGAGTGGGTGGACCGGCTCCTGCTAGAGCACGGCCTGGCGGAGGACAGCCTCGGCGCAAACGGCAGCGGCTGAGCGCCGCTCGCGTGGCTCTCGTCGCCTTCATCGGCTTCGGCGAACTCGGCGCGGCCCTGGCGCGGCGGCTCGGCGACTCGGGCGCGCACGAGATGCGCGCGTGGACGCGGGCCCGACCTGACCTCGGCGCGACAGCGCTCGCTGCGCGGACCGAGCGGATGCGGGCGGCGGGCGTCGAGCCGATCGCCGCGCTCGAGGATGCGCTTCAGGGGGCCGACGCCGTCCTCTCCGTTGTCTCGGGGGGAAGCTCACGGAAAGTGGCGGAGCACAGCGCCGAGCTCCTCGACGACGGCGCCCTCTACGTCGACTTGGCCGCGGCCGCGGTGGCCGACAAGGAGGCCAGCGCGGAAGCCGTGGAGCGTTCGGGCGGGCGCTACGTCGACGGCGCCGTGCTAGGAACCGTCGCGGTGCCCGATGCGACGATCCCGATCGTCGCCAGCGGCCACGGAGCGCGTGAGCTCCAGCAGCTTGCGAGTTGCGAGGGGATCTCGATCGAGGACCTCGACGGCCCCGCCGGGCGGGCTACACAGCTGAAGCTGCTGCGCAGCGTCTACATGAAGGGCCGAGACGCGCTCGTCGTCGAGACGCTCCTCGCGGCGAGACGCTGCGGGCTCGAGGAGAGGCTCGTGGCCAGCGTCGAGGGACCCGGTGAGCGGGTGTCGTTCGCCGATCTCTCGGATCGCGTCCTGCGCTCGCTCGCCGTCCATGCCGGGCGCCGTGCCGAAGAGCTGGACAGCTCTGCCGACGTCGTGCGGGAAACCGGAATCGACCCCCTGCTCGCGCCCGCGGCCGCCGCGACCCTGCGACGGGTTGCCGAGACCGGCGTGTGCGAGGCATTCGGAGGCAAACGTCCGGAGAGCGGCGCGGAAGTGCTCGCCCTGCTGGACGAGCGACTCAGCGAAGCAGCCGCTCCAGAATCGGGATAGCGACGCGCGTCGCCTGCTCTTGACTAGCGACGAGGTAGTGGTGGTGCAGGCCGGGCCTGCCGTTCACCTCGTTGACCACGCCGCCCACCTCGTGCAGCGGCCGGGTCGGGTCTGGGGTGATGACATCCACCCCGGCCAGCCTCAACCCCAGCGCCTTGGCGCCCGCCCGTGCTTCCTCCTTGATGCTGTCCGCCATCGGGCCGGCGTAGGTCTCGCACCGCTCTGGCCCGCTGCCGTTGGTGATGCTGCGAATCGGCACGCTTCGCCCGGCAACGGGAACCGACGAAAGCGAAAGCCCCGCGGACTCGAGCGTCAGCGCCAGGTCGAGGTCGACGCCGAGAACCGCAAGGCCGGCAGCGCCGAACGCCGCGACTCGTTGGTGGTTCTCCATCTGTATCAGCCTGGCGATCGGGGTCCTGCCATCACCGGTGAGCCGCTCCGGCGTGCTGCGGACGACGTCCAACAGCTCTCCCTCCAGCAGCAGCAGCCGGTACACGGCGCCAGGAGCCTGCTGCTCGATCAGCAGTCGATCCGTTTCCTGCGCGGCGTACGTGCAGGCCCGGCGCAGATCGGCGGGGCGCACGATTCCGGCGGTGACGCCGTGGCCGCCGGCGGTGCCCGCCGCCGGCTTGACCACGCAGGGACCGCCGGAGCGCTCCAGGAAAGCCTGCGCGGGCGCTTGGTCCCCGAAGCGAAACTCGACGTACCTCGGGACCGTGACCCCGGCGTCGGCCAGGAGGCGATGCGCCTCGGTCTTGTCGATGGCGATGTCGAGCGCCTGCTGGGGATCGAGCCCGACGGTTTGGCGGTCGACGCGGGTGCTCTTCGCGCCGCGAATCAGCTCCAGGCGGCCAGGGCCCAGAACGACCGCTTGCGCGCCCACGGCTGCTGCCGTCTCCCGCCACATCTGCTCGTAGAAGGCATCGCGGGCACGCTTGCCGAGCTTCCCGAAGCTCGGCTGGTCGCGGGCGCGACGAAGGTAATAGCCCAGCCCGGCGAAACGAAGCAGGTCGAGCTTGGCGCTCAGCGTGCGACCGGGGCGACCTAGTCGAGCCATGTGATCAAGAAGATCCATCTTGCGAGGTCACCGAGGGCGCCAGCTCGGAGACGGACGACGTGCTTCCGACTCCGCTGAGCCCAGTCGACGGCGGGGCCTGTCCGCCACTGCCGCGACCGCGTATCCGCCGGAGCTTCCCGGCGTGACGGACGATCGCCGGCAGCGGGTCGCTCAGGCGAGCCACCGGGAAGACCTGCCGGCGGGCGACGCTGCGCGCCCAGTCGGAGAGGCTGAGCTCGCCGCGCCGCCGGTAGACGAGGAAGGCCCGGGTATCGTTGACGGGCTCCCAGAGATGAAGGTCGTCACGGTAGGCGTCGACCGCAGGGGTGGGGCGCCCCAGGAGCCGGTTGTAGGAGAACAGGGCGAGGTCGACCCCGGAGCGCCGGATCAGCTCGTTCGAGGCGGTGAAGCGGGCGTTGCACTCGATCAGCTTGAGCTGGCCATCGCGGCCGTCGCGCTTGAACTCGACGTTGCCGAGCCCGCGCAGCCCCGCCGCCTCGAAGAAGCGCCGCCCCAGCTCCGCCACCTCCGGGTCGTGCGTCGTCGCATGGAAGGTGCCGATCCCGAACCCGGGCGGGTACTGGCGGATCTTGCGCTTGGTGAAGCTCAGCAGCGGCGCCCCCTCGTCGTCGATGTAGCTGTAGTAAGAGACGAATTCGTCATCCACCCCGCAGATCACCTCGGTGAGGAGCATCTCGACGTCGAGGCCCTCCAACCGCTCCAGCTCGCCCACCAACTCCTCGGCGCTGCCGGGGATGATCGCCTTCGCGTCCGATTTCGTGCGCAGGCGGAAGAGGTGGGCGTGGTTCGGCTTCAGCAGGCAGGGATAGCTGATCTCGCCGGCCACCTCCTCCGCGTCGGCAACCGTGCGCAGGTGGATCGTCTTCGGGATCCCGATCCCGTTTGACTCGGCGATCTCGTAGGTGCGCTGCTTGTCCAGCATCGCCAGCAGCACCTCGCCGTCCGACTCCATAGGGCGCAGTCCGCGCCGCGCCAGCTCGGCGCCGTGGCGCGCGATCAGTTCGAGCCCGTCATCGCTGCCGGCGAGGACGACCGCGCCCTCGGGCGCCGTCTCGAGCCAATCCAGCATGCGGTCCTGCATGCCCGGCCCGCCGATGTCGACGAAGCTGGCCCGTTGCCGCGACACGCGTGCCGGCGAGTCGCCGCGATCGAGGACGTGGACCTGGACCCCAGCCTCCCAGAGGCTGCGAGCAACCGAGAGCGCGGTCACGGTGCCGCCCAGGACGACCGCGGGCGGATCGTCCAGGGCGCCGCGCCGGGTTGCGGTCTGCTCTCTGGGAAGGGCCTTCATCATGGATTCCTGGCCTGCGTGGCCAGGAGGGGTGCAAAACGATACGGCGTCGGGCCACCGAGCGCCGCATTTGAAGCTGCAGCCAATCTCGAACATGCGTCCAGAGGCGACGGCCTGGCATGGAACATGCCGGCCTCAAGTAACGGCGTCGCAGGTCGAAAAGAAGTCCATGTCCAGAAAGGCAGTGATCCTGGCAGGAGGCAAAGGCTCGCGACTCGGTCCCTATACGACCGTGCTGCCCAAGCCACTGCTGCCGGTCGGAGACCGGGCAATCCTCGACGTGGTGGTCGGCCAGTTGCGCTCGGCCGGGTTCGACGACGTCACGCTCGCCGTCGACCACCTCGCCCGCCTGATCAAGATCGTCTTCGGCGACGGCTCCGAGCACGGAGTCCGGATCGGCTACAGCGAAGCGGAGGAACCTCAGGGCACCGCCGGCGCCCTGAGGGAGATCGACGGCCTCGACGAGCCGTTCCTGGCGATGAACGGCGATGTGCTGACCACCCTCGACTACGAGGAGCTGTACGAGGCCCACCTGAACGTCGACAACGCGCTGACCCTCGCCTGCCAACAGCGGGTCGTAGAGGTCGACTACGGCGTTCTCCGCGTCAAAGGGAACGGCGCCGCGGCGACCGCCCCGATCGTCGACTACGAAGAGAAGCCCGAGATCCACTACACGGTCAGCATGGGCGTCTACGTGATCTCACCGCGGGCACTGCGCCACATCCCCTCCGAGGGGACGCTCGACATCCCGGACCTGGTGCTGCGACTGATCGACGCCGGCGAGCGGGTGGGCTCCTACCGCTACGACGGCCTCTGGCTCGACATTGGGCGCCACGACGACTACGAACGGGCGCTCAGCGAGTACGGTCCCTCGCCACAGGGGCCGGTCACCAACGGCAGCGAGCTCGGCGCGGTCGCCTCTTCCGCGCACGTAGCCACGCAGCCGTAGCTTGCGGATAGCCCCCGGGCAGTGGAAGATCCAGGGTCGATGGCCCGCCTGCTCCACATCCTCTCGGTCGCCCTAATCACCGCCGGCCTCGTGCTGTTCGTCGAGATCGGCGTCACCCTGCTCTACGAGGAGCCGCTCTCCTCGATCTACGCCTCGGTCCAGCAGGGCAAGGCCGAGGACCAGCTCAGCGAGACCGAAGCGAGCTTCCCAAGCCGCGCCGCCGAGCGCGAGGTCGCCAAGATCCGCAGCCGCAAGCTGCAGATCGCCGCCTTGGCGCAGCGCTTCCGCAACCAGGTCGACACCGGAGAGGCGATCGGGCGCATCGAGGCCGAGGGGATGGATCTCGACGCAGTCGTGGTCCATGGCACCGATACCGCCAGCCTCGAGAAGGGGCCCGGGCACTTCCCCGAGACCCCATTCCCCGGCGAGGGCAGCACGGTCGGGATCGCCGGCCACCGCACCACTTATGGGGCGCCCTTCCGCAACGCCGACTCGATGGAGCGTGGCGATCGGATCGTGCTCGAGATGCCCTACGCGACCATTGTCTACCGGGTGCAGAAGACCGAGATCGTCGACCCCAGCGCCGTCGGCGTGGTCAGGGAGGTCGGCTACGAGCGCCTCGTCCTCACCACCTGTCACCCGCTCTACAGCGCCGCCCAGCGCCTCATCGTCTTTGCCCGGGCGGTTGGGGCTCGGCTCGACCCGCGGGTTCGGCGGGCTCAGGCTCAGCGGTCCTAGAGCGGCTCTCTGAGGAGCTTGGGGCCGGCACCGAGGACGAGGACGCGTCCCCTCCGCCGCCGACAACGAAGATCGCCAGGTACGCGAGCGCGAGGCCGACAGCAAGGCCGAGCAGGATGCCGGCCGCGAGGTCCAGCTTGGCGGCCCAGCGCATTGCCCGATGCTAGCCGAGACCTCGGTGGGCTTACCCTTCTGAGGGTGAGCGAGCACGCGAGCTGGGAGTTCGAGGAGGGCAGCGAGATCGCTCCCGGCCGAATCGTTCTGAAGACGATCGGCGGCGGCAACCGCTACGAGGTCTGCCTGGTCTGGGACGAGTCGCTCTTCGCCCTCGGCGTGGCAAAGGTTCTTCGCCCCGACCAGGCGACGGAGGAGAAGGCGCTGCGCGACCTCGCGCGCGAGGTCCGGGTCCTGGGCGAGCTGGCGCACCCGGTGCTGGTACGCAGCTTCGGCGCGGTCCTCGACGGGCCGTACCCGCACGTGCTGATCGAGCACCTGGAGGGGCCCTCCCTGCGCTGCCTGATCAGGCGCGACGGGGCGATCGGACTCGAGCAGCTCCTCCCCCTCGCCGTGCACGTTGCCGGCGCCCTGCAGCACATGGCCAACTCCGGCTACGTCCACCTCGACGTCAAGCCCGACAACATCGTGATGGGGGTGCCGCCGCGGCTGATCGATCTCAGCATCGCCCGCACCCTTGATCGGGCCACGAAGACGGAGGGCCCGATCGGCACCGACCCCTATATGCCCCCGGAGCAGTGCGTGGGCGAGTCGGCGGGCGCACGGATCGGGCCGGCCGCGGACGCCTGGGGGCTGGGAGCGACGCTCTTCCACGCAGTGTCGGGCGAGAAGCCGTTTCCGGCGGGATCCGGCGAGGAGGGACCGGAGCGCTTCCCACAGCTGGAGCAGGAGCCGCGTGAGCTGCCGACCCAGGCGCCGGAGGCGCTGCGAACGCTGCTCGCCGAGCTCCTCGAACGCGACCCGGCCCGCCGCCCCAGCTGCGGCGAGGTGGTCGAGCGACTCGAGCCGCTGGTCGCCGAGCTGCCCCGCAAGATCAGCCTCACGCGGCGCGGCGCGATCGGCGTCTGACCTCGCGTGATCTTGGGCCGGTGCTCGGGTTAACTGAACACCCAAGCGGGTAACCGACCATCTATGCAGGACGAGGAGGGCAAGATGTCAACGCAAAGCACCGGGACGCAAGCGGTATCTCCCGCGGCGCGTGTCTTCAGCAACCTGCAGGCAGGCGATGCTCTGCTCCCCGGGCAAACGCCGGCGTTGCGGAAAGTCGGGGCGCTCTTCCTAGCGCTTCTGGTCCTCGGCGCAGTGCCGCTCTTCTGGGCCGCCAACGCAGCGGGCCTGATCGGCGACGTGCCGGCCGCGGTCGCAAAGGGCAGCAACAGCGGCCCCGGCGGCGGTCACGATGACGATGACAACAGCGGCCCCGGCGGCGGTCACGACGATGACGACGACGCCAGCGCCGCGGCGACCGACGACACCAGCGCCAACGGCAAATCGACCCGAGGCACAACCAACGACAACGACACACGGACCCGAATGGGAACGGACGACACCAGCCGCAACGGCGACTCGACCCGCGGGACCACCAACGACAACGACACGAACACACGCACTAACACGAACACCGGGACGCGCGGAGGAACCCAGACGCGCACCCGTACCGGCAGCTAACCGTAACTCAGCCGGGCTAACCGTAACTCAGTCTAATAGAGAAAAGGCCGCCTACGGGCGGCCTTTTCTCTTCTGGCGATCAGGCCGACTCCGCCGCCTGCCCCCCTATCGCCCTCAGCCTGCCGGAGAACCTCCTATGGTGGCGCCGGTGAGCGGTCAGCTAATCCGACTGTTGGCTTGGGGTTCCTTGGTCGCGATCTTCGTTGCCGCGCCCGCTCACGCAGACATCCCGTGGCCTGCCTCGCAGCGCCTACAGGTAGAGGAAAAGGCCGGTGAGCCGCTTGTACCGCCCGGCGGCTTCAAAATACGGGCAAGCAATGGCTATTCGATCTTCGTGTTCGGCGCTCGGGCGTGGAGAGGCAGACCTGCAGCGGTGATGGTCTTCGTGACCGGCAAGCACGGCACTGCGGCCTATTCAGCCCCGGGGACGGTGACCGAAAACTCGATCCAGGCGGATCTTGCCGCGCTGGGCGAGATCGCGGTCACCTTCCGCCCTTCAGGCCAGCCGCGCAAAGCTCGCTCCGTGTGCGACAGAGAGCCTGTCACTTTCGACTCGGGCTACTACGAAGGCACAATCGAGTTCCGCGGCGAGCAGGGCTACACAAAAGTCGAAGCCACGACGGCCCGCGGCGATCTCGGGCCTCTGCTCAACCTCGTATGTCCGGGCCACGGGACGACAACCGGCCCGCTCCTCCCCGGGGCGGAACTGGAGGTCGTCGATGGCGGGCGAAAACAGAATCTGCGCCTGAGAGCCCTCAAGAACCGGCCACGGGCTCGGGTTCTCCTCGAAGCTTCGGTTTCCGAAGAGAAGGAAGGGGTCCGGATCTTGAGATTCATTGGCATGCTCGCTCCCTCCCACGCCTTCGAATACGACCCCAAAGTCAAAGCCGCGACCCTTAGCCCTCCGGCCCCGTTCTCTGGCACAGCCCACTTCGCCCGCGGCGCAAAGCCCGCGAATCGCTGGACCGGGGACCTGACAGTCGACCTACCTGGCAGGCCAGGGGTGAAGCTGACCGGAAGCCATACACGGGCAAAGCTCGTTCACGCCCATTGGGAACGGATCGCCAACCTGGCAGGTTGACTCGGACCAGGCGCGCCCAACAGGATTCGAACCTGTGCCTGAGCTAATGAGCGAAGGTCTCTCCTGGGGACGGGATGGGCCAGAAGCTGACCCCTATGACCCCGCAGAATGCTTTTGCGAGCCATAGGGACAACCATGGGGACGAAGCGGACTTAGTCATCGTGCTTTGGGCACCAGCCTTCGGCCCTTTCACTCCGGATAACTCCACCCCTGCGGTCGAAGGTGGTGATGCGTCGGACGCAGGTCTCGCCTTGGAAAGATGCGACGACATACCTGAAGACAGGAATGCCCCTTTGGGATCGGTTGGGAATCTCCGGCACACGCGGCATGTAGATCCGGCGCTCTCCCGTACCGAGGATGAACGCGACCTTGTGCACGATCGGGCGATAAAAAACCACGTTCAGGCTTAACTCGGATGCGTCAGAGACGAGGGTCTCTCCCAGGGCCATTGAGATCTTTGCATCTGGCATAGCGCCACAAACCTTCGAATCGCTCCCTTCAATGAAAGGAGCACCCTCTTCGAAGGGCTCGAGCACCGAGACCATGGCGCATATCTCCCGCAGGGGCTCGTGCCCGGGACCCGAAGCGCCTACCGACCAGCCATAGCCCTGCCATTCGCCCTGCTCAAGCGCCAGCCGGTACCAAGGTCCGCTGGAGGCCGGCGCCAAGGACCCCTGCGAGGCCAGAAGCACAAAGGCAACAACGGCCAATGCCGCGACCGCTGAATTGAGAATCCGGCTCACGGTCCTCCTAGCGGGGCGTACTGAAGAACTCAACTATGACTTGAATAGTGCCCTCCAAACCACTCCCTGGTTCACGATTTCTAATGGCAAGCAGCCAAAGCAGACTGAGTCCACCAGCAATCACTAGAGCAGTGCCAAGAGAGATAGAGCCAAAAGCAAGCTGCCAAACTCCAACCCCCCAAAGAACCAGGCAGATCGAGCAGGAAATTATAAAGCTGAACCAGCGCCAGACTCGTGTTTTCATCACCTATGCGGCGCCTCAGAATCGCTGTTGCGGCTCGCGGTCCTTCCTAGCTTTCCGCCTCCACGGCAGTCTAGTAGGCAATCCCCGAAGTTGGTAATCAGTCCGCATGCTGCCACGAAGACGCCGAGTGCCGCAGAACCGAAATCTCCCCGAATCAAGGCCAAGCCGCTCAGAACCAGACAGGCGGCTACAAGCACGAGCGCGACTTTCTGAAGCAACGTCATAGACCGTCCCCAGTGCCCAGTGTAGCCATCGGCCGCTAGCTAGCCGGCGGACTCCTCTTTGGTAAACGATTCCGCGCTCCGCTTGTCCCTGCGGTAAGCATCCAATACCCAGAGCGCCCCTAGTGCACAGACCGCCGCAGGCCACAGCCTTCCCTCGATCAGACCGTATGCCATCGCGAGCAGACTCGCAGCTGCCAGAACCAGATTCCTTTGCCTTGCAGTCTCATTGATACGAAGGATATTGGAAACCACAGCTAGATCGTGCGCTTCAACAGCAAGGAGACCTCAAGGGACCAACGCGAAGCGGTGGTGGAAACGCTGGGCTAACTTAGACGAGCTGCTCTGCGGTAAGAAACCGATACGCAGAATGCACTAATTGTACAGGCCGCGGCAGGCCACAGATCTCCCATAATCAAACCGTATGCCACTCCGAGCAAAGAGGCGATTACCAAGGCCAACTTTATCTTGCTTTCAAGTTCCACGATCAAGAAGAATATCGCAGACCAAGGCACTCCATCATGTCTTCAGCAGAGGCCCAAGGACGCCTAGTCCAGATTCTCTTGGGGTCGAACAAGACCCCGCAAATGGATGACGGCCGGCTGCTGGCTCGGACGCGGATAAGCCCGTAAGCTGGAGCCTCATCTACAATCAGTCCTCGCCCTACCGTTATATGTTTGCCCCCATCTCAGTCAGCAGCCCCTTACCCCGAAGGAACAGCTAGTTCGCCGTCACATAACTCCGAATACAATGGGAGCGATGGGAGTGGACTGGGAAATCCGTGTGGACCACCTCAGGCGGACGATGGGACCGGCGCAGATGGAGCCTTGGGAGGAACTCAACTTGCGAGACACGATCGATCTTGCACTTGAGTATGCGCGAAAAGACTCTGCCTATTCCCACGTCAAGATACCGGGCGTAACAAAGGCTGGACGGCCCTATCTGCTCAATCTCGACCTTACCGGCGGCAAGCTGAATCGCATCGACGCCGATCACGAACCCGATCTCTCGTCTCCCATCTTCGATGGATACACCGACTTCCGCATACGGGCCGAGGCCCGCTTGGCTGATATGGCCAAAGAAGAAAGGGACTAGGTTGGGTCCATAGTCCCTTGCCTCAACAAGCGAGGTATTCGGATCCTGTCTTCTTCAACTTTACGTCAAGACCGAGTTGGGGGAGAGGGCCAGCCAAAGGAAGGCATGGGATCACGGCGTTAAGGAGATCGAGAGCTACCGTCGGCAGAGCGCTCAATCAGGTGTGCTCGACCCCCGTTCGCGAAACCAGAGAAGGACTCCAATGAGCAGGGCCCCAATGGGTCCCACCGCGGACTTTCCGATGCCTTCAGTCGCTAGCACGTCTATCACAAGGATCGACATGATCACCATGTAAGCGATCAGAACAGCCTTGGACAAGCGACTGAGTCCACCCGAGCGAGCGGCTGAGTCGTCTCCCGGTGAGCCGATCAACATGCACCTGCCTTGCTAGCTATCTCTGGTCCGGCCGTTGCACTGCCGATAATGAGAGCCACCCCCATCGGGGCCTTGGCAAGAGTTAGGCCGGTCCCAACAAGGACACCGACAATCCCCAGATCGTCACAATCGAACGGATCGGTCGGCAGCAACGACTCCCGAATCCTTGATTCTCTCGCCCTTCTATATAGGTTAGTCAATTCTTCCCGTTTCCACTTGCCAACTTTCTGTTGCAGCTCCTTGAGGTAATTCCTGTTGAGGGAGTAAGCGAAGAATTCTGCGGCTCGCTTACTTTTGAACCTCAAGATTATGGCACGGTTCTTGTTGGACCTTTTCATCCAGGCAATGGTCTTCAATGCCTTGCATCGCTTGACCCAAGCCGCGGAGCCAACGCACTTTTCGCCCGTCAGGTCGAAATTGTTGATCGGGTCGCCGGCAGCATACTCATAAGCATTGGCCGAGCCGCCCCGAATCGGATCGGGGGACAGGAATCTTCCCATCGCCGGCACATAGCTCCTTACCCCCATCTGGATCACGCCGGAGGGCAGCTCGGTACGGCGCAACTTGGCGCCAAGCCAGCCAAACTTCCCCGGCGATGATCCTTTCGGGTTCCCGAACTCATCGAACTCGAAGGTGGCCAGCGGTTTCGTCGCTTTAGTATCGAGGCTTGCAGTGGCAACAGTGTCGCCATGCAGATTGATCAGCTGCAGGGTCGTGCCTTGTTCGCTGTCCTCGATCGCGGCCAGTTCGCCGCCGATGCCTCCGATGTTACGCGACCACGCAGAGCCGCGGTCGATCCAAGCTGGGGAGTCGGAGGCGGCGGCGTAGTGATAGATCTCCGTGCCGCTTTTGGTGCCTGTTTGGACACGTCGGCGCTGCCGCAGGGAGGCGTCGAGGTCATAGGTGTTGGTGATCCCGTCCTGGGTCTGGCTTCTGATCAGGTCGTTGCTGTAGTAGGTGGAGGCAAGCGTTCCACCGCCCGAATACGCTTTGGGAAGAGTCGCAGTCCGGCCGAAGTCGTCATAGACGATTTCAGAGCCGAGCAGGCGGTCTCCGGCGTCGTATTTATAGATCTGTTCTTTGCCGGGAGAGCTGACGTCGCAGGCGCCACCAATGCCGGGTTCCCGCGTGATTAGACTTTCGCGGTTGGTGTTTTTATCGTAGTTGTAGGTGCGGGTGGTGCAACCATCACCTTTCGGCGTGTCCTTGACCTCCGTCAGCCTTCCCACTTTGTCGTAGGAGTACTGCTGGGAGGACAGCGTCGAGGTTTGGCTGAGCCACTGTCCGTGGATCGACTCTTCGACGTCGAAATCAAGCCAGGTGCATTCGGAGACGCAGTTGGTCGTCTTCTCGTAGCTGAGATGGACGGGGGCTCCGACCTCATCGTAGGTGATCTCTGCCGTGAGGCCGTTCGGCAGTCCCACTTCGGCCAGTTTGCCGTCGGCGTCATAGCTCGCGGTGAAGGTGCCAGCCGCGGAATCGTTCAGCTGCACGAGCAAGCCCGAGGTCGGGTCGTAGGTCCGTGTCTGCGCGCCCTTGCCGTCGCTGGTGATCACCGGTCGGCTTAGTAGGTCATAGCCCGTGCTCGAGAGGTTGCCGTCGGCGCCTTCGTAGCTGATCGGGCGGCTGAGTGTGTCGTAGATCGTCCTCGTCGCTTGACGGTCATAGCTATTAAAGAGATTCCACTTCTGAATCCGGTTGTTTCCAGAGTCGGACGCCCATACGTTGCCAGCCGAATCGGCCGTGAGCCCCGATGGCCAGTTCAGGCTGAACTGTTCCTGACCCGATCCTGGTTCGCCGAATTGGGCGACGTATTTACCGTCGGTGTCGAATTGCTGGATGCGATCGTTGCCGGCGTCGAGGACCCAGACATTGGCTTTGGAGACCTCGACCGCATCCGGGTTGATCAGTTTGCCTTCGGTGGAGCCCTGGCTACCGAAATCAAAGAGAGGTTTGCCGGCTGCGGAGAAGACGCTGACCCGGTGTTTGGTCCAATCGGCGACCCAGACCTTGCCCTCGCCAACGTCAAGGCCGGCTGACTCGCCGAACTGGCCAACCGCTTTGATGAAGTTGCCTTCGGCATCGAACTCCTGCACGCGGCCGCTGTAGTCGCTGACCCACAGCTCTCCTTGGGCATCGATCCCGATGCTCCTCGGCCCGTAGCTCGAGAATTTGCCGTCGGTGGAGCCCAGGGAACCGAATTCGTCCAGGTATTCCCCTTTTGGTTGAACTTCTGGACTCGGCTATTGCCCCTATCGGCGACCCAGAGATCGCCTTTGGCGTCGATCGCGATGTCCATCGGATCGCTGAGTTTGCCTTTGGCAGACCCCAGGCCGCCGAACTCAAAGACGTAGTTGCCTGCGGAGTCGAGCTTCTGGACCCGGTTGTTGTTGTTGTCGACCACCCAGAGGTTGCCTTGGGCGTCGAAGGCGCTGCCCGCGGGATAGTTGAATTCTTTTTTACCGGTGCCCAGGGAGCCGTAGGAGGTCGAGTAGTCGATGCTCGTTTTGCATGCGCTTTCGCAGACGAAGCGCTGAGTAGTAGAGCGGCCGCTGTAAGGGTCGTAGAGGGTCTCGATCGTTGGGACCGGGACCCCCCCGCCTTCGCGTTTCACCAGCGTGATCCGACCCGCTTCGTCGTAGGTCGTGATCGTCTTGCGAACCTTGGAAGGTTCGGACGTGCCACCGGGGCTTTCGATCACTTCGGTCGGCTGGCCGAACCCGGTGTAGGAAGGGATCCTAGTGACCAGGAGGTCCGGCTGGCCTGCCGTGCCGGGCTGTTTGACGGGTTCCACCTTGCACGGCAACCCCGTCAGGGCCGGCTTGAGGAGGCACTCTGCTGGCCCGAGGAAACCGTAGTAGACGATCTTGGTCGTCCGCGCGTCTTTGCCTTCGGGTTCGGCCGGGAGGCTTCGTTCGGTGACCTGCCCGCTTGCGTCGTAGGCGATACGCGTCTTGAGTTTGAGCCCTCCCGGATCGACGATCGTGACGGTCGGCTTGCGCAGCGTCCAGCTGTATTCGGTATCGGTGATGCGCTGATCGGCGACGCCGCCTTTATTCGGAAAGACAGCCCCGGCGGTTTCACGCGTAGGCAGGTTGTAGGCAGGCTCACCGGACGGGGGCGAGGGGTTTTTGTATTCGATCGAGCGGTAGGCGCGAGCCGGAACGGTTTCGCCCGTTTCGGCGATCCGAGTGTCGTGCAGCGGCCCCCATTCTTCGACCAGTTGCACGCCGTCGGCAGAGAAGACCCGTTTGGTGTCGAGTTGTTCGGATTTAGTTTTTGATTCGGATCCGAAAGAGAGCGCTCTGAGACGGTTCTGGGCGCTGAGCTCGCGCACTACGTTGCCGTGCTCGTCGGTTTCGCTCGTCGTGATCGAAGGTGCCGAGGTGCCGGCGCCAGACGGGGTTGCGGTATTGACCAACTGACCTTCGGCGTCCAAGTAGTAGACCGTCGCACGTGAGTAGCTGCTTGGCGGCGTCGCCGGGACTTCGTCGGGCGGGAATACCGCCGTCGCGTCGGTCGGAATGTCTGTCTGGCCCCAGTTGGCGACCGTGGTCCCGCTCATTTCGTAGGGCGTGCCGCTGGTCGGCACCCCGTAGGCGATCGTCGTCTGCGCAACGGAGGGGCTGCTGAGCAGGCTGTCCCGTTTGACGCTGATCAGGCGCCCGTTTGCTTTCTCGCCGTCGTGAGCGCCGTATCCGAAGCTCCACGGCTCCTCCCCCGGAGGCGTGATCGTTTTGAGCTGCCCCGCCGATTCATAGGAATAAGTCTCCTTAAGCGCTGGCGAGATCCGCGGGTCCCATGCCTCGATCAGCCTGCCTTCGGAGTTGTATTTGTAGCTCACCACCTGCCAGCTTTTCATCGAAGGAAGCCCGCCGCTGCCTACTGCGGCGTGATAGGTGATCGAGGCGAGGCGATCGCCATAGGCTCCCGGAGCGCCCCAGGTGGTCGCCGGGAGGTACTGGAAAGTGAGCGTCCGGCACCCCGGCATCGCCTGCGCTTCTTTATCCGTGCATTCGTACGCCGACGGCCCGATCACCTTGCTGAGTCGTCGGTTGGGACCTACGAATTCGTAGACCATCCGCGTTTTGTTGCCGGCGCCGGTCGTAGACACCGACTTAGGCAAGTACTCGGTTCCGCCTGGGCTGTTTTCAAAGGTCGTGCGGTTGCCATCGGGATCGGTGAGGGAGAATTCACTCCCGCTTTCGTTCTTGGTGAGGAGCCAGCCCGTCATCTCCGGCGGCAGGACATAGCCGCCCGACCCGTTTTTTTCAAAGGCGTATTCGTAGCCTTCGAGATCGATGAGCAGGACGTAGTTTTCGAGCCCTTCTTCTTTTTCTTCGGCCGAGACGACCACTTCGCGCACGCTCCGCCATTCGGCGCCGCCGGCAGCTTCGACCGGGACGCCGGGCGTCCAGCCACGCCCCAGCACGCCGGTGTCCGTGGCTTTCGGGTCGCGGGGGCTGTGAGTGCGGCTGAATTCAAGGGAAGTCTCGAAGACCGGGATCGAGACGTCGCTCCTCATTACCGTGAAGTTGCCGGTGAGGAGGTTGACGCTGCCGGGGCCGATCTGCGTCGTCGCGTCGAGCGTCCCGCCGATGTTGCGGTCGACGGTTGCTTCTACGGGGGCGCTGTAGCCGGCTGAGGAGAGGCCGGACTCAAACAGGGCCCTGACCTGAACCGGGCCGCCGTCTTTTTCGAGCGCGCTCGTCGCGTGGGCCGCATCGAAGAAGAGTGGCGGCGTTCCTTTTCCTTCGGGTGGAACCGGCCATTTGGGTTCTTTGCCTTGGGCATCTCGCACCAGGCTGGGCGAGATCGTTTTGAAGGAGCCCGTTTTGCCCTCCCTAAACTGGAAGGTGATGCCCGTAACGCCCGCTTCGGTCCAGCCCGCCCGCAACTTGAGGCGGCGCGCGGTCCTGGTTCCGTCATTCGGTGAGATGACCTTGCTGGTGCTGGGAGCTTTCTCGTAGTAGACGATTTCCATGAAGGGTCGCTTGCTGGTGTCGGTCGCGGCGCTGGAATCGAAGGTGAGCGAGCGTTCTTTGCAGGTCGGCGAACATTCGAGTTTCGCGTCGTCGAGGAGCTTCAACATCAAGCCCCGGTTGGGGTACAACAGGCTTTGGTTGAGCCAGTTTTCGACTAGGGTCGCCAGGCTGGGCGATGAGAACTCCCACCAGCCCGCCTGGCTGCCCCGGCCACTGGTCAGCACTTCGGCGCCTTCGGCGGTGTAGTCACCACCGATCAGGTTCCATATGCCCCAGCTGCCTGACCTGTTCCAGCGCACGCCGGTATCCCAGTTCGTCGTCACACGGCGCAGCTCCACCCCGGAGGTGTTGACGGCCGCGGCGGGAGCATGGACTTTGACTTTCGTACTCAGTATGTAGAACTGTTTCCCTAGTTTTTCAATGCCGCCGAGAGCGCTTAGGTCAAACTTTAGGAGGGAGCGCGTCCATTCGTTGACGCCACTTGTCTGGCGGTAGCGGGCATATAGCTCTTTCTGGCCACCCGAGCCGCAAAGGCCCCACCCGTTTTTTGATTCGAGTGGTTTGGTGGGAACACCCGGGGTCAGAGTGCCGCCGAATGTGCAGTCGAGGCTCGGGCTGTTCAGTTCGAGCGGGGGATCAATATGCACCGGCCAAGTCAGGTCCTCGCTCTTGAACCACTCGCTGTCGGCGTCGACCGTCAGCTCCCAGCTCTGCTCGTCTACGGCCTTGAGTTCGTAATGGACGTCGCGCGAAACCCTCGGCTCGGGCGAGCTGTCGAGCAACACTGGAGCTGGCATGGCGGCGAGGGCATGATCGCTGGCGTCTCGGAACTCGATCGAGCTGTCCTCGAGAAGCGTCGGGCTCAAGCCTTCTGACATCTCTAGCGCGAATCGGAAGACGCGAGGCTCGGAGGGGTCCGCGAGAACGATGTCTTCCTTGACCCCATTGGCGAGGCTCGTCAGCTCGAACCGCGTGCCGCCATCGCTGGCTTCGTAGCTCGCTGTGGCGTCTTGTACGTCTGCTGGAGCCGAAGGAGAATCCAGGAGGCGGGTCGCTATCCATCCGCCGTCGAAGTTGAGATGAACCGGCCCCTCTCCCATTCGTTCCGGCAAGGTGAGGTCGAAGACGTTGGGGCCATTGGTGAGACCAGTGCCGTCGGATTGCTCTGCGAGGTCTTCGCCGATCGGCTTCCACTTGCCATCAGCATCTCGATAGTGGATTGGGCTCTCGTAGAGGACCGTTCGGAGGGCGCCGCTCGGAAGTTGGAGGGTCTTTGAGGTTGCGGTTCGCCTTCCCTCCAGCTCTACTCCAGGGATGGTGCCCAAAGAAGTGGGCTGGCTCGAATCGTCCGCGGAGCCATCTTGGGCCAGCGCGATGCCAGTTCCCAAAACCACCAGCGCTGCCAGCATCGCTCCGGTCAGCCGTATCCCCTGCATCCCCTGCCTCCTTGTCCTCCAGCCCACACACGGCGAGGTATCAGCCTCGACACTCGAATGGGTCAATTTGGTACGCGGAGAGGCACCCTAAGTTGCTAGATCAATCGATGCAACCTCATTTTTTTGGACGACTTCTTTTCATACTGGTTTATTAGATCGAACCAGTGGAGACCCGTAGACCTCGAATCTGGGACCTCATCTAGCTCTAGAGCGCCAGATGTAGGTGCTCGCCCCAAGCGAGGACCAGCTCGGATCGGCGGACAAGGGACCGAGGGCTGAAATGCGCCAAGGCGGGCAGCCTGCGGAGGCGCTTTCTAGCGCCTCTTCGCTGCAGCCGAAGTCTCGATGCAGGTGGTGGCTTCCTCGAAGGCCTGGAGTTCCCTGCTGGCCGCTCTTGCGCGCCGGCGGCCGCGGGCCTGACGTCCGAACGCGAGAAGAGAAATCGAGCCACCCAGCGATGGAGAGACATATTTGAGCAATGACTGTCAAGCTGTTCAAGCTGACCCGTGAACTTCTCCGGAAGAGTCTTCCCATGAATGAACGTCTCCCTAGCCAACTCGAGTGGCTGCAAGACGCAGGGGAAAAACAGGCGAGGGAAACCTACGAGGCGGCAGCGCCAACCTATGACTTGTTCACGGCCCACCATGAATACGAGGCGTGGATCGATGAATTGCTTCCCCCCTTGAAGCGCCATGGGCTGACCAAGGGCCATCTACTCGACGTTGGCTGTGGAACTGGGAAGAGCTTTATCCCGATGCTGGGGCGCGGGTGGGAAGTGACCGCCTGCGATGCGTCTCCGTCAATGCTTGGGCTCGCGAGGAAAAAGACTGACGACGCGCGACTAGAGGTAGCCGATCTGCGTAGGCTTTCACAGCTCGGCGAGTTCGATCTCGTCTGGGCCCTTGGCGATGTTCTCAACAACCTTTTGAGCATGGACGACCTGCTCGTCGGCCTCCAGGGAATGCACCAAAACCTGAAGCCGAATGGGCTGTTGATGTTCGACCTTAACACTCTTCGCACTTATCGCACAATCTTCTCGCAGCGAGAGATAACCGAACGTGACGGCATGCGAATGACCTGGAATGGCCTAGCCAGCAGCGACACGCTTCCGAACTCAGTCTGCACCGCAGAAGTCAGGGTCGAGAAAGCAGACATCGATCAAGGGCATGAAATGCACATGCATGTTCAACGCCACTTCCCAGAAGATCAAATCCTCAGCGCCCTAACGTCAGTTGGCTTGGAATGCCTCGACGTCCTAGGACAACATCAGGACAGTCGGGGGTTGCAGGCATCAGTTGACGAAGCCGTTCATGCCAAGGCTGTCTACATCGCACGCTGAAGCACCTAGGGCAGTTACTCGGGCGGCATCAGCACGCTTTTGTGACATCGCAATCTCCCTTCTGCCACAAGATCCCGCACAGCGCACTCAAACTCCATGCCCTCACCGATCCCTGCCGAACCGGCGAGCATTTCCTGAACAAGCATCGGAACGGTTAGATAGCGACCAGGACGAAGGACGTAAACGAGGTCAAGAACCGCCCGCCTGAGCCTTTCGTTCTCGCTACTGGAGGAGCGCCGCCTAGCTCGGCCCTGATCCTCGGTCACGTCGATCAGATGGTGCGTTCGCATCGACACCTCTCCTCCCCTACCCCTTGAGACAATCTCCGCTCTAGCCGGGTGGGGGGCGGCTCGGTCGGCCGACCCCCACCCATATGCACATCGACAGAGTTGCCTTGCTGACGGGTAGGCGTGCTCTGTCGATGCCGTACCGATGCTAGGAAGCAACGAGGGGCCTTAGCCCATTCCTAATTCGAATACTCCAAAAGGTCAGCAGGAGGGCGGCGAGAGGGACCCCAGTGGGTCCCTCTCGCCGTGGAGCGCTTTAGCGGCTCTTCACTATCGAGTGCGTAGGAAGCACTGCTTTCGCAGGGGCGATGAGCATGCGGTCACCTCCCTCCTAATCAGGGTCAGTTTCGGCCGTCAGCAGACCGCTCTCCCTTAGACCCACATCAATACTAAAAAAGTTTCGATCGTTCAGCTTTGGCTTTGGAAAAGCTCTGAATAAACCGCTAGCGTCCAACTGCTCAGTAGCTCGATTTCAATAAACAACCGAGGGAGCTAAAGGTGGCCAGCAAGCAGCGCACCGGAAAGAAACCCGCCAAGCGGAAGAGGAAAGTCTCAAGAAACGAGGATGTGGCAAAGGCCCTCTCGCACCCGATACGGGTGAAGATCTTGTCAATCCTCAACGAAAAAGCTGCCAGCCCCAATGAACTGTCAGAACTGCTCAACCAAGGCCTGAGCAAGGTCAGCTATCACGTCAAAGTCCTAAAGGAGTACAGGTTCATCGAGCTTGTCAGGGCCGAGCCTCGCAGGGGTGCGATCGAGCACTTCTACCGCGCCATCGAGCGGGCCGTTCTTCCCGAGGAGGTCTGGAAACTCGTTCCCCAAGGGACGCGGACCGGCATCTACGGAGATGTTCTGAAAGACATCTTCAGCGACATCAGAGACGCAGTCGAAGGGGGGACCTTCGACGCACGCGATGACTTCCACCTGAGCTGGACGCCTTCTGTTCTCGGCACGGTCGGCTGGGAAGCCGTGGCGGCAGAGCTAGGAAAAGTCCTCGAGCGCATCATTGAGATCCAAGGTGAAGCTGCTTCGCGATTGGCATCCCAACGAGAAGAGGGATTCTCTGCAACTTTCGCAATTATTGGGTTCGAATCCCCGCGCAGCCCCAGCAAAAGCCGCTAGCGCAGGAGCGAGAGCAAACCAAGTAAGGCTTGGGTTTCGGCCGTCGGACAACCCAAGTTGCCCGACCCCGGAATCCCTGCCTAGAAGCCGAGCGCGAACTTGGCGTCCTCGCTCATCATCTCTGGACTCCACGGCGGGTCGAAGATCATCTTCGGGTGGACGGCGGAGACCCCGGGGAGGTCGCCGACGAACTCCTTCATCTGCTCGGAGACCTGGGGGCCGATCGGGCAGGCGGGTGTGGTCAGGGTGAAGGTGACGTAGACGTCCTCTTTCTCGATCTCGACGTCGTAGACCAGCCCCAGCGAGACGAAGTCGAGCCCCAGCTCGGGATCGATCACCTCCTCGAGCGCCTCCATCACGTCGTCCTCGGTCAGCACCGCAGTCTCGTTCTCGGACATGGGCCAATGGTAGCCGGGCGCTACAACGCGTCCGGTCTCAGTGGCTCGGTGGGCGGATCTTGGCCGTCCGTAGCCAGGTCCAGCTGCCACCAGCCGACGTCGCGCCAGGCGCCCTCCTTCCAGCCGATGCCGCGGTATGTGCCGACGGGGGCGAACCCGAGTCGCTCGTGGAGGGCCACGCTTGCCTCGTTCGGCAGGGTGATGCCGGCGCAGGCCACACGAAACCCCTGGCGCCGGAGCCCCTCGAACAGGCCTTCGTAGAGGCTCCTCCCCACGCCCCGCCTCGCCCACGCATCCGCAACGTAGACGGAGACGTCCACCGACCAGCGATAGGCAGGGCGCTCCCTGTGCCGGCAGGAGTAGGCATAGCCGATCACCTCACCACCGCTCTCGGCGACCAGCCAGGGGTGGGTCGCCGTGAGCCGCTCGATGCGGCTAGTGAGCTCTTCAGCGCTGGGCGCCCGCTCCTCGAACGACGTGGCGCTTGCCTCGACGTGCGGAGCGTAGATCGCCGCGCAGGCGGCGGCGTCTCGCTCGGGATCGACGTCGCGGATCGTGAAGAGGCTCATGCCGACCCCACGCTAATAGGCTGCCGGGCGATGAGCGACTCCGACAAAGCGGTGCTGCGGCGGTCGATCGGGATCGTCTTCTCCGACGGCGGGCTGCTGGCGCTGAGCGCGGTGCGGCCGGCCGGCGCCGGGGGGCACGGCGAGGAGACCGTGGCCGCGGTCCTCTGCGGGCCAGACGGCGCGCCGGCGGAGGTGTCCGAGGCGCTGCTCTCGACCGAGTATGGGCCCGACGGGGTGCAGCGGCGGGCGACGCTGGAGCTGTGGACCGACGATGAGGAGGGACGGCCGCTGCGGGGCGCAGGCACGCTGATCAGCGCCAGCTCGGTGCGGCGCGAGGGGCTCGAGGCGGAGATCGCCTTCTTCCGCTGGTCGGTCGAGGGACGCGAAGGGCTCGGCCACTACGAGATGGTCTGGGCCGATGCCTGAGAAACGGATCGAGGCGATCGTCTCCGACTTCGGCGGCGTGCTGACGACGCCGCTGCTCCAGTCCTTCATGGCCTTCCAGGACAGGACCGGGATCACGACGGAGGTGCTCGGCCAGGGCATGCAAGCGGCCACCAAGACCACCGGCGAAAACCCGCTCTTCCAGATGGAGCGCGGTGAGATCACCGAGGTCGCCTTCCTCGAGACGCTCACCGACCACCTCGAGCCGCTGCTCGGCCACCGGCCGGAGATGCACCGCTTCAAAGAGATCTACTTCGAGGCGCTCGAACCGAACCCGCCGATGATCGAGCTGATGCGCGAGCTGAAGGCGGAGGGGTACCGGATGGCGATGCTGACCAACAACGTGCGCGAGTGGGAGCCGCTCTGGCGCCCGATGCTCCCCGTCGACGAGATCTTCGAGGACGTCGTCGACTCCGGCTTCGTTGGCTGCCGCAAGCCCGAATCGAAGATCTACGAGCTGACCCTGGAACGGATCGCCCTGCCCGCCGAGGCCTGCCTCTTCGTCGACGACGTCCTCGTCAACTGCGAAGGCGCCCGCAAGGCGGGCCTCAGCGCCGTCCACTTCCGGGAGAACGAGCAGGCGATCGGCGAGATCCGCGCAGCGCTCGCCTAGCAGCCAACCGCGTCACGCAGCGTTCGACAGGCCTGCTCCATGCGCTGATCTGAAAGTGCCGTGATTCGGCGACGAAACGCTGATCGCGGGACCGTGTGGACGTTGTCGAAGTTGACCACGCAATCCGTGGGAAGGCCATCGTTGACCGCGGTGAGCACCAGCTCTGAGACAAGCTCCCGTCTGGTCCGAGTCAGTGCCGCCACCACGACCGCCTGAATCCGGTCGGCGACCGGATCGCGCGTGAGGACCAATACCGGGCGATCCCCGCCCGGCGTAGCGGCGAACCAGACCTCACCCCGCCGCATCGCCCCAGTCCGCCCAATCCTCGGCAGGGCCCCAATCGGCGACCTGCGCCAGAGATTGCTCCGCATCGCTCAACGGCATGCGCTCCCATGCCTCCGCATCGACCTCGCTGCGAAGACGCACGAGGTGCCGGTGAAGAGCGTCGCGCAGGAGCTCGGAGCGATCGAGGCCTAGCGCCTCCGCCCAGCGCTGAACCTCAGCAGCTTCTGCCTCCGCGACTCGAAAGCTCAGCATCGTCATACAAAAAGTATATCACGTATGACAGACGGAGTCCGGCTGTTGCTAGTTGTCGGAGCCGACGCGGTCCCAGACGTAGAGGTCGACCGCCTCCAGGGCAAGCTCCATCAGACGCGGCGGGGAGAGCATGCCGAGGACGAGCTCGAGCGCGTCCTCCTCGGTGAGGCCGGCGTCGACCGCCTCCTCGCCGCGGAACCCGGCGGCGAGCTTCAGCGCCTCGCGCCGCTCCTCGCCGAGCGAGCCAAAGGCGCCCATGAGGAAGTCCCGATTGGGAAGCGGGTGGCCGAGCTCCATCGAGCCGTGCCAAGCGGCGAGCATCGAGAGGTCGTGCTCGTCGAGCTCGGAGAGGGCTTTCGCGTAGTGGACCTCGAGCTCGTTGTCCGGGATCTCGTCGACCCAGGCCCGCACCGCCTCGCCGAGCAGCTGTCGGCGGGCCTCGCGGCCGATCGAGTCCGACATCGCCCGAATCGCGTCGGCCGGGTCTACGAAGCAGAGCGCCATGTGGCCGCCAACTTAGAGGGGGCGTCAGACGCGAAAACGGGGAAGCCAATCGACGCGACTTGCGCCAGAGGACTTGCGCCAGAGGTCAGGGGGCACCTGTGGCGCCCCCTGACCTTACGGACCTCAGAGACCAAACTTCAATCTAGATTTTAGAGTAAATGCAGGTGTATGTCGCTAGGAGTGACCGTCACATTTTCATCTGATTCCGCCGTATCCGGACAGAAGCCTGATTCGCCTTCTTCACTATTTGGGACGTTTTTGCTGTCGAATTTACTTGGATCGCCATGAATTTCGGATTTGGATGTGGCAGTTCCGTATAGGCATTTAATGTGGATTTTAAAAACTCTACAGCGAAAACTGAACTCTTTGTTTGCAACATCCATTGCGCCTAATCCTAAGGTGCTGGAGCCTAAAATTGTCAGTGGCCACGGCAGACTTTCTGCTGTAGCTGTGACTAATTCACATGAGGGCGACGAACAGCCCGTTAATGTCACGCTTGTGATTGATCCTGTTGGATGAGTTGTTGCAGATCCAGCATTTGTGACTGTACCTTCTATTTTGATGGTGCACGTAATCTCGATACCTGATAAAAATAAGTATGTTCCTGATGCACTGATTGGACCCGTAAATGGTAACTCTCCACTCGGGCACGGTGATAATGTGCTGGCACTTAAATGACAGATGACGCTTCCTAATAACTGCGCGGAAGCCGAGTTGATTCCCAGGAACGCCATCGTGGCAATTGCTGCTGTCGTGGCAAGGCCGAGCATCTGGATGAGTCTCATGGTCTTCTCCTTCATCTGCGGCTATAGCGCGGCTAGAGTAAATGCAGACTCAGGTCGCTTGGTGTGACTTTCAGGTCGAAGTGTGATTCGACCGTATCTGGACAGAAGCCAGATCCTGGAGTCTGCTCACTTAACTCTTCTAAGAGCTTGATCCTCGGATCAGGCTCGCTATGAAAAGTCATTAAATGACCTTTACTTTTGTATTTACATGTGATGTGAACGAAAAACACCCTACATCTGAACTGCTGGGCGACTTCTCCTGCCTCATGGATCGTGCCTAACCCTAATGTGGTCGACCCTAAAAAGATGAGTAACCAGGGCAGCCCTTCCGCAGAAGCCGTCACTAATTCGCACGATGAGGAATGGCAATTCGAGAGCACATAGTCTGTCAGTACACCATGGGGATGCTTTTCTAAGCCGCCAGCATCGCTTATCGTTCCGTTGATTTTAAGATGACATAAGTATTCCACTGGAGATAAAGATACGAATGTGCCTAACGCTGAGAATGCGCCTGTGTAGGGTAAGTGGCCACTGGCGCACGGTTCTCTAGTAAAGGGATCTAAATGGCAGAGGACACTACCTAATAATGCGTGCTGCGCAGAAGCCGCACTAGCTCCGAGGAATGCCATCGCTGCCGTCGTGGCCAGGCCGACCATCTTGATGAGCCTCATGATTCTCCCTTCGCTACGAGGTTTCCAGGGTGGCCTAGCGGTATCACGCAGCCTTTCATCAGTCAAGAAAAACTGTTCATTCCCCTGCGGCGGTTTGCTCGTCTCTCTGCGCCATGAGAAAGTCCCGATTGGGAAGCGGGTGGCTGAGCTCCATCGAGCCGTGCCAGGCAGCGAGCATGGACAGGTCGTGCTCGTCGAGCTCCGAGAGGGCTTTCGCGTAGTGGACCTCGAGCTCGTTGTCCGGAATCTCGTCGACCCAGGCACGCACAGCCTCGCCGAGCAGCTGTCGGCGGGCCTCGCGGCCGATCGAGTCCGACATCGCCCGAATCGCGTCGGTCGGGTCTACGAAGCAGAGCGCAATTCGCGACTCAATTTAGTGAGGCGGTAGACGCCAAATCGCAGGCGTAAAGCCGCAGCTTGCGGGGGAGCGAGCGCCGGGGCCGGACATAAGGTGGAGGAGTGCCGCTGAAGCTGATCCACGGACCCCCGAACTCGGGCCGCGCGGGCCGGATCCGGCGCGCCCTGACGACCGTTCTCGACCGCGATCCGGTCCTGGTCGTGCCGACCGTGGACGACGTCTACAGCTTCGAGCGGGAGCTCTGCGGCGAGGGCGCCGTGCTCGGCGCCAAGGTGGTGACCTTCGACGGGCTCTTCCAGGCGGTGGCGACGGCCGGCGGCTCACCGCCCCGTCCCGGCCTTACCCCGGCCCAGCGCCTGGGCGCCGTGGCCGCGGCGATCGCCGAGCAGCGTCCGGAGCTGCGTCCGCTGCGCGGCTCCGCCGGCCAGCCTGGCTTCCCAGTTGCGCTCGAGCGGTTGCTCGAGGAGCTCCAGGGGGCGGGCCTCGAGCCCGCTGACGTGGAGGCGGTGGCGGCGACCCTGGAGGGCTCGGCCTACCTCGGCGACATAGCGGCCCTGTTCGCCGGCTACGCGCTGGTCCGCGACCGGCTCGGGCTCGTCGATAGGCACGGCGTCGCGCGCGAGGCGATCGACCTACTGAGGGCCGGGGGCGCCGGCTGGTGGCCCCGACCGGTGTTCATCTACGGCTTCGACGACCTGACCCGCAACCAGCTCGACCTGATCGGCGCGCTCGCCGCGGTCGCCGAGGTGACCGTTGCCCTCCCCTACGAGGAGGGCAACGCGGCGCTCGAGGACCGGACCGCCCTGCTGCTCTCGCGCTTCGGGGAGATCGGCGTCGGCTCCACCGAGAAGCTCGATGCGGACCCGGGCAACACGCCGGAGGCGCCGCTCCTCTTCCACCTCGAGCGCGGGTTCGGCACCGCCGAGCCGGGCCGGATGCCCGCCGACGACAGCCTCGTCCACCTGCGCTCGGCGGGCGAGCGCGGCGAGGCGGAAGCGATCGCCGTCGAGGTGGCGCGGCTGCTCGCCGGCGGCATCGAGCCAGAGGAGATCGCGATCGTCGTGCGCGACCCGGCCCGGCGGGGCCCGCTGCTGGCGACGGTGCTCGAGTCCTATGGAATCCCGGTCGCGCTCGAGGCGGAGGTTCCGGCCGCGACGACCTCGGTGGGTGGATCGCTGATCGCCCTGCTGGAGGCGGTGCTGGGAAGCGGCAGGGCCGCGGACCTGCTGCGCTGTCTGCGCGGCCAGCCGGGCGCCCCACCGGGTCGGATCGACTGGTTCGAGCGCCGGGTCCGCCGCAACCGGATCCTTACCGCGACCGCCGCGCTGGACCTCTGGGAGGAGCGGTTCGGCGAGCTCCCCGCAGACGTCCTGCGGGTGCGGGAGACCGCCGCCCGCCCGGCGGCGCTCGCCGTGGCGATCGGCGAGATGGCGGCGGCGATGGGTGTGCGCGCGGATTCGGAGCTCGAGGCGCGAGCCGCGGCGGCGATCTCCACGGCGATGGCAGAGCGGGCGGAGCTCGATGGCCTGGCGCCGCAGCCCGACTCCCTCGCCCAGGCGCTTGCCGGAGTCGCCGTTCGGGTCTGGAGCGGCCCAGTCGGCGACCGGGTGAGGATCGCCGACCCCTACAGGGTGCGGGCCGCGCGCTTCGACAACGTCTTCGTCGCCTCCCTGCAGGAGGGCGAGTTCCCTCGTGGCGGCGCGGCGGGCGCCGACCCGTTCCTCTCCGAAGGCCAGCGGGAGTCGCTTGGCCTGCCGCCACGCCACGACACCGAGGCCGAGGAGCGTTACCTGTTCCACGCCTGCCTCGCGCTGCCGCGCAAGCGGCTCTTCCTCTCCTACCGCGACAGCGACGAGAACGGGGTGGCGGAAGCCCCCTCCCCCTTCCTCGACGACGTCCGGCGCCTGCTCGACCCGCCACCGGGAGTGGAAGACCCGGATCCGATCGAGGCGCGGATCCGCGGCCGCGACCTGGCCCGGGTCGTCCACCGGATCGCCGACGCCCCGTCGGAGACCGAGCTGGCCCGGGCGATCGCGGCCCGCGGCACGAGCGCGGACGCCGCCTCCCTGCTCGCGCCGGCGGGCGCCGAGGGCGAGGTCGCCGAGCGGATCGAGGCACGCCTGGCCGCGGCGACCCGCGCCGAGGCCGCCAGCCGGGCGCCGGGGCCGCTCTCCAACCCCGCGGTGATCGAGGCGCTGGGCGAGGCGCCCGCCTACGGCGGCACCACCATCGAGGGCTTCGACGTCTGCTCCTACCGCTGGTTCGTCTCCCACGAGCTCGCTCCCCAGCCGCTCGACCCGACGCCCGACCCGCTCCTCCAGGGCGGCATCGTGCACGCCGTCCTCTACGCGCTCTACCGGGAGCGGCCGGGCGGCGACCCGCTCCCCCGGCCGGGCTCGCTGGACGCCTGGATCGAGCGCGGCCATGAGCTCGTCGCCGAGACCGCCGCCGCGAGGAGGATGGGCGAGCACCCCGCCGAGCGGGCGATGCTGCGCCGCATCGAGGGCCTGCTCGCCCGCTTTCTCGCCGAGGAGGGGCAGCGCGACACCGCCGGCTTCGAGCCATGGCTGCTCGAGGCGGGGTTCTCCGACGCCGAGGAGACGGAGCGGCCGGCGCTGGAGGTGGACGGCTGGCGCCTGCACGGGGCGATCGACCGGGTGGACCGGGCGCCGGACGGTCGCGCCCTGGTCCTCGACTACAAGCTCTCCGGCTCCGTCACCGCCCGCGAAAAGCTCGAGGAGGAGGCGAAGCTCCAACTGCAGCTCTACCTGATCGCCGTCGCCGAGCTCTGGGAGGCGGAGACCGTCGGCGGCCTCTACCACCCGCTGCGCGGGACCTCGACGCGGCGCCCCCGGGGCGCAGTCCTCGAGGACGAGGCGGCCGAGCTCGTCGCGTCCTACGGGATCTCCCGCACCGACCTGGTCGACCGCGAGGGTTTCGAGGAGCTGCTCGCCGACGCCCGCCGCCGGGCCGGCGAGATCGTGGCGAGGATGCGCGCGGGGCGGATCGACCGCGACCCCGGGCCACGCGCCGGTCTGCGCGACCACGGGATCTGTCCGCGATTCTGCGATTTCGCGCCGATCTGCCGCCGCGACCGCGCCCCGGTCGAGCCGACGGACGACGAAGAGGACGAGGAGAGCCGGTGAGTGGGCGGCGGCCAACGGAGGAGCAACGCCGCGCGATCGAGGCCTCCGGCGCCGAGGTGCTGGTCGAGGCCGGCGCCGGCACCGGCAAGACCGGCGTGATGGTCGACCGCTACTGCCGCCTGGTCTGCGACGAGGGCGTCTCCCCCGACGCCGTGCTCGCCTTCACCTTCACCGACAAGGCCGCGGCCGAGCTGCGCCAGCGGATCCGCGCCGAGATCGAGCGCCGCGCCGAGGAGGACTCGGAGCGGGCCCGGGAGTTGCTCCCCGGCCTCGGCAGCGCCCATGTGACGACGATCCACGGGTTCTGCAACCGGCTGCTCTCCGCCCACCCGATCGCAGTCGGGATCGACCCCCGCTTCCGGGTGATCGACGCGCCCGAGGCAGAGCGGGCGGCCCGCGAGGCATTCGACGAGGCGCTCGGGGCCTTCCTCGCCGGCGGCGACCGCGAGCGGGAAGAGACGGTCGCCGCCTTCGACGTCGGCGGCCTGCGGGGAATGGTGATCGACGCCCACGCCGAGCTGCGCAGCCGCGGGGCCGCCCAACCGGAGCTGCCCGACCCCCCCACGCCGGACCTGGCCGGCGCGCTCCGCTACGCAGCCGAGGTCGCCGCGCAGACGGTCGACGAGCTGAAGGACGGCAGCGCCAACCGTGAGCTGGTCGAGCAGTCCCTGGACCTGCTCGCCAACCCCGAGCGCCCGCCGACGCTCGAGCAGCTGGCCGCGGTGCGAACGAGGAGCAAAGCGAAGCCGATGGCTGCCTACAGGGAGGCGATCGAGACGGCGCTCTCCGCCGTCGCCGAGGCAGGCGCCGGGGGGCGTGCCTACGGCCATGCCAGGGAGCTCCTAGCCCTCTTCTCCGAGCGCTTCGCGGCGGCGAAGGAGCGGCGCGCGGGAGTCGACTTCGAGGACCTGCAGATCCTCGCGGCGCAACTGCTCGAGCGAACCGAGACGGGATCCGCCTACCGGACGCGGTTCAGGCATCTCCTCGTCGACGAGTTCCAGGACACCAACCGCCTGCAGCTGCGCCTGATCGAAGCGCTGCGCGGGCCGAAGAGCCAGCTGATGGTGGTCGGCGACGAGCTGCAGTCGATCTACGGGTTCAGGCACGCCGACCTCGAGGTGTTCCGGGAGCGGCGCGAGGCGATCGAGGCGAGCCCCGACGGCACGGCGATCCCCCTGAGCGGCAACTTCCGCTCGCGACCGGAGGTGATCGGCGCCGTCAACGCGATCGGCGAGAAGCTGCTCGGCGAAGACTTCCGCCCGCTGCGGGTGGGCGCCCCGCCGGAGCGCCCCGACCCGCCCGGAGAGGGACCGGCGGTCGAGCTGTTGCTCACCGGTCGCGACGAGTGGGACGACAGTGAGATCCGCCTCGATCCCGCGACCGACGCCCGCACCCCGGCCAACCAGCTGGCGGAGGCGCGCTTCCTCGCCGCCCGCCTGCGTGAGCTGGCAGACCAGGGCGTGGACCGGGGCGCGATGGTCGTGCTGCTGCGCTCCTTCACAAGGCTCGACGCCCACGAGGACTCGCTCGAGCGAGCAGGCCTGCGTCCCTACGTCGTCGGCGGGCGCGGCTACTGGTCCCAGCAGCAGGTGGCCGACGTCTGCACGCTACTGGCGACGATCGCCAACCCGCTCGACGACCAGTCCCTGCTCGGGGCGCTCGCCTCCCCCGCCTGCGGCGTCGCGCCGGACACGCTCTGGCTGCTGCGCGCCGCGGCCGGCAAGGGCCGTCACCTTTGGCCGGCGCTGGAACAGGCGACCGGTCTGGGCGAAGACGAGGACGCCGACCGGGCGCGGCTGGAGGCGATCCCCGACGCCGAGCTCGAGCTGCTGCGCGGCTTCGCCGAGACCCTGCGCGATCTGCGCCGCCGCGCAACCTCGCTCTCGCTCCCGGGGCTTATCGACGCCGTCGTCACCGAGACCGGCTACGACCTGGCAGTGCTGATGCGTCCCGCCGGCGAGGCGCGCTTCGCCAACGTGCGCAAGCTGATGCGCCTCGCCTCCGACTTCGAGTCCGCCGAGGGCCGCGACCTGCGGGGCCTGCTCGACTTCCTCGCGGCGCGCGCTGACGCCGACGCCGACGCGCAGGCGGCGACCGCGGTCGAGGGCCACGACGGCGTGCGGATCATGACCATCCACAGCGCCAAGGGCCTCGAGTTCGACGTGGTCGCGATCCCGCACCTCTCGCGGGGCCTGCTGCCCTTCTCGGGGACGCCCCTGCTGACCCTGGGCCGCGAGCAGGAGCAGCCGCGGGTCGGCATGCAGCTGCGCCGGCTCGGCGCGCGCGGGGTCAACCTCTACTCCCAGCGCGAGCTCTACGAGGAGGCGCAGGCGCGCGAAGCCGAGGAGGAGCTGCGGCTCTTCCACGTCGGCGCGACGCGAGCGCGCGAACGGCTGCTGCTGAGCGGCGTGGTGAATCCCGCCCCCAGCACCCAGGCGACCCCGGGGATGGCGGTGATCGAGCGCATCGCCGCCGCCTTCGAGATCGACCGCGAGGGCGACTCCACGGTCGCGGTCCCCGCGCCCGAGTCCCGGCCGGGACTCGACCTGGCCTTCGAGCCATCGGAGATCGCGGTCAAGGTCAGCCTTGCCTCACCCGAGCGGGCACGGGAGCTGGCTGCGATGCGCCGGGAGCCGGCAGCGGCACCCGAGCCCGGCGAGGGCCCCGCGCCCTTGGTCGGCCGGCTGTCCCCGCAGGCTCCGGCCCGGCCGCTCTCCTACACCGCGATCGCCGCCGACGGCGAGGGCGCGCCGACCGGCAGCGACGCCGTGCTCCGTGAAAGTGTCGGCGAGGGCTCCGCCGTAGGCGAGGAGGCGGCCGCCAGGGGCAGGGCGGTGCACGCGCTGCTCGAGTGGAGCCAGGCAAACGAGTGGCAGGAGCCCTCGGCGGAGCTGGTCGGCCGGATCGCGGCCTCCGCCGAGGTCGACGCAGGGACGGAGCTGTCGGCAGACGGGCTACTGGAGCCGTTCCGCGCCTGGCTGGGGTCGAGCTTCTTCGCCGAACGGGTGCGTGGCGCCGGCAGCAGCCGGGCGGAGGTCCCGATCCTGGTCACGGTTGGCGGCACGATCCTCCGCGGCTCGATCGACCTGCTCGTCGAGCAGCCGGAATCCTCGCCCCTGATCGTCGACTACAAGACCGACGCCGTCGGCGGCGTCAGCCCTGCCGAGCTGGTCGCCCGCTATGAGATCCAGCAGTCGATCTACGCGCTCGCGGTAGTCGAGGCGCGGAGCGCACCCAAGGTCGAGCTCGCCTACGTCTTCCTCGAGCGACCCGAGGAACCCGTGGTCCAGGTGTGGGGCGCGGCTGAGATCGAAGCGGCTCGCGGCAGGCTCGAGTCCGCTATCGCCAAGCTCAGCGGCTGATCACGAGGCGGCGGAGGTATCGAGCTTCGCCGCCAGCTCGTCAAGCTTCAGCTCCTTCAGGCCCTCGCCGACCGCGTCCAGCTCCGCCGCGCAGTAGGTGACCAGCTCCCGCCCCTCGTGGCAGAGCTCGAGCGTCTCGCGCAGCCCGGCCTGACCGGAGTCGAGCCGGTCGATGATCTGCTCCAGCCGTTCCACAGCGGTCTCGTATGACTCAGGCGTCTCGCTCATCGTCCTCCTCGATCCTGGCGCCAACGCGTCCGTCGGCGAAGCGCAGTCTGACGCGCGCCGCGGCGCTGGCCGCGGCGGCGCTACTGATCGGCTCGCCGGCTTCGTCCTCGACCAGGGCGTAGCCGCGCTCGAGCGTCCGCTCGGGCTGGTGGGCGCGAAGCGCGATCTCCGCACGGTGGAGGGCGGCGCGGCGGCGCTCAATCTCCGGCCCGGCGGCGCGGCGGCGTGCCCGCTCCAGCACCACGGCGGCGAGTCGCCGCTGGAAGCCGAGCCGCTCGGCGACGCCGCGTTCGGAGGCAGCCCGGATCTCCCGCGTCTTCTGGTTGAGGCCGAGCCGCTCGCGACGCAGCGCTCGCGCCGGGCCGCGGGCCAGCGCCGCCAAGTGCGGGGTCCTTGCCCGGACAGCCCCCTCGGCGGCCCGGGCCAGACCGGCGGCCCGTCCGCCGAGCGCCGCGCGTGCGGCTGCGCACTCGACCGGCGCCGCCGCCTCGGCCGCGTGGGTGGGCGTCGAGCAGGCGACCGCGGCGACGTCGTCGATCAGGGTCGAGTCGCGCTCGTGCCCGACCGCGGCGATCACCGGCACCCGCAGCATCGCCACCGTGCGGCAGAGCGTCTCGTCGCAGAAGGCCCAGAGGTCGGCGAGGCTGCCGCCGCCGCGGGTGACGACGATCGCCTCCACCTCGGGCCGGGCGGCGAGGTCCTGGATCGCCCCGGTTATCGCCGGCGCGGCGCGGCGGTCCTGCACAGGCGCAAACGCCCAAACGACCGTCCCCGCCCAGCCGCGCCGCTCGAGACCGGCGAGCAGATCGCGGCGCGCGGCGCCGCCCTCCGCGGTCACGACCCCGATCGTCTTCGGCAACGCCGGCCGCCGCAGCTGCTTCTGCAGCGCGAAAAGCCCCTCGCTCTGGAGTTGCTTGCGCAGCGCCTCGAGCCGTGCGAGCAGATCGCCCTCCCCGGCCAGGCGAATGTGCGATGCGCGAAAGAAAAACGAGGGAGACGCCTGAGCCCCTCCGCGGTAGTAGTCGGGACCCCCACCGATCACGACCTCGGCGCCGTCCCGCAGGCCCCGCTCGGGCAGGTCGAGCTTCTCCAGATCGTTGAGCCAGATCGCGCAGGGGACGGCGCCCTCGTTGTCGCGCAGCTCGAAATAGGCCTGGGCTTTGCTGCGACTGAGGCCAGTGACCTCGCCGATCAGCGAAACCCGCGCGCGGCGGCGCATCTCTTCCTCCAGCTTGCGGGCGTAACGCCCTACCGGAAACGGCCCGGGCAGATCCATATTTCGAGGCTATCCCCAGATGGGGACGCGCTCAGCCCGTGCGCTGCCAGCGCTGAGCCCAACTACGCAACTCGGCGATCGCCGGCCGCAGCTCGGCGCCCTTCTCGGTCAGCGAGTAGGTGACGCGCACCGGCGCCCCCGGCTCGACCTGCCGCTCGACTAGGCCTTCCTCCTCGAGCTCGCGCAGGCGGCGCGAGAGCAACCGGTCCGAGAGGCCCGGCACCGCCTTCGCCAGCTCGCCGTAGCGCAGCGGCCGCTCGGTCAATGCGCAGACGATCGCTCCAGTCCAGCGCTTGCCGATCAGCTCGATCGCAGCATGGAAATGCGGACAGACTCCCTGTACGGCCGACTCCCCGGCCGCCGGCATCGTTTCCACGCAATAGAGCTTACTGAACGTAAGTAACGGCTCAGCGTGCGCAAGGTCCAGTGTCTACGGGCGCTGAGCTGGTGTTGCGCAGAGCGTTGCGGACTACGGCGTTGGGGATGGCGAAGCCGCCGCTGGGGCCGGTCGTGGTGGCGGCGAAGATCGTGCCTAGAACCCTGCCCTCTGCGTCGACCAGCGGCCCTCCCGAGTTGCCGCTGCGAACCGAGCCGCGCAGCGAGGCGAGCGTGCGCCGGACCGGGCCGCGGCCGTAGGAGTCCTCGCTGATCACCTCGCGAGTCTCGCCGAGGCGTGCGGCGACCACCGCATAGGGCCCGTTCTGCGGATAGCCGAGCACGGCGCCAGGAGTGCCGCGCCGTGCCTCTGCCGCGATCGCCAGAGCGGGAAGGTCGGCCCCGATGCGGAGCAGGGCGAGGTCGTTGCGCGTGTCATAGCCGACCGCCGAGGCCGCCAGCGAGCCGCCGTCACGAGTGACGACCGAAGCGTCCTCCACCCCGGCGAGCACGTGCGCGTTGGTGACGACGACTCCGGGCGCCACCACCCACCCCGAGCCCTCGACGCCAAGACCGCAGGCGGCGCCGAGCACGCGAACCACCGAGCGGCCCGCCCGGCGGACATCGGGGTCGGCGGCAATCGCGGGGTCAGGCGGCGCCACCGGCGTCACCCGGCCGGTGATCGTCGGCGCCGGATCGATTCGCCGCAGCGCCTCGATCACCGATTTCGATGGAGGCAAGACGTCGTCGAGGCTGCGCAGGATCAGCGAGTGCCGCGCGTCGCGCCTGACCTCTGCCGTCACCGGCCCATGCAGCGCAAGCGCTCCGACCAGCCAGACGAACCCGACCGTCGCGGCGGCCAGCAGCACACCGACGACTGGCCCTTCGCGAAAACCCCAGAGGGCAACGGCCAGCACGAACGCAACGATCACCCAGTCGACGACGGTCACGGGCGAATACAAGCAGCCGCTGGGGCCGCCACTACCTTTACCGCTCGTGAGCAATCTCCCCTATGAGGTGGAGCGGCGCCGCCGTCTCCTCACCCGCATGCTTCCCCTGGGCGCCGTCGCCCTGGTCGCCTTCGTCGCCGGGGCGGCGACCGGTGCTCCGGGCTCGCCCGAGCGGGACGCGGCCTCGCGCTATGCCGAAGCCTGGGCAGGCAAGGACTTCGCCCTGATGCACCGCGAGCTGAACGACGCCTCGCGCCGAGAGGTCTCCGTCGACGAGCTCGCCGCCGCCTACCGCGAAGCGGCGGAGACGGCGACGCTGCGCAGCCTCGATCCGGCCGAGCCGGCGGACGCCGAGACGGTGGACGGGGTCGCCTTGGTGCCCGTCCCGGTCGCGCTGGCCACCGTCGCCTTCGGCTCGCTCGAGGCCGAGCTGGCGCTGCCCTACGCGGACGGCGGCATCGCCTGGGACCCCCGGCTCGTCTTCCCCGGCCTGCGGCGCGGCGAGCAGCTCGAGGCGAGGGTCGAGCTGGCCGAGCGAGCGCCGATCCTGGCGCGCGACGGCTCGGCGCTCGCCGAAGGGCCGGCCGATGCGCGCGAACACCCGCTGGGAAGCGCCGCGATCGACGTCACCGGGGAAATCGGGATGGCCGACCCCGAAGACCTCGAGCGGCTGGCGCGACAGGGGTTTCCGCCTGAAACACCGGTCGGGGTGAGCGGCGTCGAGCAGGCCCTCAACCAGCGCCTGGCCGGCAAGCCAGGCGGCTCGCTGCTCGCCGTTGCCGAAGCCGGTGGCGCCGAGCGGGTCCTGGCCCAGTCGGAGCCCCGTCCCGGCGCTCCTGTGAAGACGACGATCGACCCGGACCTCCAGTCGGCCACGGTCGCCGCGCTGGGGGGACGCTTCGGCGGGATCGCGGCGCTCGACACGCGCAGCGGCGACATCCGCGCCCTCGCCGGTCAGGCCTTCTCGGCGCCGCAGCCACCTGGTTCCACCTTCAAGATGATCACCACCGTCGCCGCCCTGCAGAAGGGCGTCGTCACACTCGACGAGTACTTCCCGATCGTCGATGGCGTCAACGTCGGTGGGCGCTTCATCCACAACGCCAACGGCGAGTTCTGCGGCGGCACCTTCCGCGAAGCGTTCGCCGAGTCCTGCAACGCCGACTTCGCCCCACTCGGGCCGGAGATCGGCAACGACGACCTGGTCGCGGCCGCGGAGCGATTCGGCTTCAACTCCCCGCTGAAGCTCTACGCGCCGCGCATCGTGCGCGAAGTCGACCCGCCGGAATCGAGCATCCCGGCCGAGATCGGGGAAGAAATCGACCTCGGGGTCAGCGCGATCGGCCAGGGCGAGGTGCTGGCGACGCCGCTGCAGATGGCGAGCGTCGCGCAGACGATCGCCAACGGCGGCGTCCGCATGCCGACCTCGCTCGTCGCCAACCGCAAGCTGCGCCCCCACGCCGAGCCGGTGCGCGTGATGTCGGAGAAGACCGCGGGCCAGCTGACCGAGCTGATGGTCGGCGTGGTGACGGGCGGGACCGGCTTTGCCGGCGCGATCGCCGAGGCGCAGGTGGCGGGCAAGACCGGGACTGCCGAGCTCGGCCCCAAGCCCGGCCAGGAGAACCTCCCCAACCCGGTTCAGGTCAAGGACGCCTGGTTCGCCGCCTTCGCCCCGGCGGACAAGCCCCGGCTCGCGGTCTCGGTGCTGTTGATCGAAGCCGAAGCGTCAGGCGGGGAAGTGGCGGCCCCCGCGGCGGCCGAAGTGCTCTCGGCCGGCCTCTGAGCCCTCGGCCGGGCTAGAGGTCGAGCGTGACCTCGCCCGGACCGTCCGGGCCCTCTATCTCCAGCACCAGCGGCCGGTTGCTCGAGACCGAGTCGGGAAGAAGGAAAAGGACCAGCGAGCCCTCGATCGGCCCCTCGAAGGCGGTCGAGTCGAGCACCGGGACCTGTTCTTCGGCTTCGACTTCGCCGCCGAGCGGGAAGGCGTAGAGGCTCTCGCTCTCTATCGAGTCGTAGGCGGTGTGCTCGGCGTCGTGGATCGTGAACGAGTCCGGCAACGGCTGGGGCTCGTCGTGTTCGTTCTGGACTTCGAAGAAGACGCCGAAGTAGCTGCTGCCTTTCGGCGGCGGTGGCTGGCCGACGAGATAAGCGGAATCCTCGGTGTCGTTGCGATTGAGGAAGCGCGAGAAGACAACGTTGTATTTGACCTCCCCGAGCGTCACCGGCTCCCCCTCGACCACCTCCTTCTCGTCGCTCTCGTAACCGCAGGCAGCAACGCCAAGGGCGCTCACCCCAAGCGCGAGGGCGGCGAGCAGCGTGAGGATGGCCTTGCGGGGGAAGATCATCGGCGGCGGCAGTCTATAAAGGCGCCCGGCAGGGGCGGTCTCAGGGGATCCCCGTCGCGACCGGGTTGCCGCCGGCGACCGTGGCCCGGCTCTCGCCGAGCCGCCCCGCCTCGAGCAGGTCGCGGAGGCGGCGCAACGCCTCGCGCCAGTGGCGCTGGTAGGGGATCGAGGCAACGGAGAGCAGCTCGAGGCCGCGATCGACCGGGTTGGCGGGCTCGGTCCAGTAGGAGACCCGCACCCCGGTCAGCGAGCCCGGGCCCTCGGTCAGCTCCCAGAGGGTGGTCGAGGGGATCCGGTTCCCCCGCCCGCCGCGCCCGTGCTCGAGGATGCGGTGCGGCTCCTCGGCCTCGGCGATGGTTGTGTCCATCCACACCGCCCGCGGCCTGACGGCGAAGCGGAAGCGCGCCCCGGCGCCCACCCCGACGGACTCGATCCGGGTCAAATGGAAGTCGGAGACGAAGTGATCGGTGAACGCCGGGCGCAGGGCGAGGTCGGCGAGCGCCGCGAAGACCCGCGGTCGCGGCACGTCGATCTCGGCTTCGGCGCTGACGGGACCCATCGGCGGCGCGATTCTAGTCGCCGGGGGAGGGTTTACGGCCGCGGCTGGCGGGGTACGGCCTCGGCAGCGCCTCCGCTATCGCGCTACGATCCGACCTGGAGGCGCCGGGAAAGGAGATTCTCATCTTCGCTAGTCCTGGCTCCAGCTTGACCGTTGATAGATACGCGTCGGGGATGCTCCCCGGCTCTGGCACCTTCTTCTGCCTCGATTGCGGGTCACAGCTCTCGCTGCGAGAGAACGACGCGCTACCCGAGTGCCCGCGCTGCCGCGGCAGCGCATTCCGCCGCGACTCGATGTTCGAGCCGATGCAGGAACACGGTCAGCAAACGGCAGAGATGCCCGTGCCCCCGGAGCTCGGGCAACCCGACTGGCTCGAGGACGCGCGTATCCGCCTGCCCCGGTCCGGCAACTACCTGGCAAGGCGCGCTGAGGAAGGCGAGATCCTGGTCTTCCCGATCGACCGCGGCTGGACCCGGATCGGCCGCAGCATCGCCGCCGACGTCCGCCTCGACGACCCCAGCGTCTCGCGGCGCCACGCCCTGATCGTCTCCGAGCAAACCGATTCCCTGCGCGTTCTCGACGATCGCAGCCTCAACGGGATCTTCCTCAATGGAGAGCTGGTCGAGTGGGCGAGGCTCGAGGACGGCGACGAGCTGACGATCGGTCGCTACCGCCTCTTCGCGCTGGAAGCCTAGGTTCGCGGTTCCGGCCACCGCTGTTCGTAGCATCCGGAGCATGGAGTCCCCTGCCGTCGACCCCTCAGCCGCTGCCGAACAGGCCCGCGTCCGCCTGCATGAGGAAATCGAGCGCGTGCGCGTCGGCGTCGAGGAGATGCTCGCCGAGCAGGGCGGCGATGACGCCGATCTCCGCCGCGAGCTCGACGCGATCCGCGCCGAGACCCGCAAGTACGTCAAGAAGCGTGTCCGCAAGAGCGAAAAGCGCATCGACAAGCTGGAGCGTCGGATCGATCAGGTCGAGCAGGACCGCAAGCAGGCGGAGTGGCGCATCCACACCAACACCGAGGCGATGCTGGACGGCCTCCTGCGCGAGATCCGCGCCATCGCCGACCTCTTGACCAGAGCCAGGTAGCGCTAGCTACTCGGTGGAGATGCTCGGGTCCGCCTGGACCTTGTGCGGCACGACCATTAGGAAGTTGCTGGCCGCGTCGGCGGCGATCTCCATGACCCGGTCGGCCTCCTCGTCCTGGGCGGTCGCCCGCAGCTCCTCGGCGTAGTGCCCAAGCAGCTCGTCGACGTCGAGCAGGCCCTCCGCGTCGAGGTCCCTGAGCTCGACCTTTGCGCCCTCGCCGAGGCGCCGTTCGATCGCCTCGCGATCGATGCCAAAGGCGTTGTGGCGGACGTAGACACGGCCGCCGGTCATCCCGGCGCAGGCCCAAGGCCCGAGGTCGCCGAGCACCACCGCGCGGCCCGAGGTCATGTACTCGAAAGCGAAGCCCTTGGCGTTGGCGCGATCGACCATGCAGCCGCGGCTGTCGTCGATCGGCCCCTCGGGCTCGCCGCCGAGAACGACGTCGGCGCCGGAGAGGCGGATGCAGAAGCGTGAGTCGGCGGAGCCCTGAACGACGAGACGGCCCCGCTGGGCGCCGTATGCGAACGACTTGCCGACCGAGCCGTTGAGCCGCTTGCCCTTGACCCCCTTGCCCTTCAGCACGGAGACCGTGCCGCCGAGCATCGCCTTGCCGACGCCGTCCTGGGCGCCGCCCTCGACCCGGATCGAGACACCGTAGGCGTTGAAGGCGCCGAAGCCCTGGCCGGCGACCGAGCCGCCGTTGAACTCGAGGCTGGCGAGCACTTCGTCGTTGGGCTCAGGGCCGTCGTCAAAGACGCGTGAGCGGGCGATCGCGCCGGACAGCTCAGCGCCGAGGACTCGGTCATTGGCGTCGGTCGGGCGCGGGAACTCGTTGCGGATCGTGCGGCCGGCGCAGACGTCGCCGGCGAGGCCGGCGATCTGGGCCGAGGCCTGCTTCGCCTCCATCCGGATCGGACGGGCGACGACGAGCCCGGCCTCCGCGCGCGCCTCGGCGACCTCGTCGGCCACCGGCAGGTCCAGCGGCTCGAGGTCGAGGAACTCCTCCAGCGGCGTGATCAGCGGCGCCAGGTCGATCCGGTCGTGGTGGGAGACCTGCTCGAGCAGATCGTAGCGGCCGACCAGGTCCTGGGCGCGCTCGTAGCCGAGCGAGGCGACGACCTCCTTCACCTCCTCGCCCATCGCGGCGAAGAAGCGGGCGCAGCTCTCGGCGGCGCTGTCGACCGCCTGCGGGGTGAACTTCTTCAGGCCGTGGTCCTGAGCCTGCTCGACCGTCTCGATCTGGGTCGCGATGCCGACGTGGCAAGTGTCAAGCTGGCAGCCGCGGCAGATCGTGCAGCCGAGGCTGACCATCGCCAGGGTGCCGAAGCCGACCCGGTTGGCGCCGAGGCAGTGCAGCTTGACGACGTCGTGGCCGGTCCGGTAGCCGCCGTCGGCCCAGATCTCGACCCGGTTGCGAATCCCGGCCTCCATCAGCGCCCGGTGCACAGCGCGGGTGCCGATGTCCGAGGGCAGGCCGACGTGGCGCAGGGCGTGTTGGCGGGCGGCGCCGGTGCCGCCCTCGAAGCCCGAGAGGGTGATGATGTCGGCGCCGGCCTTGGCGATGCCGAGGCCGATCGTGCCGATGTTCGGCACCACCGGCACCTTGACCGAGACGCGCACGTCGGGGTTGACCGTCTTCAGCTCGTCGATCAGCTCAGCCAGGTCCTCGATCGAGTAGAGGTCGTGGTTGTTGGAGGGCGAGATCAGGTCGGTGCCGGGCGCCGCGTTACGGGCAGCGGCGACCTTCTCGGAGACCTTCTTGCCGGGCAGGTGGCCGCCCTCCCCGGGCTTGGCGCCCTGGCCGATCTTGATCTCGGCGAGGTAGGAGGAGTTGAGCATCTCGGCCGAGACGCCGAAGCGGCCCGAGGCGACCTGCTGGCCGCGCCACTTGCGGTAGTGGCCGTACATGTCGCGGATCTCGCCGCCCTCGCCGTTGACGCAGAGGATGTTGGTCGCCTTCGCCGCCTCCGCATAGGCACGGAAGGCGGGCTCGGACTGCGAGCCGAAGCTCATCGAGGAGATCACGATCGGGTAGTCATGGTGGCCGACACCGGCGTCGACCGAGGCGGCGTCGACCGGGTCGCGGTCGCCCTTCAACCCCATGATGTGGCGCATCGAGATCGGGCTCTGGCGCTCCAGGTCGCGGACTTTCTCCGAGTACTCCTCGTAGGAACCGGTCCCGTTGGCGGTCGCGATCGCCGCCTTGTAGACCTTGGGGTAGAAGCGGAAGGTCTTGGCCGGTTTGCCGTCCTCGTCGCCGCCGAGGATCCGCGCCCGCTCGTTGGTGTCCTCGTCGAGCTCGGCGAAGCCGGCGCCGCCGACCTCGGAAGCGGCGAAGGCCTCGGTCTGGAAGATCTCGGCCAGCTCCGGCTTCACCCCGATCGAGGAGAACTGGCGCGCGTAGCCGCGCACCTCGTGGATGCCGATCGTCGAGATCACTTTCTCGATCCCCTTGTTGAGGGCGTCGCAGAGGTTGGAGACATCTGACTCGTAATCCTCGACGCAGATCACCTCGACCATCGTGTATGGGCAGACCCCGTTGGCGCCGAGTCCGAGCGCCAGCATCGTGTCGTGGACGTTGCGGATCGCGGCCGAGCGCAGGACGACGCCGCAGCGGCGGCGCAGGTTCTCCTCGCCGGGCTGGACCCGGTACTGCTTCAGCGCCTGGTCGACCGCGGAGACGGCCAGGTGGGGGTCGAGGTAGCGGCGATCGCCCTCGTAGACGGTGCGATCGGTGAGCACGAGCAGCTCGGCGCCTTCGCGCACCTTCTTGACCGATTCCTGCTTGATCCGCTCGATCGCCCCCTGCGTGGTCTCCGACTCGAGCAGGGAGACGTCGACGGCGTCGCTGCGCCCCCGGAACTCCTCCCAGAGGTCCTCGAGCAAGTAGGTGCGGTGCTTGCGGGCGATCGCCCGGTAGGTCTTGTCGGAGAGCGGCGCCATCTCATGGTGACCGCCGAGGATTACCGGGAACTCGGTCTCGATCGTGCCCGTGTCCTCGCCGGCGGCATGGATCGAGGGACGGTGGCCGAAGACCGCGCGGGTGGAGAAGTGCTCCATCTCCCGTTCGCGGTCGATCGCCGGGTTGGTGACGACGGCGACTGTCTCCTTGAAGTAGTCGGCGAGGTTCTGGCGCTCGGGAGAGAGCGCCGCCAGCGGCCCGTCGTAGCCGAGCGAGCCGACAGGCTCGGACCCGTTCGAGGCCATCTGCTGGACCAGTTTGACGTCGTCGCGCTGCCAGCCGAAACCGGCGAGGACGCGGTCGGCGACCTTGACCGGCTCCTCCGGACCTGCGTCGGAGTAGCCCGGCACCTCACCGCCCTCGAGTGGCCCGCCGGTGTCGAGGGCGCGGTCGTAGGGACCGACCTCCTCGGCGCCGTTTCGCGCCAGCCAGCGGTCGCGGACGATGCGCAGCATCTCATCGTGGGGGTGCAGGGTCGAGCGCTTGGCGCTGCGGTCGATCTTCACCAGCGCCTTCTCACCGGGGGCGAGCGGCTTCGGCTCGGAGACCATGTCGGAGACCGAGACGACGCCGGGCTCGGAGCTGAAGACATGGTCCTCAACGGTCTCCACCTGCCAGAGCGGCCGCAGGCCGAGAGCGTCGGCGGAGAACACGCACTCGTCGCCGTGGCGGGCGATCAGCGCCACCGGGCCCTGGGCGAAGGGGCCCATCGCCTGGTGCAGGTACATGTAGAAGCGGTGCAGCTCGGCCGGCAACCGGCGGATCTCCTCGGCGATCGGCGGCACGACCATCTCCATCGCCTCGGCGAGGCTGAGGCCGTCGCGGCTGATCATTGTGTCGATCGTGCGATTGAGATCCTGCGAGTCGGAGCAGCCGGGCTGGATCGGCACGCCCAGCATCGTCGCCTCCTGGCGCAGCTGCGCGATCGTGTTGATCTCGCCGTTGTGGCCCAAGACCGAGAAGGGCTGGACGCGCTTGAACGAGGGCCAGGTGTTGGTCGAGTAGCGGTTGTGGCCGAAGCAGCCGATCGTCTCGAAGCGCTCGTCGCGCAGGTCCGGGTAGTACTCGCCGAGGATCTTCGGCGCCCCCATCACCTTGTAGACGCAGGTCGTCGCCGAGAAGGAGGGGACATGGACGTCGAGCTTCTGCTCGAGTTCGATCAGGAGGTCGAAGAGGACGCGCTCGCGGCGCGAGGCGTCGGCGACGAGGCCGGCCAGCTGCCAGAAGTGAGGCTCCTCCTCGCGCGCGGTCGGACCGAGCGCGGTCGAGTCGACGGCGCCGAGGCGCTCGGCGAGGATGCGAAAGCCCCCCTGGCCGAGCAGCTCGCGAGCATCGTGCTGGACCCGCTCGAGGTCCTGTGCACGCTCGACGAAGACATGGGCGACGGCGAAGGCGTCGTCGAGCGTCAGCGACGGGTCATGGCCTCCGGCGCGGACCTCCTCGGCCCAGACCTTGCGCGGGATGTCGAGCAGCAGCCCACAGCCGTCCCCCTCGCCGTCGACGTTGCCGGCGCGGTGGAGCATCTTCTGCAGGGCCGGGATCGCCAGCTCGATCGGAGCGTGGCTCGGGGTCGCGTCCTTGCGCACCGAGGCGTAGATCGCGCAGGCGTCCTTGTCCTCGACGCTGGGCGGCGACACCAGCGGCCGGTAGGGCCGCTCGGGCGAGTAGCGGACGGGCGCGCCCTCGCCGTGAAGCTCACGGGACTGGGGATTCGACATCTGACCTCCCGGTAACCGCGCCTTCTCCGAGCGGGCGCGCGACGGGTTGACAAGTCGACGGATTATAGGGCGGCTGGGGGCCCCGGCCTAGGGGATCTCGCTATTCCCGCAAATAGCGGAAAACGCGGCTCAACCCCAGGACATCGGCTCGTAGTCGCCGCTCGGATCGACGCCGATCAGCAGCGCGGTCACGGCGGCGTCTGAGCGGTTGAGGATCGTGCGGCTCGGCGCCGGCTCGATCGAGGCGAAGGTGCCGGCAGGAGCCGCGTGCTCCTCGCCGCCGATCCGCAGGACCGCCTCCCCCTCGAGGATCACGTACAGCTCGTGCTGGCCGCTCCCGGCCTCGTCGTGCTCGGGAATCTGTCCCCCAGGCGCGATCTCGACCAGGTTGAAGCCGAAGGCCGACTCGCCCAGCGCCTTGCGGGCCAGGCGCCAGGTCGACTCCCCCGACCCCTCCATGACCTCGAACTCGTCGCGATGCTTGATCGTGTAGCTGTCGGCCATCTCAGTCGCGACGTCAGGCGGCGATCGGAGCTCCAACCTCGAGCTCGACCAAGCGATCTGGAGCCGCAAGCGCCGCCTGTGCGGCGGCAACCAGGGCAGCTCCGTCCAAGCCATAGCGCTCAGCGGCGACCTTGAGCAGATCGAGGTACTTAGCTGGATAGAGCAAGCCGATGTTGACGACGTGGCCGCCGACAATTCCGACGACGCAGTAGTCGTCGTCGACCTCCTCCTGATCGTCGACGCGTTCCACGCGCCGTAGTTCAATCAGGAGGGCATCCGCCTCGCTGTCGTAGTCCGCTCGCATCAGCGTCTCCTCCGGTGGATTGTGACGATCAAGCCTGGCTCGTCAAGCGCAACGACCACGCGCACGCGTATTCCCCGAACTTCGCCCGTATAGCGCGGCTTCCCCTGCTCGTCGCGGTCGATGCGAATGGGATTGGCGATCACCATCTCCGCGTCGAATACATCTATTCCGAGATCGCGGGCTTTGTTCCTGGCATGGCGCGAGAAGCGCATGCCTACTCAAGCGTCTGGCGACCAAGCCTCTCCCCCTAGACTCCCCAATCAATGAAGGCGAGCACGAGCGACTCCCAGGCTGCGTTGCGAGAAGCGATCGAGCGCTACAACGACGCCTGGAACGCCCACGACCTCGACGCGATCGTGGCGATGCACGCGCCCGACATGGTCTTCCACGACCACACCGCGGGCGAGTCGGCGAGCGGCGACGAGGTCCGCGCCCACATCGGCGCGATCTTCGAGACCTGGCCCGACATCGAGTTCTCGACCCGCCGGCTATACGTTCGCGAGGACTTGGTCGTGCAGGAATGGACGGCGAGCGCGACCCACGCGAAGACGATGCGCCGCGGCGACCTCGTCGCCGAGCCCACCGGTCGCCGGGTCGAGTGGGACGGCCTAGACGTGATCCCCTTCGAGAACGGCCTGGTCAAGCGCAAGGACGTCTATTCCGACAGCGTCTCGATCCTGCGCCAGGTCGGCCTGCTCGACTGAGCTGCCGAGCAGCGATCAGGCTGCGATCGGAGCGCCAATCTCGAGCTTGACGACTCGATCGGGAGCAGCAAGCGCCGCTTGGGCGGCAGCGCGCAGAGCGGTGCTGTCCAGGTCATAGCGCTCAGCGACCACATCGAGGAGGTCGAGGTGCTCGGCGGGTGTCAGGAGCTCGACATCTACTAGGCGGCCGTCCGAGAATCCGACGGTGCAATAGCTGTCATGAACCTGCTCCTGCCGTTCGAAGTATTTGAACGGCGCCAGTTCGATATCAAGCGCGTTCGCCTCGCTGTCATAGTCAGCCCGCATCATTTCCTTCTCTCGTGGATTGTGACGATCAGGTCTGGCTCATCAAGCGCAACTACGACCCGGACCCGTACTTCCTGAATGTCTCCCGTGTATCGAAATCTTTCGTCTTCATCACGATCTATGTGTATAGGTTCCTCGATCACGCGTTCGGCGTCGCGAAGCGTTGCTCGTAGGGACCGGGGGGTAGTTCTTGGCATGCCGCGTGAGCCTCACGCCCACTTAAGGACATGACTCTCGAGTTTCTCCCCTCGCCTGTAGCTACGTGGTCAGCCGGGGCCGACGATCGCGGCGGCGACGAGGCTGCCGCTGACGCCGATGAAGGAGATGACGGCGAGGGCGCGGTACCAGGCGCGTTTGTCGACGTCGGGGTCGAAGGCGAGGGGGACGAAGAGGAAGGGGTTGACGAAGGTGCCGAAGACGAGCGCAGCGGCGATCGCCGTGGGCAGGTCGGGGACGGCAAGGCCGACGCCGATCAGGATCAGGCCCATCATCACGTAGTCGAGGTGAACCTGGCGAACCCGCTGCGGGGCGACGATGCCGATCCGGCGCAGCCAGTCCGGCTTCTCGTCGCGGATCACCATCGCCCAGCCGAGCAGGCCGCCGATCGCCAGCTCGATCAGGCCGATGCGGATCACCCAGTCCACCGGTCCTCCCTACAGCTCGGGGACGTCGGCGCCGTGAGGCGTGAATGGAAGGCGACGGACCTCGGCCCAGCCCTCGCAGCGGGACTCCATCTCCTCGGCGACCTTGCCGGCGTCCTGCCAGGTGGTCCAGACGAGGACGGTGGGGCCGGCGCCGGAGATCGTCGCGCCGAGGGCGCCCAGCTCGGAAGCGGCGTCGACCAGCTCCATCGAGCGGGGGTAGAGATCGCGGCGACGGGGCTGGTGGATGCGATCGGCGAGGCCGTCGGCGACCAGGTCGAGGTCCGCAGTCTGCAGGCCGAGGACGAGCCGCGAGGCGGCGGCGACGTTGGCGACCGCGTCGGCCAGCGGCACCTCGGACGGGATCGCGGCGCGGGCAAGCTCGGTCGAGACCTCCTCGGCCGGGATCGCGGCGATCCCCTCGAGACCCCCGGCGGGTCGAAGCGAGCCGCCCGCGGCGTGCCGTCAGCGCCCGACCCGCAGACCACGACGCCGCCGTAGATCGCCGCGGCGACGTTGTCCGGATGGCCCTCCAGCTCGGCCGCGCGGGCCAGCATCTCCTCTTTGGAGAGCGCCAGCTCGAAGAGGTGGTCGGCGGCGTAGAGGCCGGCGACGATCGCCGCCGCGCTCGAGCCGAGGCCGCGAGCGAGCGGGATCTCGCTGCGTAGCCGGAATGCGATCCCGTCGGCGGAGCGCAGGCTCTCGAACGCTCGCACGATCAGGTTGTCGCGCCCGGTCGAGACCTCGAGCCCACCCGGGTCGAGGGAGAACTCCCCCACCTCCTCGACCTCCAGCTCCAGGTGCATCGCCACCGCAGCCGCCATCACGTCGTAGCCCGGCCCGAGGTTGGCAGAGGAGGCCGGGACGCGGACCAGCCGGCGGCGCGCGGTCACTGAAACACCGCCCGCTCGACGGCGCCAAGGTCGTTCTCGCAGTTGACCACCGGCGGCGCCTTGGAGAGGGCTGTGTCGGGGTCCTTGAGGCCGTGGCCGGTGAGGACGCAGACGACCGACTCCGGCCGCGGCGCGCCCTCGACGGTCGGCAGGCCGTGGGCGAGCAGGCCAGCGACCGAGGCGGCAGAGGCGGGCTCGCAGAAGACGCCCTCGCTGGCGGCGAGCCAGCGGTAGGCGTCGAGGATCTGCTCGTCGGAGACGGCGGCGACCCTGCCCCGCGACTCGGTGAAGGCGGCCATCGCCTCCTCCCAGCGGGCCGGATTGCCGATCCGGATCGCCGAGGCGACCGTCTCCGGGTTGGCGACGGGCGAGCCGCCGACCAGAGGCGCCGCTCCCTCGGCCTGGAAGCCGTAGAGGACTGGTCTCGAACCAGCGTTCTCGACCTCCTTGAAGCCGCGCCAGTAGGCGGTCACGTTGCCGGCGTTGCCGACCGGGATCGCCAGCGCCCCCGGCATCTCGCCGAGCTCCTCGACCACCTCGAAGGCCGCGGTCTTCTGTCCCTCGATCCGGAACGGGTTGACCGAGTTGACCAGCTCGATCGGGTGGCGCTGGGCCAGCTCGCGGACGATCCCGAGCGCGTCGTCGAAGTTCCCCTGCAGCGCGACCACCCGCGCCCCGTGCATCAGCGCCTGGGCCAGCTTGCCGATCGCGATCTTGCCCTCGGGCACGATCACGGCGCCGCGCAGGCCGGCGCGCGCCGCATAGGCGGCGGCGCTCGCCGCAGTGTTCCCAGTCGAGGCGCAGATCACCGCCTCCGCCCCACGCCCCTTCGCCCGCGAGACCGCGACCGTCATGCCCCGGTCCTTGAAGCTGCCGGTGGGGTTCGCCCCCTCGAACTTCAGGTACGTCCGCACCTCGAGGCGCTCCGAGAGGCGCTCGGCCTCGATCAGCGGCGTCGACCCCTCGTCCAGCGAGACGATGGGGTCCCCCTCCTCCAGCGGCAGCCGATCGCGGTAGCGCTCGATCAGCGCCGTCAAACGAACTCCTCCTCGATCACCCTGATCGAGCGCGGCGGGGAGCGCAGGTCATCCAGCCTCGCCAGCGCGTCGACCGCCGCTTCGAAACGGGACTCGAGGCATTCGTGGATGATCATCACCAGCCTCGCGTCGTCGCCGGCGCCGCGCTGGACGACGCTCTTCACCGAGACGTCGCTGTCGCCGAGCACCGTGGCGATCCGGGCCAGCACCCCCGGCCGGTCGGCAACCTCGAGGTGCAGGTAGAAGGAGGACTTGATGTCGTGGACGAGCGGCAGCTGGGTCCGGGCCTCAGGGAGCGGCGCCTCGCCGGCGAGCACCGAGACGACGTCGCCGAGCACCGCCGAGGCGGTCTGCACCCCGCCGGCGCCGGGCCCCGACATCGTCACCTCGGTGATCGAGGGGGCCTCGACCATCACCGCGTTGAAGGAGCCGCCGATCGGCGCCAGCGGGTGGCCGCCGTAGAGGAAGCAGGGGAAGACGCGGACGCTGATGCCGCCGTTGCGCCGTTCGGCGGCGCCGAGCAGCTTCAGCGAGAGGCCGAACTCCTTCGCGTAGGCGAGGTCGTCCGGCTGGATCGCCTCGATCCCCTCGTAGGCCACCTCGGAGAGGCTGACCGGGGTGTGGAAGGCGAGGCGGGCGAGGATCGCCATCTTCGCCGCGGCGTCGGCGCCGGTGACGTCGTCGGTCGGGTCGGCCTCGGCGTAGCCGAGCTCCTGCGCCCGCGCCAGCACCTCCTCGTACGCGGCGCCGGTGGCGGCCATCTCGCTGAGGATGAAGTTGGTGGTGCCGTTGACGATGCCGAAGACCTTGGAGATCTCGGTGACGCCGAAGCTCTCCTGGATCGTGCGGACGATCGGGATCACACCCGCCACCGCGGCCTCGAAGCGCAGCTGCACCCCGGACTCGCGAGCGACGGCGAACAGCTCCTCGCCGTGCCGGGCCAGCAGCTGCTTGTTGGCGGTGATGACCGGCTTGCCGGCGTGCAGCGCCGCGAGCACGTACTCGCGCGCCGGCTCGGCGCCGCCGATCAGCTCGACGATCAGGTCCGAGCGCCCGAGCAGCTCCTCGAAATCGCCCTCCGTGCGCGTCAGCGTCCCGGCCAACTCGGGCCGGCGGCCGCTCGCCGCCTCGACCGCGTCGGCACGCTCGGCCAGCAGCTCGGCGAAGGCGGCGCCGACGGTGCCGCGACCGAGCACTCCCACTCGCACGGGTTTGTCAGAGCCCTCAGGCATCTCGCGAGGTCAGGTCCTCGTATGTCTCACGCCGCACCACCACGCGGGCGTCCCCGTCACGACAGAAGACGACCGGCGGACGCGGCACGCCGTTGTAGTTGCTCGCCATCGCGTAGCCGTAGGCGCCGGTGGCGGGAGTCACCAGCACGTCGCCGACCGCCGGGGAGGCGAGCATCACGTCGCGCACGATCACGTCGCCGGACTCGCAGTGCATGCCGGCGATCGTCGCCAGCGTGTCGGGGGCGACCCCGGCGCGATCGGCGATCAGCGCTTCGTAGCGCGATCCGTAGAGCATCGGCCGCAGGTTGTCGGACATCCCCCCGTCGACGGCGACGTAGGTGCGGATGCCGGGGATCTCCTTGACGGTGCCGACCCGGTAGGCGGTGAGGCCGGCATTGCCGACCAGCGACCGCCCCGGCTCGATCAGGATGCGCACGCCGTCGCCGAAGACCTCGGCGACACCCCGAACCTTGACCTCGACGTAGGCGTCGATCGAGGGCGGCTCGTCGGCAGCGGTGTAAGCGATGCCAAGGCCACCGCCGACGTTGACGATCCGGCACCACTCGCCGGCAAGCTCGCCGAGCGCCCGGATTGCCAGCTTGTAGGGCTCCAGCTCGAAGATCTGCGAGCCGATGTGGGCGTGCAGCCCGACCAGGTTCAGCACGTCCGAGGCGAGCACCAGCTCCACCGCCCGCGCCGCCAGCCCGTCCTCGAGGCCGAAGCCGAACTTGGAGTCGAGCTGGCCGGTGGTGATGTAGTCGTGGGTCGAGGGCTTGATCCCCGGCGTCACCCGGACCAGCACGTCCTGCGGCCCGTCGAGAAGACGTTCGCAGCGCTCGATCTCGTCGAAGGAGTCGAGGATCAGGTGGCCGACTCCGGCCCGGGCCGCGAGCAGAATCTCCTCGTCGCTCTTGTTGTTGCCGTGCATGTGGATCCGGGCCGGGTCGAAGCCGGCGCGAAGCGCCATGTGCAGCTCACCCCCGGAGGCGACGTCGACCGAGAGGCCCTCCTCGGCGAAGAGGCGGTAGGCGGCCGTGCAGGGCAGGGCCTTGCTGGCGAAGAGGACCTCGAAGTCGGCGCCGCGCCGTTCGAAGGCATCCCGGTAGGCGCGGGCGCGCTCGCGCATGTCGTTCTCCGCGTAGAGGTATGCGGGAGTGCCGATCTCGGCGGCCAGCTCGACCACGTCGCAGCCGGCGATCTCGAGGTGCCCACGCTCGTCGATGCGGCTCCCGATCGGGTAGACGGACGAGCCCTCGATCGGGTTCGCCACCGCGCCCACCTGTCCCGGCTCCACCATAGGACCGGCATTGTGACGGTTAGGGGTGCGAGCGGGGAGGCTCGGCTACCGCGCGGCTATTTGCCGCCGCCGAGCAGGCCGCCGACCGTGTTGCCGACGGTGTCTACGACTTTGTCGACCGTTTTGCCCACGGTCGATTCCGGGCCGGCGACTCCGTTGACGACTTCTTCGGTGACTTTGGTGACGCCGGTGTCTCCAAGTGCCCCGCCGGTGACTTCGTCGACGCCGGCGACGGTGTCGTTGACCGCCCCCGTCACCTGCCCCGAGGTGGAGGAACCGCTGCCGCCGCCCGAGGCCTGGCCGCCACCATCGTCGCCGCCCCCGTCTGCGGGCCCAGGTGATTTTTTCGGCGCAGAAGCGGACGGGGTTGCACCGGCGGCCGGCGCCGAGCCGGAGCCTGGACCGCCGGCGACCGGCGACTCAGCGGGCGAGCCCGGAGCCGGCGATCCATTAGCCGCCGGCGTCCCCGCGAGGGCGCCCGGCTGGCCGGCGCCATTCCCGCCCGTCGCTTTGGCGATGCCTTTGGACGCGGCGCTGCCGGCCTCAGCGCTCACGGACCCCGCGGCGCCGGACGCAGCTGAGTCAGCGACGGCTTTTCCGCTGGAGACGGCGCTCGACTCCCCACCGCCGTTCAGGTCCGGCAGGCCCGCCAGGGGCCAGTCACGAAAGGCCTGGGCCGAGACGAGCAGCACAAAGGCGACCACGGCTGCCCCGATCAGGGCCGTGCCTGACACGGCGCCGACCAGATAGGTATGGGCCTGTCGGATCACTCGTCTTCCTCATACCCAGGGTCCCAGAACAGAACCGCCACGCCTATCCGATAGTCGTATCTCCTAATAATTTTAAGTAATAGGCCCGTCCTACAGGTAGCCCATTGGGTCTGTCGGCACGCCGCTCACCCGCACCTCGAAGTGGAGGTGGTCGCCGTAGCAGTGGCCGGTGCAGCCGACGTACCCGATCACGTCACCCTGGGCGACGCTCTGGCCGGAGCCGACCGCGAAGGAGGACTGATGGGCGTAGCAAGTCTGCAGCCCGCCGCCGTGGTCGAGGCAGGTGAAGTTGCCATAGCCGCCGCTGCTCGCTTCGGACTGGAGCAGGACCACCGAGCCGGCGGCGGCCGCGCGGATCGGCGTGCCGGCCGGGACGGCGATATCGACACCCTCGTGCATCCGCCCCCAGCGCGGGCCGAAGCCGGAGACGACCGCTCCGTCGACCGGCCAGATCAGCTGGCCCGAGCCGTAGCGGATCGGCCCCGCCGGCAGCGGCGCTGAGGAGGTCGACTGCAGCTGGGCGGCGATTTCCGCCTGGATTTCGGCTAGTTTGCCCTCGACCCGGTGCTCGTGGTCGTTGATCTTGGACAGTGCCGCCTCACGATCGCGACGGACAGCGACCAGCTCCGACTGACGACTCTGGACAGCCTGGCGCGCGCTGACCAGCGCCTGCTCTTCGGCGGCGATCGCGTCGCGGGCCGCTTCGATCCGGAGCTTCGCCGAGCGCAGGGTGGAGACCAGGTGCTTGACCTCGTTGCGCAGCTCCCTGACGCGACCGACGATCGCCTCGTCCATGCCGTGGATCCGATTCAGGTACTCGGTCCGGTCGAGCAGCTCGTCGTAGCCGTCTGAGCCGATCACGACGCTGAGCACGTCCGGCGTGCCGGTCTCGTAGATCGCCACGAGGCGGTCGCGCAACGCCACCAGCGCTCGCTTCAGGCGGCCCCGCAGGACCTCGAGGCGTTTCTTCGCGATCTCGAGCTCAGCGATAGCCCCGTCCAGCTCGGCCTGCTTGGCCTCGAGCCGGACGCGCACCGCCGCCTCCTTGGTCCGCAGCTCGGCCACCTCGCCGGTGAGCCGTTCGATCCGATCCCGGTAGCGGGAGATCGTCGTCGTCAGCACGCCCTCCCGGGCGTCGAGGCGATCGAGCTTCTCCTGCTTTTCGTCGAGTTCCTGTTGCAGGTCGGCGGCGGGCGCCGCGGCCGCGAGGACAAGCAGCGCGACGAGCGCCGCCACGGCGGCGAGACCAGCCGCCGGGGCAAGGCGAGTCTTAAGCATCAATCAAAGGCTAGATCAGGCGGCATGGCGTCAAACGCCGCTGCCTGAATCTGCAACCTGGCTTGCGATCAGGGCCTGGGCGAGGCGTTCTCTACCTCGAGCAGCGTCTTCCCCGCCTCCTCCTCCATCTGCAGCGTGGTGTGCTCGATCTCGAACCGCTCGCCGAGCAGCACCTCGAGCCGGCGGCGGATCAGGTCGCGGTCGGCGTCGACCGCGACGACGACGTGGGCGGCAAGGGCGGCGAAGCCTGCCGTCACGGTCCAGACGTGCAGGTCGTGGACGGAGCGCACGCCGCTCTCCGAGCAGATCGCGGCGCCGATCTGCATCGACGTCGAGCCCGGTCGGGGCCGTCTCCATCAGCACGTCGACGGGCTCCTTGATCAGTTTCCAGGAGGAAGCGAGGACGAGCAGGGCGATCAGGAGGCCGACCACGGGGTCGACGAGCGGCGAGCCACCGGCGAGCACCACTCCTCCCGCGACCACCACCCCGATCGAGCCGAGCGCGTCGGCGGCGCTGTGGCGGAGCACGCCCTCGAGGTTGAGGTCATCACGCTGGCCCCTCGCCAGGACCGCGGTCGCCGCCACGTTGCCCGCGAGGCCGAAGAGGCCGAGGGCGAGAACGCCGGCGCCGTCGATCTCCGGCGGATCACCGAACCGTCCGACCGCCGCGATCGCCACCCCGACGGCTACCGCGACCAGGAGCAGGCCGTTGGCCAGCGCCGCCAGCACCTCGGAGCGCTGGTAGCCGAAGGTGCGCCTCCCCGCTACCGGCCTCGAGGCGAGCGCGGCTGCGAGCAGGCCGAGCGCGATCGCCCCCACGTCGGAGAGCAGGTGGCCGGCGTCGGCGAGGACGGCCAGCGACCCCGTGAGGACGCCCCCGACCGCGGCCACGACGACCATCGAGGCGTTGATCGCCAGCGCGATCCACATCCGCCTCCGACTGTCGCTGCGCCGCGCGTCGAGGGCGTGCGAGTGAGCGTGGCCGTGCACGCCCCGAGCTTACGCCGGGACCGGCTCCTTCTCCTTCGACGCCATCGCCTCGTCGGCGACTTCGGCCGCGTAGCCGAGGCGCTCGGCGTACTCGCGGGCCTGCATGCGGGAGATGACCATGCGCTGGATCTCGGCCGTGCCCTCGAACAGCTGGTAGATCTTGGCGTCGCGGAAGAACTTCTCCAGCGGGCACTCGGTGCTCCATGCGTAAGGACCGACCAGGTCCATCAAGGTCGTCGTCGCCCACATAGTCACGTCGCCGGCCTTGAGCTTCGACATCGAGCCCTGGCCGCCGGTCATCGGGATCCCGTTGCGGCCCATCCAGGCGGCACGCTGGACCAGTAGGCGCGAAGCCTCGATCTCGGTCGCGACATCGGCGAGGGTCTGCTGGATGCGCTGGATCTGCAGCACGGGGGCGCCGCCTTCAGACTGGCCGTCGAGGTACTCGAGGGTCCACTCGTAGGCGGCCTGGGCGATGCCGAGAGCCGAGGCGCCGACCAGTGGCCGGGTCATCTCGAAGGTCGCCAGCGCGTCGGCTCCGCGCGACTTCTTGCCTTCCCGGCCCCGCTGCAGCTTGCGCTCCAGCTTCTCCTCACCGCCGAGCAGGTTCTCGACCGGGATGCGGCAGTCCTCGAGCACGATCTCCGCCGTGTGCGAGGCGCGGATGCCGAGCTTCGACTCCTTCTTGCCCTGGCTCAGGCCCGGGGCGCCTTTGCCGACGACGAAGGAAGCCTGGCCACGCGTGCCGAGCGTCGGGTCGACGGTGGCGACGACGACGTGGACGTCGGCGATGCCGCCGTTGGTGATGAAGACCTTGGTCCCGTTGAGGACCCACTCGTCGCCGTCGCGTTTGGCGGTCGTCTTCAGGCTCTTCACGTCGGAGCCCGCCTGCGGCTCGGTGACGGCGTAGGCGCCGAGCTTGATCTCCTCCTCATTGCCGAAGCACTCGGGGACCCACTGGCCGATCTGCTCCGGGGTGCCGGAGGAGGCGATGCCGGCGGCGGCGAGGCCGGAGCCCGAGACCGCCAGGGCGATGCCGGCGCAGCCCCAGTGGAACTCTTCGGCCGATATCACCTGCATCTGGCCCTGCTCATCGGATGCCGAGCGCTGGATTCCCTCGAGGCCACCGAAGCCCTGCTTGCGCGCCTCCTTGATCACCTCCCACGGGGTGCTCTCCTCTTCGTCGTGCTTGCGGGCGGCGGGCCGGATCACCTCGCGGGCGAAGGTCCGGCAGCGCTCCTTGTACTCCAGCTGCTCCTCGTTCAGTGCGAAATCCATGCAGTCCCCTCTTGAGTCGGCGTGCGCTCTAGGGCGAATCGAGCCCTATTGATTGACTGGTCAGTCAACAAGTCTGTGTCACAGGTTAACTGACTGGCCAGCCAGTTTCGACCCCTGGTCGCACGTGGTCCTGCGCATCTCTGCGTCCTCGGTCGCTCGCGTGCTAAAGCACGCCACGCTCCCTGCGTCCTTGATCTGCTTGACCACGTACGACCAGGGCAGATTGGACCGGCTAGCGTTCCCGCCGTGACTCGGAGCCAACCCATCAACGCAGACGTACCCGGCCCGCCGAGGCCACCTTCAGCACCGCGACGGCGTCGGCCGATACCCGCCGCGCTCAAGGCGATCGGCGGCTTGGTCGTCCTCGCCCTGGTCTTCATCGTCGCCGCGATCCTCGGCGGACGAGGCGACGAGGACGAGGCGCCGTCGACGCCGGCGCCACCGCCCGTGGCGGCCGGCGAGGCAGAGACCGACAGCGCCTCTCAGACTGCAGCCCAGCTGGGCTACCCGACCTTCGCGACCAACAACACGACCAGGATCGGCGGCGGGGACGCGGCATCGAATGCGGCGGCCGTGGCGCTCGCGGTCTACCCGTCGGCGAACGCCACCACGCGGCCCAGCGCGGTCGCCCTGGTCGACGAGGCGCGCTGGCAGGACGCGGTCGCTGCCGCCGTCCTGATGGCGGCGCCGGTCCGGGCGCCGCTGCTCCTCTCGAGTGCCTCCGGCCCACCCGAGGCCACAGAGCAGGCCCTGGCGACTCTCGACCCACAGGGCAGCGCCAGGACGAACGGCGCTCAGGCCTTCGCCGTCGGCGCAGCCGCGCCCACAGGCGGACTGGAGACGACTCCGGTTGGGAGTGGGGACCCGGTCGCGACCGCAGCTGCGATCGCGACGCTGCGTGACCGGCTGGCCGGTAAACCGCCCGCGCACATCGTGATCGCATCCGTCGAAGCACCCGAGTTCGCCGCTCCCGCCGCCGCTTGGGCAGCGCGCTCCGGCGATCCGGTCCTGTTCGCGACGAAGGACGCCCTGCCGGCCGCGACCGCGACCGCGCTGAGACGCCATCCCTCGGCGCCGGTCTACGTCCTCGGCCCCACGGCGGCGATCTCCTCGGCAGTGGTGCGGGCGATCGCCAAAGCGGGCGGTGAGGTGCGGCGCGTCTCCGGCGAGGATCCGGTGACCAACGCGATCGCCCTGGCTCGCTACGACGGCGGCGATTTCGGCTGGAACGTCAACGATCCCGGCCACGGCTTCGTCATCGCCCGCTCGGACTCCCCACTCGACGCCGCCGTCGCGGCGCCGCTCTCGGCCTCTGGCACCTGGGGCCCGCTGCTGCTCACCGACAGCGCCGATACGCTTCCGGCGGCGCTGCGCGACTACATGCTCGACGTCAAGCCGGGCTACACCACCGACCCGACGCGCGCCTTCTACAACCATGTGTGGGTGGTCGGAGACGAGGAGGCGATCAGCGTGAGTCAGCAGGCGGAAATCGACGAGCTGGCCGAACTGGTCAAGGCCGGAGGCGAACCGTGAGCGAGGCGGAGAGCCCGGACCTGCTGGCCTCGGATCACGCGGTCACCGCGGAGGACATCCGGGCGCTGGCCGGGGCCTCCACCCCGCACTTTGCGCTCCAGGTCCGCAACCGGATCCGGCGCCTGATCGAGCCGCTGCCGGCGGACGATCCCGCCCGGGTCGAAGGCGAGCGGAAGATCGCCGAGCTGGAGGAGCTCGCCGAGCACAGCGGCGATCCGCGCGGCACGATGGGGATCAGCCACTGATGAAGAGTCTTGCCCCTGCTGTCTGGCGCCTCAAGCAGTTCCCAGCTCCAAGCGTCAACGTCTACCTCGCCGAGGACGTGCTGATCGACGCCGGCACCCGCTGGGACCGGCGGCGCATCTTCAGCGAGATCGAGGGGCGCGAGCTGACGATGCTGGCGCTGACCCACGTCCACCCAGACCATCAAGGGGTCGCCAAGGACGTCTGCGAGGCGCGCGGCATCCCGCTCGCCTGTCACGCCGACGACGTCGACGCGATGGAGGGGCGAAGGCCGGTCCAGGAGGCGCACGCGGGCAACGCGGTCAACAAGGTGATCAAGCGCTTCTGGCAGGGCCCGCCCTACAAAGTCGAGCGTGTCCTGAGCGAGGGCGACGAGGTGGCGGGATTCCGCGTCGTACACGCTCCCGGCCACGCCCGCGGCGAGGTGATCTTCTTCCGCGACTCTGACCGGGTGGCGATCTGCGGCGACGTGATCCGCAACATGAGCTACGCGACCGGACTGCCGGGGATCAAGGAGCCGCCGGAGATCTTCACCGCCGACCCCACCGAGAACCGCCGCTCGATCCGAAAGCTCGCCGCCCTCGAGCCGAGCCTGATCCTGCCCGGCCACGGCCCTGCGGTGTCCGACATGGCGGCGTTCGAGCGATTCGTCTCCGCGCTTCCCGGGTAAAGCCCTCCCAAGCCAACTGCTGACCGAGGAGGGAACCTGATGAGCAGGCTTAAGAGCGGGCGACCGTCACCGGCGATGATCGTCGCCTCGATCGCCCTGATCGTGGCCCTGGCAGGGACTGCCTACGCGGCGCAGACGATCAACGGCGGGGCGATCAAAAAGCAGACGATCGGCGGCGGCAAGCTGAAGCGCAAGACGCTGACCGGCTTCCAGATCAACACCAACAAGCTGGGCGTCGTTCCCAGCGCCAAGCGGGCCACGAACACCCACTGGGTCGTGGTCAACAACCCGGCCGGCGCCGGCAACGCGACCCTGGCCCGCGCCAGCGACGCCGGCATCTCCGCAGCGGAGGGCGGCGGCGCGGTGACGATCGCCTTCCCCTTCAACATCACCGGCTGCGCAAATGTGGCGGGGCGCAACAACGCCGGGACCACGGTGCCGGCCGCCGGCTACGCCCAGACCAACAGCTCGGCCGCCAACCCCAACGCGATCGAGGTCCGCACCCGCGACGACAAAGGCGCTGACGCGGACGCCGACTTCCACTTGCTCGTGATCTGCCCATAGGACGGGCAGTCCGCCCGGCCCCTCTCCGCCACCAGGGAGGGGCCGGGCCACCGCCTGGCGCGTCTGGGGCTAGGGTTGGCCCATGAGCGAAGAGCCGCACGGGTTCAAAGAGGGCGACAAGGTCTGGGTCGAGGACGGCGACGGCCGCCATCACCCCGGCATCTTCGTCGGCGACAACGAGAGCGCCGGCTGGTTCGGCGGCGGCCCCAGCGCCTACGTAGTCCATCCCGAGGCGCAAAACGCCGAGGTCGTCTCGATCTTCCGCATCACCCCGCGCGACGAGTAGCGCCGGGCATCGCCGGAGCTCGCGCGGTCGCCATCTCGACGCGGTCGCCCCTAAAGGGCACGCCCTCGGCGACCAGTCGCCGCTTCTGCCTGTCTCCCTTGGCCAGCGAGCCGTCGGCGCGGACGACCCGCCACCAGGGCAGGTCGGGCTCGTCGCACTCGAAGAGGACGGCGCCGGCGAAGCGGGGCGAGCCGGGCGAGACGTCGCCGTAGGTGCTGACGAAGCCCTCGGGGATCGCGCGCACGCGCTCCAATACTTCGAACTCGCGGGATTCGGCAGCGGGAGTCAGGCGCCGGGACCGAAGGCGTCGATGATGCGGTTCTGGTACTCGGAGAGCTCTTCGGGCGAGATGAAGTAGGTGGGCGGCGTGAGGAAGAGGCCGTCGGCCCGCTCGGCCGTCGCCTCGACCCGGGCACGGACCTTGTCGAGCGGGCCGGCGGCGCAGTAGGCGTCGACCATCTCGTCGCTGATCGCGGCCGGGACGGCGGCGAGGTCGCCGCGCCGGAACGCCTCGCCGGCGGCAACCGCGTTGTCGGCGAAGCCGTGCAGCTCCCAGAGCGGCATGTAGGTCTTGACCGTGGCGTAGAAGGAGATCGTGCGGCGCGCCATCTCGATCGCTTTCTCTTCGTCGTCGTCGATCGCGCAGCAGACGGTCGGCAGGTAGTCGAAGTCCTTGCGCTCGCGGCCGGAGCGGCTCAGGCCCTCTTCGAAGGAGGAGACGACGACCTCGTCGATCCAGCGCAGGCTCTGGATCGGGTGGCCGATCAGGCCGTCGGCGACGTCGCCGGCCATCCGGCACATCCCTTTCTGGATGCCGGCGGTGTAGATCGGCACCGACTCGCGCGGCGCCGGGTGGGGCCGGATCCAGCCCTTGATGTCGATGTCGTAGTAGGAGCCCTCGTAGCGGATCGGCTCGCCCTTGCCGGCCTGCTGCATGATCAGCCGCGTCGCCTCGATCGCCTCGCGCAGGTGCGGCGCCGGCCGACCGTACTCGGCGTTGTGCCAGGTTTCGTTGAGGCGTTTGACGCCGGAGCCGAGTCCGAGGCGGAAGCGCCCGCCCGACATCTCGTCGATGTCGAGGGCGCTGACCGCGACGATGAAAGGGCTGCGGGTGAAGGCCCAGGCGATCCCGGTGGCGACGTCGATCTTCTCGGTCTTGCCGGCCAGGTAGGCGGCCTGGGTGACCGAGGAGCGGAACAGCTCCGGCGCCCAGACGCACTCCACTCCGGCAGCTTCGGCGCGCGTCGCCTCGGCCTCGAGGTCGGCGACAGTGACGCCGATCGCGGCAACCGAGATGCGGTCGAGCGCGCTCAAGCCGGGACCGGCGCCGCCGCTTCGCTGAGGACGGCGTCGGCGATCCGTTCGCGGTGCCACTTGGCATCGCCGAGCATCGCCGCGTTCGCCTTGCCGCGCTTGAGGAAGAAGTGGAGGTCGTGCTCCCAGGTGAAGCCGATGCCGCCATGCACCTGGATCGAGGCGTCGGGCACGCGCCAGCCGGCGTCGGAGGCGTAGGCCTTCGCCATCGAGGCTGCCAGCGGCAGCGACTCGGGCTCGGCATCGGCCGCCCAAGCGGCGCCGTAGACGGCGGAGCGGGAGTTCTCGGTCTCCAACAGCATCTGCGCGCAACGATGGGAGACCGCCTGGTAGGAGCCGATCGGGCGGCCGAACTGCTTGCGGTCTTTGGCGTAGGAGACCGCCATCTCCATCGTCCGCTGGGCGATCCCGGTCGACTCGGCGGCGAGCGCCACGCAGGCCCGCCAGAGAACCGGCAGGTACTCGGCCTGCCCACCGCCCAGCGTCGCCTCCGGGCCGACCCGGACTCCGTCGAAGCGCACCGAGTGCAGGCGGCGGGTGGGGTCGATCGAGGCCTCGGGGGTGACGGTGACGCCGTCGGCCTCTCGCTCGACGACGTGGCGACGGCCGTCGGCGGTGGCGACGAGGAGGAAGTCGGCGCTCGCCGCATCCATCACCAGCACCTTCTCGCCGTCGAGGACGACGCCGTCGCCGTCGGCCTTGGCCTCCATCTCGAACTCGCCGATCGCGGCGGGGGTTCCGGCGTCGAAGAGGGCGACCGTGCCACGCGCCTCGCCGGCAGCCAGCGGCCGCAGCCAGCGATCCCGCTGCTCGTCGCTGCCGTTCGCCGCCAGCGCCAGGCCGGCGATCGTGTTCGAGAGCAGCGGCGTCGGCGCCAGCGCGTAGCCCAGCTCCTCGAACAGAACGCTGAGCTCGACGATGCCGAGGCTCTGCCCGCCCCACTGCTCGGGCAGCGCCAGCCCCGGCCAGCCCAGCTCGGCCATCTCGTCCCAGTCGGACTGCTCGAAGCCCGATTCGCTGCGGGCCAGCTCGCGGATCCGCGCCGACTTGTAGCGGGCGGCGAGGAAGTCGCGTGCCGTCGCTTTGATCGCCTGCTGCTCGTCGGTGAGGTCGAAGTACATGGTCGGCTAGCGCATCTTGGGCAGACCGAGCACCCGCTCGGCGATGATGTTCTTGAGGATGTCGGTGGTGCCACCCTCGATCGAGTTGGCGCGCGAGCGCAGAAAGCGGTACTGCCAGGCGCCGTTCTCGACGGCCTGCCCGGCGCCGCGGTCGAGCGGCGCGTAGGGCCCCTCGATCTCGAGCGCCAGCTCTCCTATCCGCTGGTTGATGTCGGCCCACTGCCACTTGCCCAGCGAGCCCTCCGGGCCGGGAATGCCCGACTGCATCGTTTTGGTCAGGCCGCGGTAGGCGTTGAGCCGCATCGTCTCCGCCTCGATGTGGAGCTGGGCGATGCGCTGGCGGTAGACCGGGTCATCGGCCGCCGTGCCGCCGTTGACACGCGTCTCGGAGGCCAGCTCGCCGAGCCGTTTGAGGTTGTTGGCGACCTGGGCGATCGCGCCGAAGGCGAGCCCGGCGCGCTCGTTCATCAGCGTCGTGATCGCCACCGACCAGCCCTGGCCGACCTCGCCGATCACGTTCTCGTCGGGGATCCGCGCCTCGTTGATGAAGACCTCGTTGAACTCGCCCTCACCGGTGATTTGCACGAGCGGCTTCGCTTCCACCCCCTCCTGCTCCATGTCCATCAGGAAGTAGGTCAGGCCCTGGTGCTTGGGCGCGTCGGGGTCGGTGCGGGCGACGAGCATGCACCACTTGGCGTACTGGGCGAAGGTCGTCCAGACCTTCTGCCCGGTCACCACCCATTCGTCGCCATCCTTGACCGCCCGCGTTTTCAGCGAGGCGAGGTCGGAGCCCGACTCCGGCTCAGAGAAGCCCTGGCACCAGATCTCCTCGGCGGTGAGGATCGGCTCCAGGTAGCGCTGCTTCTGCGCATCGGTGCCGTGGGCGATCACTACCGGCCCGCCCATCGCCAGGCCGAGCACGTTGGCCGGGCTCGGCGCCTCCAGGCGCGAGGCCTCGCCGACGAAGATCGCCTGCTCGATCATGGTGGCGCCGCGGCCGCCGTACTCCTTCGGCCAGGAGATCCCGGCCCAGCCCGCATCGTGCATCTTGCGCTGCCACTTGCTCCGGAAGGCCATCACCTCCTCGAGGCCTGCCTCTGGCTCGGGACCCGGATGGTTCTCTTCGATCCAGGTCCGAACCTCGTCGCGGAACTCCTGCTCGGACGGGGAGAGGCTGAGGTCCATCGGCTGGGGAGACTACCTGGCTAGCTGGCCAAGGACGTGGTCAGACCCTCTGAATAAGCGTGCCGGTGCCGAGGCCGCCGCCGCAGCACATCGTCACCAGGCCCAGCTCCTTGTCGGAGCGCTCGAGCTCGTGGAGCAGCGATGTGATCAAGCGGGCGCCGCTGCCGCCGAGCGGGTGGCCGAGGGCGATCGCGCCGCCGTTGACGTTGACCCGGTCCATGTCGGGGTCGAGCTCGCGCCGCCAGGCGGCGAGGACGGAGGCGAAGGCCTCGTTGACCTCGACCAGGTCGATGTCGTCCATCCCGATCGCGTTGCGGTCGAGCAGCTTCTTCGTCGCCGGGATCGGGCCGGTGAGCATGATCACCGGGTCGACGCCAACCGTGGTCTGGTCGTAGATCCGCGCCCGCGGTGTGAGGCCCAGCGCGTCGGCCTTCTCGCGGGTCATCAGGAGCAGCGCGGCGGCGCCGTCGGAGACCTGCGAGGAGTTGCCGGCGGTGATCTTGCCGTCCTCCTTGAAGGCCGGCTTCAGCTGCGAAAGCTTCTCGAGCGAGGTGTCGGGGCGAATGCCCTGGTCGGTGGCGTAGGTGTCGCCGTTGACGGCGAAGGGGACGATCTCGCGCTCGAAGCGGCCCTCCTCGGTCGCCTTGGCGGCGAGCTGGTGAGAGCGCAGGCCGATCTCATCGAGCTCGGAGCGGGGGATCTCCCACTGGTCGGCGATCATCTCGGCCGAGATTCCCTGCGGGACGAGGTTGTAGCGCTCCATCAGCTGCGGCGAGAAGGCGAAGCCGTGCTCCTGCATCACCGAGGCGGAGTCGGCGAAGGAGATGTGGCCCATGTGCTCGACGCCGCCGGCGACGACGACATCGTGGACGCCGGAGGCGACCAGCGCCGCGGCGAAGTTGACCGCCTGCTGGCCGGAGCCGCACTGGCGATCGACGGTGGTGGCCGGGGCCTCGATCGGCAGGCCGGCCTCGAGCCAGGCGTTGCGGGCGATGTTGATGCCCTGCTCGCCGAACTGCTGCACGCAGCCGGCGACGACGTCCTCGACCTCGGCGGCGTCGATCCCGGCGCGCTCGATCACCTCGGCGTAGACCTTGGCGAGCAGGTTGGAGGCATGGACGTCCTTGTAGTAGCCCTTCTCCTCGTGACCGCGCCCGATCGGCGTGCGGACCGCCTCGACGATGACTACCTCGCGGCCGCTGAACTTGCCGTTTCCGTTGTCTGCCATCGCACGCCTCCGTTTCGATTGACTGGTCAGTCAGCCAAGAGTACCTGGCGCGCGGGTCCCGCCGCCTACGTGATAGGAACCCGCCCATGAACGCAAGCACGGGGTACGAGAGTCCGGGAATCGCGGGGAGCGGCGCCATCGCCACGGGGCTGGCCGCCGTCTCCACCACCACCGCCGACACGATCCTGCTGGCGCGGAGCGAGGCCTCGGCGTGGCGCGCCGAGGAGAAAGTGGTCGCCGCCTGCGCCAAGATCGAGGGCGCCGAGCCTTCGCGGCTGCGGGTCACCACCGACCCGACCGACCTCGCCGAGTGCGACGTCGTCGTCGAGGCGATCGTCGAGGAGGTGGCGCCGAAGGGCGAGCTGATCGCCACGATCGCCGAGGCCTGCCCCGGCGCTGACCTGGCGACGACCACCTCGTCGCTCAGCATCGCCGGCATCGCCGAGGCCGCCGACGTCGACAAGCTCTTCGCCCTGCACGTCTTCAACCCGGTGCCGCGGATGAAGCTGGTCGAGGTCTGCTTCCCGGACGGCGCCGCCGGCGCCCGCGAGAAGGCCCTGGCCTGGTGCGCGGCGCTCGGCAAGACCGCGGTGGAGGTCCCCGACCAGGCCGGCTTCGTCGTCAACCGGCTGCTCTTCCCCTACCTCTTCGAAGCGGTGCGGATGATCGAGCGGACCGGCATGGAGGCAGGTGAGGTCGATACCTGCATGAAGCTCGGCGCCGGCCACCCGATGGGCCCGCTGGCGCTGCTCGACTTCGTCGGCCTCGACGTCTCCCAGGCGATCGGCGACGCGCTCTACGCCGAGAACGGCGAGGACGCGAGCAAGCCACCGGGGCTGATGGTCGAGATGGTCGGCGAAGGGAAATTGGGGCGGAAGTCCGGCTCAGGCTTTTACTCCTACGACTAGACCGCGAAAACCAAGCAGGTCAAGGACGCAGGGAGCGTGGCGTGCTCTGCACGCGAGCGACCGAGGACGCCGACATGCGCCGGTTTGCAGCGGTCTAGCGTTTGCCCGCGAGGTCCCAGATCACATCGGCCGGGGAGATGCCCTGGCGGCGAGCGGTGATCTCGATTTCCTCCCAGGGCAGCTCGGCGTCGGGCAGCTCGTCCCAGCGGGCTAGGTCGAGGGCCTCCAGCGCGCCTTTGAGCGCCGGGCCAAGATGCTCCTCGGCGCGAAGCAGGGACCTCAGCACCTCGAGTTGCTTCTCGCTCAAACGCACAACCCACATGCAGCACCTCCAGGGCTCGGCGGGGACGCGGGTTGCCCAGAGAAGCTAGGAGGCCGAGCGGACGGAATCGCCCGCGCTGCCGCTGATGCGGACCGCCTCGATCCGGTTCTCGCGCACCGACTCGACCCGGATCGTGTAGCCGTTGGCGACGATCGTGTCGCCGCGCTTCGGCAGCCGGCCGAGCTCGCCGAAGACGTAGCCGCCGACCGAGTTGTAGGCGTCGGTGTCGACCGGCAGCTCGATCCCGGCATCGGAGAGGTCGCCGAGCGAGACGTGACCGCGGACGAACCACTCGCCGTTGGCGAGCTGTCGCAGCGCCGCCGCACGAGGATCGGTCTCGTCCTCGATCTCCCCCACCACCTCCTCGAGGATGTCCTCGACGGTGACGATCCCGACTGTGCGCCCGTACTCGTCGGCGACGACGGCGATCGAGGTGCGCTGGACCTGCAGGTCATGGAGCAGATCGTCGAGCGGGCGGGTCTCGGGGACGATCAGGGCGTCGCGCACCGCCGGCTCGATCCCGCTGTCTGGCCCGTCGCTCATGTAGAGGCGGGCGAGGCTGTTGTTGTGGACTATCCCCTTCACCTTGTCGGGGTTCTCTTCTTCGACCACGACCAGGCGGGTGTGGCCGGAGGTGACGCAGCGCCGCAGCGCCGTCTCGACCGTCTCCGAGGCGTCGACGATGACAACGGCCGGGATCGGGGTCATCACCTCGCGCGCCTCCTGCTCGTGCAGGTGGAAGACGCCGCCCAGCATCCCCGCCTCGCCGGGGTCGAGGCGGCCGCGCTGGGCGCCGCGCACGATCATCAGCCGCAGCTCCTCCGGCGACCCCACCTCCTCATCTCCCTCGGGCTCGATCCGCAGCACGCGGGTGACGACGAACCGGGCCGGGGCGTTGGTGAGCAGGATCAACGGGTGGAAGAGGCGCCGGAAGAGGGCGAGCGGCCTGGCGATCCGCAGCAGCAGGCGCTCGGCGCGGGCGATCCCGATCATCTTCGGCGCCTGCTCGCCGAAGATCACGTGCAGCAGGGTCACCACGAAGTAGGCGAAGGCGAAGGCGATGATGTAGGAAGCGGCGTCGCCGAGGAAGCCGTGCAGCAGCGGCTCGACCAGCTCGGCGATCGCCGGCTCGCCGAGGAAGCCGATCCCGATCGAGGCCAGCGTAATGCCGACCTGGGAGGTGGCGACGAACTCGTCGACGTGGTCGATCTGGTCGAGCGCGATGCGGGCGGCGGCGCTCCCCTCCTCCGCCATCTTCTCGATCCGGCTGCGCCGCGAACGCACGATCGCGAACTCTGCCGCGACGAAGAAGCCGTTGACGGCGACCAGAAGGAGGACCAGGACGATCAGCAGAACGGGCATCAGGACTCGTCCGCGCTCACGTCAGGGCTGGGCCCTGCTGTGTCCCGGTACTTCGGGGGAGTTCGTCGTCTGCCATGCGGCGTACGGAATATAGCTTTCCCCGCCGCCGTCACCCCGATCGGACCTTCAGGCGCCATATTTGAGCGGTCCATGCGCATCGCCAGCCTGGTCCCCTCTGCAACCGAGATGCTCTACGCCCTGGGGCTGGGCGAGAGCGTGGTCGCGGTCACCCACGAGTGCGACTACCCACCAGAGACGGGCGCGGTCCCGCGCCTGACCCGCTCCGTGCTGCCCTCCGGGCTCGATGCGGCGCAGATCGACATCACGGTGAAGGCGACCGTTGCGGAGGGCCGTGCGCTCTACGCGCTCGACGAGGAGCGGCTCGCCGACCTGGCGCCGGACCTGATCGTCACCCAGGCGGTCTGCGCCGTCTGCGCTGTCTCCTACGAGGACGTGCTCGAGGTCGCCGCCCGGCTGCCGAGCAAGCCCCGGGTCCTCCAGCAGGACCCCAGCTCTCTGACCGAGATGCTCGAGGACGTGGTCCGGCTCGGCGAGGCCACCGGGGTCGAGGGCGCGGCGCACGAGCTGCGCGGCGAGCTGGAAGGCAGGCTGGCGTCCGTTCGCGGCGCCGTCGCCGGGGCGAGCCTGCCGCGGGTGATCGCCCTGGAGTGGCTCAACCCGCCCTACGTCGGCGGCCACTGGGTGCCGGAGATGATCTCGATCGCCGGCGGCGAAGACGTCGCGGGGCCGCCCGGGCTGAAGTCCCCGGAGGTCTCGTGGGGGGAGCTCGCCGGCCTCAACCCGGACATCATCTTGGTCATGCCGTGCGGCTGGTACGTCGACGCCGCCCGCTCGCAGGCACTTGAACACTGGTTCGAGATCGAAGACCTGGGCGCCCAGCGCGTCTTTGCGGTCGACGCCGCCTCGACCTTCTCCCGGCCCGGGCCGCGCCTGGTCGATGGCGTCGAGCTGCTCGGCCACCTGATCCACCCGGACCTGGTCGACCCGCCGGGAAACATCGGCTTCGCCGAGCTGCGCTCGGCCAGCGCCCGGCCCAGCTGAGCGTCCGCTCAGGCGACAGCGAGAGCGCCAGCGACGGCGACGACGCCAAGCGCCGCCATCAGCAGCAGCTCCGCAGGCAGGTGGTTGCGGCCAAGCATCCCCCGCTCGCCGGCGACGATCAGGAGTGAGCAGAGCACGCCGGCGGCGAGCCCGCCGAGGTGGCCGCCGAGACTGATGTTCGCGGCGCTGATGCTGAACACCAGGTTGAGCACGATGAGCAGTCCGACCGAGGATGCGAGCGCATCGAAGCCGCGCCGGCGAGCGATGACGAAGGTGGCGCCGAAGATGCCGTAGACCGCCCCGGAGGCGCCGACCGTGAGCGCGTTCGGATCGAGCAGGAGGGCGCCGAAGGATCCGCCCAGCAACGAGACGAAGTAGACCGCGAGGAAGCGCGGAGTGCCGATCCCCGGCTCCAGTATCCGGCCGAGGAAGTAGAGGGCGAACATGTTGAAGCCGATGTGAAAGATGCTCCCGTGTAGGAAGCCGCTGGTGACGAGTCGGTACCACTCGCCGTCCGCCACCCAGGGCCCGAAGAGGCCGAAATCGAACAACATGGGGTCGGTCGTTTTTTGAGAGAGGCCGCCTGAGCCGGAGACGATCTCGGCGAGGTACGCGGCGACGTTGAGCGCGATCAGGACGAAGGTCGCCGGGGCGGCAGCGAAGGCCGACGCCTCGCCCACCCCCCGGGTCACGTGCGTGCGCTGGCGCGAGCACTCCGGGCAGCGCATGCCGACCGGGGTCGGGGTCATGCAGTCGGGGCAGATCGGCCGCCCGCAGGATGAGCAAGAGACGGCGGTCTCGCGGTCGGGGTGCCTGTAACAGGTCTCGGCCAAGGGACGGGAGCCTATGTCCTGGGCTCGGCGCCCAGCCGCTCCAGCTCCTGACCGTCGAGGCGCAGGGTCAGCCACTCCTCCAGCCGCGTCGCGCCGAGCTCGTCGTAGAAGCGCAGGGCCAGCTCGTTCCAGTCGAGCGCCGACCACTCGAGGCGGGCGCAGTCGCGCTCGAGCGCGGTGGCCGCGAGGCGGGCGAGCAGCGCCCGGCCGATGCCGCGGCGGCGGTGCTCGGGCCGGACGAAGAGGTCCTCGACCCAGATTCCGGGGCGGCACTCGAAGGTCGAGAAGGCGCCGAAGAAGATCGCGTAGCCGACAGCCTCGCCGCCATCCTCGGCGATCAACGCCTCGGCGGCGCCTTGGTCGAACAAGGTCGTCGCCAGCAACTCCGCGTCTCCCCGGACCGCGTCGCCGAGTTTCTCGTACTCGGCCAGCTCCCGGATCAGGCCGAAGAGCAGCTCCGCGTCCTCTCTCACCGCCGTCCGGATCCTCATCTCGCGCAGCCTAGGCGGCGGCATAGACTGATCGCATGGCCAACGTCTTCAGGCCCGAATTCGAGGAGGGGGAGCGGCCGGAGGGCTTTCGCTCTCGCCGCGCCCGAATCGGCTACGAGCTCGGCACCGAGCTGATCGGCTGCAGCCTCTGGGAGGTGCCGCCCGGTGAGGCCGCCTACCTGTACCACTTCCACTACGCCGACGAGGAGCTGGTGATCGTGCTCTCCGGGAACCCCACCCTCCGTACGCCGGAGGGCCTGCGAGAGCTGGAGGAGGGCGAGGCGGTGCGCTTCCCGCTCGGCGAGGAGGGAGCACACCAGATCGTCAACCGCACCGATGAGACCGTCACCTTCCTGGCGGTCAGCAGCAGCGGTCGCCCCGACGTCATCGTCTATCCCGACTCCGGCAAGATCGGCGTCGGTGAGCGCCGGCCGAAAGGTGGCGGGCTGCGGGCGTTCTTCCGACGCGGGGACCGGGTCGGCTACTTCGAGGGAGAGCGCCCCCCGGAGGGGTGACAAGACCAACGAGACCGGGCCCATATGGGCCCGGTCCATTGACTGACTACCCCCGCCCGAGCTCAGGCGCCGTGCGGATGCGGCGTGTGACCGCCGATGTGGAGGCTGTCGAGCAGCCTCGGGATGTAGAGGAGGCCGCAGACGCCGACCACGACGTAGACGATGTCGGTGAGCGTGCCGCCTCCGAAGACGTCCGAGACCACGTTCGTGTCGAACAGGCCGACCATCCCCCAGTTGAGAGCGCCGAGCACCAAGACCAGCAGGGCGACGGGCTCGAACCGCTTGATCATCTCCATCATCGTTCCTCCTAGGGAGATAATGCGGATAGTTACGACCCATATACACCGTCTGCGGGGCGGCGGTTACCGCTCCGAGCGGTAGCTTGGCGGCGTGCAAGGGAGCGACCGGTGAGAGCGCTCGTCCAGCGGGTCAGCCAGGCCGCCGTCGACGTCGAGGGCGAGCGGGTGGCGCAGATCGGCCCCGGGCTGCTGATTCTGCTCGGGGTGCGTCGCGGCGATACCGATGCCGAGGCCGACCGGCTAGCGGAGAAGGTGCGAGCGCTGCGGATCTTCGACGACGCCGAGGGCCGGATGAACGAGCCGCTCGGCGATCGCGAGGTGCTCTGCGTCAGCCAGTTCACCCTCTACGGCGACGCCCGCAAGGGCAACCGGCCCAGCTACGTCGAAGCTGCCCCCGGCGAGGAAGCCGAGCCGCTCTACGACCGTTTCTGCGAGCGGCTCGGGGCGGCGAAGGGCGTGTTCGGCGCGTGCATGGGCGTGGCCCTGGTCAACGACGGCCCAGTGACCCTGCTGCTCGAGTCGTGAGGGCGGCCCGCCCGCGGGACGCCACCGCGGTCGCGGCGCTCTGGACCGAGGCCTACGTGACGCTCGGCGGTGGCGGGCGCATCGAGCCCTACGCCGACGCCGACCTGCTCGAGACCGCCGCTCGCGGCGAGGTCTTCGTCGCCGAGCGGGGAGACGCGATCGTCGGCGTGGTCGCCCTGCTTCCTCCGGGTGCGCCCGGTCGCGCCGTGGCGCAAGCGGGCGAGGCGGAGCTCTGCCGCCTCGCCGTCGCCGCCAACGCCCGCGGCGCCGGCGCCGGCCGGGCGCTCGCCGAGCTCTGCGGGGAGCGGGCGCGCGCCGCGGGCTGGGAGGCGATCGCGCTCTGGAGCCGCCCCTACCAGCACGAGGCGCACCGCCTCTACGAGTCGCTCGGCTACGAACGCGCGCCCGAGCGCGACACGGTCGACGAGACAGGCCACGGCCGACTCGTGTTCCGCCTCACCCTGGGCGGCGGTAAGGTCTGAACGGTCCAGGTGGGACTGGCGAACGGAGGAGGAGCGATGTACGACTACGTGATCGTTGGAGCGGGCTCAGCTGGATGCGTGCTCGCGGCGAGGCTCTCCGAAGATCCCGACGTCAACGTCCTCCTGCTCGAGGCCGGCGGGCCGGACACCAAGGAGAACATCCACGTCCCGCTCGGCTACCTGCAGCTGCAGCGAACCGACGTCGACTGGGATTACGTCTCGGCGCCCGAGGCGAACTGCAACGGGCGCCGCATCGCCCTCCCTCGCGGCAAGGTGCTCGGCGGCTCCTCCTCGATCAACGCGATGATCTACATCCGCGGCAACCGCCGCGACTACGACGACTGGGGGCAGCCCGGCTGGGCCTGGGACGACCTCTTCCCCTACTTCCTCAAGTCGGAGGACAACGAGCGCGGCGCCTCCGAGTGGCATGCCGTCGGCGGGCCGCTGCCCGTCTCCGAGCAGCGCTCGGGAATCGCCACCTCCCCCGCCTGGGTCGAGGCCGGCGTCGAAGCGGGCCTGGCCCGCAACGAGGACTTCAACGGAGACGCGCAGGACGGGGTCGGCATGTACCAGGTGACCCAGCGGGGTGGGATGCGCGCCAGCGCGTCAGTCGCCTTCCTGCACCCGGCTATGGAGCGGCCGAACCTGACCGTGATGCCGTTCATGCACGTAGACCGGGTGCTCTTCGACGGCACGCGCGCGGTCGGCGTCGAAGCGACCCACCTCGGCCAGCCCCAGGAGCTGCGCGCCGAGCGCGAGACGATCCTCTGCGGCGGCGCCTTCAACTCGCCACAGCTGCTGATGCTCTCCGGCGTCGGCCCCGCCGAGCACCTGGCGATGCGCGAGATTGAGCTGCTGCTCGACCAGCCCGCGGTGGGCGAGAACCTCAGCGACCACGCCTGCACGTACGGCGTCTGGACCGCGAGCGAGCCGGAGAGCCTGCTGAAGGCGCTGGAGCCCGCGGCGCTGGAGGAGTTCGAAGCCTCCCAGACCGGGCCGTTCACCTCCAACTTCGCCGAGGCGGGGGGGTTCGCGAGAGTCGAGCCCGGCGCCGGCGCCCCGGACGTCCAGTTCCACACCGTGCCCCTGCAGATCGTCGACGAGGGGATGAGCGACCCGGAGGGGCACGGCACGGTCGTCCTCGCCTGCCTGCTGACGCCGGAGAGCCGCGGCTCGGTGCGGCTCGCCTCGAAAGACCCGACCGCGAAGCCGATCGTCCGCAACGAGTTCTTCAGCGCCGGCGCCGACCTCGAGCGGATGGTGGGGGCGCTGAGGCTGACCCAGGAGATCTGCGCACAGCCGGCGCTCCAGCCCTACTGCACCGAGCCCTACACCGTGCCGGACGGAGACTCCGACGAGGCGCTGAGCGCCCACATCGCCGCCACCACCTTCCCGATCTACCACCCGGTCGGCACCTGCGCGATCGGCTCGGTCGTCGACTCGGAGTTGCGAGTGGAGGGGCTGGAGGGCATCCGCGTCGTTGACGCCTCGGTGATGCCCACGGTCCCCCGCGGCAACACCAACGCCCCGACGATCGCGATCGCCGAGCGCGCCGCCGACCTGATCAAGGGCGCGACCCTGCTGAGCGCCACCGCTGAGGCCGAGGCCGCCGCGAGCTAGCGCCACTTGGCCTCAGTCGGAGCTGAGCGCCTCGTCGATGAAAGGGCCGAGCAGCTCGCCGGCCCGGGTGGCCGTCGTCTCCGGAGTCTCGCTCGGCGCGGTGATGTAGCTGATCGCGAGGCGGACCAGGGACTCGGCGAGCAGGCGAACCTTCGCCGGGGGCGCCTCGGGCCAGCCCTCTTCGATCGTCGCGGTGAGCCGGGCGGTCGCCCAGTGGACGACTGGCATGCCCTGGGTGGTGACGAAGGGGAGCAGGCCGCCGGCGCCGTCGTCGCTGAGCAGGATGCGGACAAGCGGGTCCTCGCCGGCGCTGCGCAGGAAGACCTCGAGGGCGGCGCCGACCGCGTCGCGCGGGTCGTCGAGGTGCTCGCGCACCGCCGCCTCGACCCCGTCGAGGAAGCGTTCGCCCTCGTGGATAACGAAGGCCTGGGCGAACTCGTCGCGGCTGCCGAACTCCTTGTAGAGGGTCTGGCGGCTGACCCCGGCGGCGCTGGCGATACCAGCCATCGTGGTCTCCGACCAGGAGCCCTGCTCGATCGCGTCGCGAGCGGCCCCGAACAGGGTCTCGCGCAGCAGTTGCCGGGCGGCTTGCGGGTAAGGGGTGCGGGTGCTCGCCACGCCTCCCATCGTCGCAGCGGTGGCGGTCACTCGCCGGCCTCATCGGGCTCGAAGTCGACCTTGTCGCGCACCCCGCAGTCGGGGCAGGCCCAGTCGTCGGGAACCTCGGTCCACGGCGTGCCGGGCGGGAAGCCCTCGCGCGGGTGGCCCGCCTCCTCGTCGTAGACGTAACCGCAGCCCGGGCAGCGGAAGCGGCTCACGCAGATGCTCCGGCGCCGTAACGGGCGAGAATGCGCTTGCGGGCGCGCGGCTGGATGTTGGCCCGGCTCAGATCGCCTTCGTAGTGCTCGACCAGGAGCGGGTCCATCACCCGGCGCCAGAGCGGCGGGAACCAGGCAAGCACGATCATCCCCGCGTAGCCGGTGGGCAGCTGCGGCGCCTCGTCGACGTGGCGCAGCGCCTGGTAGCGGCGGGTCGGGTTGGCGTGGTGGTCGCTGTGGCGCTGCAGGTGGTAGAGCAGGACGTTGGAGGCGACGTTGTTGCTGTTCCAGCTGTGCTCGGGGAGGCAGCGCTCGTAGCGGCCGTCCTCGCGCTTCTGGCGCAGCAGGCCGTAGTGCTCGAGGTAGTTGACGACCTCCAGGAGGATGAAGCCGAAAGCCTGGATCAGCAGGTAGGGCAGGACGACGAGGCCGAAGACCGCGGTCAGCGCCCCGAACAACACGATCGTCATCGCCCAGGCCTGAAGGATGTCGTTGCGCCAGCTCCAGGCCGAGTGGCCGCCGCGACCGAGGCGCTCGCGCTCGATCCCCCAGGCAGAGCGCAGGCTGCCGATCACGGTTCGTGGCAGGAAGGCCCAGAAGCTCTCTCCCAGTCGAGAGCTGGCCGGGTCCTCGGGAGTGGCGACGCGGACGTGGTGGCCGCGGTTGTGCTCGATGAAGAAGTGGCCATAGGCAGTCTGCGCCAGGGCGACCTTGCTCAACCAGCGCTCCATGCTGGCGCGCTTGTGGCCGAGCTCGTGGGCGGTGTTGATCGCGATGCCACCGACCACCCCCATCGTCACCGCCAGGCCAAGGCTCTCGAAGACCGAAAGGTCGCCGCTCGACCAGAGCCAGCAGGCGAAGACGAGCCCGGCGAACTGGACCGGGATGAAGAGGTAGGTGCACAAGCGGTAGTAGCGGTCCTGCTCGAGCCACTTGAGCACGCTGTCGGGCGGGTTGGACGCGTCCATCCCGACCACGATGTCGAGCAGCGGGAAGGCGACGAAGACCAGCAGCGGCCCGAACCACCAGAAGAACTCGAAGCCGGTCACCTCAACGCTGGCCCAGGCGATGAAGGGCGCCAGCGGCACCACGATCCCGAGCAGCCAGGCGTAGCGCTTGCCGTCAGTCCAACCGGCGGGGTTGAGCTCGATTTCCTCATGGACGTGAGAGTGAGCGTGCGCCTCCATGCCATCTCCTCCTTGTCAAACAGCCGCGTTCAGTCCGTGCAGTTGACAACTTAGCTCAATTTGTCAACTGCGTCAACGCTGTGCGCTTATTTGTTCCCGATCTCGGCAAGATCAAACGGGAAGGGAGATGGCTACACTCCGCCCCGTGGAGACCTTTCTCAGCTTCATCCAGGTGATCATCTCCGGGGTCCTGATCTTCCTGATCCTGCTGCACTCGGGCAAAGACGCGGGCCTCTCGGGCGCCTTCGGGATCGGCGGCGGGGGCAGCTCCTTCGGCGGCGGCTCGATGGTCGAGCGCAACCTGGACAGGGCGACGGTCTTCTTCGCCGTCCTCTTCGCCGTCAACACTCTCGTCCTGCTGAAGATCTAGTTACGCGGCACTAGCTGCGTGCGGCCGGCTTCTCCGCCGGCCTGCCGTTGCCGGCGTGGCCGTTGCCGCGATCGAGGATCTCGACCGCCTCGCGGCGCAGCTCAGCGTCGAGCAAAGCGTAGTCCTCGTCGGAGAGCTTGCCGGCGGCGTGGTCCAGCTCGGCGTCGCGGATCTCGCGGTACTTGGCTTCCTTCAGCGCCTCCAGCTCGGTGTCGGCGGCGGGGGCGCGGCGTGAACGACGGGCGGGCCAGATCGCGATCAGGGCGCCGGTCAGCGCAATCAGGGCGCCGATCCAGATCCAGGTGACGAGCGGGTCGACGATGACGCGGAAGGTGGCGGGCGCCCCTTCGGCGATGTAGCTGCGCGCCAGACGCTCCGCGACGGCAGCCTGGAGCTGGCCGATCTGGGCGAGTGCCGCCGGGCGCAGGCGCGGATCGGCGGCTGCCGCCCGCATCAGCCGCGACACCGCCTCGCACTGCGGCGGCGTGCCCGGGGCGCCGCGGACGCAGGCGCCAAAACCGCGATCCGCCGCACGGACCCTGCGTTTCACCGCCGAGAGGTCCGGTTCCACCGCGGTCCAGAGGTCGCTGCGGGCGCCGGGTTTGAGACCGACCTCGCTGGTCGCCTCACCGCTGAAGAAGCTGCCGATCGTCCCTCCCTGAACGCCGGTCGGGCGGAAGTAGCGACGGCTCGGCCGCAGCTCGAAGCGCTCCCCGCCCTGCTCGACCGCGAGCACGGCGCCGAAGGTGAGCGCCCGCTCGTCGACCGCGACGGTGGGACGCTCGTAGGCGATCTCGCGACCCTCGACCACGGCGCTCTCTCCCGGGCTCAGCTTCAGGTCGCGCTTGGTCTGGAAGCTCGAGGAAGCCGCGATCCCGATCAGCAGCACGGCGATGCCGGCGTGGACGATGTAGCCGCCGTAGCGGCGCCGGTTGCGGGTGACGATCGCGCCGAGCGCCGCCGGCATCGATTCGCCGCTGAGGCGCCGGCGAGCCGCCGCGCCGCGCCAGAACTCCTGCGCCAGCCCGGTCAGCGAGAAGGCGGCGAAGACGAAGAGCGCGAGAGCCCAAAGAGAGCCGGCGACATCAGTCGTCAGCAGCAGCGCCACGCCCACCACGACCGCGACCGCCGCCGGCGCGAGGAAGACCCGCTTCGCCGTCGCCCAGCTGACCCGGCGCCAGGCGAGCAGCGGCCCGATCCCGGTGAAGAGCACGAGCAGGACCGCGAGCGGCGTCGTGTACTGGTCGAACCAGGGCGCCGCCAGCGAGGCTTTCTCGCCGGTGAAGAGCTCCGAGATCAGTGGGAAGAAAGTGCCCCAGAAAATCGTCGCAGTGAGCGCAACGAGGAGCAGGTTGTTGACCAGGAAGACGGCCTCGCGCGAGGCCAGCGAGTCGATCCGTCGCTCGGAGCGCAGGTCGTCGAAGCGGGAGACGATCAACGCCGCCGAGCCGAGCAGCACCACCGCGATCAGGCCGAGGATGTAGGGACCGACCGTGCTGTCGCCGAAGGCGTGGATCGACTGCAGCACGCCGGAGCGGACGAGGAAGGTGCCGAGCAGCGCCAACGCGAAGGTGACGACGATCAGGCTGGCGTTCCAGACCTTCAGCATGCCGCGCTTCTCCTGGACCATGATCGAGTGCAGGAAGGCGGTCCCGGTCAGCCACGGCATCAGAGCGGCGTTCTCGACCGGGTCCCAGGCCCAGTAGCCGCCCCAGCCGAGCTCGGTGTAGGACCAGCGGGCGCCGAGCAGCAGCCCGAGGCCGAGGAAGGCCCAGGCGATCAGCGCGAAGCGGCGCGTGGCGCGGATCCAGGCGCCGTCGAGGCGGCGGGTGACGAGGGCGCCGATCGCGAAGGCAAAGGGGATCGTGAAGGCGACGTACCCCGAGTAGAGCATCGGCGGGTGGATCATCATGCTCGGGTGCTGCAGCAGCGGGGTCAGCCCGATCCCATCGGCCGGCGCCGGGCTCAGGGTCGCGAAGGGGTCGACGCCCTCGCCGAACAGGAGCAGGCCGGTGAAGAAGCCCGCCACCCCCGCCAGCACCGCGGTCGCGTAGGGCACCACCTCGCGCAGCTTGTCCCGGGTTGCGTACAGCGCCGCCGAGGAGGCGATCGAGAGCACCCAGGCCCAGAGCAGCAGCGAGCCCTCCTGGCTCGACCACATCGCCGCCAGCTTGTAGAAGGTCGGCGTCTCGATCGAGGAGTGCTCCTGGACGATGCTGAGCGAGAAGTCGTCGCCGATGAAGGCGATCTCGATCAGGACCACGCAGAGGGTGAGCAGCGCGCAGAGCGCGTACACGGCGCGACGCGAGGCATCGACCCAGCGCCGCTCGCCGCGAGCGCCGGCGAGCGCCAGACCCGCGGCGCAGAGGGTCGCGAAGAAGGCAAGCGCCAGGGCGGCGCTGCCAAGGCTAGACGTCATTCGTCGATTTCTCGGTGCTGAACTTCGAAGGGCACTTGGTTATCAGAGTGTCCGGCTCGCCGACGAAAGCGCCTCGCTCAACCGAGCCTGTGAGGACGATCTCGCGCCCGCCGCGGAAGGGGTCGGGAACGACGCCCGTGTAGGTGACGGGAATGCTCGCGCTGCCATCGCGGTCGGCGACCCGAAAGCGCAGTCCCTCACCGTCGCGGCGGACCGAACGCGGCACGACCCTGCCAGTCATTTCGTAGCTGGTGCCCGGTGTGGCAGCGAGCAGCTCCGAGGGCTCCAGCGCCTCGGTCGAGGCGCTGAACGAGGTGTAGACGAGCCCGACGGCGAGCAGGACGGCGACGCTGAGCGCCACCACCAGCCGGATCGTCCTCTTGCGCTGGGGATCCACGGGCGAGGAATTATCGCAAGGTGTGTCGGGGGGGCGAGTGCCCCGGGGTCGGCGGACGCGCTTCGCGCTGAGTGTCCGGCGACCCCGGGGCACTCGCCCTTCGGCCAGCTGAGAGAATCGACGGATGGACAGCGGCAAGGATCCCGTCCTGCTGATCACCGGCGCCTCGAGCGGGATCGGCGCGGCGACCGCGCGGGCGGCAGCCGGCAAGTACCGGCTGGTGCTGGCGGCGCGCCGCATGGAGCCGCTACAGGAGCTGGTCGCCGAGCTGGGCGGCGAGGAGCGGGCGCTCGCCGTCCGCTGCGACGTCACCGAGTGGGACCAGGTCGAGGCGATGGCCGCGGCGGCGCTGGAGCGCTTCGGCCGCATCGACGTCGTCTTCGCCAACGCCGGTTTCGGCGCGACCCGCGGCTTCCTCGAGGAGTCGGTCGAGCACTGGCGCTCGATGATCCTGACCAACGTCTACGGCGTGGCGCTGACGATCCGCGCCACCCTCCCCCACCTGCTCGAGCGCGGCGACGGCCACTTCCTGGTGACCAGCTCGGTGGCGGGCCGCCGGGCGCTGCCCGGGTCGCTCTACTCGGCGACCAAGTGGGCGGCGACGGCGATCGGTGAGGCGCTGCGGGCCGAGCTGCGCCAGATGCACGAGAACCACGCCATCAGGGTGACCTTGATCGAGCCCGGGATGACCGACACCCCGTTCTTCGACAACCGCCCGGGTGAGTGGGCGCTGCAGGACGACGACATCGCCAAAGCGGTGATCTTCGCCCTGGAGCAGCGCGAGGGGGTCGACGTCAACGAGATCCTGATCCGGCCGACGAGCCAGCCGATCTAACGCCTGCTAGCCACGCCGTTTGCCGGCTTTCCCCTTCTTGCCGCAAGGCGTCCGCAGCCTCGGCCGCAGGTTCCGCTTCTTCCCGTTCTGGGCTTTGAACCTGGCGATCGCGCGGATCTTGGGGACGCCTTTGCCTTTGCCTTTCCCTTTGCAGAGGTTGCGCGAGTTGACGAGGAGGCCCTTTTTGCCGCCCCTCACGGTGAGCATGAACCTCGACACCGGCACGTCCGGGACGGTGTCGAAGGTGTTGCGGATCTTCCCTTTGACGGTGTCGATGCGACCGACCAGATGGACCTCCACCTGACCGCGCAGGCGGGCGACGAGATCGGGAAGGAGGTTATTGGAGGAGCGCAGGTGGACCGGGCCTTTGAGCGGCCCGTCGAGCAGCGGCGTGACCGCCTTGGCGTAGCCGTAGATCGAGTTTTTCGGGCAGTCGTTGGCGGCGAACTGGACCCGGGTGCAGACCTTCGAGAGGCTGGCCTGGTCGAGGAAGAACGAACGCGGCAGGGTGACCGCGGCGCGGCCGATGTTGGCGTCCCCGTCGCGAGCTTTGAGGACGGCGCGCAGCTTCGGGTTCTTCCCCCGTTTGGTCGCGCCGAACACCCGGAAGTGGAGTTTGGGTTTGAAGCCGAGCCGCTCGCAGCCTCTGACCTGGAACGGCACAGAGGCTGGGAAGGCACTGAAGGCAGCCGGGTCAAGCGGGTTCGCCCCTCCGCCACGCAGGGTCGCCCCCACTGCCATCGGCGAGCAGTTGGTGGGGTTGAGCGAGAACTGCGAGCGGTTGACCCGCAGCGAGATCGAGCGGATGTCGAGCAGCGCCCCTCCGAAGACATGGGGGATCGTGTCCGGAACCGCGTGGACCTGCGCCGTTTCGGGATCGATTCGTAGCGCCACCCTCACCACGACCACGCCCAGGTCAAAGGGCCCGGCCGTGGCGGGGGTGACAACTACCAGGGAGAGAGGGGCCCCGTTGTGAGGCCCTGCGAGGAAGGCTTTGCCCTGGATCTGGATCGGCTCGGGGCCGGTCCCGGTGCGGACGAAGACGGCGCCGACGAGGCTGGATTTGGGGCAGCTTGGCGCGACGGCCTCCGCCGCGCCGCTATTCGCGGCGGCCGCGACGATCGCGCGCTCCGGGCAGTAGCGAACGCCGGCCAGCTTCGCCGTCACGCCCGGCGGCAAGTCGACGTCGACACCCTTCAGCTCCTGATTGCCGTCGGAGCGGGCAACGTCGACCACCAGGGGGCTGAACTCGCCACCCTGTGGTTTGAGCGTTTTGGCAGCGAAGCTCGGCGCGAAGGGACGCTCGGCCATGGTTTTGGCGCAGGCCCCGCCGCCCGGCGCGGCACTCATCGCGAACTCGTCGCTGGGCGCGGCGTCCGCGTTGCCTGACCAGGGCGTCATCCGGGTCGCGGTCGCGTTCGGCCCACAGGTGGGTGGGCTGGTGAGCGGCGCCCTCGCGCCACCGTTGAATTTGAGGACGAAGGAGCTGAAGGGAACCTGCGGGAGGCCCGGCACCGGCACGCTGCCCAGCGGCGCGTCGTCGAAGGTGGTCGTCAGCTGACCGGTCACGGGGTTGGCCGAGACCCTGCCGAGCAGGCGGGCGGAGATGTCGTAGCGCGCCGACTCGACGGTGACGAAGATCCGGTACTGCTCGCCGGAGGTGGGGTCGCGGCTGAGCTGCTGACCGACGAAAACGCTGCCGGTGAGCGCGCCGGCAGGGAGCGGCGGGGTGTCCACTTCGACCGTGCCGACTCGCGACGCCGGCGGGCAGGCGACCGGGTTCCTCGTTCCCTTGCCGAACTGCGCGTCAGTACAGGCCACGAGGCCGTTCGCGGCCGACGGGTTGAGGCCCATCCCGTTCGGCAGGGCGACCCGTGCAGAGCGCACCTGGGAGCTTCCCTGATTCGTATCGCCCAGGGTTGGGTTTTTGACCTCCGGCACGTTCACGGTGACCGCGGCGCCCGCCGGGGAATCGGTCTGGGCGGTACCGGGCTCGACCTCGATCGAAGGCTCGAAGGGGATCGAATCGCATTCCTTCGGCGAGGTTTCGAAGGCCGGGGGATCGCGGGGAATCTTCGACTCGATGAAGGGGGAGCCGTTGGGGAAGTTCGGGTTTGGGTTCTCGTAGGAATCGGCCCGCAGATAGGTCGAGTAGACGTGCTCGAACAGCGACCCCGGTACCGCCGGCCCGAAACAGGTCGTCGGCGTCGTGATGAAGGTGCCGTCGTCGCCCGGAAGCTCTCCGTTGCCGTCGAAGACCAGGCGATTCTCGAGGATTTTCGCACCTCCCTCGAGGCCGGGAATCGGGACCGGAAGTTTGAGTTTGGCGACGTCGATCGTGAAGTACTCGTGATAGTCGCTCTCCCAGGCGATGTCGGCCTCGAGGAAGACGTTGTTGCCGATCGCTTCGAGGCCGAAGCGGGCTGGTTCGCCCGGTTCCGGGGCGATGTTGTAGACGTCGAACGGGGGCAGCGTCACAGCCGTCCCATCGAGCGGGGGTACCGTGGCGACCGCGGTGACGATGCTGATCCCGACTTTCGACTCCGGGGGGCAGGTTTTGGGGCTGGCCCCGGGGGGAGGACGCACTGCACGGGCGTTGATTGCGGGTTGACGGTGAGGCCGGCAGGAAGATCGACGCGGACCGTGCGCAGTTCTTCATTCGGGACCGGGCGGCCGAGTGGAGGACCAATGGTGCCGGGTGTGCCGTTGACGATGAACTGGGTGAAGCCGACCGAGGGGTGCCCAGCTGTCTGTTCGAAGAACTGATCGGGGGTCTCGACGGAGCACTCTTTCGGCGCGTCGCTTTTGCAGGTCCCCGCCTGCCACGGGCTATCGGCTTTCGGTTCGTTCGGGTTCTGCGGGCCGATGACGTCGGCGCCAGCCGGCGTCGCGCTAGGCCCAATCACAAGAGCAGCAGTGACGGCCACCAGGATCGTGCCACGAGCTCCCTGCTTGATCCACCCCATTGCTCCACTCCTCCCGTTTCCTTCTCGCAGAGCCATTTCCAGCTGCCTCTTACCCGGTTCTCAAATTTTAAACCATCATTTTTTGGTATAAGCTAGCTAATCAGTTTTTGGTAATCAGAGAATTTGGATAGAGGAGGCGTCGTGAACTGGCAACTTCTGGCCCGGGCCAATACCCACCCCCTGCGCATATCAATCCTCGAAGTCCTCGCCCTAGATGGGGGGCGGGTCCTCTCCCCCAGCGACCTCAGCCACGAGTTGCAGATGCCGCTCAGCAACGTCAACTACCACGTCACCGAGCTGGCCAAGAGCAGCCTGGTGGAGCTCGCGTTCAAGCGCCAGGTGCGCGGCGCGACCGAGCACTTCTACCGCCCGGCGGAGAGTTCCGAGAAGCGGACGATGGGTCTCGAACCCGCGACGGCAACGAGCCGATGATGCGGCCCCTTGGGCATTTAGGAAGCCCGACGCGAAGCTGTACTTCCGGTCAGGGACCGAGCACTTCGGCCTTTGCAGCCTCGAACTCCTCCTCGCTCAGAGCGCCCTTGTCCTTCAACACCAAGAGCCGCTCGATCTGCTCGACCTTGCTCTCTTGCGGGGGGGCTGATGACTCCGCCACCGCTCGCCGTGGAACCGACGCCCGCACCCGGTCCCCGAACCCTCCGAAGGTGGCGTCCGGGAATTCCGCTTCGGCCTGGCGCCGCAGGACCTCCGTCCCGAGCACCATCAGCGCTGCCAGCAGGAGGAGTCCGATTGGTTTCTCGAGGGCGGCAACCGGCGCCCAGAGGACGAGCAAGAGGAAGACGAAGGCAACCGCCGCGTAGGTCGTGCCCCGTCGCTCCCGCAGGTAGGGAGCGGCCTCGCGTCGCAGGGCCGTGGCAATGCGGGTCGGTCCCGCAAGCCAGGCGGCGATGACGAGCAGGATGCCGAAGGTGATCGCCGAGACGGCGACGGTCATCAGCAGCGCGGTGCCGATGCTCCAGACGGCTTCCACGGCGGGCTTGACCGATTCGTTGCCCGCCAAAGCGTCGATCACCGTGTTCCCGGCGATCCCTCGTAGGAGAAGGCTGAGAACGCCGGCAACGACGAAGCCAAAGCCGACAGAGCGCAACGCCTGCCTGCGGCGCGGACCGGCGAGATAGATCGCCAGTCCATAGAGGAACACCGCCAGGAGAGTGAGAACGATCGGCAAGCGCCTGACCAGCTTGCTGATGTCCTGCGCCGCGGAGAGCTGGTCGGACTCGAGGATCGTCAGCTGGCCGGCATCGGGTGGAACTTTCGAGGCGAGCTTGCCGGCGAGCTCGCCGCCGCTTTCTGAAACCAGCGCGTTGAGGTCGAGGATGACTTCGCCACCGCTGGTCGAGACCGCCGAGCCCTCGTCGTTCAAGATCTTCAGCAGCGTTTCGTGGGCGCCGCGGTTCGCCGCGCTCCAGAGGCTTTCGACCCGAGAGGTTTCCAAAGCCCTTTCGGCCACCCGAGGAGCGAGCTGATTCAGAGCCCCGGCGGCTGGACCGGCCAGGGGCGCTAGCCGCGGCGGAAACGTTTTTTCCAGTTCGGCCTGCACGTCCGCACTGGCGAAGAGCTGGTCGGCGAGGTAGTTGGAGAGCTGCGTCTTCACCTCCTCGTTCTGGAGGAGCTGCTCGCTCGTGTCGACCCAGTTGTCGGTGTTGAGCGCCTGCCGGTTGACCCAGACCGAGAAGATCGCCAAGAACGCGATCAAGGCGCCGACGACCAGCAGCGCCGCGACGATCCGCGGGTGTCCTGAAGCGCTTCCCTCGGGGGAACTCTCGGCTTCGATGGTCATCCGACCCTAGCCGGAACCCGGTAGCCGTGCGCGAGAACTTGTGAAGCCCGGACCGTGATGCCGCGCCAGGAAAGCGCACGGATGCGCCGAAGCCTGTCTCCATGGTTCCTTTGGCGCTTGCGTTCCGCGGGCTCGCGCGTGCCGTCACCGGTGTTTGGCGTGACCCCGAGACCAAGGCGCTGCCCTTCGTAGCGACTGCCCTGGTGCTCACCGGAACGCTCTTCTACTGGCGCTTCGAGGAGTGGACCATCGTCGAGTCCCTCTACTTCTCGGTCGTGACCCTTACTACCGTCGGCTTCGGCGACCTCTCCCCGACTACCGCCGGCACCCAGATCTTCACGATCTTCTACATCCTCACCGGCATCGGCGTGTTCGTCGCGCTGCTGGCCTCGGTCGCCGAGAAGTACATCGAGAAGAAGGCGGAGAGCCCTTCGGCGCGCGAGCGTCTGAGCACCCGTCGTACCGCGGCCAGACCAACTGACCGCCTGTAGGGTCGGCGTGTGAGGGCTCGCCGTTGACCGAGATCGATGGAGGCGAGGCTCCGCCGAAGGAAGAATCGGGCAGTCCACGACTTGCAGTCCTGCTGGCGATGGCGATGTTCGTGCTCGTTGTCGACACGTCGCTGATGAACGTCTCGATCTCCGCGGTGGTTCGCGACCTCGACACGACCGTCAGCGGCCTCCAATCCGCCATTGCGCTGGAGGCGCTGGTGTCGGCCGCGTTCATCCTGATCGGAAGCAAGGTCGGCGACCTGATCGGGCGAAAGCGGGCGTACACACTCGGCCTGCTGGCCTACGCGACCGGCGCCTCCGCGATGGCATTGACCCAGAGCCTTGCCCCGGTCGTCATCTTCTGGGCAATCGTGGGTGGGCTCGGAGCATCGTTGATGCTTCCCGCCATGCAGTCGCTGATCCACGGCAACTTCGAGGGGGCGGCCCAGAAGAAGGCCTACGCCCTGGTCGGGGCGGCCGCAGCGATTGCCGCCGCTGTCGGACCGCTGCTCGGAGGCTTCATCACCACCTACCTGACCTGGCGCCTCGCATTCGCGCTCGAGGTCGTCGTCATCGTGGTCGTTCTCTCCGGCATGGGGCTGGTCCGCGACGTGCCCTACACGGGGCCTCGGCACGTCGACGCGGTTGGAGCGGTCTTGTCCGTCTTTGCGATGGGCGGCATCGTGCTCAGCATCCTGGTCTGGCAGGAGGGCGGCGAGGCCGTCGCCGAGCTGATGGCGATCGGGGGGGTCGCGCTCGCGGCGCTCGTCTACTGGCTCAGGCGCCGCAAGCGCGAAGGGAAGCCGACGCTGTTTGACCCGGACCTGTTCAAGTCCAAGGTCTTCAGGCTCGGGATCTCCCAGCAGACGCTCCAGCAGATCGCCCTGGGCGGCACCATGATCGCCCTGCCGATCTACCTGCAGATGGTGTTCGAGTACAACGCGATGGAGGCTGGGCTCTCGCTGGCGCCGCTCTCGCTCAGCATGTTCGGAATGGCGATCCTGGCGGCGAGGAAGGCGGGAACGCGACGCCCGAGCACCCTGATCAGATTGGGATTCGCCCTTTTTTCGGCGGGCATTGCTCTCTTGATCCCGCTCGTACCGCGCGCGGACTCCGGTTGGGCCCTCGTGGTCCCGCTGGTGATCGCGGGCCTGGGCTTGGGCCTGTTGGTCTCCCAGCTCAACAACTACACGCTGGCCCCGATCTCCGAGGAGCGCGTCAGCGAGGCCGCGGGCCTGAACTCCGCCGCCGGCTCCTTCGGGCTGTCGTTCGGGCTGGCATTCGCCGGCGCCATCTTGCTTGCAACTCTCTCCGTCGCCTTCACCCAGATGTCAGACGACAGCACGGTGCTCGCCCCGGCCGAGAAGGAGCGCGTGGCCAAGGCCCTTGAGGACGACGCCGAGGTGATGACCAACACCGAATTGGACAAGCTGCTCGCCGACGAGCCGCAGGCAACCCAGGACGAGATCCTCAGCATCAACACCGATGCAAGGCCGCTGGCCCTTCAAGTGGCCCTGCTCATCCCACTCCTCGCCGGCCTCATCGGCCTTTTCAACTCTTTCCGCATGATGCGCCTGCCGGAACCCAAGCCGTCGGGTTCCGGCGAGACCGTCTTGGCCTAGACGCCGCTCTCTACGGCCAGGCGCCCGTCTCGCTGGGCGCCTAGCAGCGTCTCGTAGTCGGCTTCGTTCTGATCCGCGTAGGCCTCGGCGAACTCGGCGACCGCGCGGTCGAAGGTGTCGCTCTTGCCGAGATAGGCGGCGATCTCCTGGCGGTCGCCGGTACGGGCGTGGGCGCGGGCGAGGCTCCATCCGCAGAGGCCCGCGTAGCCAGCCATCGTCTCCGGTTGCATCGACTCGATCTCCGCCGAGCCCTTGCCGTCCCAAAGCTGGCGGACATAGAAGTCACGTTTCTTGCCGTCAAGACCCTCTGCCGTAAGCCAGCCGAGGAGGACATCGCCTGCCGCCTGCGTCAGCCGCTGGCCCGCGACCACCCTGTGGCCGTGGTGGCGGTAACGGCTGGCGCCGGCGAAGGGCTCAAGGACAGACGGCCCGGCTTCCTTGACCTGCAAGAAGAGTGGGTCCCCTTCATCGCGGCCCAGCAGCAACGCGACGAAGGCTCGGGCGCCAACGCTGCCGACGCCAACGACCTTGTGGGCGGCATCGACGTAGTGGTAACGCCCGGCGAGCACCCTGGCCTGTTCGTCGAGGGTCTTCCGGTACTCGCCGACCAGATGCTCCATCCGGGCGACGATCTCGGCAACGTCCTGGCCTTCGCGTTCGGCCAGCTCGGCGATCGGCACCAGCAGCGGCGGGCGGCTGGCGATCCGAAGCTCGCCGTCTCGGGTCTCGGTCAGCTTTTCGAGCGCTCGCAGGCTGTCCTTGTTGCGGGCCTTGGCGACGTTCTTTTCAAGCCGGCGCCGATCCTCCTTGGTCACCTTCTGCTGCCAGCGACTGGCGATGTCGGCGACGGCGAGGCGCGAGTACCAGACGTCGATCTCGCTCATGGCCGCGAACTCGGCCATCGCGGTCCGGTAGGCGCTCACGCTCGCCAGCACGGCGGCCTGGCGCTCGGCGTCCTTGAAGCCACGGTCGCGAGCGCCGATGGCGACGCTGGCGGCGAGTCGCTTGACGTCCCACTCAAAGGGGCCGGGGAGCGTCTCATCGAAGTCGTTGATGTCGAAGACGAGCTGGCGGTCCGGAGCCTGAAAGACACCGAAGTTCGAGAGGTGTGCGTCACCGCAGAGCTGGACGCGAAGGCCAGAGTCGGGACTCGCGGCCAGGTCGGCGGCCATGATCGCAGCGGCGCCCCGGTAGAAGGTGAAGGCGGAGGCAAGCATGCGCCCGTAGCGGACGGGGACCAGCTCGGGGACGCGGGTCTCGTCCTGCTCGGCCAGGACATCCAGCGGGCCAACCCTGTTGGGACCTGGCTCCCAGCCCGCGTGCGAGGAGCGGGGGACGGTCTTCCTCGCCTCCTTGCCCCTGGCCGCAGCCTCTCGAGGAGAGAGCTTGGCAGCGGGGGTGTTCTTCTCGGTGCTCACGTGGCCTTTCAGGAAAGGAGGCGCTCGCGGTCGATCACGCCTTGTGCGGCAAGTATCCCTCTGAGGCCTACTTCGGAAGGGGTTCCTGTCTTCGGCGTCGAATCAGGCAAGCGCTGAGCTTCACAACCGCTCCGCGCTGTCGACGGACCGAGCGATGCTGCTTGGTCGACATTCGCTCGGTCGCCCAGGGAAGGGCGCGCCGACTAGGAAAGGAATCCATATGAGGGGTGCTGGCCGAGCTGCATTCGTCGCCATCCTGCTCTTGATCGCGGGCACGCTCAACGTCATCTACGGCATCGCTGCGATCGGCGATGCCAGCTTCTTCGTGGACAACACCCGGTACGTGTTCTCCGGCCTCAGCACCTGGGGCTGGATCACCGTCATTCTGGGAGTCATCCAGCTCTGCGGTGGATTCTCTCTGCTCGCCGGCAACACGTTCGGGCGGGTCATCGGGCTGGTCGCCGCGTCGCTAGGCGCAATCGGCGCCCTGCTCGCGGTCGGCGGCGCCTTTCCGTTCTGGTCGCTGGGGATCTTCGCCCTCTGCGTGATCTGCATCCACGGCCTCGTCGTCTACGGCGAGGACGAGCCCGTAAGCCGGGCCTAGAACGCCTCAGGGGAGCCCGGCCGATGCGGGCTGGGCTCCCCTATGCAGCCCTAGCCGAGCAGCTTGGCCTTCTGGGCGGCGAACTCCTCCTCGGTGAGGATTCCCTGGCTTTTGAGCTCACCCAGTTCCTTGAGCTGATCGATCGTCGATGCTGCGGCGGGCGGCGGCGGAGCTTGCGCGGCCTGTGGCTGCTGCGGAGGCGCTTCCTGTTCGGCCCAGCGCTCGCCCTGGCGTTTGGAGACGCGATTGCTGACGGCGGTTGCGGTCCCGGCGACGACCGCGGTCCGCGCGACACCTCGAAGTAGTCCTGGCATCGTTCTCTCCTTTGCTGCTCAGGCCTCGGCCGCGTCGAGCGCGGCGAGGACGGCTTGGACGGGGATGCGGCCACTGGCGACGAGCTGGCCGCCGGAGCGGCGCACGGCACTCGCGAAGGGCGCCGCCCAGGTGTTCTCGAAGACGAGCAGGGCGGCCGAGGCGCCGGGCTCCAGCGCCCCGCCGGCCTCGGCGATGTCGTCGTCGGAGAGCAGCCCGGAGGAGGCGCCCTCGAAGATCGCCAGCTCCGTCACCTCGCCGCCGACGTCGGCGATCTCGAGGCCGGCGACAGAACCGTCCTCGGCCTTGGTGATGAAGGTGAGGTCGAGGATCCGGATCAGCCCGCGGTCGACCAAATCGACCAGGTGCGGCGCCACCTCGCCGTTCGGTTGGCGGCCCGGCCACTCGACGAGGATGTAGTCGATCGGACCCATCTCGTTGAACTCTTCGACGCTCAAGCCACTCCCTTCGTCGCGATCAAGTGAGCCGGATGACCCGGCTGACGCAGACTAGCCCCTGGGACAGAACACAGCAAAGGTATTCACAGAAGGGCGAAAAAGCGGACGACGGGTCTCGAACCCGCGACCTTCAGCTTGGGAAGCTGACGCTCTACCAACTGAGCTACGTCCGCACCGGGGGCGGATTCTACGGCCGCAACGACGCGATCGGGAGAGCGCTCTAACTAGAGTCCCTGGAAGTGGGCGCACGCTCCTTCCTCGCCTTCCTCGCGGTGCTGGCCGTAATCGGCCTGCTCGGCTTCGGCCTGCTCAGCAAGGGGGGCGCCGAGGTCGCGGTCGGCGACCCGGTTCCCGACCGGGAGCTGCCGAGGCTGGGACGCGAGGGGGCCGGCTCGATAGCCGACTACCGCGGGCGCTGGGTGCTGGTCAACCTCTGGGCGTCCTGGTGCCCCCCCTGCCGCGAGGAGGCGCCGGTCCTGGAGGACTTCCAGCGCCGCTACCGAGACACCGGCGTCACCGTGCTCGGCATCAACGTCCAAGACAACACCGACGACGCGCTTGCCTTCCTGCGCGAGTTCCCGACCAGCTACCCGCAGCTGCGCTCGACGGGCGACGAGCGCAGCGAAGCCTTCGGCTCGACCGGCGTCCCGGAGAACTTCCTGGTCGACCCACGCGGCCGGGTGGCGCTGATCCTGCCCGGGCCGGTCGACGACCGCTTCCTGCGCGAGAACGTCATGCCACTCATCGATGAGGAGCCTGGGGGGTCGCGATGAGGAGCAGCGTCGTGCTTGCCGCGCTCGCCCTGATCCTGCTGCCGACCCTCGCCCCCGCGGCGCCGCAGGCGACGCTCGTTGACCTCGAAGACGAGGTGATGTGCCCGATCTGCGGCACGCTGCTCGAGCTCTCCAACGCCCCGCAGGCGGAGCGGCAGAGAGCGCTGATCAACCGGCTGATCGCCGCCGGCAGGACCAAGGCGCAGATCAAGGACGCTCTCGTCGCCCAGTACGGACGCGAGGTGCTGGCCTTGCCGCGCGGCTCGGGCTTCGACCTCTCCGCCTACCTGGCGCCGGTGATCGGCTTCGCCGTGGCGCTGGTCGCGCTCGGCTTCGGCGTGGCCCGCTGGCGCCGGGCTGGCGCCCGGCCGGCGCCTCCCACCAACCAAGCTTCGGGGACCCCGGACGAGGACGCCGAGCGACTCGACGCCGATATCGCCCGTTACGACCTCTGAGCCGCTAGGCCTGAATCACCAAGCCGTCGACGGGCGCCTTCGGCTTGCGAGGCAGGCCTGAGCTCGGCCCACAGGCCAGAGTCCTGTCGGCGCAGGCGGAGACCGCAAGCAGAGACGGCACTTCATCGAGCGACGGGCCATCGAGGACGAGCAGATCGTAGGCGCTGCGCAGCTTGGCGACCGCGTGGCGGAAGCCCTCGGAGTCGAGCAGCGGCAGGCCGTCCTCGACCTGCCCGCCGGCGACCACGCAGGTGAGCGGCGCCACAGCCCGGCCCGATGCCGGGCCGGCGAGGACGAGGGGCTGGAGCACCTGCGGCGCCTCGGCCTCCTGGCTCAGGTACTCGCGCAGGCCCGGAGTCGGGGCGAGGCCGACCCTGGGGGCCAGCGAGGGCAGGGCGAGGTCGCACTCGACCAGGGCTGTGCGACGGCCCTCTGCGGCAGCGACCGTTGCGAGGCCCAACGCAAGCGCCGACTTCGCCTCCACCCCGGTCGCCAGCAACACGCGTGCGTCGCCCATCGCCTTCAGCAGCCCGTCGAGCGGCGCCAGCTCGGCGCGGCTCAGCGCCCCCGGGCGCACCGACTCTCCTGCCCCCGCGGGGAGCTCCGCCAGGATCGGGGGGCGGCGGCGGAACATCACATCCGCTCTGGGGCGGAGATGCCGAGCAGCCCGAGCGCCTCGGCGATAGTCCGCTTGGCGAGCAGGCAGAGCGCCAGCCTCGACTCCTCCACCCCCTCGCCCTCGGCGCCGACCACCTTGCAGTCCCGGTAGAAGGCGTGGAAATCGGCCGCGACCGCGGTCGAGTAGGAGCAGATCCGGTGCGGCGCGCGGCGCGCGGCCGCCTCGCGAACCTCGTCAGGGAACTCGAGCAAGCGCTTGACCAGCGCCCGCTCGGCGGGCTCCAAGCCCGCAGCGGAGACCTCTGCGTCGACGGGAGCGGCGCTCTCCGCCCTCTCTCCCGCCTTGCGCAGGATGCTGGCGATGCGGGCGTGCGCGTACTGCACGTAGTAGACGGGGTTGTCGTTCGACTGGCGGCGAGCCAGCTCCAGGTCGAGGTCGACCGTGGTGTCGTGGCTGCGCCAGAGCATGAACCAGCGGGTTGCGTCGGGGCCGATGTCGTCGAGCAGCTCGTCGAGCGAGACGAAGTCGCCGCTGCGCTTCGACATCTGCGCCCTCTCTCCGCCTTCGACTATGTGGACCAACCGCATGATCAGAACCTCGAGGCGCTCGGGGTCGTCGCCGAGGCCGGCGACCACGGCACGCAGTCGCGGCACATAGCCGTGGTGGTCGGCGCCGAAGACGTCGATCAACCGCTCGAACCCCCGCTCCAGCTTGTCCCAGTGGTAAGCGACGTCGGCGGCGAGGTAGGTCGGTTCGCCGTTGGCGCGGATCAACACCCGGTCCTTGTCGTCGCCGAAGGTGGTGGTCCGCAGCCAGAGCGCTTCTTCGCTGCGGTACGTGTGCCCGCTCTCCTCCAGCCGGCCCAGGGCGACCTCGACCTCGCCGCGCTCGTAGAGCCCGCGCTCCGAGAACCAGGTGTCGAAACGGATGCCGAAGCGGTCGAGCGTGGCTCGCACTTTCTCCACCACCGCCTCCACCCCGCGCCGGCCGAGGGCCTCGGTGTGGGCGGGGTCCACCCCGGCCGCCGCGAAGCCGGCTGCGAGCTCGGTCACGTACTCGCCCACGTAACCGTCCTCGGGGGGCTCTTCGCCCCGCATGCGGGCGGCAATCGAGGCGGCGAAGCGCTCGATCTGCCCGCCCGCGTCGTTGACGTAGTACTCGCGCTGGACCTCGTGCCCTACGGCCTCGAGCAGGCGGACCAAAGCATCGCCGTAGGCGGCGTGGCGGCCGCCACCGACGTGGAGAGGGCCTGTCGGGTTGGCGGAGACGAACTCGACCAGGACGCGCTCCGGCGACTCGGTCGGCGCCGGGCCGAGCCGCTCGCCCGCGGCCGCAAGACTCGCCATCGCGCGCCGGTACCAGGCATCGGAGAGGAAGAGGTTGACGAAGCCAGGCCCGGCGACCTCGATTCGCTCGAGGCTGCCGTTGGCGCCCAGCTCACGTTCGAGCTCGCTGCAGAGACGCTCGGCGACCGCGCGCGGACTCTCTCCGAGGGGAGCGGCGAGCAGCATCGCGGCGTTCGAGCTGTAGTCGCCCAGCTCCGGCTTCGGCGGCCGCTCCAGGGTGGGCTCAGGCCCAGCCGGCTCGCCGCCCCGCAGGGCCAGCGCGGCGCGGCCAACCGCGGAGCGCAGCTCGGCGATCGGATCGCTTGCTCGCTCCGCGCTCACGCCTTCATCGTATGGAGGGGAACGGGGCCGGTGCCGCCTCGCAAGTACGCTGGCCGCCGTGCGCGTCGCGGCGATCGCCGACATCCACTCCAACCTGCCTGCGCTGGAAGCCGTTCTCGAGGCCGTCGACGCAGCGGGGACCGAGGAGGTCTGGTGCCTGGGAGACGTGGTCGGCTACGGCGCCGATCCCGACGCATGCGCAGACCTCGTCCGCAAGCGCTGCGCTGTCTGCCTCGCGGGCAACCACGACCTGGCAGTGCTGGGCGAGCTGCGGGTCTCCGCCTTCTCTGAGGCTGCCGCGGCGGGGGTCGCCTGGACCCAGGAGAACATCGCTTCCCGCACGCTCGAGTTCCTCCGCGACCTGGAGCCGGCGGCCCGGCGCGAGGAGGTCGCCCTGTTCCACGCCTCCCCTCGCGATCCGGTCTGGGAGTACGTGCTCTCGGCCGAGCAGGCAGAGGCCTGCTTCGAGGTCCAACCGGAGCGGATCGGCCTGATTGGGCACTCGCACGTATCGCTCTTCTTCACCCAGGCCGACGGGACCGGATCGGGCGAGGTCCGTGGCGCGCGGATGAGCGATGGGGCATTGCTGGACCTCGCGAGCGGCGCCTGGCTGCTCAACCCCGGCAGCGTCGGCCAGCCGCGCGACGGGGACCCGCGCGCCGCCTGGATGGAGCTCGACACCGAAGCGCTCACTGCCTGCTTCCACCGCGTCCCCTATGACGTAGACCGTGCCGCCGCGACGATCTCCGCGGCCGGCCTGCCAAGCCGCCTCGCCGACCGCCTCCAGGTCGGGATGTGACCGCGTCCAGGCGTCGAGTGCAGGGAAAACTCGGCCCATGAGGGGTTGTCTAGACTCGCAACGATGCGCCTACTGACCGCCTTCGGACTCACTTTCGCGCTCGGCATGACCGCTGCCGTGACGCTCGCCTCCTGCGGAGGAGGAGACGACGCGCAGCTGCTGCCCGGCGCCGACGCGAGGGAGATCACCGCCAACCTCGACGCGGTCGAGCAGCTCGCGAGCGAAGGCGAGTGCACAGGAGCCGCGGAAGCAGCCGAACAGGTGAGCGCGCAGGTCGAAGCGCTGGAAGGGGTCGACGCAGAGCTTCTGCGGGCGCTCGAGCGCGGCGCCGCGAGACTGAACGAAGTGGTCGACACCTGCGAGGAAGAGACGACCGAGGAATTCGTCCCGGCGCCGGAGCCGAGCGAAAACGACGACGAGGACCAGGAAAAGGAAGAAGAGAAGGAAGAAAAAGAACGCGAACGAGAAGAAGAGAAGACCGAAAAGGAAGAAGAGAAGGAAGCGAAACGGGAAGAAAAAGAAAGCGAAGAGGAACCTCCGGCGGAAGAAGTGGAACCCCCGGAAGAGCCCTCCGGCGGTATCAGCCCCAGCAGCGAGGTCGAAGAGGGGGACGACGGCTGATGGAGGCCGGAACGCTCTCGGGCCGCTATGAGATCGGCGACCGGCTCGGCTCGGGCGGGATGTCGAACGTCCATTGCGCCGTCGACCGCACCCTGGAGCGGACGGTCGCGGTGAAGATCCTCGCCGAGCACCTCTCCGACGACGAGCGCTTCGTCGCCCGCTTTCGCCGCGAGGCGACCTCGGTCGCGAAGCTGATCCACCCCAACATCGTCCAGGTCTACGACACCGGGATCGACCGGGGCCGCCACTACATCGTGATGGAGTACGTCGAGGGGCGCTCGGGCGCCCAGATCCTCCAGAAGCAGGGCCCGTTCGACGCAGAGACCACGGCCGAGGTCGGCGCCCAGGCCTGCGCCGGGCTCGACTACGCGCACCGGCGCGGGATCATCCACCGCGACGTCAAGCCGGGCAACCTGATGATCACCGGCGGGCCGGTCGGGGGCGGCGAGATGACCCTCAAGCTCACCGACTTCGGGATCGCGCGGGCGATCGAACAGACCCGGATCACCCAGGTCGGCTCGGTCGTCGGCACCGCCGCCTACCTCGCGCCCGAGCAGGTACGCGGTGAGGAGGCGACGCCGGCCACCGACGTCTACGCGCTGGGCGTCGTCCTCTACCAGTTCCTCACCGGTCGGCTGCCCTACGAGGGCTCGACCCTGGCCGAGCTGGCGGTGCGCCAGCAGAACGAGCGGCCGCTGGCCCCCAGCACCTACAACGACGAGGTCTCCGAGACGCTCGGCGCGGCTGTGCTGCGGGCGCTGGAGGGCGACCCGGCGCGACGCTACTCCAGCGCCGCCGAGCTGGCCGGCGGCCTGACGCTCGGCCTGCGCGGCGAGGACGTGACCCTGCCGCTCGAAGAGGGCGATTCGACGACCCGCGTGCTCGGCGGCGAGACCGCGACGCGCCGCCTCGACCAGACCGAACCGACCGCCTTCCAACCGCCGCTCTCGCAAACCAGGCGGCCGGCGCCGCGGGCGCAGCGACCGGCAGCGCCACCGCCGGCGCCGCCTCCCCCGGGACCGAAGAAGCGCAGCGGGTTCTCACGATTCGTCCGCTTCGTCCTGGCCCTGGTGGCCCTTGTCCTCATAGCAGCGGCAGTCGCCGCTGCGGTCATCTACACCACAGATCAGGCGACCGGCGTGGAAGCAACCGAAGTAGCCGGCGACACCGTCGACCGCGTCGTCGATGAGTTCAAGGAACTCGTCCAGAAGAACACCGAATAGGACAACGCTACTCGCGGTGGGTGGCGCCGTAGGGGGTACCGCCCCTGAGGAAGCTTTAGCTACCGGAAGGGGCGGTGGGTCCCCTGCGGCGACAGGACCCGCCGCGATTAGCGGCTCATCCAGGGCGGTTTTCCGGCCAGAATTTCATTGGAATACGCATCAAAGGCTCCAGCGATAATCGCGTCACGGGCGTGCGCGACCAGCTGCTGCATGTAGGTGAGGTTGTGGAGGCAGAGGAGGCGGACGGCGGTCAGCTCCTCGGCGCGTGAGAGGTAGCTGACGTAGTCGCGGTCGTGTCGCTGGCAGGCCGGGCAGGGGCAGCCCTCGACGAGGGGGTTGCGGTCGCCCTCGTGCCCGGCCTTGCGCAGGTCGAGGCGAAAGCGCCTCTCCGGGTCGGGAACCAGCGCCACGCCGTGGCGGGCGAGTCGGGTGGGGACCGCGCAGTCGAAGACGTCGAGGCCGAGGGCGATGCCGGCGAGCAGGTCGTCGACCTCGCCGATCCCGAGCAGGTGCTTGGGCGCCTCCTCGGGCAGCAGCGGGGCTGTCAGTCCCAGCACACCGCGCATCTCCTCCTTGTCGCGGCCGAGCGTGCCGCCGATCGCGATCCCGTCGACGCCGGCCTCGGCGACGGCCTGCGCCGACTCGCGCCGCAGGTCCTCGTGGACTCCGCCCTGGACGATGCCGAACACCGCCTGGCGCTCCGGTCCCTCCGCCCCGTGCCACTCGAGGCACCTCCCCAGCCAGCGATGGGTGCGCTCCATCGAGCGGGCGGTGTAGTCGCGGTCGGCGTGGTATGGCGTGCACTCGTCGAAGACCAGGGCGATGTCGGAGCCGAGCGCTGCCTGCACCTGCATCGAGACCTCCGGCGAGATGAACAGCTCCGAGCCGTCGCGGTAGGAGCGGAACCGCACCCCCTCCTCGTCGATCGAGACCACCGAGCCGTGATCGCCTCCCGGCCGCCCGCTCCCCTTGACCTCGTTCGCCACCCCGCCGTGGGCGAGCGAGAACACCTGGAACCCACCCGAATCGGTGATCAGCGCCCGCTCCCACCCCATGAACCCGTGCAGCCCACCGGCGGCGGCGATCCTCTCCGGCCCCGGTGAGACGAAGAGGTGGTAGGTGTTGCCGAGGATCAGCTCGTAACCGAGCCCGGCGACCTCCTCCGACTCCAGCCCCCGCACCGTCCCCTTGGTCGCCAGCGGGATGAAGGCCGGCGTCATGACGGCGCCGTGCGGCGTGTGGAGCACACCGGCCCGAGCGCTTCCGTCCCGCGCCTCGATCTCGAACCGCGCTCGGTTCGGATCCGTCCTCACGCGATCAGCGAGCGAGCGGTCATCGCCTCGGGCTTTGGGATCCCGAGCAGCTCGAGCGCGGTCGGCGCCACGTCGGCGAGGATGCCGTGGTCGCGCAAGGCCAGGCCCTCGCGGGTGACGATCAGAGGCACGGGGTTGAGCGAGTGGGCGGTGTTGGGCGAGCCGTCGGGCTCGAGCATGTGGTCGCAGTTGCCGTGGTCGGCGGTGACGATGCAGGCCCCTCCCGAGCGCTGGACAGCGGCGACCACTTCGCCGAGGCACTCGTCGACCGTCTCGACCGCGGCGACCGCGGCCGGGATCACGCCGGTGTGGCCGACCATGTCGGGATTGGCGAAGTTGATGATCCCGAAGCGGTGCTCGCCCCCCGACCAGCGCGAGACGAAGGCCTCGGCCGCCGCCCGGGCGCTCATCTCCGGCCTGTGGTCGTAGGTCGGGACGTCGCGGGGTGAGTCGACCAGGCAGCGTTCTTCCCCTTCCACCTCCTGCTCGCGGCCTCCGTTGAAGAAGTAGGTGACGTGGGCGTACTTCTCGGTCTCGGCGACGTGCAGCTGGCGCCCTCCTGCTGCGGAGATGACTTCGGCCAGCGTCGCCTGCGGCCGCGCCTCGGGGAACGCCACCGGGTAGGGCCACCCCTTGCGGTACTCGGTCATTGTGGTCAGGTCGAGGAGGGCGCCCCCGGCGCGCGGGAACTCGTCGAAGCCTGGCTCGGCCAGGGCACGGGTCATCTGCCGGGCGCGGTCGGGGCGGAAGTTGATGAAGATCCCGATGTCGCCCTCGGCGACGCCGTCGTAATCGCCGATCACGGTCGGCTTGACGAACTCGTCGGTCTCGCCGTGCTCGTAGGACGTCACGATCGCCTCCTCCGAGCTAGTGGCCCGCTGGCCCTCGGCGTGGACGATCGCGTCGTAGGCGAGCTTCGTCCGCTCCCAGCGGGTGTCGCGGTCCATCGCGTAGTAGCGACCGCTGACCGTGCCGATGCGGCCGGCCTGCCTCAGCCAGCGCTCCAGCTCGGCGAGGTACCCGCGGCCGCCGTGGGGCAGGGTGTCGCGCCCGTCGGTGAAGGCATGGAAGACGACATCCTGGACCCCCTCCTGCGAGGCCAGCTCGATCGTCGCCTCGATGTGCTCCCAGCCCGAGTGGACGCCGCCGTCGGAGACGAGCCCGAGTAGGTGGAGACGACCGCGGGGACTGTTGCGGGCGCGCTCGCAGGCAGCCAGCAGCGCCTCGTTCTCGAAGAAGCTGCCGTCGGCGATCGCGTCGTCGATCCGCGCCAGGTCCTGCTTGACGATCGCCCCGGCGCCGAGGTTGAGGTGGCCGACCTCGGAGTTGCCCATCTGGCCCTCGGGCAGGCCGACGTCGGGCCCCTGCGCCGAGAGCTGCGTGCGGGGGAACTCTTCCCAAAGCCGGTCGAAGACCGGCGTCTGGGCAAGCGAGATCGCGTTGCCGGGGCCGGGCTCGGCCAGGCCCCAGCCGTCGAGGATGACCAGCGCCAGCGAGGGAGCCGGGAGGCCCGTCACCCAGCCGCCTTGACGATCGCGGCGAAATCGACCGGCTCGAGGCTGGCGCCTCCGACCAGGGCGCCGTCGATGTCCGCCTGCGCCATCAGCTCGGCGGCGTTGTCCGGCTTGACCGAGCCGCCGTAGAGGATGCGCACCGAGTCGGCAGCAGCGCCGTGGACACGCAGCGTGTCGCGGATGAAGGCGCACGCCTCCTGGGCCTGCTCCGAGGTCGCGGTGCGACCGGTGCCGATCGCCCAGATCGGCTCGTAGGCAATCACCACCCTGGGGAAGTCGTCAGGCCCGACCTCAGCCAAGTCGGCCTGCAGCTGGCGCTCCAGCACCGCCTCGGTCTGCCCCCCGTCACGGGCCTCCTCGCTCTCGCCGACGCAGAGGATCGGCTCGAGTCCGGCAGCCAGGGCAGCCGGCACCTTGCGGGCCAGCGCCTCGTCGCTCTCGCCGAAGTACTGACGCCGCTCGGAATGGCCAAGGACGACAGCCTCCACATCGAGCTCGACCAGCATCGGCGGCGAGATCTCACCGGTGAAGGCGCCCGAGCCCTCCTCGTGCATGTTCTGCGCGGCGACCTTGACGGCGGTGCCGTAGCGACGCTCGACCACGGCGGTCAGCGCCGTGAACGGCGGGCAGATCACCACGTCGCTCTGCGTAGCCGCGATCTGCGGCAGCAGCGCGTCGACGAACTCTCCCGCCTCGGCGACCGTCTTGTGCATCTTCCAGTTGGCGGCGACGTAGGGCCTACGCATCTAGCAGCGCCTCCACACCCGGCAGCTTCCTTCCCTCCAGCAACTCCAACGACGCTCCTCCTCCGGTCGAGAGCCAGTCCACCTTCTCACCCAGCCCGAACTGCTGCAGCGCGGCGACCGAGTCGCCACCGCCGATCACGGTCGTGCCGGGCGCCGCGGCTACCGCCTCGGCCACCGCTCGGGTGCCGGCGGCGAAGGGCTCCAGCTCGAAGGCCCCCATCGGGCCGTTCCAGAGCACGGTGCCGGCGGCGGCGATCGCCTCGGCATAGGCGGCGGTGGTGCGGGGCCCGACGTCGAGGCCCATCCAGCCGTCGGGGACCTCCACCCCATCGCTCTCGCGGCGCTCCGTCTCAGCGTCGAACTCGCGCCCGAGCACGAGATCGACCGGCAGCATCAGCTCACACTCGGACTCCTCGGCGCGCTTCAGCGCCTCCTCGGCCGCCGCGACGCTCTCATCGTCGACCAGGGAGTTGCCGGTCGCGATCCCCTGCGCGCGGAAGAAGCTGAAGCACATCGCGCCGCCGATCAGGATCTGGTCGGCGACCTCGAGGAAGCGGTCGATCACGCCAACCTTGTCGCTGACCTTGGCGCCGCCGAGGACGACGACAAGCGGGCGACGAGGCGACTCGACCACCGCGGTCAGCTCGTTCACCTCGCGCTCCAGCAGCAGCCCGGCGTAGCCCCGAAGGTGTTGGGCGACACCCTCGGTGCTGGCGTGACCGCGGTGGGCGGCGCCGAAGGCGTCGTTGACGTAGAGATCGGCCAGACCGGCGAGCGCCTCGGCGAGCGCCGGGTCGTTCTCGGTCTCCCCCGGCTCGAAGCGGACGTTCTCGAGCAGCAGGACTTCGCCGGGGCCAAGCCCCCCGGCCATCGTCTCGACGTCGCTGCCGACCACAGCGGGAGCCTGGTGGACGGGGGCGCCGAGCAACTCCGCCAGCCGCACGCCGACCGGGCGCATCGAGAGCGCCGAGTCCACTTTCCCCTTCGGCCGCCCCAGGTGTGAGACAAGGACCAGGGCGGCGCCGCGATCGCGCAGCAGCTCGATCGTCGGCAGCGCGGCGCGGATCCGGGTGTCGTCCGCCACCTTGCCGCCGTCCAGCGGCACGTTGAAGTCGACCCGTACAAGCACCCTGCGGCCCGCGACCTCGGCGTCGCGAACGCTCTTCTTGGAGAAGCTCAAGGCGCCGTTCCCGGTGGGCTCAGGCGCTGGCGGAGACCGGCTGCAGGACCTTCCCCGCCAGCTCGACGCAGCGGTTCGAGTAGCCCCACTCGTTGTCGTACCAGGAGACCGCCTTGACCATCCGTCCGTCGCCGATCGTCATCGTCTGGCCGGCGTCGAAGACCGAGGAGTGCGGGTCGCTGACGATGTCGGTGGAGACGATCGGGTCTTCGGTGTAGGAGAGGATGCCCTGCAGCGGCCCCTCGGCGGCGGCCTTGACCGCGGCGTTGACCTCATCGGCGCTGACCGGGTCCGGCGTCGTGAAGACGAGGTCGACGACCGAGCCGGTAGCCACCGGCGCCCGCATCGCGAACCCGTTCAGCTTGCCGTTCAGCTCCGGCAGGACCAGGCCGACCGCCTTGGCGGCGCCGGTCGTGGTCGGGATCAGGTTGAGCGCCGCTGCCCGCGCCCGGCGCAGGTCCTTGTGCGGCATGTCCTGCAGGCGCTGGTCGGCGGTGTAGGCGTGGATCGTCGTCATCAGGCCCTTCTCGATCCCGAAGCTCTCGTTCAGCACCTTGGCCAGCGGCGCCAGGCAGTTGGTGGTGCAGGAGGCGTTGGAGATGATGTGGTGCTGCTCGGGGTCGTAGTCGCTCTCGAAGTTGACGCCGAGCGCCACGGTCACGTCCGGCTCCTTGGCGGGGGCGGAGATGATCACCTTCTTGGCGCCCGCCGCGAGGTGCTTGCCGGCATCGTCGCGGCCGGTGAAGAGCCCGGTCGACTCGATCACGACCTCGGCGCCGAGGTCGGCCCACGGCAGGTCGGCGGGGTCGCGCTCGGAGAGCACCTTCAGCTCGGTCCCGTCGACCGAGATCGAGTCCTCCCCCGCCTCGACCTCGCCGGGAAAGCGGCCGAGGATCGAGTCGTACTTGAGCAGGTGGGCCAGGGTCGCGGGATCGGTGAGGTCGTTGACCGCGACGAACTCGAGATCGGCGCCCGCCGCGTGCGCGGCGCGGAAGATGTTGCGCCCGATCCGTCCGAAGCCGTTGATTCCCACCTTCACAGCCATGAAGTCATCGCCTCCTGAATTGGTTTGGGACCCGATCTTATGAAGTCGAGCTAGTCGGACCCGATCGTGATCTCGATCTCGTACCCGTCCGGGTCCTTGAGGAAGGCCGAGTAGGAGCCCGAGCCGTGCGAGCGCCGCTCGCCGGGATCGCTGACGCTGGCGCCGCCGGCGCCGACCCCCGCTTCCCAAGCTGCCTTGACCGCGACGATCCCCAGGGCAGAGAAACTGAGCAAGCCGAAGCCGGGTCGCGCCTCGTGGTGGGAGGCGATGAAGAAGACCGGCTTGGCGATGCCCCAGCCGACCGTCCCGTCCTCCTCAAAATGGCGCCGCCAGCCGAGCGGAGCGAGCAGCGCGTCGTAGAACGAGGCGCTCCGCTCGAGCTCCGAGACCTCCAAAAGGACGTGGTGCAGCATTGCGAAGGGAGGCTATAAGGGAATCTCGCCCGAAGGCTGCCCGCTCAGCCGCCGCGCGGGCTCCAGCGGAAGAAGCGAATCGCGAGCAGCAATCCGGCGACGCCCCAGATCGCGACCACGGCGAGGTGCCCCCAGTCGAGGCTGGCGCCGCCCGCCCCGGGGATGTAGGCGTCGAAGAAGGACTGGAAGAAGGGCCGGACTGGGAAGTGGTTGGCGAAGTCGACGACGCCGCTGGGCAGCTCGTTGTCGGGGATGAAGACGCCGGATAGGAAGTAGAGCGGCAGCAACAGCGCGTTGACGATCGGCGCGGCCGCATCCTGGGAGGGGATCGCCGCGGTCAGGGCGATGCCGAGGCAGCAGAAGGACGCGGCGCCGACGACGAGGACGAGGACGATCTCCGGCAGCGCCGACCAGGGGATCGGGACGTCGTAGAGGAGGCGCCCGATCGCGGCGATCAGCGCCAGCATCATCATCGCCAGGACGATCGAGTTGCCGACCCGCCCGGCGATGAAGACCCAGGGGGGCATCGGCGTACCCCTCCCCCGCTTCAGCCGCCCGTCCTCGCGCGCGATCGTCAGCGACATCGTCAGCGACTGCATCGTCGCCGAGATCACCGCCAGGGTGATGATCGCCGGCACGTAGTAGGCGGTGGTCTCGATCCCGCCCCGCACGTCGATCGTCTGGTCGCCGAAGATCGTGGCGAAGATCAGCAGCAGGACGACCGGGAAGGCGACGGTGAAGAAGACCGAGGCGGGATTGCGCCAGAAGGCCTTCTGGTCGTAGCGGAACTGATGCCCGACGAGGACGAGGGCGCTCACAGAACAACCCCATGTTCACGCACAAATCGCCACGGATTCGAACCCCCGGCTATCACCGTGTCGATTTGTGCGTTCACTCGCCCTCCGCGGTCAGCGAGAGGTAGATCTCCTCGAGATTGGGCCGGGTGACTTCCAGCCCGTCGAGCTCGAGCCCCTGCTCGACCGCGCGTCCGGTCAGCTCGTGCAGGGTCTCGACCGGGGTCTGGGTCTGCACCGAGACCTCCTCGTCGCCGAGCCGGTAGCTGATCGTCGTCGGCAGGCTCTCGCGATCGCCGAGGTCGGCGGGTGTCCCGGCGGCGACGATCCGCCCCCCGGCGAGGATCGCGACGCGGTCGGCGAGGCGTTGCGCCTCGTCCATGTAGTGGGTGGTGAGGAGAACCGTCTTGCCGAGATCCCGCAGGCCGGCGATCGTCTCCCAGGCCTGGCGCCGAGCCGAGGGGTCGAAGCCGGTCGTCGGCTCGTCGAGGAAGAGCAGCTCGGGATCGCCGATCAGCGCCATTCCCACGTCGAGGCGGCGCTGCTGGCCGCCGGAGAGCCGGCTGGCGCGCTCGTCGGCCTTGCCCTCGAGGCCGACGAGCTCGATCGTCTCCTCGATCGGCCGCGGCTTCGCGTAGTAGCCGGCGTAGAGGGCGAGCGACTCGCGCACGGTCAGGTACGGGTCGGGCCGGCTGCCCTGGAGGACGATGCCGATCCGCTCGCGCCAGGCGCGGCCGGCGCGCCGCGGGTCCTCGCCCAGCACTGCGACCTGGCCGGCGCTGGCCTCGCGGTACCCCTCGAGGATCTCGACCGTCGTCGTCTTCCCCGCTCCGTTCGGCCCGAGCAGGGCAAAGACCTCGCCCTGCTGGACCTCGAGGGCGACCCCGCGGACGGCTTCGACCTCGCCATAGCTCTTGCGCAGGCCTCTTATAGAGATGACGGAATCGGGCACGGGACGGGCGATTCTAGGTCGACGGGCCGCGAAGCGACCAAAAGTCCGCATTGCGCCGTGCCAGTACAGGGCGAACATAGACTCACTGGTCATGAGACGGGGAAGGGTCGTGATGTCTCCGGATGGGGAACGGTGGCGGGTGCGGCGGCGCTGGATGGACCGGGGGTTGCCGAACCTGCGCGAGCGGTTCCGCAAGAACCGTGACGAACCGAGCCCGATCGACACGGTCGACGGGTTCCACGCCCTCGACCTGCTCGGAGACGCGGGCTGGGCTGGATTGGCGATTGGCGCAGCGATCGTGCTGTTCATCGTCATCCTGCTTCCACTCCTTGGGGTCGCGCTGGAGCTGGTCTTCGTACTCCTTCTCTTCAGCTCCGGTCTCATAGGGCGGGTCGTCCTCGGGCGTCCCTGGACGGTTGAGGCGATTGGCCTCGGCGACGCCGAGCGATCCGTCGCTTACGGGATCAAGGGCTTCCGCAAGGCTGGTCGAGCGGTCGAGGAGCTGGCGACTGCGCTCGCCAGCGGCGGACCGCCCGAGCGGCTCTCTGCAGGCGAGCAGACGAACCTCCCGCGGCCGAGCTTCTAGCTCAGGGTCTTCCTCAGCCGTCCAGTTCGGCGTCGCGGTGCTTGACCCTGACGACGACGTCGTCCCGCCCCTCGAGGTCGCGGCGGATCCGGTCGGCGACGGTGATCGAGCGGTGGCGGCCGCCGGTGCAGCCGACCGCGATCGTCAGGTGGCTCTTGCCCTCCGCCACGTAGGCGGGCAGGAGGAAGTCGAGCAGCGGCAGCAGGCGGCCGTAGAACTCACCGGCGAGGGTGCCGGCCTCGACGTACTCGCGGACCGCGAGGTCGAGCCCGGTCAGCGGGCGCAGCTCGTCGACGTAATGGGGATTGGGCAGGAAGCGCACGTCGAGGGTCAGGTCGGCATCGTGCGGCGGCCCGTTCTTGAAGCCGAAGGTGAGCAGGGTCAGGGCCAGCTTGCCGCTCTCGTCGCGGCCGAGCATCTCCTCGGCGATGCGGCGGCGCAGCATGCCGCTGGTCAGGTCGCCGGTGTCCATGACGACGTCGGCGCGCTCGCGCAGCGGGGCCAGCAGCTCGCGCTCGGCGCGGATCCCGTCGACGATTCGTCCCTCGGGGGCGAGCGGGTGGCGGCGGCGGGTCTCCTTGTAGCGGTCGACCAGCGTCTCCTCGTCGGCCTCGAGGAAGAGCACCTTCGGTTTCAGCCCGTCGGACTGGAGCTCGTCGAGAACCTGGAGCAGCTCGTCGAAGTAGTCGCCGCCGCGCACGTCGGAGACGACCGCGGCGCGCTCGACGCCGCTGCCGTCGTGGCGGAAGAGCTCGCCGAGGCTGCCGATCATCCGCGGCGGCAGGTTGTCGACGCAAAAGTAACCGCCGTCCTCGAAGGCGGCGATCGCCTCCGACTTGCCGGCGCCGGAGTGGCCGGTGATCAAGACCAGGGTCACGGCGCTGCCCGGGGCGTGGCCGTCCCTGTCCTTGCCGCTCGCCATCGTCCGCTTCGCTCGCGCCATCAGCCCGTCCTGTTGAGCTGCTCGTGGATCTCGCGGGCGACCTTGCCGGGCACGCCCGGCACCGCCTCCAGCTCCTCGCGACTGGCCGCCACCAGCCGCTCCGGCGAGCCGAAGTGCTGGAGCAAGGCCCGCTTGCGCACCGGCCCGATGCCCTTCAGGTCGTCGAGCACCGAGCTGGTCATCGCCCGGTCGCGGCGGCCGCGGTGGTGGTCGATCGCGAAGCGGTGGGCCTCGTCGCGGACGCGCTGGAGCAGCTTCGAGGCCTCGGAGTCGGCCGCCAGGTCGAGCGGCGCCGCCCGCCCCGGCACGTAGACCTCCTCCAGCTTCTTGGCCAGCCCGATCACGGTGGCGCCGCGCTCGACGAAGGGGCGCAGGACGCACATCCCGGCCGAGAGCTGCCCCTTGCCGCCGTCGATCACGACCAGGGACGGCAGCGAGGCGAAGCTGGCGTCGCGCTTGCCGTCGTGGGGAGAGAGGTCGACCTGTTCGAGGTAGCGGTTCATCCGTCGCGTGAGCACCTCTTCCATCGAGGCGAAGTCGTCGGAGCCGTTGCTGCGCTCGCCCCGCACGCGAAAGCGGCGGTAGTCGGCCTTCTTCGTCGCACCCCCCTCGAACACGACCATCGAGGCGACGGTGTGGTCGCCGCCGAGGTTGGAGATGTCGAAGCCCTCGATGCGGACCGGCAGCTCCTCCATCCCGAGCGCGTCGCGCAGGGTCGCCAGCGACTCGACCCGGCGCTGGCGACGGTGCTCACGGCGCAGCCGGTCCTGGTCGAGGGCGAGGCGGGCGTTGCGCTCGGCCAGCTCGCGCAGGCGACGCTTGTCGCCGCGCTCGGCGACGCGTACCTCGACTGGGGCGCCGCGCCGCTCGCTCAGCGCCGCGGCGAGCAGCTCGGCGCGGTCGCGCAGGTAGGGGCCGACGACGATCGTCCGCGGCGCCGCGGGCGAGGCCGAGTAGTACTGGCCGATGAACTCCTCGGCGACCTCGGCGGGCTCGCGCTCGGCCTGGTTGTCGAGGTAGAAGCTCTGGCGCTCGGCGAGGATGCCGTCGCGCACCTGGAAGACCTGGGCGTTGGCGTCGGCGCCCTCCGCGGCGACGCCGATCAGGTCGATCGCGCCGACCGAGCCGCCGGCGACCCGCTGGCGCTCGAACAGCGACTGGATCGCCTGCAGGCGGTCGCGGTGCAAGGCGGCGCGCTCGAACTCCCGCGCCTCCGCCGCCGCCTCCATCTTCGCCTGCTCGTCCGCCTCCACCTGGCGGTAGCGACCGGAGAGGAAGTCAACGATCGCGTCGATGTTGCGACGGTACTCGTCCTGGGTGACGTAACCCACGCAGGGCGCCCCGCAGCGCTTTATGTAGTGGTCGAGGCAGGGGCTGCCAGAGCGGCGGCCGGGCTCGGCCCCCTCGCAGGTGCGGAACTGGAACAGCTTGCCGAGCAGGTCGAGTGTCTCGCGCACCCGCTTGGCGCTCGAGAAGGGGCCGAAGTAGGCGCGACCGGCGCGGTGCTTCTCGCGGGTGAAGTAGACCCGCGGGTACTCCTCGTCGAGGCTGACGCAGACGTATGGGTAGGACTTGTCGTCGCGCAGGCGGATGTTGAAGCGCGGCCGGTGGCGCTTGATGAAGCTCTGCTCGGCGAGCAGAGCCTCGGCCTCGTTGGCGGTGACGAGGCACTCGATGCGGTCGACCCGCGAGGTGAGACGGGTCTCGCCACCAGAGAAGTGGGAGGCGACGCGCTTGCGGATCGAGCGCGCCTTGCCGACGTAGAGGATCTCGCCGTCGGCGCCGTGGAAGAGGTAGACGCCGGGCGAGTCGGGCAGCTCGCGGCGCTGCTGGGCAATCCGCTCGGAGCGCGTCAGGTCGTCGCCGTCATTCACAGGTCAAAGAGTAGGCTCCTGGCCAGCTGGCCAAGCCACCCCGACTTACGGAGAGAGCGAGATGACGACCGAGACCCTGAGCCCGCCCGAGCTGAGCACGCTGCGAATCGAGATCGACGGCGACATCGGCACCCTCACCCTCGACCGCCCCGACGCCTTCAACGCGATGAGCCCGGAGATGATCGGCGAGATGACGACTGCCTTCGCCTGGCTCGCCGACCAGGCGCCGCTGCGGGCGCTGATCATCACCGGCTCCGGCAAGGCCTTCTGCGCCGGCGGCGACGTCAACTGGTTCAAAACCGGGGTCGAGGACGACTCGATCGACCTGCCCGCGCAGGTGCGGCGCGGCGCCGAGGCCCTGCACACGGCGATCATCGATCTGAGGCGGATCCCTTATCCGGTGATCGCCGCGGTCAACGGGCCGGCCGCCGGCGCGGGCTTCTCGCTGGCGCTCGCCTGCGACATCAGGATCTCCTCCGAGGCGGCCTTCTTCGCCTGCGCCTACGGACGGATCGGCGCCTCTCCGGATGGCGGCATGACCTACTTCCTGCCGCGCGTGGTCGGCCCCAGCCGGGCGCTGGAAATCCTCCTCAACGACCCCAACATGAGCGCCCAGGACGCGCTGGCCGAGCGGCTCGTCACCGAAGTCGTCGCCCCCGACGAGCTGATGGACCGGGCACGGGCCAAGGCCCAGAAGCTGGCGGCGAAGGCCCCCCACTACGTGCGGATGGCGAAGCAGCTCTGCGGCCAGAGCATCGAGAACAGCCTTACCGAGCACCTGCAACTGGAGCGACACGGGATCGCCGACAGCATGGCCACCGAGGACCTGCGAGCCGGGGTCACCGCCTTCTTCGGCGGCGAGAAACCGGAGTTCGCCGGCCGCTGAGCCGGGTACAGTCCCGGTTGAGGCTCGCTCCCCGAGGAAAGGACCCAGCATGAAGAAGGTTGCCGCACTTCTCGCCCTCGCCCTCGCCGCCTTTGCGCTCGTCGCCTGCGGCGATGATGACGACGACGGGACCACGACCACGACCAGCGACAACGGCGCCGAAACCACCACGGAAACCGGTGGTGGCGAAAAAGCCGCCGGTGGTGCTGGTGGCGGCGGCGGAGCCGCTGCGGCGCTGGAATTCGAGGCCGACCCGAGCGGGGCACTCGCCTACACGACGACCGAAGCCTCGACCGGAGCCGGCAAAGTGACGCTCGAGTTCAATAACCCCCAGGCTGTCCCCCACGACGTCGCGATCGAAGAATCCGGTGGCAAAACAGTGGGCCAAACGGACCTGATCACCGAGAGCTCGACCTCGACCACAGTCGACCTCAAACCAGGCGACTACACCTTCTACTGCTCCGTGCCCGGCCACAGAGAGGCCGGCATGGAAGGCAACCTGACCGTCAAATAGTCACGAGCCGGATGGCGCCCGTCACTCGGCGGGCGCCATCACGCGCGTCACCGAGTCGCCGACGAAGCAGGCTTTCATCTACGACATAGGCTGCAGCGTTTCCTTGGTGCGCGCAACCTTCTCGTGAATCAAAGCCATGGCGACCGCCCCGGCCTCGTCGTAGAGGTCGGCGACGACGGAGCCGAGCTCGTAGGCCGGCGCATACGGATACAGACTGAGGAACTCCTGCATGCGCTGGTGGCGCTCGGCGGCATCAGGACCCGCGCGTTGGATGATGAAGTCCCGCCAGTCACTCGCATGCTTCATCGAGTTGCACGGCCCGCAGGCCGGGACGATGTTGCCCCATGCATCGAGACCCAGATCCTTCTTATTCATCGGGATCAGGTGATCGCCATTGACGCGGGCCGGCGTGAGCTCAACACCACAAAAGCAACAGCGGCCTCCAAAGAAGTCCAAGACCTCACCCTTAAGATGCTTCTTGCCGAACGGCTCCAAGTCCCGTTCTCGGTCGTATTCCTTACCCATTTCTTGGAGGAAGATCCGAACAGCGGTATTGGCGATGTCGGACTGCGACCTAGCCACCTGGCCGACCTTATCTCGTCGTAGCCAAGTCGATCAAGCGGGTGCCATCACGCGGGTGACGCTGTCACCTACGAAGCACGGCTTCTCGTTTCCCTCGACCTCGAGGGTGAAGCGGGTGATTACCTGCCACCAGCCGCCGCCCTTGTCCTCCATCGAGACGACCTCGGCGCGGGCGCGGACCTTGGAGTCGACGGGGACCGGGGCTGGGAAGCGGATCTTGTCCCAGCCGTAGTTGACGCCGAGAGCGAAGCCGCTGGAGGAGATCATCTCCTTGCGGAAGCCGTCGACCAGGGAGAGGGTGAGGTTGCCGTGGGCGATCGTCGTTCCGAACGGGCTCTCGTTCTTGGCCCGCTCGACGTCGACGTGGATCCACTGGTCGTCGCCGGAGAGCCTGGCGAAGGTGTCGATGTCCTCCTGGGTGACTGTGCGCCACTCGCTCGGCCCGATCTCCTGGCCGAGTAGCGCCCGCATCCCCTCGACTCCCTGTATCTCGACCGTCGCCATCGCGTCGCAGGCTACCGCAGCGGTTTGCGCTACCGCGGGCCGATCTGGCCGCCGCTGGCGTAGTCGAGCGTCGGCCACTCGGGGCCGGTGGCCGGCAGCACGGTCAGCTGGCCGTCGCCGTTGACGTCGGCGGCGACAGTTCCCGGGTCGATCGTCAACGACCCGCCCGGCGGCAGGAGTGATGGCGAGTTGCAGTTCCAGTCGATCGGGCCGTCGCCTGGCCAGGCATTGCGGAATCCCCCGTTCGGCGGATTGTCGGCGGCGCAGAAGTGCTGGATGTAGAAGCGGTGGGCCTCGGGTGGAGCGGAGATCCCGGCTTCCTCGCTGAGGTTGTTCTCGTCGAGCGCGGGCAGGCTGATCCGCTGGTAGTCGAGGACTTCGGTGAAGCCGTTGCCGGTGTCGGAAACGGCCAGCAGAGAGCTCATCGTGCTGAGCCTGTTCGGCTGAGCGAAAGGCAGATGGTCTAGGCCGAGGTTGTGGCCGAGCTCGTGCATCAGCACATGCGCAAACGACGGGCCGTCGGTGAAAACGACCATCTCCGTCCCGTGCTGATTGGCGACACCAGCCGCCCCCGTCATACCGCAGGTCGGCGCGAAACCGGCAATGTGGAAAGTCCCAATGCGGCTTTCCGGCAGGTCGACAGCATTGAACACGGCACTGAAGTTGGGGCATCCGCCGGCGTTGAAGATCGCCGAGCCGCCCAGGTTGTAGTTGCGGCTGGGGCAGGAGACGCCGGCGTCGATGTGGAGAGCGATCCCGGTCGTGCCGTCCGGATTGGAAACAGGGGCGTTGGCGAAGGCGGCGACGATCGCATCGAGCTCCGCGCACGACGTGTTCTGTCTCAATGCCTCGCTGGCGTAGTTGACCTGGACAAAGATGTCCTTGTGGTTGGGGTCGGCGCCGAGCGAGGCGACCGTGGTCGGTGCGATCGAGGCCTGGGCAGTCGCATTCCGCCGTTTCGCCCGTTTTTTCTTTTTCACGCATTTGCCCCGTTTCAGCACCCGGCCTTTTTTGCACCTGGGTACGCACTTGCCTTTGAGTAGCCGCTGTTTGGCAGTGCATCTCGATCCGGTCGGAGCCGACGTCAGCACCGGCGCCTCCCACGCGTAGGGGATGCCGTCGCCGTCCGCGTCGCTCATGTCGGGCGCCGGTGGCGCGGGCGAAGCGGGCTGTTTCGGCTTCGCTTTCGCTTTTGGCTTTGGCACGCATTTGCCTTTGCGCAGCCGCTGCGTTTTCTTGCAGGCTTTTTTCTTCGAGACCGAGGCGACGTCGGCTGCGTGGACAACGTCGGGAACACCCACAGCGGCGCATGTCGCGAACCCTGCGACTAGCGCGAGGGCGCAGATTCTCCACCGCCGGAGCTGACTCAGAGCCAAAGCCACCGCGGGGACCCTAATCGCGCCGGCCGACGCAAACCTAAGGGCGAACGTCGGCAAGTCGCAGGGGCGCGTGCCGCGCGATGGCAAGGAAGTCAACGTCTTCGCAAAGAAGCTCGACGTCGTTGCGAATGGCAACAGCAGCGATAAGGCAGTCGGTGAGCTTGCGTGGGGTCTCGCCTCCGCCGCGGCAGAGCCGGTATATCTCGGCGGCGCTTTCATAATCGGCCGGCCCTTCCAATGCGAGGAACTCAAGGCCATAGAGCAGGCGACGCAGGCGGTCGCGGTCGGAGTCGTCGCGAGCGCCGGCGAGAATCTCCATCGCGATCGCGTCCGTCCAAGCGAGCCCTGCCCCCTCCTGCAGGGCGGAGCGCAAGCGCAAGTGAGATGGACTACCGGTAGCGCGCAGGAACTCCACCCAGGCGGAGCTGTCGACGAGGATCACAGCTCTGGTATCTCCTGGCGCGAACGAATCTCGTCTAGGTCGCCGCCCCAGCCGGATCCCTCTGCGGCCAGCAATTCCTTGCGGCTCATCCGGTCGCCGACGAGTCGGCGCAGGGCGAGGTCGACGGCTTCGCGCTTGCTGCGCAGCCGGTAGAGGCGCATCGCGCGGTCCACCAGCTCGTCGTCGATCTCTATGTTCGTCCGCGTCATGCGATCAGAATACACCTCATAGTGTATGAAGGTGTGTAAGTCGCCTGAAATGGCTCTGCCGTGGGGTGTAGCTGCGGCGCTCATGCCACTAGGCGGACTTCGAATGCGTGAACGAGGAGGGCGCCGGCGCCATCAAGAAGGGCAAGGACGCGGCTGACGTATGCCTGCGTCTCGGGGTAGTCGGGAACGCAATTGCAGGCTTCGACCGGCGCCGGGCCGGCGTTGTAGGCGGCGAGGGCGAGGGACGGGTCGCCGAACTGGCGCAGCAGGTCGGACATGAGATGGGCCTGGGCGTTGATCGCTTCGACCGGGTCATAGGGATCGCGCAGGCCGTACGCAGCCGCGGTCGACGGCATGAACTGCGCTATGCCCTGAGCGCCGGCGGAGGAACCCGCGTTGGGGTCGAAGTTCGACTCGGCCATCAGCTGACCGGCGAGCAGGGCGGCGGAGACGTTCCAGCGAGTCGCGGCGCGCAGCAGCGGCGCCCGGTACTGAGCCGGGACGAAGGATGGAAGGCCGCCAGAGCCTGCGAGCGCGCCGTCTCCCCCACCGCCGGTCACCACGGAGTTGCCTGCGGCCGAACAGGGCGCCGGCCCGGCGTCAAACCCGTAATGCCAGGCCTCCCAGGAGTAGCGCTGGACGAAGCCGAAGCGGCTGGCGTTGGCCGCGAGCCAGCCGTAGGCCGTTTCGGGACCGAGGTCGAGCTCGGTGGCGCAGCGGTGCAGCGACCGACCCGGAGGCGCGACCCAGCGAGGGTCGGGGTTGGCGGCGAAGAGCGCGGCCTGCTCAGCGTCGGAGCGGAAGCCGGAGTTGACGACGAGTGTGAGGCCGTCGGACGCCGCCGCAGCCGCCATCCGATCGAAGGCGGCGCCGACGTCCGGCCTCACCCCCTCCCCGCCGCGGTAGACCAGAGACCCGCTGTAGCCGCCGCCGCTCGCCATCTCCGGCGTTGCCTCGGATGCCGAAGCCGTGGCCGGCGCAGCAGCTTCAGCGACCGCCGAAGCCTCGACCTCGGTGCGGCCGCCGCCTACGTCGAGGCTGGCGACGATGAGCGCCCTGGCCCGCACCGGGGCGAAGGAGGCCTGGTCCGGGAAGGCGACCCGCAGCCGCGCCGGCGCGACGCCGTTCGCCTCCGCCGCCTCCCTCGCCGCGCCGCGCGCTCGCAACAGGTAGGCGGCCTTCGGCAGGTGACGCGGATTCGGCAGGCCGTTGGGAAGGCTCGGCGGGGCGAGCAGGCGTGGCAGGTCGTCGCGCATCGAACGGGCGGCCGAGATCGCGGCCAGGTCAGCTGCCCGCTGCACCCGTCCCTTGCCGGTAACCGCGCCGGCGATCGCTACCAGCGCCAGCGCCCCGGCGAGCAGCACGAAGGCGCCGCCCAGGACCAGCAGCAGCGCCTGCCCCTCCTCCCTCCTCGTGCCCATGCGGGCACCCTGCCCGGGTCGGGCGCACGCGTGGCGCGCTCACTCGGCCAATTCTGTGTCAACTCGCCGACCGGAGGCCGGCCCCGGCGGGTCTACCGCGCTCGCACCGACGCGACGGTTTCGCGCAGCGTCCCGCGAGCGTCGTGGTGCGGCATCCAGCGCAGCTCGCCGCGCGCCTTTGCGGTGTCCATCAAGACGGGGCGGCGGACCGCCTCGATCCAGGCCGCCTCGTCGGGGAGGAACGGCATCAGCGCCACCGCCTCGGCGGCGGCGCCAACGGCCAGTTGCGATGCGGGAACCGGCACTGCGTGCCAGCCGAGCTCATGAGCGAGGTCGGAGATCGTCAGCTGACCCGGCCCTGCCAGGTTGTAGACGCCGGGGTCGCCGTGCCCGAGGACGGCTGCACATAGCGCCGTGGCGACGTCGTCGTGGTGGACGAGCTGGAAGGGCACGCCGGGGTCCGGCAGGACAGGACGCAGCTCCGGCACCTTGCCGAGCGCCCAGCGCAGCGGGCCGGGGATGCGCTGCCCCATGGCCAGCAGGGGGATCACGTCGAGCAGCATCGTCGCCTGCGGACCGGCGACGATGCAGGGGCGGAAGACGTAGGCGTCGGTGACGGAGTCGTCAAGCGCCTCCGCCAGCTCCTCCTCGACCGCCGCCTTGTGCGCCGAGTAGGGATGGCGCGCGGTTCCCTTCACCGGCTCGTCCTCGCTGAGCAGCTCCGGCATGCCGCGGCGGAAGCCGTAGGCGGCAACCGACGAGGTGTAGACGAGGCGCTTGGCTCCAGCCGCCGCGGCGGCCTCGAAGACGTTGCGCGAGCCGCGCAGGTTGATCTCGCGGCTCTCGCCGCCGCCGGCGACGATCACGAAAGCAAGGTGGACGACCACATCGGCCTCGCCGACCAGGTCCTCGACCGCCTCGCGATCGAGCACGTCACCGCGCCGATACTCGGTCTTCTCCCAGCCCTGCCCGGCGAGGTCGAAGGGGCGCCGGGCCATCCCGATCACCCGGTCCACTTCCGGCAGCCGCTCGAGCGCCGAGATGAAGGCCTTGCCGATCTCCCCGGTGGGGCCGGTGACTGCGACGGTCAGCACACGACGATCTCTATCAAGTCCTCGAGCCCGCGGAGGTCTTTGGCGTTGCGGGTGTAGAGAGGGAGCTCGTTTGCCAAGGCGGTTGCGGCGATCATCAGGTCGATTGCTCGTCCACCGCGAGGCTTGCGGCCCGTCCGTTCGACCGCGGCATAGACGACACCATATGCACGAGCGCAAGAAGAATCGAAGGGCAGAGCTTCCAGATTTGTCTCGACAAACTGAAGGTGGCTCTGTCGCCGCGCCTGTGTCAACTCATCCCTGGCAGCACTGGGACCAGTCACAAGCTCGCCGAGGGGACGAAATCGCAACCTTGGCAGGAAACTGCGAGGCATCGAGGTTACGAATTTCCACCGCGACCGACGTGTCGATCAGACCCCGGTCTTCAGTCAATCCAGTAGCGAGGCGTAGGGTCCTGATCGACGTATCGGTCGATGTCGGCCCGAAGCTCCTCGTAGTCGATGGTCGGAGCGCCTTTGAAGGCAGCGATGAGCTGCTTCGTCGGGACGAACTGGCGCCGCTTGTACGGCCGCCGCTCACCGACTGGCTTGCCGTCACGCTGGGTCAGTTTCCGAGTCATCGCAATCAGCGTAGCAAGGGATGCTGACAAAACATTTCGTGCAATACCCCGGGAGTCTGCCCGGGGCGGTTGCGGGCAGCACGCCGAATAGCGCTCGACGTGCCGGGACCCAGGCCAGCGGTCGCTTGAGGACCGCTACGCGAAGGTCCCGTTCGACCAAGTCGCGAACGGCCAGTCCGGTGAGGGCGCGGTCACGGGCGAGATCGGCCCGGAGCAATGCGCCCGTCGCCTCGATGCGAGGCTCGGCCAGCGCTCGCTGCAGCAGCGCCGGGGGGAAGTGGACGACCGCGATCGAGTCGCGAACGAGCGGCAGTGCCGCCGGCAGTCGCTCGAGCCCTTCCTCGTCGGCAGGAAGCGCCAAGTGACAGGTCTGACCGCGCGAGGCAGCGCGCGCCTCCGGCATGTGGACGGCAAGGCGCTCCTCGAGCTCACGTGCTCCCGTCGATGCGACCAGGGTGGGGCGCGGTGGGCGCCCACCGACGTCGATCAGGAGACCCGGCCGGTCCGACTCCGAGCCGGCGCAGGCCAGCGCCGCCGCAGCCGCCCTCGACCCACTCGCCTCCCCGACCCAGGTGACGAGGACGACCGCCCCGTTCACTTCGCCGGCCTCGCGAACGCGGAGCTGGTCACGGCAAGCCGCTCGGAGATACCCGGCAGAGGAGACGGCGGGCGCAGACGCACCGTGACCCGTCCGCCACTGACTGAAAGACCGATCTCGTCCTCTGCCCAGCCCGGCAGCGCGGCACGGACAGCCTCGCTCGCCGGCTCGCCCGATGCCAGCGCCAGCGCTCCCGCCTCGGCAGCGCCATCGGCCAGGGTCAGCGCGTAGCCGGCAGCGAGCAGTTGCAGCGCGATCAGGCCAGCGAGCAGCAGCGCCGGCAATCCCGCGACCAGCTCGATGGTCGACTGACCCGCCTCGCTACTCATCTCCCTCCCCCAGCCCCGTCTCAGCCCCGACCGTCACTCGGGGCAGCGCCGGCAGCAGGCGCGGGATCGTCACCCGCACCGTGACCGCGCCCTTATCGCTCACCTTCGCCCCGGAGCGCAGCGGCGGCGGCAGCGCCCGCCGCGCTGCCGCCGCCGCGTCCCCACCGACGAGCGCGGCGCGAGCCCCCGCTCGCGCCGCGACTCCCGCCGACCACAGGGCCTGCCCGGCGAGCGCCAGCTGTGCCGCCACCAGGACCGCCAGCAGCAGGAAGGGAACGACCGCGATCAACTCGACCGAGGCGGTCCCCTCCTCCCTGTGACCATCGCTACTGGCAGTCCGTGGCGGCACGCCGTGAACGTCGCAGCCTCCGGCGCACGCGTGGGGCGCTCAAACGCACAATTCAGTCACGACTCTGTGCGAACTCAGTAGGTGTTGGCCTCAACCCAGATGCGCCAGATCGCCGCGATCGAGGCGCCGAGCAACATCAGCCAGGCCAGGGTGCCGAGCCCGGTCGCGAAGAGCTCGTCGGAGCCGGCGATCAGCAGCGCGATCATCCCCAGCGCCCCGTAGAGGACCGCTCGCCGCCCGTCGCTCAGCGTCGCCAGCGTCAGCTGGTTCTGGCGGCTCAGCACGTAAACGGTCCAGGCGATCGCGGTCAGGAACGCCATCGTGATCGCAGTCAGCAAGGCGTCGGCGGCGTTGCCCCCGCCGGGGACGAAGGCGACGACCAGCGCCAGGGCCATGACTATCGCGACGTTGCGCAGCGTGCGCACAGCAAGATTGTACGAGGGCGCCGCTAGCTACCGGTCATCACTACGAGGCCGACGGCGACCGCGCTTAGGGTCGCCGCCAGCGCGACGACGCCGACGACAGCCGCGGTTGCGGCTGCGGCAGGCCGTTCGCTGCGGCTGAGCTCGATGAAGCGGGCCGCCCCCCAGATCGCCACCGAGAAGATCACCGTGACGCCGATGCCCGCGATCACGGAGGCTGCCACCGTCTGCAGCAGCTCGCTGGTCTCGACGACGACGGCCATCCTCAGCTCGCCGGGACCGGCGATCCCTGCTGCGAGCGGCGAGCGAACAGGGCCGCGCTGGCGGCCAGCGCGGCGATGCTGACGATCACCGGCCCGACCGCGCCGCTGCCGAAGATCTCGGTCACCGCGTACGTGACGCCCCCGATCGCCGCCGCCGCCGGCAGGGTCAGCAGCCAGGCCACCATGATGTTCCCGGCGACGCCCCAGCGCACCGCCGAGAGCCGCTTGCCCGCGCCGGCCCCCATCACGCCGCCGTTGATCACGTGGGTGGTCGAAAGCGGGAAGCCGAAGTGGGTGGAGGAGAGGATCACCGCGGCCCCGGCGCCCTGAGCCGAGAACCCCTGGGCGGCATCCATCTTGATGATCCGCGTGCCGGTGGTGCGAATGATCCGCCAGCCGCCGCTGTAGGTGCCAAGCGCGATCGCGGTCGCCGCCGAGACGATCACCCAGAAGGGCGGGTCGGCGTCCGCTCCGAGGCTGCCGTTGGCGATCAGCGCCAGGGTGATCACCCCCATCGTCTTCTGGGCGTCGTTGGTGCCGTGGGCAAGGGCCAACAGGCCGCCGGACACGAGTTGCCCGTAGCGGAAGCCGCGGGTCACCGTGCCAGGCCGCTGACGGCCGACGATCCGGTAGACGAGGCCGATCGCGATTCCTGCGACCGCGAAGGCGAGTAGCGGCGCGACGACCGCCGGGATCAGCACCTTGCCGACCACCCCGTCGGCAAGCACCGCGTCGAAGCCGGCCGCGACCACGGCCGAGCCGACTACGCCGCCGATCAGCGCGTGCGAGGAGCTGGAAGGCAGGGCGAACCACCAGGTGATCAGGTTCCAGGCGATCGCCCCGATCAGCCCGGCGAAGACGACGGTCGGCGTGATCACCCCGGCGTCGACGACGTCGTTGGCGACGGTCGCCGCGACCGAGATCGAGATGAAGGCCCCGGCGAAGTTGAGCAGCGACGCGATCGCGATCGCCGTCCGCGGCTTTGCCGCCCGCGTCGAGATCGAGGTGGCGACCACGTTGGCGGTGTCGTGGAAGCCGTTGGTGAAGTCGAAGGCGAGCGCCGTCACGACGACGATCACCATGATCACGTCAGAACTCATTGCGTGACGAGGCCCAGACGTTGCCAGGCAAGGACGCAGGGAGCGAAGCGTGCTCTGCACGTGAGCGACCGAGGACGCGGCATGGCGACGTCTGGGCCCGTCACGAGTTCTTGATGACGATGCCCTCGAGTATCTGCGCCGCAGTCTCGGTGGCGTCGATCGCGTTCTCCAGCACGGCGAAGATGTCCTTCCAGCGGATCACGACCATCGGGTCGATCCCGTTGGAGAAGAGCGAGGCGACGGCGTCGCGGGAGATCCTGTCCCCTTCGTTCTCGAGCCGGTGGATCTCGATCCAGTATTTCTCCAGGCCCTTGAAGTTCCGCAGGAACTCCAGCGCCTCGGCCAGCTGCTCGCAAGCGCCGACGAGCACCTTGGTCAGCGCCCCGGCCTGCTCCATCGGAGCCTCGATCTTGTAGAGGCCAAGGAAGTCGGCGGCCTCCTCGGTGTAGTCGACGATGTCGTCCATCTGCGTCGCCAGGCCGTAGATGTCCTCGCGGTCGATCGGGGTGACGAAGGTCGAGTTCAGCCGCTGGATGATGTCGTGGGTGATCCGGTCGCCCTCCTGCTCGGCCTTGAGGATGTCCCGCCCGAGGCCGCCCGCGTCGGGCCAGGAGCCCATCATCTCGTCGAGCAGGCGGGCCGCATGAAGGGCGTTCTGACCGGCCTCTACGAACAGCTCGAAGAAGGCGCTGTCACGCGGCAGGAGGGAGAGCCGGGGCACGGGCGCATCCTAGTGCCCGTGCCCGCCGCCTTGCGGCTCACCCAGCGGTGGCGGCGAGCTGCTCGGCGGCGCGGGCGGCGTGGCGTTCGCGGAGCTCCCGCTGGACGTCGAGCCGCTCCCCTTCCACTGCCTGCAGCCGGGCCCAGGCCCCATTCGCGTCGAGCTCCCAGGCGTTGGCGCTCTCGGCGAAGCAGCGCTCGAGCACGTCGAGCAGTTCAGCCCTGGGCGCCTCGTCTTCGACCGGCGTCACCAGCTCGACCCGGCTGTCGAGGTTGCGCGGCATCAGGTCGGCGGAGCCGATCAGGACGCGGGTGTCCGCGCCGCGCTGGAAGGAGTAGACGCGCGAGTGCTCGAGGAAGCGGCCGACGATCGAGACGACGCGGATGTTCTCCGAGACGCCGGCGACGCCGGGTCGCAGGCAGCAGATCCCGCGCACGTTGAGGTCCACGCGCACGCCCGCCTGCGAGGCCTCGTAGAGCGCTCGGATGCAGCCCGCGTCGACGAGCGAGTTCATCTTCATCGCGATCCGCGCCTCCTCGCCCGCCCGGTGCGCCTCCACCGTCTCCTCGATCTCGGCCAGGATGCGGTCGCGCATCGTCGTCGGCGAGACCAGCACCTTGCGGTACCCGGCCGGGCGCCCGTAGCCGGTGAGGAAGTTGAACATCTCGGCGACGTCGGCGCCGATCTCCGGGTCGGCGGTGAAGAGGCCAAAGTCGGTGTAGAGGCGAGCGGTCTTCGGGTGGTAGTTGCCGGTGCCGATGTGGACGTACTCGCGCACTCGCTCGCCCTCACGGCGGACGACGAGGATCGCCTTGACGTGGGTCTTCAGGCCGGGGATGCCGTAGACGACGTGCACGCCGGCCTCCTCCAGCGACTTCGCCCAGTGGATGTTCGCCTCCTCATCGAAGCGAGCCTTCAGCTCGACCATGCAGACCGCCTGCTTGCCGCGTTCGGAGGCCCGGATCAGCGCCGGCACCAGCGGCGAGTCGTCGCTGGTCCGGTAGACCGTGTGCTTGATCGCCAGCACGTCGGGGTCGGCCACGGCCTGCTCGACGAAGCGCTCGACCGAGGTCGCGAAGGAGTCGTAGGGGTGGTGGACGAGGATGTCGCCCTGGCGGATCGCCGCGAAGATGTCGACAGGCTCGTCGTCCTCGCCCTGGAGGCGGGGCTGGGTGACCGGCGTCCAAGGCGAGTAACGCAGCTCGGCGTGGCCGGAGAGGTCGGCCAAGGCGGTGAGGTCGGCGAGGTCGATCAGGCCGTCGACGTCGTAGACCTCGCGGTCCTCCAGCCGCAGCGCCTCGATCAGCTGGATGCGCAGCTTCGGGTTCATCCCCGCCGCCACCTCCAGCCGCACCACCTCGCCGAAGCGGCGGCGGCGGATCTCGTCCTGCACCGCCCGGACCAGGTCGTCGGCCTCGTCGGAGACGGTGAAGTCGGTGTCGCGGGTCACCCTGAAGTAGCCGTGGTCGACGACCTCGGTGCCGGGGAAGAGCGCGTCGAGGTTGGCGGCGATCGCCTCCTCCAGCGGGACGAAGGCCTTGCCCCCCTCACCCACCGGGAGGAAGCGGCCGAGCAGCTCCTTCGGCACCTTGACGCGGGCGATGATCTCGTTGCCGCTCTCCGGGTCGCGCAGCAACACGCCGAGGCTGAGCGAGAGGTTGGAGATATAGGGGAAGGGACGGCCGAGGCCGACCACCAGCGGCGTCAGGGTCGGGAAGACCTGCTCGTGAAAGCGGCTGTCGATCTCGCGGCGCTCAGCCTCGCTGGCGGAGTCGAGCGAGACGATCCGGATCCCGTGCTCCTCCAGGGCGGGCCGCAGCTCGCCCTCGAAGCAGGCGTGGAGGCGGCTGTCGAGCTCCAGCACCCGCGCCTGGATCGCGTCGATCTGCTCGCCGGGCCCAAGCCCGTCGGGCCCGCGCGCGTCGATCCCCGCGTCGAGCTGGTCGAAGAGGCCGGCGACCCGGACCATGAAGAACTCGTCGAGATTGGAGGCGTAGATCGAGCAGAACCGCACCCGCTCCAGGAGCGGCACCTCGGCGCCCTCGGCGAGTTCCAGCACTCGCTGGTTGAAGTCGAGCCAGGACAGCTCTCGGTTGGAGTAGAGGGCTGGATCGTCGATCCGGCCATCGTACTGCGGCGCCTGCAACGCCCAGGCCCGCTCAGGCGGCCCGGGCAGGCGCTTGCCGGGCCGTGGGAAGAGACGCATCGATGGCGCGCCGGTAGCCGTCCGCGAGCTGCTCCAGCGCCCGCTCCCAGGAGCGTCCGGCGGCGGCGCGCGCCGCAGAAGCGCCGAGGCGCCGGCGCAGCAGCGGCGAGGCGGCGAGCTGGAGGACGGCGCCGGCGAGATGGTCGGCGTCGGGCCCGCAGAGCAGCCCCGTATGACGGTTCTCGATCAGCGAAGCGGGGCCCCCTTCGGCGACGGCGACGACCGGCAGCCCGCTGGCCCCGGCCTCGACGACCACCTGCCCGTAGGTGTCGGTCTGCGAGCAGAAGAGGAAGAGGTCGGCGCTGGCGTAGGCGCGAGCGAGCTCCTCGCCCTCGAGCCAGCCGAGGAAGGTGGCGCGCTCGCCGAGCCGCGAGCGCAGCTCACCCTCCTCGGGCCCCCCACCCGCCAGCAGTAGGTGCAGGCGCGGATCGGCGCGATGCGCTCGCTCGAAGCTCTCGGCGAGCAACTCGACCCCCTTCTCGCGCGTCAATCGGCCGGCATAGAGAACCTTCACCTCGCCCGGGTACTCGCCCGGGGCGACCTTGCCGGGGTCGAAGCGGGAGACGTCGACCCCGCGCTCCCAGCGACCGAGCCGGCCCTGGTCGACCCCGAGTCCGATCAGCGAGCGATCCGCCGCCGGGCTCGGCGAGAGGACCGTGGCAGGGGCTCCGTAGAAGGCGCCGAGAGCCGCGGTCGCCATCGCCTCGAGGCCGCCGTCGCCGCTGCGCAATCCGGCGTAGGCGCCCAGCTCGGTGTGGTAGCTGCCGACCAGGGGTATGCCCGAGATGCGGCTGAGCATCGTCGCGGCGATGCCGGAAGGGCCCGGAGCGGTGACGTGGATCAGGTCATAGCGTCCCTCCGCCAGGGTCTCGGCCAGGTCGGGCAGCCCCGGCACCCCCAGGCGCATCCCCTCGTAGAAGGGCACCTCGAGCTCGGCGCTCGCCGGCAGCCGCCGGTCGACGCCGGAGTCGGTGCCGACCACCTCGACCTCGAAGCCCGGCACCCCGTGCTCCCGGATCTGGGCGATCGTCGTGGTCACCCCATGCATCGCCTCGATCCCGTCGGCGATCAGCGCTACCCGCGGCTCGCCGCCACGGGACGAAGCGAGCTTCGACTTCTCGGCGCCGAGGAAGACGGTCGAGGGCACGTAGGGGACGGCGGGCACCAGCGCCTCGAAGAGCGACCCGAACGCCGTCGCCGCCTCGCCGCCGGCGAGGGCCGACGCGCCCTGCTGGACCGCGCTGCTCAAGCGCCGCTCGTGGATGCGGCGAGCCCGCCGGTAGAGCGCCGCGTGGGAGAAGCCCCCCGACTGTAGGTGGTCGAGGAGCTCGCGCCCGCGCAGCTCCAGCCCGATCGACCGCAGCCAGGCCTCGAGCAGGGCGCGGGCGTCGTCGGGGCCGATGTCGCTCGCGACCTTGCCCTCGCGCGCCGCGCCCTCGCCGATCGCCCGCTGCGCGATCTTCAGCACCACCGACGGGTCGACCGCCCCGTCGCCACCGACCGCGCCGTCCAAGGCGAGCGCGCGAGTGGCCAGCGCCATCGCCGCGTGCGCCCACTTGGCGGCGCTGCCCTGCTCGCCGCCAGCCTCGGCCTCGCCGCGGCGCAGGTGGGAGAGAAACTCTTCCGGCGTGGCGGCGGCCGGCGCCTCGGTGAAGGTGCGGCCGATGTCCACGCCGGCGTGATCGTCGGAGCCGCCGATGCCGGTCCCGCCGTGGGTGTCGATGTAGACGACAGCAGGCATGTTCAGCTCTGCGGCTCGCGACCCGTTGCGGACCTCCCAGACCGGAAACAGCTCCGCCAAGCGACGCCGGTGGCGGCGGGTCAAGGGCGCGTCCACGTCGTAGAAAGGATGGGCGAGAGCGCAGGCGATCTCGCTCTCGCGAAGGTAGGCGGCACAGGCCTCTACGTCGCCGGAATTGGCCTGCAGCCACTCGTGGTCTCCGGAGGTGATCCCGTAACAGAGGACGTGCACCGCCTGCGGCTCACCGGCGAAGCGAGCGGTCAGCTCCTCGGAGACGAAGCAATCGGGACGATCGGCCAGCTCCAGGCAGCCGTCGATCGTGTCGTGATCGGTGATCGTGACGAAGTCCATGCCACGGCGCTTGGCCAGCTCGTAAACCTCCTCCGGCGGGGTCGCGCACTCAGGCAGCCCGAGCGAGCGCTGGACCCCGAGCCGCGAGAGCTGCGAGGCGGTGGAATGGCAATGCATGTCTACTCGGGAAGTCATCGGCGTCCTCCCTGCTCGTATCGCTTCGGTCTCCTTCAGATTCCACGAAGAGCAGGGAGAACTTGTGAAGCAACAGGGAACCGCCTGTGAACATTCAGTAACTAATCAAGTGTGCAAATCGCACGAATCAGCACTCGCCTCAAGCCATCCACCGCCGCCCTTCAACGAGTCCAAAAGTGCTTGGCCAACGCTAGCTCCTCCCAGTCGTTGATAAAGCAGGAAGAATAGGTCGCGCGTGCGAAGGATCAGCACGTTGTTGCGTCGAGCATGGGCGAGAACATCGGGTGATACAGGTAGAGAGCGCTGCTCGGCATCGGCGCCGTCAGTGTTGCGGAAGACATTGACGACCAGCAGTCCAGACATCTCCTCTGGCTTGAGGTCATGCTGGTCGCGATGGTCGTCAACTTGATTCACATTCTGACGTTTGACATGGCCGCCAATCCCCTTAGCCTCAGCCAGAGCTATGTCACCTTCGGATGACACCAGCCAGAAATCCTCAGCGCCGGTGTCTTTCCGGTCTTCGGCTGACACATCGGTGTCCTCCAACACCAAGTTCAGCGCCTCAATGATCAGCGACTCTAGTGTCGAGCCGGAAGCATGACCTAGAAGATGGCGAAAGTTGCGGAGGCGAGTGGCCCTGGCCTGAGCCTCTTCTGCCTCAGTTCGCAATGTCTCTATATGTCTAAGCAGATCCTCCTCGCCTGGGAGGAAAAGGTCTTCAACGTACTGTGGAAAGATGGCTTCCGATCCCGACCGGTGACCTTCGACCGCGCGAAGCACGGAACCAATCACTGCATTATAAGACACTGTGAAATCACCAACGAAATAGGGAAGCACATAGATGTGTCCCTGCCCAACCGCCTCGGCAAAAGCCGCTACTCGATCTGGTTCGCCACCAATAGCGATAGTGGCCTCAGTAGGGGAGTTCAGGTAGGTATTTGAGCGACCGTACGCTGTGAGGTAGTCGGTGAAGACGGGGTCTAGCACGGGCGTAGGCACGGGAGGAACGAATTGACTCCATCCAGAGCCGTCCTGCAGCAACTGGTCAAAGAGCATTCGGTCCGGCCCTTCGATCCTCCCCGGGTAAAGCGACACGACCGTTGTCCCAGAGCTGGCGAAAAGACGGAGAGCCCCGCCTAGCTCAGAAGCCTGAGGCTGGGACCCGAAGGGACTGACTACAACCAGGTATTCCAGGCCCTCCAAGCGTGCCGGCTCGGGGATTCCATCGGCGACACTCCAATGGATCAATTTCCATTCCGGGCCGATTTTCCAGTCCGGCGAGAAGTTGTTCGCGGTGATCACGATTCCGTTGGGCATGGTCGAAGCTTATTCCGAGCCCCTTGCAAGGTCCGGTCTATTCGAGACAGACGTGGGGTCGCGAAGCGCCATCTCGAGCGCAGCCCAGATCCCCTTGCTGGCCTGCACTTGGACGAGGTCGTGGAAGTGACGGAAGAGCAGCGCACGGCGCGTCCGCAAAAGCGCCTCGAGGGACTCGATCCCCGCGGCTCGAGGCAACATCACGTCGCAGTCGTGCACTTCACCGAGAACGCCCTGCAGCTCCCGGGCTGCGCGGCGGGCGGTGACCGCCTCGCCGCCGAAGCACTTCTCGGTGATCTCGAGGACGTAGCGCAGCCGCTTCGCCGCGATTCGCAGGTCATGCTGGGCGCTCGCCGCCCCAGGGTCGAGCGCCGGCTCGACCAGTGCGCGCAGCTCGTCGAGCCGGGTCTGGACGATCCGCGCCGCGTTCGGCCTCAGAGGCCCCTCGGGCTCCAGGTCCTTCACCCTGCGTGCCTTCACAATGCCGGCTCGACCAGCTTCTCAAGGCGGCGGTGCAGCTTCTTCAGCCGCTTGCGCTTCACAAACGGGGCCAGCTCTTCGTTGGCGATCCGCTGCTCCTCTCGTAGCGACTCGACCAGGGCCTCGAGCGCGCCCCTGTCGGCCTGGGGCAGCTCGTCCGCGAAGCCTTCGAGCAACTCGATCGAGACGTCGCGGTCGCGGCGCTCCCCGAGCGCGTCGGCCAGCGCCTTGACCTGCTTCAGCGCCTTACGATGGCGCTTACGGGGGAAGCAGGGCTCGAACACCTCCATCGCGGCGCGCAGGCGGCGCGTCGCCACCCGCATGTCGTGGAGCCGCTCGATCTCATCGAGGTCGAGGACGCCGCGCGAGTGCTCGAAGACCTCTGTCGCTCGCACTTCGACGACCCTTGTTGCGGCGAGCGCGAAGGGCTCGTCGCACTCGAGCTCGACCTCGCGGGCACGTGCCACGCAAGGCAGGCTAGCCGACCGAGCTCAGGCTGCGAGCCGCGCCGGCGAGGAGCCGTTGGCGCTGCCGTTGAGCAGGTCGAGGATGACGCCCTCGCGCAACCCGCCCTTGCCAATTTGGAGCGGCTGGCCGAGCAGCTCGGAGAGCTTCTCGAGCAGCAGCACGCCGGTGGCGAGGATCCGCACCCGTTCAGGATCGAGCTCGAAGCGGCGTGCGACGTCGGCCGCAGGGTCACCGCAGAGGACGCGGATCCCCCGCTCGAGGGTCTCGTACTCGAGCACGGCGCCAACCAGGCGGCGCAGCGAGGTCGCGCTGCCGCCGACCGCCACCGCCTGCGCCGGTCGCTCGATCTCGACGCCTTCGAAGATCTCCTCGATGCGGTCGCGGATCTTGCGGATCTCCGCCGCCGAGGGCGGGTCCGATGCGATCAGCTCATCAGCGAGGACGCCGGAGCCGACCCGCCAGGAACGGACCTCCTCCACGCCGCCGGACACGGTGCCGAGGATCACCTCGCTGGAGCCGCCGCCGACGTCGACCACCCCGACCTTGCCCTCGACCGGGTGGCCCAGCGTCTTGGTCGCGCCGATGAATGAGAGCCGTCCCTCCTCCTCGTCGCTGAGCACATCCACCGGGACGCCCGAGGCAGCAGCGATCGCCTCCGCCACCTCCGTCCCGTTGCTTGCCTCGCGCACCGCCGCGGTCGCCACCGAGCGGATCGTCTCCGCCCCCAGCTCCCGCGCCAGGCGCACCTGCGTCGCGACGACCTCGCAGACCTCCTCGACCTTCTCCGGCAGGATCGCCCCGTCCGGGTCGAGCGCCTTGTTGATCCGCGTGTAGGCCCGCTGCTCCATCACCTTCTTCAACTGCCCGTCCACGGGCTCAGCGACGAGCACGCGCGTCGTATTACTGCCTATATCTATGGCGGCGCAGAGCATGCGGGCGTCTTTCAAATGTTCCCAGAGACATCGGATCTCACACGTGGCTCGCGCGGGTGGCCCGGGGAGGGAGGTCGAGGACGTAGACCTCGCCCGCAGGCCTCCCTCCCCGGGACAGGACCCGCGCGCCGCTACGCACTGGGATGTGAGGCGTCCTCGAACTCCCGAAACAAGCCCGTAACCACGAAGGCGACCTGCTCGCCGATGTCGACGGCGTTGTCGCCGATCCGCTCAATCGCCCGTGCCGCCAGCAGCATCGTCATCGCCCACTCGCGCTTGTCGGCGTCGTCGCCGATCTCGAGTGCCAGGTGGAAGCACTCGCGGTTGAGGTTGTCGACGACGTCGTCCTGGCGCACCAGGTCGCGGGCCATCTCCACGTCGCGGCCCTCGAAGGCACGCTTCGACTGGCTGATCAGAGTGCGGGTCTGTTTGCCCATCGTCAGGATCCGGCTCACCATCTCCGGGTCTGCTGGTGGCTCGTTGCCGCTCAACGGCAAGAGCTTGCAGACGTTCACGCACTGGTCACCCATCCGCTCGATGCACTTCAGGATGTGCAGCAGGGCCGAGATCAGCCGCAGGTCAGTCGCCACCGGCGACTGCGTCGCCAGCAGCGTGATCAGCGCCTGATGTACCTCCAGGTAGCGGCCGTCGATGCGGTCGTCGTCGGCGATCACCAGCTGGGCCAGCTCGACGTCCTGTTGTTCAACCGCCTCCATCGTCCGCTCCAGCGCTCCGTTGACCAGGTCGAGGCCGCCGAGGGCGCTCGCCTCCAGCCGCTCCAGCTCTTCCTGGTAGTGGATCCGCGTTTCGGTCGCGGGGTTCATCAGCCGACCTTGCCGGAGACGTAATCCTCGGTGCGTTGGTCGGACGGGTTGGTGAAGACTTTCTCAGTCTCGTCGTACTCGACCAGGCGACCCCACCGGTTGTCCTCGTCGGCATCGAGCTCGACCATGAGGAAGGCGGTGCGGTCGGAGACCCGCGCCGCCTGCTGCATGTTGTGGGTGACGATGACGATCGAGAACTCCTCCTTCAGCTCGACCATCAGGTCCTCGATCTTGCCGGTGGAGATCGGATCGAGCGCCGAGCAGGGCTCGTCCATCAGGATCGTGTCGGGCTCGACCGCGATGCAGCGGGCGATGCAGAGGCGCTGCTGCTGACCGCCGGAGAGGCCGAACGCGTTGCTGTCGAGCCGGTCCTTGACCTCCTCCCAGAGCGCCGCCCCGCGCAGTGCTTTCTCCACCGTGCCATCGAGGTCGTCCTTGCGGCCGAGGATGCGCGGGCCGAAGGCGACGTTGTCGTAGATCGACTTCGGGAACGGGTTCGGCTTCTGGAACACCATCCCGATCAGCTTGCGGACCTGCACCGGATCGACCTTGGGGTCGTAGAGGTCCTCGCCGTGGTAGAGCAGCTCGCCCTGCACTTCGGCGCTGGGGATCAGGTCGTTCATCCGGTTGAGGCAGCGCAGCAGGGTGCTCTTGCCGCAGCCGGAGGGGCCGATCAGCGCCGTGACGTCCTTACGGTGGATGTCCATCGAGATTCCCTTGACCGCGGCGACGCCGCCGTAGAGCACGTCAACGCCCTTCAGCTCGAAGACCTTCTCCCTGTGGGAGCCGGCCGAGCGATGCTGGAACTCGTCCGGGCGGACGGCGATCGCCGCTCGCTCCGCCGCGGCTTCGCGCGTTTCGCGGCCGGTGCCCGCTCTGCTCTCGTCCTGCGTCATCTCGCTCACCCTAGTCCACCTACCATCTCTGCTCGTAACGATTTCGTAGCCAGATCGCGAAGGAGTTCATCGCCAGCAGGACCGCGAGCATGACGATGATCCCCGCCGCCGCCAACGCCTGAAACTCGTCCTGCGGCTGCACGGCGTAGTTGAAGATCTGAACCGGCAGCGCCGAGTAGCCCGAGAGCGGCGTCGGGTCGAAGGTGATGAACACCGTCGCCCCGACCAGCAGCAGCGGCGCCGTCTCCCCGAGCGCGCGCGAGACGGCGAGGATTACGCCGGTGGCAATGCCCGGGATCGAGGCCGGCAGCACCTGGCTGCGGATCGTCTGCCACTTGGTCGCGCCCAGCGCCAGCGAGCCCTGACGGATCGAGTCGGGGACGGCGCGGATCGCCTCGCGGGCGGCGATGATCACCATCGGCAGCACCAGCAGCGCCAGGGTGAGCGAGCCGGCGATGAGGATGAAGCCGAGGTCGAGCGGGCCGCGGACGATGAAGGCGAGACCGAGGATGCCGTAGATGATCGAGGGCACCGCCGCGAGGTTCTGGATGTTGACCTCGATCAGTCGGTTCCACCACTTCGACTTGTCGGCGTACTCCTCGAGGTAGATCGCGGCCCCGACGCCGACTGGGACAACGAAGAGGATCACCCCGGCGATCAGCTCCAGCGAGCCGATGATCGCCGGCCGAAAGCCCGCTTTCTCGGGGAAGATCTGCGAGGGCGGATTGGTGAAGAGGTCGGAGCTGAATGCCGGGGCACCCTTGACGAACGCCTGGATGAGGAGGGCGGCGAGTCCGGCGAGCGCGATCAGTACCGCGAGCAGCAACAGGCCGGCGAAGGCGGCGTTGAGGACGACGTCGCGGCGAGGTTGATCGCGCAGCATGGCCGCTGTGGTCGCGCGGGCGCCGGCGACAGCAAGGCGGTTGCGGGGCGCAGCGCCCCCCGGCCCGTTCACTCGTAGACCTCGCGGTACCTGCGGACCAGCCTGATGCTGAGGAGGTTCATCATCAGCGTCATCACGAAGAGGACCGTGCCAACGGCGAACACGGACTTGTAGTCCAGCGTGCCGGTGGCGATGTCACCGGTGGCGGTAACCCCGATGTAGGCGGTCATGGTCTGGACCGACTCGATCGGGTTGAGGGTGAAGTTGGGTGTCGAGCCGGCGGCGAGGAGGACGATCATCGTCTCGCCGACGGCGCGCGAGGTCGCCAGCACGATCGAGGCGACGATCCCGGAGAGCGCCGCCGGGAAGACCACGCGGGTCGCCACCTTGAGCTTGGTCGCGCCCATCGCGTAGGCGCCTTCGCGCAGGCCGTGCGGCACTGCGGACATCGCATCCTCGGAGATCGAGGCGATGATCGGGACGATCATCAGGCCGATGCCGAGCCCGCCGGCCAGCGCCATGAACGGCTTGCCGGCGGCGCCGCCGAGGAACTCCCCCGGCCAGAGCGGCACGATGATCTCGGGCAGGATGAAGCTGGCGGCGAAGAAGCCGATCGCGACCGTGGGGATGCCGGCGAGGATCTCGAGCACCGGCTTCACCGTCTTGCGCACCCGTGGAGACGCGTACTCGCTGAGGTAGATCGCGGAGCCGATCCCGATCGGGATCGCGAACAGCATCCCCCAGAGGGTCACGTTGAGCGTACCGGCGACGATCGCCAGCACGCCGAAGCTGGGCGGCTCGAACTGCGGCGCCCACTTGGTGCCGAAGAGGAACTCGTCGATCGGGACGATCTCGAAGAAGCCGATCGTCGGGCCGATCAGGGAGATGACGATCGCCGTCGTGGTGAGGACGGAGAGGATCCCGCAGGCGGCGAGAAGGCCGTGGATGGCCTTCTCGCCGTAGCGGGGTTTGGACGCCTGCAGCAACTAACCGAGTTTCGCGGTGGCGCCCTTGGACGCTTCCAGCTGCTCTTCGGTCAGCGGGATGAAGCCGACCGCTTCGGCGACGCTGTTGACGTTGTCGAGGTAGTAGTCGACGAATGCCTTCACCTGCGGTTCTTCCAGCGCTTTGTCGCTGGGATAGATGAAGAGTGGCCGGCTCAGCGGCACGTAGGTGTCGTTCTGCGCGGTCTCCACTGAGGGAGCGACGCAGCCTTTGCCGCCGTCTACTTCCAGCGCCTTCAGCGCGTCTTCGTTCTCCTGGTAGAAGGAGTAGCCGAAGTAGCCCATGCCGCCGGGGGCTCCCTCGACGCCGGTGACGGTGGCGTTGTCGTTCTCGCCGACGTTGTTGTAGTCCTGGCGTGAGGCGCCCTCCTCACCGTTGATTTCCTCGGTGAAGTAGTCGAACGTGCCGGAGTCGGTACCGGGCCCGAAGAGCTGCAGCTCCTCGTCGAATTCCTCTTTCAGACCAGGGATCTGGCTCCAGTTGGAGAGGCTCGAGTCGGGGCCCCAGATCGCGCCGAGCTGGTCGACGGTGAGGCAGTTGACCGGGTTCTCCGGGTTGACTACGACGGTCAGCGCGTCGGTCGCGACCCGCACCTCCTCGAACTCGATCCCGCCTTTCTCGCATGCTTCCACCTCTTCAGGCTCGATCGCGCGGGAGGCGTCGGAGATCGCCGTCTCGCCGGCGCAGAACTTTTCGAAGCCGCCGCCGGTGCCGGAGGTGCCGACCGTCACTTTGACGTCGGAGTTTTCGGCTTCGAACTGCTCGGCGACCGCCGCGGTCAGTGGCGCCACCGTGCTCGAGCCATCGATGCGGATCGATCCGGAGAGGTCGCCCCCGCCTCCGCTGCCGCTGCTTTCGTCGTCGCCACATGCCGCCACCCCGAGAGCCAGGACAGCCGCGGAGGCGATGACCATGAGCCACTTAGAGATAGTCACTCTGTCTCCTTCTGGTTTGTTGCTCCAAATTGCGGCCCACGGGGGCCGATGCCAGAGCCACCTTCTCAGCGGCCTCGCGGCAGCTTGTTACGTGCGTGTATCGCGGATGTGAAAAAGATGTAAAAGGCGGGAGAAGGCGGGTCACCCGTCCGGCGAGAAGCGGTAGCCGATGCCGCTGTGCGTGTGGATCAGCCGCAGTTCCGGCATCGCCTCGCCGAGCTTGGAGCGCAGGCGGCTGACGTAGACGTCGACCGAGCGGTCGTCGCTGCGCGGCTCGCCGCCCCAGACCTGGGCGTAGAGCTCCTCGCGGGTCATGATCCGCTGCGGGTGCTCGGCCAGGGTGGCGAGCAGCTGGAGCTCCCGCATGGTCAGGCTCAGGGGTCGCCCGTCGACCAGCGCCGCGTGCTCCTCCAGCCGAATCTCCAGCATCCTGCCGAGGATCGCCGCACACGGCGGCCGGCCGGGTTACGCAGCCGTAAAGCTGCTGTGAACTAGTTGTGAATCCGGCGCCTCCGACGGATTCACGGTCTCTGCCGCCGCTGGCGGCGGCACGGTGCCGTCGACCGGCTCCGGGTCGAAGCGGTAGCCGACGCCGAAGTGGGTGTGGATGTAGCCCCACCCCGGCGAGCGCTTCTCCAGCTTCTGGCGCAGCTTGCGGACGAAGACGTCGACCGAGCGGTCGCCGTGAGCCATCGCATAGCCCCAGACGCGCTGGTAGATCGCCTCGCGCTCGAGCACCTGGCCTTCGGCCTCAGCAAGCAGGAGCAGCAGCTCGAACTCGCGGCGGGTGAGATCGAGGCTGGCGCCGCCGACGAAGGCCTGGAACTGGTCGGCGCGGATCTCCATCTCGCCGGCAAGCATCGGTCCTGCCTCGACCCGGGGCTGCGAGCGGCGGCGGCGGCGCGAGACGGCTTCGATCCGTGCCATGACCTCTTCGGGGTGGCAGGGCTTGGCGATCCAGTCGTCCACACCGAGGCGTAGCCCGCGTACCCGCTGGGCCACGGTCGAGCGACCGGTGCAGACGATCACGCCGAGATCGGGGAGCATCCCGCAGACTCGCTCGAGGTAGCTCCAGCCCTCGTCGCCCAACACTGCCGGATCGACCAGCAGGGCGTTCAGCTTCATCGCCACCAGCTCCTCCGGAGGGATGACGCTGGCGACCTGCCGATGCTGCCAGCCGGTCGCCTCGATGCGCTTCGCGAGGACGGTGACAAAACCGCTGTCGTCGTCGATCACCGCGAGCCGAATAGTTTGCTGCTGGGTCACGTCGACACGATTCTATGCTGTGACGGCGACGGCGCGGGGGCAGAAGTCCCTGCGTTCACAGGATTTTCACAGCCCAAAGCATCCTAATTGCGGGAAAGTCGGCCGCGGGGCTTCTCTGGATGTTCACCCGTCGGCGCCGCGCTGGCTGCAGACTTCAAGACCTCACGAGACTCCTCTCTCGTCGCGAACGGCCCCCTGCCCCGGGCCGTTCGCATTTTCGGAGGCGCCTGGAACGACAGCGGATCCTGGCGAGGCGCTAGATTCCCGAGTGTGAAGTCGCCCTCGCGCCCCACTCGCCTCGGCGCCGCCCTCTGCGCGGCGCTCGTCATGCTGCTGGTCGCGGCGCCGGCGGCGCTGGCCGAGAACGGCGTCGGCCTGGCCGGGCCGGTGACCGACAAGGAAATCACTTTCTTCTGCTTCGGAGTGATCGGCTTCTTCGCGCTCCTCGTGATCGTCCTCTCGCTGATCCAGGCGAAGCTGGAGAAGCGCAAGGAAACACGCCGCTACGACCTCGACAGGTTCGGCTGAGCGACTTCAGTCGAGTTTGAAGCCGCTCAGTAGGCGCTTCTCGGTCTCACCCTCGATCGCTGCGACGACTTCGACTCGACCCTCCAGCGGGGTGTCGCGGATCTTGGTCGCCAGCAGGTCGTCGACCTGAAATATCCCGGCCGAGTTGTTGAGCTCGATCTCGATCCGCACCGGTCGCTCCTCCCCGGCCTCGATCCTCACCTCGTCGATCGCCGCGGCGGAGATCGAGTGGATCCCCTCCTGGCCCGCCTCGAGCGGTAGGCGCGTGCGTCCCTGGGCCATGTCCAGAGCGTCGGCGACTCGCACCACGCCCGCTTCCAGCGTGTAGGGCTGGCCGCGGCGGCGGTGGCCGATGATCGCGTGCAGGATCTCCGAGGCGATCACCGTCCGCTGCGGCTCGGAGTAGGAGTCAGCCAGCAGGCGGTCGAGGGCGTTGCTGGCGAGAAAGAGGCTGTAGGCCTCGTGATCGGCACGGTGGATCGACATGCCGACGTCGTGCAGCAGGGCGCCGCCGGCGACGACCACCTCGGCGTCGCGGACTTTCATCCCGTGGTCGGCGACGACCGCCGGCTCCACCCCGGCCTTGACCAGGAGGCGTAGCAGCCGCAGGGCGATGTTGAGCACGATCTGGGTGTGCACCCAGGAGTGGTCGGACATGCCGAGCCGCTCGGCATGGACCTGCGCCATGTACCACCAGGCCCGCACCTGCTCGTCCTCGTTGACCGCGGCGAGGAAGCTGTCCAGCCGGCGGTTGCCGCGGGTCGGCGCCCTCACTCGCGCCTCGGCGATCGCCTCTTTCGGCGGTTTGCGCTTCGGCCCCTTCGGATCCGGAGTGGGAACCGCCTCGCCGCTCATGCGACCGACTCTAGCCGCAGACAGGCCAGGGGCTGGAGCCCGCCGCGGCGTAGAGCAGGGCGGCGCGGTAGTCCTGCTCTGCCTCGGAGGCCGCGGCAGGATCGCCCGAACCACCGACGGAAGCCCAGGTTTCGAAGGAGAACTGGTACTTGCCGCGGTAGCTGCCGTCGGCGGAGACGATGGTCGGGTCGCCCCCCGACTCGCAGGCGGCGATCGCCTCGAGGGTGGCATGCGAGACGCCGCCGGGCAAGGTGGCGAACAGCTCGCGTCGCTTGCGGCGCAGTTCGGCACGGCGTTCCGCCTCCATGCGGTCGGCAGCCGCGTGAACCGTGCGGTGGAAGCGTTCGATCGGCCACTCGAGGGCGGCAGGCTCAGCCGGCTTCGCAGCGGCGAGGCCGATCCGCGGCTGGTTGGGGTCGCCGTCAACCGCAGCGAGGGCAGCGCCCGGGAAGGCGACGGCGGCAATCAGGACAGGGACGATGTATGTGCGTTTCGTAAGCAAGACGCGGAACCGTGTCGAGGTTCCGCCGCCCGCAGGGTGATCGCCGTCACATACAGCGGAGCGCTAGAGCCGAACGTCACGAGCCCAGGCGAGAGGCTCGCCCACCAAAGGCGACTGCAACGCTTTGTGCAGCCAATAGGACGCAAACACGTTGCGGTTCCTGCGAGCGCGATCGGTCGGCATGATTGCCGGATCGAGGAGCACCCGACAACGCGCCTGCTGCTGGCCTGCCCGGACCGGCCGGGGCTGATCGCCGCGGTCAGCGGCTTCCTCGCCGATGCCGGCCTCAACATCGTCGACGCCGACCAGCACTCCAGCGGGGAGGGACGATTCTTCATGCGGATGGCGTTCGAGCCCGCCCCCGAGGCGGAGCGGGCCGGCCTCTACCGGCGCTTCGACGAGGAGATCGGCCAGCCGCTAGGGATGGACTACCGCTTCGCCGAGTCGGGCGAACGCAAGCGGGTCGCGATCATGGTCTCGCGTGAGGACCACTGCCTCTCAGACCTGCTCTGGCGTTGGCGCAGCGGCGAGCTGGGCGCCGACCTCACAGGGGTGATCTCCAACCACCCCGACCATGGCGACCAGATTGAGTCGCTCGGGCTTCCCTTCCACCACGTGCCGGTGGAGCCGGGCTCGAAGGGCAAGGCGGAGGCGCGGGTGCTGGAGTTGCTCGAGGAGCAGGTGGACCTGCTCGTCCTCGCCCGCTACATGCAGGTCCTCTCCGGCGAGTTCCTGGAGCGGCTGAGCGCGCCGGCGATCAACATCCACCACAGCTTCCTGCCCGCCTTCGTCGGCGCCGACCCCTACCGCCGCGCCCACGAGCGCGGCGTCAAGCTGATCGGCGCGACCGCCCACTACGTCACCGAGGATCTCGACGCCGGACCGATCATCGACCAGGACGTAACCCGGGTCAGCCATCGCGACGAGGTCGGCGACCTGATGCAGATCGGACGGGACATCGAGCGCCTCGTCCTCTCCCGCGCCGTCAAGGCCCACCTCGACGACCGCGTCCTGCTCGACGGCGACAGAACCATCGTCTTCTGACAGAACCCTGGCTAGCCAGCCAGTTTTCGCGGTAAGGTGCAACCGATGGAGCAGGCGACGATTCCCCGGACGCGTACCCGCAACGCAGCGCCCTCCCGCCGGCCACCGGGCTCGCGGGCGCCGGCGGTGGTGCAGGGGTTGAGATACGTGCGCGATCCGCTTGGCTTCCTGGGTGGGTTGCAGCGCCGCTACGGCGACGTCTTCTCGGTTGCCTTCCCCTACTTCGGCCGGGTCGTCTACGTCGCCAGCCCGGAGCTGGTCAAAGCGGTCTTCATGGGCTCACCCGACCAGTTCCACGCCGGCGAGGCGAACGCGACGGTGCTCGAGCCGGCACTGGGGCCAAACTCGGTGCTCACCCTCGACGAGGGCCCGCACATGCGCCAGCGCAAGCTGCTGTTGCCGCCCTTCCACGGCGAGCGCATCGATCACTACGGAGAGCTGATGCGGGAGATCACGCTACGGGAGATGGAGAGCTGGCCCGTGGGCGAGCCGTTCGCGCTGCGCCCCCACACGCAGCGAATCACCCTGGCGGTGATCATGCGCGCCGTCTTCGGCGTCCACGACGAGGAGCGGCTGGCCCGCTTCGAGCGGCTGATCGACGACTTCAGCCAGCGCGTCAACCTGATCACCTCCTTCCCCGCCCTGCGTAGGAACCTCGGCCGCTGGAGCCCCTGGTCACGCTTCCTACGCTCCCGCGAGGCGCTCGACGAGTTCATCTACGAGGAGATCGCGATTCGCCGCGCCGAGACCGAGACCGACGGCGGAGAACACGACGACGTGCTCTCGCTACTACTGCAGGCTCGCCATGACGACGGCAGCCCGATGAGCGACGAGGAGCTGCGCGATGAGCTTGTGACAGTGCTCGGCGCCGGGCACGAGACCACGGCGACCGCGCTCGCCTGGGCGATGGAGCGGCTACTGCGCGCTCCGCGGGTACTGCAACGGCTGCGCGACTCGATCGCGGCGGGCGAGGACGACTACCTCGCGGCGACGGCGAAAGAGACGCTGCGGGCCCGCCCGGTGATCGTCGACGTGGCCCGCAAGCTGACCGCGCCAGCCGAGATCGGCGGCTACCAGCTGAAGGCGGGCGCCTTCGTGATGCCGGCGATCGCCGCCCTGCACTACCGCGAGGACCTCTTCCCGCAGCCACAGGAGTTCCGGCCCGAGCGCTTCCTCGACGGCAAGGCCGACAACTACGCCTGGATCCCCTTCGGCGGTGGCGTGCGGCGCTGCATCGGGGCTGCCTTCGCCGAATACGAGATGCGGGTCATCCTGCGCGCGATCCTCGAGCGAGCCGACCTCGAGGCTCCCGATCCGAAGCCGGAGCGGGTCAAGGTCCGCAACATCACCCTGGCGCCCGGCAAGGGCGCCCAGGTCACCCTGACTCGGCCCCTGCGCTAGCCGCTTGCTCGGCCTCTTCCCATTCCCCGAACAGCTCGGCGAGGCGGCGTTTCGCCTCCGCGTGCCGTTTTTCCGCCCGCTCGGCCTTCTCTGGCGTCGACCAGGCGGCGGGGTCGGACAGCTCCTCCTCGACCTCGCGTAGATCCGCTTCCGCCGCCTCGATCCGCTCGGCGAGCCGGGTCGCCTTGCGTTCCGCCCGCTGTAACGGCGCTTTCGAGCCGCGACGGCGCTTGCCGCCGCTCGCCTTCTTCGCGGAAGCGGCCACGGCGGAGACCTCGGCCTCGCGCTCGTCGCGGTCGCGTTGGTAGGCCGCCCAGCCGCTTGGATGGCTGCGCAGCTCACCGTTCTCGCAGACGAGCGTGCGGCTGCCTACCGCCTCCAGCAGCGCCCGGTCGTGGGAGACGAGAATCACCGCGCCTTCGAAGGCGCCGAGCGCGTCCTCGAGCGCCTCGCGGCTCTCGATGTCGAGGTGGTTGGTCGGCTCGTCGAGGATCAGCACGTTGGCGCCGGAGGCGACGAGGATCGCCAACGAGAGGCGCCGCTGCTCGCCGCCGGAGATGTCTTCCAGCGACTTCTCCGCGTCCGCGCCTGAGAAGAGGAAGGCGCCGAGCAGGTCGCGGGCTTTCTGCCCGCGCAGGCCGGTCTGCCGCTGCGCAGCTTCGATCACCGTCCCCTCCCCCGCAGCGGTGTCCGCGTGCTGGGAGAGGTAGCCGATCTTGACGTTGTGCCCGACCCGGATCGAGCCGGAGGGAGGCTCGCGGCGCCCGGCCAGGGCCTCGATCAGCGTCGTCTTGCCGGCGCCGTTGGGGCCGACGAGGACGACGTGCTCGCCCCGCTCGAGCTCGAGGTCCGCTGTCTCGAGCAGGGTCCGCCCGGGCACCTCGATCCTCGCTTTCACCGCCCTCAGCACCACCCGGCCCGGCCGCTCCGGCTTGACGAAGGAGAAGCGCAGGTTGCGTCGGTCGCGCGCCTCGGCGCTCACCCCCTCGCGCTTGACCCGCTCGATCTGCTTCAGCTTCGACTGGGCCTGTTTGGCCTTGGTCGCCTTGTAGCGGAAGCGCTCGACGAAGCGCTCCATCCGCTCGATCTCCGCTTGCTGGCGCTCGATCGCCTTGCCGCGGGCGATCTCACGAGCCGCCTGCTCCTTGCGCCAGGCGTGCCAGGGCCCGGCGAAGAAGCGCCCCCGCCTCGCCTCCAGCTCCAGCACCGAGGTGCCGACCGCCTCCAGGAACCAGCGGTCATGGGCGACCAGGACGATCGCGGCGTCGAGCTCGCACAGGTGCCTCTCCAGCCACTCGAGCGAGGGGATGTCGAGGTGGTTCGTCGGCTCGTCGAGCAGCAGCAGGTCGGGCCGGGTGGCGAGCGCTCGCGCCAGCGAGGCCCGGGTCAGCTCCCCGCCCGAGAAGGTGCCGAGCGAGCGCTCGGCGTCCTCGGCGGCGAAGCCGAGGCCGGCGAGCACCCCGAGGACGCCGTCGCGCCAGCGGTAGCCGCCGCCCGCCTCGAGCCGCTGCTGCGCGGCGGCGTAGGCGCGCATCGTCTCCTCGGCCGGGTCCTGGCGCGACATCTCCTCCTCCAGCCGCGCCAGCTCCGCCTCGGTCTCGAGCATCTCGGCGCGCCCGGCGAAGACGTACTCGCCCAGCGATACCGTCGACTCGCGAGGCGGGCGCTGGTCGTGCAGGGCGACGCGGGCGCCCTTCTGGACGGAGAGGACACCGGCGTCGGGCGGGCGCTCCCCTGAGAGCACCCGCAGCAGCGTCGACTTGCCGGCGCCGTTGCGGCCGGAGAGCGTCATCCGCTCGCGCGGCTCGAGCTTGAAGGAGACGCCGGCGAAGAGCAGCTCGCCGCCGGCGTAGACGTCGAGGCTGGTCGCGGTCGCGATTGCCATGGCGATTGACACTACGGCGTCCCCTCGCGACCTGGCCGTAGGCTCCCCTCATGCGCGCGAGAGCGGAATCGCTGCGACACCTTGGCGAGCTGGCGAAGGCTCGAGCGACGCGGCGCTCCAGCGAGCGCGATGACGGCCAGGCGCTGGGCGAGCTGGAGGCAAGACCGCTGGCGCTGCCGACGGGGCTCGAGGTCGAATGGCTGGGCGTCTCCGGCTACCGGATCAGCTTCGAGGGCAAGACCCTGTTCGTCGACCCCTACCTCTCCCGAGTCCCCTTCCGCGACCTCGTGCTGCGCCGCACCACGCTGCCCAACCCCGCCGCGCTGGACCGCTTCGTCCACGCCCCCGGCGAGGTGGTCGGGGTACTCGTCGGCCACACCCACTTCGACCACGCCGTCGACGCCCCGGCGATCGTTCGGCGCTTCGGGGGCAAGGCATACGGCTCGGATTCGCTGGTCACGCTGATGGGACTGCACGGGCTCGCCGAGAGCGCCGTTGAGGTCGAGCCGTACCGCACCTACGAGCTGGGGCCGTTCGAGGTCGGCTTCACCCCCAGCGTCCACTCGAAACTGCTGCTCGGACTGGCCGTGCCCTACGACGGCGACCTCACCTGCGAGCACCTCGACGGGCTCTCGCCCAACGCCTACCGCTGCGGCCAGGTCTGGGGTATCTCGATCGAGGTCGCGGGGGTGCGCTTCTACCACCAGGGCAGCGCCAACCTCCTCGATGACGCAATCCGCGAGCAGGGGGTGGACGTGTTCCTCGCCGGCGTCGCCGGTCGCAACTTCACCCGCGACTACTGGAAGCGCATCCTCCCCCGCCTAGACCCCGGCGTCGTCGTCCCCACCCACTACGACAACTTCTTCCGCCCGCTGGGACAGCGGATGGAGTTCGTCTCCAACGTCCAGCTCTCCGCCCTGCCTGACGAGATCGGCGCGGTCAGCGCCGACGTCGAGCTGGCCGCCCTCCCCCGCGCCGACGATGCAACTCAGGGCTCGCATCTATAGCGAACATTTTGCATTCCGCGCGCCACATGTGAGCGCATCGGTCTTACGGTGTTGCGATGGCTCTCATCGACCCTGTCGACGTCAGCAATTTCATAGAGGCGACCGTCACCGCGGCTTCGATCCTTGGCGGAGTCATGGCCTATTGGAGCGGCTACCTCACTGCCAACGCGTTGGCAGACAACCAGCCACCTGAGGTCGTCGCCCAGCGTGTCAATGAAGGCCTTGGCCGAGGGTTCAGCTGGGGATATCCATTGTCTGCATTGGCGCTTATCATCGGAGCATGGAGTTGATCGCACGACTGTTTCAGTCTTCGCGCTTTTTCAGTGTCGCGAGCATCACGCTGGCAACGGCAACCGGCGTTGCCATACTCGGCTTCGGAGCACCGCCAGTAGTGCTTGCACTGGTCGCGTGGGGAGGTGCCGCGCTCTTCGCGCCCCTCTACTCGTGGAGCAGTCGCCGAGTCGGACGCTGGTAAGACCTCCCGGCCCTCAACGAATGAAGTGCTTGGCGGCGATCTGGTCGATCGTGCCCTTGGTTCGCATCGTCGAGAGGCCGAGGGCGGTCCCGATCGCCTTTAGGTCGAGCTCCGATTCCGAGATGCCACCGCTGGGCAGCCAGTAGAGCTCGCGACCCTTGATCACGAGCCTGTCCTCGGTGGTGGCCAGCGAAAGCACCTGCTTGCGGGCCGCCGCGCTCGGAGCCTTGGCCAGCAATGAGACTTGGACCTTGCCCGTCGAGGCGTCGAGCTGCGCGGCGTCGAACGGCTCGTGCCTGGCGATCGCCCGCACCTGCGCCGCCGTGCGCAGGAACACCACCACCTCGTAGCCGAGCGAGTGCTCCAGCCCACCTTCCAGGCGGCGGGTGACTTCCTCCGGGTCGCTCTTCCCCTCCGTCCTCAGGATGACGTTGCCGCTGGCACGGAAGATCGCGACGTCGACGAAGCCCATCTCCTCGCAGCAGAGGCGCAGCGCGTCGTTCTTGACCCGCCGGTTGCTGATGTTGATCCCGCGCAAGAAAGCCGCATACCTGGGCATCTACCCCCACCTTACGAGCCCGGCCCGAGGCCTCCTGCGACGATTGCCCGGTGAGCGCCGACTTCACCAGCCTCCCGCCGGACCTGCCCGTGCCCGTGGACGACGGCGCCGCCGACCACCTGCCCGGATCGGTGCTCCCTGAGGGACTGGTGCTCCCGTCCACGCAAGGCGGAAGCGCCGACCTGGCGGAGCTGGCGACGAAGAAGCTCGTCGCCTACGTGTACCCGCGCACCGGAGTCCCCGGCGAGCCGCTCCCCCAGGGCTGGGACGAGATCCCTGGGGCACGCGGATGCACGCCGCAGAGCTGCGCCTTTCGCGACAGCCGCGAAGAGTTCGCGCAGCTCGGCGCCACGGTGGCCGGGATCAGCGCCCAAACCACCGCCGAGCAGCGGGAGTTCGCGCAGCGAGAGCAGATCCCGTTCCCGCTGCTCAGCGACGCCGATCTGCTCCTGGCGGCGGCGCTGGGGCTGCCCACCTTCACGGTGGAGGAGATGACGCTCTACCGTCGCCTGACCCTCGTCGCCGAGGCCGGCGTCGTCGTCAAGGCCTTCTACCCGGTCTTCCCGCCCGATCGCAACGCGGCCGAGGTGCTCGACTTCCTCACTTAGGCGCCACCGCGCCGCTAGCGACCAGGGCCAGGACGAACGCCCCGAGGGCAACCCGGTAGATGATGAAGATCGAGTAGTTGTGGCCAGCGATGTAGCGCAGCAGCCAGGAAACAGCGACGAACGCGACTGCAAAGCTGACCAATGTGGCGACGATGGTCGGCCCCCAGCCGACACCACCGGAGACGTTGTCGAACTCGTTGACCGTCTGCAGAATCGCCGCGCCGCTCAGCGCCGGGATCGAGAGGAAGAACGAGAGCCGAGTCACGGCGACGCGATCGATCCCACGCAGCAGGCCGGCGGACATCGTCGCCCCAGCCCGCGATATCCCGGGCACCAGGGCCAAACACTGGACGACGCCGATGATCAGCGTGTCGCGCCAGGTGACGTCGGCTTCGTGCCGCTCCTGGGTGGCGCGACTGTCGGCGAACCACATCACGCCGCTCCAGAGAATCAACGCGCCGCCGACGAACCAGAGGCTGCGCAGGGTCGTCTGGATCTCATCCTGGAAAGTGAGGCCGACGATGGCGATCGGGAGCGAGCCGAGGACCACAGCCCAGCCAAAGCGGTAGTCGCTCGAGGAGCGGTTGGCCGGACTGGCCAGCCCCCTCCCCCAGGCGGTGAGGATCCTGGCGAGGTCGTGGCGGAGGTAGAGCACAGTGGCTGCCACCGCGCCGACCTGGATGATCGCGGTGAAGGCGGTGATGTCCGGGTCGTCGGTGGAGTGGCCGAGCAGCCGCTCGACGATGGTCAGATGGCCGGTGCTCGAGATCGGCAGGAACTCGGTAAACCCCTCGACCGCGCCGAGGAGGATTGCTTCCCACCAGTCCATCTAGGCGCTTCGATGCCGCTGGAGTCGCTGCGGTCCCGTGTCCACGGGCGGCAGCCTATGTGTCGAGACGGACCGGCGAGCTGAGTGGAGGTGGTGGGACTCGAACCCACGTCCCTGGTCGTAGTGCGATGGTCTCTACAGGCTTAGCCGGCGCTTGGTTCTCGTCTCCCGGGGTCCGCGCCGGCGGGCACTACGGGAGACAGAGCCCTCTGAAATGTCCCCTGGCAGACGGGGCGATCTGCCTGGGTAAGCCCGCAATTTGAAGCCGGCGCCCCTCCCCGCGGGCGAGGGAGGACCGACTCTCATCGCTTAGCTTCTAACTAAGCGGCGAGGGCGAACTCATGGTCCGCACGTATTGGTTGGCGCCGGGGTTTAACGAGGCCTCCGGCAACCTCGGCCTGCAACCTGTCGCACGGATCGGCCAGGTCGAAGCCTGTCACCCCCGCGCTATGTCTCAGACGATTGTACGGTGTCCCCTGAGCGCGGAGCGAGCAAGCGTGCATGTCTGGTTCTTCGCGCCGCGAGCGGAGCGCGAAATTTATGAATGCCGAACGGCAATTCGACGCGATCGTCCTGGGAGCCGGGCCAGCGGGCGAGGTCTGCGCCGGGAGGCTCGCCGAGAGCGGCCTCGAGGTGGCCTTGGTCGAGCCCCACCTGATCGGAGGGGAGTGCTCCTACTACGCCTGCATGCCGTCGAAGGCGCTGCTGCGGCCCGCTGACGTAGTGGGCGAGGCGCAGCGGGTGCCGGGGGTCCCAACCGGAAACGGCGGTCTCGACGCAGAGGCAATCCTCGCCCGCCGCGACGAGGTGATCCACGACCTCGACGACTCAGGGCAACTCCCCTGGCTGGAAAAGCGCGGCATCGAGCTCATGCGCGACGCGGGACGGCTCGACGGCGAGCGGCGTGTCGCCGTCGGCGACGACATCCTCACCGCCCGCCGTGCCGTCGTCGTCGCCACCGGCAGCGGCGCCGCGATGCCACCTGTGGAGGGACTCGACTCGGTGAACGCGTGGAACAACCGCGACGCGACCACCTCGAAGCGCGTCCCAGCGAGCATGATCGTGCTGGGCGGCGGGCCGGTGGGGTCGGAGCTGGCCCAGGCCTGGTCATCGCTCGGCGCCTCCGTCACCCTGGTCGAGGGCGAGGAACAGTTGCTTCCTCGCGAGGAGCCGTTTGCCGGAGAGGAAGTGGCGAAGGCTTTGCGCGATCAGCATGGGGTCGACGTTCGAACCGGTGTCCTCGCACAGAAGGCCCGCTCCACGGAGGCTGGAGTCTCGGTCGAGCTCGGCGGCGACGAGGTGGAGGCCGAGGAGCTCCTCGTCGCGGTGGGGCGCAAGCCGCACACGCAAGACATAGGCCTGGATTCGGCGGGAATCGAGCCCGGCAAGGGCGGCTTCCTCGAAACCGACGACCGCCTGCGCGTCGGCGGTCGCGACTGGCTCTACGCGATCGGCGACGTCAACGGGCGCGCGCTCTTCACCCACATGGGCAAGTACCAGGCCTGGGTCGTCGCCGAAAACCTGGTGGGACAAGATGTCGAAGCCAGGGCCGAAGGGATTGGCTCCCCCCGAGTCACCTTCACCGATCCCCAGGTGGCGGCGGTCGGCCAGACCCTTGCCCAGGCTGAAAAGGCGGGACTCGATGCCCGGGCCGTCGATATTCGCACCGACGGCACCGCCGGGGCCAGCTTCCAGGGCAAGGAGACCGGTGGGACCTCCCGCCTCGTCGTCGACGAGGCGCGCCAGACGATCGTCGGCGCCACCTTCACCGGCTTCGAGACAGCAGACTTCCTCCACGCTGCAACAATCGCGATCGTCGGAGAAGTCCCGCTCAACCGCCTACGCCACGCAGTCCCCGCCTACCCCACGCGCAGTGAGATCTGGCTGAAGCTCCTAGAAGCGTACGGACTGTAAAAGCCCAATCCCAGTAGGGGTGAAACGTCTTGTACTTTTTCGGCCGTCCCCACCTCGGACGGCAAGATCCGCTGACCGAAAAAGTTAAGTGCAACCCCTGCTGGGATTGGGCTTAAACGCTTGAACGCTGCTTGAGGTCAGCGAGCTGATCCTCGGGGATGCCCGCGACCTGGTCGAGGTCGTCGACCGAGCCGAAGCGACCGAGGCGCTCGCGGTGGGCGAGCAGCCGCGTCGCCTGGGTCACTGAGAGGCCGTGCGCGCGCAGCTCCTCGAAGCTGACCGTGTTCAGCTCGATCGTGCCCCCGGGCGACTGCGCCGCGGGGGGCGGTGGGGCCGGTGGCGGCTCGGGCGCAGGCGTGGGTGGCGGCTGAGGCGCCGGCGATGGAGGCTCCGGCGCGGGAGTGGGTGGTTGCGGCGGCGGCTCGGGCGTGGGAGACGGTGTCGGCGGCTGCGGCGCGGGAGGTGGTGTCGGTGCTGGAGGGGGTGTGGGGGTCGGCGGAGAGGGCTCCGGCGGAAGCGATCCCGCTCCTCCCTGCACCGTGCGGATCACTGCCTGCTCGGCCTCGATCGCGCGGCGCTCGGCCTCGCGAGCGCGCTCTTCGGCCTGCGCGACGCTGTCGCGGATCTCCTGCAGGCGACGGTCGCGCTCTTCCTCCTCGGACTTCAGCTTGGCGAGGCGCTCCGCTTCGGCGGCGCGGGCTTCAGCCGCCTTGGTTCGCTCTTCGATCTGGCGCAGTCGCTCCTGCGCCTCCGTCATCGCCTGCTCCTGCGCCTCCCGCCCCTGCGCCAGGCGCTGCTCGGCGCTCTGCAGGCCGGCCGTCTCGGCGGCGGGAGGGATCGCCGCAAAGCTCTGCGTGGTCTGGCCCGACTCGGCGCGGGCGGCGCGCTCCTCGGCTTCGCGCTGCAGCCGCTCGGCTTCCTGGATGCGGCGGTCGGCCTCGGCTCGGATCCGCTCCTCCTCACGCTGGATCTCTTCCACCTTGGCCCGCACCCGCTGCTCGGCCTCGGCTGGATCGCCGTAGGCCGGCGGGGTTGCGGCGGGGTCGCCGGCCGGCGTCAGCGGCGACTGCGGCGGCGGAACCTGGGTCGGCGGCAGGACGGGTGGGACCTGCTGTGCCGGGGGCAGTGGAGACGTGGGCGCCGGTGGAACAGCCTGCAACGGCGGTGTCGGCTGACTGGGTTGGCCTGCGCCCTTCAACTGCTCGCGCTCTTGCGCCGCCCGCGCCTCGGCGAGCTGGCGCTCCGCCTTCGCAGCCTCCTTCTGCGCCCGCCGGCCCGAGCGACGGCCTCCGGAGGGCTTGTGACGACGTTCCGCACGCTGCTTCGTGCGCTCTTCGCGGCGGCGCTTGGCCTCGGCCTGGCGCCGTTTCCGGTGCTCGGCACGGGCCGCTCGCTGCTGTTCGCGTGACTGCTTGCGTTTCTCCTTGGGGCCCAGCGATTGCCCCGTCGCCGCGGGCGATGGGGGCGTGCTCGGCGCCGGCGGCCCGCCCGCCGGCGGTGCGCTGGGCGGCGAGACCGGCGGCAGTTTGGTGGTCTCCCCCTGCGACACGGGCGCCGCAGCCTTCGGAGACGACGGTGGGGGCGGGAGCGGCCCGCCAGGAGCACCGGCCGACTTTTTCGCCGCCTTTTCTTTGCTGCGCCGCTGGGTGACGCTGATCACGAGCAGGAGCAACAGGACTGCCGCGAGCAGGCCAGCGATGAAGTACTGGATGTTGTCGCTGACGAAGTCCACCTTCGGGTAACCGAAGCTACCTCATCCGGCCCTTGAATTCTCGCTCGACTTCACGTCGCACGTCTCGCTCCGCGATCTCTCGCCGCCGGTCGCGCCCCTCCTTGCCTCGAGCCAGCGCCAGCTCGACCTTCGCCCGCTGCCCCTTGAAGTAGACGCGGGTGGGGATCAGCGTCAGCCCCTTCTCGGCCGTCTTGCCGACCAGGCGCTCTATCTCGCCTCTGTGCAGGAGCAGCTTGCGGGGGCGCTCGGGCTCGTGGTTCTCGCGGCTGGCTGGTTCGTAAGGGGGGATATGGAGGTTGCGCAGCCAAACCTCGCCGGCATCGACCACCGCATAGGCGTCGCCCATCTGGGCCTTGCCCTCGCGCAGCGCCTTCACCTCCGTGCCGCGCAGGACGATCCCCGCCTCGAGCTTCTCGATCGCTTCGAACTTTTGACGGGCACGACGGTTGGTGGCGACGTCGCCCGAGGCGGGCTGCCGTTTCTTCTTGCCCTTCTTAGAGGCCATTCGGAAGCTCCGCGTGTGCGACTGACGAGCGCCGGACCAAGCGGGGCAAGGACGCAGGGAGGAGCGAATGGCAGCGCCATTCGGCCGACCGAGGACGCCGCACCGCGCAGTGTCCGCCGCCGTCAGGCGTGCGCGGGGGGTTTTCGAATGGCCTCCTAGCCACCGGCGAGCTCCAGGTCGGCCCGTCCGCGCGGCGCGTCCACCGCCGTCACCCGGACGGATATTGGATCGCCGAGGCGAATCGCGCGGCCGGACTCGCGGCCGACCAGCGCCGTCTCGGTCTCGTTCAGCTCGAAGCGCTCGTCGCCGATCAGCCGCGCCGGCAGGAATCCCTCGTAGACGTCGCCCAGCTCACCGCCGAAGCCGGCGAAGGCGCCAGAGCGGATCGTCCCCGAGACCTCGCCCGCGAACTCCACCTTGGGACCGCGCTCCGCCAGCTCGCGCTCGAGCAGGAAGGCGGCGCAGACATCGTCGGCGTCGCGCTCGATCTGGGCCGAGTCGCGCTCCCGCTCGGAGCAGTGCTGGGCGACGTCCCTCACCTCCCCGGCCCGGGGCGCCTCCTCCCCCTCTCCCAGCGTCGCCAGCAGCGCCCGGTGGACGACGAGGTCGGGGTAGCGCCTGATCGGCGAGGTGAAATGGCAGTAGGCGGCGCTGCCGAGGCCGGCGTGGCCGCTGTTGCGCTCGCTGTAGCGGGCTTGCTGAAGAGAACGGAGCACGAGCGATGTATACGCCTTGCGGCCGTGCCCACGCCGCGCTGCCTCCTGCAGCGCCAGCCGGCTCTCCTCCGCCGCGACCTCCCCCGCCTGCCGCGGAGCGAGGCCTTCGCGCAATGGCGGCGTCGGTACGCCGAGCGCGTGCATCTGCTCGATCAGGTGCTCGATTCGCGGCGGGTCGGGCTGGGGATGAACGCGGTAGACGGTTGGCGCCCGCTTGCGCTCCAGCAGGCCGGCGACCTGCTCGTTGGCGAGGATCATCAGTCGCTCGATCAGGCGGTGCGACTCAGTCTGCTCGACGCCGCGGGCCCCGGTCACGTTGCCCTCGGCGTCGAAGCGGAACTCCGGCTCGAAAGACTCGACGTCGAGGCTGGTCGCGCTGCGCCGCTCTCCCAGCGCCGCCGCAGCCTCTCTCGCCACAGCCAGTGGCTCTGCGACTGGCTCCGGCGGCCTCACGCGGCCGGCGAAGATCGAGTCGAGCTGGTCGTAGTCGAGGCGGACGTCGGAGCGGATCCGACTGCGGTAGAAGCTGGCGGCGCGGGGCGAGCCATCGGGCGCCAGCTCGATCTCGGCGGTCACCGCCAGCCGCTCGACTCCGGGCGCCAGGCTGCAGGCCTCCTCGCTGAGGGCGTGGGGGAGCATCGGCTCCACTGTGCCCGGCACGTAGGTGCTGTTGGCGCGCCGCCTCGCCTCCTCGTCGAGCGGCGACCCCGGCTTGACGTGGGCGGCGACGTCGGCGATGTGAATCCAGAGGCGAGTGCCGTCGCCCTCGCGCTGGGCGGAGACAGCGTCGTCGAAGTCGCGTGCGGTAGCCGGGTCGACGGTGAAGGTGGCAAGCTCGGTCAGGTCGCGGCGGGCGCCGGCGCCCCGCTCGGCCTCCTCCATCGCCCTGGCCGCATCGAGCTCGAGCCCGGCCGGGAAGCCGCGGCGGTCCAGTCGCTCTTCGAGCAGCGCCTCGACCGCCTCACGCGCATTTTCCGGCACCGCTCTCCGTGATCGCCCGCGGGCGCGCTGGCGAGCTCGGTAGTAGCGCCAGTCCCGCCCGCTCACCCTTGGCCCCGCGCTCGCGCCGCCAGCACCTCCAAAGCGCGCTGCAGTGCCTCGTCGGGCGCGGTGCCGGGGCGGTCCTGGGCCGCCACGTCGGGCTCGATCCCGTTGCCGCCCAGGTTGTCGCCCGAGGGCGTGAAGTACTCGCCGATGGTCAAGGTCAGGGCGCCGCCGTTGGCGAGGTCGAGCTCCTGCTGGAAGACGCCCTTGCCATACGAGCGGCCGCCGACCACGACGGCCCCCGCGCCGTCGGCCAGAGCCGCAGCGAGCGCCTCCGCCGCCGACGCCGTGCCACGGTCGATCAGCACGACAAGCGGCCTTCGCGGCAGGGCCCCACCGACCGCCTCATAGACGGTCTCGCCCTGGGTGCGCGATTTGGTCGATACCACCACCTCGCCCTCCGGCAGGAAGACGCTGGCGGCGAGCACCGCCTCCTGGAGCAGGCCCCCGCCGTTGCCGCGCAGGTCGAGCACGATCCCCTCGGCGCCGCGCCGCTCGACTTTGCGAACGGCCTCGCGCAGCTGGGCGTGGGCGCCGGAGCTGAACCCGTAGAAGCTGACGTGGCCGAGCTTGGCCCCATCCACCGTCACCACCTCATCGGCAGTCACGGGGAGCGCGATCTGTTCCCGGGTCAGGCGCAGCTCACGGGCCTTGCCGTCGGGAAGTCGCACCACCCCGATCCGCACCTCGCTCCCTTCCGGCCCCTTGATTTTCTCGCTCGCGACTTCGCTGCTCTCGCCGGCGATCGAGCGCCCGTTGACCGAGACGACTACGTCGCCGGGCTCGATTCCGGCCCGGGCTGCAGGCGAGCGCGGGAAGACACGATCGGCCCGCAGTCCGCGCGCAACCGCGGAGACGCTGAGCCCGATCCCGGAGAAGCGTCCTGAGATCTCCTCGTCGAAGCGTTCCTTCATCTCGGGGGAGAGGTAGGAGGAGAAGCGGTCGCGGTAACGGCGCCGCAGCCCCCGCACCATGCCGCGCAGCGAGGCGCCGGCGAGCTCGTCCTGCGGGACCTCTCGAAAGTAGTTCCCCTCGATCAGTTCGGCGGCTTCGGCGCTCAGCCCGGCGGCATCGTCGATGAACGGGTCGCGCAGGAAGTCGGGCAGCTTGCCCGGATGGCCGCCCAGCCACATGCCGAGGCAGAGGGCGGCGAGGAGGGAAGCGGCCAGAGCCGCGATCCGGCCCCCGCTCACCGGCGCCTCAGACCTTGAGGAAGCGGCGTAGGGTGATGCCGGAGCCGATCGTCGAGACCAGCACCGCGGCGCCGAAGAGGATCGCGGCGAGCGCCGGGAAGGAGAGCGTGCCGTCCTGGGCTCCGATCGAGATGTCCAGGGGGTCGATGATCGTGATCTTGCCCAGCCACAGCGTCAGTATGGCCGCCAGAGCGCCGGCGAAGCCGACGACGACGCCCTCGATCATGAAGGGCCAGCGGATGAACCAGCGGGTGGCGCCGACCAGGCGCATCACCTCGACCTCGCGGCGGCGCGTGTAGATCGAGAGCCGGATCGTGTTGCCGACCAGCATCAGCGAAGCGGCGATCAGCAGCGCAGTGATCACCGTGAGAATGATCTTTAGCGTGCTGGTCACCTGCTCGATTTTCTCCTGGTCTTCGCGGCGGTCGAAAATCCCGTCGTTGGCCGGGACGATCGGCGAGATCGGGCGCGGCTTACCGTCGGGTCCGGGTGGAGTGACCGCCGCCCGCACCGCCGTCAGGTTGGCGGCGTCGTCGGCCTTGACGGCGAAGTTGCGCGGCAGTGGGTTGTCGCGCAGCTGTCCCAGCAGATCTTCGCTCTTATCCTTGCCGAGGTCGGCTTTGAGTTCGGCCAGCGCCTCACCCTTGGTGATGAACTCGACCGAGGCGACGTGCGGGATCGCCTCCAGGTCCCCACGCAGGGCGGCGATTTCGGCTTTGGTGGCGTCGTCGTAGACGGCGACCCGGAACTCGAGGCTGTCGCGCACCTCCTCGCTCTTCGACTGCGCCGTCTGGAAGATCGGGATCAGCACGCCGAGCAGGACGACTGTGACCACCGTGGTGACGATCGCCGCCATGCTCGGGGCGGCGTTGCGGCGCAGCGCCCTGAAGGCCTCCTGGATGAAGAAGAAGAGTCGCGACATCGATCAGAAGAGCCTGTCGTGGGCGTCGTGCCCGTTGGTCTGCCCCTCGGGGCCAACGCCCATCTCGGCCCGCATGCGCAGGCCGAACTCGGTGGTCGACTCCTCGGTGTAGCCGCCGGAGACCTCGTCGCGGACGACGCGGCCCTCGTAGAGCTCGATCACGCGACGGCGCATGTTGTCGACCATCTCGCGGTCGTGGGTGACGACGATCACCGTCGTGCCGGTCTTATTGATCCGGTAGAGCAGCTGCATCACCCCGATCGAGGTGACCGGGTCGAGGTTGCCGCTGGGCTCGTCGGCGAGCAGCAGCGGCGGGTGGTTGACGAAGGCACGAGCGATCGAGACGCGCTGCTGCTCGCCGCCGGAGAGCTGGTCGGGGAAGCTGTGCAGCTTGGTCGAGAGGCCGACCAGGCGCAGCGTCTCCCCCACCTTCTCGCGGATCTCGGCGCGGCTGGCGCCGAGCACCTGCAGCGCGTAGGCGACGTTGTCGTAGACCGTGCGGTCCGGCAGCAGCTTGAAGTCCTGGAAGACGGTGCCGATGTTGCGCCGCAGCTGCGGGATTTTCTTCTCCGGCAGGGCGCCGATGTCGCGACCGGCGATGCTCACGGTCCCCTCGGTCGCCGACAGCTCCCGGATCAGCATCTTGATCAGGGTCGACTTGCCGCACCCGGTCGGCCCGACGAGAAAGGCGAACTCGCCCCGGTTGATCGCCAGCGAGACCCGGTCCAGGGCCATGTGCCCGCCCGGGTAGACCTTGGTCACGTCGCGCAACTCGACGATCGGCCTGCCACCGCGGCGCGGCCGTGCCGGCTCCGCCTCGTCCCGCCTCTTCTTCGCTCTGGCCATTCGACGCGCTCCTTTCTCCAGCAGCAGGATGACTCCTGCGCCCCGGTTGGCGCGCAACTCCCCGCCCACCACCAAACGTTCGCGGAACCTTAGCGAATTATTAGCGGACGTTAGTAATTACCTGAGAGTTGCTCAGGCGGGGGCGCGCTCGAGTGCCGCCTCGGTCGCGGCAACGATCGCGGCGGTGTCGATTCCGGCCGCGGACAGCAGGGATGCGGGTGGGCCGCTGCCGGGCCGCCCGGAGACTGCGAGGCGCACGAGCCGGGTGCTCGCGCCGGCCTCGGCCAGCACGCCGGCGACGGTCTCTCCTATTCCGCCCTCCGGCCAGTGGTCCTCGACCGTGATCAGCGCCTGCGTCTCAGCGGCTGCCACGAGCAGGGCCTCGGCGTCGACTGGCTTGACCGAGTAGAGGTCGATCACCCGCGCGGCGATCCCCCGTCCGGCGAGCTCGTCGGCGGCGGCGAGGCATTCGTGCAGGGTGATGCCGGCGCCGATCAGGGTGACGGCGTCCTCCTCGCCGGAGCGCAGCGTGCGGCTGCCGCCGATCGGGAAAGCCTCTCCCGGCTCGTAGAGCACCGGGGTCTTTTCGCGGGTCGTGCGCAGGTAGCTGACCCCGTGGTGCTGCCGCATCTCCTCCATCAGCTGCACGGTCTGGTTCGGGTCGCTGGGGTAGAGCACGACGCTGCCGAGCACGGCACGGAAGGCGGCGATGTCCTCCAGCGCCATCTGCGACGGGCCGTCGGGCCCGATCGAGACGCCGACGTGCGAGCCGCTGAGCTTGAGGTCGGCGTTGGAGATCGGCGCCATGCGGACGAAGTCGTAGGCGCGGCTGAGGAAGGCGCCGAAGCTGGAGGCAAAGGGCTTCCAGCCCCGTACCTGCAGGCCGATCGCCGCGGCGACCATCTGCTGCTCGGCGATGAACATCTCGAAGAAGCGATCGGGGTGCTTCTCGGCGAAGCGCTCGGCGTAGGTCGAGTTGCCGACCTCGGCGTCGAGTGCCACGACCCGCTCGTCAGTCGAGCCGATCCAGGCCAGCGCATCGCCGTAGGCGCCGCGGGTCGCGACCTTCTCGCCGATCTCGTAGGAGGGCTGCTCGACCGGCTCGCGCGCGATCTCGTTTGGGTGCGGCTCGGGCGGGACCTGGACGCTGACGCCGATCGGGCGGATCCCGCCCAGCTCGGCGATCGCCTCCTCCGGATCGGCAAGTGGCTTGCCGTGCCAGCCCGGCTTGTCCTCGACCGCGGCGACGCCGGCGCCCTTCTTGGTGCGGGCGAAGATCGCCGCCGGGCGGTCGGCCTCGACCGCCTCGGCGTAGGCCGCCTCGATCGCCTCGAAATCATGGCCGTCGATCTCCTGCACGTGCCAGCCGCAGGCGGCCGCGCGGGCGGCCCAGGAGGCGGTGTCCCACTCGTGCATGGTCGGACCGCGCTGGCCAAGCCGGTTGACGTCGACGATCGCGATCAGGTTGTCGAGGCCGGCGTAGCCGGCGTGCTCAAAGGCCTCCCACATCGATCCCTCGGCGAGCTCTGAGTCGCCGCAGAGCACCCAGACCCTGCCCTCGGACGCTTCCAGGCGCTTGGCCGCGAGCGCGATGCCGACCGAGATCGGCAGGCCCTGGCCGAGCGAGCCGGTGGCGACATCGACCCAGGGGATCTCCGGGGTCGGGTGTCCCTCCATCCGCGAGCCGAACTGACGGAAGCTGAGCAGCTCCTCGTCGTCGATCGCGCCAACCGCCTTGTAGAGCGCGTAGAGCAGCGGCGAGGCGTGGCCCTTGGAGAAGACGAGGTGGTCCGCGGCGGGGTTGTCGGGCGCTGAGAAGTCGTAGCGGAGGTGGCGCGCGAAGAGCACCGCCATCAGGTCGGCGGCCGACATCCCTGAGGTCGGGTGGCCGGAGCCGGCGGCGTCGCTGGCGCGGATCGCGTCGACGCGGAGCTGCTGGGCGAGCTCGCGAAGCTGCTCGCCGCTGGCGGTGCTTTCGACTGTCACCTGGTCCACAGGCGCGAGGCTATCCGATCGCGACCATTCGCTCGATCGGAACCCGCGCCCGTGCCGCGACCTCAGCGGGAACGCTGACCTCGAACTTCATCTCACGCAGCGAGTCGCGCAGCTTTGGCAGCGTGATCATCTTCATGTACTTGCAGAAGGCCATCCGGTTGGCCTCGATCAGGTTGGCTGCGGGCGCCGCCTGCTGGAGCGGGTAGAGCATCCCGTTCTCGGTGGCGACGACGAAGCTGCCGTCGGGGTTGGCTTCGACGTGCTCGAGCATCCCCGAGGTCGAGAGCATGTGGACGCCCTCGGCCTCGATGTCGCCGGAGGCGACGTACTCCATCGCCTGGGTTGAGCAGCCGCACTCGGGGTGGATCAGGAACTCGGCCTCCGGGTGCTCGGCGCGGGTGCGGGCAATGTCGTCGGGACGGATGCCGGCGTGGACGTGGCACTCGCCGTCCCAGACATGGAAGCGGGCGCGCCGCTCGGGATCGTCGCGGAGACCGGTCTCGCGCTCGACGAAGGCGCCCAGCCACATGTCGGGGCCGAAGAGGATCTCGGTCTCGGGACCGTGCTCGACCCAGATCTGCTCGACGACCTTGACTGCGTTGGAGGACGTGCAGCAGTAGTCGGTCTCGGCCTTCACCTCGGCCGAGGTGTTGACGTACATCACCACGACCGCACGGGGGTGCTCGGCCTTCCAGGCGCGCAACTGGTCGGCGTCGATCGAGTCGGCGAGCGAGCACCCGGCGTCGAGGTCGGGGATCAGCACGGTCTTCTCGGGTGAGAGGATCGAGGCCGTCTCGGCCATGAAGTGGACGCCGCAGAAGGCGATCGCGTCGGCGTCGGTGGCAGCCGCCTGGCGGGAGAGCCCCAGCGAGTCGCCCATGTGATCGGCGACATCCTGGATCTCGGGCAGCTGGTAGTTGTGGGCGAGGATGACGGCGTTGCGCTCGGCGGCGAGCGCGCGAACCTCCTCGCTCAGAGCGCGGATCTCCTCCGAGTCGAGGTCCGGCGCGATCGTGGGTTGGAGTGTGGGCAACTCCTGCATGGAGCCTTCCGTTTCCGATGTTCGCTGGCAGGGCGCAAGCCCGGAACCAGTCGAATGAATGCTGCGTTCAAGTCTACCCTCTCGACATGCCCGAGCTTCCCGAGGTCGAGATAACGGCGCGCCGACTGAATGCGGTGCTTGACGGCGCGGTGGTCGAGTCGGCCCTGGCGCCGGGCATGAACGTGATGAAGACCTTCGATCCGCCGCTCGGCGCGTTGGCAGGGCGGGAGCTGACCGGCGTCCGGCGCATCGGCAAGCTGCTCGTCATCGAGTTCGGCGACCACGCTCTGCTGATCCACCTGATGTCGGCGGGGAGGCTGCGGGTGTTCGACAAACGGGCCTCGCTCAAAGACCGCGCCTCGCGAGTCCTGATCCGGCTCGAGGACGGGCGCGAGCTGCGGCTGCGCGAGCTCGGGACCAAGCAGCGCGCCTGGGCAAAGCTGCTGCCGACTGACGCTATCGAGGGCGACGAGGCGGTCGCGAGGCTGGGACCGGAAGCCTGGCCGGCGCCGCCACGCGAGCAGTTCGCGAAGCTGATCGACCAGCCGCGCCACCTGCACCCGCTGCTTCGCCACCAGGGCGACATCGCCGGGATCGGCCGCTCCTGGGTCGACGAGATCCTCTGGGAGGCGCGCCTCTCCCCGTTCAAGAAGGGCTCTGAGCTGGACGAGGAGGAGGCCGAGCGCCTGCGGCAGGCGCTGCACGTGCTCGGCGACGCGATCGACCACTACGAGGAGACGATCGGGGAACACCTCCCCGAGAAGGCGCCGAAGCCGCTGCGGATCCACAAGCACGAGGGCGAGCCCTGCCCGCGCTGCGGGGCGACGATCGAGGCCGTCTTCTTCTCCGAGCACCAGACCAACTACTGCCCCGCCGAGCAGACCGGCGGTCGCGTGCTCAAGGACCGCCGTCTTTCCAGGCTGCTCAAGTGAGTGGGAGACAGGGATGGGTGCCCCTCCGGCGGAACCCGCGCCCGCACTTCCCAAAGGGACCGGGGTTTAGCGGCTCACAAGTTCCTCTGGAGGGGCACCCATCCCTGTCTACGCCGGCTCGAGGAGCAGGCTGAAGTCGAGCGTCGGAGCTGAATGGGTGAGAGCTCCTACTGAGATGAAGTCAACTCCCGTTTCTGCGATTCCGCGCACGGTCTCCAGGGAGACGCCGCCCGACGCCTCCAGCGAGGGTGGCTTGGCGCCGCCCAAGGTGTCGCGCAGCTCGACCGCCTTGCGCAGGGTGTCCGTGTCCATGTTGTCGAGCAGCAGCAGGTCGGCGCCGACCCCGAGCGCGTAGGCGACCTCTTCGAGGTCGCGGCACTCGACCTCGACCGCCAGCTCCGGATGCGCGCCGCGGGCGGCGTGCACGGCCTTCGCCACGCCACCGGCCAGGGCGATGTGGTTCTCCTTGATCAGGATCGCGTCGTAGAGGCCCATGCGGTGGTTGCGGCCGCCCCCCGCCGCCACCGCCGCCTTCTCCAGCTCGCGCAGGCCAGGCGTGGTCTTGCGCGTGTCGAGAACCTGAGCGCCGGTGCCGGCGACCGCCTCGGCGAAGCGGGCGGTCAGCGTGGCGATGCCGGAGAGGTGGCCGAGGAAGTTGAGCGCGGTGCGCTCGGCCGCGAGCAACGCCCGCGCCGAGCCGCTCGCAAGAATCACTTCCGCCGGCGCCTCTTCGCGCCACTGTCCCTCGACCACCAGGTTGTCGACCTGCTCGACCCCGCACTGGCGCATCGCCTCGGCGACCGCGGCGAAGCCGAACGCCAAGCCGGGTTGCTTCTGCACGATCCGCGCCCGCGCCCGCGCCTCCTCCGGCACGACCGCCTCCGAGGTCACGTCACCGTCGCCAATGTCCTCTGCCAGGGCGCGGGCAACGACCGTCTCCAAATCAAGTGAATGCATTGTTTTCCAGGCCTATTTCAAGTCTTATTTCAAGTAGTTGCATGTAGCTTCTGGCTGGTTTTCAGCTGCCAGTAGGCGCGCGGGTCCTTCGGCGACTTTCCCACCCACTCGATGATTCCCGCATCCCTGAGCGCGTTCAGCTCTCGCTGTACGACGGGCCGGGAGACGCCCAGAGCCTCGGTCATCTCTCCCGTGCTCATCCTGCCGGCAGTGCGCAGTGTCCTGGTGATCGCGCGTGAGTGCTCGGGCAGCCTTTCCTCAAGCCGGCGATCCACCGGCTCGGCCAAGAGCTGAAGCTCGACACTGCCAGAGGTCTGCCGGTACACAGGGTCGGTCAGGCCGGCCTGTCGCATCTCTTCGAACATCCGACGGATCCCCTCCCCGAGCTCCTGCCCGAGACTGAGATCGGCACAGACACGGGCAATGCGCGGATTCCGCGCGAAACGCGTCGTCTCGAGAGGATGGCTGAGGTCGACAAGGCCCGGGAACCGCCCAGGGCTCGAGATCTCGATCCGATCGTCGAAGATCTCAACCCTGATGTGGTCGCCAACCGTGCTGTAGGAGCGGTGGACCGCGGCGTTGACCACGCCCTCGAGCCAGGCATCGCCAGGAATGAGGGGAACGTCTTCGAAGGTCCCCTCCTCACCGAGCGCTCTACGTGTTGGTTGGAGTCGCTCGATCTGCTCCCTAGCGTCGCTCAGTTGCCTGGGTATCGGACCCTCCAGCCTGATGTCCTCGATCAGCTGCTGCCGGGCGCCCGAGCCCCTCTCACGGCCCCTGTACCGCAGCACCCTTATGAATGCCTCAGGCAGGATCGCCTGCGGCGCCTCGGCGAAGAGAAGGCAGCCCGCGATAGTCAACTCATCGTCGTTCGCCAGGCCGCGAGCACGGAGCAGGCGCTTCGGGTCCGGCGCGGTCACGGCGATCGCATAGTCCCCGAGGAGTGGACGGTCAACCGCATCCAGCGAAACTCCGGATGGGGTTGCCTCGTAGCTCGCCTGCCCCTTGTCGAAGAGCAGCTCCCGCCGCTGGGCGAAATTGAGCCTGCGGTTCTCGTCGCCGACCCTGAGGTAGACCTCATCCTTCTGGTTGGCGTGAACTGAATCTCCCGGCTCGACCTCTATCGCGAGCAGCTCGTTCGGCTCGCCTTCTCTGTCAATACAGTCGACCAGTCTGTGCCTTGCCCGCACGGGCGGTGCGCAGAAATCGATGTTGGCCTGGAATTGCGCGTTCCGCCTCTCGGGGCTGCCCTTGGTTCCCTCGACTTCGCCATCGGCCAACCCGACGATTACCGTCCCTCCGTCGGCATTGGCGAAGCCGATCAACGTATCGGCGAGATCTCGTGGCGCAATGCGGCTTGACTTCCGCTCCAGCCACTGGTCCTCCGGCAGCTGGGCGAGATCCGCACCCACTTCGGCTGGAGGGGCGTTCAGAGCAGTCTCGACTGCAATCGTTCCCAACGGCATCTACTTGCAATTATTGCATGTAGCCTTTAAGTAGAACTCGAAAAGCTCTCTCACGCTTCGCTGCCCCGAAGCGTTTAATCCATGACTTGACTACCTTGCCCCCGTTCCAGAGCCTGCTCGACGAGCATGCAGCCGACGTGATGGCGGTGCTGCGTGGCGCGGTCGGATGCAGTGACGCCGACGACTGCTTCCAAGAGACCTTCTTGGCGGCCCTGCGCGCCTATCCGAAGCTCGGCGACGCGAGCAACCTACGCGGTTGGCTCTTGACGATCGCCTATCGCAAGGCGACTGACCATCACCGCGCCAACGGCCGCCGGCCGGTGCCAGTGGAGGAGGTCGCAGAGGTCGCGGTCAGCGATCCCGAGCCAGACGGCGAGATCTGGGGCGCGGTAGCCACCCTGCCGCCCAAGCAACGCGCCGCGGTCGCCCTGCGCTACGGCTGCGATCTCCCCCACACCGAGATCGCCGCGGCGCTCGGCTGCTCACCAGAGGCGGCGCGGCGCAGCCTGCACGAGGGAATAAAGCGACTGAGAAAGGAGCTGGCATGAAGGACGCACTTGACCGCCTTACCGATCGGGCCAACGCCGAGGGCCTGCTCGACGTCGCCTACGCCACCGTCGACTCGCCCTTCGGGCCGCTGCTGCTGGCGGCAACGCCGCGCGGCCTGGTCAAGGTGAGCTTCCCCCAGTTCGGCACCGAGGCCACCCTGGAGGAGCTGGCAACACAGATCTCTCCCCGCGTGCTGGAAGCGCCGGCCCGGCTCGACGAGGCCCGCCGCGAGCTCGACCTCTACTTCGAGGGCAAGCTAGCCGAGTTCGGCCTGCCACTCGACTGGCAGCTCACCGATGGCTTCCGCAAGAAAGTCCAGCAGGCGATCAACCGCATCCCCTACGGGCGAACCCGCAGCTACACCGAGGTCGCCCGCAGCGCGGGCAACGAGCGCGCGGTGCGCGCCGCCGGCACCGCCTGCGGCGCCAACCCGCTGCCGATCGTCGTCCCCTGCCACCGGGTGCTGCGCAGCGGCGGCGCCCTCGGCGGCTACGGCGGCGGCCTGCCGATGAAGGAAGCGCTGCTGAAGCTCGAGGGCGTTCTCTAGCTGGAGACGGCGACAGGCCCGAAGAGCTGCCGCGCCCGCTCGACAACGATGTCGGGCTTCTCCTCGGCGACGAAGTGCCCGCAGCCCGAGAGGATCTCGACGCTCATGTCGTCGGCGTAGGGCTCGTAGCCGGCGAGGATGTCGGCTTTGATCACCGGGTCGGCCTCGCCGGCGAGGATGCGGGTGGGCACGGTAAGGCGCTGGGAGCGGTAGTGGCCCCTTTTGAGACGAGGCAGCTCGCGCGCCAGGAAGCTTCGGTACACGTGCGAGGAGGCGAGCGCGTGGCCGCGGGACTGAAAGCTCCGCGCGTAGCAGTCGAGCTCCTCCGCCGTCCAGCGCATCTCCGGGTGAGAGCCCTTTTCGATCGCCAGCCGGACGAAGGCCGGGACGTAGCGAAGGATGCCGGCGCCCAAGCCGGGACTGGCGAGGAGGAATTGGTAGGCGGTCCGGCTGAGCGCCTGCCGCGACGGTTTCGGCGGCTCGAACCAGGGGTGCACGATTCCCAGCCCGAGGTAGTGACGGAAGCGCTCGGGCGCCTTCAGGCAGAGCAGGAAGCCGGCGTAACCTCCCCAGTCGTGTCCGATCAACTCCACCTCGTCGAGCGCCAGCTCGTCGAGCAGAGCCAGGACGTCGTCCGCGAGTTCCTGGATCTCGTAGCGCCCGGGTGGCGCCTCGCTCCAGCCGAAGCCGCGCAGGTCCGGGCAGATCACCCGTCGCTCCGCCGCCAGCGCGGGGATGACCTTGCGCCAAACCCACCAGTGCTGAGGCCAGCCGTGGAGGAGGACGACCGGTGGCCCCTCCCCCGCTTCGGCGACGTGCAGACGCGTTCCGGCGACCTCGACGTAGCGGTGGCTGACGCCGTCGAGCTCTGGGGGCGCGCTGCGCATCCGCTGAATCTACCTGGAGGAGCAATCCACAGGATGCGCCCGCTCAAGCCTGGAGCGACCGCGGTCGATCCCTACCCCAGATGTCGCCTCTTTCCCTGACTGCCCTGATCGCGTCGCTGGTCGCTGCCGCCGTCATTGCCGCGCAACCAGCCGCTGCGGCTTACAGCCCCTTCCCAACGCCAGACCTGGCGCCGCTGTCGGCGGCCTTCGAAGAGGAAGAAGCGGAAGCGGAAAGCGAAGCCGAAGACTGGGCGGAAGAAGAGTGGGAAGAGGAAGAAGCCGAACCGCTTCCAGGCGACGTCTGCCCCCTGCGCAGCGCCCACGCCCACGCGGTCACCAAGCACGGCAAGCTGAAGCTGACGATCGACTACACGACCAACAAGCCCTTCAACGCCCACATCACGATCCAGCGAGGCCACAAGCAAATCGGGTCTCTGCGGCGCTATCTGGGCCACAGCGGCGTCCTCCGCTTCGCCGAGAAACTGGACGAGCGCGGCGGGGAAAGAATCGTGACGAGCATCTCCGCGACTGGCAGGAGTGCCGGGTGCCCCTCCCGGCGGCTTGTACTTTTTCCGCACTGACGACCGCGGACGACCGCCTCCTCCCTTCGGAAAAAGTTGAGCCGGGCGGGGCACCCGGTGCTCCTGCTACCCGACGGTCTTGTTCAGCCACTCGCCGGCGTAGCGAAGGTGCACCGGGTCAATTTGGTGGCCGATATCGGACTCGTGGTACTCGACCCCAAGCCCTCCCTGTTCGAGCAGCTCGCGGGCGCGACGGGCGAACTCGATCTCCATGATCGGGTCGCGCCTGCCGTGAGCGATGAAAGCCCGGGTTGCGCCGCGATCGTCGAAGTGGGGCTGCCAGCCCTCGACGACAGGGACGAAGCCGCTGAAGGCGAGGATCCCCGCCACCGCCGGGCGCTCTGGGTCGAGGGCCATCGTGTAGCTCATCACGGTGCCCATCGAGAAGCCGCCGAGGACTGTGCGCTCGGGCCCGATCCCGGTCCGCTCCCAGAGGCCATCGTGCAGCTCCGCGAGCGCCCGCCGCGCTCCTAGGAACGTGTCGTGGTCGGGGTAGCCGACCCGCGGCACCAAGTACCAGTGGTAGCCGGGTGAGCCCGGAAGCGCCAGTGGCGCCCGCGGGGTGACGACGTGCAGCCTCCGTTCGGGGTCGAGGGCGTCGGCGAGACGGAGCAGGTCCCGCTCGTCGGCGCCGCGGCCGTGGTGGAGCACCAGGAGCCCCTCCGGGTCCCCGGCCGGGGGTCGCTCCAGGTAGCGCAGCGGCTCCATTGGCTAGTCGCGTCTCCGCGGGCCATCCTTCGGCGCCTGAGCCGCTGGGTGGGCTAGGAAACGCTCAACCAACTCAGAACTTCCTGCCTCGCCAGGGAGCCACTCCAGCGAAAGGATTTCCCAAGCGAGGCTTTGAGGTGAAATCAGGGGCATTCGACATTTCGCTGCAAAGAGGCATGTATTGCCGCGTAGTTTGCGAGCAGAAAGAGCATGACTTGCTCGCATGGCCATCCAAACGTTCATCGACCGTGTCCAAGGCAAGTCGACCGGCAGTCATTTCGTCGAAGTCCTTGAAGAAGATCAGGGTCTGACCTAGGACTGTGTCAACCAGCGTCATAACGGGCTGTTCAGCGGCCATCGGACTGAGAACCTAACGGCGAAGCAGTAGACCGGCGAGATGGTCGATTGCGATTCGCGTGCCCGCGGGGGCGCGACTGGCCAAGCTGGGCGCCGCACTCCGACGAGCGAATAGCGGAGCTATTCGGGAGGAGGCGGGTGGAGATCCAGCGCAGAGCCAGGCGCGTCATCCGTGGGTGCGCTAATCGGAAGCGCCCATCGAGGCGGTCTTGTTCAGGTAGTCCCGGATGAAGTCGTCGAGGTCGCCGTCGAGGACGCGCTGGGCATCCCCCGCCTCATGGCCGGTGCGGTGATCCTTGACCCGCTGGTCGGGGTGCAGGAAGTAGCTGCGGATCTGCGACCCCCAGGCGACGTCCTTGACCTCACCCCGCTCTTTGGCGAGCTGCTCGGCCCGTTTGCGCTCCTCCAGCTCGATCAGCTTCGAGCGCAGGAACTGCATCGCCACCGCCTTGTTCTGGGTCTGCGAGCGCTCGTTCTGGCACTGGACCACGACGCCGGTGGGGATGTGGGTGATCCGTACCGCCGAGTCGGTCTTGTTGACGTGCTGGCCGCCGGCGCCCGAGGCGCGGTAGGTGTCGACCCGCAGGTCGGCGTCGTCGATCTCGACCTCCACCCCCTCATCGACCAGCGGGCCGACGTCGAGCTGGGCGAAGCTGGTGTGGCGGCGGGCGGAGGAGTCGAAGGGTGAGATCCGCACCAGCCTGTGGACGCCGCGCTCGGCGGCAAAGAGGCCGTAGGCGTTCTCGCCGCGGGCGATGAAGGTGGCCGACTTGAGGCCGGCCTCCTCCCCCGGTGAGGCCTCCTTCATCTCGACCTCGAAGCCGCGCCGCTCGGCCCAGCGCAGGTACATCCGCAGCAGCATCTCGGCCCAGTCCTGCGAGTCGGTGCCGCCGGCGCCGGCGTGGACCGTGACCACGGCGTCGCCGGCGTCGTAGGAGCCGCTGAACAGGCGTGCCTCTTCGAGCGCCGCGAGGTGGCGCTCTACCGCGGGCAGCTGCGCGTTCAGCTCGGCCGCCATCTCGTCGTCCTCGGCTGCCATCTCGGCCAGCTCACCGAGATCGTCGACCTCGGTTTCGAGCGCACGGAAAGTGCTCAGCTTGCGCTGGGCACGGGCGTGGGCGGCCGAGGTGCGGGCGGCGGCATCCTGGTCGTCCCAGAACCCGGGCCGGCCCATCTCGGCCTCGAGCCGCTCGGCCTCCGCCTCCAGCGAAACCGGGTCAAAGATAATCCGCGAGCAGCTTCAGCTGGCCGCGGATCTCGGCGAGCCGCGCCGGAACCGATTCAGTCGAGGCAGGCTCCACCATTCACCGGAGATTACTCAGCGCCTCGGCCCGGTCCTCGTACGGCCGCCAGCTCCGTATGCGGCGATCTCGCAGCTCGAAGAACCAGGCCATCTCGTCTTCGCCGGCTGCCGACCCGTCCTCATCCCAGTGCCAGACGCGCCGGATCAAGGCCACCGCCCGGTCGGTGTCCTCGTGCAGCTCCTCCAGCTCGATCGTCTGCTGGACACCACCCGGGGCTCGCGTGGCCCAAATCCTGGCCGCCTCGATGCCCTTGAGCAAACCCCGTCCCGAGTGCAACTCGACCTCAGGGTCGAGGACCGCGACGAACGCATCCAGATCGCGCTCGTTGAAGGCCCGAATGAACTCGCGGACGGGATCGTGGATCAAGGCTCGGCGGCGCTCAGGCGCCGTGGCACTTCTTGTACTTCTTTCCGGAGCCACACCAGCAGGGATCGTTGCGACCGATCTTGTCGTGCTCGTCCTTGACCACGGTCTCGACCGGCTCGCCGAGGCCGTTGCCACCCGGCCCTGCTTGGGGGGCCATCGTCTCCACACCCCCCTCTGAACCACCCGCGGCCACCTGCTGCAGGGCCGACGGCTGTCCTTCCAGGGTGCCTCCCGAGTAGTCGAGCGCGGCCGGCTGCGAGCCCCCGTTGGGGCCGAAGGCCTGGCGGGCCTGCGCCGGGTCCACCTGAACCTCGACGTGGAAGATCAGCTTGCTGAACTCCTCCCAGATCGAGTGCATCAGCTCCTCGAACATGGTGAAGCCTTCGTTCTTATAGGCGACCAGCGGGTCGATCTGGGCAAAGCCGCGCAGATGGATTCCCTCGCGCAGGTAGTCCATGTCGAAGAGGTGTTCGCGCCAGCGGTTGTCGATCACCTGCAGCAGGATCGAGCGCTCCAGGTAGCGGCTCAGCTCCTCGCCAACCTGCCCTTCGCGCTCGTCGTAGGCGTTCATCGCGTCTTCGTCGAGCTCGTCCTTGAGCCTTTCGCGGTCGACCGTCTCCGGCGCCATCGAGGCGACGTCGACGCTGACCGGCCAGATCTGGCGCAGCTGGCCCTCCAGCTCCGGCATGTCCCATTCGTCGATCACATCGCCCGGGGTGTACTCGTCGACGAGGCGCTCGATCACGCCCTCGATCTCGTCCCTCGCCACGTCCGACATGTCGCGGCCCTCGAGGATCTCGCGCCGGTACTTGTAGACGACGCGGCGCTGCTCGTTCATCACGTCGTCGTACTCGAGCACCCGCTTGCGGATCAGGAAGTTCTGCTCCTCGACTTTCTTCTGCGCGCCCTCGACCGTTTTGGTCAGCATCTTCGCTTCCAGCGGCAGCTCGCCGCCCTCCTCGTCGACCGGGCCGAGGCGGTCGAGGATCTTGTAGATGCGGTCGCCGGCGAAGAGGCGGATCACGTCGTCTTCGGCGGAGAGGTAGAAGCGGCTCTCGCCCGGATCGCCCTGACGGCCGGAGCGGCCGCGCAGCTGGTTGTCGATGCGGCGTGACTCATGGCGCTCGGTGCCGCAGATGAAGAGCCCGCCCAGCTCGCGCACCTCCTCGGCCTCGGCGGCGCACTGCGGCTCGAATTTGGCCACCTCGGCCTCGAAGGCCTCCTCGTAGCCCTCGTCGCCGGATCCCAGGCCCCGCTTCTTCAGCTCGTGCTCGGCGAGATGCTCGGGGTCGCCGCCGAGCTTGATGTCGACGCCGCGGCCGGCCATGTTGGTGGCGATCATCACCGCGCCCTTGCGGCCCGCCTGCGCGATCAGCTCACCCTCTCGTTCGGCATGCTCGGGCTTCGCGTTCAGCACCGCGTGCTCGATCCCGTTTCGCTTCAGCTCGCCGGAGATCATCTCCGAGATCTCGACCGAGACCGTGCCGACCAGGATCGGCTGGCCCATCTCGTGGCGGGCGACGATCTCTTCCATCACCGCCTTCCACTTGCCGTCTTTCGTCTTGAAGATCTGGTCGTTGTGGTCGGCCCGGACCATCGGCCGGTTGGTCGGGATCTCGACCACCGGGATTTTGTAGATCTTCATGAACTCGGTGGCCTCGGTCAGGGCCGTGCCGGTCATCCCCGAGAGCTTGTCGTAGAGGCGGAAGTAGTTCTGCAGGGTGATCGTGGCGAGGGTCTGGTTCTCCTCGCCGATCGCCACGCCCTCCTTCGCCTCCACCGCCTGGTGCAGCCCTTCCGACCAGCGCCGCCCCTCGAGGATGCGGCCGGTGAACTCGTCGATGATCATCGCCTGCCCGTCGATCACGGCGTAGTCCTTGTCGCGCTTGTAGAGCGCCTCGGCCTTGAGCGCCTGGAAGAGGTGGTTGACGAGGCTGCCGTGCTCGCTGATGTAGAGGTTGTCGACGCCGAGGAACTCCTCCGCCCGCTTCACGCCCTTCTCTGTCGGCGAGACGGTTTTGTGCTTCTCGTCGTACTCGTAGTCGTAGTCGACTTCGGAGGTGTCCCTCGACTCGCCCAGCGAGCGCAGCTTGTCTTTGGCGGGCACGCCTTCCATCTGCCGGGCGAGGCGGGCGAATTTGTAATAGAGCTGGGCCGCCTGCTCGGGGGCGCCGGAGATGATCAGCGGCGTCCGCGCCTCGTCGATCAGGATGTTGTCGACCTCGTCGACGATCGCGAAGTGGTGGCCGCGCTGCACACAGTGCTCGAGCGCTTCGGCCATGTTGTCGCGCAGGTAGTCGAAACCGAACTCGGAGTTGGTGCCGTAGGTGACGTCGCAGGCGTACTTGCGCTGCCGGGTCGCGTGGTCGTCGCCCTCCTGGACAGCGGACACGCTGACCCCGAGGGTGTCGTAGATCGGCTTCATCCATTCGGAGTCGCGGCGGGCGAGGTAGTCGTTGACGGTGACGAGGTGGACGCTGTCGCCGGCAAGCGTGTTGAGGAAGACTGCCAGGGTCGCGGTCAGCGTCTTGCCCTCTCCCGTCTTCATCTCGGCGATCGCCCCGTCGTGCAGGACCATGCCGCCGACCAGCTGGACGTCGAAGTGCCTCTGGCCGATGCTGCGGCGGCTGGCCTCGCGGGTCAGCGCGAAGGCCTCGGGCAGGAGGTCGTCGAGCGACTCGCCATTGCGAGCGCGCTCCCGCAGCGCGTCGGCCTCCTGGCGCAGCTCCGAGTCGTCGAGCAGTTCCATCTCCGGCTCGATCTGGTTGATCGCCTCGGCGCGCTTCTGGTAGCCCTTGGCCTTGCGCCCCTCCCCCACGCGCAGCGCGCGCGTAACCATTTCCCTTGCGTCAGGCATCGACCCAAGGGTAGCGATGGGTGGTGGGTTAAGAGTCGCCCCGGCTCTAGGCCGTGCGACCTCGCATGCGGGCGACGGCCCGGCGCGTCTGGCTTCGCTTGCGGCGCAGCTCGCGGTGCTTCTTGACCTGACGGCGGATGTCCTCGGCCAGTTCGTGGATCGTGTGCGCCATCTCGGGCGAGGCCTCGTGGGCCCGCAGCGTCTTCCCCTTCAGCCTGAGAGTCGCCTCGGCCACCTGGCTGTCAGTTATGGAGGGATTTCGCTCTTCGGAGATCTCGACATCGAGCGTCGCCAGCTCCGAGACTTGCTTCCCCACCCGGCGAAATCGCTTCGTCACGTGTTCCCGCAGCTCATCGTCGATCTCGACGTTGCGACCACGAATCTCGATCCGCATAGTGCCTCCTTCGGGCTGGGTCGTCTGATCGTACGCCCTTGCCACTACCCCGGCAAGGGGGAAGCAGGCACTGCGCCCTGCTCAACTTTTTCGGTCGGCCTGAGCAGTCGTCCGCGATCGAAACGGCCGAAAAAGTACAAGCCGCAGGGGGCAGTGCCATTCCCTCTCTTACAGGCGGCGGGCAAAGGTGACGGCCACCACGCGCACAGCGCCGTGCGTTCGGAGAGCTGCGGCGCAGGATGAGAGGGTGGCGCCGGTCGTTAGGACGTCGTCTACGAGGAGGACGCTGCGGGGGACCGGGCCCTTGACTTGGATCTGGGGCGGGTGGCCTATGCGCTGGGCGCGGCGCTTGCCTACCTGCCGGCCTCCGCCCTGGCGAGAGAGACAGGGGGTCAGCGGGGTGTCGAGGCGGGTAGCGAGCGCTGCCGCTATCTCAGCGGCTGGGTCGAAGCCGCGTCGCATCGAGCGGAGAGTGGCGGTCGGGACGGGGACGATCGCGCCGCTGAGCAGGTTCGCTGGGGCGAGCCAGTGGATCCGGTCGGCCATCAGCTCCGCGACGGGGAGCAGCTGACGGAACTTGAGGGCGGCGACCAGGTCGCGGGCGATGCCCTCGTGCGGCGCCGAGGACCAGGCGCGGTCGAGGCCGGGGGGACCAGCACCGGTAAACGGCGACGCGGCCGCCAGGCGCCGACCACAACGGTTGCATACGACTGCCTCGGGACGACAAGCGCGCCCGCAGGCCGCGCAGAACGGCGGGACGAGGCTGGTGGCGACGGCGTTCAGTGCCTTCACGCCCCGATCCTCTGGGCTGCCGGCGCACGCGTGGCGCGCGCAATGTCAATTTTCTGTCAGGACTCGGCCCGGTCGATGCGACCGGCGATGCCGCCGGCGAGGATCGCGCCAGCGGGCAACTCCGCCCCCGCAAGCAGGATCGAGTCGCGCACCCAAGCGCCGGCGCCGACCCGGCAGCCGTCACCGACGATCGCCGGGCCCTGGATCCGTACGCCCGAGCCAAGCTCGACTCCGGCGCCAATCAGCGCCAGCCCCTCAACCTCAGCGCCCTCCAGGGGCACGGCGGAACGGATACCAGGCGCAACCTCCGGTGCGCCCGTGTCAACGGCGACGGCGCCGCCGAGAGCATCGAAGTTGCTCTGCCGCAGCTCCTCGAGGTTGCCGATGTCATTCCAGTAGGCGTCGATCTCGTGCGAGTAGAAGGGCACGTCGCTCTCGAGCAATGCCGGGAAGACGTCCATCGCCCAGTCGGCGAAGCCGGGAGGGTCGTCGCCGCCGGCCGCCTTGCTCGTGCCCGGCGGCGGGAAGAAGTCATAGACCTCGACCCGGAACATGTAGATGCAGGTGTTGGCGAGGTCGGAGAGCGCCTCAGCCGGCTCGGGCTTCTCCTGGAAGCCCTGGATACGCCCGTCGGCATCGGCGATCACCACTCCGAACTCGCTGGTGTCGGGGACACGCTTGGTCGCAACCGTCGCCAACCCGTCGTGGGACTCGTGGAACGCGCGCATCGCCGCCAGGTCGATGTCGGTCAGCGCGTCGCCCGCGATCACCAGGAACGAGTCGCCGAGGAAGTCGGCGACGTTGCGAACGCCGCCGGCGGTCCCCAGCAGCTGCTCCTCGCGGCTGTAGGACAACTCGAGCCCGAACTCGGAGCCGTCGCCGAAATGGCCTTCGATCGTCTCCGGGAACCAGTGCAGGTTGGCGATCGTCTCGGTGAAGCCGTGGCGGGCCAGCAGACGTATGCCGTGCTCCATCACTGGCCGGTTGAGGACCGGCGCCATCGGCTTCGGGATGCCGTAGGTGATCGGACGCAGCCGGGTCCCGAGCCCGGCTGCCAAGACCATCGCTTTCATGCGCTGCCCACCGCCCCAGACGCGGTTATCTCAGTAGCGGTAGTGATCGGGCTTGTAGGGGCCCTCGACCGGGATGCCGAGGTAGGCGGCCTGCTCTTCGGACAGCTCGGTGAGAGTGACGCCGAGCGCCGCGAGGTGCAGGCGCGCGACCTTCTCGTCGAGGTGCTTGGGCAGCACGGTGACGTCCTTGGCAGTGAACCCGTCGGGCTGGCCGTAGAGCTCGATTTGCGCAATCACCTGGTTGGTGAACGAGTTCGACATCACGAAGCTCGGATGCCCGGTCGCGTTGCCGAGATTGAGCAGGCGACCCTCGGAGAGGAGGATGATCGAGTGGCCGTCGGGGAAGCGCCACTCGTCGACCTGCGGCTTGATGTTGACCTTCTCGGCCGGCGAGGATTCAAGCCCGGCGACGTCGATCTCGTTGTCGAAGTGGCCGATGTTGCCGACGATCGCGTTGTGCTTCATCCGCGCCATGTGGTCGGCGGTGATGATGTCCTTGTTGCCGGTGGCGGTGATGAAGATATCGGCGGTCTCGACAACGTCATTGAGCGTCCGTACCTCGTAGCCCTCCATCGCCGCCTGCAGGGCGCAGATCGGGTCGATCTCGGTGACGATCACGCGGGCGCCCTGGCCGCGCAGCGACTCGGCGCAGCCCTTGCCGACGTCGCCATAGCCGCAGATGACGGCGACCTTGCCGCCGATCATCACGTCGGTGGCGCGATTGATCCCGTCGATCAACGAGTGACGGCAGCCGTAGAGGTTGTCGAACTTCGACTTGGTGACCGAGTCGTTGACGTTGATCGCCGGGAAGAGCAGGTCGCCGGTCTCGGCCAGCTGATAGAGCCGGTGCACCCCGGTGGTCGTCTCCTCGGTGACCCCCTTGATCCCCTCGGCAATCTGGGTCCAGCGCTGCGGGTCGGATTCGAGCGAGCGCTGCAGGGTCTCGAGCACCACGCGGAACTCCTCCGAGTCGGCCGAGGCCGGGTCGGGCACGGCGCCCGCCTTCTCGAACTCGACGCCCTTGTGGACGAGCAGAGTGGCGTCACCGCCGTCGTCGAGGATCATGTTCGGGCCCTCGCCGTCGGGCCAGAGCAGGGCCTGCTCGGTGCACCACCAGTACTCCTCCAGGGTCTCGCCTTCCCAGGCGAAGACCGGGATGCCGGCGGCGGCGATCGCGGCCGCAGCGTGGTCCTGCGTGGAGAAGATGTTGCAGCTGGCCCAGCGGACCTCGGCGCCGAGGGCGGCCAAAGTCTCGATCAGCACGGCGGTCTGAACCGTCATGTGGAGCGAGCCGGTTATCCGCGCCCCCTTCAGCGGCTGCTCGGCCGCGAACTCCTCGCGGGTCTGCATCAAGCCAGGCATCTCCACCTCGGCGAGGCTGATCTCCTTGCGCCCGAAATCGGCGAGGTCGATGTCGGCGACTTTGTAGTTTGAAGTGGCGGTTGCCATCGATTCCCTTTCGTTTCTTTGGTCCCGGCGAAGGATACGTAGGACGGCTCAGGGACGCCCGAGCGCGGCCTTGAGCTCGTCGATCGCCTCGACTGCGAGGGGATCGACGCCGCGGGACTCGGCCAGCCTCACCGAGACGAGGTCGCCTAGCATCGTCGCCCAGAGCAGGCGGGCGACCCGGCTCTCCCCCTCGGTCTCGAGCCGAACGACCTCCGCTCCGCTAGCCTCGACCGCAGCGGCAGTCAGCTCGAAGCGGCGGCGCTCGTGCGGGTGCTGGTCGCGGTCTTCGAGCATCACCGCAGCGAGCCGGGCCCCGGTCGAAGCGGCGCCGGCCCAGCCGCAGATCTCGTTGTGGTTGGCCTCGGGCAGCTCGGAGAAAAAGGCGGGGACCTTGGCGTTCTCGTTGATCTGCCCTTTCCAGCGACGGGCGACCGCGATCGTGAGGTCGGCGCCGTGGATCACCGGCAGCCTCCCCTCGAGGCGCGCAGCGATCTCAGCGGCGCGGGCCTGCAGCTCGTCCGCCTGCTCGCGCAGAAAGGATGAGGCAGCCTCGATCTCAGCATCGATGCGGGGCGCGGCGCCAGCGAGCGCGGCGACCTGCGCGACGCAGGTCAGCGTGTAAGCGACTGCCGCGCGAGGAGCCGGCAGCAGGCCTGGCAAGCCGATCACTGGGACCCCAGCCTGGCGCGCCTCCTCGACCAGCTCCCCTCCGGCACTGGTGACGATACGACGGGCGCCGAGCGCCTCGGCGGCAGCGAAGCAGACGAGGGTCTCCTCGGTGTCTCCGGAGTAGCTGGAGAAAAGCAGCGTCCAGTCCCGAGTCACCCAGCTCGGCAACTCATAGCCCCGCACGGTGACAAGCGGCTTGACCAAGCGGTCGCCGAGCGCCGCGGTGGCGAGATCGCCGCCGATTGCAGAGCCGCCCATGCCGCAGACGATCACTCCGGCCGCATCGGCGGGCTCGAGGCGCGCGGACTCGACCCGCCAGAGAGCGTCGGGTAGGTGATCGGGAATGGCGAGGATGTCGTCCAACATCAGGCGGGCACTCTCTCATCCCGGCCGATTACGGCGCAGTCGACCTCCGCCCCCGCTGCAATCTCGACACCCGCCGAGAGGATCGAGCCGCGGACCTGGGCCTCGCCGCCGACGGTGCATCGCTCGAGCAAGACCGATTCGCTCACCTGGGCGCCGGCCGCCACCTGACAGCCAGGACCGACCACGGCGCGGGGGCCGATCGCGGCGCCTTCGGCCACCCGCGCCCCGGCCCCGACCCAGAGGCCGGGCGCGGTCGGCGCGACCCTGGTCTCGACCCGGCCCTCGAGGATGTCCCAGCTCGCCTGCAGGTAGCGCTCGGGCGTGCCGATGTCCATCCAGTAGCCGTCGAGGCGCAACCCGTGCAGGCCGTCGCCGACCAACCGCGGGAAGACGTCGCGCTCGATCGAGACCTTCTCGCCGGCGGGAATCAGGTCGAGCGCCGAGCGGTCGAGCACGTACATCCCGGCGTTGACCTCCCCCGGCGCTCGCTCCCCGGCCTTCTCCAGGAACTCCAGCACCGCGCCGTTCGCGCCGGTGCTGACGAGGCCATAGGCGGAGGAGTCCTCGACCGGGTGCAGGCCGAGCGTCGCCCGCGCGTCGCGATCTGCGTGGGCGGCGAGCAGGGCGCTGAGGTCGAGATCGGTCAGGACGTCCCCGTTGAGGACGAGGAAGCGCCGGTCGAGCTCGTCGCCGAGCTCTTCCGCGACGAAGCGGATCGCGCCCGCGGTGCCGCGCGGCTCCGGCTCGACGACGTAACGGATCCGCACCCCGGCCGACTCCCCCCCACCGAGCGCCTCGCGCAGCGCCTCGGGCATGAAGCCGCAGGCGAGCACGACCTCGGTGACCCCGTGCCCCGCCAGCCACTCGACCATGTAGGCGAGAAAGGGCCGGTCGACGAGCGTCAGCGCCGGCTTCGGCACCGACTCGGTCAGGGGGCGCAGGCGAGTCCCTTCGCCTCCGACTAGGACTATCGCCTGCACGGCTAGTCCGTCGTGCCTGCGGGCACGGGCTCTTCGATCGCCCGACCGATCCCCTCGTACTCGAAGCCCGCCGCGCGCAGTTGGCTCGCGTCGAGGAAGTTGCGCCCGTCGACGAGCAGCGGCCGCGCCATCCGCGCCGCCGCCTCGTTCCAGTCGAGCTCGGCGAACTCGGCCCACTCGGTGACCAGGACCGCCGCGTCCGCTCCCGCGAGGGCGTCCAGCGCCGACTCACGTAGCTCGACCTCGCCGAGCAGGCTCCGGGCGGCCTCGGCGGCGACCGGATCGTAGGCGACGACCTCCGCCCCCTCTCCTTCCAGCCGCGCCGCCAGCACCAGGCTCGATGCCTCGCGCATGTCGTCGGTGTCGGGCTTGAAGGCGAGGCCGAGCAGCGCCACACGCTTGCCCAGTAGCGACCCGAGGCGCCTCTGCAGCTTGCCGACCACGCGCCGCTTCTGCAGCTCGTTCACCTCGATCACCGCGTTGAGCAGCTGGAAGTGGTAGCCGCTGTTCCCAGCCAGCATCTTCAGCGCGCTGACGTCCTTGGGGAAGCACGATCCGCCGTACCCGATCCCAGCCCGCAGGAAGGAGGCGCCGATGCGCTGGTCGAGGCCCATCCCCCGCGCGACCTCGGCGACGTCGGCGCCGACCTCCTCGCAGACGTTGGCGATCTCGTTGACGAAGGAGATCTTGGTCGCGAGGAAGGCGTTGGAAGCAAGCTTGATCATCTCGGCGCTGGCCACGTCGGTGCGCACGATCTCGCCGCCCAGAGGCTCGTAGAGGCGGGCGACGGCATCGCCGGCGTGCTCGTCGCCGGCATCGGCGCCGATCACGACGCGGTCGGGGTGCATGAAGTCCTCGACCGCGGACCCCTCCTTGAGGAACTCGGGGCAGGAGACGTAGGCCAGGCCGCGCAGGTCGCGGCGGATCGACTCCCCCGTCCCCGCCGGCACCGTGCTCTTCATGATCAGGACGTGCCCGCTGTCCGCGCGCAGGTCGCCGACCACCGAGCGGACCCGGGAGAGGTCGGCGTCGCCGGAGCGGGTGGGCGGCGTGTCGACGCAGACGAACAGCAGCCGTGCGGCGTCGAGCAGCTCGCCCATGTCCGTGGTGAAGGTGAGCCGCTCCGCGTTGCGCCTCAGCAGCGCTTCGAGGCCGGGCTCATGGATCGTCGTCTCCCCACGCGAAAGCGCCTCGACCTTCTCGGCGACGATGTCGCGCGCCACCACCCTGTGCCCGAGCTCGGCGAAGCAGGCGGCGGTGACCAGCCCGACCCAGCCGACCCCGATCACGCCGATCGGCTCTCTGTCTCCATTCATCGCAGTGCTCCTCCGCGTTTCTTCGGCTTCTTGTTGGGGATCTTGACGCTGGCCGAGCGCGCCATCCCGACCATCTGGTCGTTGGTCAGCACCCGCAGCAGGCTGTTCGCGATCCAGTAGGTGTTATCCCCCCTGTGCCAGGCGATCAACCTGATCCGGTCGCCGTCGAGGAAGATCTCGTACTCGCGATCGCGGATCGTCTGGGTGATACTGGGGCCGCTGAGGATAGGGGGATCGCTCCATCCCTGGATTCCCTGGACCCCGAAATAGTGGACGCCGTCCGGGAGTTCCATCGTCAGCACCATCCGGTAGGCGCCATGGCGATTGCCGTCGGTGTCCTTGAAGTGGTAGACGCGAGGGTCCTGGACGTGCAGTTCGGGATTGCTTTCCACGTACGCGGCGCCGGGCGGCAGCCGCGACGGGTAGAAGACCGGGAAGCCGTGGCTGACCTTGCGGGCCACGATCTTCGCCTCCAGCTCGCCGGCTTCGCCGGCCGCGACCAGGCCGTCGTCTCCGGGCGGCTTCGCCTTCACCCGCGGCTTTGGCTTCGGCTTGTCCCTCTTCGCTTTCTTCCCGCCCTTGGCTTTGCCCTTGCCCTTCGATTTGGACCCCCCGTCGGCCTCTTCCAGGGAGCCACGCGGACCGCCGCTCGCTTCGATCCCGAGGAACTGGTCGACCGCGCCCTGGATCGCTTCCGGCGTGGAGTAGACGAAGCTCGGGCCCAGTTCGGCCGGGAAGTCGACCTCGTTGATTTCGGCGTTGCGGGAGGCGATGAACAGCTTCATCACTTCGAGCATCGCCTCGGTGTCGCTGATGTCCGAGGTCGTGTAGCGGGTGAAGATGTCGATCAGCTCGTTGCGGCCCAGGACCAGGTCCTCGACCGGGACCCGCTGGCGCGCGGAGCTGAGGAAGTCCTGCTGGCGGGCCGCCCGCACCAGGTCGGTGTCGGTGTGGCGGTAGCGCACGTACTCGAGTGCCCTTTTCCCGCACATCAGCTGGTAGCCGGGCTGCACGTTGATCTCGGCGTACTGTTCGGAGGATTCCTCGTTGGAGTGGTAGTAGCGGCGGTCGATGTCGACGTAGACGCAGCCGATCGCGTAGACGGCGCGGACGAAGCCGAGGTAGTCGACGTTGACGACGTGGTTGATCGGCAGGCCGGTCAGTTCCTTGACCACCCGCAGGGTCAGTTTCGGACCGCCGTAGGCGAAGGCGGCGGAGAACTTTTCGGTGCCGACGCCCGGGATTTCGACCTTGAGGTCGCGCGGGATCGACATCAGCGCGATCGCGTCGTTGTCGGGGTCGAGGCGCAGCAGGATCGTCGTATCGGAGCGACCGGGGTCTTCCGGTTCGCTCGCTCGCTTGTCGGAGCCGAGGATGAGGATGTTCTGCGGTTCGCCGCCATTCGTGTTGGCGAGGAAGCGGTCGACTTTGTTGCGCAGCACGTCGTTGTGGGAGAGGGCGTCGGCGATGCTGCCCACGTAGAGCAGGATGCTGGTCGCGGTCGCCGCCGCCATCACCGAGACGATCACCGCGGAGCCGAGTGTGAAGCGCCACCAGTAGCGCTTCGGCTTCGGTGGCAGCTCGTGGTCGCCGGAGGGTGGCGGCTTCTTGAAAGCCGGCTCGATCACGAGCTCAGCCCTCCAGCTGCGCAGGGATCGAGCGCAGGAAAGACTCCAGCGTCTGCTGATAGGTCTCCAGCGAGGAGATCGAGACCCACTCCTCGGGGCCATGGTGCCCCGCCCCAGTCGGGCCGAACTCGACCGCCGGCACCCCCAGGCGCAGGAAGGAGACAGCGTCGGAGGCGCCGTCGCGACCGACGCTCATCGGCTCGCCATCGTGATGCGCCCGGGCTGCCTCGCTCAGCGCCCGCACGTAGGGCAGGTCGCGGTCGACGACCGCCGGCGGCCGGGTGAAGAGCGCCTCGACGGTCGCGTCGGGGACGGTGCGGATCTGCTCCAGCACTTCGGCGGGGTCCTGGTCGGGCAGGTAGCGGATGTCGACGTCGATCGCGCATCGGTCGGGCACCTTGTTGAGCGCGTCCCCGCCCCAGATGCGGCCGAGGTTGATCGAGGGGCGGTCGAACAGCTCCGAGCTGTGCCGGGCGAACGGTAGCGACTCGATACTGCGGAAAACGTCGTGTGCCTTCAGCACCGCGTTATCGCCCAGCCAGGGCGTGGCCCCGTGCGCGGCGGTGCCGCTCACCTGCAACCGCAGAGCCAGCACGCCCTTGGCCTCGACCCCGATGTGGAGGTCGGTCGGCTCGCCGGTGATCGCGAAGTCGCCGAGGAAGCCGCTGTCGACCAGGTGATCGCTGCCCCGCTCCGCTTCCTCCTCTGACTCCTCGTCGCCGACGATCCCGAGCCGCACCCGTACCTGCTCCTGGTCGCGCATCGCCGCGGTCGTCACCAGCATCGCCGCGATAGCTCCCTTCATGTCATACGCCCCGCGCCCGTAGAGCCGGTCGCCCTCGACCTGGGGCGCGAACTGGTCCGGCAGCCCGGGCACCACGTCGAGGTGCCCGTGCAGGACGACGGTCGGGCCATCCTCTGGCCCGACTTCGGCCCGCAGCACCGGCAGCCCCCGCACCTCATCGGTGCTCGCCTCGATCCCCCGTGCCTCCAGCCAGCCCTTGACGAAGCCGGCAGCTTCCAGCACCCCTTCCGGCTCAGCGGTCTCGTAGCCAATCAGCCGCGTCGCCAGCGCCACCAGCTCGTCGCTCATCCGTGCGCCTTTCGCGAGCTGGCAACACGCGCATCCGAGATTGACCCACCCAGAATGGGGTCAAAGTCGGATGCGCTGCTTCTGGCGGCTGCGGGGCTTTGTGGAAGAGGGGCCGATGCCCCTCTGGGGCAATGTCGCGAAGCGGCGATATGCAATCTGTCATTTGCGCGGCCGCAGGCCGCGCTCAACCCTCGGGAGCGAAGGCCGAAGGCCGAGCGACCCAAATTGCCACAGAGGGGCATCGGCTCTCTCTCGCTCACCCCTGGGCAATCGCGAGAAACGCCTCAGCCCGATCGCGGTCCTTCTCAGCGCGGGTTCTGGCGCCGCTGCCCTCCTCGGACTCGGCCAACCGCTGCTCGGCGTCGGCCAGCTGGTCTTTCAGCGTGGCCGGGTCGAGGTCCTCGGGATCGATCGCCTCCTCGATCAGCAGCCGGGCCCGGTTGCCGAAGACCTGCAGCCAGCCGTGGGCCTGGGCGTAGCGCCGCGTCTCGCTCTCGCTCAGATGCAGCCGCAGCTCGGTCGGGCGCAGCGCCGCCAGCAGCGGCGCGTGGTTGGCGAGGATGCCGATCTCGCCGACCGCGGTGCGGGTCGAGACCTGGTGGACCTCGCCGCTGAAGACCTCCCCCTCCGGGGTGAGGACCTCGACCTCGAAAGCGCTCTCTCCGGCCAACGCGTCGCCCCTAAGCCGCGGCCGCGGCCTCGCGGTCGGCGGTCACCTGGTCGATGCCGCCCTTCATGTAGAAGGCGCCCTCGGGCAGCTCGTCGTGCTCGCCGTCGAGGATCTCGCGGAAGCCGCGCACCGTCTCGGCCACCGGCACGTACTCGCCGCTGCGGCCGGTGAACTGCTCGGCGACGAAGAACGGCTGCGAGAGGAAGCGCTCGATCTTGCGCGCCCGCGAAACCGTCTGCTTGTCCTCGTCGGAGAGCTCGTCGATGCCGAGGATCGCGATGATGTCCTGCAGCTCCTTGTAGCGCTGCAGCACCTCCTGAACCTCGGTCGCGGTGCGGTAGTGCTCCTCGCCGACGACGTCGGGCTTGAGGATCGTCGAGGTCGAGTCGAGCGGGTCGACCGCCGGGTAGATCCCCTTCTCCGAGATTGCGCGCGAGAGCGTGGTCGTCGCGTTGAGGTGGGCGAACACCGAGGCCGGGGCCGGGTCGGTGAGATCGTCGGCGGGAACGTAGATCGCCTGCACCGAGGTGACCGAGCCGCGCTCGGTCGAGGTGATCCGCTCCTGCAGTTCGCCCATCTCGGTCTCCAGCGTCGGCTGGTAGCCGACCGCGGAGGGCATGCGGCCGAGCAGGGCCGAGACCTCCGAGCCCGCCTGGACGAAGCGGAAGATGTTGTCGATGAAGAGCAGCACGTCCTGGCCGCCCTGCTCGCGGAAGTATTCGGCCATCGTCAGCCCCGAGAGCGCCACCCGCAGGCGGGCGCCCGGTGGCTCGTTCATCTGGCCGAAGACGAGCATCGTCTTGTCGATGACGCCGGACTCCTTCATCTCGAGCCAGAGATCGTTGCCCTCGCGCGAGCGCTCGCCGACGCCGCAGAAGGCGGAGAGGCCTTCGTGCTCTTCGCCGATCGAGCGGATCAGCTCCTGGATCAGCACGGTCTTGCCGACGCCAGCGCCGCCGAAGAGGCCGACCTTGCCGCCCTTGGCGTAGGGCGCGAGCAGGTCGATCACCTTGATCCCGGTCTCGAGGATCTCCTGGGTCGGCGCCAGGTCGGACGCTTCCGGCGCGGGACGGTGGATCGGCCAGCGCTCCTCAGCCTGCACCGGCTCCCCCAGGTCGATTGGCTCGCCGAGCAGGTTGAAGATGCGGCCCAGGGTCGCGTCGCCGACTGGGACCGTGATCGGCCCGCCGGTGTCGACGACCTTGTCGCCGCGCTGCAGGCCGTCGGTGGCGTCCATCGCCACGGTGCGCACCCGGTCGTCGCCGAGGTGCTGCTGCACCTCGCAGACCAGCTCGGTCGCTTCCGAGTCGCCGTCGCCGGCCATCTCGATCTTCACCGCCGAGTAGATCTCCGGCAGCTTGTCCGGGAAGACCGCGTCGACGACGACGCCGGTCACCTGCTCGACCTGCCCTACGTTCGTTCCGTTGCTCTCAGACATTGGTTCCTTTTCTCCGGTTCTAAGTCTTATCCGAGCGCCTCGGCGCCCGCGACGACCTCGAGGATCTCCTGCGTGATCTCGGCCTGGCGCACCCGGTTCATCTCCAGGGTCAGGTCGTCCATCATCGTCTCCGCGTTCTCCGCGGCGCTGCGCATCGCCGTCATCCGTGCCCCCAGCTCGGAGGCTGCCGACTCGAGCAGGGCCCGGTAGACGGAGATGTTGACGTACTCGGGGATCAGCTGGGCCAGCAGCTCCTCGGCCTCGGGCTCGTATTCCCAAGACGAGCGGCTGTGCGCCTTCTCGATCTCGGTCGCCTCCGCTTCCTCTTCCTCCTCCTCGACTCCCGCCCCGATCACGTCCGCCTGCTGCAGGGGCAGCAGCGTCTGCCGCCAGACGTGCTGGGTCAGGGGCGAGACGTAGCGGTTGTAGACCAGCTCGACCCGGTCGAGCTCGCCGTCGACGTAGCTGGAGGTCAGCTCCTCGCCGATCTCACGCGCGTTGGCGAAGCCGGGCCGATCGGTGAAGCCGACGTATGAGGTCCGTGGGTCCTCTTTGCGGAAGGTCAGCGCCGAGACGCCCTTGCGCCCGACCGCGGAGAAGACCGCCTCCTTGCCCTGCTCGCGGAGCTCGCCGCGGAGCCGGAACCCGTCGCGGATGATGTTGGTGTTGAAGGCGCCGGCCAGCCCGCGGTCGCCGGTGACCAAGACGATCCCGACGCGGCGCTCCTCCTCGCGCTCCTCCAGCACCGGCACGCGCGGGATGCCGCCCGCCTGCTCGGCGGCGCGGCGGGTGAGCTTGCGCATCCCCTGCGCGTAGGGGCGCAACTGCTCGATCCGCTGCTCGGCCCGGCGCAGTCGCGCCGCGGCGACCATCTCCATCGCCCGCGTGATCTTGTTGATGTTCTTGATCGACGCGATGCGATTCTTGACGTCCTTCTGAGTGGCCATGGGAGGAACCGGCGTCAGGCCGGCGTGGCCTCCTTCTCAGCTTCCTCGACCCGGCTCGGCTTGGCCCGCTCCTCCTCCGAGCGGATCCGGTCGGACTCGCCCTCCTCGAGCGGGTCGCCGTGCTCGTCGAAGTCGGCGCCGAAGTCGTCGACGAACTCGCGGATCGCCGCGCCCAGCTCCTCCTCGTCGGCCTCCTCGAGCTTGCCGGTCTCGCTGATCCGGTCGAGCAGCTCGGCCTTCTCGGCGCGCAGGCGGATCCGCAGGTCGCGCAGGAACTCGCCCACGCGCTCGGTCTTGACCCGGTCGAGGAAGCCGCCGGTGCCGGAGTAGATCGCGGCTACCTGGTCCGCCACCTCGAGCGGTTCGCGCTCCTTCTGCTTCAGCAGCTCGACCAGTCGCTGGCCGCGGTTCAGCGTCTTCTGCGTCTCCGCGTCGAGCTCGGAGCCGAACTGGGCGAAGGCCTCGAGATCGCGGAACTGGGAGAGCTCGAGACGGAGCTTGCCGGCGACCTTCTTCATCGCCTTGGTCTGCGCGTTGCCGCCCACCCGCGAGACCGATATGCCGACGTTGATCGCCGGCCGCACACCCGAGTAGAAGAGGTCGGACTCGAGGAAGATCTGGCCGTCGGTGATCGAGATCACGTTGGTCGGGATGTAGGCGGAGACGTCGGAGGCCTGGGTCTCGATGATCGGCAGCGCCGTCAGCGAGCCGCCGCCGAGGTCGTCGTTGAGCTTGACCGCCCGCTCCAGCAGGCGCGAGTGCAGATAGAAGACGTCGCCCGGGTAGGCCTCGCGACCCGGCGGGCGCCGCAGCAGCAGCGACATCTGGCGATAGGCGTAGGCATGCTTGGTGAGGTCGTCGTAGACGCAGAGCGCGGCTTTGCCTTCGTAGAGAAAGTGCTCCCCCATCGCGCAGCCCGCGTAGGGGGCGATGAACTTGATCGGCGCCGCCTCGTCAGCGGGGGCGGCGACGATGATCGTGTTCTCCATCGCGCCGTTCTCTTCCAGCACCTGCTTGAGCTGGACGACGGTCGACATCTTCTGCCCGATCGCGACGTAGATGCAGACCATGTCCTTGTCGCGGTTGTTGATGATCGTGTCGATCGCGATCGCCGTCTTGCCGGTCTGGCGGTCGCCGATGATCAGCTCTCGCTGGCCACGCCCGATCGGGATCATCCCGTCGATCGACATCAGCCCGGTCTGGACCGGTTCGGTGACCGGCTGGCGCTGGACGACGCCGGGGGCCTTGAACTCGGCCGGGCGGGTCTGGGTCGTCGCGACGTCGCCCTTGTCGTCGAGCGGGCGGCCGAGTGGGTCGACCATCCGACCCAGAAGCTCGTCCCCGACGGGGATCCTCAATAGGTGGCCGGTGCGCTTGACCGTGTCGCCCTCGACGATCTTGTCCCACTCGCCGAAGAGCACGGCGCCGACGTTGTCGGCCTCGAGGTTGAGAGCGAGGCCGGTGACGCCGTGCGGCAGGTCGAGCATCTCCAGCGCCATGCAGCTGTCGAGGCCGTGGATGCGGGCGATCCCGTCAGCCACCGACAGCACCGTCCCGACCTCGGAGAGGTCGGCGCTCGCCGTGTCCATTCCCTCGATCCGCTCACGCAGGATCGATGCGATCTCGTCTGGCTTTATCTCCACTGCGGTCTTTCCTCCTTACGCCGCCTGCGCGACGCTCTTTCGAAGTTTCTCCAGGCGGCTGCGAATGCTCGCGTCGAGGACCATGTTGCCGACCTGGAGCACGATGCCGCCGAGGATCTCCTCGTCGACGCCGCTCGCCAGGTCCACCGTCTGCCCGGTCTGCCGTTCGATCTCCTCGCCGATCTTGGCGACGACCGCCGGGTCAAGCTCGACCGCGCTGGTCACGGTCACGTCCAGACGCCGGTTCTCATGCTTCCACAGCTCCTCGAACTGGCGGCGGATGCGGAAGACCTCGGTCATCCGCCCCTTCTCGATCAGCAGCTCGAGGAAGTTGACCAGCTCCGCGTCGGCGCCGCTGACGGCGCGCTTCAAGCCTTCCTCCTTCTCAGCCGAAGAGAAGTAGGGGCTGAAGAAGAACACCTGCAGCTCGCGGTTGCGGTCGAGGGCGTCGACGAACTGGCCCAGCTCGTCGCGGATCGCGTCGAGCTTGCCCCGCTCCTTGGCGACGTCGAAGAGCGCCTCGGCGTATACGCGAGCTGCGTCCTGCATGGCTAGTTCTCGGACCCCGAGAGGGAGGTGAAGTCGACCTCGCTGAGCGCCTCCTCGACGAGGCGGCGCTGGTCCTCGGCGGTGAGCGACTTGCGCGTCACCTTCTCGGTCGCCAGCACGGTTAGATCGGCGACCTCCTTGCGGATCTGCTCGAGCGAGCGCCGCGTCTCGGCCTCGATGTCGCGCTTCGCGGCGGCGACCAGCTCCTCGCGCTTCTCCTTGCCGGCCGTGGTGGCCTCGGTTTCGGCGACCTCCGCCGCTTTGCGGGCGCGGGCCATGATGTCATCAGCCTGCTCGCGAGCCTCGGCGAGCCGCGCCCGGTACTCCTCGAGCAGCTCGTCGGACTCCTTGCGCTGCCTTTCGGCCGCCTCGATCGACTCGCTGATCACTTTGGCGCGCTTGTCGAGCGCCTCCTGGATCCGCGGGAAGGCGACCTTGCTCAGCACCCACATCGTGAAGAGGAAGAGCACGAGCGTCCAGATCATCAGGCCGAGGCCCGGCGAGACCAGGAAGCTGCCGCCTTCCTCTTCGGCGCCATGCGCCTCCTGAGCGAGGACGAGCAGGCTGCCGGCTATGTCGGCAAACGCCTCCACGGACCTAGAGGAAGAAGGCGATCAGGCCGAAGATGAACGTGTAGAAGGCCACGGCCTCGGTCAGCGCGAAGCCGAGCCAGCGGATGCTCTGCAGCTCGTCTTTCATCTCGGGCTGGCGGGCGACCGACTCGATCTCCTTGCCGAAGATGAAGCCGACGCCGATGCCGGCGCCGATCGAGCCGAGCCCGGCGCCGACGCCGAGCGCGATCGCCTTGCCCGCGTCGGTCACACCTTCGTCGGTGACCTCGGCAATCGGTAGGGACATGAGATCCATCGAGTTCGACTCCTTTTCTTTAGTGACTGGCGGAGGTGGCTCCGCCGATGTAGATCGCAGTGAGGGTCGAGAAGATAAACGCCTGTAGCGTCGCGACCAGACCCACCTCGAAGATGAAGAACACGAAGGCCATCGGGAAGGTGAGGGCCCCGAGGGCGGCGATGCCGAGCAGCACGGCGAGCCCACCACCCATGAAGAGCAGCAGCAGGTGGCCGGCGAGGATGTTGGCGAAGAGACGCACGGAGAGCGAGATCAGCCGCACGAAGTGGGAGATCACCTCGATCGTGAAGATCGCCGCCTTGCCGATCGGGTTCATCTCCTCCAGCCCGGGGGGCAGCCAGCCGGCGAAGTAGGCGAAGAAGCCCTTGGCCCGGATCCCTTCCACGTGGTACGCGACCCAGACGACCAGGGTCAGGACGAGCGGGATCGAGATGTTGGCGGTCGCCGCGTAGAGGGCGAAGGCGGGGACTTCGACGCCGAAGATGTCGACCGGGTGCTCGGTGTTGATCGGCAGCGGCAGGAAGCCGATCATGTTCGAGAACCAGATCCAGAAGAAGAGCGCGGCGAGGAAGGGGAACCAGCGCACCGCGGTTTTCGCGTCGAGGTTGCCGCCGGTGATGTTGTTCTTGGTCAAGTCGTAGGAGACCTCGATCGCGGTCTGGACCCGGTTCGGTTTCTCCGCCATCCGGCGACTGATCCAAACCATCGTGAAGATCGTCAGGCCGCTGGCCAGAGCAAGGTAGAGGACGGCCTTGTTGATGCTGAGGTCGAGGCTGCCGAGGTGGATCGAGACCCACGGTTCGAGCTTGAACTCGTTCTGGGGCTGGAAGGATTCGTTTTTGCCGTCGCTGCCGAAGACCAGCAGCATCAGCACCGTGATCGCGAGGTAAGCGCCGAGGCCGATCAGCACCTTGGCCTTGGTGCTGAGGCCTCCTGAGGGGGCCGCGCCCGTGGTTGCCGTTGCCGCCTCCACGCTTACGAGACCCCCTGCCCTTCGGGCGCCGCGAAGAGCTGGGCGATGCCCTGGGCGGCGAAGGAGACCGTGAACAGCACGACCAGCAGGACCGCCGCGGCAAGGCCGGCCTCGTGGCTGGCCAGCAGGCCACCCAACAGCACCGCGGTGACCATCAGCCAGACGCGGGCGAGCGATGTCGCCGCGATCGTCCCCATCGCCCGCTGGCGGTTGCCCGCGACCAGTTCCCGGTTCGCGTGACGGCCGGCCACGACCTGGATGCCGCGCTGGGCGAGCCAGGCAGCGGCGGCCACCGCATAGCCGACGAGTGGCAAATCGCCAAGCACGAAAACCGCGAGCGCGGCTATTAGGACCACGAGGTCGACGTGCTTGGGAGGAGACATAAGAAGCGCCCGAACCCTGGAGGCGGGCGGACGAGCGACTATATCCGAAAGGCCCGCGATCGGCTTTCTAGAGCCAGTTCGTGAGGCTTGTCACAACCTGTCACTAATGCCCTGCATCCTCCGGGTCGATCGCCTCGAACTCGCCGGTCTCGGGGTCGATCGCAGGGAAAGTCCCGGTCTCCAGCTCGCGGGCCACCGCGCGGTCGACCTCTTCGGCCTGCGGCTCCGGCCTGCCCGCATCGCGGCGCACGCCGACCAGCTGGCGCAGGCGGGTGCGGCGCAGCTTGAGGATCTCAAGCACGTTGACCAGGTAGACGCTGGCGGCGAGCGCCAGCAGGCCGCAGGCTGCGACCACCGCCGTCCAGAGGGCATCGAAGTCGCCGCGATCGTCGCTGTAGGGGATGAAGCGCAGCGCCATCGCCAGGCCCGCCATCACCAGGGCCCAGCCGTAGAGGTAGGCGAGGGTGCGGCGTTGTGAGAAGCCGATGTTGGCCATGCGGTGGTGGAAGTGCCAGCGGTCTGCCCGGTAGATCGGCTGGCGGTACTTGAGCCGCTTGGCGACGACGAAGCCGGTGTCGAGGATCGGCACGGCGAGGACGACCAGCGGCAGGACGAGGGCGACGACGGCGTTGGTCTTGAGAGCGCCCTGGACCGCGGCCGTGGCGAGCAGGTAGCCGAGCAGGTTGGAGCCGGTGTCGCCCATGAAGCTCGAGGCAGGTGGGAAGCCGTGGCGAAGGAAGCCGAGCGCTCCGCCCGCGGTCAGCGCCGCGAGCACGCCGGCCGCGTTGCGGTCGAGCGAGAGGGCGATCACCGCCAGGGCGATGGCGGCGATCGTGCAGACGCCGGCGGCGAGGCCGTCGATGCCGTCGATGAAGTTGATCACGTTGACCACGGCGACGATCCCGATCACGGTCAGCGGGTAGGTGACCCAGCCGAGCTCGAAGCCGCCGACGAAGGGCAGGGTGAGGACCTCGGGATGGACTCCTCCCAGGACCGGGATCAGGGCGGCGCCGACCTGTCCCAGCAGCTTCGGCAAGGCCGGCAGGCCGCGCACGTCGTCGATCACGCCGACGAGGGCGATCGCCGCCGCTCCGATCAGGATCGAGCGGGTCTCGCCGTCGGCCGGCAGCCAGATCCAGCCGGATACCTCGATCGCGACGAAGATCGCCAGGCCCGAGAGCCGCGGCATCGGTTTGTCGTGCAGCCCCCGCTCCTTGGGGAGGTCGATCGCCCCGAGCCTGTGGGCGAGTCGCTCGGCGTACGGCACCAGCAGCCAGGCAATCGCTGCCGCTGCGATGAAGGCAAGGACGGCGTCGGTTGTCGTCGCGGCCATTTCGCTGCCCCGAGAGAGATGCGGGGCCGGCTCAGGCTACTCGACGGTCTCGACAGCGCCGAGCACGCCGTCGACCAGCGGAGCCGGGTCGCGCGGGTGAAGCACGCCGACTGGAGATTCGCGCTTGCGCAGCGGCAGGGCCGCGGGGTCGTCCAGCACCTGCAGCCGGCCGGCCGCGATCAGGGCCTCGTCGACCCCTCCCATGCGCCCGGCGAAGGTGGTGAAGACGGGAGTGCCGAGCGCCACCGCCTCGCGGTTCATAGTGCCGCCGGCGCTGACCACGAGGTCGGCGTAGGCGATCAGGCTCTGGGCGTCGATCGCACGCTCGGGGACGATCAGGTTGGCAGCGCCCATCCCCCTCACCTCGTCCCCCTGGCGCTCGGTACGGGGGATCACCACCGCCTGCGCGTCCGCGCTGCCCGTGAGGCGCCGGATCGCCTCTCCATAGAGATCGTTGCGGGCGTGGTACTCGGAGGTCTCGGGCGGCGGGCGGAGGACGACGAGCACCTTCTCGCGATCGAGCCCGAGCTCCTCGACCACCGCCGGGTCGGGCTCGAAGTCCGCCAGGTAGTACTCCTCCTTCAGGCCCGGATAGCGGACCAGCTTGCGCTCCTTCGCTCCGATCCGCTCCAGACGCTCGAGCGGGATCGCGTCCGGGACCAGCACCCGCCTGGCCACGCGGAAGGCGATCTGGCGCTGCCAGCCTGCGAACTCGTAGTCCTGCAGTTGCGCGGAGGGAATGCGCTGGAGCGCCGAGACGACGGCGAGGTCGACCGAGCCGTGGGCGACGGCGAGATCAGGCCGCTGTCCGCGCAGTAGGCGCGCCAGTCGCGCCGAGCGCCCCGCCAGCGCCCTCCCCTTGCCGAGCGCGGAGGCGCCGCCATGGCTGCCGACGGCGATGTGCGGGATGCCGAGCCGCTCGAGGATCCCCAGCGTCTGGCCATACTCGCGGGCGGTGACGAGGACCTCGTGCCCGCGCTCTTCCAGCCGCTCGATGACTGGCCGCAGCACCAGCGGGTGCGCAGCCGCCGTGCAATCGACCCAGATCCTCAAACGGCAGTCGGCGCGAGGTGGGAGTACAGGGGGTTGCGCTCCATCAAAGCCCGCGTTCGCTCCGAGAGACCATCCTTCTGCGAGTCGAACTCATCGGAAAGGGCGGTAGCGATCACCGTCGCGATCTCCTCCATGTCCTCCTCGACCAGGCCGCGGGTGGTCAGCGCCGGAGTGCCGATCCGCAAGCCGGAGGGGTTCATCGGCGGCCTCTCGTCGAAGGGGATCGCGTTGCGGTTGACGGTGATCCCGACCTGCTCGAGCCGGTCCTCGGCGGTCTTGCCGTCGAGCCCGCTCGGGGTGAGGTCGACGAGGACGAGGTGGACGTCGGTGCCGCCGGTCAGGACCGGCACCCCGTTCGCTTCGAGACCCGCGGCGAAAGCCTTGGCGTTGGCGACCGTCTGCCGCTGGCGGGCGCGGAACGGCTCGCTGGCTGCGATCCGCAGCGCCACCGCCTTGGCGGCAATCGTGTGCATCAGCGGCCCGCCCTGCTGGCCGGGGAAGACCGCTTTGTCGATCGCTTTCGCGTACTCCTCGCGGCAGAGGATCATGCCGCTGCGGGGCCCGCAGAGGGTCTTGTGGATCGTCGTCGTGACGACGTCGGCGTGGGGCACGGGATTGGGGTGCTCGCCGGCGGCGACGAGACCGGCGAAGTGCGCCATGTCGACCATCAGCTTCGCCCCGACCGAATCGGCGATCTGGCGGAAGGCGGCGAAGTCGAGCTGGCGCGGGTAGGCGGACCAGCCGGCGACGATCAAGGCGGGCTCGTGCTCCTCGGCGAGGCTCGCCACCTCGTCCATGTCGACCCGCAGGTCCTCGCGGCGGACGTGGTAGGGGACCGGGTTGTAGAGCTTGCCCGAGACGTTGATCTTCATCCCGTGGCTGAGGTGACCGCCGTGGTCGAGCGCCATCCCGAGGAAGGTGTCGCCCGGCTCCAGCAGCGCCATGTAGGCGGCGTTGTTGGCCTGCGCCCCGGCGTGAGCCTGGACGTTGGCGTGCTCGGCGCCAAACAGGTCCTTGGCGCGGTCGATCGCCAGCTGCTCGGCGACGTCGACCTCCTCGCAGCCGCCGTAGTAGCGGCGGCCGGGATAGCCCTCGGCGTACTTGTTGGTCAGCACCGACCCAACCGCGTCGAGCACCGCCTGGGGCACGAAGTTCTCCGAGGCGATCATCTCCAGCGTCCCCTGCTGGCGCCGCAGCTCGGCCTCGAGCACAGCGGCGATCTCGGGATCGACCTCGACCAGAGGCGCGGATTGCAGGTTCTCGGGTAGCTCGGCCACGGGAGCCGACCTTACCAACGGTCATGGATAGCCTGGGGCCGGTGAGACCCCGCCTCTCGCTCCTCGTCACGGGCCTCTGCCTGGCCGCGGCCGCGCTTCCGACAAGCGCGACAGCTGTGACCGGAAACCCCTGCGAAGGGCCAGATGCGGGCCGCCTGCTCTGCCCGGATCTGAAGGTCGGTCCCGCCGCCGACCTCTACGTCGAGCGAAGCGGCGGCGGCTATGGCTACGGCGGCGGCACGCTGCTGCACGCCGGCAACGACATCCGCTCCCGGGGGCGCGGTCCGATGGAGCTGCGGGGTCAGCGCTACAAGCGCAACTGGATGAAAGCCAACCAGGCGATCTACAGGGCCGGCGGCGGCGTCGAGATCTTCCGCACCGAGGCGAAGCTGCACTTCTACAGCGTCGGCTACGAGTGGGGCGGCTCCTACTGGAAGGTGCACGACCCGCTCAGCATGGAGATCTGGTCGCTCGACCAGAGCCGCCGCCCCCTGCAGCGAGTGAGGCAGGGGCCGAAGGTCTTCTACTGCTTCCGCGACCTCGAGCGCACCAAGGCGATGAGGCGCTCCCCCGAGCATCGCGTCTATCCCGCCTGCAGCCAGGACCCGAGCCGCGAGCGGGTCAGGCTCGGCACCTCGGTCGGCTGGTCGGACATCTACCCCTCGACCTACGACCGCCAGTGGGTCAACATCAGCGGCCTGCGCGGCTGCTTCGCCTTCGTCATGCAGGTCGACCCGCAGAACCTGCTCTACGAGGAGAACGAGCGCAACAACCGCTCGACCCGGATCGTCCGCCTGCCCTACCGCGACGGCCCCCAGAACTGCTGACTGCGAGCTCAGCCGCCGATTGGCGCACGCGGGTTGGCGCCCCAGAAGACCACGGTGCCGATCATGCCGATGATGTGGACGAGGATGATGTTGACCACCATCGATTGCGCCGTCGCCGCGCCGACGCCGACCGGCCCGCCGCTGGCCGTATAGCCGTAGTAGCAACCGACGAGCACGATCGTGGTCGCCATCGCCATGCCCTTGACCAGGCTGAAGATCAGGTCGGGAGGGTTTTGGAACATCCAGAAGATCAGCAGGTAGCCGCCCGAGGAAACGTCGCCCACCTGCTCGACCACAGCGATATAGCTGGCGAAGTACATGACCGCGACCCCGACTAGGTAGATGAAGGGAAAGGCGATCCAGGCGGCGAGCAGACGCGTCGCGGCGAGGAAGGTCACCGGCTGGATCCCCATCACCTCGAGCGCGTCGATCTCGTCGGAGATCCGCATCGCGCCGAGCTCGGCGACGATCCCGGTGCCGACCTTGGCGGCGAGGATGTAGCCGAAGGCGTAGGGCAGGGCCTCGCGCAGGTCGCACCAGGCCGAGAAGAGCCCGGCATAGCCCGGCGCCCCCTGGGCACGGAAGAGGTAGGCGCCAAGGATGCCGCACTGCAAGCCGAGGATGAAGACGAAGACCCAGATCACCAGGGCCGACCCGAGGATCAGGATCCCGGCCTGACGCAGGCTCTCGCCGAAGAACCCCAAGACGCGCCCGCTCCAGACCAGCCCCATCACCCGTGAGCCGAAGCGGGCGATCTCGCCGAAGGCGTCGAGCCAGCCGCGGGGAGCGTCGAGCCAGCCGATCACCGTATGGCCTGCAGTTCCGGATTGGTCGCGAGCAGGACCGCGGTGAAGACGTAGAGGAAGGCGAAGACTCCGAGGAAGGAGATCACGACCGCCTGGTCGACGGCACGGCCGACGCCGGCAGCGCCTCCGGAAGCGGTCATCCCCTTGTAGCAGCAGACGATCGCGATGATCGCCCCGAAAGTCGTGCACATCACGACCGAGCCCCAGAGGTCCGCGATCGAGGCGTTGGCGAAAAGAGTCGCTTGGAAACCGCCAAGCGGCTGGTTGTAGATGAGCTCGGTGAGGACGCCGCCGGCGAGCCCGAAGACCAGCGCGTATGCGTCCAGCAGCCCCGTGATCAGCATCAAGGCCAGGAAGCGCGGCACGACTAGATTCTTGACCGGGTCGACTCCCAGCACCTGCAGGGCGTCGAGCTCCTCGCGGATCTTGCGGGCGCCGAGGTCGGCGGTGATCGCGGTCCCCGCGACGCCGGCGACGACGACCGCGGTGACGATCGGCCCGATCTGGCGAATCGCCGCCAGCACGAAGAAGCCACCGAGTCGGTCCATGGCGCCGAACAGGGAGAGCGCGTTGGCAGCCTGCAGGCCCGGGGCGCCAAGACAGAGGGCAAAGGTCGAGACCAGCAGCGGAAACCAGCAGAGCTTGAGCGCAAAGAGGAACTGCCCGACCAGCTCCTCCCCGTAGGGATAGGGCGGCCGGATCGCCGCCACGATCGTCCGCGTCGTAAGCAGCATCATGCTGCCCACCTGCTCGAAGCTCGACTTGGCCGGCAGGAGGGCCCGGGCTAGGACTTGCTGCGCCACCAGCTCATCGCCCGGCCAAGCGGCCCCGGGCTCGGCTCCTGGCGCCGGGCGCGCGCCCGGTCCTCTTCGCGTGCGCGCAGCTCGGCTGCCTTCTGCGCCTCAGAGAGCTGGGCGATGAGCGTGTCCCGCGTCTGCTCCAGCTCCTCGACGCCGGCGATGTGCGCCTCGGCGCGCAGGCGCGCGGTCGGCAGCCAGTCGGGCAGGTCGCGGACGTAAGAGGCGAGCTCGCCCTCGAGGCGGCCGATCTGGCGGCGCAGCTCGTTCCGCACCTCGATCGCCTCGCTCTCCTCCCCGGGGTCGGGAAGGTCGATCGACGGCTGCGGCGACGACTCAGCCTCATCCAGCGCTCCCGGCATGCTGGCGCAGGCGGCAACGACGACCGCCAGCTCGCGTGGGCTCAATCCCTCGTTCTGAGCGTGGCGCAGCGCCCCGACCGCAATCTCCTCCAGTCGGGGCGCTGGCTCGACGCCCTCGGCGACGAAGGTTCCCTGGCCCTGGCGGCTGACTACCAGGCCTTGGTCCTCGAGATCGGCGTAGACCGCCCGCACCGTGTTGACGTTGACCCCCGCCCACTCCGCCAGGCGGCGAAAGCTCGGCAGGCGCTCGCCGGCCGGAAGCCGGCCGGCCGAGATCAGCGCCCGCAGTCGCCAGGCCAGCTGAACCCCGACCGGGAGCTCGTCGTCGCGGTCGGTCGAGAAAGGATTCCCCTCCTCATGCGCCAATGCTTGCTGTGCCATTAAAGAACACAGTAGCTCTCCTTGCTGTTCTAGTCAACTAGAACACTTATTGCGTCAGCGAGCTCTGCTTCATCTGCGGCGCCCTGGCGAAGAACCCGCCACTCGCCGGTCTCGTCGATGCGAGAGAGGTCGACCACGGTCGAGGGAAGGCCGGTGAGGGCGCCACCGTCGATTGCCAGGTCGACCGCTTCGACGATCGCCTCGGAGACCCGGTCGAAGCGCGCCGGCGCCGGATCGCCGCTGCGGTTCGCAGATGTCTGGAAGAGCGGGCACATCGCCCCTGCGAGCGGCCCGTCGATCAGGCGAACGCCGAGCCGCTCCGGGTCCTCGCGGCAGGCCAGCGGGTAGCGGCGCTGCGGATTGTCGACCACCAGGGTCACCGGGCCCGGGAGCAGCGCGCCCACCGCCTTCCTTACCCGAGGTCCCAGCCCCTCCACGAGCTCGCGCATCGCCAGCGGCGAGAAGCACATGACCGCGGAGGGCTTGCCCTCGTCGCGACCCTTGATCTCGTGGATACGTGCGATCGCCGCCTCGTCGAGCGGGTCGCAGGCGAGGCCGTAGAGGCCGTCGGCGGGGAAGACCGCGACGCCACCCGCGGCGATACAGCGCTCCAGCGCCGAGCGCGTCGCATCGGCGCCGTCGCGCTCGATCGAGACGATCTCCGTCACTTCGTCGCCCTGTCCTTGCCGACGACGACCCGCTCGATCCCGGCCAGGTCGAGCCTGGTCTCGACTTTGCCGAAGTCGGCCTCGCGCAGCATCTCGGCCACCGCCGGAGCCTGTCCCTCCCCCACCTCCAGCGCCATCACCTCTGCCCCCGCGAACGCATTTCCTTCCGCATAGCGGAGGAAATTGCGCTCGCACTCGCGGAGAAGCGCGCGGATGGCGTCAAGCCCATCGGAGCCCGCGAACAGCGCCTCGCGCGGCTCCCACTGCGCAACCTCGGGCTGCAGGCTCGGCCAGTCGCCGCGGGCGACGTAGGGCAGGTTGGCGACGATGAGGTCGAACTTCTCGCCCGCTGGCAGCAAGCCCTTGATGAAGCGAACCCGATCGTTGAACCCCAGGTGCTCGGCGTTGGCTGCAGCCACTTCGAGTGCCGCTGCCGAGGTGTCGGTGCCCGTAACCCTGCAGGCAGGCAGCTCATCGGCAACAGCAAGGGCAATCGCACCAGATCCGGTGCCGACGTCGAGCACGAAACTGGGCTGGAGCTCCAGCGCCAGCTCTACGAGCAACTCGGTCTCTGGCCGCGGAATGAGAACGCGCCGGTCCACCGCCAGCTCGATCCTGCGAAACCCCTTGCGACCGAGGATGTAGGCGACCGGCTCGCGCCGGAGCCGGCGACGAACCATCTCCCCGAACCGGCGCGCAGCGAGCGCCGGGACGTCAGCGGACGGGTTGGCGACCAGGGTCGCGCGATCCCAGCCGTTCGCTTCGGCAAGCAAAATTTCGGCGTCGAGGCGCGGGTCTTCTACACCCGCCGCCCTCAGCGCGTCAACGGAAGCGGTGAGCGCTTCGCGAACCGTCGCCACGGCTCTTCATCCGGCCGCAGCCGCGAGGCGCTGCCGCCTCTCCTCCGCAGCGAGGGCGTCGGTGAACTGATCCAGGGCGCCGCCAAGCACGCCGTCGAGGTCATGCGAGGTGAGCTTGATCCTGTGGTCGGTGACCCGGCCCTGGGGAAAGTTGTAGGTGCGGACCTTCTCCGAGCGCTCCCCCATCCCGACCTGGGCCTTGCGCTCGGCGGCGACCTTCGCCTGCTGTTCGGCCAGCTCGCGCTCGTATAGCCGTGCTCGCAGCACCCGCATAGCCCGCTCCTTGTTCTGGAGCTGGGACTTCTCGTCCTGCATCGAGACGACGATCCCGGTCGGTTGGTGGGTGATGCGCACCGCCGAGTCGGTCGTGTTGACCGACTGGCCGCCGGGGCCGGAGGAGCGGTAGACGTCGATCTGGAGGTCGTTCGGATCGACTTCCACCTCGACCTCCTCCGCCTCCGGCAGCACCGCGACGGTCGCGGTCGAAGTGTGGATGCGGCCCTGCGACTCGGTCTCCGGCACGCGCTGCACGCGATGCGTGCCGCCCTCGTACTTGAAGACCGAGTAGGCGCCCTCGCCCTTGACCGCGAAGGTGAGCTCCTTGAAGCCGCCGACCTCAGCCGCCGACTGGGAGAGGGCCTCGGTCGAGAAGCCGCGCTCCTCCGCGTAGCGGCTGAGCATCTTGTAGAGGTCGCCGGCGAAGAGCGCTGCCTCGTCCCCCCCGGTCCCGGCGCGGATCTCGACCAGGACGTTCTTGGCGTCGTTGGGGTCGCGCTCGACCATCACCAGGCGGATCTCCTCTTCGAGCCCCTCCAGCTTCGCCGGCGCCTCCTCGACGAGCTCCCGCAACTCCGGGTCGTCGCCGTCCTCGGCGAGCAGCTCCCGAGCCCCCTCCAGATCGTCCTTCAGCATCCGGTACTCGCCCGCCAGCCGCCGCGCCGGCTCCAGCTCCCGGTATTCCCGCCCCACCTCGGCATAGCGCTGCCGGTCCCCGATCACTTCGGGATCGGACATCAGCCCCTCGAGCTCGGAGAACCGCGCTTCTATTTGCTCGACGAGAGAGTCGATCATGCAGACAACATAGACCTGCCGCTTCGCGCTACGCGACGATCTCGATCGGCGACTCTTCGACCTCGCCCGGTTTCTCCACTTCGAGCACTTTCTCGAGCGCGGCGATCGCCACTGCCAGCTGCTCTTCGTCGGGCTCGCGCGTGGTCAGGTTCTGCAGCATCAGGCCCGGCCACATCAAGGCCCGCACCCAGCGCTTGCGCCGGTTTTTGCCGGCCCACTTGATCACCTCGTAGGAGAGTCCGGCGATCAGCGGGATGCCGAGGATGCGCGAGGCCAGGAGCCAGTACCACGCCGGCAGCCCGATCGGCGCGAAGACGAAGATCGCCAGCACCATCACGATCAGGAGGAAGCTGGTCCCGCAGCGCGGGTGCAAGCGCGAGTAGAGCTTGGCGCGGGCCGGAACCAGCTCGTCTTCGGCCTCGTAGCAGGAGATCGTCTTGTGCTCGGCGCCGTGGTACTCGAACACGCGGCGCAGGTCCGGCAGCCGGCTGATCACGACGATGTAGCCGATGAAGATCGCCGTGCGCAGGACTCCCTCGACCAGCCAGAAGAGCAACGAGGAGCCGAGCTCATCCTTGATCAGGCTGGTCAACCCGACCGGGATCACGAAGAAGAGGCCGACTGCCAGCGCCAGCGAGAGGGCGATCGTTAGGCCCCAGACCCAGCCGCCGATTTCTTCTTTGTTGCCTTCCTCGTCATCCTCCAGCTGGGCGTTGGCGGAGATCGCCAGAGCCCGAAAGCCGATCTTCAGCGACTCGCCCAGAGCGACGACGCCGCGAATTACCGGGACGCGCCAGAGCCGGTGGCGCTTCGCCCAGGGAACTAGCGATTCGGAGCTGATCTCGACCTCCCCCTCGGGGTTGCGGACGGCCACCGCCCAGGTCGAGACGCCACGCATCATCACCCCCTCCAGCACTGCCTGACCGCCGACGGGCGCGTCGCGCTTGGCGACCAGAGCGCCGTCCGGCATCCGCAGGGGGTCGGCCCCGTTGGACGAGACCCCCATCGGAGTTACCTCCGCGTCGCCTTGGCGTGCTTGGCGGCGCGGCGCTGGAAACGCTCGACTCGGCCACCGCTGTCGACGAGCTTCTGCTTGCCGGTGTAGAACGGATGACAATCCGAGCAGAGCTCGACATGGAGATCGGCGACAGTCGAGCGGGTGTAGAACTGGTTCCCGCAGGAGCAGTGCACGTTGGCGAGCGTGTACTCGGGGTGAATTCCTGCCTTCATCGCCATCCAGTCTAGATGACTGGCGCAATTTGCCGATCCAGGGCTTGAAAACCGGGGCAGTTGTGCCGATAGCTGGACAGTGGAAGCCACGGAAGCGACAACGAGCCACCCGGACCGAATGCGTTTCCTGCGCCGGGCCCTGGCGGTGCTCCTCTTGGGAGGCACTGCGATCGTCATCCTCCACGACTGGTTTGGCGTCGGCGACGGCCTCCAGTTCGCGCTCGGTGACCCGCTCTACGACGCCGTCGTGCTCGGGTCGGGACTCGCCTGCCTGGTCAGGGCCTCCGCCTACAAGCGGGAGCAGAGTGCCTGGCTGCTAATCGGGCTGGGGATCATCTGCTGGGGTCTCGGAGAGGTCTACTGGACCGCCTTCATCGAAGACAACCCGTCAGCGCCCTATCCGTCCCTGGCCGACGCCTTCTACCTCGCCTTCTACCCGCTGGCCTACGCCGGCCTGGCGATGCTGGTCCGCGCCAGGGCGCACGAGATGAACTGGCGGCTGTGGATGGACGGGGCGATAGCGGCGCTCGGAACCGCAGCGCTGGGCGCTGCCTTCGTCTTCGACTTCGTCGCCGAGAAGGCGACCGGGGCCCCGATCGAAGTGATCACCACGCTGGCCTACCCGCTGGGCGACATCGCGATGGTCTCGATGGTCGTCGGCGTCGTCGCCCTGACCGGCTGGCGGCCGGGGCGCACCTGGTCGCTGCTCCTCGCCGGCCTTGCCGCCCTGGTCATCGCCGACATCGCCTTCACCCTGCAGTCGACCGACGGGACGCTGCCCGGTGGCGAATGGATCGACCCGATCTACCTGGTGGCTGCTGTCTGCCTCGGCGCCAGTGTCTGGCAACCGACCGCGGCAGCGGAGATCACTTCCCCCCTCGGGGACGACAACCGGCGCGAGATCGTCGTCCCGGCGCTCTTCGCCGGGGTGATGATCGGGCTCTTCGGGATGCAGTACTTCAGCGCCACCAGCGGCCTCTCCACCGTGCTGTGGGCGTCGACGATGACCGCCGTGATCGTCCGCCTGGCGATGAGCGACAGGGAGAACAAAACGCTGCTCGAGCAGGTGCGCACCGACCCTCTAACCGGCCTCGGCAACCGCGGATTGCTCCAGGTTGACCTGGAGCAACTCTGCGAGCGCGCGAGCGACGAGCGTCCCGCGGCGCTGCTCTTCCTCGACCTCAACGGCTTCAAGCACTTCAACGACACCTTCGGCCATCCGGAGGGGGACAAGCTGCTCGCCCGCCTCGGGCACTCGCTGCGCGATGCCGTCGGCAAGGACGGGACCGCCTACCGGGTCGGGGGCGATGAGTTCTGCGTGCTGCTCTCCTGCGACAAGGACCGCCTCGACCCCGCCTCCCGCGAGGCGGCGAAGGCGCTCAGCGCGAAGGGGCCCGGATTCGAGGTGGGCGCCTCCTGGGGCGCGGCGGCGATCCCGCGCGAGGCCAGCGACCCCTCCGAGGTCCTGCGACTTGCCGACGTGCGGATGTACGCGCAGAAGGAGTCACGGGGCGTCGCCCGCGACAGCGCGGCGCTAGAGCCACTCCCCCAAGTCTCCGAGACTGCGTAATCAGCTAGAAGGCGCCTCGGTGCTGAGAGCACCGATCAGCGTGTCGAGGGTGCGACCGACTTCCTCGCGCATCCGCTCCGGGTCCTCGGCACGAGCGACGAGCATCGCCGCCTCGTCGAGGGCGCCCAGCAGGACGTGGGCGAGCGGCCGCACCGGCTGCGGCGCGATCGCCCCCGCCTCGATCGCCGCCTCGAGGCTGGCTTCGATCAGGCCGAGGCCGTACTTGGCGGCGATCTCGCGCCAGCGATCCCAATCGAGCACCGAGGGCCCGTCGAGGAGGACGATCCGCTGCGCCTCCGGCTCGGTGCATGCCTGCAGGAACATGTCCGCTCCGGCACGCATCGCCTCGAGCGGAGAGTCGGCGTTGGCGGCGAGCGCCCCAGCGGCGATCCGCTCCGCCAGCTCGGCCTCGATCTGCTCGTAGACCGCCTCGAAGAGGTCGCGCTTGCCGCCGAAGTGGTGGTAGAGCGCGCCCCTGGTCACCCCCGCCGCCCGCACGATCTCCTCGGTGCCGACGGCCGCATAGCCCCGCTCGGCGAAGAGGGGACGAGCGGCGGCGATCAAGGCGCTACGAGTGGCCTCGGAGCGCTCTGCCTGGGTGCGGCGGCCCTCGGGGGGAGCTGTGGATTCTTCTTTCGGGCTGTTGACATTCATACTGCTTGTATCTATCTTAGCTCGCCTGATGCAGCCTAAGCCGACCAGGAGGACGCCATGACCGCACCTGCCGACCGCCGCGAGATCGACCTTCCAGCCGGGCGAATCCGCTACCGAGAGGCCGGTGAGGGCAAGCCGGTGGTCTTCGTCCACGGCTACCTGGTCGACGGCCGCCTCTGGGACGGGGTCGTCGACCGCCTCTCCGGTCGCTGCCGCTGCCTCGCCCCGGACTGGCCAATCGGGGCGCAGCAAATCGCGATGAAGCCCGACGCCGACCTAACTCCCTATGGGATCGCCGCGACAATCGCGAGCTTCCTCGAGGCCCTCGACTTGGAGGACGTGACGATCGTCGGCAACGACTCCGGTGGGGCGATGTCGCAGGTGCTCGCCACCCGCCACCCGGAGCGCATCGGCCGTCTCGTCCTCACCAACTGCGACACCCACAGCAACTTCCCGCCGGGGCCGTTCAAGCTAATGCCACCGCTGGTCAAGCTTCCGGGGGGAATGGCGGCGCTCGCCGCGCCCTTCAGGATCGGCGCGGTGGCGCGAGCTGCCTTCCGGCCCTTCACGAAGGACCCGCTCCCGCCTGAGCTGATCGCTTCCTGGATGGAGCCGGGCCTGCATGACGACGGCGTCAAGCGCGACTTGAAAAAGGTGACGATCGGGATGAACAAGCGCTACACCCTCGAGGCCGCAGAGAAGCTGCGCAACTCGGATCTTCCGGTCCTGCTGACTTGGGCGCCCGGAGACCGCGTCTTCCCACTCAAGCATGCGGAAAAGCTCGCCGCCGAGACTCCCAACGCCCGGATCGTCCAGATCCCGGATTCGAGGACCTTCGTCCCGATCGACCAACCTGAGCGCCTGGCGGATGAGATTGCGGGATTCGTCAATGACTAGTGATTCGTCCAGTAGCGAGGCACAGAGCGCGCAATTTGCGCGCTCTTTTCGCAAGCTGCATGTTTTTCGTCCGACGGAGGGGCGAGGCTTCCGTGACGCCCCCCACACAGGACAGGACGGAGAGCCATGCCCGAGGAGATCTTCGACCAGGACCGGCCCCGCAGCACGATGGCGCAACGCCTCGACGAAGCCTTCGCCGGCTGCGACGAGTGGACCCTAGCCCCACCCTCACCGCGCCGCAGCGACAGCCTCGACGTAGCTCCCTGGCTGTCGAGTCGGGCCAGCCGGGCAGGCCACTTCAGTGCCGAAGAGCCAGAGTCCCGCGCCGCCTGAAGCTCAGACGAATCGCCTGCTGGCGGCTGTTTAGTCGCTTACTCCGTAGTGCATGACGATCCGGGATGCCAGGTGGGAGCCCGCCCCTACGATCAGCATGCAAATCAGGGCAATCAACGTCGGGCTCACTTGCAGGGAGAGAAGCGCCCCGCAGGCGACAGAGGCGAGAAGCATCGTCACCACGAAGGTGAGTGTGAGCGCCCTGGTTCTATTCATAGCCCAAGGCTACTCGATTACCTCAGACAAAACGATTACAAAGGTAACTAGCCCAAAGCCGCCGGCAAACTGGCTCGCGATAGATCCGACAACGACCATCGCCCGACCGTAACTCGGCCCGACGCACGCGTGACGCGCACTCTGTGCCAATAGCGCAATGTCAGCGAAAGGCGGGGCGGGACACCCTCAGACGGGCGGATACTCAAAATGCCGGGCTCATTAGCCCGGCATTTGTCCGGCGGAGGGTGTCCCGCCCCGCCTACCCGCTACGTCTCTTGGTACAGCGGCCCGTCGCCACCCTCGGGCAGGGTGAGGCGGCCGCCCTTGGCGGTGATCGCGCCGCACTGGACGCAGTTGGAGGCGGTGACGTGGACGTCGACCTCGGCGGCGCCGTTCTCGAGCTGCTCCTCGGGGATCTCGTAGACCTGGGCCGGGCACATAGAGACCCAGGTCTGGGCGATCTCACGCGGGACCTTGGTCTGGATCCGGACGTGATTGGGGGCGTCGTCGCGGGTGGCGTTGCCGGAGAGGAAGACCGAGTCGAGCTTGGCGAAGGTCAGCTCGTTGTCGGGCTTGGGGTACATGTCGCCGGCCTTGCCGAGCTCGACCGGGATCTCAGAGTCGTGCTCCTGGGACCAGTGCCCTCCCGGGAAGTTGCCTTTGGTCACCGTCATCGCCGAGGCGATCGCGCCGCCGATGAAGAATCCCTTGGAGAAGGGTTGGCGCATGTTTCGCGATTCGTAGATGTCTTTCTCGATCAGCGAGTTGTGGACCTTCTCGTCGTAGGCCTCGAAGTTGACCGAGTCCTGCTTGAGCGCGTCGACGATCGCCTCCGCCGCGTACATGCCGGCGTGCATCGCGTAGTGGACGCCCTTCAGGGTCGGGATGTTGACCATGCTGGCCGCGTCGCCGGCGACCACCATGCCGGGCACCGCGAGGCGCTTGGGCATCGCGAAGTAGCCACCCGAGGGGATCGTCTTCGCTCCCCAGGCAACCCGTTTGCCGCCCTCGAGCAGATCCTTGATGAAGGGGTGGGTCTTGATCAGCTGCAGCGCGTCGTGGCAGCTGAAGGTGGCGTCGGTGTAGTCGAGGCCGACGACGAGCCCGATGCAGATCTTGTCCTCGCCCATCGGGTAGATGAAGGTGCCGCCGAACTCGTTGTATTTCGGCGACTTGCGCAGCGGCCAGCCCATCGTGTGGATCACCCGGTCGAGCGGCTTGGCGACCTCCCAGACCTCCTTCACCCCGAGCTCCCAGCGCATCGGGTCGGCGCCGTGCATGTCGAAGTAGTCGTAGGCGGCGTAGGTGAGGTGCCCGACCGTTCCCTCGGCGAGGACCGTCGCCTTGGCGACCACGTCGGCGCCGGGCTCGAAGTTGCCGAGCTCCTCGCCGTCCTTGCCGCGACCGCGATCGCCCGAGCGAACGCCCTTGACGACGCGGTCCTCTACGAGAAGCTTGGTCGCCGCGGTCTCCGAGAGCAGGTAGACGCCCGCTTCCTCGGCTTTCTCGGCCAGGAAACGGCTCAGCTTGGAGACCGAGGTGACGTAGTTGCCGTGGTTGCGGAACCCCGGGGGCGGCGGCTTCATCGGGATCGCCCGCTTCGGCGTCAGGACGTAGACCGCGTCCTTGGTCACCTCCTGGTAGACCGGCCACTCCGACTTGTCGAGGTCGGGGAAGAGCTCTTCCATCGCCGAGGGCTTCATGTTGGCCCCGGAGAGCAAGTGCGCGCCGGCAACCTTGCCCTTCTCGATCACCGCGACCGGCACTTCGCCGAGCTTCTCGGTCAGCTCCGACTCTTTCTCGAGCAGCTGCATCAGCTTGTTCGCGCAGGCCAACCCGGCCGGCCCACCGCCGACGATCGCAACGCCTACCTCGATGCGATCCTCCTCGGGATCGGTCGGCGGGCCGATCGCCTCGGCTGCATCGAAGGGCGGCGGGAACTCGCTGGGCGCTACTGCCGGCATCGGGGTCTATCCCTTCTTCGCCTTGATCGCCTCGGTCAGCTTGGGGACGATCTTGTGCAGGTCGCCGACCACGCCGAGGTCCGAGAACTCGAAGATCGGCGCGTTCTGGTCCTTGTTGATCGCGAGGATGTTCTCCGAGCTCTGCATCCCGACCTTGTGCTGGATCGCGCCGGAGATGCCAGCGGCCAGGTAGAGCTTCGGCGCGACCGTCTTGCCGGTCTGGCCGATCTGGGCCGCGTAGGGGTACCAGCCGGCATCGACCACGGCGCGGGTGGCGGCAACCGCCCCGCCCATCGCCTCGGCCAGTTCCTCGCACTGCTTGAAGCCCTCAGCAGCGCCGAGGCCACGACCGCCGCCGACGAGGATCTCGGCGTCCTCGATGTTGACGTCGGCGCCGCGCTGCTCGCCGCGCTGGACCAGCTTCGCCTTGGACGACCAGGGCGAGAGCTCGACCGCGACGTCGACCACCTCGGCCGTGCCGCCGCTCTCGTTGGGGTCGAAGGCGTTGAGGCGGCCGATGATGATCCCCGGCTCTGAGACGTAGCCGACGTCGGCGACCTCGGAGTCCTGGAGGATCGGGCGCTCGACGATGAGCTTCCCGTCCTGGACCTTGACCTCGGTCACCTCCATCGTCACGCCGGCGTTGAGGCGCGCGGTCAGGCCGGCGCCGATCTCGAAGCCGAGCAGGCCGCCGCCGAAGAGGGCGTAGGAGATGCCCTCGTCCTGGATCACCTTGGCCATCGCGTCGACGATCGGCTGGGCCAGGCCCTCGGGCACGTCCTTGGCGCGGTAGACCTTCGCCGCGCCCCAGTTGCCGAGCGAGGCGCAGGCGTCGTCGGCGACGTCGCCGACGACCAGCGCGGCGGCCTCGCCGCCGATCTGGCCGGCCAGCTTGGCCGCCTCGGAGATCGCCCCGAGCGAGTTCTTGTTGAAGTTGCCCTCGTCGTCGTGGAGGGCGTAAACCAGGATGCCTGCCATCTAGATCAGCTTCCTCTCGTCGAGCCAGGCGACGATCTTCTCGACCGTCTCGTTTGTGTCCTCGTCCTCGATGATCTCCCCGGCCTCCTTGGCGGGTGGCGGGTTGAGCGCGAGGACCGCGGTCTTGGAGCCGGACTGGCCGACCATGCCACCGTCGATGCCGACGTCACCGGTCGCCTTTGCGTCGAGGGGCTTCTTCTTCGCCCCCATGATCGCTTTCAGGCTCGGGTAGCGCGGCTCGTTGATCGCGTCGCCGACGCTGATCACGGCCGGCAGCTCGACCTCGACCGTGTCGTAGCCGTACTCGGCCTGGCGCTCGCAGCGCAGCTTGCCGTCGGCGACGTCGATCTTGATCACCTGGGTCAGCGAGGGCATCTTCAGGTGGTCGGCGACGACGGCGCCGATCGTGTAGCACTCGCCGTCATCCGACTGCTGCCCCAGCAGCACGAGGTCGGGGCTCTCGGACTCGAGCACCTTGGCCAGCGAGTAGCCGGTGGCGCAGACGTCGGAGCCGGCAAGCGCGTCGTCGGAGAGGTGCACCGAGCGGTCGGCGCCGAGGGCGACGGCCTTGTGCAGGGCGCGGACGGCGGAGTCGGGGCCCATCGTCACCGCAACGACCTCCTCGACCGGAATCGCACCGCCCTCCTTGATCTGCATTGCGGCCTCGATTGCGTGGGTGTCGAAGGGGTTCAGGTTCTTCTCGCCGCTGCGATCCATCCGCATCGTGCCGGGGTCGATGCGCTTCTGGACGGCGGCGTCCGGAACCTCCTTGACCAGGACGCAGATCTTCAAGTTGAAGCCTCCTTGGGCTCGTTGACTGACCAGTCAATCAGTCTATCTATTGCACGCGATGATGTGAACGTCAGCGTGATGCTTATCACGGCCGAAGACCGAGGGCCGTGTCCCGGTAGGGGCGGAACGTCTTGTACTTTTTCGGCCTATCCCGAATCTCGGACAGCCGCTGCCGCTCTCCGAAAAAGTTAAGTGGAGCCCCTACCGGGACACGGCCCTAAGCTTCGCGCTCGTGGCGCTCCTCGGCCCCGGCGCGAATGAACTCGACGATGTCGTCGGTGCCGGCGCCGGGAGTGAAGACTGCGGCGACCCCGAGCTTCTTCAGCTCCGGGATGTCCTCGGCCGGGATCGTCCCCCCCACCGTGACCAGGACGTCGTCGACGCCCTGCTCGGCGAGCAACTCGACCACCCGCGGCACCAGGGTCATGTGGGCGCCGGAGAGAATTGAGAGGCCGACCGCGTCGGCGTCCTCCTGGATCACCGTCTCGGCGATCTGCTCCGGCGTCTGGTGCAGGCCGGTGTAGATCACCTCCATGCCGGCGTCGCGCAGCGCCCTGGCGATGATCTTGGCGCCGCGGTCGTGCCCATCCAGGCCCGGCTTGGCGACGACGACGCGGATCTTGCGGGCGGTTGCGGCCTCCATCGCAGCGGGGAACCCTAGAACACCGGCGACTCGGTGTAGGTGCCGAAGACCTCCTGCATCGCCGCGATCATCTCGCCCTCGGTGGCGCGGACGCGCGCCGCGGCGATGATCGGGGGCATCAGGTTCTCCTCGGTCGCGGCGGCGCGCTTCAGCTCCGCCAGCGCGGCTTCGACGGCGCTCCCGTCGCGACGTGACTTGGTCGTCTCGAGCCGGCCGACCTGCTTGCCTTCCAGCGCCGGATCGATGCGCAGGATCGGTGGTTCCTCCTCGTTATCGAGCGCGAAGTCGTTGACGCCGACCACAATCCGCCGCCGCTCGTCCAGCTCTCGCTGGTAGGTGAAGGAGGCATCGGCGATCTCCCGCTGGGGAAAGTTCTGGCGGATTGCCTCGACCATGCCGCCGATCTCGTCGATGCGGGCGAAGTACTCGTAGGCGGCGCGCTCCATCTCGTCGGTCAGTTGCTCGACGAACCAGGAGCCGCCAAGTGGGTCGGCCGTGTTGGCGACGCCGGACTCCAGGGCGATGATCTGCTGGGTTCGTAGTGCCACCCGCACCGCCTCCTCGGTCGGCAGCGCCAGCGCCTCATCGAAGGAGTTCGTGTGCAGGGACTGGGTGCCGCCGAGCACCGCCGCCAGCGCCTCCAGCGAGGTCCGCACCACGTTGTTGAGCGGCTGCTGGGCGGTCAGCGATACGCCGGCGGTCTGGGCGTGGAAGCGCAGCCGCATCGACTCCTCGCGCTTGGCGCCGTAGGTCTCCTTCATCTCACGTGCCCAGATCCGTCGCGCCGCCCGGTACTTGGCGATCTCCTCGAAGAAGTCGACGTGGGCGTTGAAGAAGAAGGAGAGACGGGGGGCGAAGTCGTCGACGTCGAGACCGCGCTCGAGCGCCCGCTCGACGTAGGTGAACCCGTCCTTGAGCGTGAAGGCGAGCTCCTGTTGGGCGGTCGAGCCGGCCTCGCGGATGTGGTAGCCGGAGATCGAGACCGGGTGCCAGCGCGGCATGTTCTGCGAGCACCACTCGATCATGTCGGTGACCAGGCGCAGCGCCGGCTCGATCGGGAAGCACCACTCCTTCTGCGCGATGTACTCCTTGAGGATGTCGGTCTGGATTGTGCCGGCGAGTTTCTCGGGCGAGACGCCCTGCTCCTCGCCGACGAGGACGTAGAAGGCGAGCAAGATCGCCGCCGGCGCGTTGATCGTCATCGAGGTGCTGACCCCGCCCAGCGGGATCCCTTCGAAGAGCTGCTCCATGTCGTCGAGGCTGTCGACGGCGACGCCCTCGCGGCCGACCTCGCCGAGGCTGCGGACGTGGTCGGAGTCGTAGCCCATCAGCGTCGGCATGTCGAAGGCGACCGAGAGCCCGGTCTGGCCGTGGTCGAGCAGATAGTGGAAGCGCTCGTTGGTCTCCTCGACCGTGCCGAAGCCGGCAAACTGGCGCATCGTCCAGAGCCGGCCCCGGTACATCGACTCGTAGGGGCCGCGGGTGAACGGGTACTCGCCGGGCCGCCCGATCGTCTCCTCGGGATCTGTGGGGGCGAGCTCCGGGCCGTAGAGAGGCTCGATCGGGTGCCCCGACATAGTCGAGAACTCCGCCTCGCGCTCTTCCAGATCCGGCTTTGCCTTCGGTTCCGCCGCCATGGACCACAGTCTAGGCGCGAGGTGGACTAGCGCCTTGCGGCGAAGCGGCGGGGAGGCGGCTTGCGGCGGGCGGCAACGCGAGAGGCGCCGAAGCCGCCGACCGTCGCCAGCAGCGTGATCGCGAGCGCGACGAGGCGGCGGCCGAGCCGCTCGAAGCGCATCGTCTGCCAGCCTTCCTGCCTTGCGAGCTCGGCCAGCGGCGGGTCCGGGTTGACGACCACCGGGTTGCCGACCGCGCGCAGCATCGGCAGGTCGGAGAGCGAGTCGGAGTAAGCGTAGGAGGAGTCGAGGTCGATCCCGTGCCGCGCGGCGAAGGCCTCCATCGCCTCGACCTTGCCCGGTCCGTAGACGAAGGGTCCGTCGAAGCGACCGGTGAAGTCGCCCTCCCCGTCGACCTCGTAGCGAGTGCCGATGCCGCCGTCCATGCCGAGTACGGCGGCGAGCGTCTCGACCACCCCGTTGCCGGCAGCGCTGACGATGAAGGTGGCGCGGCCGGCGTCCTGGTGGGCATAGACCTCTTCGAGCATCTGCGGGAAGACGCGTGGCAGGATCGCCGCCATCACCTCGGGCCCCATCCGGTCGACGGTCCGCTCCGGCAGCCCAGCGATCAGCTCGCGGGCGACCCGCAGCACCTCGGTGGTGCGCTCGTCGGTGGTGCCGCGGAGGCGGTAACGCAGGTGCTCGAACCCCCAGCTGGCGAGCTGGCGCCGGCTGACTATTCCCTGGCGGGCGGCGATGCGGGCGAACTGCATCCCCGACGACCCCGCCATAAGGGTCTTGTCGAGATCGAAGAATGCAGCCGCCCGCTGCAAGCCGGCCTCTCGGCTAGGAGCCGTTGACCTCGAGCACGATCGCGTCGCCCTGGCCGCCGCCACTGCAGATCGCGGCTACGCCGAGGCCGCCGCCGCGGCGCTGCAACTCGTGGACGAGGGCGCCGACGATGCGGGCGCCGGAAGCGCCGATCGGGTGCCCGAGGGCAATCGCGCCGCCGTTCACGTTGACCTTGTCCTCGTCGACGCCGAGCATCCGCACCGAGTTGAGCGCGACCGAGGCGAAGGCCTCGTTGATCTCCCAGAGGTCGACGTCCTCGGGGCTCTTGCCGATCTTCTCCAGGGCCTGCTTGGCAGCGTTGGCGGGGGTTTTGGCCAGGTACGGGAAGTCGTCGGCGACGGCGCCGTAGGAGAGGACCCGCGCCAGGGGCGTCCGCCCTTCCTTCTCGGCCCACTCATCGGAGGCGACGACGATTGCGCCTGCGCCGTCGTTGACCCCGGGAGCGTTGCCGGCGGTGTGGGTGGCGTCCTCGCCGCCGATCGCGCGCAGGCCGGCGAGGGTCTCGATCGTGGTGTCCCCCCTGATCGCCTCGTCAGCCTCGATCGTCGTTTCGCCCTTGCGGGACTTGACGGTGACGCCGACGATCTCGTCGGCGAGGCGGCCGGCGTCGGTCGCCTCGGCGGCGAGCCGGTGCGAGCGCTCGGCGAAGCGGTCCATGTCGGCACGGGTGATCTCCAGCTCGTTGGAGACCTCGCTCGCCTCGTTGATCATCTGCTTCTCGGTGAAGGGGTTGGTGAGGCCGTCGTGGACCATCGCGTCGATCGTCTCGACATGGCCCATCCGGTAGCCGAAGCGGGCCCCGGGGAGCAGGTGTGGCGCCTGGCTCATCGACTCCATGCCGCCGGTCACCGCCACCTCGGTGTCGCCGGCGCGGATCGCCATGTCGGCGATCCCGACCGAGCGCATGCCGGAGGCGCAGACCTTGTTGATCGTCTCCGAGGGCACCTCCTTGGGGATGCCGCCCGCGATCTGGGCCTGGCGCGAGGGGATCTGGCCCTGGCCGGCCTGCAGGACCTGGCCGAAGACGACCTGCTGGACCTGGTCGGGGTCGACGCCGGAGCGCTCCAGCGCCGCCTCGATCGCCTCGCCACCGAGGTCGGTCGCATCGAGAGAGGAGAGGGTTCCGCCCATCTTGCCGAAGGGGGTACGCGCGGTTCCAAGGATGACTGTGTGGGGCATGACTGCCTTTCTGTGGTCGTTATGCCGGGTCTCGGCTCGGACTGGAAGATAGCGCGAGGAGGCGCCGGGCTGCGTGAGTCAACGCATAGACTCGCGCCTCGATGAAGGTGGATCTGAGCCAAGCCGCGCTGCCCGAGGTCGAGGCCGACCTGCTCGTCGTCGGGCTCTACGACGGCGATGAGCTGCCCGGGGATCTGGCTTCGACCGCCGGCGCGGGCGACGCCAAGGGCGCCTTTAAGAAGCTGATGCTGCTCCATCCCGAGCGTCCCGGCCGGGCGCTGGTCGTCGGGCTGGGCAAGAGCGAGGAGATGGACGCCGAGCGAGCCCGGATCGCGGCGGCGCTGGCGGCCCGTGAGGCAAAGCGCCTGAAGGCGGCCTCGATCGCCTGGGCGCTGCCCCAGTCCGCTGACGACGAGGCGACCGCTGCCGCGCTAGTCACCGGGACGATCCTCGGCGGCTGGAGCTTCGACCGCTATCGCAGCCGGGACCCCGAGGATCCGCCGCCGACCCAGATCGAGACCCTGGCCGTGCTCGCCGACGATGCCCTCGCCGGCGCAGTCGAGGCAGCGCGGGTCTGCGCCGAGGCACAGAACCGCGCTCGCGACCTGCAGAGCCTTCCCTCCAACGTCGCCACGCCCTCCTACCTGGCCCAGCGCGCCGAGGAGATCGCCGCCGCCCACGACGCGGTGAGCGTCGAGGTCATGGGACGCGAGCAGATCGCCGCCAAGGAGATGGGCGGGCTGGTCGCCGTCAGCCAGGGGACGGAGGAGGAGCCGAAGCTGATCGTGCTGCGCTACTCAGGTGGCGGTACGAGCCCCACTCTCGGCTTCGTCGGCAAGGGGGTCACCTTCGACACGGGCGGGATCTCGCTGAAGCCCTCGGGGTCGATGCACGAGATGAAGATGGACATGTCAGGCGCCGCAGCGGTGCTGGAGGCGGTCGGCGCGATCGCCGAGCTCGGACTCCCCGCCAACCTGATCGCGGTCGTCCCCTCGACCGAGAACATGCCTTCCGGCACGGCGATCAAGCCCGGCGACGTCATCACCCAGTACAACGGCAAAACGGTCGAGGTCAACAACACCGACGCCGAGGGCCGCCTGATCCTCGCCGACGCGCTCGCCTACGCGGTCGAGTTGGGCGCCGAGCGAGTCGTCGACGTCGCCACCCTGACCGGGGCGGTGATGATCGCCCTCGGCTCGACCTACGCCGGACTGATCGCCAACGACGACGAGCTGGCCGGCGAGGTCGAGGAGGTCGGGCGCGAGACCGGCGAGCTGGTCTGGCGGCTGCCGCTGCACCCTGAGTACAAGGACCTGACGAAGGGCACCGTCGCTGACCTCACCAACGCCTCGGCCAAGCGCAAGGCGGGGACGATCTACGCCGGCTCCTTCCTCGAGGAGTTCGTCGGCGAGACGCCCTGGGCGCACATCGACATCGCCGGCACCGCCTGGGACGTCGGCCGCGAGTACACCGGCAAGGACGCCAGCGGCTTCGGCGTCCGCCTCCTGGTCGAGCTCGCTCGCAAGCTGGGCGACTGACTCTTACTCGCCGCCGAGCAGCATGCAGGTGGCGCTGCCGTGCGCCAGCAGCTTGCCGCTCTCGGCCGAGGTGAGACTGGCCTCGGCGGTGGCCTGGCGACGACCGCGGTAGAGCACGTTGGCCTCGCAGAGCACTCGGCCGGTGTCGCGGGTGATCGGCCGCACGTACTTGGCCTCGAGCCCGAGCGAGGTGTAGGCGACGCCGGCGGGCAGCGTGGTGTGGACCGCGCAGCCCAGGGCCGAGTCGAGCAGCGTCGCGGCGTAGCCGCCGTGGACGACGCCGATCGGGTTGTAGTGCTCCTCGCCAGGTTCGCCGGCGAAGACGGCTCGCCCCTCCCCCAGCTCGATCGGACCCATCCGCATCGTCACCGCGATCGGCGGCGGTGGCAGCTTGCCGGCGACGATCGCTTCCATGTACTCCATGCCGGTCATCGTCGCTCCCGCAGCCGCCGTCGGCGCCGGGTCCTGCCAGACCAGGGTGCGTTCACGGGTCGTCTCCGGAGAAGCCTCGGCGAAGACGAGCGCGGCGTCGACAGCGGTGCCGCCTTCCCGTGCCGCGGCGGCGATGCGCTCCTCGGTGGCGCCGTCCTGGCTCATCTACCGCCCCCGCGCCTAGTCGCATCCCGCTCACGCGCGGGGCGGCGGCTTGCCGGGTAGAGCAGGTCCGCCGTGATCTCCTCCTGGCTTATCGAGACCCGCGGGGCCTTGGCTCGGTGGTGATGCCTGGATTTCGGGATCAGCCTCATCGGTACCTCCGTTCTGCCGGTGACTTTGTGTTTTTTCGCCCTATCCGCGAATAAAGGCGAAGTCAGCGTGGGTTGCTTGAAGCAACTCTTTCTCGATCCCACCCTAGCTGAGTGAGTTGCTTGACGCAACCTTGTGTGCGAAGATCACAATCGTGCTCGGCAACGACTACCCAGATCAGGTCTGCTCGATCGCCCGCTCGCTGGAGGTGATCGGCGAGCGCTGGACGCTGCTGATCGTCCGCGATGTGATGAACGGCAACCGCCGCTTCGACGAGCTGCAGAAGGGCCTCGGCATCGCCCGCAACGTGCTCTCGGCCCGGCTGCAACGCCTGATCGAGGAGGACATCCTCGATCGTCGCGCTTACCAGACCTCCCCCGAGCGCTTCGAGTATTTCCTGACCGAGAAGGGGCTCGACCTCTGGCCGGCGCTGGTGGCGCTGCTCGCTTGGGGCGATCGCCACTCCCCCACCGCGGGCGGCCCGCCGATGTTGATCGTGCACAAGGAGTGCGGCGGGCAGGTCAGTGACCGTGGCATCTGCGAGAGCTGCGGCAAGGTCCTGCACGCGCGCGACGCCCGACCCGTCCCAGGCCCCGGCCTGACAGCTGCCGCCGAGAAGGCCGCAGCGCTCGCGGCGCGCTAGCTTTGGCTGTACAGCCAGGCGATCAGGGCTACCAGCGAGGAGAGACGGATGGCGACTGCGGCGGAGCTTCAGGTCAAGGACAGGATCTTCATCGGCGGCGAGTGGGTGGAGCCGGAGGGCTCAGAGACGATCGAGGTCGTCAACTCGACCACTGAGGAGACGATGGGGACGATCCCGGCCGGCACGCCCGGCGACGCCGACCGCGCGGTGCGCGCCGCCCGCGACGCCTTCGAATCCTGGTCGCAGACCAGCCGCGAGGAGCGCGCCGGATACCTCGGCGCGATTGCAGCCGGCCTTGGCGAGCGCAGCGAGGAGATCGCGGCGACGATCGCCCAGGAGCTGGGGATGCCACTGAAACTGAGCCAGATCATCCAGGCGGGGCTGCCGACGGGCCAGTTCGCGGCGATGCCGGGGCTGATGGAGGAAGTCGCCTGGGAGGAGGAGATCGGCAACTCGAGAGTGCTGCGCGAGGCGGTCGGCGTGCTCGGCGCGATCACCCCCTGGAACTACCCGCTGAACCAGATCGCCGCCAAGGTCGCGCCGGCGCTGGCGGCCGGCTGCACCGTCGTGCTCAAGCCGAGCGAGGTCGTCCCGCTGAACGCCTTCATCCTTGCCGAGGTGATCGAGGCCACCGGGCTGCCGGCCGGCGTCTTCAACCTCATCACCGGCACTGGGCCGGTCGTCGGCGAGGCGATCGCCGGCCACCCCGGCGTCGACATGGTCTCCTTCACCGGCTCGACCCGCGCCGGGCGGCGCGTCTCCGAGCTCGCCTCGGCGACGGTGAAGCCGGTGGCGATGGAGCTCGGCGGCAAGTCGCCCAACGTGATCCTCGACGATGCCGACTTGAGCAAGGCGGTGCCCGACGGCGTCGCCAAGTGCTACCTCAACTCGGGCCAGACCTGCAGCGCCCTGACCCGGATGCTGGTCCCGCGCGAGAAGCTGGCCGAGGCCGAGGAGATCGCGGCGCAGACGGCCGCGGCCTTTACTCCCGGCGATCCCTTCGAGGACTCGACCAGGCTCGGGCCGCTCGTCTCCGAGGTGCAGCGCGAGCGCGTGCGCGGCTACATCGAAAAGGGCGAGTCCGAAGGGGCGAAGCTGGTCACGGGCGGCGCCGCGCCTCCGGAGGGCCTCGAGCGCGGCTACTTCGTCCGCCCTACCGTCTTCTCTGAGGTGACCCCGGAGATGACGATCGCCCAGGAGGAGATCTTCGGCCCGGTGCTGGCGATCCAGCCCTACGACGGCGAGGACGACGCGGTGCGGATCGCCAACGACACCGTCTACGGCCTCGCCGGTGGCGTCTGGTCAGCCGACCAGGACCGCGCGATCGGCGTCGCCAAGCGCCTGCGCACCGGCCAGATCGAGATCAACGGCGGCGCCTTCAACCCGATCGCGCCCTTCGGCGGCTACAAGCAGTCGGGGCACGGCCGCGAGAACGGGCGCTTCGCGATCGAGGAGCTCCTGCAGGTCAAGAGCCTGCAGCTGTAGCGCGACCCCTGGCGCGCGGGTCCGGCTACTGCTGCTGCAGGTCTTTGCCGGGCCCGCCGACGAGTTTGTCTTTGCCGGGCCCGCCGCGGAGAGTGTCGACTCCCCCTTCGCCGAGCAGACGGTCCTTGCCGGGACCGCCGAGAACCTTATCCCTGCCCTTGCCGGCACAGACCAGATCGTTCCCGGCCAGCGCCCGGATCGTGTCATCCCCGCCGAGACCGACGATGACATCGGCGCGTTTGGTGCCCCTGAGGTCGTCCTTGCCGGCGGCGCCAACCCGGGTCGCGCGCTTGCCGCGGCAGAGCGGGAATTTGTCGACGATGACGACCGGAGGCGGTGGTTGCGGGCAGGCGGCGTGAGTCGAACCGTCGGCCGGGCAGGAGTCCTGGCTGACGTCGCCGAACCCGTCGCGATCGGCATCGGGCTCGATGTCGGCGTCGTAGAACAGTTCGCCGTTCACGGGGGTCCAACTCCCGACATTGATCACGCTTCCGTCCGGCGCGTCGTTCGGCTGCACGTAGGTCGAGCCGGGGAGAGCGGGGTCGCGGAAGGTCTGGGTCGTGAACGGCGGCGGCAGCAGGGCCACGTAGCCTCCGGCCGGTATCGGCAGCCTGCTCTCGAACGTGGTGATCCTCCCGAACGGGAACGAGGCGACCGCCTCCGCGGCGCTCGACCCGAGGACCGAGTAGGCGGGTCCGCCGGAGGGTCCGAGCACGCGGACGCGATACGAGCCTGCGGGCGCCAGCACGCGCCAGCGGACGACGACACCATCGAAGGGCGCCGCCGTGGGCGTGCCGGCGACCGCCGTCTGGATCCGCAGGCATGCGTATCCGCAGCTGTTTTTCACTGTGTAAGGCCCCTGCAGCGTGCTTCCGAACAGAGTGCCTGTGCAGGCGACGGTGGCGAGCGGGGATCCGGGGCAGAGGTCCTGCGAGGTGTCCCCGTAGCCGTCGCCGTCGTCGTCGGGCTCGAACGTAGCCCTCATGTTGACGCGGCGGTTGGAGATCGGGGATGCGGTGAAGGAGTCGCCGAGGTCCGGGCCCGGAAAGGCCGATTCCCCGGCCTGGTCCGAGGCGGAAGCGGTTTCGAAGACATGCGGGGTGCCGTTGACGTTGGGGGAGGTCTCGAAGCGGCCGCCGAGCACGTCGCCGGCGGCAATCGGGATGCGCTCGAAGTACGTGTGCACACCCTCCGAGAGTCCGAAGATCGGGTGTTTCTCTCCCTCGCTGATCACCGTCGCGCTCGACCCGCCGGTTCGCCGGAACGTCCGTGCCTGGACGTAGTCGCTCGCTTCGACGAGGGGCCCGACGTAGAAGCTCACCTTGGTCAGCACGCCGTCGGAGGGCGCCTCGTAGGGATTCGAGCCGCTGTCGCCCAGCTGGAACGCCGAGCAGAGCGTGCACCCGCCTTTGGCGGCGATGGGGAATTCGCCGAGGAACTGGGGCGGAGCCCCTGCTGCAGGCGCAGCGGCAACACCCAGCAGGAGGACAGCCGCGGCAGCCATGAGCGGCCTCCACCGCGAGCGAGTCACACGGGCCAGTGTCCCACGCAAGCGGCCGATCGCCTAACCCGCTGCATAAGATCGGCCCGTGGACTTCGAGCTGAGCGACGAGCAGCGGCTGCTGCGCGACACGGTGCGGGACTTCGCCCGTCAGGAGGTCGCGCCGGTGGCGGAGGAGCTGGATCGCGAGAAGCGGTTCCCCTACGAGATCGTCGAGAAGATGGGCGGGCTCGGGCTGATGGGGATTCCGTTCCCGCAGGAGTACGGCGGCGGCGGCGCGGACACGCTGTCCTACGTGCTCGCGGTCGAAGAGCTGGCCCGGATCGACTCCTCGGTCTGCATCACGATGGCCGCCCACACCTCGCTCGGCACGATGCCGATCTACCTCTGGGGGACGGATGAGCAGAAGGCCGAGTGGCTGCCGCGGCTCTGCAGCGGCAGGCGCCTCGCCTCCTTCGGGCTGACCGAGCCCGAGGCCGGCTCCGACGCCGGCAACGTGCGCACGACCGCGAAGCTTGAGGACGGTGAGTGGGTCGTCGACGGCGCCAAGCAGTTCATCACCAACTCGGGGACTGAGATCTCGGGCTGCGTCTCGATCACCGCAGTGACCGGCGAGGCCAACGGGCGCAAGGAGATCTCCAACCTGATCGTGCCCAACGGGACGCCCGGCTACGAGACGGGCGAGCCCTACCGCAAGATGGGCTGGAACGCCTCCGACACGCGGCCGCTCTCCTTCGACGGCTGCTGCGTGCCCGAGTCCAACTTGCTCGGCCGCCGCGGCGACGGCTTCAAGAACTTCCTCCACATCCTCGACGGCGGCCGCATCGGCGTCGCCGCGATGGGGGTCGGCCTCGCCCAGGGCGCCCTCGACGAGGCGCTCGCCTACGCCAAGGAGCGCCAGGCATTCGGCCAGCCGATCGCCAAGTTCCAGTCGATCCAGGCGAAGATCGCCGACCTCTCGGCCCAGATCGAGGCGGCCCGCCTGCTCACCTGGCGCGCCGCGCTGGAGAAGGACGCGGGCAAGTCGTTCACCCTGACCGCGGCCCAAGCGAAGCTGATCACCGGCCGGCTGGCCGTGCGGGCGACCGAGGAGGCGGTCCAGATCCACGGCGGCTACGGCTACATCGAGGAGTACCCCGTCTGCCGCTTCTACCGCGACGCCAAGATCCTCACGATCGGCGAGGGCACCGACGAGGTGCAGCAGATGGTGATCGCGCGCCAGCTCGGCTGCTGAGAACTACCGGATCCTGAATCCGCTCATGGTGGAAGCGAGAATACCTAAAACTGGGGTGCTCTGCAACCAAAATCGGCGATCAGAGGTTCGGCCGCGACGTAACGGCGCCCTCGGGCCGCCCGGCGACCTCGGCTGCGCGTCCGACTTTCTCGCCGATCCCGTAGTGGGCGCAGATCGCCAGCTCGTGCTCGCGCAGCAGGGGGCGGGCCGGGTCGACTAAGGGCGCGCTGCGCAGCGCCTCCCGCTCATGAGCGACCCAGACGCGATCCGCGCCCCCTGCGCAATTGCGCAGGGGGACGGCGACGAGCTTGGTCCGACGGCGGCCGAGCTTGGCGATCAGCCAGACTGCCTCGCCTCCCTCGGCGTCCAGGTAGAGGCTGTGGACCTTGCCCCCTACGCAGCTGCCGCCTAGCTCGTCGAGCTCGAAGCCGATCCAGCGGCTCGTCTCCTCGAGCGCGGGTGGCGCGACCGCCGGCTCAGCCATCGGCCTGCCTCTCCAGCAGCTCGGAGGCGGCGCTGGCCGGGTCGAGCTCGCGCCGCACCACCCGTTCCAGCAGCTCTTCGGTCCCCGGGTCGGCGGCGGCGGTCGTCTCCAGCCGTCGCCGCATCCGCGAGGCCGCGATCCCGAGCACCTCGTTGCGCAGGTTGCGGGCCCGTCGTTCGTCAAGCGTTCCTTTCGCCTCGATGAACGCGCGGTGCTCGTCGATCGCATCGGCCAGCTCGGCGACCCCCTCGCCACGCGCCGCCTCGGTGCAGAGAATCGGCACCTGCCAGCCCTCCGGATCGTGGGAGAGCGCGAGGACACTGCGCACCTCGCGCACCATCGTGTCGGTCATCGGGTGGTCGGCCTTGTTGACGACGATCACGTCGGGGATCTCCATCACCCCCGCCTTGAGAGCCTGAATCGAGTCGCCGGAGCCGGGCATCAGCGCCAGCACGATCGTGTCGGCGTGGTCGACGATGTCGATCTCTGCCTGGCCGACGCCGACGGTCTCGATCAGCACGTCGTCCTTGCCGGCGGCATCCATCGCCAGCGCCACCTGGAGGGCGGCCTCGGAGAGGCCGCCGAGCGCGCCCCGTGAGGCCATCGAGCGGATGAAGACGCCGGGGTCGAGGAAGTGGTCGGAGAGCCGGATCCGGTCACCGAGGAGCGCGCCGCGGGTGAAGGGGCTGGAGGGGTCGATCGAGAGCACAGCAACCTGCCGCTCGTCCTTGCGCAGCTCGGCGGTGAGGGCCCCGATCAGGGTGCTCTTCCCCACCCCCGGCGGACCGGTGAACCCGACGATCCGCGCCTTGCCGGTGCGCGGATAGACCTCGCGCACCAGCTCCCAGCCGGCCGGGTCGTCGGACTCGATCAGGGTGATCGCCCGCGCCAGCGCGCGCTTGTCGCCTGCGACGAGGCGCTCCGCGAGCGAGGTCTCCTTGGCGGTGTCTGCCACGGCTGCGCCAGTCTAGAGTCCGCGCCGCCATGATCCGCTTCCTCGCCCGCAACGGCATGCTGAGACCGAAATACGCGCGCCTGCTCGGCCGCTGGCTGCGCCGCCGCCTCCTCACCCGGGCCGGCTGGCGCTGGCGAACCAACGGTCCGGTCTTCTTCGGCCGCGGCCTGGAACTGCAGGTCGCCCGCGGCGCCAGGGTCGAGTTCGGGCGCTTCGTCTGGGTTGGCGACGGGACGAAGGTCCGCTGCCACGAGGGCGCAGTCGAGATCGGCGCCAAGACGGTGCTCGGGCAGGAATGCACGATCTCCGCCTACAAGCGGGTGCGGATAGGCGAGCAGTGCGTGATCGCCGACCGGGCGATGTTCATCGACTTCGACCACGGCGTGGTCGAAGTCGAGCGGCCGATCCGCGTGCAGGGGATCTACACGCGCGACGTCGAGGTCGGCTCCAACGTCTGGATCGGCTACGGCGCCTGCATCCTGCGCGGCGTCCGCGTCGGCGACAACGCGATCATCGGGACCAACTCGGTGGTGACCAAGGACGTCCCCGCCAACGCCGTCGTCGCCGGCATCCCGGCCCGGATCATCCGTATGCGCGACGCGCCGCAGCAGCTGCGCTGGGCCGATCCGGTCGAGCCCGACCCCGGGGCCGGGACGACGATGCAGCCACCGCCGCAAGACTGAGGCGCCCGCTGCTATAACATTGAATGATGCGTATTGTCTGCAAGACAGAACAGTTAATCAAGGACGAGCTCCAGTCGCGACGGTCCGCTCATGAACGGTCCCCGTCGAGGCAGTTGTCAAGAGGCGGTAGACAGACCGATCGCGGTCGCGTTCCGCCTGTGGCGCGGCTCCGGCGGAGCCCCAAGAATGCGACGGTGGACGTGGCCCGCCACTTCGGTAGGAACCTCGCGCGCTGCCGTAAACGCGCCAGCCTCTCGCAGGAAGAGCTGGCAGTTCGCGCCTCGCTGCACAGGACTGCGGTAGGGCAGATCGAGCGGGGAGAACGCGTCGCCCGGGTCGACACGCTGATCAAGCTCGCAGGCTCGCTCGAGATCCCACCCGGTGAGCTGCTCGAGGGGATGGGCTGGGACCCGGGCGGCACCCGGCTCGGTCAGTTCAGCGCGGCGAACGACTCCAGCGGAGCCAAGGCCCAGCAGGTCGCCTAGGAGGAACTAGGCGGGATCCAGCTTGGCGCCGGCGAGATCGGCGTAGAGGGAGGCCGTTTGCTCGGCCACGTCCCCCCAGTCGAAGCGACGCAGGTGCTCATAGGCTTCGGCGACGAGGCGGCGGCCGAGCTCGTCGTCGCAGAGGACGCGGATCGCGACCTCGGCCAGGGCGTCGGGGTCGTGGGCACGGAAACGGAGGCCGGCCTCCTCGTGGGGGACGACCTCGCGTAGCCCGCCGGTGTCGGCGACGATGCAGGGACAGCCCGACGCCATCGCCTCCAGCGCGACCAGCCCGAAGGGCTCGTAGATAGAAGGGACCACGGTGAGGTCGGCGATCCGGTAGAGCGAGTGCAGGACGTCGTCGCCGATCCAGCCGAGGAAGGCGCCGTGCTCCATCAGCCCCAGGTCCTCCGCCTGCTTGTGCAGCTCCGCCTCGTGGGTGCCGGAGCCGGCGACCAGGAACCGCGTCCCCGGCGCCTCTTCGATCAGGCGGGGCATCGCCTCCAGGGCCAGCTGGAAGCCCTTCTCGTAGACCAGCCTCCCGATCAGCAACACCAGCTTCTCCTCAGGCGCGGCGAACTCGGAGCGCAGCCGCTTCAGCTCGACCGGGTCCTGCGGCTGCAGGTCGCCTGGGTCGATGCCGTTGGGAATCACGGTCACCCGCTCCTCCTCGACGCCGAAGATGTCGACGATCTGCTCCCGCATGTAGTGGGAGCAGGCGATCACCCGCTCCGAGCGATTCGTGATCCAGCGCTCGACCCCGTGGATGTAGGACTGCGGGTGCTTGTCGACCCAGCCCTGGTGGCGGCCGTGCTCGGTGGCGTGGATGGTCGTCACCAGGGGCGCCCCGAAGCGCTTGGCGAGGTGATCGCAGGCGTTGGCGACCAACCAGTCGTGGCCGTGGACGAGGTCGAAGCTGTAGCGGTCGCCGAGCTCGACCCCGGCGGCGAGCATGTCCGAGTTCATCCGCTCGACCCAGGCGACGAACTCGCCCAAGTCGGTCGGTCGCTTCGGCTCGCGGATGCGGTGGATGGTGACGCCGTCGCGGCGCTCCTCGGCCGGCGACTCCTCGCCGCCGCGGGTGAGGACGTGGACCTCGACCTCGCGCTCGACCAGGGCCTCGGAGATCTTGCGGACGTGGCGGGCCAGGCCGCCCTCGATCAGCGGCGGGTACTCCCAGGAGAGGATCAGAACGCGGGTCATCGTCGGGCGGAGCTAGGGCTCCAGAAGCGGGGCGAGGCTTAGGTCCGGGGCGAGGGAGCGCATGCGCGGGTCCGTGGTGGCCGGGGAGTCTATGGCCTGTAGAGCGGCCCCGGCGTGCCAGGTCGCCCGCTGAAAGGCGTAGTCCCCGGCCTGACCGCGCTTGTCGAGAAAGGCCCAGTCGCTCGACTGGGCGGCGAGCAGCTCCCGCGCCGCCCGCAGCGCCGCCGGGCCCCGCAGGCCGGCCGAGAGCGTTCGCAACAGGCGCAGCTCGAGCCGCCGCGCTCCCCAGGCCAAATCGGCAACCGGGGGCGAGTCCCAGGTGCTGAGGTCCTTGTCCTCGCCCCAGCTCCCGGCGGCGAGCGGCCGCTCGACCGGCTCGTGCTCGGCGAGCGCCTGCGGCACGGTGAGCAGGCGCACCCCGGCGGTCTCGGCTCGGGACAGGACCTCGCGCAGCCAGATCGCCCCCTCCGACCACCAGTGGCCGAGCAGCTCGGTGTCGATCGCGAAGACGAGCAGGCCACGGCGGCCGCTCGAGGCCTGAGCCTCGCGCAACCGAGACGCGGCCGCGGCGAGGAACTCGCCTGCCTGCCGGCGCGCCGCCTCCTCGGCCGCGACGGGTTCGTAGGCGCCTCCGCCGACCTTCCAGATCCGCACTCCGCGCAGCGACTTGCCCGCGAACTGGGCATGGGCTGGGTCGGAGGGGTAGCCGTCGAGCGACCAGAGCCACTGGATCGCCTCCCAGTCGATCGGCAGCGCCACGGGCCCGGCCTCGGTCGCGACGGGCCGGAGCGCCTCCGGCGAATCGTCGTGAGCGCTCTGGTCGACGCAGAACCAGCCCACCCCCTGCTCCGCCAGGGCCCACTCGAGGCCCTGCGCGTAGGCGCACTCCGGCAGCCAGAACCCGCCGTCCCAGCCGAAGCGGCGCCGGTGCGAGCGAATCCCGGCGTCGAGTTGTAGCCGCAGCCCCTCATGCGTGGCCAGAAGCGGTAGCACCGCGTGGGTGGCGGCGGACGTCGCCAGGGCGATCCTCCCGGAGGCCTCCGCCTTCTGGAAGAGCCACAGGGGGTCGCCTCCGGCACCGTCGAGCAGCTCCAGCGCGTGCCGGTACCGGGTCAGCTCCGCTTCACAGGCCGCCTGGCACTCGGGCGACACCTGTCCGGCGTCTGCCTCGGCGGCCCCGATCCGCCACTCGAGCAGGAAGTCGCGAAGCCGCTCACGCAGACCGGTGTCCTCCAGCTGGTCCGCCAGCACGGGAGTGATCGTCATCGTCAGCCGCTCGGCCACCTCGAGCACCGGCAGGTAAGAGCGGATCACCGCGTCGAAGAGCCACTCCTCGCCGAACGGGTAGGTGCCGAAGCCCTCGACGTAGGGCATGTGGCTGTGCAGGACGATTGCCAGGTCGCCGGCGGTGTCCTCAGGCATGGCAGACGGCGACGAAGTCCAGAGCCCGGTCGAGGTTCCCGGTCCTGAGGGCGAAGTCGGAGGCCGAGATCGCCGGCGTGAAGCGGTCGTAGAACGGCTTGGTGATGTGGAGCGCCTTATGGACCCGATCCCAGCCGATCCGGATCGCCAGCTCGTGGGCGCGCAGCTTGCGGGCGTGGAAGAGGCCGAACAGCTCGACTTGGGGGAAGTGGGCCTCGCAGAGCTCGCGGAACTCGGCGGCGCGGTACTCGCGCACGTGCCAGGGGTTGTCGGACTTCTCGGCGCCAGGCGGGGCCAGGGTGAGCAGGTTGGGGGTGGAGACGTAGGCGACGCCCTCTGGGGCGAGCATCGACTTGAAGTGCTCGAGGATCGCGCCGGCGTCCTGCACGTGCTCGATCGTCTGCAGGAAGACGACCGCATCGCAGGGCTCGGCGAAGCTCTCGACCAGATCGCGCTCGAAGCGCAGATTGGGCCGCACGTAGCGTAGCCGCGCGTGCTCGTGGGCCTCCGGGTTGGCGTCGACGCCGACGACGCTCGCCGCCGCCCCCGCCAGCGTGTCGGAGCCGTAGCCCTCGCCGCAGGCCATGTCGACAACGCGCCTCCCCCCTACCCGGGCCGCGATCCACTCGTAGACGACCAGGTGACGGCGGTACCAGTAGTTCTCCTCCGGCACGTCGGGCAACGTCCGCTCGCCGGTCAGAGGCAGCGGCGGCACGCCTGGGGGCTGGTTGCGCTGGACGTACTCGCGATCCACGGCGGGGACCGTATTGCGGCCTCGGCGCTCCGTGCTTTACGCCAATCCGCGTAGAGTTCCGGCCGCATGCCCGCCTCCCCGACGGCGACGCCGGAGCACATCAAGGACGTCAACACCCGCTACCACGACGCGGCGGCCGACGAGTACGACGCCAAGTGGGGAATCGACTTTGGCGCGACCGGCCAGGAGCAGGTACGGCTGAAGCTGGCCAAGGCGCTCGGCGGCCTCAACGGGGAGACCTTCGGCGACGGGCTCGAGATCGGCTCCGGCACCGGTTACTTCTCACTCAACCTGGTGCAGCTCGGCGTGGTCCAGCGGCTCACCGCGACCGACATCTCGCCTGGAATGCTGAAGCGACTCTCCACCACCGCCGGCTCGCTAGGTCTCGACGTCGAGACGGTCGAGACCGAGGCCGAGACGCTGCCCTTCGAGGACGAGAGCTTCGACATCGTCTTCGGCCATGCCGTCCTCCACCACATCCCCGACCTCGAGCGGGCTTTCGCCGAATTCCGCCGGGTGCTGAGGCCTGGCGGCGCGATCGCCTTCGCCGGCGAGCCTTCCCGCTATGGCGACATGCTGGCGGCGCTGCCAAAGCGAGCCGGCCTGCTCGCGGCCCCCGCCTGGCGCGGGCTGGTCAAAGCGCAGCCGCGGGGCGTGCCGGAGTCCGAGCAGTCGAGTGGGCACGCGCTGGAGGGAGAGGTCGACGTCCACGCCTTCGCCCCAGCCGACTTGCGGCGGCTGCTGCGGGAGGCCGGCTTCGAGCGGCGGCGCATCGGCGGCGAGGAGCTGCTCGCCAACGCCTGGGGCTGGGGGCTGCGCACGGTCGAGTCGACCGCCGAGCCGGAATCGGTCTCGTGGCGCTGGCGCAACTTCGCCTTCCAGAGCTACATCGCGCTGCAAAAGGTCGACACCCGGGTGCTCGAGCCCAACCTCCCCGCCGAGCTCTTCTACAACCTGCTCGTCTCCGGCCGCAAGCCCGCCTGAAGGCGGTCGGCGACAGCTACCAGCGTCGTCCGTACGCGGTCGGGTTCAAAGCGAACCTGAGCTTCCGCGAAGCGCAGTGCCGTCAGCCCAGCAGCCGTGTGTGCCTGATCTCGGCGGTGATCGTTTGCCTGCTGGGCCGGGGTTCGGTGGTAGCGCAATCCGTCGGTCTCGACCACGAGCCCGAACTGTGGCCAAAAGAAGTCGACCCGAAAGCCGTTCACCCATGACTGGGTCTCGGGAGTGGGCAGGCCCGCTGAGCGAGCCAACGCGAGAAACCTGCGCTCAAGGCCCGTGTCGGTGAAGGTATGGCTGTCGAGCAAAGTCCGCAGGCGGGCAAGGCCTGGCCTTCGGGGGAGGGAACCGATTGCGGACCGCAGGGCCTCCGGATCGATCAAATCGAGACGATCCGCCTCGTTGACGGCCCGCTCGAGCTGTGCACGCGTGACACAGGTGGCCAGGGCGATTAGCGTGGAAACCGGATCTGTTACAGGGATTCCGGTAACCCGACAACGATTCTCCGAGGTCAGCCAAGTGCAGCGGTGAATTCGAATCCCCGGACGACGCCGAGCGAGATTGCCCGGAATCGCTACGTCCAGCGCAGAGGTGGGTGACAGAAGACCCCAGAGAGCCGCTGCGCCACGGTGGCTAAGCAGGGCCTCCGGCCCGCCACACAGCACGGCGGCCATCCAGCGCCCCCGTTGAGTCACCTCTGGCCTGCCGACCGCGTAAACCCCTCGCCAGAGCGGATGCAGGCGTCCCTTCGCGACACGATGTTCGATTGAGCGGGAGTCCCACCCGAGTCCGAGCAGCTGAGACCGCGTCACCACCCCATGCTGCTTGCGCGCTAGCTCCCAGAGCTTTGCCGAGTCTCGTGGAAGGTTTGTCCCCACCATCGTGGTGACAAGGCTTCAGCGAGACCGGATTCGCCCCCGTCGCGCGTTATCCAGTGTTCGCCCGTCGGGCGCGGAAGAGCTTGCAACGGGAGTCGAAGCCCTTTAGGCGGCGCTCGCCGGCGAAGGAGTAGGCGAAGGACTCGCCCGCCGCTTCCCTGGCGGCGGAGTCGAGCAGGACGCTGCCGGGCTTCGCGATCCCGGTGATGCGGCTGGCCAGGTTGACCGGCCGACCGTAGTAGTCACCCGCCTGGGCGAGAGCCGAACCGAAGGCGACCCCGGCGCGAAGGCGGGGGAACTCGTCGCTTGCCCGCTCGGTCGCCTCGACCAGCTTCAACGCCGCCTCGACCATCGCGTCGGCGTCCGTCGATACCAGCATCGCCGCATCGCCGATCGTCTTCACCAGGCGCACAGGGGGCTCCGCGACCTCAGTCGCCATTTCCTCGAGCCTCCCCGCCACCAGGCCTAGCTCTTCGGTCGCCACCTCCTCGCCGAGCTTGGTGAACTCGACCAGGTCGGCGAAGCAGACCGCGACCTCAACCGTCCCGGCAATCTCGCCCGAGGCCAGATCGGCGGCTGCGATCACGTCGCGCCGCACCTGCTCGAGCATATGTGCCTGCAGCGCATAGACCAGAGTCGGGCCGATCAGCGGCAGCATGTGCTCGGCGGCGGCGGCGAAGCGCAGGGCAAGATCGCGCTCGGTGTCCCCCGGCTGCATCAAGGTGCGGATGACCAGCTCGCGGTTTGCTTCGGCGATCCGCGCCGTGCCCATCCCAATCGTGCGCGCCACCTGCAGCATTCCCTCCTCAGGCAGGCCGGCGTCGCGAAAGGCCTTGACCCGGCGGGCAGCCTCCACGTCGGCCTCGGTCCCGCGGCGCTCGTCCGGGTCGGGAGCGGGAACGCCGAGGGCGGCGGTGAAGCGCTGGACCAGATCCATCTCGACTTCCGCCTCCTCGGCGACCTCGCGCAGGGTGTAGCGCCGACCGGGACCGGCGAGGGCGCGCTCAACAGGGAGCAGCGTGATCCGTCCGGCGGCGACCGCCTCGCGCAGCTCCTCGAGCGGAACGCCGTCGGCGGCGAGGCTCTCCAGCAGCTCCCGCCTTGCCTCTCGGGCCTCGCCCTCGAGGTCGTCGAGCAGCCCCTCTGCCTCGAAGTCGATCGTCATGCGACCGCCACGCTACCGCCCCGGCGCGGGTCGCCGCCGCCGCTGAGAGCGCCCCCAGCGCAGTCGCGAGCCACCGCCTGCACGCCGCCGAAGAAGAGGTTGATCTCGGGCCGTCGCAGGACGGGCAGGCCGCGCGCCTCGATCCTCGCCAGCGCCTCCTCGTCGATCCCCGGCTCCGCCTGCAATACCCCGGCCTCGAAGTGCAGGCGCGGCGCCCGCACGGCATCACCGGCGGCCATCCCCTGCTCGATCGCGCGGACGATGGTCTGCAAGATCGCCGAGCGAATCCGGTTGGAGCCGGCGCTGCCGAGCCCGAGCTCGATCTCGCCGTCGCGCAGGACCACGGTCGGGGCCATCATCGACGGCACTCGGCGGCCCGGCGCGATCGCGTGGAAGCCGAGCGGGTTGAGGTCCTCCTCCCCCAGCATGTTGTTGAGGATCACGCCGGTGCCGGGGACGAGGACCCCGGAGCCGGAGCCGTTGGAGCAGGTGACGCTGGCGCACATCCCGTTCTCGTCTAGGACCGAGATGTGGGTGGTCGAGCCGAGCAGGTCGCTGGCCGCCAGGTCGAGCCCGGCCGGGTCGAGGAAGCTCGCCTCGAGCGCCTCCCCGTAGAGCGCCTCGGCGAACTCCTCGCCGCGGGCGTCGTTGGCCGCTCCCATCGCCGCGACCAGTTGCTCGGGGCCGCTGTGCTCCCCCATTCGCTCGAGCAGGCCGAGACAGAAGGCGATCAGGATTCCTCCGGAGGAGGGTGGCGGGTTGGTGAGGACCTCCGTGCCGCGGAACGGCGCCCGGATCGGCTTGCGCTCGATCGCCTCGTAGGCGGCGAGGTCGGCTCGGCCAAGCGCGCCGCCGCGCTCGACGACGTGGTCGCTCAGCGCCGCCGCGACCTCGCCGCTGTAGAAGGGCTCGGCGCCCTCCGCCGCGAAGCGTTCCAGCGCCTCCGCCAGCTCAGGGAAGCGGAAGAGGTCCCCGTCGCCGAGCCGCCGCCCGCCCGGTGCGTAGAGCTCGCGCATCTCGTCTTGGCGCTCCTGGATCGGCGCCAGGATCTCGAAGATGTAGGCCTGCTCGGGGTTCACCGGGGCGCCCTCGCGGGCAAGCCGGATGCCGGCGCGGGCAAGGTCGGCGAGCGGCGCCGAGCCGAAGCGGCGAAGCGCCAGCTCCAAGCCCGCCGCCGTGCCGGGAACCCCACAGGAGGCAGGCCCGACGTAGAACGTCTGCACCGTCTCGGCGTCGAAGTGGACCGGGACCGGGACCAGCTCCGCCCCACGCTCGACCCCGTCCAGGCCAGGCGCCGAGACGAAAAAGTCGATCAGGGCGCTCGCCGCGCCGTCGGCGGAGGCAGCGTCATGGACCATCATGAAGCCGCCGGCGCCGAACCCCGTGAGCGGGCTCTCCGCCGCGAATGACGCCAGCACCGCGGCGACCGCGGCGTCGACGGCGTTGCCCCCCTCACGCAGGATCTCCGCCCCCGCCTCGGCGGTGGTCGGGTGACCGGCAGCGACTACCCCGTGCATGGGGCGCGAGGGCTAGCCGGGAAGAAACTCGGGGACGTCGAGAGCGCCGAGCTCGCCCGGCTTCTCCGTCTGCGGCGGCCGGCCCCGGCCGGTGTCCTTGGTGCGACGGATCGTCGGTTCGGCCGAGCGGCGGGGGGTGGCGCCGCGGGCATCGAAGCGGGTTGCGACGACCGTAACCCAGATCTGGTCGCCGAGCTCCTCGTCGACGTTGGCGCCGAAGATGATGTTGGCGTCGTCGTGAGCGGCCTCGCCGACGACCTTTGCCGCCTCGCTGACCTCGACCAGCGAGAGGTCGGGGCCGCCGGTGATCGAGAGCAGGATCGAGCGCGCGCCCTGCATCGAGGTCTCCAGCAGCGGCGAGGAGATCGCTTTCTCGGCGGCGAGCTCGGCGCGGTTCTCGCCGTGGGCCATCCCGATCCCGAGCAGGGCCCGGCCGGCGTCGGACATGATCGTCCGCACGTCGGCGAAGTCGAGATTGATCAGCGCCGGCAAGGTGACGAGGTCGGAGACCCCCTGCACCCCCTGGCGCAGCACGTCGTCGGCGACCTGGAAGGCCTCGACCATCGAGGTCTGCTGGTCGAGCACCTCGAGCAGGCGGTCGTTGGGGACGACGATCAGCGTGTCGACCTCGGCGGCGAGTTCCTCGATCCCCTTGCTCGCCTGGTTGCCGCGGCGGCTGCCCTCGAAGCTGAACGGCTTGGTGACGATGCCGACGGTGAGCGCGCCGACCTCACGGGCGAGACGGGCGATCACGGGTGCGGCGCCACTGCCGGTGCCGCCGCCGGCGCCGGCGGCGACGAAGACCATGTCGGAGCCCTTGAGCAAGCGCTTGATCTTGTCCTGCTCCTCGAAGGCAGAGCGGTGGCCGACGGCCGGGTCGGCGCCGGCGCCGAGGCCACGCGTCTGCTCGTCGCCGATGTGGACGGTTACGTCGGCGACGCAAAGCTGCAGCGACTGAAGATCGGTGTTGACGGCCATGAACTCGACCCCGGGGATGCGCGCCTCGACCATGCGGTTGACGGCGTTGACACCGGCGCCGCCAACGCCGACGACCCGGATCACAGGCTGGTGCGGCTCGCCGCTCCCAGGCGGCTCATACTCAGGCTCCTCCCGCCCGTACCGAGGACTTTCAACGATCGGCTCGATCTCCCTACGCCCACCAGGCTCCTCGGAGAAGACCCGCTTGAGGCGCTCGGGCGGCGACTCCGCATGCTGGCCGAGAGTCGGCTCGGCCTGTCCCTCGACATCAGATGCGGACGCTTCTCCCGCGGGTGGCGCCGTAGGGGGGACCTCCCCCGAGGAAGCTTTAGCTACCGGAGGGGGAGGTGGGTCCCCTGCGGCGACAGGACCCGCGGCCGGAGCGTCCTCATCCTCGGTCGTAGACCGGAAGAGGTCCGAAAGGGGGCCCTCTCGCATACTTGCCCGCTTACGCCGACTCATTCGCCAGAACCTCCTTCGCCAGCTCCCGGTAGTAGTTCGCGGCGCTGCTGCCGGAATCGTACTTGAGCACGCTGGCGCCCTTCACCGGCGCCTCGGCGAACTTGATCGCCTTGCGAATGCGGGATTTGAAGACGAGGTCGCCGAAGTTCTCCTCGAGGATCTCGACCGCCTCCTTGGCGTGGACGGTGCGCGAGTCGAGCATCGTCGGCAGGATGCCCTCGATCTTGACGTCGGGGTTGAGGTTCTCCTGGATCATCTTCAGCGTGTTCTGAAGCTGGACCAACCCGCGCATCGAGAGATACTCGCACTGGACCGGGACGATCACCTTGTTCGCCGCAGTCAGCGCGTTGATGGTCAGGAGGCCGAGGCTGGGCGGCGTGTCGATACAGACGAAGTCGTAGTCGCCGGAGACCTCTTTCAGCGACTTCTCGAGCGAACGCTCGCGGCCGATCTTGGTGCTCATCGCGATCTCGGCGCCGGCCAGGTCGATCGAGGAGACCGCGATGTCGATCTCGCGGCGCTGGATGATCTCGCTGATCGGCATGTCGTTGACCAGCACGTCATAGAGGCTTTTCTCGACCTTGTCCGGGTCGATCCCCTGGCTCATCGTCAAGTTCCCCTGCGGGTCCATGTCGATGCAGAGCACCCGGTGCCCCGACTCGGCAAAGGCAACGGCAAGGTTCAAAGTCGTAGTCGTCTTGGCGACGCCGCCCTTCTGATTAGCAAAAGCAATCACCTCAGCGTGCTTCACCGGAGTCTCGGAAGCAGGCTCTTCAACGGCAACTTCATGGCGAGACGGAGCGATCAAGTCCCGCGCCATAAGCCTTCCGTCATCCGCGGAGTCTTCGTCGGTGGCCGCTTCGGCCGAACCCTCATCGCTATCGACTTCAACGGCCGGTCCCTCGTCGCTATCACTATGCGCTTCTCCGGCGGGTGGCGCCGTAGGGGGGACCGCCCCCGAGGAAGCTTCAGCTACCGCAGGGGGCGGTGGGTCCCCTACGGCGACAGGACCCGCCGGTGGGAGTGCGTCGTCTTCGAAGTCATCGACAGGAGCGGCCTCGTCGTGCCGCTCGGGCACGACTTCCTCCATCCGCTCGAGCTCCTCGACAATCGGATGCGGCTCTTCGGCGACAGGGGCTGGCTTGGACCTTCGGCTGAGAAATCCCATTGCGCGGGTATTCGCATGACCGCCGGTTTTTCCTCCCCGACGGCAAAATTGCTAGGAATCGCCCCGATCCCAGATTTCTTGGACAAGCGGCTGGTCTTCGTTACCGGCAAGGGAGGCGTGGGCAAGACCACCGTCGCGGTCGCGATGGGGCTGCGCGCCGCCGCCGCCGGCAAGCGCACGATCGTCTGCGAGGTCGCGGCGCAGGAGAACGCCTCGCGAATCTTCGACCACACCCAGGTCGGCTTCCACGAGGTCGAGATGGAGGAGAACCTCTGGACGATCTCGATCGACCCCGACGAGTCGATGCGCGAGTACGTGCTGCTGCAACTCAAGGTGCGGGCGATGCGGGACCTGCTCTTCCGCAGCCGCATCTTCAACTACCTCGCCGCCGCCACCCCTGGGCTGAAGGAGCTGGTCACGATCGGCAAGATCTGGGAGCTGGCCCAGCTCGACCGCAAGGTGAAGAGCGGCCGCAAGTACGACCTGGTGATCGTCGATGCCCCCGCCACCGGCCACGGGATCGGCTTCCTGCAGACGCCGCGCACTTTCGCTGCGATAGCTCGCGTCGGACCGATCCACTCACAGGCCCAGCAGCTCGACCGCCTGATCACCGACCACGAGCACACCGGGACGGCGATCGTCTCCCTGCCCGAGGAGATGCCGGTCAACGAGTCGGCGGCGCTCGAGCACGACCTGCGCTCCGAGATCGGCGTCGCCGTCGACCGCGTCTACATGAACGGCCTCTACCCGGAGCGCTTCTCCGCCGAGGAGGCGGAGCGCCTCGCCGCCCTAGCCACAGAGGAGGACGGCGCGACCCGCGCCGCGGCGCGCGCGGCGCTCTCCGAGCATGGCCGCGCCCGCTCCCAACGGGCCCAGCTCGCCCGCTTGCGCCGCCGCGTCGAGACCCCGGTCAAAGCGCTGCCCTTCCTCTTCGAGCCGGACCTCGGAGTCGAGGCGGCCCGCCAGCTGGCCAAGAGGCTGCACTGATGCCGGCGGTCGACAAGATCCTCGCGAACAAGCGGATCTGCATCTGCGCCGGCTCCGGCGGGGTCGGCAAGACCACCACCTCGGCGGCGATCGCGATGGGGATGGCGGCGCGCGGCCTCAAGGTCTGCGTGCTGACGATCGATCCGGCCAAGCGCCTCGCCGACTCGCTCGGCTTGAAGCAGCTGGGCAACGAGGCGACGCAGGTCGACCGGGAGCTGTTCGAGCGCCACGGCATCGCGATGGAGGGCGAGCTGTGGGCGATGATGCTCGACGCCAAGGCGACCTTCGACGAGCTGGTCGCCCGCCAGGCGCCCGACGAGGAGTCGCGCGACCGGGTGCTCGGCAACCGCATCTACCAGCAGATCTCCAACGCGCTCGCCGGCTCGCAGGAGTACATGGCGATGGAGAAGCTGTTCGAGCTGCATACCGAGGGCCGCTACGACCTGCTCGTGCTCGACACGCCGCCGACCCGCAACGCGCTCGACTTCCTCGACGCGCCCAAACGCCTCACCCAGTTCATCGAAGGCCGCTCGCTGCGCGTCTTCATGAAGCCGACCGGCCTGGCGGCACGGGTCGCGGGGCGCGGCGCCTCCGTCGCCCTCTCGGTGATGAAGCGGATCGTCGGCTTCGATCTGCTGGCCGACCTGGCCGAGTTCTTCAACGCCTTCAGCGGCATGGTCGACGGCTTCCAGGAACGGGCCAAGCGGGTCAACAAGCTGCTCTCCGATCCCAGCACCTCTTTCCTCGTCGTCTGCGGCCCGCAGGGCGAGCCGATCGACGAGGCCGTCTACTTCCACCGCAAGCTGGTCGAGGCGAAGCTGCCTTTCGGCGGCGTAATCGTCAACAAGGTCCACTACCCGGCGGAGCGGCTGCGCGGCGACGGCGCCGACCTGCCGGCCGCGCTTGCCGAGCGGCTCGGCGACGAGGAGCTGGCGCAGCGGGTGGCGGAGAACTTCGCCGACTACCAGGCGCTGGCCGAGCGCGACGCGCGCAACATCGACCGCCTCGCGGCCGAGCTGCGCGCGAAGGGGGTGATCCGCGTCCCCTACCTGGACGAGGACGTGCACGACCTCGCCGGGCTCGGCGAGATCAACCGCTACCTGTTCGCCAGCAGCGCCGAGCGCGAGGCGATCGCAGCCGGCCGCGCCTAGCCGGCGTGGCGCCGGTCGTGGCGGTCGTAGTTCAGCTCGCGAACCTGCCAGTCGGCGTCCTCGGGGACCGGGAAGAGGTGGCGGACGCGGGGCGTGTCGATCCGCTCGCGGTGCTCGACGTCGCCGTCGACCGCGGGGAAGTCGAGCGTGCTCTCCTCGATCTCAACCTCCTCCAGCCAGTTGGTGGCGGTGATCTTGATCTCGTCCTCGCCGGGGACCGGCTCGAGGATGCGGGTGTCTTCCATGTTCTCCTCCTCTGCCAGAAGCAGCTCGGCGGGATCGGGGCTCGGCTCGGCGAAGGTCGGTTCAATCGGCTCGGGCTCAACGAGCTCGGGCTCGAGTGGCGGGGCCGGCTGGGCGGTAACGGCGATCTCGGCGTCGCCTTCGGAGAGGCCCGTCGCGATCAGGGTCTCGTCGGCGGCCGTGCCGAGGTCCGTGCCGAGCTCGCCGAGGGCTGCGTCGCGCAGCATTCCGCGCACGCTCTCCTCGACCCAGGCAGCCAGCTCAGCTGTGCCCGCCAGGGGACCGCCGCGCATCAGCGAGCGCTCCAGCTCGAGGGCCGCTTCGACCCGCTCGCGGACGACAAGCCGGTCGCCGACGGCATCGTCGATCAGCGCCGCGGCGCGCATCGGCAGCGAGGCGCCAACCGGGCCCTTGCCCTCGAGCACGGCGCGCAGCGCCAGCAGGTGGTCGCTGAGTCCCTCCATCGCGCTCTCGCGCCCGCAGCCCAGCTCAAAGCGCCCGACCGCCCAAGAGAGAGCCCCGTCGGGATCCGGGCGGGCCTCCAGCGTGGCGGCGAGCTCGACCAGCTCGCCGGCCTCCGTCTCGTTCAGCTCGTAGCCGCCCGGCCGCGTAGCCGGCGCTCCGGTGGCGACTCGGCGCCAGCGGTCCTCCCCGGTCGGAGCGAAGGCGTGGGGGCCGAGACCGATCCCACCCTGCTTGAAGAGTCGCATCACGGTGATCAACTCGCGCAGCTGGCGTAGCGCCGCGGCGGCGCTGTCGGAGCCCTCGCCCTGTTCGGCGATGGCGAAGAACTGCGGCTGCCAGGAGGCGCGCTCCATACCCTCGCTGCGCATCGCCTCGGCCGGCGCCTCGATCGCGTCGGCGCGGACGATCTGCATGTCATGAGGCAGCAACAGCCTGGGCAGCGGCATCCGCAGGCCGACCAGGGGCACGAGCAGGACGTCGGCGTCCTCCGCGTCGCGTGTCTCGGCCTCGAGCGCCGCCAGCGCGGTTTCGAGCCGCTGGCCGTCGAGGGCGAGGTCGGTGCGGCCGTCCCAGAGCGAAGCGAGGAAAACGGTGAGCATGCGGGCGGCGCGCTCATCGGTCTCGATCGGCACCTGCTCTCCGCGGGCTTCGAGATAGGCGGCGGCGATCCCGTTCGCCTCGACCGCTTCGCGGGCCGGGCCGAAGGCGGGCAGGGCGCGCAGCTCCTGCTCACGCTCGCGAACGTAGAGCTCGGTGCGCGGCCGGTAGCTGTAGAAGGGCGAGTCGCCGCCGTCCGCGGCGTCGACGTCGAAGGGGATCTGGTCGCCAGCCGCGACCAGGGCGCTGAGCCGAATCGCCGCCTCGGAGGCGAGCCGTGTCAGCGAGTCTTTGAGCAGGCGATCACGCACGATCCCCGCTTCTGTCAGCCAGGCGACGCTCCTGCGTATGCACGATCGCTTGCAGCGTGGAGCCGCTAGGCGACGGCGGCCTGCTGGCGGTCGTCGGCAAGCCAGCGCTTGCCGTAGGCGCGCATGTCCTCGATCAGGGGCACCAGGGCTTCGCCCTTCTCGGTCAGCGCGTACTCGACCCGGGGCGGGACCTCGGGGAAGGTGTTGCGGGTGACGATCCCCTCCTCTTCCAGCGCCCGCAGGCGCAGCGAGAGGGTGCGCGGGCTGATCCCCTCCAGCGAGCGCTCCAGCTCGCAGAAGCGGCTCGGCCCCTCGGCGAGGTCGCGAATCACCAGCAGGGTCCACTTGCCGCAAACGATCTCCGCCGTGCGGCAGACAGGACAGCGTGAGTTGGTGAGAGCGCTCATCAGCGGAATCGAGGCTGTAGTGCCGTTTGCCTCGCTTCAGCGAGTGTAGCGCTATCGCTTCACTTACTGAAGCTTTGGACTATCGAGGCACGGCCACCAGGCCGGCCCTGCGTTTCGCCGAAAGCCGTCCGGCCTCTTTGCGGCTCACCCAGATCACGTCGATCTTTACCACCTTGATCTTGTAGCGGACGGCGTGGGGGCCGTAGACGAAGGTGAGGGGGAAGCCGGGGGTGACTTCGAGCAGCTGGCAGCTCTCGGCGCCGGAGACACAGTGGGAATCCCCGTACAGGGACGTGACCTCGGGAGACACCATGAAGAGGACTTTCTCCTTGACCATGTTGACGCCCATGGTGGTGATCACCGGAGTCTTGGCGCCGGGCAGTGGCGTCAGGACGGGCACGCGACGGCGGACTTCGGGCTCGCCCATCACCTGGCGGCCATCGGGCCCGGCTTTGGTGCGCGAGATCTGCACGTCCGTGACGAACTCGAAGAATTTCAGTCCCGGCTCGTCGCCATCGCCCGGGGGCGGCGACGTGCCACCGGGGTCCGCCGGCTCGGCCCCGGGAGCTGAGCCCGATTCCGTCGTCGTCGTGGTCGTCGTTTCGGTTTCGCTACTCGAGAACGTCGTGCTCTGTGAGGTCACGTCCGTCCCCGCCTGCACCGGCCCTGCGTGTCGCTGCTCGAAAGGATCCGTAGGCGTGCGGCCATCGAGGCGCTTGCGGTAGTCGCGCAGGCCGGGCTTGGCCTCGACCACGGTGAGGCGTGCGCCATCTGCGCTCGACGCGCCCGCGCTGGGCGGCGATGCCGCCACCACCGGCTCTTCCTCTGAGTCGCCGCCGAGCAGAAAGGGCACGGCGACGATTCCCACGACCAGCAGCGCCACCAGCGGCAGCAGGCGACGTTCGCGCAGGTCGTAGAAGAGGTCGGCGAGAAAGGTCGGCACTTTCAGCGCCGGCATTTTCAGCTCGGGCCCCAACCGCTTCATGGGGTACCTCCGGTGACGGTCGCGACCGGCGCCGCCGTTTCCGCGGGAGCCACTTCGGTCGCCCCAGCGGTAACCCCCTGGTTGGGCGGGGTCAAGTAGGTGGTGACGGCGAAGGTCGCGTCGAGCTGGGGGAAGCCTTCGTTCTCGTCGGCGACCAAGCTGAAGCCGTCGAGCGTGACCAGGCGACCGTCGACGGTGACGTCCTGGGCCTCGGTCGTGACCATCGAGTCGATTCCCTTGATGAAATCGGCGACCTCGAAGAAGCTGCCGTCGAAGATGAGTGTGTAGGGCATCACGCCGAGCCCGGCGGGGCCGATTTTGGCGCCGAGCGGCAACAGCGAGGCTTCCGCCTCGGTAGCGGAGACGGGCGTGGCGCTCGAGGCAACCGGCGGCGCTTCGGCTTCGCCGCCCTCTGAGGTCAGTTGGAGATTGCGGAATTTAACCCCGGCCTTTTCGGCGGTCCGGTTGATCTGAGACCAGCAGCGAAGCGGTGTCGTCGTCGCCGGGCACTGCCTTGCCGAGCACGACGAGCTGGCGGTAGTTGGCGGGGAATTCCTCGCGTGCTTCGACGGCGAGCGCCGCTTCCTGGCGATGCTGCGCCAGCGAGGCCTCGACCTGCTGCGCCTGCTCGTCGAGTTTGCTCGCTTCCTCGCGCTTCGGGCTCAGCGCCAGCATCCAGAAGGCGGCGGCAAGCGCGGTGACGGCGAGCATCGCGACGATCAGGGCGTTGGACGATTTCAGCTGCAGTTTCACCTCAACCGCCTTCTTCGCTGGTTTCCGTGGCTTCGGCAGGTGGCGCCACCGGCGCTTCTTCGGTCCCGATCGCCGGGATCGGGGCCGCGTCGAAGGCGACGACCAGCTCGAACTTGGCGATGAAGTCGCGCGTGCGGCAGTCGTCTGCCGCCTTCCGCGCCGCCGCCGTCCTTCTTCCTTGTCGTTCGAGCTCGGAGGACTGCGACACCGACCCGCGTCACCCCGTCGATGTCCTTGAGCGCGGTGACGAAGCCGGCCACCGCCTCCTGGCCGTCGGCGCAGCCGCTCAGTTCCAGCGCCGGACCCGGCGTCGCGCTGCGCAGCGCAGAGGCGCCACCGCCTCCGCCCTCGATCGAGGCGCTGGGGGTCGCGCTCGCTGTGAGGCTGACCAGCCAGGCGTCGTCAGGCAGGACCAGGGCGAGTTCGCGCATCACCCGCTCCCAGTCGAAGCGGCTGTCGGCGAGGCTGGCGACGGTCGCGACCCGCTGTTCGCTGAGGCTGCGGAACTGGGTGTAGGCGGCGAGTCGTTCGGCACGGGCGCGGGCCTCGGCGTCTTCGGCTTCGAGCGTCGCGATCTCGTCTTCGCGCTCGGAGATCTGGTTGCCGGTCAGGACCAGGGCGGTGACCCCGACAAGGACCAGCGACCAGGGCGCCGAGAAGCACGTAGGCCAGGGGGCCGCTGCGCAGCGGGGCGTGCTCGCCGCGGCGCTCCTCCGGTGGGATCAGGTTGACCGGGCGCATCTACTGCTCCAGGGCGAGGCCGTAGGGAAGGGTCAGGCGCGCCGCGGATGCATCGTCGAAGCCGGCCAGCGCCGGCGGGCGGGAGACCGCGATCGGGAAGCCGAGGTCGGTCTCCATCCGCTGGGCGAGGCCGGCGATCGCGCTGCCGGGACCGCAGAGGACGATCCGCTCGACCGGCAGGGCGCCCTCCTGGGCGCCGTAGTAGTCGAGCGAGAGGCGCAGCTCGTCGACCAGCCCCGTGACTCCCTCCTCGAGCGCGCGGCGCGCCTCGGCGACGGTCTCGGGGTCGCCCTCGACCTCCTCCACCGGCTGCTCGAGCCCGACGTGGGTGAGCCACTGCACGGCGTGCTCGGCGCTGAGGCCGCGGACGGCGGCGAGGCGACTCGTGATCGCCTCGAGGCCGACGTGGGAGACGCGGGTGAAGAGACAGGCCCTGCCGCGGGCCACGGCGAGGTTGGTGACGTCGCCGACGCTGCAGTAGAGAACCGCGGCGTCGGGCCGCTCTCCGGGCTCGCTGCCGTCGCTGTCGGTGGCGGCGTCGGCAAGCGCCCGGATCATCCCGAAGGCGGAGAGGTCGACCCCGACCGGCTCCAGCCCCGCCTTGCGGATCGGCTCGAGGAAGGAGGAGACCATGTCGCGGCGGGCGGCGATCACGACGACGTCGACCTGGGGTTTCGAGCCGTCCTCTCCCGGCACGCCGCCGACCACCTGGTGCTCCAGCACCGCCTGGTCGAGCGGCATCGGTATCTGCTCCTGGGCCTGGAAGCGGATCGCGGCGTCGAGCTCCTTGGGATCCTCGATCGCCGGCAGCCGCAGGGTGCGGACGACGACTCGCTGGTTGCCGACCCCGAGGCGGACCTGCTTGGAGAGCTTGTGCTCGGCGAAGAGCGACTTCAGCGCCTCGGCGAGAGCGTCGGCGTCGAGGACCTCGCCCTCGTGGAAGGCGCCGGGGGCGAGCGGCCCGATCGCAGAAGCGGTCAGCTGCGCCGAGCCGTTGGCCTGCACTTCGGTCGCGGCGATGCTGCCCGCCTCGATGTCGAGGCCGACGACGGTGCCTGTTCTTCTGCTTGCCGAGTCGCATGGGCTGGTTGCACGGCGCGCCTCGCACGCCTGCCCACCCTCAATCGACAGAAAGGCCGCAGACCTTTCGCCCTGCAACTACTAATTTCTAGGACGAATCTGGGCTCTAGGAGAAGAGTGTCCAGGTACCGGTCGACCAACTCGTCGCCGGCGAGCAGTCCGACGACGCCGCCGAGGGCGAGGAACGGCCCGAAGGGGATCGCCCGCTTGCGGGCGGCGGCGCCGTGGCGGGCGATCATCGCCAGGCCGACGATCGAGCCGGCCAGCAGCGCGACGAGGATCGCCGGGGCGACGTCGCGGCCGAGGAAGAGACCCATCACCGCCGCCAGCTTGACGTCGCCGAGCCCCATCCCGCGCGGGTAGGCGAGCGCGGCGAGCGAAGAGCAGGCCGCCAGCGGCGGCCGCGGCGATCGCGCGCTCGGGCAGGCTGGCGGGATCGGCCGCCGCCGCGATCGCGATCCCGAGGACCGCGGCGACGATCAGGATCTTGTTGGGGATGACCCGCCGCTCGAGGTCGGTCAGGGTGACCGCCACCAGCATCGTGACGAAGACGAGTCCGAGCGCGATCTCGCCGGGGTCGTCCCAGAGGACGAGCACGATCGCCGCGTAGAGCGCGCCGAGCGCCAGCTCGGCGAGCGGGTAGCGCGGCGAGATCGCCGCGCCGCAGCAGCGCGCTCGCCCTCGCAAGACCAGCCAGGAGAAGACCGGGACGTTGTCGTAGGCGGCGATCTGGGCGCCGCAGGCGGGGCAGCGCGAGCGCGGCCCGACGATCGACTCGCCGCGCGGCACCCGGTGCGCGACGACGGTCATGAAGCTGCCGGCGAGCAGCCCTCCGAGGAAGGCGATCGCCGCGGCGGCGGCCAACCTCTAGCCCCCGTCGATCGGCGTGGTCGTCTCGACCTCGATCCGGGTCCGGTAGCTCGGGTGGTCGTACATGATCGGGATCGCTTCGACGGACGTGTTGGCCCGCTCGACGCTGAGCGCGACGCCGAGCCGGTCGTCTGCCGGGATCGTATACGGAGCTCTGTTGAAGGCCATTGTCAGCCGCACCTGATCCGGGTCGTCCCAGCTGGTCGGCCACGATGCCGTCTGGGGTGTAGGTCCAGTAGGGGTCCTGGTTTCGTGTCGGTCAATCGCGTGTCGGTCGCCGACCGGCGGCGCCCCGACTTCGAGCGTTTGAAGAGGTAGATGCAGAGCATGGCGCCGTGCTGGGCCGTCGTTCAGCGTCCGCGTGTAGAACTCGATCGTCACCTTTCCGCTCATTTTGAAATCGAACGGCATCGGGTCGGTGACCCAGCGGTGGATCTGGGACTCGGGGTTGCTCGTGCCTGTTCGGCGTCGTAGTTGCAGCCGCTGGTGTCGTCGCGCCGGATCTGCACGCCCTTGTCGGTGTCGGGCGTCGGCTCCAGGTAGCGTCGTTGGCGTAGTCGTAGAGCAGCGGGTTCGACGGGTCGGCGGGGTCGGGATCGGGCGGCGCGCCGAGGAGCAGCGCGTCCGGAGCGCCAAGCGTGGTCCCGGACTGGAGGCCGCTGGCGCAGGTGCCGAGCGTGTTGTGGAGCAGGTGGTCGCCGGCGATGTCCTGCCGCGTCGTCGCCGCCGCTCGCCGAGCAGGGCGTGTCGGAGAGGAAGAACTGCTGCGCGCTGACGACGCCTTCCGCGCCGGGAATCGGGTCGTTGAGGGCGCTGTCGGTCCGGGTCGACGAAGTCGGAGGGGACTTCGACGTAGCCGCGCTCTCGCCGGACTGGTTGCCCGGCGTGTCGAGCTTCACGGCGACGACGATCTCCTTGTAGTCCTGGGTTCCGGGACAGGTCGCGGCGGGGCAGCTCGCGTCGTCGCGCCAGACCACGTAGCGGTAGATTTTGCCGGTCACGTCGCCGCTGGCGAAGGAGATCGGGCCCGGGGCTGACGATGCCGCCTTTGACGTAGCCGCCGCCGTAGAGGCGGCTCGCCGTTGACGACCATGTTCTCGTAGGCGCTCGGCTGGTTCGCGGACCGGGCGAAGGTCCCGTTGCTGGCACGACGCGGTAGTTGGGGTTCATCGGGCTGGTCGACGTGCGGCGGCGTCATCGGTCAGCGCCAGCTGCGTCGTTTGTGAGGCTGCGCAGCGTCTCGATCTCCTGCTGGGCCCGGTTCAGCGCGACCTGGGTCGCCTTCGCCCGCTGCGTGTTCTTGGTCGCGGCGCCGAGCACGCCGAAGGTCGCCATCGCGCCCATCGCGAGGACCAGGGCGGCGACGACCACCTCGACGATCGTCAGGCCCGCCTCTCCGCCGTCGGGCTCGAATCGCTTTGCAGCCGGCGCCAGCATCGTCAGTTGACCAGGGTCGCGTTGCGCAGGCTGGCGCCGTCGGAGACGGTCAGGTTGGCGGGGCCGCTCGGGTTGGGGATGCGCAGGGTGACGCCGATGTAGGTGGTCTCGCTGACCGAGGCAGCCGTGCCGCAGGCCAGCGAGTCTTGTTCGGTGCTGGGCACGAAGCAGAAGACGCTGCAGCTGTTGATCCCGCTGAAGATCGTTTCCTCGCCGTCCCGGTGAAGACGCCTTCGCTCGCCTCGATCCGCGTGCAGGAGGTGGTCGTGCATTCGTAGGTCACCTCGCATTTGATCGGCGCGGCGCTGCTCGAGAGCGGTGGCACGCCGCCGCCGCAGGCGGTGCGGCGCACGTAGGTGACAAAGGAGACTTTGGAGGCCGTCGCGACGTCGACCCGGATGCCGTTGCGGATCTCCCGCGTCATCCGCTCCAGCACCCAGCGTGCGCTGGAGACGTTCTGGGCCCGTCTTGCTCACCTGCGGCTGGGTCCTCACCGTGCTGATCACCATCGAGCCGACCGCGCCGACGAGGACGACGCTCATCGCCGAGGCGACGAGCAGCTCGATCAGGGTCAGCCCCGACTCGTCGCGATGCGAGCCGCAGAGCGCCTCATCACCGCCACCACCTTGAACTTGCGCTTCGCTGGCGCTGGCTCGACCTCGCCCGCCGCGTTGACGGCTTTGACCTGGAAGACGTGCCGGCCGAGCCTCAGCTTCTTGAGCTTGACCGGCGAGCCGCAGCCCAGCCAGCGCCCGCGGTCGACCTTGCAGCGGAACGTGGTCCCCTCCTGTCCGGTCGAGTCGGTGAAGCGGAAGACGGGACGGCGCACCGCGCGTCTTGCCGGCCGGGGCGAAGGTGATGCGGGTGCGCGGGGTGACGTAGGCGACACCGGGCTTGCCGCCGCCTTTGGCGCCGCCTGGGCTGCCGCCGCTGCTCGAGCCGTCACCTGAGCTGGAGCCGCCACCGTCCGAGCCTTCGCCGCCTGGCGGGGGCGGGGGAGGTGGGGGCGGCGGGGTGCTTTGCTGCGTGTAGGAGACCGCGTCGAGCAGGCGGAAGTGTCGCCGCTTACGTCCGTGGCGGTCGCGCGGAAGCTCGTCGTCGAGCCGGCCGCGACGGTCGCCGCGATGCCGGCGCCGCCGAGCTGCGGCCGAGGTCCCCGTCGCCACCACCTCGCCGGAGCAGTCAGCTGTCGTGTAGAGCTTGATCGCGGTGCCGGGTCGGCCTGGCCGACGATGCCGGGGCTGGTCGAGGTACCCGGGGACGCCGGGTTGGTGCCGGTCAGCACCGGCGTCGACGGGCCCAGCTCGACCGAGTTGCCGGTCGACACCAGCCGCGTCTGGGCGGAAGCGCGCTCGTAGACGTCGAGCTCGGAGTCGACGTCGCCTTCGGTCAGCCGCTCGGTCGTCTGGAAGAAGACGCGGCCCCCGTTGCTGGAAGTGCCCCGGAAGCTGGCATCGCAACCGCCCAGAATCGGACAGAAGATGCCCTCGGTCGAAACCAGGGCGGTCGCAGGGCCGTCCAGGTCGCGGACGTAGACGTCGGCGTCCGAGTCCCCGTCCTCTTCGGCCAGCGCCTCGGTGCTGGAGAAGAAGATCTTGGTGGCATCGGCCGAGACGCGATTGAAGGTCGCCGGAACGGAGCCGTTGTCGCAGGCGGGCGCGCAGGAGGCCGCGCCACGCGAGACGAGCGTCGGCGCCCCGCCGCCTATCTCCTGCTCGTAGACGTCGACACTGCCGTCCGTGTCCGCCACAGGGTCGAGTTTCTCGGCCGTGGTGAACACGACCTTCGTCCCGTCGGCGCTGGCGGCGTCGAAGGTCGAACCGCAGCACAAGCTGCCTGAGGTGACCAGGCTCGGCGCACCGCCCTGCCACTGGTAGACGTCGTTTGCGTCGTTCGCGTCTCCCGCGACCAGCGCCTCGGTGGTAGTGAAGAAGGCTCTGGCGCCTCTGCCCGAGGCGGCGCGAAAGTTGGCCGGCTCTTCCTCGCTCCCGCCGGAGACCAGCGTCGTCGCCCCGCCGGCTCGTTGGTAGACGTCGTTGCCGTCGTCGTCGTCGTCGGGCACGAGCCCCTCGTCCGTTTCGAAGAACGCGACGGCGCCGTTTTCAGAGCTGCCGGCGAAGGTCACGTCTGAGGAGTCGTCGTTGCCGCACGGCGCACAGGCAGCATCGCCCTGAGAGACGAGTGTCGTCGGGCCCCCAGGCAGGCCGCGGACATAGGCGTCGATCGCGGTGTCGGTATCGGCGGCGGCGAGCTGCTCTTCGGTGGTGAAGAAGGCCTTCGTTCCGTCGTCAGAAAGCTCGTTCAGGGTCGCCGGCAGGGCTCCGTTGCCGCAAGCGGGCTGGCAGGAGGCTTCGCCTGCCGAGACCAGCAGCGTGGTTTCGCCGTCGAGGTCGCGGCGGTAGAGGTCGGCGGCGCTGTCGGTGTCGGCGGCGGCGAGCCGCTCTTTCGTCGAGAAGAAGACCACGGCGCCGTTCGCGCCAGCCCTCGGCGAAGTCGGCTTGGGCGTCGGCGTTGCCGCAGGCCGGGGCACAGGCGGGCTCGCCCTTCGTCGACCAGCACGGTGAGGCCTTTGGCGATGTCGCGCAGGTAGACGTCACCCGCTTTGTCCGCGTCGCCGACGACGAGCCGCTCGTCGGTGGAGAAGAAGACCTTGGTGCCGTCGCTCGAGGCGCGGTCGAAGAAGGCGTCGAAGGCGTCGTTGCCACCGCTCGGCCCGGTCGAGATCTCGCGGGTCACGTAGCTGCCCGACGCCCGAGTCGAAGGAGCGCATGTAGACGTCGCGCCGGTTGTCCGTATCTCCCGAGACGAGCTTGTCGGTGGTGCTGAAGAAGGCGACTTTCCCGTCGGTCGAGATTCCCTGGTAGTCGGCGGGAGCGGCGTGGGCGAACGGGCTCGCGACAAGCGCACACGCCAAGACAGTCGCGAGCGTCGTGAGAAGAGCAGGTGTCGGCTTGCTTGCCAGCATCTGTTGATCTATCGGCAAATCGCGCTGTTCGCTTAGCCAAAGCACGAGGGGCGGGCCGGTCGGCCCGCCCCTCGGCACTTCACGCTTGGCTAGGCCAAGGCGATGCGATCAGGATCATTTGCTCCAGTCGCCGCCACCGCTGGGACATCCACCATCGCCTTCGGTGGTGCAGTCGTAAGTGAGGGCTCCTTTTACATTGAGTAGCCAGAATTCATTTCCGGTCGACGATTTCACGTTGATTTTGTATTTATCTGCTTCGACTTCAGTCACGGTGACCGGCGACCCTGCGCTCGATCGAGCGTCGGCTCGATCGCTTTCAGCAGGGCCGGGTCGTCGCACCTGTGTATGCGCCGTTTTTCTCGGTTGCGTATGTCTCGATCGCGACCTGCGCGACGTGGACGGTCTCCTTCGCCTTGGCGTCGCCGGCCTTGTCGCTCTGGTTGAAGAACGCGGGCAGCGCGATCGCGGCCAGGATTCCGAGGATGAGCATGACGACGAGGAGCTCGATCAGCGTGAAGCCGGCCTCGCTGTCGCCGTTGAGCCGGGCGCCAACCTTGGCCCGGAGATTCTGGAGAAACATTAGGGACCTCCTATGGTCCTATCGTTTGCGCCAGAGCCCCGTCGCGTCTCAGCCACGTGGTGTCTGTCGACCCCGGTGGTAGCCCGGCCGACTCCCGGAAGGGAGCCCCGCAAGCTTTGCGCCCCCGCTTCGCAGCGAGTTTGCCTTTTGCACCAGGGCACTGGCAGATTCATCACAAGTCGGCTAATCGACCGCCCACCCGCAACCTTGATCCCCGAAATTAGGATTTCTTCCCCCAAAAACTCAGGCTTAGGGCTTAGCCACCGGCAATCCCCGCTCGTGTGCCGCCGTCCCGAGGCGCTGGTCATAGGTGATGAAGGCGCCGATCTCGTCTCGCAGGCTCAGCGCAGTGGCAAGGTGCAGCGCGTCGAGGCTCCGCAGGCCAGCCGGAGCGAGGGAAGCAGCCGCAGCCAGCACTGCATCGTCGATGGACAACAGCGCCATGTCGCCGAGGAAGGACCGGGCATCCGCTGCATAGCCCTCGCCATAGCGCCCGCACGCACGGATCGCCTCGAGGCCGAGCAGGGCGCTGGAGACGTATCCGTCCCACTCGGCCAGCTCCTCAAGCAGGGCATCCAGCTCGAGCTCGCGAAGCGGCAGCTTCACATAGGCCGAGCTGTCCAGGTAGGCGAGCCGCCCCGCTACAGCCGCTCCTCGCGCAGTTCGTCGAGGACCTCGAGGCTAGGTGGACCCACAGCAGGCGGCCTTTGCGAGCTACGCACACGGGACAGGAGATCACCGCGAGGCATGGTCGCCCCGCGCTCAGCGACGAGGCGGGCAATCGGTGAGTCGGCCGGGCCAGACGGGGTCAATCGAGCGACCTCGCGCCCCCTCTCGGTCACGACGAAGCTCTCGCCCTCCTTGACCTCGGCGAGGTACCGCGAGAGGTTCTGTCGTAGCTCACGAACGCCGACCGAGTTCATGTGCGTCACAGTAGCACATGCTTTTTTTGCCTGCCTGGGCTTATTTGATCTTGTCGTAGAGGCTGAAGATCGGCAGGTACATCGCGATCACGATGAAGCCGACGATGCCGCCGACGAAGACGATCATCACCGGCTCGATCAGGGCGGTCAGGGCCTTGACCTTGGCGTCGACCTCGGCCTCGTAGAAGTCGGCGATCTTGCTCAGCATGTGCTCGAGCTGGCCGGTCTCCTCGCCGACCGCGACCATGTGGCCGACCATCGGCGGGAAGATCGGGTTGGCCTCGATCGGGCCGGCGAGGGAGCCGCCGCGCTTGACCGAGGCGTAGACGTCGTCCATCGCCTGCTCGATGACGATGTTGCCGGCCGTCTCGCCGGTCAGCTTGATCGACTGCAGCATCGGCACGCCGGCGGAGACCGAGCCGGCGAAGGTGCGCGACCAGCGCGCCAGCGCCACCTTCTGGATCACGTCGCCGATCTTGAACGGGATCCGCAGCAGGAAGCGGTCCCAGACTTCCTTGCCGCCTTCGGTCCTCTTCCAGCGGAAGAAGACGACGAAGGAGACGACGATGGCCGGGATCAGGACGAACCAGTAGCCGGTGATCGCGTCGGAGGCGGTGACGCAGACCTGGGTCGGCAGCGGCAGTTCGGCCTTTTCGCCGGGTTTTCCTCGCCGAGCTCCTCGAAGATGCCGACGAAGATCGGGATGATGAAGGCGACCACGGCGAGCAGGACGACGGTGGCGACGCCGAAGACCAGCGCCGGGTACATCAGCGCCGACTTGACCTGGCGGCGCAGCGCGTCGCTCTTCTCGACCTGGAAGGCGATCCGATCGAGCGCGTCCTCGAGCCGGCCCGACTCCTCGCCGGAGCGCACCATCGCCCGGAAGAGCCGGTCGAAGACCTCGGGGTGGCGCTCCATCGCCTGCTCCAGGGTGCGAGCCGGCCTCGACGTCGGCGCGCACCCCTGCCACGGCCTCTTTGATCCGGTCGTCCTGGGTCTGCTCTTCGAGCGTGTGCAGGGTGCGCAGCATCGGCATCCCCGAGGCGACCAGGGTCGCGAACTGGCGCGAGAAGACCGCCAGCTCGCGCATGTCGACGCCCTTCCAGCGCCGGAAGACGTCCTCGATCGTGAACGGTTTGCTCTTCTCGCTGACGTCGAGGACGATCAGCCCGCGCTGGCGCAGCTGCTCGGTGACCTGTGCCTTCGACTCGGCCTCGACCTCGCCGGCCGTCGCCGCCCCTCCCACGTCCATCGCCCGGAAGGCGAATGTGGTGGCTGCAGCGGCCACCGGCTAGCCCCCCTGCGTGTAGGCGGGGGGTGCGGATGAAGCGGGGGGTGCGACGGGCGGAGCCGGCGGCATCGAGGCGGGAGGCTGTGGCGTCCCCGCGTCGGCCAGCGCCGCCGGCTGCACCGGCGCCGCGCCGAGAAGGCGCTTCAGCTCCTCGGGAACGGAGGCGCGCTGTTCGGCCAGCGAGCGGGTGATCTTGCCGGCGCGCACCAGGCGGACCAGGTCGGCGTCCATCGTCTGCATCCCGACCGCGCCCGAGGTCTGGACAGCGGCGTAGATCTGGTGCGTCTTGCCCTCGCGGATCAGGTTGCGGATCGCCGGCGTCGGCACCAGCACCTCGGTGGCGACGACACGGCCAGTGCCGTCCGCGGTCGGCAGCAGCTGCTGGGTGACGATCCCCTGCAGGGCGATCGAGAGCTGCGTCCGCACCTGTCCCTGCTGCTGGGGCGGGAAGACGTCGATGATGCGGTCGACCGTCTGCGCAGTCGACTGGGTGTGCAGGGTGGCGAAGACGAGGTGGCCGGTCTCGGCCGCGGTCAGCGCGGTGGAGATCGTCTCCAGGTCGCGCATCTCGCCGACCAGGATCACGTCGGGGTCCTCTCGCAGGGCGGCGCGCAGGCCGAGCGCGAAGTCCTCGGCGTCGGAGCCCACCTCGCGCTGGTTGACGATCGAGCGCTTGTGCTGGTGCAGGAACTCGATCGGGTCCTCGATCGTGAGGATGTGGTCCTGGCTCTCGCTGTTGATCACGTCGATCATCGCCGCCAGCGTCGTGCTCTTGCCCGAGCCGGTCGGGCCGGTGACGAGGACGAAGCCGCGCGGTTTGGCGGTCAGCTCGCGCAGCACCTGCGGCACCCGCAGCGAGTCGAGGCTGGGGATCTCCTGCGGGACGAGGCGGAAGGCGGCGCTGACCGAGCCGCGCTGGAAGAAGCAGTTGACGCGGAAGCGGGCGACGTCGGGGATCGCGTAGGCGAAGTCGAGCTGTTTGTGGTTCTCGAAGCGCTTGCGCTGGTCGTCGTTGAGGATGCTGTAGACGACCTCGCGCGTCTGCTGCCCGGAGAGCACCGGGAAGCCGTCCATCGGCTCGATCTTGCCCTTGTCGCGGATCGCCGGCGGGAAGCCCGGCGTGATGTGAACGTCGGAGGCCTTGGCCTCGACCATGCGACGGAGAACCTCTGCGAAATCGAAGTCCATGGGGCTAGATCGGCGCCGGGGCCGAAATCCTCAAGTCCTGACACTTCCGTCGCTCATGCGGTGACACGAAGCACCTCCTCGAGGCTGGTCATCCCGGCCCGCACCTTGGCCAGGCCGTCCTCGCGCAGGGTCAGCATCCCCTCCTGCCGGGCTGCGGCGGCGATCTCCGCCTCCGGCGCGTGGGCGACCGCCATCTCCTTGATTCGCTCACTCATCGCCATCACCGAGTAGAGCCCGACCCGGCCGCGGTAGCCGCTCTGGTTGCAGCGGGCGCAGCCGACCGGCTCGTAGGCCTCGAGCTCGGTGCCGACGCGAAGGTCCGCCTCGGCGAGGGCCTGGGGCGGCACTATCGTGCGCTGCTTGCAGTGGGTGCAGAGCTTGCGCGCGAGCCGCTGGGCGACGACGCAGTCGACCGCCGAGGCGAGCAGGAAGGACTCGATGCCCATCTTGGCCAGGCGGGCGATCGCGCCGGGCGCGTCGTTGGTGTGCAGCGTGCGTCAGCATCATGTGGCCGGTCAGCGCCGCCTCGATCGCGATCCGCGCCGTCTCGCCGTCGCGGATCTCGCCGACCATGACGATGTCGGGGTCGGCGCGGAGGATCGAGCGCAAGCCGGTGGCGAAGTCGAGCCCCGCCTTGCGGTTGACGTTGATCTGGTTGATGCCGTTGAGCTGGTACTCGACCGGATCCTCGATCGTGATGATCTTCTTCTCGACCTGGTTCATCTCCTGGAGCGCCGCGTAGAGGGTCGTCGACTTGCCCGAGCCGGTCGGGCCGGTGACCAGCACCGCTCCGTAGGCCTGCTTGAAGGAGCCTTCGAAGCGCTCCCGCGCCTGCGCCGTCCATGCCGAGCTCGTCGAGCGAGCGCTGCGCGTTGTCCTTGTCGAGGATGCGGACCGTGGCCCCCTCGCCGCGCTGGGTCGGCAAGGTGGTGATGCGGAGGTCGACGCGGCGGTCCTCGACCGTGACGCTTACCCGGCCGTCCTGCGGCACCCGCTTCTCGGCGATGTTGAGGTCGCTCATGATCTTCACTCGCGAGATGACCGCGCTGACCATCCGCTTCGGCACGTGCGCCGCCTCGCGCAGCACGCCGTCGATGCGGAAGCGGACTCGCATTTCCCCTTCGGCCGGCTCGAAGTGAATGTCGGAGGCGCCCTCCCCCACCGCCTGGCCGAGGATGCTGTAGACGAGCTTGATCACCGGCGCGTCTTCGGCGCTGACCTCGATGTCGCTGACCGCGGCGAGTTCTTCCTCGGCCTCTTCCTCGCCTTCGACCACCGCCTCGCTGACGGCGCTCTGCAACGTGTTGAGGCGGCTGACCAGCGCCTCGATGTCCTCGTCGGCGGCAACCGCGACCTGGCAGTCGAGCGCGGTGGCGATCTGGATGTCGTCGACGGCGAGCACGTTGGTCGGGTCGGCCATCGCGACCAGCAGCGTCTCTTTGTCGACGAAGCCGACCGGCAGGGCCCGGTAGCGGCGAGCCGTGTTGACCGAGATCAGGTTGGCGGCGGCCATGTCGACCTGGTAGGCGGACAGGTCGACGTGGTCGAGGCCATAGCGCTCGGCGACGGCGCGTGAGAGCTGGTCGCCGTTGACCGCCCCCTGCTCGAGCAGCAGAGCCTCAGGCGGGCGCCCAGCGGTGCGTGCCTCTTCGATCGCTTGGCGCGCGCGCTCTTCGGGAACGTAGCCGAGCTCGACCAACACGTCGGTGACGAAACCGCTGGAACGCCCGCGGGTGACGGGCGGCGTCAGGCCCAGTGTGCCTTCCTGCTCAGGCTCGAGGACCGGCGCCGCCGAGCCGCCAGAGTCGGGGACGGGACGCAGGTGACCGATGGACTCCCGAGGGTCCATGCTCAAGGGTGATACGGGAGCGTGCGGCCTTTGTAGCCGGCGTCGATGACCGCCTGCCTGACGCTCTCCGGGCTCTGGTAGCCGTAGTGGACGGAGGCCGTCGGGATGTCCTTGTCGAGCCGCTTCGGGCTGACCGCGACCAGCGCCGGAACACGTTCGACGGCGACACCCTGGGCGATCGCTGCGTAGCGGGCAATCCGCTCGGCGGGAACGACAAAGGAGGCGACGTCGGGGACCGAGTCGAGCCCCTCGACGGTGCTGGCGACCAGACGGTCGTCGATGCCGCCGTTGCGGACGAAGAGCAGGACGACGGTCTGGCCTGCCTCGAAGGCGGCGGTGACGTCGCGGGGAAGCGGCGGGGCGCTGGCGGCGGCGTTGGGCGGCAATGGCGGGACCGAGGTGGGTGCGGTCGCGGCCGCTTCGGCTGCTTCGACCGCGCCTTCCACGGCTTCGCCAGGTGTCGCGCCGGTGGCTGTGCCACTAGCTTCGGCGCCGGTGACGCTGACGGTCGCTTCGGTGGCGCCGCCTTCGGGCTCTTCTTCACCACCCCCCATCGTCGTCATGACGAAGAAGCCCGTGGCGAGCAGCAGGACGGCGATGATCGCCACCTGCGCGAGCGGATTGCTGTTCAGTGCCTCTCTCATACGTTCGCTTATCTAGCTCGACAGCTTTCGCTACGAGCTTGAATCGGGCAGCGCGGGGTGCGTTCAGCAGTTGGCGTCGGGCGGCGACCCGACCGGGCCGACGCACTCGACGTAGGACTGGCGCTGGTAGATAGTCGCGCCGCCGATCTGAGGAGGCGTGAAGCCTTTTTCCTGCCGTATCCGCGTGCTGTTGTAGAGGTACACGGTCTTACCCGCCACCGCCCCTTCGAAGGTGCCGCTGTTTTTGAACACGATGTCGGTGTTGGGCCCGTAGATGACGAGCTCGTTGCCGCTGCTGCTGTTGACGAAGTCCACGTACGTTGGGATGGTCTCCGAGCCCAGGAAGTAGAACCCAGGCATGTTGAGCAGCCCTTTTTTCGGGTCGTAGCCAGTGGCCTTGATCGTGCTGCTGTTGCCAACGCTGAGCTGCGTCGTGCTGACTCCCGGGCAGTTCTCCGGCGCATCGAAGAAGATCCGCACCTGTGCTTTCGAAGAGATGATCAGTTCGGAGCTGTTGACGAGCGCGAGGCGGCAGATGAAGTAGTCGCCACCGGAGAGGGTGAGGATCGAGCTGTTGCCGACCACGATTTCCCGTTTCGTCGCGTTCCATGGCGATTTGCTGGACGAGCTATAGGTATCTTCCCCGCATTCGAAGGGAAGTTTTTTTGGGTCGGTGCTGGTGCATGTGACCAGCCTGGCGTTGGAGTTTTTGGTCGCGATGTCGGTCGGGATGAAGGTGCTGACAGCGGGCAGAGTCACGTTCGCTTCCGTCTGCGAGTAACCGCTGCACTGCCCAGAGCTGTTTTTGAAGGCCGGCGGGCCTTTGCCGACCCCCTCCCTGATGTCACCGCAGATGATCGAGCTGTTTTCGAGTTTGACCTCGCCGTTGGTCCCGACGCCGACGCCTGGGCTGGTTTCCGAGCTGTTGTCGAACGTGACCCAGTCTTCGCCGATCACACCGGCGGAGGAGAAGACGCTTCCTACCGTCGTCGTTTTGAAGCCGATCTCGATGCGGCGGCTGACGCTGCCGTCGCTGCCCGTCGCGACGACGGTTGTCGCACTGCCGCTGAGCGGAGTGGAACGGTACGCGTACGTGGACCCGCCTACGTTCCCTTTCACTTCCGGGCACCAGCCGTCAGCGGCCGCGCTGGTGACCACCAAGGTGCTCCCGCTCATGCCGAGGCAGGGGTTGGCGGGGGTGAGCGCGTTCGCGTAGCGGTTCATCCGTAGCAGGGCGACGCCGGCGCCAGCGTCGGCGGCGGCGATCGCGCTCTTCGAGTCGGAGTCGCGCTTGGTGCCCTGCTGTACGTCGACGGACGACATCACCGCGGCGCCGGCGAGTCCCATGCTGGCGATCGTGGCAAAGAGCGCCGTGGGCAGAGCCATGCCGTGCTCGCTGCGGACGAGCAGGCGCAGGCGGTGGCGCAATCGGGCATAGAGCTCCATCAGAGAGCTGATCGGCCCCAGCCGCAAGCGGCTTGAGCCGCGCATGGCGCCGCCTGTCGCGTCTGGACGCGCGTACTACCGAGTTGTCAAGCCGCAGGCGGCGGGCTGCCGACAGGTTCCGGCTGCCCACCCAGCTGCTCGATCCCGCTCGCCCGCTGGCCGCCGGCGGCCAGCATCAGCTTGAAGTCGTGCGGGCTCGAGGCGTAGTCGAGCGCGACCTCCTCGGAGATCTTGCCCTCCATCACGTAGGTGAGCAGCGACTGGTCGAAGGTGCGCATCCCGTAGTACTCGCCCTCGGCGATCACCTCGGAGATCTTGCCCGTTTCCTCCGGGTTGAGGATCAGGTCCTGGACCCGCCCGGTGACGACCATCACCTCGGAGGCCGGCACCCGCCCCTCGCCGGTGATGTCGGGAACGAGCCGCTGGGCGATCGCGCCCCTCAGCGTCGCCGAGAGCATCACCCGCGCCTGGTGCTGCAGATGAGGCGGGAAGAAGTCGATGATCCGGTTGATCGTCTCGGTGGCGTCCAGGGTGTGGACGGTGGAGAGCACGAGGTGGCCGGTCTCGGCGGCGGAAAGCGCCGTGCGCACAGTCTCCTCGTCGCGCATCTCGCCGATCAGGATCACGTCTGGGTCCTGGCGCAGGACGCGGCGCATCGCGCGCCCGAAGCTCTCCGTGTCGGAGCCGACTTCGCGCTGGTTGACGATCGAGCTCTTGTCCTTGTGCAGGTACTCGATCGGGTCCTCGAGCGTGATGATGTGGTGCGCCCGGCTCCGGTTGATGTGGTCGATCATCGCCGCCAGCGTCGTCGACTTGCCCGAGCCGGTGGTGCCGGTGACGAGGATGATCCCGCGCTGCTCCTCGGCAAGTTTGGTCACTACTGGCGGCAGCCCCAGCTCCTCGACCGAGCGGATCTCATAGGGGATCGCACGGCAGACGATCGAGATCGAGTCGCGCTGCTTGAAGACGTTGACGCGGAAGCGGGAGAGGCCGGGTATCGAGTAGGAGAAGTCGGCCTCGCCAACCTGCTCGAACTCGGTCAGCGAGCGTGCCTCGGCGATGTCGTGGAACGCCTTCTCGGTGTCCGCCTGCGTCAGTAACTCGTAGCCGTCGAGGGCCACCAGCTGCCCGTGCTGGCGAATGACCGGCTTCGAGTTGACCTTGACATGGAGGTCCGAGCCCTCACGCTCGATCAGCGTGCGCAGCGCTTTGTCGATCTCGAACATCCCGCCTTTTATCGGCGGGATCGTGTGGTCACTTAACGCGTGGCTGGCAAGGACGCAGGGAGCGTGGCGTGCTTTGCACGCGAGCGACCGAGGACGCCGCCAGGCGCGTGTTAAGTGACCTCACGCAGCTTTTGGGCTTCGCCCAGCTGTTGCAGCTTCTTCAGGCTCTGGTTCTCGATCTGGCGGATCCGCTCGCGGGTGACGTTGAAGGTGCGACCGACCTCGTCGAGGGTGCGCGGGTGCTCGCCGCCGAGCCCGTAGCGCAGCTCGAGCACGCGGCGCTCGCGGTAGGAGAGGTTCTCCAGCGCCTCTTTCAGCGCCTCTTTGGTCAGCAGGTCGGCGGCCCGGTCGAAGGGCGACTCGGCCTTCTCGTCGGCGATGAACTGGCCGAACTCCGACTCCTCCTCGTCGCCGACCGGCTTCTCCAGCGAGACCGGGGCCTGGGCGGAGCGCTTGATCGAGTCGACCTCCTCGGGGTCGATCCCGGTGACCTCGGCGATCTCCTCCGGGGTCGGCTCGCGGCCCAGCTCGGTGACCAGCTTGCGCTCGGCGCGGCCGATCTTGTTCAGCTTCTCGACCACGTGGACCGGGATGCGGATCGTCCGCGCCTTGTCGGCGAGCGCGCGGGCGATCGCCTGGCGGATCCACCAGGTCGCGTAGGTCGAGAACTTGAATCCCTTGCGGTAGTCGAACTTCTCCGCGGCGCGGACCAGGCCCAGCGTCCCCTCCTGGATCAGGTCGAGGAAGGGCAGGCCCTGGTTGCGGTAGTTCTTGGCGATCGAGACGACCAGGCGCAGGTTCGACTCGACCATTTTCTGCTTGGCGTCGAGGTCGCCGCGCTCGATCCGCTTCGCGAGTTCGACCTCCTCCTGCGCGGTCAGCAGGCGGACCTTGCCGATGTCCTTGAGGAACAGCTGCAGGCTGTCCGTCGTCATATCCGGTTTCAGGTCGAGCGCCTGTTTCTGGCGGCGCCGGCCTTTTTTGCCGGACGGCTCGGGCATCGCTTCCGCGGCCGCTTTCTGGGCCGGGTCCATGTCCTCGACCAGCTCGATCCCCGACTTCTCGAGGTGCCCGTAAAGATCCTCGACGTCGGACTCGTCCAGGTCCACCTCCGACACCGCCGAGGCGATGTCGCCGAAGGTCAGCACGCCGAGCTGCTGCCCGCTCGAAATAAGGCCTTTGACCTCCTCCAGCTCCTGAAGCTCAGCTACCAGCATTCTTTCTCTACTCGTTTCTCTCGCCTTGATGATTAAGTCTTGCCCGTAAAAGGCCGCCGCGAACCATAAGTCGCGAAAAAACGGACCGGCAGTCCGGTCCGTGAGGCTAACTAGTCTGCGCGGCTGTGCCCCTGGGTGGGCGTTTACCGATGCTCAAACGCCTGTTCGGAAATGGTAGTCGCTTCAGTTTGTGAAGTCAAGCTATGCCAAGCTCCTTGCGACACCCCCGACCCTGGCTGAGCGCCTTCTGGCAGCGGGCCTATCGCGAGAACGTCACCGGCCTCTCGGCGATGGTCGCCTACAACCTGATGCTCGCCGTCTTTCCCTTCGCCCTGCTGATCCTCTTCGTCTTCGGCCAGGTGCTGAAGATCGAGGGGGTGGAGACCGGCGTTCTCGACGACCTCCAGCGCCTCTTCCCCAACGCCGAGGAAGAGACGCTGACCGACGTGCTCGTCGCGGATCGAGGGCAACTCGGCGACGATCGGGATCCTCGCCTTCTTCGGCTCGCTCTGGATCGGCGCCTCCTTCTGGGGAGCGATGGACACCGCCTTCTGCCGCATCTACCACGTCGAGTGCCGCGGCTGGGTCGAGCAGAAGCGCTTCTCCTTCGCGATGCTGCTCGTCTTCGCCTTCTTCATCGGCGCCAGCATCTTCCTGCCGACGATGGAGGCGACCCTCGTCTCCAGCACCGACCGCCTGCCTCTCGGCCTCTCCAACATCAAGGCGATCGACACGGCGCTGCTGCTCGGCGCCGCGGTGCTGCTCACCTTCACGATCTGCTGCGTGATCTTCTGGGCGGTGCCGAAGGGCCACATGCCCTGGCGCGCGGTCTGGCCCGGCGCCGCCTTCGTCACCCTCACCGCCAGCATCGCCAACTGGGCCTTCCCCTTCTACCTCTCCAACGTCTCCGACCTCTCGCGCTTCGGCCCAACCCTCGGCTTCGTCCTGATCACGCTGATCTGGTTCTACGCGCTCAGCCTGGCGCTGATGGCCGGCGCCGTGATCAACTCGTTGCGCCACGAGCTGCACGACACCGGTGAGATGCCCTACGCGAACGGCAACGCCGGCGCCGCGGCCAAGGACGGCGACTGCGGCTGCCAGGACGCCTAAGCAGGCGCCAGGGCGTCGATCAGGTCGCCCAGCTGGCCAGGCATGGCGATCGGAGTCAGGATCGGCAGTGTCACCCCGCCGGCGACGAAGGCGGCGATGCGCTCCTTCATCTCCTCCGGCGAGCCGAAGACGAACATCTCCTCGATCAGGTCCCAGGGCGCTGCGGCAGCGGCTCCCTGGCGATCGCCGCCTTCCCAGGCGGCGACCATCTCCTCGATCTGCTCGCCGTAGCCGAGCCAGCGGTAGAAGGCTGCGTACACCGGGACCGTGATGTAAGAGGAGAACATGAAGCGGGCCAGCGGCTCGACCTGCTCGCGCTCGCCGGGGATGCAAAAGAAGCGGCAAAGCAGCTCGAAGCCGTCCGGGGCGCCCTCGAGCTGGGCGGTCACCTTGGGCAGGCCGCCGAGCGGCAGGAAGTTGGTGAAGGCGCCCTCCGCCTTGCGCACGGCCAGCTCCAGCATCTTGCCGCGCAGCGCCGCCAGCACGATCGGCGCCGGCTGCGCGGGCGCCGTCTCGAGCTTGAAGCCGCTCTCGGTGCGCTCGCCGGCGAGCGCAGTGCGCAGGAAGTCGAGCGTCTCCTCCACCCTGCTCAGCGGCCGCTCGAAGGGAATCCCGTTCCAGCCTTCGACGATCCGGTCCGAGGAGGAGCCGATGCCGAGCACGAAGCGGCCTCCCGAGGCGTCGGCGAGCGCCGCCGTCTCCTGCGCCAGCAGCGCCGGGCCGCGCTGGAAGACGCCGACGATGCCGGTGCCGAGGCGGGCGCGCTCGGTCCAGGCGGCGCTCAGCGCCAGCGGCGTGAAGCCGTCGGGACCGTTCGTCTCACCGCTCCAGAGGTCGGTGTAGCCGGCAGCCTCCGCCTGCTTCACCAGCTCCTCGTGCGCGGCCAGCGGCGTTCCCGGGAGCGGCAGCGTCAGTCCCCATCGCTGAGCCATTGAGCCGACCCTATAGGCTGCCGCGCCGATGGGCGAGACCTCTCCGACCAAGCCCGACCGCAACCTGGCGCTGGAGCTGGTGCGGGTCACCGAGGCGGCAGCGCTCGCCGCCGCCCGCTGGGTCGGGCGCGGCGACAAGATCGCCGCCGACCAGGCCGCCGTCGACGCGATGCGCTTCGTCCTCGACTCGGTCTCGATGGACGGCGTCGTCGTGATCGGCGAGGGCGAGAAGGACGAGGCGCCGATGCTCTACAACGGCGAGCAGATCGGCGACGGCAGCCCGCCGGTGGTCGACATCGCCGTCGACCCTCTGGAGGGAACGAGGCTCTGCGCGCTCGGCATGCCCAGCGCCCTGGCCGTGATCGCGCTCGCCGAGCGCGGCACGATGTTCGACCCCGGTCCCTGCGTCTACATGGAGAAGATCGCCGGCGGCGAGGAGATCGCCGACCTGCTCGACCTCGACCGGCCGCTGGCCGAGACGATGGAGCTGGTCGCCGAGCGCAAGGGCGGCAGCATCGGAGACGTCACCGTGGTGATGCTCGACCGGCCCCGCCACGAGGAGACGATGCGCGAAGTGCGGGAGGCGGGCGGGCGCATTCGCCTGATCACCGACGGCGACGTCTCCGCCGCGCTGCTGGCGGTCTCGGACCGCTCGCCGGTCGACCTGCTCTGGGGGATCGGCGGCACCCCCGAGGGCGTCCTCTCGGCGGCGGCGCTGAAGTCGATGGGAGGCCAGCTGCTCGGCCGCCTCTGGCCGCGGAACGACGAGGAGCGCAGCGCAGCGGTCGACGCCGGCTACGACCTCGAGCGCGTCCTCACCGCCAACGATCTCTGCTCGGGCGAGGACGTCTTCTTCTCCGCTACCGGGGTCACCGACGGCGACGTCCTCCAGGGCGTTCGCTACCGCGGCCCCGGCGCCACCACCGAATCGCTGGTGATGCGCTCCCGTTCCGGCACCGTGCGCCGGGTCCAGGCCCGCCACGATCGCTCCAAGCTGCGGGCGATCATCGGCGAGCGCTACGGCTAGCGCGGGGAGCGCTGGGCGTCAGACGGCGCGGGCGAGTGAGAGCGCGTAGTCGCCGTCGCGGTCGGTGAACCAGCCGCTCATCTCGAGGCCAACCTGCTCGAAGATCGTCTCCAGCCGCTCGCGGGTGAACTTGGCGGAGATCTCGGTGCGCATCTCCTCACCTGCGGCGAAAGCGACGTCCAGCCCCAGACCATCGACACGAACGCTCTGCTCGCCGCGCGAGCGCAGGCGAATGTCCATGCGCGCCTCCTCGGCGTCGTAGCGGGCGACGTGATCGAAGGCCCCGAGGTCGAAGTCCGCCCCCAGCTCGCGGTTGAGGACGGCCAGCACGTTCTTGTTGAACTCGGCGGTGACACCCTGCGAGTCGTCGTAGGCGGCCTCTAGGCGGGCGGCGTCCTTGACCAGGTCGGTGCCGAGCAGAAGCCGGTCGTCGGGCCCGAGCAGGGCCGCGATCCGAGCGAGGAACTGATGGCGCGGCTCCGGATAGAGGTTGCCGATCGTGCCGCCGAGGAAGGCGACCAGCCTGCCCTCCGCCCCGTTGGGGACTCGCTCCAGGTGATGCTCGAAGTCGCAGACGAGGCCGCGGATCGCGAGGCCGGGGAACTCCTCGACCAGGGACTCTGCCGTCTCGTGAGTGATCTCCTCGGAGATGTCGACCGGCGCGTAGGTCTCGAGGCAGCCCGCCTCGCGCATCGCCTCGAGCAAGTGACGGGTCTTCGCCGCCGAGCCCGAGCCGAGCTCGACCAGCATCGTCGGCTCGCCCGCGGCGGCGACGATCTCGGCGGAGCGCTCGGCCAGGATCGCGCGCTCGGCCCGGGTCGGGTAGTACTCGGGCAGCGCTGTGATCTGCTCGAAGAGCTGCGAGCCGCGCTCGTCGTAGAAGTACTTCGGGGCCAGCTCCTTGGGCTCGGCGCTGAGCCCCGCGTGGATCTCGCGAGCCATCCGCTCCGAGCCGTCGTTGGCGAGGTGGACTTCGATCTCGACCTGGGACCCGGTCGTGGTCATGCGTCCCTCGCGCAGCGGATGCCGCTGAAGATCTGGCGGCGCTGCGGCAGGTCCCAGTTGCGGAAGCTGGGTCGCATCACCTCGCTGCTGGTCGCCCAGGAGCCGCCGCGCAGGACCTTGTACTCGTCGCCGAAGAAGACCTCCGAGTACTCCTTGTACGGGAACGCCTCGAACCCGGGGTAGGCGAGGAAGTCGGAGGACGTCCACTCCCAGGCCTGGCCGATGCCCGCGAGGCGATCGTGGGCGGCCTCCCACTCCTGCTCGCTCGGCAGGCGCTTGCCGGCCCAGCGCGCGAAGGCATCCGCCTCGTGCCAGGAGACGTGGATCACCGGCAGATCAGGATTGACTGGCTCGTGACGACCCATTGCGGTGTCAACCCAACCGTCCCCATCGCGCTCCCAGTACAGCGGCGGCTTGGCGCCGCTCTCCTCGATGAAGCGAACGTACTCGCCGTTCGTGACGGGCCACCTGTCAATCTCGAAGGCCGCCAGCTCGACCCTGTGACGCGGGCGCTCGTTGTCATACGCGAACCCGCGCGCCGGTGCGCCGATCTCGTGCTCGCCACCGGCGATACGGATTGATCCCGACAGGTGGGGCACCTCTCGAACGGGCGGATACTCAAAGCGCCGGGCCAGTTGGCCCGGCGCTTGTCCGGGCGAGAGGTGCCCCACCTGCCGGGACAGCTCGTACCCGTCGACCATCATCAGCAGCTGCAGCATCGTCTCGTTGTGCTGGTGCTCGTGGGCGATCAGCATCTCGTAGGCGAAGCCTTCCCTCAGCAGGGGATCCTCGGCGCCTTCGCCCAACTCGACCTCGTCCAGCACTTCCAGCGTCCGTGCGCGGACGTCGTCGAGGTAGGCGCGCAGCTCGGCGTCGCGCAGGATCGGCAGCTCACCGCGCGTCTTGCGCGGGTTCTCGATCGCGTCGTAGAAGCGGCCCAGCTCCCCGCGCAGCGGCTCTCGCCCGCCAATCGTCTGGACCAGCCAGAGCTCCTCGAAGTTGGCGATGTGGCCGAGGTCCCAGGCGAGCGGGCTGAGGATCGGCGAGTAGACCCGGTTGAGCTGCTCGTCGTCAAGCGGCCCGATCAGCTCCAGAGTGCGCCGACGCGCCTCGGCGAGCCGGTCCGCGATCGCTTCCTTGGAGCTTGCCGTCACCTCGGTGGCGATCGGAGAAGGGTAGCGAGGTCGACTCGCCAGGTGTGAATAATCGGCGAGAGGTGGCTGTCAGTCGGTGCCGGTCGCCTCGGGGTCGCGCCAAACGCGCTTTAGCCATGGCGGGCTGACGGCGAAGCGAGCGGTGCTGGTGGCCGCAATCGGCTCGAGTGGGATCAGGTGGACGCGGCTGCCGGGCGTAAGCCGCTCGATGCGGGGGAAGCCGTTGGCGTTGCCGGCGTGGCTGCCGCCGGAGACGAGCAGCATCCCGGACCCCGGACCCCAGCCGCCTGCGGAGCGGGCGCCAACGGCCTCGGCCAGGTCGTTCAGCGGCCCTATTCCCGCATCGGAGCCCCAGTTGGCGATCCCCTGCGCGTGGTTGTAGCCGTGGTGCGAGGAGGCGCGCTGGGCGATCTCGCCATCGGGGCCGATCCTGATCTGCACCGACTCCCAGTCGTCGCGGTGGTAGCCGCGCTCGCCGGCAACCGGCACGCCGCGCAGCGTGGCCGAGTCCACGTAGAAGAGCCAGTACTGGAGATAGAGGCTGCCGTCTCGTGGGCCCGAGCAGTCGGCTCCTTCGGCTTCGGAAGCGCCGGAGCGGCAGTCGATCACGTGGACGAAGGCGCTAACCGGAAGGTCGGCGTCGCTGCGGGCGACGATGCCGCGCTCTGGGCCGTCGGCGCAGGCGCTGCGGCGGCAGCGCCGGAAGTCGACCGGCAGGGCGCGCGAGCGACGCTCGTAGACCAATGAGGGCATGTGCTCACGGACCAGCTCGCCGACTTCTGTCCCGTAGGCGGCGATCAGCTCCGGCTCATCACCGCAGGAGTCAGCCAGCGTCGCTGCGCAGAGGATTCGCGAGGCGACCGCCTGCGCCAGCGCCGTCCCCGGGATCCGAACTCCAGTCGCCACCAGGGCCAGGAGCAACAGGGCGACGATGGAAAGCAGCGCCACCCACTCGACCGTCCCCTGCCCCCGCTCGGACCCCCGCATACGCGGTTAAGCCCACGACAGCCACCTTCTATCCCCCGGGTGCGCGCGAGGCGCTTAGAGGTTTTGGATCTCCGAGGCAATGTCCGCCGCCGCCTGTTTGGCGTCGGCGAAGAGCATCGAGGTGTTCGGCTCGTAGAAGAGGTCGTTGTCGATGCCAGCGAAGCCTGGGCTGAGCGACCGCTTGATCACGATCACCTGCTGCGCCTCGTCGACCTCGATGATCGGCATCCCGGCGATCGGGCTGTCGGGATCGTTCTTGGCGGCCGGGTTGGTGACGTCGTTGGCCCCGACCACGACCGCGACGTCGGTGCGCGGCATCTCGGGGTTGATCTCCTCCATCTCCTTCAGCTGCTCGTAGGGCACGTCGGCCTCGGCGAGGAGGACGTTCATGTGCCCCGGCATCCGCCCCGCGACCGGGTGGATCGCGTAGTTGACGGTGACGCCGCGCTTCTCCAGCTCGTCGCCGACCTCCTTGATCGCATGCTGGGCCTGGGCGACGGCGAGGCCGTAGCCCGGCACGATCACGACCGAGTCGGCGTAGGCGAGCTTGATCGCCGCGTCCTGGGCGCCGATCGAGGTGTGCGGGCGCTCCTCCCCCGCCCCGCCCCCGCCTCCGCTGGGCGCGCCGCCGAAGCCGGCGAAGAGGACGTTGCCGACAGAGCGGTTCATCGCGGTCGCCATCTCCATCGTCAGGATCGTTCCCGAGGAGCCGACCAGGGTGCCGGCGACGATCAGCGCCACGTTGTCGAGGGCGAAGCCGGCGGCCGCGGCGGAGAGACCGGTAAAGGCATTGAGCAGCGAGATCACGACCGGCATGTCGGCGCCGCCGATCGGCAGCACGACGAGGTTGCCGAGCACCGCCGCGGCGAGGAGGATGGCGATGAAGATCGCCTGCGAGGGATCGTCGTTGTTGATCGCGATGTTGACGCAGGCGGCGACGATCCCGATCAGCAGCAGCGCGTTGATCACCTGCTGGCCGGGGACGGCTAGCGGCTTGGTCGGGATCAGGTCCTGGAGCTTGGCGAAGGCGATGTTCGAGCCCCAGAAGGAGACCGAGCCGACGACGGCGGCGAAGAGGACCGGGATCAGCTCGTCGAGCGGGATCTCGTGGCCGAGGGAGATTCCGTGGCGGATCTCCGACCAGGCGATCAAAGCGACCGCGCCGCCGCCGACGCCGTTGTAGAGGGCGACCATCTGCGGCATCTCGGTCATCTGAACCCGAACCGAGGCGATCACGCCGACCGCGGTGCCCACCCCGAGACCGGCGGCGATCAGGCCCCAGTTGCCGATCCCGTCGAGCAGCAGGGTGGTCGCGACGGCGATCGCCATGCCGCCGGCGGCGATCAGGTTGCCCTGCTTGGCGGTGGTCGGGTGGGTGCCGCGGCGCACACCGATGATGAAGAGCGAGAAGGCGACTATGTAGAGCGCGGTGGCGCCGTCGCCGCCCGGCTCGAGCACGGCCAGCGGGGTCATGGTCCGCCACCCTTGCCGTCAGCGTCGGCCTTCGGTTTCGGCTTTTTGGAGAACATGCCGAGCATGCGGTCGGTGACCATGAAGCCACCGACGATGTTGATCGCGCCAAAGGCGATCGCGATCGTGCCGATCACGTACTCGAGCGAGTCGTCGGCATAGCCGACGACGATCAGCCCGCCCAGCATCACGATCCCGTGGATCGCGTTGGTCTGGGACATCAGCGGCGTGTGCAGCGTCGTCGGCACCTTCGAGATCACCTCGAAGCCGACGAAGGCGGCGAGGACGAAGATCGTGATCTCGGTCATCAGACTCATTTGGCGGCCCTCTCGTTCTTGATCTCGCCGCCGTGGGTGATGCAGGCGGCGGCGACGATGTCGTCCTCGAAGTCGACTTTCAGCCCGCCCTCCTCGTCGATCAGCAGCCCGAGCAGGTTCTCCAGGTTCTTGGCGTAGAGCTGCGAGGCGGGCGCCGGCATTTCGCTGGCCAGGTTGCGCGGGCCAACTACCTTGACGCCGTTCTCGACCGTGGTCTGCCCGGCCTCGGTCAGCTCGCAGTTGCCGCCGGTCTCGGCGGCCAGGTCGACGATCACCGAGCCGGGCTGCATGCCGCGCACCGCGTCGGCGGTGATCAGCAGCGGCGCCGGGCGACCAGGGATCGCCGCGGTGGTGATGATCACGTCCTGCTTGGCGGCGTTCTCGCCGAGCGCCTCGCGCACCTGGGCGTTCTCCTCGTCGGTGAGCGGACGGGCGTAGCCCCCCTCGTCCTCGGCATCGGGGATGAAGTCGAGTTCGAGCGGGCGGCCGCCAAGCGAGGCGATCTGCTCCCAGGCGGCGCGGCGGATGTCGAAGCCGGTGACGATCGCGCCGAGGCGCTTAGCCGTAGCGACCGCTTGCAGGCCGGCGACGCCGGCGCCGAGCACCAGCACCTTGGCCGGCGGCACGGTGCCGGCGGCCGTGGTCATCATCCCGAAGAAGCGACCCGATTCACGCGCGGCGAGCAGCGTCGCCGCGTAGCCGGCGGCGGCAGCCTGGGAGGAGAGCGCGTCCATCGCTTGGGCGCGGGTGGTGCGCGGAATCGCCTCCATCGCGAAGCTGGTGACACCGGCCTGCGCCAGCGCCTTGTTGGTCTCGGCGGCGGTCCAGGGAGAGAGGTGCCCGATCAGGACCTGGCTGGAGCTGAGGCGACCGATCTCGGTGGCGGAAGGGGCGGCGACGCGAAGGACCACGTCGGCGCCCCACGTAACCTCGCCCTCGACGAGGTCGGCGCCCGCCTCCTCGTACTGGGAGTCGGGGTGACCGGCGGCCTCGCCGGCGCCGCGCTCGACCGCCACCGCAACCTTCTCGTTGGCGGCGAGGGACTTGACCACGTCGGGGACGAGCGCGACACGGCGCTCTCCCTCGGCTGTCTCTTTCGGCACTCCGATCTTCATCGTGATGCGGCGGGGGAGCCTATGACAAGCGGCTAGGCCGGCGTCTGGACGCCCGCGATGCTGGCCAGGCGCTCGAGCGTGTGCAGTTGCTGTTGGCGGTCGACGTGGACCGGCGAGACGATCAGGCGGTCGATGCCGGCGCCGCGGAAGCGCTCGACCCGCTCGGCCACTTCCTCCTCGCTGCCGACCAGCGAGGTCGCCTCGACGATCTCGTCCGGCATCGCCTCATAGGCGCCGCCGCGGTCCCCCTCCTGGAAGCGCCGCTGCACCTCGTCGGCGACCTCGCCGAAGCCGAAGCGGTGGGCGAGATCGACGTAGAAGTTGGTCTTGCGGCTGCCCATGCCGCCGAAGTAGAGGACGAGCCCGGCCTTGACGACGCTCTTTGCCGCCTCCAGGTCGCCGTCGATCGCGACCTGCAGCGACGGCGAGACCTCGAGGTCGGAGCGCTGCCGGCCGCCCTTGGCGAAGCCGGCCTCCAGGTGCTCGCCCCAGGTCTGCTCGAAGGCATCGACGCTGAAGAAGATCGGGATCCAGCCGTCGCAGATCTCCGCCGCCATCTCGACCGACTTGCGGCCGATCGCCCCGACGAAGACGGGGATCTGGTTGCGCTCGGGGTGGAAGTTGAGCTTCAGCGCCTTGCCCTCCCCGCCGGACAGGGGCAGTTGGTAGTGCTCGCCTTGGTGGTCGACCGGGCCTTCGCGGGCGACGATCTCGCGCACCACTTCGATGTACTCGCGGGTGCGGCCCCAGGGCTTCGCGTAGGGAACGCCGTACCAGCCCTCGGAGACCTGCGGGCCCGACGGTCCGAAGCCGAAGAGGAAACGGCCGCCGCTGAGCTTGTCGATCGTCGCCCCCGCCATCGCCGCTGCCGCGGGCGGGCGGGCGGGCACCTGCATGATCGCCGCGCCGAGCTTGATCGTCTCGGTCTGCGGCGCCAGCCAGGCGAGCACGCTGACCACGTCGGAGCCGTAGGACTCGGCCGCCCAGACCGACTCGAAGCCGAGCCGCTCGGCGGCCTTGACCACCTCGACCGCGTCCTCGCCGGCAGGACCGATGCCCCAGTAGCCGAGGTTGATTCCGAGCTTCAACGCCATCCGGAGCTCACCCTATTGAATAGGGGCTATGAGCGAAGCAGCGACCGAACGAGGACTGTCGAGCGCCGAGGCGGCGAAGCGCCTGCGCCAGCTCGGCCAGCCGCCCGAGACCTCCTCCCGCTCGACCGCCAGCATCGTCGCGGGCAACGTCTTCACGCTCTTCAACGCGATCATCGCCTTCTTCTTCCTGCTGATCCTCTCGCTGGGGTTGCTGGCCGACGCCGCCTTCGGCGTGATCGCGATCGTCAACTCCTACATCGGCATCCGCCAGGAGCTGAAGGCGAAGCGCACCCTGGACCAGCTGGCGATCCTGGTCGCGCCGCACGCCAGGGTGCTGCGCGACGGCGAGGCGCAGAGCCTGCGTGCCGAGGAGGTCGTGCCCGGCGACCTGGTCGAGGTCGAGCCCGGCGACCAGCTGGTCGCCGACGGCGAGGTGGCCGGCAGCCGCGGCATGACCCTGGACGAGTCGCTGCTGACCGGCGAGGCGGACGGGGTGCGCAAGGAGGCCGGCGACCGGGCGCTCTCGGGCTCCTTCTGCATCTCCGGCTCGGGCCGTTACGAGGTCGACGCAGTGCGCGAGGAGAGCTACGCGGGGCGCCTCGCCGGCGAGGCGCGGACCTTCCGCCACCCGCCCTCGCCCCTGCAGAGCGAGGTCAACCGGGTGCTCGTCGCCTGCACCTACGTGATGGCGCCGCTGGCCGCGATCCTCCTCCTCACCTTCCAGCTGCGCAGCGTCGACCTGGTCGAGGCGGCGCAGACGGCGACGGCCGGGCTGGTGACGCTGATCCCGGAGGGGATGGTGCTGCTGATGAGCGTCACCTTCGCGGTGGCCGCGGTGCGGCTGGCACGCAACGACACCCTGGTCCAGCAGATGAGCGCCACCGAGAGCCTCGCCGCGGTCGACACGATCTGCGTCGACAAGACGGGGACCCTGACCGACGGCGAGCTGCGGCTGCTGGGGATCGAGGTGGCCGAGGGGACCGAGCCGGAGGCGGCACGCACGGCGTTGGGTCGCTTCGCCGCCAGCGCCGGCGACCGCAACCGGACGCTGGAGGCAATCGCGGAAAGCTGCCCCGGCGAGCCCGCCCGGGTCGGCGGCGAAGTGCCGTTCTCATCGGTCTGGAAGTGGAGCGGGCTGCGGATCGACGGGTCGAGCTACGTGCTGGGCGCGCCCGACCTGCTGGAGCGGGCGGGGGCGCTGAGCCTCCCTCCCGGCCTGCAGCGCAGGCTGGAAGAGGAGACCGCGGCGGGCCGCCGCGTCGTCGCCTTCGGCGAATCGGGCGAGGCGCTGCCCGACGACCCCGCCGAAGGAGCGCCCCCCCGCCTGGCGCCGCTGGCCCTGGTCGTGCTGGAAGAGACGCTGCGCCCGGACGCGGCGGAGACGATCGCCTTCATCCGCGAGGAGGGGGTCGACCTGAAGCTGATCTCGGGCGACGCCCGCGCCACCGTCACCGCCGTTGCCTACGCCGTCGGCGTGCCGCGCGATGCCGGCGTGGTCGAGGGACCGGACCTGCCCGAGGACCCCGAGGCGCTCGCCGAGGCGGCCCAGCGCAACGCGATCTTCTGCCGGATCGCGCCGGAGCAGAAGAAGGCGCTGGTCGAGGCGCTGCGCGCCGCCGGCCGCTACACGGCGATGATCGGCGACGGGGTCAACGACGTGCCGGCGCTGAAGCAGGCGCGGCTCGCGGTGGCGATGGGCTCGGGCGCCCAGGTGACCAAGGGAGTCGCCGACGTGGTCCTGCTCAAGGACCAGTTCGCGCGGCTGCCCCAGGCGGTCGCCGAGGGGCGGCGCATCGCCCGCAACATCCACCGGCTGGGACGGCTCTACCTGACCAAGACCGTCTACGCCGCGGCGCTGATCCTGCTCGTCGCCGTGCCCGGCTTCGCCTTTCCCTTCCTGCCCCGCCACCTCACCCTGGCCGCCTTCCTGACGATCGGCGTTCCCTCCTTCGTGCTCGCCCTGGCGCCTTCCGACGGGCCGCTCTACCGCGGTCGCCTGCTGCGCGCGCTGGCCGCCTTCGCGGTCCCGGCCGGGCTGGGCACGGCGCTCGGCTCGATCCTCTCCTTCTTCCTCGTCGACACCGTCTTCGGCGGCTCGCTGGAGGCAGGTCGGACCGCCGCGACGACGACGCTGATCGTCCTCGGCCTCTGCTTCGTCCTGCTCCTCGAGCGCGGCCCCGGGCGCGAGCACATCGCGATCCAGAGCTACATGCTGGCGATGGTGGCGGGGTTGGGGGCGCTCTTCGCCGGGATCCTCGCGATCGCCCCCCTCCGCGACTTCTTCGAGATGGAGCTGCTCACTTCCGCCCAGTGGTTCCTGGCTCTGGCCAGCGCTGCGATTGGCTTGACGATCGCCAGCCTGCTCTGGCGGCTGCCGCAGATCGAACAGCTGGAAGCGGTCAGTCCCGAGGCGGAAGCACAAACTGGCTGACGATCAAGTTCGCGGCGAGGCGGGGCTCCTCGCCCTCGCGCAGCCGCTCAATCTTGACCTCGATCACGACGGTGCTCTTGCCGACGTGGAGCGGCTCGGCCCTGGCGACGATCTCGTCGCCGAGCAGGCCGGCGGTGAAGACGTTGAGCTTGAGCTCGATCGTGGTGAAGTTGTGTTCCCGTGGGATGTTGCGGAAGGTGGCCCAGGCGGCGACGGTGTCGCCGAGCGCGGTCCAGACGCCTCCGTGCATGTAGCCGCCAGGGTGCAGGTGACGTTTGTCGACGACGATTCTGCCCCTGGCGAAGGAGTCCTCGATCTCGAGCGGCTCGATTGCCAGGTCGCCGGGAAAGCTTCCCGGCAGGAAGGCGCGGACGTTCTCTGGAGTGAACGGCGAGCGGTCGCCGGTGGTGGGCGCCTCGGTCATGGCGGCGCGGACCCTACCCCAGGGCTGCGGCCATCGCCGGAGCGCTGCTCAGCTCGTAGGCGCCAGGCTCGAGCTGCTCCGTACGACGCCGGTAGGTCGTCCATAGCCACGGCCACTGGCTGGGATCGTTGCCGTTCTCGTCGACGTACCAGCTCGTGCAGCCGGTGTGCCAGACCGTTTTGGCCAATGCCTCGCGCAACTCCCGGTCGAAGCGCTGCGCGGCCTCGCGCCTGATCTCGATCTGGTTCGACGCGGTGCGCTCCAGCTCGCCGAGGGCGGCGATGACGTGGCGGACCCCGCACTCGAGCGTGTTGATCACTGAGCCGCTGCCGCCGTTCGTGTTCGGCCCGTAGAGCAGGAACATGTTGGGGAACTCGGGCACGCTCAGCCCCAGGTAGGCGCGCGGCACCTCCCCCCACTCCTCTTCCAGAGTGCGGCCGTCGCGCCCGGCGATCGCCATCGGCGCGACGAAGTCGTGGCTGGCGAAGCCGGTGGCGAGGACGAGCGCATCGGCCGGTCGCTCGACGCCCCGCTCGTCGCGAACGCCGTCCCGGGTCACCTCGGCGATCCGCTCGGTCACCAGCTCGACATTGGGCTTGGCCAGGGTCGGATACCACTCGTCGGTGAGCATCACCCGCTTGCAGCCCAGCTCATCGGCCGGCGTCACCTTGCGGCGCAGCTCGGGGTCCTCGATCGCCTTCTCGATCTGGCGACGGCCGAGGGCACGGAAGGCCGGCAGCAGCCAGCGGTGCTTGGTCATCGCGGCGGCGGCCAGCTCGTGGAAGGCGAAGACGCTGGCGCGATCGAGCCGGCGCACTGCCGGGAAACGCTTGAAGAGCGCGTGCGCCCAGTCCGGGTACTCGTAGTCCATCCGTGGGATGGTCCAGCCGGGCGAGCGCTGGTAGACGTCGACTCGCTCGACTTGCGGCTGGATCGCCGGCACCACCTGGATCGCGCTGCAGCCGGCGCCGATCACGGCGACCTGCTTGCCGGCGAGGTCGACGTCGTGCCGCCACTCCGCGGTGTGGAAGGCCGGGCCCTCGAAGTTCGTCAGCCCCGGGATCGGAGGGAACTTGGGAACGGATAGCTGGCCACAAGCGGTGACCAGCACGTCTGCCTGATGCGGGCCGGCGCTGGTCTCGAGCAGCCAGCGTCCGCGCTCCTCCTCCCAGCGAGCGCTGGTCACCTCGGCGCCGGTGCGCACCTTCTCCAGCACGCCGAAGCGGCGGGCCACGCCCTCGACATAGGCCTGAATCTCGGCCTGCGGCGCGTAGCGGCGCGACCAGCGGTTGGGTGCGAAGGAGAACTCGTAGAGGTGGGAGGGGACATCGCAGGCGGCGCCGGGGTAGGTGTTGTGGTGCCAGACGCCGCCGATCCGGTCGCCCTTCTCGAAGACGGTGACGTCCTCGTAGCCCTCGCGGCGCAGCATCGTCGCCGCCCCCACCCCGCCGAAGCCGCCACCGACCACCGCCACCGAGGGGCGTGGCCTACTCAAGACCGAACCCCTTCAGGCCGTGGTCACCGAAAGGCTCGTCACGCTCCCTCACGGCCTCTTTGAAGCCGCCTTCGGCGGCGCGACGGACGAAGGCGTGACCCTCCTCGGTGTGGCGGGCGATCCCGTCGAAGAAGGCGCCGAGCAGCTGGGTCTGGTGCAGGCCCTGCGAGTAGAGAGACTGGTTGACCAGCATCTTCATCATCACCAGCTGGTTGACCGGCAGCCGGGCGACGCGCTCGAGCAGGCGCTCGAAGCGGGCGTCGAGATCCTCGGCGGGCGCCGCCTCCGTCGCCAGCCCCCACTCGACCGCCTCCTCGCCGGTCAGGGAGTCGCCGGTCAGGAGCAGCCGCTTGGCCCGCATCGGGCCGACGCGCGCCGTCCACAGCGCCGTGGTCGGCGAGCCCCAGACCCGCGCCGGCGGGTAGCCGATCTTGGCGTCGGCGGCGACCACGAGCAGGTCCGAGCAGAGCGCCATGTCGGTGCCGCCCGCGACGCAGTAGCCGTGCACCCTGCAGAGCACCGGCTTCTCGGAGTGGAAGAGGCTCATGAAGCCGCGCACGTTGCGCCACATGAACTGGAAGTCGGTGACCGGGTCCCAGTTCGACTCCGGGACGTGGTTGGCGGCGATCGTCGCCGGGTCGAGGGGCGATCCCGGCGGCCCCTCCGCCCCATCCATCTCCTCCATCCGCCCCTCCGCAGAGGCGACCAGATCGTAGCCGCCGCAGAAGCCGGTCCCGTTGCCGGCCAGCGCGATGACATGGACGGCGGGGTCGAGGTTGGCCCGCTCGACGCACTCGGCGATCTCTGCCGGCATCCGCGCCGTGATCCCGTTCCCCCGCTCGGGCCGGTTCAGCGTTATGCGAGCGACCCGGCCGTCGGCCTCATAGAGCAGCGTCTCGAGATCCCCCATAAATCGACCCTACTAGCCTTGGCTGAGGGTCCGTTTCGGGAATTTGACGTGTGCGACTGGCGAGCGCCGGACCAAGCGGGGCTAGGACGCAGGGAGGGCGAATAGCAGCGCTATTCAACCGACCGAGGACACAGCCCCGCGCAGCGTCCGCCGCCGCCAGGCGTGCGCGGGAAATTCTTGAAGCGGGCGCTCAGCCCACTCTTTCGACCAACATGGCCTTGCCCTGACCGCCGGCGACGCACATGGTCTCGAGGCCGACCTGGTGGTCGTCGGTCTCCATCACGTTGAGCAGGGTGCCCATGATGCGAGCGCCGGTCATCCCGAAGGGGTGGCCGAGGGCAATCGCGCCGCCGTGGGTGTTGAGCTTCTCTTCGGCGATCCCGCACTCGCTCATGATCGGGATCACCTGGGCGGCGAAGGCCTCGTTCAGCTCGACCGCGCCGACGTCGTCGATCGTCATCCCGGCTCGATCCAGCACCTTCTTGATCGCGCCGATCGGGGCGACCCCCATGTACTCGGGCTCGTTGCCCCAGGTGGCGGCGGTGACGATGCGCGCCCGCGGCGTCAGGCCGAGCTCCTTGGCCTTGGTGTCGCTCATCAGCAGCACCGCGGCGGCGCCGTCGTTGAGCGGGCACGAGTTGCCGGCGGTGACGCCGCCGCCGCCGAAGGCCTCAGGCAGTTCGGAGAGCTTCTCCAGGGTCGAGGAAGCGCGCGGCCCGTCGTCCTTGGCGACCTCGGTGCCATCGGGCAGCGTCACCGGGACGATCTCGCGGTCGAAGAACCCGTCCTCCTGCGACTTCACCGCCAGTTCCTGGGAGCGCTGCGCGAACTTGTCCATGTCGGCGCGGCTGACCTCGTAGCGCTTGGCGACGTTGACCGCGGTCAGGCCCATGTCGATGTAGGCGTTGGGCTGGCCGTTCTCGCCGATCAGGTTCGGGTTGCGGTCGTCTGCGCCGGCCGGCTCGGTGCGCTCGTTGAAGCGGCTCACCCACTCGACCCCGGCGGCGATGTAGACGTCGCCCTCGCCGGCCTTGATCGCGTTGCCGGCGTGACGGATCGCGTCGAGGCTGGAGGAGCAGTAGCGGGAGACGGTGACGCCGTTGACCGTCTGCGGCAGCTTCTCGGAGAGCAGCGAGACGATGCGGCCGATGTTGAAGGCCTCCAGGCCCTGCGGCATGCCGACGCCGCAGAAGACGTCCTCGACCAGGGCCGGATCGACCCCGGAATTGCGCTCGAGCAGCTGGTCGACCACGTAGGCGCCCATCTCCTCGGGGCGGAGCTGGGCCAGCGAGCCCTTGAAGGCACGGCCGATCGGCGTGCGGACGGTGTCGACGATCACTGCTTCGGGCATGCGGCTTTTCTCCTTCGAGTGTCGAGGCGGGACGTGAGGGGGCAGCGTAGTTGACACAGCTTCCCGGCTGCCCCGTCGACTAGGTTTTACCGGCATGTCGCTAGATGGGCTACGGGCGTGGATCGGCGAGGTGGAGCGCAAGCTCGGCATGCGCACCCGCGTCTTCCTCGTCCTCACCGCGATCGCGATCGGCGGCGCCGGCGCCGGCATCTACCTCGCCCTCGACGCCTCCGACGAGGCGACCGGCGAGGCCGACGTCTCAGCGCTCGAAGCACGGATCGACCAGCTCGAAGCGCAGGCAACGGGCGAACCCGAAATCGCGCCGCTGGAACTGCAACTCGAAGAACTGCGGAAACAGGTCGAGCAGCTCGAAGGCAAAGGGGCGGGGGCGGGCGGCGTCAGCGCAACCGGTGGCTCGGGCGAAGTCGAGCCGACCCCCACGGAACCCCCTCCGAGCACTAAAGCGAAATAGCAGATTCGTGACAAAACGCACGTTATTTGTGCGCATCGTCCCCCACCTCCGTTACATTCGCCCCAATCCGACCTCGCGACTCATCGCGAGATCTGCCGCCAGCGGCAGCGAAAGGAGGCCCTGATGCCAGAGGGTTACTGCGTCAAGGAGCGGAAGAAGGTCGAGATCAAGGACGCCAAACAGGTCACGATGAAGAACGGCCGGCCGGCGATCCAGGGTGTCTGCCCCGACTGCGGCACCAAGATCTTCAAGATCGGCAAACTCTAGGCAGGAGGCGCCTCCAGCGGAGGGAGGCGGCCACATTACGTGACGAAAATCACGTCCCGGACTCGACCGGGACTGGATTGTTGATCCCCGGGGTATCCGCGGCACAGCCGCTCAACCGACCGGCTGTGCAAATCAACACGATCTAAAGTGTCATCTGTGTCGCAGAGACCCCTCGAGCTGATCCTCGCCCGTAACCTGATGTCGGCGCTTTCCACGCCGGCCTTTCTCGTCGACGAGGGCGGCCTCCTCGTCTTCTACAACGAGGCGGCGGGGATCCTCCTCGGCAAGCGCTTCGAGGAACTCGGCACCGTCGGCCCCGACGAGTGGGGCTCTCTCTTCGGCCCGTTCGACGGCGAGGGCAAGCCGATCCCCTACGACGAGCTGCCCCTGGTGGTGGCGGTTCGCAACGGCCGCCCCGCCCACTCGACCTTCGCGATCCGCTCGACCGACGGAACGAGCCACACGGTCGAGGCCTCGGCCTTCCCGATCCTTACCGCGCACGGCTCGCAGGGGGCGATCGCCGTGTTCTGGCCTGCAGCGACTAACGGGACCGGGCACTGAGATGGAGGTGAGGCTCTGGGGCACGCGCGGCTCGATCCCGTCCCCCGGGCCGGAGACGATCCGCTACGGCGGCAACACCTCATGCGTCGGGGTCACCCTCTCCGACGGCTCGCTGCTGGCGCTCGACGCCGGCACAGGGATCCGCAATCTCGGCCTCTCCCTCCCCGATGAGCCGACCCGCCTCCACATCCTTCTCACCCACCTCCACCTCGACCACATCCAGGGACTGGTCTTCTTCGCCCCCGCCTTCCGCCCGCAGACGGAGATCGTGATCTGGGGCCCGGCCTCGCCGGAGGCCTCGCTGCGCGACCGCATCGGGCGCTACATCTCGGCGCCGCTCTCGCCGGTCGAGGTGCGGGAGCTTCCCTGCGACGTCTCCTTTCGCCACTGCCCCGAGACCGAGTGGGAGATCGGCTCGGCGCGAATCCACGCCGCCTCAGTCGCCCACCGCGGGCCGACGCTCGGCTACCGGATCGAGGACGGCGAGCGCTCCCTCGCCTACATCCCCGACCACGAGCCGGCGCTGGGCGCCGACCTCGACGCCCTGGACGAGGACTGGATCTCAGGCTTCGCGCTGGCGCGTGACGCCTCGCTGCTGATCCACGACGGCCAGTACGCCGACCGCGAGTACCCCGAGCACGTCGGCTGGGGGCACTCCTCGCTCTCCCACGCCCTCTCCTTCGCCCGCCGCACCGGCGCCGAGCAGACCGTGCTCTTCCATCACGACCCGCTGCACTCCGACGAGCAGCTCGACCAGCTCGGCGAAGAAGCCAAGCAAGCCTGGGCTGCGCTTGGCGGCGAGCCCGGCGCCATCGAGCTCGGCGTCGAGGGCGCGAAGTACGAGCCGCGAGCGCGGGTGCCGAGCGCGACGAGCGCCGGCTGATCTCCAGCGGGCCTCGGCGGGCCGCTACGCTTGCGCTGCGATGTCGTCCACCCCTGGGATCGACGCGGCGATCGAGCGGTCGGGGCTGGTGCGGGAAGCATTCGAGACCGCGAGGGTCGCTCATGCCGGCCAGTTCCGCAATGGCGCCGAGCGGTTCCCCTACATCGACCATCCGCGTGTGGTGGCAGAGCGGCTGGCAGAGCACGGCGTCCCCGACGAGGTGCTGGCGGCGGCGCTGTTGCACGACGTCGTCGAGGACACCGAGACGGAGATCGAGGAGCTGCGCGCGCGCTTTGGCGACCAGGTAGCCGACCTGGTCGCGGCGATGACCGAAGACGAGGCGATCGAGGACTACGAGGAGCGTAAGGCCGAGCACCGGCAGCGAGTCGCCGAGGCGGGAGCGGAGGTCTTGGCGATCTATGCCGCCGACAAACTGACCAACCTGGCGATGCTGCGCGACGCCTATGCGGTGAAGGGCGAGGCGGTCGCCGAGCAGCTCAGCGTCCCGCTGGACCTCAAGGTCTCAGTCTGGGAGGCCGACCTGGACACGCTCTTCGCGCGGGCCCCGGATCAACCCCTCGTCAAGGAGTTCGCCGATGAGATGGTCGGCTTCTGGGGGGATCGCGTCAGCGACGTTCGCGCTTCAGGCTGAGCCTGCGCTGCAGTGGCAGCGCGTACCAGAGCAGCGCGAAGGCGAGCAGGGCGCAGGCACTGGCGATCACCGTCGCCACGGTGGTGAAGAGCAGGTCGGTGACCAGCATGATCGCCCCGGTCATCGCCAGGGCGAGACAGCCGAGGCCAGCGATCGCGAACTTGTTGGCGACGATGAGCAGCTCGTCCTTCTGCTGCATGCGAAAGGTCAGGCGGTGGTAGGCCGAGGGCGAGATCAAGAGGGCGGCAGAGAGCGCCGTGAGGATCAGAACCGCGAAGTAGAGCCACTTCTGGAACTGGGTGATTTCGGTGAAGCGCTGCTGGAATGGGACCGCGAGCAGGAAGGCGAAGAGGACTTGGACGCCGGGCAGGGCGACGCGCAGCTCCTGCAGCAGCTCGCTGAGGTTGCGGTCGAGGCGTTCCGCTTCGCTCTCCTCCCTCCCAGAAGACCGCTCCGCCATGCGCCCACCATACCCGCGGTCACCGCGCTCACACGTAGGATCGCGACGATGGGACGGCTGGCGGTAATGCTCGGCAGCAACGCCCTCGGCCCCGAGGGCGAGGTGCTGCTGGCGGCCGCTGCCCAGCGGGACGTGGCGGTGGCGCAACGCCACCGGGGAGAGGCGTACACCCTCCCTCACGAGATCGACCACGCCGCCAACCTGCGGGCCCTGCTCGACCAGGACTGCGACCGGGTCCTCGCGATCGGCTCGGTCGGCTCGCTCAGCGTCGAGCTGCCGGTCGGCTCGCTGCTCTGCCCCGATGACTTCATCGGCCTCCATCTCGGGATCTCGGCGCTCGACGATGCCGGGGCTCATCGCGCGCCGGGGTTCGACCCCGGCTGGCGGCGTCAGGTGCTCGACGCCTGGGGGGCCAGCGGGCAGGAGCTGCGCCAAGGCGGCGTCTACTGGCAGGCGATCGGCCCGCGGTTCGAGACCCCCGCCGAGATCAGGCTGATGGCCGCGCACGCGGACGTGGTCGGGATGACGATCGCCTCGGAGTGCATCGTCGCCGGTGAGCTCGGGCTTGCCTACGCGGCGATCTGCGCCGTCGACAACCTCGCCAACGGCATCGGCACGAGTGAGCTCAGCGTCGCTGGCCTGGAGACAGCTCGCACCGCCAATGCCCAGCGCCTGCGCGACGGCCTGGAGACAGCACTGCCACAGCTGGAGGCGGCGCGTTGAGCGCGACGGGTAGCGGCGACCCGAGACCGCTCGCCGTCACCGGCGCCAAGCTCGACGGCGAGACGATCGGCCTGCGCTGCGAGGACGGCAGGATCGCGGCGCTCGGACCCGAGGTCGGCCCGGCGCCGGACGACGAGACGATCGACGCAAAGGGGGCGCAGCTGGTCGCGCCCCTGCTCAACGGCCACACCCACGCCGCGATGACGCTCTTCCGTGGCTACGGCGGCGACCTGCCGTTGATGCGCTGGCTGCGGGAGAAGGTCTGGCCGGTCGAGGAGAGGATCGAAGCCGAGGACGTCTACTGGGGCGCCCGGCTCGCCTGCGTCGAGATGATCCGCACCGGGACGGCCCGCTTCTGGGACATGTACTGGCAGCCGGGGGCCACGGCCCGCGCGGTCCTCGACGCGGGCCTGCGGGCGACGATCGGCAGGCCCCCCTGATCGACGTCGACGGCGACCCGGCGAAGCTGCGCGAGAACGCCCTGCGCGACCTCGAGGAGCTGGAGGGCCTCGGTCCCGGGATCGCCCCGGCGCTCGCGCCCCACTCGATCTACACCGTCAGCGAGGACTCGCTGCGCTGGATCGCCGAGACTGGCGGCGGAGCGCGATCTGCCGGTCCACATCCACCTCTCCGAGACCGAGCAGGAGGTGAGCGATTGCATCGCCGCGCACGGACGTGCGCCCCGCCGCCTACCTCGACCGGCTCGGCCTGCTCGGCGAGCGCACCGTGCTCGCGCACGGCGTCTGGCTCGACCGCGCCGAGCTGGAGCTGATCGCCGAGCGGGGCTGCACGGTGGTCACCAACCCGGTCGCCAACATGAAGCTCGCCGTCGGCGGCGTCTTCCCTTACCCAGCGGCGCGCGAGGCCGGGGTCGCGGTCGGAATCGGCACCGACGGCGCCGGCTCCAACGACTCGCTCGACCTGCTCGCCGACTTCAAGGTGTTCGCGCTGGCGCAGCGCCACGCGAACGGCGACCCGACCGTGCTGCCCGCCGCTGAGGCCTGGGAGATCGCAACTGGCGCCAGGGCGCCGCTGCTTGGCGGCGCGCCCGCTCACAGCCGGCGCCCCGGCCGACTTCCTGCTGCTGCGCCGCGACGCCTACGAGCTCGGGATCGGTGATCTCGCCTCCGACCTCGTCTACGCCGCCGAGCGGCTCGGTCGTCGACACCACGGTCGTCGGCGGCCGGGTCCTGATGCGAGGCGGCGAGGTCGAGGGAGCTGCGGAGGTCGTCACTCAGGCGGCGGAGCGCGCGCGAACGGCTCGGCATCGCCTGATCCCCGCGCCGCGGGCGGACCAGCGCGACGTGCCCTGCCCAGGCCGCCGACGAGCCCGGCTGAGGCGGCGAGCAGCAGCGCCGCCCGCGGGTCGTAGGCCTCCGAGAGCCAGCCGACCAGCGGAGCGCCGATCGGGGTCGAGCCGAGGAAGACGACCGAGTAGAGCGCCATCACCCGGCCACGCATCTCCGGCTCGACCGCGAGCTGGAGCGAGGAGTTGATCGTCGCGGCGAAGGTCACCGCGGAGGCGCCGAGCAGGGCCAGCACCGGGATCTCAAGCGCGAGGCTCGGCATCAGCGCCGCCAGCAGCGCGAGTCCGCCGAAGGCGAGCGCCGCGCCGGCAATCAGGCGGCCGTCGGTACGGCCGTGGGCGCCGGTGATCAGGGCGCCGATCACCGAGCCCACACCCATCGCCGAGACCAGCGTCGCGTAGGCGGTGGCGCCACCGTCGAAGCTGAAGCGCGCCAGCAGCGGCAGGATCACCTGGAAGTTGAGGCCGAGCGTGCCGACCAGCGCCATCAGGCCGAGCGGCACCGCCAGCTCCGGCGTGCGGCGGACGTAGCGGAGGCCGGCTCGCACGGCGCCGCGCTCGCGGGCGACCCGCGGCGGCGTCTGCAGCTCGGCCGGCTCCATCCGCCACAGCGCGACGATCATCGCCGCGAAGGTGAGCGCGTTGAGGGCGAAGCAGGGCTCGACCCCGACCGTGGCGATCAACACCCCGGCCAGGGCCGGGCCGACCAGCCGTGCCGAGTGGATGAGGACGCTGTTGAGGCTGACCGCGTTGACGACCCGGTCGGCGCCGACCATCTCGATCGCGAAGCTCTGCCTGGTCGGGTTGTCGACCGCGTTGACGGTGCCGCGGACGAAGACCAGCGCCAAGACCATCCAGGGCGCGACGACGCCGGTGGCGACGATCGCGAGCAGAGCCAGCGCCGGCAGCGCCATCAGCGCCTGGGTGACGATCAGCAGGCGGCGCTTCGGGAAGCGGTCGGCCAGCACGCCGCCCCAGGCGCCGAAGAGCAGGATCGGCAGGAACTGGAGCGCCGTCGTCATCCCGACCGCGACGCCGCTGCCGGTCAGCGAGAGGACCAGCCAGATCTCGGCGACCATCTGCATCCAGTTGCCGGAGAGCGAGACGATCTGCCCGGCGAAGTAGCGGCGGTAGTTGGGGACGGAGAGCGAGTCGAAGCTGCGCCTGACCGCGGCGCTCACCGCGATGCCCCGCGCTTCGCTCGCGGCTCCTCGAGGATCCGCTCGAGGATCGCCGCGGCACGCTCCAGCGTTTCGAGGTCGGATCGGCAGGCAGGTCGCGCATGCGCCGCGCCAGGTAGGCGTTCTTGCGCCCGCGCAGGCGGCGCAGGCGCTCCCGGCCGGCGGCGTTGACGCTGACCAGGGCGCTGCGCCCGTCGTCCGGGTCGGGAGCGCGGTCGAGGAGCCCGGCCTCCACCAGCACGCGCAGTGTCCGCGTCGCCGTCGGCCGCTTGACCCGCTCGATCTCAGCCAGCTCGCTCGGCGTCAGCGGCCCATGCCGCTCTACCGTCGCCAGCGCCGAGGCGGCCGTCGGCGTCAGCTCCGCCCCTCCCCCGGCCGCCTCCTGCCGTAGCCGCCGCGCAGTGCGCACGATCGCCATCCGCAGCCGAGAGGCGGAGTCGGTGAGCGAGATGTCAGGTGCGGTCTTGGTCATTGCTTAGCCTTGGTAATTAGTTTAGCAAACTACCCTCCCCTGGGCGACCTGCGTTGACTCTGAATTAAGTAACTGTCACTTCACTGTGTCAATTGAGTCACATTCGCTGCGGGACGACATTTGTCCATAGCATCACCGACAGGAGGGTCGACGGAGACAGGCGTGCTCCACGTAGTTGACACCTACGCTGTCCGGTCGACCACCGGATCCGGTTCGAGTCCGGCGCCCTCCGCATAGATCGCCGGAGGGTCGAGTCTGCGCAATGCCGTGCTAGCCTCGCGGTGGGTGTCAATTGCGTGCGGGGTGGTTCCCCGCGTCACCAGACTCGACCCGCTCCGGCGGGTCTTGTCGTTTCTAGGGACTGCGTAGGTAGGCACGAGGGCCGCCGCGTCGAATCAGACGCGGATGGCTTCTGAGGTGACCGAGAAGACCGCGTCCTACGCGCCGGGGATGGACGCGCGCAGCACGCGGGTTGCCGAAATCCTCAATGGACCGATGCTGATCGCGGCGGCGCTGACCCTGCCGATGGTCGCGATCACCGAGTCCCAGCCCGGTGGCTGGCTGGAGGACATTGCGAATCTCCTCAACTGGGTCACCTGGATCGCCTTCGCGGTCGAGCTGGTGGTGATGCTCGCCGTAGTCCCCAACCGCCGCACCTGGCTGCGCCACAACCCGCTCAGCCCGATCGTCGTCTTCCTCACCCCGCCGGTGCTGCCACCCGGCCTGCAGGGCCTCCGCGTCCTCCGCCTGCTGCGGCTGCTCCGCCTGCTGCGCCTGGCCCAGCTCTCGCGTGAGGTCTTCTCGCTGCGCGGTCTGCACTACGCGGCCCTGCTCGCCGTGCTCACGGCGATCGGTGGCGGCGCGATCTTCGAGGCCTTTGAGAAGCACGAACAGCACCTCGACACCTGGGACGGCATCTACTGGTCGGTGACGACGATGACCACGCTCGGTTCCGACATCTACCCGATGACTACCGGCGGCGAGATCGTCTCGATCGTGATCCTGATCGTCGGGATCGGCTTCGTCGCGCTGTTGACCGGCGCCTTCGCGCAGCGCTTCCTCGGCCCCGAGATCGCCGAAGTCGAGGAGGAGCTGGAGGCCGAGCAGGTCTCCGCCGAGATGATCGCCCTGCGCGAGCTCCGCAATGTCCGCGAGCAGCTGGCGGCGCTGGAGATCGCGGTCGAGCGGATGGTCGACGAGCGCACGCCCGGCTGATCCCGGGCGCTCAGTCCTCGTCGCCCGCCGCGGCGATCTGCTGCTCGAGCTCCGCCATCACGTCCGGGTCGCGCAGCGTCGTCACGTCGCCCAGCGCCCGGCCCTCGGCGATGTCGCGCAGCAGCCGTCGCATGATCTTGCCCGAGCGCGTCTTCGGCAGGTCCTCGGCCCAGATCACTCGCTTCGGGCGAGCGAACTTGCCGATCCGCTCGGCGACGACGCCGCGGATCTCATCGATCAGCTCGTCGCTGGGGTCGGTGCTTCCCTGGAGCGTGACGAAGGCGCAGATCGCCTGGCCGGTGTCCTCGTCGGACTGGCCGATCACCGCCGCCTCGGCGACCTTCTCGTGGGCGACGATCGCCGACTCGACCTCGGCCGTCGAGAGCCGGTGGCCGGAGACGTTGACGACGTCGTCGATGCGGCCGATCACCCAGAAGTAGCCGTCCTCGTCGCGTCGGGCGGCGTCGCCGACCAGGTAGGTCTCCTTGCCGAAGCGGGAGAAGTAGGTCTCGACGAAGCGCTCCTCCTCCCGGTAGAGGGTGCGCAGCATCGAGGGCCAGGGCCGCTTCAGCACCAGCAGCCCCTGACCGCCCTCGACCGGCTCGCCCTCGTGCTCGTCGACGACCTCGCGCCTCCACTCCCGGGAACGGCGTCGTCGCCGAGCCCGGCTTGGTCGCGGTGATCCCCGGCAGCGGCGTGATCATGATCGCGCCGGTCTCGGTCTGCCACCAGGTGTCGACGATCGGGCAGCGGCCGCCGCCGATCACCCGTGGTACCAGAGCCAGGCCTTGGGATTGATCGGCTCGCCGACCGAGCCCAGCAGTCGCAGCGAGGAGAGGTCGTACTTGGCCGGGATATCGGCGCCCCACTTGATGAAGGTGCGGATCGCGGTCGGCGCCGTGTAGAGGATCGTCACCTTGTAGCGCTCGACCAGCTCCCACCAGACGCCCTGGTGCGGGTAGTCGGGCGCCCCCTCCCACATCACGCTGGTCGCGCCGTTGAGCAGCGGCCCGTAGACGATGTAGGAGTGGCCGGTGACCCAGCCGACGTCGGCGGCGCACCAGTAGACGTCCTCCTCCGGCTTCAGGTCGAAGACGTAGCGGTGGGTGGCGGCGACCCCGGTCAGGTAGCCGCCGGTGGTGTGGAGGATCCCCTTCGGCTTCGCGGTCGAGCCGGAGGTGTAGAGGATGAAGAGCGGGTGCTCGGCGTCGAGCGGCTCGGGCGGGCACTCGGGCTCGGCCGCCTCGAGCAACTCGTCGTAGAAGCGGTCGCGGCCCTCGCGCATCGGGCACTCGATCCCGGTGTGGCGGACGACGACGATCGTCTCCAGCGTCCCCAGGTCGTCCATCTGCTCGTCGACCTGCGCCTTGATCGGCGCCGTCTTGCCCTTGCGGCGGGCGCCGTCGACGGTGACCAGCGCCTTCGCGTCGGAGAACTCCATCCGCTCCCGCACCGCCTCGGCCGAGAAGCCGCCGAAGACGACGTTGTGGGGAGCGCCGATCCGCGCGCAGGCCAGCATCGCGACGACGACCTCGGGGATCATCGGCAGGTAGATGCCGACGATGTCGCCCTTCTCGACGCCGAGGCCCTTGAGCGCGTTGGCGAAGCGCTGCACGTCGGCGAGCAGCTCGGCGTAGGTGACGTCGCGCTCCTCGCCCTCCTCGCCGCGCCAGTGGAAGGCGACGCGCTCACCGAGGCCGGCGTCGACGTGGCGGTCGAGGCAGTTGGCCGAGGCGTTCAGCCTGCCCGTCGGCGAACCACTTGTAGAAGGGCGGGTTGGAGTCGTCGAGGCCCTGGCTCGGCTCCTGCGCCCAGTCGAGCAGCTCGGTCGCCTGCCGCAGTCCACCAGGCCTCGGGGTCGGCGGCTGCCTCCTCGTAGACGGCGGGATCGCTCGAGCAGCGCCTGCTCGCGAAACTCCGCCGGCGGCTCGAACCTCTCCACCGCGAGCATCTCGCCCAGCTCTCGCTCCAGGTCCGCCTCGCTTCCGATTCCCATTCCTCTCCCTTTCCTCGCCGCTACCCTGAGCGAACGGTACCGTTACGACCGACCATGCTCTTCCGTCAGATCATCCACGAGGACCTCGGCTGCGCCTCCTACCTGGTGGGGGACTCTGCCTCGGGCGTCGCCGCCGTGGTCGACCCGCAGTGGGACATCAATCCCTACCTCGAGCTGAGCCGTCTGCACGGGGTGCGGATCGAGCACGTGCTGGAGACGCACAACCACGCCGATCACGTCTCCGGCCACGGCAGGCTCGCCCGTGCCACCGGGGCGACGATCCACATCCACGAGCTCGCCGAGGCCGAGTACGAGCACGAAGCCATCGCCGACGGGTGGGCGCTGGAGCTGGGCGAAGGCGCGACGATCGAGGCGATCCACACCCCCGGCCACCGGCCCGAGCACACCTCCTTCCTGCTGCGCGACGCCTCACGCGGCGGTGAGCCGTGGACGGTGCTGAGCGGCGACTCGCTGTTCGTCGGCGACGTCGCCCGCCCCGACCTGGCGATCGAGCCGCGCGAGGGCGCCGCCGACATCTTCCGCTCCCTGCACGAGCGGCTGCTGGCCCTGCCCGACGAGGTCGAGGTCTGGCCCGGCCACCTCGGCGGCTCGCTCTGCGGCAGCTCCTCGATCGACCTCAAGACGTCATCCACGATCGGCTTCGAGCGCCGCCACAACCGGGCGTTGGGAATCGCCGACGAGGCCGAGTTCGTCGAGGACGCGGTCGCGACGATCGGCAGCAAGCCGCCCAACGTCGAGCACATCGTCGCGCTCAACCAAGGCCCCCTGGTGGAAACGATCAGCGCTCCGACCCGGATGACCCCGCACGGCTTCGAGGCGGCGATCGCCGAAGGCGCTCTGGCCGTCGACTCGCGCACGAACGAGCAGTTCGACGAGGCCCACATCCCCGGCTCGCTGAGCGCTTCCGCCTACGACACCGGCTTCGCGACCAAGGTCGCCGAGATGGTGCCGGTCGACGCCGAGCTGCTCGTCGTCGCCGCCTCCGACGGCAACGAGCTCGAGGCGGCGGAGCTGCTCGCCGCCGTGGGCCTGCGGGTGCGCGGCTTCCTCGGCGGCGGGATGACCGCCTGGCGAGCAGAGGACCGCCCGGTCGCGCGAATCGAGGCGATCGACCTCGACGAGCTGGCCCGCCGCCTCGACGGCGACGGCGGGCCCCAGGTCGTGGACGTGCGCGGCGCCGCCGAGTTCGAGCAGAGCCACGTGCCGGGCTCCGTCCACATCCCCTTCGCCGAGCTGCGCCAGCGCCTCGACGAGCTGCCCCGCGACCGTCCGATCGCGACCATCTGCAAGGCCGGCAAGCGCAGCGGCCTCGCTGCCTCGATGCTCCAGCGCGAGGGCTTCGACGACGTGATTCACGTCGCCCGCGGCAACGCCGCGGCCTGGGCCGACCGGGCGGGCCAGCCGTCCTAGTACCCGGGCGGGTGGCGGGCGATGAAGCCTTCGGGCGAGTTGACCGGTGAGGAGTGCCAGCGGGGGCCGGCGCCGCCTGAGGTGTCGAAGGCGAGGCCGGCGATGATCACCCAGGCGTGGCCGGCGTTGGCGTAGACCGTGATCCATTGCCCCGGCCCCGGTTCGCCCCAGGTGGATAGGCCGGTCGAGTCGAGCGGGCTGGAGAGGAAGCCGCCGCCGTTGAGCGCGTAGCTGACCGCGCCGGAGCAGTCGTAGCCGGAGGATTCGAAGGAGCCGTGGCCGCCGCCCCAGACGTAGGGGGTGGTGGCGATCGCGTTGGCGGCTTCGATCGCCGCCTGCACGGCGGGCGGCGCGGCGCTGGGGATGCTGGCCTGGCTTTCGGAGATGAAGTCGGCGCTCTGGCCCGGGGTCAGCGGCGCCGGAGCGGTTGCGGGAACAGATGCACCCGAGCCCGCCATCTGTTCGGAGATCGCGGCGAGGTTGTCGCTCAGCGCCGCGGAGCGCGAGGAGAGCGAGTCGAGCGTGCGCTGGCGCTCCGCCTGCGCGGCCTTGAGCTCGGCGAAGCGCGCCTCGGCCGCGGCCTTCGCCTCGGCCGCCTCGCGCTCCTTGACGGCGATCGCGTCGCGCGCCCCTTCGAGCTGGAGGCGGATCGCCTTCATCCGCTCGACCGCTTCGCGGGCCTGGTCGCGCAGCGCCTTGACCCGGGCGGCGACGGCGTTGTCGTACTCCTGGATCTGGCTCAGGTAGCCGGCGCGCGCGGTCGCTTCCGACCAGCTCGGCGGAGTCGAGAACGACGCTCAGCATGTCGGGGCTGCCGGCCTCGTAGATCGCGACGAGGCGCTCGCGGAGGACACCGAGCGCGCGCTGCAGGCGCTCCCGGATCCGTGCCAGGCGGCGCTTCTCCGCTTCCAGCTTCGCCTCGGCGCGGTCCAGCTCGGCCTGCTTCGCGACCAGCTCGGCCTCGAGCGCAGCCTGGCGCTGACGCAGGGTCGAGACTTCGCCGATCATCGAGTCGATCGCCGCGTTCTGCTCGGCGATCGTCGCCGCCACGGCGCTTTCGCTCTCGCCGCACTTCGCTGAGCTTGCCCTGAGTCTCTTCGTATTTCTCCTCGAGCGTCTGCGCAGCGGCGACGCCCGTCAGGCAGAGGGCGACGAAGAGCAGCAGTGCAGGCAGCAGCCAGCGTGAGTTGCCGCGAAGAGGAGCGCGCATCGGCGGCGCACGCTAACGAAATCGCCGCCCGATTGTTAGGAGTTGCTAATAACTTGCAACTTCTATTGCAGGATTTCCTGCTTTTGCAGGAAAAACCCCGGGGGCGTCGAGCGCCCCCGGGACCTCAGGCTCAAGCGAGCAGCTTCGCCTTGGCCTTCTCAAACTCCTCCAGCGAGAGCGCGCCCTTTTCCTTCAGCTCGTTGAGCTTGTGCAGTTCGTCGGCGGGAGAAGCGCCGGCCTGCTCGCGAATGTAGGTGTCCACCTGTTGCTTTGCCTCGGTCTGCGCCTTGATCGCTCGCTCGCGCATGCCGCTGCCGCGGGCGATCAGGTAGACCAGCGCCGCCAGGAACGGGATCAAGACCAGGAACAGGACCCAGGCCGCCTTCGACCAGCCAGAGATCTCGTGGTCGCGGAAGAGGTCGGTGAGGATCGTGATCAGGATCCAGATCCAGACCACGAAGAAGAAGATCTGCAGGGTGAGCAGCAGGGCTTCACCAAAATCGATGTCGGCGAGTGGCAGCAGCAAGGGCGTTCCTTTCGAGCGGTTTAGAGAAGTTGTGTGGGCACGCGGGCCTACGCTACCTCACCCGACGACAACCTTGCCGCGCATTTCCGGGTGGATCTTGCAGTGGTAGCGGAAAGTCCCCTTCTGTTTGAAGCGCACACCGACCGAGCGTCCCGGTTTGATCCGCCTCGTGTCGAAGGCGCCGGCCCGGGTCGCTGTGTGAGCGACGCTGGCCGTGTTGGCGAAGACGACCCTCTGCCCCTTGCCGATCTCCACCGTCGCCGGGCGGAAGGCGAAGTTGACGATCTCGACCGTCTGCGCCTGGCTCGTCGACGCCGGATCTCCGGCGGCGGCCGGAGCGCCGGCGGCGGCCGCGAGGACGAGTAGCGCGACACCGGTGATGATCTTCCTCATCGATCCCAGTTTACGCCGCGTCCGGCGCGGGTCGAAGCCGCTGCGCGAAGAGCACAGCGGCGACCGAGGTGGCGAGGTTGAGGCTCGAGACCCCCTCGCGCATCGGGATGCCGAGGCGGGCGTCGGCGCGGGCGAGCAGCTCGGGGCTGAGCCCGTAGCGCTCGGTGCCGAAGGCGAGGATCGCGCGGGCCGGCAGCTCGTCCGGTTGCAGGTCCTCCCCATCTGGGTCGATGGCGACCAGCGGCCGGTCGCCGTCGGGCAGCTCCCCCACCGCGGCCACGGGGAGGGCGAAGTGCAGGCCGGCGCCGCCGCGCAGCGCGTCCGGGTGCCACGGATCGTTCCCGCCGGTGGTGAGGACCCCGGCCGCGTCGGCAGCTGCTGCAACCCGTACGCAGGCCCCCATGTTGCCCATCGTGCGGGGGTCCTCCAGCAGCACCAGCGGCGCCGGGCGCTCATTGGCCATGACCTCCGCCACCTCGACCCGCGGGCGGCGGGCGATCGCGACGACGCCGGTGCGGGGCGCCTGCGGGACGAGCTCGGCGAGCACGCCTGCCTCCACCGGGGTCACCCGTGCGGACAGCGAGCCCGCCAGGTCTGGCGCCAGCTCCGCGCTGAGGCGCTCCAGCTCATCCGGGTCGGTGGCGACGGCCTCGAGCACCTCGGCGCCGAAGCGCAGGGCGTGCTTGAGGGCGTGGAAGCCCTCGAGGAAGGCCAGCTCGGGATCGCGCCGCGCCGCTCGGTAATGCCGCACAAGGGCATCGCTCACGGCCCCATCATGACCCGATTTGGCGCCCGGTAGCCTTCGGGCCCTGTCCGTCAAGTACCTGCATACCTGCTACCGGATCGGCGACATCGATCGCTCGGTCGCCTTCTACGAAAAGCTCGGCTTCGAGGAGTGGCGGCGGATGCCGATCGGCGACGAGGCGATCAACGTCTTCATGGGCATCCCAGGGGACGAGGCCGCACTCGAGCTGACCTACAACCACGGGGTCGACTCCTACGACCTCGGCACCGGCTACAACCACATCGCGATCGGCGTCGACGACCTAGAGGGCACGCTGGAGCGCCTCGCGGCCGACGGCATCGAGCCCGAGAAACCCCCGTACCGCCCCGGCGGCCGCACTGAGGGCCACCGGATCTGCTTCGTCCGCGACCCGGACGGCTACCGCATCGAGCTGATCGGCGAGTAGCGGTACATCGCGGGTTTCACCTGCTCACAGCAGGGGAAGGTTCAGTGAAAGCACTCTGGAAGGAAAGGCGGGATGGCTTCGAAGACGCGTGCGCTTGGCCCCACCACGCTGCTGGCGCTGGTGGCGTTCGCTGCCACCCTGCTCTTCACTCCGCCTGCCCAGCCCGCGCCCGGCGATGTCGCCGACCTGGCGGTGACCAAGACGGACAGCCCCGACCCGGTCGAGGTCGGGGGAACGCTGACCTACGCGATCCAGGTGACGAACCTCGGTCCCGAGAAAGCGACAGACGTCGTCGTCACCGACCGGCTTCCCAACCGCACCGACCTGATCTCTGCCTCACCCGAGAGCGGCGCCTGTGAGCGGCGGGGCAGGAAAGTCACCTGCAGGATCGGCGAGCTGGCTCCCGATCCAGCCAACCCGGTTGACGTGACGATCCTCGTGCGTCCCAGCAAGGCGGGCCTGCTTACCAACAGCATCTCGGTCGACAGCATCGAGATCGATCCGCTCGAGGCGAACGACCGCGCCGAGGCGACGACCACGGTCACCGAGCCGCGCTCCTCGAGTTGCCGCGGGATTCCGTCGACCATCACCGGCACGCCGGACGCCGACCGCCTCACCGGCAGCGAAGGCCCTGACGTGATCGCCGGCCTCGGTAGCGGTGACGTGATCATCGGACTTTCTGGGCGCGACCTGATCTGTGCCGGCGCCGGCAACGACCGGGTCGCGGCAGGCTCGGCCTCCGACCGGGTCTTCGGCGGCCCGGGCGCAGACCGCCTCCTCGGCCGCGGCGGGCCCGACCTGCTGGCGGGTAACCCTGGCCGCGACGTGCTCAGGGGCGGCCGAGCGGCGGACCGACTCCGCGGCGGCGCCGGGCTCGACCGCTGCAACGGCGGCGTCGGAGCCGACCTGGAAGGCAGCTGCCTGCGCTAGTCCCCTAACCCGGCCGCACGACTTCGAACTGCGACATCAGGCCGTGGTCCTCGTGGTCGAGCATGTGGCAGTGGATCGGGAACTTGCCGGTGTAGTCGGCGAAGTGGCCGGCGACGAGGATCCTTTCGCGCGGCAGTATGAGGAAGGTCTCCTTGAGGCAGTCTTCCCACGGTGGCGGCGGCTTGCCATCGCGGGCGAGCAGGTGCCAGTCGGTGTGGTGCATGTGCATCGTGTGGGCGACCCCGGTGCGGTTGACGATCTCCCATGTCTCGGTAGTGCCCAGCGCCGGGTGGGCGTCGGACCGGGCGGGGTTGAAGGTCCTGCCGTTGATCGTCCAGCTGGGCCTGAAAAGCCCACCGATCTCGATCGTCCAGGTGCGGTCGGGCTCGAGCGACGCCCGCGTCGCCCACCCCGGCAGCGGACGGAGACGACGGGGGACACGGGTCCGGTCGGGAAGCCGCCTGGAGTCGACCCGGAACTGCATCACCGCGCCGGCGTAGGGACGGGCGCCGAGCGGCCGCCTGCGGGTGCCGTCGGGACCGCTGCGCAACTCGACCGATCGCCCCGCCGCGGGACCGAAGTCGACGATGAGCTCGGCGCGCTCGCCGGGGCCAAGCAGGACGTGGCGCCGCCGCACCGGCTTCGGCATCAGCCCGCTGTCGCTGCCGATCTGGACCAGCGGCGCGCCGTTGGAGAGGTAGAGGTCGAAGGAGCGGAAGTGGGAGGCGTTGAGGACTCGGAGGCGGTGGCGGTGGGCGCTGACCCTGTGGTGAGGGAGGTAGGCGCCATTGACGAGCACGCCTTCGCCGGCGACGCCGTCGTTGGGCGGCAGGCGATTGGTGAAAGGGTCGGTGAGCTGGTTCTCGCGATCGAAGGAGCGGTCGACGATCATCAGCGGCAGGTCGCGCTCGCCCGCGGGCAGCGGCAGGCTGCGGTCGAGCGCGTCGTCGACGATCCACATCCCCGCCAGCCCTCGCCACACGTTCTGCGCGGTGCGGTCGAGGCGGTGGTCGTGGTACCAGTGGAAGGCGGCGCGTTCGGGCCGCCCGTCCTCGATCAGGTCGTAGACGTAGGTCATCCGCTCGCCGCGGCGCATCAGTAGGTCGTTGCCGGACTGCCGTCGCGAGAGCCCCTGGGGGATGTCGCAGTAGAAAGAGACCGGCTGCGACTTCGTCAGGCCGCCGGGCTGACCGTCGAACTGGGAGCGGTTGTGGCCGCCGTGCAGGTGGACGCTCAGCTCCCCGGCCTCGGCCGGCAGCTCGTGGTGGAAGGTGACCCTGGTGCGCCGCCCCGCAGGTCGCCTGATCGTGGGGCCAGGGAAGCTGCCGCCGTAGGTCCACATCCTCGTCTTCTCACCCGGGAGGACTTGGACCTCGGCCTCGCGGATCGGGATGCTCAGCTCGGCGCCGGTCAGCTCATGCGGGATCGGCAGCCTGGCGCGGAACGGAACCGCAGCAAGCGCCCGCGCCGGCTGCTCGAAGAGGAGCGGCGCGCCGGGGCGCAGCTTCAGCGGCAGCAGCGAAGCCAGAGCACCGCCGCCCAGGACGCCGAGGAAGGCCCGGCGCCCGAGGCGAGGTGAGGATGAAGGCGAGCCAGCCGTCGCGTTAGCCGCCGGGCAGGACGTTGATCGACCCCTGCATTTCGGGGTGGATCGCGCAGAGGTAGTAGAGCCTGGTCGGGCCAGCCGAGGTGTCGGCGGTCACCGGCTGCGCGAACGAGGTTCCCGGTTTGTTGCCGGTGAACCAGGAGTCGCCCTCGACTTTCTTGCTGCCCAGCGTGTCCCAGCCTTCGTTACCCGCGTCGACCGGATTCTCTTTCACCGGCCCGTTGCCTTTGACCCCGTGCCAGAGCGCGATCGCTCGGCAGATGTTGCCGGGGGCGAAGCACGACCGGCGTGCTTTCTGGGTCTTCGGCAGCGAGGCCTGGGTGACCAGCGAGAAGGTGTGCGGGCCGATCTGTTTGGGGTTGCTCTGGTTGACCACTTTCAGCTCTTCGCCGGCGACGATCGTTTTGGGGCCCTCGAAGCGGATACCACCTTTGGGGCCCTTCATCGCGATCGTCGCCGCAGAGGCGGTCGAGCCGAACGCGGCGACGGCGAGGAGCGCCCCCATCGCAACGAGGGCCGCAGCACGGATCGACGAGGCACGAGAAATACGCTGCTTCAACTTGCTCTCCTTTCGGCGCCGGTCTCCGCAGCGCACTTGGACGAAACTTGCGCAAAACCTTACCGAGCGCCCGCGAGGTATCAAGCTGGGAACATGCCGCTCGTGCCCGAGGGCGAGGAGACGAACGGGGGCGAGGAGCTGGCTGAGCTGCTGCGGCGGCGCGGCCTGGCCGAGGACGAGGCGCGCCCTGACGCGGTCGCCCGCCGCCATGCCGCCGGCGGGCGGACGGCGCGCGAAAACATCGCCGACCTCGTCGACCCCGGATCCCTCGTCGAGTACGGCCGCTTCGCGATCGCCGCGCAACGTGGGCGCCGCGAGGTCGACGACCTGATCGCCCGCACGCCCGCCGATGGCCTCATCGCCGGCACCGCTCGCGTCAACGGCGACCTCTTCGGCGAGCGCGCCGCCTGCGCGGTGCTCTCCTACGACTACACCGTCCTCGCGGGGACGCAGGGCGCCGTCGGCCACCGCAAGAAGGACCGGCTCTTCGAGCTGATCGAGCGAATGAGGCTGCCGACCGTCTTCTTCGCCGAGGGCGGCGGCGGCCGCCCGGGAGACACCGACTACCCGGTTGTCTCCGCGCTCGACACCCGCGCCTTCGCCCTCTGGGCTCGCCTCTCCGGCCTGGCGCCGAGGATCGCGGTCGTCGCTGGGCGCTGCTTCGCAGGCAACGCGACGATCGCCGGCTGCGCAGACCTGATCGTGGCCACGGAGAACGTCTCGCTCGGCATGGGAGGCCCGGCGATGATCGAGGGTGGCGGCCTCGGCAAGGTCGATGCCGACGAGATCGGGCCGATCGAGATGCAGGCCGGCAATGGCGTCGTCGACCTCGTCGCCGCCGATGAGAAGGAGGCCACGGCGCTCACCCGGCGCCTGCTCTCCTATTTCCAGGGAGCGACGCCGCCCGGTCCCGAACCTGATCAGGACCGTCTCCGCGACCTGGTGCCGGAACGCCGGCGGCGGGCCTACGCGGTCCAGCCGATCGTCGAGACCCTTGCCGACGAGGGATCGGTCACCTTCCTACGCGAGCGCTTCGCGCCTGAGATGGTCACTGCCCTGGCCCGGATCGAGGGGCGCCCGCTTGGTCTGATCGCCAACGACACCCGACACATGGCGGGGGCGATCACCAGTGACGGCGCCGACAAGGCGGCCCGCTTCCTGCAGCTCTGCGACGCCTTCGGGCTGCCGGTCATCTCGCTGGTCGACACGCCGGGGATGATGGTCGGCCCCGAGGCCGAGGCGACCGGTCTGGTCCGGCACTCCTCGCGACTGCTGGTCGCCGGCGCTGCTCTCCGCGTCCCGCTGATCGCGGTGATCCTCCGTCGCGGCTACGGGCTCGGCGCCCAGGCGATGGTGGGCGGCAGCCTGCACGAGCCGTTGCTGACCGTCGCCTGGCCGACTGCCCACCTCGGCCCGATGGGTCTGGAGGGCGCGGTCAAGCTGGCCCTGCGCAAGGAGCTGGAGGAGATTGCCGACGAGGAGGAGCGCGCGCAGCGCGTCCGCGCCCTGACCGCCGCCGCCGAAGAGAACGCGAAGGCGCTAAACGCCGCCGCGCTGTTTGAGCTCGACGACGTCATCGACCCGGCCGAGACCCGTTCCGCGATCGCCTCGACCCTGCGCGCGGCCTCGCAGCACCCCACGCCGATCGGCGGGCACCGCTTCGTCGACACTTGGTGACTGCCTTCCCGCTATGCGGCGGGGTTTCACCCTCTAAGCGCAGGGTAATGCCCGCACCATGGCAACACCCCGCACTCGAACCCAGCCGAAGCCAGGTGAGATCTGGCTCAGCTGCCCGCCGTACCTGCTGATCGCCCAGGTCCTCGCGGTGGACACCAAGCGCAGTCCCAGCGTGGTCAGTTACGAATTGCACGACGAGAACGGGTTCCCACTCGAGCGCGCCAACGCCGCGCTCGACGACGGTTGGTGGCAGGCGTTCCAGCCGCTGGTTCGCCGTCACGGCTGACGCCGCGACGGCCGATCGCACGGACTCCCACTACAGGCGGGCGCGCAGCAGCTCCTTGCCCTGCTCGGCGCCCTTCCGGCTGGCCTCCTGAGCACGCCGGAAGAAATCCGCCAAGTCGTTGTCGCCTGCCCGCTCAGCGTCCTGGATGTAGGTCTCCAGCCGCAGCGCGTTGCTCAGGCACTGCTCGACAAACCAGATGACGTTGTAGTCCTTGTCCTTGGCGCCGGTTATATCGCCGGCCTCTTGCACTGCCATGCGTCCTCCTCGGTCAGTTGGTTGAGCTTCCTTGGAAGCTGGATGAGTTGCCGGAAAGACCCTCGACCTCGTACTCGCGCAGGAACCCCTCGAACAGGCGGCGGTGGGACTGCTCGTCGTGGAGGATCGCGATCACCATGTCCTGGGTGACCGGATCGACCTGGTCGGTCTCCTCGACGATCCGGGTGTAGTGCTCAATCGCCCCCGTCTCCGCCTTGATCACGCCGCGGATCACGTGCACGATGTCGGTCTGCTCCTCGGGTGGCTGCAGGAAGCTCTGCTCAGCGGAGAAGGCCTCAGATCCGGGGACCACGCCATAGAGCTCCTTGATCCGCTCGGCGAAGCGCCGCGCGTGCCCGAGCTCCTCCTCGATGTCCTCGGTCAGCGACTCCTTGATCTCCTGCGCGCGCACGCCGTCGAGGTTGACCGAGGCGGCGAGGTAGCTCATCACCGTCTCGATCTCCATCCAGTAAGCCTTCGTCAGCAACTCGATGACGTGATCGCGTGCCTCGCTGTTGGCTCCGTCGAAAATGCCCTTGCTCGGGCTGGTCGTCTCCATCGCGGCTCTCGCTCCTCCGCTCGAGGGTTTCCGGTGAGGCTCCCCTACCCGCACGTGGGTCGTTGAATCGCGCGCTCGGGACGGTTTGAGCCCACCCCCCACGGGTAGTCGGGCGGCCGGATGGAGACCGGCCGCTACGGTGCGGGATAGAGACTCGACCATGCCCGCAGAGCAAGACGAAGAACACTCCCAGCACGCGACGCCCGGACCAGAGGAGCAACTGGCGAGCGAGGCAAAGCTCTGGGCCCGCTACGTCGAGCGGCGCGATCCCGCGACGCGGGAGGAGCTGGTCAGCCGCTACCTGCCGTTTGCCCGCAGCCTCACCCGGCGCTACCGGACGGCCAACGAGTCCTTCGACGACCTGCTCCAGGTCGCCAGCCTCGGCCTCGTCAACGCGATCGACCGCTTCGACCCCGACCGCGGCATCCCCTTCACCGCGTTCGCTTCGCCGACCATCCTCGGCGAGCTGAAGCGTCATTTCCGCGACCGGGTCTGGACAGTGCGCGTGCCGCGCGGCCTCCACGACCGGATGGCCGATGTCAGCAAAGCGATCGGCGAGCTGACCGAGGAGCTTCAGCGCTCCCCCTCAGTAGCCGAGATCGCGGAGCGGCTAGAGCTCGAGGAGACCGACGTGCTCGAGGTGCTTGAGGCGAACCACAACCGCCGGCCGCTCTCGCTGGACCGCCCGGCCAACGCCAACGATCCCGACGAGACGCCAGCGTCGGAGTGGATCGGCAGCGAGGACGAGGGCTACGAGCTAGTCGAGGGCAAGGTCGCGCTAGACGCCGCCCTCCCCCACCTCGACGAGCGCGAGCGGTTAGTCCTCCGGCTGCGCTTCGTCGAGGACATGACGCAGTCGCAGATCGCCGAGCAGATCGGCCACTCGCAGATGCACGTCTCCCGCATCCTGCGCCGCACGCTGCAGCGCATTCGCGAGCAGATCGAGGAAGAGGGCTGACGCTCAGCCGCGGATCGCGGCGAAGCGGACGACGACGTACTCGCCGTTCTCGTCCCGCTCGACGCGCAGCTCGTCCGCTAGCGCCTCGAGCGTGCCTCCGACCTGCGGCACGGCGAGCCCGTCGAGCAACCGCTGGCTCGCGCCGTCGGGCATCGGGCCGATCCGCAGGTCGATGCCGTCCTCCCCGTCGGCGATCGCGAAGCGCAGGTGGTCGTTGCCAAACGCCTGTGGAGCACGCGCCGAGACGGCGTCGGTGAGCAGCATCGCGTCGTTGAGCCGGTCGACGCTGATCGGGTGGCGCGAGGCAAGGGCGCCGACGACCCGCTCGAGCACCGGCGCAGCCAAGTCTGGGCGGCCGATCGTCACCTCCGTCGCCTCCGCGACCGGCGGAACGTCCACTTCCTCGGCGACCTCATCGCCTTCCTGCGGGGCCCGCAGCGGCAGGTGCATCCTCACTTCGGTGCCGCGGCCGAGGCCACCGGCGATCTCGAAGCTCTGCGAGAGCGCCGCGATCAGCGTCATCCCGATCCGCAAGCTCGGTCGCTCGATGTCCGGCCGGGGGCGAATACCGCCTCCCGAGTCACGCACGCAAACGGTCAGGCCCTCATCCTCCGGAAACGCCTCCACTTCAAGCGGTCCCGTGTCGTCGTCGTAAGCGTGGACGACGACGTTCATGCAGGCCTCGGTGACGACGGTCTTCAGGTCGCCGATGCTCGGTTCGTTCATTCCCAGCTGCTCGGCGAGCCCGGCGACCGCGTGGCGAACGACCGCTACGTTGGCCGGCTTCGCAGGCAGCTTGAGGTTGAGGCCAGGTAGATCGCCGTTCATAGTCCTAGGGCATGTCCAATCGAGTTCCGGGCTTACTCTGCGTCAGGGCTGCGGTTTGAAAGGCAAAGAGCGTATCTCGCGCGTTGACTCGTTTGGCTACCCGCGGCCGGTTCGCCGAAACAAAACCCTCCACAAATTGACCTTTGCTCGCTAGCATTGGCGAAGGGTCGTCGATCCCTGTCCGAGACGGGAGCCTTCACATGCCGACTGAACAACGCGACATCACCGACGGCACCTTGGCCGTCCAGACGACGACGGAGGGAGACCTCAGAACCGTCTCCCTGCGCGGCGAGCTCGATCTCGCCAACGCCGACACCGCAGAGGCCGCAATCCAGGAGGCCCTCGATGAGGCGACGCAGATAGTCGTGGACCTGCAGGAGCTGGAGTTCATCGACTCGACCGGGATCGCTCTGCTGGTCGGGGCGCTCGGCCACAACGGAGACAGCGCCCGACTCCGCTTCGTGCCCAGCAAGTCGGCGGCCGTCAACCGGGTCCTCGACCTGACCGGCCTGTCCGAGCGGCTACCGCTGGTCGAGTAGGCCGGGCGATCAGGCCGAGACGCGGCCGAAGCGCGCTTCGGCAAGCTCGGGGTCGGGGAAGGCCTCGCCGCGGATGAAGCGGCCCTCACGTGTCTGCCAGATCCAGGCGATCGGCATGTCGCGGATGCCGAGATCGCGGCTGCGCAGGTACACCCGCCCCCGCACCAGCAAACGGCTCCCCTCCGACTCGACCTCCTTGACCGTGATCAGCAGCTCCTCCCAGACCCGGGCCACGTCGGACAGATACTCGTGCAGGCCGTCAGGCCCCATGTAAGGCTCCCCGCGCCCCACCTCTTCCCCGGTAACCGCGAAGAACTCCATCCCCTCGTGACAGAGCTCCGCGATCGCGTCGGCGTCGCGCCGGTTGAAGGCGTCGAAGAGGCGCTCAATCAGCTGCATCGGGGTCTCGGTCATCGCGGCGCGACCGCCAGGATTGCCGCGTCGTCGTCCAGCGCGCCCTCGGTGAACGAGTGCAGCGCCCCCTCGAGTCGCTGTACGGCGAGCGCCGGGTTCGCGGCGCCGACCAGCTCGGCCCGCAGTCGCTCCTCGCCGAAGCGACCGCTCGGCCCCGAGGCCTCGATGATCCCGTCGGTGACGACGACCACCTGCTGGCCGGGATCGATCGGAATCTGCTCCAGAGTCCAGTCGGCGTCGTCGAAGGCGCCGAGAAGGGGGCCCGGCGCCGCCGTCTCGGTGACCTCGTCCCCGTCGACGAGCAGCGGTGGCGGGTGCCCCGCTACCGCCATCCGAACCGGACGGCGAGAGTCTTCGGAGAGGGCGAAGGCGGCGACGCTGCACATCGCCGGGTCGTGCTGGGCGAGCAGCGCCCGGTTGAGGGTGGCGAGGGCGACCAGCGGATCGCCGGTGAGAACGGCGGCGGTGCGCAGCGTGTAGCGGGCCTGCGCGGTGATCGACGCGGCGCGGGCGCCTCGGCCGGTGACGTCGCCGATCACCAGCATCCAGCCGCCCCTGACCGGGAAGGCGTCGTAGAAGTCGCCGCCCACTTCGTTCTCGGCGCCGGCGGGTCGGTACATCGCCGCCGCGGACCAGCCGGGAATGTGCGGCAACGGTGGCGGCAGGAGTCCGCGTTGCAAGGTCTCGGCGATCTCTTCCCGCGCCTGCATGGCGCGCTCCAGATTGGAGAAGAGGCCGGCGTTGTCGAGTGCCAGCGCCACGCGCCCCGAGAGGACCCGGGCGAAGCTGGCGTCGTCGGGCCGGTAGCGCCGTCCCGACCAAGCCACCCCCAGAGTCAGGGCGCCGGTGACTCGGCCGCGCGCTCGCAGTGCCACCGTTATCGCCGAGCGCACACCGAGGCCGCACAGAAACTCGAAGTCGTCGTCATCGTGTGAGAGCAGGCGCAAGTCTTCCTCCGAAAGCCGTTCGAAGAAGCGAGGCGCCAGCGCCCTCCCCGATTCCTCATCGAGCATGTACTCGGGTATCGACGGCTGGCGCTCGGCGAGTCCGCGTTCGGCCTCTGGTGGGGCGCCGGGCCCTACCCGAACCCCGGCCCGCTGGGCACCCTCCCCGGAGAGCACGTCGATCATGCAGAAATCGGCTATCTGCGGGACGAGGACCTCACTGATCACAGTCAGGGTTTCCGGCAGCGAGCTCGCCGCATCGGAGACACGAGCGATGTCGTCGAGCACTTCGAAGCGCTGCGTCACCCGGCGGGTGCGAACACGGGAGGCAATGAGCAGGTAGCCGAGCGTCGCTGAGGCGACGGCCAGAGCCGCGATCACGATGCCCTCCACCCAATCTCCTTCCCCTAGACCCCAACTTGGATGCGGCCAAGAACGCTTTACCAAAAAGAGGGTACCGCTTCCTGCGCTAGCATCCGGTGACTTTTGAACCCGAATCGATTCGAGGTTGTCGAGGAGGAACGCGACGGCGTCCGCATCCTCGCCGTGACCGGAGAGCTCGACCTGCACACCGCGCCGCAGCTCGAGGAACGGCTCGAAGAAGTCAAAGGCGGACTGCTCGTCGATCTCTCCAACTGTGAGTTCATCGACTCGACCGGGATCGGGCTTATCGTCAGGACCTGGCGACGGCTCGACACCAACCTGGACGGAAGTGACGCGAGCCGCTTCGCCCTCTGCGGACTCGGCGATCAGGTGCAGCGCCTAATTGAGATCACCGGTCTCGAGAGTTCGTTGCGGACGTACGCGGTGCGCGACGAGGCGCTCGCCGAGCTTCGCAACGAGTAGGCCGGGTCGGGTGGCCGGGTGTTAGGCTCCCCCGCGCTCTAACGGGAGGAGAGACGACTGTGAAACTGGTGATCGGAATCGTTCGCCCCGAGAAGGCGAACGACGTGCTGGAAGCGCTCTATCGGGCGGAAGTGCGCGGGGTCTCGATGAGCCGCGTGCAGGGACATGGCGGTGAGCTCGACCGGGTCGAGACCTACCGCGGCACCACCGTGAAGATGGGCCTCTCCGAGAAGGTCCGCTTCGAGGTCGCCGTCTCGGACTCCTTCGTGCAGCCCACGATCGACGCCCTCTGCGAGGGCGCGCGCACCGGCGAGGTGGGCGACGGCAAGATCTTCGTCGTCCCGCTCGAGCAGGCGGTTCGCATCCGCACCGGTGAGACCGACCAGTCCGCAGTCACCCCGGTGGTGAAGTGATGAGCCTCCTCGACCTACCGCTGATCGCCCAGGCCGCCAAGGTAGACACCGGCGACACAGCCTGGATGCTCGCCGCCACCGCGCTGGTCCTCCTAATGACGCCGGCGCTGGGGCTCTTCTACGCCGGCCTGGTGCGCTCGAAGAACACCCTCAACACCTTCATGATGTGCGTCGCGGCGATCGCGATCGCGATGGTCACCTGGGCGCTGGTCGGATACTCGCTCGCCTTCGATGGCGAAGGCGACCTGATCGGCGGTCTCGGCAACTTCGCCATGCAGGGCATCGACTTCACCCCGCGCGAAGGGACGACGATCCCACACCTGGTCTTCTTCGCTTTCCAGGCGACCTTCTGCATCATCACCACCGCCCTGGTCTCTGGCGCGGTTGTCGAGCGGATGCGGTTTGGCGCCTTCCTCGTCTTCGCGACGCTCTGGTCGGTGCTGGTCTACGCGGTTCTCGCCCACTGGGCCTTCGGCGGTGGCTGGCTGATCGAGGGCGGCACCCTTGACTTCGCCGGCGGCGTCCCGGTCGAGATGGGCTCCGGCTTCTCGGCGCTGGCCGCGGCGCTGGTAGTCGGGGCGCGCAAGGATTACGGCCGCCAGGCGCTGCTCCCCCACAACGCCGTCTTCGTGCTGCTCGGGGCCGGTCTGCTCTGGTTCGGCTGGTTCGGCTTCAACGGCGGCTCCGGATTCTCGACTGGGGAAGGCAGCGTTCTCGCCTTCACCAACACCCTGCTGACGCCGGCCTGCGCGCTGATCACCTGGTTCGTCCTCGACCTGATCCGCGGCCGCAAGGTGACTGCGATCGGCGCCGCGACCGCGATCATCGTCGGCTGCGTGCTGATTACCCCCGCCGGCGGCTACATCAGCCCGGGTTGGGCGATGGTCCTCGGCTTCGTCGGCGCCCTACCCTGCTACGCGATGATCGTCTGGCGGCCGCGGACCCGGGTCGACGAGACACTCGACGTGCTCGCCGCCCACGGCGTCGCCGGCTTCACCGGCATCCTCTTCATCGGCCTCGTCGCCCAGATCGGCTGGAACGGGGTCTCCGACGGCCTCTTCTACGGCAACGCCACCCAGCTCTGGGATCAGGTGCTGGCGGCGGTCGCCGCACCGGCCTACGCGTTCGTCATGACTTACGTGCTGCTGCGGATCATCGGCGCGGTGATGCCGCTGCGGGCGACCGAGCACGACGAGGCGATCGGCATGGACTTCGCCTACCACGGCGAGGAGGCCTACGCCACGGGCGAGGGCGCGATCTTGGTCGCGCCCGACGCCGACGGCGAGATCCTCGTCGCCGACCCCGGTTGAGCGCCGAGTACATCCAGGTCCTGACAACCGTCGACTCGGCGGAGGAGGCCGAGCGGATCTCCACCCTGGCCAAGACCGAGGCGAGCCGCTATGCCGAGGTCGAGGCGGCGATCCGCGAGGCGCACTCCTACGAGGAGCCCGAGATCCTCGCGATTCCGGTGCTTGCCGGCAGCGCCGGCTACCTGGGCTGGATCAGCGACAACGTCGACGGCTGACGAAGCGCTAGGCGCGCAGCTTGTAGCCGCGCGAGAAGAGGCGCAGGTTGACGGCGAAGAGGGCGGCGGTTGCGGCTGTGAGGGCGAGCAGCGAGAGTGCGATGCTCGCTTCCGTGTAGCCGAGGAAGCCGTAGCGGACCAGGTTGATCATGTAGTAGATCGGGTTGAAGTGGGTCAGGGTCTCGTAGGGCTCGGGGAGTAGCGAAGCGGAGTAGAAGACGCCGCCGAGGAAGATCAGCGGCGTCAGGATGAAGGTTTGGGCGAAGGCGACGTCGTCGAACTGCTCGGCGCGGACGCCGATCAGCACCCCCAGCTGCGAGAAGAAGAAGCCGACCAGGAAGAGCGCCGGGATCAGCACCAGGACGTGGTCGACCGGCAGGTCCACCAGGAGCGAGGCGGCGGTGAAGGTCAGCACCGCGACGATGAGACCGCGCATGAAGCCGCCGAGCGAGAAGGCGAGCAGCAGCTCCAGCGGCGAGGCCGGTGAGGAGAGCTGATCTTGGATCGCCCCCTGGAACTTCTGCTGCAGGATCGAGGAGGAGTTGTTGGAGAAGGCGTTGATCGACCAGGCCATCATGATCAGGCCCGGGATGACGAAGACGACGTAGTCGATCCCGTGCAGCTCGTCGATTCGGGTGCCGAGCGCGGCGCCGAAGACGGAGATGTAGAGGAAGGTTTCGAGCAGCGGCGCGCCGATCGTCTGCTTCTTGATCTTCATGAAACGGTTGACCTCGCGCCGCCAGAGCGTGAAGAGCCGGATCCGGGCGGTGGCGCTCACGAGACGACCTCGATGTGGGAGCGGGAGAGCTCTTTGCGCCCGACCAGGGCCAGGTAGGCGTCCTCGAGGTTGTCCACCCCAAAGCGACTCGCCAGCTCACCGCTGGTCCCCTCGGCGACGACCTCGCCCTCGTTGATGAAGGCGATCCGGTCGCAGAGCTGCTCGGCCTCCTCGATGTAGTGCGTGGTGAGCAGGATCGTCGTCCCCTCCTGGTTGATCCGCTGGACGTAGTGCCAGAGCTCGAGTCGAAGCTCGACGTCGACGCCGGCGGTCGGCTCGTCGAGGATCAGCAGGCGCGGGCGGTGCATCATCGCCCGCGCGAGGATCGCCCGTCGCTTCATCCCGCCGGAAAGAGTGCGGGTGCGCTCCTTGCGCTTATCGGTCAGCGAGAAGACCTCCAGCAGTTCCTCGGTGCGCTCGCGTCGCTCGCGCTTTGGCATCCCGAAGTAGCCGGCGTGGTAGTCGAGCGTCTCCTCGACGGTCAGGAACCAGTCGAGGTTGAGCTCCTGCGGCGCCAGCCCGACCGCCTGCCGCGCCTCGCTGTAGTCGCCGCCAATCGCGTCGTGCCCGAAGACCTGGATCCTGCCCCCCGTCGGTTGGGCCAGCCCCGTCGTGCAGTGGATCAGGGTCGACTTGCCCGCACCATTGGGGCCGAGCAGCGCGAAGAGCTCCCCCGGCTCGATCTCGAGCGATACCCCGCGCAGCGCCTCGACTCCGGTGGGGTAGCGCTTGACGAGGTTGTCGATCTGAAGGGCCGGTTCGCTCACGTGACCCGAACGACCCTGAAGGTACGCTGGGCGGGCGACTTGTCGGCGACCCCGTTGAGCACGGCGCGGACTTCGAAGCGGTAGCGGGCGGGCTTGAGCCTGTAGACCTGTGGGGATTTGCAGGGGCCGAACTGCGGTGCCGGCGTCGCAGCTTTGCCTTTTTTGCCTTTCCCTTTGCGCAGCTTGGCCAGCGCGCACTCGAAGCCGACACCGGCGTCCGGGGAGGTGAACCTGAATTTCACCGTCGCCCGCTTGCGGCGAGTTTTCACCTTGCCTTTCGGGCCTTTCACGATCTGCGTCCGCGGCTCGACGAGCGGAGCGGGCGGCGAGACTGGAATCGCGGGCGGGTCGACGCCGCTGACACGGCCGACCTTATTCGTCATCTCCAGCGTCACCCAGAGCGTGTTGCCGGGCCCGGCGGCGATCTGGCGCGGGCCCGATCCTTTGGCGAACCCGGTCAGGCCGCTCAACTGGCCGTCGGGAGTCAGCCTCGTCAGTCCGTCCGAGATGAACTCCGGCGCCCAGTAGGCGCCGTCGGCGCCAAAGGCGATCCCGAATGGGTCAGTTCCTTCAGCAGAGAGGACCAGCGGTGTCGCAGTCGGTGAGAGCAGACCGATTTCCTTCGGCGTGTTGACCGGCTGGGTGAAGGCGTACTGGCCGCTGGGGCTGCCGGCGACCCCTTGGGCCTGCCCGCCGACTTTGAATTCCGTGGTCACCCCGGCGGTCGTCGAGGCGAGGATCCGCTGGAAGTCAGCGACGACGAGCAGCGAACCGGCGGTGTCGATGTCCTTCGGTGCCAACCCGGGCACCGGGAAGTCTTTGGCGGTGGCTGGGGCCGCAGGTGGTACCTGGACCAGTTTGCCGTTCGTCGCCACCCAGAGGTTGCCGTCCGCACCGAGGACGATCGCGTGTTCGGTCCCGATCGAGGCTAGGGCGGTCAGGTCTTTGGTCCCGACAGGATTGGCCGGATCGAAGCTGATCACGCCGCCGTTCCGAGTGATCCAGATCCGGCCTTCGGGGCCACGGCGATCCCAGAGGGGGTGATCGCTTCGAGGTCGAATTCGGTGACAACACCGGCGGGCGTGATCCTGGCCACGTCCCGGCCAACACCGTCCAGCGTCACCCAGATGTTTCCGTCGGGCCCTTGGACCAGCTTGTTGTTCGAGCCAAGGCCGGGAACGTCGAATTCACCGCTTACCGCGGGCGCGGCCCCGGCCGGCGCGGCGATGAACGCCAACGCAAGCAACCCCAGGGCCAGCGAGCGCATGCCGATTCGCGAAATCACCGGGGTCAGTCTAGAGAGGACGCTCTCCGGGACTCAGCGTTCGGTGCGCCTCGGTCCAGCGACCGCGACGAGGCGGTCGTTGAGCAGGCGCATCGTCCACTCGTAAGGAGGGGCGAACTTGCGCTGGACCCAGTAGCCGATCCGGGTGTCGGCTGAGGTGAAGACCATGTAGCGGTCCTTTTCGATGCCGGCGAGGATCCGCTCGGCCACCCGCTCGGGGCTGACCGCGTGGCGCTCGAAGCGCTCGACCAGCTTCCGTATCCGCCGGTCGTCGCGGTCGACGCCGACGATCTCGACCGTGCCGACCAGCGGCGTTTTCACCGCGCCCGGGCAGACCAGGCTGACGCCGATGCCGTAGCGGCGCAGATCGAAGCGCAGCACCTCGGAGACGCCGCGCAGGCCGAACTTGCTGGCGCTGTAGGCGGCGTGCCAGGGCAGGCCGAAGAGCCCGGCGGCCGAGGAGACGTTGACCACGTGGCCGCCGCGGCCGGCCTCGATCATCGGCGGCACGAAGCATTCGAGGACGCTGACCGGCCCCATCAGGTTTACGTCGATCATCTTCTGCCAGTGATGGCGTTCGAGGAGCTCTATCGGGCCCCAGGTGGAGACGCCGGCGATGTTCATCGCCACGTCCATGCTGCCGTGAGCGGCGTGGATCTCCTCCGCCATCGAGACGACCGCGGCGTGGTCGGAGATATCGGCGGCCTCGAGGTAGCTGACCGTCCCGCCCGCCTGCCTGATCTCGGCCGCGCAGCTCTCCAACGCCTCACCCTGGATGTCCGTCAGGTAGAGGTCCGCGCCCTTCGCCGCCGCGGCGATCGCTGTCGCCCGGCCGATGCCGCTGGCGGCGCCGGTGACCAGACAGCGCTTACCGCGCAGGTCCTTCAAGACGAGGACGCCTTCGAGGCGAAATCGGGCTGGACGCGCAGCGAGTTGAGGGTCATCGCAAGCATCTCGTAGTGACCGATCAGCAGGCAGAGCTCGATCAACTCGACCTCGCTCAGCTTCCCGCTCAACCGCTGCCACAGCTCGTCGCCGATAACGCCGTTCGCATGCAGCTCGTCGGCGGCCTCGAGCAGCATCGCCTGGCGCTCCGACCAGCCCGGCGCCGTGGCGCCGTCGCGCACGCGGGCGATCTCCTCGGCGCCGAGGCCGGCGCGAGCGCCGAGCCGCTCGTGGTGGCTCCACTCGTACTCGCAGCCGGTGTTGTGGGCAACCCGCAGGATCACCAGCTCGGTCTCGGCACGCGGCAGCTTGCCGCCCGGCATCAGGCCGCCGGCGAACCAGAGCCAGCGCCGGAAGAGGCCGCGGTGCCGGGCCAGGGTGGTGAAGATGTGCGGCGGCTTGCCTTTGGTGGCCAGCCCCGCCAGCCGGGCGATGACGGCGTTGACCAGGCCGATCTGCCGGCGCGTTCCCGGAGCGATACGCGAGCGATCCCCTTCACTCATCGCTCGGACACTACGGTTCAAGGAGATGAAGCGCCCGCTGCTCGCCGTCGACGCGCCCTCGATGCTGTTCCGCGCCTTCTACGCGCTGCCCGACTCGATCGTCGGGCCGGACGGGAAGCCGGTCAACGCGCTGCTGGGGACCGCCAACCTGATCGTGCGCGAGGTCGAGAAGCATGAGCCGCGCGCCGTCGTCCTCTGCTTCGGCCCCGACGCCGCTTCTTACCGCACCGAGCTCTACCCCTCCTACCACGCCGAGCGCGAGGCGGCGATGCCGGACACGCTTGCACCACAGTTCGTGGCCGCGCGTGATTTTTCCGAGGCGTTCGGCTGGACGGTGGCGACCAGCGACGACCTCGAGGCCGACGACCTGCTCGGCACCTACGCCCGGCGCGAGGCGGAGGCTGGCGGCAAGGCGCTGCTGATGACCGGCGACCGCGACATGTACCAGTGCGCGGACGAGCGGGTAACCGTGCTCTACGTGAAGACGGGGACCAAAGGCTCAGAGGAAGTGGGGCCGGCAGAGGTGCGCGAGCGCTACGGGGTAGACCCCGAGCAGGTCCCCGACTTCATCGCCCTGCGCGGCGATCCCTCCGACGGTTTGCCCGGCGCCAATGGCGTCGGACCGAAGACCGCGGCCGAGCTGCTGCGCCGCCACGGCTCGCTGGAGGCGATCCTCGACAACGCGATCCGCGAGCGCCGCCCGGCGCTGCGCGGGGCGCTGACCGACGGCCGCGACGACCTGCTCGCCTTCAAGGACATCGCGACCCTGCGCGACGCCGGGGTCGAGCCCCCGCCCGACCGCGATACCGACTGGGCCGGCGCCGCCGAGGCCGCCCGCGGGCTCGGCATGAACCGCCTCGCCGAGCGGCTCGACGAACGCTCAGGCGGGTAGCTCCTCCTCCAGCCGGACCTCGCTCGCCGGCTTGTCCTCGCGCAGTCCCTTGAAGGAGCCGTGGCGCACCATGCCGTCCGAGGTCATCTCGGCGAACTCGATCTCGGCAACCAGCTCTGGATCAACGAAGCGCGCTGCCTTCGCTTTCGGCGGCTGGCGACCGGCGAAGGGGCTCGTCTCGCGCGCCAGCGGGCGCAGGCGCTCGAGCAGCTCGCGCAAGTCCGCGTCGGAGAAGCCGGTGCCGACTTTGCCGACATAGCGCAGCCCTTCCCCATCGGCCTCCGGGTCGAAGTAGCCCATCAGCAGCGCCCCCAACTGGTTCTTGCGCCTGCCCTCGCCCGGCATCCAGCCGCCGATCACGAGCTCCTGGCGCATCGAGTTCTTGACCTTGAGCCAGGCGCCGGTCCGCCCGCCCGGCGCGTAGCGGCTGTCGAGCCGCTTCAGCACCAGCCCCTCCAGGCCCTGCTCGGCGGTCGCCGCGAGCAGCTCGGACGCGTGTCCGGTCGAGTAGCGCGGCGTCTGCCAGCCCTTCCCATCGAGCTCGAGCTTCTCGAGCAGCTCACGGCGGCGGCTGTAGGGCTGCTCCATCAGGTCATGGCCGTCGAGGTAGAGCAGATCGAAGACCATGTAGGTGACCGGGTAGCTCTTCATCCGGCGCCTGACGACGCTCTCCGAGGTCTGGTGGATGCGCTGCTGGAGGCGGCCGAAGCTGGGCCGGCCGCTCTCGTCGAAGGCGACCAGCTCGCCGTCGAGCACCGCGTCGAGGGAGCCGAGCTGGCGGGTCAGCGCTTTCACCTCCGGGTACTGCCTGGTGACGTCGTTGAGGTTGCGACTCTGCAGCGTCAGCCGGCCGGGCCGGCAGTAGGCGATCGCCCGCACCCCGTCCAGCTTCACCTCGGCCGCCCAGTCGCCCTCGTCGGCGTCGGCCGGCAGCTTGGCGAGCTTGGCGAGCATCGGCGCCACCGCCTCGGGGAACGGGTCCCGCTCTTCCGCCGGCGGGTCCATGCGGTGGATCATCCAGTCCTTGCCGCTGCCTGTCCGGAAGAGGGCATAGCGGCCACTGAGGCGCTCGCCGGCGAAGCGGACGATGACTTTCTTCTCCTCCCACTTCTCGCACTCGTAGGCGCCGCGATCCCAGATCCGCATCGTTCCCGCCCCGTACTCGCCGGCCGGAATCTCACCCTCGAACTCGAGGTACTCGAGTGGGTGGTCCTCGGTGCGGATCGCCTTGCGGTTCTCCTCCGGGTCGTCGGGGACGCCGTTGGGGATCGCCCAGGAGGCGGCGACGCCATCGTGCTCCAGGCGCAGGTCCCAGTGCAGGCGGCGGGCGCTGTGCTCCTGGACGACGAAGCGCGGCGCCTTCGCTTTCGCTTTGCGGCGACGGCGTTTGCGCGGCGACGGCTCGGGAGTCGCCTCGAAGTCGCGCTTGCTCTCGTACTTCCGGAGCTTGTCGCCTTTCTTCTTCGCCATCGCCTCGACCGTACACTTCCGAACGTGTCGATCAGCGCCGCGCCAGACAAGATCGTCGACCTCTCGGTAACCCTCTCCGAGCACCTGCCGGGGACCTGGCCGGACCACATGCCGTTCGCCCACAAGAACTGGAGCTGGTACGAGGAGGCGAAACTCCCCACCGGCGCGAGCTGCTGCTCGCTCGGCCCCTACGTCACCCACTTCATCATCGTCGACGAGCACGCCGGCACCCACGTCGACGCGCCCAGCCACTTCGTGCCGCCCGAGGGCTCGGGACTGCCCGGCGCCGGCCCGCTGGGCGAAGCCGGGGTCGACAAGCTCGACCTCTCGAAGCTGATCGGGCCGGCGGCGGTGGTCGACCTGCGCCACCTCGACGGTCAGGCCGAGCCGGGCGTCAGCCCGCCGATCACCGTCTCCCACCTGGAAGCCTGGGAGGAGGAGCACGGCCGCTTCCAGCCAGGCGAGGTCGTCCTGCTCCTAACCGGCTGGTCGAAGCACTACGTCGCGGGCGAGGCCGGCAAGGCGTTCGTCCACGAGCCGGTGGTGCTGCAGTCCCGCCCGGCATGGCCGGCGCCAGAGGCGGCCGTGGCGATCTTCCTGCACGAGCGCGGCGTCGCCACGATCGGCATCGACGCCCCCAGCATGGGCTCGGCCGAGGAGGGGATCGAGGTCCACGAGGAGGGACTGAAGCGGGAGATGCTCTTCGTCGAGATGCTGACCGACCTCGACCGGCTGCCCACCCGGGGCGCCTCCTTCGTCTTCCTCCCGGTCAAGATCGCCTTCGCCAGCGGCGGCCCCGGCCGCGCGATCGCACTGCTTCCGTAGATTGCAACTAACTCCTTCGAGCCATAGGTTTTGGCTCACACGAAGGCGCGTGGGGCGCCGAAGGAGGAGTTATGAAGAAGGTTCTAGTCGGGTCGCTCGCGGCGATGCTCGTCGTCCTCGCCTTTGCCGGGAGCGCCCAGGCCAAATGCGGCGACGGTTGTCTCAACCGCAAGATCGTGCGGCTGAGCAAACGCCTCGGCCAGGCTGAAAAAACGATCAAAGCGCAAGCGCAGACGATCTCCCAGCAGAGCCAGGCGATCGCCGGCCAGGGGCAGACGATCGCAGCACAGGGGCAGGCGATCGGCAAACAAGGTCAGACGACCAAAGAAGTCGAGTCGTTCCTGTTCGGGTGTGTGTTCGAGGCTCCGCTATCGGTGTACGGAGACTCCGAAGGCAACTTCGGCTACCTCTTCGACAACGAAACGGAAACGATCAAAACGACCGCGCTCGACGTCACCGACGAAGGCGACTTCATCGAAGCGTGGGCCCTGTTCGACGGGTGCAACCCGGAAACGGTGCTCTCCTCGAGCGCCGGCGGCACGCCCTCGGCGTCTGGCACGCTCGGCGAGACGTCGGGAGAGCTCGGCGACCTACTGCGGCCGTTGCGCTTTCCCTAGCGCTCAGCTCGCGACCGGCTCCCGCGGCTCCACCTGGGGCCGCGGGGCCGGCCGGGAGAAGCGCATGGCGCCGTCGTCGATCGGGGCGCGCCTGATCGTGCGCAGGTCGAAGACGTAGTTCTGGCGCAGCTTCCAGGGCTCCTTCGAGCCCGACTTGGGGAGCTGGTCGATCGAGCGCAGGACGTAGCCGGAGGTGAAGTCGAGCAGGGGTTCCGGGGTAACCGTCGGGTCGTTCACCTCGGCGACGCATTTGTCGAAACCCTGCGCGTCCATGTGCGCGAGCAGGCGGCAGACGTACTCCGAGGTGAGGTCGGCCTTCAGCGTCCAGGAGGCGTTGGTGTAGCCGACGGTGAGGGCGGCGTTGGGGACCTCGTTCAGCATCATCCCCTTGTAGGTCATCCGCGAGGGGATGTCGACGGCCTCGCCGTCGACGCTGACCTCGACGCCGCCGAGGAAGAGCAGGTTGAGCCCGGTGGCGGTGACGATGATGTCGGCCTCGAGCTCACGCCCCGACTCGAGCAGCAGGCCGCGCTCGGTGAAGGTCTCGATGCGATCGGTGACGACCTCGGCGTCGCCGCGGGAGATCGCCCTGAAGAGGTCGCCGTTGGGGACCGCGCAGAGGCGCTGATCCCAGGGGTCGTAGCGCGGTTCGAAGTGGGTATCGATGTCGTAGCCGGGGGGCAGCGCCCGTTCGACCCCCTTGCGGAGGAACTTCCTCAACACGTCCGGGCGCCGACGGCTGAGCTGGTAGACGAGGGTCTGAATCATCACGTTCTTCCAGCGCACGATCGGGTAGACGGCGCGGTGCGGGAGGATGCGGCGCAGCAGCTTGGCGACCGGGTCGACCGCGGGCAACGACGCGACGAAGGTGGGCGAGCGCTGCAGCATCGTCACCTGCTCCGCGTCCCTGGCCATCGCCGGCACCAGGGTGACGGCGGTGGCGCCGCTGCCGATCACCACCACCCGCTTGCCCTCGTACTCGAGGTCCTCGGGCCAGTGCTGAGGGTGGACGACCTGGCCGGCGAAGCGCTCTACGCCCTCGAACTCCGGGGTGTAGCCCTCGTCGTAGCGGAAGTAGCCACTGCACATCCAGAGGAATCCACAGGTGAGGCGCACCGTCTCCCCTGTGTCCGTGCGCTCGGCCTCGACCAGCCAGCGCGTCTCGGCTGTCGACCACTCGGCCCGCACGACCCTGTGGCGGTAGTGAATCTTGCGGTCGATCCCGGCGTCTCGCGCGGTGTCACGGACGTACTCGAGGATCGAGTCGCCGTCGGTGATCGTCTTCGAGTCCGTCCAGGGACGGAACCGGTAGCCGAGCGTGTGCATGTCGGAGTCGGAGCGGATGCCGGGGTAGCGGAAGAGGTCCCAGGTGCCGCCGAGGTCCTCGCGCGCCTCGAGAATCGCGTAGCTCGTGCCGGGGCGCCTGTCCTCCAGGTGCCAGGCGGCGCCGACGCCGGAGAGGCCGGCGCCGACGATCAGCACGTCGAAGTGCTGGGGCGACGGCGCGGCTCCATTGGAGGCGGCGGCTCCGTTGGAGACGGCGTCCATGACACGAGATTGTGCCAGTTTGGCTGGTCAGCCAGTGTGACGTGCGACGCAGTAGGCGAGGCGTCGCTTCGCCTTGCGCAAGGCGGCGGCGTGTTTGCGACTCGCGCCCCCTGAACGGAAGCGGCGCAGGGCGCGCTCACGCGCGGCTTTCGCGCCTGGGCATATCGGCTTGCCAACGGCAGCGGAGCTCTGCGAGGGGGGCTCGGCCTGAGCAGGCGATTTGTCGCCAGATGGAGCGGCCCCCTCGTCGATGAGGATGGTTCGCTGGGCACTCGACTCGTATCCGAGGACCTCCGTGCCGCTGAAGGTAACCGTGTACTCCCCGGGCGCCGCGTAGGTGTGCGTGGCGCTCGTGCTGTCTGCGCTGGCGCCGTCGCCGAACTCGATCTTCGGCGACCAGATGTTCTCCGGCGGGACCGAGATCTCGACCGGGGCTCCAACCACGCCTTCCTCGGGAACCTCGAGCGTCTCCGAGGGCGCCTCGAAGCCGTCGTAGCCGGCTGCCTGCACCGTGTAGCTGAAGCAGGCGGGCTCTTTCTCTTCCCCGCACGCCCCCTCCTCCTCGGCACTCGTCCAGAGGGCGGTCGCCACCCCCCTTGCCGCGGATGAGATGCCGGGAGCGCCGAGCACGACGACCGCGTCCATCGCGTTCTTGCCTTCTTCAGAGAGATCGGTGGGCGCTTCCCAGGGCTGGCCGGCCGGCTTGTAGGCGGCCTGGACGACGTTTTGAGTCCCGTCCGAGCGGGCCCAGACGACGGCGGCGTTACCGTCGGCGTCGAATGCCACATCGGAGGGATAGGCGTTCCCGCCGTCTTCGGAGATGTCGATGGGCGCTTCCCAGCCGCCCCCCGCCGGCCGGTAGGCGGCTTGGACGACGGCGTGGGCACCCAGCTCACCGGTCGACCCACCCCAGAGGACCATGGCGTCGCCGTCCGCGTCGAGCGCGACCCGCAGGGACTGGGCCTCCTCGCCCGGGGTCGAGACGTCGACCGGAGCCTGCCATTCGCCGCCGGCCGACTTATAGGCGGCTCGCGCGGCTTCGCCGCCTTCCCCTTCGCCCCGCCAGACCACCATCGCGTTGCCGGAGCCGTCGAGGGCAATGTGCGGGTTCCCACCCTCTTCCCCCGGCGCTGAGACCAGCGTCGGCGCGCCCCAGCTGCCGCCGGTTGGACGGTAAGCGCTCTGGACGACGTAATCGGAGCCGTCGAAATGCATCCAGACAGCGGTGGCGTCACCTTGGGCATTGACCGCCGCCTGCGGGGTGAAGGATTCCGTTTCGGGGTCGGAGATGGGCGCCGGCGCCTGCCAGCTTCCGCCCGCCGGGCGATAGGCGCTCTCGATCACTTCCCGGTTCTTCCAGACCGCGGTGGCATCACCGGCCGCGTCGACGGCGACCCAGGGTTCCGGCGCCACCATCGTCGTCACTTCCCCGATGTCGACGGGCGCCTGCCAGCTTCCGCCAGGCGGGCGATAGGTCGCTTGGATCAGGAGCCTGTTGGCGCCGCCGTACCGTTCCCAGACGACCGTGGCGCCGCCTTCGCCATCGACGGCGATCCGTGGCGAGGAGGCATTCTGCGCGCCCGCGGCTTCTTCTTCGCCCTGGCTTTCCAGCTCCGAGAGAACGATGGGGCTCTGCCAGCCACTGCCGGCTTCGCGGTAGGCGCTTTCGACCACCTTGCTGGCCCCGTCCCAGCGGTCCCAGACCGCGGTCGCGTTACCAGCCGAGTCGAGCACGACCCGCGAGCCGCCGATGTGCTCGCCCGCTGCGGAGACGTCGACCGGCGGCAGCCAGCCGGCCTTTGCGAGCGGCGCGAAGAGCAGGCAAGCCAACGCCGTCGCGCCCAGAACCAGCAGTCTCGAGTTGCCAGAGCCCCTCAGCACCGGCGCGATTATAGAGAGGAATCCAAAGTTTTCTGATGTAGGCGGGCTCAGCCGTTGCGGCGCATTCCCGCCTCGGCGACACCTGTCTCGAGGGCGTCGAGGCCGAACCCGTCGACGGGGCCGAGGGCGCCGCTGCCCTGCAGCCCGCCGGAGGCGACGCGCTCGGCGGCCCAGGCGACCATTGCGCCGGTGAAGGTGTAGCCGTCGACACCGCCGACGCGGGCCTCGGCCAAGACCCGGCCGCCAGAGTCGAGGGCCTCAGCGACGATCTCCGAGCCCGACTTCGATCGCTGCTCAGTGCTGGGCCCGCCGGTCGATCCCTTGACGAACCTGGCGACGGCGCCCTGCAGCGCGCTGCGGACACCGGGGATGCGGGTCAGGCCGCTCAGCCCCAGCGAGATGACCGAGAGCGGCCGTGAGGCGGGGCCGAACCAGCCGAGATAGACGTCGACCTCGCGCACACCGGGGTACACCCGTGGCAGTGAGAAGGGCTCGCTGCTGCCAGCCGAGATCGCCGCGCGGCGGCGACCGCCGACCTCGAAGTGGGTGACGCGGGCGCCGCCCCGCTCGCTGACGATCCGCCCGCCACGCCAGGTATGACCGGGCACGAGAAAGGCGCCCATCGCGGAGGCCCTGGTGCCGCCGCTCATCCCGTCGGCCCCGACCTCGCCTCGCATGAAGTACCCGATCCGCACCGCAGCAGCCGCGTCGCCGGCATCGCGCAGGGCGAGGGCGCCCGCCAGGTTGCCCGGCGCCCAGTCATAGCCCATCGCGGTCAGCAGGCCGCAGCCGGCCCGCTCGGCTCGCGGCCCCTCCTGCTGGAAGACGCGGCGGATGAAGGAGGGCTCGCCGGTCGTATCGATGTAGTGGGCCTTGGCCCCGATCGCGGCGTCGAGCGCCGGGCCTCCCCAGCGGGCGAACGGCCCGACCGTCGTCGCCAGCACGTCCCCCTCCTCGACCAGCTCCCTGACGCTCGCCGGTCGGTCGACGTCGGCGACCGCGGTCTCGAGGCCGCCGAGCTCGGCGGCGAGCTGCTCCAGGCGCTCGACGCTGCGGGCGGCGATGACGGGTTTCTGCCCGCGCGCCACCAGCTGCTCGGCGACGAGCCGGCCGGTGTAGCCAGTGGCGCCGAAGACGACGATCCGTCCCGCCATCAGCCGGCGTTCTCGTACGGCGCGTAGCGGCTGTGCAGCATCAGGTCGTTGCCGTCGGGGTCGCGGAAGAAGGCCATGTGGCAGACGCCGGTATCCATCGTCTCCCCCATGAACTCCACGCCCTTAGCCTCCAGCTCGGCGCGGGCGGCGGCGACGTCGTCCACGTGCAGCGCCGGGTGGGCGTTGTGCTGTGGCTCGAACTCCATCCCGAACCGCTTCGGCTCCCAGATCGCGAAGCAGGTCTCCCCGACCCAGAACTCGAACCGCGAGTTCTCGTCCGGCCGCAATCCCAGCGTCTCTACATAGAACGTCCGTGAGCGCTCCGCGTCCTGCGAGGGCACTCCGACGAAGTCCAGCTTGCCGATCATCGCAACCTCCTGGTTCGGTTCGGGGCTTGTCTCTTCGAGCCGAAGGCTACGCGGATCGGAGTGACGGAGAAAAATCGGGGCCGCCCGAAGGCGGCCCCGATCAGGTGCTTGGAACGAACGCGGGAACGACGACCGCGTGGGACGAAGCGCAGCCTCCCTTTGCTCGCCGGTGCCCGGGTTGGATTCCGCCGGGCGGCCCAAACAGTGCGGCGCCTAGCGGCCCTGCACCTCCAGGGTCCCCTGAAGCATGTGACTCAAAATAGGACCACCTCCTTTCTCTGGTGATCCGATTGAACCAAACCTGCCAGTCCACTTACAAGGGATTGGCCGCGACTTGCCGCAGCGTCCGCTCCCGCATCCACAGGAACAGGGGCAAGCCGAAGCAGAGGCCGACCAGGAGCGTGGCCGGTATGCAAACCCACCAGCGCTCGATCCCCGCCCGCGGCCCCTCCACGGCAGCCCAGACGAAGAAGGCGAGCGAAGCAATGACCAGGTCGACCAGCAGCTGCGTCGACGGGATGCTCGCGGTCCAGAGTGAGAAGTAGCTGCCGAGCTCGAAGCCCTCGTCGACCAGGAACGCGACCACGAAGGCGTTCGGCACTACGAAGCCGGCGATGGCGATGAAAAGCAGCAGGCGCTCCCGCACGGGCACACCCTAAACGCGCTGCAGCTGTTGCCGCGCCCGCCGCTGCCTGGCGCGGGCGCCCTGCTTGCGGATTTCCGTTGCGATCTCCCGCGCCATCGTGGGGACCTCGCGCGGTCGCCGACGGGCGACGCGGCCCGCGGCCCGGCCGATGCGGCGGGGCGTGAACAGGCTCGAGGGCGTGATCTCATGGTTGAGCACTCGCAGGAGGCCCTCGGTGGCATCGTCATCCTCGGCTAGGTCGCAGATGACCTGGCTCGCAAGCGGCAAGGAGCTCGGCTCGCCGAGGTCGGTGGCAAACCAGTGCATCTCGTAGCCGTCCTCGTCCCGCCACCGCCACCAGCGGCGAAGCCCCTCGTCGAGATCGGCTGCTCCGCCGAGGCCCGCGACGACGACGTCGGCGAGGCGCTCTGCATGGCGGAGGGCGTCGGCCATGCCCTGCGCCGGCGATGGGTCCTTGAAGTGGCCGGCGTCGCCGAGCAATGCCCATCCGGGTCCCACGGCCTCCCGGAAGTAGCCGCGCCAGTAGGGCATCACCCTGATCGGGCCGACCCGCTTCGCGCCGGCCAACAGCTCGGACAGCTCAGGCCAGGCCTCGAGGCCGACTTTGAAGTTGTCCTCCCGCGCAGCGAGGAAGGCGTCCTTGGTCTCCATCGGCGGGCAGACCGCGGCGAGGTAGAGGCCGGCGTCGGTCGGACAGGCGACGTACGCCAGCTCGCCCAGCGACCCGAGGCGCAGCCGCCCCTCGGTCTCGGTCGCGTCCTCGAAGTAGGCCCAGGCGAACAGCCGACCCGGAGGCGCGACGTAGTACTCGTCGGCGCCGACGAGGCTCGCCACCGTCGAGTTGCGCCCGTCGGCGCCGACGACGAGGCGCGCGCGGAGCGATCCCTGCGCGGTCTCCACCCCGGCAACGCGGTCGCCATCCCAGAGCAGGCCGGTCGCGCGGGCGCCGGTGCGCACCTCGGCCCCGGCGGCAGCGGCCGCCTCCACCAACAAGTGGTCAAGCGTCACCCGGCGCATGGACAGGGGCGGGGCCTCAAACTCATACGCGTCGAGCCCCGTGTCGATCCGTGCGTAGTCGGTGACGAACGTGAAGCGGTCAAGGAGCGCCGCACCCGCGGCGACGATCGCGTCGAGCATCCCGTGCCGCTCGAGGATCGCCACGCCCGAAGGCTGGATCACGTGAGTCGAGAGCGTCTCGCTGGGGAACTCGGACTTGTCCACCACGCAGACGCGCAGGCCGCGGCGGGCGAGCATCACTGCCAAGGGAGAGCCGGCGCAGCGCCCCCCCACGACGACTACGTCGAAGTCGCGCAGCAACGCGCCAGCGCCCGGCTGGGAGCTGACGGCCGCCGTCAACGCAGCGCTCGGCAGACCGCCTGGGTCTGCGCGCGCCGGATCGCGCCGGCGACCTGCTGGGACCCCTGCCCGGGGACGATCTGGGCGTTGACGACGAAGACGACCGAGCGCCGCCCTGTTGCGTCGCCGGCGACGAAGAGCCGGTAGCCGGGGAATGACCCGGTGTGTCCGAAGACGTCGCCGCAGCGGGTGCTGTAGCGGAAGATGCCGATCCCGGCGGAGTTACGCCCAGGCCCTGGCGGCGAGGAGGTCCCGGGGCGGAACGCGCCGTTCAGGCGGCGCGAGGCGCGCAGGATCGTCGGCACGTAGGCCGGGACGAATCGCGCCAGATCAGCTGGGGTAGAGACGATGCCCCCCGAGGCCCAGGCCCCGGCCGGGTTGATCAGTTCGCTGACGTCCTCGGGCCTCTTTTCCGGCTCGACGTCGTAGCCGTGCATGAACGGGCGGGGCATCGCAACCGTCCGCGGCAGGCTGCTGCCGCCCATCCCCAGCGGCCCGAAGATCTCACCCCGGAGCAGGCTCGCGTAGGAGCGCCCGGAGGCCTCCTCCTCCATCAGCCCCGCGGCGATGTTGTCGGTGTCGGAGTAGTGGTAGCTGGAGCCGGGGGCGAACTCGAGCGGGTCGTCGCGGACGAAGTCCGTCAACTGCAGGGGCGCGAAGTAGGCGGCGGGATCGGCGTTGAGTTGTTTGCCGAACTCGGGATCCTGGATGTACTCGGGCAGGCCGCTGGTGTGCTGGAGCAGCTGGCGCAGCGTCACGCCTTCGGCGTTCGGCAGAACCCCGGGGATGCTCGAGCCGAGCGTGTCACCCAGTGAGAGAGACCCCTCACGGGCGAGCAGCACCGCGAGGTAGGCGTTGAAGCTCTTGGCGACGCTGGCGATGCGCACGTGTTCGTTCCGCTTGGGCAGGCGGCCATTGGAGAGGTCGGCGACGCCTGCGTAGAAGAAGTCCGTCTGCCGCTTGCCCGGGCGCTGTTCTCGGCTGACCAGGACGGAGATTCCCGGCGGCCCGGCGTTCGAGGAGACGATGCCGGTGAGCATGCTCCGCAGCTTCGGCGGCGCAGCCGCCGCCGGGCTGGCCAGCGCGGCGCAGAGCGCGAGGCAAGCCACCCACATGGCCAAGACGCTGCGTCCAGTGCGAGGCATCGTCAGGAGACTAATCGTCCGAAGGCGTCCACAACACACTTGTTCCCGGCGGTAGCCTGGCCCACACCTCTGATGCCGATGGAAAGCGACCACACCACTGCGCTGCTGATCGGCGGCGAGCGGGCCAGCGGGGCGGCCGCTCCGCTCCCGGTGGAGAACCCGTTCACCACCGAGACGATCGCCGAGGCGCCCGCCGCCTCGCCCGAGCAGGTCGGCGCGGCGGTGAGCGCCGCGCGCGAGGCCTGGCCGGGGTGGGCGCGGACGACGGCCGGGGAGCGCTGCGAGCTGCTGCACGAGGTCGCACGACGGTTGCGCGAGGGCGCCGAGGAGCTGGCGCGGACGATGACCGCCGAGGGCGGCAAGCCGCTGCTGGAGAACCGCGACGAGCTGGAGTGGACGGCGGCGGCCTTCGACTACTACGCCGAGATCGGCCGCGACCACGCCGGCCGCGTCATCCCTCCGGTCGAGTCGACGCAGCTGGCGCTGGTGCTGAAGGACCCACTCGGGGTGGTCGGCTGCATCGTCCCCTGGAACTACCCGCTGCTGCTCCTCGCCTGGAAGGTGGCGCCGGCGCTGGCTGCCGGCAACTGCGTCGTCTGCAAGCCCTCGGAGCTGACCCCGCTCTCGACCCTGATGCTGGCCGGGCCCTTCGGGCACCTGCCGCCGGGGGTGGTCAACCTCGTCGCCGGCGGCGGCGAGGTCGGCGCCGCGATCGCCTCCCACCCGGACGTCGATTGCGTCGCCTTCACCGGCTCGGTCGCGACCGGCAAGAAGGTCGCCGCGGCCTGCACCGGGCGGATGGCGCGGATGAACCTCGAGATGGGCGGCAAGGACGCCTTCATCGTCTGCGCCGACGTCGCCTCCGAGCTGGAGGTCGCTGCCCGCGGCGGCGCCTGGGCGGCATTCCTCAACGCCGGCCAGGTCTGCACCTCGGCCGAGCGCTTCTACGTGGCCCAGGACGTCTTCGACGAGTACGTCAGCGCCTTCGTCGAGCACACGCGCAGCCTCGTCCTCGGCGACCCGTTCGAGGCCGGGACCGACATCGGCCCGATGGTCTCCGAGCCCCAGCGCGCCAAGGTGATCGCGCAGCTGGAGGCGGCGAGCGCGGCGGGAGCCGAGGTCCTCGTCGGCGGCGACAGCGGCGGTATGGAGCGCGGGCACTTCCTCTCCCCCGCCGTCGTCACCGGCGCCGCCCCCGACAGCGCCCTGCTGCGCGAGGAGACCTTCGGGCCGGTCGCCCCGATCGTCCCGGTGGCATCGCTGGACGAGGCGATCGCGCAGGCGAACAGCACCGAGTTCGGCCTCGGCGCCAACGTCTACACCAGCGACCTGGAGAGCGCGATGCGCTGCATGCGCGAGCTGCGCGCCGGCACGGTCTGGATCAACGACCCGCTGACCGACAACGACGCCGGCCCCTTCGGCGGCTTCAAGCAGTCCGGTCTCGGCCGCGAGCTGGGGCGCGAGGGCCTGGAGGCATTCCAGGAGACCAAGCACGTCCACATGGAATCGCGGATCGAGCGCAAGGAATGGTGGTACCCGTACAGCGAGTACGGGGGCGGATCAGGGGGTCAGTAGCCTCGACGTCGCCGTGACCGTCCGTGTCCCTTTCCTCGACCTTGGCGCCGCGCGCTTGGAGCTCGACGGAGAACTGGAGGCGGCGGTCGGCAGGGTGCTCGAGTCCGGGTGGTACCTGCTCGGCGAGGAGCTGGAGGGGTTCGAGCGCGAGTTCGCCGCCTACTGCGGCACGCGCCACTGCGTCGGCGTCGCCAGCGGCCTCAGCGCGATCGAGCTGGCGCTGCGCGGGGCGGGGGTCGGTCCCGGCGACGAGGTGATCGTGCCGGCTTACACCTGGATCGCGACCTGGCTCGCCGTCACCAGGACCGGCGCCCGCCCGGTCGGCGTCGACGTCGAGGAGGCGACCTACAACATCGATCCGCGACTGATCGAGGCTGCGATCACCGAGCGGACGGCGGCGATCGTCCCCGTCCACCTGCGCGGGGAGCCGGCCGAGATTGACGCGATCGCCGCAGTTGCCGCAACCAACGACCTGCTCGTAGTCGAGGACGCTGCCCAGGCCCACGGCGCCAGACACCGCGGCCGCCGCGCCGGCGCCCTCGGCCACGCCGGGGCCTTTTCCTTCTACCCGTCCAAGAACCTCGGCTGCATCGGCGACGGCGGCGCGGTCACGACCGACGACGACGAGCTGGCCGACCGGGTGCGGCTCCTGCGCAACTACGGGATGCGAAACCGCTACGAGATCGAGCAGGCCGGCGTGAATTCGCGCCTCGCCGAGGTGCAGGCGGCGGCACTGCGGACGATGCTGCCGAGGCTCGACTCTTGGAACCGGAGCAGAGCCGGGCTCGCCGAGATCTATCTCGAAGCTTTCCGGGGCCATGGCACGATCTCCGTCCCGGCCGTTCCCGAGTGGGCCGATCCGGTCTGGCACCTGTTCGCAATCGGCCATCCGGACCGCGACTCCTGCATGCGCTCGCTCTCCGAGCAGGGGATCGAGACCCTTGTCCACTACCCCGTGCTGCCGTCCCAAGCCACCCCCTACGCCGAGGACTGGCCGCCAGGCAGCTTTCCCGTCGCCGAACGCCTCGCCTCCTCGGCGCTCAGCCTGCCGCTCTACCCCCAGCTCGACCCCGCCACCGTCAGACAGGTGGCCGGCGCGGTGCTGGCGACGGTCGGCGCGCCGTCGTCGGCGTAGCATCCCCCGCCACGATGTCCGCGCAGGACTCATCCCGGAGCTTCGTGCGGCGCACGGCCCGCCAGCTCAGGTCGAAGCTGCACACCGACGTGCACGAAGGGCTCGCCGACCTGCAGGCCTCGATCGCCCACCTCCAGGCGGACCTCACCGGCGTGCGTGACGAGGTCAGACATCTGCACGAGCGTCTCGACTCAGTCGAGGCCGACGCCCGGCGGGCCGCCGAGATCGCCCGCCACGCCTACGACGAAGAGCCGGCGAACAGGAGGAGGCTGCGCGAGCTGCGCGCCAGCGAGGAGTACGAGCTGGCCTTCACCGAAGCAGAGCCGCTGGTCACCTTCATCGTCCCCACCTACGACTCCTACGAGACGCTGCGCGACGTCGCCCTCCCCTCGATCCTGAACCAGGCCTACTCGAACCTGCAGGTGATCGTCACCGGCGACTGCGCCCCTCCTCAGACCGAGAAGGCGATCGCGGAAGTCGGCGACCCCCGCGTCACCTACGTCAACCGCACGATCAGGGGCCCATACCCCGAGGACCAGTCGCGGCGCTGGTTCTCGATCGGCGTGCCGCCCGCCAACGACGCGCTCGGCCTCGTCCGTGGGCGCTGGATAGCAATGCTCGGCGACGACGACGCGATCCGCCCCGACCACACCGAGGATCTCCTGGCCGCGGCCCGCGAGCACAGCTACGAGCACTGTTACGGGCTGCAGCTGGTCAACTTCGCCGAAGGAGAGCCGATCACGCTGGGCCGGTTCCCGCCCGAGCTCGGCCAGTGGGGGCTACAGGCAGCCATATACCACGCCGGTCTCCGCTTCTTCGAAGGCGAGCTCTCCGACTCGATCTACGACGAGCCGAGCGACTGGTCGAAGTGCCGGCGGATGATCCGGGCAGGCGTCCGCTTCGGGATGATCGACGAGGTCGTCGTCGATAAGAACGAGACCCGCCGCCACTCCGCCCGCGAGTGGGAAGAGGGCGGCGTCCCCACCGTGGGCTAGCCGACCGCGCCGGCCGCCCGTACCATCCTCAGGAACTCAGCGTGGTCGCGGATGTAGTCGGCCTCGTCGAAGTGGGCCGAGGTGAGAACCAGGTAGACGGTGCCCGGGGCGAAGCCGACGAGGTCGTGCCAGACCATCGGCGGCAAGTAGAGACCGACGCGCGGGTCCTCCAGCCCAAACGTGCGCTGCTCCCTACCGTCGTCGACGACGGCTTCGAGGCGTCCGCTGAGGCAGAACACGATCTGCTCCAAGGTCAGGTGGGCATGGCCACCGCGAACGGCATCGCCAGGGACGCCGTAGACGTGGAAGGTGCGGACGATCGGGAACGGGATCTGGCTGCCCGCCTCGGCGAAGGCGAGGTTCCCCTGGGAATCCTCGACGACAGGCAGCTCTATCTGTCGGCATTCCTCGATTCCCACAGCGCCGCCGACCCTAGCAACGGCCAAGCTCACTCCAGCGGCCACGCTACGATCCGCCGCCCCCGAGACCGGAAAGGAGCCTCCGATGCCCACGATCCACTCGAGCGCCGTAGTCGAGACCGACGCGATCGGCGAGGAAGTCGCGATCGGCGAGTTCGCCATCGTCAGGCCCGGCGCGGTCCTCGGCGACGGGGTGACGATCCACCCGCATGTCGTCATCGATAAGAACGTCGAGATCGGCGCCGGCGCCGACGTGCTCCCCGGCGCCCTCATCGGCCGCCGTCCGCGCGCGGTCGGAGCGATCTCCCGCGAGCCGACCTACCGCGAAGTGCTGCGCATCGGCCCCGGCTGCTCGATCGGGGCCCACGCGATCATCTACTACGACGTCGAGGTCGGCAGCGAAACGCTGATCGGCGACACGGCGGCGCTGCGTGAGACCGCCCGGGTCGGCAGCGGCTGCGCAATCGGCCGCGCCGCGGTGGTCGACCGCGAAATGGAGGTCGGCGACGGCACGTTCATCGGGTTCGCAACCTCGCTGGCCTCCAAGAGCACGATCGGGAAGAACGTCTTCATCGCCCAGCACGTGGTGATGACCAACGACAACTCGCTCGGCGCTGGGGGCTGGGTCGAGGAGCAGATCGAAGGGCAGACGATCGAAGACGAGGCGAAGATCGGGGCGAACGCGACGCTGTTGCCGGGAGTGACGATCGGCCGCGGCGCGATCGTCGGCGCGGGCTCCGTGGTGACGCGCGACGTCGAGCCCGGCGTCACGGTGCTCGGGGTGCCGGCTAGGCCGGCCTGACCCCGATCAGCAACGCCATCTCGAGCCACTTCCAGTAGCAGTCGACGTCGTCGAAGCCGAGCTCGCGCAGCCACGAGAGCTGCGTCTCGACGTCGAGGCAGCGGTCGGAGGGGTCCTCGTTCTCGATCGGCTCATCGATCGCGGCGAAGAAGGCCAGGTGCAGGCGCTTGGTCGGCGAGGCGACGTGCTCGAAGTTGGCGAACACCCCGCCCGGTTCGAGCAGGTCGAAGGCCTCGGCGCAGAGGGAGCGCTTGCGCTCATGCTCGAGGTGGTGGATCGCCATCGAGGAGACGACCGCGTCGAAGCGGCCGAGATCGGGCAGCGGCTCGCCGAGGTCGTGCTCGACGAGGTCGATGCGCTCGTCCCCGGCGAAGCGCTCGCGCGCCGCCTCGAGCATGACCCCGGAGAAGTCGAGTCCGACACCGGTCATCTCGGGCCGGTCCACCTGGAGCAGGGCGAGCAATCGCCCGTCTCCCATGCCAAGGTCGAGCACGCGCCGTACGCCGCGGGGCACGTGCTCGAGCAGCACCCTCTCCCCCTCGCTGCGGTGCGGGAACTCATCCGCCCTGGCCAGATAGCGGTCGGCACGCTCGGCGTTCATCCACTCCTCTCCGGGCATGCTTCTTCATATCACTGAGGCGACAACGCGGAGAGCTGAACGATCGGGATCGTCCGGTTCACCTCCGCCGCTTCCCGGCGGTACGCCGCGTATGGCGCGAAGAAGCGATCGGCGAGCTGCCAGAGCCGCTCGCGCTCGGCCTCGTCGCTGACCACGGTCGCCCGCATCGGGATGCCGCCGAAGGTGACGTCGGGATGGGCGCGGAGGTTGTGGAACCAGGCCGGGTGCCTGTCCATGCCAAGTTTCGAAGCGACGATCGTCACCCGCTCGCCATCGTGGAAGTAGATGACCGTGTTGCGCCGCGTCGCGCCGCTCTTCGCGCCCCGGGTTTCGAGCAGAGCTGTGGGGATCAGAGTGAGGCCAGAGCCGAGACGACCCCGGGTCGCCCGCATCAGCAGCGGATCGAGCTTCCAGAGGACGTGGACGGAGATGAATCGTCCCAGGCGAGTGTTTGCGAGCACGGCGTAAGCCCGGCTGAGCCGGCTGCGCGGGCGATTCGGGTCGACGTACCTGAGCCGGGCGGCCAACTGGCTATGCCCGATGCTCCGGGTTGGGGAAGTCGAAGCGGCAGCCGGCATCCCACTCGGTCCGCTGGTTGCCGTGGGCGGGGATGCCGCCGGAGTCCTTGAGCATCCGCGCCAGGTGGAGCATGTTCCAGGCGGCGAAGGTCGTGTTGCGGTTGGTGAAGTCGTTCTCCGGGCCGCCCGAGCCCTCGTCGAGGTAGGACGGCCCAGGGCCGGCCTCACCGATCCAGCCGGCGTCGGCCTGGGGAGGAATCGTGTAGCCGAGGTGCTGGAGCGAGTAGAGCACGTTCATCGCGCAGTGCTTGACACCGTCCTCGTTGCCGGTCACCAGGCAGCCGCCGACCTTGCCGTAGTAGGCGTACTGGCCGCGGTCGTTCAGCAGGTGCGAGTTGCCGTAGAGGCGCTCGATGACCTGTGTCGCGACCGAGGACTTCTCCCCCAGCCAGATCGACATCCCGAGCACGAGGATGTCGGCCGCCATCACCTTCTCGAAGATCGCTGGCCACTCGTCGGCGTCCCAGCCGTGCTCGGTCATGTCCGGCCAGACGCCGGTGGCGACCTGGCGATCGATCGCGCGGATGCACTCGACCTCGACCCCGTTGCGACGCATGATCTCCATCGAGAGGTCCATCAGGCCCTGCGTGTTCGACACCTCGGGGCTGCGCTTCAGCGTGCAGTTGACGAAGAGCGCACGCAGGTCGGAGTAGTCGGCCATCCCGGGGAGCGTATTGGCTCCTCGCCGGCGTCCGGGTGGGGCACGGCGACTAGCGCCGGCCCTCGGCCCGCGCCTGCAGCAGCTCGCGTTCGGGCGCGCTGCCGCTCATCGCCGCTGCGCGAGCGAACTCCGCCGCCGCCTCTTCGGCGCGGCCGAGCCGCTCGAGCAGCTCGCCGCGGGCGGCCGGCAGCAGGTGGTAGCCGGAGAGTGCCGACTCTCCGGCGAGATCGTCGAGCAGCTCCAGGCCCGCCGCCGGGCCGAACGCCATCCCCACCGCGACGGCACGGTTCAGCCGCACGACCGGTGAGCCGGTGATCGCGGCGAGGCCGTCGTAGTAGGCGACGATCCGCTCCCACTCGGTCTGCTCCGGCGTCCGGGCCCGCGCGTGGCATGCGGCGATCCCGGCCTGCAGCGCGTAGGGGCCAAGCGGCCGCCCCAGCGCTTCCGCCCGCTCCAGCCCCTTCAGGCCGCGCCCGATCAGGACGAAGTCCCAGCGCGAGCGGTCCTGCTCGAGCAAGGGGATCGCTTCGCCGGTAGGGCCGGTACGGGCTGGGAAGCGCGCCGCCTGCAGCTCCATCAGCGCCAGCAGGCCCAGCGCCTCCGGCTCGCGCGGCGCCAGGCCGACGAGGATCCGCCCCAGCCGCATCGCCTCCTCGCAGAGGTCGGCCCGGATCCAATCCTCGCCGCCGCTTGCCGCGTAGCCCTCGTTGTAGATCGCGTAGATCACCTCCAGCACCGAGGCGAGGCGCTGCTCGCGCTCGGCGGCGCCCGGCGCCTCGATCGGCACCCGCGCCTCGGCCAGGGTCCGCTTGGCGCGGACGATCCGCTGCGCCACCGTCGACTCCTTGGCGAGGAAGGCGCGGGCGATCTCCGCCGTGCTCAGCGAGCCGACCAGGCGCAGGGTCAGCGCCACCCGTGCCTCGGTGGAGAGCACCGGGTGGCAGGCGGTGAAGATCAGGCTGAGCAGGTCGTCTTCGATCTCGTCGTCGGCAGCGGCGGCGAGATCGGGCTCGGCGAGGCGCGCCTGCAGCTCGACTTCGTGCCCCAGCTCCTCCTCCTTGCGGGCCGCCATCTGGCCGTGTCGCAGGCGGTCGATCCCCCGGTTCTTCGCCGTCGTCATCAGCCAGGCGCCGGGATTGTCGGGAACGCCCGAGGCGGGCCACTGCTCCAGCGCTGCGACAAGCGCGTCCTGGGCCAGGTCCTCGGCCACGCCGACGTCGCCCGCGATGCGCGCCAGGCCGGCAATCAGCCGCGCCGACTCGATCCGCCAGACGGCGTCGATCGTGCGGCGGGCGTCGTCTTGCTCCATGCTCAACTCGCCCGCCGCGCGCTCCGGCCCGCTACTGGTTCTGCTCCGCTTCGGCCCGCAGGCGGTCCTCCTGCTCGCGCAGCTCCGGCGTGAACTCCTCGCCGAAGTCCTCGGCCTCGGCGACCTGGCGGATCTCGATCTCGCCCTCTTCGTCGTGCGGGTTGGGGCAGCGCTTGATCCACTCCACGGCCTCCTCGAAGGAGTCCACCTGCAACAGCCAGTAGCCGGCGACCAGCTCCTTGGTCTCGGCAAAGGGACCGTCGACCACCGTCCGCTCGCTCTCGCCGCCGAAGCGCACCCGGGCGCCCTTCGAGCTCGGCAGCAGGCCCTCGCCGGCCAGCATCACGCCAGCTTTGACCAGCTCTTCGTTGAACTTGCCCATCTCGGTGAGCAGCTCCTCGCTCGGCATCTTGCCGGCCTCGGAGTCCGGGGTCGCCTTGACAATCGCCATCACTCTCATCTTGAAGTCCTTTCGGGTCGTCTTCCGGGAAATCGTCTCCGATATTCCCGCCTCTACCCACTGCGACGAGCGAGCGTCGCCGAAATCGACACGGCTCGAGATTTCCCGAGACGCCTACGCCGGTGCGGGATCTCGGTGCGCGGCCTGCTCCTCGCGCTCAGCCGCGCTGATGTCAGCTGAGATCCGCACTGCGGCCGAGAGCAGCGGCGCCGCCAGCACGAGGCCGACGGTGCCGAACAGGCAGCCGCCGGCAATCGTCGCGATCAGGACGGCCAGCGGGTGCAGTTTGAGAGCGGCGCCGTAGGCGATCGGCTGGACCAGCTGCTGGAGGATGCCGTTGGCGAGCAGGACGACGACCGCGATCGCCAGCGCCGCCTCCGGGCCCTCGCCGCCGAGGGCGATCAGGACCGCGAAGGCGCCGGCGGTCCAGGCGCCGAGGTAGGGGACGAACCCGCCGACGAAGGTGACCGCCGCGATCGTGCCGGGCAGGGGGACGCCGAGGAGCAGCGCCCCCGCCCCGACCAGCAGCGAGCTCCAGAGCGAGACGGCGGTGACCCCGAGGAAGTACCCCCGCAGGCTGCCGGCGACCCGGCCCAGCATCGAGTGGGCCAGCGGGACCGGCACGCCGAGATGGCGCTCGACGAAGCTCCCGATCGTCGGGCCGTCCTTGAGCAGGAAGAAGAGGCTGAGGGCGGTGAAGGAGAGGAATACCGTCAGCGACGCCAGCCTGTCGACCCCGCCGAGCAGGCCGTGGGTCAGCGCTTCGAAGCCGGCGCTGACGGCGGCGCTGGCATTGGCATTCGCGTCCGCCGCGGTAGTCGCTTTCACTCCGAGGTCGCCGACCCAGGACTCGATCTCCATCGCACCCTCGCGAAGCCGCTCGGAGAGGCTGTCCGCCTGGCTCGCGATTCCCGCCAGGACCAGCAGCCCGACGGCGACCGCGACTGCGATGATCGCGAGGAAGACGAGTCCGGCGCCGATTCCCCTCGGAATCCCGCGCCGGCGCAGCCAGTCGACGAGAGGCGAGGTGACCGAAGCGATGATCCCGGCCACGATCACCGGCAGCACGATCGTCTCCGTCAGCGAGAGCAGCCAGATCGCGCCGATCAGCGCCGCGGCGACGCCGACGAGGAGCCAGGCGGAGAACCCCAGGTCGCGCATCCACTGCGGGGCAGCGAAGACCCCGCTCAGCTCGCCGGGGTCGATCTCGATTACTTCGTCTTCGGCGCCCTCGCGCCCGGGGCGCCGCAGCTTCCCGCGGAGAATCGCTCGACGCTCGCTCATTGGCGCGGCGGACGATACGCGGCGCTCCCGACACCGCGACCGGCCCGCATCCGCGTGAGATGCCCGACCGGGTCACATACGTAGGGCACGCCACCGTCCTCGCCGAGCTCGACGGCGTGCGGCTGATCACCGACCCCGTGCTGCGCGCCCGGGTCGGGCCGCTGCGCCGCCACGGAGATCCGCCGCCGCCCGGGGTGACGGAGGACCTCGACGCCGTGCTGATCTCCCACCTCCACCACGACCACGCCGACCTCCCCTCGCTGCGCAGGATCGACCGCGACGTCCCCGTGCTCGCGGCGCCGGGGTCGAAGAAGCTCCTCGAGCGCCAGGGCTTCGCCGCGGTGGCGGAGCTGGCGCCGGGGGAATCGAGCCGCGTCGGCGAGGTGATCGTCACCGCCGTCGAGGCCAGGCACCCAGCCGGCGGGCGGCTCGAGCGGCGCTCGGAGGCAGTCGGGTTCCTCCTTGCCGGCCGACGGCGGGTCTACTTCGCCGGCGACACGGACCTCTTCGACGGCATGGCGGAGCTGGCGCCCGGGCTCGACCTGGCGCTGCTGCCGATCTGGGGCTGGGGCACGAGCATCGGCCCCGGGCACCTCGATCCCGAGCGCGCCGCCCGGGCGGCGGCCCTGCTCTCGCCGCGGATCGCGGTCCCGATCCACTGGGGGACGCTCTACCCGCTCGGCCTGGCGCGGCTTCGCCCCGGCCCCCTGCGCGCTCCCCCTCGCGAGTTCGCCGAATGGATGCGCGCCCTCGCGCCTCAGGTGGAGGCGCGGGTGCTGTCGCCCGGCGAGGCGACCTCGCTCTCGTAGCCCGAGTGCCCGAGCTGCGCCAGCCAGGCGCGGAACACCCGGTGGACCCGTTCGGCGCCGACCACGTCGTCCTCGGGCCAGGCCAGCTCGCTGGGGTGGAGCACGAAGGGGAAGCTCTGGGTCCCCCCCATGCCGCCGTGCGAGCCGACCAGCTCCTCGAAGGCGGCGACCTCGCCGAACTCCGGCCAGAAGGTGCTGTTGACCATCAGGTCGGCGCAGTGGGGAAAGCCGTCGGTGCGCCGCAGGTGGTCGGCGGCGTGGGGGCCGAAGGGCGCCGAGCGGGTCCTCCCCCTCGACCCGGTCGTCGTCGAGGAACCTGGTCCCGTTCTTGCCGATGGCCATCGCGCCCGAGCGCTCGGAGCGAACCAGCACGAACCCGATCCCGGGGTGGTCGCGGAGCGCCGGTAGTAGGCGGGGATAGAGGGCTTCCAGCCGCTCCAGGGTCACCCGCCCCGGCTCGCGGGGGAAGCTGATCAGGCCGAGGCAGCCGGAGGCCATCACGGAGAGCTCCGGGATCCCGTCCCCGCGCGTCTCCTCGACCTCGCGGCGCGCGTCGGGGTCGAGCGTGACGACGCCGTCGTCGCGGCTCCCCCGGGTCGCGATCCGCACGGTGCGCCCCGCCGCGGTGTCGTCGCGCGCGATCTCGGTCAGGCCGGCGCTCATGTAGGAGAGCGCGTCGTCGTCGCCGCCTTCGGCGGCGATCGTGCTCTCGGGGTCGCAGGCTCGCGCGGACCAGGTCCTCGAGCGTTTCGCCGTAGCGGTCGCGGAAGGTCTCCCCCTGCGACTGGCCGTGGTCGGAGAGCACGACGAGGCGGTAGGGCCGCGGCGCCTCGGCGCAGGCGGTGGCGATCCTGCGCGATCTGGCGGTCGAGGTCGCGCAGCACGGCGAGGGCGTCGTGGCGCTCGATGCCGGAGTGGTGGGCGACCTCGTCGTAGGCGAGGAAGGTGGTGTAGATCGCCGGTCGCCCGGCGAGGACGTCGCCGACGACCGCGGCGACCTGCAGGTCGCGCTGGACCACGGTGGCCCAGGCGCGGACGAGCGCGTAGGAGCGGCTGCGGGCGATGCGGGGGCGGACGTCGTCGCGAACCTGGCTGCGGGCCGCGCGGCGCTCGCGGGCGACCTCGGCGAGGGACGAGGACGAGCGTGCGGGCGACCGCGTAGGGACGGGCGAAGTACGCCGCGTAGTCGCGGCCGATCGGCCGGCGGCGGCGCAGCGCCGTGCTCATCGTCAGCATCGAGTGCGGCGCGTCGCCGGAGAGGATGTTGGCGCGGCTGGCGCCGTCGGCGTGCAGCAGCCCGCGCCCGTCCGAGTGTCGCCGCTCCAGCTCTTCCGCGTCGCGCGGGTGGTTGGTCACGATCGCCGCGTTCCGGTCCTTCTCCCACCAGCGGAAGGCCGGCATGTCCTCGTTGCTGCCGTGCAGCAGCCCGGCCTGGCAGGCGCCGGTCTGCGAGGACCAGTCCGTCTCCCACTTCCGCAGCCGGTGGGAGCCGCGCCGCAGCCAGGCGGCGAGGTTCGGCGCGCTGCCGTCGCTGAGCGCGCGGTGCAGGACGTCGTGGGCGAGGCCGTCGATCTCGAGGAAGAGGACGCCCGGCGACCTCGCTCCGCACCGCCTGCTTGCGGCGCCGCGCCTGCCGCCGCACGACGTAGCGGTACCAGGACTCGTTCTCGTCGATCGCGAGCAGCGCGTAGACGATCGAGGTGACCGCCGCCATCGCGATCGTCACCACCACCCCCTCGAAGACGCCCGCGATCTCCGCCCCGGGTACGACGTCGATCGCGAAGGTCACGAGCACGCCGTTCAGCACCAGCGCCGCGAGCCCCAGCGTGAGGACGGTCAGCGGCAGCGCGAAGCGGGCGAGCGCCGGCCAGATCAGGGCGTTGAGGAGCCCGATCAGCGCCGCCGCGGCGAGCGCGGCGGCAGCGTCGTCGAGGACGAAGCCCGGCAGCACCTGCGCGAGCAGCAGCAGCGTGAGCGCGTCGAGCAGGAGGACGAGAAGGCCTCGCCAGATGGCACGAAGACTCATGGCTTACGCGCGTGATCCTAAGCTCTGGCAGCCCCATGGACACGAAGGTCCTGCTCTACGACAACCCGGTCTCCGGCAATTGCCACAAGGTTCGGTTGATCCTCGGCCTGCTCGGCATCGAGTTCGAGCGCCGCGAGCTCTCGGTCGTCGATCGCTCCGATCGGGCTGAGCTGCTCGGCGGGCTCAGCCCGTCGCTCAACGTGCCCACCGTGGTCCTCGAGGACGGCCGTCCGCTCGCCGAGTCGAACGCGATCCTCTGGTACTTCGCCGACGGCACCCGCTACCTGCCCGACGATCCCTACAAGCGCGCCCAGGTGCTGCAGTGGATGTTCTTCGAGCAGTACAAGCACGAGCCGGCGATCGCGGTCGCCCGCTTCTGGGTCGCGATCTCCGACGATCCCCCGCCCGCGGCGGAGATCGAGGCCAAGCGAACCGCCGGCCGCGCGGCGCTCGACGCGATGGAGCGCCATCTCAGCGGCAACGAGTACTTCGTCGGCGAGCGCTTCACGATCGCCGACATCGCCCTCTACGCCTACACCCACGTGGCGCCCGAGGGCGGCTTCGACCTCGAGCCCTATCCGGCGGTGCGCGCCTGGCTCGACCGCGTTTCCGCCCAGCCCGGAATCGTCCCGATCGCCGCTTGAGCCCCGGCTCAGCCGGCGCGCCGAGGTCTCTCGTCCCAGGTGCGCTCCATCTGCCGCATCATCGCCGGGTACACCACCCAGTAGCGGAACGGCTTGATCAGGGCCATGTAGGCCCTGCCGAAGGCGCCGCGGGGCTTGACGTAGACGGCCATCCGGCCCTCGTAGCGGCCATCGCCCAGATCGACCCAGCCCAGATGGGCGACGCCGTGCACGGTCTTGTTCGAGAGCTCGGCGGCGGCCTCGCGGTCGGTGCGATAGAGGGGCACGAAGGGGAGCGAGCCGAATGTGAAGTCCGACGCGGCGCCGCGCAGGTCGGGCGGGAGGCGGTCGCGCAGGGAGGTCTCGGTGTCGCCGGGAATCGGCAGCTCTCCCGGCTCCTCGCCGTCGACCGGGGCCGAGATCTCGCCGAGGTCGAACCAGCGGCCGAGGCGGTCGCGGAGGCTCCAGAGGAAGCGGGTCGGGCGGGACTCGATCTGGGACGGGTCGAAGGAGCCGGCCAGGTCGAGCAGGTCCTGGAGGTCCTCAGGGCCGCCCCGCATGGGCAGGGCCCAGACGTCCTCCAGGGTGAAGTCGGGGACAAGATCGTGGATGCGCCAGGGACGGCATTCGTGCTCGGCGTTCGGGAGCTTCATCGTGACCTCCGATCCATACGCTGTCGTATGGACAGTATGGGAGCGGCTTGCATCTGTCAATACGGTGCCGTATAGATCTGGCATGGCCAAGGTTCAGACCCCCCGCAGCGCTTGGATCGAAGCGGCTCTCGAGGCGCTGGCGAGCGGCGGGCCGGAGGGCATCCGGGTCGAGGCCCTAGCGGCGCGCCTGGGGGTTTCCAAGGGCGGCTTCTACTGGCACTTCAAGGACCGGGCGGCGCTGCTCGAGGAGATGCTCGACGGCTGGGAGCAGAGCGTGGTCGGCGACGTCATCGCCGAGGTCGAGAGCGAGCCGGGGGACCCGCGCGCCAAGCTGCAGCACCTCTTCGAGCTGGCAATGGCGTCTTCGGGCGGCATCTTGCCGGTGGAGCTGGCGCTGCGGGACTGGTCGCGGCGCGACGAGGAGGTGGCGGCGCGGCTGCACCGGGTCGACAACCGGCGCATGGAGTACCTGCGCTCGCTGTTCGGTCCCATCTGCGTCGACGAGGACGACGTCGAGGCCCGCAGCATCCTCGCCTTCTCGCTCTTCATCGGCAGCAGCTTCATCGCCGCCGAGCACCCCGGGAGGAGCCGATCCCAGGTCCTGCAGCTGGCGATCGACCGCCTGCTCGCCGAGTCCTGGGGCTGAGGTGGCCGGCCGCGTGAAGAGGCGCCCGGTGCTCGTCTTCGACGGCGACTGCGCCTTCTGCGCCAGCTGCGCGCGCCTGCTCGAGCGAATCGGCCCGGAAGCGGAGATCGTCGCCTGGCAGCTCGCCGACCTGGACGAGCTCGGGATCACCGCCGCCCAGGCGGCCGAAGCCGTGCGCTGGGTCGAGGCCGACGGCACAGTGCGCTCCGGGCACGAAGCGATCGCCGCGGCGCTGGCCACGGCCGGGCGGCCCTGGCGGATCGCCGGCCGGGCAATGCTGCTGCCGCTGGTCTCACCGCTGGCGGCGGCAGGCTACCGCCTGGTCGCCCGCAACCGGCGCCGGCTGCCAGGGGGCACGCCGCCTGCAGAGTCACCCCGGGACATCAATCCAGCGAGTGATCAGCCCCTCGCGCCTCGTTTGAGCAGGCCGCCAACCGGGGTAAGATTCAATCGATACATAGGGAGCGAGGAGATCCCTCGACTCCCCCGCCCATAGGCGTGCTCTCCGGAGATCCCGGAGTCGCGGCAAACCTGCCGGTAGAGGCGATCCCGAAGCCGGCAAGAACCGAGAGGCGAAGAGATATGACGCTCAGCGACGCGAGCGCGGTAAGCAATGCCACCGCTCCACCCGACCGTGCGCTGCTGACCCGAGAGGATCGCGCGCGGCTGCTCCGCTACATGACGATGATGCGGGCCGCCGAGGAGCGAGGCCTGGCCCTCTACAAGCAGGGCAAGGTCCCCGGGTCCTTCTACGACGGCCGCGGGCAGGAGGCGATCGCGGTCGGGGCGACGTTTGCGCTTGGCCCGCGCGACCGGCTCTGCATACTTCATCGCGATCTCGGGGCACACTTCGTTCGCGGGGTGACTCCCGATCGCTACCTGGCCAACTACATGGGCAGGACGGGCGGAGTTACCGGCGGCAAGGACGGCAACATGCACTTCGGCGACCGCGCAGCTCGGCTGCGTCGGGATGGTCTCGATGCTGCCCGACATGGCGCAGGTCGCCAACGGGATGGCCCTCGCCTTCAAGATGCGCGGCGAGCCGCGCGTGGCGATGACGTTCTTCGGCGAGGGCTCGACCGCCAACGGGCAGTGGCACGAGGCGATGAACCTCGCCGGGATCCACCGCCTGCCGATCGTCTTCGTCCTCGAGAACAACCAGTTCGCCTACTCGACGCCCGAACGAGCTCGAGTTCGCGGTCGACCCGGTCCAGCACGCGGCCGGCTACGGCTTTCCCGGGGCGAACGTCGACGGCAACGACGTCGAGGCGGTGTTCGAGGCGGCGCAGGCCGCCGTCGAGCGCGCCCGCGACGGCGCGGGACCGACCCTGATCGAGTGCCAGACGATGCGCATGCACGGGCACGGCGCCCACGACGACATGAGCTACGTGCCCGACGGGATGCTCGAGGAGTGGGAGAGGCGCGACCCGATCGAGCGCTACGCGGCGCGGCTCGCCTCCGACTTCGGCTTCGTCGAGGACGAGGTCGACCGGGATTCGCGAGCAGGTTCGCTCCTACGTCGCCGAGTGCGCCGAGAAGGCGCTCGCGTCGCCGCTGCCGGACCCGGCGATCGCGACCGAGGGCGTCTTCGCCGAGCGCTGGGAGCCGCTCGGCGACGGCGAGGCGCCGTGGTCGCGCTGGGAGGCGGCGTGATGGCCGAGATGACCTATCTCGAGGCGATCTCCGACGCGCTGCGTACCGAGATGCGCCGTGACGAGTCGGTGTTCTGCCTCGGCGAGGACATCGGCGCCTTCGGCGGCGCCTTCAAGGTCACCGACGGCTTCGCCGAGGAGTTCGGCGCCGACCGCGTGCTCGACACGCCGCTGGCCGAGAACGCGATCGTCGGCGCGGCGACCGGGGCCGCGATCGAGGGCATGCGTCCCGTCTGCGAGATGCAGTTCGCCGACTTCATCTCCTGCGGCTTCGACCAGCTCGTCAACGTCGCGGCGAAGCTGCACTACCGGCAGGGGGTCGCGGTGCCGATCGTGGTCCGGCTGCCCTCGGGAGGGGGCTTCTCCGGCGGCCCGTTCCACTCCCAGAATCCCGAGGCGTGGTTCCTCCAGGCGCCGGGGCTGAAGGTGCTGACGCCCGCCACCGCCGAGGACGCCAAGGGGCTGCTGGCGAGCGCGATCCGCGATCCCAACCCGGTCTGCTTCCTCGAGCACAAGGGGCTCTACCGCCACGTGCGCGGGGAGGTCCCGGAGGGGGAGCACACGGTGCCGATCGGCGAGGCGCGGGTGGCCCGCGAGGGCTCGGAGATGACGGTGATCGCCTACGGCTCCTCCGTCCACCTCGCCCTCGAGGCGGCCGAGCAGCTCGACGAGGACATCGAGGTCGATCGACCTGCGCAGCCTCTGCCCGCTCGACCGCGAGGCGATCCTCGCCAGCGCGCGCAAGACCGGCAAGGTGCTGATCGCCCACGAGGCGACCCGCGCCTGCGGCGCCGGGGCCGAGGTGGCGGCGCTGATCGGCGAGGAGGCCTTCGAGGACCTCGACGCCCCGGTCCGCCGCCTGACCGACGCCGGACGTCCCGATCCCGTTCAGCCCGCCGCTCGAGCAGGCGGTCCTGCCCCAGCTCGACGACATGAAGGAGGCGTGCCGTGAGCTCCTCGCCTACTGACGCCTCGATCGTCGCGGTCTCGATGCCGCAGATGGGCGATCTCGGTCGCCGAGGGGACGATCCTCGAGTGGCGCAAGCGCCCGGGCGACTGGGTCGAGGCCGACGAGACGATCTGCGACGTCAGCACCGACAAGGTCGACGTCGAGATCCCCTCCCCGGCCTCCGGCCGCCTCGAGCGGATCCTGGTCGAGCCCGGCGAGACGGTCTCGGTGGGCACGCTGCTCGCCGAGCTCGACACCGCCGCCGCGGCCGGCGAGGCGCATCCGGAGGAGTCGCACTCGGAGGAGTCGGCAGAGACCCATCCCGAGGAGGCGCCGGAGGTCGACCGCTCGCAGGTTCTACTCGCCGGTCGTGCGCAGGATCGCCGCGGAGCACGGGGTCGACCTCGAGCAGGTCGAGGGCAGCGGCGTCGGCGGGCGGGTGCGCAAGGCGGACCTGATGGCCTTCCTCGAGGACGGCAGGGCGAAGGAGGAGCGCGGCGAGCCGGAGGTGCATGAGGCGCGGCCGCTGCACACCGAGTCGCCCTACCGGCCCGAGCCGCAGCCGGTCGCCTCGGCGGAGGACCTGACCGGCCCCACCCGGCGCGAGCAGATGTCGCCGATGCGGGAGCAGATCGCGCGCCACATGCTCGACAGCCGCCGCAGCCTCGGCGCACTGCACGACGATCGTCGAGGTCGACTTCTCGCGCGTCGCCCGCCGGCGCCAGGAGCTGCGCGAGACGATGGCTCGCCGCGGCGTCAACCTCACCTACCTCGCCTTCGTCGCCCGGGAGGCCGTCGCGGCCCTGGAGCGGCACCCGGTCCTCAACGCCTCGATCGACGGCGAGGAGATCGTCTACCACGACCAGGTCAACCTCGGCATCGCCGTCGCGCTCGAGAACGGCTTGATCGTGCCCGTGATCCGCCAGGCGCGAGCGGCTCAGCCTCGAGGGCCTGGCGGCTGCGATCGGCGACCTCGCGACCCGCGCGCGCGAGAAGCGGCTGCAGCCCGACGACGTGCAGGGCGGGACGTTCACGATCACCAACCCGGGCCAGTTCGGGGCGGTGCTCGCGACGCCGATCATCAACCAGCCCCAGGTCGCGATCCTCGACCTGGAGGCGATCGTCAAGCGGCCGGTCGTCGTCGAGCGCGACGGCGACGAGGCGATCGCGATCCGCCCGATGTCCTACCTCTGCATGTCCTGGGACCACCGGGCGCTCGACGGCGCCGAGGCGGCCCGCTTCCTCGCCGAGATGAAGGAGCGCCCTGGAAGAAGGGGGGCCGGCGTGAGCGTCCTCCGACGCACGACTGACGGCGATGGCCTCCGGCTACGAGGATCTGCGGATCGTCTCCGGGCCCCGCAGCGGCGCCGACGATCGCGATCGCCGTTCATTCCACCGCCCTCGGCCCGGCGCTCGGCGGCGCGCGGATGTGGCACTACGAGTCCGCCGCGGACGGCGTCGAGGACGCCCTGCGGCTGGCGCGGGCGATGACCTACAAGGCGGCCGCCGCCGGGCTCGACCTCGGCGGCGGCAAGGGCGTGATCTGCGCTCCGACGCGTGAGCGGCCCGAGGGCGAGCTGCGCCGGCGGATGCTGCTCGACTTCGGCGACGCGGTCGAGTCGCTCGCGGGCCGCTACGTGACCGCCGAGGACGTCGGCACCGGCGCCGCCGACATGGTCACGATCGCCGAGCGGACCGCCCACGTGGTCGGCCTGCCGGCCGAGCGCGGCGGTCGCGGCGACCCGAGCCCGCTGACCGCGCGAGGGGTGCTCGGCGGCGATCCGCGCCTGCCTCGAGCATCGCTTCGGCGATGCCTCGCTGTCCGGTGTCCGGGTCTGCGTGGTCGGCGTCGGCAGCGTCGGCGGCCGGCTGGCGCGAATGCTGGCCGGCGCCGGCGCGGAGCTCACGATCTCCGACATCGACCCCGCGCGCAGGGCCGCTCGCCGAGGAGCTCGGGGCGACATGGGTCGATCCGGAGGAGGCGATCGCGGCCGATTGCGACGTCCTCGCCCCCTGCGCTCTCGGCGGGGCGATCGACGCGGCCACGATTCCGCGGCTTCGCTGCCAGATCGTCTGCGGGGCCGCGAACAACGTGCTCGCCGACGAGCGCCTGGCGGGCGCCGTCGCGGCAGCGCGGCATCCTCCTCGCCCCTGACTTCATCGCCAACGCCGGCGGCCTGATCAACGTCTACGCCGAGCTGCGCGACCTGGACGACGAAGTCGTCCTGCGCCTCGTCGACGGGATCGGCCCGACGATGCGCCGAATCCTCGAAGTGGCCGACCGCAAGGGAATCACCCCGCTGGCCGCAGCCCAGGAGCAGGCGCTGGAGCGGCTCCAAGCAACGACGGCCGCAGCCGCCTAGTTCTCGGCTACGCATTGCCGCAGTAGCCGCAGCGAGGCGTGCCCACTCGGCGATCTTTCTGGCAGCTTGAGCAGCTGGCGATCACTGCTCGTCCGCACCCCTCGCAGTGCGGCTTGTCGCGAAGGGGGAACCCGCAAAAAGGACACTCTCCACGACGAACCCGCCGTGCCGGAACTCGTTTCGCCAGGAAACGCTGCAGGGCGACGAAGGCGGCCAGCGTCAGGGCTATTCCCACGATCGAGATCGCCAGAGGCCCGACCTCGGCGAACTCGATGTAGTTGTCGGTGTAGTCCGCGGCCATGACGGCGGCGAGAACCGCGGTGGCCCCAATCCAGGCGAGCGCGGCGGGGAGATAGCGAGAGCTCCGAGACCGAAGGCGGATGAGCAGCCAGTAGGCGGCCGCGAGCATCAGGATCAGCAAAGCCAGGCGCAGGAGGAAGACGATCCGGTCGTGCCGGGCGCGGTCCTCGTCTGCATTCTCAGCGGCACGCTGTCGCAGCTCGGTCAGCCGTTCCTGTGCCTCCACCGCACTCGGGCGAGTCCGCATCTCAACCCTGACGGCGCCCCCCAGCTCTCTCGATGCTGACGCGAGCCTGGCTTGAGCGGACTCATACTCCGTTCGCAGCGCAGCCGGCGGTTCGTCGGCGTCCAATGCCGTTCGGTAGGCCTCGCGGCGGAGCTCCAACTGGCGAGTGGCCGCCCGCCGCTCCCGCCGAGCCCTTTCGACCGAGCTGATCGCCTGCCGGTGCTTCTGAATCGCCGAGAATTCGGCGGGGTCGATGAGCCTCCGGTCTGGCACGTAGGAGGTCGGGTCGCTCTTGGAGACCTCGTCGAGCTTGACGTAACTCCAAACGGCGCCGATCGCGATGAAGACAGCGAGGACGAGAGCAAGGATCTTCTCGGCGGTGCTCGTCTCGATCTCCCCGTCCCCCACCCGGCTACCTGCTGGTCGAAATCGGCTGCCGCTCTCGCTCATCCTGTCTCTCCTCTTTTGCCGCCGTCGGGCGGGTTCGTTTTGGGGCGAAGCTCGATCATCAGCTCGCAGTCGAGGGCTGCGGCAATGCGCGCAAGGGTGTCGATCCGGGGCGGCCGCGCCCCCCGCTCCACCCGGGCGATTGCGGATTGCGTCGTTCCACAGAGCTCAGCCAGTTCACGTTGGGAGACGCCCCAGGCTTTCCGCCTCTCCGCGACTCGCTCCGCGATCAGGCCGAACAGCTCTCGTTCGTCGGGGTCGGCTGCCATAGCAAGGTTGCTATGTATAGCAAAACTGCTATGTGCAGTGGACTAGCCTTTGAAGTCGAGAATCTGCATTAGTTGGAAGGAGGCTGATGATCGATCGTCCGATGCGCCGCCGCGAGATGGTGGCGCTGTCGGCTGGGACGCTGGCGAGCGCTGTCCTTTACGCCTGCGGCGCCGACGAGCACGAGGCGGCCAGATCCACGCTGGGAGGGGCCACGACCATGCCTGACTGCGTGTTGACGCCCGCACAGGAGGAAGGCCCCTTCTATATCGACCTGGCGCAGGTTCGGCAGGACATCGTCGAGAACCGCCCAGGCGTGCCGCTCGCGCTCGCGCTGACGGTGGTCGACTCGAGTACCTGCGAGCCGATCCGCGATGCCGCCGTTGACATCTGGCACTGCGACGCCCTCGGCGTCTACTCCGGCGAGCCATCGGAGGGCAGCGAGGGCGAGACCTACCTGCGTGGGGTCCAGCTGACCGACGGGAACGGCCTGGCGGAGTTCGCGACCATCTACCCAGGTCAGTACCCGGGACGGACGACGCACATCCACGTCAAGGTCCATATCGGCGGGCGGCAGAGCGACGGCGCCTACTCCGGTGGTCACGTGTCGCACACCGGTCAGCTGTTCACCTCCGATCGGCACGACACGGAAGTCTTCGCGCTCGCCCCCTACAACCGGAACGGCGCCGTGATCACCTCGCGCAACACAGACGGCATCTTTCGGTATCAGGGCGGCTCGAGCTCGGTGCTCGCCCTCGCACCAGTCGGCGACAGCCTTAAGCGGCATGGCTTTACGGCAAGAGCGGCGTTGGGCGTGGATTCCAGCGCTATTCCACAACGGTGACACCGGGAAGCTCGGCAAAGCCGCCCTGATCGAAGCTCACGACCTGCCGGTCCAGAGCTCGCGCCGTCGCAGCGATGATCAGGTCGTGGGCGCCGCGAGGCGAGCCTGTCCGCCGAGCGTGTGCCAGCAGAGCGGCATGTGCCTCGGCCACGTTGAGGTCGTAGACCTCAACCGAGACGGCGTCTAGAACCGCCGCAACAAAGCGCTCCCGCTTATCCCGCCTTCGTCCTTTCGCCAGCTGGACCCCGACCCTCAGCTCCGCCACGGTGATCGCCGCCACCGCGACATCATCGCCATCGTCAATCGCCTCACCCAGCGAATCGCCCCCGCGCTCGGCATCGACCAAGACCGTCGTGTCGAGGATCAGTCGCGCCAGGGGTCCGTCACAGGCTCCATGCCCTCGCGAAGCTCTCGCAGCTCGTCCGCCCAGGCATCATCAGGTCGATTGCCGCGAAGCGCTTTCTTGAGCGCCTTCCCGGTTCCGCCACTTGCCGGGCCGATGGTCGCCACAGCACGGCCGTGGCGGACCACGACGTAGGACTCCCCACCGCGTTCCACCTCGTCCAAAACCTCCGAGAACCGGCGGGACGCATCGGTCGCACTCAACTGCTTCACGGAATCAGATTATCAGACTTAGACTCTTTGTCTGCGGGCTAGCGGGACCCGGCGTGTGGCGGCGGCCCGGCATTGCCGGGCCCCGGGGAGCCTTCGGGTGGCCCAGGGGCTACAGGTGGCCCGGCGCCGGGCGGCTGAGCCGCATCGGGCAGGCTGTTCCCAGGGTCTGCCGATGGCCCAGGGGCGACGGCGGCTGGCGCCGTGGCGACCGGGGGCGGCGCGAACGGGGTCGAAGTCGAAGGCGGCGGCGCTTGGACCGAGGGTCGCACGGCGGGTCTCGTATCGCTGCCGTCCTCGGGCGATGGCGATGCGGCGCCGGCGGGATCGCTCCTGTCCTCCCCATGGCCGGCATCGACAGGGGGCTCCTGACTTCGGGCTGCGCTCGAGGGGAGAAGCGTGGAGGGAACTGCGGCCAGTTGACGGAGAGGACGACTGGCCGGACTCGATGGCGATTCCTGCGCTTGATCGACACGCTGCTTCGCGGTCCGCTCCTCACGTGGTTTCACCAGCGGGCTCAGCTCGGACGCGCCTCCAGCGAGCAACGCGAGCCACGCCAGCGTCACGACGCCGCCGGTCGCGAAGGTACGCAGAGGCGTAGGCAAGGGCAGTGTTTCCGGCACCCGAGGCAGCTCCGCGGTCCGGATCCGAAGACCGAGTTCCGCCAGCTTGGCCATGCCGATGACGGCAACCAGGAGGACGGAGGTGATTCCGATCAGCGTCAGCGGAAGAACCGTGCCGGTATCTGCTCGGGGGGCGTCCCCGAGTCCCGTAGCCGAAAGCGCGAGGTAGACGAGGCGAATCGTGAGGTCGATCGCGACGATCATCGTCACTGCCTGAGCGAACTGGCGGCCGACGAGCCGCCAGGCGGCGACGCCGCTGCGCCCTCTCAGGGTCTTCCAGAGCTCGGGGAGTGGCGCCAGGAGTGCCGAGAAGATGAAGAACAGGCCCCCGAGCCCGAGCCCTGGCAGTCCCGCCGACATCAGTGGCCCTTCTCGTAGACGAGGAGGGGTCGGCCAGCGATCAGCTCGTTCCAGAGGGCTCGGATCATGAAGGCGCCGTTGACGACGCGCAGGACGAAGAAGCTCGGCAGGGAAGCGAGCGCCCGCCCCACCTCCCGTCGCTCGGCTGCCTGCCAGAGGACCGGGACCATCACCACCGGCGCGTCGATCAGGTAGGCCAGGAGGATCAGCGGGTCAATCGCCACGGCAAGGACGGGGATGAGGGCGAGATAGGCGAACGACGCCAGCAGCGCATCCCAGAAGGCGACGGCGACCGTGGATCGCAGGTACCCGAGGTGGGCCAGCGAGCGCTTGTGAAGGCGCACGTTCTGGATGAAGCCGTGCGACCAGCGTCGCAGCTGCTTGCTGAGGAAGGCGAAGCTATGCGGCTCGATCGGGTAGGAGACCGCCGCGGGAAGGAAGCGGACCTTCTTGCCGGCCTCGTAGATCGTCCAGGTCAGGTCCATGTCCTCGGCCATCGTCCTGGTGGACCAGCCGCCGAGGGCGCGCAGCCCCTCGGTGCGGTAGATCGAGAAGCATCCGGATGAGATCAGCGGCTTGTCGTACTGGTCCTGCACGCGCTTGAAGAAACCGAAGGCGAGCATGTACTCGATGTAGCGTCCCCGCTCCCAGATGGTTCCGACGCGACGGGGCAGCACCGTGCCGCAGGCGGCGGTCACCTCGGGGTCGGCGAAAGCGGGCAGCAACAGCTCGATCGCGTCGGGGGCGAGGGTCGTATCCGCGTCGAGCGCCATGACCAGGTCCGTGCGGACGTTGGCGAGCGCAAAGGTCTGGGCGCCGGCCTTTGAGCCGGTGTTCCGGGGAGGGCGCCGGACCTTGACCCCCAGCGCCGAGGCGACCTCGGCCGTCGCATCGGTGGAGCAGTCGTCGATGACGACGATCTCGTCCGGGACGATCGTTTGCTGCTGCAGAGAGCGAATCGTGTCCGCGATCGAATCCGCCTCGTTGTAGGCGGGGATGATCACCGTGAGCGCGCAGCTCTCGACCGTGCTCGCGTTAGTTGCAGGATCCATCGGGTGTAGAACGGCGCGAAGCCCCGATAGTCAGGGCAGAGGAACTAACGCGGCCCGTCGGTATGCACGAACAGCACTGGGTCGCCGAGGCGGCCCTCCGCGCGCAGCGCCAGCAGGCCGGCCATCGCCTTCGCGGTGTAGACGGGATCGAGCGAGAGCCGCTCCTCAGCGGCGAGAGCGGCGGCGCTCGTGGCGGCCTCGGTGGGATGGCCGTAGCCCGCCCCGATCTGGTCGCGGGTCAGGTCGAGCATGCCCGGCTCGAGCTGGAGCTCGCCGAGGCGGGCTCCACGGCGCTCCAGCAACGCGGCGGTGCGCCGCGCGAGGCGGGCGAACACCGGCGCGTCGAGGCGAAGCTGGTCGTTGACCACGACCCCGACGACGCGGGTGCGCAGGCCGGCGAGCTGGAAGCCGAGCGCCAGGCCGGCCGCGGTGCCGCCGGTGCCGACCGGGACGACGACGTGCGCCGGCTCGGGCAGCGAGCCGTCCTCGACCTGGGCGGCGATCTCCAGCGCCGCCTCGACATAGCCGAGCGCTCCGACCGGCGAGGAGCCGCCTGCCGGCAACAGGTACGGCGGGCGGCCACCGCGAGCGTTGCGGGCGAGCAGCCACGGCAGCATCGCCACGGTTCGCACCTTCGTGTGGGTGCGGTAGATGCGCGCGCCCGAGGCTTCGAGCCGAGCGAGCTGGGCGCTGACGTGGGCGTCGACCGGCTGGTCGACGAGCGCGAGCGCGGTCTCGAGGCCGTGTTCGCGGGCGTAGAGCGCGGTCGCCAGCCCCCAGTTCGTGCCGAGCCCGCCGAAGGTGAGGATCGAGCGGCGGCCGCGGCGCCGGGCATCGGGGATCAGCCACTCGAGCTTGCGCACCTTGTTGCCGCCCCAGCCGCCCGAGCCGAAGGCGCCGTCTTCCTTCACCCAGATGCCGAGACCGGCCAGCTCGCGGACAGGCGTCGGGCGCCCGGACAGCACGAGATGAGGGAGGGTCTCGGCCAAAGCCGGGAAGCGCTGATGCAGATAGGTGTTCAAGACTGTGAGCATGACTACTGCCCTATCTGTCCGCGGTCTCTCGAAGCGCTACGGCAGGACGACCGCGCTCGACGCCGTCGATCTCGAGGTCGAGGCGGGAGAGCTCGTCGGCCTGCTCGGCCCCAACGGAGCGGGCAAGTCGACGCTGGTCAAGATCGCCTGCGGCCTGGTCCGGCCGACGGCCGGGGAAGCGCACGTCGCCGGTGCGACGGCCGGCAGCCGGGCGGCACGAGCGTCCACCGGCTACCTCGCCGAGTTGTTCCGCTTTCCCGGCTGGGCCCGCGCCGAGGAGGTGCTCGCGCTGCACCAGCGCCTGGCCCGCTCCGGCGGCGGCGCGGTGGAGCGCGAGTCGCTGCTGGGGCGGGTCGGCCTCGGGGGCGAGGGCGGGCGCCGGGTGGAAACGATGAGCAAGGGCATGCAGCAGCGCCTGGGCATTGCCCAGGCGCTGCTCGGCGACCCGCGACTCGTTCTGCTCGATGAGCCGACGAGCGCGCTCGACCCGGGCGGCCGGCGCACGGTGCGCGAGCTGCTCGTCGGGCTGCGCGACCAAGGCGTCGGCGTGCTGCTGAACTCACACCTGCTCAGCGAGATCGAGCTCGTCTGCGACCGGGTCGTGATCATCGATGGCGGCCGGGTGGTGACCGAGGGACGGCCGGAGGACCTGACCGCGACCGGCGGCGTCGAAGTGGAGACCTCCGAAGGCGTGCAGGTCCTGCCCGACGCGCGCCGCGAGGACGTCCCGCGAATCGTCCGCGAGCTGGTGGCCGACGGCGCCGAGGTCTACGGCGTCCGCGTGGTGAGCGGCACGCTCGAGGACGCCTATCTCGCCGCCGTGGTGGGGCGCGACGGGTGAGCGACGCGATCACAATCGCCGGTCATGCGCTGCGCGAGGCGGTCCGCCGCCGCGTGCTGCTCGTCGTCGCCCTGCTGACCGCGGCCTTCCTCGCTCTCTTCGCGCTGGCCGCCTTCGAGACCTTCGACTCGCTCGAGCAGACGAGCGCCGGGGGCTTCATCCCGATCGACGAGCGGGCGCTGGCGGGCGGGACGCTGCTCGGCCTGGCGATGTTCGTCGCCCTCTTCCTCGGCGTGGTGCTGGCCGTCTTCCTCACGCTCGGCGCGGTCCGCGGCGACGCCGAGCGCGGCCTGCTGCAGCCGCTGGTCGTGCGTCCGGTGGGGCGCACGACGCTGCTGATCGGAAGGCTGCTCGCCGCCTCCGCCGTCTGCGCGCCCTACGTCGTCACGGTCTTCCTCGCCGCCGTGCTGATCACCAACGCCGCCGGCGACTTCACGCCCGGGTCGCTCGTCGTCCCCGCCGCCGGCCTGGCGCTAGGTGTCGTCACCGTGGTGGCGATCTCGCTGCTCGGCTCGGCGCTGCTAGGGACCACCGCCAACGGCATCGCGATCTTCATGGTCTTCGCGACGGGCCTCGCCGCCGGGCTGCTGGGCCAGATCGGCGACGCGCTCGACGTCGACAGCCTGACCACGGCGAGCTCGATCATCTCCTGGATCGTCCCCTTCGAGGCGCTCTACCAGAACGGCCTCCACGCGCTGACCTCAGACATCGACGGCGCGACAGGCGTGATCGTGCAGCTCGGCCCCTTCGGCGGCGCCAGCAACGTCGGCGCCGCGATCTGGCCCTGGGCGGTCGCCTGGTCCACCGCCGTGATGACGCTGGCGGCGCTAGCGTTTAGACGCCGGGATCTCTGAGCGCCGCAGAGCTAGACCCCGCCGGCGAAGCGTCGCACCTCCATCACAACACGGAACCCCAGATTCGGTCGAAGAGATCGCTGTCGAGCGGCACGAGCCAGACCTCGCGAATCCAGCGATGCTGAAGATCGACTCGGTAGATGCCAATCGTCTGCCAAGAGACCTGCTTACCCGCCAGCACCGCGGTCCCCTCCACGAACTGGGCTACCGCCTCGCCTTCGACGATCACCTCGCCGGGATGCAATTGCATCGTGTCGTTTGCGAGCTGGCGACGCCTTTCGAGGTAGTCGACCACTTGCCTGGTTCCACGATGATCGCCGGAGATCACGCTCTTGCCCGGCACATGCCAGACGATGTCAGTGGGAAGGAGCTCAAGAACCGGCTCGATCGGGCCGCCCGCGTACATCTCAGCCTGACGGCGGTGCAGCTCGTCTACCAGCTCTATAGGCGATGTGTCTACTGGCATTCCCGGTCCAGGCTATGAGCTGACGTAACCCGCGAGGTGTTCGCCGGTGAGGGTGGAGCGGGCGGCGACTAGGTCGGCGGGTGTGCCCTCGAAGACGATGCGGCCGCCGTCGTGGCCGGCGCCGGGGCCTAGGTCGACGATCCAGTCGGCGTGCGCCATGACCGCCTGGTGGTGCTCGATGACGATGACCGACTTGCCGGAGTCGACGAGCCGGTCGAGCAGGCCGAGCAGCTGTTCGACATCGGCGAGGTGGAGGCCGGTGGTCGGCTCGTCGAGGACGTAGACGCCGCCCTTCCCCCCCATGTGGGTGGCCAGCTTGAGCCGCTGCCGCTCGCCGCCGGAGAGCGTGGTGAGCGGCTGGCCGATGCCGAGGTAGCCGAGCCCGACGTCGGCAAGCCGCTGCAGGATCTTGTGAGCCGCCGGGATCTGCCCCTCGCCGTCGCCGAAGAACTCCTCGGCCTCGGTCACCGACATCGCCAGCACCTCGCTGATGTCCTTGCCGCCGAACTCGTACTCGAGCACCTCGGCCTGGAACCGCTTCCCCTCGCACTCCTCGCAGGTGGAGGCGACGCCGGCCATCATCGCCAGGTCGGTGTAGATGACGCCGGCGCCGTTGCAGTTGGGGCAGGCGCCCTCGGAGTTGGCGCTGAACAGCCCCGGTTTCACGCCGTTCGCTTTCGCGAACGCTTTGCGGATCGGGTCGAGCAGCTTGGTGTAGGTCGCCGGGTTGCTCCGTCGCGAGCCGCGGATCGCGGTCTGGTCGACCGACACCACTCCGTCCCGCCCCGCCACCGAGCCGTGGATCAGCGAGCTCTTTCCAGACCCGGCCACGCCGGTCACCACCGCGAGGACGCCGAGCGGGATGTCGACATCGACGTCCTGCAGGTTGTTGGCGCCGGCGCCGCGGACCTCCAACTCCTCCGACGACGCCCGCACCGACGGCTTCAGGGAGGCGCGGTCGTCCAGGTGCTGCCCGGTGAGCGTGCCACTGGACCGCAGCCCCTCGACGGCTCCCTCGAACACCACCTCCCCACCCTCGGCGCCGGCGCGCGGGCCGAGGTCGACGACGTGGTCGGCGATCGCGATCGCCTCCGGCTTGTGCTCGACGACCAGCACCGTGTTGCCCTTGTCCCGCAGCTGCAGCAGCAGCTCGTTCATCCGCGCGATGTCGTGCGGGTGGAGCCCGATGGTCGGCTCGTCGAAGACATAGGTGACGTCGGTGAGCGACGACCCGAGGTGGCGGATCATCTTGGTGCGCTGCGCCTCGCCGCCCGAGAGCGTGCCCGACGGGCGGTCGAGGCTGAGGTAGCCAAGCCCGATCTCCACGAACGAGTCGAGGGTGTGCCGCAGCGCCGCGAGCAGCGGCGCCACCGACGGCTCGCTGAGGCCGCCGACCCACTCGGCAAGGTCTCTGATCTCCATCGCGCAGGCGTCGGCGATGTTGATCCCCTTGACCTTCGACGACCGGGCCGCCTCGCTGAGCCGGGCGCCGTCGCACTCGGGGCAGGTGGTGAACGTCACCGCCCGCTCCACGAAGGCGCGGATGTGCGGCTGGAGCGCATCGACGTCTTTGGCCAGGAACGATTTCTGGATCTTCGGGATCAGCCCTTCGTAGGTCAGGTTGATTCCGTCGACCTTGATTTTGGTCGGCTCCTTGTGGAGGAGGTCTTTGAGTTCTTTCTTGGTGAACTTGCGAATCGGCTTGTCCGCGTCGAAGAAGCCGCAGCCGCGGAAGATGCGGCCGTACCAGCCGTCCATGCTGTAGCCGGGAATCGTCAGTGCGCCCTCGTTGAGCGACTTGCTGTCGTCGTACAGCGCAGACAGGTCGAAGTCGGTGACCGAGCCCCGGCCCTCGCAGCGCGGACACATGCCGCCGGTGCGGCTGAAGGTCGCCTTCACGGTCTTCTTGTCACCGCGTTCGATCGTGATCGCACCGCTCGCTTTGACCGAGGGGACGTTGAAGGAGAAGGCGTTGGGCGAGCCGATCTGCGGCTTCCCGAGCCGGCTAAAGAGGATGCGCAGCATCGCGTTGGCGTCGGTGGCGGTGCCGACCGTGGAGCGGGCGTCGGCACCCATCCGCTCCTGGTCGACGAGAATCGCCGTCGTCAGCCCGTCGAGCACGTCGACCTCGGGCCGCGCCAGGGTCGGCAGGAAGCCCTGCACGAAGGCGCTGTAGGTCTCGTTGATCAGCCGCTGCGACTCCGCGGCGATCGTGCCGAACACCAGCGAGCTCTTGCCCGAGCCGGAGACGCCGGTAAAGACCGTCAGCCGACGCTTCGGGATCTCGACGCTGACGTCCTTGAGGTTGTTCACGCGCGCGCCCTGCACGCGGATCAGCTCGTGGCTGTCGGCAGCGTGCCGAGCTTCAGCTTTCCGCGCCACGACTATGCGGCAGATAGAGAGAGGTTCATGCCGGCAAGGCTAGAGATCTCACATCCGCTCGAGGTATTCCCGTGCGAGCGGCTTCGGCGCCCGCGCCAGCCAGGCCTCAGCGATCACCTCCTCGAGATCAGCCGGCCCAATTCGATCGAGCCGGATCAGCACCGCCGCGTAACCATCGAAGTGGGCCGTGGTGAAAAAGACCTCAGGCTGATCGGCGAGCATCGCCTCCTTCGCAAAGAGATGCTCGACCCGCGCGCCGAGGACCGGGCCGTCGGGGGCAGCATCGCCGAGCTCCTGCAGCTCCGCATCGCGCAGCGGCCGCTCCCAGACGAACATCTTCCCCCTGACCTTCCAGGCGAGGTTGCCGTATGAAGTCCCCTCCTCCACCTCGGGCAGTGCCAGCGCAATCCGACGCACATCGTCCCAGCTCGTCATAGGAGAGCGACCGTAGCGCCTTGTGGTATCCACGTATCCATGGCGATAGAGATCCGGCCCGCGACCGTCTTCGAGGACGTGAAGACGATGGTCGGGCCCAAACGGCCCGACGCCAACGTGTGCTGGCGCCTGAGCTACGGCGACGACGAGGTCGTGGGCTGGGCCGCCGCCGCGCCGCGCGCCGAGACGAGCTTCGCGCGCAACCGCAAGATCCCGCATGTCGATGACGCCCGCGATCGAGGGCTATCCGGTCGACAACCGGGACGAGAAGGTCGACCTGACCATGGCCTACGTCGGCACGCGCGGGCTCTTCGAGCGGGCCGGGTTCACGAAGGCGGCCGACACCGACTCTGTGTTGAACGGCTTTCCTCGTGTGCTCATGCGGCTCGACCTGAGCTGACGCCACCTGACCTCGGGAAGGGGGGCGTGCAACCTTCGGGGTAGCGTTGGAAGTAGTACTGATCTTCGGCCTCGGCCCCCCAGAAGGGACCGGCCTTGCTGATCTCGGTCACGACCTTGCCGGGCCAGTGACCCGAGGCGTCGACGTCGGGGATCGTCTCCTCGGCCACCCGGCGCTGCTCGTCGGTCGTATAGAAGATCGCCGAGCGATAGGCGAAGCCGACGAGATCTTCACCAAGGTCGGGGCGGTGGACCTGGAAGAAGAACTCGAGTAGGTCCCGATAGGAGATCCGCTCCGGATCGAAGACGACCTCGACCGCCTCGGCGTGGCCAGAATTGTCCTCCTCCGTCGGGTTGTCGTTCTCGCCGCCGATCCACCCCACGCGGGTGGAGATGACTCCGTCGCGGTCGCGCAGCAGTTGCTGCATGACCCAGAAGCAACCCCCCGCGAGGATCGCGGTCTCGGTGTCGTCGCTCACGGCCCTTGTCCTTCCCTCGAAGTTCTTTGAGACTAGTCTCGGCAGGCCCGCCGATCAAACTGCATTGTCGAATCCGCGCTTCCCCGTTCGTCTCATGGGTAGAGGGGGCCTCAAAGGGAGCTCTCGTGGCCGAAGGAGAATCGAGATGGGAAAGCTGATCGCGACAACGCAGGCCACCGTCGACGGCGTCATCGACCCGGTCGGCGAGTGGGTACAGCCGGACGGAGACCAGACCGCGGCCGCCGCCTCGGCGACGGTCAGCTCGTCGATCGCGACCAGCTCCAGCACAGCCCGCTCCGCTTCGGGAAGGCGGTCCATCGCCGCGTAGAGGCAGCGCGACTGGGCGGCGGCGTCGATCCGCGCGTCCATCCGCGCGGTGTCCTCCTCGTCCAGCAGGGCGCTGCCGCGAAACCGCTCCTCCCGCGCCCGCTCGCGACCGCGCCGACGGCGGTCGTTGGCGACGAGAGCACGAGCGATCCCATAGAGCCATCCCTTCGGCGTGCCGCGTCGCGGCCGGTAGCGGTGAGCCGAGTCGATCGCAGCGAGAAAGATCTCCGCGGTCAGGTCGGCTACTCGCTCGCGGTCGCCGACCCGGCGGGCGACGAACCGCTGCAGGGCCTCGACGTGCTCGCGGTAAAACGCCTCGAACAGGTCGGGATCGGTACCGATCCAGCGCAGCTGCTCGGCGCCGACGCCGCGCTCATGGGCGGCGGCCGCGCGCAGGCTGCGGCTGAGCGCACTCGGTGCTGTTGGCAACGCTTCCTCGATCTCCATGCCCGTTTATTGGTCGCGGGGGAGGAAAGCGTTACCGGCCCGCCGCCGCACCTAGAGGGCGGTCATGCCGCCACTGGGCGCAGTGGATCAGAGCCGTCCCAATAAGCAGATCGCCAGGCACTTCTCCCCCTTGGTCGCTGCTCAGGCTGCGGGTCGACCGGTGACCATACCGACCGGTCCCGCCCCTCCATGTACGTTCCTGTCGCGGGAGAAGCCGACTGTCTGCTTGCCCCCTGAGAAGCGAAAGCGCCCGCACAACGACAGGAGGAGAAACGATGCCCAAGGTCACCGCAGACATGACGATCACCCTCGACGGCTACGCCTCCGGCGAGGGCCAGAGTCGCGAGCGGCCGTTCGGCGATATGGATCCGGACCGCCTGCACGCATGGATGTTCGACCACGTCGATGAAAACGCCGAGGAGAGAGCGGCGATTACCACGGCCGGGGCCTATGTGATGGGACGCAAGATGTTCGCTTCCGATCAGGGCGAGTGGGACCTCGATTGGCACGGCTGGTGGGGACCCAATCCTCCCTACCACGCACCGACGTTCGTCCTCTGCCACCGCCCGCGTCCTAGCATCGAGATGGAGGGCGGCACTATCTTTCACTTCGTCACCGAGGGGATCGACGCGGCGCTCGAGCGAGCCCGAGACGCCGCGGGCGAGAAGGACGTCTCGATCGCCGGCGGTCCCAGCGTCCTCAACCAGTACCTGGCGGCCGGCGCGATCGACGAGCTGCGGCTCCACGTCTCTCCTTTCGTCGCCGGCGGCGGCGAGCGGGTCTTCGCCGATGTCGGCGACCTCGAGCTGAAGCCCGTCTCCAGCCGCACCACGCCCCACGTCACCCACCTCGTTTACGGGCGATGAGCGAGGGTCAGGGGTGTCATAGGATTGCGCCGTGCCATTCACGCTCAGGAACCTCAAGGAGGATCTGGAGGATGTCGGGTCCAACTTCGACGGCTCGCCGGACCTGGAGTTCCGCTTGGCGACCCAGGCGCTCGAGCTCGAGGAATCCGGCCTGGGCTACCAGCGCATCCCGCCCGGTTATCGCTTTCCGTACGGCCACACGCACAAGAAGCAGGAGGAGGTGTACGTGGTCCTGCGCGGGAGCGGGCGGATGAAGCTCGACGACGAGATCGTCGAGCTCAAGGAATGGGACGCGGTGCGCGTCCCGCCCGGCACGTGGCGAGGCTACGAGGCCGGGCCGGAGGGCCTCGAGATCCTCGTCATCGGCGCGCCCAATCTCGGCGAGGCTCCGCGCGAAGACGTCGATGGCCAGCGCGACTGGTGGGCTGACTAGCGCCAGATAGACGAGGAGGAGCAGTCTTCGCGGGTTGGCAGCTCGCGCTTCTCGCGACCGAACGCAGGTGGACCAGAGACGCCGTTTCGGGGTCTCCAAAAACGCGAAAACTCGCTTGATAAGCGGGTTTCCGTCCCATAGCGGGGAGCGATTCGCTCTTATGGGTAACCGCGCCGTCCCACTTGAGTGGGCGACGAAGTCCAGCCTTCGACTAAGACCGAAGGCTTAGGCTCATTCTTCAAGCTCCAGATGCTCGACATCCTCCTCCGTGAGCGCGTCCGGCTCCTCAGCAAGCAACTCCCCCACCAGGGCTGAGACATCAATCGCCGCCGGATCCGGCAACGGCTCACCACTCGCTTCAGCGAAGCGCGACGCCGAAAGATAAGTGAGCCGAACCGCTTGAATCACAAGGACTCGGCGCAGCCCATCCGAGACCTCCCCACGCTCACGCGCGACTGCCGCCAGCCGGGAGAGCGTCTCAGCGCGCCGTGCGATACGGACATCCGGATGGCGTCTCTCATCGAATGGCTCATCCGCAACGAGTGAATATCGGTAGGACTTCGGTAGCTCTACTAGAGGCGATACGGGCGGGATCTTCTCATTGAGAATCGCGCGAAAGCGCGAGCTACGAATTGCGCGCACATACGCCGAATACTCGACCTGATCGAGGCGAGCCTGTACTACCTCTTTGCTTTCGTTCTCAAGCTCCCAAAGAGGCCACATCTCCAACTCGGCCACCTCGAAAATATCAAGGACCCGCATTGCTACTGCGTCAGTGCGCTGGTTCGTTAGATGGCGGCGAATTCTCGTTCGAAGTCGCTCATTCGTTTGACCAACGTAGATGGGCTCACCGTCGTAGTCATAGAAGGCATAAACGCCGAAGTTGGCGTTTCCTATGACGCGCGAGTCATCATCGCTTTCGTTCAGCGCCACCTCGAGGAGGTTGCGGAACTCGCGCACCTGGGGCGATGGTAGATCGCTCCTTCGTGGCCGCGCCATCAGGCCGCAGCAACCAAAGAGCTTGGGGGAGACATTGCAACAGGAGCGACATAGTGCTCACAAAGCCATGCGATCACAGGAACGCATACGGCGTCGCCAAAACCAAAAAGCGCTTGATTACTGCGGGCGCTTAGCTGGAAATCAGGCGCCCCCATCAATCGCGCGTACTCGCGTGGCGTCATCCAGCGAACACGAGCCTTACCTTTTCCTGCCTCCACAAGCGCCTGCTTGCTGGACCCCCCCCGAGCCGTCCGCAAGCACCCGGCAATCCCGTCAGCCCTGATCTCCCACATAGCCGAGCCATCTCGAGTCCGGCGATACGCGGTTCTCCAAACGAGACGCCGGCTCTCTTTCAGCTTCTCCAAGCGCTTCGTCTGAATCGGGGAGAGGGAATCGACAAAGCGACCGAAGCGGCTCTCATCCCACCACGCATCTGAGTCCGGCGGAAGCCGCTCGACTACGGAGCGCAAGTTATCGGCGGCCGCGGGAAGCGACGGCAGCTCTCGGACGTGCAAACGAGCCTCGGGCATGTCGCGCGCGAGCTGGCGCACCCAATCTGGACGGCTCGCGCTCTCCGTGTACGCATCTGCTGGCGCCGGCTCGCGAAGGCCGACGACGAACATCCGAGGCCGGCTCTGGGGCACAAAATGCCGCGCATCAATCGCGAGGAGGTCGCATGAGTAGCCAAGGCGGTTGAGCTCTCTCACGGCGCCACGGAGATCACGGCCACCGTGGCTGGATGCGAACCCCAGGACGTTCTCCAACAGGACGACCGAGGGACGGCGATCCTCCATCTCCATCAGGACTCGAGCGAACTCCCAGAACATGCTCGAGCCCCCCTCTCCCTCGTCACGGGACACCGCCCCGGCGCCGAGGCCCTTGCGGTTGCCGGCGAGCGAAAGATCCGTACACGGGAAGGAGGCAGTCGCGATGTCGATCTCCGGAAGCGAATCGCCGCTGACGTCGCGAATGTCCCCCAGGACAAACTCCCCATCACCAAAATTCGCGACGTACATGTCGCGCTTGTCAGGCTCGATGTCGTTGGCCCAGGCAGTCTCGATATCGGCAGCCTGCAGGCCGAGTCGCATGAGGCCAATGCCCGCAAAAAACTCGGCCGCGCGAAGGGTGCCCATAGCGGAAGAACCGTAATTCAGGAAGCGGACAGCGCATCGCGCACGCGCGCTATGGCTTGCTCGATGGGCTCGTGCTCCCAGATTCGGATGACCTGCCATCCGTCGGCAGTCAGCGCCGCGGTCACGCGATGGTCGCGTTCCTGATTGCGACCGATCTTTGCCTCCCAATAGTCGCGATTACGGGTCGGCATTCGACAATGAGCAGGGCAGCCGTGCCAAAAACAGCCGTCGATGAAGACCGCGACCTTCTGACGAGTGAAGACGATGTCTGCCTTGGCCTTTGCGTCCACCCCTCTGACGATGAGGTCCTTGCGAAAACGCAGCCCAGAGGCGTGCAGCGCCCTTCGCAGATTGACCTCTGGCGCGGTGTCGACGCGCCTATTGCCCTGCATGGCGCGACGGGTCGCGGAGTCTGAAGCGATCGGGGTCGACGGCAGCGACCTCATAAGCGCAACGCTGCCCAGCGAGAGCGCTTCAGCATCTCGATCCGCTAATCCCTAGGGCGGCCATTCAGTCACCCGTAAGGCTATAGCGGGGGCGGGATTCGAACCCGCGACCTTCGGGTTATGAGCCCGCGCCAGGGGTCCCGCTGGACTACGTGGGGCGCCGCGCTCGAATCCCAACGCGGCCGGCGCGTGCTGCGGCTAGTTGATCCTCTAGCCGCGCCGGCGGTAGCGCAAGTACACGGTCGCGCCGAACGTGCGGGTCTCGACCAGCTCGAGGTCGATGTGCACGTCCGGCGGGAAGTACGGCGTGCCGCCACCGACCACGATCGGGATGACGAACAGCTCGAACTCGTCGATCAGCCCGCGCCGCATGCATCCCGCCGCAAGGCCGGCGCCGCCGACCGCGATCCTCCGGTCCCCGAGCGCGGCGATCTCCTCCTCGAGCGTTCCCGTGGCCAGGCGGTTGCTGCCCTCGACGTTCGTCAGCGTGGTCGAGAACACGATCTTCTCGAGCGGGCGCCAGATCTCGGCGAACTCCGCCATCGTGGGGTCGGAGAACTCCTCGGCGTCCCACACGAGCATCGTCTCGTAGAGGCGCCGGCCGAGCAGTTGGGCGTCGATCGCGGCGACCCGTTCGTTGTGGAACCGGTGCAGCTCCTGGCTGGGCGCCGCCCAGTCGAAGCTTCCGTCGGGTCCAGCGATGTAGCCGTCGGCCGACAGGCTCATGGAATAGGAGATCACGAGGACACAGTGAACCGCGTCGAGCCGACGGCCTTTTCGGGACCCCGCCGCAGTTGACCGTGGGCGGGCAGTTCTGCGCCAGCTTAGTACCCACTGAGTACCCGCCAGGGATTTGCCACGAGCGCCTAGACACGAAAAAGGCCCCATTTCCGGGGCCTTCTCCTATAGCGGGGGCGGGATTCGAACCCGCGACCTTCGGGTTATGAGCCCGACGAGCTACCTGGCTGCTCCACCCCGCGGCGGTCTGTCAATGCTAGCAACGCGGCTAGAGTGCCGGGACATGGCTGGGGATCCCCGCAAGGTCGCTGTCGTCGACGTCGGCACCAACTCGACTCGGCTGCTCGTCGCCGACGTCGATGGGCGCGTCTCCAAGCTCGAACGGCAGAGCCGGGTGACGCGGCTGGGGCGCGGGGTCGACCTCTCGGGCCAGCTCTCCAACGAGGCGGTCGAGGCTACCTGCGCGGCGATCGCCGACTACGTCTCGATCTACCGCGAGGCTGGCGCCGATGCTGTCGACGCGATCGCGACCAGCGCCGTCCGCGACGCCGCCAACGGCGAGGCCTTTATCGCCGAGCTGCGCGAGCGCTTCGCGCTCTCGGCCCGCGTCCTCGACGGCGCTGAGGAGGCGCGCCTCACCTACCTCGGCGCGACCTCCGAGCACCTGCCCACCGAGCCGACCGTGGTGATCGACATCGGCGGCGGCTCGACCGAGCTGGTGGTCGGCGTCGGCGAGGAGATCGGCTTCCACGCCTCTCTGCAGGCGGGGGTCGTCCGCCACACGGAGCGCCACGTCGCGGCCGACCCCCCGACCGCGACCGAGCTGGAGGCGCTGGCCGCCGACGTCCGCGGCCTGATCGAGACCGCGATCGACGGCCAGCCCGAGGCCCGGGCCACAGCCGGGATCGCCGTCGCCGGCACCCCCACCTCTCTGGCCTCGATCGAGCTGGAGCTCGAGCCCTACGACCCCGCCCGCGTGCACGGGCACGTCCTCACCCTGGAGACGATCCAGCGGCTGCTCTCGCGGCTGGCCTCGGCCCCCCTCGCCGAGCGGGTCGAGATACGAGGCCTCCATCCCGACCGCGCCCCGACGATCGTCACCGGCGTGGTCATCCTGGTCGAGGCGATGCGTGCGTTCGGGCTCGACCGGGTCGAGGTCTCCGAGCACGACATCCTCTATGGGGCAGCCCTCTCGCTCGCTTCCCGTGCCTGACCACGGGTAATTACGCATACCGAAGGGGAGCAACCCCGGGTCCCCGATGGACAGGCAGCGGCCAAGCCGCGCTCCAGATGGGAAAAGCCAACCCCCGAACCCATAAAAATGGGTAGTCTCGGTATACTCACTATCTAGTAGCCGGTAAAACGGGGACTAGACGTATCGGATAGCGGGGCAGATAATCGGGCTCAACCGGAAAGAGGTGGGGTCAATCTTCACCCCGGATCCGGTACAGGGTTTGGACGATTGCCGCATCATGGCGCCTCCCGCCGTCCGGACCCACCAAATAAAGACTGGTCCCTGAAGACGTACCCCTGCCCGTCCTGAGGGACCAACTTGAATCGGTCGCCAGCAATGGCGGCCGATTCTCGTTTAGGGGAAGTCCCTCGGCCCGCGCGAACAGCAACGGGAAAATTCCCTTTTCTCAAGCCAAATTCGACTTGCGAGGGTAGGCGATCTCGGGGTCGGTGAGGACGTTGACCAGGGTCGGCTTGCCGGACGCGAAGGCCCGCTCGAGCGTCGGCTTCAGCTCGTCCGGCTCGCGCACCAGGACCCCCTCGCAGCCGAGTGATTCGACCACTTGCTCGTACCGGGTCTCGGGTCGCAGCTTCGCCGCGACCGAGTATCCGTAAAGGAATTGCATCGGGTGATGCTCCAGTCCCCAGATCCCGTTGTTGCCCATCACACCCACCACACCGAGACCGTGACGCGCCATTGTGTCGAACTCCATGCCCGCGAAGCCGAATGCGCCGTCGCCGAGCAAAAGGCAGACCTGGCGATCCGGATTGGCCAACTTGGCGCCGATCGCCTGGCCGGGCCCGGCGCCGAGACAACCGAAGGGGCCCGGGTCCATCCAGCAGCCCGGCTCGAAGGTCTCGATCAGCCGGCCTGCGTAGGAGACGAAGTCGCCGCCGTCGCCGACCACGATCGCGTCGCGGTCGAGCACCTCGCCAAGCTCCTTGTAAACGCGCATGGGGTGAAGCGGCGAGCGCGGGTCGTTCAGCTCCTCCTGCTCGGCCGCCCGCCTCTCCGCCTCGACCTTGCCCAGCTCGGCGAGCCAGGACTCGCTGCGCCGCGACCCCTCCCCCACCTGCTCGCGGATCGCGGCCAGGCTGGCGGCCACATCGCCGACCAGGTCGACCTGCGGCGCCCGGTTGGCGGTCAGCTCGTTCGGGGCGGCGTCGAGGCGAATCAGCTTCGTCTCCTCGCCGAAGCTGTCGCCGAAGCCGAGGCGGAAGTCGATCGGGACGCCGACGACGAGGGCGACGTCGGCGCCGCGCAGGCCGGCGCCCCGGGCGCGGCTGAAGGCCAGCTCGTGGTCGGCGGGGAGGCAGCCACGGCCGAGGCCGTTGAGGAAGACCGGGATGCCCAGCGCCTCGGCCAGCGCCCGCAGCTCACCCTCGCCGTGCCCCCAGTAGAGGCCGCTGCCGGCCATGATCGCCGGCCGATCGGCCCCGGCCAGCAGCGCCGCCGCCTCTTCGACCCCATCGGCGGGCTGCGCATCCCCGCTCGTGGGCAGAGACGGGATGTCCGGCTCGGCCTCGGTGAAGACGACGTCGAGGGGGTAGTCGATGAAGGTGGGGCCGCCCGGCGCCGTCAGCGCCAGGTCGAGCGCCGCCGCGGTCCGCGCCGCGATCCGGTCCGGCGCCTTGACCGTCTCCGCCGACTTGACCAGCGGCGCGATGAAGGGCAGGTGGTCGATCTCCTGCAGCGAGCCCGAGCCCCAGCGCAGCTCCGGCGCCCTCCCACCGAGCACGCAGACCGGCGAGCCGTTGGCCTGGGCGCCGGCGATCGCGCTGATCCCGTTCGTCACCCCGGGCCCGGCGGTCAGGGCGGCGACGCCGACCTTCCGCGTTGCCTTGGCGAACCCCTCGGCGGCGAAGGCGGCCGTCTGCTCGTGCCGCACGTCGACGATCTCGATCCCCTCCTCGCGGCACCCGTCATAGATCGAGAACAGGTGCCCGCCGGAGAGCGTGAAGAGATGGCTGACGCCTCGCGACTTCAGCACCTTCGCGACTATCCGCCCCCCATGCTCCATGAAGCTGGAGCCTATTGGCAATGCCCGGGGCGGGATTCGAACCCGCAAGCCCACCTCAACGGGCAGCACCTTTTAAGGGCGCCGCGTTTGCCATTCCGCCACCCGGGCCCGGCGATTCTAGCCACGCCAGAACGGCATAAAGCAGGCATAAATCTTTGCCGGGGCGCAACTAACCCATTGCTACGGTGTCTCTGAGACAGGAACACGCCTTCCCTGGATTGGAGAGATCGCTTGGAGGCTTCCGCTCTTACACATGCCAGTCGCCGCGGATTGCTCGCTCGGCGCACGCCCCTGCTCAAGCTGCAGGGCGACCCGCGCCTGATCGCGATGGCCCGCAGCGGCAACCCCGGCGCCTTCGAGACGATCGTCGACCGCTACCAGGGCCGCCTGCTCGGCTTCTGCCGGCAGATGCTGGGCTCGACCGAGGACGCCGAAGACGTCCTGCAGGAGGTCTTCGTCAACGCCTACCGGGCGATGCTCGCCGACGAGCGCGAGATCAACCTGCGCCCGTGGCTCTACCGGATCGCCCGCAACCGCTGCCTCAACCACCTGCGCAAGCCGACCGCCGATGCCCAGGAATCGATGGACATGGTGCCGGCGGTCGAGGCCTCCTCGACCGCGGAGAAGGTCCACAACCGCGAGGAGTTCCGCCAGCTCCTCACTGATGTCAGCAAGCTTCCCGAGACCCAGCGCTCCGCCCTTCTGCTGCGCGAGATGGATGCGATGTCCTACGAGGAGATCGCCCAGGCGATGGAGACCAGCGTGCCCTCGGTCAAGTCGCTGCTGGTGCGGGCGCGGATCTCGCTCGCCGAGGCGAGCCAGGCGCGCCAGCTGACCTGCGGCGAGGTGCGGCTGGAGCTGGCGGAGGCCGCAGAGGGGCTGCGCAAGGTCGCCGGGCCGGTGCGCCGCCACGTGCGCGATTGTGAGGAGTGCGCCGACTTCCGCTCCCAGGTGCGCAATAACGACAAGGTCCTTGCCGCGCTCTTCCCCGCCGGCCCGCTGCTGGCGCTGAAGGCTTTCCTGATCTCCAAGCTCGGCTTCGGCGGCGCCGGAGGCGGGGCAACCGCAGCCGGAACCGGCGCCGGCGCGACCGCCGGAGCGGGAGCGACTGCAGGCGCCGGCGCGATCGGCAGCGTCGGCGCGGCGCTCGGCGGTGGTGGCGCCGCGGGCGGCATCGGCGCGGTCGGCGGAGCACTCGGGACCAAGGCGGTGGCGGGAGTGGTGACCGCCGCCGTGCTCACCGCTGGCGCCGTCGGCGTCGAGCGGCAGGTGATCCATCCCTCTTCGGACCAGGGCCCCATCGCGTCGATCTCGAAAGCGCCGCCCAGGGTCTCGCTCGGCGCGGCGCACCCGACGCTGCCGCAGGCGTCGGCAGAAGCCCCCGCACCGCCGGTCGAAGCCGTACCTCCGCCCGAGTCGACGCCGATCGCCGCAGAGTCAGCCCCACCGGTGGAACCGGCGACCCTCGCGGCCGACGAAGCCGCGGGCACGTCGAAACCGGCCCTCGACGGCGATGAGACGGCGAGCGCCTCCCCCGCCGCCCCGCACGTGACCGGCGCGACCTCTCAGGCCGGCGCCCCGGCATCCGGCGAGACCGTGGTCGTCACCGTCGGCACGTCGCCACCGCCACCGCCCCCGGCGGAATCGAGCCCGCCGGCGGAATCGACCCCGCCCCCCGCTGCGACCGAACCGCCCCCGCCCGCGGAACCTGCCCCGGAATCCGGCTCGGGCTCATCCGGCGGCACGCCTGAAGCAGGCGGCGGCTCACCCGAAGGCGAAACCCCCTAAGCGCCGCCGCTGCCCCGGCCTCAGGAGAGGCCGATCACCTTGAGGCGCCGCATCAGGCAGGTGCCGGCGAATTTGCGCGTGTCCGCGAGCGAGTAGCCGAATAGCTCGAAGTCTTCGTCGAAGCCCTCAGCCCAGGGCGGCTGGAGCACTTGGTCAGCGACCGGCAGGGACTCCTCCAGAGTGCGTTTGATCGCCTGCTTGTAGCGGTCGTCCTCGCGCGCCTTTTCGCGCAGGAAGACGGAGCCGAAGGCGACGTGGCGGTGCTCGTCGCGGGCGACGTTCTGGAAGCCTTCGACAAAGGCCGGCAGCGTCCCCTCGCTTTCGTTGTAATCCATGATGAAGTGCTGGCCGGTGAGGGCCAGCATCCCCTCGATCACCATGTGGTAGATCGTCACCGCCTCGACCAGGGCCTCGGTGTCCTCCGGTTCGGCGGAGAGGCGGTCGGTGCGCTTCTTCAGCATCTCGTCGAAGAGGCGGTCGAAGTTCTCGTTGAGGTGCTCGGAAGTCTCGGCGAGCATCTCCGTGAGGCCATCGGCCTCGAGCACCCCGACCTCACGGTAGAAGCGCTCGAAGAAGCGCACGTGGCGGGCCTCGTCGGCGATCTGGGTGCAGAGGAAGATCCGCTGGTCCTCGGTCGGGGCGGCGCGCATGATCGGCCCCAACTCCTCGGCGACCTTCTGCTCGCCGATGAAGAAGGAGGACAGCCCGTACATCCGCTGGAAGCGCTCTTCGGCGCTGATCCGCTCGTGCCAGTCTTCGCGGTCGCGGGTGAAGTCGAGCTCCTGGGTCTGCCACTGCTGGCGCTCCCAGAGCCTGTAGAGCTCCTCGTAGCCGAGCAGTTTGACGTCGGCGGTGCGGTCGGCCGCCTCCATCAGCGCCGGGTCGGCGGTGGCCTGGAAGTCGGCCCGCTCGGTCCTCGACTGCGTCCCGGTTGCCTCTCTGGTCCCCATCTCGCCCTCCTCGGCTCAGCTTCAAGCGGTCCGAGCGAGCCTAGCACCGGACTGGCTGGTCAGCCAGTCCTTTGCGAAGCCTCGGCTCAGGCGCTGTGCGACTCGCCCGGCGCCAGCAGGACCACCTGCGAGGAGGTCTTCTGCTCGACCTCGGCCTTGAACGCCTCGGCGTCGGTCTCGATCGGCGGGAAGGTGTCGTAGTGCATCGGGATCACGGTCGGGGCGGCGACGAACTCCGCCGCTACGACGGCGTCATGGCGGTCCATCGTGTAGTGGCCACCGATCGGCAGCAGGGCGATGTCGACCGGGTTGCGTTCGGCGATCAACTTCATGTCGCCGAAGAGGCAGGTATCACCGGCGTGGTAGACGGTCTTGCCGCCGATGTTGATCAGCAGGCCCGCCGGGACCCCGATCGAGATCCCGTGCTCGGCGCTGAACGGCGCCTCGTCGGAGCCGGGGATCGTGTTGGTGTGCCAGGCGGGGACGAGCTTGATCCAGCCCCACTCGAACTCGACCGTGCCGCCGAGATTGGGGTCGCTGACCGCGTCCGCCCCCTGCGAGTCGAGCCAGTTGGCGAGCTCGACGATCGCGACGCAGTGCGCGCCGGTGCGCGTGGCGACCGCGACGACGTCGGCCATGTGGTCGGCGTGGCCGTGGGTGAGCGCGATGTGCGTCGGCTCGACCTCCTCTGCGGTGGCCACGGCCGCTGGGTTTTTGGGCTTCAGGAACGGATCGACCAGGAGCGTGGCGTCTCCCTCGCTCAGCTCGAAGCACGCCTGCCCATGAAACTTGATCTCCATCGCTCAGTTCTCCTCTTTCGACTCTTCCGCCGCCGCGGTCTCCTCGCGTAGTGCCCAGCCGACCGCGACTCCGACCATCATTCCCATCCTCGCCTCCTCGGCGAGCAACGTGCGCACCGCGGCGATCCGGGCATCCGGGTCGGGGACGGTGGCAGCCTTCAGGGTCTCTGCCTCGTGGGACTCCCCGAACCAGCCACCCTCGGCCAGCGCCGAGGCGAGCACCCGCTGGAGCTGTGGGGCGGCGCGGGTGACGATCTGCTCCGCCTCGGCGAAGCGCTCCACGTCGCTCAACCGCTCGATCGCGGCCTCCAGCTGCTCGTCGGGGATCATCGCTGGCGGCCAGCCTACGACTTAGGCCTGATCGCCGGGGCGCAGCGCGGCGGCGAAGCCGCAGAGCCCGCCGACGAGGCCGCCGACCAGCCCCGCGAAGACGTTCGCGGTCGACTCGAAGACCGGCAGCGCCAGCAGCACGGCCGCAGCGACGACGACGCCGACCATGTCGTACTCCTGCTCGATCGAGCGGCGAACTTCCGCGCGCCGGATCGCGAACCAGGCGGCGAGCGCCCCGAGCGCCATCCCGTTGCCGCCGGCGATCACCTCGAAGTCGCCTTGCGCGTCGGCGATCCCGCTTGCCGCCAGCATCCCCAGCGAGCCAGAGGCAACTAGCAGGAGCGTGGTCGCCGGTGTGCCGAGGCGGCGCTCCAGCGGCAACGCGAAGAGCGCCAGTCCGATCGCGACCACGAAGAGGTAGCCGACGTCTGCATAGGCGAAGGGAGCAGTCAGGACCCGCCACCACTCGTCATCGAGCGGCACAATCAGGCCACCGAAGGCGCTCAGCGAATCGCCGCTCGCCTCGTATACGAGCAGCAGGACAGCCGAGGCAAGGATCGCAGCGAGGGTCGCGTAGGGACGGGCGGGCCCTGTCCCACCGTCGCGCCTGAGCCGAACCTTGAGCGGCTTACGGCGGCGGCGTGCCTTCGCCTCGAGGGCGTCGCCGCGGCGCTCGAGCTTCGGCGCCCGCTTGCGCAGGCGAGCACCGCAGTACGGGCACTCCGTCACGTAAGGGCTGACCTCGGAACCGCAGTTCTTGCAGATGACGCTGAGCTCGGTCTCGCTCACGGTCAATCGAGGATAACCCCCCGCCCGCGAGGCGCCTCGGGTCCGCCCCGGTGGCATACTGCGGGACACCCGTCTTTCGTGGACCACTAGGAGGAATCAAGCGTGGAGTTGAACAGCCTGACCGAGCAGAAATCGCTGCTGGCAACCCTTTCCCCGGGCAAACGCACCCGACTTCGCCGGCTGCTGTTCGAGTTCGGGCCGGGCAACGGCACCCTGATGCTGCTGCCGATCGACCAGGGCATCGAGCACGGTCCGCGCGACTTCTTCCCCAACCCCGCCTCGAAGGACCCCGACTACCAGTTCCGCCTTGCCGCCGAGGCGGGCTACTCCGCCCTCGCCTGCCAGATCGGGATGGCCGAGAAGTACTACCCCGACTACGCCGGCCAGGTGCCGCTGATCCTCAAGGTCAACGGCAAGACCGACGTCCCCCCCTCCGCCAAGGCGTTCTCGAGCTGCAACGCCAGCGTCGAGGACGCGGTGCGGCTCGGCGCCGACGCGGTCGGCTACACGCTCTACGTCGGCTCCCCGCGCCAGGACGAGGACCTCGCCCAGCTGCGCGGGGTGCGCGAGGACTGCGACCGCTTCGGGATGCCGCTGATCGTCTGGTCCTACCCGCGCGGCGAAGCGGTCGACGCCAAGGGTGGCGCCAACTCCTTCTACGCGATCGACTACGCGGCGCGGATGGCGATGGAGATGGGCGCCGACGTGGTCAAGCTCAACATGCCGAAGATCGATTCGGCCAAGGACAAGGACGCTCCAGCTCCCTACAACGAGATGGAAGTCGACCAGGCCGAGGCGATCCGCCAGTGCGTCGAGTCGGCCGGCCGCTCATTGGTCGTCCTCTCCGGCGGCTCCAAGGTCGACGACGAGACGGTCCTGCGCAACACCCGCGAGGTGATGGAGGCGGGCGGCTCCGGCGTCATCTTCGGCCGCAACGTCTGGCAGCGCGAGTGGAACGAGGCGGTCGAGATCGTCGCCCAGATCAAGGAGACGCTGCTGGCGAACGTCAGGCGGATTCCTTAGGGGGCAATCCCGGCAGGGGTTCCACTTAACTTTCTCGGTGGAGCGGAAGCGGCCGTCCGAGATACGAGGTGACGAGAAAGTACAAGACGTTCCACCCCTGCCGGGATTGCCCCTCAACAGCGCGCTGACGGGCTCCAGGTCGTGAGAGGAGGGGTTGTCGGAAGCGTGGCGCTTCTCGTGGTCGTGGCGCTCGTCGTGCTGCGACCTTGGGAAGGCGGTGAGGACCAGGGGGCGGCGTCGGTGACGGCGCTGGTGACGCGGGTGGTCGACGGCGACACGGTCGAGGCGCGGATCGGCGGCGAGGTGGAGGACGTGCGGCTGATCGGGGTCGACACTCCGGAGACGGTGAAGCCGGGAGAGCCGGTCCAGTGCTTCGGCCCCCAGGCCTCCCGCTTCGCCCACGGCCTGCTCGAGGGCCGGCGGGTGAGGCTGGTGTTCGGCGCCGAGCGGCGCGACCCCTACGACCGGCTGCTCGCCTATGCCTATCTCGACGGCCTCTTCGTCAACGCGACCCTGGTCCGCCGCGGCCTCGCGCGCACGCTGACAATCCCACCCAACGACCGCTTCGCCCCGCGCCTGCGGCGGCTGGAGCTCGAGGCGGCCCAAGCCGGGCGGGGGCTCTGGGACGCCTGCTCGCCGTGAGCATCTCGTAACAATCGGCACATCTCTACTGCACAAGTCGTTGCGCCCCTTTGCTACGGTGCGCCGCGGCCTCCGGGCCACCTTCCTATGCGAATGCGTCAAAGCATCTCCCAGTTCGAGACGGCCTTCGAGCAGGAGACCGTCCTCGAGCGTCGCCGTCGCGAGCAACTGCGCCGCCGTGCCGCCAACCGCTCGCGCGAGCGGCGGATCGTCCGCGTCGAGCAAGAGGGCAAGGTTCGCTTCAGCGTTCTCGCCGTCTGCCTCACCGTCACGGTGATCGTCGTCGTCGTCACCATGTTCGAGGCACTCGCCTTCCTGATGGACTAGAGAGTCCATCCCTCCCCCGGTTGAATAGACTCGCCCGCCGATGGCACGACGCTCACTGAAGCCACAGCTAAATCAGATCCGCGCCTGGGTGCGCCAGGGCAGGACCGACGCCTGGATCGCCCACCAACTCGAAGTCAGCACCTCCGAGTTGCGCGAGTTCCGCAGCCAGCACGGCTTCACTCCCGACGAGGAGGATGCGGGCTCGCCGGAAGTCGATCTCCGCGACGAGATCGAGGCCGAGATCGAGGCCGCTGCGGCCGAGGAAGCCGAGCGGGAAGCAGAAGCTGCTCCGGACGAGGACGAGGACGAAGATCAGGACAAGGGCGATGGCGAGGATGAGGACGAGTCACCTTCTCGCGGCGGGCGCGAGGAGCGGGGCGGCGAGGACCGCCCCCGGCGCCGGCGACGACGTGGTGGACGCGGTCGCGGTCGCAGCCGCGGCAAAGAGATCGAGGCGACCTTCGACCACGGCGAGACCGACGGCTTCGGCCTCTGGCTCGACCCCTCGGTCGCCGACAACCCTGTCTACGCTGAGAACTGGGCGGGGAAGCGCGAGGTCACGGTGCGGGTTGAGGCCAATCAGATCGTCATTCGCCGCGCCGGCGAGGCAGACGACGCTGAGAGCCAATCTCAGTAAGCCCTCCGCTTAACTTTTTCGGTTTAAGCGCTTACGGCTGGCCGCGGATCTTGCGGCCGAAAAAGTACAAGACGCTTCGACCTACTGAGATTGGCTCTCCGGGGTGTCAGGGACTCGACGCAGAGGAGCGTTGATTGGGCTGCATCCCGCCGGATTGAGCGTGCTTTGGACCTTCCAGACGGTTACGGGGCCCCTGCGGAGGATTGGGGCCACTGCGTCCTCGCCGCGTAGCCAGGTTGACTCGGGCGAAGAGATTGGCTCTGAGGGGTTGAGGAAGTTGAGGAAGGGGGTGGTGACCAGGTAGTCGAGGTCGGCGTCGTTGACAGCGGCGCGGAACTCGGTGCAGGTCGGGATCGCGTTGAAGGCCCCGTGCGGACCCTTCACGCCCAGGTAGCGGACGCGGTTGGAGAGGTCGGCGCCGTAGAGGCCGTACTGGAGGAAGCCCGCTGTGGTTCCGGCTAGACCGATGCGGGAGTCCTCGACATCGCGGGCCCAGCGGTAGGCCGAGTCGAGGTCGAAGCTGGGGATCGCCGTTTCGGGGTCGTCGTTGCGGAAGCGGTCTTCCAGGTAGTCGCGCTGGAGCGGGTAGCCGATCGCGAGGATTGCCGCAGCCAGGGTGGTCAGAGAGATGGCGAGGGACAAACGCTTACGGCCGGCGGGTCCTGTCACCGCAGGGGACCCACCGCCCCTTCCGGTAGCTGAAGCTTCCTCAGGGGCGGTACCCCCTACGGCGCCACCCGCCGGCAGGGATCGTTTCCCTCGCCCAAGGTAAACCCATACCAGGCCAGCTGGGAGAAGCACTAGCAGCGTGGCCAGGCCCAAACCGAAGAGGCGGTCGGGGTCGCGGAGGACGGCGTCGGCGCGGTTGGTCAGCAGTAGCAGCGCGAGGAGAGCGCCCAGCAAGCCCCACTGGCGGCGCTCGCCGTCGAAGACCCTTGACAGCGGCAGCAACGCGATGCCAAGCAGCAGCGCGGGGATCGCGTAGCGAATGTTGATCCCGAAGCCGGTGGGGGCGCCCTCGGCTCCCGCGGCGCTGAGTGGCGTGAAGAGATAGGCGAGCATCGCGAACAGGGCGACAGCGCCCATCCACCGCAGCACTCGCTCGCGGCCCCAGGCGAGGGATATGAGGCCGCCGGCGATCGCGACGGAGAGCACGAGGGGCCAAAGAGCGCCGAATGCCTGGTCCAGGCCAGGCCCGAAGTACTCGCGCCAAACCGTGGTGTCGGTCGCGTAATGGGCGATCGAGAAGTCGGGGCGACCGGTCTGGAGCTGCTCCGGGTGAGGCAGCGAGATCGGGCCGATGCTCTCGAGCTGTGGCAGCGGGTTGCCGGTGGCGATCAGGTTGCGCAGGTACCAGAAGCCGCCGCCGGCCAGGGCGGGCAGGAACCACCATGCGGCCACCGCCCAGCGCCTCCCTGCCGGGGCCAGGACCACGACCGCGACGGTCAGAGCCGCCGCCATCGCCAGCGCCGTCGACTTGGTGCCTACGGCCAAGCCTGTCGCCAATCCTGCGAAAGCCACCGGCCAGTCAAGGGGCGCTTGCCCGCGGGTCCTGTCATGGGGGAGGGGGGCCTGCGGGCGAGGTCTACGTCCTCGACCCCCCTCCCCCACGCCACCCGCGGGAGAAGCGTCTTTGGCTCGCCAGGCAGTGACAAGGATCGCGACTACCGCCAGCAACAGAGCAGCAGCGACCACGTCGTTCTTGGCGGCGCCCGGCTCGCGCACGACAAGCGTGTGGCACTCCAGGAGCACTGCCGCAGCAGCGACGGTCAGGTGGCCACGTCCGTAAGGCCTCCCGATGCACCAGGCAGCAAGGAAGGCCAGCCCCAGGAAGCCGAAGTTGATGAACAGCGACAGCGTGTCGCGCTCGGTCAGCAGGATCCCGACGGTATGGAGAAGCTCGGAGTTCTGCGGGTAGAGCCAGTTCGTGAAAACCGTCTCGGTGTAGTGGAACCCCGTAACCGAGTGGCTATGCGCCATTTCGACCGCGAACGGCATGTGGTACCAGAGCGAGTCGAAGTTGAAAATGCCCCGGTCCAACGCGTCCTTGGCCGTCAGTCCCCAATGCGCGAATACGACCGCAACGACCCCGACCGTGATCAGCAGTGCAAAGGCGTTCGGGCCGGCGGGTGGCGCCGTAGGGGGTACCGCCCCTGAGGAAGCTTTAGCTACCGGAAGGGGCGGTGGGTCCCCTGCGGCGACAGGACCCGCCGGCAGGAGCGCCATGACTGCCGCGACCATCAGCGACGCAGCGACGAGGATCCACGCATAGAGCAAGCCGAAGACCCCAAGCAGCTCGGCCAGCCATACGAGCAGTGCGATCCCTGTGACCGCCTCTACGAGACGAGCAGGCGCACCGGTCCAAACGGGAAGGAGCCTCTGTCGAAACCGATAGGCCGAGAATCCCAGCGATAGCGCTACAGCCGCCAGGGCCAGAGCGCTGAGGATGTAGGAGCCGGCGCTGACCACCGGTCTAGCTCCGGGGGATGGTCAGCGGTTGAGGCCGCTGACCATCAGTGGCCGCTCGCCTTCGGCCACCATGCCCTGGGCGCGAGCCTTGCCGGCGAGGAAGACGGGGTCGTCCGCGTGCTGGACGCTGTGGTGCAGGCGCTTGTTTTCGTCCAGCAGCTCGTGCAGTTCGGCTTTCGCCGCGGTCGTCGCCGTGTAGGTCTTGACGAAGTCGATCGCCGGGTTCAAGTAGGAGTAGAGAACCGCCGCGAGGACGAGAGTCAGCGCCACCCGCCCCACTCGGTCCCACTGGACGCGGCTGGCGCCGCGCCGTGCCGCGGGCCTGCGGCGAGCCGCCGGTCGGCGCCTGGTGCGCTGAGCGGGCGTTCTGAGGGCGTGGGCGCGTGCGGCCACGCCTCCTCCTACGCGGCCGAGCCCCGCATTCCTTCATTGAACGCAAGCGTGCGGCTGGGGGCGTGCATGGCCAAGCAGATCAAGGACGCAGGGCGGCCGATGAAGGGAGCGCACATTTAGTGCGTGACCGAAACGGCCGACCGAGGACGCCGATATGCGCCGCGCCATGCGCGTCATCCAGCTGTGCGCGCGAACGCTCGCAGGCCAGGGAATTCAGCAGCCGCCCCCAGCTCCTCCTCTATCCGCAGCAGGCGGTTGTACTTCGCGACACGGTCCGAGCGCGAGGGTGCGCCGGTCTTGATCTGGCCGGCGCCGGTGGCGACGGCGAGGTCGGCGATCGTCGTGTCCTCGGTCTCCCCAGAGCGATGTGAGATCACCGCCGTGTAGCCCGCCTCGCGAGCGATTGCGATCGCTTCCAGCGTCTCGGTCAGGGTGCCTATCTGGTTGAGCTTGACCAGGATCGAGTTGCCCACTCCTGCCTCGATCCCGCGTCGAAGCCGCTCCGGGTTGGTGACGAAGAGATCATCGCCGACCAGCTGCACTTGCTCGCCCAGCCGCTCGGTCAAGAGCTTCCAGCCGTCCCAGTCCTCCTCGTCCATGCCGTCCTCGATCGAGAGGATCGGGTAGCGAGCGCAGGCGTCGGCCCAGTAGGAGACCATCTCCTCCGGCGAGAGCGAGCGGCCCTCGTGCTCGAGCCGGTAGGCGCCGCCCTCGAAGAGCTCGCTGGTCGCCGGGTCGAGGGCAATGAAGACGTCAGCGCCTGCCTCATAGCCAGCCGCCTCAACGCCGGCGAGGACCGCCTCCAGCGCAGCCTCGTTGGACTCCAGGTTGGGAGCGAAGCCGCCCTCGTCGCCGACCGCAGTGGCAAGGCCCTTGGAGGCGAGGCTCCCCTTCAAGGCGTGGAAGATCTCCGTGCCCACCCGCAGGCACTCGGAGAAGCTGTCGGCGCCGGCCGGCGCCACCATGAACTCCTGGAAATCGACCGAGTTGTCGGCGTGGGCGCCGCCGTTGAGCACGTTCATCATCGGCACCGGCAGCGTCGTCCCGTCGCCGCCGCAGAGATCGGCCAGGTAGCGGTAGAGCGGCTGGCCACCGTCAGCGGCCGCCGCCTTGGCCATGGCCAGGGAGACAGCGAGGATCGCGTTGGCGCCCAGCCGGCCCTTGTTCGGCGTCCCATCGAGCTCGATCAGCGCCCGGTCGACCGCGGCCTGGTCACTGGGGTCCGCCCCCTTCAGCACCTCGGCGATCTCACCGTTGACGTTGTCGACTGCGTTCGCGACGCCCTTGCCGGCCCAGGCAGAGCCGCCGTCGCGCAGCTCGACTGCCTCGAACTCGCCGGTGGAAGCCCCCGACGGCACCGCGGCCAGGCCGCGCGCGCCCGAGTCGAGGATGACTTCGGCCTCGACCGTCGGGTTGCCGCGCGAGTCGACGATCTGGCGACCGCGGATGGAGGCAATGGCGCTCACGGGCGCGCCAGTTTAATCGCGGGCTCGGCGCGTCGCTATTCGCCGGTGACGCCGGGTGGGAGCCCGGTGGTCCCGGTCGGCGGTGCGGCTTCGAGTTTCGACGGCCGCGGGCGCTGGGGGAGTTTTTCGCCTTCGGGAGCGAGCACGCTCACCGAGCCGGGCAAGGCCGGCGCCACCTGCTGGACCGGGGCCGGGCAGGCTTCCGGAGCCGGTCCTTTCGGATCCGCTTCGTAGCAGGCGGGCGGAGCGCTCGCCGGCCGTCCCGTGCCCTCAAAGTTGCCGCAGCGTTCGATCAGGAAGTCATCGGCGCAGAAGGTGCGCGAGGACCACTTGCTGGCGTAGTTGCGAATCAGGCGAGCCGACGCTTGCTGCTGGGCCTGTTCGCCGAGCTGGGCGCTGATCTGCGATTCGACTTCTTTCAGCGACTGGACTTTCTCCGGGTTGACCTTGTCGACTTCGAAGATCGTCCAGCCCTGCGCGCTTTTCACGGGCCCTTCGACCACTGCCGGGGGAGCGCTGAATATCGCGCTGTCGAGATCGGGAAGGGCGCCTTCAGTGAGGCTCGTGCGCAGCCCGCCTTTGCCTTTGGTGGCGCTTTCGGTCGAGAACTCTTTTGCGACTTTTTTCCAGCTCTCGTCCGAGTTGTCTTGCTCGAGCAGCGCCGCCGCTTCGTCGATTTTTTCCCGGTCTTTGTTGACGATGAGGCGCACATCACGCGTTTCCGGCTGCGTGAACTGGGTGGCCTTCGCGGCTTCGTAGTACTCCTCGACTTCAGCGTCGCTGGGAGAGGCGGATTCTTCGGACGCTTCTTTCTGGATCCGCTCGCTGAGCATCTGGATTTCGATCCGTTCGTCGACGTCGGCCGCAGTGAAGTTGGCTTCTTTGAGGAATTTCTGGTACTGCGCGTCGGTTTTGAAGGCCTGTTTCTTCAGTTTCTCGAGTTCGTCGGAGACTTCCTCCGGCGTCACCGAGATCCCCATATCCGCCGCTTCTCCCTGGATCCAGATCCGGTCGAGCACTTCGCTGATCGCGGTTTTCTCCAGTTCGTCGTACTGGGGGGTCCCCTCTTTGGGGACTTTCTGGCCGGCCTGCCCGGCAGCCTGTTCGATCGCGCGTTTCAGGTCCTCTTCGGAGACCGTTCCGAGGCCGTCGGGGGCGTCCTCGACGACCGCGACGTCGCCGGAGGAGACGCTGGGATTGCCGAGGCCCTGGGTGATCGCGAAGATCAGAAAGAGCAGGACGAGAAGGCCGGCGAAGCCGAGCAGCGTGAGACGCTGCAGGCCGGCTGACTTCTGATCTCCCCGCCCTTTCGAAGCCACGGAGCGGGCAGCATAGTCAAATTGGCTAAAGGCGGGCTAACTCGCGGGGGCGACCGCGAGTCGCTTTGCGTCCCGGACCCCCTCCGCCATCGCCAGTACCGCGGCAAGACGCGCCTCGGGTTCGTCCGGGACCCTCACGGCAGCGGTCTTCTCGCGCCACTCGTATACCGCCCCCTCGACCTTCTCCGCCAGCGTGCCGGCGCCCTCGGAATCCAGCTCGACTCCGGTCACGCTCAACCGCCCACCCCTGAACTCGACGCTGCGGGCGCCGGCTAGCCCCAGCTCGATCCTGGCGCGCTGCAGCGCCAGCAGGTTCTCCGCCTCGGGCGGGGGCGGTCCGAAGCGGTCGCTGAGCTCATCGCGGATCGCCCGCAGCTCGCCCGGCTCGCGGGCAGCGGCGACGCGGCGGTGGACATCGATCTTGGCCGCCTCGAAGGGGATGAAGCTGGCCGGCAGGTAGGCATCGACCGGCACGTCGAGCCGGACCGGCTCCGGGGCGGCCTCCTCCCCCTCTTCCGCGCCGCGGGCCTCGACCACCGCCTCGTCGATCAGCTGGCAGTAGAGCTCGAAGCCAACCGCGGCGACGTGCCCCGACTGCTCCTCGCCGAGCAGGTCGCCGGCGCCGCGGATGTCTAGATCGCGCATCGCGATCTTGAAGCCGGAGCCGAGCTCGGTGTGGTCGGCGAGGGTCGAGAGGCGAGCGGCGGCGTCCTCGGTCAGCGCCTCGGCGGAGGGATAGAGCATGTAAGCGAAGGCGCGCTCGCGGGAGCGGCCAACCCGGCCGCGGATTTGGTAGGCCTGCGCCAGCCCGAGCTGATCGGCGCGCTCGACGATCAGCGTGTTGGCGCTGGGGATGTCGAGGCCCGACTCGATGATCGTCGTCGTCACCAGGCAGTCGGCGCCGCCGCGCAGGAAGTCGAGCATCGTCTCCTCTAGCTGGCGCTCGTCCATCTGGCCGTGCGCTTCGGAGAAGCGCGCCTTCGGCACCAGGCCGCGCAGGCGCTCGACCGTCTCCGGCAGCGAGTCGACCCGGTTGTGGAGGAAGAAGGCCTGGCCGCCACGCTCGATCTCGCGGTGGACCGCCTTCGCCACCAGGTCTTCGTCGTAGGGGCCGACGTAGGTGCGGACCGGGCGGCGCCCCTCCGGCGGGGTCTCGATCGTCGAGATGTCGCGCAGCCCAGCCAGGCTCATCTGCAGCGTGCGCGGGATCGGCGTCGCCGAGAGCGCCAGCACGTCGACCTTCAGCTTCAGCTGGCGCAGCAGCTCCTTCTGCTTGACGCCGAAGCGCTGCTCCTCGTCGACGACTACGAGGCCGAGGTCCTTGGCGCGCACGTCGCGGGAGAGCAGCCGGTGGGTGCCGATCAAGACGTCGACCTTGCCCGCCTCGAAGCCGGCGAGCGCTTCTTTCACCTCGGCCGGCGGCCGCAGCCGCGAGACGCCCTCGACGACGAATGGCAGGTCGGCGAGCCGCTCGCGGAAGGTGCCGAGATGCTGCTGGGCGAGGATCGTCGTCGGCACCAGGACCAGCGCCTGCTTGCCGTCGGAGACCGCCTTGACAGCGGCGCGCAAGGCGACCTCGGTCTTGCCGAAGCCGACGTCGCCGCAGACCAGCCGGTCCATCGGCTGCTCGGACTCCATGTCGCCCTTGACCGCCTCGATCGCTTCGATCTGGTCGGCGGTCTCGCGATAGGGAAAAGCCGACTCGAGCGCCAGCTGCCACTCGCCGTCGGGCGCGAATGCGTGGCCCTTGCGGGCGCGCCGCTCGGCATAGAGGTTGATCAGCTCGCCGGCGAGCGCCCCTGCGGCGCGGCGGGCGCGGGCCTTCATGTTCTGCCAGCGCTTGCCCCCCAGCGCCGAGAGCGTCGGCGAGCCGCCGGCGCCGACGTAGCGGCTCAGCTTCGCCAGCTGGTCGGTGGGCACGTAGACCCGGTCCTCGCCCTTGTACTCGAGGTAGAGATAGTCGCGGGTGACGCCGCCGACCTCACGCGTCTCGAAGCCGGCGAAACGAGCGACGCCGTGGTCCTCGTGGACGACGAAGTCGCCGACCCTCAGGTCGCTGAAGGCGAGCCGGCCGCGGGCGGCGCCCGGGGCGCGCTCCTCGGCGCGGCGGCGGCGGTGCACGAGGCGTCGGAAGGGGTAGACGGCAAGCCGTAGCTCAGGACTGACGAAGCCCTCGCGCAGGCGCGCCTCGGCGAAGCTGAGGCCGGGCCCTGGTGAGAGCCGGCCGCCGTCGAGCAGCTTCGCGTCGAGGCGGTCGAGGCCGTAGCGCGCGCGCTCCGCCTCGCCCCGCCCGTCGAAGGCGACGACGGTCCGGTAGCCGGAGCGCACCTGCTTCTCCAGCTCGCCCTCGGCCTCTTTGACGCTGCGCGCCGGCGACTCGGCCCGGGCGGCACGGAAGGCGTCCTCGTCGTCCTCACCGGCGCCGGTCATCGTCAGGGCAGCGCGCTCGGCGAGCGGGCCCGCGACGTCGACGTAGAGGTGGCGGGCGTCGTCGGCGTGCATCGCCGTAGTCGCGTCCTGCCAGTGATCGCGCAGGGCCGGCTCGATCTCCTCTGCGGCGGCGAGAATCACCGCCGTCTCGGAAGGGATCAGCTCGAGCGGCGCCCGGAACCTGTCGACCGGCAGCAGGTCGGCGAGGTTCGAGGGTTGCTCGCCCTCCTCGGCCGCTTCCATCGCCGCCAACTCGGCCAGCTCGCGATGCTCGACGTCGAGCTCTGCCGCGGGGGCGAGGTCGACGGAGTCGGCTTCGCCAAGCGAGCGCTGGGTGAAGGTGGAAAACCAGCGCAGCGACTCGACCTCGTCACCGAACAGGTCGATCCGGACCGCGCGCTCCTCGGTGGCCGGGAAGACGTCGAGTATGCCGCCGCGGACGGCGAGCTGGCCGCGCTCCTCGACCTGCTCGACGCGCTCGTAGCCGGCGGCGGCGAGATCGGAGGTGACGGTCGGCAAGTCGATCTCCTCACCGCGCGAGATCGTGAAGCCGGCCGGGCGCAGCGAGTCGTCGGGAACGGCCTCGGCGAGCCCGGTGGCGCTGGCGACGACGACAGCGTCGTCCTCCCCACGGAGCGCGTCGAGAGCGTCGATCCGGAGGCCGACGAGGTGCGGCGGCGGCGTCACCTGCGAGGCGTAGCCGGTGCCGCGCGAGGGGTAGAGGCGGACCCGGCGCGGCGCCAGGTACGCGCTCAGGTCGGCGGCGAGGTCGCGGGCGGAGCGGTCGTCGGCGCTGACCAGGAGCGCCGGCCGGTCCGCGAGGCCACGGTCGTCCTCCAGCAGGCAGGCGAGCAGCAGCGGCCGCAGCATCGTCGAGACACGGACGGTGACCTGCTCGCCTCCAGCAGCTGCCTCGCGCGCACGCCCAGCAAGCGCGTGGACGCGCTCGTTCTCGGCGGCTATCTCGAGTAGAGGACGAAGGCTCATGGCATGGGAAGCGCCCGGATCGTGAGATCCGGCGCGTCGGCCGATTCTACGAGCCGCCTGCTCGCCTCCTTGATCTGCCTGGCAGCAGAGGGCTAGCGTCTTACCCGTGACGCCTTCTCTAGCACCAGCGTCACCCGCTTCGTCGCAAAGATGGGCCAGTGACCGGGCTCGCGGTAGACGACGAGAAGGCTGACTGGCGCCCTACCCCTCCGCATGAGTCGAGACCTGACTCCTCTGGCGGAAGAATCGAAGTCACCCGGCCAGAGCTTCAGTTGCAAACGCAAGGGTCCCTCTGGAGCTTTAGCTCCACTCTTGATCACCTTCCAGCGGACAGGCGGCCCATTGAGCTTCAGCCTGCCCCCGGTCGGAAGCAAAACGGAGAGGAAGACCGCTCCACTGCGAGGAACGTGTCTGACCTTGCCGAAGCGGATAGGCCTCGACCGCTCAGTTTGGGGCAACGAGCCCGGGCGGCCATCGACCGCGATTCCGGAGATCTCCGACCGCGGCGTTGGAATCAGGCCACGATTGATTGCCGTCCCATCCAGGTTGGCGCGCCCAACGGCCCCGGTTCCCGCGTATCCGCCAGGGCTCTGCTCAGTCCAATAGATGTGGGTGGAGTTGGCTGCAATGCCTGAGGCTTCGCCGATCCCGGCGATGAATCCGCGCTCGCTTTCACCGCCGTCGAGCGGCGTCCGCCCGATCGCGCCGGAGCTTGCTCCGTCGAAGCCCGCTTCCGCCCAGTAGGCGAAGTGGTCGTCGACGGCCAGCCCACAGTCGACGGCTCCCGGTGTTGAGAAAGTGGGATCGACACCGCTGCCATCGATCTTGGCGCGACCGATCCGGCCAGTGAACTGGTCGGCCCAGTAGACGTACTCACCGTGGAGAGCGACAGCGCAAGGGCGGATCCCGCCTCCGATGAACGCCGGGTTCACTTCGCCGCCGTCGACCCCCGCGCGCCCCAGACCGCCCTCATATGGGTTGCCCCAGAAGATGTGAGAGCTGTTGGCCGCAAGCCCACATGGGTAGACGACACCGCCGGCAAAGGCCCAGTTGCCTCCAATAAAGGCTGAGTCACTCACTCGAGTTTCGAGGTCGGTCATGCCGATGCCAAAAGGAAAATTCGCCCAGAAGAGCTGCCGCTCGTTGACGGCCACGCCACATACATAACCCCGGGACTCGTTACTTGGCAGCAAGTCGTAGTGGGGATCGCGACCGTCGAGCTCAGCTTTGCCAACTGTCGAGCCATATCCCCAGTAGACGGCAGCCTCCGCCCGGGTGTTGCCCAAGCCGCAAGCGGCCACCGCGATCACGATGCAGATGGCGACCAGTTCTCGCACGGTCATGCAGTTCACTGTCTGCATAGGGCGGGAACATACAGGGCGCCACTGTGGCAAGCTCGAACGGGTCGGATGAAGCTGAGAGCCACCGCCAACGGAGTGATCGTCGAGGACCGGGCGCTGGGTCGCTGGGTCGCGATGCCAGGAGAGAAGGACATGCTGGCGCTGCTCGCCGACGGCGAGGAGACGCGGACGAAAGTCGAGAGCCACATCGAGACTGTGGCGAGCGACGAAAGCGCCGCGGTCGACCCGGCGAGCGCCGGGCTGCCCTTCGAGGCGCACTCGCTGCGAGCCTTCAGTCTTTGGGAGTCACACTACGAGGGGTCCGCCCGGATGCTGGTCAAGCGCTTCTTCCCCAAGCCGGTGCAGCGGGCCGCCAACGCCTTCGAGCGCGTCACGCGACGCACCTTCCCGCCCTTCAAGCCCAACGCGCGCTTCTACGAGGCGCCCGCCTTCTACGTCGGCAACCACGCCGCGATGCTGGCCGACGGCGAGGAGATGCCCTGGCCCTCGCACACGAAATACCTCGATTTCGAGCTGGAGCTGGCGTTCGTCTTGGCCCGCCCGCTGGCCGACCCCAGTCCGGCCGAGGCGCGCGAGGCGATCGGCGGCTGGCTAGTGCTCAACGACTGGAGCGCCCGCGACGTGCAAGCCGAGGAGGCCCGCCACGGCGTATTCGGCCCGGCGGTGAAGTCGAAGACCTTCGCCAACTCGCTCGGTAGCGACGTCCTCACGCCAGATGAGCTGCCCGACTGGACCGCGGCGACCGGGCGCGTGCGGGTCGACGGCGAGGTCTGGTGCGAAGGCGGCACCGCGAACCCGGCCCACGACGTCGGCGAGATGCTCGCCTACGCCGCCGCCGGCGAGCGGCTCGAGCCCGGCGACGTGATCTCGACCGGGACGATGCCGGGCTGCTGCGGGCTCGAGCTCGACCGCTGGATCCAGCCGGGGCAGACGGTCGAGCTGGAGATCGACGGGATCGGCACCCTGGCCAACCGGATCGGCGGCCGCCGGTGAGGAAGCTGCTCGCCGTCGGGTCGACGCTGGGCCTGCTCGCCCACAACGCCTTCGAGACCCGCGCCGGGGTCGGGCTCGTCTTCGAGCCGTTCCTCGGCCGCCGCGGCGCATACGCCCTCTGGGGCGCCTACTTCCCGCTGATGCTCGCTGCCGCGACCCGCGACGGCGAGGGGGCGCGCCGGCTCACGGCCTATGGCGCCGGGATCGGCGTCGCCGGAGTCGCCGTCCACTTCAAGGCCTGGCCCTGGTCCCTGCACAACGGCCTGCCGATGCTCGACGAAGCCGAGGGGCTGAGCGAGGACCAGCTGCCCGCCTACAACGCGGTGCTCTGGTTCTGGCTTCTTTGCAGCGCCCTCAGCCTGCCGGCCGCCAACCGGCCCGGCGCCCGCGGCTTCGCCCTCGCCGGCCTGCTCAACTTCCCGGTCCTGCTCGCCTCGGCGCGTCATCACTTCGAGTGGGCGCGTGAGCAGGCCAAGCTCGAGCCGGAGCGCTGGAGCCCGGCGCTGCGCGAGTCGTGAGCGGAACACCGCGCTGGCCAGATGGCGCCCGCGGCGCGCTCAGCCTCAGCTTCGACAATCTCGGCGAGGCGGCTGAACTGGAGCTGGGCGCAATCGGCCCGGAGACGGCGCTCGGCGAGCACTTCACAGTGACCCGAGTCTTGCCGGCGCTGCTCGAAGGGCTGGGCGAGCGCGACTTGGCCGCGACCTTCTTCGTCGAGGGGATCAACGCCGAGATCTACCCGGGCGAGCTGAAGGCGATCGACGCCGGAGGCCACGAGCTTGCCTACCACGCCTGGCGCCACGAGCAGTGGACCGACCTCGACGCAGATGCGCAGGCCGAGAACTTGGCGCGCGGTGTCGCCGCCTTCGAGCAGCTCGACTTCGAGCTTGCCGGCCTGCGACCGCCGAGCGGCGGGCTGGGCGCGGGTGGGGTCGGCATCATCCGCGATGCCGGCCTGCGCTACTGCTCGCCCGCCGGCGCGGGCGCCGGCGAGGACGGCGGCATCGCCCTGCTGCCCTTCCAGTGGCGCCACCTCGACGCCAGCTGCGTGCTGCCGCCGCTGGCTTCGGTCCGCGAACGGATGACCGGTTCGCCCGAGCCGCTCGAGCCGGCCGCCTTCCTCGCCTTCCTCGAAGCGGAGATCGAGGCGCTGGCCCGAGAGGGCGGCTACGCGGCGATCGTCCTCCACCCCTTCATGCTCGACTGGCTCGGCTGGGAGCGGCTGGAGCAGTTGCTCGACAGGGTCGCCGGCGCCTCCACGCGAGGCGATCTATGGGTCGCGCGCTGCATCGACGTCGCCGCGCACGTGCTCGCCGCCCCGGAGCAATTCCGGGGCGGCACCACCCTCGACTCGACCAGCTGGGCCGGCTGAAGACCTACGGCAGGACTTCGAACTTCCGCCTCGCCGGCGTCGGGTCGACGTTGCCGGCTTTGTCGACAGCGCGCACCCTGAAGACGTGCTTGCCGGGTTTCAGGCCTTTGTAGGTCTTTGGCGATTTGCAGCGCCGCCAGGGCCTTTTGTCGAGCTTGCACTGGAAGGTCGACCCTTTCTCGCTGGAGGTGAACCTGAACTTCGCCGTGGTCGACGCGGTTTTCCTTTTCGGGCCTTTGCGGATCTTGGTCTGGGGCGGCGTTGTGTCTTTGGTTTTGGCTTTGCCTTTGCCGCCCGTGTCCTGGTCTTTCTCTTTGCCGTCGTCTTTTTTCCCGCTGTCGGGATCGGCCGTGGTCGTAGCCATCGCCAACTCGGAGGTGCCGCCTTCTTCGCTCGTCTGCGTCGCAGCGACGATCGTGCCTACCGGGATCGAGCTCGGGTAGGTGACTTTCCAGTCGCCGCTGCCGTCGGCGACCGCTTCGCCGAGGAACGACTCGATCTCGCCGAGCGCCGCGGTTTTCTTGTCGAAGACGCGAACCGTGGCGCCAGCTTCGGCGCTGCCGCTGGCAGCGGACTGGGACGAGGTGGCGAACGCCGGCGGCAGGATCCCTCCGTTCGTCGTCAGCCCGATCAGGTCGATGAAGAGGCCGGCGTTTTCTTTGCCTCTGTTGCGGGCGACTTCGTTCTGGCTGGCCCCTTCCCCGCCGGAGTTGTCGATCTCGATCGCGTCGCCGCCGCTTGCACGGATGAAGTTCTCGCGTTCGGACGAGTCACCGCCGATCTGGTTTTCGGTGGCGTTGACGAGCGCGGCGGGGTTCTTGATGCGAATGCCGGCCTCGCTCGATTCGTAGATCGTGTTGCCGAAGACCAGGTTGGCGTTGTCTTCGATGCGGACGCCGTTGGCGGTGGACTTGCCGATCACGTTTTTTTCGATCAGGTTCGAGCCCGCAGGGCCCGGCGCGACCTTGGTCCAGATCCCGAGTTCAGCCCCTTCGATGAAGCTGTTCCTGATCTCGGTGCCGCCGAATCTCACCTCGATCCCGGTCCCGCCTTCCATCCGCATCACGTTCCCCAGCACCGCCACCGGGTTGCTGTTTTCCAGAGTAGAGACGAAGATCGCCAGGTTGGGCGGGGTGACGGCGAGGCCGGTCGGACCGTTGCCGAAGATGTTGCCCTGGGCTTTGAAGCCTTCGCCGCTCGAGTAGAAGATCCCGGTCCCCAGCCCAGCGAAGAAGTTAGTGTCGCCGCTCGCCGGGCCGCCCACCGTGACTTCGCCGGCTTTCCCGGTGAAGACGCCGTATTCGGCGTTGGCGACGACCGTCGTCCCGGCGGCGTTGAGGCCCATGTAGTTGCCGTGGATCGTCGTCGGCCCGCTGGCGGGTTCCTCGTTGCCGCCGTTGCCGATGAGGTCGACGCCGGCGAAGCTCGCCCCGGAGATCACGTTGCAGACCCCGTCGCAGGGAGCCGCGGCGCCGCTGACCGTCCCACCGACCTCGTTGTCGGTAGCCGTGAAGGCGACGGTGTCGGTGATCTCGATGTTCTTGCCGTTGGCCGCTTTGGTAATGCCGTCCGCCTTGACGCCGAAGTAGTTGCCGAACACGTCGGTGCTATCGGCCCCTTCGATGTCGAGCCCCTCGGCCGCGTTGTTGACGAAAACGTTGCGTTCGGCCGCTGTGTCGCCGCCGATCGTCGCGTTGTTCGAGTTTGGATCGAGCCAGATGCCGGTGCTGGCGCCGGAGCCGTTGCCGCCGTCGAGTTTCTCGCCCAGCCAGTCGTTGCGGGCGATGAAGCCCCCTGAGCTTTCGACCACTTTGATCCCGGTCGCCGCGCCGGTGATCGCCAAGCCTTCGATCACGACTCCGTCGCTGTTTTTGACGCTGAGCCCGTAGCTCAGGCCCGAGGCTTCCAGGCCGGCGCAGGGGCCCGCCTGTCCGGCCTGGGTGGTCGCGCAATGCCCGCCCTTGATGCTGACCGTGTCTTCGATCTCCGGCAGCAGGCCTTTGGTCAGCGTGACCGTGTCGGCGAGCTGGCCTTTGAATTCCGTGCCGTCGAAGACGATTTCGTCGAGCACCGCTGCAGATTTGTTCGACTCTTCGATCGCCGCCCTGAGCGTGCATTTGAGGCCCACCGTGAGACAGCCGGCCGTGCCGGGCGCCGCGTCGAGTTCGTCGGCGGTGCTGTCGACTTTGTATTCCACGGCCCCGGCCACCGCAGGCACGGCGAGCAGACAACCAACGGCAAGCAGAACTGCAGCGAAGTGCTTCAAGCGATCCTCCTGGCGGGCGACGACGAGTTTGCGCGACCCTATCCAGCGCCGCGGCGAATGCGCAAGTTTCGCTAGCCGGGAGTGCTACCCGCGGAACGGCAGGCCAGGTCCCGTGCGCTGCCACTCGACCTGGCCCACGCCCTCGGCCCTCGAGCGGCCCTCGACGTCGTCCCACTCGTGCAGCAGCCGCTTCAGCGCGGCGAGCGCCTCCGGCGGGTGCGCCGCCACCTCGCCCGCCAGCCCCAGGGCCGACTCCTCGGTCGCCGCAGCGGGGGCGACCCGGTTGACGAGGCCGAGCCGCAACGCCTCGTCGGCGCCGACCGTGCGCGAGGAGAGCAGCAGGTACTTGGCGGTGGCGAGGCCGCAAAGCGTCACCAGCCGGGCCGGGCCGACCGGAACCCCGAGCGCCCCGCCCGGGAAGCGCATCCGCAGGTTGGCGCCGCCGACCCGCATGTCGCAGGCGACGGCGATCTCCGCCCCGCCACCGACGACATCGCCGTGGCAGACGGCGATCGTTGGCTTGGGGAAGGCGACGATCGCGTCGTAGAGGTCGGCGAAGAGCTGCATGCGCCGGACCTTGCCCTCCTCATCGAGCTCCTCCCGGACGTCGGCTCCGGCCGAGAGTCCCATCTGGTCGGAGGAGCTGAGGACGAGCACCCGCACAGCCTCATCCGCCCGCGCCACTGCGAGGTGCTCGAGCAGCTCGACCAGCATCTGGGTGTCGATCGCGTTGCGGGAGTCCCCACGCTCGAGCCGCAGCACCGCGATCCCCTGCTCGTCGACCGCGTAGGCGGTTTTCTCAGCCATCCTCGGAACCTAGCCGCTCGACCAGGCGCTCGGTCTCCTTGGCGGCGCGCTCGACCAAGGCGACGACCTCATCGCGCGGCTCGCGGAAGCGCGAGAGGACATAGGAGGAGACGATCTCCGGCTCGCTCGACGGGGGGCGCCCGACGCCGGCCCGGACCCGCCAGAAGTCGGCGTCGCCCCAGCCCTTGCCGCAGGCTCTTGAGCCCGTTGTGGCCGGCCAGCCCGCCGCCGAGCCGCACCTGCACCTCGCCGAAGGGGAGGTCGATCTCGTCGTGGAGGACGATGACGCGGTCGAGGGGCGCCTTCAGCGAGCCACGCGCCGGACCGACCGAGTCGCCGGAGGCGTTCATCTGCGTCTGCGGCAGCAGGATCGCCACCCGCGGGCCGCCGGGCGCGGTGCGGCCCTCGGCGAGCAGCCCGCCGAACTTGCGCTTCGCCTGCGGCAGCTCCCAGCGGCGCGAGAGCTCAGCGGCGACCTCGAAGCCGAGGTTGTGGCGGGTTCCCGCGTAGCGCTGGCCCGGGTTGCCGAGGCCAACGATCAGGATGCGGTCGCCCGGCTCGCCCTCGCCGCGATCCGCGCGGCGGCGAAACAGGGACAGGGACTACTCCCCGCCGCCCTCGCCCGAGTCGCCACCATCGCCCTCGGCGGCCTCGCCCTCGGCGGCGGGCTCCTCGCCCTCCTCGCCGACCAGCTCGGCCTCCTCCTCGACGGAGGGCTCGGGCTCTTCCTCGACGCGCGGCGGCGAGAGCGTCGCGATCGTGACCTCCTCAGGCTCGTCGGCGACGAGCTCGACGCCCTCAGGCACGACCAGCGCCGAGAGCTGCAACGTGTCGTTGATCTCCATCGCCGAGACGTCGGCGACGATCCGCTCCGGAATCTCGGTCGGCAGCGCTTCGACGGTGACCTCGCGGGTGACGTGCTCGAGCACGCCGCCGCCCTTGACGCCGGGGGCCGAATCCCCTCCCTCGAGCTCGATCGCGACCTCCGCCTGGATCGCCTCGTCGAGCTTCACCTCCTGCAGGTCGATGTGCTGGAGCTGATCGCGAACCGGGTGGTGCTGCTGCTCCTTGACCACGACCGGTACCGCTTTGCCTCCCTCGATCTCGAGATCGAACAGGGCCTGGCCGCCGGCGAGCAGGGTGCGGACCTCGCGTTCGGCCACCTGGAAGGCGCGCGCGTCGGAGCCGCCGCTGTAGACGACGCCCGGCACGAGGCCGTCACGGCGCAGGCGGCGCGCGGTGCGCGAGCCGAAGTCGGCGCGGGGAGCGGCCTTGAGCTTTTCGCGGGCGGCTGCCATCGGACGGGAGAGGATAGAGAACCGCGGCGAATCGGAACCTGTGGCCAGAACCAGTACAACTCCTAAAACATGGCCGACGACTCGAAGATCCCCAAGGGACGAATTCGGCGCTCGGCGAAGCTCGGCTCGATCGTCGGCGTACAGGGGGCCCGCTACGCCGGGACGAAGGCGACCAACGTCGCCCGCTCCGAAGAGGGGAGCAAGGAGAAGCTCGAGCAGCGCCACCTCGAAACGGCGATGAAGATGGTCGGCGCGCTGGGCCAGATGAAGGGCGCGGCGATGAAGCTCGGCCAGTTCGCCTCCTTCATCGACACCGAGTTCCTGCCCGAGGAGTACCGCGAGATCTACCAGGAGCAGCTGGGCAAGCTGCGCACCGACGCGCCGGCGATGCCCTGGGAGAAGGTCGAGAAGGTGCTGGAGGAAGAGTACGACGGCGAACCGCTCTCCGAGCTCTTCGCCGAGCTCGAGCAGGAGGCGTTCGCCGCCGCCTCGATCGGCCAGGTGCACCGCGGCGAGCTGCTCGACGGGCGGCGGGTCGCGGTCAAGATCCAGTACCCGGGAATCGCCGAGGCGCTCGACGCCGACCTGCGCAACGCCGGCACGATCGTGCGGCTCGCCCGCGCCCTTGCCCCCGGCCTCGACGCCAAGGAGATCGCCAAAGAGCTGCGCGAGCGGGTGATGGAGGAGCTCGACTACGAGTACGAGGCGCAGAACCAGCGCAGCTTCGCCCGCGCCTACCGCGATCACCCCTTCATCTACGTGCCGGAAGTGATCACGCGGCTCTCGCGGCGGCGCGTCCTGGTCACCGAGCTGGTCGAGGGGGTCGGCTTCGAGCAGGTGAAGCAGCTGCCGCACGAGGAGCGCAGCCGCTTCGGCGAGATCGTCTTCCGCGGCAGCTTCGGCTCGATCTACCACCTCCAGCACTTCAATGCCGACCCCCACCCCGGCAACTACATCCTGATGGCGGACGGCCGCGTCGCCTTCCTCGACTTCGGCATGACGAAGAAGCTCGACCACGAGCAGATCGTGCTCGAGCAGCGCGCCTTCGACGCCGCCTCGCGCGACGACCCGGAGGCGTTCCGCTCTGCCCTGCACGACCTCGGCTTCGTCAAGAACCCCTCAAAGCTCGACGCCGAGCGGCTGATGGAGCACATGCGAGCGGTCGGCGGCTGGTACATCGAGGACCGCGAGATCGAGATCAGCGCCCGCCGCGTGATGAAGATCATCGAGTCGACCAACGACCCCCGCTCGGAGTACTACGACCTGATGCGGCGCGAGGCGCTGCCGGCCGACGAGCTGATGGGCAGGCGGATGGAAATTGGCGTCGTCGCCGTGCTCGGCCAGTTGCGCGCCAAGCGCAACTGGCACCGGATCATGCGCGAGTGGATCTACGCCGACCCGCCCGCGACCGAGCTCGGCGAGCAGGAGTGGGAGTACTTCGAGGGAAGAGGTGTGGCGCAGACGCCGATTGTCGAGCGGTCCCTGGAAGGAGAGCAGCGATGAGAAGGATTCGACGGGGTTGGGAGCTGTCCAAGAAGAGCTGGGGTCTGTTGCGGGAGAACCCCACCCTGCTGCGCTTCCCCCTCTACGGCGCGGCGGCGACGATCGTCTGCGCCGTGATCGTCGTCGGCCCGGGGCTCTACCTGATCGACGACGGCGACGTCCTCCTCGGCGGGCCGCTGGCGGTGATCGGCTTCTACTTCCTGGCCCTGATCGGCTTCTACTTCAGCGTCGGCCTCGCCGCCACCGCCGACATGATCTTCCACGGCCGCGATGCGACCGTCTCCGACGGGCTCGCCGTGGCGCGCAGCCGCTTCTCCCAGATCGCGGGGTGGGCGGCGGTCTCGACCGTCGTCGGGCTCGTCCTCAGCACGCTCGAGAACCAGGCCGGCATCTTCGGCCAGATCTTCAGCCGCCTGCTCGCGGTGGGCTGGTCGCTGATCACCTTCCTCGCCGCCCCGGTCGTCGCCCTGGAGGGCACCGGCCCGTTCGAGACGCTGAAGCGCTCCGGCAGCCTCTTCAAGTCGCGCTGGGGGCAACAGATCACCGGCAACCTCGCGATCGGCGGCGGCGTCTTCCTCTTCGGCATCCTGCCCTCGATGCTCCTGATCGCCGCCGGCGTCCTGGTCTGGGCCTCCGCCGGCTTCGTGGGCGCCCTGCTCGTCGTGCTCGGCGTGATCGGCTTCGCGGTCGCGGCGCTGATCAGCAGCGCCCTCAGCGGCATCTTCGGCGTCGCCCTCTACCGCTACGCGCTCGACGGCGAGACGGTCGCCGGCTTCACCACAGAGGAGCTCGAGTCCGCCGTGAAGAGCAAGGGCGGCCGCAACGCGCCGCCGACGGCTACGCCCGGCACGATCTAACTGACGGGCGATGCGTTTGACCCCCATAGGGGTCCAAAACGCATCACTCGGCTCGCTCGATCTCTGCGAAGAGCCGCGGGTCGTTGGAGCAGAGGCCGGTGACGCCGGCAGCGGCCAGCTGACGCATCCGGGGCAGGTCGTCGACTGTCCAGGCGATCAGCTCGATCCCCGCCGCGCGCGTCACCTTGGCCAGCTGCTTGGTGACGATCTGGTGGTAGACCCACATCGAGTCGACGCCCAGATCCGGCAGCGTGCGGCCGGCGATGCCCGGCAGACGGCGGCGCATCGCGACCAGCGCCGCCAGCATCGGCGCACGCGCCCAGCGCTTCGAGGCCCAGTCCCTGGTCACCTTCGGATAGGTCCAGCCGCGCCGCAGGCCCGGCTCCAGCTCCCTGATCCGGGCCAGGGTCGAGAGCTCCATGGTCGAGATCATCGCCCGGGCCAGGAGGTCGCGCTCGAGCAGCGCCGCGACGATCTCCTCCTCGCGGCCGGGCAGCTTGATGTCGAGGTCGATCTCGACCTGGTCCAGTGGCGACGCCAGGAAGGCGTCGAGCCCCTGCTCCAGGGTCAGCGGCGTACGCCGCTCGGCGTCGTGCCAGTCGTGGGCGACGATCAGCGGCGTGCGCTCCGCCGCCGGCAGCCGCGGGTGCCCGTCCTGGGTCCAGAGCACGTCGATCTCGATCACGTCCACCCGCGCCTCCACCGCTGCTTCGAAGCTGGGGAGGGTGTTACCCGGCGCGATCAGATCCGCTCCCTTGTGTCCCACTCTGATCATTGAGCGACATTCTGAGCGACCGCCGTCGCCCACCCACCTAAGTCGGCCTGATCACCATCAGCACTAGCACTGCGGCGACGATCAGCAGGTTGAGCCGGGCGACGATCGGCGCCCAGTTGCGGCCGGGTGGAGGCGGCGTGCCGCTTTCGATGCCGGCGATCCCGGCCTCCGCCTTGGGACCGAGATAGAAGATCCCGATCGCGGTCGATATCACCAGCCCAGCCATGCCGAGCTGGATCCAGAGCAGATCCCAGTCGTAGAAGCTCTCGGTCAACCAGATCCCGAAGACCAATGTGACCAGAGACAGCCAGGGGAAGACGTACTTGCCAAGGAACTTGGCAAAGCGCATAGCCACCAGCATGGTGGCGGGTTCGCCGCTGCGGGCGCCAAGGGTCATTGCGATGTTGACTGCAAAGCCGGCGCCGACCCACAGAGCCGCGGCGAAGACGTGGATGCTCTTGACGATCGTGTACTCGTCGACCATTGATCCGGCGGGAGCCTAACCCCCGCCCTGGTCAGAAGAGCTGGTTCTCGCCGGCGAAGATCTCGGAGACCGAGTCGTCGGTGAAGATGCGCCGGATCGAGTCGGCGAAGGTGCTCGCAGTGGAGAGCACGGTGATGTTGTCGGGGGCGCCGGGGCGCAACGGGATCGTGTCGGTGACGACGATCTGCTCGATCCCCGAGTTCTCGAAGGCCAGCCGCTCGTAGGCGGGGCCGGAGAAGACGCCGTGCGTGGCGCAGGCGATCACCCGCGCCGCCCCCTCGTCGCGCACGGTCTGGGCCGCCGCGCAGAGGGTGCCCGCGGTGTCGATCATGTCGTCGACCAGGACCGCGGTCTTGCCCTTGACATCGCCGACCACGTAGCCGATCTCGGCAACCTGCTGAGCGGGCCGCTCCTTCTCCATCACCGCCCAGTGGGTGCCGACCCGGCGGGCGAAGTTGCGTGCCGTCTTCACCCGGCCGGCGTCGGGCGAGACGATCACCAGCTCTTCGGTCAGGTGCTGGTCGGCGAACCACTGGGTCAGCATCGGCATCGCGGTCATGTGGTCGACCGGGACGTGGAAGAAGCCCTGTACCTGGCCGGCGTGCAGGTCCATGGTGAGAACGCGGTCGACGCCGACCCCCTCCAGGCACTTGGCGACGATCCGGGCCGAGATCGGCTCGCGCGGCGCCGACTTCTTGTCCTGGCGGGCGTAGCCGTACCAGGGCAGCACGGCGATGATCCGGTGGGCGGAGGCGCCCTGGGCCGCGTCGATCATCGTCAGCAGCTCGATCAAGGAGTCGTTGGGAGTCATGCCGGTCTGCTCGTTGGCGCAGGTCGACTGGACGAGGAAGACGTCGGCGCCGCGGATCGACTCCTCGTAGCGGCAATAGACCTCGCCGTTGGCGAACGTCTTCAGCGTCACCTGGCCGAGATCCATTTCCAGCTTGCCGGCGACCTTGGCTGCCAGCTCCATCGAGCTACGACCGCCGAAGACCATCAGCCGCTTCGAGTAGTCGTGCGGGATGGCTGTGGGGGCAACCGCCACTTCAGAACGCTCCTCGATCGTGCTCACGCGTTTTGCTCCTCTTGCGTCTCCGCCGCCTTGCGCTCGGCGAATCCCTCGATGTTCCGCTGATCGTTCTCGCTCACCGCCAACGCCCCGTCGGGAACGTCTTTCCTGACCACCGCGCCGGCGCCAGTGTAGGCGTTGTCGCCGACTTGTACCGGGGCGATCAGCATCGTGTCAACGCCGATGCGGACGTTCTCGCCGATCTCAGTCCGGTGCTTGCGGAAACCGTCGTAGTTGGCGGTGATCGTGCCGGCGCCGAGGTTGCTGCCAGCGCCGACCTCGGCGTCGCCGACGTAAGCGAGGTGAGGAACCTTCGCCCCCTCGCCGATCCGCGAGTTCTTGACCTCGACGAAGGTCCCGGCCTTGGCGCCAGGCTCGAGCAGGGCTCCTGGGCGCAGGTAGGCGAAGGGGCCTACGATGGCGCCGTCGCGCACCTCGCACTCGCTCAGGTAGGAGTGCGGAATGGCGACCTCGTCGCCGAGGGTCGAGTCGATCAAGGTGGTCAGCGGCCCGACGACGCAACCCATGCCGATCGTGGTTCGGCCGCGCAGGCTGGCGCCGGGCTCGATCCGGGTATCGGCCCCGATCGAGATGCCGGCATCGATCCAGGTCGAGGCCGGGTCGGCGATGGTGACGCCAGCGAGCATGTGGGCCTCGAGGATGCGGCTACGCGCCTCGGCCTCGGCCTCGGCCAGCTCGACGCGGTTGTTGACGCCCATCGTCACGGCGGGGTCGCGAGCGGGGTGCACGGTGACGCGGCGGCCGGCCTCGCGCATCAGCGGCAACACGTCGCCGAGGTAGTACTCGCCCTGGGCGTTGTCGTTGCCGATCCGCTCCAGCGCGTCGGCAAGCGGCGCCGCGGCGAAGGCGTAGGTGCCGGTGTTGACCTCCTGGATCGCCAGCTCCTCCTCGCTGGCATCGCCGGGCGCCTTGGCCTCGACGATGCGCGCGAGGTCGCCAGAGTCGTCGCGGACGATGCGGCCGTAGCTGCCAGGGTCCTCGAGCACGGCGGTCATCACCGTCGCCCCGGCATCCGCCTCGCGATGCGCGTCAAGCAGCCCGGAGATCGTCTCCGCCGAGACCAGCGGGTGGTCGCCGGAGAGGACGACCACGGTCTCCCATTCGCGGATCAGCGGCAGCGCGGCGCGCAGCGCCCCGCCGGTACCGTCCGGCGCGGGCTGGGTGACGATCTGGACCTGGTCCGGCAGGCCACTGAGCAGATCGCGCTCAGGCGAGACGATCGCGGCGACCCGCCCGGCGCCGGCCTCGCGCGCGGCCAGGATCGGCCAGGCGACCAGCGGCCGCCCGCAGACGGGATGCAGCATCTTCGGCAGCGAGGAGCGCATGCGCGTTCCCTCGCCCGCCGCCATGACCAGAACCAGGGGCGAACTCACCCAGAGATCGTAGTCCTGGCGCGCGGATCCTGTCGATAACGGGCATGTGGCGCACGGGTCCTGTCGCCGCAGGGACCCACCGCCCCTTTCGGTAGCTAAAGCTTCCTCAGGGGCGGTCCCCCCTGCGACGCCACCCGTGCGACAGCCGCGCCAACAGACGCAGCCACCCACGACCTACCGGCAACCCTCCTTCGAGCGCGCTTCGCCTGAACTCAGGCGCGAGCGAGGTCCCGGCCGACCAAAGCGACGCTGACCAGGGTCCAGCCGACGAAGATCAGGTCGATGCCGACCAGGAGGCCGATAGCCCAGTCGGCGGAGCTGGGAAGCTCGGCCAGGACGAGGATCCCGATCAGCAGGCCGGCGATGCCGCTGAGACCGACCAGGCCGGCGCCCTGTTGCCCACGAGCGGCGAAGGCGACGGCGATCCGCGTCAAGCCCATGAAGAGGAAGTAGATGCCGAGCACGATGGTCAGGGTCAGCGTCCCGTTGTGGGGCTCGACGATTAGCCAGAGCCCGACGACGACGGTCAGCAGTGCCCAGAGCAAGCGCAGCACGACCGTTCCTATCGAGGTCGCGGCGAAAGCGCCGGCGACCAGGAAGGCCCCGGCGATGACCAGGATCCAGCCGATGAAGATCGCCGTCCCGACCGAGGCGACGGCCGGCACCAGGATCGCCACGCAGCCGATCAGGATCGCCAGGATCCCGATCGCCATCAGAGCCTTCCAGGTGCGCCTCAGCCCCTCGCGCACCTCCGGATCCATCGCCGCTCCACCCATCTCCATGCGACGACCCTAAGTCGCCGCCCGGACGCGATCAAGCCCATCCGAAAGCCGCTCACCTTCGGCCGCTTCCCGTGCTCGCTGGCGCTCGTAGAAACGCACCCACTTGCGCACGGCATTGTCCGAGACGCCGTACTTGCGACCAACGGCTGAATAGCCCATCTCCTCGATCTCCTCCAGCAACTTCTCGTACGAGGGGCGCTCGACTTTGCGATAAGAAGGCACTGGCCTTCCCCGCAAACGCGATCGATCCCAGCGGGTTCCGCACGCCCGTGAGCAGTAGCGGTGTCGCCGATACTTCGCAGCGAAATCTGCCCACACCGCTTACAGGCGCGAACCGGAGCTTGCTGTCGATTCTTGCGTCCGCAATGCGTATCCAGCGTTGCTGCGCAGTTAGGACAGACAATTCGGAGATTCTCAATCCGGTTGTCATCGGGGACGCCATTGATGTGATCGAGAATCAAGGACATCCAGCGCCCCTGCCACCGCTCGTCCTGCCCACACATCTCGCAGCGTCGTTCCTTCAAACCCTCCTCAAACAGACGTTGCTTCAGCTTGCCACGGGAATAGGTGGAGCCGCGAACAAGAACTTCGCTCATTGCCCCCAGCTGGACGCATGCCAAGGCGCCTCAAAACCTCGCTGTATGAGCGTGAAGCAGCGACGGCTCTCCGTGCTTCTTTCTCCCATACCGTGGCATGGGCGAACACTAGTTCGTGTCTCAGACAGAACATTCAGTCTGTGACCCTCGATACCCTGAGTGGGCATTCCGGGATGGTGTAATTGGCAGCACGCTTGGCTTTGGACCAAGAAGAGGTTTTGGGTTCGAATCCCCCTCCCGGAGTAAGAAGCCCCGCGCCTACTCCTCCGACGTGCGGGGGACTCTGCCGGCTTCGGCGCCGGGCTCGAAGGCGGGGCCGCGGGGGGAGGCGATGCCGAGGACGCGCATCGCCTTGAGGCCGAGGCCGAGCTTCTCGCGGCCCTCGGTGGCGGAGACGTCGTGGCCGCAGAGCTCGCGCACGCGCTCGAGCCGGTAGCGGATCGTGTGGCGGTGGGTGAAGAGCTGTTTGGCGGTGGCGGCGACGTTGCCGTCATTGTCGAGGTAGGTCTCGACCGTCGTCACCAGCTCGGTCTCGTACTGGTCGTCGTAGGCCGAGAGTGGCTCGATCGTCTCCGCGTAGAAGCGCTCCAGCTCCTGCGGGTCCTCGCTCATCGCCCCCAGCAACAGGCGGTAGGCGCCGGTGTCCTCGAAGGCGAGCAGCGCCTGTCCCTCCGCTTCACCGACGTTGAGCGCCAGCCTCGCCTCGTTGCCGGAGCGGTAGAGGTCGACCGGGTCGGCGGCGCGCCGGCTGCAGCCGATCGTCATGTGGAAGCCGGAGAGGCTGTCCTCGAGCTCCCGCACCAGCCCGGCGGCGGCCCTGGCGAGACGCTCGTCGTCCTCGGCGGGGACGATCGCGGCGATCTCGACCGCCGACTCGCCGCCGTCGGCGGCGCTGGCCAGCGCCCCGGGAGCGAGCGAGCGCAGCGCCCGCATAGCCAGCGTCATCACCCTGGCCCGCCACTCGCCGGTCTGGGCGGCGCGCGGCGTCGCGCGCAGGATCAGCACCCCGGCCCCCTTCTCCAGGTCGGCGCCCATCTCGGCCGCGCGCGCCACGATGTCGCCGCGGTCGGTCACCTGGCGGCCGAGAACCGCGGCGACGAAAGCGCTCGCGACCTCCTCGCTCTCCCACTCGGGAGAGCGAGATCGCTCCAGCTCCAGCGCCAGCAGGGTCGCCACCATGCGGACGATCGCCGGCTCCGGAGGAACTTTGGCGCGGTAACGCAGCTCCCCCACCGCCTCGCCGGCGACCAGTAGCTCGACCGTAGTTACGTCCTCACCCCCGGCGAGCAGTCTCTGCTCCTGATCGGAAGAGGCGCCCGCGACGGCGAGCACCGCGCTGGAGCGGTCGATCAGGGCGATGCTGGCGTCGAACACCTTGGCCGCGGCCCGCGCGACCGCAGGCAGGCCGGCGCCGGACTCGACCGCCTCCGCGACCGCGTCGAGCGTTCCCGTCTGCTGCGAGGGCGCTGTCACCCCGCAATTATCGGTGAGGCGGGTGCTTTTGCCGCAAGAAACCCGCCGGGCAGGCCGGCTCAGCCGAGCAGGTTGACGAGCTCGTCGTAGTAGTAGACGACCGCGAGACCGGCGACGACGCCGATCAGGACCAGGGCGACGAGGACGAAGATCGAGAGCACCCCGGCCGCGGCCTTCTCCCAGACCCGGCCGTAGGAGCTGACCGCTGGGACGAAGATCAGACCGACGAAGGCGACCAGGCTGACGATCCCGGCCGCCACGAACAGCAGGTACTCATCCTCGATCTTCTGAAGCGCCAGCAGGAGCACCGAGGGCATTCTGCCGCAACGTGCTGATGACGAGCGCCACGGCGGCGCAGAACGAGAAGGCGGCGGCGGCGAGTGCCCAGCCGGCGTTGACGTCGCTGAGGTAGTGGACTTCGAGGAAGACGCGGGAGAGGCCGACCAGGGCAGTCAGCGCGATTCCCGCCATGACCACGGCCGCGCCCCGGGCCATGCCGGGCCGCAGCCGCATCACGATCGTCACTGCCAGCCAGACGTAGAAGGTCGAGTAGGCGGCGTGGCCGCTGGGGAAGGAGGAGCCGTCGGTATCGACCAGGCCGCCGTCCGGCCGGGGACGGTCGACCGCGGCCTTGAGCTCATGCACCCCGACGAAGACGATCGCCAGCCCAACGAGAAGGACGCCAAGCTCCGGCCAGCGGCGGCCGGCGACTAGCGCGACGGCGCAGATTGCGGCCAGCGGGAGGACGACCGCGAGCGAGCCGAGCTCGGTGACGACCTTGGCCAGGTCGACCAACCAGTTGGTCTGGAGGCTGCCGGCGACGTCGAACGCGGTCAGATCGCCCGGGGTCGGTCCGGCGTCGCCGCTGACGATCACCGTGTAGGAGACGAGGACGAAGCTGGCGACGGCGAGGATCGCCATCAGCGAGGTGAACTCGAGGCCGAACGTCCCGCCTGGCGTGACCCGGTCCCAGAGGAAGCGCAGCTGAGGGCTGAAGCGCCGTGCCAGGACGACGATCCAGCGCGTCGCGGTGCGCTCCTCCATCCAGCGCACCGCGGCCCGGCGGTTCTCCTCGACCCGGAAGCGGCGGACCAGGACGACCGTGCCCACGGTGACCGCGATCAGCATGCCGAGCAGGAACACCCCCCGCCCCGCATACTCGGCGGCGGTGTCGATGCTGCGCGAGAAGAAGTAGCCGAGCAGGATGTGGGCGGGGGCCCAGATGCCGGTGCCGAGGATGCTGTAGGGGACGAAGGCGCCGTAGCGCATCCCGGAGCTGCCGGCGATGAACGGGGCGAGAGCGCGGACGACGCCGACGAAGCGGCCGATGAAGATCGTCTTGCCGCCGTGGCGGGAGAAGTAGTCCTCGACTTTCTCGAAGCGCTCGTGGCTGATGCCGAAGCGGGGGCCGTTGCGCAACACGAAGTCGCGGCCGAGGCGGCGGCCGATGAAGAAGCTGGTCGTGTCGCCGGCCCAGGCGGCAAACCAGGCGATCGCGATCAGCAGGTAGACGTTGATCACGCCCTGGCCGGCGACGGCGCCGCCGAGCAGCATCGTCGTCTCGCCCGGGACCACCAGCCCAACGAAGGCGCCGGTCTCGGCGAAGGCGAAGACGCCGACCAGCAGGTAGGTCCAAGCGCCAAGCGTGTTGGAGACGTCCTCGAGGATCCCCTGCAGGTCCTCGTGAGGGATGACCCGGCTGATCAGGTAGTAGCCGGCGGCGACGCCGATCGCGATCGCGAAGATCAGCAGGCGTTTGCGGCGACGGTCCTCGGGGAGCCTCATGGGGCGCGGCCAGCTTCGCAGACGATCGCGTCGTCGCGGTCCAGTCGCTGCGCGGCGGCGCGAGCGGCAGCGAGGTCGTCGAAGAGGCCGAAGGCGGTCGGGCCGGAGCCGGTGAGCAGGGCGAGCGGCGCGCCTGCCTCCCGCAGCGCTTCGAGTGCCTCGCCGATCTCGGGCCGCAGCGAGCGGGCGGCCGGCTCGAGGTCGTTGGCCAGCAGCTCGGCGAAGGCGAGTGGCGAGGCGCCGGCGTCGGCCGCGACCCGCAGGCGCGAGGCCAGCTCCTCCAGCTCGCCCGCCTCGCGGCCGAGCCCGAGCCGGTCGGCCTCGGCGAAGACCTCGGCAGTGCTCAGCCCGCCACCTCCCGGCAGCAGCGCCACCGCTTGGGCGGCAGGCTCCGGCAGCCGCTCGACCCGCTCGCCGGCGCCGCCGACGAGGGCGAACGCCGGATCGAGCTGCGAGGGCACATCGGCGCCGATCCCGGCGGCGATTGCCGCCAGATCGTCGACCTCGCCCCGAGCCAGCCGCAGCACAGCGGCGGCGTCGGCGCTGCCTCCTCCCAGGCCGGCCGCGACCGGGATCCGCTTCTCGATCTCCACCCGCAGCGGCGGACTATCCCAGCCGCGCTCGCGCAGGGCGGCTAGAGCCCTCGCAGCCAGGTTCTCGCCGTCGACACCGGGGCAGACGACCTCGTCGAGCGCCCCCGGCGCCCGCTCATCGATCTCGATCGGGTCGGCGAGCGCCAGCGGCTCGAACAGCGAGCAGAGCTCGTGCAGGCCGTCATCGCGCCTTGGCCCGAGGTAGAGGCAGAGGTTGAGCTTGGCGGGGGCGTAGATTCGCATCTCGAGCGGGCACGTCCAGGCAGGGGTTCGCTCAACTTTTTCTGAAGACAGGACCCGGCTGTCCGTTTGCCGTGGCGCAGAAAAAGTACAAGCCGCTCCACCCCTACCTGGACATGCCCATCGCCAGCTCGCGAAACTCCGCCGGTGAGAGCTGCTCAGCCCGCGCGTCCTCCGGCAGCCCGAGCGCGGCCAGCGCCTCCCGTGCCGGTCCAAGCGCACCCGGGCGAACGTGCTCCAGCGAGCGGGCCAGCGCCTTGCGGCGATGGGCGAAAGCGGCGCGGACCAGGTCGCGCGTCGCCGAGTCGGCGCCCAGGCCGGTCCGGCGGAGGCCGAGGATCGCCGACTCGACCCGCGGCCTGGGCCGGAACACCGCCGGGTCGACGGTGCGCAGCAATTTCACCTCGCAGGCGAGCTGCACGAGGACGCTGGGCGACCCGTAGACGCGGCTGCCCGGCTCCGCCCGCAGCCGGTCGGCGATCTCGCGCTGCACCATCACGGTCCAGCGCCCCACCGAGGGAAGCCCTTCGATCGTGCGCAGGATCACCGGCGTCGCCACCGAGTACGGCAGGTTGGAGACGACCGCGGTCGGCGCCGGGCGCAGGGTGGCCAGGTCCAAGTCCATCGCGTCGGCCCAGTGCAGCTCGACCTCGGGTCGCTCCGCAATCGGCGCCAGCACCCCGGCAAGCCCCCGATCGAGCTCCACCGCATGAACGTGGGCGGCGGCGCGAGCCAGCCGTCCGGTCAGCACCCCCTCCCCCGCCCCGATCTCCAGCACGACGTCGTCCGCCCCGAGCCCCGCGTCGCGGACGATCGCGTCGAGCAGGTTCGGGTCGGCGAGGAAGTTCTGGCCAAGTCGGACCACGGGGCGGCTACCAGCCGAAGACGGCCTGCGCGTTCGCCTCGACCGTCTTCTCCAGGTCCGCGTAGGAGACGCCACGGACCTCGGCGAGCGCCTCAGCGGTGGCGACCACGTGAGCGGGCTCGTTCGGCTTGCCCCGCACCGGCTGCGGAGCGAGGTACGGCGCGTCGGTCTCGACCAGGAGCAGCTCGTCGGGCAGCTTGGCAGCTGCCTCGCGCAGCTCGTCGGCGCTGGGAAAGGTGACGATGCCGGAGAAGGAGCAGAGCCAGCCGCGCTCGATCGCGTCGTCGACCCGCCAGGGGGCGAGGAAGCAGTGCAGGACCACCGTCATCCCGGCGGCGCAGGCGTCGAGGATCGCGAAGATCTCGTCGCTGGCGGTCGTCTCCCCCTCGGGGTCGCGGGCATGGATGACGATCGGCAGGCCGAGGTCACGGGCGATCTCGATCTGGGCCTCGAAGGCGCGCCGCTGCTCCGCCGGGCTGGCGGTGTCGCGGTAGTAGTCGATCCCGGTCTCGCCGATCGCCCGCACCTTCTCGTGGCCGGCAAGGCGAGCGATCTCCTCTGCCAACGCGTCATCGAAGGCGCCGGCCTCGGTCGGGTGGCATCCGACCGTCGCGAACACGTCCTCGTGCCGCTCCGCCGTAGCGATCGCCGTCTCGTTCGTCTCGCCCCCGAGGCCGACGTTGAGCATCCTGTTCACGCCAGCGCCCTGCGCGCTCGCCACCACCTCGGCCTCGGGCCGCTCGCAAAGGAAGAGGTGGGTGTGGGAGTCGATCACGCGCTCAGACTATCCGCGGCCTCTGAACCGCCTCGAATAATCTTGCCTCTTCGATGGCGGACTTCGCCGACTACTACCGTGAGATCTACGCCCGTGGGCTGGGTGGCGAAATGCCGACGATCCCGGTCTCCGTCGCCGAGCTGGAGCAAGCCGCGATCGAGGCGATGGACCCGAAAGCGGCGGGCTATGTCTGCGCCGGCGCCGGCGACGAGGACACGATGCGCGCGAACCGCGAGGCCTTCGCGCGGCGCCGGATCGTCCCCCGGATGCTGCGCGACGTTGCCGAGCGCGATCTCACCACGACGCTGCTGGGAACTGCGATGCCGGCGCCACTGCTCTTGGCGCCGATCGGGGTGCAGAAGATCCTCCACCCCGAGGGCGAGCTGGCGACGGCGCGGGCCGCGGCGGCGCTCGGCCTGCCGATGATCGCCAGCACCGCTTCCGCCTTCACCCTCGAGGAGATCGCCGAGGCAAGCGGCGCCGGGCCACGCTGGTTCCAGCTCTACTGGCCTAACGACCAGGGCCTGCTCGAGAGCTTCGTCGGCCGCGCCGAGGCAGCCGGCTACGGCGCCATCGTCATAGCCGTCGACGCCTTCATCCCGGGCTGGAAGTCGCGCGACCTACAGCAGGCCTGGCTGCCCTTCCTGGAAGGGACAGGCAACGCGAACTACCTCCAGGACCCGGTCTTCCGGGCTGCCCTCGAGAAGACGCCGGAAGAGGACCTCGGCGCCGCGACCGGCCACTACCTCGGCGTCCTCGCCAACCCCTCGCTGACCTGGGACGACCTCGCCCTGCTGCGCGAGCTGACCTCGCTGCCGATCCTGGTCAAGGGCATCCAGCACGTCGATGACGCGCGAGAGGCGGCGCGGCGCGGAGTCGACGGGGTCGTCGTCTCGAACCACGGCGGTCGCCAGGTCGATGGCGCGCTCGCCTCGCTCGACGCGCTCGCGCCGATCGCGGAGGCGGTCGGCGACGACCTCGCCGTCCTCTTCGACAGCGGCGTCCGCGGCGGCGCCGACGTGATCAAGGCGCTCGCCCTCGGCGCCGACGCGGTCCTGCTCGGCCGCCCCCACATCTGGGGCCTCGCTCTCGAAGGCCAGGCCGGAGTCGAAACCGTGCTCAAGATGATCCTCGCCGAGCTCGACCTGACCATGGCCCTCTGCGGTTACACCAGCCCCGATCAGCTCGGCCCCGACGCGCTCACGGGAGGCGACCCGGCTTGAGACGGCTGCCATTCCCGGCGGGAATGGCAAGCCTCGGGCTGGCTGCGCTCCTCGCGCTGTCGCTGCTGTTGCCGACCCCTGCCAGCGCCGACGGCCCGGCCGAGCGCGCCGCGAACCGGCCCTGGAAGCCATCGATCGCCGGCGCTCGCCGGTACGCGCGCGCCCGGCTCGGCGACGTCAGCTTCGCGATCGGCGGACGGCGCACCCGCCTGCGCTCGTTTCGCGGCGGGCGGACCGCGCCGGCGGCCAGCACAATCAAGGCGATGCTGCTCGCCGCCTACCTGCGCCAGCCAGGGGTCCGCAGGCGTCGCCTCCGCGAGGACGAGAAGGCCCTGCTCGAACCGATGATCCGCGTCTCCGACAACTCGGCCGGCATCAGCGTCGCCGCCCTCGTCGGCGACAGGGTCGAGCGGCTCGCCCGCGCGGCGGGGATGCGCGACTTCGAGTGGGTCTACGAACCGGGCTGGCTCGGCGGGCTCTCGCAGGTCAGCGCTCGCGACCAGGCTCGCTTCATGCGGCGCTACGAGCGCTACGTGCCGGGCCGCCACCGCCACTTCGCCCGCCGCCTGCTGCGCTCGATCGTCTCCTGGCAGCGCTGGGGCATCGCCAGCGTCCGCCCGCGGGGCTGGCGGCTCTACTTCAAGGGAGGCTGGGGGATCGCCGACGACGGTGTCGGCGCCGTCGACCACCAAGTCGGCTTCCTCGAACGGGGGCGCTGCCGGCTAAGCCTCGCGATCCTGACCGAGCACAACCCCTACCCCGACTACGGGACCGAGACGCTCCGCGGGGTCGCCGCCCGGCTCCTGCACGGCATCGCCGCCGCTCCCTGCGGACGGCGCGGACTACTCGTTAACCGTGGCGAAACGAATCAGGTCAGCCATTTCGAAGGTATTGCCTTTTTGCGGCATCAAACCCTCTTTGGCCGGAGTCCAGCCGGGCTCGATATTGGGGTAAGAAAACTGATCCTTGGCAAGTAGGCAGATGAGGGTTTCGGCGACGATGCGCCCACCAACCGGTCCGAGTTTCAAACCTTCGCTCCGCTTACTCGCCTCGCGCAGGATGTAGAACCACAGCGGCGTTCGGCCCCTGAAGGTCTCGAGCCACTGCTCTTCGAGACCCAGCTCAGCCAGGCCGACCTCTTCCTCTGTCAGAGGATCCACGCCCAGCGCCTTCGCCACTGCCTCGCCCCATGGCAAGCCAAGTGAGACTCCACGCTGCAGGTTGCGGAACGCGAGGCTCGGCGGAACCGCGTCGGGAAGTGATGCGAGTCCCTCCGCGAGCCGTGTGTCGATGAGGCGGGACGACTGCGGGCGTTCGTCGCTTGTTTCAAAGAAAAGGGACCAGTCAATTCCCCATTCTTTAAGTAGAGGCTGAAAGCCCCGGAGATCTTTTCCGTCCCCCCGCTGACTTTCCAGCACGAAGATAGGCCGGTCGATGATCGTGGTGTTGATGTCGTACTGCGGCCTGATCATCGAATGGCCAAAGCGGTATGCGGCGACCGAGAACTCGACCGGCATAAATGGAAGGCCATGGCCGAAGCGGCAGTGGCAGAGCTCGCACCAGTCGATCGGGCCTCCCGGGGGAAGGATCGAGTCCATCACCTCAGTTGGCACGATGCGGCGGAGGAAATCGTTGAGGACGATGTACTGGTAGTGCCAGCGGAGCTGCCGACGAGCCTCTTCAAAGGTTCCAATTTTGTCCACCAGCTTGTTGTGGGTACGCAGGAAGGCCACCTGTAGCTGGGAGACGATCACGTTCTCGTCGTTGCGAGGATCGCCAATCAGGGCCGTGCCTTGCGAGTTTCGCGGCAGATCGAACTCTTCTGGTTCCGTTCGAGCCTCGATCAGCATCTTCTGCTTGCCAGTTTCGATGTCGAAGAGGAAGGGCTCATCGTCCGGGCCCTCCCCATAGAGGGAGTCGAGATCGAAGCGCGGCGAGCGAAAGTTGTGCAAGGCGTTGGGATCGTGGCCGCGTAGCAGCGACGAAGCGGGGTCAAAGGTGATGTCGTGATCGATGAACTGGCCGAGATAGGTATAGCCAGCGGGGATGGCGGGGTTGTCCCCGGTCGCTGGATCCGGCGGTGTCGAGCGCCAGCCTCCTCCGCCACCGCTGCCGGTCTCAGTCGGCTCCAGGGGATCGACCATCGTCCCTGCCAGTGCCAGTAGTGCGTCTCGGCCCTGATCGGGAGACTGGCCGTATCCCGCAGGGTCGAGATTGCGGAAAAGGCGTCCGAAGCGTCCGTGGTGAAAACGTGAGCGCGCGACGAAGTCGATACCCGCCGGCTCATTGAGCCCGTGTTCGCTTGACATCCCTACTCCTTCCGTCTCTGCTAGACGGTGGTTCACTCTAGGAAAGAGTGGAGTTTTGTCAAGAAATCTTTTTGATCAAGCTGGAGCCTCGACCTTGGGGAAGAGCGGCGGTACCCGCTCGACTCGCTGGCCGCCGGGACGTGAACCAAGGCCGGCGAGGGCGCGGGAGTCCTCGCCCAGCGCCGCCAGCAGGCGCTCGCTCGACGCCGGCAGGAAGGGCACGAGGAGCAAAGTCGTCACCCGCAGCCCCTCGGTGAGGTTGTAGAGGACCTCGTCGAGGCGCTCGGGATCGGCCTCGTCCTTGGCCAGGTCCCAGGGCCGCATCTCCTCGACGTAGCGGTTGAGGCGCCGGACCAGTTTCCAGGCCTCCTCCAGCGCCTGGGTCAGCTCGGCCCGGTCGAGCAGCTCGCTGAAGCGCTCGACGATCCCTTCGAAGTCCTCCTCGAGCACGGCATCGACGGCAGCCACCGGCACGATGCCGTCGCGGTAGCGGTCGACCATCGCCAGCACCCGGCTTGCCAGGTTGCCGAAGTCGTTGGCCAGCTCGGTCTCGTAGCGGGCCTCGAAGCCGGCGGTCGAGATCGAGCCGTCCTGGCCGAAGCTGACCTCGCGGAAGCAGTAGAAGCGCAGCGCGTCGGCGCCGAAGCGCTCGATCGCCTCGAAGGGGTCGAGCACGTTGCCGAGCGACTTTGACATCTTCTTCTCGCCCATCAGCAGGAAGCCGTGGATCGCCATCCGCCGCGGCGGCTCCAGATCGGCCGCCCAGAGCAGCGCCGGCCAGATCACCGCGTGGAACTTGAGGATGTCCTTGGCCATCACGTGCAGCGCCGCGGGCCAGTAGCGCTCGGTCAGGTCCTCGCCCTCGCGGGCGAAGCCGAGCGCGGTGACGTAGTTGAGCAGCGCGTCGAACCAGACGTACATGCGCTGGCCCGGGTCCCAGGGCAGCTCCATTCCCCACTTCAGCTTCGGCCGCGAGAGCGAGACGTCTTCGAGGCCCTGCTTGATGAAGGAGACCGCCTCGTTGCGCCGGAACTCGGGCACGACGAAGTCGGGACGCTCGGCGTAGAGCGCTTCGAGCCGCTCCTGGAAGGCGGAGAGGCGGAAGAACCAGTTCTCCTCGCGCAGGCGCTCGAGCGGGATCTCGTGGATCGGGCAGGTCTGGCCGGGGCCGAGCTCGCGCTCGGTCTTGAAGTCGGCGCAGCGCGGGCAGTACCAGCCTTCGTAGGTGCCCTTGTTCACCCAGCCGTTGTCGTAGACCCGCTGCATGATCTCGGCGACCCGCTCCTTGTGGCGGGGATCGGAGGTGCGGATGAAGAAGTCGTTGGTGGCGTCGATGATCGGCATCAGCGCCTGGAACTTCTCCGCGTTGCGGTCGGCCAGCTCCTGTGGAGTGATGCCCTCGCGCTCGGCCGCCGTCTCGATCGGCTCGCCGTGCTCGTCGGTGCCGGTGAGGAAGAAGACGTCCTCGCCGCGCTGGCGCATGTGGCGGGCAAGCACGTCGGCCGCCAGCGTCGAGTAGGCATGGCCGAGGTGCGGCTCGGCGTTGACGTAGTAGATCGGCGTGGTGACGTAATAGCTCACTGGCGAGGCTCCCTTCCGGTGAGCGCACGGTAGAGGTCGTTGGCGCGGGTGCCGGTGAGGGCGGCGACGACGCTGGCGGCGGCGCGCGGGCGCGCTCCCGACTGGACCAGGTGGCGGAGGGCGTCGACGGCGAAGCCGACGTCGCGGTCGTGGTCCTCGGAGGCGGCGGGCCCGATCACCAGCACGATCTCGCCCTTGACGTCGCTGCGGAAGCGGCGCGCCAGCTCGGCCAGCGAGCCCCGGGCGACTTCCTCGTGCATCTTCGAGAGCTCGCGGCAGACGGCTGCGGGACGGTCGGGAGCGATCGCCGCCAGCGCCGCCAGCGAGTCGCCGACGCGCCGCGGCGACTCGAAGGCGACCACGGTCTCGGCCGAGCGCAGCACCCGCTCCATCTCCCCCGAGCGCTTCGGCAGGAAGCCCTCGAAGCGCCAGCGGTCGGTCGGCAGGCCGGAAGCGACCAGCGCCACCGGCACCACCGAGGGACCCGGCAGCACGACCACCTCGAGGCTGCGTTCGATGCAGCGCCGGATCAGGCGGAAGCCGGGGTCGGAGATCGCCGGCATCCCGGCGTCGGAGACGAGGGCGACGACCTCGCCGCGTTCGACCCGCTGCGCCAGCTCCTTGGCCCGCACCGGTTCGTTGCCCTCATGAATGGAAATGAGCGGCGGCGCCGGGCGGATGCCGAGCTTCTCCAGCAGGGAGCCGGTGCGGCGGGTGTCCTCGCAGGCGATGAAGTCGGCGGAGACGAGCGCGTCGCGGACGCGCACCGTGACGTCGTCGAGGTTGCCGATCGGGGTCGGGCAGACGACCAGCGCGCCCGGCATCAGGCGGCTCGCTCCAGCTCGAGCCGCGCCATCGCGGCGGCGCCGATCATCCCCGCGTCACTGCCGAGCTGCGCCGGGACCACGGGGGTGCGGTCCATCGGCGGCAGGGCGCGGGCCTGCAGCTCGCGGCGGGCCGGCCCCAGCAGCAGGTCGCCGGCCGCGATCACGCCGCCGCCGATCACGATCGTGTCCGGCTCGAAGATGTTGGCGAAGCTGGCCAGGGCGACGCCGAGCCGGGTCCCGACCAGGCCGAAGACGCCGATCGCCGTCGCGTCGCCCTCCTGCGCCGCCACGGTCACGGTCCTGCCGTCGATCGCGCGCCCTGCAGCAAGCTCCCGCCCCAGCGCCGAGTCCGGCTCGCGCTCGGCGGCTTCGCGGCCGGCACGGCCCAGCGCGGTTCCGGAGGCATAGGCCTCGACGCAGCCGTGGTTCGGGCAGTTGCCCTGGCAGCGCGGGCCGTCCATGTCGATCACCATGTGCCCGAGCTCGGCCCCCGCGCCGGTCGAGCCGCGGTAGACCTCGCCGCCGAGAATCAGGCCGCCGCCGATGCCGGTGCCGATCGTCAGCATCACCGCGTTCGTGGCGCCGCGGGCGGCGCCGTAGAGCGACTCGGCGAGCGCCGCGACGTTGGCGTCGTTGTCGACGAAGACCGGCAGCCCGGTTCGCTTCTCGACCAGGTCGCGGATCGGCAGGTCCTCGATCGGGAGGTTGACGGCGGAGACCGCGAGGCCCCGCTCGTGGTCGACGGTGGCCGGGATGCCGAGCCCGACGGCTGCCGCGTCCGGGCGAGCGGCGCGGGCCTCTTCGATCTCTCCGACGAGCAGCTCCACCAGCTCGTCCTCGCTCTGGCCGGTGGACGCCTCGCGGTCCTCCCAGAGCACCTCGGAGTCGCGATCGAGGACGCCCGAGAGCATCTTCGTCCCACCCAGGTCGATGCCGATCGTCTCGTCGGCGCTCATCGTAGGAGAGGGCTCTGGAGACAGGCGACCGCGGGCATCGGCATGATTCCTAACCCTTTCATGGCTGGCAACGACGAGCAGCAGCCCTCGGGGCCGCCCGACTACAAGGTCTACCGGTCCCGCAAGGGCCTCCTGTCCAGGTTTCGCTCCCCCGACCTCTCGGGGTTGCGTGAGCGTGGCAAGCGCGACCCGAAGCAGCCGGGCGGCCCCGAAGAACCGGAGCGGCGGCGGCGCCTCCCCAGTCCTCCGCGCTCCACCCGCCGGATCCTCAAGTGGATCGGGCTGGCCGCCCTCGGCTGGGTCCTGCTCAGCTTCCTCGCCTTCGCCGTCTCCGCCCAGTTGCAGTCCTTCAAGCTCTCCGGCGAGGCGAAGGAGGCGCTGCATGGCAACCCGCTGCTGCTGCCGCAGGCGCAGACGATCCTGGTGATCGGGACCGACGCCCGGCCGCCCGACACCGAGGAGCCCGGAGCGGCCCCCTCCGAGGAGTGCTTCGAGCAGCAGGCCCATGGCGACGCCCCCCACGGCGAGTGCTCGGTCGGCCAGTTCCGCGCCGACACGCTGATGCTGATCCGCGCCGGGGGCGGCGCCTTCCGCAAGCTCTCGATCCCCCGCGACAGCTACGCCGAGATCCCCGGCCAGGCGCCGACGAAGATCAACGCCGCCTACGCCTTCGGTGGCGCCAAGGCCCAGATCGAAGCGGTAGAGGACTTCCTCGACATCGACATCGACCATGTCGCGATCGTCGACTTCACCGGCTTCGAAGACCTGATCGATGCGGTCGGTGGGGTCGAGGTCGACGTCCCGGTGAAGCTCTGCACCGACATCTCCGGCGGCGCCGGCGGCGGACAGGGCGGCGTAACGCTGCGCCTCGGCAAGGGCGAGAACACGCTGAGCGGCGAAAAGGCCCTGGCCTACGCGCGTACCCGCAAGCCGAGCGAATGTCCCGGCCCAGGCCCCAGCGCCTACACGCTCGGCTACAGCGACTTCGATCGCGAGGAAGCCCAGCAAGCCGTGATCAACGGGATCAAGGGCCGCCTCACCGACCCGCTCCGCCTCCCCTACAACTTTGTCAAGGGCCCGATCATCGGCTGGGACGCGCCCAAGGCCTTCGTCAGTGACATGGGCTTCTTCACCATGCCGCAGCTGGTCCTCGCGGCGGCGATCGGCGGCAGCTCCCCCGCGGACGTTCTCTGCGCGGGTGAGAACGCGGGATGTGGCGAAGGCCCGGAAACGAGCGTCGAAGTCCCCGAGTCGGTACGAAGACAGGCGGTCGACCGCCTGCTCAACGGCTAGTCGCCGCTGGCGGCGGTCTTGGTCTCGGGCTTCTTCGAGTCGCTCGACTTCGACTCCGAGGACTTGGACTCGCCCGAATCCTTCGACTCGCCTGAGCTCTCCGAGGAGCCGCCGCCGTTGGCGCCGCTCTTCTTCTTGCCGTAGTCGGTGTTGTGGAAGCCCGAGCCCTTGAAGTGGATCGCGACCGGGTGCAGCACGCGCACGGCTTTGGCGCCGCACTCCTGGCACTCGGTGAGCGGCTCGTCGCTCATCCGCTGGATCACGTCGAAGACGTGACCGTTGTCGCACTTGTACTCGTAGATCGGCATAGCGGTGGGCGATTATCGCAGCCGATACGGTTCGGGCATGGCAGCCGCCGAACCAGGAACGCGTCCGACCGAGGTGACGATGGAGGAGGTCGTCGCCCTCTGCAAGCGGCGCGGCTTCGTCTTTCCCTCCTCGGAGATCTACGGCGGGCTCGGCTCGACCTACGACTACGGCCACTACGGGGTGCTGCTGAAGAACAACGTCAAGGCCGAGTGGTGGCGGGCGATGCTGCAGGACCGCGACGACATCGTCGCCCTCGACTCGGCGATCCTCCAGCACCCGAAAGTCTGGGAGGCGTCGGGGCATCTCGAGGGCTTCACCGACCCGCTCGTGCAGTGCCTCGGCAAGTGCAAGAAGCGCTGGCGTGAGGACCACTTGCGCGAGGACGTCGAGGCAAAAGGCGGCGACCCGGCGGCCGAGCTGCGCTGTCCCGAGTGCGGCGGCGAGCTCTCCGAGCCGCGCCAGTTCAACCTGATGTTCGAGACCCACGTCGGCCCGGTGGCGGGCGAGGGCTCGGAGGTCTACCTGCGGCCGGAGACGGCGCAGGGGATCTTCATCAACTTCAAGAACGTGCTCGGCTTCGCCCGCAAGAAGCCGCCCTTCGGGATCGCCCAGATCGGCAAGTCGTTCCGCAACGAGATCACGCCGGGCAACTTCATCTTCCGCACCCGCGAGTTCGAGCAGATGGAGATGGAGTTCTTCGTCCCGCCGGCTGAAGCCGAGAAGTGGCACCAGACATGGATGGAGGAGCGCGAGCGCTGGTACACCGAGCTCGGCCTCCGGCCCGAGTACCTGCGCGTCCGCGCCCATGGCGAGGACGAGCTCTCGCACTACTCCTCGGCGACCAGCGACATCGAGTACCTCTTTCCGATCGGCTGGTCGGAGCTGGAGGGGATCGCCAACCGCGGCGACTTCGACCTCACCCAGCACGCCAAGTTCAGCGGCGAGAAGCTCGAGTACTTCGACCAGGGGACGAAAGAGCGCTACGTCCCCCACGTGATCGAGCCGGCCGCCGGCGCCGACCGAGCCGCGCTCGCCTTCCTGGTCGACGCCTACGACGTTGAGGAAGTCGAGGAACGCAAGCGCACGGTGCTCCGCCTCCACCCCCGCCTGGCCCCGGTCAAGGTCGCGGTCCTGCCCCTCGTCTCCAAGGAGGGGATGCCGGAGAAGGCGCGCGAGGTCTTCGAGCAGCTGCGCCGCCGCCTGCCCACCGAGTTCGACGAGGGCGGCTCGATCGGCAAGCGCTACCGCCGCCAGGACGAGATCGGCACCCCCTGGGGCATCACCGTCGACCACCAGACGATGGAGGACGACACCGTCACCCTCCGCGACCGCGACTCTCTCGAGCAGACCCGACTCCCGATCGAGGGCCTCGCCGACGACCTGGCGAACCGCCTCGCCCAGCCCTGGCAGAGCCCAAAGCTGGACTAGGGCTGGCGCAGCTCGACCAGCAGGGCGCGGGCGATGGCGAGGGTCTCGCCGTCGGCGTTGAGGATGGCTGAGGCAGCTTCGCTCTTGCGCCCGTCGGACTCGAGGGGCCAGGCGACGACTACGTGGTCCTCACCCGCGTGAACGGGACCGTCGATGCGGGTCGCCTGGCGGACGAGGAAGCCGACGGGCAGCTCTTCGCGCTTCAGGTAGGCGGCGAAGTAGGTGGGGCAGTCGAGGACTCCCCAGACGATCTCGGGACGGACCGAGCCGTCGCCATCGGCGGCCCACTCGGGCGGCGTCCAGGGCGAGGCGACCATCTCGCGGCCCTCGACCTCACCGGCGAAGACGCCGAGCGAGTCCTCGCGGTCGAGCCCGCAGACGAAGCAGCGGCTGAACTGCCCGCCGCGCAGGCCGCGGTAGCGACCTGCCGCCGCACGCGCTGCCTCCAGGCTCACCGGCTGCGGTGGCTCGACGCCGAGATCGTCAACGGAGCGCGCCTCTGCGACCAGCGTCTCGCTGTCGCTGATCCGGATCGAACCATCGCCCGCCGCGTCGACGGCGAGCTCGGTATCGAGCGGGACCGGGCTGCGCAGGCTCACCTCGGCGATCTCGCCCTCCACGTAAGCGGCGATGGCCCCGGCCGAGTAGCCGCCGTTGCCGCTCTGCAGCGGTCCGTTGAAGCGATTTGGGATCGCGATCGATTCGCTCACGGCTGTATCGAAGCACGCGCGTGGACGGCCGGCAATGCGGCACATATCCTCGCCCGATGCAGCCGAGCCTGCTTCGAGACCGCGACTTCCTTCTCGTCGCAGCGTCAGTCGGGGTCTCAGCGCTCGGCGACTGGGTCGCGATCGTCGCGCTCGGGCTCTATGTCAAGGAGGCGACCGACTCGGGGCTGGCCGTCGCTGCGCTCTGGATCTGCCTCTTCGGGCCCTCGGTCGCGGTCGCGGGATACGTCGGGCTGCTCGTCGATCGCCTCGAGGCGACGAGGCTGCTTGCGGCGGTCTCCGCTCTGGGCGCCCTCGCGGCGGCCGCGCTCGCCTTCAGCAGCGGCATCGGCCTGGTGCTGGCGCTAACCGCGACCCTGGGCGTCGTCTTTGCCACCTCGCAGCCGGCGGAGTTCGCGCTCGTGCCACCGCTCGCGGGCGAGGCGCGGATTCAGGAGGCGAACGGCCACGTCGAGACTGCCCGGTACATCGGCTTCGGGATCGGGCCGCTCCTAGGCGGCCTGCTCTTCTCGGCCGGAGGCCTGGAGCTGGCGATGCTGGTCGACGCCGGCACCTTTGCCTTCGTCGCGCTCGCCGCCCTCGCCCTGCGGGTGCGCCGCGACCCCAGGTCCCTGGGCGATGCCGACCACGCGCCCCGCGCCCGCGACGGGATCGCCTTCCTCTTCCGCGACAGGCTGCTGGCGCTGGTGATGGTCGTCGCCTTCACCTCGCTGCTCTTCATGTCCGCCGTCTGGGTGGCGGAGCTCTTCTTCGTCGAGGACGTGCTCGGCCGCGGCGATCTCGCCTACGGCGCGATGCTCTCGATCTGGACCGCCGGCATGGCCCTCGGGGCGATGCTGCTCTCGCGACGGGTCGTCGCCGCCGCCGTCGGCGCGGTCGGCCTCGCCGCCGCCGCGATCCAGGGAGCGGCGCTGGCCCTGCCGGCGCTCTGGCTCAGCTTCGCCTTCTTCCTCGCCTGCTCGTTCCTCGGCGGCCTCGCCCACGGCCTCAAGAACGTGATGTTCCGCAGCCTGATTCACGTCCGCGTGCCAGGCGACCTGCACGGCCGCGCCTTCGCCGCCTACAACGGAATCCGCAACACGGCTGAGCTGGGCGCTTTCGCGGCCGGCGGCCTGCTCGTCGCGGCGATCGGGGCGCGCGGCACGCTCGCCTATGCCGGCGGGCTCTCGGCGCTGGCCGGAGCCCTGGGGCTGCTGATGCTGGCGCGGCGCTACGGTGGCCTCGTCCCAACTGGCCCGGTCGGGCCACCGCTCGACGCGAAGGACACGGGCGACGAGCCGCCGGCCCCAGCCCAGCCTGCCGCCTGACCTGCAGCGCTCAGGTCACGGCGAGGAAGCGAGATACGTCAGCAGCTTCGAGCTCGAGCGCGGCGGCAGCGGCCTTGCCGAGCCGCTCGAGCGGCTCGATCGTCACCTCGCCCTTGGCGAAGCCCCAATTGGCCGCTGCGCGGCCATCGACGAGCGCGAAGGGGCGGAAGATCCCGTTGCGGGTTACGAAATGGGTGTGCGGCCCGAGGACCGCCTCACGCGAGGTCCAGCCGAGAAGCAGCGGGTCGAAGGCGCCGAGCAGGCGCGGCTGCGGGGTCTCAGCCATCGGCGGGCGCTTGGCGAGGTGGACGAGTCCATCCTCCCTCTCGACCAGCTCGGAGCCGATCGCGGCGAGCCCGGCGCGGGAGTCGCGCAGCGGCAGCCCCGCCCAGCGGGCCAAGTCGCGATCGTCGGCAGGCGCGTGGCCGACGAGGTACCGGCGCGCCAGCTCCGCCAGCGCCGCCTCCCGGTCGACGGGCTTCTGCGGCCCCAGCCAGTCGCGGACTAGGGCGTAAGCGTGCTGCTTGCCGATCATCGGGCCCCGCACGGCGATCCCGCGCACGGCGACAAGGAAGAGCAGGTGGATCAGCGCCTGGCCCTCCGTCGGAACGTCCGCCGAATCGAGCCGCTCGCGCAGCTGCTGCCGGGTCAGGGGACCCTCGTCGGCCAGGGTCCGCTCGATCGTCGCCACGCCGCGCTCGGCATCCTCGGGAGAGACCCCCTCCTGCCTGAGCCGGCGAGTGCACGAAGTCCGGAGCGGCGGCGTGGTCAGCGCCTGCAGCCAGGGATAGTCCTCGCTGCGCACCAGGTGCAAAGTGCCGCGATTGAGCCAGGTGATCAGCAGCGAGCGGTCCTCGCTCAGCGCCCGATCGACGTCGAAAGCGGTGAGACCGGAGGTGCGAGCGCGAATCGCCAGCCGCGCTCCGCGCGGATCCTGGCCCTGCACGGCCAGCAGCCGCTCGGCCACCGCGACGGGGTCCCCCAGGGACGGTGCGGCGAGGCCCTGCGCGACGAACCGCGCGGCATAGGCAGACGTGGCAACCGGCACGGCGAGATGATCGCGCAGGGCTGGACTCGGTGCGTCGAGCTACTCGATCCCGCGCAGGTCGATCACGTAGACCAGGGCTTCGCTTCCGCTCCCAAAACCGAGGACGGCAGGAATGATCAGTTCGCGGCGGCCGCCGACCTTCATCCCCTTCATGCCTTGCTGCCAGCCTTCGATCAGTTCCCTCGAGCCCATCTCAAACTTTTTTTTGAAGGCGCTGCCGGTCCAGCTATTTTCGAACTCCCTGCCGCTTTCGTAGTAGACACCGACGTAGTCGACGATGATGGTGTCGCCGTCTTCGACTTCCTCACCATCGCCCTCCTCGATGTCCGTGACGAGGACCCTCGTTGGGGGTCGTTCGTCGGGAACCTCGATTGAGGGTTCCGTCCGTTTGGGAGCAAGCGAATCGGCTGAGTCGTCACCGCCACACCCGATGAACATCAGGGCGGTGCTCACAGCAATAAGCGTAAACAGGAACTTCATAGCCCTAACCGCCTTTCAGTCCCCCCGGGGGGATTGCTTTTCTACTTTCAGCAAATCGACGACGTAAACCACGGGTATCTCGGATATGGCAAGGCTCGCCGGGATGCTCAGCTTCCGTCGGCCTCCAGCCCTCATTCCCACCATGCCTTCCTCAAATCCTTCTCCGGTGAGTCCCAAGCCCAACTTGAACTCGTAAGGGGTGCCATCGAACCAGGAGGAGTAGAGCAGCTTGCCGTCATACCCGACGCCCTGGTAGTGGATGGTCAGTTCGTCTCCCTTTTTAGCCGCGAGCCCCGAACCCTCTTGGAGATCCTCGATGATGAGTTTCTTCGGCGGTGGACCGCTTGGAGCTTCGACTCTGGGCTTGGTCGGCTCTGCCTTTCCACCCTCGCTGGCGGAGCCGTTGCCACCGCATGCCGCCAGTGCCAGCGATGCGCAGAGAACCGTGACCCACGTCCGGCGCCTCAGGCGGGAGCTGCCGGCCCAGGGTCGACTCACCGGCCCAATCCACCAGTGCCGCTCGAAGTCCCGGCGCGATCCTGTGGCTTGGCGACCTCGAGCAGGTCGACCACGTACACCACGGGGGTTTCGAAGACGGCCAGCTCCTTCGGGATCTGCAGTTCCCGCCGGCCCCCAACCCTCATCCCCTCCAGCCCCTTTTCAAAGCTCTCGCCGAACCCTTCCTTTCCCAGGGTCATGATGAGGGAACTGCCGTTGCGCCAGGACGAGTAGATAGTTTTGCCGTCCATGCCGACGCCCTCGTAGTGGATCGTCACTTTGTCCCCCCGCCTGGCTGGGCGCCCCGACCCTTCCTCGAGATCCTCGATAACGAGCTCTTCGAGTGGTCCGTCCGGCGCCTCGATCTCGGGCCTGGTCGGCTTCCCCTCATCGGCGGATCCGCTGCCACATGCGGTGAGCGCAAGTGCCAGGCAAAGTCCAGCGATCAGCCCGAGGTATCTCAAGGCAACCGGACCACGAGCCCTATTCGATTTTTAAGAGATCGACGATGTAGAACAGCGGCAGTCTTTTTCCCTGGGAGAGGTGTTTCGGGATCCAGAGTTCGCGCCGGCCACCGGCCTTCATCCCTATTAGGCCTTCTTCCCAGCCGCGAGACGAGCCGCCGGAGCCGTAGTCATACTTGAGCGGTCGGCCATATTTGTAGGACGAGTAAACTTCTTTTCCTTCTTTGCTGACCCCGATGTAGTGGACTACTATTTTGTCTCCTATTTTTACACCGGGGCCTGACCCTTCCTTGAGATCACGAATCACGAGCCTGTTCGGCGGGTCTTGAGGAGGATTGACGTCGGGCGTGGCCGGTTGCCGCGTCGACTGGGGTTTCGCTTTGACTTCTAAGACTTCAATGACGTAGAACAGCGGCTTCAGTTCTTCCTGGGAGAGGCGTTTCGGGATCCAGATTTCGCGCCGGCCGCCGGCCTTCATGCCCTTCACCCCCTTTTCCCAGCCACTGAAGTAGGCCCCCGATTCGAACTCGTATTCGAGCGGTTTCCCGTTGTTGTAGGTGAAGTTCGAGTAGACCTCTTTCCCTTTGATGTCAACCCCGACGTAATGGAGCGCTATTTCGTCACCCTTCTTGATTCCGGGGCCAGAGCCCTCCTTGAGATCCCGAATAACGAGCTTCGAGGGCGGGCTGTTCGGAGGATTGGCCTCCGGCAGTGATTTAGTCAGGTTCGACGTCTGAGTGGATTTCTCGACCTCGTCCGAAGAGTTGGCATCGCCCCCACACGCGAAAAGCGCCAGTGACGCGCAGAGCACAGCGAGCAGCGCCAGGCATCTGGGGAGAGGGCTGCGGACGCTCGAGGGGCTCACTGGCCCAATGGGCCGGCGCCGCTGCCCGAGGATCCGTCGCCACCCGAGGCCCCGCCGCTACCCGAGGGCCCAGTGCTGCCCCGAGGCGGGGCGACTTTGAGCAGGTCGACCACGTAGATCAGGACGCCGGTTTCGTAGCCGAGTTTCGAGGGCACGATCAGTTCGCGGCGACCGCCGACCTTCATCCCTTCGACCCCCTGCTCCCAACCGTCGATCAGGATGCCTTTGCCCTTGACGAAGGCTTCCTGCGCTTTCCCCGACCAGCTGTTTTCGAACTCTTTGCCGTCTTTGTAGAAGACGCCCACGTAGTCGACGAAGATTTCTTCGCCTTCTTTGACTTCGGCGCCGTCGCCCTCTTCGATGTCGGTGACCACAAGTCCGTCTGGCGGTGGCTCGTCGGGAACGTCGATCACGGGCTCAGGTCTTTTGCCGGTGTCCGGATCGGGCTCCGCTCCCTCCGCGTTCGCGTCATCGGGATCGGTGCTGACTGCGACGGGGCTCGAGTCCGATTGTTCCGAGGTGGTGCTCTGATCCGTAGTCCCGCCGCCGGATCCCGTCGCCTCGCTCGAGGAGTCGTCGCTACCGCATCCGGCCATCAACAGGCCCACACAGACGGCAATCGTCAGCATCAGCGCCTTCATGGCGGCAAATACTACGAAATTTTCGACTAGCGCGAAAGTGCTCTATTTGATCGCAAGCAAATCGACTACGAAGATCAGCGTTTCGCTGGGGCCGATCGCAGGCGGTGAGCCTTCTTCGCCGTAAGCAAGATCCGGCGGGATGGTCAGCTGGCGGCGGCTCCCGACCTTCATCCCTTCGACGCCCTCATCCCAGCCTTTGATCACCTGGCCGGCGCCAAGCTGGAAGGGGAACGGTTCCCGACCCCAGGACGCGTCGAACTCTTCGCCGCTTTCGTAGCCGACGCCGACGTACTGGACGGTGACTTCGTCGCCGGCCTTCGCCGCAGGGCCGGATCCCTCGACCAGTTCCTCCTGGACCAGGACCGTCGGCGGCGCGCCTTCGGGAACTTCGACCACGGGCTTGGTTTTCGTATCCGTCGAACCGGATTGCGCGGCGGTCGTCTCTTCTCCGCCCGTATCCGTCGAGTCGTCGTCGCCGCAGCCGGCGAACGCCAAAACCATGCATGCCACGATCGCTGTCAGCAGCGCCTTCACGGCGCGCAATCCTACGCGAAGCTACGCTCGGCGGCGTGGACAGCCCATTCCTGACCTCGGTGGTGCTGCCGGGCGCGATCGGGGTGATCATGTTCAGCCTCGGGCTGACGCTGACCCGAGAGGACTTCCGGCGCGTCCTCGTCGCGCCGCGCGGAGTCGCGATCGGGATGCTCAACCTGGCGCTGATCTCCCCCCTCCTCGCCTTCGCGATGGCGGAGCTGTTCGCGCTGCCGCCCGAGCTGGCGGTCGGCCTGGTCCTGCTCGGGGCGTCCCCCGGCGGGATGATGGCCAACATGCTGACGCACCTGTCGCGTGGCGACACGGCGCTGTCGGTGACGATGACCGCGATCAGCAGCGTCGGCGCGACGATCACGGTGCCGCTCTTCCTCAGCCTCGCCACCGATCACTTCGACGCCACCGGGATCGGCGACGTCAGCATGCTCGGCGTCGTCGCCCGCGTCTTCGCGATCACGATCGTTCCGGTCGCGATCGGGATGGAGATGCGCAGGCGGCACCCTGCCCAGGTCGCTGCCATCTACCCGCGGGTACGGCGCGCCTCGCTCGCCCTGTTCGCGCTCGTCGTCCTCGGCGCGATCGCCAGCGAGTACGACACGGTCGGCGAGAATCTCGCCGAGGTCGCCGGGGCGGCGCTCGCGCTCAACGTGGCGGCGATGACGCTCAGCTTCTCGATCTCGAAGCTCGCCCGGCTAGACGATCGCCAGTCGACGGCAATCGCGCTCGAGCTGGGAATTCACAACTCGGCCCTGGCGATCGCCGTCGCCGCCCCACTCGCGGTGGACGTCGGCATTCCCGCCGCCGTCTACGCCTCCTTCATGCTCTTCACCGGCGGCGCCTTCGCCTGGGCGATGAGCCGGCGCAACGGGAGCCTGGAGGAGAAGGCGCACCGCGTAGAGCCAATCGAGGCTTAGACTCCCCGCGGGAGGGATGAGATGAACCTGGCTTCAACAGTCACCGAGAGCGCCGAGCGCACCCCAGATAGTCCGGCGATCCGGCTCGGCGATGCCGAGCTGAGCTACGCCGCTCTCGATGACGCCAGCGCGCGTTTGGCGGCGTTGCTGCGCGAGAAGGGGCTCGAGCAGGGCGACCGGGTCGGGGTGATGCTGCCCAACGTGCCCCAGTTCCCGATCGCCTACTACGGCGTGCTGCGCGCGGGCGGCGTGGTGGTGCCGATGAACGTGCTGCTGAAGCGGCGCGAGATCGCCTTCTACCTGGAGGACTCGGGCGCGGAGCTGCTGCTCGCCTGGCACGGCTTCGCCGAGGAGGCGCGCGAGGGCGCGGCCGAGGCCGGCGCCGAGCTGATCGAGGTCGAGCCAGCCTCCTTCGCGGCCATGCTGGCGGAGCATGAGCCGGTCAGCGGCCTCGCCGACACAGCCGAGGACGACACGGCGGTGATCCTCTACACCTCGGGCACCACCGGCAAGCCGAAGGGCGCCGAGCTGACCCACCTCAACCTCGCCCGCAATGCCGAGGTATCCAGCCGCACCACCTGCGAGATCGACCAGGGCGACGTCGTCCTCGGCGCCCTCCCCCTCTTCCACTCCTTCGGGCAGACGGTGGGGATGAACGCTTCGCTGCGAGTCGGCGCCTGCCTGACGCTGGTGCCCAAGTTCGATCCCGGCGAGGCGCTGGCGACGATGCAGCGCGACCGCGTCACCCACTTCTACGGCGTGCCGACGATGTTCGGCGCCCTTCTCCACCACCCCGAGCGCGAGAGCTTCGACACCTCCGCGCTGCGCACCTGCATCACCGGCGGCGCTTCGATGCCGGTCGAGGTGCTGCGCGGCTTCGAGGACGCCTTCGGCGCCGTCGTGCTCGAGGGCTACGGGCTCTCGGAGACCTCACCGGTCGCCTGCTCCAACCATCCGGACAAGGAGCGCAAGCCCGGCTCGATCGGCACCCCGATCGACGGGGTCGAGATGCAGGTGGTCGACGAGGACGACAACCCGGTCGCCCAGGGCGAGGTCGGCGAGATCGTGATCCGCGGCCACAACATCATGAAGGGCTACTGGCAGCGGCCCGACGCCACCGAGGAGGCGATGCGCAGCGGCTGGTTCCACTCCGGCGACATGGCCCGCACCGACGAGGAGGGCTACTTCTACATCGTCGACCGCAAGAAGGACCTGATCATCCGCGGCGGCTACAACGTCTACCCGCGCGAGGTCGAGGAGGTGCTCTACGAGCATCCCAAGGTCCGCGAAGCCGCGGTCGTCGGCGTTCCCCACGACGAGTGGGGCGAGGAGATCGGCGCCGCCGTCGTCCTCCATGAGGGCGAGGAGCTGGCGCCCGAGGAGGTCAGCGCCTACGTCAAGGAGCGGATCGCCGCCTACAAGTACCCGCGCGTGGTCTGGTTCCTCGACGACCTCCCCAAGGGCCCCACCGGCAAGATCCTCAAGCGTGAGATCGAGCTGCCGGCCTCTGTGAGCGACGTCACCTAGGCGAAACTGGCTGGCTGGCCAGGATCACGGTAACCTGCCCTAGAGAGCCCGGAGGCGCCCCTCGAGCACGGCGCCGCGTCCAAAGGAGAGATATGAGCGTCGCGTCCCAGAAGCTGATGGACAACATCACCTACGAGGACCTCTACAAGCGCTGGGAGGGGGGGAACTGGAGCGCCTACGACATCGACTTCTCCGGGGACAAAGCGGGCTGGGATTCGCTCAGCGACGTCCAGCGCCGCTCGGCGATGTGGATCTACTCGATGTTCTTCTACGGCGAGGACCGGGTCGCCGACACCCTCGCCCCCTACATCACCGCCGCCCCGACCGAGGAGCAGTCCTACTTCCTCGCCACCCAGCAGGTCGACGAGGTGCGCCACTCGGTCTTCTTCCACCGCTTCTTCAAGGAGGTGATCGGGGTCGGCGGCGACTCGATCCAGCAGACCCTCTCCTCCACCCTGCCGCAGCTCAACTGGGGCTACCGCGGCATCTTCGACCGGCTTGACGTGATGGCCGAGGAACTGCGCAAGGACCGCTCACTGCCCAAGTACGCGCAGGCGATCACCCTCTACCACCTGATCGTCGAGGGCTCGCTCGCCCAGCCGGGCCAGCACTTCATCGAGGACTTCTTCTCCTCCGAAGAGACGATGCCCGGCTTCAGCTCCGGCATGGCGAACGTCTCCCGCGACGAGCAGCGCCACATCGGCTTCGGCGTCAAGGTTCTCTCCGAACTGCTGGGCGAAGGCAAGCCCGGTTGCGAGGAGAACCGCGCCGCGGTGACCGAGCTGCTGCGCGAAGTGCTCCCCTACGGCCCGGCAGTCTTCTCACCGCCCAACCTGGACCGCCAGTACACCGAGTGCTACGGCTTCTCGCTCGAGGACATCTTCGCCTTCGGCCTCAAACTGATCCGCCAGCGCTGGCGCACGATCGGCTACCCGACGGAGGAGATGCCGCCGGGCGTCTTCCCCTTCGACCCCGAGGCCAGCGAGGAGCAGGTCGCCGAGCGCCAGGTGAAGCTGATGATGGCCGGGATCCTCGGCCCGCCCGATGCCACGCCGGAGGCCTCGCCGGAGCTGCAGCGCCTCTACTTCGACGTAGTCGAGCGGGTCGTCGACCCGCGGGCCGCCAACGGATCGCCGCTGGTCTACCAGTGGCGCTTCACCGATGCCGACCCCTGGCACCTGGTGATCGACAACGGCTCGACCCGGGCCGAGCCGGGCGAGGCTCCCAACCCGAATCTGGTCCTGGAGACGAGCTGGGCCGATTTCGTCGCCACCGGCAAGCCCGACGCCAACCCGCTGAAGATGGTGCTGCAGCGCCGCCTCCGCCCCCGCGGTTCTCTCCGCGAGCTGGCGCGGATGCGCAAGGTCTTCCCGAGCTAGCAGGGCGCTAGGAGATCGGCGGGCGGCTGTCCGCCCAGGGGCGCTCGGCCTCGAGCTGGGCGGCCAGGGAGAGCAGCGTCGCCTCGTCGCCGGGGCGGGCGATGACCTGGAACGAGAGCGGCATCCCGTCGGCGGCAAAGCCGGCCGGGATCGACATCGCCGGGTTGCCGAGGTGGTTCCAGGGGACGCAGTAGGGATAGAAGCGGCTCATCCCAAGCACGGTGTGCAGGGCGCCCCGGCTCTCCCAGCGACGGACCGGCAGCGCCGTGCCGCCCATCACCGGCATGAGCAGCACGTCGCAGGAGTCGAAGATCGCGTTGACGCGGGCCACGTCTGCGACACGGCCGCGCATCGCGCGCTCGTAGAGGGCTTCAGGAAGGATGCTCCCGAGCCGGCCGAAGCCCCGGGTCCGCCTTTCGAGCCGCTCTGGGTGCGGTACTTCCTCGACAGTCTGCGCGACGCCGTGCAGGAACCGCGCGCTGATGTTGTCGCCGATCGCGCCCCACTCGGGATCGCGCTGGACCACCTCGTGCCCGAGCGAGCGCATCAGCTCGGCGGCGTCGGCGACGGCCCCCTTCGCCTCGTCGGAGACGGTGGGCGGCGCGATCGCGCGAGGCGCGAGCGTCGAGTAGGCGATGCGAAGCTTGCCGGGGGGCTCCTTGGCCGACTCGACAAAGGGGCGATCCGGGGGCGGAGGCGCCTCGGGCTCTTGCGAGCCGCCGGAGACGATGTCGAGCCAGAGGGCGGTGTCGAGCACCGTGCGGCTGAGGCAGCCGAGGACGGCGAGGCCTTTCCAGCCCTCGAGCTCGGGAGCAAGCGAGACCCGGCCCCGCGACGGCTTCAGCCCGAAGAGGCCGCAGGAGGAGGCGGGGATGCGGATCGACCCAGCGCCGTCGCCGGCCGAGGCGATCGGAACCAGCCCAGCGGCAACCGCGGCGCCGGAGCCACCACTGGAGCCGCCCGGGGTGCGCTGGGGGTTCCAGGGATTGCGGGTGACCCCGTAGGTAGCTGACTCGGTGAAGCCGCAGATCGCCAGCTCCGGAAGGTTGGTCAGGCCGACGATGATCGCGCCGGCCTCGCGCAGCCGCCGCACGAACTCTGAATCTTCCCTGGCGGGCTCGGTGAAGGCGTCGGTGCCCCAGGTCTTGACCTCGCCGGCGACGTCGACTTCGTCCTTGATCGCGATCGGCACGCCCAGCAGCGGCCGTTCCTCGCCCGCCTTCAGGCGCGCCTCGGCCTGCTCGGCTTCGAGCAGCGCCTTCTCGGCGAAGACCTTGCGAAAGGCGTTCAGCTGCGGGTCGAGGCGAGCGATGCGGTCGAGGCTGAGCCGCACCAGCTCGGTCGGCGAGACCTCACCGGCCCGCACCATCTCCGCCTGCCGCGCCGCCCCCGCGAACGCAACGTCCTCGTCGACCCGCAAAGCCTCTCCCGTCCCCATGCGCGGGATCGTAGTCGCTGGGGCGCGCTCAGGCCTCGGCCGGCTCGGGCTCGGCCGTGCCGCCCTCGAAAGAGACATCGGGGAGTGCCCGGTCGAGCCAGGAAGGCATCCACCAGTTCCACTCGCCCATCAGCTTCATCGCCGCCGGCACCAGGACCAGCCGCACCAGGGTCGCGTCGATCGCGATCGCGATCGCGCAACCCAGCCCCAGCTCCTTGATCGAGGGAACGCCGGTGAGGACGAAGACGGCGAAGACGGAGCTCATGATCAGCGCCGCCGAGGAGATCGTGCGGGCGCTGGAGGCGAGGCCCTCGGCGACCGCCCGCTCGTTGTCGCCGTGCTCCAGGTAGCGCTCACGGATCCGGGACATCAGGAAGACCTCGTAGTCCATTGAGAGCCCGAAGACGATGGTGAAGATCAGCGGCACGTTGATCGTGTCCAGCGCGCCCTGGCTTTCGAAGCCGAGCAGGCCATCGAGCCAGCCCCACTGGAAGATCGCGACGACGACGCCGAAAGCCGCGCCAATCGAGAGCAGGTTCATCAATACCGCCTTCAGCGGCAGCAGCAGCGAGCGCAGCATCAGCATCAGGACGACGAAGCTGAGCGCGAGGACGAAGAGGACGATCTTCCACATCGAGCCGCTGATCTGGGCGCGGGCGTCCTGGCTGCGCGCGGTTTCTCCGCCGACGCTGACCGCCGCGCGCTCGCTCAGCGCTGCCGCCGGCACGACGCTGTCGCGCAGGCGCTCGACCAAGGCCACGGTGGCGTCGGACTCGCTGGGCGCGCTCGGCGTCGCCTTGACCAGGACGCTGTCGCCGGCGAAGGCCGGGGGCGCCACAGAACTGATGCCCGGCGTCGCCTCGACCATGCGGACGAACCCGGCGACGGCGGCACGATCCGCGGTGGGCGTCGACCCACCCTCGAAGGTGGCGACAATCTGAACCGGGTCGGCGCCGCCACCGACCTGCTTGCCGGCGAGCTCGTTGCCCACCCGCACGTCGCTGCCCTTGGGGAACTGCCCCAGCGCCTGCGTGCCCGTCTCCAGCGAGAGGATCGGCGAGGCGAGGAAGAGCAGCACCGCCGAGACACCGGCCACGGCGAGCCAGGGGCGCGCCATCACAGTGGCGGCCCAGCGCTCCCAGAACGCGGCGCGCTTCTCGGTGGCCGGGCCCTTGCCACCACCGCGCCGGAACGGACGGCGCACGAAGCGCAGCGCACGGGCGACGATGCCACCTGGCATCACGCGGTCGCCGAGCATCGCGATCAGAGCCGGCAGCAGGGTGGTCGCGGTCAGGATCGAGACGGCGACCACAGTCATCGCGCCGAGCGCCATCGAGCGCAGCGCCTGGTTGTCGACCATCCAGAGGCCGGCGAGGGAGACGATCACCGCGAGGCCGGAGAAGGCGACGGCGAGGCCGGAGGTGGAGAGCGCCTCGGCGCGCGCCTCATCACAGTCGCGGCCGGCGCGGCGCTCCTCGCGGTAGCGGGCGAGGATGAAGAGCGAGTAGTCGATCGCTACCCCGATCCCGATCATCGAGGCCATGTTGGTGACGAAGACCGAGGTGGTCATCTCCAGCGAGATGAAATAGATCAGGGCCCCGGTGACGATCACGCTGACCAAGCCGAGCGCCAGCGGCAGCGCCGCGGCGGCGAGCGAGCCGAAGACGACGAGCAGGATCAGGGCGACGATCGGGAAGCCGCTTGCCTCGGCCTTCGCCAGGTCTTCCTTGGAGAGCTCCTGCATCCCGGCCCAGATGGTGGGCTGCCCGGCGAGGTAGGGGGTGACGCCGTCCTGAGCCGTGCCTGGATCGAGGTCTTCGCGCAGGGTGACGGCGGAGTCGACCAGCTCATCGGGCGAGCGTTCGCTGCGCAACGGCAACATCGCTGTGTCGGACCTGGCCAGCTGGAGCTTGGCACGAGCTGCGGCGCCCGGCGCCAGGATCACTTCGTCGAGGCTCGCGACCTCCTCGCGAACCCGGTCGACCGCCGCGGTGCGCTCGGGCCGACCAGCGCCCCGGTCCGCCTGCAGCAGCACGACGATGCCGTCGGCGCTCTCGCCGAAGTCCTTCTCGAGCGATTCGCTGGCCGCCTGCGACTGGCTGCCGGGGACGTCGAAGCCGCCGCCCGTCAGGTGTTCCGTCTGGCGAGAGGCGAGCGGCAGAGCCAGCAGCACGATCGCGATCCATGCCCCTAGGACCCAGCGGCGGCGGCGGCCGAGAAACCCTGCAAGCTGGACCATCGACTCACGCATTGGCTGGTTGGCCAGTCTTTCGCAGACGCAACCTCTCGTCTGTGAGGACGATCACTCGGACCTGTCGATTTGGTCGCGATACGCGCGACTAAGTCGCCAGGAGGCGGCTACTCGCTGACGAGCAGATACCGGGCCGAGGCGACACCCGCCGCGAGGGCGCTGTCGACCTCGCGGCTCGGATCGGAAAGCGCCTGCAGGGCAAAACCGTCACCGACGGCGAAGAGGTAAGAGACGATCGCCTCGGCGTCGAAGCGAAGGTTGAGCACACCCTCCCGCTCCTTCGCCTTGAGGCTCTCGGCGACGTGGGAGCGGGTGCGCTCGAAGAGCTGCCCGACCTCGTGCTGGATCTCCGGGTTGCGGCGGCCAGCGCTGAACAGCTCGTAGAGCAAGAGGAAGAACCCAGGTTCGTTCTGGATCAATTCGGTGAGGCTGTTGACGAGAACGTCGAGAACGTCGTCGACTGTTTTCGCCCTATCCAGCGGCTCGTCCAGGCGAGCGACGCGGAACTCGGCGTCACGGCGAACGACCTCGACCAAAAGCCGCTCCTTGGTCCCGAAGTAGTAGTGGAGGAGACCGCGGCTGACGCCGGCCTCGCGGGCTACGTGCTCGAAGGTCGAGCCGGCGGCGCCGCGGGTGGCGACGCTGTCGCGCATCGCGTCGACGATGCGCTGCGCCTTCTCGCCGCTCAGCTCACGCTCTGTGGTCGCTGCCTCCATCAGGGGATCAGTCTATTCCGGCTGACGGTCCCCAGACGCCGGCAGGCAAGGACGCAGGAAGCGTGGCGTGCTCTGCACGCGAGCGACCGAGGACGCCGCCTGCCGGTGTCTGGGCGCTCAGGAGCCGTTGATGCTGGAGCTGGTGTACTCAAACTCCTCCTCGGCGCCGAAGAGGGCATCGAGGACGGTCCTGCGGGCATCCTCGCTGAGTACCAGCGCTATCCCGGCGGCCACGATCCCGAAGAGGAGGAGACGCCCGAGCCGGCTCTTCTTGCGCTTGCGCGGCGCCTTCAGCTGCTCGGAGACGTCGCGCAGGCTCTCCGCCGCGACGCGCAGGTCCTTCTGCACCTTCTTGTCGCTGGTGACCGCCTTGACCGCCCCCTTGCCGTTGCCGGTGGCGCGGGTGTAGGCGCCGCGGGCCGCCTCGAACGCCTCGCGGAGGCTGTCGCGCAGTTCTTCGTCCTCGACCAGACGCTGCACATAGGGGTTCTCGCGCGCAGTCGAGTAAAGATCGGCTGCCTGGCTCGTCTTCGTCTTGCTCATACCTTCTCCTCGCTGGATCTCCGGGGGTAGGTCAGGATAGCCAGAACCCCTGGTGTGGCGTCATTGCGGGCCGATTCCATCCAGGAGCACGCCGTTCGAGCGGAAGCCGGTGTCGACCCTGCGCGGGTCGCGCAGGCTCAGCCGGGCCAGTTCTGGCCCCGGCAGCTCGTAGCGACGGATGTAGAGACGACCGACGCGCTCGTGGCCGACTTCGCGGAATCCCGGCGCGAGCAGCCCTCGCGGCGCCGGTGGCGCCGGGCCATCGGAGATGAAGTCGATCTCGTGCACGAACCAGGAGAAGCCTTCCGAGGAACGGGCCTGGAAGGAACCGGTCGAGAGGTAGTAACGCAGCGATGCCTGCCCGATCGTCCAGGTCACCATCGCCCGCGGCGCGCTCGACTCCCCCAGCCGCTGCGCCACCGCCTCCCAGTCGGGCCTCTGCAGAGCGGACGAGAAGCTCGTCCATACGCAGAAGCCGAACGAGTACGCGATCAGGACGACGCCAAGCACGGCGCCGCTGCGGCGCGCTCCCTGCAGGGTCAGCCCGATCGCCACCGCGACCAACAGTGGGACCAACACCGGCAGCAGGTTGCGGGCAAGGATGTAGTCCTTGCTGGGGATGAGCACGGCGAGGACGAACGGAATCGCGACGGTGGCCACAGCGATCGCCAACACCAGACCGCCCCCACGGCGCTCGCGCTGGCTACCCCGCAGGACCAGCAGCGCCAGCGCGGCCACCATCAGCGCCACCGGCGCCAGGGCGAGCAGCGGCCGCTCTGGGCGGGCGATGATGTCTCCGATCTCGCCGACGCTGAAGACGACCCCGATCTCCCAGAGGCGGTGGCCCAATGAGTGGTTGCCGATCCATTCGGCGTGACCGAAGGACATCTGGTGGTAGGCCAGGGGCAGCAGCAGCAGGCCGAAGGCGGCGACGATCGCGACACCGCCGAGCGCCTGCCGGCGACGGCGGAACAGCAGCCAGGCCGCCTCGGCGACGATCGCGAAGAAGGCGAAATAGTGGGTGGCGAGGGCCAGGCCGGAGGCAATTCCCCAGAAGGCGAAGTCGCGACTACGGCCGCGTTTTAGCGCGCGCAGGTAGTAGAGCAGCGAGATGCTGGTGAGCAGGACCAGCAGCGCGTAGCCGCGTCCCTCCTGCGAGTACCAGAGCAGCATCGGGTTGACGGCGACCAGGGCCGCGGCGACGATCCCGGCGCGGTGATCGCGCAGCTCGGCGGCGATCAGGTAGGTAACCGGCACGGTGGCGACCCCGGCCAGCGCCGAGAGCGAGCGCAACCCGAACTCGCCGGTGCCGGTGGCCTGGGTCCAGAGCCAAGCCAGCGCGTAGTAGAACGGTGGCGCCGACTCGCTGAAGCCGACCGCGTCCATCGCATGCCAGAAGTCTCCGCGCAGGACACGGCTGGCGGTGACGATCTCGTCGTGGTGGTAGGCCTGCAGGCCGAGCGTGGCAAAGCGCAGCCCCGCGGCGAGCAGCGTCAGCCCGGCGACGATCCAGAAGGTGCGGGAGCGCGCCCGTACCGTCTCGCGCACCGCCTCGACCCAGGTGGACAGGCTGCCCCTGCCCAGGGCGCCGGCGGCCTCCATGCTCAGGAAACCAGAGCCTCGTCGATCGCCTTCGAGACCTCGTCCACGTAGGTGAACTCGAGCTCGCTGCGCTCGTGCTCTGGGATCTCGGCGATATCGCCCTCGTTGCGCTCGGGGACTATCACCCGCTTGATCCCCGCCCGCTGAGCGGCGAGCGACTTCTCCTTCAGCCCGCCGACTGGGAGCGCCTGGCCGGTCAGCGTCACCTCGCCGGTCATCGCAACGTCGTTGCGGACCGGCCGGCCGCTGATCAACGAGGCGAGCGCCACGGTCATCGCAACGCCGGCCGAGGGCCCGTCCTTCGGCACCGCCCCCGCCGGCACGTGGATGTGAATGTCGTGCTCGGCAAACCAGTTCTCCCCCAGCTCCGGCGCCAGCTCCCGCCAGTGGCCGCGCACGTAGGAGAGTGCCGCCTGCGCCGACTCCCTCATCACGTCCCCGAGCTGACCGGTGATCGTCAGCTTGCCCGAGCCCGGCATGGCTGTCGCCTCGATGAAGAGCACGTCGCCGCCCGTCGGGGTCCAGGCGAGTCCCGTGGCGACCCCGGGGTCCTTGGTGCGGCGCCGCTGCTCGGCGAAGACGCGGCGGCGGCCGAGCAGCTCGCGCGCCCGCTTCGCCGAGATCTTCACCTTGCCGTTGATCTTGCCCTCGGCGACTTCGCGGGCGACTTTGCGGCAGATCGTGCCGATCTGGCGCTCCAGGTTGCGGACGCCCGCCTCGCGGGTGTACTCCTCGATGATCGCGGTCAGGGCCGGCTCGGCGAACTCGATCTGAGAGGGCTTGAGGCCGTTGGCGTCGATCTGGCGCAGGACCAGGTAGCGGCGGGCGATGTGGCGCTTCTCATCGACTGTGTAGCCGGCCAGCTCGATCGTCTCCATCCGGTCCTGGAGGGGGCCCGGGATGGTGTCGAGGACGTTCGCCGTGGCGATGAACATCACGTCGGAGAGATCGAACTCGAGGTCGAGGTAGTGGTCGCGGAAGCTGTCGTTCTGGGCCGGGTCGAGCACCTCGAGCATCGCCGAGGCAGGGTCGCCGCGAAAGTCGGCGCCCATCTTGTCGATCTCGTCGATCATGAACACGGGGTTGCGCGAGCCGGCGTCGCGCAGGGCACGGACGATCGTGCCCGGCATCGCGCCGATGTAGGTGCGGCGGTGGCCGCGGATCTCCGCCTCGTCGCGGACGCCGCCGACCGAGATCCGCTCGAACTCGCGGCCGAGCGCCTTGGCGATCGATTTCCCGAGACTGGTCTTGCCGACGCCGGGAGGCCCGACGAAGCAGAGGATCGGGCCGGGCGAGGAGGGGTTGAGCTTGCGCACCGCCAGGTACTCGAGGATCCGGTCCTTGACCTTCTCCAGGTCGTAGTGGTCGGCATCGAGCACCTCGCGGGCATGGGAGATGTCGAGGTTGTCCTCGGTCTCGGCCGACCAGGGCAGCTCTACCAGCCACTCGAGGTAGGTGCGGATGACGCCGTGCTCGGCCGCGGCGGGGGGCAGCTTCTCCAGCCGCGAGAGCTCACGCTCGGCCGCTTTCTGGGCGTGCTCGGGCAGTTTCGCCTCCTCGATCCGCTGGCGCAGCTCGTTGACCTCCGCCTGCTGCTCGTCCCCCTCGCCGAGCTCGTCCTGAATCGCTTTCAGTTGCTGACGCAAGAAGAACTCGCGCTGACCTTTGTCGATCTCCGACTGGACCTGCGACTGGATCTGGGTGCCGAGCTGGACTACCTCGAGCTCGCGGGCGAGGATCTGAGAGAGGTGGCGGAGCCGCGCCGTCACGTCGACCTGCTCCAGCAGCTCCTGCTTTTCCTCGGTGGAGATCCGCAGGGCGCCGGCGATCAGGTGAGCCAAGGCGGCGGGGTCGTCGATGTTGGCGACCGCCATCTGCAGCTCCTCAGGCAGATAGGGGATCTGCTCGATGATCTCGGAGAAGGTGCGCTGTACGTTGCGGGTCAGCGCCTCCAACTCGGGACTCTCCTCGAACACGTCCGGCAGCTCGGAGATCCGTGCCACCAGGTAGGGCTCCTCGGCGACGTAGGGACCAAGGCGCACCCGCTGCGCGCCCTGGACGAGGATGCGGATCGTCCCGTCGGGGACCTTGAGCATGCGCGCGACGATTCCGGCGACTCCAACCTCATACAGGTCGGAGGGCCCGGGCTCCTCGTTCTCTGGGTCCCGCGAGGCGACCATCACCAGCATCCGGTTGGCGCCAAGCACGTCGTCGACCAGCTTGATCGAGCGTTCCTGGCCGACCGCCAGAGGGGTGAGGGTCTCGGGGAAGGTGACGGTGTCGCGCAGCGGCAGCACCGGCAGCGCGTCGGGCAGCGGCTCACTGGCCCGGATCGCATCCTCCGCGTCGAGCTCGGACTCGACCACTTCCAGGACCGGGCTGCCCTCCATCAGCGCTGCCTCTCGCGAGTCCGCACTAGTCCCTCCCAATCGGCACCCGCCGCGTCGTCTCGGCGGGATCGCGCAGCGGTAGCTCGACTCGCAGCACGCCATCCTCGTACGTCGCTTTCGCTCGTTCGGCGTCGACGTCCACCTGCAGCTCGACGACGCGCCGAAACGGTCCCGAGGGGATCTCCACCTGCTGGTAGACGCGGCCCTCGGTCTCCTGCACCGGTCGCTGCCCGATGATCGCCAGCTGCCTACCGCTGACCTCGATCCCGACCTCCTCCAGGTTGATCCCGGCGAGGTCGACCTTGACTACCGCCCGCTGCGGTTCGCCGCAGTAGTAGACGTCCACATTCGGAGAGAATCCCCTGCTGCGCCGGGCCACGTAAGTCGTCCGGCCCCAGGCGAAGTTGGCGAACAGATCGCGCTCAGGCATGAGCGAAAACCATAGCCAGCGCGAGGGGCTATGCGGCGCCGGTCTGGCTTGCCCAGCGCGGAGGGCGCATCAAGAGGACCGGCTGGCGGGGTGGAACGAGGCCCTCCGGGCGGTCGGGGCGGAAGGTCGTACAGGGCTCCTCCAGCTCGAGCGCGCAGAGCAGGTTCTTGCGGAAGTAGCAGTCCTCGCAGCTGGGCGGCTTTTTCTTGCGCGGCATGGCGGCGCATGTAAGCACTGCCGTGACGATTCCGCGAGCCTCATTTCCGCAAAGCGCAACCTCTTTGACACAGTCTCGTTACAACTTCCCCGCGTCTTGCGAAAGCCGGGTCTTGCCGTCGCTACCATTGGCCAAAGATGGACGTCTCCAACCGGACCGACAAGCTTGCGGCCTCCCCGCAGCTGTTCGAGAGCGAATTCCTCAACTTCTTCTCCCGGGTGCACCCCGCGATCCCGGCCCTCGTCTTCGGACCCGTGGTCGTCGCGATGGAGTGGCTGGGCGCTGACCGCGGCCTTGCCGTCTGGCAAGTGGCGCTGCTCAGCCTCGGCGGGGTCGGCCTCTGGACCCTGACCGAGTACTGGCTGCACCGGCTGGTCTTCCACTGGGAGCCGGACAATGCCTTCGGCCGCCGCATGCACTTCATCATCCACGGCATCCACCACGACCACCCCAACGACAAGATGCGGCTGGTGATGCCGCCGGCGGTCTCGATCCCGCTCGCCGCCCTCTTCTTCGGCGCCTTCACGCTGCTGTTCGGCACGCCTGAGGCATACCCGCTGTTTGGCGGCTTCCTGCTCGGCTACCTCTTCTACGACTACACGCACTACTACGTGCACCACTTCGTACCCAAGTCGAAACTCGGCAAGCGGTTGCGGGCCCAGCACATGCGTCACCACTTCCAGGACCACCGCTACGGCTACGGCGTCTCCTCGCCCCTCTGGGACGTAATCTTCCGCACCCTCCCCCGGCAGCGGAGGAACTAAGCCTTCGCGCTTCCCAGCCGACTGGCTCACATCAGCTGACTGGCTCACGCTTGGCCGTTTTGAAACTTGCCTGTCAAGCGGACAAGCATGCACAGCATCATTTGACCATATGAACAGTCACTGTCACTGTGACTGTGCCAGACTCCCAAAAGCTCAATGCTGACAACCCGCGAAGGCGCAAGGCTTACGGGACGAAAGGAACAAGATGCCAAACAGCAACGCACTCGATGATTCGCGCGCGGATCTCGAAAAGCACCTTGCCAATCTCGACGAGGAGCGCAATCGCATCGCGCAGGCCATCGCCCTCCTGGGCAGCGGAGGCTCTTCAGGCAGTGGCAAAGTCGCCCGCCGCGGTCCCGGCCGCCCTCGTGGCTCAGGTCGTCGCGGCCCTGGCCGGCCGCCCAAAGCCGCTACAGCCACCGCTGGCCGTAAACCGGGTCGCAAACGCCGTCGTCGCGGCGGTACCCGCGCCGACCAGGCGGTCTCGCTGGTAGAGGCGAACCCCGGCATCAGCGCGTCCGAGATCGCGAAATCGATGAAGATCAAGCCCAACTACCTCTACCGTGTGCTCGGCGAACTCGAGCAAGAGGGAAGGGTCACGAAGAAAGGGCGCCAGTACCACCCGACCAAATAGTCCTTGGTGTACGCGCTTTTCGCGAGAGGCCGGTCCCTAGCGGACCGGCCTCTTTTTTTGACTACGTAAGCCTTAGACCAACCCCAGACCGCTGACCGCGTCGCGCTCCTCGCGCAACTCAGCGGCACTGGCGTCGATCCGGGCACGGGAGAACTCTGGGATCTCCAGCCCCTCGACAACCGACCACTCCCCACCAGAACACTCGCACGGGAGACCGGCCACGATCCCCTCCTCGACCCCGTAGGAGCCATCGGTGGGAACGCCCATCGACACCCAGTCGCCCGGCGGGGCGCCGAGCACCCAGTCGCGCACGTGGTCAATCGCCGCGTTGGCCGCCGAGGCCGCGCTCGAGGCGCCACGCGCCTCGATGATCGCCGCTCCCCGCTTGGCCACCCGGGGGATGAACTCGTCCGCGATCCACGCCTCGTCGCCGACCGCGTCCCAGACGCTGCCGCCGCTCACCTTCGCGTTGACCAAGTCGGGGTACTGCGTGGTCGAGTGGTTCCCCCAAACCGTCATGTTGGTGACATCGGAAACCTGCTTGCCAAGCTTGTCGGCAACCTGGGCGATTGCGCGGTTGTGGTCGAGCCGCATCATCGCGGTGAAGCGCTCACGCGGCACACCATCCGCATTCGACATCGCGATCAGGCAGTTGGTGTTGGCCGGATTTCCCACCACCAGCACCCTGATGTCGCCTGCCGCCCCAGCGGCGATCGCCTCGCCCTGCGGTTTGAAGATGCCGCCGTTCGCCTCCAGCAGATCGGCTCGCTCCATGCCGGGCCCACGCGGGCGGGCGCCGACCAGCAGCGCCACGTTGGCCCCCTCGAAGGCCTGCTTCGGGTCGTCGTAGATGTCTACCTTCCGCAGCAGCGGGAAGGCGCAGTCGTCGAGCTCCATCGCGGCGCCCTCCGCCGCCTTGACCGCGTCGGGGATCTCCAGCAGGCTCAGCTCGACCGGCGTATCCGGGCCGAGCATCTGCCCACTGGCGATGCGGAACAGGAGGGCGTAGCCGATCTGGCCGGCAGCGCCGGTGACGGTGACTTTGACTGGATCGCTCACGTATCTGTTCTCCTGGATCGTGGGGTTCGGAAGTTGGCGCAGGCGGACTAGGCCATCGCCCGCTGGAGGCTCTCGTCGATCGAGGCGAGAAACTCCTGGGTGGTCTGGAACTCCTGGTCGCCACCGACCAACAGCGCCAGATCCTTAGTCATCTTGCCGCTTTCGACCGTCTCGATGCATACCCGCTCGAGCGTCTCGGCGAACTGCGAAACCTCAGGCGCTTCGTCCAACCGGCCGCGAGCCGCGAGGCCCCGCGTCCAGGCGAAGATCGAGGCGATCGGGTTGGTCGAGGTCGGCTTACCCTGCTGGTGCTGGCGGTAGTGGCGGGTGACGGTGCCATGTGCTGCCTCGGCCTCGACCGTCTTGCCGTCGGGGCTCATCAGCACGCTGGTCATCAGTCCCAGCGAGCCGAAGCCTTGAGCGACGGTGTCGGACTGGACATCGCCGTCGTAGTTCTTGCAGGCCCACACGTACCCGCCCTCCCACTTCAACGCGGCGGCGACCATGTCATCGATCAGCCGGTGTTCGTAGCTGATGCCGGCGGCCTCGAAGTCGGTCCTGAACTCGCTCTCGTAGACCTCGGCAAAGAGGTCCTTGAAGCGGCCGTCGTAGCGCTTCAGGATCGTGTTCTTGGTCGAGAGATAGACGGGGTAGCCGCGATCGAGGCCGTAGCGCATCGAGGCGCGGGCGAAGTCACGGATCGAGTCGTCGAGGTTGTACATCGCCATCGCGATGCCGCCCCCAGGGAAGTCATAGACGTCGAGCTCGACCGGCTCGGCGCCGTCCTTGGGCGTGTAGGTGAGGGTCAGCGTGCCCTCACCGGGGACGACCATGTCGGTGGCGCGGTACTGGTCGCCGAAGGCGTGGCGGCCAATCACGATCGGCTTCGTCCACCCCGGCACCAGGCGGGGGATGTTGGAGATCACGATCGGCTCACGGAAGATGACGCCGCCGAGGATGTTGCGAATCGTCCCGTTGGGCGAGCGGTACATCTCCTTCAGCCCGAACTCCTCGACCCGCGCCTCGTCGGGAGTGATCGTCGCGCACTTGACCCCGACGCCGTGCTGCTTGATCGCTTCGGCGGCTTCAACCGTGATCCGGTCCTCGGTCGCGTCGCGGCTCTCGATCCCGAGATCGAAGTAGATCAGCTCGAGATCGAGGTAGGGCAGGATCAGCTGCTCTTTGATGAAGGCCCAGATGATCCGGGTCATCTCGTCGCCGTCGAGCTCGACGATCGGGTTCTTTACTTGGATCTTCGTCACGGGCGCGGCGATGCTACCGATGGACTGCCACAATCAGTCCGATGGCGACCGTCGAGCGCCGCTCCGCGAGCACCCACGAGGTCTTCAACCAGCCACCCCCGCTGGAGGACTACAACCCCTTCGACGCCGATCTCCCTTTGGTCGAGGCGCTGCGCCGCGAGGGCGGCGATTGGGCCGAGCAGCAGGCGAAAGAGCTGGGAGCGATCTGCGGCTCACGGCAGACGATCCGCTGGGGCTTCGAAGCGAACGAGAAGAAGCCTCAGCTACGCACGCACGACCGCTACGGCAACCGCATCGACGAGGTCGAGTTCGACGTCTCCTGGCACGAGCTGATGCGGATCGGGATCGATCACGGGCTGCACGCGACCCCTTGGCGCGAACCGGGGGGCGGCGCCCACGTCGCCCGCGCCGCGATGTTCATGCTGCTGATGCAGGCCGAGAGCGGGGTCGGCTGCCCGATCTCGATGACCTACTCGGCGATTCCGGCGCTGCGCAAACAGCCCGAGCTCGCCGCCGAGTGGGAGGAGCGCTTCCTCTCGCTCGATTACGACGAGCGCTCGCTGCCGGCAGAGCGCAAGCGCGGCGCCCTCTGCGGAATGGCGATGACCGAGAAGCAGGGCGGCTCCGACGTGCGCGCCAACACCACGACCGCGACGCCCCTGAACGGCGGCGGTCCTGGCGCCGAGTACGAGATCGTCGGCCACAAGTGGTTCTGCTCGGCTCCCATGTGCGATGCCTTCCTCGTCCTCGCCCAGACCGAATCTGGCATCTCCTGCTTCCTGATGCCGCGCTGGACGCCAGACGGCGAGCGCAACGCCTTCCACATCCAGCGGCTCAAGGACAAGCTCGGCAACCGCTCCAACGCCTCCAGCGAGGTCGAGTTCCGCGGCGCCTGGGCACGGATGGTCGGCGAGGAGGGCCGCGGCGTGCCGACGATCATCGAGATGGTCAACCACACCCGGCTCGACTGCGTGATCGGCGCCGCGACGGGTTACCGGGCCGGGGTCGTGCAGGCCCTCAACCACGCCGCCCACCGCTCCGCCTTCGGCGCTGAGCTGATCGAGCAGCCGCTGATGCGCAACGTCCTCGCCGACCTCTGCGTCGAGTCGGAGGCGGCGACGGTCGCCGCGATGCGCCTCGCCCGCTCTTACGACGAGGTCGCCGCAGGCGACGAGGAGGCGGCCGAGTTCCGGCGCCTCGCCAACGCAGTGCTCAAGTACTGGCTCTGCAAGCGCGCCCCGTCGCACGCGGTCGAGTGCCTCGAGTGCCTCGGCGGCAACGGCTACGTCGAGGAGTCCGGCATGCCTCGCCTCTACCGCGAGGCCCCGCTCGCCTCGATCTGGGAGGGCTCGGGCAACGTCCAGTGCCTCGACGTGCTGCGCGGGATGGTCAAGAGCCCGGCCTCCGTCGATGCCTTCTTCGCCGAGGTCCTCGAGGGTGCTGGAGCCGAACCAAAGCTCGATGCCTACGTCTCCTCTCTGCGCGACGAGATCCCAGGTGACATCGACACCATCCAGACCCGCGCTCGCCGCATCGTCGAGCGCATGGCGGTCGCCCTCCAGGCTTCGCTTCTGGTCCGCTACGGCGACCCTGCCGTCGCCGACGCCTTCTGCGCCTCCCGCCTCGCCGGCGACTGGGGCCAGGCCTTCGGCACGCTTCCGGCCGGCACGGACTTCGGCCGCATCATCGAGCGGCACCGCGCCGACGCCTAGCTGGTCGCGTCTCGCAGCGCTCTTCCGACTTGCTCGGCGGTGACCACTCCGGAGAGGCGACCGTCGGCGTCAACTGCCATCAGGGCGCCGAAGCGACGGAGAGCCTGGTTGCCCAGCAGCGAGTCGAGCGGAGCGTCGTCCCGGACCTGGAAGGTGCCGTCGTCGAGCTCGAGCAGATCCGAGACGAGAGAGGTGGCGCGGGAGATCTCCGGCACCTCGTCGGCTTTGTCGCGGACCACGAGCCCAAGGAAGCGGTGGGCGGCATCGACGACCGGGAACCAGGGCCAGCGGTAGCGCAGGAAGTACTCGTCGAGCGCTTTCTCGACCGATAGCTCGCCGGGAATCGCAACGGGTTCGCGGTCCATCACGTCGGACACCTGCATGTGCTGGATCCGGCCGGTGATCGCGGTCTGCAGTCGAGGCGGCCCGGGCCGAGCCGTTGATGACGACGCCGATCAGGGCGAGCCAGACGCCGGCGAAGACGGCGCCGTCGAAGATCAGGAGGAGGCCGCCGCCGATGAAGATGTAGGCGAAGACACGCCCGAGGCGGGCGGCGAAGCGGGTGGCAGAGCTGCGGTCGCCGGTGCGCCACCAGGCGAGCGCCCGCACGATCCGGCCCCCGTCCATCGGGAAGGCCGGCAGCAGGTTGAAGACGAGGACGAGGAAGTTGATCGACGCCAGCCAGGCGACCGGCGGCCAGCGCGCCCGAGACGCCGGCGTCGCTCTCGATCAGCACCGCCCGCCAGAACTCATCCGGGCCGGCGGCGGCGAGGCCGATCACGGTCAGGACGACGACGATCGCCAGGGTGACCAGGGGGCCGGCGACCGCGACCTTGAACTCGGTCGAGGGACTGTCCGACTCGCGGTCCATCCGCGCCATCCCGCCGAAGATCCAGAGCTGGATGCTGGAGATGCCGATCCCGTTGCGCAGGGCGACGATCGCGTGGCCGAGCTCGTGCAGGACGATCGAGCCGAAGAAGCCGACGGCGCTGACGACGGCGAGGGCGAACGGCGGCGGCCTCCGAACCCGCTCCCCCAGCACGTCGCCGTAGAAGCGCGAGAGCCAGAAGATCACCAGGAAGAGGACGAGGAACCACGACCAGTCGACGGCGATCCGGATGCCGCGCACGTGGAAGAGGGTGATCGAGCTGCCACCGAGCATCACCCAATGGTAAGTGGCAGGTATGGTCGATATCGTGGCGGCATGACCAACGATCGCGAGCACTGGGACGCCCGACCAGGCCTGGCTGCGCGAGCTGCTCGAGGAGCTCGAGCAGATCTACCGCCCATCCGCCTCCGAGGGCGAGCGGCGAGGCCGCCGAGTGGCTGGTCGAGCGCTTCGCCGAGGTGGGCGCCGAGGCCCGAATCGAGGCGGAGCCCGCCCACGGCACCTACTGGTGGCCGCTCGGGCTCGGCGCTGCGCTGGGCGCGCTCGGCGGGCTCGCGGCGCTGCGCGGGCGACGGCTGCTCGGGGCCGCGCTGGGCGCGGTGGGGGCGGCCGGAATCGCCGACGACTTCCCGCCCGGGAAGCGACGCCTGCGCAAGCCGCTGCCGACCCGCACCGCCTACAACGTCGTCTGCGAGCTGGGCGACCGCCGACGCCGAGCGCACGGTGGTCATCGTCAGCCACCACGACGCCGCCCACTCCGGCCTCATCTTCCACCCGGCGACTGCCCAAACTCGCCGACCGGCTCGGGCTGATCGAGGGGCAGGACACCAGCCCGGCACTGATGGCACCGGTGGTCGGGCGGGCCGATCCTCGCCGCGCTCGGCGCCCTCAGCGGTCGCCGTCTGCTCGCCAAGCTGGGCGATCTTCCTCGGCATCGGGACCGTCGCGGCGATGGCCGACATCGGCCGGCGCAAGACCGTTCCCGGCGCCAACGACAACGGGACCGGCGTCATCACCCTGCTGGCGCTCGCCCGGCGCCTGGTCGAGGAGCCGCCCGAGGGCGTCCGGGTGATCCTGCTCTCGACCGGCTCGGAGGAGTCGTTCAGCGAGGGGATCAAGGCATTCGGCGAGCGCCACTTCCACGAGCCTGCCCCGGGAGAGCACCTTCTTCCTCTCGATCGACTCGATCGGCTCCCCCCACCTGCTGGTCCTGCGCGGCGAGGGCTTCCTGAAAATGTGGGAGTACCCGCGTCGCTCGCTCGAGCTGATGGACGGCCTCGCCGAGGAGCTGGGCATCTGGCTCTACCCCAACCTGCGCCTTCACAACGGGACCGATGGGCTCGAGCCGCTGGCGGCGGGATATGAGACCGCCTCGCTCTGCGGCTGCACCGACCTCAAGAACCCGGCCAACTACCACTGGCCCAACGACCTCGCCGAGAACGTCGACTTCGGCAGCGTCGCCGACGGCATCCGCCTCGCCGAGGCGGCGATCCGGCGGCTCGACGAGCGCTGGCTGTAGGCGCCGAGCGGCCGTAAATCCGACCGCGGGGTCGGATTTTCCCTCTATAGAGTCCGCGCTCGTGCCCTCCCATGATGTGCTCGTAATCGGCGCCGGCCTCGCCGGGCAGCGCGCCGCCCTCGCCGCCGCCGAGCAGGGCGTCTCGGTCGGGATTCTCAGCAAGGTCCACCCGGTTCGCTCGCACTCGAACGCGGCCCAGGGCGGGATCAACGCGGCGCTCAATCCCGGCGACTCCTGGGAGTCGCACGCCTTCGACACGGTCAAGGGCTCCGACTACCTCGGCGACCAGGACGCGATCGAGGTCATGACCCGCGAGGCGCCGGAGGAGATCCTCCACCTCGAGCACCTCGGCGTCACCTTCCACCGCAACGAGGAGGGCAAGCTCGGCACCCGCGCCTTCGGCGGCGCCTCCGCCGCCCGCACCTACTACGTCGCCGACATCACCGGCCAGGCGATCATGCACGTCCTCTACGAGCAGCTGATGAAGCACTCCGAGGCGGTCGCCCGCTACGAGGAGTGGTTCTGCACGGCGCTGGCCCTCGACGAGCAGGGCGAGTGCTGCGGGGTCGTCACCCGCAACGTCGCCGACGGCTCGATGGAGCTGTTCGAGGCGAAGGCGGTGATCCTCGCCTGCGGCGGCAACGGCCAGGTCTGGAAGCCGACCACCAACGCGCTGATCTGCACCGGCGACGGGATCGCGATGGCCTACCGGGCCGGAGCGAAGCTGATGGACATGGAGATGATCCAGTACCACCCGACGACGCTGGCGGGCAAGGGCTTCCTGATCACCGAGGGCGCCCGCGGCGAGGGCGCCCACCTGCTCAACGCCAAGGGCGAACGCTTCATGGAGCGCTACGCGCCGAACAAGATGGAGCTGGCCTCGCGCGACGTCGTCTCCCGCGCCGAGCAGACCGAGATCAACGAGGGGCGCGGCTTCCCCGACGGCACCGTCGCGCTCGACATCACCGTGGTGCCGAAAAAGCGGATCCACGAGGCGCTGCGCGAGATCGTCCTCGTCGGCCGCGACTTCGCCGGCGTCGACATCACCCGCGAACCGATCCGCATCAAGCCCGGCAACCACTACACGATGGGCGGGATCAAGACCGACGTCGACGGCCGCACCGACATCCCCGGCCTCTACGCCGCCGGCGAGACGGCCTGCGTCTCGGTCCACGGCGGCAACCGGCTCGGCGCCAACTCGCTGCTCGACACGCTGATCTTCGGCCGCCGCTCCGGCGTCGACGCGGCCGCCCGCGCCAAGCGGATCGAGGGCTCGCGGCCGTCCCGGGCGGTGCTCGAGGCCGAGCAGGCAGCGATCGACGCGATCCTCTCGCGTGAGAAGGGCTCAGGCCGCCGCGTCTCGGAGATCAAGCTCGAGCTGGGCACGACGATGGACAAGCACGTCGCCGTCTTCCGCGACGAGGCCGGGATCCAGGAGGCGCTGGGGACGGTGCGCCGGCTCGAGGAGGAGGCGAAGTCCGCCTACATCGACGACCACGGCCGGGTCTTCAACCAGGACCTGCTGGCGGCGATCGAGCTCGGCTACATGCTCGACAACGCGGACTGCACCTGCGTCGCGGCGCTGGAGCGCAAGGAGAGCCGCGGCGCCCAGTACCGGACCGACTTCCCGGAGCGCAATGATGAGGAGTGGCTCAAACACATCGACCTGCAGCGCGGGGACGACGGGCCCGAGATCTCATACTCAGAGGTGACCATCACCCAGTGGGAGCCCGAGGAGAGGACCTACTAGATGGCCACCTACACCTTGAAAGTCCGCCGCTACCAGCCGGAGAGCGGCGAGGGGCCCTACTGGGAGGAGTTCCAGGTCGACCTCGACCCCTCGCTCTCGGTGCTCGACGGGATCCTTCAGGCCAAGGATCGCGACGACGGCTCGCTCGCTGTGCGCTGCTCCTGCCGCGCGGCGATCTGCGGCTCCTGCGGGATGAAGGTCAACGGTCAGTCCGGACTCGGCTGCAAGACCCAGATCGGCGAGGCGCACGAGGCGGCCAACCGGCGCAACGGCGGCTCCGAGCCGATCGTCGTCGAGCCGATGGGCAACATGCCCGTGATCAAGGACCTGATCACCGACATGGAGTCGACGCACTGGGAGAAGATCCGCCGCGTCACTCCCTGGCTCCTCCCCCACGGCGACCCGCCCGAGCGCGAGTACGTGGTCGAGCCGGAGTCGATGATCGACATCACCCAGTCGATGGCCTGCATCCAGTGCGGCGCCTGCGTCTCCTCCTGCCTCTCGATGGAGGCCGACCCCGACTTCATCGGCCCCGCGGCGCTGGCCAAGGCCTACCGCTTCGTCGGCGATCCGCGCGACGCCGAGACCAAGGAGCGGCTCCACGACCTCGCCCACGACCCGCACGGGATCTACGACTGCACCCACTGCTTCAGCTGCATCGACGCCTGCCCCAAGGGCGTGGCGCCGATGGACCAGATCATGCGCCTGCGCCGCAAAGCCGGCGAAGAGGGGATCGAGGACCCCAACAACGGCCACAACCACGAGGCCGCCTTCGTCAAGATCATCGAGAAGAAGGGGACACTCGACGAGGCGCTGCTGCTGCAGGAGTCCTACGCGCCTGGCGTCAAGGGCAAGCTGAAGCCGACCAAGAGCGCGATCAAGGGTCTGCTCGGCTCGATCCCGACGGGGATCCGCGCCTTCAAGACCGGCAAGGCGCGCTCGCTGTCGAAGCTGATCCCGGGCGTCCACCCGAAGCTCCCCGACGGCGCCCAGGACGAGGTGAAGGCGATCTACGCTCACGCGGAGGAGCACCGCGAGGAATTCAACATCTATATCAAGGGCGAGGAGGACGTTGAGCCGGAGCCCGACGAGAGGGAGGTCGAGACCGCATGAAGCTCGCCTACTGGCCCGGCTGCGTCTCGCGCGGCTTCACGTCGGAACTGCACGGCTCGATGGCGCTGGTCGCCGAGCGGCTCGGGATCGAGCTGGTCGAACTCGACCGGGCCAACTGCTGCGGCGCCGGCGTGATCGCCGAGCACAACCAGGAGCTGGCCGACACCCTCAACGCCCGCACCTTCGCCCTCGCCCAGCAGACCGGGCTGGCGATGATGAACATCTGCTCGACCTGCCAGGGCGCGCAGTCAGAGTGCCAGCAGCGGCTCGACGCCGACTCCTCCTACCGCGCCCATATCAACGAGGTGCTGAGCGGCCAGGGCCTCTCCTACGAGAGGGGCAAGGACGGCTTCACCAACAAGAACTTCCTTTGGCTGCTGGTCGAGGACTACGGGCTCGACAAGCTTTCGGAGAAGGTGCGGCGGCCGCTCTCCGGCCTCCGCGTCGGCCCCTTCTACGGCTGCTACGTGGTGCGGCCAAAGGAGCGGCTCGGCTATGACGAGTTCCCCGAGCGCGACCTCTACCTGGAGAAGGTGATCGAGGCGCTGGGCGGCGAGGTCGTCGAGTATGACGGGGCCCGAAAGTGCTGCGGCTTCCCGGTGATCACGATGAACCGCGAGACCTCGCTGCGCCAGGCCGGCACCCACGTCGGCGACGCGCTCGACGCCGGCGCCGATTGCCTCGTCACCCCCTGCCCACTCTGCCATCTCAACCTCGACATGCAGCAGCCCGAGGCGGCCAAGGTCGTCAATCGCGACCTCGGCCTCGCCGTCCTCCACCTGCCGCAGCTGGTCGGCCTCGCCCTCGGCTACGAGCCGAAGCAGCTCGGCATGAGCAAGCACATCGCCTCGACCGGCCTGGTCGAGGCGCGGCTGGCCGGCGTCCCGGCTTAGGGCTCAGCCAGAGGCAGAGCTCGAAGCGCCGATCGCTACCGACACGAGCGCGAGAACCACGAAGGCTGCCGTGAGCCCATACATAGTCAGACGGAACACGAACAGCGAGCGCTCGAAGTTCTTCCACTCGAGCTCTGCGACGCGCTTTTTCGAGGCGGTCAATTCTCTCGCGCTCCCATTGCTCCATGACGCGACCTTAGCTGACAAAACATTACGCGTGGTTCACGGAAGTGTGACGGACAGATAGTCGAGTCCTGGAGTAGGTAGTGTTCGATGAGGTGAGCCGGGAAGCCTGGTCGGCACGTTCGTCGTCGACCCCGAAAGGCGCTCAATGGCCATCGCCGTAGCCACCTTCCTCATCGCCTTGGTGATCATCGCCAGCGAGAAGCTGCACCGCACCAACGTTGCCCTGCTCGGGGCCGCGATCGTCGTCCTCTTCGTCGGTGACTTCTCCCAGGAGCAGGCGATCGAGTCGGTCGACTTCAACACGATCGGCCTTCTGGTCGGGATGATGATCCTCGTCTACCTGACCCAGCAGACGGGGGTCTACGACTTCGTCGCGATCCGCGCCGGGCAGATCTCCGGCGGGCGCTCCTTCGCGGTAACGATGAGCCTCGCCGCGATCACCGCCCTGCTCTCGGCCTTCCTCGACAACCTGACCACGATCCTGCTTATCGCGCCGATCACCTTCCTGCTCGCCGACGCGCTCGACATCGACGCGGTTCCGCTGCTGATCATCGAGGTGATCGCCTCCAACATCGGCGGCACCGCGACCCTGATCGGTGACCCGCCCAACATCATCATCGCCGGTGCCACCGGGCTCAGCTTCAACGCCTTCATCGTCAACTTGGCGCCGATCGTGATCGTCACCTTCGCGGTCGTCGTGCCGCTGCTCTACCTCGTCTTCCGCCGCCGCCTCCAGGTCGACGAGGAGAACCGGGCGGCAGTGATGGGGCTCAATGCGACCGCATCGATCCGCGACGCGGCCGAGCTGCGCCGCACCGGCCCAGTCCTGGCACTGACCGTGCTCGCCTTCTTCGCCCACCAGGCACTCCACGTCGAGCCGGCGACCGTGGCCCTGACCGGGGCCGCGATCGGGTTGCTGGTGACGAGGGTGCAGCTTGAGAAAGCGCTCTCCAGCATCGAGTGGACCACCCTCTTCTTCTTCATCGGCCTCTTCGTGATGGTGGGGGCGCTGGAGGCGACCGGGGCGATCGGCCACATCACCGACGCGGTCAAGGACGTGACCGGCGGCGAGCGAACGGCGGAGCTGCTGGGGATCGTCTGGGTCGCGGCGATCGGCTCGGCGGTAGTCGACAACATCCCCTTCACCACAGCGATGATCCCCGTCGTCAAGGAACTGCAGGAGTCGGCTGGCGCGACCGGCGACGATGCCTACTGGTGGTCGCTGGCGCTGGGCGCGTGCTTCGGCGGCAACGCGACGATGATCGCCGCCGCCGCCAACGTCGCCGCCGCCGGGCTCGCTGAGCGCGCCGGCACGCCGATCGGCTTCATGACCTTCCTACGAGTCGGTCTCCCGGTGACCTTTATCTCGATCGTTCTGGCAACCGGCTACATCGCTATCCGCTATATCGCGCTCTGAGGAGGAGACGATTATGCCCGACTCCATCATCAACGAGGCACTGCAGGAGATAGAACCGCTCGGCGCCGACGAGCTGATCGGCCCGGCGGCGCGGCGGGTGGTCGACGCCGGCTTGCCGGCGCTGCCAGCGGTCGAGGCGGACGGCCGCTTCGCCGGGATCTTTGGCGAGCGCGAGTTCATGGCGGCCCTGTTTCCCGGCTATGTCGGCGAGCTCGCCTCGGCGGCGATGGTCTCGCGCTCAGTCGACGAGACGATTGAGCGGCGCAGCGAGTGCGCCGACGAGCCGATCCGGCGCTACCTGACCACCGACCACGTGCTCGTTGAGGACGACTACTCGGACACCCAGCTCGCCGAGCTCTTCCTCCACCACCGCGTGCTGATCGTCCCGATCGCGACCAAGGGCAAAGTCCACGCGGTGATCACCCGCCACGACTTCTTCTGCTCGCTCGTCGAGCGTTTCGGCGAGATCGCCGAGGATCTGGGTAACTGAGGGGGAGAATTCGGGCAGCATCCGATCTTTCCTTGCTATGGCAAGGTCAAAGTCGGATGTGAGGAGCGCCGCTGCGTGGGCTTTGGCAGGACGACAGCACGGCATCATCACAAGGCGCGACCTGTTGGGGCTTGGCTTCACCGAGAAGCGATTGACCAGCGGCTCGTGAAGGGGCGGCTGCATCGCGTCGAGCGCGGCGTCTACGCGGTTGGCTGGCCTAGCCTGACCAGGGAGCGACGCTGGATGGCGGCGGTCCTAGCCTGTGGAAAGGGTGCGGCATTGAGCCATCGCAGCGCCGGCGCTCTATGGGAAATCGGCAAAGAGCGCAGCGACCGGATCGACGTGACTGTACGGCGCCGCTGCGAACACCGGCGAGCCGGTATTCGCGCCAGAAGTCGCCCCTCGCTGCCGGAGGCGGACATTGTGCGGCACGACGCCATCCCGGTCACCAGCGTGGTACGCACCCTCCTTGATGTCGCCGCTGAAGGCGAGACACGAACGCTCGAGCGAATGGTCAACGAGGCCGACAAGCGCGACCTAATCGATCCGGAGAAGCTGAGGGATGAGATTGACAGGCTTGCCGGAGAGGCCGGCGTTCGACCGCTTCGCACCCTGCTCGACCAAAGCACGTTTCGTCTATCCGACTCGGACCTCGAGGTTCGCTTCCGTTCGATCGTCGCCTCAGCCGGCTTGCCGATGCCGCTGACAAAGACTTGGGTCAACGGATTCGAGGTCGACTTCTTCTGGCCGGAACTGGGACTGGTCGTAGAGACAGACGGCCTGCGATACCACCGCACGCCATCGGCACAGGCCCGCGACCGGCTTCGCGACCAAGCGCACACCGCCGCCGGCCTGACGTGCCTGCGCTTCACCCATCGGCAAGTGAGGCACGAACGGAGCTACGTGCGGCGCGTCCTGATCCAAACGGCTCGGCGGGTGGCCTAGTTGCCGTTGAGCAGGCCGCGCTCGACGAGCAGCTCGGCCACCTCGACGGCGTTGGTGGCGGCGCCCTTGCGCAGGTTGTCGCCGGCGACCCAGAGGTTGAGGCAGCGCTCGTGGCCGGGGTCGCGGCGGATGCGGCCGACGAGGACCTCGTCGCGGCCGGCGGCGTCGATCGCCAGCGGGTAGCGCCCGGCGGCGGGGTCGTCGACGACGACCACTCCGGGCGCCGCGGCGAGCAGCGCCCGGCAGTCCTCGGGCGAGAGGTCCTCGCGGGTCTGCACGTTGACCGACTCCGAGTGGCCGCTGAAGACCGGCACGCGGGCGCAGGTGGCGGAGATCGCCACCTCCTCGCCGAGCGCCGAGGATCTTGCGGGTCTCGGCCATCACCTTGCGCTCCTCGGTCGTGTAGTCGTCGCCGTCCTTGAAGCTCTCGACCTGGGGCAGGACGTTGAAGGCGATCCGGTGCGGGTAGACCGACGCGGGCGGGTTCTCCTCGCCTCCCAGGACCTGCTTGGACTGCGCCCGCAGCTCCTCGATCGCCTTCTGGCCGGTGCCGGAGACCGCCTGGTAGCTGGAGACGACGATGCGCTCGAGGCCGACCGCGCGATGGATCGGCGCCAGCGCCATCATCGCCACCATCGTCGTGCAGTTGGGGTTGGCGACGATCCCCTTGTGGGCATCGGCCGCCTCCGGGTTGACTCCGGCGACGACCAGCGGCACGTCCTCGTGCATGCGCCAGTAGCTGGTGTTGTCGACGACGACGGCGCCGGCCTCGACCAGCTTCGGCGCCCACTCGGAGCTGACCGCTCCGCCGGCCGAGGAGAGGACGACGTCGAGGCCCTCGATCGTCGTCGCGTTCAGCGGCCGGCACTCCAGCACCGAGCCGTTCCACTCGATCTGGCGCCCGGCGGAGCGCTCGGAGGCGAAGGGAACCACCTCGGAGGCAGGGAAGTCACGCTCGGCAAGCACGCCGAGGATGGTCGAGCCGACCGCCCCGGTGGCGCCCAGCACTCCGACTCTGTAGCCGTTGCCCGTCATCGTTCCGAGTATGACGGCCGGGCTCAGCCGCTGACCGTGGGCCGGTGTTCGGCGCCGGTCGGGTCCTCGGGCTTGACCGCGTCGGCGCCGAGGTCGAAGGCTTGGTGCAGCGCGCGCACCGCCTGCGGGATCTCCTCGGCGGAGATGACGCACGAGATCTTGATCGGCGAGGTGGAGATCATCTCGATGTTGATCCGCTCCCGGCCCGAGCACCTCGAAGACCCTGGCGGCAACGCCGGGGTGGGAGCGCATGCCGGCGCCGATGATCGAGACCTTGCCGATCCGCTCGTCGGTGCGGATGCCCTTGCTGACCTCGCCGAGCGCCTCGATCGCCTCGATCGCCTTCGCCAGGTCGCCGCGGTCGATCGTGAAGGAGAGATCGGCCAGCTGATCGTCGCTGACGGGCTCGTTCTGGATGATCACGTCGACGTTGACGTCGGCGTCGGCCAGCGCGGTGAAGATTTCGCCGGCGACTCCGGGCTCGTCGCGGATCCCGGTCAGGGTGACGCGGGCCTCCGACTCGGAGTGGGTCACTGCTGTAACGAAGGGCTGCTCCACGGTCTCCTGCTCTGCCTCGGTTTCGGTGACGACGAGGGTACCGGGGCCCTCCTCGAAGCTGCTGCGGCAGTGGATGCGGACGCCGTGGTTGCGCGCGTACTCGACCGAGCGCAGCTGCAGCACCTTGGCCCCGGAGGCCGACATCTCCAGCATCTCCTCGAAGGAGGCCAGCGAGAGCTTGCGAGCGTCGGGGACGATCCGCGGGTCGGCGCTGAAGACGCCGGCGACGTCGGTGTAGATCTCGCAGACGCTCGCCCCCAGCGCCGCGGCGAGGGCGACCGCGGTGGTGTCGGAGCCACCGCGGCCGAGCGTGGTGACGTCGCGGCTGTCGGTCGAGACCCCCTGGAAGCCGGCGACGAGGACGATCCGGTCCTCGCCGAGCTTCTCGCTGATGCGGTCGGCGCGGACGTCGATGATCTTCGCGTTGGTGTGAGAGGAGTCGGTGACGATCCCGGCCTGCGAGCCGGTCAGCGAGATCGCCTTGTGCCCCATGTCGTGGATCGCCATCGCGCAGAGCGCGCAGGAGATCCGCTCCCCGGTCGAGAGCAGCATGTCCATCTCACGCGAGTCGGGGCGGGCAGAGATCTCCAGCGCCTGGGCGACCAGCTCGTCGGTCGTCTTGCCCCGCGCCGAGAGCACCGCGACAACCTGGCTGCCGGCCTCGCGGGCGGCGACGATCCGCCGCGCCGCGCGCTTGATCTCCTCAGCACCGGCGACCGAAGTGCCGCCGAACTTCATCACGACGATGTCGGATTTCCCCTCGCTCATGCCGAACGGCTGAGGATAGCCGCCGGCAGGCTCGGATCCCTGGGCTCAACCGTTCAAGTCGAAGACGGCTTTGTTGCCCACATAGAGGAGCGGCTCCGGTATGCCGTCGCCTGAGGTGTCCAAAAAGGATTCGGCTTTCGCCTCGCTGATGATCGTTTCGCGGATGGCTTCCACGTCTTCCCGGTTTGCGGGATTCGAGGCGCTGGCGAGGACCGCCGCGGCTCCGGAGACGTGTGGCGTGGCCATCGAAGTGCCGGATAATTCGCTATAGCCACCGCTGAGGGCGGTCGAGTCGATGCAGACGGCTGGAGCGGCAACCTCCACCAGGGCGCCGTAATTGCTGACATCGTAGGACTGGTCGTCAAGTCCTTTGTTCGCGCAGGTGGCCGCGGCTTTCCCGCCCGGTGCGCCGTTGTAGTCGGCGATCCCGGAGACGGTGATCACATCGGGGTGGTTCGCCGGGTTGCGGTATTTGGCGTCGATTTTCGAGTTTCCGGCGGATGCGACGAAGACCTGGCCGAGATCGACCGCGTTCGAGATCGCTTGGTCGAGCGCTTCGTGTTTGCAGGCTTCAGGATTTCCTTCTTTGTCGAGTTTCGTGCAGCCGAAGCTCATGTTCACGACCTCGATCTGTTCGGAGTGAAGGACGACCCAGTTGATGCCGGCGAGAGCCCAGGCTTCGCTCCCTGTGTTTCCAACCCCCTGGAGCACTTTCACGGCCCACAGGCGAGCACCGGGTGCGACCCCGACCACGCCTTCGTTGTCGTCGATCGCCCCGATCGTGCCAGCGATGTGGGTGCCGTGAGAGGTTTCGTCCAGGACTTCGCCTTCCGCGCATTTTTCTTTTTCTTCTTGAACGCAATCGGCCATCGCGAAGATGTTGAGCTCTTCGTGTTCGGCTATGCCGGAGTCGACGACCGCCACGTCGACGTTGGCGCGTTCGTCGTCGACTTCATCGATGTCCAGAAGGGTGTTGGTGTGGGCGAAGATCCTTTTGATGCCAGTCGGGTTCGACTGAGCGTCGGCCGTGTACACATTGTCGTCGAGGGTCACGTAGTCGACGCGCGGGTCGCGCCTCAGGGACTCCACCTGGGCCTTGGGCAGCGTCGCGGAGTAGCCCTTTAGCGCGTGACGGTAGACGAAGCCCAAGCGGCCATCGCGCTGCTCTGTCTGGGATCGCGCGACTTCGCCGGGGTGGTCCACCGATTCCTCGAGGACGACGATGTAGTTGGCTCGATCGGCGGCGCCCGCGGGAAAGGCCCAGAGCGTCGCAGCGGTGAGAAGCACGCAGAATGCCGCCGCCTGCGCGAGCCTGCTGTACCGACTGACCTGCATCGCCTTCTCTCCGTTCCCCCCGGCTATGCGTAGGCGCAGCATGACCATTGCTGTTAGGAAGGTCAAGAATTCTTGAGTGTCGTTTTCCAATTTATGGCGAGCCTGCGTGACCAGGATCACGCTGACAGATATATCTGATCGATATATTGCCCGCGCATGGGGCTGAGCCCAACCGCCTACGTGATCCTCGGCATGGTCAGCCGCGAGCCGCGCTCGGGCTATGAGATCAAGGCGTTGGTCGACAACTCGACCCGGTTCTTCTGGGCGGCCAGCTACGGCCAGATCTACCCGGAGCTGAAACGGCTTGCCGAGGCCGGGCTCGTCGAGGGAGTCGACGCGCCCCGCGGCGAGCGCAAGCGCACCGTCTACGCGATCACCGCGGATGGCGAGCAGGCTCTGAAGGACTGGCTGCGGCAGCCGCCGACGACTTACGAGATGCGTGAGGAGGGGCTGTTGAAGCTCTTCTTCGCCGGCGTCCTCCCCCCCGAGGACGCGGCGCCGATCCTCGCCTCGATGCGCAAGCACCGCCGCAACATGGTGGAGCGACTGAGGGCGATCGAGCCCAAGGCCGCCGCCAAGGACGCAAGCGGCGATCCCTTTCCGCTGATGGTGCTGCGGGGCGGGATCGAGTTCAACGAGTGGTTCGCCGGGTGGTGCGAGCGGATGGAGACCCAGCTGCTCACGCCCGCCACCAAGGAAGGGAGCAAATGATGTTCGACGCCCTCGCCCGCCTCGCCGACCGCCGCGCCCGCCGCGTCGGCCTCTTCGCGATCGTCTTCTTCCTTGCCGCCGGCGCGCTCGGCGGCTCGGTCGCCGAACGCCTCGACCCCTACGGGGCGGACGACCCCGACACCGAGACCGTGCAGGCGCGCGAGGCGCTCCAGGCGGCCGGCCACCGCCCGCCCGGCGCGATCGTCGTGGTCGAGGACGCGCCCGTCGCCAAACGCGCCACCCGCGCTCGCATCGTCGCTCTCGAAGGGGAGCTGAGCTCCCGTGACGACGTGCAGTCCGTGACCGGCTACTACGACACCGGCTCGCGCGATTTCGTCTCCAAAGACGGCCAGGCGACCTACCTTGCGGTGGCCCTGAAGCCAACCGACGACAAGGAGTGGCAGGAGAGCGGGAGCGAGATAGCCGACCAGCTCGCCGGCCGCCCGGGCGTCATCGTCGGCGGCGCCGCCGTCGCCCAGGAGCAGGTCAACAAGCAGGTCGAGGAAGACCTGCGCACGGCGGAGCTGATCGCCTTCCCGCTGCTCTTCCTGCTCTCCTTCGTCTTCTTCCGCAGCCTGGTCGCGGCGCTGCTGCCGGTGATGATCGGGCTGCTGGCGATCGTCGGCACCTTCCTCATCCTGCGCCTGGCTAGCGAAGTCGGCTCGATCTCGATCTTCGCCCTCAACCTGACCACCGGCCTCGGGCTCGGGCTGGCGATCGACTACAGCCTCTTCATCGTCTCCCGCTACCGAGAGGAGATCGCCAAGGACGGGCCAGGGCTAGCGGCGATGCGGCGGGTGATGGCGACTGCCGGGCGCACCGTCTTCTTCTCCTCGCTGACCGTGGCGGCAGCCCTCGCCTCGCTGCTCGTCTTCCCGCAGCGCTTCCTCTACTCGATGGGGCTGGGCGGCGCGCTGGTGGCGCTGCTCGCCGCGGCGGTCTCGCTGACCGTCCTCCCTGCAGTCCTCACCCTGCTCGGCCACCGGGTCAACTCGCTCGCCCCGCGCGCCCTGCAGCGCCGCGCCGAGGCCGACACGCGGCCCGACGAGCACGGCTTCTGGTACCGGCTCTCGCGCTTCGTGATGCGGCGCCCGCTGCCGATCGCCACCTTCAGCGCCCTCTTCCTGATCGTGCTCGGCCTGCCCTTCCTCGGGATCAAGTTCAACACGGTCGACCCCAGCGTCCTGCCCGAGGGGGCGAGCGCCCGCCAGGCCTACGACACGGTCAGCGAAGAGTTCCCGCCTTATCGCGAGACGCCGATCTGGGTCGCGGTCGAGGGCGCTGGGCCAAAAGGCTCGGCCCGAATCGCGGCGCAGGTGCGCCGCGCCGAGGGAGTCGCCGCGGTCCTCCCGCCCCGGCCCCTCGAAGGCGGAGTGACCGTGATCCAGGCCATCTCGGCGAGCCCGTTCGCCTCCGAGGCGAGCCAGTCGACGGTCGAGCGGATCCGCGATCTGCCGGCGCCGGCGGGCGCGAACGTTCAGGTCGGCGGCGCCACTGCCGACTTCATCGACTTCCAGGACAGCCTCACCCGCCACCTGCCTATCGCCTTCGCGATCATCGTCATCGCCACCCTGGTGATCCTTTTCCTGATGACCGGCTCGGTGGTGCTGCCGATCAAGTCGCTGATCATGAACGTGCTCAACCTCAGCGCCGTCTTCGGCCTGCTGGTGCTGATCTTCCAGGACGGCCGCTTCGAGGGGCTGCTCGACTACTCCAGCCCGGGAGCGATCGAGCAGACGATGCCGATCCTGCTCTTCGCGGTGGCCTTCGGCCTCTCCACCGACTATGCCGTCTTCCTGCTCTCGCGGATCAAGGAGGCGCGCGACAAAGGCGCCTCGGATTCCGAGAGCGTCGCGATCGGGCTGGAGCGGACGGGGCGGATCGTCACCGCCGCGGCGCTGCTCTTCGCCGTCGCGATCGGCGCCTTCGCCACCTCGCAGATCATCTTCATCAAGGAGAACGGCGTCGGCACGGCGCTGGCGGTGCTGATCGATGCCAGCATCATCCGCGCCCTGCTCGTGCCATCGCTGATGGAGCTGCTCGGCAAATGGAACTGGTGGGCGCCGGCGCCGCTGCGGCGGCTCTACGACCGCTTCGGGATCAGCGAGACGGACGTGCCGGAGCCGGAGCGGGCGTAGCTGAATCCTTTTGTCTTCAATTACGTCCGCTCTCCGGCCTACGCTGAGTCTTAGCCGAGATCGAGAGCATCAACACGAGCTACGATCACGACTAGAGGAGGCGGCATTGGACGTAAAGACGGAAGCAACTGAAAAAGCACAGGAAGTGCTGGAGCAGTTCTGGGGAGACAGGGTTCCCGTAGACCCGGCACAGATCGCGCGGGGGATGGGAATCGAAGTCGCCAACGCGTACCTAGACCCAGACGTGGCCGGGGCAATCGAGAAGCGTGCGGGTCAACCTGCCGCCATCTATCTGAGTGCAGGTGATCACCCCAATCGCAAGCGATTTACCTGTGCTCATGAGATTGGACATTTTGTCAGGCATGGCGAGGAGGATTTCGAGTACGTCGACTATCGTGACGGCACAGCCTCGATGGGAGTCGACGAGGAAGAGCGATTCGCAAATGCGTTCGCCGCAGCCCTGCTGATGCCGGAGAAGGAAGTCAGGCGTCTCCATGGCATGGGCATGCATGAGAAGGACATGGCAGGGACGTTCGGTGTCTCCGAAGCGGCAATGGTCAACCGTCTCAAGAATCTGAATCTCTACCGACCGCAGTAGACGCCGTCAGCCTCATGCGGGTCAAGCCTCCATCGTCGGCATCTGCTCCCGCTGGGGAAAACCAGGGCTCCCTGGCTGAGAGGACGGGCCTAACGGATCCAACACCCGTGAAAGAGCTCCCGCCCTCCAGAAAGGAGAGGCTGGAGGGCGACGACCTCGAGCAGTCGATCAAGCTCAAGCGAATCTATGGCCTTGGCATCTTGCTACCCATGCTGGCTCAACTCATCGTCGTCAACGCCGTGTTCGTGATCTATGCGGCGGAAGGTTACGACTGGCATCCACCACAGGGCGTTGTGCAAGTTTGGCTTACAGCGACGTTCGTGCAGATTGTGAGCGTCGTCGTCGTAATAACTAGATCACTCTTCCCCGGCGAGAAGAACTCGAGTTGAAGGTCAGCGCTTCAGGTCGCCCTGGGCGGCTTTGGGATCGTCGGCGCCTTTGAGCCTCTCGTCGCTGGCGATCCCCATCAGCGCCAGGGAGCCGTCCGCCGCGATTTCCGCGGTGGCGAGGTAGGAATCGCCTTTCCTCAGTTTCGCCGTCTCGATCTTCTGCCCGACCGTGAGGGCCAGGTCGGCTTCGCTGGCGCGCGTGTCGTCGGCCGAGAGCAGCAGCTGTCCCGTTTCCGGGTGTATGCCGTTGTAGATGCCGGAGAGGTCGAGGTAGGTCGACGGCTCGCCTGCTTCGATCTCGAGCGTCTGCTGGCGCAGCACCCCCTTGGGCTCGATCGCCGCGTCGACTGTGACACGGGCGCCGAGCGGCGGCACGGCGCCGGCTGGATCGAGGGGAGCCTGGACCAGGAGCGAGGCGCCGCGGCCGGAGACGGTGTAGGCGGGAGCGAGCGGATCGGGGTTGACGAAGGTGACGACTCCGCGCAGAGTCGCCTGCGCCGCTTTGCCAGACGATTTCGGCTTTTCCTGCTCGGAAAAGGTGCCGTTGGAGAGCTGCACCCCTTCGATGTTCAGCTTGGCGCCGGCCTGGGGCAGCTTGACGGCGTGGACCGGCACTAGTTCGCCGCCTTTGATCGCCAGCGCATAGCTGCCGGCGGCCGGATTGGCGTGAACGACGGTGCCTTTCAGCTCGGTCGCTTCCACACCAGCCGGTTCCTCGGCAGTGGGAGCCGGCGCTTTCGCCGGGGCGGGCTCTTCGGATGGCGGAGGCGGTTCGCTTTCCACCGGGATGAACGGTTCGGAGGCCGGCGGCAGGGCTTCGGATGAGAACGCTTCTTCGCCTCCCCCTCCCCCACCGACGGGACCGGCGAGGGCGGGCGCTGCCCCGCCGCCCTCGCCTCCCTCGCCCTCACTCGTATCCCCACTGGGGCTTGGCATGACGATTCTCTGGGCGCCGCTTGCCACCGTGCCGGCCGCGCCGGGGCCGATCGCGACGCCGACGAAGAGGCCGAAGCCGAGCGCGGTCGCGCTCAGCGTCGCCGCCCAACGGCGGTCGGTGACGACCAGCGAGGTGGCGCGCAGGAAGCGATCGGAGAGCTCGACGATCATGGCGCCGGCGCACCCGGGGGCGGTTGCGCAGCCCCCACCGGGCCGCGCTCCATCAGGTCCTTTCCGCACTGCCAGCAGAAGACCGAGCCACGGGCGTAGAGCGCTCCGCAGGAGCCACAGACGCCGGCGGCGCCGGCCTGGTCCAGCCGCAGCATTCGCTCCACCTCGGCCAGCTCGGCGTCGACCTGCTGCAGCTTCGCCGCCTGGCGGGCGAGCACGTCGAGCCGGAAGTGATCGCGGATCGCCATCTCGTAGGCGATCCCGCCCAGGTCCCACTGCAGCTCGGCGAGCTGGTCGGCGAGGCGGTCACGCCGCTGTTCGAGGTCGGCGGCGCTCATTCGATCGCCGTGCCCTTGCTGCCGCCGCCCGGCGCCTTGTTGTCCTTCGGCGGCGGCGCTCCGCCGGTGGCGATTTCGTCCGGCAATTTGGCGCTGTTTTCCGAGTAGCTCGAGCCGCTGTCTTCTTCGAGTTCCTGCAGCGCCTCGTCGCTGGCGACCACCGGCCCGCCGCCTTCTGAGTTGAGCAGGCTGCTCGCGTCCTCGGCTTTCTTGCCTTTCACCTTGGCTTTCCCAGCTGCCTTCGCCGTTGCCGTCGCCGCCGCGGCTCCCCCGCCGGTCCCCTCCTCGCTCGCCGTCGCGTCGCTATTGCTCGTCTCCGCGGGCACGATCACCTGAGTCGGCGTAGTTGAGGGGGAAGGGTTGTTCCCCTGGCCGATCAGGACCCCGACCAGCAGCATCAGCCCCAGCACGGCGATCCCGCCCACTGCCGCCAGCGGTGTGTAGTCGCGCTGGGGTTGCGACTTCTCCTCGACGGGGGGCGCAGCTGGCGCCGGTGGCGCGGCGCTCGCCCCGTTGCTGGTGGTTGAAGCGCCTGGGAGGTGGTGACGGAACTCGACGCGAGGCTCGCCGCGGCGCTGCCCGCAGTTGAGGCAGTAGCGCTGATCGGTCGCCAGCGGCCCCCCGCAGCTCCGGCAGGCCTCCGGCGCCTGATCCATCGAGTGCGTCGGCTGCTCGCCCGAACCGCTCATCTTGCCTCCAGTCCCGGCAGGGTTGGGAACTCGCTCATCGTCACCTCAGCCCCTCTCGGATCGCCGATGAAGTAGACGTTGTAGGGAACCGGCTTCGGCTTGCCCTTCAGCGGTTCGATCGCGCCGCGCCCTGCAGCGACGATCCTTCCGTTCTTGCGGACAACCGCATAGAGCAGCAGTCGCTCGATGTCCTCGCCGCTCTCGTTGACCACCTCGCCGCCGGCGGCGACACCGGTGAAGCGGTCGGACTCGAGCTTGGGGTCCGACACGGAGACTGCTGGCGGCTCTCCTGAGAACTCGTCTCCCCCGGCGCCGACCGTGGCCTTCACCGAGGCCGGTTTTCCGGTGGCGAGGACCTGGTCATGGACCCAGAGGACGTCGCCTTTCGCCGGGATGAAGGGAACCGCGGCCAGCGCCGGCTCTATCCCCGGAATGTCGTTGCGGTAGACGCTCTTGCCTTTCGCGTCGAGGACGTCGATCAGCAATGGCACATTGGCCAGCCCTCGGCTCGACCCGTTGCGCAGCTCGACCACGACGGCGCTGCCGTTCTCGTCGCTGAGCAGGGTCGTCGAGACGACCTTGACGTCCTCGCTTCGCTTGGTGATCCGCAGGCCCTCCTCCTGCGCGACCGGGCCCAGTTCGGCGGCGACCTTGGCGCTCTTGTCCTGCGTCGATTCGCAGCCGGTGGCGACCAGGGCGACCCCGGCGAGGGCGATAGCCAGCGGAGCGGTCGAGTACGCCCTCACCCGAACGCACCCCCGACGTACTCGCGCGTGCGCTCCTCGCGCGGCGAGCCGAAGACCTGCTCGGCCGGCCCGTACTCGACCAGCTCCCCCAGGTACATGAAGCCGACGTGGTCGGCGATCCGCAACGCCTGCTGCATGTTGTGGGTGACGATCACCACCGCCACCTCCTCGCGCAGGCGCAGGATCAGGTCCTCGATCACCTGGGTCGAGCGCGGGTCGAGCGCCGAGCAGGGCTCGTCGAGCAGGAGCACCTCGGGCCGGGCGGCGAGCGCGCGGGCGATGCAGAGGCGCTGCTGCTGACCGCCGGAGAGGCGCAGCGCCGGGTGGTCCAGGGTGGCGCCGACCTCGTCCCAGAGCCCCGCGCGGACCAGGGCGTCGGCGACGTGGTCGTGCAGCGCCTCCTTGCGGGGCCGCCGCGACCCCTGCTCGCGCAGCGCGTAGGCGATGTTGTCGAAGACGCTCATCGGGAACGGGTTGGGCTGCTGGAAGACCATGCTCACCCGCCGCCGCAGCGCCGTCACCTCCATCCGGTCGATGTCCTCCCCGTCGAGCGTGATCGTGCCACCGCGAGTGGCCGTGGGGGTGATCTCGACCAGGCGGTTGAGCGAACGCAGCAGCGTCGTCTTGCCGCAGCCAGAGGGGCCGATCAGCGCCAGCACCTCGCCCTGGCAAACCGGGATCGTGACCTGGTTGACGGCGAGCTTCTCGCCGTAGGCGATCGACACCCCATCACAGCGCATCCGCTCGACCTTCGGCGCCGAGCTCGGCTCGCGGCGGCGCACCTGGGTGGTGAGCCCGTTTCCGTGCCCGCCCAGCGGCACGTAACCGTTGCCGGGCGCCGGCGGCTGCACCACCGTCGGCTCCTCGTCGACGACGATGCGGCGCACCGGGGGCGGTGGCGCCAGCACCAGGTCGGGCTCCGAGCGGGGCGCTTCGGGCCGCATCACCGGATCCATGCCGGCTCCCTCCTCCGAGCCAGGCGGGCGACGACGAAGTTGAGCAGGATCACGACCGCCAGCAGGACGAAGGCGGCGAAGTAGGCCTTCTCCGGCGCCAGGCCCTCGCCCGCCGGCGAGTTGTAATAGACGTAGCTGGTCAGGGTGCCGCCGGTCCCCTTGAAGAAGCCGAAGACGTCGCCGTCGCCGCCGTTGAGGATCTGCAGCGTGGCGCCGAGCAGGACGACGACGATCGCGGTGTCGCCGGCGACCCGGCCCATGCCGAGCGCGGCGCCGGTGCCGATCCCGGGACGTGCTGCGGGGAGCAGCACGCGGCGGATCGTCGCCGCCTTGGTCTTGCCGAGCGCGTAGGAGGCCTCGCGCACGTGACCGGGGATCGAGTTGAGCGCCTCACGAGTGGCGCCGACGACGAGCGGCAGCGCGATCAGCGACATCATCGATGCGGCGGCGATGAAGGAGCGGCCGAGCACGGCGCCCTCGGCGCTGAAGGTGAGGAAGCCGAACCATTCCTGGAAGAGGATCAGCCCGAACATCGCCAGCACGATGCTGGGGGTGCCGGCGACGACCTCGATCGCCGATTCGACCGCCCGCGCCAGCCCGGCGGGGCGTCCGTACTCGGTCAGCCAGACCGCGATCGCCACCCCGAGCGGGGCCGCGATCAGGGTCGAGAGCACGAGCAGGGTGGCGGTGCCGATCAGCGGGTCGCGAAAGCCGCCGCTCGCCGCCTGGTTGAGGCTCGAGTTGGGGCTTTCGAGCAAGAGGCCGAGGTCGAAGTACTGGGCCCCGCGGTAGGCCATGTAGGTCAGGATCGCGGCGGCGATCGCGATCAGGGTCAGACCCGCGCCCCAGGCGGCGAAGTAGCCGAGGCGGTCGCGCAGCGGCCAGCTGCGGACGCTGTCGATCGGCGCCGTGCTCACGGGCGCACTCCGTATTTGCGCATCGACTGCTTGGCGGCGAAGCCGGCCAGCGAGAGGAACATGCTGGAGACCAACAGCACCGCGGCAAAGGCGAAGAGGGTCTCGCCAAAGGGCGCCACCGAGAGCCCTTCGACGTTCTCGACCAGGGCCGAGGCGAGCGGCCGGGTCGGCTCGAAGAGGAAGGTGATGCCGTCGATCGGGTTGGGCGCGAAGCTGGCCGAGCCGGCGACCATCGAGAGCATGATCGCCTCGCCCAGCGCCCGCGCCGTGGCGAGCACGGCTGCGGCGACGATCGCCGGGCGGGCGGTGCGCACCGCGATCGTCCAGGTGACCCGCCAGCGGTTGGCGCCGAGGGCCGCCGCCCCTTCGGTCCAGCTGCGCGGCACCGCGCGCAGCGCATCGACCACGATCGCGATCATGATCGGCACGATCATCACGGTCAGGATCAGGATTCCGACCGAGATGCTGGCGCCGTCGAGCTGCACCACGTTGGACACCGATTCCTTGCGCTCGAGGCTGATCAGGTGCTCGCCGACCCAGGGGACGATGACGAGGATGCCGATCAGCCCGTAGACGACCGAGGGCACCGCGGCGAGCAGCCGCACCACCGGCTCCAGCACCCTGTTGACCTGGCGCGGCGCGAACTCGACGATGAAGATCGCCGCGAAGAGGGCGAAGACGATGCCGATCAGGACCGCGCCGGCGGTGACGACGAAGGTGCCCCAGAGCAGGGGCCAGGCGCGCAGCTCATAGACGTACTGGGCGGGGTTGGAGGGCGAGGCGAAGATGTCCTCGAGCTGCAGGTCGACGTCGCCGCCCGAGGTGAACCAGGCGAGCCCGTTGCCGGCGAACGACGGCCACGCCTTGGCGAAGACGAACCCGATCATCCCCACGATCAGGACCAGCACCAGGCAGGCGACCGCGCCGAGCAGGCGCTCGACGCGGGCGTCCGACCAGAACCCCGTGCCGCCGTGGGGGCCGGCGCTCGCCGCGCCGGGGCCGCGACGCCCCGGCAGGCGGGCTGCGATCCCCTCGGTTGGCACTAGCGCAGGGGCACCCAGTTGCTGGCGACGACCGCCTGAGCGGTGGAGCTGCGAGTGAAGCTGATGAATTTCTGCGCCACCCCGGTCGCCGCGCCGCGGCTGACGAAGTAGAAGTTACGGCTGCCCGCGTACTGGCCCGACTTGGCGTTGCGCAGGGTGCAGGGGACCCCCTGGTAGGGGACCGAGAAGAGGCCCGCGGCGAAGTGGAATGAGGCGTAGCCGATCGCGTTCGGGTCGGACTTGATCGTCTGCGCCTGCAGGCCGTTCGACGACTTGGTCGTGGCGCTTCCGGCCACTCGCAGGGTCTGGCCCATGAAGATGTTCTGGAAGGCGTCCTGGGTACCGGAGGCGGCGGTGCGGACGACCAGGTCGATCGGGCCGGAGGCGCTCGCCCCGGGAACCTCGCTCCAGCTGCGCACCCGCCCGGAGAAGATGTCCTGGACCTGGGCCTGGCTGAGGCTGGCGATCGGGTTGGAGGTGTTGGTGACGATGCAGACCGCGTCGCGGGCGATCTTGTTGAAGACGATGCCGCCCGGGTCGGCGGGCTTCGGGTCGCGCGAGGACATTCCCAGGGTCACCCGGCCGCGTGAGACGTCGGTGATGCCGATGTCGGAGCCGCCCTGGAGGATCACGAATTTGACTTTGCCCCTGTTCTGGGGCTGGCTGACGAAGGCCTTGGCGAGCTTCGTCGCCAGCGGCGCGACCGAGGTCGAGCCGCTCAGTGTGATCGTGGCGGCGGTGGCGGTGGCGGCCGTCGCCAGCGACGCGCTGAGCACGAGCGCGGTCACGGCGGCAAGGGGACGGGTGCGATTCATCTGGTGTCGCTCCTGATGGCGGGGTTCTGAGTACGTACCGCGCCAGTGTCGAGTCCGGCCGGAGCAGCAAAGTGAACGCCGTGTAACTGCCTGGAGAAAAAATGGTTACCCAGGCGGCGTTTCGGATCTTTCTCCAGTTCGAAACAAGTTATTCACCGGATCGACACCGGAATCGGTGAGGCTGCCCGGCCATGCCAGCCATGCCGCCGACCTCGAACTCCTCGAGACAGAGCCTGCAGATCGACAACGTCGAGATCCGTCCAGCAGAGCTCCAAGTGTTGATCGACGGCAGACGGGCAGGCCTTACCGTGCGCGAGTTCGAGCTCTTCCTGATGCTCGCCGAGCGCCACGACAGCGTCGTCCAGCGACCCGAGATCTACGAGCTGATGTGGGGCGGGGAGATGCCACGGCGCGACCGCTCAGTCGACGTGCTGGTGCGAAAGGTCCGCGCCAAGCTCGAGCAGGTCGCGCCGGACTGGCGCTATATCCACACCCACTTCGGCATCGGCTACAGGTTCACACCGGAAAAGCTGTAGGTGCTGGGTGATGTGGGGGCGGTGGGGCGTCTCCGCGGGAATTGAGGTCGCTAAGCGCCCGCTTCGCGGGCGCTTAGCGACGAATTAGGAGCGCGGCTGACGCCGCGCAGGAACCGGATTGCATTTCCGCCGCCTATCGGCGACATTCCCGCGGAGACGCCCCACCGCCCCTCAGCCCTCCACCAGCTTCAACAGCCAACCGAAGAGCTTCCGTGCTGATCCCGCGGCCCGGCGCAAAAGCGCCAGCCGGGAGCTACCGGAAGCTGTGGTGAGAGAGGGTCGGCCGGCCTCCAGGCGAATGTCGCGAAGCGGCGGAAATGCAATCCGATTTCTGCGCGCCATAGGCGCGCACCTTCTCCATCACGAGCGCGCAGCGCGAGTGACCCAAATTCGACTGGAGGTCGGCCGACCCTCTCCCTCACGCCTGGTCACTCCAGCTCGCCGGATTTGCCTTGTGCCCGGTTGAAGGCGCAGCGGAAGTTCTCCGTCTGGCCCACCGGCTTGCCGCCGGCGAACCCACCGTGGTCGCCGTTGTCGTAGACGGTTATGTAGTGGAGCGTTTCGGGCGCCGGGTCGGCTGGGAGGGGCGCCGGATCCGGCTCGCCCACCTTCGGGTCGCCGCGCGATACGTCGCTCACTCCCTGCGAGCCCGCTGCTCGGCCTCCGGAGGAGATCGTCGAGAGCGAGGCGCTCATCTCGCGACGGTCCTTGAGCCCGTCGGTCGCGTCGACGTCGGTCGAGGCGGTGACCTCGTTGTCGTCGACTCGCCCGGCGAGCTTGACGTAGGGCGCGGCGCCGATCAGCTGCGCCGCCGTCGGCAGGTAACCGCCCAGCTCAGCGCACTTCTGGGTGGCGAAGAAGAAATCGTTACGGCCGATCTCCTCTCGTTCCAGCGGATACGGGTTGGTCATCATGCAGACCGTCCCGATCTTCACTGTCTCCGGCGAGCAGCGGTCGAAGACCTTGGCCGGCAGCACGCTGGCCGGGAACTTCTTTTTACGGTCGAGGCGCAGGATCCCGAACTTGCGCGGCTTGAGGCTCGCGCCGGGCAGTCGTTTGGCTGCATCGGAGACCACAGCGCCGGCGAAGAGCAGGGCGGCCAGGGAGAAGGCCAGTGCGGACCAGGCGGCGATCGCTGTCAGGCGGCTGTTCGACGTCATCTTCGACTCCTTCGGGATCGTTCTGTGTTGTGAGTGAAAGCTGGAGCCGGAGCCTTGACCCCGCGGGTGCGGTGGCGGGCGCCGGGACCGCCCCGCACGGAGGCGCCTGCCAGGGCAGCGATCAGGACCAGGCCGAGCAGGTAGGGCGGCACGCCGAATCCATCGCCGCTCGGCTCGTAGCGCGAGAACGCTTGCGATTCCTCGATCGCCGCCTCCTCTTCACGCTTTTCCTCGACTTGGTAGGTACGCGCCGGGGCGCCGCCAGGTGGCAGCGGGCGCACGATCGGCGGCGGGGGTGGCGGGACTATCGCCGGCACGACTCCCAGCGGCGGCGTCCCGGGCAGCAGGAACGGCGGCGGGGGCGGAGGTGGCGGCGGATTGGGCGGCGGCGTCGCCGGTGCCGGCGGAGGCGGCGGGGCCGGCGGAGGCGGCGGCGAGAGCTCAACCGGGGGGCTACCCGGCGGTGAGTTCGGCGGTGGGGGAGGCGCCGGCGGGGCGGCGACCGTGCTCGCTCGCCTGAAGCGATCGGGCCGTAGCGGGCGCGTGCCGCAGGGCCGCTGGACGCTGCCGTCGAGCACAGTCACCTGTTCGGAGTAGGAGAAGCCCCCCGCGCTTACAGTGACCGTCGTGGCGCCGGCGTTGAAAGGGCAGAGCAGGCCGGAGGCGTTGTCGGTGACGACCTTGTCGCCGGTGTCGAGGAAGGGCTTGCGCAGGTTGTTCGAGGCCGGGTCCTGGCGGACGAAGTCGGCGATGTCGGGGTCGGAGGAGACGAAGCTGTACTCGGGGGCGATCCTCGCCGCGCAACCCGCGACCAGGCACTGCTCAGGCGGGAAGAGCGTGTAGGGGTCGCCACCGGATGGATCGGGATTGCCGGACCCGGCGGAAGCCTGGCCCCAGCGGTCCCCCCCGCGCGGGCGGCGGCCGAGGCCGCGGAAGAGCGCCGGGCGCGAGCGGCGCAGCAGGGTGCCATCGGTCGCCTCCAGGGAGAGGTCTTCGATCATCGGGATCAGGCGTACGCCGACTGGCGCCACGTTGGTGGCCGGGTCGCGTTTGGCGACGTCCACCTCGAGCACCATCACGCCGCTGTCGCCGAAGAGGGAGTCGGCGACCTCGAGCCCGACGGCGCCGGATATCTCCGACCGGTAGCCGAGCGTGCCTGTCCCGAAGCTGGGGATCGTCTGCGCCGCCCCTGCCGGGATCCTCATCGCCCGGTTCTCTTCGGGGCGGTCGAAGAGATAGGCGGAGGCGCCGCCGGCGACCAGGGCCGCCGCGACCTGAGATCCGTCGCCGGCGACGTTCAGCTTGGGGGTGAAGCTGGTGTTGAGGCTGCGGTTGCCCATCACCACGGCCGGGATGCTCCTGGCGCGAGCATCGGTGAGCACCGCTTCCAGCCAGGGCAGCTGCGCCTCGTCGGGGTTCTGGTGCAGGTCGCTGGCGGCGAGCGAGCCGAGCGAGTTGTCGATCACCACCACGCGCACGGCGCCGCCGGAGCCCTCGCTGTCGAAGGCGTAATGAGTGCGGGCCTCGTCCGGATCGGGCGCGGCGCCGGGGATGCCGGCGGTCGAGATGCCGGCGGGGGCGGCGCCGGAGCCGAAAGGCGCCGGGAAGCCGGCAAAGGCTGCCTGGAAGGCGCCGGCGCCGGCGCTGCCTGCTGCGTCGTTCGAGCCCAGCGCCGGAAAGACCGGCAGCCCCGGCTCGGCTCCCAGGAGCGCGGCGTAGCGCGTCGCATCGCCGACCCCCAAGCCTGTCTCGACCCGGTTGCCGGTGTAGAGCAACGCCCGCGGCCCCGCGCCTCCCCGCATCGCCGCGACGGTGCGCAGCGCCGCCGCCAGGGTGCGGTCGGGGCCGATCGATTGAAGCGCCAGGTCAGCACAGGAGGAGTCGCACTGAGCGTGGCCGGCGACGGCGAAGCGCGCCGGCCCGGCCGGCATCGGGGTCGGTCGGAAGCCGGCCGCCGCCGGCGAAGCTGCAGCGCTGGAGCCGTAACGGAAGACCGCTGCGGTCCGCACCCGCGTCCGGATCGACTGGCCGGCGCCGTTGCGGGCAGAGGTGCCGCGCCCGGCGGAGTCGGCGTCGCCGCTCCAGCCGCCCACTGCCCATCCCTCGCCAGAGGAATCGAGCAGGAGGGAGAGGACCGGGTCGCTCTTCAGCGGCCGGTCGTCGCCGGAGGCGGCGAAGGCGGTGCGCTGCTCGTCCTCCCAGCCGGTCGCCGTCTCGCGCAGCAGGTAGCCGTCGCCGGGCAGGCCGAAGGGCGGTGGGATCGGCGGCGGCACGTTGGGGTCGGCTTCAGGCAGGTCGTCGGCAAGGGGGTAGGTGAGCTGGGGGACGACGGAGACGATCGCCCGCACCGAGCCGCCGGCCCGCACCGCCGCGGCAGCGATCGCGGTCGAGCCAAGAATCGGCTGGCCCGAGAAGCGCCAGGGCGAGTTGGGCTCGTCGCGCTCGATCACGATGTCGCGGCCGGCGGCAACGGCGCCGCCGTCGGGCAGCCCGGCCACGGCGAAGAGCTGCGGGCTGCCGGCGCGGACTCGGTCGAGCAGTTCCCTCGCCGAGGAGTCGACCCGCCAGCCGCCGCCGTCGTTGACGAGCAGGTCGCGGCCGGCGGCGACGATCGCCTGGCTGCCGGCGAAGGCAATCGAGGTCAGGCTGGCGTTCTCGTAACCCGCCGGCAGTGTCATCTGGTCCCAGCCCTTGCCGAAATCGAGCAGCACGCCTCCCTTGCCGACCGCGTAGCCGCGGAACGGTTCGGCCGGGTCGAAGGCGACGTCCATCAGGTTGCCCTCGAACCCGATCGGAATGCCCGGATCCTGGACCCAGAGCTCGTCCGCCGCGTTCCACATCCACATCGCGCCGCGGTCGCCAACCGCGTAGGCGCGCGCCGGCAGCGGCCAGGCGACCCCGCGCAGCGTCGCCCTGTTGACGGCGCCGCTGGAGGAGAGCAGGAACTCGCGCCGCCAACCCCGGCCAGGGACGTAGCGGGCAACGGCGCCGTCGGCCCCGGCCGCCAGCGCGCCCGACCCGAGCGCCCCGGGCGCGCCGCCCGGAGCCGCGGCGACGTCGGTCAGCGGCGCCCGGACCGCGACCGGCCAGGAGCGCAGCCGCGCCGGCGGCGTCTTGCCCGAGATCTCGACGGGGCCCTCGAGCCAGCCTCCATCGACGTTCGCGAACGCCCCGCTGGGCCGGAAGTTGCCGCCGCCGGCCGGCATCCGCGCGAAGGTCGCTCCGTCAAAGCGGAGGTAGGTGCCCCGATTGCTGCTCTCGGCGCCGCCCGGATCGAGCGGGTTGGTGATCACCCGCGTGCCGAACTCGCCTCCGGCCCAGGCGAAGCTGCGGTAACCGCCCTGGCGCGAGAGCTTCGCGCCCAGCGCCCCGCCGTCGCTTTCGCATACCGGCGCGTCGCACCAGGACCCTGTCACCTCTTCTTTGCCGATGTCGTAGAAGAGGGTGACGTCGCGCTCGACGCCTTTGACGTTCGCGGCCAGATCGATCCAGACTCCGTCCGCGGTCACGGTCAGCGGCTGCGATGCGCCGGGGAGCGGCTCAACCGCAGCGATTTCCTGAGCGGGCGTCTCGTCGGCGGCGAACGGGGTCCCGGCGAGCGGCCGCTCGACCCAACCTTCCGCAGTCCCCGTCCGTTCCAGCAGCACGGCTGAGCGTTTGAGGTCCTCGTCGGCCACGGCGAGAGCCCAGGCATTGGCCGGGCCGGTCGCGTCGATCGCGACGATCTCGAGCTCTTCCTCCGATCCGGCCGGGATCTGGACCGGCTCGCGCGGCGTCCATTCCGTGCCGTCGTAGTGGACGATGCCGTCGTCGGGGGCAGTGCGACCCTTGGGGCCGAAGAGCAAGCCGGTGCGACCGGCCTCGTCGAAGGCGGCGACCGCGATCGCGCCCAAGCCGCCTTCGTCGGCCAGCGCCTCTGCCGGCTGTACGCCGTCGGCGGGCAACAACACGGTCGGCGGCGGCGGGTCCAGCGCCCGCCATTTGCCCCCCGGTTCGTGATGGAGGACGACGAGCTGCTCGCCGACCGAGCGCCGCAGGTCCCGCCCGACCAGCACCCCACCGCCCTCATGCGTGATCCGGGCTGAGAGGCGGTTGGGGATCGGGCCCCGGTAGGGATTGTCCGACTCATCGACAGGGGTCTCGAACACCTGCCAGCCACCGGCGTCGGTGTGACGAAGGAAGGCCAGCTGCGGGTCGGGCGTGCCGCTGCTGAGGCTGGGGCCGAAATCGAGCTTGCCGCTCGCGGTGCGGACTTCGCCGACCGCGAGCGGTAGCGACCGGTAGCCCCAGGCCTCGCCGGGCTGGCCGCCCGGCGCCGACCCCATCAGCGTCGTCGCTGAGTCGATCGTGCCCAGCAGCGGCAACGGCCCGCTGGGCGAGACCTGCGTGCGGCCACTGCCCGGGGTCGCCACCACCAGGACGAGGGCCAGCAGCACGGCGAAGCCAATCAGGTGCGTGTGCCGGCGGCTCACCGCTTGACCTCCTTCGTCCTGAAGGCGAGCCGGTTCGGGTAGCGCTCACGGCTGAGGAGCAGGCTCAGCTCACGCCGGCCAGGCCCAAGGACCCGAGCTGGCGTGCGAGCTACGGTGCTGCCGCCGCGCTTTGCGAGCAGTTGTACGCGGGCCTGCCGGGTCAGGATGAAGCTCACAGTCAGGCGCAGGCCCTGGAGGCGGGAGCGCACCTTGCGCAGCAGCGGCGGCAGGCGCCTGACTTTCGCCGTTGGGGTCACATTCGGCGTCAGCTCGAGCGGCGGCGGCGCGAAGAGTTGCGAGTCGTCAACCGGGAGGCGGTCGGGGATGAACTGTTCGGCCGCCTCGTTGGGGCGAAACTCGATCGTGCCCTGGAAGGCGGGGTCGGTGTCACGCTCGAGTTGCGCGCCGTCGCTGTAGCGGAAGATCCAGCCGGCCCAGGTGACCATCCAGCATTCGTTGGCCGCGGGGCACTCGACCCTAGCCGCGCTGCCCCTCCCCGCGCCCGCCGCCGGCAGTCGAGTCGTCGTCACCGTGCCGTCCGCCTTGATCCGAGCGACGGTCGCCTTGCTGTTGGCGCTGCGCCGGTCGGCGAATGGCACCACAGTGGTCAGCGCTTCCGTCGTGTCCGGGATCGCCGCCACGTCGCCGAAGCGGTCCGTCGACCCGAATTCGGCTCCTTTCAGGACCAGTTGCTCGAACTCGTCGCCGACCAGCCGCGCCGCCAACGGCGGTCGCGCCACCGCGCCACCCTGGGGGGCGCTCGGGCCGGAAGCGGCGCCACCGCCTACTGCCCAGAGCTCTTCTTTCTCGCTATCGAGCGCCAGCAGCTCGCTGCCATCGGCAGGGGATGGCAGGAACGGATCGTTGGCGAAGGCGCCGCCGGCGATCGTGTGCAGCAAATGCGGCGCCGACTCCGGCTCGGCCAGCGCGACGGGGTCGGTGCGGTTCTCCGGCGAGCGACCGACCAGGACGCTCTCGTAGAGCGCTCCCTGGTGGAACTGCATGTCGCTCACCCCCCGACCCTGCGGGCCGTAGACGGTCCGCAAGTCGGCTCCATCCCAGTGCAAGTGGAAGGCGCCGATCCGCTCGCCGAGCGCATCCTGAGAGCCGACGCCTCCGAACCAGCAGTCGCTGGAGCCGTTGCAGGTGGCGGACATCATCTGGCGGAAGGGATCGGCGGCGTCGATGCGGGTGCTCCAGGAGCCGACCACCTGGCCGTCGAGGAAGCGGCAGAGCGCCAGCCCCGAGCCGCGCCGCGGCAGGCTCGGCTCGCTCACCACCCAGAACTCGCGCGGTCCGGCCCAGGCGATCCGCGCCGTGTCGCCGGGCCCACCACACACCGTGGCCAGCTGGCGCCATCCCTGGCCGTCCCAGCTCCAGATGCCGCGCGGGATCGTCGCGTTGCCCTCGATCGTCAGCAGGCCGCGGTTGGGTTTCCAGAACTCGAGGTCTCCCGGCGCTCCCAGCGGAACCTTGAACGGCGCCCCCGCCGGCGGGGGCGGCTGCTCCAGTCGCCAGATCGGGTCGGCGGCAGGAGCGTGGACCGGGACCAGCAGGATGGCCACGACGACGAGAGCCGTCAGCGCCGCTGCCGCCCTACTGGTCACTGCCCCCCTGCCACTCGCCATCCGCCGTCGGCTCAGGCTGTTGCTCGAACTCGCGCGTCGGCTTCTCCGAAGATCGTTCGGCGCCGCCGGTGGCGCCGAGGTCGAGCAGGGTCGGCTGGACCGGCGAGAGCAGCGCCTCCAGCGCCACCCCGGAGAGCGTCTCCTGCTCGATCAGGGCATTGGCGATCTCGTAGAGGGCGTTCCAGTTGCCGCGCAGGATCGTTTCGGCCTGCTCGACCGCCTCGCCGACCAGCCGCTCCACCTCGCGGTCGATCAGCTCCAGCGTCGCCGGGCCGACCGAGCCCAGCTCCTGCAGGGAAGCGCCGAGGAAGACCTCGCCCGCCTTTTCGCCGATCGTCACCGGGCCGAGCGCCTCCGACATCCCGTAGGAGGTGACCATCTCCCGCGCCATCCCGGTCGCGGCGTGGAGGTCGTCGTGGACGCCGGTGGAGACGACGCCGAACTCGAGCTTCTCGGCGGCGAAGCCAGCGACGATCGAGATCAGGTGGCGGCGCATGTCGGGTTCCTGCATCACCACCGCGTCGCGGTCGGTGAGCATGTGGGCGGCGGTGCCGAGCTGGCGGCCGCGGGCGACGATCGAGAGCTTCTGCGCCGAGACCTTCTGCCCGATCGAGGTCGTGACGACGGCGTGCGCCGCCTCGTGCACCGCGATCACCCACTGCTCCTCGCGGGTCAGGGCGTGGCTCTTGCGCGCCGGGCCGGCGACCACGCGGTCGATCGCCTCCTCGAGGGTCGCCTGGTCCATCTCCGTCCGCCCTTCGCGCACGGTCAGCAGCGCCGCCTCGTTGATCACGTTGGCCAGCTCGGCGCCGCTGAAGCCGGAGGTCAGCCTGGCGATCTCGTCGAGCGAAGTGCCCGGAGCGAGCGGGCGGTTGCCGCAGTGAAGGGAGAGGATTTCGAGCCTGCCGTGGACGTCCGGAACGTCGACCGTCACCTGGCGGTCGAAGCGACCAGGCCGCAGCAGCGCCGGGTCGAGCACGTCGGGGCGGTTTGTCGCCGCCAGCACGACGAGGCCGGCGTCGCCGCCGAAACCGTCCATCTCGACCAGCAGCGCATTCAGCGTCTGCTCGCGCTCGTCGTTGCCCTGGCCGACACCGGCGCCGCGCTTGCGCCCGGCGGCATCGAGCTCGTCGATGAAGATCAGCGCCGGCGCCTGCTTGCGCGCCTTGGCGAAGAGGTCGCGGACGCGTGCGGCCCCGACCCCGACCAGGGACTCGACGAAGTCCGAGCCGGAGAGCGAGAAGAAGGCCGCATCGGCCTCACCAGCCGTCGCCTTCGCCAGCAGCGTCTTGCCGGTGCCGGGAGGTCCGACCAGGAGCACGCCCTTCGGCGCCCGGGCCCCGACCGCGGCGTATTTGCTCGGGTCGGCCAGGTAATCGCGGATCTCGCGAAGCTCGGCCACCGCTTCGCCGGCGCCGGCGACGTTTTCGAAGGTGGTTCGTTCGGGCGCATCGGCGCCGCGCTTGCGGCCCTTGCCGGTGAACTTGGAGAAACTGGCAAAGGCGCCGGCGCCGGCGTCCTGGCCGAGCCGGGTGAAGAGGACGAAGAGGCAGACGAGCAAGAGGATGGGGATGAGGAACTGGACGACGATCTGCTTCGCCGGCTTGTCCCACTGCTGATCGACCTGGACGATCGCGCCGCTCTTGGTCAGTTCCCTGACCATCGCCGAGGTCTGCGCGTCGGACTCGGGGTAGGCGGCGTAGAGGACGAGCCCGCCCTTGGTGTCCATCAGGATGCGAGCGTCCTGGTCGAGCAGGGTCGCCTCCGCGATCTGTTTCTGCTCGGCCAGCTTGGAGACACGGCTGAGCGGGATCCGCTCGCCGCTGGTGCTCGGCTGGATGTCACCGAGCAGATTGAAGAAGAGGAAGGTGAGCACCAGCGAGGCGACGATCAGCATCGTGCTCAGCGGGTCCTTGGCGAACCAGCGACCAAGCGCCCCCATGCGCTCGCCGACGGCGCGAGTCATGTCACGAAAGTCGACGCTCGGCGTGCGCAAGGGCAGGCGACTCCGCCCCTTCGCCCGCTTCTCATTTTGCTGCTCGTCCATCTGCCCCTTCCAATCGAGTGTTGCTTTGGCGCCCTATCACCGGCGCGGCGCCCGGGCTCGCAAGAGCCCCGGGCGCCGTGTACACCGGCTGCGTCCTTCGAACTAGTTGCGTTTTGCGGGTTTTTTCAACTTCAGCACCAGGGTGCTGGTCGACTCGTTCGCATCGCCGCCGGTCGGAGTGAAGGTGAGCGCCAGTTTCACCGGCAGGCTGCCTTTTTTGCGCAGCGCTTTCATCGCCGCGCCACTTGGCCGCAGTGGCACGTTGAAGGTGCCCTGCTGGCCGGCGTTCAGAACAGCCCGAGCGACGTTGATGGTTTTTTTGCCGTTTTTCGCCGTCGCGATCAGCTCGAGCTTGCCCGCGCCCGGAAGTTTGACCGAGAGGGTCGCACCGCCGGTTTTGGACGAGATCGACTTGCGCAGCAGCGAGAACTCGTTGCTCGGCTTGCCGGGCGGCGGAGGCGGCGTCGTCCCTCCGTCTTTTTTGCCGTCGTCGTCTTCGTTTTCTTCTCCACCGCCACCACCGACACCCTTGTCCCAGTCAACCGAGGCAATTCCCGTCTCCGCGAGGTTCAGAATCTCTGCCGGGAGCGGCGAATAGTCTTTGTCGAATAGCGCCGACTGAGCGGGGACGCTGAGGATGTTTTCCCAGTAGTCCTTGACCGTGCGAGCCTTCGTCTCCTCAGCCGGAGTGCTTTTCCACACGTCCGCGTTGTCGTCGAACACCAACCCGTAGGTAAGGGTGCACACCGCATAGGCGCCGGGCGAGTTGACGCCGCTGACTTTCGACCAATCCTGGAGTGTGGTCGGCAACCCTCCTCCCGCTTTGTTGACGAACTGGGCCGCTTGGCAGTTGGAGCCAGGAGTCCCATCCGTGCGGAACCCTTTCGCGTCTGCGGTGGCCTCCTGGAAGGCGCCAGCCCCGGGACCGCTCGGGATCTGGGTCCAGTAGATGTCGTTATCGAACGGGTCGTCGGCTTTTGTGCGCGGTTTGATCGCCAGGCTCTGGGCCACGTTGTTGCGCGCGGTCGAGATGTCCGAGTACCCGACCGAACCATCGGTCGCGATCAGCTTGTCGACGATTCCTTGGTTGCCGTTGAAGCAGGAGCTCGTCAGCTGATCTGGGCCAGGATTGGTTGCTTCTGTGCTGTCGGCGCCCGGACCGAGCGGAAAGACTCCGGCTACTTTCGGGCAGTCTTCGCGCGCTCCGAATGTGGCACCTGGCCACTCTCTGGTTTTTTTAGGTTCCGTGGCCGCGAACGTGCTGAGCCAGCCACGAGCTTCATTGATCGTTCCTAGATTGTCCTTGAAGGCGAAGCTGGTGCCAGAGTCATCGAAACGGACGATCCGGATAATCGGTTTGCTGCAATCCGCGTCGGTATTCAGCTCCGGGAACACCTCGACCCAGTTGTCATGGGTCGCTTCCTTGGCCCAAATCTTCTCGAACTCTTCCTTCGTAAAGCGCACCCGCACGAGACCGAGTGGAAATGGCGTCCCCCCGCCCGACATTTCCTCCGCCGTGCGGGAGGCCGAGTCCAGCAGGCCAACATCACAAGCATCGGGGAAATTGACCAGCGGTGCGACGGCTCCGACGGCCGCCGGGACAACGTGGATTTTGCCATCGTTGCTGGGATCGGAGTCAACGAAGTTTTTCCCTTCTTTGACTTCGACGCCGCTATTCATTTCGTTGATCTCGCTTGGAACCGGCGGCTCATCAGTCATCCCGAACCGAGGGGCGCCATCGCGGACCTTCACCGACTGGCGGCCCGCGCCGCTGCCGGACGCTTCATAGGTGACGTTGATTTTGCCTGCGCCCGGCGTCCCCACGCAGTAGACAAGCTTGAACTTGTCGTTGAAGACTTTGTGCGCGTCGCGGGCGAACGAGGCGCCGCGACCGATGATGTTTTCGCCTGCGCATTTGCCTGTCGTAAATGCGGCGTTCGCCTGCGAAGCCAGGCCAACGGCCGCAAGCGCCGTCAAGACCAGGGCAAGAGCCCCCGCCAGGACAGCGCTCGAAGCCCAACGAGGGGCGCCGAGAGTACGGCTCATGGGAGTTATTCCTTTCATCGACTTAACGATTGCGGCGCCAGATTTGTGGGCGAAAATAGCTCTGTCAAGCGCTTCACAGGACTTCTACGAATGCGTTACATGCCGTTATCAAGTGCGCCACCAGATCGTCACCACTTGGTAACTGACAGTTCACTCAGTGGGAGCTGCGACTACCTCGCTGATCTCGATTCGGGTGCTTGGGAAGGCGCTCGCGGAAAGCGACCCCGACCGACGCGCTCGCGCGGCGGCCTCCGCGCGAAGCGACGTAGCTGACCACCACCCTGCCGAGGACCGACTTCCGCTCCCGCAACTCAGCCCGGTAGCGATCGACTGGCTTCAACAGGATCCGGACAACGCTGCGAGCACTGCCAAGGGCGCGACTCGTCTCGCTGGCGAGAGTGCGAGGCTTGCGTGGCTCGCCGACTCGCGCCCGCGCCACCGCCTTGACGCCACCGGCGGCGGGGACCGATACGAGCAGCAGAACCTCACCCCCGAGCCGAGATCTCGCTCTAACGCCGATCTCGGGGCCTCCCCGATCGAACTCGATCGTCGCACCGGGGCCACCGCTTCCAGAGCCTTGGTCCGGCGGGCCGCCTTCAGGTTCGGGCTGCAGGGTCGCTACGAAGGCGTCAGAGCGCTGGTTGGCGTCGCCGAAGAAGAGGTTGCTGGCGAACGAGGAGAAGGCGATGCGCTCGCCATCCGCTGAGATCGTCGGGCCGTCGAGCACTGAGGCATTGATGTCGCCGCCGGAGACCGAATGGGTTACCCGCTCCAGTGTTCGGTCTTGGAGGTCGACTACGTACAGCTCCCGCGGACCGGGCGCCGGTCGTGGCTCGCCCAGCAACTGGAGCGCTGTGAGGGCGAAGCGAGTGCGAACGGTGGTGACCGCCAGGTACCGCCCCCCTGCTGACATCGCGATGCTGCTCAGCGGCGGCCCCGTATCGGTCTGGTTGCCCACCGTCTCGCGCGTCAGCTCGACGGTCGCGTCCTTGCGGGTAGGGCCGGGGGTCATCTCGGTCACGTAGAGATCGAGCCCTGGGCCGGTGTTGGGGTTGGGGCGTGGCCCCTCCCCGGTGAGAAAGGCCACGGTGTAGCCGTCGCCGCTCATTGCCGGCAGCTGGGAGCTGATGTCGGCTCGGGCCGACTCCTGGCTAGTCAAGGGGCCGAAGCAGGGGCCCGTCCCGGTCTGGGAGAAGAAGGTGATCTCGTCCATCGGGCAGGCGGGGTCGTCGGGATCGGCGATTCCGGTCACACGCCGAGTCGGAGCCGTGGGGCCGTCGGCCACCCGCCGCCAGAGGTAATAGAGCACATTCGAAACCGGGTTCTCCCCGCCGAGGAAGCGGGTTTGGGCAGGGGCGTTTTCGCCCGTCCATGCCACGGCCGTGCCATCGGCGCTGATCGTGGCGCCCACCGCTCCGCCGGCGGGCTGTTCGGTCATCAGACCGCTTCCCTGATCGCGCAGGGCCGACACCAGGGTCGTTGTGTTTGCCTCACGGTCGCGAAGCAGGACCTGGCCGGCCGGAACGTCGACCGAGTCGCTCGCCGGCAGGTCGGTGGTGACTTCGGTGCGAAACACCACCTTCTGGCCGTCGGCGCTGATCGCGACTCCGCCGGAGACCTCCGCTCCTGGTTCGCTGCCGGGAAACGGGAACGAAGGCACTCCGTAGCTCGCGGCCGTATCGCCACCGTCGCGGGCAGAGACGAGCTCGAAGGCGCCGGGAGCGCCAACCGGGATCGCCATATCGCGCACATAGACGTCAGCGTTGTCGTTGACGTCGGCTGGAAGGAGGGGCTCGGCGGTAGCGAAAGCTATGAAGCGGCCATCGGCGCTGATCGAGGGATTGGAGGCGCCACGACGGAGAAAGTCGTTGCTTGCTTCGTCGAACAGGTCCCCGTCGGCGACCTTTTCCAACGCATCGGTCTGCAGATCGAAGCGGAAGACCCCCCCGGCGCGGTACTGGCCTAGCGGGTCGGGATCGTCGTCAGCGAAGAAGTTGCGAGCCCGAGTCTGAATCGCGACGTAGCGCCCGTCGGCGGAGATCGCCGCGAACACCGTCGAGTCGTCGCCCTGCTCGAGTCGCTCGTAGTCGGCCGAGACGAGATCGGCCCCGCCTTCGCCGCTGGTCCCGTTGCCGTAGACGGCTGCTGCGCTCGCTGGGAACGACAGCGCGGCGAGCACGATCACTGCCAGGATCAGCGTAGAGCTCCGGGTCAAGCAGCTCACCCGATCCTCACGCCCCGCTTTAGGACGGTCACGTTGCCGGCCCTGTCGCGGGCGCGTACCTTCAGTAGGAAGCGACCGCGACCCGAATACATGTGACGAACGCGCACCACCGGCGACCTCTTCCGCTTTCCTTTCTTTCCGCCCTTGCGGACGAAGGCAGAGGCGCCCGCCTGCCGATCCCCGAACGACACCTTCACCGAGCGACGGCGCAGGCCCGAGCCGGCGCTGCGGGGACCGTCGGAGACGGCGACGATCAGCGTGCGGCCGTGCCGCCGCAACCGAACTCGCGGCCCGTTGCGGTCGACGAGGAGGCTGCCGGCGCGGCTGCCGGTCTCCTGGCCGGCCTCGTCGGTGGCGAAGATCTGGATCCGGTGCCGGCCGTCTTCGACCTGGTCGCGGGAGAGCAGAGCCCTTAGGCGGCGCAGGTTCTCGATCACAGGCTCGTCGTCGACACTGACCGAGTAGCGGACGCCGCCGATCGCGTTCAGCGTGCGGTCCCAGGCGATCGGGATCCGGCCTTTGCGCTGCCAGCCGCTCGGCAGCAGGACGAGGAACGGGTCAGGTGGGGCGTCGATCACCGCGGCGGCAATCTGGACGTTGTCGCCGCTGCCCTGCGTCCAGGCGAGGATCGCGTCACCGAGGCCGGAGCCGCCCATCGCTACCTGCGCGACCCTGCCGCCGCGAGGAGCGCTCAGCTCGGTCGGCTCGACCACGCCATCGGCGCGGCGCTCCTGCACGGCGACGAGACCCACCGCGCCGCGCAGCTCGCGCCAGGCCGCTACCGCCGCCCCGGTCTCGGCCAGGTCGACCAGAGGCTCCCCCGCTTCCGAGCTCATGCCCTCGTCGAGGCGTTTGACCGGCTCGATGGAGGCATCGTCGCCGGCGGCCAGCAGCGTCGCGGGGCCGGAGCCGAAGCCGGCGACGAAGAGCCCGCGCGGGTCGACCGCGACGCTCGGCGTTCCGAGGTCGCCGCGCAAGCCTCCGTCGGCCAGCCGCGCCCCACCGAAGGCGCCCGCTTTTTCGGAGAAGACGTCGGGAAGCTCGTTGACGAAGGCACGCGTCCCGCCGAGCGTGCTCGCCTGGCCCGGCTGCTGGCGAAAGGCGATCGCGGCCTGCCCAAAGCCCGAGACGTCGAGCGAAAAGGCATCTGCGGCGCCTCGCAACGGCGCTCCCTCCCAGACGGAGGGGCTGACCTGGAGCTGGAGGCCGAAGCTGGCGCCGAAGAGGCGCCGAGCCCAGACCCTGTCGACGAACTCGTCATCGGGCTCCTGCCAGGCGACCACGCCCTGGCCCTGGACGTCGATACCGACCTCCGACGCGTTCTCCCCGGAGGGGATCCGCACCGGCTGGGAGGCGTTGCGATCGAGCGGCGTGCCGATCACCGACCAGAGCCGGCCGTTGTAGCGGGCAACCCGCAGGTCGGCGCCGACGTAGCCGGGCGGATTGGAGGGACTGGTGTTGGTAACGACGCGATAGGCGAGGTAGGCCTGGCCGCCGCGGTTCATCGCCAAGTCTGGGTAGGTCGAGGTCGCCTCGCCGACGTTGAGGTCGACCGGCACCGGGGCCTGGAAACCGGTCGCGCCCGGGTCGAGCGTCGCCGAGAACATCCGGTCGCTTTCGACCCCGAACTCCTGCACCCAGGTGACCACTAGGCGACCGCCGTTGCCGGCTCCGATCCGAGCCCAGCTCGAGTCGAAGAACTGGCCCACGTCGACCCGCTGCGGCGATCCCCAGCCACCTTTGCCAAACCTCACCGCGTAGACGTGATTGCGTCCCTCGACTCGCTTCAGGTAAACGATCCCGCCACTCCCGTCCTCCGCCATCGCCGCGTCGGCGACGTCGATCACGTCGGCGCTCGGCCCGTCGACCGGCCGCACGTCGGAAACCACGGCGTCGGCGGGGGCCGACCCAACGAACGGGGTGCATGCGAGCACCGCCACCGCGAGGCCGAGTGGCAGGCGCGGCGAGAGTCGATCGCGCATGGCCTCAGACGTTCCCGCCAGCGCGTGTCAAGGATGTAACTAGGGTGCTACCAGGTGGTTAAAGCCGCTTCTAGAGCGTCGACAGCGGCACGCCGATGATCTCGAGGCGCCGTTTCAGGCCCCCGATGGCGAAGTCCCGGATCTCCTCCGAGTTGGCGCCGAGCGCGTCCCAATCGGCGCCGTCGCGGTCCGGCGGAGTCAGGGACTCGGCGACCGCCGGCAGCAGGTCGCGCAGCGTCTGGCGCACGACGTCGCCGAGCGCCGGGTCGTCCGCGACGGCCTGGCGCAGGTACCAGGTGCCGTAGCCGATGTGGCGCTGCTCGTCGTGGTGGATCTTCGAGTAGCCCTCGACGAAGCCCGACAGGAGCTTCTCGCGCTCGAGGTATTCGGTGACGAAGTTGAACGAGGTCAACCCCAGCGTTCCCTCGAGGATCTGGTGGTAGAGAGTGACGAAGCGAACCTTTGCTCCGGCGTCTTTGGGACTGGCGACGAGCTGCTCGTGGGCCTCGACCAGAGCCACATCGAAGATCGCGCGGAAAGCCGGCGAGATCTGCTCGCGGGCACGCTCGACGTGAGCGGCGATCGCGGCGGGGTCGGCGACGACCTCGTCCTGGAAGCGAGCGTAGAACTGCATGTGGCGGGCCTCATCGACCTGCTGGGTCGCCAGAAACGTCGCCTCCTCCTCGGTGCCGTAGGCGCCGACCAGACCCGAGAACTTGGTCGTGATCCGCTCCTCGGCCACCATCAGCGAAGAGAGCACCCAGAAGATCAGACCGCGGTCCTCGCCACCGAGCCCTTGCCACTGCTCGCGGTCGGCCTCGAGATCGATCGCGAAAGGAGACCACTGCTGGTCCTCCCAGTGGCGGTAGAGCGTCTGCGGATCGAAGAGGTGAATCTCGCTCACTGGTCCGAGCACCCGCAGCCCGAGGATTCGGGGGCACAGCACTCCGCCTTGTCAGAAGGCGCACAGCAGTCAATCTGCTGGTCCGGCGGGCAGCAGGTCGAGGTTGTGGCGTCGCCGGTCGATTCGGTCATCTCAGCCATTTCGAGAACTCCTCCAGGGAATCGGGAATCACGTAGTAGTAGGCCCAAAGCCCCTGGCGCTCGGAGGCGACGATACCCGCATCGCGCAAGACCTTGAGATGGTGGGAAACGGTGGGCTGGGAGAGATCGAATAGGGGCACCAGCTCGCAGACGCAGACCTTGCCCGCGTGCTTTCGCAGCACGTCCACCAGCTGAAGGCGGATCGGATCGCCGAGCGCCTTGGCGATCATCGCCATCCGCTGCGCTTCCTCTCGCTGAACGTCGGGATAGACGACCGGCTCACAGCAAGGCTCGCCAGCCGCGCGCTTCTGCTTGGGGGTCAACTTCAGGTCGGTGGCCATGACCATATAGAAGTTTATCTATTTGACGCATTTTTATCTATTGAATAGCTTGCGCCCAGGTGGAGGATCAGGCCAAGGAAATTCCGGAGGTCCTCTTCGTTTGCGTCCACAATGCGGGTCGCAGTCAGATGGCGGCGGGGCTTCTCGCAAAGCTGGGCGAAGAGCGAGTTCACGTTCGCACGGCTGGCTCCGCCCCTGCCGATGAGATCAACCCGGTCGCAATCGAGGCGATGAGCGAGCTCGGCATCGACCTCTCAAAGGAGCTCCCCACGCCGCTCAGCGACGAGGTCGTCAGAGCAGCTGACGTTGTGATCACGATGGGCTGCGGCGACGCCTGCCCGATCTATCCCGGCAAGCGCTACGAGGACTGGGAGCTCGAAGATCCCGCCGGCCAGGACCTCGAGACAGTGCGGAAGATTCGCGACGAGATCCAGCGCCGCGTCGAAGCCCTCCTCCACGAACTTGAGGCGGACTGACCAAGCAGATCAAGGACGCAGGGAGCGAAGCGTGCTCCGCACGTGAGCGACCGAGGACGCCGATATGCGCCGGTCAGAGCGCCTCAGGCGAAGGCTTGCGTTGCGCGGCGGCGGAGGTCGGCGTTGAGCATGCCGGTCACCTCGCTTGGCGCGCCCCCCGCGGAGGGGATGGCGTCGCCAATCAGGCCGCTGGCGCGGAAGCCGAAGAGGGGCGCGTCGAAACCGAGCTCGCGGATCTTGCGCACCAGCTGAACCGCCGAAGCGGTGTCCTGCCCGGGGCCGCAGAGGACGATCGCGGTCGGGTCGAGCGCGCGCAGGGCACGATCGAGGCGCTCCTCGCCGAGTTCATGGGAAAGCATCAGGACTCGGAAGCCCGCCCGCCGCAGGGTCAGGTCGAGCGCCTGGGCGTGGACCTCCTCCGCGTCCTGGGCGTTGCTGGAGTCGAGCAGCAGGATCCCAGCCGGGCGGGAGGCGGCGGAGGCAAGGCGGCGGGCGCCGTGCAGCCAGCTCATCGCCCAGCGGGCGGCGAACTCCAGCTCGGCCTCGCGCTCGGGATCGGCCGCGAGCTCGTCGATCGCCGGCAGCAGCAGCTCCTCGACCGTGCGCTCCAGCGGCCGCAGCGCCAGGCTCTCCTCAACCGCACGGTCGGCGGCGTCCTCGTCGAAGCTCTCCAGCGCCGCGAGCAGATTGCCGCTGCTCGCCGGCGCCTCCTGACGCTGGCGCGCCAGCTCGATCGCCGAGGAGATGTTGCCGGTCTGGGCGAGCGCGTCGCGCAGGGTCTGCAGCTCGACCAGCTCGTAGTTGCGGTGGTTGCCCTCGGTCCGCTTCGGCGTGGGATAGCCGTAGCGGCGCTCCCAGCTGCGCAGCGTGTTGGGGCTGACGCCGAGAACTTCGGCAGCGGCATTGGTTCGGATCCCCGGCATGCGCAGCATTCTGGCGCCGAAAACCCAGGTTTACGCTGGTTATGGACAGATTTACGGAATCTGTCAGCGATCTTGCAAGGAGCCGGAGCGGGACTCCAGCGCGCCGACGCCGACCGGCTGGCCGACCGCGCGCGCCCGCCACATCGCCTCATCGGCCTTGCGCAGCAGCGCCTCCGGATCGTCGCCGTGATCGGGACAGGCGACCACCCCGGCCGAGATCGAGATGCTCAGGCCGCCGGCGGCCTCCAGCTCGTCCAGCATTCCCAGCAGCCGCTCGGCCATCTGCACGCCGCCGACGGTGCTCTGGTTCGGCGCCAGCACGCAGAGCCCGTTGCCTTCGAGCCGGAAGGTGTCGTCGAGGATGCGAACGCTGTCGTGCAGTGCCGCTCCAGCCACAGTCAGCGCCGTCTCCCTGCCTTCGTCGCCGGCGCCGTTGCGGGCCCCGGGCCCTTCGACGTCAAAGACGACGAGGCTGAAGGGGTGCTCGTAGCGGCGGTGAGCCTCGATCAGCTGGTCGAGGCGACGGCGTACCTCGCCGTTGCCGCGCAGGTTGGGGCGAGGCTCCGGGTGATCGATTCCTCCGCCCGCGGTAGCCCCTCCCTCTCGCAGCGCCTCGACCGCAGTCGCGGTGACCGAGCTGAAGTCCTCGGCGAGCTTTTGCGCGGCCACGGCAAACAGCTCGCGGGCGAGGTCGCTCGGATTCGAGCCTGATCCTGAGTCGTTGCCATCCGCCACACCGTCACCTTGCCCAAGAGCCCGGATGACACTTGCAGAAAAACTCGCTATTTGCGAATGGACAATCGTCCAAGAATTTGTCCACTTTCTGGAGGTAGCTGCCGCGCTGGTGTAGGCGGGTCAGCTAGTCGAGGCTGCGGCGGCCGGCGAGGGCCTTGCCAAGGGTGACCTCATCGGCGTGCTCGAGGTCGGCTCCCACCGGCAGGCCGCTGGCCAGGCGGGTGACCGTGGCTTGGCCACGCAAGCGCTCGGCGATGTGCAGCGCGGTTGCCTCCCCAGTCGTAGTCGGATTTGTGGCGAGAACGACCTCGCGCACCTCGCCGCCCTCGACGCGGCGCACCAACTCGGCGATCTTCAGGTCCTCGGCGTCAACGCCATCGATCGGCGAAAGGGCGCCGCCGAGCACGTGGTAGAGGCCACGGTACTCGTGGGTGCGCTCGATCGGGATCACGTCGGCGGGTTCCTCGACCACGCAGATCGTCGCCCGGTCGCGGGTCGTGTCGGTGCAGATCCGGCAGAGCGGGTCCTCGGCGAGGTTGAAGCACTGCTCGCAAAGGCCGACCTTCTCCTTCACTTCGCGGATTGCCTCGGCCAACGCCGCCGCCTCTTCGTCGGGCGCGCGCAGCAGGTGGAAGGCGAGCCGCTGCGCGGTGCGCTGGCCGATCCCCGGCAGGCGCGAGAGCTCGACCACGAGGCGCGCCAGCGGCGCCGGGCCCTCGGCGCTCACATCCCCGGCAGGCCGCCGAGGCCGCCTCCGGTGATCCCGCCCATCTTCGAGCTGGCCAGCTCCTGGGCCGCGCGCAGCGCCTCGTTTACCGCAGCCTGGACCATCTCGGCAAGCAGCTCGGCCTCCTCGGGATCGATCGCCTCAGGGTCGATCACGATCTCGCGCAGGGTCAGGTCGCCGCCCATCTTGACCTTGACCATGCCGCCCCCGGCGCTCGCCTCGACGACCTCGTCCTTGAGCTGCTCTTGGGCCTGCAGCATCTCGTCCTGCATCTTCTGCGCCTGTTTCATCAGCGCGTTCACGTCGAACCCACCGGGCATGCCGCCGCCTCTCGCCACGATCTAGTTGACCTCCTCCGCGTCGAACTCGCTCTTCAGCCTTTCTATCAGCGCGTCCTCATCCACCTCGTCGGTCTCGGGCGCAGCACTCTCTTCGCCGGCCCCTGCCACTTCCTCTTCCTCGCCGTTGAGCACCACGTAGACGGGCCGCAACCTCGCTCCGGCGATTACCTCCAGCGCATCCGCAACCAGCTCCCGCTTCTCGGGCGCTTCCGCCTTGCGCTTATTGAAGGTCGAGTCAGGTGGGAATCCAATTTTCAGCCCGTTCTCATCCAACGCCACGGGACGAGCGCCATCGAACGTTGCCGCCAAAGCCGGGCTGGTCTCCCGCAGCTTGTCCAGCACCGCTGGCCAGATGCGGGTGAGCTGGTCGATGTCGAATGAGCTCTCGCCGGCGGGTCCTGACGCGGATGTGGAGGAGCCTGCGGGCGGGGGCTCCGCCTCCGCTCTCGGCTCCTCCACATCCGCGCCACCCGCCGGAGAACCCTCAGCAACAGACGGCGACGCCTCTGCCGCGGGTGGCGCCGCAGGGGGGACCGCCCCCGAGGAAGCTTTAGCTACCGGAGGGGGCGGTGGGTCCCCTGCGGCGACAGGACCCGCGGCCGAGGCGGCGCCCGTCCCTTGCTCGAGTCGCTCGATTCGGCGAAGCAGTCCCTCGGAGGATGGATCCAGGTCGGGTCGCGCAGCCTTCAGGAGGGCAATCTCCACGGCCATCCGGGCGTCGTCGCCCTCGCGCACCGCGGTCAGGGCAGTGGCCAGCTCGTCGATCGTGCGGACCAAGGTGGCAGGACCGACTGCGGCGGCCTGGGCAGCGAGCCGGTCGGAGTCGGTGGCGGTGATCACGAAGGTATTCGGAACCTCACCGACCGTCTGGGTGACGAGCAGGTGGCGCAGATGGCCAAGCAGGTCGCGGGCGAACTGCGAGGGGTCGCGGCCGGAGCGGGCCATCCTCTCGACCCCGAGCAGGACCCCCTTCGGGTCCGCGGCGACGATCGCGTCGACCGCTTCAAAGAGCAGCTCCGCGTCGGCGGCGCCGAGCACTTCCAGCACCGCTTCCAACTTCACCTGCTCGCCGCCGAAGGCGACCAGCTGGTCGAGCGTGCCGAGCGCGTCGCGGAAGCTGCCCGAGGCGGAGCGGGCGATCATCGCCGTCGCGCCGTCCTCGACCTCGATCCCCTCCGCCGCCGCCACCCGCGTCAACACCTCGGAGATCTGCTCCAGCGAGGGACGCTGGAAGTCGAAGCGCTGGCAGCGGTCGGCGATCGTCGCCATCACCTTGTGCGACTCGGTGGTGGCGAGGACGAAGACCGTGTTCGGCGGCGGCTCCTCGAGGGTCTTCAGGAAAGCGTTCCAGGCCTCCTTGGTCAGCATGTGCGCCTCGTCGAGGATGTAGACCTTCCAGTGGCCGCCGGCTGGCGCGTAGGCGACCCGCTCGCGCAGGTCGCGGACGTCGTCGACCGAGCGGTTGGAGGCGGCGTCCATCTCGATCACGTCGATCGAGGTCCCGGAGGCGATCGTCACGCACGATTCGCACTCGCCGCAGGGGGTGATGGTGGGACCGCCCCGCTCACAGTTGAGCGAGCGGGCGAGGATCTTCGCCATCGAGGTCTTGCCGGTGCCGCGCGAGCCGACGAAGAGGTAGGCGTGGTGAACCTTGCCCTGCTCGACCGCGTTGCGCAGGGTGCGGACGACGTGCTGCTGCCCGACCACCTCGTCGAAGGAACCGGGGCGGTGGCGGCGGTAGAGGGAGGTCGAATCGCTCGCGGGCGGCACTGCGGCCAGTGTATCCGCGCCGATACCTTGCCCCGATGCGTTCGGGGGCGCGAAGCCTGCTCGTACCGCTTGCCTGGGTTGTCGCCGTCGCGGCCGTCCTGCTGCTGCTCTTCCCGCTCGGCTTCCCCAACTACGACACGATCTACAGCCTCCTTTGGGGACGCGAACTCGCGGAAGGCCTGAGCCCGGACCGCGGCGCCACGCTGCCCCCCACCCCGCACCCGCTCGCCGAACTCTTCGGCCTGGTGGCCTCGCCGCTGGGCGACGGCGCAATCGACCTGACGATGGTGATCGCCTACGTCTCGCTGGGCCTGGTCGGCTACCTGGTCTACCGGCTCGGGTCGCTCTGGTTCGACCGCCCGATCGGCGCCGTAGCGGCCCTACTAGTCCTAACCCGCGCCCCCTACCTCTCCAACGGCCTACGCGCCTACATAGACGTCCCCTACATAGCCCTCTGCCTAGCCGCGCTGGTGCTGGAGACCCGACGACCGCGTGCAGGCTGGCCAGTCCTAGCCCTGCTGGCGCTGGCCGGCCTGCTGAGGCCAGAGGCCTGGCTGTTCTCCTTCGCGTATCTCACTTATCTGGCGCTGGCACCAGGGAGTGAGGATCCGACGGGCGCGTCCCGCGGGAGCGAACTTGAAGAGGAGGCGAGGAACCCCCTCGAACGGGCGGATACTCAAAGTGCCGGTCTAATTAGACCGGCACTTGTCCGGGCGAGGGGGTTCCTCGCCTCCTCACACGGCGCATTCCTTCTAGGACTTGCCCTAGCCGCCCCTCTCCTCTGGGCCCTATTCGACTGGATAACAGCCGGCAGCCCCACCTACTCCTTCACCGGCACCCGCGAGACGGTCGAGACGCTGGAACGCCAGACCGGCCCCGTCGACCTCGTCCTCTACGGCCCGCGCCGCCTCGGCGAGGTGTTGCAGTGGCCGGGGATGGTCGGCGCGGCCGGGGGCGTCGTCCTCGGCCTCGCCTTCCTGCGCCGTCGCTCGACTATCGGCGTCGCCGCCGCGGCGCTCGCCCTCGCCGCCTTCGCCGTGCTCGCTACTGCCGGGCTGGCGATCATCCCCCGCTACACGATGCTCGCCGCGGCGATCCTCGCCGTCTTCGTGGCGCTGGCGCTGCTCGGCTGGCGCCTGCTGGAACCGGGCCATCCCTGGCGCCGCGCCTGGCAGGCCTTCGCCGCGGTCGTCGCCCTGATGCTCGTCGCCTGGGGGCCGAACCAGTACGACCTCCTGCACCGGGTCGACGTCGACCTGACCAACCAGAGCGAGATCGAGGACGACCTCGACGACCTCGCCATCTCCGGCGCGTTCGAGCCCCCCTGCCCGCCGATCTCGGTCCCCAACCACCGTGCCGTCCCGCGGCTCGCCTTCGACCTCGACCTGCGCCCGAGCCGGATCGTCAGCTCCTCCGAGCAGCGCCAGCCCCGCCGCGGCTACTTCCTCGACCCGGCCAGCTCCTTCGTCGTCCACAACTTCATCCTCGACCCCAACGACCCGGCCCGCCTCGAGACCCCCGTCCCTCCCGGCTTCCGCGAGGTCGCCCGCAACGAGTCATGGGTCCTCTACCGCCGCTGCTAGCCCTGCTCGACTCGCTCGATTGCGGCGTGAGTCGCAGTGGCAAGCTCGGGATCGGCCAACTCCACCCGCGGCGGCAGCTCGATGTGCAGATCGTTGGAGGGGTCGAGGCAAACCCGTAGATCGCCGCAGCGCGAGCTGAGCACGTGGCCGCCACGCGAGCGGTCCTCGCTGATGAAGTGGAGGTGATAGCCGCCGACCTCGATTCCCTCGGCGTAGGTAGGGAAGCGGAAGCCGACCATGGTCCCGGTCACCTCGGCGAGCTCGAAGACGTGCTGCTCGGCGACGACCTCGGTCAGCGGTCGGTAGGGCGGCTCCTGCCGGGGAACCGAGCGGGCGCGGACCAGCTCGAAGTCGCCGTCGAGGCGGATCGCGCAGGAGGAAGCCTCTGCCGGGATCAGCTGGTCAAGCCGGGTCAGCAGCTCCTCGTGCGCCAGCGGCCCCTCGGTCACCGCCTCGACCGTCGGCGCGAACTCGGTGACCACCGCGAACGGCGTCCTCTCGCTCGTCGCCACCGGATGGACGAAGCCGTCGACGTCAGCCCGGTAGAAGCCGCCGTCGAGCGCGATCATCTCGCCGTCCAGCCCGTTCAGCGTGCCGAGGCCGAGGTCGCCGTGCTCGGCCAGCTCGGCGAAGCTGAGGTCGCCCTCGTAGGCGCCGTCGAGCAGCGCCCCGATCGTCGAGGCCTGGAAGAGGACATGCGGCTCGTGCTCGGCGTGCAGGTCCTCCTCCCGCATGGTCGCCACGTGCAGCGACTTGATCCAGCGCTCGTCCAACACCGCGCGCAGTCTCCCAGCCACCGTCGACGGTCCAGCGACGCGCGGCGAGCCCTCCGTGCAAGCATCCGAAGCCGAGCGATGAATCCCAGTCACGAACCAGGTCTTTAGGACGATGGCAGCGATAGAGCTCCGCGGAGTCGTCAAGCGGTTCGGCCCGATCACGGCGGTGGACGGGCTCGACCTCGACGTGCCCGAGGGCATCTGCCTCGGCCTGCTCGGCCCCAACGGGGCCGGCAAGTCGACGACGATGCGGCTGCTGACCGGCCAGGCGATCCCCGACGCGGGCGAGCTGCGGGCGCTGGGGCACGAGCTGCCCGGCGACTCCAAGGCGGCCCGCGCCGAGATGGGCGTCGTCCCACAGCTCGACAACCTCGACGTCGACGTCACGGTCGAGGACAACCTGGCCGTCTACGCGCGGCTCTACCGGGTCGAGGACGTCGGCGCCGCGGTCGAGCGGGGCCTGGCGCTGGCCCGCCTCACCGGGCGCCGCCGCGACGCCGTCGACGAGCTCTCCGGCGGCATGCGCCGCCGCCTGCTCCTGGCCCGCGGCCTGATCCACGACCCAAAGCTGATCCTGCTCGACGAGCCGACCGTCGGCCTCGACCCGCAGATCCGCACCGAGCTCTGGTCGCTGATCGACGGCCTGCGCTCGCGCGGCGTGACGATCCTGATGTCGACCCACTACATCGAGGAGGCCGAGCGGCTCGCCGACGAGGTGGCGCTGATGAACGAGGGGAAGATCATCGCCCGAGCGCACCCCGCCGAGCTGATCGCCGCCCACGCCGGCACCCACACCGCCGAGGTCTACGGGCCGCCGGAGCGGCTGACCGAAGTGCGGGGGATCGCCGAGGAGCAGGGACTGCGGGTGCGCCCGGCCGGACCGGCGATCGCGATCGTCGGCTCCGAGCGCGCCGGCAACGGCGCTATTCCCGAGGACGCGGTGATCCGCGCCGCCACGCTCGAGGACGTCTTCGTGCTGCTCACCGGGGAGGAGGCGGAATGAGGGCTGCGGCGACCACGATGAGGCGGCTGGAACCGGCCGCGATCGCCGGCGTGATGAGTCGCGAGGTCGCCAACTTCCGCACCTACTGGAAGGGAACGACCTTCTCCAGCGTGCTCGAACCGATCGTCTACCTGCTCGCCTTCGGGCTCGGGTTGAGCGCGACGCTGGTCGACGAAGTCAACGGCCTGCCCTACGTCGAGTTCGTCGGCACCGGCATGGTCGCCACCGCGGTGATCTTCTCCAGCGCCCTGCCGGCGATGTTCGGCACCTTCGTCAAGCACCGCTTCCAGAACACCTACGACGCGATCCTCGCCGCCCCGGTCGACGTCGAGGAGCTGGTCACCGCCGAGATGCTCTGGATCGGCGTGCGCGCCGCGGTCTACGGCTGCTTCCCGCTGGTCGTGACGATCGGCTTCGGCCTCAACCCCGCCTGGGGCATGTTGCTGGTGCCGTTCTTCTGCTTCGTCACCGCGCTCGGCTTCGCCGGCTTCGGGGTCGCGATGGCGGCGACCGTGGCCAAGATCGACCAGTTCAACTACGTGACGGCGCTCTGCATCACCCCCCTCTTCCTCGTCGCCGGCACCTTCTTCCCAATCGACGGCCTGCCCGAGGGCGTGCAGGTGGTCGCCCAGCTCAACCCGCTGCACCAGCTGGTCGAGCTGGTCCGCGGCGGCGCCTTCGGCTTCGAGGCGGTCGACCTGGCTCGCTTCGCCTTCCTACTCGGCTTCGCCCTGCTGACCTGGCGCATCGCGGTCAGGCAGATGACGCTCCGCCTGATCGATTAAATGGACCGTGCACCCGTCTTCGAAGCGAGGCCACCGGGCGTGTCCGTCGCGTTTGGCTCGAGCCGGGCTCGCCTGCGGCACCCGCGGCATCCGCTTAAGGCTGCTTCCTTCCGGACCTGACCTGATTCGCGTGCCCACGTCGCGCAGGACCCGGCCGTCAACGCCGCCCGCGGCGCACTGACCCCGACGGCCAGCCCCTCGGAACGGTTTTCGGCCCCGCTAGAGCGGATTGCGGGTTACAAGGCACCGCTGATTCCCCGCCTAGCACGGTCCGCTGAGGATCCTAGCGCGCTAGCGAATTCGCCAGCCGGACATCAGCCCACCTCCCGGCGGATCAGCTTGCGGCTCTTGACCACCGTCGCGGTCACCCTGCCGGCCCTCACCTTCTGCCGCACCAGCAGCCGATTGCGCTTCGCGACCTTGCCGCGCGCCTTCGGCTTGACCTTGAGCACGACCAGCTTCGCCTTGCCCTTGCGCACCTTGACCGTGCGCTTGTTCGTCGCCGGCTTGCGCTTCTTCAGCAAGCCCTGAGCAGTGATCCGGCAGTTGCGGCCGGCTTTGCGCGGGCACCTAACCCTGACCAGGAGCCGCCTCCCCTTGCCTTTGCCGGTGAGGATCGCCGTGCCGGGACTCGTCTGGCGGACCAGCTCGACCAGGCGCTGCGTCGCGTCCGCTCCGTCGCGGTCGCCTTTCCCGCGACCGGCGCCTTTGCCACCGGCTGTCCCAGAGGTCGCCTCGAGCACGACGTTGTCGTAGTCGCTGCTGCCGGTCACCAGCACGCTTGTGCCGGTGGTGTAGGCAGTAAAGATCCTCAGCCGGTAGTCGTGGCCGTTCTCGAGCCGCGAGGGATCGACCGTGGCCTGCGGCACGTCCGTCCAGCTGTCGGCGCCGGCGAGGGTCGTCGGCGGGATCAGGGTGATGCTCTCGCCCCCGGCGCTGAGATCGATCAGCCGCACCGCGAAGGTGGCCGAGTTGCCGGCCACGCCGAGCAGCTGGGCGACGTCGGCACGCCTGTCCATCGCGAAGGTGACGCTCCCCGCGGCGTCGCCGCCGGCGCCCTCGTAGGTGAAGACCGGGCTGTCCCAGACCGCGGTCGTGGTCCCTCCGACCGCGGTTACCCCGACCACGCCCAGATAGTCGGACTCGATGTAGCCACCGCCATCGGCGCCGCCGGCGGGCTGGTGTGCATTTGTCGCTTTGGGGCAGAGCACGGGCGCGAGGCAGACGCCGTCGAAGCTGGACGAGCTCTGCCAACCGGTGACGCCGCTGCCGAAGCCGCGGGCGGCCGGGTCAGGCGGGTACTTGGTCGCTGCCGCGAGCGAGGGAAGCGCCAGCAGGAGAGCGAAGCAGGCGGTGGCGATTCCGGCGGCACGGCGGCGGGAAGTGCTCATCTGAGTTGCTCCTTCGCGTTGGGGTAGCCCGTATGGCGGGTACTCGATATTTGGTACCCCACCCCGAAGCCGTGATCGCGAGGCTGGACGAACATAGGATCGGCCGCACGTGATCGAGGTCGACGCCGAATCCTTCTTCGCCATCGTCACCGTCGCCGCCCTGGCGGCGATCACCGTCGCCGTCGTCCCCAAGCGCTTCGCCCCGCCGGTGGTGGTGGTCGAGCTGCTGCTGGGGATCGTGATCGGGCCCGAGGTACTCGGCCTCGCTCACACCGACGACTTCATCGACTTCTTCTCCAACCTCGGCCTCGGCATGCTCTTCTTCTTCGCTGGCTACGAGATCGACTTCGAGCGGATCAAGGGCAAGCCGCTGAAGCTCGGCGCGCTCGGCTGGCTGCTCTCGGTCGCGCTCGCCTACGGGATCGGCGGCGCGCTGGCGGCGGCCGGCGTCGTCGTCTCCTTCCTCTACACCGGCTCGGCGATGGCGACAACCGCGATCGGCACCCTGATCCCGATCCTGCGCGACAACGGCGAGCTGAAGACCAGGTTCGGCACCTTCCTGCTGGCGGCGGGCGGCGTCGGCGAGTTCGGCCCGATCCTGCTGATCACCCTGGTGCTCTCGGCCAAACAGCCTTTGCACGAGGCGGTGATCCTGATCAGCTTCGTGGCAATCGCCCTGGTCCTGGCGCTGGCCTCGGTGCGTCTCGCCTGGCGTGGCTGGCCGGCGCTCGAGCGTACCTTCGAGGCCAGCAGCCAGCTGGCGGTGCGGATCACCGTGGTGCTCGTCTTCGGCCTCGTCCTGCTCGCCAGCGAGCTCGGCCTCGACGTCCTGCTCGGCGGATTCGTCGCCGGGATGATCGTCCGCATGGCCCTCAAGGGGCGCGAGCTGGCCGTCTTCGAGTCGAAGCTGACCGCGGTCGGCTTCGGCTTCTTCGTCCCCTTCTTCTTCGTCACCAGCGGGATCGAGTTCGACCTCAGCGCGCTCGGCTCGGCGGAAGCGCTGGGCAAGCTGGTCCTCTTCTTCGTCCTCTTCCTGGTCGTCCGCGGCGCCCCCGCCCTGCTCCTCTACCGCGGCGTCCTCGCCGCCCGCGACCGCGCCGCCCTCGCCTTCTACTCGGCGACCGAGCTCCCGCTCGTCGTCGCCATCACCACCCTCGCCGTCGACGGCGGCCACATGAAGGCCTCGACCGCTGCCGGCCTGGTCGGCGCCGCGATGCTCTCGACCCTGGTCTTCCCCTTCGTCGGCCTCGCCCTGCGCAAGCGCTCCGAGGCCGAGGGCCCCGCGCCACCACCCGATCCCGAGCCCGCTCCGGTCCTATGATTGGCACCCTCCCGGGCGCGTAGCTCAGTGGGAGAGCGCTCGCCTCACACGCGAGAGGTCGCTGGTTCGAACCCAGCCGCGCCCATCGAGCCTTACTGCGCAGACTCGGCGATCTGATCGACGAGGCGCCCCGCATCCAGGCCTGGGCTGTCGCCATAGCGTTGGAATGCTTCCTCGAGAGCGCCGAATGCGATGTAACGACAGATCTCTTCAAGCGGGGGATCGAGACCGAAGCGGAACAAAGGCCTGCCCAACTCCGTGAAGACCCGTTGCCGCTTCTCTTCGGGAGCGACGACGAATAGTGGGATCTGGAGATTCGGCGCCGCGGCCATGAGATCGCCCATGCGCTGCAGGCCGGTGAATACGGGTGTGGTTGCCTCGATCTCGAAGGCCGAGACGTAGATATTCCGCTTCAGCCAGACGACGTCGATGAGTTCGATGGTCCGCCTCACCTCGGCTGGCAACCACTCGGGCAATGAATCGACGGAAAAATCACCGAGCCGCTCGCCGTCGACCATGGTGCTGCGGTCGTTGCGAGCGATCCAAACGTCCAACCCCGCCTGTCGCCCGATCTTCGCCAGCTGCAGCTGCGCTGTGGAATGTCCGGTATCCCTGCGCGCCCTCACCGGTTCCCCCTCTTCCGTTGGCTCAGGCAGTGGGGGCTCGTCGTCCCGAACGGTGAGCTGGGTCTTGCCGCGCAGTTGATCCATGACCCACTCCGCTTCCGAGTCGGGAATCGCGTTCCCGGAGTTCCGAAACACCCAACCCCACAATGGATCGTCGTCGCTCCACATGCGAACCTCGGAGAGCGTTACTCCTTCCGCTACCGGGACGCGGACCTCGAGCTCGGTTGGAAAGCGCAGCGGGTAAAGAGCTCGGCGCCAGATCCTCGGACCGTCAGCCTCCACCTCGAAGGCGGGTCCCGTGACCCTCAGGGCACCAACGAACGCTGAGATCTTGGTGATCCAGCAGAGGAATACATCCCCTTCGTCGATCCGGTCTCGGTTGCGCAGTCTCTCGGTGTGTCCACTGACTTCCCAGCCCGCGTTCAGACGGCTCTCCCGCCACGTCTCCTCGGTGAAAAGGTTGATGTAGTAGGCCACGCGATCCAGACCCTACCGTCGGGTATCACGATGCTCCTCGTTCCGGAGCAGCGTCCGCGCGCAGCTGCCGGCTGGCTCGGTAGCGGGTGGTTCGACCTTGGCCGAACTGCTCGACCAAGCCGGCATCGAGGAGGCGGCGGAAGTCGGCGCTGGCGGTTGCGGGGGAGATCTCGGCCTCGCGGGCGTAGGTGGCGCGGTCGGCGCCGGCGAAGAGGCTCTGCTCCAGGGCGATGAGGAGGCGGTCGGGCCAGTTGCGGCCCTCCATCAGCTCTTCTAGGCGAGACCAGCGAGCGGCGGCTTGCTCGATCTGCGCCAGGCGCTGCCTCGCCTGTGCGATGTGGGCCTCGATGCAGAAGGCGACCCAACCGGAGACGTCCCGTTGCGGATCGTAGGTGGGGCCGTGCGCCTCGTTGAGCGCCGCGTAGTACTCGGCCGTGTGCTCGGCGAGGTACTCCTCGATCGAGCCGAACTCCGGTGACATTAGACCCTCACGGGCTAGCACCAATGACTGCACGATCCGCGATACCCGACCGTTGCCGTCGCGGAACGGGTGGACCGAGACGACGTGCAGGTGAGCCATCGCCGCCCGCACGACGACGTGCGCATCGAGGTCGCCGCCTTCGAGCCACTCGACGACCTCGGCCATCAGGGCGGGTACCTCGTCCCCCGGCGGTCCCTCGTAGACGAGCCGCCCATCGTTTCCCGTGATACCCACTGACCCCGTCCGCCAGAGGCCGGGCGAGCTGCCCTTCTGGAAGTAACAGGCGTCGAAGTGGAGGTCGAGCACCACCCGGTCGAGCCAGCGGAAGCCCGGATCGCCGGTCATCACCGCCACGTGGTCCATCGCGCGGGCATAGCAGGCAACGGCCATCCGGTTCTCGTCATCGGTGTCGACGATCTGCTCGCCGCTGACCAGCGCAACCGCGTCCTCCCGCGGCACGCTGAACCCCTCGATCGATGTGGACCCCTCGAAGGCGCTGGCCCGAACCTGGCGCCGCAGGACGCCCATCCAAGGGGACCTGCGACCTGCCTCGCCGCCCAGTTCGGCGCGCAAGCGATCGAGCTCGCTGAGGCGTGCTTCGAGATCTGCCGAAAGGGGCGGAGTTGGGAGCAGCATGCTCCCATTTTAGACGATTAATCGTCTAAACGTTTAGACGATTAATCGTCTGACCTCGCTACGGCATCTCTCCTTGCTCCGCTACCGCGAAGATGTTGCCGGACGGGTCCTTGAACCAGGCGATCTCCGGGCCCGGGCCGCGGGCGATGCCCTTCTCGTCCTGGTCGAAGCCGTCGTAGCGCTCGAATGTGACGCCCTGTGAGCTCAGCCCGTCGACGGCGGCGTCGACGTCGTCGACCTCGAAGTTGAGGACCGTGTAGGTCGCGGGCGTGAAGTCCGGCTTGACGTAGACAAGGGTGTCGCGGCCGCCGGCCATGTGCACCGCCATCACGCCGAACTCCTCGCTCAGGGTCGTCGTCGTCAGGCCGAGCGTGCCCTCATAGAACTCCTTCGCCTTGTCGAGATCGTCGACGGCGAAGCTGTTGGTGGCTTTCGTGCTCCCAAACATCACGGCTCCTCTCGTTGCGGCTCGTGCACAGTCTTCTCGTCCCCCTACCCGGCCAGCTCGGGGATATGGCGCTCCAGGTGCGTCGCGATCGTCTCACGAACCCAGCGCTGCGTCTCGGCGTCGGCCATCCGGTAGCGGCCAATGAGCATCTTCTGGTCGGTCAGCGGCAGGCCGGCGATCTCCCAGCGCACCGCGAGCCGCTCGAAGAGCAACTCGGAGCGGCGGCGCCAGGCGTCGTCCTGGGTGGTCGCGGCGGTGGCCGGTCCCTCGCCGATCTTCGCGACCGTGCCCGCGCTGAGCGATTCGCGCAGGGTGAGGACGTTGCCCTCGGCGTCGGCATAGTCGACGGTCGGGGGCTTCTCGCGGGACTGGCGTCGCTTGCGCTTGGCCATCGAATCCGAGTCTGCCACGACGCGCCCGCAGGCGGCAACGCTTACTCGTCAGCTGATGGTCGTCGGCGGGCCTGCTTGCGCTCCCCGGCACGGCGCTTCTGCTCGAGACGCCGCTCGCGCGCGCCGCGCGACGGCTTGGTCGGCCGCCGCTTCCGCGGCCGCGCCAGACCGCCGCGGATCTTCTCCGCTAGCCGCTCCAGCGCCAGCTCGCGGTTGCGAGCCTGGCCGCGAGCGTCCTGAGCGACGGCTGTGATCACCGACCCAGCGCGCTCACGCAGCCGCGCCCGCTGCGCATCGTCGAGCGACGGCGAGGCCTCGACGTCGAAGACCGCTTCGACCCGGGAGGCGGTGACGTTGGCGTGCTGGCCGCCCGGCCCAGAGGAGCGGCTGGCGCGCAGCTCGACCTCTCCCAGCGGGATCGAGAGGCGCTCGTCGATTCTCAAGAGGTCGGCCATCCCGCCCCAAGGTAGCCTGACTCGAGAACGTGACCGCAGAGCCGTTCACCCTGATCGGCGTTCCGATCGACTCGGTCGGTCGCCGCGGCGGAACCGAGCACAGCCCGGGCACGCTGCGTGAGCTGGACCTCTCCGGCGCGATAGGCGGCGATGACCGCGGCGACCTTCCCGTCAGGATCCGTGGCGACGAGCGCGACCCCGAGACCGGGATCCTCGCCAGCCAGGATGTGCTCGCGTCGACGGCGATGATCAGGGCGGCCATCGCCGAGGCGCTCTCGCGCGGCGAGCGCCCGTTCCTCGCCGGCGGCTGCTGCGCCGAGCTGCCCGGCGCACTCGCGGGCGCCCGGGATGTGCTCGGCGACGTCGGCCTCGTCCACGTCGACGGCCACCTCGACCTCTACGACGGCGTCACCTCGCCTACCGGAGAGGCTGCCGACATGCCCGTTGCCGTCGCCCTCGGTCGCGGCCCGGAGCGCTGGGTGGAGATGACGGGCGGCGCCTCCATCGCCCCTGAGCGCGCCGCGATCGTCGGCTACCGCGACCGCGAGGAGTCGATCGGCTACGGGATGACCCAACCGGAGGAGATCGGCGCCGCGCTGACCCACTACCCAGTGGACCGGGTCCGGGCCGAGGGATCGGGCGCAGTTGGCGAACGCACAGTCGCGAAGCTGGCCGAGGCGGCCCCCTTCTGGCTCCACTTCGACGTCGACGTCCTCGACCAGGAGGTCTTCCCCGCCACCGACTACCTGATGCCCGGCGGGTTGACCTGGGAAGAGCTGGTCGATCTGCTGACCCCCCTCCTCGCCTCACAGGCGCTGATCGGCGCCTCGCTCGCCTGCTACAACCCGGAAAAGGATCCCGGCCGCGCCCATGGGCGGGCGCTGGTCGATGCGCTCAGCGCCGCAACGTCCCAGCGGCAGCGCGCCTGAGCCGGCCCTCAGCTCAGCGCGTCGATCTTCCCGGCCAGCTCGAAGTCGTTGGCGGTCAGGCCACCCTCGGAATGGGTCGAGATCGTCACCGTGACCTTGTCCCAGGAGATCTCCAGGTCAGGGTGATGGCTCATCTCCTCGGCCGGCTCGACCAGGCTCTCGACGAAGCGCACCGAGCCGACGAAGTCGCCGCGCTCGAAGGTCTTGGCGATCGCCTCGCCGGAGCGCTCCCAGCCGTCGAGCTCGGCCAGCTTCGCCTCGATCTCGCTGTCGCTCAGCAGGGTCACGGTCCTATGCTTCCACAAGCCGGCAAGCCCTAAACCGATGAGCGACTCGAAGAAGCCCACCCTCTGGCACATCGACGTCTCGCACTACAGCGAGAAGGTGCGTTGGGCCCTCGCCCACAAGGAGGTTGAGCACCGGCGGCGCGCTCCCGTCCCCGGCGCCCACATCCCGATCGCCTTCTGGCTCACCCGCGGCTCGCAGGCGACCTTCCCGGTGCTGAAGCTGGACGGGCGCGCCACCGGGGACTCGACCGCGATCATCGCCGCCCTCGAGCAGCGCTACCCGGAGCCGCCGCTCTATCCCGCCGACCCCGAGCAGCGCCGCCGCGCGCTCGAGCTGGAGGACCACTTCGACACCCAGCTCGGCCCGCAGATCCGCCTCCTCGCCTGGCACGAGTTCGGCAACGACCGCGAGCGCTTCGCCACGCTGATGACCTACGTGGCCCCAGGGCCGCTGGCCAAGATGAGCCGCGTCGCCGCCGGCTACGGACGCGCCTTCACCAACCTGCGCTACCGCGTTCGCGATCCCAAAGCGGCGGAGCGCGCTCGCGCCGAAGTCCTCGTCGCCCTCGACCGGCTGGAGGAGGAGCTGGGCGACGGCGAGTACCTGGTCGGCGACTCCTTCACCGTCGCCGACCTCACCGCGGCCTCGCTCTTCTACCCGCTGGTCCTGCCCGAGGAGGGGCCGCTGCCCGCCGACCTCACTCCGCCCGCCGGGTTCGAGCGTTTCCGTGAGCCGCTGAAGAAGCGCCGCGGCTTCAAGTGGGTGGCAGAGATGTTCCGCCGTCACCGCAAGCCGGCCGAGCGGCAAGCGGGCGTCCCTGCGCCGCCATCCAGAGCCGGCGCGGAGTGATAACCGAGCAGATGCCGGCACGCCAGCGCCCGTCGAAGCGAGTCAGGAACAGGCCGTAACGACGATCGATGCGGCGAGGCAGCGCGCAAGCGGCCGCACGACGAGCGCTGCGCACCGAGAGCATCTGCTCGGCCTCGATCATCTTCGCGCCGCGGTAGACCCGCTGCACCTCGTAGCGATAGTCCGCCTGCATTGGGCCACGAGGGACAACCTCGACCAGCTGCCCGACCACGGCCGCATCGGATTCCCGCAACGCCTCCCCTGGCGCGGTGGGCGCACAGGAGCAGGCGCCAGCGCTTCCGGCGAAGCCGAGCACGGCAAGGAGGACGAGCGCCCCCGCGGCTGACAGGCGCCTCACACGCATCACGTTTCAATGTAGACATAAACGCCAGGATTCACAAATCCTGGCGTCGCACGGAGCGAAGTTCTACGGCGTCAGGACGATCTTTAGCGCTTCGCGGCGGTCGTAGATCGCGTAGGCCTCGGCGGCCTCGTCCAGCTTCATGTGGTGGGTGACGAGTGGCGCGGGATCGAGCTTGCCGGCGTCGATCAAGGCCAGCACCCGGTCGACGTGGGCGATCACGTTGGCCAGGCCCAGGCGCAGCGTCAGGCCCTTCAGCCAGGCGAGGCCGAGCGGTACCTCGCCGACCCCGGCGTAGGCGCCGATCCCGGAGACGGCGCCTGCGTCGCGGGCCAGGCTGACCGCCATCGCCAGCGGCGCCGGGTCGCCAACCGCGTCGACGACGACGTCGACACCGCGGCCCTCGGTCGCCGCCCGCACCGCGCGCTTCGGCTCCTCCTCGGTCAGGTGGACCGGCGTGGCGCCGAACTGCTGCGCCATCGCCAGCCGCTGCCCGACCGAGTCGATCGCGAAGACCTGCGCCGCGCCGCCGGCCAGCGCTGCCTGCACCGCGCAGAGGCCGACCGGGCCGAGGCCGAGCACGCCCACCGTGTCCCCCGCCCGCATCCCGGCGTGGGCGACGGCGTGATAGCCGGTCCCCATCACGTCGCCGGCAAACAGCGCCACCTCATCGGACATTCCCTCGGGCACCTTGCGCAGGGTCAGGTTCGCCCGCGGCACCAGCAGCTGCTCGGCCTGGGCCCCCTGCAGGTCGCCGAGGCGAGAGCCGTGGCCGAAGATGCGACCCCGCTCGCAGCGGTGATAGTCGCTGCGCACGCAGGCGGCGCAGGTCGCGCAGGCGGTGTGGAAGCAGCCGAGCACGCGGTCGCCGACCGCGACCCGCTCGACGTCGTCGCCCGCAGCGAGCACCGTGCCGACGAACTCGTGCCCGATCGTGAAGCCGGGCTCGACCGGCACCCGCCCGTGGAAGATGTGCAGGTCCGAGCCGCAGATCCCGCTCGCCTCGACCCGCACCACCGCCTCGTCGGCGGCGCCGACCTCGGGGTCTGGCTTCTCCTCGATCCCGACCTCGCCGGGAGCCTGCAGGGTGACGGCGCGCATAGCGCGGAGAACCGTACCGCCAGCGGGTCGCGGCCGGCGATCAGCCGACGCCGGCGCGGGAGACCTGGAAGCGATCGCCGGAGACACTCGGGTCCGCCGTCTCTGCGATCCGCGCCTCCAGCGCCAGCTCCTTCTCGAAGTCGGCCGCCTCGCCGTGCTGGAAGGAGACGTCCTTGCCCTCGAGCAGCTCGATGAAGATCTCGACGAACCGCTCGTCGAGCTGTTTGCCGGCGACCCGCCGCAGCTCCAGCATCGCGTCGTGGGTGGAGACCGGCGTGCGGTAGGAATCGCGCGCCGTCATCACGTCGTAGGTGTCAGCCACCGAGATGATCCGCGCCAGTTCGGGAATCTCGTCGCCTTCGAGGCCGCGCGGGTAGCCCTTGCCGTCGATCCGCTCGTGGTGGGCGAGGATGATCTCGGCCACCGGGCCGTAGCCGTCGAGCGAGGAGACGACCCGCGCCCCCTGCTGGGGGTGTCGGCGGATCAGCATCCAGTCCTCGTCGGTGAGCGGCACGTTCGCCTTCAGGATCCGGTCGGGGAGGATGAACTTGCCGATGTCGTGCAGCAGCGCCGCGATGTGGACCAGCTCCTCCTCCTGGCGAGGGAAGCCGGCGCGCTGGGCTATCGCCCGCGAGTAGCGGGCGACGGCGGCGCTGTGCCTGGCGGTCATCTGGTCACGCAGGTCGAGCGTGCGCAGCATCGCGCTCAACATCCCCACCTGGAAGCTGGCCAGCTGCTTGCTGCGCCGCTCCAGCTCCTCCGCGCGCTGCTGGGAGACGAGCAGGGCCCCGAGCAGGTACTGGAAGGTGACGAGGACGACGCCGAACAGGGCGACCCCGACGAGGCCGACCTGGACATAGAGGAAGGCGACGGCGAGCGCCATCAGCGAGGCCATCAGCTCCGACGGCAGCAGCGGAAAGAGGGCGGTCTTGATCTTGGAGACGAACGAGGCCCGCTCGAGGTAGCAGACGTAGGAAATCGTCATCGTGAAGTTGATCGCCAGCGCCAGCAGGAAGAGGCCGAAGACGCAGAGGTAGAAGGCCGGGTCCGCGGTGGTCAGGCCGAGGGCGGTGACCGCTTCGTGGAAGACGATCCCGCCGACCAGCGGGAAGACCGTGTAGCCGAGCACGTTGGCGAGCAGCGAGTGCCACTCGGTGCGCCAGCGCAGCCAACCGACCAGGATCGTGACCACGCCGATCAAGGCGGCCGGGGCGCCGCCTAGGAATACCATTGCCACCACCAGCGCCAGGAAGCTGCCGGAGACGACCAGGCTCGATTCGGCCGGCGCCGCGGTCAGGTCGCTGAAGATCGAGAAGGCGAGCAGGACCGCAAGCAGGGCGATGTCCCAGTCGCCCATCGGGGCGCGCCATGCTGCGACCACCCAGGCAAGGGCGAGGGCGACGCCCATGGCGCCGACCACGCGGCTAGTTGGACGTTGTGATTCAGCCATTGGACCGCGGCCCTCTATCCTGGCCAGCGCGCACAGCTCACCTGGCTCAAGCGCGAGTTACGGGTAGCCAAACTACTCAGGAGCTTGAGGACTGGCAAGGCTGATGGACGCATTGCAAGAACCTTTTCCGTTCCAAATGCGAGAACCCTCTTGGCCCCAGAAAAGGAAAAGCGCCCACTGGGGGCGCTTTTCACGAAGTTGGCGAAATCCTGTTTCGCCTGAAGGTCTAGCGGACTCGGTAGCCCATTTTCAAATTCCCCCTTCCTTCGTCGAAGCCCTAATAACTGGTTCGGTGCTGCCAAAAAGCTTCATTGCCTGCACTGTTTGTAGCACAACCTCTCCAGAACTTGTGCATCTGAATGAAAACTTGTGCAGAAATCGAGTAGGGCCGGGCACGAGTCGTGCGTAAAACGCGCCTGAGAGACCCCCTGAGGCGGCCACTCTTCCGCCGCCTGGCGGCGACCTTCGCGGTCAACGAGCTGGGGGACTGGATGGGGATCGTCGCCCTCTCGGTCCTCGTCTACGACCACACGGAGAGCGCCTTCGCGACGATGGCGCTGTTCCTCGGGACCGGATTCCTGCCGGCCCTGCTCGCCCCCCTCTTCGTCGTCCGCATCGAGCAGCCGCCGCCGCGCTTCGTGCTGCCGGTGATCTATTGCGGGGAGGCGATCGCCTTCGGCGTCCTCGCCCTGCTCGCCGACAGCTTCTCGCTCGCCGCCGTAGTCGCCCTCGCCGCGATCGACGGCGCCCTCGCCCTGAGTGGGCGAGCGCTGACCCGCGCAGTGGTAGCCGCCCAGCTGGAGCCGGTCGGCGAGCTGCGCGCCGGCAACGCGATCCTCAACGTCGCTTTCACCGGTGGCGCCGCGATCGGGCCTGCGGTCGCAGGGCTGGTGGTGGCCGGGTTCGGCGTGCCCACCGCCCTGCTTCTCAACGCGGTCTCCTTCTATGTGACCGCCTGGATCATCTTCACCGCCGGGCCGCTGCCGCAGGCCGACCCCGAACCGGGCCGCATGCGCGAACGGGTCCGCGCTGGAGCCGCCTATATCCGCGAACGAGCGACCCTGCGCTGGCTGCTGCTTGGCCAGGGCGGCGCCGCCGTCTTCTTCGCCGCGGTGCTGCCAGTCGAGGTGATCTACGTCAAGGAGACCCTCGGCGGCGGCGACTCCGGCTACGGCCTGCTGCTGGCGAGCTGGGGGGTTGGGATGGTGCTCGGCGGCGTCGCCTTCGCCCTTGTGCGCCGATCGCCGCTGCCCAAGCTGCTCTTCTTCAGCACCCTGACGATCGGCTTCGGCTACCTCGGCCTCGCCGCGGCGCCGACGCTGGCGCTCGCTTGTGCCGCCTCCGTGCTGGGCGGCGCCGGCAACGGCGTGCAGTGGGTGGCCCTGGTCAGCGCCGTGCAGGAGCTGACCGCGCAGAACATGCAGGCCCGCGTGATGAGCGTGCTCGAATCGATCGGGGCGGCGATGCCGGGGATCGGCTTCCTCCTCGGCGGCCTCACCGCAGCCGTCCTCGATCCCCGTGTCACCTTCCTGGTCGCCGGGGCGGGAGTGCTCGCGATCGTCGCCCTCGTCACTCCGATTCTTGCCTCAAAATGGCCTGAACGCAGGGAAAAACTTAGGTCCAGTGAACTTGACTCCGGTTCCGAGATTGTGGTGGAGTTGATTCCATCGGGCAGGTTTTCCCGCGCGGAGGGCGAAGGCCCCGTCCAGTCAACAGGGGAGGTTTCGCGGTGAGGAAGCTGGGTGCAGTGCTGGTGGTATCGGGTGCGATGGCGGCGTTCGCGATCGGCCTGGCCGGCTGCGGCGATTCGAGCAGCGGCAGCGGCAAAGAGGGCGGCACGCTGAAGGTCAGCTTCGTCGCCGGCACCGACTACCTCGACCCGCAGTTGTCCTACACGGCCGAAGGCTGGTCGTCGATGTACAACACCTACCTGCCGCTGCTGACCTACGCCCACGCCGAGGGAGATGCCGGCAACGAGGTGATCCCGGCGCTGGCCGAGGACCTGCCCAAAATCAGCAACGACGGCAAAACCTACGATCTGGCCCTGCGCAAAGGCCTCGAGTACTCCGACGGGAAGCCGGTCAAGGCTTCCGACTTCAAAGCCACGGTCGAACGACTCTTCGAAGTCGAATCCCCAGGCCTGCCCTTCTTCACCGACATCGTCGGCGCCGAAGACTTCCTCGAAGGCAAAGCCAAAGAGATCTCCGGAATCGAGACCGACGACGCGACCGGGGAGATCACGATCCAGCTGGCTCGTCCCCGCGGAGCCTTCGTCAGCGAGCTGGCGACCCCGTTCGTGGGCGTGGTACCGGCCGGCACGCCGGCCAAAGACCAGACTCCCAACCCGCCGCCGGCCACCGGGCCCTACGAGATCGTCGATTCGAACCCCGGCCGCAGCTGGTCGTACCGCCGCAACCCCGAGTGGGAGCGCAACAACGCCAAACTGATGCCGGACCTGCCCAGCGGCTACGTCGACCGGATCGAGGCCAAAGTGGTCAGCAACGACTCGACTCAGGTCAGCGAAATCGAACAGGGCGACACACACTGGATGTTCGATCCGCTGCCGCCGGACCGCGTCGCCGAGGTCAGGGCCCGCTACGAGGGAACGCAGTACCGCACCGTGCCCTCGAACAGCACCTACTTCTTCTGGATGAACACGACCCGGCCGCCGTTCGACGACGTCAAGGTCCGCCAGGCGGTCGACCACGCGCTCGACCCGGCGGCACTCGAACGCATCAACGCCGGCGAGATCGAGGCGACCCAGCAGGTCCTCCCCCCGGAGATGCCGGGCTACGAGCAGTTCGAGCTCTACCCGCACGACATGGTGAAGGCGAAAGAGCTGATCGCCGAAGCCGACCCGGCCGACCGCGACGTCACGGTCTGGACGCTCAGCCTCAGCCCCAACGACGATGCGGCCGCCTACTACCAGGACGTGCTCAACAAACTCGGCTTCGACGCGGAGCTGAAAACGGTCAACCCCAACAACTACTTCACCGTGATCGGCAACGCCTCGACCCCTGACCTCGACACCGGCTGGGTCAACTTCTTCCAGGACTACCCCCACCCCGACGACTTCTTCCGCCAGCTCGACGGCAACAACATCTCGCCGACCAACAACATCAACTTCGCCCAGTTCGACGACCCGAAAGTCAACGCGAAGATCGAGGAGCTGGCCGAACAGCAGCTCGGGCCCGAGCAGGAAGCGGAATACGCCCAGCTCGACCGCGACGTCATGGAGCAGGCCCCGTGGGCGCCCTACGGCAACCGTAGCCTGTCGCTATTCGTCTCCGACGACGTCGACTTCGACGAGGTGATCTGGAGCCCGACCTTCTCCGGGGATCTGACCAGCTTCCAGCTCGAATAGTGGAGGGCAGCCCCCGGCGCACCGCCCTTAGGCGCCTGCGGGGCGATCGCGGGGCGATCGCGGGACTGGCCCTCTTCGCCGCGATCGTCGCCTTCGTCCTCGCCGCGCCGCTGTGGGCGAACCACGTCGCCGGCACCGGCCCCAACGACACGCACACCACGGAGAAGGTCGAGGTCGACGGCGAGCCTCGCGAAGTGGTCAGCGTCGAGGGCACGCCGGTCGGCCCGCTCTGGCTCGGCGCCGGCGGCAAGTTCTTCCTCGGCGCCGACGGCCGCCTCGGCCGCGACGAGATGGTGCGGCTGATGTACGGCGGCCGCACCTCGCTCTTCATCTCTCTCGCCGCCAGCCTGATCGCGACCCTCTCGGCGCTGGCGCTGGCCCTGCTCGCCGGCTACTTCCGCGGCTGGGTCGACGCCGTGATCTCGTTCCTGCTCGACGTGATCTGGGGCTTCCCCGTGCTGCTGCTGGGAATCGCGCTGGGCACCGCGCTGGCGGTGGGCGGGCTCGACCTCGGTCCGATCTCGATATCGGCCGGCTCGGTGTGGATCCCGACCCTGATCGGCGGCTTCGTCTTCGCCTCCTACATCGCCCGGCCGTTGCGCGGCGAGGTGCTGGCCCTGCGTGAGCAGGAGTTCGTCAAGGCGGCGATCGCCGCGGGGGCCAGCCCGTGGCGGGTGATGCTGCGCGAGCTGCTGCCGAACCTCTGGCCGACCGCGATCGTCCTCTTCACCGTCAACGTCGCCAACATGATGCTGCTGGAGGCCGGGCTCTCCTTCCTCGGCGCCGGCGTGCAGGCGCCCGACGCGTCCTGGGGAACGATGATCGCCGGCGGCTTCGAGCAGATCTTCAGCTCGCCGCTGCTGATGATCCTGCCCTCGACGCTGATCTTCCTCACGGTGCTCTCGCTGAACCTGATCGGGGACGGGCTCGGGGGCGCGCTGAACCCCCGCTCCCGGGCGACGATCGAGGCTCATACCGGTCGTTTCGAACCGAAGCGCGAGGCAGCCTGATGGGCGCCTTCCTGTTCAAGCGACTGGGCCGCATGCTCGGAGTCCTCTTCGTCATCTCCGTGCTCGTCTTCCTCATCTTCAACGTGATGCCGAACGAACCGGCCGCGCAGATCGCCGGCAAAAGCGCGACGCCGGAGCTGATCGCGCAGGTCGAAAAGACCTGGGGCTTCGACGACCCCTTGCCAGTCCAGTACCTGACCGTGATGGAGCTGACCTTCACCGGCGAACTGGTCTCCTACACGCGCCAGCTCGACGTCGATGAAGAGATCTGGAAGGGCCTACCGGCAACTCTCTCGCTCTGCGTCGGCGCCGCCGTGATCTGGCTCTTCTTCGCGGTCCTCTTCGGCTACCTCTCCGCCTTCCGGGCCGGCCGGCCCACCGACCGCGTGCTGATGCTGGTCTCCCTGGTCTCGATCTCCCTGCCGATCTTCCTCGTCTCCGCCCTCGCCCTCAACTACCTCAGCTACAAACTCGAGGTCTTCCCCTCCAGCGGCTACGTCGGCCTGACCGAAGATCCGCTCGACTGGGCCTATCACCTGATCCTGCCCTGGACCACGATGGCGGTGCTCTTCATCGGCCTCTACGCGCGGGTGCTGCGAGCGAACCTGCTCGAGGTGATGGACGAGGACTACGTGCGCACGGCCCGCGCCAAGGGCCTCGGCGAGCATCAGGTGCGAGTCCGCCACGTCCTGCGCAACGCCCTACTGCCGATAGTCACCCTCTTCGGGCTCGACTTCGCGGCGCTGATCGGCGGCGCGGCGATCATCACCGAGTACATCTTCAGCCTGCAGGGGATCGGGCAGCTGACCGCGGATTCCGTCGCCCGCCTCGACCTGCCGCCGGTGATGGCGCTCTCGATGCTCGCCGCCTTCTTCGTCGTCGTCTTCAACGCGCTGGTCGACATCGCCTACACCTGGCTCGACCCGCGGATCAAGCTGGAGAGGTCACGGTGAGCGCGGGGAAGGGCGCCGCGCCTGTGCTCGAGGTCGACGGCCTTCGGGTTGGCTTTGCGAACGAGGCGGGCGTGACCCAAGCCGTCGACGGCGTCTCGCTCGAGCTGGGCGCCGGTGAGGTGCTGGCGATCGTCGGCGAGTCGGGCTCCGGCAAGAGTGTCACCGCGCTCTCGATCATGGGCCTGAACGGCGCCGGGGCGCGCGTCGAGGGCTCGGTTCGGCTCGAAGGGCAGGAGCTCCTCGGCGCCGCCGAGGGGGAACTGCGCAAGGTTCGAGGAGCGCAGATCGCGATGGTCTTCCAGGACCCGAGCAGCTCCTTCAACCCCGTCTACGAGGTGGGCAACCAGATCGACGAGGCGATCCGCGCCCACCGCGCCCTGAGCGCGTCCGAGACCCGCGAGCTGACGCTGCAGACGCTTGGCGCGGTCGGGGTCTCCGATCCGGAGCGACTCGCCGGCAGCTACCCGCACCAGCTCTCCGGCGGCATGGGCCAGCGAGCGATGATCGCGATGGCGCTGGCGCTCGAGCCGACCGTGCTGATCGCCGACGAGCCGACCACGGCGCTCGACGTGACGATCCAGGCACAGGTGCTGGCGCTGCTGGCGCGCCTCAACCGCGAGCGCGAGCTGGCGACGATCCTGATCACCCACGACCTCGGCGTCGTCGCCGAGGTCGCCGACCGCGTGGCGGTGATGCGTGACGGGCGGGTGGTCGAGGAGGGTGCGCTCGACCAGGTCTTCTACGAGCCCCGGCACCCACACACCCGCGAGCTGCTGGAGGCGCTGGCCCGCCTCGGCCGGCCGCGGGTCGGCGCGGCGAGCTCCGCCGGCGAGGGGGGTCCGTGAGTACCGCCGGAGCTCCGCTGCTGGAGGTGACCGACCTGGTCAAGCGCTATGGCCGCGCGGGAGACGGGGTGCAGGCGGTGGACGGGGTCAGCCTCTCGATCTCGAGCGGCGAAACTCTGGGGCTGGTGGGAGAGTCGGGCTGTGGCAAGTCGACCATCTGCCGCACCGTGCTGCGACTGGAGCGTCCCACCTCAGGCTCGATCCGCTTCCAGGGACGGGAGATCGCCGACCTCTCCCCCCGCGCGATGCGACCGCTGCGCCGCGAGATGCAGATGGTCTTCCAGGACCCCTACGCTTCGCTCAACCCGCGGCGGCGGGTCGGCGAAGCCGTCGCGATGCCGCTGAAGCTGCAGGGCCTCGCTGGCGGCAGCGAGCTCCGCAGCGCGGTCGAGGGCCTATTGGAGCGAGTCGGGCTTGCCCCGGAACACTACGACCGCTACCCACACGAGCTCTCGGGCGGCCAGCGCCAACGAATCGGCATCGCCCGCGCCCTCGCCCCGCGGCCGAAGCTGGTGCTCGCCGACGAGCCCGTCTCCAAGCTCGACCTCTCGATCCAGGCGCAGATCGTCGACCTGCTCGCCGAGCTACAACGGGAGATGGGACTGAGCTACCTCTTCGTCTCCCACGACATCGGCGTCGTCCGCCACGTCTCCGACCGGATCGCGGTGATGTACGAAGGACAGATCGTCGAGGAGGGGCCGGCCGAGCAGGTCTGCGAGCGCCCCTCCCACCCCTACACACAGCAGCTGCTCGCCTCGGTGCCGGTCCCAGACCCGCGCCGGGCGCGGGCCAGACGGGCTGAGTGACGCACTCTTGCGGACTGGGTAGGCAGACTATGGACCGATGCCCCTGCCCCTCGCCCCGCCGATCAAGCCACAGCTGGCGCTGACCCGCAAAGCGCTGCCGACCGGCGAGGAGTGGGCCTACGAGCAGAAGCTCGACGGCTTCCGCGCGATCGTCTTCGTCGACGGTGAGGACGCCTACATCCAGTCGCGCGGCGGCAAAGAACTGGCCCGCTACTTCCCCGAGCTCAGCTTCGCCCCTGGCCGCTACGTGCTCGACGGCGAGCTGGTGATCCGCGACGAGGACGGCAACCCAGAGTTCGACGCCCTGCAGAGCCGCCTCCACCCGGCCCAGTCGCGGGTCGAACTGCTGGCCGCCGAGATCCCCGCCACCTACATCGCCTTCGACCTGCTGGCCGAGGACGACGAGTCGCTGCTCGAGACGCCGTTCGGCGAGCGCCGGGCGCGGCTGGAGGAGCTGGCGGCGCGGATCGGGGTCGAGCTGAGCATCCTCAGCCCCGACACCGCCCAGGCCGAGGAATGGCTGCGCCGGACCGAGGGCACGATGGCGAAGCAGCTCGACGCGCCTTACCTCCCCGGCAAGCGCAAGGGGATGGCGAAGGTGAAGCGGGAGCGGACGATCGAGTGCGTCGTGCTCGGCTGGCGACCGGGCAAGGAGGAGGGCACGGTCGGCTCGCTGATCCTCGGCCTCTACGACGGCGATGGGCTCCGGCCCATCGGCCACATCTCCGGCTTCAGCCGCGAGATGAAGCGAAGCCTGCGCAGCCTGCTGGAACCCCTGGAGACCGGTGAGCGCGGCAGCGCCGAGCCGAGTCGCTGGGCCGGCGACCGCGACCTCGAGTGGGTGGCGCTGCGACCGGAGCTGGTGATCGAGGTCGGCTATGACCATGCCGTCGCGGGCCGTATCCGCCACGGGGCGAGGTTCCACCGCTTCCGCGACGACAAGGCGCCGGAGGAGTGCCGCTTCGAGGATCTCGACGAAGGCTAGGCCGGGGTCGCCGGGTCAGCCGCGCAGCGTCTCGACCGCGATCGCAGCTGTCTCGGTCGGGCTTTCGCCGACCCGCACGCCCTTCGCCTCGAGCGCTTCCTTCTTCGCCTGCGCGGTGCCCGAGGAGCCGGAGATGATCGCCCCGGCGTGGCCCATCTGCTTGCCGGGCGGAGCGGTGAAACCGGCGATGTAGGCGACCACGGGCTTGGAGACCTCAGCCGCGATGAACTCGGCAGCGCGCTCCTCGGCGTCACCGCCGATCTCGCCGACCATCACGATCAGCTCGGTCTCGGGATCGGCCTCGAACAGGGTGAGGATGTCGATGAAGTCCGAGCCGACGATCGGGTCGCCGCCGATACCGACGATCGAGGAGTTGCCCTCGCCCGCCTGCTTCAGCTCGTTGCCGATCTGGTAGGTCAGCGTGCCCGACTTGGAGACGACGCCGATCTTGCCCGGGTCGAAGAACTGCGCCGGGATGATGCCGACGTTGGCCTTGCCGGGCGAGAGCACGCCGGGGCAGTTGGGGCCGATCAGCCGCACCCCGGCCTCCTTCGCCTTCCAGTAGGTCTTCAGCATGTCGAGCACCGGGATCCCCTCGGTGATCGCGATCACCGTGTGCACGCCGGACTCGATCGCCTCGTCGATAGCGGGCGCGGCGAAGCGCGCCGGCACGAAGATCATCGAGGTGTTGGCGCCCTGCTCCTCGACGGCCTCCTTGATCGAGTCGAAGATCGGCACGCCCTCGACATCCTGCCCCCCCTTGCCCGGGGTGACGCCGGCAGCGAGGTAGGTGCCGTAGGCCTGGTTGCGAAGGCCGTGGAAGGAGCCCTCGCGACCGGTCAGGCCGGAGACGACGAGCTTCGTGTCCTTGTCGACGATGATCGACATCAGCCTTGGTCCTCCGCCAGCTCGACGACCCGCCGCGCCGCGTCGAGCATCGTCTTCTCCTGCTGCAGGTTGGGCAGGTCGGCCTCGGCGAGGATCGCCAGGCCCTCCTCGGAGTTAGTGCCATCGAGGCGGACGACGAGCGGGACCTTCAAATCGAGCTGCGAGGAGGCCTCGACGATCCCCTTGGCGATCTCGTCGCAGCGGGTGATGCCGCCGAAGATGTTGAAGAGGATGGCCGTGACCTTCTCGTCTGAGGTGATCACGGTGAGCGCGTCGACGATCGCCTCCGCCTTGGAGCCACCGCCCGCGTCGAGGAAGTTGGCCGGCCTGCCGCCCGCCTGGGCGACGACGTCGAGCGTCGACATGCAGAGCCCGGCGCCGTTGGCGAGGATGCCGACGTCGCCGTCGAGCTTGACGTAGGTGAGGCCCTTCTCCTTCGCCATCGCCTCCTGCGGATCGTCGGCGGTGTCGGCGATCTCGGCCAGCTCCTGGTGGCGGAAGAGGGCGTTGCCGTCGATCGTCACCTTGGCGTCGAGGGCGACGACCTCGCGGTCGGCGGTGACGATCAGCGGGTTGACCTCGATCAGCGTCGCGTCCTCCTCGCTCGCCACCTCGGCCAGCTTTGCCAGCACCTCGGCGGCTTCGTCGCGCACGTCCTCATCGAGGTTGGCGGCATCGATGATCGGACGCGCCTCGGCAGCGGTGAAGGGGCGGGTTGGGTCGATGTGCTCCTTGACCAGCGCCGCCGAGTCCTCCGCGGCGACCGCCTCGATGTCCATCCCGCCCTTGGCGGAGACCATCGCCAGCAGCTTCTTCTCGCCGCGGTCGAGGATCACCGAGACGTAGTACTCGGAGGCGATGTCAGAGCCACCCTCGATCCAAACCTGGTCGACCCGGAACGGCCCCTCGCCGTGCGGCCCGATGATGTCCATGCCGAGGATCGCGTCGGCGTGCTCACGCGCCTCGTCGGCGTCGGCGGCGATCTTGATCCCGCCCGCCTTGCCGCGGCCGCCGATCAGCACCTGGGCCTTGATCGCGCAGGGGTAGCCGATCCGATCCGCGGCTGCGACCGCCTCCTCAATCGTCGAGGCGACCTCGCCGCTCGGCACGGCGATGCCGTGCTTGGCGAACAGCTGCTTGCCCTGATACTCGAGGAGGTCCATTTTTCGGCGCGCGCGGAGCGGCGCGGGCGGGCAGCCTACCCGAATGAGGAATAGGGCATAATGCCGCGGCCTTCCTCCCCTCTCATGCCCCTCCCTAGCCTCAAAACCATTAAATGGGTGTCCACCGACTGCTACGGCACCCTGATCGATTGGGAGAAGGGCATCGTCGATGCCTGCAAGAAAGAGGCGGAGAAGGACGGCTTCAGCTTCGAGGAAGGCGCCTTCCTGGCCCGCTTCATGGAGGTGCAGGCGACGATCATGGCCGGCTCCTACGAGCTCTACGCCGAGGTGCTGCGCCGCACGATCGTCAAGGTCGCCGGCGAGATCGGCTGGGAGGTCGAGCCCTCGCGCGCCCAGTTCCTACCCGACAGCGTCGCCCGCTGGCAGCCCTTCCGTGAGGCGAACGCGGCGATGGACCGGCTCGGCAAACGCTACGAGATCGGGATCATCTCCAACATCGACGACAAACTGCTCGGCGTCTCGCGGCGTCACCTGCGCACGGAACTGGACCTCGTCGTCACCGGCCAGCAGGTCCGCAGCTACAAGCCCGACCCGGTCCACTTCAAAGAGGCCGCGCGGCGGATCGGCGGCAAGAAAGGCTGGGTCCACATCGGCTCCGGCTACACCAACGACGTCGCCCCGCTGCTGAAAATGAACGTGCCGGTGATCTGGGTCAACCGCCACGGCGAGAAGCTCGACGGCCGCAAGGCGCCTGCCGCGACCGTCAAAACCTTCCGCGACGCCGTCAAAAAGCTCGGCGCGTCCTGAGCCTTCTCTAGCGTTTCGCAACTTCACCGCTGGGTGACGGTTTCCGGACCTAGGCCCCGCGGCCACAGCGACGCATGTGCCAACTCGAACAAAGCAGGGTGTCTCGTCGTATCCGCCTGCCGCTCGCGGCGGGGCTGCTGGCGCTGCTCTGCGTCGCTGTATTCGCCCTCCAGCCGCAGGCGAAAGCGCAGACGGAACAGCCGCCCAGCTTCGTCGTGATCCAGACCGACGACCAGACGCTCGACCAGCTCTACGCCACCTTCCGCCAGAACCCGACCCTGCAGGCGATGCCGAACACGCTGCAGTTGATCGGGCGGCGGGGGATGACCTTCAACCGCTACTACATCTCCTATCCCCTCTGCTGCCCCTCCCGGGTGAGCCTGCTGACCGGGCGCTACGCGCACAACCACAACGTGCGCGGCAACGTGCCGCCGAACGCCGGCTACACCGGCTTCTCCTTCCGCGGCGCGATGACCCACAACCTTGCCACCTGGCTGCAGGGCGCCGGCTACCGCACGGTCCACATCGGCAAGTTCCTCAACGGCTACGGGGACGAGCCGTACGACGACGGCAAAACCGTCCCGCCGGGCTGGAACGCCTGGCACACGGTGATCAAGGCCGACACCAACCACTACTTCTACGGCTACACGCTCAACAACAACGGAGTGCTCGAGGGGCCCTACGGCGACTCGGGCAGCTGGGAAACGCGCGAATACGGAGTCCGCGACGACCTCGGCTGCCCGCTCGCGCCGCTCAACGGCCTGCCCTGCTTCTACGAGACCGACATGCTGACCAACATCGCGGCGAACGAGCTGCTCGCGACCTCGCCCGAACAGCCCTTCTATCTCCAACTCGACTACACCGCCCCCCACGGCGACTTCCGCCGCCCCGCAGGGCCCGAGCCCGCCCTCCGCCACTACGACTGGTTCAAGGGAGCCCCCTTCCCGCACAACCGCTCGGAAGGGTTCGCCGAGGGCAACGTCAGCGACAAGCCCAGCTTCATCAAAGAAGCCCCCTACCTTTCGCTGAGGGACATCCACACCTACCGCGTCTACTACCAGAAGTCGCTCGACTCTCTGCGCGCAATCGACGACGGCGTGAAGCGGATCATCGACACGCTCGGCTACCTGCAGCGCCTTCGCAACACCTACGTCATCTTCACCTCCGACAACGGCTTCTTCTTCGGCGAGCACCGGCTGACCGGCGGCAAGTTCCTCGCCTACGAGCCGGCTGTGCACGTGCCCTTCCTGATCCGCGGGCCGGGCATCCGCCCGAACAGCTCGACCGGCGAGCTGACCGCCAACGTCGACGTCGCCCCGACCATCCTCGAGCTGGCCGGAGTCGAAGCCGACAAGAGCATCGACGGCCGCTCGATGGTCCCCTTTCTCAGCGACCCCGAACTGCGCAGCCGCCGCCCGATCCTCTTCGAGTCGTTCGTCGAGACCTCAGACGTGGAAGCGAACGCGACTCCCCCTGCGGAAACCCCCGCGCCGCGCGCACGTGCCAGCGGTGGCGGCGCCACCGCCTCGATCCTGGCGCCGCCGAAGGACTACGAGGGAATCCGCCTCGGCCCCTTCAAGTACATCGCCTGGCCGAGCGGGGAGAAGGAGCTCTACGACATCAACAAAGACCCGAACGAGCTCAACAACATCGTCCGCATTCCCAACTACTTCCCCGTTCGCAACCTGCTCCACCGCGAGATGCGCCGGCTCGAGAGCTGCATCGGCAGGGAATGCCAGGAAGTCGGGCCGAAAGTCCCGCTGACGCGCAAGGAACGCCAGGCGCAGATCCGCCAGGAAAAGCAGGAACGGCGCGAAAAACAGCGCGAAGAACGGGAAAAACGGCAGGAAAAACGTTAGGCAACGGCCGGCGGGTCCTGTCGCCGCAGGGGGCGGGTGGGGATGCCCTCGCCCGGACAAGTGCCGGGCTAATTAGCCCGGCACTTTGAGTATCCGCCCGTTCGAGGGCATCCCCACCCGCTCGACTACCGCGACGCCACTCGCCGGAGATACCTACTCGATTACTGCCAGGGTGTCGCCGCTCGAGACTGCTGTTCCTTCGGAAACGTTCAAAGAAGTGACTTTGCCCGCGCGGTGGGCGGTTATCTCGTTCTCCATCTTCATCGCCTCTATTACGCAGATGAGATCGCCCTCGGCTACCTCGGCCCCTTCCTCTACCGCGACCTTGAGGACGGTGCCCTGGAGGGGGGAGGGGAGCGACTCGCTGGAGGCGCTGGCGGCGGCGCCGGACTTGCGCTCGCGCTTGGGCGGGCGCTTGCCGCCCGCGGCCGGACCAGCCCCGCCCGCGGCAGCCTCGCCGATCACCTTGACGTCGAAGAGCTTGCCGGAGACCTCGACCTTGTAGTCGCGGGCGACCAGCTCGGGTGAGCCCTCTATCTCGGCGGGAGCGGCCGCTGCCTCGGGCGCGGTCGCCTTCAGCCACTCGCGGTCCTCCATCAGGTCACGGCAGGTCTCGCCCTTGGCCCACTGCTCGGTAGCCAGGATCGCGCTGTGGAAGGGGATCAGCGTGGTCAGTCCGCCGACCTCGTACTCGCCCAGCGCTCGCAGCATCCGCCGCGTCGCGTGCTCGCGGTCGACGTCCCAGACGATCAGCTTGGCGACCATCGGGTCGTACATCGGGGTCACCTCGGAGCCTGCTTCCACCCCGGAGTCGACCCGCACGCCGGGACCGGCCGGCTCGCGATAGCTGGTGATCGCACCCGGCGCGGGGGCGAACTTCTTGTGCGCCGCCTCGGCGTTGATCCGGCACTCGATCGCGTGGCCGCGCAGCTCAACCTCGCCCTGGGCGATCGAGAGCTCCTCGCCGGCGGCGACCAGCACCTGCTCGCGGACGATGTCGACGCCGGTGACCATCTCGGTCACGCAGTGCTCGACCTGCACCCGCGTGTTCATCTCGAGGAAGAAGTACTCATCGCCGACCTGCATGCCCTCGACCGTGCCGGCGCCGCGGTAGCCGACCGCGGCAGCCGCGTCGGTGGCGATCTTGCCGATCCGCTCGCGCATCTCCTCGTCGACCTGCGGGCCGGGCGCCTCCTCGATCACCTTCTGGTGGCGGCGCTGGATCGAGCAGTCGCGCTCACCGAGGTGGATCACGTTGCCGTGCGAGTCGGCCAGCACCTGAACCTCGACATGGCGCGGGTCCTCCAGGTAGCGCTCGACGTAGACGCGGTCATCGGAGAAGAACTTCTCGCCTTCGCGGGCGGCCCCCTCGAAGGCCTCCCCGAGCTCATCGGGGCTCAGCGCCACGCGGAAGCCCTTGCCCCCACCGCCGCCGGCGGCCTTGCAGGCGACCGGGTAGCCCGCTTCCTCGGCCTGCTTCTTCGCCGCCGCCAGGTCCGCGGCCGGCTCAGTCGCCCCGGGGACGATCGGCACTCCCGCCTCGGCCATGATCTCGCGCGCTCGTGTCTTCGAGCCCATAGCTTCGATCGCCTCCGGCGGCGGGCCGATGAAGACGATGCCAGCCTCAGCGCAGGCCCTGGCGAAGTCAGCGTTCTCAGCCAGAAAGCCATACCCCGGGTGAATCGCCTCCGCCCCGGCCTGCTTGGCGGCCTCGATGATCTTCGGGATGCTCAGGTAGCTCTCAGCGGGCACCGCCGGGCCGATCAGGAATGCCTCGTCGGCCTCACGCACGTGCGGCGCATCCCGATCGATCTCCGAGTAGACGGCGACCGACCCGATCCCCATCTCCTTCAGGGTCCTAGCGACGCGAATAGCGATCTCGCCGCGGTTGGCTATCAGCACCTTCTCGAACACGGCGGCGCAGTCTATTTAGGTGGGAGGCGGGTGGTGGGGATGGCCCCCGCCCGGACAAGCGCCGAGCTAATTAGCTCGGCGCTTTGAGTATCCGCCCGTTCGGGGGCCATCCCCACCACCCGCCAGCCAACGCGATGCTCGCGCCGCCATCGTCCTCTCGTCGCAGCGAATAGGGTCCGACGCCGTGATCGAGCTGCAGAGCCATTCGACCGTCTCCGACGGGCAGCTGGCGCCGGCTGAAGTCGTGGCTAAGGCCTGGGAAGCCGGGGTTACGACGCTGGCGTTGACGGATCACGATGCGATTGCTGGGGTTGCCGAGGCGGAAGATGCGGCTAAGCGGTTGGGGATTGAGCTGGTGCCGGCGATTGAGATGTCTTGCGTGCATGAGTACGCGGAAGACCTGCACATCTGCGGATACTGGGTGGACCTGGGGAAGATCGCCGGGGCCTGCGAGAAAGCTCAGCATGAGCGGGTTACTCGGGCCGGGGAGATCGTCGAGAAGCTGCGGGAGGAGGGCTTCGATCTGCATCTGGAGGACGCGGTTCGAGAGGCCGGCGACGCGCTCTCGATCGGGCGGCCCCACATCGCTCGCGCCGCCGGCGCCGAAGGCGATCTCGGCCCTTTCTTCGAGGAGTACCTGGCGCCCGGCGCCAAGGCCTTCGTGCCGCGCCGCTGGCCCACGGCGGCGCAGGCGATCGAGCTGATCCACGACGCCGGCGGAGTCGCCGTGATCGCCCACCCCTACTGGGACATCGACGCCGCTGACGAGGTCGACGACCTGATTCGCTCGCTGGGGGCCGATGGCGTCGAGACCTTCTACCCGACCCACAGCAAAGAGCAGACCGCGCACCTTCTCGAGCTCTGCGCGGAGCTGAGCCTGGTCCCCACGGCCTCCTCCGACTACCACGGGCCTACACACAAGACCTTCTCGGAGTTCGGCGCCTACGAGACCTACGGGCTCGCCGAGCCGCAGGTCCCCCCTCGTCCCTAGATCTATTAGGGTGCCCTAATCATGAAGTCCGGTGACCCAGTCAGCGAAGGCGCCGCGAGGGCGATCGAGCACTTGAACGAGGACCACGACGACGCGCTGCTGGATATGACGCGGGCGATCGGCGACTGTCCCGAGGCAACGGCGGCGCGTTGCGTCGATGCAGACCGCACGGGGCTCGACCTAATGGCGCTGACGTCCGAGGGCGAGGTCGAGGTGCGGGTCCCTTACGACGAGCCGATCGAGGGGCCCGAGGGCTTGCGCGAAGCAACAGTCGAGCTCGCCCATCGTGCCAGGGGCCAGCTGGCTTCATAGATCTTCGGCTACCCTAATTAGGTCAACCTAATTAGGGTGCCCAAATGTTCAGGGGGGCCTCTCGAAAGGAGCGGGGCCTTGGTAACGGTGATGAATGTGGTGCAGGTGCACGAGGAGCGGCGGGAGGCATTCGAGCGGGCCTTCCTCGAGCGCGAGAGCCACGTCCACAAGGCCGAGGGCTTCGTCGGCTTCGAGCTGCTGCGTCGCGAGGGCGAGGGGGCTGGCGAGTACGTCGTCCTCAGCCGCTGGGAGAGCGATGAGGCGTTCAAGGGCTGGGTCAACAGCGACCTCTTCAAGATGAGCCACCGCCACGCCGACGGCGAGCTCGCCCACGGCAGCGAGGTGCGCCACTACTCGGTGATCGACGCCAAGGTCCCCGCATAGCGATGGGGCGCTTTATTCGGCGTATGCGCGAACAAAGCGCCCCGCTCGCGGCGGTGCTCGTCGCGCTGCTCTGCCTGCCCGCCACCGCGCAAGCAGCGCCGCCGAAGCGGATCGTCGCACTGACCCCGTTCGGCGCCAACACGCTGGTCAAGCTCGGCGTCGAGCCGGTCGGCATCGGCCAGACCCTCGGCGGCCAGGAACGCTTCTCCCCCAAGCTCGAGGACGTCGAGGTCCTCCCCCTCTCTCACCCAAACGGGCCCAACCTCGAGCAGCTTGCCGCGCTCGACCCCGACCTGGTCCTCTCCTCGCCGACCTGGGCGAAGGGGAACGACTCGATGGGCGACCTCGGCATCCGCGTCCTGGTTCGCGAGCCGCGCAGCGTCAACTCCTCATTCGCCCAGACGCTGGCGATCGGCGGCCTGGTCGGCAAGCGCTCGCAGGCCGAGCAGTTGGTCAAAGCGATGAAGAAAGACGTGGCGAAAGCGCGGCGGGGAATCGAGCGACGCCCGACGGTGATGCTGATCCTCGGCGTCGGCCGCACCCCCTTCACCTTCCTGCCCAACAGCTGGGGAGGCGACCTGGTGACCAAGGCCGGCGGGCGCCTGCTGACCGGCGGGGTCGAGTCGAGCTCCGGCTTCGAGCGGATCTCCGACGAGGTCGTGGTCGCCGAAGATCCCGACGTGATCGTCGCCGTCCCCCACGCCAACGAGGACGACATCCCCAGCCTCACCGAGTACCTGCGGACCAACCCCGCCTGGGCGACTACCTCGGCGGTGCGCAACGGCCGCATCCACATCTCGGTCGACAACTCGTTGCTGCAGGCCGGCGCCGACGTCGCCCGCACGATCCGCAAGGCTCGTCGCGTCTACCTCGAGAGCTGAGCGTCCTTGGCCCGCCGCACCCTCGTCTTCGCGGCGCTGCTCGTCGCGCTCGCAGCGGCGGTCGTCGCCTCGCTGGCGCTGGGCGCGGTCAAGGTTCCCTTCTCCGAGGTGATCGACGTGCTGCTCGGCAACGGCAGCGGCGGGCCCAGCCAGCAGATCGTCGAGACCCTGCGGCTGCCACGCACGGTCGAGGCGCTCGTCGTCGGCGCGGCGCTCGGCATCGCCGGGGCGATCCTGCAGGGAGCGCTCGCCAACCCGCTGGCCTCGCCCGATGTGATCGGGGTCACCGGCGGGGCCGGCTTCGGCGCGATCCTGATCATCATCGCCTTCCCCGGCTCGATCGCGCTGCTGCCGGTCGGCGCCCTCTTCTTCGGCCTGCTCGCCGCAGCGCTGGTCTTCGCCTTCGCCTGGTCGGGCGCCAACCGCGGCAGCGTCGGCAAGGTGATCCTCGCCGGGATCGCCGTCCTCTCCCTCTTCACCGCCGCGACCACCGGCCTGCTCGCCGCCTACCCGGAGCGAGCGCCCTCCGCGATCTTCTTCATCGCCGGCGGCCTCACCTCCAGCGGCTGGGACGAGCTGCAGACGATCTGGCCCTACTTCGCCGCCGGCTTCGCCTGCGCCCTGCTGCTGATCCGGCCGCTCGACCGGCTGGCTCTGGGCGACGACGTCGCCGCCTCGCTCGGCTCGCGACCGCACCTGATCCGGCTCGGCGCCGCGGTCTCCGCCGCGCTCCTGGCTGCTGCCTCCGCCGCGATCGCCGGCCTGCTCGGCTTCCTCGGCCTCGTCGTCCCGCACGTGGTGCGAATGGCCGGCGGCGCCTCGAGCCACACCTTCGTCGTCCCTGCCTCGGCGATCGGCGGCGCCGCCCTGCTGGCGGCAGGGGACACCCTGGCGCGGACGCTGCGGGCGCCGATCGAGATGCCGGTCGGGCCCTTCATGGTCGTGCTCGGCGTGCCGCTCTTCCTCTGGCTGCTGCGAAAGGCGGTGTGATGGAGGCTGCCGCTCAGCTGGCCGCGCCGCTGGAGGCTCGGGGCGTCGAGGTCGAGATCGGCGGCGTGCCGATCCTGCGCGGCGCGGACCTGCGTCTCGATCACGGCCGGCTCGTCGCCATCGTCGGGCCCAACGGCGCCGGCAAGTCGACGCTGGTTCGCGCGATCTCGGGACTGCAGGGGACCTGTGGCGGCGCCGTCCACTGGTCCGGCCGCGAGATCGGCGAGATGCGGGGGCGCGACCTCGCCCGGGCGCGCGCCTTCGTCCCACAACGAATGCCGGCGCCGGCGGGGGTCAGCGTGCGGGAAGCGGTGACGATCGGCCGCTCCTCCCACCTGCGCCCGCTGCGCCGCCTCACCGGCGCCGATCGCGACGCGATCGGCGGGGCGATGGGGCGCGCCGGCGTCACCCGCTTCGCCGAGCGAGCGCTGACCACCCTCTCGGGCGGCGAGCTGCAGCGGGTCCAGATCGCGATCGGCCTCGCCCAGGAAACGCCGGTCCTGATCGCCGACGAGCCAACCTCGCAGCTCGACCTCGGCGCCACGGTAGGCGTCGCGACCCTGCTCAGGCGGCTGGTCGACGACGGGCTGACCGTGCTGCTGGTCGTCCACGACCTGGCGCTGGCGGCGGCCGTTGCCGACACCGCCGTGGTCGTCTCCAAGGGACGCACGGTCGCTGCGGGAAAGCCGGCCGAGGTGCTCGACGCAAGCCGTCTCGCCGAGGTCTGGGGGGCGGATGCGCAGCTGACCGAGCACGACGGCCGCACCGCGCTGCATGTCGCTTGGCTGGATCGGGAGAGGCATTAGGGCACCCTAATCCCGACTGTGTTAGTTTGAATTCCTTAGGGCACCCTAATCAAGGGTGCGCCCGGACACAAACAGCGCGCCCGAGCGCGCAGGACAGGCAAGGAGGCGCCTGAACAGATGAGAAGGCAGAGGACCAAGAGACGCTCGATCGGCAGAGGGTTGACGGCGGCGATGGCGGTCGTGGGCATCGCGGCGGCGACCGCGGTCCCGGCCGGCGCCGCGCCAGCAGGAGGCACGGCGGCGGTCATCCTCGCCAGCCACGCCAAAGGGCGCACGCTGAGCGGACAGGGCGTGGCGATCCAAGCCGGCAGCCCCGCGACGAAGGACGGCCGCACCCTGTCCCTGCCGATCTCGGCCGTCGACCCCGACGCCGGCGCATCTGCGACCGCCGACGGCTGGCTCCACTTCAAGCGAGGCAAAAAGGGAGTCGTCGTGTCTGCGCTGCGCTTCGACTTCGCCGCCGGCGCGCTGAAGGGGAAGCTCGGCGACGAGGAGGTCTCGATCTTCAGCCTTGGCGCCGCCGCGAACCTCAACGCTTCTACTGGCGCCGTCTCCCTCCAGGACGCCAAGCTGCGTCTCACCGCTGACGCCGCCGGCACGCTGAAGCAGAAGCTCGGCCTCGAGCGCGCCCTGCGCCGAGACGGCGTCGGCATGGCCTGGCTCTCGGCCAAGGTGAAGCCGGCTCTGGAGGCGGCCAAGCCGGTCGTCTCGGGCAACGCGGCCTGGGGCATGCTCGCCTCCTGGCGCGCATATGTCCTCGGCCATCAGGGGCCGCCGCCGCCCGCTCCCCCGACGAACGGGACGATCGAAGTCTTCGGCGGGGCGACGGCAACCGGGCCGCTCACCGATCCGGCGACCACCTACGCCTTCCCCGCTGTCGGCGGCAGCTTCGAGAAGGGCCTCTACGGCGCCACCGACAAGCTGGCGCTGCAGACCCAGGGCAGCCTCAAGTTCGCCAAGCCGATGCACTGCATCCAGGAAATCGAGCTCACCGACCTGACGCTGACGATAGATGGAGCCGACTCGTCGATCGTGGTCGGCGACTACAGCTACGACATCGACAAATTCACCGGGAAATCCTGCGCGGATTTGCCCGGCGTGCTCGAGCAGGGCGCCAAGTTCGCGACCCTCGACCCGAGCGCCGTCACCCCGACCTACTCGGCTGATGGCAAGACGGTCACCTGGGCGAACGTCCCGGCGACCCTGACCGCCGCCGGCGCGGTGCCGTTCATCCCGACCTACAAAGCGGGTCAGCCCTCGACCCGGTGACGATCACGGTGGGAATCGGGTGAGGTCGATCCCGGCACAGGGGACGCGTGCCCTGACCACGCTGGCGGCAATTGTCGCCAGCGTGGTCGTCGGGACCGCCACGGCGCCGGCGGCGCACGGGGCCGGCGGCGCCACGACCCTGATCTTGAGTGGGCCGGCGGCGAAGTCGCTGCGGAACGCCGGGGTCCGGATCGCGCCGGTGAAACCGGCCAAAGGCAACGCGCAGCGGATCGTGCTGCCGGTCCGGGGCGGCCTCGCTGGGACCAGCACTACCGTCCTCACCCACGGCGGCGCGATCTCTCTGCGCTATCGCGACAGATCGGCCCGCCTCTCCAAGCTGCGCCTGGTGCTCGGCAAACGCTCGCGGCTGAGCGCCAAGCTGGAGGTCTCAACGTCGACGTCTTCGCGCTGCCGAGCGGCCGCAATCGCTCCGTCGACCCGCTCGCGGGCACGGTCGACCTGAGCGGCGCGCGCTTGAAGCTGACCGGCGCCGGGGCCAAGGCGATCGCCACGCAACTGATGCCGGCTCCCGGCCGCAGAGCCTCGAACAGCGCCCAGACCCAGACTGCGCCGGCAGTGAAGCCCGGGCACTTCGGCGGCCTCTCAACCCGCGCCTCCGGCCTCACCGCAGGAGGAGGGCCGGCGCCGCTGGGCAACGATGCCCTTCTGCCAAGCGGCTGCCCACAGCCGAGCGGCGCCGGACCGGCGCCCGAGGACCCACTGCCGGTCGCGACCCGGCCACCCGGCGCCGTCGACATCGTCTCCGCGACGATCGATTGGCACGTCCGCGAGTCGTTCATCCGCTACATCAACACCGGGGAGGGAACCAGCGTCTCCGGCGGCGCCAGCGCGGACCCGCCGGTGATGCTGCCTGGCGCCTCGGCCCCGCTTACCTACGACTTCCACTTCCCCTTCGCCGAAGGCTGGCACGACGCCGGGGCCAACCCCGCCGATCCGGCCGACGACAGGGCGGCGATCTACTTCGGTGGCGCCATCCGCTTCCTCTACAGCGGCCACGAAATCGACCTGACGACTGCCGACCCCGAGATTGAGATCGCGGGGGGTGGCTCCCGGGCGATCTTCTCGGTCCAGGAGGGAGCGGACCCGGCCAAACGGCAGGTGCTTGTCAACCTCGACCTGAGCCGCGCCGCGGAGATCTCCGCGAGCGGCAGCTCCTACGCCTACGAACGCGTGCCGGGAGCGGTCCCATCAGGAACAGCCTCCTCGGTCTTCGCCGGCTTCTACGCCCCTGGAACGGAGTTTGGATGCTTCACGGTCAGGTACGCGACTTCCTGAGCAGAGCGCTGATCGCGGCGGCGGTTGTCGCCGCCTGCTCGCCGGCGGCGCCCTGGCTGGAGGCTGCGCGGGCTGACGCCGCTCAGGTCACCGTCGTCGCTCCCGGCGGCACGCAGCAGACGCTCTCGCTCGACGCCCTCGCCGGTCAGGAGGACGTGAGTGAGCGTCCCTACGTGCTGCGCTCCACAACCGGGGAGAGCACCCAGACGGTGAACGGGTTCTCGCTGGGCAGAGTGCTCGAAGCGGCCGGCGCCGATCCGTACGGCTTCTCCTACCTCGAGGTCCAGCGGCCGGCCGGCGGCATGGTCCTGCTCAGCCGCCACCAGGCGCTCGACCCCGGCGCTTTCGCCGACGGCTCCCCCGTCATCTACGCAACCGCAGCCGGAACAGGCTTCCTCCGCCCAAGCAGCGGCGCAGAAGATCTCAACGCCACCGACTCCTTCGAAGCGCCCCAGGGCATCACACTCGTCCTTCGCAAGGACACGCCGCTGCGGGTGGTGGCAAAGGCCTCGCCGCTGCGAGCGAAACCGGGTCAAGTGGTCTCCTTCGAGGCGGTCATCGAGCTCGCCGGCGCCGGCGAGCAGCTGGCTTACTCGTGGTACTTCGACGACGGCCACTCCGCTTCCGGCGCCAGCGTCAGCCACAGCTTCGCCCGGCGCGGCGGCTACGACGTCATCGTCGGCGTCACCACCCCGGGCAACAGCGCCGGGACCTCAGCCGTAGTCACAGTCCAGGTCGGCGCGCCGCTTGCCGGACCCGAGCGCAAGGGAGGCGGGCGCAACCGCAATGCAGGCGCTCCCGATCATGGCGCCGCAACTGGCACACACGGCGCTGTGGCTCCTGGTCCGGCTGCTGCGTCGCCTGGGAGCGGCGCCGGTGTTGCTCCGACGGACGCTCAACGCGGCCGCAGGCCGCGTGTCCGGCGGAGTAATACCGGCGCCGCTCCGCGCAAGGCCGCGGCCGGCGAGCCTGTTGTCGGTGAGCTCGTCAGCGCCACTACCACTCCGATCGAGCCGGCGAAACCGGTCGCGGCGCGGCGCGGTCAGCTCGTGAGCGATGGCGAGGGCCCGGGCCTTCCCGGCGCCGCCCTCGGGATCCTGGTCACCGCCGGACTACTCGGCGCCGGCGCCCTGATCGAGACCAGGAGCCTGCTGCGATGAGCGTCGAGCAGATCCTCTTCGACGTCTCCGAAGCGCTGCGGGTCCCGGTCCTGGTCCTCGCCCTGGTCGCCCTGGTGGTCGTCGTGGTCGAGCTGGGGGCGCTCCTGGCCGAGCTGAGGCGCCGTCGCGGCCGCAGCGTCTGGCAGCTTGAGAACGCGGTGGCGGAGTGCCAGGGCCGGCTCGCCGCCGGCCATCAGGCCGAGGCGCTGGTGGCCCTGATGCCGCTGGCTCGCAACCGCACGATGGAGGAGGCGCTCGCCGGCGTGCTCGAACAGGTCGGTAGGCCCGACGCCGAAGCGCGGATCGCCAAGCGCCTCGCCGAGTACGACTACCTCTCCCTGCGCCGCCTCGAGCGCACCCGCATCCTCGTCCGCATGGGCCCCGCCCTCGGCCTGATGGGGACGCTGATCCCACTCTCCCCCGCCCTCGCCGGTCTCGCCGACGGCGATGTCGCGACCCTGACCGAGAACCTCCGCGTCGCCTTCGGCGTCACCGTCGCCGGTCTCCTCGTCGGCGCGATCGCCTTCACGATCTCGCTCGTCCGCGACCGCCTCTACGCCCAGGACTACTCCGACGTCGAGTACGTAGCCGCCTGCCTCACCGCCGGCAGCGGCAATGGCCTCCCGGTCGGCCACCATTCCCACTGGGCGGTAGCCCCATGAAGGTCACCGCCCGCGCCCGCAGCCGCGATGACCGCGCCGGCGACCCCCTAGACGGCCTAGTCAACCTCTTCGACCTAGGCATAGTCCTCTCCGTAGCCTTCCTACTAGCCGCCCTCTCGTCCCTAAACCTCACCGAGGAGCTGACCGCAAAGTCGAAAGCCGACCAGGCAACGCGCCCAGCCAACGCAGTGGTCGCGGAGCGCAACGAGCGTGTCAAGGAGATTCAGCTCAAACCAGGACAACGAGTCGTGGGCCGTGGCGAGCCAGTCGGGACGCTCTACCGCCTAAGCGACGGCCGCACCGTAATCGTGAGGGAGGGGCGGTGATCCCCTCAACGGGCGGATACTCAAAACGCCGGGCTAATTAGCCCGGCGTTTGTCCGGGGAGGGGATCACCGCCCCTCCCACCCGCTTCGTCCGTCTCTCAGGCGGTAACCGCAGCCGCCGGGATCAACTCCCGCGACTCGAGGTACTCGAGCAGCTTCTGCGCCGACTCCTCCGGCGACTCGTTTTCGGTGTCGCAAACCCAGGCCGGGTTCTCCGGGATCTCGTAGGGGTCCGACACGCCGGTGAATTCCTTGATCTCACCCGCGAAGGCCTTCGCGTAGAGGCCCTTGACGTCGCGCTCGGCGCAGGTGTCGACCGAAGCCTTGACGTAGACCTCGATGAAACGGTCGCCCATCAGCTCGTGCGCCTCGTCGCGAATCTCCGCGTAGGGGGAGATCGCCGCGGTGATCACCGGCACGCCATTGCGGCTGAGCAGGTCGGCGACAAAGGCGATCCGGCGGATGTTCGTGTCGCGGTCCTCCTTCGAGAAGCCGAGCCCCTTGGAGAGGTTTTCGCGCACGATGTCGCCGTCGAGGATCTCCAGCTTCGAGCCGCGCTCGCGCAGTTGGGTCTCCAGCAGTCCGGAGATGGTCGTCTTGCCGGCACCGGAAAGCCCGGTGAACCAGAGGGTGAAGCCCTTCTCGCCAGCCATGCTCGTCAGTCCTCCTTGTAAGCGTCGATCAGGATGTCGGCGACCTCGTCGCGTGAGAACTCGTGCGGCGGCCTTTCGCCGTTGCCGAGCATCTCGCGGACCTTGGTCCCGGAGAGAAACAGATGCGACTCCTGGTCATGCGGGCAGGTCTTGCCGGAGGCGAGCCCCTCGCACTCGTTGCACCAGAAGGTGTGCTCGAACATCAGCGGCTCGATCCCGAGCTCGTCGATGTCGATCTCGTCGAAGATCTTCTGCGCGTCGTAGGTGCCGTAGTAGTCGCCGGCGCCGGCGTGGTCGCGGCCGACGATGAAGTGGGTGGCGCCGTAGTTGCGGCGGACGATCGCGTGCAGGACGGCCTCGCGCGGTCCGGCGTAGTGCATCTTTGCCGGCTTCACCCCGAGCACGACCCGGTCATTCGGGTAGTACTTCTCCATCAGCACCTCGTAGCAGCGCATCCTCACGTCGGCGGGGATGTCGCCGGCCTTGGTCTTGCCAATCAGCGGGTGGATGAAGAGGCCGTCGCAGGTCTCCAGCGCCGCCTTGGTCAGGTACTCGTGGGCGCGATGGATCGGGTTGCGGGTCTGGAAGGCGACGATCTTCTTCCAGCCGCGCGCCTCGAAGTCGGCCTTGTGCTCGGCAGGCGTCTTGTAGCGGGCCATGAAGGCCTCGTCGTGATCGGGGAGCGCGTCGACCTCGATCGGGCCGGCGATCATCCGGTTGCCCTCCTCGTAGATCGCAGCGACGCCGGGGTGGGCCTCGTCGGTGGTGCCGTAGACCTGCTCGGCCTCGCGCTTGGCATCGCGCTCCCAGATCTCCTCGACGGTGATCCGTCCCAGCGGCTTGCCTTCGTCGCTCGACAGGGCGACGACGTCGCCGACCTCGCACTCGAGGTCGGTTGCCAGGGTGATCGGGATCGGCCAGTACTCGCCGGCGGCGGTGCGCATCTCGCTGCAGACGCGCTCCCAGTCGGCCGAGCCCTGGAAGCCGGTCAGCGGCGCGAAGCCGCCGTTGCCGATCATCTCGAAGTCGGCCGTGTGGCGCTCGGAAAGGGTCAGGGAAAGCTCAGTCATCGTCTCGCTCATCAGGCAGTTCTCTCACCAATCGGTCGGAGGGAAGGGTCAGGAGTTCGTGCAGGCGCCGCTGTGCGGCACTTAGTTGATCCCGCACTCGGTCTTTTGCAGGCCCACCCAACGGCCGTCGCGCGGCGAAGCGCCCGCGGCGACCGGCTTGGTGCAGTGGGTGCAGCCGATCGAGGGGTAGCCCTGATCGTGGAGCGGGTTGTACGGGAGGCGGTGCTCACGGATGTAGTTCCAAACGTCGCGCTCGGTCCAGTCCGCGAGGGGGTTCAGCTTCCACAGCTCGAAGCGCTTGTCCCGGGCGAACTTGGGGGTTTTGGCGCGACTGGCTGAGTCCTCGCGGCGGACGCCGGCGAGCCAGCAGTCTACGGAAGAAAGGGCACGGCCCATCGGCTCGACCTTGCGCAAGCCGCAGCAGGCGTCGGGATTGCTCTTCCAGAGCTCGTCGCCGTGCTCGGCGGCCTGCTCCTCGAGAGTCAAGTTGTGGTAGCGGTCGAACTCGATGCCGAGGTGCTCGGCAAGGCGGTCGCGCGTCTCGTAGGTCTCCGGGAAGAGCACGTCGGTGTCGAGGTAGAAGAAGCGTGCCTCGGAGTTGATCTGCGTCGCCATGTGCGCCGTCACCGAGCTCGTTTTCTGAAACGAGCAGGCGATGTAGTGGCGCTCGCCGAAGGTCTCGAACATCCACTCGATCGCCTCCTGGGCGGAGCGGTCATCGAGCTCGGCGGCGATCGCCTCGGGATCCTCGATCAGCGGCGAGACGGCTACGGGGGTCATATCGCGCACTCGCCCTCTCCCCTCTCCACTTTGTAGGGGCTGGAGCGCTGCCAATCGATGAACTGCTGCATCGTCTCCAGACTGAACTCAGCGGGGAGGGTGAGGTCCTTGACCTCTTCTTCGAAACGGGGGGCGCCGGCACGCTCGGCGAATGCATTGAACTCCTCGGCCTCATCGGAGCGCTCGGCCTCGTAGAGGCGCACCCAGCGCTCGACGGCTTCGGGGACACGCTTGGCGGGCAGGCGTGACTTCAGCCGCGTGCCGAAGATCACCTCGCCGCCCTCGTATTTGCCGCCGATGTGCGGGATGTAGGCGGGCATCTGGCGGTCGCCGATCTTCAGCGAGGCGCCGTAGAAACCGATGTTGGCGATGTGGTGCTGGCTGCATCCGTTGGGGCAGCCGCTCATCTTCACGTGGATCTGGCGGGTCAGCCCGTCCTTGACGTCCATCGCCTCGAGCCGCTCCTTGACGGCGCGGTTGAGGCCCATCGAGCTGGTGATCCCGAGCTTGCAACTGTCGGTGCCGGGGCAGCTGACCACGTCAGTGATCTCGCGGGCGCCGGCCTCGCTGAGGCCGAGCGCGTCGAGCCGCTGCCAGACCTCGAACAGGGCCTCGTCGCGGACCCAGCGCAGGACCAGGTTCTGCTGCACGGTGCTGCGCGCGTAGCCGCCGGTGAACTCACGCATGAGCGCCGCCAGGCCACGGAACTGCTCCGGGGTCAAGTCACCGCGGTCGATCTTCACCTCGACCGCCGAGAAGCCCTCCTGGCGCTGCGCCTGCACGTTGGCCTCGCAGAAGCGCTCGAACTCGGAGCGCTCGCCGTTGGGGGACGCGGGCGCGGCGGGCGCATCCGGGGCGTTCGCCTCCTCGTCGTCGTCGAAGCGCAGCCGCTCGACCAGCTCCGCGTCGAATTCGCGCTCCTCGACCCAGTCGCCTTCGAGCTCCTCGTCGACCAGCTCGCGGAAGGCGTCGATGCCGATCTTGTCGATCAGGACCTTGATCCGGGCGCGGGCACGGTTGACGCGCAGCCACTCCTGGCGGTCGAAGATCCGCAGCGCCGCCTCCGCCACCTTGAGGTAGTCGCCGTTGTCGGCCTCGACGAACTCGTAGAGCGTGGGCGCGACGCGGGCCATGATCGAGGTGCCGCCGCCGACCCGGACCTCGAAGCCCTTGATCCCGTCCTTTTCGCGGGAGAGGAAGGCGATGTCGTGGATGCCGGTGATCGCCCGGTCCTCGTCGGAGCCGGTGAAGGCGGTCTTGATCTTGCGCGGCATCAGCTGCGTCGTCGGGTGGCGGACGAAGTAGCGGACGTAGGCGCCGGCGTAGGGGGTCGGGTCGAAGACCTCGTCGGGCGCGACGCCGGCCCAGGGATCGCCGGTCACGTTGCGGACCGTGTTGCCGCAGCCCTCGCGTGAGGAGAGGTCGACCTCGGCGATCTCGCGCAGCAGCAGCTCCATGTCGCGCAGCGGCACGTGGTGGATCTGGATGTTCTGGCGGGTCGTGATGTGGCCCTTGTCGAGCGGGGCGTATTTCTCGACCACGTTGGCGAAGACCTCCATCTGCTCCGGCGTGACGCCGCCGAAGGGGAGCTTCACCCGAACCATCTGGACGTCGGCCTGGCGCTGGCCGTAGACGCCCTGCTTGAGGCGGAAGCCGATGAACTCGTCTTCGGGCATCTTGCCCTCGAGGAACTCCTCGGCTTCGTTGTCGAAGTCGTCGAACTCGCGCTCGAGGATCGGGATGATGCTGCCGGGGACGTTCTCGTAGGTCTCCGGGTTCTCCAGGGATCCGGTGCGGCCCTTGCCGCGCTGCTCCTTGCCTTGGTCTACGACAACCTCCACGCCAAGGAAAATAGCAAAACCTGACAGGGATTAGGGTATTTAGTTCGGAAGGCGCTTCAGGACTTGCTCGGAGGCAGTTTTCCTCCAGCGTGGAGAATCGCTGCGGCCTCGCCCGACTCAGCCACCGAACCGCCCTCTGGAGCGAGCGGCAATCCCTCCTCGGCCCAGCCGACTATGCCCTCGCTCAGCTTCGCCGCGTCGTAGCCCTCGGCCGCCAGGGCGGCAGTCGCCATGCTCGAACGATTGCCGCCGCGGCAGTAGAGGACGACCGGGCGATCCTTGTCGATCTCCCCGGCCCGCTCGGCCAGCTCAGCCAGTGGCAAGTGGGTCGCCCCCTCGATCCGCCCCATCTCCCACTCGTGGTCGGCGCGCACATCGACCAGCTGCGCGCCTTCATCGATCAACTTCTGGGCCTCCTCGCGGGAGACCTCCTTCGGCTCCTCAGTCATCAATCGATGTCCGTTCCCTCGATCAGGAAGGCGACCCGCACGTGAGCGCGGTACTCGTCGAGGTTCTCGCCCCGAATCCCGGTCGAGACGATGTCGACGGCGCGGATGTTGCGCAGGGTGCCTTGCGCCTGGCTCAGCGCCTGCCTCGCCGCGTCGTCGGTCGACGTCTTGGAGCTCCCGACCAGCTCGATGATCTTCACGACAGCCATTTCGATCCTCCTTCGTCGAGGTCCTGAATGCTTGCCTTGGCGCCGACTCCCTCGATCAGCGCCGCCCGCTGCCACGGGCTCACCGTCTCCCCATCGGCCGCGGTAGGCGCGGTCTCGGCCTCAAACCGTGCAATCGCCGCCGCGATCGCCGCCGCCTCGTCGTTTCCGGCGATTTCCGCCATGTCCCAACCCTACTGAGGCGCGATCAGCCGCTGTGATTCAGGCCGGGAACCGGCACCCCGTGCTTGTGCTCGGCGCAGAGGGCAGGGCCGGGGTCGAAGCTGTCGGTGAGGGCGAAGCCGGCGGGGGTGCCGACGATGATCGGCTCCGCTTTGGCTTTCGATTTCCCTTTGGGCCTGACGGGCTTGCCGCGGCCGCACTGGATCGAGAAGTCGCGGACGCCGTCGCGGGCGTCGATCACGTCGTCGCCGCCGCCGCCGTAGAAGCGGTCGGCGCCGGGCTGGCCGAGCATCGCGTTTTTGCCCCCGTCGCCGATCAGGACGTCCCAGTCGAAAGAGCCCTCCATGTCCTCGTTGGAGTCGTCGAGGCGGACCGAGTCGCAGCCGCGGACCTCGTCGATCCAGGCCTTGTCGAGCGGGAAGGAGATGTAGAGAAGGCCGGGGTGCGCTTGGGTCTCGGCGAAGGAAGCGTCGTCGCGCCCGGGCCCGCCGACGATCGCGCCGCCGGCGCAGCCGCCGCCCGCCGCCAGCAGGTCGCCGTGCTCTTCGCCGTAGAGGAAGGTCGGGCCGGGCGTGCTGCCGATCAGGCCGTCGGCGCCCGCTCCGCCGTAGAGGCGGTCGGCGCCGAAGCCCGCCTCGATCAGGTCGTCCTCGGGCCCACCTCGAATCACGTCGTCGCCGGTTCCCCCGGCGACGCGGACGTTCTCGACGCCGGAGAGGTCGCCTTCGATTCGCAGGCGATCGTCACCGGGCCCGAGGTCGGCCATCAGCCAACGGGCCGGCCCACCAGCCGCGCAGCTCGCTTGAGTCGGGCCGGTCCGGGTGCAGCCCGGTCCAAGCGCTATTCCCTTGGCAGCGGTGACGCCGAAGGTCGTAGAGCGTTCGTCGAAGGCGACGGTGAACTCGTCGCGGCCGCCGCCGCCGACGATCGCCAGGCCGCCGCCCTCGGTATGGGAGCGATCGATCTCGATGTAGGCCGAGGCTTTCAGCCGGCGCTCTTTCCCACAGGAGGCCGTGCTTCCTTTCGCGCCGCGGCAGCCGTCGGAGCCTTGGCCGCCGTTCAGCTCGTCGCGACCCTTGCCGCCGACGATCGTGTCGTCGCCCGGGCCGCCGTCGATCTCGTTGTCGCGGGGGTCGCCGACCAGGACGTCGTCGAAGGCCGAGCCCTCGAGGCTCTCGAAGCGGAAGAGCCGGTCGTGGCCGTCGCCGCGCGCCTTGTGGGTGACGAGCGAGACGCGCACGCCGCCGCCGCTCGGTGAGGCGACATCGGTCGCGAACGAGGCGACGTCGCCGCCCCCTGGGCCGCCGTCCATGCGGTCGTAGCCGTAGTCGCCGTGGACGTGGTCGAAGCTGCCCCGCCCGCCGCTGACCATGTCGATTCCTAGGCTGCCCGCCGCCTCGTCGTGCTCGCCGTTGCCGCCAAGCACCTTGTCGTCGCCGAGGTCGCCGATCGCCCGGTCGCCCTCGCCGGCGCCGCCGTCGACGAGGTCGTTGCCGCGGCCGCCCCGGACCAGGTCGGCCCCGGGCCCGCCGCAGATCAGGTCGTTGGCGAGGCTGCCGAAGATCGTGTCGTCGCCGAGGCCACCCCAGATCACGTCGCGGCCCGGCGTCCCGTGCAGGACGTCTGCTTTGTCGGCGCCGACGATTTTCGCCCGCCGCCCGTGGCAGCGCGGGTCCTCTTCCTCCGCCGGCGGCGCCGCGCCCAGCGCGAGGAAGGCGCCGAGCAGCACCACTCCAACCGCTATGCCCCTGCCTACTCGGTTCACGAAGAGCTGATCGTAAGCCCGCGGTCGGCTATTCGAGGTTGATCATCACGTGCTTGATGCTCGTGTAGTCCTCGAGCGCGTAGACCGAGAGGTCCTTGCCGTAGCCGGACTGCTTGTAGCCGCCGTGCGGCATCTCGGAGACGAGCGTGATGTGATCGTTGATCCAGACGCAGCCGAACTCGAGCGCGTTGGCGACCCGCATCGCACGGCCGACGTCCCGGGTCCAGACCGAGGAGGCGAGGCCGTAGCGGGTGCCGTTCGCCCACTCGATCGCCTTCTCCTCATCGGAGAAGGGCTGGACCGTGATCACCGGGCCGAAGATCTCGTCCTGGATCATCTCGTCGCCCTGCTCGAGGCCAGCGACCACTGCAGGCTCAAGGAAGTAGCCGGGCAGGTCGGGCTGGCCGCCGCCGGTGACGATCTCGGCGTTGCCGGGGCGCCGCTCGAGGAAGCCCTCGACCCGCTCGCGCTGGCGCGCAGAGTTGAGCGGGCCCAGCGTCGTGTCGGACGAGAGCGTGTCGCCGAGGACCAGCGCCTGGGCTTCGGAGCTGAGACCGCTGACGACGTCGTCGTAGACGGCGGCGGAGGCGAGCACCCGGGTCGCCGCGGTGCAGTCCTGGCCGGCGTTGTAGTAGCCGGCGCCGGCGATCGTCTCCAGCGCGGTCTCCATCTCGACGTCGTCGAAGACGATGACCGGCGCCTTGCCGCCGAGCTCGAGATGGACTCGCTTCAGGCTGTCGGCCGCCGCCTTGGCGATCCACTTGCCGGTCGGAGGCGAGCCGGTCAGGCAGACCATCGCGACGTCTGGGTGGGTGACGAGCTCGGCCCCGGTCGGCTCGCCGTGGCCGCCGATCGCGTTGAGCACTCCCGGCGGCAGCAGGTCGGCGCACCACTCGGCGAACAGGAGCGTCGTCAGCGGCGTCGTCTCGGCCGGCTTGATCACGATCGTGTTGCCGGCGGCGAGCGCCGGGCCGATCTTCCAGACGGCCATCATCAGCGGGTAGTTCCAGGGGGTGATCTGGGCGACCACCCCGACCGGCTCGCGGCGGACGAAGGAGGTACGGCCCTTCGTGTACTCGCCGGCGGCGCGGCCCTCCATCGTGCGCGCGGCGCCGGCGAAGAAGCGCAGCTGGTCGGCCATCACCGGGATTTCGTCCTCGAGCACGGCGGAGCGCGGCTTGCCGGCGTCGGCGGACTCGAGGCCGGCGATCTCCTCACCGCGCTCCTCGATCAGGTCGGCCATCCGCAGCAGCGCCTGCGCGCGCTCGCCCGGTGGCGTCGCCGCCCAGCCATGGAAGGCAGCCTTGGCGGCCTCGACTGCGGCGTCCACGTCAGCCTTGGTCGAGAGTGGCGCCTCGGCGATCGTCTCACCGCTCGCCGGGTTGACGACGTCCTCGGTCTTCCCCTCCACCGGGTCGACCGCCTTGCCGCCGATGAAGTTCCTCAGCCTCGTCTTCTCCACGGTCGCCACTCAGCTCACCTCCACGTTTTCCTTGATTTCAAGTGCCTCCTCCACCGGCACGCAGGTCGCACCAACCCCCTCGGCAACCGCCGGGTGGGTCACCTCCCCGGCAGCGACGTTGACCCCGAGCCGCAGCCCGGGGTCCCGCCGGATTGCTCCGGTAACGCCGGCGTCAGCAAGGGAGATTGCATAAGGCAGCGTCGCGTTGGTGAGAGCGTGGGTCGAGGTGATCGGCACCGCGCCGGGCATGTTGGCGACGCAGTAGTGAATGACGCCATCGACCTCGAAGGTCGGGTCCCGGTGTGTAGTGGGGTGTGAGGTCTCGAAGCAGCCTCCCTGGTCGATTGCGACGTCGACCAGGACCGCGCCGGGCTTCATCAGCGCCAGCTGCTCGCGGCTGACGACGAAGGGAGCGCGGGCGCCGTGGACGAGGACGGCGCCGATCACCAGGTCGGCGGTCGGCAGCATCTGCTCGATCGCCAGCGTGGTCGAGTAGACGGTCGAGCAGCGACCGCCGAAGGCCGTCTCCAGCTCGCGCAGGCGGTCGATCGACTTGTCGAAGACGAAGACGTCGGCCTCCATCCCGATCGCGATGAAGGCGGCGTTCATGCCGACCACGCCGCCGCCGATCACGATCACGTTGGCGGCGGCGACGCCGGGGACGCCGCCGAGCAGGATGCCGCGGCCGCCCATCGGCTTCTCCAGCATGAAGGCCCCGGCCTGGGTCGCGATCTTGCCGGCGATCTCGCTCATCGGCGCCAGCAGCGGCAGCTGCCCGCGGGCGTCCTCGACCGTCTCGTAGGCGATGCAGGTGGCGCCCGACTCGCGCAGGCCACGGGTCTGCTCCGGGTCGGGGGCGAGGTGGAGGTAGGTGAAGAGGAGCTGGCCCGAACGCAGCATCTCGATCTCGCCCGGCTGCGGCTCCTTCACCTTGAGCACCATCTCGGCCTCGCCGAAGACCGCGGCGGCGTCGGCGGCGATGCGGGCTCCCTGCGCCTCGAAGTCGAGGTCGGGGATAGCGCTGCCCTCCCCCGCGCCGGCCTCGACCAGCACCTCGTGGCCGTGTTCGGCCATCTCGCGCACCCCGGCGGGGGTGATCGCGACGCGGTACTCGTCGGGCTTTATCTCCCTCGGCACCCCGACCTTCATGACCCGACCAGCTCTTTCGCCCGGAGCGCCAGCCAGAACTCGATCCGGTCGTGGGCGCGCGAGAGGTCGCGCCCGGTCAGCTCTTCGACCTTGCGCATCCGGTAGCGCAGCGTGTGGCGGTGGCAGTAGACCTGACGTGCGGCGCGCTCCCACTGGCCGTTCTGCTCGATGAAGGCAGCCAGCGAGCGCAGCAGCTCGCCGCCGTACTCCTCGTCGCCCGCTTCGATCGGCCCGAGGACGCTGTCGCAGTAGAGCTTCAGCGCTTCGTCGTCTTGGATCGAGAGCAGCAGGGTGAAGGCCCCGAGGTCGCGCCAGGAGGCGACCTCCGGCTCGCTGCCGTTCTCCGAGAAAGCGGTCGCCTCGAGCGCGCAGCGCGCCTCGTGGAAGGAGCGGCGCAGGTCCTCGGGCGGGCCGGGCCGGCTGGCGGCGGCGCGGACGGCCCCCCGGTCCCTGGTCAGCGCTTTGCGGGCGTCGGCGGCGACGTCGATCGGGTCGCGGTCGGAGGCGTCGACCACCGCGCAGAGCAGGTCCTGGCCGGCGCTGGTGTGGAGAGCGACGACGGCCGGGCAGGCGTCGGCGGCAAGCGCGTGCTCGAGCGCCGGCTCGGCGGAGGCGGGATCGTCGAGGGCGAAAACGAGCACCGCGGCCTCCTCGCCGATCCCGAACGGCTCGAGCCGGCGGCGCAGCTCGGAGGGGTCCATGCGACCGCCCAGCGCCCCCGCCAGCACGTCGCCGGCGAGGCGGCGCTCGGTCTCGCTGGCGACACGGCGACGCATCATCTCGAGGGCGACGACGGCGACGGCCTGCTGCAGGATGAGGCGCTCGAAGTCACCCAGCCCGCCGGAGTCGCGGACGATCACGACCCAGGCCTGCGGCGGTCCGCCGCCGGGTGAGATCACCGGGTGGGCGAGGGCGCGCCCAGCCACCGAGGGGTGGGCAGGGACGAAGGGATGGCCGTCGCGGGTGTGCGAGAGCGCTTCCTCGCGAATCGCCTTCACCGCCTCGGCCGAGAGCTGGCGGCGGAAGCCGCGCCCGGCGAGGCGCTCGCCACGGCCGCCGAGGATCGCCACTGTGCCGCCCACCGCCGAGGAGATCGCGGCGACGATCTCCTCCAGGCCGCGCTCTTCCAGGACCAGCCGCTCGAGTCGGCGCTGCACGGCAATACCCCGCTGCAGCACCTCGTACTGCTCGTTGACGAGGCGGGCAAAGGCCTTCTCGGTGATCGCGATGAACGGAGTCGAGTAGGGCACCTCGAAGACGGGGAAGCCGCGCTTGGCCGCCTCCTCGACCAGGGCTTTGGGCAGTTTCTTGTGGCTGAAGCCGGTGCCGAGCCCGAGCCCGGCCAGGTTGTGGTCGGCGAGGCGGCCGACGAAGGAGCGCTGTTTCGCCGCCGTGTCGAGCGGGATGCCGGTGGTCAGCATCAGCTCCCCGCCGGAGAGCCATGGGGTCGGGTCCTCCAGCTCGGAGATGTGAACCCACCGCACCGGCGCCTCCGCCGCGTCGCTGCCAGCGGCCAGCTCGAGGCCAAGCTCGTCGAGGAGGCTCTGCACGGTGAGCATCGCCGGGCCTATCTTCGGACCCTTTTCCAGGCCTCGGTAAGCACGGCGTGCAGCACGTCGTGGATCTCTTCGAACTGCTCGGTGTCGGCGATCAGCGGCGGCGCCAGCTGGACCACGGGGTCGCCACGGTCGTCCGCACGGCAGATCAGGCCGCGCCGGTAGAGCTCGCCGGAGAGGAAGCCCCGCAGCAGCTCCTCGGCCTCATCGCCTTCGAAGGTCTCCTTCGTCTCCTTGTCCTTGACCAGCTCGATCGCGTGGAAGTAGCCGGCGCCGCGCACGTCGCCGACGATCGGGATGTCGTGGAGGGTCTCCAGCATCTGCCGGAACTCGGTCTCCCTGGCAAGCACGTGACCGCAGAGGTCCTCGCGCTCGAAGACGTCGAGGTTGGCCATCGCGACCGCGGAGGCGAGCGGGTGGCCGGCGAAGGTGAAGCCGTGGGCGAAGGACTCATCGCCCTGCATGAAGGGCTCGGCGACGCGGTCGGAGGCGATCATCGCCCCCATCGGCGCGTAGGCCGAGGTCAGCGCCTTCGCCACGGTGATGATGTCGGGCTGGAAGCCGAAGCGCTGGCAGCCGAACCAGTGGCCGAGCCGGCCCCAGGCGCAGATCACCTCGTCGGAGATCAGCAGCACGTCGTGGCGGTCGCAGATCTCGCGCACCTGCTCGAAGTAGCCATCGGGCGGGACGAAGCAGCCGCCGGCGTTCTGGACCGGCTCGAGGATCACCGCGGCGACGGTCTCCGGGCCCTCGAACTCGATCCGCTCCTCGATCGCGGTCGCCGCCCAGAGCGGGTGGCGATCCTCCGGCCAGCGATAGACGTTGGTGTTGGGGACGTGGCAACCGCCCGGCGCGAGCGGCTCGAACGGAGTGCGCAGCTCGGTGATCCCGGTGGCGGAGAGGGCGCCGAGGGTGGTGCCGTGGTAGGCGATCTCACGAGCGATCGTCTTGTGCTTCTGGCCGTTGCCGCGCAGCCGGTGGTAGTTGCGGGCCAGCTTCAACGCCGACTCGACCGCCTCCGAGCCGCCGGAGGTGAAGAAGACGCGGTTGAGGTCGCCGGGGGCGATCGAGGCGAGGCGCGCGGCGAGCTCGATCGCACGCGGATGGGCGTAGCTCCACAGCGTGTAGAAGTCGAGCTCTTCCATCTGGCGGGCGGCGGCCTCGGCCAGCTCGGCGCGACCGTGGCCGGCGTTGACGCAGAACAGGCCCGAGAGCCCGTCGAGGTAGCGGTTGCCGTGGTCGTCGTAGACGTAGCAGCCCTCACCGCGGACGATGATCGGTATCTCGACATCGCCGCCGTAGGCGCCCATCCGCGCGAAGTGCAGCCAGAGATGCCGCTTGGCGAGATCTTGCAGGCTGGTGTCGAGCTCCCGGCTCGCCTGCGACGCGACAGCCATGCCAACCTCCTCTCGTGTTACGACGATATGGACAACGCTAGACCCAGTTGGGACCTCATGCAAGTTGCCAATGGGTACATGGAAAACGTGATGCCTATCCAAATCGTATAAGGACTTCCTTAGTACCGAGGGTTACGATGTTGACGAGTTGGCACAGACAGGCGAGCACGGGCTAAAGAAAGACGCGATCACCTTCAGCGATGGACTGACGATCGCGCTTGCCTCTACCGCTCCGGCCTACTCGCTGGCGGCGGTGATCGGCTCGATCGTCGTCATCGTCGGCTTCCAGGCCCCGGCGGCGCTGCTCGTCTCCTTCGTGCCGATGTTCTTCATCGCCGCCGCCTTCTACTACCTGAACCGCGCCGACCAGGACTGCGGCACCAGCTTCTCCTGGGTGACCCGGGCGATCGGCCCGCAGAGCGGTTGGATCACCGGCTGGGCGATCTGCGTCACCGGCATCCTCGTCGTCGGCTCGCTCGCCGACGTGGCCGCCTACTCCTTCTTCGACCTGATCGGCGCCGAAGGGCTGGAAGAAAGCACGGCAGCAGTGACGCTGCTGGCGCTTGGGCTGATCGCGCTGATGACGACGATCTGCGTGCTCGGCACGGAGCTCTCGGCAAACCTGCAGAAGGGCCTGATGGTGCTCCAGATCGGCCCGCTGCTGATCTTCGCGGGGGTGGCTCTGTACAAGGTGCTTGCCGGCGAGGGACCAGCTGCCGCGGTCGACCCCTCGTTCTCCTGGTTCAACCCGTTCGCGATCGACAGCGGCGGGGCGCTAACCGCGGCGCTGCTGCTCGGCGTCTTCATCTACTGGGGCTGGGAGAGCGCGGTCAACCTCAACGAGGAGACGGAGGGGTCGGTGACGGCGCCGGGCCTCGCCGGCCTGATCAGCACCGTCCTTCTGCTCGTCACCTACCTCGGGGTGGCGACCGCGCTGGTCGCCTGGAAGGGCGCCGCCGGCGCCGAGCGCTTCGAAGACAACGAGGCGATCCTCTCCGGCTACGCGACCGGTGTGCTCGGCGACCCGCTCGGCAGCATCGTGCTGCTCGCGGTCGTCGTCTCGGCGCTCGCCTCGACCCAGACGACGATCCTGCCGGCCGCTCGCACCTCGCTCTCGATGGCGCGCGCCGAGGCGATGCCGTCGGCGCTGGGCGAGGTCAGCTCCCGCTTCTTCACGCCGGTCGTCTCGACCGTCACGATCGGCGTCCTGGCGGTCGTCTGGTACCTGCCCTCGAAGCTGATCAGCGAAAACTTCCTCTTCGACTCGCTCTCAGCGCTGGCGCTGATGATCGCCTTCTACTACGCCTTCACCGGGATCGCCTGCGCCGTCTACTACCGGCGCGAGCTGACCAAGTCGGTGAAGAACTTCCTCTTCGTCGGGGTCGCCCCGGTGATCGGCGCGGTGCTGCTCGGCTACCTCTTCTTCAAGGCGCTGATCGACTACTCCGACCCGGCCAACTCCTACACCGGCGCCTCCTGGTTCGGGGTGGCGCCGCCGGCGGTGATCGGGGTCGGCTTCCTCGCTCTCGGTGTGGTCCTGCTCTTCGCCTGGCGCCGCCACCAGCGCGAACCGTTCTTCTTGCGGCGCCGCGAAGTGGCGCCGCCGGGCCTGCTCGAGGAAGCGCCCTCGTCCACCCCGCCGCCGGCCGGCAGGCCGCCGGCGTTTGCCGAGGGAGAGTCGTAAAGGGATTGGGATCGGGGTAGTAGCCAGGAGGAGAGATGGAGAGAGGCAGCACCCCAAGCGTCGAACTGGTGGAGGTCAGCAAGCGATTTGGTGACCTGCTCGCTGTCGACGGCCTCAACCTCGAGCTGGGCGCCGGTGAATTCTTCACCTTGCTGGGACCGAGCGGCTGCGGCAAGACGACGACGCTGCGGATGATCGCCGGCTTCGAGCAGCCGAGCGAGGGATCTATCCGGATCGAGGACGCAAACGTCGACGGCCTGCCGCCGCACCGGCGCCCCACCAACACCGTCTTCCAGAGCTACGCGCTCTTCCCCCACATGAGCGTCGAGGACAACGTTGCCTTCGGCCTGCGCCGCAAGCACGTGCCGAAGCAAGAGATTGGGCAGCGAGTCGCAGCCGAGCTGGAACGGGTTGGGCTCGCCGACCTCGCCAAGCGACGGCCGGCGCAGCTCTCCGGCGGCCAGCAGCAGCGGGTTGCGCTAGCGCGGGCGCTGGTCAACCTGCCCAAGGTGCTGCTGCTCGACGAGCCGCTGGGGGCACTCGACCTGAAGCTGCGCAAGGGCCTCCAGATCGAGCTGAAGCAGATCCAGCGCGAGGTCGGGATCACCTTCGTCTACGTCACCCATGATCAGGAGGAGGCGCTGACGATGAGCGACCGGATCGCGGTGATGAACCACGGTCAGGTCGAACAGCTGGGCACCCCCGAGGACGTCTACGAGCGGCCTGCCACCACCTTTGTCGCCGGCTTCATCGGCGTCTCCAACCTAATGCCGGCGACGGTGGCGCGGTCCGACGAGGTGCGACTCGACCAGGGTCCCACCGTGAAAGCCCGTACGGCGGGCTTGCCCCCGGTGAGCGCTGTTACGCCGTGGTCCGGCCGGAGAAGCTCCTAATCGAGCCGTTCGAGGCCAGTGGGGCGTCGTCGGCAAACGGCGTGCCAAGCGTCGAGGGGGTGGTCGAAAGCTCGGTCTACCTGGGCACGGCGACGCAGGTCGTGGTCGACCTCGGCGACGGAGTGCGGATGACCGTGCTCTGCCCCAACGTGAACGAGGCCGAGCGCCAGCAGCTCCCCGGCGGCGGCGCGCGGGTAACGCTGAGCTGGGAGCCGGAGCACATGCACGTGGTGCGGGAGTCCCCCACCGAAAAAGGATTGAACGGACAGGGGAAGTGGGAAGACAGGCAGGCGGAGCTTGAAGCAACGACGAGAGGGTGATCGAGATGGGGAGTAGAGATACGCGTAGGAAAGGAGTTACAGCGACGATCGCCTGTGCGGTGGCCGCACTCGTCCTGGCGATGGGCATCGCCGCCTGCGGCGACGACACCGTCGGCGGAGGCGGCAACGGCGGCGAAGTGACGACCGCCAAAGGCGGTCCGGTTGAGGGCAGCCTGACGATCTCCAACTGGCCCGGCTACATGGAACCGGGCTCGAACAACACCATCGCCAAGTTCGAAGACAAAACCGGGGTCAAGGTCGACTACATCGAAGACGTCAACGAAAACGAAGGCTTCTTCGGCAAGCTGCAGCCGCAGCTCGAACAAGGCGAGTCGGGCGGCCGCAGCATCTTCGTCGTCACCGACTGGATGGCGAAGCAGATGTACGACCTGGGCTACCTGCAGAGGATCGATCACGCCGAGCTGCCGACCGTGTTCGAAAACATCCGGCCCCAGCTCGAGGACGTCGCCTTCGACCCCGGACGCAAATTCTCGATTCCGTGGGTGAGCGGAATGGGCGGCGTTTGGGTCGACACAGCCAAGGCGCCCGGGATCAAATCGGTCAACGACCTCTTCGACCCGAAATACAAGGGCAGGGTGACGATGCTGGCCGAATTGCGAGAAACCGTGCCGCTGGTGATGCTGGCCGAAGGCGTCGACCCGGTCGAGGCGACCAACGACGACTGGCTGAAAGCGATCGACAAAATCAAGGCCGCCTCCGACGCCGGTCAGATCCGCCGCTTCACCGGCAACGACTACACCGAGGACCTGACCGCGGGCAACATCGTCGCCGCGATCGGCTGGTCGGGCGACGCCTCGATCGTCGAAAACGAGAACGCCGAATGGCGGATGCCGACCGAGGGCTGCTCGCTGTGGTCGGACAACATGGTGATCCCGGTCGGGGCGCCGAACACCGGCGCCGCGTATGGCTGGATGAACTTCATCTACGAGCCTGAGGTCAACGCGCCCCTGGCCGAATACATCACCTACATCCCGCCGGTCGAAGGGGTGCAGGACCTCGTAAAGCCGGCGCTGGCGAAAGACCCGCTGGTCTTCCCCAGCCCCGAGTTCACCCGCAATTGCACCGACCAGGACTCGCCGCCGGACATCGAACCGGTGAACGAGGCCTGGCAGGAAGTGATCACAGGGTGAGTAAGCGATGAGCCTGCGGCAGCGCCTGGTCCCATACTGGCTCTTGGGGCCAGGCCTGCTCTGGCTCATCGTCTTCTTCGTCGTCCCCATGTACTTCATGGGTGAACTGGCACTGCGCTCGGGCTCGCTGACCACCGGCTACACCTTCGACTGGGCCTGGTCGAACTTCCCCGACTCGCTCTCCGGCCATGCCGAGCAGATCCTGCGTTCCTTCTTCTACGCCGGCACGGCGACGGTGCTGGCGCTGCTGATCGGCTACCCGCTCGCCTACGCGATCGCCTTTCGCGCCGGCCGCTTCAAGCTGCTGCTGCTGTTCGCGGTGATCGCGCCCTTCTTCACCACCTACCTGATCCGCACGATCGCCTGGAAGACGATCCTCAGCGACTCGAGCCCGATCGTCGACGTGCTGAAGACGCTCGCCCTGGTCCCTCAGGACGGCCGCGTGCTGGCCACCTCCGGGGCGGTGATCGCCGGCCTCACTTACAACTTCCTCCCCTTCATGATCCTGCCGCTCTACGCCAACCTGGAGCGGCTCGACCTGCGCCTGATCGAGGCGGCCAAGGACCTCTACTCGTCGTCGCGCCTGGCGTTCCTCAAGGTGACGCTGCCACTGACCATGCCGGGCATCGTCGCCGGCGTCCTGCTCACCTTCATCCCTGCCTTCGGCGACTACATCAACGCGCAGCTGCTCGGCGGCACCCAGCAGGCCATGGTCGGCAACGTGATCCAGTCGCTCTACCTGAACCAGCGCGACTACCCGGAGGCGGCGGCGCTCTCCTTCCTGATGATGGGGCTGATCCTCGCCGTGGTCACGATCTACATCCGCTTTGCCGGCACCGGCGCCTTCATGGGCGACGAGGACGAGGAGACGGCGCGGTGACCGTGGTCGCGAGCGCCTGGGCTTGGCTGCGGCGCAACGCGCTGCCGATCTATGCGGGCCTAGCGGTCTTCTACATGCTGATCCCGATCATCGTCATCGCCGTCTTCTCCTTTGGGGCGACGCCCCAGGGAAAACTCACCTTCGCTCTCGACCACGGCTTCACCTTCGAGTACTGGCGCACCGCCTTCTCGCTGCCGGAGCTGAACGACGCCCTCTTCACCAGCCTTCGCCTGGCGGCCTTCTCGACCGTGATCTCGACCGTGATCGGGACGTTGATGGCGATCGCCCTAGTCCGGCACAGGTTCCGCGGGCGACGGGCGGCGAACCTGCTGATCGTGATCCCGATGGCGACGCCGGAGATCGTGATCGGCGCCTCGCTGCTCTCGATGTTCATCTACTACACGTTCGCGCTCGGCTTCGGCACGCTGCTGATCGCCCACGTGATGTTCTCGATCAGCTTCGTCGTCGTCGTCGTGCGCTCGCGACTGATCGGCTTCGACCGCAACCTCGAGGAGGCGGCGGCGGACCTCGGCGCGACGCCGCTCACCACCTTCCGCACGGTGACTCTGCCGCTGCTGGCGCCGGGGATCGTCGCCGCGGCGATGCTCGCCTTCGCCCTCTCGATCGACGACTTCGTGATCTCCAACTTCAACTCGGGGACGACGGTGACCTTCCCGCTCTACGTCTACGGGGTCAGCCTGCGCGGCATCCCGGTCCAGGTCAACGCGCTGGCGACGATGCTGTTCGTGGTGACGGTGCTGGCGGTGGTGCTGGTGCTCTGGCAACAACGACGGGCGGAGCGGATGGCGGTGCGACCGGAACGCGAAGCGCCGCCGCCCGTCCCGGCCCCGTCTGCGCAGGCGACAACATGAGCATCGACGGGCACGCGACGGCCGAGGTTGGAGCGGTGCGGCTGGCCAACTACGTCGGCGGCGCCTGGCGGCCGGCGGACGGGGTCGACACCCTCGACGACGTCGACCCGGCGACGGGCGAGGTGGCGGCGTTGGTGCCGCTCTCCGGCGCGCGGCAGGTGCGCGAGGCGGTCGAGGCGGCGCGGGCGGCCCAGCCCGAGTGGCGCGCGGTGCCACCGCAGCGGCGGGCGCGAGCGGTGCTGGCGCTGCGCGAGCAGCTGCTGCGCCGCCGCGAGGAGCTGGTCGCGCTGGTCAGCGCCGACATGGGCAAGACGCTGGCCGACGCCGACGGCGAGGTCGGCCGCGGGATCGAGTCGGTCGAGTCGGCCGCGGCGATACCCCACCTGCTCAAGGGCGAGACGCTGGAGGGCGTCGCCGCCGGGGTCGACGTCGAGCTGGTGCGCCAGCCGGTCGGCGTTGTGGCGGCGATCACCCCGTTCAACTTCCCGGCGATGATTCCGCTCTGGTTCCTGCCCTACGCGATCGCCTGCGGCAACTCGTTCGTGCTGAAGCCCTCCGAGCAGGACCCGCGCCCGGCGTCGCTGATCGTCGAGATGGTCGATGCGATCGAGGAGATCCCACCGGGGGTCGTCAACCTCGTCCATGGCGGCCGCGACGCGGTCACGGCGATCCTCGAGGACCCGGGCATCGACGCGGTCTCCTTCGTCGGCCGCGCCGAGACGGCGCGAATCGTCGCCGAAGGCGCCGTGCGCACGGGGAAGCGAGTGCAGGCGCTGGGCGGCGCCAAGAACTCGCTGGTGGTGATGCCGGACGCCAACCTCGACGAGGCGGCGCCGGCGATCATGGGCTCGGCCTTCGGCGCCGCCGGGCAGCGCTGCCTGGCCGGCTCGGTCTGCGTCGTGGTCGGCGACGTCGAGCGGCGGGCCGAGGTGAGCCGGGCCCTGGTCGCCGCTGCCTCGGAGCTGGCGGTAGGCCCTGGCGATGAGCTCGCGACCGACGTCTGCCCAATGGTCTCCGCCGCCGCTCGCGAGAAGGTCGCCGAGGCGATCGGCCGCAGCGAGCACGATGGCGCCGAGCTGCTGCTCGACGGACGCGGCGACGGCGGGCCGGCGGGAACCCTGCTCGGCCCAACGATCGCCGTCGCCGGCCCCGAGTCGGAGCTGGCCCGCGACGAGCTGTTCGGCCCGCTGCTGACCCTGGTCGAGGCGCCCAACCTCGACGCCGCGCTCGAGTTCCTCAACGGCTCCCGCTACGGCAACGCCGGAGCGATCTTCACCGGCTCCGGCGAGGCGGCGCGCGAATATCGCTACGGAGCTGAAGCAGGAATGCTGGGAGTGAATGTGGGTGTTCCAGCCCCGGTCGCCTGGTTCCCCTTCGCCGGCTGGAAGGACTCCTGCGACGGCGACTTGCATGCCAACGGGACGGACGCCGTCGACTTCTACACGCGCAAGAAGGTTGTGACGAGTCGGTGGTGAGCTCCGTAGCGAGCTACGACTACGATTAGGGCTCGGCGCCAACCTGTTCTGGGCGGCGCCGATGGGCAGCGCCCGGGGAAGCCGCGGCTTCCCCGGAGCGCCTCCGAGGAACAGGCGACCTTGGTAGGGCCGCTAGCCCTCAGTCTTCGCCTCGAAAAGAGACGGGAAGCTTGGGCTTGCAATCATAGCGCCGACGATCCGATTTAGTCAGCTTAGCGGTTGACATTCGATAGCTTCTTCCAATAGCGGTTTATACTCAACTGATATGTCCGGGATAAGCACAGATCAGCACGCCTTCGTCTATATTCCAGTTCCTCGTGGAAGGGTGACGGAGATCTACAAGATCCTTGCTTCCGCGCCTGAAAGCAGAGAGGCGCCTGACCTCGACCCCGAGCGAATTCGGCTCCTGGAACGGATCTATCGAGAAAGCGGTAAAGAATTCAGGCAGCTGCTTCGCTTTCTGGCGAAGCGACCCGATCAACCGATCAGCACGAAAATGATCGCGAAACGCCTCGAATTGCCGCGGGGAACCGGGTCGCTCGCAGGCATGCTGGGGGCGTTCGGTCGCCGCTCGGCAAATCGCTATAGCGGTTACTCCCCGATCGAGACGATCTACAACCCCGTAAGGGACTCCACTGAGCTATCTATGCCTAAAGCAGAGGCGGAAGTCATCAGCCAAATCGTCAACCGCCGCCCCAAAGCGATTAAGCGGCTCAAAAAAGCTCAGTGAGTCGTTAGCGGCCGATGTGGAATCCGATCAGCTCGGGGATGCGGGCGATCGCGCTGCTGACCGGGTGCGGGTCGCGGCCTTCGGACTCGGCGTGCTCCTTGGCCATGATCGCGTGGCGGATGGTGTTGCCGCCGAGCCAGTGGAAGGGCTCGGGGGGGACTCGCTGGGGGGATGGGTCGATGAAGGCGAGGCGGGAGTGGTCGTCGCGGCGGCCGAGGGCCAGGGAGGCGAGAGTGCGGCCGACCATGTGGGAGGGGCCGACGCCGTTGCCGGTGTAGCCGGCGGCGGCGAAGCTGTGGCCGCCGCGGAGCGGCGCGACCAGCGGCAGGTGGGTCGGCGAGACGTCGATTGGACCGCCCCAGGCGTGAGTGAGGCGGCGTCCCTTCAGCCCCGGGAAGTAGGCGCGCAGGCGCTCGGCGGCGAGGGTGACGACCTCGCGGTCTAGCTCGACCCGACCCCGTAGGCGGCCACCGAGTGAGATCTGGCCGCCGCCGAGACCGAAGGCGATGCGACCGTCGGGCGTGGTGCGGAAGTAGTGCAGCATCGTGCGGCAGTCGGTGATGCACTCGCCGCCCGTCCAGCCGATCTCCTCCAGCACCTCCGGCACCGGCTCGGTGAGGACAATGTGGGATGAGGTGACGGTGAGCGCGTTGCGCAGCGGCCCACGGCGGGCCTTGGCGGCGCCGCCGATCGAGACCACTGCGGTGCCGGCCCGCACCGTGCCACTGGCGGTGCGTGCCTCCACCCCACTCGGTCCATCGTGCAGCCGTTGCACCGGGGAGCGCTCGCAGATCTCGACCCCGGCGGCGATCAAGCGCTCGCGCAGTCCCAGTGCCAGCCGCGCCGGCTGCACCGTCGCCGCGTCGGGATAGAAGGCGCCGCCGCGAAAGGCGGGCGAGGCGCACCGCGCGGCCACCGCGGCCGGGTCGAGCGACTGAACCGCGTCGATCGCCCCGAGTTCACGGCAGGCGGCGAGCGTCTCTTCCCAGGCGCCGTCCTGAGCGGGCGCCGCGGACACCTGCAGGTAACCGGCGCGACGGAACCAGGCATCGACCCCCTCGTGCTCGCAGAACGACCCCACTCCCGACACCGCCTCCTGCGCGGCCCGCGCCACCTCGAGCGCCGCCGCATCCCCCCACCGCCGCCGCATGTTCGGCAGCGAGAACCAGAGCACGTTGCAGAACCCCCCATTCCGCCCGCTGGGCCCGAGCCCACACGTCTCAGCCTCCAACAGCACGACCTTCGCCTCCGGCTCCAACTGCTTCACCTGCCAAGCCGCCCACATCCCGGTGTAGCCACCACCGATGACCACCACATCCGCGCTCCGCTCCCCAGCCAGCGCCCGGGCCGGCTCGACCTCCCCAGCCTCCTCCAGCCAGTACCCGTGAGGGGTGTGCTTCATCGTCGTTAGGCTCCCACACGAGATGCCGACGTTCGACAGCTTCGCCGACCTTCCGCTGGAGATCGAGGGCTACGAGCTCGAGGGCATGGAGCTGCAGATCCCCGGTTTCGAACGGCTCGCCACCGTGATCCATCTCCAAGGCGGTGGCGAGGAAGGCCTCGGCGAGGACGTCACCTACGACGCACTCGACCACGTCGCCCTGCAGGACGCCGGTCCGAACCTGGACCTGACGGGGCACTCGACGCTGGGTGAGTTCTGCGAGTTCATGGGCGGCGTCGACACCTTCCCGGCCGAGCCGCAGCGCGACGTCTCGCGCCGCTATCGCCGCTGGGCCTTCGAGTCGGCAGCGCTCGACCTGGCGCTGCGCCAAGCCGGCACCGGCATCGACGAGGCGCTGGGGCGCGAGCCGCGGCAGGTCGAGTTCGTCTGCTCGATGCGCCTCTCGCCGGGCGAGGGGGAGCCCTCGTCGATAGAGACCCTGAAGCGCAAGCTCGACCCCTACCCGACCCTCCGCTTCAAGCTCGACCCGACCAACGACTGGACCGACGAGCTGATCGCCGCGCTGGTCGAGACCGGCGCCGTCGAGTCGCTCGACTTCAAGGGCTTCTACAAAGGCACGGTCGTCGACGTCGAGACCGACCCGGAGCTGTACGCGAAGCTGATCGAGGCCTTCCCCGCCGCCCACTTCGAGGACCCCGACGTCAACGAGGAGACGCGGCCGATCCTCGAGCCGGTCCGCGATCGTCTCACCTGGGACGCGCCGATCCACTCGATCGCCGACATCGAGGCGCTGCCCTGGGAGCCGAAGATGGTCAACGTCAAGCCCTCGCGGATCGGCGGCCTGCGCGACCTCTGCGAGACCTACGACTACTGCGCCGCGCGCGGCATCGGCGCCTACGGCGGCGGCCAGTGGGAGCTTGGCGTCGGCCGCGGCCAGATCCAGGTCCTCGCCTCGCTCTTCCACCCCAACACGCCCAACGACACCGCCCCGCGCGGGTACAACGAAGCCGACCCGCCCCCCGACCTGCCGACCAGCCCGCTGGAGCCGCGGCTGACCCCGACGGGCTTCCGCTGGGACGGCTGAGCGTTAGGCCAGCCTCACGCCCACTTCGGCCAACCGAATCCGACGTTTCGGCTACGTTGGACAGGCACCGTCGCCCACCACCAGCCAGGAGAGGACATGGCCGAGAAAAGCTTCGCCGCCGCGCTCAACGAGCAGATCGCCAACGAGTTCGCCGCCTCGCAGCAGTACGTCGGCGCCGCCGTCTACTACGACGCCGAAACCCTGCCCCGTCTCGCCCACTTCTTCTACCGCCAGGCGCTGGAGGAGCGCGAGCACGCGATGATGATGATCCAGTACCTGCTCGACGTCGACGAGGAGGTGCACATCCCCGACATCAAGTCGCAGGAGACCCGCTATGGGGACGGGGTGGCGCCGGTGAAGATGGCCCTGAAGCAGGAGAAGCGCGTCGGCGAGGAGATCTACGCCCTCTTCGAGCTCGCCCGCGAGGTCAAGGACTACCGCGCCGAGCAGTTCATGCAGTGGTTCGTCAAGGAGCAGGTCGAGGAGGTCGCGCTGATGAACGACCTGCTCAACGTGGTCGAGCGCTCCAAAGACAACCTGCTGCTCGCCGAGGACTACATCGCGCGCGAGAATCCGGGCGAGGGCGACGGAGATCCGACCGCGCCGCCCCCAGCTGGAGAAGGGTGAGGTATCCCCCGCCCGGACAAGTGGCGGGCTAATTAGCCCGCCACTTTGAGTATCCGCCCGTTCGGGGGATACCTCACCCTTCTCTAACCGAGCCAGCCCGCCCGGGTCCGCATGCCCTTGATCCGGCGATACTCGGCAATGTCCTCGCGTAGCGCGCTAGGTGCTGGGGCTGGTAGGAAGCGGGCGGGGAGTGGGGACTCGGTGACGCCGGTCTCGCCCGACTGGACCCGGTAGGCGCGGGCGCCGCGGCGGACGGTTAGGGCTGCGGGGGCGCCGCTGCCCTCCCAGAGCAGTCCGGCGTAGTCGTCGAGGCCGTAGCCATCCGGCATCCCGTTGCCGACCGCGTCGAGGTAGGCGGCGCGCCGCTCGGGCTCGTCGTTGTAGTGGACGCAGAGGCTGCCCTCTAGCAGTCCGAGGCCGGCGCCCGGGGCGGGCCGGCCCGACGATTTGGTGATCCCCGCCTCGAACCAGCACATCGCGCCGGCGCTCTGACCTGCGAGGACGATCCCCTTGCGCCAGGCCAGGCTGAGGATGCCGCCGAGCTCGTGCGCCTCCCAGACGGCGAGCAGGTTGAGCAGGCTGCCGCCGCCGACGTAGATCAGGTCCTGGGCGAGCAGGTGGTCGCGCAGCGCCATCGGCCGCCGGCCGAGCCGGAAGAGGGATACGTCGGAGGGCTCGCAGGGCCGCTCGCCGAAGGTCGCGTAGAAGCGGCCGATCTGGTCCGAGGTGTCGCCGCTTGCGGTCGGCACGATGCAGATCCGCGGCCTGCCCCCGGCGCGCTCGGTCGCCAGCCGCAGCAGCAACTCGCTGACCGCGCGGTCGGGCGGGCGCGAGGTGAAGTCGTGCCCGCCGAAGGTGAGGATGCGGCGCACCGTCATCGGGCTCAGGCCGCCAGCGCCGTCGAGAGCGCCTCGGGCGCCGGCGCCACCGGCCTGCCGCCGTCGCCGAGGAAGACGGTCGCGATCTGCATCTCGATCACCCGCTCGCCGGCGACATCGAGCCGGTAGCCGCGCGCCGGCGGGCGGGAGCCGACGACCCGGCTCAGCTCGGCGCCGCTGAAGTGCAGCGCGGCGCCGTCCTCGGCCGCGTACCCCGGCCGCATCCCGGCGCGCAGGAAGTCGTGGTAGGCGCGCCGCCTGCTCCCGCCGGTCTCGTAGTGGACGCAGTTGCTGAACGGCAGCAGGCCGAGCCCCTCGACTCGCCGCGGCGCGCCGTGGAAGCCCGTTACCGCGTCGGCGAACCAGCAGAGCGAGCCGGCGGAGAGGCCGCAGAGGACGACGCCCGCCTCCCAGGCCTCGCGCAGGATCTCGTCGATCCCGTGCGCGCGCCACACCCCGAGCAGGCTGATCACGCTGCCGCCGCCGACGTAGATCACGTCCTGGGCGAGCAGGTGGGCGCGCAGGTCGGCCGGGCCCTGCTCGCGCCGGAAGAGCGAGATGTGGCTCGCCTCGCAGCGCTCGGCCGGGAAGGCGCGGTAGAAGCGAACGATGTAGTGGTCGGCGTCGCCGCTGGCCGAGGGCAGGAAGCAGACGCGCGGCCGCTCGCTCCGCGTCAGGCCGAGCACGTACTCGTCGAGCAGCGGGTTCCCGGATTCCATCGAGAAGCCGCCGCCGCCGAAGGCGACGATCTGACGAGGCGTTCTCTGCATCGTCAAATGGTCGACAGGCGCGGCCAAGGCGACCATGTACAGGGGTCCGAAGTTCCCGTCGGAACCCTCGCCCGGATGTACAGGGCGTACCAAGCCAGGCGTCCGATTATTAATTCGGTACCGAAACGTCCACGGGCAGCCATATGGGGTGTACAATCGCGTTTACCGAAACACGGTTGTCTGCATCTAGGAGAGACCCGCAAATGCCTTCTACCTCCCCCCAAGGCGCCAGTTCGAGCGACATCGGCGGCGTGATCGAGCGGGAGCACCTACCCGCCGGCCGCGAGGACTTGGCCGAGCCGCTGATCGCGCACTCGCAGCGCGAGCGGATCCTCGTCTCGATGGCGGAGACGTGTGCCGAGAAGGGCTACGGGGCGACGACGATCGCCGACATCTGCGAGCCGGCCGGCGTCTCTCGCGCGACCTTCTACGAGCTGTTCAAGGACAAGGAAGACTGCTTCCACGCCGCGATGGAGCTCTCGCTCGCGGACGCGATGGGGCGCATCATCGAGGTCTACTCGCCCGACAAGCCCTGGGCGACGACGGTTCGCGATGCTGCCGCCGCATTCCTCGACCTGCTGGCGAGCCGCCCCGCTTTCGCCCGGATGGCTCTGGTCGAGGCGCCCTCGGCGAGCGAGCGGGGCCTGGAGCTCTATGCCTCGGGCAAGCGGGTTCTGCAGTCGCTCCTCGACCGTGGCCGTAACGATCCCGTCGAGGAGCAGGCGATCCCCTCGAGCGCCGGGCGGGCGGCGCTGGCCGCCGCCGAGTCGCTGATCGTCGGCCAGATCCTCGCCGGCAACGCCGAGTGGCTGCGGGAGCTGCTCCCCGACATCGTCTACATCACCACCGTGCCCTACCTCGGCCAGGACGAGGCGCTGCGCCAGTCGCGCGAGGCGGAGAAGCTGATCCCCGCCGGCCGAGGCTGAGAGCGGATGCCACGCGCGAAAGCCCGTGAGCCGTGGCGGCCGCCACGGGGACGGCACCGACTGCCGCCCGAGGTCGTCGCCCGCTCGCAGCGGGAACGCTTGTTGGAGGCGGCGGTCCGCGTCGTCGCCGAGAAGGGCTACGCCGCGACGACGGTCGCCGACCTGACCCGCGAGGCGGGCGTCTCCCGCACCACCTTCTACGAGCACTTCGAGGACAAGGGCGCCTGCTTCCTCGCCGCTTACGACAACGCCGTCGACGCCCTGGCGCGGCGAGTCGGCGCTGCTTACGAGTCGCAGGAGCGTTGGCCGGAGCGGGCGCGAGCGGGCCTGATGGAGCTGCTGGCGGCGCTCGCCGAGGAGCCCGACCTCGCCCGTCTGGCCCTTGTCGACATCGGCTCCGCCGGCCCCGCCGCCCAGCGCCGCTACCGGGCCGCGGTGCAGCGGCTGACGCCCCTCTTCGATGAGGGTAGAGACTTCGCCGCCGCCGGGCGCAACCTGCCGGCCAACACCTCGCGGATGGCGATCGGCGCGGTCACCGGCCTGATCTCGGACGAGCTGGTGGCGGGACGCGCGGAGTATCTGCCGGAGTTGCTTTCGGACCTGCTTTTTGCCACGCTGGTCCCATATATCGGCCCAGAAGCGGCAGCCAGGGAGGTGGGCGCAAGGTCTAGATAAACACCTTCGTACACGTTGCCGCTATGATCCAGATACCTAGTAGTTCCTACCTTCTGAGATGGCCGATGGCGACTACGCAATCGCGGCGCGATGTGATCTTGGCGGCGATGATCCGCGTCGTCGGCTCGCAGGGATACAAGGCCACCTCGGTCGCCGACGTGATCGAGGAGGCGGGCACCTCCCGCACCACCTTCTACAAGCATTTCGAGGACAAGCACGAGTGCTTCCTCGCCGCCTACGAGAGGCTGGTCGAGCGCGTCTTCGGCGAGGTCGTCGCCAACTGCGACGGCGAGCAGTCGTGGCTGGACCGGATGCGCACCGGCCTGGAGACGATCGTCGAGCTCTTTGCGGTCGACCCGAAGCTGGCCCGCACCGCGGTGGTCGAGGTCGCAGCGGCCGGCGCCGACGCCCGTCAGCTGCACTGGAACGCGGTCGCCCGCTTCACCGAGTTCCTCGATGCGGGGCGTGAGCTGGCCGGCGGTCGCGAGCTGCCGGACAACATCGCCCTGATGTCGGCCGGCGCGGTCTCGGGCCTGATCTTCGACGAGGTCCTCGCCGGGCGAACCGAGCGGCTGCCGGCGATGCTGCCCGACCTGCTCTTCGCGATGCTCGTCCCCTACATCGGCCCACGCGCGGCCGCCGACGAGATGCGCCGGGCGACTGCAACTGGGTGACTTACCGGGTCAAGCGTCGAACGCGCGCCGCAGCTTGTGGCGCGCTCGGTGGAGGCGAACCTTCACCGTGCCCTCGGGAATGCTGAGACGGCGCGAGATCGCCGATTCGGTCAGGTCCTCGTCGTAGCGCAGCCGCAGCAGCTGCTGCTCGCGCTCGCTGAGACGGTCGATCGCGGCACGGATGTCGGCTCGCTCGACCGTGTCCACCACCCGCTCGTCGTCGGCGGCCTCGAGGTGGAACTCGACCCTCTCAATCGGCTCGGGACGCACCCTTTCATGCTCGCGAAAAGCCTCCCTGCGAACGATCGACGTCAGCCACTCCTTGCGGCGCGCGTTGTCCCGCAGCTTTGCGCGATTGCGCCAAGCGCGAAGCAGGGCATCCTGAGCTATGTCCTCGGCCTCGCTCGGGCTCTTCGCGAAGTAAAACGCCTCGCGCAAGCAGATCCTGTGCGCCTCTCCCCATTCCCACCCGTCGTCTGAATCTCTGTTTTGGATTAGTGGACGGTTGATCTACCGACCGTACACCGCTGTAAATCAAACGGGGGAAATTGAACGCTGAAACTAATTTGAGTATTGGACGGGTCTTCTGGGTATGGGGGCGGAGTCTGCAGGCGAGCAGGACGCGCGCTGGGCAGAGCTCACCTACGAGGCGATCGCGCCGGTTTACGACGCCTACACGTCCTTCAACGACTACGAGGGGTGGATCGCCGAGTTGCTGCCGACGCTCGAGCGCCGCGGCCTGCGCGGCCAGCGCCTGCTCGACGTCGCCTGCGGCACCGGCAAGAGCTTCCTGCCGATGCTGCCGCGCGGCTGGGGGGTGACCGGCTGCGACATCTCGGCTTCGATGCTCGAGGAAGCCGGCGCCAAGGTGGGCGAGGAGGTGCGGCTCAGCGTCGCCGACATGCGTGAGCTGCCCGTCTTCGGCGAGTTCGACCTGGTCTGGTCGCTGGACGACGCGGTCAACTACATGCTCGACGAGGAGGAGCTGACCCGGGCGCTGCGGGGGATGGGCGCCAACCTGGCTCCCACCGGGCTGCTGCTGTTCGACGTCAACACCCTGCACGGCTACCGCACCTTCTGGTCGAAGACCGAGGCCTTCGCCGAGCTCGAGGGAGGACGGCGGGTGGTCTGGCATGGCGAGGTGGACACCGATGCCGAGCCGGGTTCGATCTGCGAAGCGCGGATGACGATCGAGAGCGCAGAGACGGCCTCCGCGGGAGACGACGGCGAGGAGCTCGCCACCCACCGCCAGCGTCACTTCCCCGAGGAGACGGTGCTGGCGGCGCTCGAGCGGGCGGGGCTGGAGTGCCTCGACGTGTACGGACACGGCACCAACGGCATTCCGCGCAAGCCGCTCGACGAAGCGACGCACACGAAGGCGATCTTCATCGCCCGTCCCGGCTGAGGCTCAGCCCTGCAGCCCGTCCTGCGCCTCAGAGAGGCGGTCCGAGGCTCGCTCCCAGCCGCGCTGCAGCTCCGGTTCGACCGACGCCGTCTCGCAGCCGGCGGTCGCCAGGCAGTCTCCCCAGGCGTTGGCGGCATCGATGTACTCGTTGAAGGCGCTCTCGCTGGGGGCGCCGGCGGCGAGGACGCAGCCAACGCTGAGCCGGCCGGCCGGGACGTCGCGATAGACCCTCCTCAGCCTGCGCACCTCGTCGATGTACTCCTCGTAGGTGAGGCCGACCGCAAGCCGGCGACGCAGCGTGTCCAGCGAGTCGACGAATGCGCCGACCTGCGCCACACACCTCGGGCTGCCCTGCTGTGTGCTCGTCTGCGCCTCGACCTGTGCGGTGGCTTCCTTGTGCGCCGTCGCCGTGCCGTCGTCCCCGCAGCCCGAGAGAACCACCAGGCCCAGCAATGCGAGCCCGGCGATCGGCCACGAGCGCATCGGCGTAGTGTAGAAATTCACCCGATGCCGAGGACGCGAAAGCTCGCGCTCACGGCCGTCGCAGCCGAGCTTCTCGTCCTCCTCGCAATCGCATCGCCCGCGAGCGCAAGCGGGAACGGTGGGGCGCTCGTGGCCGGCGACAGCCTCGCGGAGCTCACCTCCCCCTATCTGCAGAGGTACCTGCCGCAGGCGCCGCTGACGATCAACGCGGTCGGCGGCTACAACAGCTACCAGATCTTCGACCTCTTCCAGGAGAGCTTCGACCCCTCCCACTCGGTGGTCGTGTTCGACGCCGGCGCCAACGACAACCCGGCCTATCCAGAGATCCTCGCCGGCAACCTGCAGGCTGTCGCGGGCGCGATCGGCGACCGGTGCATGGTCGTGCCGACCATCCACGGCTTTACCGTTGACGGCATCGGCAACGAAGGCAAGAACAGGGTGGTCGCCGAATTTGCCGCCTCACGCCCCGGCACCCAGACGCCCGACTGGGCGGGCGCCGTCGCCACCCACCCGGAGCTGATGCAGGCGGACAACCTCCACCCCACACTCGAAGGCGCCGACTACCGCGCTCAACTGATCGCGCGGGGGGTGAGGGGCTGCCTCGAGTACATGTCGCCGCCGCCTCCCGAGAAGCCGGCGCTGGAGTCGAAGCCCGAGCTCGCGCCGGCCGAGCGGATCGCCAGGCGCCAGCGCTCCCTGCTCCGCGACGTCGGCGCCGCCGTTGCCAGCCGCACAGCCCTGCTCGCCGCGATCTCCCTCTATGCCTGAACCGATCCGGCGTGGCCAGCGGTACATGCCGGGCCTGGACGGCCTGCGGGCGATCGCCGTGCTCGGGGTGATCGCCTATCACCTCAACTTCGAATGGGCCGAGGGAGGGCTGCTCGGCGTCGGCGTCTTCTTCACCCTCAGCGGCTACCTGATCACGGACATCCTCCTGAACCAGGTGAGGAGGAGCGGCCGGATCGAATTCAAGTCGTTCTGGCTGGCGCGGGCGCGGCGCCTGCTCCCCGCGCTGTTCGTGATGCTAACCGTGGTGATCGCGTGGGTGACCCTGATCGGCCCCCACCAGCCGGCCGAGTTCCGCGCCGAAGCCCTCGCCGCCGCCGGTTACATCAACAACTGGTGGTTGATCTTCAACGACGTCTCCTACTTCGCCCGCTTCGCGCCGCCGACGCCGCTCAAACACCTCTGGTCGCTCTCGGTCGAGGAGCAGTTCTACATCGTCTGGCCTTTCCTGCTGCTGCTTGGGATCAAGCTCGTGCCGGAGGTGAAGTACTCGACCGGGGTGCGGTTCCGTTTGGCCGCCGTCACCCTGGGCGCGGCGGTGGTGTCGGGGATCCTGATGGCGATCCTCTACGAGCCGTCGCTGGATCCCTCGCGGGTTTACTACGGGACGGACACACGAGCGCTCGAGTTGCTCAGTGGCGCGGCGCTGGCGATGGTGTGGCCGAGTCGCCAGCTGAAAGCGGACGTGCCGAAGCAGGCGAAGTCGATGATCGATGCGGCCGGCGTGCTGGGGCTGGTGGTGATCGGGCTGATGTTCTGGCGGGTCAGCGAGTTCTCGCCGTTCCTCTACCGCGGGGGCTTCGCGCTGCTGGGGCTGGCCTCGGTGCTGACGGTCGCCGCGCTCGCCCATCCGGCTTCCAGGCTCGGCCCGATCGTCGGCTGCCGGCCAATGCGCTGGGTCGGCGAACGCTCATACGGCATCTACCTATGGCACCTGCCGATCATCGTCCTCACCACGCCCGAGAGCGCCCATGGCCCGGACCTGCTCCGCGCCGCGCTCCAGGTAGCCGCGACCTTCGGGGTCGCCGAGCTGTCCTGGCGCTACGTCGAGAACCCGATCCGCCACGGCGCCCTGGGAAGGCTGTGGAAACAGCTACGGGAGGAACGGCTGCGGCGCGAGAACGTCCCCCGCTGGGGCTGGGCCGTCGCCGGCGGCAGCGCGATCGTCGTTGCCCTGGCCCTCGCTGGCATTGCCGGGGTCGGCGTCTCGAACGAGCCGCCGGCCCTCGGCGCCGTGACAAAAACGGTGAAAGTGGAAAGAAAGACGCAGGCGCCGCTGGCGACCTCCTGCGACGCGGTCGTCCACATCGGCGACTCGACCTCTGAGGGCCTCGTCTCCGAAGAATATTTGCCCAACCACGACCAGCTGATCAGCGCCCAGTACGCCCGTGTGGGCGCCACCACCCAGCACCTGGAGGTGTCGGGCGCGCGCTCGATCTACGAGAACTTCGAAGGCCTGCCCAACGCCCAGGAAGTGGCGGAAGCGTGGACGAACGAAGGGTTCAAAGGCTGTTGGGTGATCGCGATGGGCACCAACGAGGCCGCCAACGTCGCCGTCGGCTCGACCGTCACCTACGAGGACCGGATCGACAGCATGATGTCGACGATCGGCGAAGGCCCGGTGCTGTGGGTCAACGTCAAGTCACTGGTGACCAGCGGGCCCTACTCGGCCGAGAACATGGAGGAGTGGGACAAGGCGCTGCTCGAGGCCTGCGACCGCTTCCCGTACATGCGGATCTACGACTGGGCCTCCGACGTCAAGGACGTCTGGTTCATCCCCGACGGGATCCACTTCACGACGCCGGGCTACGCGGCCCGCGGCCGGCTGATCGCCGACGCCCTGCTCGAAGCCTTCCCCAACTCCGAGACGCTGGAGATGGCGGACCGAGACAACTGCGTCATCCGGCCTTCCTGAGCCTCCGGCCCTCGCGAGCGCTCATTTCACCTTCTTGAAGTACGCCCAGCGGTCGTAGAGGCCGAGGGCCGCCGCCAGCGTGTCACCGCGGATCGTCGATGGCCCGCCGGCGCCGATCAGCCTCGCGTAGTCGATCCGGGGCGAGTCGCCGCGCTGAGTGACCCTAATGTCGCGCAGCCTGCCCTGAACGTAGGGGGCGAGGCGCGAGCTCATCTCCGCCTGGGAGAAGCGGAAGCTCCAGGTGTGCAGCGGCGAGTAGTAGTCGTAGGGGTCGGGGACGCTCTGCAGATAGGGAACGTCCGGCGCGCCGAGGAACCCCGACTCGGTCCGCCCACCAGAGGAAGAGAAGTAGGTCGTCTGCGCCACCTCGCCCCGGTAGGTCGCCACCTCGTTCCGGGTCGCCGCCACCGCCCGGTCGGTGCGCTCGGACTCCAGTTTCACCCCGCCGTAGATCTGAGTCCGAGTGTCCGGATAGAGATCGAACCCCTCCCCGCCGACGTCTGTAGAGAGCGCGATCGACCGCGCCGCCACCGCGAACGTCTTCAGCGTCGCCATCGGCCATTCCGGCGGCACCTCCCCAGGAACCGACCCCCGCGCGTAGTTGTTGACGTTGAGCACGTTGACGACGTTGACCGAACCGCCCCCGGTAGGCACCACCTCAAACGCCCCCCGAAAAACCCCAACCCCCTCGATCCGAATCATCCCCGCGCTGTCCGCATGCAGCCTCTCCCCACACCGAGCCAGCAGCTTCCCCGAGCTGGACAGCAACCGCACCGAGGACCCCCGCGGCCGAGCCCGATAGCTCCGCCCCGGCTCCAGCTTCTCCCCACAAGCCCGAGTTGCCCGCGTAAACGCGACCTCTCCAGAGCGAGTCGTCAGCAGCACCCGCACCAAAGGCGCCCCCCGCATCCGCGTGACCTCAATCCCCCGAAAGTAGTGCCCCAGAATCTGCCGGTAGTCCGCACCGTGCTTGCCAAAGCCATAGGCCCCATAAGCACTGAGCCCCACTCCGTGCCCGAATCCGCCGCCTTTGACAACCCAGGTAAAGGCACTAGCAGTCGTCGGCACAACTGCAATCACAGTAAGGACCAGCAACAGTGCCTTGACTCGTACTCGCCCCATCAACCTTAATGATTCTACGGTCTTGGAAGTAAATCCTTGGCGTCCTAAGACTCAATCTGAATGAGTGATCTAGGAACTTCGAAGCTCTTCTACTGCGAAGCGGCCGCAGTCCACCGCCTTCTCTAGGTGAATGCAGCTAGACTCCTAACTCTGAAGGGGTACACGTGACTACCAATGGCGCAAGGGATCCAAGGCCGTGGGACTTAGCGGCTGAATGCAGCCTTACTGACCTACTTGCGGTCGGCGACGGTCCGACGAAATCCAGATGCAAGTGGCGCACAGGAAAGGTGCCCATCGAAGAAAGCGATCCGCTGGACGCAGCAGCCTGGCTGATTGCAGAACTCGCCATGAGGCTACGATGCGGTGAAACGGACAAGTTCCCTCTCTGGCGTGCTTGCGCTATAGGGGATGCTCAGCCGACCAAAGTCCAAAGGGAAGCGCTCGAAGCTTTCATAGCTCCGAGTTTTGGGCTTCCTTCCTCTCCGGGCTCCGACGAGCACCTTCAGGGCGCCGTGGCAGAGCATGTGTGGTACCAGCTCACAGCTGAGGCTGTTGAATCGGATAGGAAATTGAGGCGATTGGAAGAGCCCGACATGTACGTCACTTCTCCAGGGGGGGATGGGCTGGCTATTTATGCTGATGGCGATGGCCTCAGTTTTCGGCTCTGGGAGATAAAGAAGTCCACTGGCACCTCTGGACTAAGCAGTACAGTGCAACGTGCCTACGGTCAGCTTGTCGCCAACGCCACTCGCTACCTTGCTCAATATACGGCTACAGGCCAACGCTTTGCAGATCACGAGCTAAAAGCATTTTATGCCCAGCTTGTTGATCTATGGGTCGCTGGCTCAGCAATGGCAGGGGCTGGCGTTTCGGTGGCCACGTCTCACGAGGCGGTGCCAAAAAGGTGCTTTTCGACGATGCACAAATACTTTTCCTCTTTGGATGGAGACGGTCAGCTTGAAGGGCTAGTTACAGGACTTGGTGACTTCGGACAGTTCGCGGCACAAAGCAGGATGTTTCTGTGGAGCGCGCTCTAGAGCTCGGGCACCTGTCCCTTGCGCTTGGCGAGGTCGAGCGCGCTCTATTGCCATCCCCCGCCGAGCTGCAGTCGGTAATGGCAGAGGCAGAGGTTGCGCTCTTCACTCAACAACCAGCGGTCTCACCCGAGTTGTTGACAGCTGGATGGTATCTGCATGGCATCGCATCAGCAGAGGCGGCTGCGGATCTCTACCCATGGGATCGCCAACGCCGTGCTTTTCAGATTAGCGCCCACATATTTGACCTGGCCCTCAGCAGCTCTGGCGACGACCTACTGGAGACGCTCCGACTGGCATTCGGAGCACAAATCGGTTATCGCCGTGGTGAATTGGATCCTAATGCGGGCGCGATTTACCACCGTGTCACGCCTTTGACCGGCCTATTGCGGGACCCGAACGTCGCGCTACAGAGTCTTGCGCTGAAAGCCGGTGTGGGAATGCTCGGATTTGACCCAGCCCCACTGCGCGAGTGGCTGACCGAAGCCAATGCCTACCTTCGTGTTTTGAAGCAGCGCCTAGCGGTTGATGACCTAAATGAAACTGGCTTTGGAACATCGGCGGAGGTCGTGTGGGGAGTGCGGCGCCTCCTCCAGTTTCTGACCACCGGTGGCATCGGTAATCTAGATTCAGCTCGTGATCACTTCGATCGAGCGATTGAAAACGGTAACGCTGGAACTGGTCTGGACCCGAAATGGGTTGCGGTCCATCTGCGGCGACTCAGTGACGATCTCGCTGTGGGCTCCATTTGGACAGCATTTCCTCCAGAGATTCCGGCGGCCGCCCGCCAGGCTCTGACCCTTTCTGTTCCGCCGGTCCTCACCTTGTGGCCACCGCAGCGAGAGCTAATTGCGCGGGAGCCATCACCGCTTTCGCCCGAGGCGAGACGCCTCGTGATGTCAGTACCAACTAGTGCCGGAAAGACACTCATGGCCCAGTTGCTAGTGGTTAGCCACCTCGCTTCCCAAGAGAAGTCGGTGTGTTACGTGGCACCAATGCGAAGTTTGGGTCGAGAGCTGCGACGAGCCCTAGCGGTCCGCCTGAGACACCTCGATCGAGATATAGGGCCTGAACTTCCAGACTTTATTACCGAGTTCGGATTGCTTGCCAGCCTAGTCCAAGAGGAACCGGATGTTGATGTCATTACACCAGAGCGTTTGCTGAACATGCTCCGCCATGAAGCCAGTCAGGTACTTGATCGTTATGGGCTGTTTATCTTTGACGAGGCTCAGCTTCTGGGAGAGGATGGGCGAGGGTTTGTTCTGGAGCAGGTATTGACCTTTCTCCAATGGAAGACACGTAACAGTGATCATCGGCTGATTCTTCTCTCTGCGGCCCTAGGCAATCGTGGCCAACTCGTTCAATGGCTTGGCGCCGGAAACACCGGGGCAGAACTTTTCGAGTCCCAGTGGCGTGGGCCACGACGGCTTCACGCTCTCTACACCACCCGACCCGAATGGGATGAGCCGATAAAAACCGAACCAGTAGCCTCGGATCAGCGGCCCTGGCGAACGCTTTATCCTCTCATCGGAACGATCCGCCTTCGGCCAGCTGCCGGACAGACGCAGCGATTGCGACTACAGGATCCAGTTGGTGAGATAGCGATCAGGCGGGATGATCCAGCCGAACATGGCGGGAAAAAGGAGGCGGGAAAGAGCACTACCTTCCGTGCTGCGGTAGCCCGGTTGGCGTCGGCTGTGGGGGAAGCCGGCCCCGCTCTTGTCGTTACCTCAACGCGAGATGGAGCGAAGCGAATGGCTGAAGACATCGCTTCGCTGCGAGAGCAACAGGCGGGATCTCAACGGCTAAAAGACCTCGTCGTCCGCACGTTGGGTCCAGAGCATCCCCTAGGCGCGGTCATCGGATCAGGGGTTGCCTTTCATCACGCAGGTCTTCCGAGGGAGATATTGGACGCTCTTGAGGAGGGATTTAGGGAAGGCTCGCTTGGATATCTGACATGCACCACTACCCTGACCGAGGGTGTCAATCTGCCAGCCCGGACTGTCGTCGTCGCCGAGACCCCCACTGGCTCCGACTATGAGCCCGTACTGCTAGGGGCTCGACTAGTCAACGCCATCGGTCGAGCGGGAAGAGCCGGAAAGGAGTCCGAGGGGTGGATCGTCCTAGCGCTATCTAACAGAGAGAAACCCAATGACTTCGAGCAGCTTGAGCCCGCCGATGACGAACTCACGGTTGAATCGCGACTTATTGCCGATGATGCTCTTGAGGCTCTAGCAAAGTATGAGGAGGCCCTCTCGGAAGGCGAGGATGCAATATTTTCCGAGGCAGCCGTAGAACTGGGAGGGTTCCTTAGCTTCGTTTGGTTTCTTCTCGCGTCAGAGGAGCTTTCTGGTATCTCACCGACGCAGGCCGCGCTAGAGGAGGCCTTGAATGCCAGCCTTGGATTTACGCAAGCAGGCACAGAGGTGGCCACTCGGTGGCTCTCGGTGGCTGAGAACGTAAGAGCCAGTTACGTTGCCACCGCAACCGAGGCGCGCCTTCGATACTCCCGCCGCGGAACCCAGATATCCACGGCTGCCCAACTTGACCAGATTGTCGAGAGCGCTTGGCCATCAGTTCTCGCAGAGGAGTCCCGGGATGACCCAGATGTAGCGCTAGAAATTATGCGAGAGACCGGGGTAGTCCGACAGCTCCTCGACCTCCATGAGGCAAGCTCTTGGCTCTTCAAGAGAGCTCGCACCGGTTCTGTTCAGCCCATTGCTGTCGATCCTGATGCACTTCTCAAGGCATGGATTGACGGTGAGTCTCCAACTTCTATTAGCGACGACTTTCTGTCTGAGGTTCCACGGCGTGACTGGGCCAGCGAGCAGATCGTAGACGCTCTTACGACTCATTTTGAGTCATATCTTTCGTGGATGTTGGGATCTGTCGTCGAGTCTTTTAATGAGCGCCTCATTGATGGCGATGTTGAACCGCTCTTCTGTCCTTCGTTTCCAGCGTTCACCCGCTACGGTGTTAAGTCGAGTATCGCCGTGGTCTTGCTATCGAGTGGTATTCGGTCTCGCCGTCTCGCAAATGCCATCGCCCATGAAATGGGCGGCCAGCCCGAGGACGTGGCGGAAATCCGCGAATGGATCGGAGCGATGTCGATGCCTGAATGGCGAGACCGCTTCGATGCTACGGCCGGAGACATTCTTGATCTCCTCGACTACGCCCGTCAAGCTGGAACAAAGCCACTGGTAGAGCTACTTGAGCATGGGGAAGTAATACTCGACGCCGTCGTCCCGATAGAGATGCCGGGATCCGTGGAGGTCTCAGTACACCCCATCAGGGACGACGTCCCGCCTCAGCGCTATGGCGTATTCCAAGAGGAGACAGGGGAACTACTCACCACGGTTGTGGCGCCCCTACACAATGATGTCGAGGCTCTAATCCAAACCGCCCTGATCGAGAGGATTGATCTGGTGGACGGACATGGCCTGAACTTTCGAGCAGAGATGACCTAATCGCCGATCCTGGCATGCCTTAGACAGGCGCTTCAACTAGCGGGAGCGACGGGACTCGAACCCGCGACCTCTGGCGTGACAGGCCAGCGCTCTAACCAGCTGAGCTACGCCCCCGGAAGGCGGGCGACGAGCGCCCGGCGAGCATTATCTCAGGGTCGCTGGATCTGGAGCTTGTAGGCGCCAGCGGAGTGGTGGGTGGGCTTGATCGCGATGCCGAGGCGGGACTGGCCGCAGACGGTGTAGTCGAGGCGGCGCTGAGGGCCGATGCCCTGGCGCGAGGTGCGGAGGACCCGGCCGTTGGAGCTGCGCAGGACGACGCGGTAGCCGCGGCGGCGCAGGCCGCTGGGCCGCAGGCTGAGCCGGCCGTCGAGGGGGGTCTGCAGCCAGTGGACCGCCGAGCCCCTTTTGGGGAAGTGGCCGCGGATCGTCAGGGTGCGGCGCGCCTGCCAGGGCGCCAGGGCGTCCTCGCGGATCGCCTCGAAGGTGGCCGCGGTCGGCTTCAGGTACTCGGTCCAGCGCCACCTGACCCGAGACTGGGGGAAGCGGTTGTGGGCGAAGGCCTCGGCAAAGGCCTCGCCCGGATGCGAGTAGTAGTGCTCGCCGTATTCGTCGGGGAAGAGCGTCCCCCTCCGCCAGCCCTGGCAGACGCGCTCCTGGCTGGCCCAGCGCGGCGGGCCCCACTCGATCGCTGCCGGGAACGGCGACGGGCTTTCGCGGTGCTGGGCGAGGTGATGGCCGTACTCGTGGGCGATCACGAACTCGCGGGTGGCGCCGCCGATGCTGGTCCACGATTCGCCGCTGATCACCATCTTGTTCTCGCCGCTGTAGTAGCAGGCCTCGGCTTCGAATCCGCAGTCGAGGCCGAGCTGGAAGGGGGTGTCGAGCTGGACCGTGAGCAGCTCGATCTCGTAGCCGTGGATCAGGGTGCCGATGAAGTCGGCGATCGGCTGCGGATCGGTGGCTTCGCAGGCGGCGGCGCACCCCGCGGTGACCGCGATCGCGACCGTCGCGCTCGTGCCGTCGTTGACCGGGTAGCGCTGGGTCGAGGCGGTCGCCGAGATCCGCGCCGAGGAGGTGCTCGGCCGGGCCAGCACGACGTCGTGCACAGGCGCCGCCGTTCGCGGCCCGGCCAGCAGGTTCAGCGCCTCCGGCGAGCGCGCCGCAGCGCCCGCCGGGCCGGCGAGGATGAGGATCATGGCTATGCCCGCAAGCGCCCCCGCCGGGCGCTTGCTCAAGGGGCGGGTCCCTGGTCTATCTCGTAAGCCTTGGCGGGCATGGCCTTCACGTGGACCTCAGACACGGTAGGAGCGAAGCGTCGCGGTCGCAAGTCACCAGTGTCCACCCGCGTACCCAGACGCAGGGATCCCCTGCATCGGGCGACTATGGTTCGCCCCATGATCGTCGAGCGGACCGAGAACCCGCAGTGGCTCTCCAACGCCTACCTCGTCGCCGACGAGGTAGGCGGCAACGGGGTGCTGATCGACGGCAACGATCTGCTCGAGCCGTTGCTGGAACAGGCCGAGCGGGACGGGATCGAGATCACCCACATCCTCGTCACTCACCCCCACCCCGACCACGTCGCCGGACTCGCTTCGGCGCGGGAGCGGCTCGGCGGGCCGCCGCTGGTCGCCCACGCCGAGACCGCGGCAGAGCTGGACGAGGAGGTCGCGCAGACCCTCGCCGACGGCGAGAAGCTGAGCGCGGGCGGGTTCGAGATCGAGGCGATCGCCACCCCCGGCCACGCCGCCGGCCACCTCGCCTTCCTCGTCGACGGCAGCGACGTCTTCACCGCCGACGTCCTCTTCAAGGGCACGGTCGGGGGGACGATGGCGCCGGGCGCCAGCGGCCTCGACGACCTCGAGGCGTCGGTGATGCGGCTGATGGAGCTGCCGCCCGAGACCCGCGTCCACCCCGGCCACCGCGAGCCGACGACGATCGGCGACGAGCTGGAGGGCAACCCCTTCGTGCGGGTCTGGCGCGGGCTCGACGAGCTTGGCGAGGAGCCCTGCATCGTCTGGGGCCGCGACGCCACGCTGAAGCTGTGGGCGCCCGACTACGACGGCGGCAACAAGGCCTGGGTCGCCTTCGCCGACACCGGCGAGGAAGCGATCGTCGGCGGCTCGCAAGTAGAACGCAGCTAGTCCGCCGAAGCACCCCTCCCGCCGCCAAACCTTTAGCCCTGCGGCCGTTCTTGGACGGATATGCGATGGGAACGGCCGTCGCCAACCCCCACACTGCCTAGGCACTTTCAGCGACCGGGGGGACGGAGCGCTGCAGCTCGTACAGGCCTTCCAGGCCACCGACATCAAGGAATTCTTCTTCGACTGGTACCCCGTCTTCGGGGTCTTCTTCATGTTCGCCCTGCTGCTCGTCTTCGTGACGCTGCTGCGCGGCACCCTGGGCGCGACCAAGCCGGAGACGGTGAAGGCGAGCAAAACCAAGCCGGTGCTGTGGGAGGAGGTGCAAGGCGTCGACGCCGCCAAGGAAGAGCTGATGGACGTGGCGGAGTGGTTGCGCGACCCCGACCGCTTCAAGGCGCTGGGGGCGCGGGCTCCCCGCGGCGTGCTGCTCTTCGGCCCGCCCGGGACCGGCAAGACGATGCTGGCGCGGGCGGTGGCAGCACAGGCTGGGGTCGACTTCTTCTCCGCCTCGGGCTCGAGCTTCGTCGAGATGTTCGTCGGCCGCGGCGCCGCCCGGATCCGGCGCCTCTTCAAGGAGGCTCGTAAGTCCGGGCAGGCGGTGATCTTCATCGACGAGCTCGACGCTGTGGGCGGCGCCCGCAGCGGCGGCGGGGGCGACGGCGGCACCAGCGAGCGTGAGCAGGCTCTCAACCAGCTCCTGGTCGAGCTCGACGGCTTCGAGCGCGACCCCGGCACGGTGATCGTGATCGCCGCCTCCAACAACGTCGACAAGCTCGACAAAGCGCTGCTGCGTCCCGGCCGCTTCGACCGCCAGGTGCTGGTCGCGCCGCCCGACCGCCACGGGCGCGAGGCGATCCTCCGCGCCCACGCCAAGGGCAAGCCGCTGGGGCCTGACCTCGACCTGACCGACGTGGCGCGCAAGACCACCGGGATGACCGGCGCCCAGCTCGCCAACGCGCTCAACGAGGCGGCAATCATCGCCGGCCGGGCGAGGCGCTTCGCGATGGCGCGCGAGGACCTCGACGAGGCGCTGCTGCGCCAGGCGGTCGGCTCGCAGCAGGCGCGGCGACTCAACTCGAAAGAGCGCTGCATCGTCGCCTACCACGAGGCGGGGCACGCGCTCTGCCGGCGGCTGCTCGGCCTCGACCCGCCGGAGATCCTCAGCATCGTCCCCCGCGGCCCTGCCCTCGGCTTCGTCGGCCACTCGCCGCAGGAGGACACCTACCTGCGCTCGCGCGACGAGCTGCTCGACGAGGTGGTCACCCTGCTGGGCGGGCGCGCCGCCGAGGAGGAGGTCTTCGCCTCTTCCTACTCCGGCGCCGCCGACGACCTCTCCCGCGTGCACGCGGTCTGCAAGCAGATGGTCACCGAATTCGGCATGGGCGTCGCCCTCGACGCCGACGGGACGCCGCCGATCGCGATGCCGACCGCCGACTACGCGGTCTCCGACCGGACCCGGCGCGACGTCGACCTCGCCGCCTCGACCCTGGCGCGCGAGGCCTACCGGCGGGCGCGGGCGCTGCTGGCGGCGAACCGCCACTGCCTCGACGCCCTCGCCGCCAACGCGCTGGAGCGCGAGACGCTCACCCGCGAGGACCTGGACGCGATCTTCGCGGCCCACGAGCTGCACCTTCCTTCGGGCGCACCGGGCGCCAGCGCCTCGCTGATCGCTCTCTCGCGCCAAACGCGCGATTAACGTCCGGCGCTCCGGACGCGGCTAGCATTCAGGATTACCATGAGCGTTGCGAGCGACAGCGAGCACTACTTCCCCCCCGGCCGGTCGGTAGCGAGGCGGGTCCACGGCGATCGCTCGGTCGGCCTTCTCTATGGCCAGCGGGCGCTGCTGATCGGCGCGCTCGAGCCGCTCACCTACACCGGCACGATGCTGAGCACGCGCTCGGCCGACCGGCCCTTCGAGCGGCTGGCCCGCACCGCGAAGATCCAGGAGACGGTGCTGCTCGGCACCCGCGAGGAGGCCGACGAGGTGCTGCAAAAGGTGCACCGCCTGCACGAGCGGATCAAGGGAGAGCTGCCAGAAGACGCCGGCCCGCATCCCGCCGGGACGAGCTACTCCGCCTTCGACCCCGAGCTGATGCTGTGGACGCTGGCGGTGATCGCCGACTCAGGGCGGGCGATGTACGAGACGATGGTCCGGCCGCTCTCCGACGAGGAGCTCGAAGGCCTCTGGCAGGACTACGCCTTCTTCGGCGAGCTGTTCGGGCTGCCGCGTACCGAGGCGCCGGCGACCTACCGCGAGTTCAAGGCCTGGTTCGACGGCAAGCTCGCCGCGCCCGACCTGCAGGCGACCCCGCACGGCCTCGAGATGGCGCCGCTGGTCGCTTTCCGGCAGCCCGTCCCGGCGCCGGCGCGTGGAAACATCGCCCTCCAGAACCACCTGATCAAGGGCACCCTGCCGCCACAGGTAAGAGAGATCTTCGGCATCCGCTGGAGCGGCGCCCACGAGGCGACGTTCCGGGCGATGGCTACCTCACACCGCCGTGCCCGCCGCTTCTTCCCGCGCAAGATGCGCCGCGGCCGCAACGACGTCTTCTTCGACGTGGTCACCCGCACCGAGCGCCAGCGCGGCGGCACGCCGACGCCCCAGTTGGGCGTCGGCGCCTGAGCCAGGGGGCGGCGAACTCGCCGCCTCGCGCGGGGCTTAGTTACGTACTTTGCAGGGGAAGAGGAAGCTGGCCTTCAGCAGTTCGTCCGTCTCTTTGAAGCTGAACTCGCCACGAACCTGGAAGTGGCCGGTTTCACAGCGGGCGTTGATGTAGCTGTGTTTCTTGCCCTTGAAGACCCATTTCTTCCCGACTCGCGCATGGCCGGAGACCGGGTGCCCGTAGCCGCCGGCGATTTTCGGGATTTTGACGATGACCCGGTAGCCGTAGACGCCATTGCTGATTTTTTCGATCACGATCGGGACGATGAAGGTGGTCGGCGCCGGGACGTCGAGATGGGCGTGGGCGATGATCGTGTCGTTGCGGCCCTTCTTCGGTCCGTTGAAGATCGTCAGCGGCGAGCCGGCCGGGATCGGGCCCTGTTCGGGGAACTTGACGATCGCCTTGCCGAAGCCTGTGCCGACGATCGCCGGGCCGCAGGCGCGGCGCGCGGCCGGGACGTCGGTGGCAACGAGTTTGGCCTGCGTGCAGACCGGCAGGCCGGTGGTGTCGAGCGCGCCATGCTTGTCGAATTCGAGCATGAAGGTGTCGAGGATCGGCGGCAGTTCGCCGGAGGCGGTCGAGATTTTGCCGCCGCCTTCAGTGATGATCGGCGCGTTTTTGAATTTCGGCAGGGCCTTCGGGAAGAAGTCGCCATGGGCGTCGAGGATCATGTCGCCGGCGCGCACGCGGACTTTGATCGCGCTCGCCGTGCCGACCACGGCAAGCGCGCCCAGCGCCGCCACCGCAACCAACGCGAAGATCTTCAGCTTCATTCCTAAAACGCCTCCCTGTCCTGTTGCCTAGCTCCCCTTCCAGGAGCTTAACGCCGATCTGTGCACAGAACCGCGATTCTCTCGTTCCTTAACGAAACACCGAAGTGATCGCAAAGGAGCGGGGATGGGCGGTACCGGGCTCGAACCAGTGACCTCCTGCTTGTAAGGCAGGCGCTCTCCCAACTGAGCTAACCGCCCCGGGATATGTAGCTTGTCAAGAATGCCAAAGCTGAAGCTGCAAATCTCGATCTCGCTGGACGGCTACGTTGCCGGCCCGAACCAGAGCGAGGAGCACCCGCTGGGCGAAGGCGGGGAGGCGCTGCACGACTGGGTCCTGAAGCTCGCCGCCTGGCGCGAGCCGCACGGCAAGGAGGGCGGCGAGGTCAACGCCAGCACCGAGGTCTTCGAGGAGGGGTCCGGGAACACCGGCGCGATCGTGATGGGCCGCAATATGTTCGGGGGAGGGCCCGGCCCCTGGGACGACGATCCCTGGCAGGGCTGGTGGGGCGACGAACCGCCATTCAAAGTGCCGGTCTTCGTCGTTACCCACCACGAGCGCGAGCCGCTGGTCAAGGGCGAGACCACCTTCATCTTCGTCACCGGCGGGCTCGAGCCGGCGCTCGAGCAAGCACGAGAGGCGGCCGACGGCAAGGACGTCTCGCTTGCCGGCGGCGCCAGCGTGATCCAGCAGCACCTGGCAGCGGGCGAGGTCGACGAGATGTGGATCAACGTCGCCCCCGTCCTGCTCGGCGGAGGGACGCGGCTGCTCGACAACGTCGGCCCCGAGATCGGGCTGGAGCAGCTTCGCGCGATCGAAGGGCCGGACGCCGCCCACCTCAAGTACCGCGTGACGAGCTGAGCAACAGGATGGAGCTTGGGCTGGAGGGACGCGTCGCCCTGGTGATGGGCGCGAGCCGCGGGATCGGGCGTGGGATCGCGGCGGCGCTGGCGCGGGAAGGAGCGAAGGTGGCGATCGCCAGTCGCTCGCGGGAGAAGCTGGAGGAGGCGGCCGCCGAGATCGAGGGCGACGTCACCCCCTTCGTCGCCGATGCCACCGACCTGGAGCGGCTCACTGAGCTTCCCGAGGAGGTCGAGACGGTGCTGGGCTCGGTCGACGTCCTCGTCGCCAACGCCGGCGGCCCGCCGTTCGGCGGCGCCCTCGACCACGGGCTGGACGAGTGGGAGACCGCCTACCGCTCGCTCGTCCTGGCGCCGCAGGTGCTCGCCGGGGCCGTCGTGCCGGGGATGCGCGAGCGCAGCTGGGGGCGGATCGTCAACGTCGGCTCCAGCTCGACCCGCGAGCCGATTCCCGGCCTCAACCTCTCCAACGCCCACCGGATGGCGGCGATCGGCTTCCTGAAGACGCTCTCGCGCGAGGTCGCCGCCGACGGCATCACCGTCAACACGGTCGCCACCGGGCGCTTCGCCACCGAGCGGCTGGCGGATGCCGGAGGCTCCCTCGAGGCGGCCGAAGAGGCCGCGCGACACGAAGTGCCGGCCGGCCGGCTCGGCCGGCCCGAGGAGTACGGCGACCTCGTCGCCTTCCTCTGCTCCGAGCGGGCCGCTTACCTCACCGGCACCGTGATCCCGCTCGACGGCGGGATGCTGCACGCAGCATTCTGAGTCACGCGTCTGCTCCAGCCCTCCCTATAGGAGGGTAGAAGCAGACGCGTGCGCGGATGTCACTCGGCGGCCTCGCGCAGGGTCGGGAAAAGGATCACCTCGCGCAGGTTCTCCGCCTCGGCGAGGACCATCAGCAGGCGGTCGATGCCAACGCCGGAGCCGCTCATCGTCTGCATCCCGTATTCGAGCGCCTGCACGAACTCCTCGTCGTTCGGCTGCGGCGCCTCCTCGGCCCCTTTTTCCTGACGCCTACGCTGTTCGACGAATCGCTCCCGCTGTTCGATCGGATCGTTGATGTCCGAGCCGCCGCCGAGGACCTCGATCCCGGCGACGATCCCGTCGAAGGCCTCCGCCAGCTCGGGATGCTCGGGGTGGGCGGGCACCAGCGGCCAGACTTCCCGCGGCAGGTCGTAGAGGAAGGTCGGCTGTCTCAGCGTCGGCTCGACAAGCTTGGCCTGGATCGTCTCCACGACCGAGCCCCAGTCGGCCTTGGGGTCGACGTCCTCGTCGAGGATATGAATCAGCTCCTCGCGACTCGCCTCGAGGATGTCGACTCCGGCGCGCTCGCGCACGGCGTCGCGCAGCGAGATCCGCTCCCACGGGGCGGCGAAGTCGATCGTCTCGCCGTCGCGCTCCACCTTGGTCGTCCCCAGCACCTGCTCGACGACGGTCGAGATCAGGCCCTCGGTGTAGGCCATCACGTCTTTGTATTCGGCCCCGACCTTGAACCACTCCATCATCGTGAACTCGGGGTTGTGCTGGGGCGATATGCCCTCGTTGCGGAAGAACTTGCCCAGCTCGTAAACGTTCTCGAAGCCGCCCACGACCGCCCGCTTCAGGTGGAGTTCGGAGGAGATGCGCAGGACGAAGTCCTGGCCCAGCGCGTTGTGGTGGGTCTCGAAGGGGCGCGCTGCGGCGCCACCCGCCAGCCCCTGCAGCATCGGCGTTTCCAGCTCTACGAAGTCGTGCCCGTTCATGTAACTGCGGATCGCCGCGATCAGCTTCGCCCGCATCAGGAAGATCTCGCGGGTGCGCTCGTTGGCGATCAGGTCGAGCTCGCGGTGGCGGTAGCGGGTCTCCGGATCGGAGATGCCATGGAAGAGGTCGGGCGGGTCGCGCAGCGCCTTCGCCAGCAGCGTGCATTCGCGCACCTCGAGCGCCAGCTGACCGCGCTTGGTCACATAGAGATCTCCCTCGACGCCGACGACGTCGCCGATGTCGAGAGCTTCGATCCGCTCGAAGGCCTCGTCGCCGAGCGCGTCGCGGCGGGCGTAGGCCTGCATCGTGCCGGAGAGGTCGCGCAGATCGAAGAAGGCGGTCTTGCCGTGGCCGCGCTGCCCGGTCAGCCGTCCGACGATCCGGTAGGACCACTGCGAGTGCTCGCCCGCGCCCAGCTCCTCCGGGTCGTGCGCGTCGAGGACCGTCGCGATCTTGGCGCGGTCGCGAAAGGAGCGAGCGTACGGCTCGATCCCTTCGGCGCGAAGCCGTTCGGCCTTTTCGAGGCGCTCAGACACGCGGCGGAAAGTAACAGTCGTCTATGCGGGCCGGGCGAGCGTGCCGTGCCGGCGCCGGACCGCTGCCAGCCAGATCGCCCCTGCGAGGAGCATCGCCAGACTCTCCAACTGAGCTGTGGTCAGGCCGAGGGCGACGTCGTCGTTGCGGCGGACGAACTCGACCAAGAACCGCTCGCCGCCCGCGTAGAGGAGGTAGAGGGCGAAGAGGACGCCGGTGCGGAAGCGGTCGCGCAGTTGCCAGAGCAGCCAGGCGCCAAAGCCCATCGCAAGCGCCTCGTAGACCGGCGTCGGGTGGACCTCCTGCTCGGTGGGGACGGTCCCGTCCGGATATGCCATCGCCCAGGGCCCGTCCCAGGGCTTGCCGTAGTCACCGTCGCCGGAGAGCTGGCAGCCGATGCGGCCGACCGCGTAGCCGAGCGCAAGCGCGGGCGCCGCCAGGTCGAGCAGGGCGAGACCGAGGAAGCCCCGGTACCAGGCCCAGAGCAGCACGGCGATGGCGCCGCCGATCGCGCCGCCGTACCAGACCAAGCCGGAGCCAGAGAAGACGTTGCCGAGCAGGTCGTCGCTGACGCTGTCCCAGTTCTCGACCAAGAAGTAGAGGCGCGAGCCGACGATGCCGCCGATCAGCGCCGCGAACCCGATCTCGTAGGCCCAGTCGACAGGCTTGTCGAGCTCCTTCAGCCGCTTCGCGATCAGCGCGCCCGCGGCGAGGAAGGCAAGCGCGAACATCAGGCCGAAGGTCTGCAGAGTCAGCGGCCCGATGTTGATCTCGGGATACACGGCGGGCTAGCCGTCGCCGACTAGCGCCTCGAGCAGCGCCTTCTGCGTGTGCAGGCGGTTCTCCGCCTGGTCCCAGACGGCGGAGCGCTCGCCGTAGAGCACCTCGGCGGTGATCTCCTCGCCGGGATGCGCCGGCAGGCAGTGCAGAACGATCGCCTCGTCCTTGGCAGCGCCCAGCAGGTCGGCGTCGACCCGGAAGGGCGCCAGGTCGGCGCGCCGGCGCTCGGCCTCCTCCTCGTCGCCCATGCTGACCCAGACGTCGGTGTAGATCGCGTCGGCGCCCGCGGCCGCGGCGCGTGGGTCATCGGTCAGCGTCGCCCCGTGATCATCATCCAGCTGGTAACCAGGCGGCGCCGCGATGACGACCTCGACGTCGGCCAGCGCGCCTGCGATCGCCAGCGAACGGGCGACGTTGTTGCCGTCGCCGACGTAGGCGACCCGGAGACCGGCAAGCTCGCCGAAGCGCTCACGCAGGGTGAGCAGGTCGGCCAGCGCCTGGCAGGGATGGTGGAGCGGCGTCAGCGCGTTGATCACCGGCGCCTCCGCCCCGCTCGCCAGCTCGGCGACCGCCTCGTGCGAGCCGGAGCGGATCACGATCGCGTCGAGGTAGCGCGAGAGCACCCGCGCCGTGTCGCCGATCGACTCGCCGCGCGAGAGCTGCAGTTCGTCGCCGCGCAGGACGATCGGGTTCGCGCCCAGCTCGGCCACGCCGACCTCGAAGGAGATCCGCGTCCGGGTCGAGGGCTTCTCGAAGACGAGGGCGACGCTGCGGCCGGCGAGCGCCTCGGCGCCGGCCCCCTCCCTCCTGCCGGCCTTCAGCTCGAGCGCGCGGTCGAGCAGCTTGCCCAGCTCGAAGGCGCCCAGCTCTTCGCCTGTGAGGAAGTCGCGCTTCAAGCCGCGGATACTAAGCGGGACACTGGGACCGTGGAATTCACCGCCGTCGCCTGGAACCTCTTCCATGGGCGCGACTTCCCGCCCGACCCGACCCTGTTCACCTGGCGCTCGCGACTGCTGCGTGTGAGCGAGCGGGGCGCGACCCACGTCCAGGTCAACCGTGACCTGCTCGACGAGTTCGCGACGGTGCTGGCGGCAGCCGGGTGGGACGTGGCGCTGCTGCAGGAGTGCCCACCCCGCTTCGCCGAGCCGCTCGCCCGCGCCTCTGGAGCGAAACAGCACCGAGTGCTCACCTCGCGCAACTCGCTCGGCGCCCTGCGCGCCCTAACCGCACGCATCAATCCCGACCTGATCGCCTCCGGCGAGGGCGGCTCGAACCTGACGCTGGTGCGAGCGGACGGTCCACTCGGCCAGGTCGTCGAGCGACGCGAGATCGCGATCCACGAGGGGCCGCAGGAGCGCCGGGCGATGGCCTTCACCCGCACCGCTTCCAACCTCTGCATCGCCAACCTGCACGCGAGCGCCCACGACCCCCGGCTTGCCACCGAAGACGTGCTGCTGGCGGCGGAGACGGCGACTGAGTGGGCAGGAGATGCGCCGCTCCTCTTCGGCGGCGATCTCAACCTGCGTCCGGCCGAGACGCCGTTTGCCTTCGAGCAGCTGCGCGAGCGCTTCGGCCTCACCGGGACGACCGCGCCGCGGGCGATCGACCATCTGCTGGCGCGGAATCTGGAGACGACCGAGCCGCCGGTCCAGTGGCAGCCCGAGCGACGCGAGCTGCCCTGCGATGGCCTCGCCCTGCGCCTCTCCGACCACACCCCGGTTGAGGCGCGCTTTCGCAACCTGGCGAGCGGGTAGAGCCCCGGAGTGAGATAGTCAGCCTGCAACCCCCTGCCAGCCCAGCAATCAGGAGATAGAAGATGGCCGCGAAAAAACAGACTTCCGCGAAAGCGACCAAAAAAGCCAAAAAATCCACGACGCGGGCCAAAAAACCGGCGGCGAGGAAACCCCAAACAGCACGTAAAGCGACGCGTAAATCCACCACCCGCGGCCGCAGCTCGAACGGGCTCGACCACAGCGTCGAGCAGTTCCGCAAAAGCCTCGAGCGAAGCGTCACCCTCAGCCGTGATCGCCTTCAGGATGTCGTCGACGATGCTGTCAAGCGCGGCCGGATGACTCGCGGCGATGCCGAGAAGATGCTCTCCGACCTCGTCAGCAAGGGGCGGCGACAGACCGACTCGCTGCTGAAAGAGCTGGAACGTCTGGTCAAACAGGCGCGCCGGGAGGTCACAGGCCGAGCACAGCCGGTTCGGAAACAGGCCACCCAGGCGGCACGTCGCGCTCGCAAAAAGCTGGGCTAGGTGGAGCAAGCGACGGGCGAGAGACCGGCGGCCCGCGCGCACCGCGGGGAGCAGCTCGAGCTGGAGATCGAATCGCTCGCCTTCGGCGGGCGCGGTGTCGCCCGCAGCGGCGGTTACGTGGTCTTCGTATCCGGCGCTCTGCCGGGCGACCGCGTGCGCGCCGAGGTGACGAAGGCGAAGCGGCGCTTCGCCGAGGCGCGCACGGTCGAGCTGCTGGCGCCCAGCGCCGACCGGGTAGAGGACCGCTGCGCCCATGAGGGCGAGCCTTGCCCTGGGGCGCCCTGGCAGGGTCTGCCCTACGAGCGCCAGCTCGTCCAGAAGCGCGACCAGGTCGACGAGGCGCTGCGGCGAATCGGCGGTCTCGACGGCTTCGAGCTGGAGGAGATCGAGCCGGCGCTGGAGCAGTGGCGCTACCGCAACAAGCTCGAGTACTCCTTCGGCGACCGCGACGGCGAGCCGATCCTCGGCTTCCACGCGCGCGGTCGCTGGGACCTGATCGTCGACGTCGAGGACTGCCATCTCGCCTCCGAGCGCGGCAACGCGGCTCGCAACGAGGTGCGCGAGTGGGCCCGAAGCGAAGCGGTCTCCGCCTACGACCGCCGCGGACGCGAGGGCGTGCTGCGCAACCTCGCCGTCCGCGAGGGTCGCCGCACCGGCCAGGTCCAGACCCGGCTAGTCACCTCAGCGGAGCGCTTCCCCAAACCGCCGGTCGACCTGCACACCATGATCGAGGGCGACTCCGGCGGCACCGACGGCCCGACAGGCGTGCTCGGTGAGGAGCGGCTGCGCGAGGAGCTCTGCGGCCTGCGCTTCGAGATGTCCCACGGCGCCTTCTTCCAGACCAACACGGAGATGGCGGAGCGGCTCTACGCGGTCGCCGCCGAGTATGCGGGGCTGAGCGGAGGCGAGCGGGTCTTCGACCTCTACTGCGGGATCGGCACGATCGGGCTGACGATGGCGGCGAAGGCGGGTGAGGTCTGGGGCCTGGAGATCGTGCCCGAGGCAATTGCCGACGCCGAGCGCAACGCGAAGCGCAACGGGATCGAAAACGCCCGCTTCCTGGCCGGCAGCGCCCGCACCGGCGTGCGCCCCCTGCTGGAGCAGGCCGGCAAGCCCGATGTTGCGGTGATCGACCCGCCCCGCGCCGGGCTCTCACAGAAGATCGTGCGCCGGGTGCTCGAGTGCGAGGCGAAGCGGATCGTCTACGTCTCCTGCAACCCCACGACGCTGGCCCCCAATGCCGCCCAGATGGTCGAGGCCGGCTACACCCTGCGCAGCGTGAAGCCGGTCGACATGTTCCCCCAGACCCCGCACATCGAGTGCGTGGCACTGCTGGAAAAGAGCATGGCCGGCTAAGCCTGGACGAGGAGGACCATGGTGGCGAGCCCGACGAAGCCCGTCGCCATGCCCACTGCAAGCCCGATGAAACCCTGGGTCATCGTGCGGCGCATTTCAGCCATCTCGCTTCGCAATTCGCGAATGTCGGCGTCGACCTTTTCGAAGCGCTTATCCACTTGCTCGAAGCGCTGGTTGACCTGCTCGAAGCGTTGGTCGATGTGCTTGAAGCCGATATCGACCTTTTCATTCAGCGCGTCGAGCCGGTCGTCTGTCCATTCCCTTGCCATCGCCTCCATGATGATGCCAGGCCAGCCTGAAAGGTGTTGTCTGTGGTAGAGGTGGAGTTAGGAAAGCGTCATGGCCTCCATACGAAAGCCAGGCAATAGGCTCCCTCGCCATGAGCAGCGGGCAAGGTAGGGGTTTCGGAGTCGCCGCAGGGCTGGACCCGGAGGTGGCGCGGCCGCTGGCCGAGCGCTGCGCCGAGCTCGGCTACGGCTCGATGTGGTCGAACGACCATCCGGGGGCCAAGGGCCTCGAGACGCTCGCCGAGTTCGCCGCCGCGGCGCCCGGGATCGAGCTCGGCGTCGCCGTGATCGCCCTCGACCGCACCCCGCCCAAGCAAATCGCCGCCGACCTCGAGCGGCTCGACCTCGACCCGTCGCGCCTCTGGCTCGGCGTCGGCGCCGGCTTCTCGGAGAAGCCGCTGACCCGGATGCGCGAGGCGCTGCCGGAGCTGCGCGAGCGGCTGCCCGGCGTCCGCCTCGTCCTCGCCGCGATGGGGCCGAAGATGTGCGCCCTCGCCGGCGCCTCCTATGACGGCGCCTTCTTCAACTGGATGACCCCGGAGTTCGCCGCCGCCGCCCGCCAGCACGTCGAGGCCAGCGCCAGCGAGGCCGGCCGCGACACCCCGCCGGTCTTCGGCTACGTCCGCACCGCGGTAGGCCCCGACGCCGCGGGCCGCTTGACAAAGGAGGAGTCCTTCTACCGCGACCTCCACGACGGCTACCGCAACCACTTCGCCCGCCTCGGCGAGCCGGAGGGCACAGTAGGCGTGGCGGCTGCCGCCGCCCCCGCCGCCCAGTCGGAGCTGGCCCGCTATGAGGAGGTCCTCGACACAGTCGTAGTCAGAGGCCTCGCCAGCGCCAAGATCGAGCCGATGACCGCACTAGCCGAGGCCGCCGCACCCCCCCGCGACTAGGTCAATTTCGCCAGAAGTAACGGACCAGCCGGCTTCCCTCGGCAGTCCAGACGACCTTGTGCCAGCCAACGATGTTCGTTGTCACTGCGTTCACGTAGAGAGCTCCAGCTTGCGCCACCTGTTCGTAATCGCAAAGGCGTCGTCTCGCAGCGGTTCTTCTACTGGAGGAGGAGGTGGGGAAGGTGGTGGGGGCGCCCCGTATGAGCAGGGGCAAGGCAGACTCTCGCAGGCAATCCCGTCGTTGTCCGCATCAAGTCGATGGGGATCGCCAGGAAGCAGGTATTCCTGGGCTTCGGCCTGATTGGCGAAATGCCCGCAGTCGTAGTCCACTGCCTGTGCCGATGGCGTGATGCGAAGCCCAGGCGCGTCATCCGCGGGTGCGTCCGCGCAGCGGCGCCCGCTCAGTACGGCGGCAGGTCCTCGTACCAGTCGCCGAGCGTCTTGAACGACTTCCAGAAGCGCTGCTTGGCTCCCTCCTCGTCGAGGGATTCGTCGATGTCGGGGGTGTAGAGGGCGTCGATGGTGGGGGTGAAGGCCTGGATCTCGCCTAGGCGCGGCTCGACCGGGCGGGAGAGGGGCAGTTCGAGACCGTTGAGGACGCGCAGCGCCGGCTCCCCCATGATGACGACGATTTTCGGCTGCACGATCGCGATCTCCTCGACCATGCGGCGCACGCATTGCTCGTCGGCGAGGTCGGGCTCGGCGATCGGGCACTTGACGCAGAGCGTCCCATAGACGACCAGCGGATCGATCCCGAGCCGCTTGAAGCTCTTCATCAGGGCGTTGCCGGCGCGGCCGTAGAAGGCAACGCCCTCTTCGATCTCGGCGACGCCGGGCGCGTGCTTGACCATGAAGACGTCTGCCTGCGGGTGGCCCGAGCCGAGCACCGGCATCAGCTTGCCGCGCGGGCAGTGCGGGCACTCCTGCAGCTCGTGGGTCAGCTGGTTGAGCTCGCGGATCGCGCGCTCCAGGTACTTCTCTCTTATCTCGTCGTCGGTCGCCGGCACGCTCGGCGATCTCTTTGACGGGCCGGGCGTGGCTCCTTTCGCGGCGCCCGTCTGCATCAGCTCTTGCTCGCCGGGCGTCGGCGTCGCGGCCGCCCGCCCCGCACCGGTTTCGCGTTGGAGACGCGGCGTTTCGGCGCCTTCGGCCGGCCCGTCGTCTGCAGCAGCTTCAGCGCCTGCACGTAGACCAGGTTCTTGTGCTTGCGGACGATGTCGGCGTCGCGCATCGCCTCGAGGAACTCCTGCGGCCCGTCGAAGTCGTGGATCCGCACTCGCACGCTGCCCAGCCCTTGGGCGACGTGGCTGTCGGAGCCGGCGCCGGGGACGATCCGGTACTTGCGGGCAAAGCGTTCGGCCTCCTCGTTGAAGGCGGTCAGCGCAACCCGCGGGTTGAAGACCTCGAGGATGTCGACCTCCTCGACGATGTCGAGCAGGTGCTCGTAGTCCGGCACGGAGTGGAAGCGGTCGAACGGGTGGGGGACGTAGACCAGGCCCCCCTGGCCGCGGATCGCGGCGATCGTCTCCGCCATGGTCAGCCCCTTCGGGATCTTCTCCTCGAGGAAGAGGCCGATCACCTCACCCTGCTCGGCGGTCTTCACCTCCTCGGCGACGATCACCTTGATGCCCCCCATCTCCTCGGCGATCCGCCGTGCCTCGAGCGCGCCCGAGACCTCGTTGTGGTCGGTGATCGCGATCGCGCCGAGGCCGCGGTCGCGGGCCGTCTCCAGCAGCACCTCGACCGGGGTCGCGCAGTCGTGCGAGTGGTCGGTGTGCATGTGCAGGTCGACCTCGATCAGCGAGTTGCGGGCGATGCGCGCCCGCACCTCCGGGTTGCCGGCGGGGTCGTGGCGGCGCGCGGCGATCTGGCGGTAGATCGACTCGAAGCGGTCGGCGACCTCGGCCCAGTCGCGCTCGGGACCGCCCGGCTCGACCAGCTCGTAGGCGCCGGGGAAGTAGCGCTCCAGCAGCTTGCCGGTGGCGGGCGAGGCGACGGTGCGGGCGTCGAGACGGCCGAAGAGGATCTCGACCAGCGGCCGCGCCAGCAGGGTCGAGAGCACCCTCTCCTGCGGCGCGTGGAAGGTGGCGACGTTGAGCGAGTAGGAGTTGCGCAGCGCGGTCGAGGAGGCGCGCGGGGCAAATGGCTCGTGGACGTGGACGATGTCGAACGAGCTCTTGCGCAGGCGCTCTTTGACCCGGTCGCCGTAACCGGCGACCACCACCTCGTGCCCGCGCCGCTCCAGCTCTGCCGAGAGCCGTTCGACGTACTCGTTGACCGGGTTGCTGACGCCCCGCCGGTGGGGCGTCACCTGAGCTATCGAGAGTGAGTCAGCCGGCACGGCCCGGCTCGGCCTAGGCCGAGACCTTCGCTCCGCCCGCAACCCCAGACTTGCCGCGCGCGTTGGCCGCGATGAACTCCTCGGTCTGCTCACGCGCCTCGTCGTCGGGGCGCTGCGAGTGCGGCGACTTCATCAGGTAGCTGGAGGGGCCGTCGAGCTGGCCGGCGATGCCGTTGTTGAGCGCCAGCTTGATCAGCCGCACCGCGTCGATCACGACGCCAGCCGAGTTCGGCGAGTCCCAGACCTCGAGCTTCAGCTCGGCGGTGAGCGGCACGTCGCCGAAGGCCTTGCCCTCGAGGCGGATGTGCGCCCACTTGCGGTCGGTCAGCCAGGGGACATAGTCCGATGGGCCGACGTGGACGCTGTCCTCGGGCAGGTCATGGCCCATGATCGAGGTGACCGCGTTGGTCTTCGAGATCTTCTTCGAGTCGAGACGCTCGCGCTCGAGCATGTTGTAGAAGTCCATGTTGCCGCCGACGTTGAGCTGCGAGGTCCGCTCCAGCCGCACGCCGCGGTCGTGGAAGAGACGGGCGAGCTGGCGGTGGACGATCGTCGCCCCGACCTGGGACTTGATGTCGTCGCCGATGATCGGCAGGCCCTTCTCCTGGAAGCGCTTGTCCCAGTAGTCCTCGCGAGCGATGAAGACAGGCAGGCAGTTGACGAAGCCGACCCCGGCCGCGAGCGCCTGCTCGACGTACCACTTGGTCGCCTCCTCGGAGCCGACCGGCAGGTAGCAGACGAGCACGTCCGCTTTCGTCTCTTTGAGGATCCCGACGACGTCGGCGGTTTCGCCCGGCGCCTTTTTGATCTTCTCCTTCAGGTACTTGCCGAGGCCGTCGTGGGTCATCCCCCGCTCGACCTTGACGCCGATCTCCGGCGCCTCGGCGAACTTGATCGTGTCGTTCTGGCCCGACCAGATCGCCTCGGAGAGGTCCTTGCCGACCTTCTCGGAATCGATGTCGAAGGCGGCGACGAACTCGACGTCGCGCACGTGGTAGCCGCCGAGGTCGACGTGCATCAGGCCGGGAACTTCCTCGGAGGGGTCGGCGTCCTTGTAGTAGTGGACACCCTGGATGAAGGAGTTGGCGCAGTTGCCGACGCCGACGATCGCGACGCGGACTTTCTCGTCTGTGCGGCCGGCGCCGTTGCTTGCTCCGTTGGTATCGCTCATGAAGTCTGGGAATCCTTCCTCGTCTCGCTAGGTGGCAAAGCACACCTGCGGTCGGGAGTTGTTACAGGTCGGGAGTAGCGGAGGTCTCGCCTGAGAGCTGGTTGCGGACATGCCATACGCGCTGGATCGCAGTGAAGGTGGTCAGGGCGGCGATCACGTAGATCGAGGGAGCCAGTAGCTCGAAATCGCCGATCCCAGCACCCTTCGCGAAGACCAAGCCGATGGAGAGGATAACTACCCTCACGGGACGCGTGGCCAAACCGACCTTGCACTCGACCCCAAGCGCCTCGGCGCGCGCTCGCGTGTATGAGACCATCAGCGAGCCGAGCACGGCGACCACGCACATCGCAGCGGCGAAGTCCTGGCCGGTGGCGGCGAAGTAGCCGGCCACCGCCGCCAGCACGATCCCCTCCTCGATCCGGTCGACGGTCGAGTCGAGGAAGGCGCCGAACAGCGTCCCCTTGCCCGACATCCGCGAGTAGCGGCCGTCGAGCGTGTCCATCACCGAGCCGACGATGAAGGCGACCCCGGCGAGGAAGAAGAGTCGCTGCGTGACCAAGCCCGCGGCGACCAGATTGAGGGCCAAGCCGACGATCGAGATCGCGTTCGGGGTCAGCCGCGACTCGATCAGGCGGTTGCGCGCGTAGTCGCGCAGCTCCTGCCCGTTGCGGGACGAGCGGCCGTTGCTGCGGCGGCTGCTCGCGCCCTTCGAGGGCGCCGAAGAATCCATTGACGTGAGGCTAGACGATGGCGGCGTCGCCGCTACGCCTCGGCCTCTTGAGGCGAGCTCGTGCGCCACGCCCAGGCCTCCGGCCGGGCGCGGGCGAGCAGTCGGTGGGCGACGAGTGCCGAGACGGCGGCGACCATCCAGCCCAAAGCGATGTCGGCCCAGTAGTGGTTGCCGGTGACGACCACGACCCAGGCGACCAGCAGCGGCCAGGCCAGCCAGAACGCCTTCATCGCCCGGCTGCGGACCAACCGCGCGCCGCTGAGGCCGATCATCGCCGAGAAGGCGCAGTGCATGCTGGGCACCGCCGCGTAGGGGTTGATGAAGAGTTTCGCCAGCGCCGAGTCGTGGTTGACGCTGGAGAAGTCGTTGATCGTGTCGACGAAGCCGTACTCGGGATAGAACCGGGGCGGCGCCGTCGCGTAGAACGTGTAGCCGACCAGGGCCAGCCCCATGGCGACGATGAACATGTTGCGGACGAAGTAGAAGGCTTCGTTGCGGAAGAAGTAGAGCCAGAAGAAGAAGGCGACGACGATCGCGAACTGGCTGTTCATGTAGACCTGGTTGGCGAAGTCGACGATCCAGTCGAATTTGAGGAAGAAGGCCTGGAGGCCCGGCTCGAAGAAGGTCCCGGTCGCCTTCTCGGCATCGATGATCTGCTGGCCGTGGGCGAAGGCGGTCGCGCGCTGGCCGTCGGAGATCCCGCGGACGGTCTCGTAGCAGAGGTCGACGACTATGAGCAGGCCAATCTGGCGGCCGAGGTCTCCCCAGCCGTGCGGCAGCTTGGCCGTGATTGCTGCAAAAGCACGCGCCATCCGGCAATTGTAATTACCCGGTTAACGGGGGGCAGGTGGTGGGCAGGGTAGGGATGCGCTCGCCCCGACAAGTGCCGCGCTAATTAGCGCGGCACTTTGAGTATCCGTCGGTTCGAGCGCATCCCTACCCCGCCCAAAAGCCGCCGCTCAGCTACTCGACGAATTCCAATACTCGGTCTACGACAGATGGGTCGTCGATCCAGGGCCAGTGGCCGGCGCCGGAGACGATCTCTGCTTCTGCGCTTGGCAGAGCTTTGGCGTAGTCGTGGGCGAATTTGGTTGGTAGGTAGGGGTCGCGGTCGCCCCAGAGGACCAGGGCGGGGCAGGCGAGCTTGCCTAGGTCGCGGCCGGCGGCGGCCAGGCGGTCCGGGTCGGCGTCGCGGTAGAGCTGGAGGACGGCGCGCTTGGTGTCCCTATCCCAGTGGCGCCAAGTCGAGTCGACGAACTCAGGCGGCATCGCGCTGCGGTCGCCGCGGGCCTGGCGCAGCGTCAGCGCCATGAAGCGCTTGGTCGAAGTCGCGTTGGCGATCTCCCCCGCCGGGCGGCGGCGCCAAACCTGCGCCACCCAGTGCCAGCGGTATCCCGGCAGCAGCGGCACGGCGTTGATCGCGACCAGCTTCTCGACGCGCTCCGGTCGCCGCTGCGCGCCGATCAGCGCCAGCGAGCCCCAGTCGTGCACGACCAGCCTGTGCTCCGCCACTCCCAGCTGTTCGAGGCAGCGATCGAGGAAGGCCGAGAGGCCGTGCATCGTGTAGTCGAAGTCGCGCGGCTTGTCCGACCTGCCCCAGCCCGGCATGTCGATCGCAATGGCAGGGCCAGGACTGCGCTCGAGGAACGGCATCCAGTCCTCGCCATGCGTCGGGCTCCCATGGCAATAAACCGTCGGCGTCCCGTCCCCCGCCACCCGCCGGCAGAACACCCGCACCCCGTCCACCACAAGCTCGGATCCTTCGACCGCACCTGCCATTGGGCTGAACCATATGCGGGAGACGTGGCTCGGGCGGGTGGCGCCGTAGGGGGTACCGCCCCTGAGGAAGCTTTAGCTACCGGAAGGGGCGGTGGGTCCCCTGCGGCGACAGGCCCCGCCCGCCAGTAGGGTCGCGCCCGGATGTGGAAGCGACCCGAAAAGCGGCGGGTGCGGGCGATTCGCGACCGCTTGCGGGAGATGTACGGGCAGCCGGTCAACGAGCCGCACGGCGATGCGATCGCCGAGCTGGTCCGCACTGTGCTCTCCCAGCACACCAACGACCGCAACCGCGACCGTGCCTTCGACAGCCTGCGCGAGCGCCTCCCCACCTGGGAGGAAGTGCGCGACGCGCCGGTGAGCGAGGTCGAGGAGGGGATCCGCCCGGGCGGGCTCGCCAAGCAGAAGGCGCCGCGCATCCAGGCGATCCTCGAGCAGCTGGGCGAGGACCCCGACATCGACTGGCTCGAGAGCGCTCCCCGCGAGGAGTCGCTGGCCTACCTGACCTCGCTGCCGGGCGTCGGTCGCAAGACCGCCGCCTGCGTCCTGATCTTCACCTGGGGGATCCCGGAGATCCCGGTCGACGTCCATGTCTACCGCGTCGGCGGGCGGCTCGGGCTGTTCCCGCCGAAGGCCTCGTTCGAGCGGGCCCACGACGAGATGATGGCGATCGTCGACCCCGAGGATGCCTATGAGCTGCACATGAACCTGATCCAGCACGGACGCCAGGTCTGCCGGCCGACGCCGCGCTGCGAGGAGTGCGCGCTACGCCGGATGTGCCCCTGGTACCGTGCCGAGCGCAAATGAGCCGAAAGACGTTCGTCATCTTCGGGCTGGTGGTCGTTTTCCTCGCGGTCCTGATCCCGTGGCTCGCCTTCCGCGCCGACGGCGACGCGGAGCGGGGAGCGCTGGAGGTCCCCGCCAGCCTGGAGGAAGGGCAGGCGCTCTTCCAGGACAACTGCGGCAACTGCCACACGCTCTACGCGGCGGGAACCGACGGCAACTTCGGTCCCGATCTCGACATCACCCTGGCCGAAAACGGGTTGCCTGAAGGCGAGGGCGCGACCGAAACGATCGAAGCGACCAAAGGCCGCGTGCTCAACGCGATCGAAAAAGGCATCGACGGTGGCGAACCCGGTCGCATGCCCGGCGGGATCCTCTCCGGCGAACAGGCCGAGGAAGTCGCCGAATTCGTCGCCCACACCGCCGGCAGCGGCTGAGCCCCAAAGCCGAGGGGGCGGATCGCTCCGCCCCCTCGACCGTCAGGGCACTCTCTTCTAGCGCTGGAAACGCAGCTCGCTGAAGACGCCTGCGTGGTCTGAGCTCCAGAAGCCGTTGACCGGCTGGAGCCCGGTGACCGTCGATGACTCCAGCGTCACCTGGTCGGGGTCCCGGGTCAGGATGTGGTCGACCTGGTGGTCGAAGTCGTCGGGACCGGCTCCCGCTTCTTCTGCCGCTTTCACCTCCAGCAGGCTCGAGTCGAGACAGCAGCTGAGCGGGTTGTCTGTGCTGCGCTTGACCATGCCCGCTGCTTTCAGGACTTCGAAGGCCAGCGTGTCGGGGCCAGTGACCGTTTTGTCATCGGAGTTCAGATCGCCGAGCAGCACGACCGGCAGCTCGCTCGTCGCCGGGCCGCTGGGAGCGACCAGCTCCCCCGCCTGCAGAGCGCGGAAGTTAGGCTCGAACGCCTCCAGGTGGGTGTTGACGAAGCGGAACGGGTGGCTGCCGCGAACCTTGGCGTCGGTCGCCGTCCAGCCCCTGAGGATCGGCACCGTGGCGCCGAGGATTTTCACCGGGAGCGGGTTGGCGAAGTTCGCCGATTGCTCGTTCCAGGTCTGGACTCCGGCTCCGTGCCGGACGAGGATCACGTCGCGCATCGTCAGGCGGCCGTTGATCTCGGCGTCGGCGAGTTCCCCGCCGAGGCCATCGCCGGCTTTGCCGTTCTCATCGGCCGGGGCCTCGAGGTCGAACTCGTTCTGGGAGATGACGACGCTGTATTGCGGCTTGCCGTGGCCGGACCTGCCCTTACCCGCGTTGAGCTCGTCGAGCAGGAGCTGAAGGTAGTCGTAGCGGACCGTCGTCGCGCTCGGGCCTTTGGTCAGCACTTCGGGGTTGACCGGGGCGGTGCGCCACAGCGCCACCTCCTGCAGGCCAACCAGGTCGGGCCTCGTCTCGAGGATCTCGTCGGCCAGCCCCTCTGCCCGTGTCGGGAAGTCGTTGGCGGTGACTTCGCGCAGGATTTTGCCGTTGGCCGCGGCGAAGGCTTTCAGGCTCGGAGCGAAGATCGCCGGCGTCAGGTCCGCGCCCAGATAGACGTTGCGGGTCATCACGCCCGCGACCTTGCCGTGGCCCCGGTCGTGAAAGCTGTGGTGGTGGCTCTGCTTCGCGGCAGCTGAGCCGGGTAGGAGCAGAGCGAAGGCAAGTGCGACGATGATCGCCGGCAGCAGTCGCCGGACAGTTGCGTGAGCTTGGTTCAAGATGCTTCCTCCTCATCCGAGATCCCGTCGGTGGGATCGCTTGGGGTTGAGGCGCCTCCGGCCTAACAGCATCTGCAACACCCATCTGCCCGGGCCCGCTGCTCGTGAAACCCAGACACGAGGCAGTCGATTTGAACTAAGTCGAAAATATGCCATACTCGGACTTAGATTTTTAGAGTCTCCCGACGGGACTCTCCCAGTCCATCGACCAATACTCCCTGGAGGTACGCAGCGTGGGCAAGACGATCGGAATCGACCTCGGCACGACCAACTCTTGCGTCGCCGTGTTGGAGGGCGGCGAGCCCACCGTCCTGGAGAACGCCGAGGGTGGGCGGACCACCCCATCGGTGGTCGCCTTCACCGAGTCGGGCGAGCGCCTGGTCGGCACCGTGGCCAAGCGCCAGGCGGTGATGAACCCCGAGAACACGATCTTCTCGATCAAGCGCTTCATGGGCCGCAAGGAGTCCGAAGTCAAAGAGGAGGAGACGATCGTCCCTTACACGGTCGTCGCCGGCCCCAACGGCGACGTCCGCATCGAGGTGCGTGGCAAGCAGTACAGCCCGCCCGAGATCAGCGCGATGATCATCCAGAAGCTGAAGACCGATGCCGAAGCGAAGCTCGGCGACACGGTCGACAGCGCCGTGATCACCGTCCCCGCCTACTTCAACGACGACCAGCGCCAGGCGACCAAGGACGCCGGCAAAATCGCCGGCCTCGAGGTGAAGCGGATCATCAACGAGCCGACCGCTGCCTCGCTCGCCTACGGGCTCGACAAGGAGGCAACCGACCAGACGATCCTCGTCTTCGACCTGGGCGGCGGAACCTTCGACGTCTCCGTGCTCGAAATCGGCGACGGCGTCTTCGAGGTCAAGTCGACCGCCGGCGACAATCATCTCGGCGGCGACAACTGGGACAAGGCGATCGTCGAGTGGCTGGTCGCCGAGTTCAAACGCGATCAGGGCGTCGACCTGGCGCAGGACAAGAACTCTCTGCAGCGCCTCTACGAGGCGGCCGAGAAGGCGAAGATCGAGCTCTCCTCGGTGCAGGAGACGCAGATCAACCTGCCCTTCATCACCGCGGTAGAGGGCCAGCCCAAGCACCTCGATATGAAGCTGACCCGCTCGAAGCTGAACGAGCTGACCTCAGAGCTGCTGGAGCGGATCGTCGGGCCGGTCAAACAGGCGCTGAGCGACGCCGACACCACGATCGACCACGTCGTTCTGGTCGGCGGCATGACCCGGATGCCCGCTGTGCGCGAGCGGGTCGAGGAGCTGACCGGGAAGGAGCCGCATCAGGGGGTGAACCCCGACGAGGTCGTCGCCGTCGGCGCCGGGATCCAGGCCGGGGTGCTTGCCGGCGACGTCAAGGACGTGCTGCTGCTCGACGTCACCCCGCTGACCCTCGGGATCGAGACCAAAGGCGGCGTGATGACGAAGCTGATCGAGCGCAACACGACGATCCCGACGAAGAAGTCGGAGATCTTCTCGACCGCCGACGACAACCAGCCCTCGGTCGAGATCCACGTGCTGCAGGGCGAGCGCGAGATGGCCGGCGGCAACAAGAGCCTGGGCAAGTTCCAGCTCACCGGGATCCCGCCGGCGCCGCGCGGCATGCCGCAGATCGAGGTCACCTTCGACATCGACGCCAACGGCATCCTCCACGTCACCGCGAAAGACCTGGGGACGGGCAAGGAGCAGAAAATCGAGATCAAGTCGGGCTCCGGCCTCTCCGAGGAGGAAGTCGAGCAGATGGTCGCCGACGCCGAGTCGCACGCCGAGGAGGACCGCAAGCAGCGCGAGCTGGCGGAGACGCGCAACCTCGCCGAGCAGGTCGCCTACCAGTCCGAGAAACAGCTCGAGGAGCTGGGCGACAAAGTCGACTCCTCGAACAAGGAGGAGATCGAGGCGGCGATCAAGGAGGTGCGCGAGTCGCTCACCTCGGAGAACGTCGAGGAGATCAAAGCCAAGACCGAAGCGCTGAGTGCGGCCTTCCAGAAGGTGTCGGAGCAGATCTATGCGGCGGCGCAGGAGCAGGCGGCGGCGTCCGGCGATGGGGCGTCTGCGGATGGCGACTCCTCCGATGACGAAGAGGAGGTCGTGGACGCCGAGGTCGTCGATGAGGGTGACGACGAGAAATGAGTCGTCCAAAAAACGACGAGGGACGGACGGAACAGCCCGCGGGGCCTGTCGCCGCAGGGGACCCACCTCCCCCTCCGGTAGCTAAAGCTTCCTCAGGGGAGGTCCCCCCTACGGCGCCACCCGCGGGAGAGGACTCCGCCAAGGACGTCGAGGCAGATCTCGACAAGCTGCTCGCCGATGTCCAGCGGGAGCGTGACGAGTACCTCGAACTCGCGAAGAGGGCACAAGCCGACTTCGACAACTATCGGAAGCGCATGGCCGCAGAGGTGCAAGCCGCCACGGCTCGCGGAAAGAGCGAGTTGATTCGGGAGGTCGTTCCGGTTCTCGACGACCTCGAGCGGGCGATTCAGGCTGCGGGTCTCGACCCGGAGGGCGATTCCGAGGATGGGCTCGCCCATGGCGTCTTGCTCGTCTTCCGGAGCCTGCGGGACTCGCTGGCTCGCAACGGGATCGAGGCCGTCGACCCCACCGGAGAGAAGTTCGATCCCACATGGCACGAGGCGCTTTCGACCTTGCCCGCCGACGGGGTCGAGCCGGGGACGGTGGTCGAGACGATGCAGAAGGGCTACCGGCTCGGGGAGCAGCTGATCCGGCCGGCCCGGGTCGTGGTGGCGGAGTGAGGCCCTGAGGGGGAGCGCTTGGCCGAGGACCTCTACAAAGTGCTGGGCGTCTCGAAAAAGGCGTCGGACGACGAGATCAAGAAGGCGTACCGGAAGCTGGCGCGCAAATACCACCCGGACCGCAACCCCGACGATCCCAAAGCCGAAGAGCGCTTCAAGGAGGTGCAGGGCGCTTTCGACACGCTCTCCGATCCTGAGAAGCGCAAGGAGTACGACGCCGGCGGGGCCTTCGCCGGCTTCGGCGGCGGGGGCGGCAGCCCGTTCGGGGGCTTCGGCGGGCCGGGAGGCCCGGGCGGGGGGCAGCCCTTCGGCGGCGGGGGTGGGGGCTTCAGCGACATCCTCTCCGACCTCTTCAACCGTGGTGGGGGCGGCCGGGCGCAAGCGCAGCAGGCGCGCGGGCGCGATCTCGAAACGGAGATCAACCTCAGCTTCGACCAGGCGGTCAACGGCGACCAGGTCAGCGTCACCGTGCCGAAGGCAGAGCGCTGCCAGACCTGCCACGGCAGCGGCGCCAAACCCGGCGCCGCCCCGATCACCTGCCCGCGCTGCGAAGGCAGCGGCATCGACGCCCAGAGCCAGGGCATCTTCTCGATCAGCCGGCCCTGCCCGCAGTGCGGCGGCGCCGGGCAGATCATCGAGGACCCCTGCCCCACCTGCGGCGGCTCGGGCCTGACCCAGCAGTCCAAGCGCTACAAGGTCAACATCCCCGCCGGGGTCAAGGACGGGGCCCGCATCCGCCTCGCCGGCAAGGGCGAGGCCGGCCCGCGCGGCGGACCGCCGGGCGACCTCTATGTGGTGACGCGGGTCACCCCCTCCCCAGTCTTCAAGAGGCTTGACGACGGCAATCTCGAGGTGACGGTGCCGATCACGGTCGCCGAGGCCCTGCGCGGCGCGACGATCGAGGTGCCGACCCTGGACGGGACGAAGAAGATCAAGGTCCCCCCGGGGACCAAGCACGGGACGATCCAGCGGCTGCGCGGCGAGGGAGCGCCGAAGCGCAGCGGCAAGGGCCGCGGCGACGTCCGCTACCGACTCGAGATCGAGATGCCGCAGGAGCTGACCGAGGAGCAGCGCGAGGCGGCCGAGAAGCTGGCCGAGGCCTTCAACGGCTCCGACCCGCGCGCCGAGCTGCTGGCGAAGGCGAGGACACGATGAGCGCGACTGGCGACGGGCGTCGCATGACCCGCCGGGTCGAAGCGAAGATCGACGCTGAGCGCGGCGTCTTCATGATCTCGGTCGCCGCCGAGCTCGCCCACATGCACCCGCAGACGCTGCGGATGTACGAGGCGCGTGGCCTGATCGAGCCGAAGCGCTCGCCGAAGAACACCCGTCTCTACTCGCAACGCGATCTCGAGCTGCTGCAACGCATCCAGCAACTCACAGCCGAAGGGCTGAATCTGGCGGGAGTCGAGAGGGTCCTGGCGCTGGAGCAGCGCCTCGCCGAACTCGAACGGGTCATGTCTGAGAAGGGAGTGCGCTGATGCAACCCGACCGGTTCACCGTCAAGTCGCAGGAGGCGGTCGCCGCGGCGCAGCAGCTCGCCGCGCAGCGGCGCAACACCGAGGTCGACCCAGCGCACCTGCTGCTGGCCTTGATCGAGCAGGCCGACGGCATGGTCGCCCCGGTCCTGCAAAAGGTCGGCGCCGATCCGGCGGCGGTCGTGGCGCGGGCGCGCGAGGCGGTCGCGGCGCTGCCGACCCTGAGCGGCGACGAGACGCCTGAGGCACGACCCTCCTCGACCTTGGTCAAAGTGCTCCAGGCCGCCGAGCGGGAGATGGCGAAGCTCGGCGACGAGTACATCTCGACCGAGCACATCCTGCTGGCGCTCACCGACAGGGGCTCCGGGGTCGCCGATGTCCTCCCCGACCGCGACGCGTTGGAGAAGGCGATCGCCGAGGTGCGCGGGCCGCACCGCGTCACCTCCCCCAACCCCGAGGACAGCGTCCAGGCGCTGGAGAAGTTCGGGCGCGACCTCACCGCCGAGGCCGAGGCGGGCAAGCTCGACCCGGTGATCGGCCGCGACGAGGAGATCCGCCGCGTGATCCAGGTCCTCTCCCGCCGCACCAAGAACAACCCGGTGCTGATCGGCGACCCCGGCGTCGGCAAGACGGCGATCGTCGAGGGGCTGGCGCAGCGGATCGTCGATGGCGACGTGCCGGAGAGCCTGCGCGACCGCCGCGTGATCGTGCTCGACATCGGCTCGCTGCTCGCCGGCTCTAAATACCGCGGCGAGTTCGAGGAACGGCTGAAGGCGGTGCTCTCCGAGGTCCAGGAGGCAGAGGGCCAGATCGTCCTCTTCCTCGACGAGCTGCACACGATCGTCGGCGCCGGCGCTGCCGAAGGCGCGGTCGACGCCGCCAACCTCTTGAAGCCGATGCTGGCCCGCGGCGAGCTGCGCGCGGTCGGCGCCACCACCCTCGACGAGTACCGCAAGCACATCGAGAAAGACGCGGCGCTGGAGCGTCGCTTCCAGCCGGTCTACGTCGGCGAGCCCGACGTCGCCGATACGATCGCGATCCTGCGCGGGCTGAAGGAGCGCTACGAGGTCCACCACGGAGTGCGGATCGCCGACTCGGCGATCGTCGCGGCGGCGACCCTCTCCGAGCGCTACATCGCCGACCGCTTCCTGCCCGACAAGGCGATCGACCTGATCGACGAGGCGGCCTCGCGGCTGAAGATCGAGATCGACTCGATGCCGACCGAGATCGACGAGGTCGAGCGTCGTATCCAGCAGCTCGAGATCGAGCGCGAGGCGCTGAAGAAAGAGAAGGACGATGCCTCGAAGGCCCGGCTCGACTCGATCGAGGCGGAGCTGGCCGAGCTGCGCGAGCGCTCCGGCGAGATGAAGGCGCGCTGGCAGAACGAGAAGGAGGCGATCGACGCGATCAAGGCGGCGAAGGCCCGGCTCGAGGAGGCTGGCCGTGAGGCCGAGCGGGCCGAGCGCGACGCCGACCTCGAGCGGGCGGCGAAGCTGCGCTACGGCGAGATCCCCGAGCTGGAGAAGACGGTCGCCGAGCAGGAGGCGAAGCTCGCCGAGCTGCACGCCGCGGGCGGCTCGATGCTGACCGAGGAGGTGACCGAGGAGGACGTCGCCGAGGTCGTCGCCAAGTGGACCGGGATTCCCGTCAGCCGCCTGATGGAGGGCGAGGTCGAGAAGCTGATCCATATGGAGGAGCGCCTGCACGACCGGGTGATCGGCCAGGACGAGGCGATCGCCGCCGTCTCCAACGCGCTGCGGCGCTCGCGCGCCGGTCTCTCCGACCCCGACCGGCCGATCGGCTCCTTCCTCTTCCTCGGCCCGACCGGGGTCGGCAAGACCGAGCTGGCCAAGGCGCTGGCCGAGTTCATGTTCGACTCCGAGCAGGCGATCGTCCGCCTTGACATGTCCGAGTACATGGAGAAGCACACGGTGGCGCGACTGATCGGCGCCCCGCCCGGCTACGTCGGCTACGAGGAGGGCGGACAGCTGACCGAGGCGGTGCGACGACGCCCCTACGCGGTCATCCTGCTCGACGAGATCGAGAAGGCCCACCCCGACGTCTTCAACACGCTGCTGCAAATCATGGACGACGGGCGGCTCACCGATGGCCAGGGCCGCACCGTCGGCTTCACCAACACGGTCCTGATCATGACCTCGAACGTCGGCAGCGACCGGATCGTCGGCGAGTCGGTCGATGAGAAGATCCGCGAGCAGATCGAAGAGGTGCTGGCGTCGACCTTCAAGCCGGAGTTCCTCAACCGGATCGACGACACGGTGATCTTCCACCGCCTCTCCAAGCAGGACATCGTCCGCATCGTCGATCTGCAGGTCGAGCAGCTGATCGGCCGCGTGCGTGAGCGCGGGATCGAGGTCGAGTTGACCGACGACGCCCGCACCCTGCTCGGCAACCTCGGTTACGACCCCACCTATGGCGCCCGGCCGCTGAAGCGGGTGATCCAGAAGCAGCTGGTCGACAAGCTGGCGCTGAAGATCCTCGAGGGCGAGTTCACCGAAGGCGACGTCGTCCGGGTCGACGCCGAGAACGGCGAGCTGACGTTCGAGAAGGCCTCCAAGCCTGCCGCGGCTGCGGCTGTGTAGGCGCCGATCGCGCCACCGCATCGACGCATTAACAATGCGTTTACTTAGTTGTCGCATCATGCGATTGGTATTTCGGGGAGCAACAGCGCCTGGGAAGCGCAATCCAGCCTCCCGGGCTTGAGGAGACGCAGCGAAATTCCGACGTAAGATTTCAGTGAGCCTGTTCGATCACATGGCCAAACGAGATCCGATCAACCCAGACCCCGGCGCCTCGCGCCTGCGCTCGGCGCTGGCGGCCGTAGGCAGGTCCCTGCGCAATGCGTACTGGGCCGTGGAAGATCGCATCCTCTGGAACGGCGGCAACGCCCTTCGCCGCGTCCTCGACGTTGCGCGCTGGCCCTTCGAGCGGCTCGTCTGGATATTCGAGGCGAAGTTGGTCTGGCCGCTGCGCGAGCGGCTCGCTGGACGGAGAGGACCGACGCGTGCCGCTGCCGGCGTCCTCTGCGCGGTCGCGGTCGGGGCCGTCGCCTTGGTTGCGATCCAAACCACGGGAGACAGCAGCCAAAGCTCCTCCCGCGAAGCGCTGGCGACACCACCGCTGAGCGCGAGCGAGCCTGCAACTACCGCGAACGCCGAGCCGGACGAGCCGGCGCTTCAGGGCGCTCCGCCGGTGCTCGGGCTTGACGAAGCCGTGGCGACAGCGCCTTCGTCCGGGGACGCGGCGACCGAAGACGTCGTGCGCAGCACCGAAGGCACCGGCGCTCCCGATGATGAAGTCGCGTCCGCGAGCGCGAGCACCGAGCCGGTTCCCGCCGGACCTGATGCGATGAAAGTGGCCCGTCGCTTCGCCGAGGCGTTCGTCGTCTACGAGGTCGGCGAGCAGCGCGCGCTTGCCCGCGAGACCTTCGACGAAACCGCTGCCCCTTCGCTCGCGGGCACCCTCGCCAAGCGACCGCCGCGACTGCCGGAGCAGGTGAAAGTGCCGCAGGCTAAAGTCGTCAACCTCGTCCCCGGCCCGCGCCGCGGCAAGGCCTACTCGGTCAGCGTCTCGCTGCTGCGCGTCGGGGTGACCAGCGAGCTGCGGCTTGAGCTGAGAAGGAACGTCGACGGCTGGCTGGTAACGGACGTGCGAGGCTGATGCGACGCTCGAGGAGAATCGCGGCAGGGGTGGCAGCGGCGATGGCACTTGCCGCCTCGCCTGCGTTCGGCCAGGCAACACCGACGACAATCGCGCCGGCGGCGAGCCAGACCCAGGCGCCCGCGCCGGCGCCCGGCCCGACGATCGCGCCGCCATCCCCGGCCCTCGAAGAGGGCGCGACGATCGCGCCCCCCACGCAACCGCAGAAGAGCGACGGCGGGGTCGAAGCCAAAGAGCCGAAACCGGCGACGACCCCGGAGCCCGAAACCCTTCCCGACGGCGGCGCCGTGCCCGCTCCGCCTGCCTCTCCCTTCGCGATCCCCTACGTGCCCTCGCCGAGCTGCTCGCCGGCAGCGGTCCCGGCAATCCTCGTGCCGATCTACCAGCGTGCCGCCGCTGCCTACGCGCTCGGCCCACAGGGGCCCGCCGTGCTGGCTGCGATCAACGAGATCGAGACGGCCTTCGGCGCCAACCTCAATGTCTCCTCGGCCGGGGCGGTCGGGTGGATGCAGTTCATGCCGGAAACCTGGGAGGCCTACGGGGTCGACGCCAACGGCGACGGCGTCGCCGACCCCTTCGACCCCGAGGACGCGATCCACGCCGCCGCCAACTACCTCAGCGCCTCCGGCTTCCCCGAGGACACCTACGGCGCGATCTTCGCCTACAACCACGCCGACTGGTACGTCGCCGACGTGCTCGCCGGCGCCGCTTGCTACGGCTCTCTCAACGGCTTTGCCTCTTCCTTCGCGCTGACCCCGAAGCTGCAGGTGCTGCGCTGCGAGGCAGCCAAGCCCTGGCGCAAAGCGCTGCCAACCGAGTACCTCAACGCCTTCGAGGCCGCCGCCGCCCGCTACGGACTAGGTCGCGACGGGGTCTGGGCGCTGGCCGCGGTCGCCCGGCTCGAGTCGAACTTCGGCAAGGGGATGAGCAAAGCGCAGCTCGAAGACAGCGGCCCGCTCGGCCTCGACGGCTCCGAGTGGCAGCGCTACGCGGTGGACGGCGACGGCAACGACCGCATCGAACGAGCCGACCCCGACGACTCGGCGGCAACGCTGGCGCGCCTGATCTGGTCGCGCGGCGGCCTGCGCGCCGGACTCTTCAGCCACAACCAGGCCTCCTGGTACGTGCAGGCGGTCCTCGCCGACGCCGAGCGCCTGCGCGGCAACTGCGAGGCGAGCGAGGTCGAGTGGGCGCTCTCGCTGCCCGAGGCGGTGATGGCGCCGATCGAATGGGAGAACCTGACGATCCTCAACGAGGTGGCCCAGCAGGACCTCGAAGGCGGCGCGGTCGACCCACGGATAGTCGGGCTGATCGGCGCGATCACCCAGGAGCACACGGTGGTGATCTCCTCGCTGCGCTCGGACCACTCGATGTACACGGTGTCCGGCGGCGTCTCCAACCACTACTACGGGCGGGCGATGGACATCGCGATGGTCGACGGGGTGTCCTGCGCCGACACCGCCCCCACCTCGCCCTGCGGTGAACTGGCCACCACGCTGTCCCAGCTCCCTGAGCCGGCGATGCCGACCGAGCTCATCTACTGCTACGACGTCGACGGTCCCGGCCCCGCTTTCGCCCGTAGTGACCACTGCGATCACATCCACGCCGGCTACGACGGCTGAGCCGTACCGCTCGCAGTAACGTAGGCGCTGTCCCCCGCCGAGAGGAGAGCTGATGCCTACCTACCTGATGCTGACCAACCTGACCGCCGAGGGCATTCGCACCCTGAAGAACAACCCAGGGCGCGTGGCCGAGGTCAACAACGAGGTCGAACAGATTGGCGCCAAGGTGGTCGCCCAGTACGCGACCCTCGGCCAGTACGACTTCGTCACCGTGGTCGAGGCGCCCGACGAGAAGACGATGGCCAAGGTCTCGGTCGAGCTCGGCTCGCGCGGGACGATGACCAGCCAGACGCTGGCGGCGATGTCGGCCGAAGAGCTCGCCAGCTCCCTGTAGAGGCGCCCGAGCTTGAGGATCCTGGTCGTAGGCGGGGGCGGGCGCGAGCACGCGATCGTGCGGGCGCTGTCCCGCTCTCCCCACTCACCTGAGCTGCTCTGCGCGCCCGGCAACGCCGGGATCGCAGCCGACGCCGAGTGCCTGGCGGGGGTCGGGGCGGAGGACGTCGAGGCGATCGTCGCGGCCGCCCGGGATCGGCAGGTCGATCTGGTCGTGGTCGGGCCGGAGGCGCCGCTGGTGGCCGGCGCCGTCGACGCGCTCGAGCAGGCCGGCGTGCCGGCCTTCGGACCGAGCGCGGCGGCGGCCGAGCTCGAGGGATCGAAGGCGTTCGCCAAGCAGCTGATGGCCGACGCCGGCGTGCCCACCGCCGCCCATACCATCCTGCGCGACCGCGAGCAGGCGACCCGGCAGCTCGCCGGCGCCTCCTACCCGACGGTGCTGAAGGCCGACGGCCTGGCGGCGGGCAAGGGGGTCTTGATCTGCGAGACGGAGGCGGACGCGCGCGCGGCGATCGACGTCTTCTTCACCGAGCGGCGCTTCGGCGCGACGACGGTGGTGCTGGAGGAGTTCCTCGAAGGTGAGGAGCTCTCCCTGCTCGCCCTCTGCGACGGCGAGAACGTGGCGCCGCTGGCCCCGGCCCAGGACTACAAGCGGATCTTCGACGGCGACGAGGGCCCTAACACCGGCGGCATGGGCAGCTACTCGCCGGTGCCGGGGTTCGGCGCGGCCGAGGTCGAGCAGATCGTCGACGCCGTGCACCGGCCGGTGGTAGCGGAGATGGCGCGGCGCGGGACCCCCTTCCGCGGCGTCCTCTACGCCGGGCTGATGATCGGGGCGGACGGGCCGAAGGTGCTCGAGTTCAATACCCGCTTCGGCGACCCGGAGACGCAGGCGGTGCTGCCGCGGCTGCGCTCCGACCTCGCCGAGCTCTGCCTGGCGGCGCGCGAGCCCGGTGGGCTCGCCGGAATCGAGGCCGAGTTCTCAGATGAGTGGGCCGTGACCCTCGTCCTCGCTTCGGCCGGCTACCCCGAGTCCTCCTCGAAGGGCGACGCGATCGGCGGCCTGGAGGCGGCGGCGGAGCTGGCCGAGGTGACCCACGCCGGCACCGCCGAGCAGGGCGACGAGATCGTCACCGCCGGTGGCCGCGTGCTCAACCTGACGGCCCTGGGGCCCACGCCAGCGGCGGCCCGCGATCGTGCGTACGATGCCGCCAGCCGGATCGAGTTCGACGGGATGCAGATGCGAACCGACATCGCCGCCCGCGCCGTCGAGCGAGTCCCGAGCTAGACCCGACCCAGTCAGAGAGGAAGCGATGAGCGAGATCTCAGAGGAGCCACAGCGGACCCCGGTGACGATGCCCGCCGTCGAGGAGGCCTTCGAGGAGACCAACGTCGACGAGCCCTTGGTCGGGATCATCATGGGCTCGAAGAACGACAAGCCGAAGATGCAGCCGGCCGGCGCCGCGCTGCACGATGCCGGCATCCGCTACGAGGTGCGGGTGATGAGCGCCCACCGCGACCCGGAGATGGTCCGCGAGTACTGCGCCAACGCGCGCATGCGGGGGCTAAAGGTGATCATCGCCGGCGCCGGGATGTCGGCAGCGCTGCCCGGCGTCGCCGCCGCCCACTCCGACCTGCCGGTGATCGGGGTGCCAATTCTGGGCAAGAGCCTGGGCGGCCTCGACGCGCTGCTCTCGGCGGTGCAGATGCCGCCCGGGATTCCCGTCGCCTGCGTGGCGATCGACGGCGCCAAGAACGCCGGCATCCTCGCCGCCCGGATCATCAACTGCTGATGATCCCCCGCTACACCCGCCCTGAGATGGGCGCCGTCTGGTCCCAGCAGCGCAAGCTGGAGTGCTGGCTGGAGGTGGAGCTGGCGGCGACCGAGGCGTGGGTGGAGGAGGGCGCGGTGCCGCGCGAGGCGGCGGAGGCGGCGCGCGCGAGCGCGGCCTTCACGGTCGAGGCGGTGAACGAGCGGGAGAAGATCACCGACCACGACGTCGCCGCCTTCGTCGACGTCGTCGCCGAGTCGGTCGGCGAGCACGGCCGCTGGATCCACTACGGCCTCACCTCCTCCGACGTCCTCGACACCGCCCTGGCCCTGCAGCTGCGCGAGGCGGGCGAGGTGCTGCTGGCCAGCGCCCGCGCCTTCCGCGACGCGCTGGTCGAGCGGGCGCTGGAGCACCGCGACACGCTCTGCGTCGGCCGCACCCACGGCGTCCACGCCGAGCCGACCACCTTCGGCCTTCGCCTCGCCGGCTTCGCCTTCGAGGCCGACCGCAACCTGGCCCGACTCGAGAACGCCTTCGAACAGCTCGCCTACGGCAAGCTCTCCGGCGCCGTCGGCACCTACGCCTCGATCCCGCCCGGGGTGGAGGTTCGGGTGATGGAGCGGCTGGGATTGCGGCGAGAGGATGTCGCGACCCAGGTGATCCCCCGCGACCGTCACGCCGTCCTCACCTCGCGGATCGCGATCGCCGGCGGCGGGCTCGAGCGCTTCGCCACCGAGGTTCGCAACCTGCAGCGCACGGAGGTGCGCGAGGTCGAGGAGCCGTTCGCCTCCGGCCAGCAGAAGGGCTCCTCGGCGATGCCCCACAAGCGCAACCCGATCCGCACCGAGCGGATCACCGGCCTCTCCCGCGTCCTCCGCGGCTACGCGCAGGCGGGGCTCGAGAACATAGCCCTCTGGCACGAGCGCGACATCTCCCACTCCGGCGCCGAGCGGGTGATCCTGCCCGACTCGACCACCGCGCTCGACTACATGCAGGACCTGGCGGCGAAGGTGGCGAGCGGGATGACCGTCCACATCGACCGCATGCGCGAGAACCTCGAGCACACCAACGGGGCCCTCTTCAGCCAGCGCGCCCTCACCGCCCTGGTCGAGTCGGGCATGACCCGCGACGAGGCTTACCGCGTGGTCCAGGAGAGCGCCCAGAAAGCATGGGACACCGGCGCCCACCTCCGCGACCTCCTCGCCGAGTCCGCCCCGGCCCTCGACCTAGACGCTGTCTTCGACTACGACGCCTACCTCACCCACCTGCCCGAGATCTTCGAGCGCCTCGAAGCGATCCGCAGCTAGACCGGGATGACGGTCAGGCCCATGACGCCGTTGAGGGCGTCGTAATCGCGGTCCTGTGTGACGAGGGGGAACTCGTGCGCGGCCGCTGTCGCCGCTATCCAGAGGTCGTTCACGCTGACCCTTCGCTCGGAGGCCGCAAGATACGCCCGCATCGCGGCCCAGGCGCGAGCGACTTTGCCTTCGACTGGCAGGATCGTTGCTCCCCGGACCCCTTCGAGGGTGGCAATGCGACGGTCTCGACTTTCGATGTCCGATGCCGCAAGCACACCAGCGCGCAGCTCGGCAACCGTGACGATCGAGATCGCGGAGCGTTCGGGAAGACCTTCCTCGCGCAACGGCCTGCCCTTCTCGACGGCGACCAGGACGGATGTGTCGATCAGCCCGACCGGGGCGCGGTCGGCGGTCACCACAGCTCGTCGAGCCCGTCTTCGTCCGTCGTTTCGCCGGTAAGCCTGTCGAGGTCGACGCGAAAGGTGGGGTCGGCGCCCGCGGTCTCGCGAATCGCGAGCACTTCCGAGGGGGTGAGCCATCGCGGTCCGTCGTCGTTGTGCGGCACGAGATCCGCGACCGGCTTCCCGCGAACCGTGATCACGAAGCTCTCCCCCGCCTCCACGCGCCGCAGCACGCCGGCGGTGTTGTTGCGCAGCTCCCTTGTCGCAACTTCTACGATAGTGCTACAAGCGTAGCACTAGACCTGGGCGGAACCGAAAAGGAGTAGGGTGCCGCCCGATGATCCTCTACACCTGCGGTCAGAAGAAGGTCGGGCCGGGATTCGCGCACCCGTGTGCGAAGGCGGGCAAGGCGCTCGACGCCGCCGGTTACGAGTACGAGCTGAAGACCGTGGGCGGCTACCGGCTGATGCCCTGGACCTGGGGCAGCCGTGGCGACGACCGAGCCGAGGTGAAGAAGCTGAGCGGGACCAACGAGGTGCCGATCCTCGTCCTCGACGACGGCGAGGTGATCTCCGGCTCCAGCACGATCGCGCGCTGGGCGGAGGAGCACCCGGCGGCGAAGAGCTAGGCCGCGACCAGCTCGCGCTCGCGCGCAGGATGGCGCGCGGTGACGACCACCGGGGTGCCGTCCTTGGGCGAGAGGGTGATGTTGCGGCGGCCGATCTTCTCCGGCGCCGGGCTCGCCTTGTGCAGCTCGCAGCGGCCGAGGACCTCTCGCAGCACGATCCGCATCTCGAACTCGGCGAAGGCGGCGCCGATGCAGCGGCGGATGCCGCCGCCGAAGGGAATCCACGCGTACGTGTCCGGGCCGTCCTCGAGGAAGCGCTCGGGCTTGAAGGCGAAGGGCTCGGGATAGACGTCAGCGCGGGTGTGAGTGAGCCAGATCGCCGGCGTCACGTCGGTGCCCGCCGGCAACGTCAGCCCGTCGGCGACCAGGTCCGCGGCGAGTCGGCGCCCCGCCAGCGGCACCACCGGGCGCAGCCGTAGCGACTCGGTGATGACGGCGCGCAGGTACTCGTCCTCCCCCGCCTCGAGCGACTCACGCAGGCGCGCCAGCTGTGCCGGGTGGCGAAGCAGCAGGTCGAAGGTCCAGGCGATCGCGGTCGCCGTGGTCTCGTGGCCGGCCAGCAGCAGCGTCATCAGCTGGTCCCGAAGGTCCGTGTCGCTCATCTCCCCGCCGTCCTCGAAGCGGGCCTGCATCATCAGCGAGAGGATGTCCTCGCGCTCCTCGAAGTCCCCGCGGGCGCGGTGCTCGGCGATCTCGGCGTAGAGCAGCTCGTCGACCGCGTTCAGCTGGGCTTCGAACTTCCCCCACGGCCCGCGGCCGCCGAAGCGGCGGGTCGCCAGGCCGATCAGCTGGGAGAAGGGCGAGGCGGTCTCCTCCAGCACGTTGGTCAGCACCACGCGCAGCCGCTCCAGCCGCGGCCCCTCGGCGACGCCGAAGACCACGCGCAGGATCGCCTCCAGGGTGATCGACTGCATGCGCGGGTGGATCGCGAACTCCTTGCCCAGCGGCCAGGAATCGATCTCGGCGTCGACGATCTCTTCCAGGACCGGCCCGTAGGAGCGCATCCGCTCGCCATGGAAGGGCGGCAGCATCAGCTTGCGATGGGCGAGATGGTCGGCGCCCTCGAGGATGAGTAGCGAGCGCTCGCCGAGGATCGGCTTGAGAATGATGTCGCGGCCGGGCGGCAAGCCGTGCGCCCGCTCCGTGTACAGGGCCTTGATCGCGACCGGGTCGGAGATCATCACCATCGGCCGCTCGAAGCTGAGGAATTTGACGCTGAAGCTGTCCCCGTAACGCTCGCGGCACTCCTGCATGAAGGGGAGCGGCCGCAGGCCCCAGCGCAGCGTCTGCGCCAGGGGAGAGCTCTTCGGTTCCGGGGGCAACGACACGTACCGAAGGATCGCAGAGCTGCCCTCGCCCATGCTCCGCTCCTGCGGTGGTTAGCATCGACTTAATGGCGCAGGTGGCCGACCTCGAGCTGCACTCCTCCGGCAAGGTCCGCGAGATCTACGAGTGGGAGGACGACCTGCTGATGGTCGCCTCTGACCGGATCTCGATCTACGACGTGGTGATGCCGACGCCGATCCCCGACAAGGGCAAGGTGCTGAACCGGATCTCCGAATTCTGGTTCGAGCTGACCGCCGACATCGTCCCCAACCACTTCATCTCCAGCGACGTGCCGGAAGAGGTCGCCGAACGGGCGATGCGGGTGCGCAAGCTGGAGATGTACCCGGTCGAGTGCGTCGTGCGCGGCTATCTCTCCGGGTCGGGCTGGAAGGAATACAAGGCGAACGGCTCCGTCTGCGGGATCGAGCTGCCGCCGAACCTGCTCGAGTCCGACAAGCTGCCGGAGCCGATCTTCACCCCGGCGACCAAGGCCGAGATCGGCGACCACGACGAGAACGTCGACTTCGATCGCGCCGCCGAGATCGTCGGCGACCGGGCGCTGATGGAGGAGCTGCGGCGCATATCCATCGAGGTCTACACGCGCGGCGCCGAGCACGCGGCGGAGCGCGGCATCATCCTCGCCGACACCAAGTTCGAGCTCGGCCGCCACGCCGGCGCCGAGATCGTCCTCGCCGACGAGGTGCTCACCCCCGACTCCTCGCGCTTCTGGCCGGCCGACCGCTACGAGCCCGGCCGCACGCAGCCGTCCTTCGACAAGCAGTTCGTCCGCGACTGGGCGGACGAGGCCGGCTGGGATCACACTCCCCCGGCCCCGGAGCTGCCGCCCGACGTGGTCGAGCAGACCCGCGCCAAGTACGTCGAGGCCTACGAGCGGATCACGGAGCGCTCCTTCTAGTGACCCGCGCGCGGGTCCTGATCCGGCCGAAGGAGGGGATCCTCGACCCACAGGGCAAGGCAGTCGAGCGGGCGCTGCCGGCGCTCGGCTTCGACGGAGTCGAGCACGTGCGGGTCGGACGCATGGTCGAGCTCGAGGCTCAGGATCCCGAGCGCCTCGCCGAGCTCTGCGAGAAGCTGCTCGCCAACCCGCTGATCGAGGACTACGAGATAGAGAGCCTCGACGGCCCCTGATGCTCTGGGGCGTCGTCCAGTTCCCCGGCTCCTGCGACGAGCGGGATGCGCTGCACGCCTGCTCGCTGCTCGGCGAGGCGCGGCTGATCTGGCACGAGGAGCGCGACCTAGGCGGCGTCGACGCGGTCGTCGTCCCCGGCGGCTTCTCCTACGGCGACTACCTGCGGGCGGGGGCGATCGCCCGCTTCTCGCCGGCGATGGAGGCGGTGGCGGAGTTCGCCGCGGCGGGCGGACCGGTGCTGGGAATCTGCAACGGCTTCCAGGTGCTCTGCGAAGCGGGGCTGCTGCCGGGCGCGCTGCTGCGCAACGAGGACCTGCGCTTCGTCTGCCGCCAAGTCGAGCTGATCGATGAAGGATTTGCCACACCCCAGGGGGGAAATCCTTCGACGAGATGGGCGAGCGGCTCTCGATCCCGGCCAAGCACGGCGAAGGCCGCTACTACGCACCGAAGGAGATGCTCGACGAGATCGAGGCCAACGGCCAGGTCGCCTACCGCTACGCGCCGGGCCAGAACCCGAACGGCTCGCTGCGCGACATCGCCGGAGTGAGGAGCGAGGCGGGCAACGTGCTCGGCCTGATGCCCCACCCCGAGCACGCGGTCGACCCGCTGACCGGGTCGACCGATGGCCTGCGCGTCTTCGAGTCCCTGATAGCCGCCCCCGCACGCGCCAGCGGAGGAGGCGGCGACTGATGTTGGAGACCTCCAAGCACCGTGAGCTGGGACTGACCGACTCCGAGTTCGAGCTGATCGTCGAGAAGCTCGGGCGCGAGCCCAACGACGTCGAGCTGGCGATGTTCAGCCTGCTCTGGTCCGAGCACTGCGCCTACAAGCACTCGCGCAAGCTGCTGCGGCGACTGCCGACCGAGGGCGAGCGGGTGGTGATGGGGCCGGGCGAGAACGCCGGCGCGGTCGACGTCGGCAGCGGCTACGCGGTCGCCTTCAAGGTCGAGTCGCACAACCACCCGAGCGCGGTCGAGCCCTTCCAGGGAGCCGCGACCGGGGTCGGCGGCATCCTCCGCGACGTCTTCGCGCTCGGCGCCCGGCCGATCGCGATCCTCGACTCGCTGCGCTTCGGCGAGCTCGACTCGGTCCGCTCGCGCCACCTGCTCGACGGCGCCGTGCGCGGGATCGGCCACTACGGCAACTCGATCGGGGTGGCGACGGTCGGCGGCGAGATCTACTTCGAGGCGCCCTACGAGCACAACTGCCTGGTCAACGCGATGTGCGTCGGGCTGGCGAAACAGGAGGAGATGGTGCGCGCGGCGGCGGCCGGGATCGGCAACGCCGTCGTCCTGATGGGCGCCTCGACCGGCCGCGACGGGATCGGCGGCGCCTCGGTGCTGGCCTCGGCCGAGCTCGGCGACGGCGACGAGGCGAAGCGGCCGACGGTGCAGATCGGCGACCCCTTCGAGGAGTCGAAGGTGCTGGAGTGCTGCTTGGAGCTGCTCGGCAAGGGGCTGCTGGTCTCGCTGCAGGACCTCGGCGCCGCCGGATTGACCTCCTCGGCGAGCGAGATGGCCTCGGCCGGCGGGGTCGGCATCGACATCGACGTCGCAAGGGTGCCGCTGCGCGAGGCCGACATGGAGCCCTTCGAGATCATGGTCTCCGAGTCGCAGGAGCGGATGCTGGCGGTGGTCGAGCCGGCACGGGTGCCCGAGGTGCTCGCCGTCTGCGAGAAATGGCAGACCGGTGGGGCGGAGATCGGCGTCGTCACCGACACGGGCCAGGTGCGGGTCCTGCGCGGCGAGGAGGTCGCCGGCGAGATGCCGGTCGAGGCGCTGGTCGACGGCTGCCCCCTCTACGACCTCGACCCGGCCGAGCCGGAGGGCTGGATCTACGGCAACCGGCGCACGCTCGACCCGGGCGCCTCGGCGGAGGAGACCCTGCTGGCGCTGCTCTCCTCCCCCAGCATCGCCTCCAAGCGCTGGGCCTTCGAGCAGTACGACTCGGTGGTCGGCTCGCGCACGGTGCGACGGCCCGAGTCGGCCGACGCCGCGGTGCTGCAGCTTCCCGAGGCGGGCAACGCGATCGCCGTCTCGATCGACGGCAACGGCCGCCGCGTCGCCTGCGACCCCTACGCCGGCACGATCGAGGCGGTGCTGGAGTGCGCACAGAACCTCGCCTGCGTCGGCGCCGAGCCGCTCGGCCTGACCAACTGCCTCAACTTCGGCAACCCCGAGAAGCCGACCGGGGCCTGGCAGCTCGACCGCGCCGTCAGCGGCCTCGCCGACGCTTGCGAGGCGCTCGGCGTCCCGGTCGTCGGCGGCAACGTCTCCCTCTACAACGAGGGGCCGGAAGGTCCGATCTACCCGACGCCGGTGGTCGGCATGGTCGGCGAACTGCCCGACCCGGCGCGCGCCCGCGGTAGTGCCTTCGCCCACGAGGGCGACGCGATCGCCCTGCTCGGACCCTTTTCACCCTCACTCGCCGGCTCGGAGCTGGCGAAGCAACGCGGCGAGCTGACGATGGGCCTCCCCCGGTCAGACATCACCGCCGTGGCTGCCGCTTGCGCCACCGTCCGCGAGGCGGTCCGCGCCGGCAAGCTCTCCTCGGCCCACGACGTCAGCGACGGCGGCCTCGCCTGCGCCCTAGCCGAGTCGTCGATCACCGGCGAGCTCGGCTGCTGCGTCAACCTCTCTCCCCTGCTCGATCGCGACCTGTCTCCCGAGGAGGCTCTCTTTGGCGAAGGGTCCGGCGGCTTCCTGATCAGCGGCGACCGCACGGCGCTCGAGTCACTCGCCAACGCCGGCACCGCGGTCCTGATCCTCGGTGAAATCGGCGGCGAAGAGATCGAGATCGCCGCCGGCGAGGGCTCGCTCGCGATTGGCCTCGACCCGGCCGGAAGAGCCTGGAACGACATTTCCAGGGCAATTGCCCTTTAGTAAAGAATTCCGCTCCGCATGCGGAATTCGGCTATATGCTGCCGGAATTCGACACTAATGAACGATATTGGGGAGAGACAATGAGAAAGCTCATTGGGCCAGTCGCGGCAGCCGTGCTCGCGATCTCGGCTCTCGGCGCACCGAGCGCCTCGGCGGCAACTGAAGTCGGCGACAACTGCGTTGCCAACAACGAATTCTCCTCGCCGGTCACGTTCTTCGAGGCGGCGGCGCCCGCGAACCCTCTGCCGATTGCTGTCCCAAGCTCCGGAGTGCTCACCAGCTGGAAGGTGAGCGTGATTCCGGTGCCATTCACGATTCCCCAGACACTGAAGGTCCTGCGCCTGAATACGACATCGAACACGGCCCTGGTCGTCGGCGAAACGCCCGCCAATATCGTCAGCGGCCTCAACGTCATCAACGCCCGGATTCCGGTGCAGGCAGGCGATCGACTCAGCATCTTCGGCCCCGGACCGATCGAGACACTCATCTGCTCGACCCCGGGGGAAGAAAGCCTGATTGGCGGCTTCACAGGCAATGGCGGAGGAGTCGGTTCGAGCAACCTCTTCATCGAACTCCCCGAAGAATTCAGAGTCCCGGTTGCCGCCGTGATCGAGCCTGACGCCGACAGCGACGGCTTCGGCGACGAGACGCAGGACAAATGCCTGCAGAACGCCGCCGTCCAGGTGGCCTGCCCAGTGGTCGCGCTGAGCGGCTCCGTAGCGGTCAGGAAAGGCCTGGCGAAGGTTCTCGTCACCAGCAACATCCAAGCCCCCGTGACCGTTGCCGGCAAAGTCACACTGGGCAAAGGCAAAACCGCCAACCTGAACGGCGGCACGCAGGTCGTCACTCCGGGGACGATCGCCAAATTCACGATTCTCTTCCCGGCGCGACTTAAGGAAAGGCTGAAATCACTCAGCCGCAAACAATCCCTCACGCTCGCCCTCACGGCGACCGCTCCGAACGTCGTCGGCTCGCCGACCACGAGCAAGCTGAAAGCGAAAGTAAAGGGACAAAAAAAACCCGTCCGCAAAGGCAAAGGCGGCAAAGGGAAAGGCAGATGAAAATGAGAGTGAAGTTCACAGGAGCAGCAGTAACGGTCTTGCTAGCGCTCGCGGTCTTTGGCTCGACAAGCGCTTCGGCCGCGACCGAGGTTGGTAACCCCTGTCCGGGGGAAGAACTCGCCGAAGGGGTGACCTTTGCCTCTCTGGCCAGTGCAGGCCCGATCCCAGCCACGGTTCCAAGTGCGGGAGTGATCACACGCTGGACCCTCAGGCAAAACGTGGGGCCCCTTCCTCCGAACTTCCTGCAGGCTCTCAAGGTATTTCGCTCGACCGGCGTTCCGACCCAATACCAGGTGATCGGGGAAAGCGCGCCGAGCCCCGTCTCATCGAGCATCAACACGTTTGGCACGAGGATCCCGGTTAAAGCCGGTGATTTCCTGGGCGCCTCCGGCACGTATGAAGGAACCGTGTACACGCTCTACTGCATCACCGGCAATCCAGCCGATCGCTTCGCGTACTTCCTCGGCAGTCCAACCCAGGGCGCTGTCGTGAACAGCCTCCTAGAGGCAGAAGGAGTTCAGTCTCCGGTCACCGCCACAGTCGAGCCCGACGCTGACAACGACGGCTTCGGCGACGAGACACAGGACAGTTGCCCGCAGAGCGCATCCACCCAGGCGCCCTGCCCGCTGGCGGCGCTAAGCGCATCTGCGGTAGTCAGGAAAGGGCTGGCGACGATTCTCGTCACCAGCAACATCCAGGTCCCCGTGACCGTGGCTGGCAAAGTCAACCTCGGCAAAGGCAAAAAAGTCAACCTCAACGGCGGCACGCAGGTGATCGCGCCAGGGACGATCGCCAAATTCACGATTCTCTTCCCGGCGCGGCTGAAGGAAAGGCTGAAGTCGCTCAGCCGCAAACGGTTCCTGACGCTGGCCCTGACGGCGACTGCCCCGAACATCGCGGGCGCGGCGACCGTCCAAAAAGTGAATGCAAAAGCCAAGGGTCAGAAAAAACCCGCTCGCAAAGGGAAAAGGAAAGGCGGCAAACGGGGCTGAGCCACTAGCCGCATAGGAATTGCCGAGCCCGGCGGGACCGCTTCAGCGTCTCGCCGGGCTCTTTTCGTTTAGAGCCCGCCCTATCCGGGCATCTCCTTTCTGCGCCCCGGCCCTTGAGCCCGGGACGCCAAAGGAGGGAGCAATTGACAGCACGAGTTGCGATCGGGCTCCTGGCCACGCTGGCCGTGGTGGTCCTCGCGGTCGTGGCGCTCAGCGCCTCCGACGACGAGTCGGCTGGCTCGGGACGCACGCTGACCTGGTTCGTCGCGATCCAGCCTGGCGGGACGATCGAGGAAGTGGCGGCGCGCTGCTCGAAAGAATCGGGTGGGCGCTACACGGTCGAGCCGGAATTCCTGCCGACCGACGCGAGCCAGCAGCGCGAACAGCTGGTCCGCCGCCTCGGCGCCGAGGACAGCTCGATCGACATCGTCGGTATGGACGTGATCTGGACCGGCGAGTTCGCCAACGCAGGGTGGGTCGAACAGTGGAAAGGGACGATGGCCAAAGAGGTCACCGACAAAGTCTTCCCCAACGTGATCGAGACCGCCTCCTTCGAGGGCGACCTCTACGCAGCCCCGTTCAACACCAACACCCAGCTGCTCTGGTACCGCAAGGACCTGGTCAAACAACCACCTGCCACGTGGGACGAGATGATCGACCAGGCCGAACGGCTAGGGCCCGACAACGCCGGCACGATCCAGGTGCAGTCCAACCGCTATGAGGGATTCACGGTCTGGGCCAACGCGCTGATCGAGAGCGCCGGCACGCAGCTCCTCTCCGGACCGGAAACCGTCGAGCTGGCCGAGGGACCGACCACCCAGGCGCTCGAGGTGATGGGACGGCTCGCCAACTCGAGCGCGGCGCCCACCAACCTCTCGACCTCGAACGAGGACACGACCCGCATCGGCTTCGAGACCGGCGACTCGGCCTTCATGACCAACTACACCTTCGCCTACGCCAGCGCCACAGCGGAAGCACCTGACATCGCCAAAGTGATGGGCTTCGCCCGCTTCCCGCGTGTCGACGCCAAACGGCCGAGCCGGCCTCCGCTGGGCGGCTTCAACCTCGCCGTCAGCTCCTTCTCGGAGAACAAGGACATCGCCTTCGACGCGACGGCCTGCCTCGCAGGGCGCCAGAGCCAGCTCACCGCGGTCGAACTCGACGGCCTGCCTCCTTCCCGCTCCGACCTCTACACCGACAAAGTCGTGACCGAGGCCTACCCCGGCTTCGCCGGCCTGGTCAAGGAATCGATCGAGGGTTCGGGGCCGCGACCGACTGCGCCGGCCTACCAGGACGTCTCGCTCGCGGTGCAGCGCACCCTCCACCCGCCCGACAAGATCGACCCCGAGGACGCGAGCTCGGTCTATGACGAACTGAAAGAAAACCTCGAAGACGCGGTCAAGCGCGAAGGACTGCTCTGATGGAGGCCAACGCACCGGCCCATCCGACTCCCCCCGCGGCCGCCGGCGGCGCAAGCCAGCGCACCCGCTCAGAGCGGCGGCTCGCCTGGATGCTCTGCGCGCCGGCGGTGATCGCGATGCTCGCGGTCACCGCCTACCCGATCGGCTACGCGATCGTCCTCTCGCTGCAGCAGGTCGACCTGCGCTTCCCCGAGGAGGGCGGCTTCGTCGGCCTCGACAACTACGGCGCGGTGCTCAGCTCCGACCTCTGGTGGACCGACCTCTTCAACACCGCCTTCCTCACCGTCACGACCGTCGCGATCGAGCTGGTGCTGGGAATGGCGATCGCGCTGGTCATGCACCGGGCGATCTTCGGCCGCGGCGTCGTCCGCACCGCCGTCCTCATCCCCTACGGGATCATCACCGTGGTCGCCGCCTTCTCCTGGCAGTTCGCCTTCGCCCCCGACAGCGGCTTCGTCAACAACCTGCCGCTGATTTCCGACGAAATGGACTGGTTCGGCGACCGCTTCAGCTCCTTCGCCGTGATCATCATGGCCGAGGTCTGGAAGACGACGCCCTTCATGGCGCTGCTGCTGCTCGCCGGCCTGGTCACGATCGACAGCCAGCTCTACGAGGCGGCGAAGGTGGATGGGGCGACCGCCTGGCAACGTTTCGTCCGGATCACGCTGCCGCTGATGAAGCCGGCGATCCTGGTCGCGCTGCTCTTCCGCACCCTCGACGCCTTCCGCGTCTTCGACACGATCTACATCATGACCGCCGGTGCGCAGGACACCGAATCGGTCTCGATCCTCGGCTTCAACCAGCTGATCTCGCGACTCAACCTCGGGCTCGGCTCCGCTGTCTCGGTGCTGATCTTCTTCTGCGTGCTGGCGATCGCCTTCGTCTACGTGAGGGGCTTCGGCGTCCGGGTTGAAGAAGGGCGACCGGGGAGGTAGGCGATGGAGCGAGGCACACGTGAGTACGCGCTGTGGAGCATCGGCATCGTCGCGGTGCTGGTCTTTGCCCTGATCCCGGTCCTCTGGCTGATCTCGGTCTCGCTGAAGCCGCCGGAATCGATCGCCGACGGCAACTTCCTCCCCACCGAGATCTCCTTCGACAACTACAAGAGCCTGTTCGAAGGCGGGATAGACGAGAGCCCCTTCATCAAGCCGCTGATCAACTCGATCCTGATCGCCCTTTCGACCACCGTGATCGCGATCGTCCTCGCCTCCTTCACCGCCTACGCCATCGCCCGGCTCGAATTCCCGGGCAAGCGGGCGATCCTCGCCGGGGCGCTGGCGATCGCGATGTTCCCACCGATCTCCACGGTCGGGCCGCTGTTCGACATGTGGCGGGAGATCGGCCTCTACGACACCTACCTCGGCCTGATCATTCCCTACCTGACCTTCTCGCTGCCGCTGGCGATCTACTGCCTCGTCGCCTTCTTCCGCGAGATCCCCTGGGAGCTGGAGCAGGCTGCGCAGGTCGACGGGGCGACGCCGTTCCAGGCCTTCACCAAGGTGATCGTGCCGCTCGCCGCGCCGGGAATGTTCACCGCCGCGATCCTCGTCTTCATCTTCGCCTGGAACGACTTCCTCTTCGCGATCTCGCTCACCTCCACGGACGCCTCGCGCACCGTTCCCGCCTCGCTCGCCTTCTTCACCGGCGAGTCGTCCTTCACCGAACCGACCGGCAGCATCGCGGCCGCCGCCGTGGTCGTGACGGTGCCGATCATCGTCTTCGTCCTGTTCTTCCAGCGCCGCATCGTCTCCGGCCTCACCGCCGGGGCGGTCAAGGGATAAGGAGAGCCGTCATGGCAGAGATAACCCTCGATGGAATCACCAAGGTCTTCCCCGACGGCCAGGAAGCCGTCAAGCAGATGGACCTCGAGATCGGCGACGGCGAGTTCATGATCCTCGTCGGCCCCTCGGGCTGCGGCAAGTCGACCGCGCTGCGGATGATCGCCGGGCTCGAGGACATCACCGAGGGCGAGCTGAAGATCGGCGGCGAGGTCGTCAACGACCGCGCCCCCAAGGACCGCGACATCGCGATGGTCTTCCAGAACTACGCGCTCTACCCGCACATGACTGTCCGCGAGAACATGGGCTTCGCGCTGAAGCTCGCCGGGGTGGACAGCGCCGAGATCGACAGCAAGGTCGAGAACGCGGCGCAGACGCTCGACCTGACCCAGCACCTCGACCGCCGGCCCGCCAACCTCTCCGGCGGCCAGCGCCAGCGGGTGGCGATGGGGCGGGCGATCGTCCGCGACCCGAAGGCCTTCCTGATGGACGAGCCGCTCTCCAACCTCGACGCGAAGCTGCGGGTGCAGATGCGGACCGAGGTGGCGAGGTTGCAGTCGCGGCTGGAGACGACGACCGTGTACGTGACGCACGACCAGGTCGAGGCGATGACGCTGGGCGAACGGGTGGCGGTGATGCGGGCGGGTGAGCTGCAGCAGGTCGGCCCCCCCGCCGAGCTCTACGACGAACCGCGCAACCTCTTCGTCGCCGGCTTCATCGGCTCACCGGCGATGAACTTCATGCCGGCGGAACTGCACGACGGCAAGGTGAAATTGCCGATCGGCGACGTCGACGCACCGCAGGGCGTGCGGGCGAACGGCGACGGCCGCGTCGTCGCCGGGCTGCGTCCGGAGGCCTTCGAGGACGCCGAGATCGTCGGCGACCTCAAGCAGGAGCGCGGCGTCGTGGTCGAGGCCGAGATCGACCTGGTCGAGTCGCTCGGCTCCGACCTCTACGCCTACTTCCACGTCGAGTCCGAAGGGGTCGAGTCCGAGCAGCTGGCTGACCTGGCCGAGGAGAGCATCGGCGAAACTGGCGCCGCCAGCCTGCGCGAGGGCGAGGAGCAGATCGTCGCCCGCCTCGACCCGGCAAGCAAGATCAAGCGCCGCGACCGCGCCCAGCTATGGGCCGACACCTCGAAGCTCCACCTCTTCGACCCGGAGAGCGGCGAGCGGCTGGCGCGGCGCGCCGAATAGCATCCGTAGATGCTCAGAAGCCTCACTGCGGCAGTCGCGGTCGCGTTGGCGCTACTACTGCCGGTCGCGCCAGACGCCACGGCGGCGACCGAAGCTGGCTGGCGCTGTACCGCCAACGCCAGCGAAGCCGGCCGGACCCTGCTCGCCGCCGGCAGCTCCGGCATCCCGTTGACGCCGGTAGTGCCACCGGAAGGGCCGAAGGTGATCACCGGCTGGAAGGTCGAGGTCGGCCCAGGGCTCGCGCCGGTCGCCCAGCGCCTCGAGGTATTCGAGATTCAGAACGAAAAAAGCGAATACATGAAGATCGGTGAGAGCGCCACCGAGACCCTGGTCGAGGGCACGAATTCGTTCGGGACCCGGATCCCGGCTGACGAAGGCGATTCCGTCGGCCTCTACGGCCCCGTCAAAACGATCTTCTGCGAGAAACAGGCTGGGGCGATCTCGCTCCGCTACGACGGCAACGTCGCGACCGGCGAAACCAGGGTGTTCAAAGCCGAGAGCGAAGTCGGCACGCCGCTCACCGTGACGGTCGAGCCCGACCGGGACGGGGACGGCTACGGCGACGAGACGCAGGATCGCTGCCCGAAAAGCGCCGCCTACCATGACGAGTGCCCTGTAGTGACGCTCACCGCCAAAGGCAAAGCCCGCAAACGCTCGATCCTGGTTCGCGTCACCGCCAGCTCGGAAGCCTCCGTCCTCGTCTTCGGCCAGGTCGGCTGGGGCTTCCAGTCGAAACGGAAACCGAAAGCGGGGAAAAGCAAACCGACGAGGTTGATCGTCGGCCTCAGCGGAGGGACGAAGACCGTCCTGCCGGGCGAAATCGCCCGCTTCACCATCCCACTGCCGAAAGCGGTGCTGCGCCGGCTCGGCAGGATCGCGCCACCGGAGTCGCTGAAAGCCAAGATCGCGGCGAGGGCCACCGACCTTGCCGGCCGCCTCACCACCCGTCGGCTGACGGTCAGGCTGAGGGGCCGGGAGGGCCTGTAGGCGAGCCGGTCGCGGCGGGTCCGGTCCCTCGCCGCTGGTACCCTCCGGGAGTAGGCAGTCCGCCTGCGCGTCACGTCCTTCCACCTGCAAGGAACACGCGTCTTGACTCCGGCTGAGGGGTATTCGACCGATCGCGAGGGCCCGCGCGAGGAATGCGGGGTGTTCGGCGTATACGCACCCGGCCACGACGTCGCCCGCCTCGCCTACTTCAGCCTCTACGCGCTCCAGCACCGCGGGCAGGAGTCGGCCGGGATCGCCACCTGCGAGGGCGGCCACATCACCACGATGCGCGACTCCGGCCTCGTCTCCCAGGTCTTCGACGAGGAGAAGCTGAAGGCGCTGGAGGGCGACATGGCGATCGGCCACGTCCGCTACTCGACCACCGGCGGCGGCTCCTGGGAGAACGCGCAGCCGGTCTGGCGCGACGACGGCCGTGAGCTGGCGCTGGCCCACAACGGCAATCTGACCAACGCGGTCGAGCTCTGGACCGAGCTGAAGGAGCGCGGGATCTCCTTCCGCGGCACATCGGACTCGGAGATCATCGCGGCGCTGCTCTCCTCGCACGAGGGCAAGTTGATCGAGGACGCGGTCACCGACACGATGCCGCGCATGGAGGGCGCCTACTCGACCGTGGTGATGACCAAGCGCGCGATCGTCGCCTTCCGCGACCCGCACGGGGTGCGGCCGCTCTCGCTCGGGCGGCTCAAAGACCGCTTCGTCGTCGCCTCGGAGAGCTGCGCCTTCGACATCATCGGCGCCGAGCTGATGCGCGAGGTCCACCCGGGCGAGATGGTCTCACTGACCGAGCGCGGCCTCGAGACTCGCCAGGTGGTGAAGGCCGAGCGGCCCGCCACCTGCGTCTTCGAGCACATCTACTTCTCCCGCCCCGACAGCCGGCTCGAGGGCAAAGTGCTGCAGCAGGTGCGCGGCCGGATGGGCGAGATCCTCTGGCGGGAGGCGCCGGTCGAGGCCGACCTGGTGATCTCGGTGCCGGACTCCGGCAACCCCGCCGCCGCCGGCTTCGCCCGCGCCTCGGGGCTGCCGCGCGACGACGGCCTGATCAAGAACCGCTACGTCGCCCGCACCTTCATCCAGCCCGGCCAGGAGCTGCGCAAGCACGGGCTGCGGCTCAAGTTCAACCCGCTGCCCGAGATCGTCGCCGGCAAGCGGATCGTCGTCGTCGACGACTCGATCGTGCGCGGCAACACGACGCGGCAGATCGTCGGCATGCTGCGCGACGCCGGCGCGCGCGAGATCCACCTGCGGATCTCGGCGCCGCCGATCCGCTACCCCTGCCACTACGGGGTCGACATGTCGACGAGCGAGGAGATGATCGCCCACAACCGCACGGTCGAAGAGATCGCTGACGAGCTCGACGCCGACTCGCTCGCCTACCTCTCGCTCGAAGGGGTCTACGAGGCGGTCGGCACCCCGCCCGAGGACCACTGCGACGCCTGCTTCACCGGCCGCTACCCGCTCGGCGACCCCGAAGACGCGAACGGCAAGTTCGCGCTCGAGGACATCGCCGTGGTCCCGGCTAGCTCCTAGCGGGGTCGCGGTCCCCAGGTCGGATCGCCGAGCGTGCTGCCGAACCCTTCTTCTTCGGTGCCGGCGCTGTCGAAGCCGCTGTAGGCGCCCCTCCCGTCGCTTCGCATCACCTCGATCCCGCTGGTGTGGGTGGTGCTGCTGTGGGCGACGATGTGGCTTCCGTCAGGCGAGAAGGCTGGGTGGTAGAAGGTGCGGCAACGGGGCGGGAACGGGTTGCAGGTGGTGAGCTGCTTGACCTGACCCCCTCCGAGGCGCGCGACGAAGACGTTCGAGCCCCTGTGACGGTTGCTGACGAAGGCGATGCGGCGGCCCTCCGGCGCGTAGTCGGGTTCGGACTCGTTGCGCGGCCCGTCGATCAGGACGCGCAGGCGGCTGCCGTCGGCGCGCATCGAGAAGACATCGCTGCGGTCGCGTTTCTCGTCGGGGTCGCGGTCGCTGGTGAAGGCGATGCGCCTCCCGTTCGGCGAGACGGCCGGGTCGCTGTCGTCGTAGGGGCCGCTGGTGAGCTGGCGCAGGCCGCTGCCGTCGAGGCGGATCGTGAAGATGTGGCTGTGGCCTTCAACGCGGCGGGAGAAGACGACCGCCTGCCCGCCGGGGAAGAAAGCCGGGTCGGCGACGCCGAGGGTGTCTCCTCCGGTCACTTCCCTCCTTTCGGAGCCGTCGTTGCTCATCACGTAGATGCTGCTCGTCCTCGCGACGAAGTCGTCATGGACGAAGACGATCAGCCGGCCGTCAGCCGAGTAGGAGGGGCTGTGGTCGTCGGTGTCCGTGGTCAGCGGGCGCGGCGGCTGTTTGATCCGCGGCCCGTGCGTGAACAGGCCGCCGACGCTTTCCACCCGCCCTTCGGCGACTTCGTCGGTGGAGACCTTCGAGTAAGCGATCGGCCCCGGTTTGCCGGGGAAGGCGGCGAAAGAGGCCTCGGCGCCAAGCGTCAGAAGCACGGCCGTCACACAGAGGAGCGATGCCCTGATCACGGCGTGAGGGTACCGACAATCCTCGCGGCGGACTGAAGCTGGTCGATGCGCGCGACGGTCGCGCCGGCGTAAAGAGGACCCGCGTCGAGCAGATTCGGTGGCCCGTCATCGGTAGGACCGAGAGGCGAGAGCAAGCGACTGCTGGAACGCTGGGCGCGGGCGAGTCGCCCCTGGATCCCGGCGGGCATGAAGCGCGCGCCCGGAGCGGTGAGGCGGTTCAGCGCCCGGTTGAGGGCGGGACCACGTGGATCGTCGCCGAGCCAGCGGCCGGTGGCCGCGTTCGCGACCACGCGATGCGGCGCCGGCCAGCCCATGCCGAACAGCTCGGTGAGGATCGTCTCCTCTGCGTCGAGCAGGCGCTGCTTGTACTCGGGATGCGCGCGGCTCTCCTCCGAGAGCAGGAAACGGGTGCCGGCTACGGCCGCGGTCGCGCCGCCCTCCAGGGCCCGCAGGACGTCGCCGCGCTCCGCGATCCCGCCCGCGAGCAGCAGCGGGTAGTCGTCGGGCAGCGCAGCCCTCGCCTGCTCGAGTAGCTCTATCCCCGGAGTGCTTCCGCGCACGTGGCCGCCGGCCTCGACCCCTTGCACGATCACCGCGTCGGCGCCGGCGCCGTAGGCCGCGCGAGCCTCCGCCACCGAGCCGCACTGGTGGATCCAGGCGCCGGGGGTCCACCGCTTGGGGGCGCCCCAGAAGGTGACGACGACATCGGCTTTGGCCGCCGCCTCGAACCAGCCGCGGCGAGCGAAGGGCAGCAGCAGGTTCACGGCGAGCGGCTTCTCGGTCAGAGCGCGCGCCGCGGCCAGCTGGCGCTCGATCGCCTCGGCGCCGGTGACCGCGATCGTCCCCAGCCCCCCTGCCTCGGAGACGGCGGCGGCCAGCTCGTGCCGGCTCAACCCGCCGCCCAGACCGGCCTGGACGACCGGCGCCTCGATGCCGAGGTTCTCCAGGAACGCCACCTTCGCGATGATGCCAGGGTGAGCGGTTTTCGCATCGTCGTCTTGGCCTCGGGATCGGGGACGAACCTGCAGGCGATCCTCGATCGGCTGCATGGCCAGAGCGGGATCGAGGTGGTCGGGGTCGGGTCGGACAAGCCGGGAGCGCGGGCGCTGGAGCGAGCGCGGGCGGCAGGGGTGGAGACCGCGGTCTTCCCACGCGAGGAGCACCCCGACCGAGAGGCTCGCGACGCAGCGATCGGCGACTGGATCGAGTCGCTGGACGCCGACCTCATCGCCCTCGCCGGCTACATGCAGCTGCTCAGCGCCGAGTTCGTCGCCCGCTTCCGCGGCCTGGTCGTCAACGTCCACCCGGCGCTGCTGCCCGCCTTCCCCGGGCTCGACGCGATCGGGCAGGCGCTCGCGGCGGGGGTCGAGGTGACCGGGGTCACCGTCCACTTCGTCGACGAGGGGGTCGATACAGGCCCGGCGATCGTGCAGCGCGAGGTTCCCGTCCCGGCCGACCGCGACCGCGCCGCGCTGGAGGAGGCGATCCACGCCACCGAGCACGAGCTCTACCCGGAGGCGATCCGCATGATCGCGGCGGGCAAGGTTAGGATCGACTCAAGCGATCCGCGCGCGGTCGTCGTCGATGAGTGAGGCCCCCGCAGACACCCGACCCGAGGCCGTGAGCGACGGACAGGTCCGGGTGCGCCGGGCCCTGCTCTCGGTCTCCGACAAGACCGGCGTCGCCGATTTCGCCAAGGGGCTGGCGGCGCTAGGGGTCGAGCTGCTCTCGACCGGCGGCACCGCGACCGCGCTGCGCGAGGCGGGGCTGGAGGTGACCGACGTCGCCGAGTTCACCGGCCAGGAGGAGATCCTCGGCGGCCGGGTTAAGACGCTGCACCCGCGGCTGCACGCGGCCCTGCTGGCGCGGCGCGACGACCCCGAGCACATGGCGGTCCTGGAGCGCGAGGGGATCGAGCCGATCGACCTGGTCTGCGTAAACCTCTACCCGTTCGAGGAGACCGTCGCTGACCACGAGGTCGCACCCGAGGTCGCGGTCGAGAACATCGACATCGGCGGGCCGACGATGATCCGCGCCGCGGCCAAGAACCACGCCGGGGTCGCCGTCGTGGTCAAACCGGAGTCCTATGACGCGCTCTGCGCCGAGCTGGAGGAGTCGGGCGGCGAGGTCTCCGCCTCGACCCGCCACTGGCTCGCCAACGAGGCCTTCGCCCAGACCGCCCGCTACGACGCGGCGATCAGCCGCTGGTTCGCGACCGAGTACGAGGATTTTCCCGCCCACCTGGCGGTCGCCTACGAGAAGGTGCTCGACCTCTCCTACGGCGAGAACCCGCACCAGCGCGCGGCTCTCTACGCCGAGGCCGGCTCGCGCAGCCACGTGCTCTCGCGGGTCTCGAAGCTGCACGGGCGGGCGCTCTCCTTCAACAACGTGCTCGACCTCGACTCGGCGCGGCGCCTGGTCGAGGATTTCGACGAGCCGGCCTGCACGATTGTCAAGCACAACAACCCCTGCGGGGTGGCGATCGGCGAGAACGCGCTCGACGCCTACCGCAAGGCGCTGGCCTGCGACCCGATGTCCGCCTTCGGCGGTGTGATCGCCTTCAACCGGCCGATCGGCGCCGAGCTGGCGCAGGCGCTGCACGAGAACTTCGTCGAGGTGCTGATCTCGCCGGAATACGAGCACGGCGCTCTCGCTGTCCTCCAGCAGAAGGAGGCGATCCGGATCCTCTGCGAGGAGGAGCGGCGCCAGCCCGACCCGCGTGAGCGCGACGCCAAGCGCGTCCTCGGCGGCCTGCTGATCCAGGACCGCGACGGCGACCCGGAGCCGCGCGAGACGATGGAGGTCGTCACCAAGACGCAGCCGAGCGAGGAGCAGTGGCGCGACATGCTCTTCGCCTGGATCGTGGTCCGCCACGTCCGCTCCAACGCGATCGTGATCGCCAAGGACGGGGCGACGCTGGGGATCGGCGCCGGTCAGATGAGCCGGGTCGACTCGGTGCGCTTGGCGGTCGAGAAGTGCCGCGACGCCCGCGGCGAGGAGGCCGGCGGCCTGCTCGCCGGCTCGGCCGTCGCCTCAGACGCCTTCTTCCCCTTCGCCGACGGCCCCCAGGCGGCGATCGAAGCCGGCGCCACCGCGGTGATCCAGCCCGGCGGCTCCAAACGCGACGCCGAGGTGATCGAGGCCTGCGACGCCGCCGGTGTGACGATGGTCTTCACCAAGCACCGCCACTTCCGCCACTAAGCTGCTAACAGTCAGATAGGTTTTGACCGGTAACGAAGGCAACCCGGGAGTCGCTATGTCTCGTCGTTGGTTTCAAATTCTCGCCGCGTCAGCAGCCGTCCTTGCTCTAGCCACCGCCTTGCCAGCCTGCGGCGGCTCTGATCCCAGCCAGGATGAACTTGACCAAGCGCGAGAGGAAGGGGCGAAGGAAGCCCAGCAGCAAGCCAGGATCAAAGACATAGAAAAACAAGTCCGCAACCTGAAGAAAAGCAAGAATGGCTCCAGTCCCGGTTCCCCTCCATCGAGTCCAGGCGGATCAACCGCCTCCTCGGGCGGCACCACTGCATGTGGAGGTAGCCTCTCGGCTGGACCGAACACAACCTGCGGCTTTGCCGCCAATGTTGAAGCCGACTACTACGCAGAAATCGGCGCTGGGTCAGGGTCTGTCTACTCCTACAGCCCTACAACCGGTCGGTACTACACGATGTACTGCTCGGCGGGCTCGCCTCACGTCTGCACCGGCGGCAACGACGCCTCGGTCTACTTCCCGTAGGCAAGCACGAGGCGCAACGATGAAGGTGTGGCCGGCGGCCTCGGTACTGCTAATGCTGCTGGTAGTGCTCATTGCAGCGGGGTGTGGGAACGACTCCGACGACGGGACTGAAGCGGCAGCCCGCGCCAACGCGGCGCGTGAGGCAGCGCTGGACCGCAAGGAGGGGCGGCTGCGGGAAGAACTGCGCGTGACCCGAAGCAAAGTAAAGGCGCAGGAAGCGCGCAAACGGGAGGGCAGTGCTGAAAGCGAGGCGGCGGCGGGCTCGGCTGCCTCAAGCACCAGCTTCGAACGGACGGCCGCTGGGCTGAGCGGCGAAGTCGGAGCTGTGATCGGGCCACCAGGAGCCAAAGCTGCAAGTTTCGGCAGTCTGCAGTCGGGCTCAGCCTGGTCAACAAGCAAGGTGCCGATCGCGCTGCGGGTACTCGAAGATGAGGGTGGCCCAGGGGGCATCAGCTCGACGCAGGCAGAACAGATGCGCGCCGCGCTCACTCTTTCCGACAACGAAGCGGCCGCAGCGCTGTTCGCTGACCTTGAACACAGCCACGGCGGCATCGGTGGCGCTTCCGCCGCGGTTACCGAAGTTCTACGAGAAGGCGGCGACGCGATCACCCAGATCTCGACACACGGCCGGGGCGAATTCTCCAGTTACGGTCAGACTGAGTGGTCGCTGGTGAACCAGCAGCGTTTTATGAGCTCGCTGGCGGCGGGCTGCGTCGCCGGACCCGAAACGACCGACTACGTGCTTGACCTGATGGGTGAAGTCTCCTCCGATACTTGGGGACTCGGGTCCACCGGACTTCCCGCAAGATGGAAGGGCGGCTGGGGCCCTGGGACCGACGGCGGCTACCTGGTGCGGCAAATGGGGATCCTCTACGTCGGCGATAAGGAGGCCGTTGTCGCCCTCGCCGCCCAACCCACTGATGGCTCGCTCGAAAGCGGCGAGGCGATGGCTACCACCGTCGCCCAGTGGCTGGCTGAACAGGCACCGGAGTACGCGCAGATGCCAAGCGGCTGCTGAAGCTTCCGGTATCGAGTGTGATGTCACACAGTTTCCACACCGTGTGACACACCTGTGGCAGATACAGGGCTAGCGTCGGCCGGGCCGCGTGATGAGCGCGGTGACGTCCCGGCCACCGGATGTGGATCCCACCCTCACGAAGTGGGAATTGGCGGGTTCGACTCCCGCTCGGGGCGCTAAGATGCAAGGACTTCGTGAGGGTGGAGTCACCGTATCCGGTGGCAATTCCCAAAGCAACGGCCCGCTTCGGCGGGCCGTTTGCGTTCAGCGCTCTAGTCAGTCCGCAGCGACGCGGAGCTGGTGCTGCTGGTCGCGTGCCTGGTGCACGTAGCCGCAGATCTCCTCGACCGTGTCGGCGGTGACGAGCAGCTCCATGTCGGCGGGTGCGATCAGGCCGGCGTCTTCTAGGGCGTCGTCGATCCAGTCGAGCAGTGGTTCCCAGTGCGTCTTGTCGACGAGGATCGTCGGGAAGTTCTGGATGCGGTGGGTCTGGATCAGGGTGAGGCTCTCGAACAGCTCGTCCATCGTGCCGAAGCCGCCGGGGAAGATGACGAAGGCGCGGGCGTAGCGGACGAACATCAGCTTGCGGGCGAAGAAGTAGTGGAAGTCGACGCCGCGGTTGACGAAGCGGTTCGTCTCCTGCTCCATCGGCAGCTCGATGTTGAGCCCGACCGAGAGACCGCCTGCTTCGGCAGCGCCCCGGTTCGCGGCCTCCATCAGGCCGGGACCGCCGCCGGTGATGACGGTGAAGTCGTCCTTGGCCAAGCAGGCTGCGGTCTCGCGGCAGAGCTCGTACCAACGGTGGCCCTCGGCGATCCGCGCCGAGCCGAAGATCGAGACGCCATCCTCGATGTCGCGCAGGGCGTCGAACCCGCGGTCGATCTCGGCGGCGATCCGCTCCACCCGCTCTCGGTCCTTCGCCTCGACGTCGCTCGGCTGGCGGAGCAGTTTCTCGTCGCGCTTCGCGCCCGTCCTCTCCATCTTGCTCACGCGGCTGTCGCGGCGAAGAGATCGAGGCTGCCGCCCGCGGTGCGCAGGCGCTCGTAGCGCTCGACCTCGGCGAAACCTGCGTCCCTGAGGAGCGCCGGGAGGCGACCGGCCCGGTGTTCTGCCGTTCGCTGGAAGCCGTCGATCGCCTGGCTGACGTAGAAGATGGCGCTCATCACCGGGTCGTGTGGCGGGCCCCAGTCGGCGAGGTGGAAGCTGCCGCCGGGCTTCAGCACCCGCCCGATCTCAGCCAGAGCTTCGCGCTTCTGCGCGGGCACCAAGTGGTGGAGGACCAGGGACATCGTCACGACGTCGACGCTGTCGTCGTCCTGCGGCAGCTCTCCGGCCAGGCCTTCGCGCCACTCGACCGCGTCGGCGCCTGCCTTTGCCCGGGCGCGCGCGAGGATTTCGGGGTCGCCGTCTATCCCGGTCACCTGCGCGTCCAGACGGCTCGCGGCGAGAGCGATCGCGAAGGTGCCCGTGCCGCAGCCCACGTCGAGGACGCTGCCGCCCTGTGGAAGCTCGGCGTCGACGCGATCGCGCATCGCCTTGCGGAAGTGCCCTTCCCGCATCGTCAGCGCCAGCACCGGGTCGTAGACGCGCGAGAAGACGCGCCACCTGGCGGCGGGGATGTACTGAGGCTCGGCGTTCATCGACTCCCCACGCAGTGCCCCCGACCGGATTCGAACCGGCGCCGCGCGGCTTAAAAGGCCGCCGCTCTAACCAACTGAGCTACGGGGGCAGGCAGCCCTTAGCGTAGAAGACCTTGAGCGGCCTAGCCGGCTGGGTGGTATTGCGGGGGGGGCCGGCGTAGTGGTCGTGGTGCCCAGCGTGGTCGCGCCGCCCGGCCTGTCGACCACGGCACAGACGGCGGTCACGGTCATCGTGATGCCGGAGCGCCATGCGTAGCCGCTCGCCGTCCAACCGCTTTGCGACGTGCTCGGGCCACTCTGGGAGACGGTCGCCTCATCCACGTTGCTCACTATCGCCCCACCGCCAATCGCCTGATTGCCCGGAGGACAGTTCGCGGTTGCCGTAGCGCGTCTTCCGTCAATCGGCAGCGATGCCGTCGCCGTCTGGTACGTCACGCCGGAGAGGGCCGCCGCGGTGACGTCGGTCAGCGTTTTCTGGTTGATCTGCGCGCCGGTGAGCGATTTCGCCTTGACCTGACGACCGGTGAGCGATTTCGGGTTGATCCGGTTGGCGGGGATCGTCTTCGACTTGATCCGGTTCCCCGGCACGGAGTTCCGCTTGATCTGCTTTCCGCTGATCTTCCCGGCCGCGTAGACGGAGCCCCCGAGAGCTATGAAAAGCGCCAAGCAGGCAACGACGTTGGAGAACGAGAGCAACTTCGCGATTCGGGCCGTCAAATGAGTCCCTCCTAGGTAAGCAACGATCGCAACCTATTGCATACCAGAAAAAAACCCGAGCGCTCCGGGTGATCAGGAGAGGTCGGGTAGACCCTCGTCCGGGGTCGAGGCCTCGGCGTGAGTGCGGCGTGGGATGCGGCCGGCGCGGCGGGCGGCGTGGCCGGCCTCGACCGCCTGGCGCATCGCGGTCGCCATCGCCACCGGGTCCTCGGCGCCGAAGATCGAGCTGGCGATCATCACCGCGTCGCAGCCCAGCTCCATCGCCAGGGCGGCGTCGGAGGCGGTGCCGATGCCGGCGTCGAGGACGACCGGGACGCTGGCGCGCTCGGCGATGATCGCGACGTTGTAGGGGTTGCGGATCCCGGCCCCGGAGCCGATCGGCGAGCCCAGTGGCATCACCGCCGCGCAGCCGGCCTCCTCGAGGCGACGGGCGAGGATCGGGTCGTCGTTGGTGTAGGGGAGGACGGTGAAGCCTTCGCCGACGAGGGTCTCGGCGGCGTCGAGCAGCTCGACCGCGTCGGGGAAGAGGGTGCGGTCGTCGCCGATCACCTCGAGCTTGATCCAGTCTGTCTCGAACGCCTCGCGGGCGAGGTGGGCGGTGCGGACCGCGTCGCGCGCGGTGTAGCAACCGGCCGTGTTGGGGAGCGCGACCATGCCGAGGCGGTCGAGCACGTCGAGCACCGATCCCTTGGCGGCGGGGTCGATCCGGCGCAGGGCGACGGTGATGATCTCGGCGCCGGAGGCGCTCAGCGCCGCCTCCATCTGCTCGAGCGAGCGGAAGCCTCCCGTGCCGGCGATCAGGCGGGAGTGCCACTCGCGACCGGCGAGGCTCCAGGGCTGGGTCGTGGGCGTAGCGGCGATGTCCATTTCCTGGCCGCCCTGGATCGCGGCGAGCACCTCGACCTTGCCGCCCTCCATGAGCGGAGTCGCGGCCCACTCGCTCCTCGGCACCACCTCGCCGTCGAGGGCGACGGCGACACCGCGAGCCGCCTGCTCGGCGCCCGCCTCGCGCACCGCGTCGGCGAGCGTCGCGCCCTCCGACAGCTCACACGCCTCGCCGTTGAGCTCGATTCTCATCGCGCCACCCCCGCCGGCGCGTGCAGCAGCTCCGCCACCTTCTCCGCCGCAAGCGGCGCCAGCAGGACGCCGTTGCGGTAGTGGCCGCAGGCGAGGATCAGGCCGTCGAGAGCCCCGAGGCCGACCAGCGGCAGGTTGTCGGGCGTGCCGGGGCGGAGGCCGGCGGCCGCGTCGAGCAGCTCCATCTCGGCGACGTCGGGCAGCAGGCGGTAAGCCTCGCGCAGCAGCTCGTGGACGCCGCCCGCGGTGACCGCGGTGTCGAAGCCCTGCTCCTCCACCGTGGCGCCGACGATCAGGCGCCCGTCCTCGCGCGGCACCAGGTAGACCCGCTCGGAGGCGAGGATCCGCCGGCAGGGCGCAACGCCATCGCGGGAGCGCAGCTCGACGATCTGGCCCTTGACCGGGCGGACCGGGGGGCGGGCGGACTCCGGCAGCCACTCGGCGCCCGACCAGGCGCCGGCGGCAAGGACGACCGCGGCGGCGCAAAGCTCCTCGCCCGAGGCGGTGCGCACGCCGGCGATCCGCTCCCCATCGAGCCGCGCCGCGACCACCTCAGTCCCGGTTCGCACCTCCACCCCTCTCCCGGCCAGCGCTGCGAGCAGGGCAGCACTCAGCGCCCGCGGGTCAACGGCCGCCTCGTCCGGAGCGTGGACGCCGCCGTTGAAGGACGGGGTCAGGCCGGGCTCGAGCTCGCGACAGCCCCGCGGCGGCAGCCACTCGGCGCCGAGCCCAAGCGAGCGCTGCAGGTCGTGGACGCGGCGCAGCTCCGCCGCCTCGTCGCGGTCGAGTGCGATGTGGAGGGCGCCGAGCCGCGCGTACCCGGTCGAGACGCCGGTCTCCGCTTCGAGCTCCTCGACGAAGCTCGGGTAGCGCTCGGCGGCGGCGAGGGTCATCTGCAGCAGCTCGGGCTCGCCGAAGGTCAGCTCGCCGACCGGCGCCAGCATCCCTGCGGCGACGCGGGTCGCCCCGGCGGGGGGCTCAGCGCGGTCGACGAGCGCCACCCGCGCCCCGTCCCGCGCTGCGCGCCAGGCGCAGGAGAGGCCGATGACCCCACCGCCAACGATGATCGCGTCGTAGCTCCGCTGCTCGTTCACTCTTGCCTCCGCCGGCATTACCCGGATCAGGTCCAGACGGTCGGTGACCTCGTCGCCACCCTCTCAGCCCCGGCTCGGGACTCCCGTACACATCGATGCTACCCCTCCGGAGTCGGCGTCAAGCGATAATCGAGTCATATGAGCCTGGCACCCCCAGAGGCGACCGGTCCGCTGCGCCGCGAGCGGCTGCGCACCGCGCGGCTCTACTTCGTCTGCGAGGCGCAACCGCACGGTGAGGATCCCGAGGCGCTGCTGCATGCGGCGCTGAGCGGCGGCGCCGACATCGTTCAGATGCGCGAGAAGTCCCTCCCCCGCCGCGAGGTCGAGCTCTCGGCCAGCACCTTCCGCCGCCTCTGCGATACCTACAGCGCGCTCTTCATCGTCAACGACGACCCTGACCTGGCCCGAGCGGTCAACGCCGACGGCGTCCACGTCGGGCAGGACGACATGCCGGCGGAGGAGGTGCGGGCGATCCTCGGCCCCGACGCAATCGTCGGACTCTCGACGCACTCGAAGGAGCAGCTCGCGGCCGCGGCCGAGCAACCAGTCGACTACGTGAGCGTCGGCCCTATCTGGGAGACGCCGACGAAGGAGGGCCGGCCCGGTGTCGGCCTGGAGCTGATCTCGCACGCCGCCGCCAACGCTCCACACCCTTTCTTCGCGATCGGTGGCATCGACCCCTCGAACGCGGAGCAGGTGGTGGGGGCCGGGGCGCGGCGGCTCTGTGTCGTCCGCGCGATCCGCGATGCCGAGGATCCGGCCGCCGTGGCTACCGAGCTGCGCCGCGCCTTCGCCGCGGGAGAGTCCGGAGGAGTCGCGCCCGGTGGCTGAGGAGGCTCCACGCAAGCGCAAGCGGCGCGACGCCTCGAACGGGCGCGAGCGGATGATGCGCGGCTACGCCCGGGCCGAGCAGCGCAACCAGGAAGCGCGCGACGCGCTGGAGCCGCTGCGGCAGGGCGAACGACCGCTCGTGGTGACGATCGGCGCCGTGCTCTCGGGGCTGATCGCGCTCTCGATCCTCGCCGGCTACGTCGCCGGGGTCGAGGTCGACGGCGAGCGCGCGGACTTCGCCCAGGTCGCGGCGCCGGCCCTGCTGATGGGGATCATGGCCTGGGGCATGTGGCAAGCCCGCTACTGGGCCGTGCTCGGCTTCCAGGTGATCCTCGTCTTCCTCATCTTCAGCGCCGTCTTCGGCCTCGCCGCGCAGGCGGCTTCGGTGGGTCAGATCGCAGCCACGCTCGGCCTGCTCGCCGTCTCGGGCAGCTTCTTCTACTTCATGGTCAAAGCGATGGCGCGGATCCAGATGCCGAGCCGAAGAACCGATTAGCGAGCGGTGACACCGTTTCTATAGGCTCGGGACCGTGGCGGACTCCTACGACGTGATCGTCATCGGCGCCGGCCCGGGTGGCTACGTCGCCGCGATCCGCGCCGCCCAGCTGGGAAAGAAAACGGCCGTGGTCGAGAGCGATAAGGCGGGGGGGCGCTGCCTCAACTACGCCTGCATCCCGGCCAAGACGGTGCTGCGCACAGCCGAGATCTACGAGCAGGCCCGCCACAGCGCCGAGCTCGGGATCACGGTCAAGGACGCCTCGATCGACTGGGAGGCGCTGGGCAAGCGGCGCGCCTCGGTCTCGGAGTCGCTCTCCAGCGGGGTCAAGATGCTCTTCCAGAAGAACAAGATCGCGCTGATCGAGGGCGAGGGCGCGCTCACCGCCGAGGGCGACGTCAAGGTCGGCGGCGAGGTCTACGGGGCCGGCACGGTGGTGCTCGCCACCGGCTCAGTGGCGCTGCCGATCCCAGGGGTCGAGTTCGGCGATCGTGTCCTCGATACCTGGGGCGCCTGGTCGCTGCCCGAGCAACCAAAGAAGATCGCGGTCGCCGGGGCCGGGGCCTCAGGCTGCGAGATCGCCTCCGCCTACGGCCGCTTCGGCGCCGAGGTGCTGCTGATCGAGATGCTCGACCAGATCCTCCCCGCCGAGGACAAGGACATGGCCCGCGTCGTCGAGCGGGCCTTCAAGAAGCAGAACATCACCATCTCCACCGGCGCCCCGGTCGAGAACGTCGAGGCCAGCGGCAAGTCGGTCAAGCTCAGCTACGGGGGAGACTCGACCGAGGTCGATTACCTCTGCATCGCCGGCGGGCGCGGCCCTGACGTCGAGGGATTGGGGCTCGCCGAGGCCGGGGTCGAGCTGGAGGAGAGCGGCAAGATCAAGGTCGACGAGTTCGGCCGCACCTCGAACCAGAAGGTCTACGCGATCGGCGACCTGGTCAACGCCAAGGCGCTCGCCCACAAGGCCTCCGAGGAGGGCGTGGTCGCGGTCGAGCACGCGGCCGGCGAGCGCACCCACCCGGTCGACCAGAACCTGGTCGCCGGCGCCACCTTCTGCCACCCGCAGGTAGCGAGCGTCGGGCTGACCGAGGCGGCGGCCAAGGAGTCGGGGCATGAGGTCAAGGTCGGCAAGCAGAAGCTGGGCGGAGTCGGCGGGGCGACCGTCTACGACGACAAAGACGGCCTGGTCAAGCTGGTCGTCGACGCCAAGTACGGCGAGGTGCTCGGCGCGCACGTGGTCGGCAACCGCGCCTGCGACATGATCGCCGAGCTGGTGGCGACGATGGCGCTGGAGGGCGGCTACCAGGAGCTGGCCCGGGTCGTCCACCCCCACCCCACCCTCTCCGAGGCGGTCCTCGACGCCGCCCGCGCTGTCGACGGCTGGGCGATCCACGCTTGACCGCCGAGCGGGCAACCTTCTACTTCGACCTCGGCTCCCCCTACGCGTACCTGACCGCCGAGCGGATCAGCGGGCTCTTCACCGACGCCGAGCTCGAGCAGCCGGAGTGGCAGCCGATCCTGCTCGGCGGCCTCTTCCAGCGCTTCGGACGCGACTCCTGGGCGAACGGGCCGGAGCGGGACGACGGGATCGCCGAGGTCGAGCGGCGCGCCCGCGGCTACGGGCTGCCGCGACTCGTGTGGCCCGACCCCTGGCCCGGCAACACGCTGGTCGCGATGCGCGCCGCCACCTTCGCCAAGCAGACCGGCCGCACCGTCTCCTTCGCCCTCGCCGCCTTCCGCCAGGCCTTCGCCGCCGGCCGCGACCTCACCGACGGCGAGAACGTGCTGATCGCCGCCGCCGCCTGCGAGCTGCACCCGAACGCGGTGACCAAGGCGGTGCAGACCGACGTGGTCAAGAACGCGCTGCGCGAGGCGACCGACGAAGCCGCCGAGCGGGGCGTGATCGGTGTGCCCTCGCTGGTCGTCGGCGACGAGGTGTTCTGGGGGGACGACAGGGTTGACGAGGCGGTCGCCGCCGCGAGCTAATGTCAGTCCCGAATGGCTGACCTCCCCGACGCCTCCACCTGTTACGAGCTGCTCGCGAAGATGACGCTGATCCGTCGCTTCGAGGAGGAGGCGGGGCGTCAGTACCAACGGGCGAAGGCCGGCGGCTTCCTCCACCTGGCGATCGGCGAGGAGGCGACGATCGTCGGCACCACCTCGGTGATGCGCGACGCGGACTACCTGATCGGCACCTACCGCACCCACGGCCACGCGATCGCCCGCGGCACCGAGCCAAAGCGGGTGATGGCGGAGCTGTTCGGCCGTGTCGACGGGACTAGCGGCGGCCGCGGCGGCTCGATGCACATCTTCGACCGCGAGAACCGCTTCATGGGCGGCTACGGAGTGGTCGGCGGCAACCTGCCGCTGGCGGCGGGCCTGGCGCTCTCCTCCGACTACAAGGGTGAAGACGCCGTCACCGTCTGCATGTTCGGCGATGGCGCCTCCAACACCGGCAACTTCGGCGAGACGATGAACCTGGCGGCGCTCTGGAAGCTGCCGGTCTTCTTCCTGGTCGAGAACAACCTCTACGGGATGGGGACCTCGGTCGAGAGGCACTCCGCCCAGACCGACCTCTCGAAGAAGGCCGAGGGCTATGGGATCAGCGGCGAGCGGGTAGACGGGATGGATGTGCTGGCGGTGCGCGAGGGCGTCGCCGAGGGGATCCGGCTCGCCCGCGAGGAGCGCCGGCCGACCATCCTCGAGGCCTTCACCTACCGCTACCGCGGCCACTCCGCCGCCGACCCCGAGGTCTACCGGGAGCGCGAGGAGGTCGAGGAGTGGCAGGAGAAGGACCCGATCGAGAGTTTCGCGCGGCGCTGCATCGAGGCGGAGGTGCTGGGCGAGCGCGAGGTGCAGGAGACGCGCGAAAAGGCGGAGGAGAAGGTGATGGAGGCGGTCGAGTTCGCCGACGCCTCGCCCGAGCCGGCGCTCGACACCCTCTACGAGAACCTCTACGTGCTGGATAGCGAAGCCGGCTGGTACGCGGTCGACGAGCGCAGCCCGGAGCCGCACCGCGGTGAGGACGAGGAGCACATGCCCGACGCGGCGCGGGAGCTGGCCGAGGCGGGGGCCGCCTACGCCGGGCAGCCGGACGGGCCGCGGCCAAACCCGGCCGAGCATGGCGACGCGCAGGAGGGGGTCGAGCCGGAGGTCGACGAAGAGGGCGGCGACTCCCCGGTCGCCGAGGAGAGCGAGGAGCAAGGGGTCACCGAGGAGGTCGAGGACTGATGGCGACGCTGCGGATGCGGGAGGCGCTGCGCGACGCGATGGCGGAGGAGATGCGCCGCGACGAGGGCGTCTTCGTGATGGGCGAGGACGTCGGCGTCTTCCAGGGCGCCTTCAAGGTGACCGAAGGGCTGCTGGAGGAGTTCGGCGAGCGGCGGGTGCGCGACACGCCGATCTCCGAGAACACCATCGTCGGCGCCGGGGCCGGGGCGGCGATGGCCGGACTGCGCCCAATCGTCGAGCTGATGACGGTCAACTTCTCGCTGCTGGCGCTGGACCAGATCGTCAATCACACCGCCGCGATCCCCTACATGTTCAACGGCCAGGCACGGGTGCCGATGGTGATCCGGATGCCGGGCGGCGGCGGGCACCAGCTCGGCCCCACTCACTCGCACAGCTTCGAGGCGCTCTACCTGCAGGTGCCGGGACTGCTCGTCGCCTGCCCCTCCACCCCGGCCGACGGCAAGGCTCTGCTGAAGACGGCGATCCGCGACGACAACCCGGTGATCTTCATCGAGCACGAGTCGCTCTACGGGCGCCGCGGCGAGGTCGCGGACGACAGTGAGGACGAGGTGCTGCCGTTCGGGCAGGCTGCCGTGCGCTGCGAGGGCGGCGACGTGACGATCATCGGCATCCTCAAGATGGCCCACGTGGCCGAAGACGCGGCGCGGGCGCTGTCCAACGAGCACGGGGTCGAGGCCGAGGTGATCGACCCGCGCACCCTGCGCCCGCTCGACCTCGACACGATCCTCGAGTCGGTACGCAAGACCAACCGGGCGGTGGTGGTCGAGGAGGGCTGGCCGCACGGCGGCGTCGGCGCCAACCTGGCGGCGCTGATCACCGAGCAGGCCTTCGACCACCTCGACGCGCCGGTGCAGCGGGTGACCGGCGCCGACGTCCACATGCCCTACTCGCGGCGGCTCGAGCAGGCGGCGATGCCGCACACCGAGCACGTGGTGAAGGCGGCGCTAGCCACGCTGGAGGGGTCACTGTGATGGGTTGCGGCGCGGCGGGTCCTGTCGCCGCAGGGGACCCCCCACCCCCTGCGGTAGCTAAAGCTTCCTCGGGGGTGGTCCCCCCTACGGCGCCACCCGCCGCGAGGAGCCCAACTCAGGGACGCCTATCAAGGAGCGTCGAGCATGCCTGACATCGTCATGCCCCGGCTGTCCGACTCCATGGAGGAGGGGACGATCCTGCAGTGGCTCAAAAAGGTCGGCGACGAGATCGCCGTGGGCGATGAGCTGGTGGAAATCGAGACTGACAAGGCCAACATGGCCTACGAATCCGACATCGCTGGAAAGCTGACCGAGATCGTGGCTGACGAAGGAGAGACGCTCGCAATCGGAAGCGTGATCGCACGAATCGGCGACGATGGAACATCACCGCCCGCAAAGGAGACAACGAAGTCCGCTGAGCCGACCCCCGTGCCGATCGCCACCGCTACCGAGGAGCCAGAGCAGCCAGCAGCTGGCGATGGGCATCGGCCTAAGGCGTCTCCTCTTGCGCGGCGGATAGCTAAGGAGCAGGGTTTGGACCTCGGCCAGCTTCAGGGGTCAGGCCCTGGTGGGCGGATTGTCAAGGCGGACGTGGAGAGAGCGGCCTCTTCCGCGGGTGGCGCCGTAGGGGGTACCGCCCCTGAGGAAGCTTTAGCTACCGGAAGGGGCGGTGGGTCCCCTGCGGTGACAGGACCCGCGGGCGAGACGGCCAAGGGCCAAGTTCATTACGAGGAGCCCTCGAAGACTCAGTCGCTGATCGCCCGCCGGATGGCGGAGTCGAAGGCTACGGCGCCGCACTTTTACTTGGCTGCAGAGGTGGATATGAGCCGGGCGGTTGCGGGACGACAGCTGATCAAGGAGGGCGCCGAGGAGGGCGAGGTCGTGCCCTCGTTCAATGACATGGTGGTCAAGGCCTGCGCGCTGGCGCTGCGCGAGCACCCGCGGGCGAACGGCGCCTATCGCGACGGTCGCTTCGAGCTCTACTCGCGGGTCAACGTAGGCGTCGCCGTTGCGGCACGTGACGCGCTCGTCGTGCCGACCGTCTTCGACGCCGACCGCAAGGGGCTGCGCCAGATCGCCGTCGAGTCGCGGGCGCTGGCCCAGAAAGTCCGCGAGGGCCAGATCACCCCGCCGGAGCTCTCCGGCGCCACCTTCACCGTCTCCAACCTGGGGATGTACGGAGTCGACCGCTTCTCGGCGGTGATCAACCCGCCCCAGGCGGCGATCCTCGCGGTCGGCGCGATCGCCGAGCGCCCCGTCGTCCGCGACGGCGAGATCGACACCGCCCACCTGATGAAGATCGACCTCGCCTGCGACCACCGCATCCTCTACGGCGCCGAGGGCGCCGAGTTCCTCGCCAAGGTCCGCACCCTGCTCGAAGAGCCGCTCAGCCTGGCGCTTTAACACACACGGTTACTTAGGAACGCTTGTGTAGTCAGTAAAAGTATGAGAGGGTCGCGCTGTGAGCACTGCCTCACCTCCCGCTCCCTCGCTCGCTCCACGCTCACTCCGCCACCGGCGTAGCGCGCGCCGTATGACCGCGGGTCAGCTTGCCGACTTTCGTCGTGCTATCGCCGAGGCCCAGGCAATCGGCGACGATCGCGGTTACCAGCGCTGGGCAGGCATCCACGGCTTGCCGCTGCCAGTCTCCTGCGTCCACAATGACGAGCTTTTCCTGCCCTGGCATCGCGCCTACCTCTACTTCTTCGAGAAGGCGCTGCAGGATCGAGTGCCTGGCGTAACGCTTCCTTGGTGGGATTGGACCAACCACACCAAAGGAATCCCGGGCCCCTATGCCAGACGCAAAGCAAACGGTAGGAGAAATCCACTCTTCGACTCCCCAATCCAGCCATCTGGCCGCGAAAACCCACGTCAGACCCGGACTACCCGTGACCCTCGTGACTCGGACGAACTCCCCTCCGCCACAGATGTCGAGGCGGTACTGACGAACCGTGACTTCCTCACCTTTCAGAACCAGCTCGAGGGCATCCACGGCTGGGTCCACGTCTGGACCGGTGGCACGATGGGGAGCGTCCCCACCGCCGCCTACGACCCGCTGTTCTGGGCTCACCACTGCATGATCGATCGGCTCTGGTACCTCTGGCAATTGCGCCACCCAGGCGCGCACGTACCCGCTGCCTTGCTCGACCGGGCGCTAGCGCCATTTCCGATGACGGTGAGGCAGACTCTCGAAGTGACCCAGCTCGGCTACGACTACGCAGCCTCTACCGCCGCCGCGAAAGGGCCTGGTCGTGGTCGAACGGTTCACCACCAAGCCAATCGAGCTGCCACCGCGGGATCGGCCCTTCGAGCGCGCCGACCTGATCTTTTACGGGCTCGACCACTCCGGCCTCTCCTATGAAGCGCAGGTCTTCATGGACCCGCGGGGCGTGGGGAAAAAAGCGGATGCCAGCCACCGCGCCTACGTCGGCAAGTTCTTTATTTTTGGCCACGGCGGCTGCTTTGGTGACGTCGGCCATTGCGACATCCCCTCCGACCCTGATCCCTTCGACCTGCGTCCATCCCACCAGCTCGAGCCGGCAACGCAGATCCTCACGATTACCAATCCGGTCCGAGCGCTGCTCGAACGTGGCATCGAGGCGGCGAAGGTAACGGTGATGGCACGAACGGAAGGTCGCGCTTCGAACGACGTGCTCGCTTTTGACCGCGTGCGGCTTGCAACCTATGCCTGAGGCTCACAGCCGAGGCGCCACGGATAGTGAGAAGGAGCCAAGGGCAGCGCAGCTTCTTAGCGCCGCCGTGAAGCCCGTTTCAAACAGGCTCGACCTTGCCGGGGTATTCGGGTTGGTGGCGCCGCTTGCGGCGACCATGGCGCTCTTCGAGGCGACGGGCTCGATCGGGCGCATCCAGCGAGATGAGCCCTACTGGCTGCTGGCAGCCATTGCCTTGGTCCTGCTCGCCGGCACGATGCTGGCCGTCGCTACCTTCCTCTCCGGGGAGGGAGAGTCCTCGAAAGGCAAGTGGTGGGAGAAGCGGCTGTTCCTTCTCGCCGCCGCCTGCACCGCTTTGGGCTTCGGCATCGCGCTCTGGCTCGTCTTCGACAATGCCGACGAAGAGCCCCGGCCTGTAATCGCCGCGACGCTCAGCGATGACCATTCAAGGCTCACGGCGCGCATCACCGCATCCAATCTGAGAACCGAAGATCGGCTCGTTCTCAAGGTCGACCTCGCGACCGTCAGGTCCGGGATGACCGTCGACAGCGTCCATCCCTTCATGAAGTACGGCACCCTTCCCTTGGAGCGGACTTATGTGGGCCCCGACTCGGACGGGAAAGTCGATCAGCAGGTCACGATGTCGATCCCTCCCGGCGGGAGCTACACCAACCTCGTGATCAAGGCATACACGGGCCCAACCAATCAGTCCTGCAGAGAACTCGCCGCGGGCGCCGAACCGGGAACGGCTTGCACGATCCTTTACATCGATCCCGATCGCGGTGAGCTCAGCCAGCCTGGCGGCGGGTGACAGCGCTGCCTGTCTCAGCAGGTCTTACGGGCGCCGGTGGCTGCCTTCCACGCTCGCGGCAACGAAAAGTCGGCGGCTACGCGGAAGACGCCGGGGCGGGAGGCGCGGACCAGCGTCCAGTCGCGCCGGTGGAGTAGGCAGCCCTCCCCGCGGGCGATCGACCAGTAAGGGGTGAAGTTGACCCGGACCAGGAACTCGCCGGGGCGGCGGACGTCGAGCGCGAACCCCTCGTGGCCGACCCAGCGGGTCTGCGCCGCGCCGTCGCCGAGCGGTTCGACTAGGGGCGCGGCGCCGCGCACGGCGTAGATCCGCCAGTGCTCGTCGCTCCAACGCAGGCTCAGGTACGGCGGGTCGCGCAGGATCAGCCGCCGCTCGGCGAGCGAGGAGTAGTCGAGCGAGGCGTCCGGCAGGGCGACGTAGGAGACCGCGTTCTCGCGTAGCCAGTGGCTGTAAGTGGCGTCGGTGAGACGGCTGTCCTCGGCGTAGAAGATGTCGTCCCGGGTCGTGTCGATCTGGCGCAGCCAGCCGCGGGCGAGGTCAACCTCGGCGGCCAGGTACGCCGACTCCCAATGGTTCGCCGTCGGCGGCACCTCGACCCGTACCCCCTCGCCGCCGTGGGCTCGCAGCCAGGCCGCCGCCGGCTCGAAGTAGTCCGACTTGGTGGAGGGGTCGCCGACGCTGCGGGCGATCTGGGTGACGCTCGCGGTCAGCTGCCAGTAGAGGCCCCCGGCCACGAACAACACCAGGAACCAGGTCGGGACGCGAGGCCGGTGGGCGAGCAGCACCGCGGCCAGGACCGGTCCGCCGAAAAGAGCGCCGAGCCGCACCGCGTTGCCGCCCATCGCGTTGGGGATGAGCCAGATCACAGTCGCCGCCAGCATGTAGCCGAGCAAGACCTGGCGTAGCTGCCGCTCCTCGTCGGCGAGGTCACGGGTCAGGTAGAGAGCCGACCCGCACCAGAGCGGGATCGCGATGAAGGAGGAGAAGGCGAAGGGGAACTCGCCGGCGCCGGGGAACAGGAGATTGGGGATGAGGGTCAGGGCAAGGGCTAGGGACGCCGCCAAGAGCGCTGGCCCGCGGGTCCTGTCGCCGTAGGGGACCCCCCACCCCCTGCGGTAGCTAAAGCTTCCTCGGGGGTGGTCCCCCCTACGGCGCCACCCGCGGGAGAAGCGACTGGGGTCGACGTTCACCACCGCCCCGGCCAACAGCACGCCGGCCAGGAAGACCGCTGCCACTGGGCTCGAAAGGGCGCAGGCTGCCGATGCTAGGAGCGCCCAAACTGCATGTCGTGTCTGCAGCGCGCGCAGGGACGCTAGGCCGAAGGCCACTCCTAGGGCGAAGGTGAGCTGGCCGTCGGCCAGGAGGGTGACCACGCCGGCGGCGAACCAGAGGGTCGCCGGGCGGGCGGCCTCGCCCCAGTGGTCACGCACCAGGCGGTCGAATAGGTAGGCAGAGGCGACCACCGACAGCATCCCCACCAGCTGCGGGTTGAGCAGGGCGGCGAGCGGCGGGAAGAGGACGCTGTAGGTGAGGGTGTAGTGGCCGCCGTACCAGCTGCCGTTCCAGATCGCCAGACCGGCGCGCTCGAACAGCTCGACGCGGAAGACCTGGGCGGCGAGATCGCCGACCTGCGGGTTCCAGGCGAGCATCGCAGCGGCCAGCGCGGCGCTGAGCGCCACCGCAGGGAGCCAGTCGGGTCGGAGGGACTTGGCCTGGGCCATAAGCGAAAGCCGAAGGATAGGGCGGCGGCATGAGACGATTTCAAGAGTGAGCGATGAAATCCTCGTCGTCCGCTGCGGCGCCCTCCCCTACGAGGAGGCCGGCGTCGCCCAGCGCTGGCTGGTCGAGGCACGGCTGGAGGCGGCTATCCCGGACGTGCTGCTGCTGCTCGAGCACCCCCCCGTCTACACCCGCGGACGCCGCTCCAGCGCCGAGGAGCTGCCGATGGCGCCCGAGTGGTACGAAGCGCAGGGGATCGAGGTGCACGACACCGACCGCGGCGGCCGCGTCACCTACCACGGGCCGGGCCAGCTGGTTGCCTACCCGATCGTCTCGCTGAAGCCCTATGACGACGACGTCCACGAGTACGTGCGGCGCCTGGAGCGGGTGACGATCGCGTCGCTGGCTGAGCACGGCGTAACCGTCCGCACGATCGAGGGACTGACCGGGGTCTGGACCGAGGGCGAGCCGCCGGGCTCGGCCGCCGGTGCGAACGAGTCGCGCAAGATCGGCTCGATCGGCGTTCACGTCAGCCGCGGCGTCACCACCCACGGCCTGGCGATCAACGTGAACAACGACCTGCAGCCGTTCGAGTGGATCGTCCCCTGCGGGATCGAGGGCTGCCAGGTGACCTCGCTGAGCCGCGAGCTGGGAGCGGAGCAGAATCTCGACGCCTTCGCCGGCACCGTCGCCGCCCGCTACGCCGAGGTCTTCGAGCGCGCCCCGGTCGCGACCACCCCCGCCGCCCTGGGGCTCGACAACGCTAGGCTCGGAGTGGCATGACCGAGGCGACGACAGAGGTGGCCGAGCGCGTCCACGTAACCCGCTCCCGCGCCAAGCCGGGCGGGACGGCGGCCGACGCCGACGGCACGGTCCCCTTCCGCCGCGCCCGCAAGCCGCCCTGGCTGAAGGTGCCGGCGCCGGGCGGTCCGACCTACCGCCGGCTCAAGGCGGAGATCGGCGCCGAGGGCCTGCACACCGTCTGCGAGGAGGCCAACTGCCCCAACGTCGGCGAGTGCTGGGAGCGCGGCACCGCGACCTTCATGATCCTCGGCGACGTCTGCACCCGCCGCTGCGGCTTCTGCAACGTGAAGACCGGCGTGCCGAGCTGGAACGACCCGCTGGAGCCGCTGCGCGTCGCCAACCAGGTGAAGCGGATGGGGCTGCGCCACGCAGTCGTCACCTCGGTCGACCGCGATGACCTGCCCGACTACGGCGCCGGCGCCTTCGTCGGCACGATCCGCTCGATCCGCATGCAGGCGCCGGGCTGCAAGGTCGAGGTGCTCACCCCCGACTTCCGCGGCCAGGAGATGCCGCTGGCCAAGGTGATCCACGAGCGCCCCGACGTCTTCAACCACAACGTCGAGACGGTGCCGCGGCTCTACCCGAAGGCGCGCCGCGGCTCCAAGTTCATGCGCTCGGCCCGAGTCCTGAAGATGGCGAAGGAGATGGGCGGACCCGACGTGGTGACCAAGTCGGGGCTGATGGTCGGGCTCGGCGAGACCTTCGAGGAGATGGTCGAGACCTTCGCGATCCTCCGCGAGCACAAGGTCCAGGTGCTGACCGTGGGCCAGTACCTGCGCCCGACCGAGAACCACCTGCCGGTCGTTCGCTACTGGCACCCCGACGAGTTCGAGGCGCTGGAGAAGGCCGCCTGCGAGCTCGGCTTCGAGTCGGTCGCCTCCGGGCCGCTGGTCCGCAGCAGCTACCACGCCGACCAGAACCTGCCCGAGCCCAAGCGCGACGCTGCCTAGGCGTCGAGCCGGCTTGCAATCGAACCGGGGTGCGCATACTGTGCGGCCAATGCGCAAGGCTCTTGTTGCGAAGGTGGCGCTCGTCGTCGCCGTCGGGATTCTGCTGACGCTCCCGTCGATCGCCGCCGCGGTGCTCTCCGGCGCCAACGGCCGCATCGTCTACATCAGCGGACGTGGCTACGGCCAGGCCGAAACGCAGGTCTACCTGCGCATCGCCCAGGGAACCTTCGGGTTCGGCACGAACGCGGGCCCGTTCGGCTTCTCGAAACAGCAGCACCGCCACCCGACCTGGTCGCCCGACCGGACCAAGATCGCCTACGCGGCGGGTCCTGAAAACTGCGCCGCGCCCAAATGCGACATCTACGTCCTCGACCTGACCAACCCCTTCGCCTTCCCCGAAAACATCACCGAAACGGCCAACGTCAACGAGGACCGGCCCGCCTGGTCGCCGGACGGCACCCGCATCGCCTACGAAAGCGAGATCTCCAACGGCAGCGGCCAGGTCGACATCCTGGTCGACCTGGTGGGCGCTGGAGCAACGCTCAACCTGACGAAAACCGGCGGGGCGGGCGAAATCGAGGGCAAGCCCGCCTGGACCCCCGACTCGGCGGAGATCTACTACCACACGGGTGATCCGACCCTGGAAAACAAACTCGACATCGTCAAGGAGCCTTCTGGCGGCGGCGCTGTGACAGCAATAAGCGCCATTGCCGGGATCAACGAGTTCCAGCCGTCCCTCTCCCCCGATGGCAAACAGCTCTGCTTCACGCGAGGTACGGGTGCCCCCTTCGGCGCCGGCGCCGCCACCAATGACGTGGTCGTCTCGCTTGCCAACGGCGGTGCGCAGAACGACCTCTCCGACGACTTGGTCGCGGCCAACTACAACTGCACTTGGTCGCCGACCGGGGTCTCCGTCGCCTACGTGACCGGAGCGTTTACGAGCGGCGATCTGATCCTGGAGCGAGCCGATGACACAAGCGGCCCGTTCACGCTCGAGGCAGTTCCCGCCGCATTCGACGGCAACCCCGACTGGGCGCCGGACGGACGGCCGACCTGCAAAGACGTGACCGCCAACACGGCCTTCGACCAGCCGGTGACGATCGGCCTGCAGTGCTTCGACACCGGCCCCTTCTACGAGCGCTCGTTCGTGCGCGAGTTCGTTGGCGAACCACCCAAAAACGGGACGGTCACCGAAGTCACGCAGGGCGATCAGGAGCCATCGACGGTGACCTACACCCCGAACAACGGGTTCTCGGGAACCGACACCTTCGAGCTGAGTTACTTCGACGAGATCGCTGGCTTCGGCGAATCGAAAACGGTGACGGTCAATGTCGCACCGGGACCCCCAGCGCCCAAAGCGCCGGTGGTCAGCAACGTGAAAGTGACGCCGCGCAAAGCGAAAGCCGGCGCCAAACTCACCGTCCGCTGGACGCTCGACGAGGCGGCAGCGACCAAACTGACCTTCAAACGTGCGCCGAAAGGCAAAAAAGGCAAACGGCGCTTCGTCACCGTCGGCGCGGTCGACGTCTCCAACGGCCAAGCCGGCGCCAACGCGCTGAGCCTTCCCGGCGGCCGCCTGAACGGGCGCAAACTGGCCCCGGGCCGCTACCGGGTCTCGGTCCAGGCCCGTGACGCGGACAACCTGTCTTCGAAAGTCGCCACCAGCTCGTTCCAGGTCGTTCCCAAAAAAGGCTGATCTCGCTGAACAGGCTGCTGTTGGCCGGAATCCCCCGGAGCCGGAGTGGTAGTGGAGCTAGCCGGACTCGAACCGGCTAGCTCCACGGGTGCGATTCAAGCCTGGATGGGAAAGTCAGAAAAGGGGACTGATTCCAGGGCATTCGTAATGGCGCCCCGAAGCCCCGGTCGGTTTCCTCAGCCGAGGAACCCTTCGGCCCATTCTTTCGCGGAGCTCGGCCAGGGCGTCGACGTCGACGCGACTGCGCCGCAGCTCGCGCGAGCGTCGATCGGTGCACACAACGGCAGGTCAACCGGGCTGCTCCTGCACATGTTGGTGAAGCGACCGCCGCGTTGCCCGGACAGGCTAGGGAGGTTAACCCGCGGCGCTTTTCACGCCGCCCTGAGAAAGGAACACAAGATGAGATCGGTGAAGACCACGGGGATCGCCATCTGCATGGCGCTGCTCCTAACCGCCATAGCCGGTGCGGGCACTGCCTCCGCTGCGCAGTTCCGCGCCGAAAAATACCCAGCGACCGCAACCGGGGGCTTGAACGGCAGCCTGTATAGCTTCACGACCTCGGGCCCAAGTTGGAAATGCGTTTCGTCCACGCTGACCGGGACCATTTCGGCCCCGTCGACCACGTTTGCGGCGGTGCCGGCGTTCAGCAACTGTCAGTTCGGCGGCTTGGCGTTCGCGACGAAACTCAATAGCTGTAGTTTCGCGTTCCAGAACAGCAGCGAAGAAAAAGTGAACACTGGAACGATGGATATCGTCTGCAGCAAAGGCGGCGATCAGATCGAACTCATAAATGCGATCTGCACCCTGAAAATACCCGCACAGACCGGGCGTGGTCCTGTCGAATATGCCAATATCGGAGGGCCGGGGTCCAGCCGTAAGTTCACTGTCACTGCGAACACTACCGGCTTCAAATACAGCCTGGCGGGCTTCGGAGGAATGGGTTGTGGGGTACCGGACGGCACCTTTGAAAACGGTACCTTGGGCGGCCAGTGGGTCGTCCAAGGGACGAGTGGCGGATCGGCGGTTGGGCTTTACCTCAGCAATACGCAGTAACCGGCTGCCCAGCTCACCCACATAGTGAGCACGCGGCTGCGTCAAGCCTCGTGTTCCAGGGGCACACGGCCCGGATCGGTATTGCCGATCCGGGCCGTACCTCGTGTGGGGTGAAACGGCGGGTCTCGGGGGCACATCGCGGGGGGCTAACAAACCCCTACGGCAGCGTAAAGGTACCGGCGCGTGTTCATATTTATGGCCAAATAAGTTGCACCAATACATGCCCGCTCAAATAAAGTGTGTGCACAGGCTCTCGGTGTCCTAATTCTTGCTGACGACCAGGGGGGCAGTGGTGTGCGTTTGATGTGGCAGTGGCAGAGGTGGGATAGGCGCCCTCTCCTCGGGCAAGGGGCAAGTCGCGACAAGCGCCCTTCGTCGAAGTGGTCCAAGCGCTAACCCTTCTCACGCCCGATGCAGCGCGCCTCCTCCAGTTGCGACCCGAGTCCGCTCGCCGACCGCATCCGCGCCCGACGCGCCGAGCTCGAGCAGGCTGTCTTTGCCCGTTTTGCCGCGATCTCCAACAGGGCTGTCGCTCCGGATCCCGCCTACCTCGCCGGCATCCGTGCCGCTCTCACCGCTGCTCTCGACTACGGCCTCGCCGCGATCACGTCTCCAGACCGCGCGCCCGAGCCGGTGCCGGTGCAGCTGCTCGGCCAGGCTCGGCTGGCCGCGCGCAATGGCGTCAGGCTCGAGACCGTCCTGCGCCGCTACGCCGCCGGCCACAGCCTCCTCGCCGACACGCTGCTCGACGAGGCGGCGGCCCTCGGCATCGGCGCTGCTGAGCTCAAGTCGGCCCTGCGCACCCTCGCTGCGCACTATGACCGGGTGGTCGTCTCGGTCGGCCAGGAGTACGCCCGTGCGCGTGAGAGCGAGGTCGAACCGCGCAGCTCCAGGCGCCGCCGCTATACCCAGCTGCGTCGCCTGCTCGCCGGCGAGCGATTGGACGCTGGCGAGCTCAGCTATGAGTTCGACGCCCACCACCTCGCCCTCGTCGCATGCGGTACGGCCGCGACGAGGGCGCTCGCGCTCGTAGGGGAGCGCTTCGATCGCCGCCTGCTCCTTGCCGAGCCCGACGAGCAGACCGCCTGGGCTTGGCTCGGCGGTAGACGCCGGTTCGAGGAGCGAGATATCGAGTTGCTCGCCGCTGCTGAGTGGCCCTCGGGCGTCGCCGTCGGCTGTGGCCTCTGCGGTCAAGGCCTGGCTGGCTGGCGCCTCAGCCATCGCCAGGCTGCCGCTGCGATGTCGGTCGCCCAGCGCGTGACCGACAGGCTCATCAACTACGCGGACGTCGCCCTACTCGCCTCCGCCCTGCAGGACGACCTCCTCCTCAACTCCCTGGATCAGCTCTACCTCTCCCGCCTTTCCGGGGACCGCGACCGGGGTCTCACCGCGAAGGACACGCTGCGCGCCTACTTCGCCGCCGCCGGAAACGTCTCCTCGGCCGCCGCCGCGCTCGGCGTCAACCGCCGCACCATCGCCAGCCGCCTCACCGCGATCGAGGAGTCCCTCGGCCGCCCCCTCGACTCCGCCGCCGCCGAGATCGAAACCGCCTTGCGCCTAGACGAGGTCGGCGCATTTTCCTCCTGACCCCTGCCGACCGCTCGGAGTGACGAAAGTCTCCGTTCGCTGACGACGCCCTGACGCGCCGGGGCGCTTCTGCGCATGGAGCCAGCCGGGATCGAACCGGCGACCTCCGCCTTGCAAAGGCGGCGCTCTGCCAGCTGAGCTATGGCCCCGCGCCTGAAAGTGTAGAGCGGCGAAGGGGACTACTACGCAGCGACGGCGCGCTTGTAGCGGGTGACCGAGAGGAAGGCGAAGACGGCGGCGATGCCGATCGACCAGGCGACGGCGCCCCAGATCGAGTTGCCGGCGGGGGCGCCGATGAAGAGGGCGCGCATCGCGTCGACCGTGACCGTGAAGGGGTTGACTTCGGCGAAGGCCTGCAGGGCGCCGGGCATCGAGTCGACCGGGACGAAGGCAGAGGAGATGAAGCTGAGCGGGAAGATCATGATGAAGCCGAACGCCTGCGAGGACTCCGGCGAGGAGGCGGTGAGGCCGACGAAGGCGAAGACCCAGGAGAAGGCATAGCCGAAGAGCAGCGCCAGGCCGATGCCGGCGACGACGTGCAGGACCGGGGCGTCGAAGGAGAAGCCGGCGATCAGCCCGACGACGATCATCACTGTGACCGAAAGCGCGTTGGTGGCGATGTCGGCGAGGGTGCGGCCGGCGAGCACGGCGGAGCGCGACATCGGCAGCGACCGGAAGCGGTCGACGAGGCCCTTCTTCAGGTCCTCTGAGAGGCCCAGCGCGGTGACGAAGCCGCCGAAGGACATCGTCTGGATGATGATCCCCGGGATCAGGAAGTCGACGTAGTCGTAGCCGGGGGTGCTGATCGCGCCGCCGAAGACGTAGACGAAGAGCAGCACGAACATCAGCGGCTGCACGGTGAAGGAGATCAGCAGGTCGGGCGCGCGGGGGATGCGCAGGAGGCTGCGCTTAGCCAGCACCAGGGTGTCGGAGACGCTGTTGCGCAGGCCGCTCACCGATCCTCCTCCCCGGCGCCGTTCTCGCCGGAGGGCTCCGCCGCGCGCCCGGTCAGGGTGAGGAAGACGTCGTCGAGGGTCGGGCGGTGCATGGTCACGTCGTCGATCCCGATCCCCGCCTCGTCGAGGCGCCGCACGGCCTCGGCGATCGCCCCCTGGCGGCGGCGCAGCGGCACGCAGAGAGCGCCGTCTGAGACCTCGGGGCGCTCGGCGGCGATCGCGGCCAGCGCGGCGGCGGCCAACTCGGCCTGGCCTTTGTCCTCGAGCGTCACGTCGAGCCGCTCGCCGCCGACCTGATCCTTGAGCTCGTCCGAGCTGCCCTCGGCGATCACGCGGCCGCGGTCGATCACGGCGATGCGGTCGGCGAGCCGGTCGGCCTCGTCGAGGTACTGGGTCGTGAGCAGGACCGTGGTGCCCTGCGCCACCCGCGCCTCGATCGTCTCCCAGAGGTCGATGCGGCTGCGCGGGTCGAGCCCAGTCGTCGGCTCGTCGAGGAAGATCACCGGCGGGCGGGCGACCAGCGCCGCGGCTAGGTCGAGGCGGCGGCGCATCCCGCCCGAGTAGGTGCGCACGAGGCGGTCGGCAGTCTCGCTGAGGCCGAAGCGCTCGAGCAGCTCGGCGGCGCGCTTGCGCGGCTCCCCTTTTGGCAGGTGGTAGAGCTGGCCGACCATTTCGAGGTTCTCGGCCCCGGTCAGGTTTTCGTCGACGGCGGCGTACTGGCCGGCCAGGCCGATGCGGCTGCGCAGCTTGGCCGCGTCGCGCTCGACGTCGAGGCCGGCAACGCGGGCGCTGCCGCCGTCTGGGCGGAGCAGCGTGGTGAGAATGCGGACGGCGGTCGTCTTGCCGGCCCCATTCGGTCCGAGCAGGCCGAGGACGGTGCCGGCGGGAGCGCTGAGGTCGATCCCGTCAAGCGCCTGGACCTTGCCGAAAGCCCTGCGCAGCCCGGTTGCCTCGATGGCGGCGTCGGCGCTCACTTCCTGCAACCTACAGAGGGCGCGCGCCCGGCCAGCACCGGGTGCGATCAGTCGTCGAAGTCGAAGTCCTTGGGAGGTTTCTGCTCGAACCAGAGCTCGTCGTCTTCCGGCGCGTCCTCGAGGAAGTCGGGGGTCTCCTCGAGCACGTCGTGGTCGGCGGCAGAGCCGCCGGAGGGCGCCGGGGCGTCCTCATCGTCGGCCTCCTCTGCAGGCGGCGCTGTCTCCGCGACCTCCGTCTCAGCCGCGGGTGGGGCATCCTCGGCGAGCGGCGCGTCGAGCGCCTGGTCGAGCTCCTCAGAGAGACGCTGGTCGCTCCAGAACTCGTCGTCCTCCTCGTTGTCCTCCAGCTCGGCCTCCGGCGTCGCCTCGACCTCGATTTCCTCGACCGCTTCCATGTTCGCCAGCGGATCGACCGGGGCGAGCCGCGGCTCGGCGATCTCCTCCTCGACCAGCTCCTCGTCGCTGGGGCCGGGATTGCTCTCCGCGGCCGCCAGCTCCTCCTCGACGTCGAAGTGCTCGGTCGGCTGTTCGGCAATCGTCTCGCGGTCCTCTTCGGCGGGGGCTTCCTCGTCGGAAGGCTCTTCTTCAGCGGGCTCCGGAGTCGGAGGCGCCTCCTGAAGGTCGGCCACTGCGGGCTCCTGCCGCTGCTGTGGCTTCTCGCCGGTCCCGGGGGCAGTCATGAACTCGGTCGGCGCCTCAGCGGCCGTGTCACTCCCCTGCTCGCTGCCGGGCCGCTCCGCCTGCCCGAATGCCTCGTCCTCGAGCTGCTGCAGCTCGGAATCGGCGGCGCCGTGCTGCCGCTTCAGCTCCAGATGCTCTCTGATTGCCTCGTCGAGAATGCCCATGGGACTCGTTGCCGGGGAACCTAAAGCCTATGCGGTTATCCTTGCCGTTGCGAGGGCTTTGGGACGATCCTCCCAGCCCGCGCCGAGGGGCTATAGCTCAGCTGGAAGAGCGCCTGGATCGCACCCAGGAGGTCGCCGGTTCGAGTCCGGCTAGCTCCATCTGCAGAAGCCCTAGTCGGGGGCTTCTGCTTTTCAGCCTTCTCGAACCGCCACCGAAATCCGCGCACATTTCGGGCAAGGCTGACAGACGCCCTTCGCCGAGGAGCCATGCTCGCCGCCCGATCGGCTTCTGAGGATCTGCGAAGGTGACGTGGATCTCGCGGTGATCGACCGGGCCGGGCGAGTGACGCAAGCGCGGCAAACCTTCGGCGCCGGCCTCGAGCAGTTCGAGCAGCTTCTCCGCGCCGGCCGGGAAGTCCCTGCGCCTCGGCGCCGATCCTCCTCTTGCACGCACTGCCGCGTTTGACCCGATCAGGGCGCTGGTAAATTGGTTTGAGAAGGGTGCTGACAAGGAGGACTGGCGCGATGGCTTGCGCGAGTGCGACCGCAGACCTCCGGCGAGCAGGGGAAATGAAACGGTTGCTTGATACGAATCGGAATTGGTTTCTGGCCTTTAGCTGTGCCCGACTTGCGATCGTGGCGCTTCTGCCGTGTGCTGCGCTTGCCGGCCTCTGTTCATCCGCGCAGGCGGCGGTAACGCGCTCCGGCACCCTGCACACAATCGTCACCGACAACTTCCGCACCGGTGAGTCGACCACCCGATACAGCCTGGTGTCCGGGGAGAAGGCGATCCCGCTGCGCCCGACGGCCCTCGCGGCGGAGCCGGGGGAACGGGTCGTGGTCACGGGCGAGGTCCGCGAAGGCACGATGGTGGGGCAGGTCGCAGCAAGGACGGTGAGCGCGAAGCCGCAGGCCTTGACGGAACCGCGCAAGGTTGCGGTCCTCCTGGTCACCTTCCCCGGCGATCCCGCCGAACCCTGGCTCCCGGAGGAAACCCGCTCCAAGGTCTTCACGGCGGCCAACTCCGCCAACGCCTTCTACAAAGAGGAGTCCTACAGCGAGATCTCACTGAAAGGGAAGCTCGAAGAGGACGGGGATGTATTCGGATGGCTCGCGCTTGAAACCCCTACGACCCAATGCTCGTTCGCGGCGTGGAAAGACGCGGCCAACGCGGCCGCAGCGGCCGACGGAATCGACCTGACGGGCTACCAGCACATCGTCTACGTCTTTCCGAAACGAAGCAGCTGCGATTGGCTCGGCCTGGCGGTCGTCGGGGGCGACTGGTCGATGATCAACGGCGACCAAGGTGTCCACGCAATCGCGCACGAGCTGGGCCACAACCTCGGCCTGGAGCACGCCGGCAGCCTGACGTGCTTCGCCGGGACGCAGAGGGTCCAGATCAGCAACTCCTGCGCGATCACCGAGTACGGAGATCCGTTCGACGTGATGGGGAACATCGCGCCGCGGCACAGCAACGGCTGGAACCTCGCCAAGCTAGACATCCTCGGTGAAGAGAACATCGAGACGGTGGAAACCTCGGGCACGTATTCCATGCGGTCTGCATTCGAAGAGACGGATGAAACGACGGTTGTGCGCGTTCCCCGGGAAAAATTCGCGGATGGAGACGTGTCGTCCTGGTACTACCTCGAGGTGAGGAAAACTGGGGGCGTGTTCGAGAACGTGACCGACGCCTCCACCACCGGGGTCTCGATCCGGATCCCGAGGGGACTCGCGCCGGAGACGGTGCTGGTCGATGCCAACCCCAGCACCTCCACGTTCCTCGATGCGCCGCTTAAAGCGGGTCAGACCTTCAACAGCGGGCCGGTGCAGATCACCACTGTTGCCGCGGGTGGTGGCAACGCCACGGTCTCGGTCGCTCTCGACGAAGAGGCCCCGACCGCCCCGACCAACCTCACGGCGACAGTCGGGCTCGAAGGCGTGAAATTGCAATGGAGCGCAAGCACCGACGATGTCGGCGTCGACCGCTACGTCGTCTTCCGCGACGGAACGCAGATCGACTCCACAGATAGCACTGAGTTCCTCGATGCCCGCGCCCCCGCCGGCGATCACACTTATGTCGTCCACGCGGAGGACGAGTTCCGCAACCGAAGTGGAGCGTCCAACTCGACCGTGGTGACCGTTCCCGAGTTCGAGCCGCCCGTCTGTGGCAGCGAAAGGTGCGAAGTCACGTTCAGGTATTCGGGCGAGGAAGCGGCGTGGAACGTGCCACCGGGCGTCAGCGAGGCCGACTTCAGGGTCGAAGGAGCCCGGGGCGGGGGGTTCGGCTTCAACTTCGGGGCACGTGTCGAGGCGACGCTCGAGTCGTTGAGTTCCGAGGAGGACGTGACCATTAGCGTCGGCGGAACGGGCGAGTCCATCGCCGACGGGGGCGAAGGGGGCTTCGGCGGCGGTGGCGACGGCACGTTCGGCGCCGGGGGCGGTGGGTCCAGCTCCATCGAGGTCGAGGATGACCTGATGCTGCTCGCCGGTGGCGGTGGTGGCGAGGGGGAAAGTGGCCTCAATTCGGCCACTGGACAGAAACCGAGCGGCGGCCGGGGCGGACAAGGAGGGGAGATCGGCACGAGCGGATCAAACGGCAGCGCAACCACCGCGCATGGGGCGGCACTGGGTGGAGGCAAAGGCGGCAACCGGGGCGGCAGCTTCGATCCTCCAGGCACCGACGGAGCGGGCGGCGCCGGGGGCCAAGTGACCGGGGACAGCACCTGTGAAGGTGACGCTTCCGCCGGCTCCCCGGGGGCGGCCGGCAGCAGCCTGTTGGGCGGAGGCGGTGCTCCGAACGCCGGGGGCGGCGGTGGGGGTGGCTACTTCGGCGGGGGCCAGGGCGGCGGTGGCGCCAGCGACAAATGCGGAAACACTGCGGGCCGGGGAGGCGGCGGTGGCGGCTCCAGCTTCGCCGCGCCCGGGATCTTGGCCGAATTCACGGGGGGTGCCCGGTCAGGAAACGGGCAGGTCTGGATCTCTTACCCGAATCCTGTCGCGGTCGACAATCACAGCTACACGACCGAACCGAATCAGGAGCTCGTCGTGGTCGCTGAGTCGGGTGTCCTCTCTGGCGCCTCCGGCCCCGACGGGGTGCCGCTTGAGGCAACCGTTGTCAACGCGTCTGACCACGGCTCCGCAGTGCTGGCCGACGACGGAGCATTCACCTACATCCCCTCTCCCGGGTTCACCGGTGGCGATTCATTTACCTACCGCGTCTACGACCCTTCGGGCGACTACGCGACCGGCCAGGTCAAATTGACGGTCGCCCAGCCTCCCACGGCTTTGATCTCCGCGCCGACGGTGGGCGGCACCTACATCTTGGGGCAGTCGGCGCCGGCCGCCTTCTCCTGTAACGAGGGCGCGGGTGGGATCGGCCTTTCCTCCTGCAACGACTCCCGCGGCGTCGAAACCAAAGATGGAGGCGCAGGCCTCCTCGACACCTCGGCCATCGGCATCCATACCTACACGGTGACCGCCGTCTCCAAAGACGGGCTAGCGGGCAGCACGTCGGTCAGCTACCTCGTCGTCGTGCCGGACCCACCGCCGCCGCCCCCGCCGCCCAGACCCGAGCCTCCGCGGAAAGCCGAGCTCTCGCTCGCTGCCGAGGGAAGGTCGCTGCGTGAGCTGCTTCGGACAGGAAAGCTGGTCGTTTCGGCGAGGGTCAACGGAAGTGTGCGGGTGACGCTGGCCGGCAAGGCCATGGTTAGAGACCAAGCCCGTCGCGCGGGCGGAGCGAGGTTCGTCGAGGTCTTCGCGAGGAGGACGGTCAGCTTCCCGGAGGCGGGGAGCAAGAAAGCGACGCTGGTGCTGACGCGAAAAGGACGCATTGAGCTCGGCCGCTTGCGCAGGGCGAGGCTCTCGATCGTCGGCAGGACGATCGACGCCACCGGCGAGCAAGCGAAGCAAACGGTGGCGCTTACCCTCCGGCGCTAGCCACAGGCGGCACGACGGATCTGAGGTCCGAGCACGCTCCCCGAGTGGGCGCGTTTAGCGTTTGGCCAGGCGAAGGACCATCGCCCGGCTATCGGTCCGCGCGCTTTCTTCGGTCGCTATCGCCGTGGCCCGCAACTTGTGGTGGCCGGCGCGCTCCATCAGCGGGAGCAGGGCTTTTCGCAGCAGGAGGCGGATGAGCTTGCTCTCCCCGGTTGGGATCGCGTAGCGCGCGTTGGCAAGGACCGTCCCCTTGTAGGAGGTCAGCCTGAGGCGGCGTCCGAGGGGCGTGCGGCTCACCAGCAACACCCTCCCCCGGCAGACGCTGGCCGCCGCTCCCCCAGCGCAACTAAGCCGGACCTTCGTGTGTCCTTGCGCGATCAGCGCAGATCCGCTGCGGATCGAGATACTCGGCGCTGCGGGAGTCGGTGGCTCCGGCTCGGGTGGCTCCGGCTCGGCAGGTGAGACGACTCTGTAGCCGATCGATGCACTGTCCGCCAGCCCGTCTTTGGAGACGGCGGTGACCGTGTAGGCATGGAATCCCACCGTCGAGGTTTTCAGTTTGCCCGCACCGCCACTCGTCGTTTTGACGCTGTTCGAGTCGTTACAGGAGAGAAGACCGGGACCGTTTGCGCCCTCCGCGCAGGAGAAGCTCGTCGGCGCCGTCTCACCGAGGGTATAAGTCCTGCCGCCCACGGGCGCAGCGATCGAGGCCAACGGCGGCAGCGCGAACGTAGCGCTCGCCGACCGGTCTGAGCTCATCGTCACCGCACACGTCAACCCGCCTTTACCGCAGCCCTCACCTGAGAATTTCGAGAAGGCCGACCCGGGTCCCGCGTCTGCATGTAGCTGAACCGTCGAGCCAGCCGCGAACGGCGCGCTGCAGGATGTGTGCCCGGCGCCGCAGTCGATTCCAGGCGGGCTCGACGTTATGGCTCCCGAACCGGCACCGTCCACCGAGACCGAGAGCGTCCGCGCCCCCGATAGCCCTTTCACCGGCGTCGCGGTGGGGTGGAACTGCTTGTCCCCAGTGCCGAGTGAGCCCAGGTGGTTGTTGCCCCAGCATTCGACGCCGCCGATGTCGGTCAGCGCGCAGGTGTAATCCCAGCCGACGGCGATTGCGGTCGCATCGCTGCGGAGGCCTTTGACCGCGACTGGAATCGAGCTGTTGGTCGTGGTTCCGTCGCCGAGTTGGCCGGAGATGTTCTCGCCCCAACACTCGACCCCGCCTGCGCTCGTCAGGGCGCAGAAGTAGTAGGCGAAGCCGGAGATGGCCGTCGCCGTCACACTCTCTGGTAGCTGTACGGCTACTGGGGTGATGCTGTCGGTCGTGGTCCCGTTGCCGAGTTGGCCGTCGCTGTTGTAGCCCCAGCACTGGACCTCGCCGGTGCTGATTAGCGCGCAGGTGGATTCGTTGCCGATGGCGACCGCCGTCGCCGTCACGCCATCCGGCAGCTCCACGGAAACCGAGGTGGTGCTGCATGCGTATTCGTTGTCGCCGCATTTCTCCGGGCCGGTATCCGTGCCATTGCCGAGCTGGCCAAATCGGTTCATTCCCCAGCACTCGATCCCGCCGGTGCTGGTCACCGCGCAGGTGTGCTCCCCTCCGGCGGCGATCGCAGTCGCCGTCACGCCGTCCGGCAACTCCACGGCGACAGGGGTGGAGCTGTCGGTCGTGGTCCCGTCGCCGAGCTGTCCGAAGGAGTTCGCCCCCCAGCACTGGACGCCGCCGGCGCCAGTCAGCGCGCAGGTATGATTCCAGCCGGCGTCAATGGCGGCTACCCCGCTGCCGAGGCCGCTGACCGCGACCGGGACGGTGCTGCAGGGGACCGGGAACTGGCCGCATTCCTCCGGGCCAGTGTTGGTTCCGTTGCCCAGGTGACCACCGGCGTTGTAGCCCCAGCATTTGACGCCGCCTGCAGTCGTCAGCGCGCAGGTGTGAGCGTAGGCAGCCGTGATCGCTTTAATGCCGCTGCTAAGGCCACTGACCGTCACCGGCACGGTGCTGCACCCGATCGGGTATTCCTCGCTGGCCAAGGCGCAAACTTGTGGCCCAGTATCGGTCCCCACGCCTAGCTGGCCGTAGTAATTCCAGCCCCAGCATTTAGCGCTGCCCGCATCCGTCACGGCGCAGGTTTGAGCGCCGCCGGCCGTAACCCCACTCGCAAGCGTCACAGCCCCCGCACTCTTTGGTACAGACACCGCGAACAGCCCAATCCACAACGCGGACACCGCCGCGATGTTCCCCAAACAACGACTGTTTGGGCGGCTTCTGATCCTGCCTCCGCGCATACCAGCAGGATAATTCTAAAGCCCTCTTTTCTGAGTTCGCGACCCTTGCCTGGATCTCCGACAACGGCTACGCCGCCACGTAATACCCGCGCGGAGGATTAGCTACGGGACCCGCGACTCGTCCTCATAGGCAGGCACGCCGCGGATCCTCGGCACCGCCGAGGCGGGATCGACCGTGCACGTCTATGCGAGCCCAGCCTGCGCGGGCACGCCGATCGCCACTGGAAACGCAGCCCAGCTTGGCTCGCCCGGCATCGCCGTCGAGGTCGCGAAAGGCGTTACCGCCGCCTTCTCGGTGACCGCCACCGACGCAGCCGGCAACACCTCGGCTGCTCGGCGCCGATCTCATACACGCGCCTGAAAGATGAGCCTCCTGCATGCACCGTCCCGAAATTGGTCAGCAAGAAGCTGGCGCGGGCGAAGGCAGCGCTGAGGGCGGCCGACTGCAAGCTAGGCACGGTCCGGAGGCCAACACAGAAGGCAAAAGACGGCGAGTCCTCGTCGTCAAGTCGTCGAGCCCCGCGGCGGGGGCGAAACCGCCGACGGCACGGTCGACCTCAGGCTCGGGCCGAAGCCCCGAAAAGCGCGCCGCTAGGCTCACCGGCAAGGGCGCCACAGTACCCGGCGGGTCGCCATTCCCGTCGGAGATCCAAGAGACAGCCGGTAGGCTCGCGGCACGTGGATGCGATGAGCAAGGACAGGGCGCTGAGCGAGCTGGGGACCTCCTTCGCCGGGGAGCTCGTGGCGCCGGAGGACGCCACCTACGATCGGCGCCGGGCGGTCTGGAACGGCTCCATCGACCGGCATCCCGCTCTGATCGCGCGGTGCACCGGCGCCTCCGATGTGAGCGCGGCCGTGACGTTCGCGCGGCAGGCCGGTCTCCCCCTCGCGATCAGGGGCGGCGGCCACAGCTTCCCCGGCCAGTCGGTCTGCGACGACGGCATCGTCGTCGATCTGGGCGAGATGAAGGGCATCGTCGTCGACCCGCAGGCGCGCACGGCGACGGCAGAGGCCGGGGTGCTCCTCGGAGAACTCGATCGCGAGACGCAGGCGTACGGGCTCGCGGTTCCGGCCGGAATCGTCACCCACACAGGTCTCGCCGGGCTCACCCTTGGCGGCGGCATAGGTTGGCTTCAGCGCAAGTACGGGCTGACGATCGACCAGCTCCTCTCGGTCGATCTGATCACCGCCGAGGGTGAGCTGGTGAAAGCGAGCGAGACCGAGAACGCCGATCTCTTCTGGGGCGTCCGCGGTGGTGGCGGGAACTTCGGCGTCGTCACGAAGTTCGAGTTCCGCCTCAACCCGCTAGGTCCGAATCTGGTCGCCGGGCCGGTCTTCTGGCCGATCGAGGAGTCGCCGGAGGTGCTGCGCTTCTACAGGGATTGGATCGCCGCGGCGCCGGACGATCTGATGACGATCGTGATCCATCGCAAGGCGCCGCCGCTTCCGTTCATCCCGTCCGAGCTTCACGGCAAGCCGGTCGTAGCCGTCGTCTGCTGCTACGCCGGATCGGTGGAGGAGGGGGAAGAAGTGATCGCACCGCTGAAGGCATTCGGATCGCCAGTGCTCGATCTGTGCGAACCGAAGCCATTCCTCGAGCACCAATCGATGTTCGATCCGTCCTTCCCGCACGGCCAGTGGTACTACATGCGGGCCTGCGACGTGGCGGAGCTCACCGATGAGGTGATCGACATAACGGTGGAGCACGCGATGCGCATCCGCTCTCCGCTGACGGCGTTTCCGATCTGGCAGATGGGCGGGGCGATCTCGCGGGTGGGCGAGGATGAGACGGCGTTCAGCGGCCGCGGGGCCGGCCACACCTTCAACATCACCGCGGCGACCGCGGGGCGCGACGGCTTCGACGAGGAGCGCGAGTGGGTGCGTGATTTCTGGTCGGCCCTCGAGCCCCATCACACGAGCGGCGTCTACGTGAACTTCCTTATGAACGAGGGCGAGGACCGGGTCCGCGAGGCCTACGGGGCGAAGAAGTACGACCGCCTAAAGGCGCTGAAGCGCCGCTACGACCCCGACAACCTCTTCCGGCTGAACCAGAACATCCCGCCCGATTGAAGATCCTGGCTTGCGCCTCGTCGCGGCAACAAGCCCAGATAGTTCCTGACAACCGCCCGCAGCAGACGTTTCAGCCTCATTGGAGACGAGACAAGAGCAAAAGTCTCGTGCGACTGAGAGGAGGAGGTTCATGCGCCGTCCAGACTCGGATCACTTGCGCCCGAAGCGATGGGCGCCCTATGCGTGGCTCCTCTTGTTCGTGCCAGTCCTCGTCTTCGCCTTCTTCAGCGAGAAGGTGGTGGCAGCGCCCGGCTCGAGCGACCTGAGCATCACCAAGAGCGACAGTCCTGACCCGGTCAGCGTCGGATCGATCCTCACCTACACCATCCAGGTCCAAAATTTCGGGCCCGATGCGGCGAGCGGCGTCACCGTCACCGACCAGCTCCCGAAAGGCGTCGATTTCGTCTCTGCAACCGTGACCTCAGGCCAGTGCACCCAAAAAGGCAGGAAAGTCACCTGCGATCTCGGCGGACTCGGTGCGCCGACGATCGACTACGGCGGGGCGCCGACCATAACCATCTCAGTCATCCCTCGCAAAGTCGGAACGATCAGCAACACCGCCTCGGTGAAGGGAGGCCAGAAAGACCCGGCCAAATCCAACAACAGGGCTACCGCGACGACGCTCGTCATCGGCCCAGGGGCGACCTGCCGCGGCGTCCCCGCAACGAGGGTTGGAACGGCGGGTGACGACACCATCACCGGCACCGACGGACCTGACGTGATCGCCACCTTCGGCGGCAATGACACGATCGCCTCGCTGTCCGGGCGGGACCTGGTCTGCGCGGGGCGTGGCCACGACTACGTCGGCGCCGGCTCCGCGGCCGACCGCGTCTTCGGCGGAGCGGGCGCGGATCGCCTGCTCGGCCGCGGCGGCCCCGACGTGCTCAGGGGCGATGCCGGCAATGACGTGCTCAGGGGCAACCGCGGCGGCGATCGCCTGCGTGGCGGGTCTGGCTTTGACCGCTGTCTCGGCGGCGCAGGGGAGGACTCGATCCGGAAGTGCGAGCGGTAGACGCTCTCGATCCAGACCCCGCGGGCTCCGGCCGAGTAGCTCGCCTTAGTTCGTGGCAGGCGCCGGATCCGGCCGGATGACCACCGTGTCGGCTATCGGAATGATCTCGTCAACCGGAAGATCGGCGGCGGCGGCATGCGCCCGAATCGCCTCTGGACTATCGGCCTCATAGACACAGAACGTGCCGACGTCGCCGCCCTCCTCAGCCAAGACGTAGCTGCGAATCCAGCGGACGCCGGAACCCGGTTTGTTTCCCTCTTCCGTCGAGCGCTCGGCGGCAGCCTGCAAGTCCTCTGGCGATGCCCAGCCTTTGCGACGAAGGATTGCGTAGAGATCCATTGATCTGTCTCCCTTCTGAGGCCATTGGCAGCCTCTGCCCACCGGCCCCAGGATTGTCTTGACCAAACCATACGATTTTGGACGCATACCTGACTAGGACCTGACCGGCGCACCCCCTGGGCCGACGACGAGCCAGAGGCCGCGTGTTGGTGGATAAGGCCCACCCACAAGGGGTGAGCCCATCATTTCTACTTGCCCTTACAGCCCGGAACTGGGTCGTTGGCTCCAGGGCCAGTGCCATGACCGGGCGCATGACACTTGGCGCCACCATCGTTCGGTCCCTTGCTGCTGTTGCCGGGACCGAAGTCCGGATCGGCAAGGACTGGTGACACTGGAATCGTCAAAGCGCCGGCGGTGAGCGCCAGGGCCAATATCTTCTTGCGCATGGGAACCTCCTCAAACGCTGATCGCGTCTACGGGGTTCCCAGCTAAGCCTTACAGCGAACCACCCCTCCTCGCTGAGCAAGCGAAGTTAGCACCGGCCCACGTACGAGTGTCAAGGGCGCCCTAACTCAGGGCTGACCTGACTGTCCCGTCAGCCCGAGCGCCTCCGCGTGAGGTTCCAACGCGGCGATCACGAAGGCGATGTGCTCGTCGAAGTCCTCGCCAAGGGCTGCGGCCGCCTCGCGCATCTCCTCGCGGTTGACCGCTGCCGCGAAGCTCGGTTGCTTCAGCTTCTTCTTGACCGATTTCGGTGTCATCCCGGCGATGCCGGTCGGCCGCACGAGGGCGACGGCGGCGATGAACCCGGTCAGCTCGTCGACCGCGAACAGCGTCTTCGCCAGGCGCGTCTCACGCGGGACGCCGAGGTAGGGAGCGTGGCCGGCGACGGCGTCGATCAGCTCCTGCGGGTAGTCCCGCTCCTCGAACAGCTTCAGCGCCGGCCGCGGATGACCGCTCTCCAGGTCTGGATAGCGCTCGTAGTCGAGGTCGTGGAGGAGCCCCGTCACCGCCCACAGCTCCTCGTCCTCCCCGTACTTGCGGGCGTAGGCGCGCATCGCCGCCTCCACCCCGAGCACGTGCTTGCGCAGCGAGTCTGACTCGGTCCACTCGCAGAACAGGCCCCAGGCCTCGTCGCGGCTCGGTGCGCTCATCCAGGGTGAGGTTAGCTTTACTCGCGTGATCGAGAGAGTCGAGGACATGCCGGAGGACACCATCGGCCTGCCGAAGGACTGCTCGCTCCGGGTCGCCGACGCGGCGGACGCCAAGAAGCTGGCTGAGCTGGTCGACGCCGCCTACGGACACTACGTCGAGCGCATCGGCATGTCGCCGGGGCCGATGACGGAGGACTACACGGAGGTGATCCGCGACCGGGACGTGACCTTGGCCGAGAGCGAGGACGCGATCGTCGGCGCCATCGTGCTCGGCGTCACCGAGGAGGGCTTCACGATCGAGAACGTCGCGGTCCATCCCACGCGCCAGGGCGAGGGCGTAGGGCGCGCTCTGCTCGAGCTCGCCGAGGAGGAGGCCCGCGGCGGCGGCTTCGACGCAGTCCACCTCTACACACACGAGAAGATGACCGAGAACCTGGCGCTGTACGCGAAGATCGGCTACGCCGAGTATGAACGGCGCGCCAGCGAGGGCTTCTCACGCGTCTTCATGCGGAAGCGGCTCGGCTGAGGCGGGCGCGGCGCCGCTAGCGAAGGCAGAGGCGCTCGCGGGCGATCCAGTCCGAGCCGGGAGGCAGCTTGGACGCCGGATGGCGGGCTTTGCCGCACTCGAGCTGGCGCTGGCTGTCGCCGGCGCGAAGGAAGCGAGCGGCGAATGACTCCAGCAGCAGCGGGACGGGGTCGATCGGCGTGTCGTAGCGGCGCACCTCGAAGTGCAGGTGCGGCCCGGTCGAGTACCCGGTGGAGCCGACGTAGCCGATCCGCGTGCCGCCGACGACCTGCTCGCCGACCCAGCTCGTGATCGTCGAAAGGTGGGCATACCAGGTGGTGAAGCCGAGCCGGTGCTGGATCACCACCAGGTTGCCGTAGCCGCCGTTGTTGTAGCCGGCGAAGATCGTGGCGCCGCGGCCCGCGGCGCCGACCCGCGTCCCGTGGGGAACCGGGAAGTCGAGTCCCTGGTGGCGGCGACCGCCGTCCCTTGGGGCGCCGAACCCGTCGCCGATCGGGCCGGAGACCGGCCGCAGGAACCGCACGGGGTCGCCCGACGCCTCATCGCCGTGGCGCAGGTAGCCGATCGTCGCCGGCCCGGCGAGCCCGTCGGCCCCGATGCCGGCGGCGCGCTGCGCGCGCAGCACCGCTCCCTTGGTCAGCGGCCCGAAGGCCCCGTCGGCCCTTCCCGGCCCGTGGCCCGCGCGCTGGAGCAGGAACTGCAACGCCGCGACGTCCCAGCCCCGGTTTCCGAACCGCATCACCCGGCTGCCGAGCGGCGGCCTTCCCCTCCACCCGAGCGCCCGTCGCGTCCGTGGCCCCGCAATGCCGTCCGCCGCCAGGCCGCGGCGCCGTTGGAAAGCGGTGATCCCACGCCGGGTGAGAGACCCCCTGATCCCATCGACGAACCCCCTGTAGAGATGCAGCCCCTTCAGCGCCGCCTGCAGGGCGGCCACGTTCGCGGGGGACGCATCGGCGCGCGAGGGAGCGGCGATCACGATGACGGCGATCAGCGCCGCTGCCCCGATTCCTCGGATCGTGCGCATCTCCCAAATGGTCGGTAAGGCCGCTCCGACTCACAACCCCCCGCAACGATGCGTGCATTTCACGCCTGTGCGGCGGTGGCTATGGCCCGGTGAAGCCTCCCGCGAAGCAGGGACCGCCGCCACAGTCGTCGCTCTGCAGGATCGCTCCGGCGAAGAAGTTGGAGACGAGCTGCTGCTCTGCCGGCGCTGCGCGGGGAGCGCCGTGCGGGTCCACGCCGCTGCGGTTGGGAAGGTTCTCGTAGGGCGGCGGTTCGACCCCGATCAGTTTGCCGGGGTTAAGCGGGTCCTCCCGCACCGGGCCGGTGTCCCAGTAGTAGATCGCCGAGCCGGTGTACGGGTAGTGGCGGATCGGCGGGACGCGCCAGAGCACGTCCGTGTCCGGCCAGCGTCCGGGGAAGAGGACCGGCCGGTGGGCGGCGGCGCCGATCGTGCGGGCCTCGACGTCGGCCTGGTAGATCGTCACCTGGTGGTCGCCGAAGGCGACGTTCATCAGCACCTGATGGGCGGGTGTGTTGGGCAGCGGATCGTCGGTCATCCGGTGCGCGTAGCCGTTTGGCTCGCCGCGATCCCAGAGCATCTGGATCAGGTCGAGGATCAGCGGCCGCGCCGTCTCGTTCGGGTATGACGGGTAGAACACCTGCGCGAACGGATCGAAGTCAACCGAGCGCGGCAGCAGCACGGAGTAGTTCATCGCCGGCACGCCGAGCGATGCCCGGGTGAAGTCGGGCGCGACCGCGGTCAGGGCGCCGCCCATGATCCCGCCCTGGCTGTTGCCGTTGTAGTAGAGCTCGCTGGTGTCGAGCACCGAGCCGCTGCCCAGCGTCCCGTCCAGAGGCCCCAGATCGCGACGGCGACGTTGAAGAGCCAAGGACGCGTCGCGGTGTCCGCCCCCAGCTCGCTGACCGCGTCCCGGATCTCGCTGTAGCCCGGCTCCAGGAACCCGGCGGCGAAGATGATCGCGACCCAGGCGAGCTGCCCGACGATCGAGGCGACTGCAAGCCTGCAGATCAAGGAGTCGTGAGACTTCAGGGCGCCTGGCTCCAATCCGAGCGAACTACGTAGCCGCGGCGGCGAACGCCTTGGCAAGCCCGTCCGCGATGGCTCGCCCGTCCTCCGGCGCGGCGATCGAGAGGACCAGCTCGTCGCCGTCTTCACCCAGGGATAGATCGAGGAACGAACAGCACTCGGCCTCAGCCGCGACGATTCCCTCCAGCCGCCTGCGCGTGTTCGCATCCGCGCGGAAGCGCAGCAGGTGGCGGTCACCCTCGACCTCATGCGAGACAAGGCTCTCCGCGCCGATCTCGGCTATCGCGGCGAGGCGCTGTTCGAGCTCCCCCGCGCCAAGCGAGCAGGCGATTGGCTTGTCTTTAGTCATCTTCAAGAAGTACCACGGTCTTCCGCGCCTGAGTAGTTTGATCCCAAGCCGGGGTTGGGTAGCTCCGGGCCCATGGGGACGCTGGCGCCGGAAGGCGCATCCGATCGCTACGCGCATCGCTTCGGCGCCTCGCCGCCGCTGTCGCTGGGCGTCGAGGAGGAGTTGCTGCTGGTCGACGAGGAGCTGGCGTTGGCGACGGTGAGCGAAGCGGTGCTCGACGAGGTGCCCTCAGCACTGGCCGGGCGCGTCTCCTCCGAGATCTTCACCGAACAGATCGAGCTGAAGACGGGTGTCTGCCACGGGCCCGGCGAAGCCCTCGAGCAGCTGGGCGAGTTGAGGCGAGCGATCGACGAGGCCGGCTTCGGCCTGCTCGCGGCGGGGCTCCACCCTTCTGCCCCTGCCGGCAAGGCGAAGCTGGTGGCGAAGCCGCGCTACGACGTCGTCCGCGATGACTTCGGGGACCTGCTGTCCAACCCGCCCTGTGGCCTCCACGTCCACGTCGGCATGCCCGAGCCGGACGTCGCGGTGCGGCTGGCCAACGCCTTTCGCCTCTACCTGCCGGTGCTGCAGGCGCTGAGCGCCAACTCGCCCTTCCGCGAGGGAGCCGACTCCGGCCATGCCAGCGCCCGCACCTCGGTGGTGCGGGCCTACCCGCGCTTCCAGGTGCCGCGCCTCTTCCGTGACTACGAGGACTTCTGCCGGGTCGCCGACCAGCTGATCGCCGCCGCTGGGGTCGACGACTACACCTACATCTGGTGGGACGTCCGTCCCCACCCCAAGCTGGGAACGGTCGAGATGCGCGCCCTCGACGTCCCCACCGACCCCCTCACCTCCAGCGCGATCGCCGGCCTGATCCAGGCGATCGCGGCGAAGGAGCTCGACGAGCCGACCAAGCCAGCCCTCTACCGAGAGGCGCTGGAGGAGTCCTACTTCCAGGCCTCCAGTCACGGGCTCGAGGCAGAGATCGTGCTCGACGACCAAACCCCGGCGCCGGCCCGGCACGTCGCCCGCCGGGTGCTCGACTCGGTGCGGCCTTACGCGCGCGACCTCGGAGGAGACGCCGTCCTCGACGAGATCGAGCGGATCCTGCGCGAGGGCAACGGCGCCGACGACCAGCGGCGGGTGCACCGCGAACGGGGGATGGATGGGTTGCTCCGCCACCTCACTGAGCGCACGCTGCCATCGCGGTAGCTGATACCTAATCAGTCACGACACGAACGCGGTGACTCAGCCGAAGTCGAGCACGCGGAAACGGGTCGAGTCGATGGTGGAATCCGGCGCGCAGGCGCCATTTGAGCCGGTCCGAAGGGTCAGCTGGTTCTCGGTGGGGACCAGCGGGTCGATCTGGGGCTGGGCGCCGACGCTCTGTTCGACCCGCTGCAGTGTGGTCGAGCCGGTCGAGACTTCGCCACCGCCGACCTGCTGGCCGTTGAGGCTGACCTCGAAGTAGACCCGGCAGGCTCCCGCCCCCGAGTCGTCGTAGGCGAGCGTCGCGGTGGCCGCGCCGAAGACGACGTCGATCTCGCCGGGCCTCTGGACCCAGGTGTTGTCGGCTACCGGATAGGGATCGAATCCTTCGGTCACGGCAGCCGAGCCGCCGTGGGGGCTGGCGGCGTAGGAGACCGGGAACTGGAGGTTCGAGGGCGCGACCGCAGCGACGCCGAGCTGCTTGGAGCCCACCGCGCCGTCGGCGATCTGGTTGCTCCGCACCGCGCCCACGGCGAGCTTGCCGGTCGTGATCGCCCTTTTGAAGACGTCTGAGGCACGAACCGCCCCGGGGGCTATGTCACCGGAGTGGATCGTGTTTGCTGCATAGGCGGCGCCACTACCGAAGGCAAGAAAAAGAGCGAGGGTGGAGACGACGTTTGCATAGGTGAGGCGCGGTGCGTTTGGCATATGAGCCCAATTCGGGGCGCCACGGCCAGCGCCCCCCACCGCAAAGACATTCGAGCGGAGTGGATTTCCGCCGGCCCTTGTCCAATCTGGAGGGGCCTACCGATCGACTGCGCTCTTGCGGCGCTCGTCGCGGCGGTGGCGGCGGACGACCGGGGCGACGTAACCGATCAGCGCCCCGATCGCGACGGCCACCAGCAGCGTCACTACGAGGGGAGCGTCGATCGTGACGAAGAGGACGTCGACCCGGACCTGCTGGGAGTTCTGCAGGGCGACGATCAGGGCGAGGGCGACGAGGATGCCGACGACCCAGGTGCGCCAGCTGGTCTGCTTGCCGTTCGCGGGCATGGCGTGCCCATCACGCTACCGCCACCCTTAGCCTGGCGCATTAGTCGTTATATGTGCGACTTAGGAGCCAGGCCAATCCCATGAGACCAGACGTGACCATCCGCCACGCGACCGTCGCCGACGCCGACGACATCGGGCGCCTCCTGCACGACTTCAACACCGAGTTCTCCGAACCGACTCCCGGCGCTGTGGTGCTGGCCGAGCGGGCGGCCGCGTTTATCGAGGAGGGGGTCCTGACTTTCCTGCTGGCCGGCGACGGTCCGGACGGGATCGCCCAGATGCGCTACCTGCTCTCTATATGGAGCGGCAAGCTCGACGCCTACCTGGAGGAGCTATATGTAGTGCCCGAGTTGCGCGGCAAGGGCATCGGCCGGACGCTGCTGGAGACCGCGATGGAGACTGCCCGCGGCGCCGGCGCCACCCACATGGACCTCAACACCGGCGAGACCGACACCGCAGCCCGGGCGCTCTATGAGAGCGCCGGCTTCACCAACCGCGAAGGCAGCGAGGACGGCCCCTCGATGCTTTACTACGAGCGGGAGCTTTGACGACGATGAAGAGCTGGGATCTGAGAAACATCGAGGCGGATTCGCACGAGCCGCAGATCCTCTCTTCCGCGGACGATGCGCGGGCGGTCGTGCTGCACCTCCCCGCGGGCGAGCAGATGCAGGAGCACGAGGTCCACGAGCGAGCCAGAGTTGTGGTGATCGACGGCGAGGTCGAGGTGAGCACGCCCGAGGGCGAGAGCGTGTCCGCCGGGAGCGGTCACCTGTTCGAGTTCGCACCCGGTGAGCGGCGCACGATCGTCGCCAGCTCGGACGCTCGCCTCCTGCTGCTCCTCAGCCCCTGGCCTGGCGACGGCCACCCCGGCGCGATGACGCTCGAGCAGAAGGAGAGCGTGCGCGAGCGGGCAGCCGAACGGGCCGATCAGTAGTCGGTTCCCGGCTACCGGCTCATTGCTCGGGGCGGCATGATCGTTCCCCGCTCCTCGTCCGGCCGGCCGAAAACGATGTCGGCGAGGGAGACCATGCCGACCACCTTGCCCGCCAGGCAAACAGGGAGGTGCTGGACTTCGTGCTCGCGCATTCGCGAGGTGGCTGCCTCAACGTCCTCCTCGGGCGCACAGGTGACGGGATCCATCGTGGCGACATCGCGGACGAAGGCCGCGCGGGGCTCCCGCCCCTCGGCCAGGACTCGGACGACGATGTCACGCTCGGTCAGGATCCCCACGCATCCTTCGCCTTCGCGATCGAGGACCAGAACGCCGCCGACTCCGCTGCTGCGCATCTGCTGGGCCGCTTCGACCAGCGAGGTGTCGGGGCGAACGGGCGAGACGTCGGTGCTCATGCACTCACGGACAACGATCATTTCCCACTCGTCTCCCCTTGGTTCGGCCTCACCTGTGCGCTACCCGCTCCTCGTCGTACAAAACGCTCGGGGATGTCACTCCCCCGCGGCGCCGACCGGCGCCCAGGCCTTCCGATTCGTTTTGACCGCGGGCGGGGTAGGTGCCGGGGGTGAACAACGATGTAAAGCGGCTTCGTTCTTTAGCCCTAGCCATCGGCGCCCTGATCTTGCTGGCGGTAGCGGGCTGCGGCGGGGGGCCGGATGCTCCCTCGGCTGACGAGTCCTCGATTGAGATCGAGGGCCTCTACCCGGACTTCGATCCGGCCGAATCGCGCTATGTCTCACGCTGCGGTCGCAATGCGAGGCCGATCCACGCCGAGACGGAGGATGGCGTCAGGGTCGCGGTCGGCTCCGGCCCGGCGCGGACGGGGAGCATTCCGGTCGATCCCGGCGTGCAGCCCGGCGAGGACTTCCGGATAGCGGTCACCGACGGCGGGAAGCGGCACGAATACGAGGTGCGTTGCCTCCCCGCAGACTTCCCGGCCTGGCGCTTCGAGCGCCTTGGCGACATTCCGCCGGGCCTGTTCGCGGTCAGCTTCAGGGCCTCACGGGACTCGCGCCCATGGGTGATCGTCTTCGACCACGAGGGCGTGCCGCGCTGGTGGTACAGCCCCGGCACGCGCGCGTTGTGGGCGCAGGTGCTTCACGACGGGACCATTGCCTGGGCCAGGTCGTTCGGGGACGGCTACGGGCTCGACCCGCGCATGGCGCACGAGATTCGCTCGCCGGCGGGCGAGCTGCTGCGGCTGGTCAGGACGAAGGGCACGATCGTCGACGGACACGAGTACCGCGAGCAGGACAACGGCAAGGTCCTGGTCGACACCTACGTTCCGGAAACGGCCGACCTCCGTCGCTACGGCGGGCCCGAGAGGGCGGCGGTCGTCTCCGCCGAGGTCCAGGAGCTCGATCCGCGCGGTCGGCTGCTGTGGCGCTGGAACTCCCGCGAGCAGATAGCCCTTGCGGAGACCGGACGCTGGTGGCGCAACGTGCTCAGCAATCCAAGGCGAAGGCTGCAGGGGCGCCAGGCATTCGACCCGGTTCACATCAACTCGATCGAGCCGCGCGGAGCGGACGAAGTGGTGATCTCGACGCGCCACACCGACGCGGTCTACGGGATCCACCGCGCGACCGGCGAGATCCGCTGGAAGCTGGGCGGCAGCAAGACGGCCAACTCGCTGCGGATCGCCGGCGACCCAGCCAGGAAGCTGCTCGGCGGACAGCACGACGCTCGCATCGCCGACGACGGCAGCCTCAGCATCTACGACAACGGCAAGGACCGGCCGCGCCGGCCGCGAGTCGTCTTCTACCGCCTCGACCTCGAGCGCGGCAGGGCGACCTACCTCGGCCAGCTCAACGATCCAGCGGTGCGCGCCAGCCATTGCTGCGGCTCGGCGAGACAGCTCGAGGACGGTGGCTGGCTGGTCAGCTGGGGAGACAATCCCCTCGTCACCGCGTTCGACCGCGACCGGAGGATCGCCTTCCGGCTGAGGCTGCCGGCCTCCACCTTCCGAGCTGTCCCCGCCCTCACCGCTGCGGTCACCCCGGCCGAGCTCGACCAGGGGCTGGAGCAAATGGAGCAGGGGCGGTGAAAAACCGCTGCACTGAGGGTAGGCTGCTACGGTGACTGAGTCGGGCGGGAGTTCAACGCTGCCCGAGAGGTTCCGTTTCCTCGCTGCGCTGCTTTGCGTTTAGGGGTCGCTGGATCTCCCTACAACGCTCATACAAGGAGCCACAACAATCACTTCTTTTGCCGATCTCGGCATCTCTGAACCTGTGGTGCGCGCGCTCGCACGCCGCGACATCACCCAACCTTTCCCCGTCCAGCAGCTGGTCGTCCGCGACGCGCTCGCCGGTCACGACCTGCTCGTCCAGTCGCCGACCGGCTCGGGCAAGACGCTCGCCTTCGGCATTCCCCTGGTCGAGCTCGTCGAGCCCGGCCGTCTCTCGGCACTCGTCCTCGCCCCCACCCGCGAGCTGGCGAGCCAGATCGTCGACGAGCTCGAATCCGTCGCCGAGGCTTGCCGGTTGCGGATCGCGGCCGTCTACGGCGGGGTCGGCTTCGGCCCCCAGAGCAAGGCCGCGCGCAACGCCGACGTCGTCGTCGCCACCCCGGGCCGCCTCGAGGACCTGATCTCCCGCGGCGTCGTCTCGCTCAAGCACGTCGACGTCCTCGTCCTCGATGAGGCCGACCGCATGCTCGACATGGGATTCAAGCCGGCGGTGGATCGGATCGTCGCCCAGACGCCGAAGCAGCGCCAGACCCTCTTCTTCTCCGCGACCCTGCAGGGCGCGACCGGTAAGGTCGCCGCCGCCTACACCCGCGACGCCCGTCGCCACACCCAGGCCGCGCCCAAGCAGGCGAAGGCCGACATCGAGCACCACTTCTTCCATTTCGACGCGCAGAGCGACAAGCTCGACCGGCTGGTCGAGCAGCTGCGCGGTGAGGAGGACGGCCGCACGCTCGTCTTCGTCCGCACCAAGCGCGGCGCCGACCGGCTGGTCAAGCGCCTGCGCAGTCGCGGGATCGACGCGGCCGCGATGCACGGCGACAAGAACCAGCGTCAGCGCGAACGGGCGCTGGCCAGCTTCGAGAGGGGTCAGATCGACGCGCTGGTCGCAACCGATGTGGCCGCCCGGGGGATCGACGTCCCCGACATCACCCACGTCGTCAACTTCGACGCCCCCGGCGACCACGAGTCCTACGTGCACCGCGTCGGGCGCACCGGCCGCGCCGGCCGGCGCGGCACCGGGATCAGCTTCGTGCTCGCCGACCAGACGGACGAAGTCCGGCGCATGGCGGGCGCCCTCGGCCTCTCCCGGGAGTTCGACCAGCACCACAAAGGGGGCGGGCAACGGAACGGCTCGTCGCACCAGGGCCAGCGCTCTCACCGCCGGCGCCGGCGCCCCCGGGTCGCCGGATGACCGTCACCCACGACACCGCGCTGAAGTGGACCTGCGATCGCTGTGGCGTGGCGGTGAGCCGGATGCACGGCGAGCGCGTCCCGCTGCCGGACACCTGGACCGATTCCGCCGATGGCTGCTTCTGCCTCGGGTGCAGGCGGGAGCGCGCCGGGGAGGAGGCTCTCGACGCGGCGCCGAGCGACTGGAGCCGCGACTCCCGCGCCAAGCTGCGCCGCGCGAGCCTGATCGAGTTCGAGATGCAGCGGGCGCCCGATCACACCAACAACACGATCGCAAAAGCGTGCCGCACGACGCCCGCCGCGGTCGCGGCGGTGCGCCGCCGGCTGAAACCCCCCACGGATCGGCGGTAGCACTTGGCGCAGGCCGGAATCGCACTCGCCCTTCTCGCCGCGCTGCTGACGAATCTCGCGTCGCTGCTGAAGCACCGCGGCTGCCACCGCCTGGAGCCGGTCCGCATCCGGCAGCCGCTCCGCAGCGCCCGGCGGCTCGCCGGGTCGCCATGGTTCGCGGCCGGCTGGAGCCTCGCGGCGATCGCCTGGCTGATCCACGTCGCGGCGCTCTCGATGGCGCCGATCTCGATCGTGCAGGCGGTGCTCTCCGGCGGCGCAGTGACCCTGGCCGTGATGTCTCAGCGGATCTTCGGCGACAAGGTCGAGCCGCGACAGTGGCTGGCGCTGCTCGTCGGCGGCGCGGGCCTCGCCCTGCTCGTCCTCACCGTGCCCCACCTGAGCGGTAGCCACTCCGAGTTCTCGCTCGCCGCCATCCTCGGCTTCGAGGGAGGGCTGGCGCTGATCGCGATCGGCCTCGCGCTCGGCCACCGCTCGGAGCGGCTCGTCGCCCGCCGCGGCCTCCTTCTCGCCGCTCTGGCCGGAACCCTGGTCGCGCTGGCGGGAGTCGCGATCAAGGGCCTGACCGGCGCCGACGGAGTCTCGATCGCCGTCATCCTCCCCTGGATCGCGCTCATCGTCGCCTGCGGCGCGCTTGCTCAGTACGCGGTGGTGGCGGCGCTCCAAGGCGGACAGGCGATCGAGACGATCGGCCTGATGGGATTGGTCGCCAACACGAGCCAGATCGCCGGTGGCATCCTCGTCTTCGACGATCCCCTCTCCGGCAACCCGCTTGGGATCGCCCTGCAGGCGACTGCCTTCGGGATGGTCTGCCTCTCGGCCCTGCTCCTGCCGGCGCGCGGCAGCCGGCCGCAACTGGCCACCTAGCGCGCCGGCGTCTTTGAGATACATGTCAGCTGATGCCGACGCCCCGGTCGATCCAGCGCACTTACCTGGCCCTGCTGCTCGGGAACACGCTGGCGGCTTCGTTCATCTGGGGGATCAACACGATCTTCCTGCTCGACGCCGGCCTCTCGAACCTGGAGGCATTCGCGGCTAACGCCTTCTTCACCGCCGGAATGGTGCTGTTCGAGGTGCCGACCGGGATCGTCGCCGACACCGTCGGGCGCCGTGCCTCCTATCTGCTCGGCACGGTGACGCTGACCGTGTCGACGCTGCTCTACGTGCTGCTGTGGCAGGTCGAGGCCCCGTTCTGGCAGTGGGCGGTCGCCTCGATGCTGCTCGGCCTCGGGTTCACGTTCTTCTCCGGCGCGGTCGAAGCCTGGCTGGTCGACGCGCTCGCCGCGACCGGCTTCAAGGGAGAGCTGGAGTCGGTGCTCGGACGCGGCCAAGTCGTCACCGGGGCGGCGATGCTCACCGGCTCGGTCGCGGGAGGGATCATCGCCCAGCAGACCAGCCTCGGAGTGCCGTTCGTGCTTCGCGGTCTCGTCCTGATCGTGATGTTCGGGGTCGCCTTCAGGCTCATGCACGACATCGGGTTCACGCCCGAGAGGGGCGGGCGGCCGCTGGCCGAGATGCGAAAGGTCGCCTCCGCCTCTATCGACTACGGCTGGCGAGTGCCCGCAGTCAAGTGGCTGATGGTCGAGGCCCTGTTCACTGGCGGCGTCGGGATCTACGCCTTCTACGCCCTGCAGCCATATCTCCTCGAGCTCTACGGCGATCCGCAGGCCTACTCGATCGCCGGCCTGGTGGCGGCGATCGTCGCCGGCGCGCAGATCGCCGGCGGGGTGGCGGCGCCGCGGATCCGCCGGCTCTTCCACCGCCGTACCTCGGCGCTGATCGTGATCGCGGGACTCAGCGCAATGGCGTTGGGCCTGATCGGGATCGTCGAGAGCTTCGCGGCGGTGATCGTGCTGATCGCCGTCTGGGCCCTGCTGTTCGCGGCCTCGATGCCGATTCGCCAGACCTACCTCAACGGCCTGATCCCCTCGCGGCAGCGAGCGACGATCCTCTCGTTCGACTCGCTGATGGACTCCAGCGGCGGGGTCTGGGCCCAGCCGGTGCTCGGCCGGGCTGCTGACGTCTGGGGGTATGCGCCGTCCTACCTGATGGGAGCCGGGATCTCAGTCCTGGCGCTGCCGTGCCTCGCCCTCTCCAGGCGACAAAACGCGACCGCGGACACCGTTGAGATTTCCGACGTGCAAGCCGCTCCGCAACCTGGCTGAGGACGCTCACTCGAGCTTCCCGGCGGTCAGTCGCCTCAGGGTGAAGGTGAGCAGTTTGCGCCTGGCGCGCTTGTTGAGCCCCTTGACGAAGGTCCCGTCGACCGTCGCCCTGAAGGACTCGACAGCGAGAGACAGCTCGTCGGCGGGGACGTGCTCGCGCAAGACGTTGGAGAGCATTTTCGAGAGCAGCGCATCGAGCTGCCGGGCGAAACTCGCGACGACCGGCGAGCTGCGGGCGCGGTCGTTCATCGCGGGCCTCAGGCCCGAGAGGGGCTGAAACTGGTCGGTGAACCAGAGGATCCGCTCCAGCTCCCCCACTTTCTTGGAGGGCTTACGAGCCCCGATCGTCCCCAGCATGCGGTTCATCGTCGCGACGAACAGCTCGTCCTTGGAGGGGAAGTACCAGTAGATCGCGTTCTGCGCGAGACCGAGCTCGCGCGCGATCGCCGCGACTGAGAGAGCTTGGTAGCCGCCCTCGCGCAGTCGCCCCTCGGCCACGGTGAGGATCTCGTCCATCTTGTCGTCGCGGCTCTCCGCCGGGCGCGTTTTGGGCATTGCCTTGACAGCCTCTCAAGAGATTGGGTAAGTTCTTGAGAACCTCTCAAGGATATGTGCCCGAGATGACGTCCGCCCAATTCCTGCAGTCCCTGACCCGATTTCGCCGCGTCCAGCCCAAGGTGGGTCGTGTGCACGCGAGGCTGCTGCGGCTCAGCCGCGGACGCATCAGGCGCTCCCGCCTCCTCGCCGGCGGCCAGCCAGTGCTGGCGCTGACGACGACCGGACGCCGTTCGGGTACTCCGCGCACCACAGTGCTCGCCTATGTACGGAGCGCGGATGCCTACGCCGTCGGCGCCCTCAACCTAGGCAGCGACCGCGACCCGGCCTGGCGCCTCAACCTGCGCGCCGACCCCCGCGCCTGGGTCGAGGTCAATGGAAAGCGGATTCGCGTTGAGGCGCGGGAGGCCAGCGGCACAGAAGCCGAGCGGCTCTGGCAGGCGTTCACCGAACGCCTGCCAGCGATCGCCGACTCCCGCGCTCTAGCGCGGCGCGACGTTCCGATGGTGGTGCTCTCCCCCATCCATGCGGCGCATCACGAAACCGGCGAGCAGGAGGACGGCGATGACGCCGATCAGGGCGCTGCCGATGCCACCCCAGTCGAACATGTCCCGGTCCCCAATCCCAAGCAGCGCCGTGAAGAACGCCCACCCGACGGCTGCGCCGACCAACCCGAGCACGATCGAGACCAGCCAGGAGCGCGGCCCGCTCATGTGCTCGAAGACGTCGTTGGGAACGATCGCCCTTCCGATCGCTCCGGCGACCAATCCAAGTAGCAAGGCTCCAATCATCGTGACCTCCTCTGTTCAGGACTCATCTCTCTCCTCCCCTGGCCACCTTCCGGTCAGCCGCGCGAAGCCGCCGCGGATGCCGTGGTCGACCAGTCCCTTGGTCAGGCGGAAGATCGCGCCCTCGATCAGCAGGGCCGGGATCAGCTTGGCGTAGCGGATCTCCCGCTGGTCGGGCTCCGGCGGCTCCTCTTCGTCGAAGAGCGCCCACAGCCGGTCGAACCCCTTCTGGGCGATGAGGCCGGCGAGCAGTCCGGCGACGATTCCGATCGGGGCGAAGATCAGCTTCATCGCAGCTCCGGCAGCACCGAGCGCTCGTAGAAATCGAAGAAGCCCTCCTGATCGGGCCCGATCTGGTGGACGTAGACGTGGTCGTAGCCGGCGTCGACGTATTCCCGGATCGCCTCGAGGTGGCGCTCGGCATCCGGCCCACAGACGACGCTGTCGGCGATGTCCTCCTCGTCGACCAGCTCGGCGGCCTCTTCGAAGTGGGCGGGCAGGGGCAGCTCGAGGAAGTGGCTGCCGCTGACCGCGGCGTTCGGCCACCACTCGAGCGCTGTGCGTACGGCTTCCTCCTCGCTCTCCGCCCAGCAGATGTGCAGCTGGCCGTAGGTCGGCTTGCCCTCGCCCCCACCTTCACGGAAGCGCGCCACCGACTCGGCCTTCGGCGCGGTGCCGATGAGCCCGTCGCCGGCTCTCGCGGCGAGGTCCACCGATCGATTCCCTGCAACCGCGACCAGGATCGGGGGCGGCTCCTCGGGCAGCGAGTAGATGCGGGCATTCTCGACCCGGTAGTGCTCACCGCGATGGGACGCGAGATCGCCTTCCCAGAGCAGGCGGATGATCTCGATCGCCTCCTCGAGCCGGGCCTGGCGCTCCCGCACCGGGGGCCAGCGTTCGCCGAGGACGTGCTCGTTGAGGTTCTCGCCGCTGCCGACCCCGAGCGAGAAGCGACCCGGCAGCAGCGCCGCCGCGGTGGCGGCGGCCTGGGCAACGATCGCCGGGTGGATGCGGAAGGTCGGGCAGGTGACCCCGGTGATCAGCTCGAGACGCTCGGTCCGCTGCGAGATCGCCCCCAGAACCCCCCAGACGAAGGGGCTGTTGCCCTGCTTGTCGATCCAGGGATGGAAGTGGTCGGAGATCCCGGCGAAGGAGAAGCCGGCCTGCTCAGCCCGGGCAGCCAGATCGACCAGCGCCTCGGGCCGCTGCTCCTCACTCGAGAGGGTGTAGCCGATCGCCGCCACGCCGGAGCTAGCCGTCCACCCTCATGGCTTCAGAAGGACCTTGACCGCGCCGTCGCGCCTCTCTCCAAGCCTTGGCTCTCACGTCTTCGGCAGCTACCCCAGCCCCCAGGGCGGAAACAGAAAGCTGGGTGGGTTCAGGTCGCGAGCACCGGGGGTACTTGCCGGGGCAGGTGAAGGCCGTAATCGTCAACTGCACGCTGAAGGCGAGCCCGGAGCGCTCCAACACCGGCGCGCTTGCCGAGCATCCGATTCCCGCTCCACCCGAATAGCCGATGGGCACCGCGAAGCGCCGTGGCAGGCTGCGACGTTCCGACTGCTCGGGGGAGGGGATCCGGCGAGGGCGGCGGGGCGGAGGCTTCACCTACCTCGATCCAGGGGGCGAGCGGATCGAGGACGAGGAGACGCTGGAGCGGATCCGCGAGCTGGCGATCCCACCGGCCTGGAAGGACGTCTGGATCTGCCCCGATCCGCTCGGTCACATCCAGGCGACCGGGATCGACGCAGCCGGCCGCAAGCAGTACCTCTACCACTCGCGCTGGCAGCGGCGGCGGGCGGAGCGGAAGTTCGAGGCGGCGCGCGAGTTCGCCGCCGAGCTGCCCGCTCTGCGACGGGCGGTGGCGCGCAGCCTGAAGCTGGAGGGAATGCCACGCGAGCGTGCGCTCGCCTGCGCCGTGCGGCTGCTCGACCTCGGCTTCTTCCGCGTCGGCGGCGAGGAGTACGCCGAGACCAACGAGAGCTACGGGGTGGCGACCGTCCTCCGTGAGCACGTCAAGATCAGCGATGGCGAGGTCGTCTTCGACTTCCCGGCCAAGAGCGGACAACGGCGGGTGCAATCGATCCGCGACAAGGGAGTGCGGCAGGCGATCGAGACGATGCGTCGCCGTCGCGGCGGCCCCGAGGACCTGCTCGCCTTCCGCGAGGACGGCGCCTGGCGCGACGTTCGCTCCGATGACGTCAACGCCTACATCCAGGAGCACGTCGGCGAGCGGTTCTCGGCCAAGGACTTCCGCACCTGGCACGGGACCGTGCTCGCCGCGGTCGAGCTGGCCGGCCGGCCGAAGCCACGATCGAAGAACGCGGCCAAGCAGGCGATCCGCGAGGCGGTTGACCAGGTCGCCGAGGCGCTCGGCAACACACCCGCGGTCTGCCGCAGCTCCTACATCGACCCCCGCGTCCTCGACCGCTTCCGCGACGGCGTCACGATCGACCCCGCGCGGCCTCGCAACGGGAAGCTCGGGCCGCGGGCAAGGGTAAGGATCGAGCGGGAAGTGCTGGAGCTGGTCTCCTCGGGCGGGCGCGGCTAGAGCCTGGTTCGCACCGCGAGGCGGTGGGTAGGAATGAATGAGTTCAGCGAACCCAAAGGAGCTGGTTGAGACTCTCGGCGGATCCGGAAAACCTCCTTGCCATTTACCTCAATGACCACCTGGCCGGCGCCACGGTCGGGGTCGAGCTGGCGCGGCGGTTGCGCGCGAGCAATCAAGGAGACGAGAACTTCGGCGTGCCCTTGGCGGAGATCTGCGCCGAGATCGAAGCCGACCGGGCGACGCTCGAGCAGGTGATGGAGCGGCTCGGGATCAGCCGCAACCCGATCAAGCCGTTGGGGGCCTGGGTCGCTGAGAAGCTGGGCCGCCTGAAGCTGAACGGCCAGCTGCGCGGCTACTCCCCGCTGAGCCGACTGGCTGAGCTGGAGATGCTCTGCATCGGCGTCAACGGGAAGATGCGGATGTGGACCGCCCTCGATCACACGCTCGGAACGAGTCTGGCCGGCTTCGACTTCAAACAACTGTGCGAACGGGCCATGCGTCAGCGCAGCGCGATCGAGGAGCTCCACCTCGAGGCCGCCGTCCGTGCTCTGCCTTCCGACGCCCGTTTGTCCTAGCTGTAGTTCCTGACCACGTTGTTCATCCGGGCCTCCTTGAAGGCTGGGGGTGTCGACCCACCCAGACTCAAGGAGGACACCGGATGAACCTGCACGGTAATGCCCGTACCTGCCCGAAAAGCAGGCGCCTGCTCGTAGACCGCCTCGAAGGAGAGTGGTCGCTCACGGAGGCGGCCGAGGCCGCCGGAGTGAGCGAGCGCACCGCCGCCAAGTGGCTCTCGCGCTGGCGAGCCGAGGGAGAGACGGGCCTACTCGATCGCAGCTCTGCGCCCAAGACACGGCCCACGCAGCTGCCGGCAGACCGCATCAAGGCGATCGAGGCGCTGCGACGCCTGCGGATGACCGCGGCTGAGATTGCAGAGTGCCTTGGCCTGGCGATCTCGACCGTCTCGCGTTGGCTGGGGCGGATCGGCCTCGGCAAGCTCTCCAGGTTGGAGCCGGTCGCGGCGCCGAATCGCTACGAGCGAAAGCGCCCGGGCGAGCTGATCCACGTCGACATCAAGAAGCTGGCTCGAATCAGCTCAAAGGGCGCCGGGCATCGTGTCACCGGCGTTCGAGGCCCCAGCCTTTCGCGTCGCACCGAGAACGGCAAGCAGCGCAACGTCACCGGCTGGGAGTTCATCCACGTCTGCGTCGATGACGCCACGCGTCTCGCCTACGTCGAGGTGCTCGCCGACGAGCGCGGGCCTACCGCGGCAGGTTTTCTACGTAGGGCGGTTCGCTGGCTTGCCTCGATGGGAATCACGGTGGAGCGCGTGATGAGCGACAACGGCGCCTGCTACATCTCAAACGCCCATGCAGAGGCCTGCAGGGAGCTTGGCTTGCGCCATCTGCGCACGCGTCCCTACAGGCCACAGACCAACGGCAAGGCGGAGCGCTTCATCCAGACGCTCACCCGTCGTTGGGCACACGGTGCGATCTACGGCAGCTCCTCCGAGCGCAGCGCAGCCCTATCTGGCTGGCTCAGCCACTACAACTTCACCCGACGACACGGCTCTCTCGGCCACAAGCCGCCCGCAGCTCGGCTCGCCGAGCTGGAACAACGTCATGGGTAACTACACCTAGCTCCTGGCGGGGATCAGGGCGGCAAGAAGTCGAGCCAGAGCGGCGGGCCGACGTTGCCTGACTTGGTGTTGTCGTTGTGAAGCCACTGGTAGACGTGGCCGTAGGCGTCGCCGCGGGTGAAGCCGATTTCCTCGGCGATCGCCGACCCATCGAAGATGTGGAACAGGCCATCGATGTGAGGGTCTTCGTCCTTGAATTCCGCTTTCCTGGCGCTTGACTACTGATCGCCGTCGCCGGTCTATGAGCGCCGCCGCGCCGGCTGAGCTTCTTCAAGCAGTTGCCGCGGCGTGGCGCCGGGCGTGCGCGTACAAGGTCTCCGGCGCAATGTCGGCCTCGTTGGGCCACACGATCGTGCCGGCCTCCGCATCGGCTCGAAGCTGGCGGAAGTACTCCTGATCCCGGAGAGGCTCGAATACGCCCCCGTAATCGAGCAAGTAGGAAAGGTCGACGTCAGCGTTGAGCCCATCCTCGAAACGGACGTGGACCACATGGCCATCCAAGGGCTTGGCTTCGACCAAAAGTGGGGTGCCGCGCATGACTCGATGTTAGAGGCCTTACGACAGAGGCTCAATCGCGACCAGTGGCTCATGGTCGCGTGCACGGCGCCAGTTTTCTCGCAGCTCGATCCGGTGCGCCATCGCCCACTCTGCCACCAGGCGCCTTGCTCGCGGAGGCAACTCACCGGCAATCACAGTGAGGCTCTCGATATCGATCGAAGCCTCCTCGCCACCGTAGCGAGCGTGGAAATGCGGTCGGCCGAGATGGTGAGCCTCATCGTGGTACATCCAGATCGTGATCCCATAAAAGCTGCTTATGCGCGGCATGGATCGAGCAATCCTCGATGCCTATGACATACCGAACAAGACGCAAGAGTGTGGCTTTTTGAAATTTGGTGCCACATGATGTGACGTAAGCGGTCTTTAGCCGGCCCAACGGCCAGCCGCTACCAGACCGCGTCGTGCTGCTCCATGACGCCGAAACCCTCGGCCAGCTCGACGCCGTCGAGGGAGCCGCTGAACTCGCCGAAGAGGTGCCGGTAGCTGGAGCGGAAGATGAGGAGGTTGTCGTCGCGGACGCGCTCGGAGCCGGGAGTGAAATCGAGCGAGCTGCCGTCGCCGAACTTGACCGCTTCCAGCCCCTCGAAGGAGACGGGGCCCGGCTCGGCAGGGTCTCCGTCAAGCCAGATCGCCCGCTCGCTGTTCGCCGGCGGGTCGTTGATGCCCTCGACCAGGTTCCAGGCGAGCGGCTGTCCGTCCGTCGCCCGGCCGATCCCCGCCGACCAGTGCCAGCTGGTTCGGCGCTGCTGGTAGCCGGCCGACTGATCGTCGACGCCGTGCCCATCGACCTCCCAGCGCTGCGCTGGCGTCTCGATCGTCCCCCTGATCGGCACCCCGGCGCGCTTGCGGGTCCAGCCCCAGCCCGAGCCGCTGGGGCAGATCGCCTCCACCGGGGCGGACTCCCCCAGCTCCAGCCGCACCTGCAGCCCTTGGGCCTCGATCTCGATCAGCGGCCCGTCCATCCTCACCTCGTCGCTGCCCGGCCGCAGTCGCGTGTTGGCGTAGCTGCGGTCGCCCTCCCGGTCCCAGAGGGCCCAGAAGCACTGGCCGAAGGGACCGACCTGGGCGCGGGCGGCGCAGAGCATCAGCTCGGGGCCGTAGAAGCCGACGTAGCGCCACCGCTTCCGGGTCTGCCCCCGGCTGCGCAGAGGCATGCGGGCGGGCGGGATCGCGAGGTCGGGACGGCCGGGGCCCGGCCCACGCCACGGAATCTGCTCCTCGCCGCCCACAAGGCGACGCTACAGCGTCGGCAGCGTTTCCGCGGTCGGAGCCGGGGTAGCCGCCAAGTGATGAGGGGCAACGGCAAGCGGGCTCTCGTGGTCGCCAACGAGGCGGTTGCTGGTAGCGAGCTACGCGACAGCCTCGTCGCTCACCTCGGCGAGGAGATCGGCGAGGTCTTCGTGGTGGCGCCGGCCCTGACCGAGTCGGGCCTCAAATACATGCTGGGGGACGTGGACGCGGCGATCGGCCCGGCCCGGGAGCGGCTCGAGCGCACGCTAGAGGAGCTGCGCGGGGCGGGCATCGAGGCAAGTGGAGAGGTCGGCGACTCCGATCCGATGATGGCGATCAGCGACGAGATCCACAAGCTCCATCCCGACCAGGTGCTGGTCGTCGCCCACCGCGACGAGGACGGCGCCTTTGCCGAGCGGGGGTTGCTCGAACAGATCGAACGCGACCTCGACCTGCCGGTCATCGAGCTCATCGTCGACCGTGCCAGGGACCCCCACGTGCTCGATGTCGAGGAAACCGAACCGGTCGCCGGGCGGCGCGAAGGCTGGCGTCCGTCTCACAACCTGCCGCCCCTCACACCCGCACAGGTGGGCGGCATCCTGGTCGCGATCCTCGGCACCCTCCTCCTCGCCTTCCTCGCCGCCGACTCCCCCTCCGCCGGGCGCATCCTGATCGCGCTGGCGATGGCGCTGGTCAACCTCGCCCATGTCGTCGGCCTCTTCCTCTTCCAGAGCGTTGGCTATGAGGGCGTATGGAGCCGCTTCTTCGCCCGCCTCAGCCTGATCGGCACCCCGGTCGCGATAGTGGCTTCGATCCTGATCGGCGTCCTCGACTAACCACCGCAGGCGTGGCAGGTGGCGAAACGCCTCGCAATGCGTTTCACCCTGCCAATACCGGGAATCCCAGTGAGACGAGGGAAGGAGGAGGAGATGTCCACACTCGCAATCATCGCCATCGTCGTCGCAGCACTGATCCTGATCGCGATCGTCGCCATGATGGCCCGCCGCAACAAGGAGCGGCGGGAGATCGGGCACGCTCAGGTCGAGGCCCAGCACGACGACGTCCAGCATCACCGCGGCCAAGCCGAGGAGCGGCGAACGGAAGCCGCAGTCGCCGAGGAGAAGGCGAGACGAGCAGAGGCCGAGGCGGAGCTGGACGAGAGACGCGCCGCCGAGCGTGAGCGAGAGCTCGAAAACAAGAACTGACCCCCCCGGCCTCCCGCAGGCCACCTAAACAAGGAGTGAGAACAAATGGCTCAGGCCAAAACCCGAGCATCGACAAAAAGATCGTCCACCCGCAAACGATCGAGTCCGAAAAAAACACAGGCGCGCTCGAAATCGAAAGCCGCCGCCAGTAACCGCAGCTCGAACGGCAAGACTCGCATCAAAGCCGTACGACAGACGGTCGAGCACACGGCCAAAGACGCCAGCAAGACCGTGGGCAGCGCGGGTAAAACCGTGGGCAAAGCCGCGAGCAAGGCAAGGACGCCGCTGCTCGCGGGCGGCGCAGCACTCGCCGGCGCCGCCGGTGGCATGGCGATCGGGGCGATGCGCTCCCGCCACTCGCACCCCCACAAGCTGCTGGGAGTGAAGATGCCACAGCCGAAGCGGGTCAAGCTCCGCTCGCGCGATGTCGCACGGGCGGCGAAGGAGGTCGGCAGCTTCGGCCAAAACGTGGGCGAGCTCGCCACCGAGCTTCGTCACGCCCGCGAGGAGAGCGGCAACGGCAAGCACCGCTCACCGGTGGAGGTGGTCCTCGACGGCCTAACCGCGCGGCGCTGAGCTAGGCGGCGGGCGTCACCCGGTCGCCCGCCGTCACCTCGAGGATCGCCTCCGCGACCCGCGCCGGGTCGTCTGACATCGGCAAGTGACCGAGGCCCTCGAGCCGGGTCCAGTCCGCCTCGGGGAGGAGGCGGCGCAGCTTGGCGAAGTGGCCCGGCCGGTGGAAGAGCCGGTCCGACGTCCCCAGCGCGATCCGGACGGGGCACTCGATCGGACCGAGCTCCCTGTCGCCGGCCTGCTCGGCGAGGCCGGCTACTTCGTCGCCGTCGACCGCGCAGCCGGCAGCCCCTTCGAGGCTGGCCAGAGCCAACGAGGCGTCCATCCGGGAGGGAAAGGCGACGACGTCGCGGAAGAAGAGCCAGCGCAGGCGGGGGCGGCGCGCGATCGTCTCGAGCCAAGGCCGTGAGACACGCAGCACCATCTCGTTGCGGCGGAAGAAGCGCACCACCGCGCGCCCCTCGGGGCTGTCCTTCTCCCAGCCCCCGGCGGGGCAGATGCAGACCGCGGAGAGCGCCCGGCCGCGCACCGCCAGCTCCAGGCACAGCCAGCCGCCCATCGAGTTGCCGGCGAAGTGGGCCCGCTCGATGCCCTCGGCGTCCATCATCCGCTCGATGTCATCCACCACCGCGACGATCGAGGCGGCTTCGCCGTCGGCGAAGGGCTGCCCTCCGTGATGGCCGAGCACGGTCGGCGCGAAGACGGCGTGACGCTCCTCCAGCGCAGGCAGGACCGGGCGCCACGTCTGCCAGGTGGCGCTGAACCCGTGCAGCAGGACCAAGGGCTCTCCTTCGCCTCCCTTGTAGGACGCCGTCAGGGACACGGATGTGACCCTACGTGAGAAGCTGCGGCGACGATGGCCGCCGCGCAAGCGCTCAACGATCAAGAGCTGATCGAGGTGCTCGGCTTGATCGAGCAGGCCGACAGCGTCGAGCTGAAGCTGACGGTGGAGGAGTCCGCGCAGCGCCCCGTGGTCGAAGCGCTGGAGATGGACCCGCTCGAGGCCCGGATCCGGCAGGTGTTCTTCTTCGACACTCCCGACCTTGCGCTCGACAAAGCGGGGGTCGTCGTCCGCGCTCGCCGCAGCCAGGGCAAGTCGGATGACACCGTGGTCAAGTTGCGGCCGGTTGACCCAGCGGCGCTCCCCGGCGAGCTGCGCGAGGCGAAGGGGTTCGGGATCGAGGTCGACGCGATGCCGAGAGGGTTCGTTTGCTCGGGGTCGCTGAAGGGGGAGGCGAAGGCGAGCGTGCGCGAGGTGGCGAAGGGCGAGACTGCGCTCAGCGATCTCTTCTCACCCACACAGCGCCGGCTCTTCGCTGAGCGCGCGCCCGAGGGAGTCGCGCTGGACGACCTGACAGTGCTCGGCCCGGTCTTCGTGCTCAAGCTGAAGTTTTCGCCCCGCGGCTACGACCGCAAGCTGGTCGCCGAGCTGTGGCTCTACCCCGACTACTCACCCGTGCTCGAGCTCTCCACCAAGTGCCTCCCCGACGAAGCGTTCCAGGTTGCCGCCGAAACCCGGGCATTCCTCGCCCAGCGAGGAGTGGACATGGAGGGCGAGCAGCAGGCCAAGACCCGCAAGGCGCTCGAGTTCTTCTCGGCGCGGCTCTAGCCCGAGATCGGAGTCGAGGGCGGGGCGCCCTTCTTCAGCAGAGTCGCGATGTAGATCACGACCGGGGTCGAGCCTTTGTTGGTGGCGCGATGGATGTCGGAGGGCTGCTCGACGATCCACTGTCCCTTGGAGATGCGACCGGTCTGGCCCGACTCGATCGTGCGCACGACCTGCGGGTCCTGGTCCGACTCGCCGCGGCGGACGACGACCGCACCCTGCTCGACCGTGTAGGTGAGGGTCCCGGACTGGATGCGCGCGATCTGCGTCCCTAGGTGGTGATGGAGGGCGAGCACCGCGCCCGGCTCGACCACGACCCGACTGAGCACCATGGTGCGGTTGGGAGCGCCGCGGACTTCGTCGGTTTGGGCGAGGGCGTTGCGGATCGCGGTCGGTTCCGCGTCGGACTGCCCGAGGGCGGATTGCCACACCGCTCCCAGGACGAAGGTGGCAGCCAGCGCCAGGGCGATCGGGAGGCGGAGCTTGCGGTTCCTCATCGGCGTGAGAGCATTCGAGGCCAGTGACCGACTTCCTGGTCAAGCGAGGGGAGCTGCGCGAGTGCCGCGTCGCCGAGTCCGAGCCGCCGCAGCTCGAGTCCGGCCAGGCCCTGCTCCGGGTCAAGACCTTCGGGATGACCGCGAACAACGTCACCTACGCGGTCTTCGGCGAGGCGATGTCCTACTGGGACTTCTTCCCGACCGCGGAGGAGGGCTGGGGCATCCTCCCCACCTGGGGCTTCGCCGAGGTCGAGCGCAGCGAGGCCGAGGGGGTCGAGCCCGGCGCCCGCCTCTATGGGTACTTCCCTGCCTCATCGCACCTCGTGGTCACGCCGGCGAAGGCCGACGAGAGCGGCTTCGTCGACGGCTCGCCGCACCGGGAGAAGCTGCCCTCGGCCTACCACCGCTACCTGACCACCGAGCACGACTCCTTCTACCGGGCGGACACCGAGGAGATCCAGATGCTGCTGCGGCCGCTCTTCTTCACCTCGTTCCTGATCGACGACCAGCTGGCCGACGAGGGGCTGGTCGAGCGCGGACCGGTCCTGATCTCCAGCGCCTCGAGCAAGACGGCGATCGCCGCCGCCTTCCTGCTGGCGCAGCGCGAGGGAGTCGAGCTGATCGGGCTGACCTCGCCGCGCAGCGTCGAGTTCGTCGAGGGCCTGGGGATCTACGGCCGCACCGTCGCCTACGACGCGATCGACTCGCTCGAGCGCGGGCCGGCCAGCTTCGTCGACATCGCCGGCGATGCCGGGGTGCGGCTCGCGATCCACTCCCACTACGGCGACGAGCTCGTCCACAGCATGGCGGTCGGGTTCACGCACTGGGAGGAGGGGCAGGGACCGGAGCAGGCCGAGCTGCCCGGTCCGACACCGAGCTTCTTCTTCGCCCCCGACCGGGTGGTGAAGCGCTCCAAGGACTGGGGAAGGGGCGAGCTCGAGAGAAGGGTGGCCGATGCCTGGCACCCGTTCTGCGAGTGGATGGACGGCTGGCTGGAGACAATTCGCAACGAGGGCTTCGAGGCGGTCCAGAGCGCCTACCTAGACGTGCTCGAGGGCCGCGTCGACCCCAAGCACGCCCACGTCCTCTCGCTTACCTAACTTGACCAGCTCGCCCTGCGGTGCGCGGCGCGCGAGCTCCGCTGCCGGTCCCCGGCGGACAGAGGACGACACGGTTCTCCCACACGACTCTGTCGCCGAGCTCAGCCCGCTTTCCTGAGGTATCGACCCGCGCGCTCTCCGGGAGCATCGTGCGCTCCCCGCTCGGCAGCGTCCTCGCGGATCAGGATCGCGTTGGCATACGGTCCAGGGGCTTTATAGGAACGAAGAGAAATCTGTCGAAGTAGCTCCCTTAATGCCTTCTCTGAAGGGAGTGGGAGAGAACGTAATCGCTGGCCTCATCGGCCTGGTAGTTGTAGCGCTGGCAGCATGGCTTGCTTCGACCTCGATGCACCGGTGACTCTATGGATCGTGGTCCTCATTGCCGTGGCTTCGTTCTTGGCTGGAGCAGGCCTGGGGCGCGTACTGCGTTTCGGAGAGGATCTGCTCGGCTATCAAGCAGATCTCATTAAGGAGGCGATCCTAGGCCTCCGAGAAATAGCTGCTGGCCGTCTTGATATCTCCTTCGAGGAGTTCATCGATCGTGGGGTTCTGGCGCCCGCCCGCTTCGGCATCAGCGCTGTCCGGGGCGAGGAAATCCGGCTCTCCGTCCTAAGGCTCAATAACCAAACCCAGGAGTTCGAAATGCTCTTCGAGTCGGGGCATTCTCTGGGACGGAAGGCAAACTTTTCCCTTCCGAGGACTTCGCTCGCCGGACACGCATTGGAGTCCGGCGACCTTCAATGGACCAACAACGTCGATGCCGATGATCGCTGGAGTCCCCATCCTCTTGCGAGCGGCAGTCGTCGCTACCGCTCCCTCGCTTCCGTGCCGATCACCGTAGGGGGCTCGCCCGTAGCGGTCCTCAACGTGGTTTCGAGCCACAAGGGAGCATTTTTGACCGGTGATCTAACTTATATAGAGCTTCTAGGCAGCTTTCTAGGACTCGCTTGGGCGCTGAGCGACAACGCCGGAGGGTCGCATAGACTCGGCCCATCTGAGGAGCCAAATGCTCCCGAGAGAAAGGGAAATTGATGGCACATGGATCAATACCGATCGGTCCGTCTAAGCTCTATCTCAATCTCCTAAGGGGCAAGATCTCTCCCGAGGACTATGCCAAGCAGGCAAAGAAGCGGGTACACGAAGAGGCTCGGAAGCCTCCGTCTAGCGCGACTTCTCCTTTCCGCGGTTAAGCCTCCACTCCCCGGCCGGGACTCTCTTGAGTCGCTGGAACCGCTTCGCCCCCGTAGACGCGGCAGCTCTACGAACGGATATCGATCAGCTCTTCGCGCCATCTCATCGCTACGGCGATGAGATGGCGGCTTAAGCACGGTCTTACCTGCGACCGTGAAAGTCCAGCGACAAGGAGGCTGAGATGGGCAAGTTGATCGTGACCGAGTTCGTCACCCTCGACGGTGTGATGGAGGCGCCGGGGGGCGAGCCGGGACATCCCCATTCCGGCTGGGTCTTCGACTACATCGGCCCTGAGCAGGAGCAGTACAAGATGGAGGAGACGCTCGAAGCCGAGTCGCAACTGATCGGCCGCGTCACCTACGAATCGTTCGCCGGCGCATGGCCGCAGCGCAAAGGCCCCTTCGCCGACCACTTCAACTCGATGAAGAAGCACGTCGTCTCCTCGACCCTGCCGGAGCCGCTCGAGTGGGAGAACTCGACCCTGCTCAAGGGCGACGTCGTCACCGAGGTCGCGAAGCTGAAGGAGCGCGACGAGGGTCCGAGCCTGGTCGCCGGCAGCTGCACCCTGGTCCACACGCTGATCGAGAACGACCTCGTCGACGAAGTCAAACTGATGGTGTTCCCGACGATCGTCGGCAGCGGCAAGCGTCCCTTCCCCGAGTCGAGCGAGAGGAAGAGCTTCAAGCTGGTCGACAGCCAGACCTTCTCCACCGGCGTCATGGCCAACGCCTACCAGCTGGCCTGAGTTTCCTGGTGGGTTGCCTGGGTAGCTGCTCCTGGCAACCCACTGAGGAGGAACGACGATGGGAATCATCGACAAGATCACCGGTCGGGCGAAGCAAGCCGCCGGCGATCTGACCGACGACGCCTCGCTGCGCCGCCAGGGCAAACGCGAGGAGGAGAAGGGTGAGAAGAAGGAGCAGCTCGACCGCGCTCAGGAGCGTGCCGACGAGCGCGCCGAGGAGGTCGCCGACCTCGAGCGCAAGACCTGAGCGCTACTCCCCGGCCGCAGCGACGAGCGCAAACATGAGGTCGGCCGCGGCGGCCGGGGGAAGTTGTTGCTCGCGGACCAGCGAGCGCCAGGTCGGGAAGGCGAGCGCGTGGGCGATTGCCGCCCTGACGGTCTGACGCCGCGCGCCTCGCTGCAGGCGCCCGCGGAGGAGGACCTCCGTCGCGGCCTCGGCCCAGGCCGCCGATGCAGCGACCGGCCGCTCCATGGCTGGCACCAAGGCAGCGTCACGGGTCGTCCTCTCGAGCATCTGCTCGCCGCGTTCGAACCAGGCGTAGCGCTCGCCGAGCGCGACGACGAGGCGCTCGTCGGGGTCGGCGATCTGGGCCCAGGCGTCGAGGTCGGGCAGCGGGTGCGCGGCGATCCAGTGCGCGGAGCAAGCCGCGAACAGCGCTTCTTCATTGGGGAAGTGCCGGTAGACGGTCGCCCGCTGCACGCCGGCGCGCTCGGCAACGGCGCTGACCGTGGTGCGGGCAGGTCCCACCGAGCCGTGCAGGTCGACCGCAGCCTCGGTGATCCGCTGCCGGGTCTCATCCTCCAGCTCCGCGCGGCGGCGCTTGCGGTAGCGCCGTTTAGGTGTGGCCAATTTCGAGGACATAACTGTTCGATGAATCTTGACAGAACCCGCGGACGCTTGCTAGTTTCGTCGCACACTATTGTTCAACGAACTGGAGGAACGAGATGTCAAACACCCAACTCACCGACTCCCTGCGTCGTTTCGACGCCTCACAGGGCCCGCGCAAGATCGGACCGGCCGACGGCCACCTCGCCGAGCTCGGCGGCTGCGACGCGCGCTTCCTGGTCTGGGGCGAGGAAGCCGGCGGCAACTTCTCCCTGGTCGAACACCCGATCCCGCCGCGCTCGCTATGCGCCCCGCTGCACCGCCACGACGGCGTCGACGAGTACAGCTTCGTGCTCGAGGGGCGGATGGGGGCGCTGCTCGGCGACGACGTGATCTACGCCGAGGCGGGCGAGCTGGCCTTCAAGCCCCGCGACCAGTGGCACACCTTCTGGAACGCCGGCGACGAGCCGTGCCGCATCCTCGAGGTGATTTCGCCCGGGGGCTTCGAGCACTTCTTCCGCGAGTTCGACGAGATGACGAAGAGCGGTAACTTCAGCCCCGAGGTCTTGAGCGAGCGCTACGGGATCGAGTTCGACATGGAGAGCGTGCCGCGGATCTGCGCCGAGCACGACCTGGTCCACCCGCTTCTGGGCTGAGCCTCACCCGTTTCACGCCCTCTCCGCCGGGTAGCGAAAGCGAGACGCGGCTACCGGCCCGAACCCCGGCGGCTTTCATCGGATCTGGATCCGATTCCCGCTTTGGGTGAGAAGACCAACCGCCACCTGGCGGAGAGGCGTTCGGGCTGCGCCGCCGCGACCAAGACGGTGCGCCTGAGGAAGGAAAGGAGAAGAGATGCCACCGCGCGGAGTCAAAAAGGGCAGCAAGCGAGCCCGCCAGTACGAGCACGTCAAGAAGAGCGCGAAGGAACAGGGGCGCTCGGAGGATCGCGCCGAGGAAATTGCGGCGCGAACGGTCAACAAGGAGAAGGCCCGTTCGGGCGAATCGCGCACGAGGTCGCGCAGCTAGTCGTCGAACTCGTGCTCGTGGCCCTGGCCGGTCCGCGGCTTGGAGCCGAAGCCCTGCTGCATGCCGTCCGTGCTGACGCCGGGCGGCGGGCCACCCGGCTGGGGGTCGCCGGCGCGGCCGCGCTGCCTGGGCCGATCGCGGTCGCGGCTGGGCTGGACCCGCTTCGGCTCGTTCCGCTGCTTGGGGAAGTGCGGCGGCCAGGGCGCGTCGCCGAGGCCCTCCTCCTCGTCACGGCGAGCCAGCTCCAGCAGGGAGTCAAGTGAGCCGGGACGCTCGTCGATGTCGGCGGCGGGGTCGCCAAGCTCACGCAACCGGTCGGGCACGGTGTCGAGCCGCAGCTCGGCCGGCTCGGCCTCCGGCACCTCCTCCCAGCGCAGGCCGCATGAGACGCGGGCGTCGGGCGTCGGGCGCACCGACCAGCAGGAGGCGACGGTGCGGTCGCGGGCGTTCTGGTTGTAATCGACGAAAACGCCGTGGCGCTCCTCCTTCCACCACTTCGTCGTCGCCAGCTCGGGAGCGCGGCGCTCGACCTCGCGCGCCATCGCCAGCGCCGCGCGGCGCACCTCGAGGAAATCCCAGCGCGGCTCCACCCGCACGTTGACGTGGATGCCCTTCGAGCCCGAAGTCTTCGGGAAGCCGCGCAAGCCGTGCTCCTCTAGCACCTCGCGCACGACCATCGCCGTGCGCCGCACCGCGTCCCACTCGATCCCGTCGGTGGGGTCGAGGTCGACGCGCAGCTCGTCGGGATGATCGAGGTCGCCGCGGCGCGCCGGCCAGGGGTTGAAGTCGATCACGCCGAGGTTGACCGCCCAGACCAGGTGCGCGGCGTCACCGGCGACCAGCTCCTCGGCGGTGCGCCCGGAGGGAAAGGCGACGGTCGCCGTCTGCAGCCACTCGGGGATTTTGCGCGGCACCCGCTTCTGCCAGATCGGGTCCTCCATGATCCCGTCGACGAAGCGCTTCATCACCGTCGGCCGCTCGCGCAGGTGGACCAGGGCCGCCTCGGCCACCGCCAGGTAGTACTCGGCGATGTCGAGCTTGGTCCAGCCCGGCTTGGGGAAGTACACCTTCGCCGGGTTGGATAGCCGGACCTCGCGGCCGGCGACCTCGAGCATCGTGTACTCGCCCTTGGCCATCTACTACTCGAGACTAGAGAGCGCCATCGCCACGGCGAAGCCGAGGGTGGTGACCAGCCCGGCGACCCGGCCCGACTCCCTCGTCGCCTCGGGGATCATCGAGTCGATCAGCATCACCAGGAGCGCGCCGGCGGCGAAGCCGTCGATGCAGGCCCGCAGCTCGCCGGAGGTGACGTCGGCGATCGCGAAGCCGGCGCCGCTGGCGAGCGTGCAGATCGCGGCGACAGCGCACCAGAGGCCGAGGACCCGCCCGCGGGACCGGCCGGAGGCGCGCATCGCGCTGGCCGAGCCGATCGCCTCCGGCAGGTTGGAGACGAAGATCGCGACGAGCAGCCCGAGGCCGACGCCATCGCCGGCCGCCAGCCCGATACCGAGCACGAGCTGCTCGGGGATGCCGTCGAGGAAAGCGCCGAGCGCGAGGGCGTTGCCTGGATCGGAGCCACCGGCGCGGCCGCTGCGGCCGCGGCCGGCGGAGAAGCGCCTGGCGATCAGCCCGTCGAGGCCGAAGTAGGCGAGGGCGCCAACCCCGAGCCCCATCGCGGTGGCGCCGAGGCTGCCGACCTCGATCCCCTCCCCCGCCAGCTCGAAGCTGACGGCGCTGATCAGCGCCCCGGCGCCGAAGGCGAGCACAAGGCCCACCTGCCGGGCCGGCCAGGGCCGGACGAAGGCGAGCAGGGCGCCGAGCGCCAGCGACGAGGCCGCCAGCGCCCCCCAGGCGAGCGCCGCGAGCACGTCAGTTCCCCACCGTCTCGGCGAACGCTTCCGCGAGCAGCCGCACGCCCTGCTCGATCGCCGGCTCGGAGAGGTTGCCGAAGCCGAGCACGAGCGCGGGCGCGCCAGCGGCGGCGAAGCGGTGCAGCGAGAGACCCTCTAGGCCGACGCCGCGCGCATCGGCAGCGGCGAGCAGGCCCGGCTCGTCAGTCCCAGCAGGCAGCTCGACCAGCTCGAAGAGGCCGGCGGCGCCCTCACCGGCGCGAGCCTGGGGCAGCCAGCGCCCCAGTGCCCCGACCAGCGCCTCGCGGCGCCGCTGGTAGCGCAGGCGCATCCGCCGCACGTGGCGGTCGAGCTCGCCGCGGGCGATGAAGTCGTGCAGGGCGAGCTGGCCGATCGCCTCCGAGCCGCCGTCCTCCACCGCCTTGGCCGAGATCAGCGGCCAAGCCAGCCAGGAGGGCATCAGCAGCCAGGCCAGGCGCATCCCCGGCGCCAGGCGCTTGCTCGCCGAGCCGATGTAGGCGACGCGCTCCGGCGCCAGCCCCTGCAGCGCGCCCACCCCCGCCCGGTCGTAGCGGTACTCGGCGTCGTAGTCGTCCTCGACGATCAACCGCTCCCCCCGCTCCGCCCACTCGATCAGCGCCGCCCGACGGCGACTGCTGAGCACGGAGCCGGTCGGGAACTGGTGTGCGGGGGTGACGACGACCGCGCTGGCCTCGCTCGCCTCGAGCGCGTCGACGCGCAGCCCCTCGGCATCGACCGAGATAGGCGCCACCTCGAGGCCCGCCTGCTCGACGATCAGCCGGTGCGTGTGCCAGCCGGGATCCTCCAGCGCCACACGCTCGACGCCCTGGCTTTGCAGCCAGCGGCAGATCAGCGAGAGGCCCTGGGTGAAGCCGGTGCAGATCATCGTCTGCTCGGGATCGGCCGCGGCGCCGCGCACCCGCCCCAGGTAGCCGGCGAGCGCTTCGCGCAGCTGCGGCACGCCGCGCGGGTCGGGATACCCGACCGCGTCGACCGGAGCCTGGCGCCAGGCCGCGCGCAGGGAGCGCAGCCAGCTGGCGCGGGGGAACCCCGCCAGGTCGGGCACGCCGGGATGGAAGTCGTAGGCGAAGCTGGGCAGCAGGGACCGCGCCGGCAACCGCGGCTCCGAGGTGCGCACGGACCGCGCCACCCGCACCGGCGCCCCCTGCCTGGTCAGCAGGTAGCCCTCGGCGGCGAGCTGGCCGTAGGCCTCGGTGACGACGCCGCGTGAGACTCCCAGCTCCGCCGCCAGCACCCGGGTCGAGGGCAGCCGCGCGCCGGCGTCGAGGCGGCCGTCCCGGATGCCCTCGCGGATCGAGCGCTCGATTTGCTCGTGGAGCGGCAGGTCGCCGTCGCGATCGATCTCCACTAGCAGGTCCAGGCCAACTGGCCCTCTTGATCGGGGCATTACTGGAACTGTATATCGATCCAGTGGCTCCCTAAGGTTCGTCCTCCCCAGCACGAGGAGGATCGCCATGGATCGGATCACGGTTATAGGAGGCGGGCTCGCGGGCCTCACTGCGGCGATCGCCTGCGCCGAAGGCGACGCGGAGGTGCGCCTGCTCGAGGCGCACGACGCCCTCGGTGGGCGGGCGCGCAGCACCGACGGCCCCTACAAGGCCAACCTCGGTCCGCACGTGATCTACAAGGACGGCCCACTCTGGGGATGGCTGCAGGAGCGCGACCTTCTTCCCCCCTATGCCGGCGTGCCGCTGGCGCCGATCCGCTTCCGCTGGCAGGGCGTTGTGCGACGCACGCCGCCGCTGGGGACGATTCCCTCGACGCTGCGGCTGCGCGGCCGCGTGGCGCCGGTCGACCGGGACTTTCGCGGCTGGGCCACCGACCTGACCAACGAGCGCACCGCCGATTTTCCACCGACCTGACCAACGAGCGCACCGCCGAGATGCTCTCCGCCGCCGCCGGCGTCTACACCTTCCACCACGATCCCGGCGAGCTCTCGGCGGCCTTCATCTGGGAGCGCACTGTGCGAGCCCTGCTCAGCGCCCGCCCGGCGGCCCGCTACCTGATCGGCGGCTGGCGCGCCCTGGTCGATTCGCTAGAGGGTCGGGCCCGCAAGCTCGGGGTGCAGATCGAGACCGGCCACTCGGCAGAGGCGCTGCCGGAGCCGCCGGTGATCGTCGCCACCGAGCTCGACCGGGCGCGCGAGCTGCTCGGCGACGACTCCCTGCGCTGGCTCAGCGGCAACACCGTCTGCATCGACCTCGGCCTGCGTCATCGTCGCGGCGACCCCTTCGTCGTCTCCGACCTCGACGAGGCTGGCTGGCTGGAGCGCTACTCGGCCGCGGACTCCTCACTGGCGCCCGACGGCGAGGAGCTGGTCCAGGCACAGATGCCGATCCGGCCCGGCGAGAGCTCCGAGCAGGCCGCGCTGCGCCTCGAGCGACTGCTCGACCTCTCGCTGCCGGACTGGCGCGAGCGGGAGACCTGGCGGCGGCGCCAGGTGATGGACGGCCGCAGCGGCGCGCTCGACCGTCCCGGGCAGAGCTGGCGCGACCGCCCGGCGATCGACCGCGGCGGCGGCGTCTTCCTCGCCGGCGACATGGTCGCCGCCCCCGGCCTGCTCTCCGAGGTCTCCTGGGCCAGCGCGGTCGAGGCCAGCGAGCTGGCGCTGGCCGCGGCGACCCGTCCGGCGCTGCGCCGGGTCGCCTAGGGAGTTCGGCCCTTCTACCCCGATTGGCCTTCCTGGGAAGCGTGCTCCTTAACGCGGCGAGCAGCCTTGGCGTAAGCAATCATTCGGTCGCGGCGACCGATCGCCAGGACAACACTCACTGCTGGAGCGCCATCACTGGGTTCGTTGCGATAGACGAAGCGGTAGCGCGGCTTGCCGCGCCAGGCAGACTCATCGAAGCGAACCTTGCGACAGCCTTTCAACACTCGGGGAGGCTTATCTCCCATCAGTTCGCCGTGATGCGGGTTGCCGTGCAGCTCGACCACGATGCGCGCAACCTCGCGCCTTAGGCCTTCCTCTAGCTGATTGGCATCGGCCGTGGCCTCCGCCAGGGCTTCGACCTTGTGGTCAGCCTCCGGGGAGCTGCTCAACGAACTCCCCCATGCCGATCTCCGCGAGGAAATCCCCGGCACTCAACCGCTCACCATCGCTTTTCTGGAGCCGCTCCTGCAGGAACAGCGCCAGGCCAGCGTTCTCGAGCTCCTCTTCCAGTTCCTCGATCCGTCCTTTGGCGGCAACCAGGTCTACCGTGGGCACCAGCGACGCGGATCCCTCCTGGCCCCGAGTCTTGATTCGGACTGCGTTGACATCCGGGTCAGGCGAGGCCTTACGGCGCGACGATGCCTTCTTGACAAGCTGCGGGAGGTTGCGACGGGCCTCGCTCGTCCCCAGCGCTAGTGGATTCTTACCTCGGGCCGCGGCCATGCTCTCCAGAGTACCACTAGTTGTACAAGTCGGTGGGGGAAGCGAGGCTCTCGATCAGCTCCAACTGCTTGCGGTGGTAGGCGACGCCAGCGACCAGGGTTCGCTCACCGGCATCCCAGCCCTCCGCCTCGCGCACCTCGTCGAGATAGCCCTGCAGCTCGGCGACCTTCTGCTCGTGCCATCTGACGCGGGCCTCGGCCAGGGGCCCAGGGTCGGCGCCGGCGAAGATCTTGAGCACGAGCTCGTCGCGAAGCTGGGGCGGCGCCGCGACCGGCTCGTCAGCCCACTCGCGCAGTGCCTCGCGCCCCTCGTCAGTGAGCGAGTAGAGCTTGCGCCGGCGCCCGCCGGGCTCTTGGCTCACCGACAGGTAGCCGCCCACGGCGAGGCGTGCCGGCTCCTCGTAAGCGGTCGTATGCGGCACCGGCCAGAAGTTCTCGATCGTCATGTCCATGGCCTGCTTGATGTCGTAGGAGGTGGCCTCTCCGAGATGGTCTAGGAGGGCCAGCAGGGCGTAGGAGGTTGTGGTGAGCCGGATCGACTTGCTTTTCATCATTCGAGTCGTATAGTACGGAACGTATGGTAGATGATCGCTATGACGCGGTGGTCGTCGGCGCCAGCCTCGCAGGTTGCGCCACCGCCATCCAACTCGGCCGCGCAGGCGCGACCGTTGCCCTGGTCGAGAAGAGCCCCGACCCACAGGCCTTCAAGCGGATCTGCGGACATTTCATCCAGGCCTCGGCGGCGCCGACTCTCGAACGCCTCGACCTGCTCGAGCCGATCCTCGCCGCCGGCGGGATCCGCTCGCGGATCGCCGCCTGGACGCGCTGGGGGTGGATCGACCCGCCGCCCGAGCGGGCCGGCTACGCCGTCAACCTGCGTCGCGAGCGGCTCGACCCGCTCGTGCGCGAGGTCGCCGCCGCGACCCCGGGAGTCGAGCTGATGCTCGGCCGGCCGGTGCAGGAGCTCCTGCGCGAGGACGGTGCGGTCGCGGGCGTCGCCGTCGAAGACCGCGAGGGACAGCGCAGCGAGCTTCGCGCCCGCCTCGTCGTCGGCGCCGACGGTCGCAGCTCGGCGACCGCGGAGCTCGGCGGCCTCACCGGGAAGACCCTCCCCCACGAGCGCTTCGTCTACGCCGCCTACTTCGAGGGAAGGCCCGACCCGCCCGACAGCGCACTCTGGTTCCTCGACCCGGACGTGGCGGCCTCCTTCCCCACCGACGACGGCCTCACCCTCTACGCGGTCGTGTTGGCCAAGAATCGCTTGCCGGACTTCAAGCGCGACCCCGAGGCCGCCCTCACCTCCTTCCTCGCCGGCCTGCCCGACGCGCCGCCGGTTCGCTCATCCCGCGTCGTCGGCCCGGTGCTGGGCAAGATCGAGATGCCCAACCGGATCCGCGGGCCGGTCGCGCCGGGACTGGCGCTGGTCGGCGACGCCGCGCTGGCGAGCGACCCGCTCTTCGGCATCGGCTGCGGCTGGGCTTTCCAGTCGGCCGAGTGGCTTGCCGACAGCGTCGCGCCAGCCCTGCACGGGACCGAGCCGCTCGAACGCGGCCTCGCCCGCTACCGGTGCCGCCACCGGCGCGAACTGCGCGGCCACGCCTTCTTCATCCACGACTACGCGACCGGCCGTCGCCTCAACCCCGCCGAGCGCCTCCTCTTCTCCGCCGCCGCCCGCGACCCGAAGCTGGCGCTGACCTTCGACGAATTCGGAACCCGGCAGATCAAGCCGACGAAGATGTTCGCGAAGGCGGTCCCCCGCACGATCGCCGTCAGCCTTCGCCACACACTCAGTCGGCATAGCGCTGAGCAAGCAAGCACAGCCAAAGAGGCGGCTCTATCGTAATTAGCGTCCGCTCGCGCAAGTCACCCGTGGCGTCGAGTACCTGAACCCAGGTCTCGATGGCCTTCTTCCCGCATTGCCCGATAGCCGCCGTAGGCGATCCCGCACGCGCCCGCCAGAGCAAGGAAGATCGGCAACTGGACCGTTCCTTCATAGGTGATAGTCCCCCACGCCGTTCCTAGAGACCCGAAGTTGGGCGGGTAGATGATCCTGTAGAGGATCATCAGCGCCGAAATGACACCAAGGATCGCGACCATCGCATTGGTCAGGGCGCCAAGCTTGAGGACAACACGCAGCCCTATCTCATAGAGCGTGACGATGATCGCAATCAGAAGCACGATCGGGATGTAGTCGAGCGCCTCCCAGGCGGTGCGGCTGACGCTGAAAAGGCCGAATGAATCGTCGGAGCTTTCCATTCCGAACCAGTCGAAGAACATGAAAACAAAGAGCAGGATCGCTGAGACACCCGCAATCTTCTCACCGTAGGTAAGCCTGTCTAGGGCCCATCCGCTCCTCATACGCCGGTGACCGCTGGATCAGTCAGTCGTCCTGTGAAGAGGACCGCACCGGTCCGGTCGTCGCGCAAGAAGAAAAGAAAGGGACGGTTGGCATTGAAGATGACCGGGTCGCGCGGGGGCCGCTGGGCCGACCTGACGGTCACGCCGACGACCGTCGCCGCTGCGGCGACCGTCCCAGCCTCGTCAACGGTGAAATCGGCGGCGTGCTTGACGAAAGCGATCTTCAGCGGCACCGCCGTCGTGATGCGGGAGAAGTTCGCGGCTTCGCTGAAGGCCGTAGGCATGCCAAGCTTTTCCAGAGCATCGGTCAGCTCGGCGTCGGTGTTTAGGTGAAAGCGCGGAAGACTGAGGTCCACCGGCCTCGGCGCAAGGCTGGCCGCGATCCGAGCCAGGCTCTCGCCGTTGAGGCGGTGCTGCAGCGTGCCGAGTTCCTGCCGCACGGGCAGCATGACAAGCAGCGAAAGCGTCGAGGAGCGATATGGCAACGCCACCGCCCGGTAACCGGGACCCGCGCCGTAGCGCAGCGACTCAGTCTGGTGCATGAAGTCGACAGTGGCATTTCCAGCGGTCTTATGAAAGACGCCGGGCTTGGTCTTGCTCTTCTTGAACGGATGCTCCCAGTCCGCGTCGAGATAGACGGCGTTGGCCAGCGCCAGCGCCATTCCTTTGGGCAGCGAATCGAGAATCCGGGAAATCAGCCCTTTGGTTCGCTCACTCACCCAACCGTTGATCGCTTCCAGAGCGCCCGTGGGGTTGGCCGAGAAGTCGACGGTTTCCGGGGCGGCGCCGAAGCGCTGCAGGGCGCTGGAGAGGAAGGCGGGTTTGAACGGCAGCCCCTGTTGGAGAAATAGGCCGTTGGCGATCTCGAGCGTGGGTGGTTCCGGGTCGCCCACTGCGGCGGCGGCCTGTCCGGCGGCGATGGCGCGCTGGAGGTCCCCTACGGCAGCGAGGGTGGTGGGCCCTTCCAGATGAAGGGTGCGGGCGATCTCCTCGGCGGTGCGCCCGGCACCGCCTGTCCCCGTCATCGCCAGCGCCGCCGCGACGCTGTCGGGCGACAGGACGAGGTTCCCTGGCCCATGAGCGCGCATCAGGTCGAGGCCGAATGCGCCCGTTGCGGCTGCCGGGGCAAGAAATGTGTGGGGGGAAGAGACGGGGCGCTTTGGCGTCTTGGCCTGGCTGGTGCTCGTCAGGTCGGTACCGCCGATGCCGGCCGCTACCAGGAGAACGAGGATGCAGATGGCGGCAACGAGAGGACGGGCGCAAACCGGCAGCCGATGATCGCTGTTCACTGCCCGCTTAATCTTCACGACTCATTCCCGGCAACGACTTCGAAGGGTGCCGTCAATTCGTACACACGATCTTCCTCTGGCCCAAGGAGCTGCTCGACTTCCTTCACGATCCGGTACTGACCCGGGGACAGGCTGCGAGGTAGATAGGCGCCACTGCACCGTCCTGAGCCGCCCGGGCGAACCATTCCCGCCCAGAGCAACCAGCCATCCGGTGTAGCGCTTGGCACATCGACCCAAACCTCCCCCTGCAGGCGCTGAACGCCAAACGCTGCTCCGTAATGAATCCACTCGGTACCGAAGTTCTCTACCCGACTCAGCACACGCTGGCCGGGATTAGCTCGGTAGCGGCTGAGCCCGAGCCGCGCGTCCCAGAAGCTCCGTTCAACTCTCAGGTAGCTGTTGTAGGTGGCCAGGGCTTTTCCATCGAACTTCAGGATTTCGATTTCGTAGAGAAAGAAGCCCGGGATGTGCGGTGGATCCAGGTAGAGCTTGACTTCGGTGGCCGCGTTGATGATCCGTACTCGCTTACGCCCGCGAGCTACTACGGATCCAGCTTCGCCCGCCTCACTCACTGAGCGGATTCGATTGCGAAGGATCCATTTAAGAGGGGTGCGTCCGCCGTAGTTTTCGCTGTGCAACCTAAAGCCCGCGCCTTCCCCGATTCGAAGAACCGGTCCGGCGGACACACTCAAGCTGACCGTCTTCGGACCAAATGGCAGATCACCCAATGAGGGAGCTTCGCGCACCGATGGAAGCTCCGATATGCCAAAGTCATTCACCGGTTTCTTCGGGGCACAGAAAGCAGGATCTCCGAACGTAAAGGGGTCAGTCGGGCGCATATCGGCCCTCGCATCTGACAAGCAAATGGCGATTGGCAGAGCTACAACAGCTGCCACATATGTCATTCGCATCGAGCGAAATGGCTGCGCAAGAATCATTTTTCCGGCCAACGCCGCTCAGGAGGAGCGGTGCTCGCGTCGAACAGGACGAGTTCGTCCAGGTCTCGCTCAAAGGTGATTTTTTTGAAGGCGACCAAGAGCTGGAGGAGGCAGCCGTTCTGGCCCTCCTCCAGCTCTTCCGGAGTCCGGCGAAGTTCGATCTCGACGCGATTGCTCCCCGTGTAATCGATGATCGGCTCTTCGAGCAGCGGCAGGTCGAGGTTCCAGACCTCGATCACGGCGGAAAGACGGACCCAATTGGGCCGACCGGGCGGTCGACTCCCCACTCGACCGCACGCTCGGACCCATCGTCGCTGCTGCCGCATCCGACTCCGAGCAAGCTCACGCACGAGAGCACCGCAATCGCCAGGACGCCGATTGCTTTCCTGATCCGGAAGGACATCAGGTCTCACCCGCCGAGCATCAGTTGAAGCGGCGCCATGCCGACATGATGAAGGATTCCCGGAACCCGATCCGGGGGCATGTTGGGTGGATGCAGAGAGGCGCCACGAGAAAGGAACTGAACACGCCAGAGCCATGAACTCAGCGAACAAGGAAGGTTGCGGTGCGGATGTGCCGCGGTGGGATCCTCATGCCTGGATCGAGCCTTGACCGGCCGGCTGCTCTCCCAAGGCGGTAGACGCCTTTGGGGAGCCAATGTGGCAGCCAAACCTTCATGCACTGGCTCGCTCGGCCGCCGCCGACCCGGAACTCCGGTGGAAAGCCACGTCCGGTCGGCCGTACATTTGGCACTGAGGTCCATTGCCCGTCGACCTTGCGTTCGATCCAATAGACCGAGGTAAATTCGATCAGTTGGGATCCCAAGTTCTCCCACCTTGAGTAGAGAAAATGACCTGGTCGGAATGATCTGCCCCGGATCCCAAGTCGGAAAGCTAGCTTTGGCCTTAGTACTTGCAGATATTCACTGTACTGACCTAGTGGCATACCAGTTACATCCGAGAACCTGATGTCATATCGGTATGGCCCTGGCCGCGTCGGAACGGGCAAGACGAACCGGCTTGATGCAGCGCTCTCCGCAAGATCCACTAGGTCAGATGCTTCGGCAGCCACTTCTTCTTCCCCACCAGTGGGTGCAAGCCGCGTTAGCGAGCTGCGTACGCTCCAGTTTACAGTGGTTTTAGTCGATCTAACGATTTCATAGCCGAATCGGCTATATCCTCTACTTATCACCACTATAAGGCCCTGGTTAATTGGCCGTGAAAAAAGGCTCAAATGTACTCCGGCGGGTGCGAAAGGCAATTGGCCCCCCGGTCCCAGGCTTTCGACAAACGGTAGATGCCTCAGCGGTGCCTCGAAGTCGCGCACGACCGGCCTGTCGCAGTACCCCCTCAACGCTTGCTCGCGCTTTAAGTCAGCACCGGCTATAGAGTCGCTGACGAATACAGCGAATCCAGCCAATAGCAGCAAACAGGTAAGCTTGTGCCGCATTACTTGCACCGGACCAGATGGAGATTCCCACTCGGCGTACCTAGAGCTGCAAGAATTCCGGGGGCCGCGGGATGTCCAGCGCTTGGGAGCAGTGGAGTTATGTCACTTTCCCTGGGCGCAGGTTCGCCGGATTTTTCTGGTTCTGCTCCTGCCGTCATTAGACCAATGGCCCTGCCAGTTCCGACCTCCCAGACTAGCGAACCACTGTCTCCGCAAAAGCGACAGTGACTGATAGAAGGCACGCTATGGGTACAAGAGTTCCAGCCAAGAAGCGCCCCGGATATAGCGATCAAGCTGAGGGTACCCATGGCTAACGTACTCTGAATTCAGCTGATATAAGCCTTGGATTACGTCGCGACTGTTTCCAGAAAATATGAAGAGCCTTCAGCATTCGGTAGCGACCAGGACTCATCGTCTCTGACACGACTAGCACCGACGAGCAGGGACCCGTGGATCCTGGAGCGGATACGAGCATCACGTGACGAAATTTAACTGGGTGCCCAAAAATCTCCTGAGAGGGTACTGTTATCCAGTCGTTATTTACGTAGCGCTGAATCTTGAAGGATGTCACATAGTCCACAGATTCAGCGGTGTAGTTCTCGACTAGACCGAGAATTCTGTCTCCCACATGAAACTCTTGGTGATTGAGTCTTAGACGAACATCAAGGCTTTTGCGAACCACTCGATAGTAAGCCTGGTAGCGATCGAGCTTACCACCTGCCCAGCGGAAGACCAGATCGTAGCGATAGAGCCCGGGTCCTGGGGACCGCGCAAATCCAATGGTCCTTTCTGAAAACTGCCGGTTGATACGAACACTCTCCACCTTTTGCTTTGCGAGGTGTAGTGCACTCCCATCACGATTGATCCGCAGCAAGCGACTTCTAACATTCAATTGAAGTGGCCGCTTTGGCTTTTCGCCTGAGAACCTATACGCGAGTGGATCACCGCTGACAATGATTTGGTCTGATTCGTTACTAAAAGAAATTCCAGCTGGAGCGAAAGGTAGTTCCCTACTTAAAGGAATTTCGCGAATTTTTGGCAGCGTTTGAAGGGGCTCATCAAAAGCACGAAGAGTACGGCTTCTACAGAACGGAGCTTTGACATAATGCGGAAGAGGTGCCTCGACAGGCATTGTTTCTGTCGGCGCGATTTCCGGCGGCGGATAATAGGCGGCGTTACTTGAGCTTTCTAGGCAGGTGCTCCAGAGGAAGACCGCAGCCAGAGTCACAGCATTTAGTCTGACCACCGCTTGAATCCCTCTGCGGGTGCGCCTTTCTGGTGAAGTTCGCCTGATCACCTATCCACCCTCAGCTATATGCAGCGGGGTTGGATGCGCCATACCGGGAGCAGCCAGAATTCCAGGTGCGGTGCCCGGCAGGACTTTCGCCCCAGGAGGATGAGAGCCACCCTCCAGGCTCCGAAGTGGCGTCACCCAAGTTAGTTTGGCCCCATCTCTTCCTCCGGAAAGCAGCCCAACTGCCTTGTGGCTCCCCCGAGTCCAAATAGGGCCGCCGCTATCCCCTGGAACGTTACCCTTCTCTATTTGAATAAACCACTGAAAGTATTCAAATTCGTCATAAAGTATCTTTACCGCAAAACCCTTTGTAGGACCACATCTGCTGCCGCCAGAGGCCCCTGATAGACAAAGAGTCATACCAGGATGCCAATCAGCTACCCCATTAACTACTATCGGTGATTCTTTTGGTGATTCGTTCCACTTAAAGATTCGTCGAGGTACAGTCGTACTTTTTTTCAACTCAACAGCAGCTGCGTCGGTGGTAAAGACACCTCCATGTGCCGCTTCGTAGGAGTGGCGCTTCACCTTTCCTAGCTCAATAAGGGTCTCCGTCGCTTTTCCTTTGATCATCTCGTAAGCACCCCTGTATACCGACTCGTCGGGGTAGAAGCAATGTCCCGCGCTAAGTGCGTAGTAGACGAGGGGTGATTTCGATCCAGCAATGGTGTCTTCGGAGGTCGGCCGCGTCCAAGCTCCGAAGCCAAGTGTGCAACCGCTATGTATGGTGTCTTGCCGAAGGAAATCTCCGGCGAACAGTTTTGCGTCTTTCTCTCTAGCCATCCCTCCGTCAAATTCAACCGTTCTAGGCACCGGAAGACTTGGCTCATATATCGCTTCAATTGCGGAGGTTCCGCCAAAGATGCTGGCAATGAAGGTATTAAAAACTGCTATTTCGTTCGTGCTGACGATGACCTTGTTGGCTTCGATGTCGAGGCCTACGGTCAGCGGGCCATCTGGGAAACTCGGATTCGAGACTTGCTGGTCAAACTGAAGTGAGATCGACTGAAGCGTCGCAAGTGAATGCGCGGGGGTCGAAGGGAAAGGGGCGAGACGATCCGTAGCTAGGAGGCCAGCGAGCTGTTTGGCAGCTTCGACCATGTCGGCTTGGTTAGAAATGAACCCGACTCGGATCTTGCCGCCAGCACGGTGATCCATGTAGTAGCCGGTGTAGTTCGACGATGCTGTGGTTTCTCCCCACTGAGAGATGATCGGGCCGTTATGCGCCAGGTACCATTCTCTGTATTCCAGCTCTGCGATGTCTGCGGGACGGAGCGGTACACCCCACTCTTCGGTCGTGGATCTGGCAACAGGGTCGCCCTCATACCAAGCATTGATCAAGTTGAAGATGCGTTCGTTGCGCTCGACCTCGTTTTTGACCGGGAAGACGATCTCGAGGCCGAATTCTTCTCGGAAGTCGAGGATCTGATGGAACTTTGGTGGAATCGGGGAACCTGATGCAGAAGGCGGTGGCGGCTCGGGGATGTCGATCCAGAAGCGCTCGCTGCTGCTGTTGCCGATGCGGTCGGTTGCGATGACTTCGATCTGGAGGTGGCCCGGCGGGTGCGAGTCGGTGCTGGTCACCCACTGGTCGATGATCAGGCCGTCGCACTCGACCCCTTCTTCTTCGGGATCCTGCTCGCAGGTCTCTTTGCTGACCAGCTGATTGCCATTGGCGATGACCTGGATCGAGGCGATTCCCTCTTTGGATTTGGCCTGCGATTCGAGGAGGTGGTCACCGTTCCAGATCGGCTCTGGTTTTTCCTTGTGGTCGTAGAGCGTTCCCGCCAGTTTCAGTTCCGGCGGCAGTTCTTTGTTCCACCACTTCAAAACCGAACCATCGGCGCCGATGTCGTAGACCAGGTGCGGGTCATCGGGTGGGATAACCGTTGTGCGGCGGGGATCTGTGTCTTTGTACTCGAAGTAAGTCGTTTTGGCGTTAGAGCCCTCTGGCGCCACCTCGACCGATTTGACCCGTCCGTGTGCGTCGTATTCGATCTCAGCCCAGGTGCCGTTGGCCAGGGTGACCTTGGTCAGGCGGTTGGCGCCGTCGTACTCGTAGGCCGTCTCCCCCTGCGGTCCCTCGTGGGAGACCAGCGCGACGCCTTCGTGCTCGTAGGAGTGCCCGCCAGCTGCGTGGCCCTCGACGCTCGCGATCAAGCCGCCTTCTGAGTCGACCGCGACAGCGGGATCGCCGTCGGAGAGCTCGATCGGCTCAGGTTCGACCGGCGCGTAGTGCGCGGTGAGCCAACGCTGGATGCGGTGGTTACTGACGTCGGCGACCCAGAGGCTCCCTTTGGAGTCGGTCTCGATCCCCAGCGGGAAGGCGAATTTGAACTGCCCGGGACCTGATCCGTTGGAGCCGAACTGGCGGACGTATTTGCCTTCAGCGTCGAACTGCTGGACGCGATGGTTTTCCCGATCGCCGACGTAGACGTTCCCTTGGGAGTCGGTCTCGATTGCGCCCGGGCCGTTGAATTGACCTGGAGCGGAGCCAGCAGATCCAAAAGCGAAGAAGAATTTGCCTTCTGGGCCGAAGACATTGACCCGGTTGTAGGTCCAGTCGGCCGCCCAGACCTTGCCATCGGGGCCGACATCGATACCCGTGCACCTGCCGAACTGGCCTTCGCCCGCGCCTTTGGAGCCGAGCGCTTCGATGAATTTGCCTTCCTCGTCAAAGCGTTGGATACGGGCATTGGCAGAGTCGCAGACCCAGATATCGCCCTGGAAGTCAGCGGCGATCCCTTCGGGCTGGAAGAACTGGCCGGGGCCATATCCGAAGGAGCCGAATTTGAAGAGGAATTTGCCGTCGGGGTCGAACTTCTGCACGCGGTTGTTGCCTTTGTCGAGGACAAGCAGATTGCCGTCGCGATCGACCGCTATCGAGGCGGGGCTTGAGAACTGGCCCTCGCCTGCGCCCGAGGAGCCGAATTTGGCGAGGAATTTGCCGTCGGGGCTGAACTTCTGGACGCGGTTGTTCGATTTGTCAACGACCCAGAGGCTGCCGCCCAGGCCAACCGCGACATCAGCGGGCGCTTTCAGCTGGCCGTCGCCTGCGCCCAGTGAGCCGAAGGAGTCGGAGTAGGCTGGCGCTTTGATCGGCACCTGCCAGCGCTGGATGCGGTGGTCGTTGACATCGGCAGTCCAAAGGCTTCCCTTGCCATCGGTCTCGACACCGAACGCGTAGGCGAAGCGGAACTGGCCGGGGCCCGAGCCGAAGGAGCCGAACTTGGCGATGAATTTCGCTCCTGAATCAAACAGCTGGACGCGATGGTCGCCCATCTCGCCGACCCAGACGTTGCCTTCCCTGTCGACCTCGACCGTGTCGGGCTGTTTGAAGTAGCCATCGCCCGTGCCCTGCAGGCCGAAGGAGAAGAGCCACCCGCCGGCTTCGGAGAAGACGCTTACGCGATTGTTTAGCCGATCGGCGACCCAGATCTTTCCACCGCCCACGTCGAGGCCGGCGGACTGGCCGAACTGTCCATCGCCGGAGCCGGGCGACCCGGCTGCCTGGATGAATGCGCCGCTCGAGTCGAAGCGCTGGATGCGGCCGCTGTAGTCGCTGACCCAGGCATTGCCCTGGGCGTCGATCGCGATGCCCCGCGGGCCCCAGCTTGGGAACTGGCCGTCGCCGGTGCCTTCTGAGCCGAACTCGAGGAGGAATTTGCCGCTGGAGTCGAACTTCTGCACCCTGCGATTGCCGCTGTCGGCGACCCAAATGTTGTCCTGGGAATCGATTGCCAGCGCCACCGGCTTGAAGAACTGGCCATCGCCTGCGCCGAAGGTGCCGAACTTTGCGAGGAATTTGCCGTCGGGGCCGAACTTTTGGATGCGGTCATTCGACTTATCGGCGACCCAGAGGTTGCCGACAGAGTCGACGGCGACGTCCGCTGGCGATTGGAGCTGACCGTCGGCGCTACCGTTTGTGCCGAAGGAGCTGGCGTAGGTCGGTTTCTCGATCAGCCCGCTGTCGATCTCCAGTTCTTCAGGGTCGGCAGCGAAGGTCGCCGGGTCCTGCACCTCGATTTCGCTGAGCTGGCCGGCTTCGTAGACGTAGTCGACCTTGGCGTAGCCCTCGGTGCGGAGCGCCTCGGTGCGGCCGCTTTCGCTGAAGGCAACCGAGGTGGCCGATTCGCCAGTCTCATCGGTCAGCTCGTAGCCGCCGTCGGCCTCCTTGGTGATGGTCGCCTGCAGCTCGGGGTCGAACTCCTCTTTGCCCGCTTCGGTCGGCAGGTCGACTTCCGCAGCGAGGGCGCCGCTTGAGTCGACCATCTCCGCCTCGCTCGGGGTCGTCCCTTCCTCGGGATCGAGCTCCGGGGTCTCGGCCAGAGTCCAGCCCTCGCCCCACTCGGTGCTCTCGGAGTCGGGGAGCTGGGAGTTGTAGAAGCGTTCTAGCTCGAGGTCGACCGCGGCTCCGGGCACCTCGAAGTCGCGCTCGCGGTAGACGAGGTTGCCGTTCATGACATTAACCGCGAGTTCGGGACGGGCGGGGTGCTCTTCGGCTTCTTCGTTGCCGAGCCCGTCGGGGAGTGGGAAGTAGTGGAGGACGTACTCGTCTTTCATCCCGGTCGCGGGGAAGTATTCGAACTCGATGTGGCGCACGTGCTCGTTGCCGGCGAAGTCGACCGTGGTGATTTCCAGCGTGTGCATGCCAGCGGTCTCGATCCCGCTCAGCCCGAGGGCGTAGTTGACGTTCATCGGGCAGCTGTATTTGGGATCCGAGCACTCTTGCGCGGACCAGGGAACTTCCTGCTCGACGCCGTCGAGGGAGACCTCGATGTCTTTCACGCCTGAGCGCCAGTCCTTGGCTTCCTGGCTGGCGGGGTTGCCGTCGGTGGTTTTGATCGTCAGGTTGTAGACGGAGAGTGCGAGCTGCTCCGGTTTGTCTTCTTCTGCTGGTGGTTCTTTGCTGCCTTCCTCATTGGTGGCATTGGCGAGCTGGCCTCCCAGAGTTATTTCGGGGGAGCTGCGGTCGACCATGACCTGGAAAGGAGATTTGGCGACCTTGCCGGTTGGATCCTCGACGTTGACGCTGGCGCCCCTGATTCCCTCAGCGAAGCTGGCGCCGGTTGCTTTGGGCTCCGAGCTGCGGCTCGTCGGACATCGGCTGGCGGCAAGGCCAGTGCAGAAGCCTTCGTCCTTGTAGACGACAGTGTTGCCGTCGTTGGTAACCGTGACCCTGGAAACCCCGAGGCCAATGTCGCTGGCTCCTATTTTGATCGCGATCGGCGTTTTGTCGCTGAACCATTTTCCGGTGGGAAGGCCACTGATGGAATCGATCGTCGGGTAGTGCCAGTCGTCGAGCCAGACAACTACGCCACCGACGTAAAGATCACGCCAACAGGGGATGCTGTAGTAGGTGTTGCCGTTGCCGGTCGAGAGGCCAAGGATGAAGGACTCTCCCCAGGATTCGATGTCGACCGAGCCGAAATCGGCCGCCATGTTGTTGAGGACGCGGTTCCATTTGCCCTGGTACCACATGCCGACGTAGTCGTGGGGCTTGGGGTATTTGGAGCGGTGGCAGTTGCTGTAGTCCTGGCGAACGAATGGATTTGCCCAGGCATTGACGAGATAGCTGTTCGCGTTCGGTGCCGAGTAGATCCAGCGGCCGTATTGCTGTTCCCACTGAGTGCCGCTGGGCATCGAGACGAACAGGCCGCGGTTCGAGCCGCCCCAGCAGTAGTAGATGCAGTAGGTGTTGCCGTGGATCCAGGAGTGGGTCTCGTCGTATTTCCAGGAGCCGTTGGTCAGCGCGGCGAGGCCGCCTCCGCTGAACCAGCTCAACCCCGGGTTGATCCAGTCCTCGAAGATCGGATCCACGAGCAGCGGGTAGGCGACATCGGCTTCGCGGTGGGGCACATGAAGGACGAGGTCATCACCCTCAACCTCCATCTCGACCGGGACCACGCTGCCCTGGGCATCGACTGCATATGGGGCCGGCACGGAGGCGATCCCCTCGTCGCCCTTGACGATCTTGGCGCCGCCGAAGCCGTCGGAGCGCAGCTCGGCGCCTTCAGGCATGTCAATGTGGAAGCGCAGCGTCTCGGGGCTCTCAGCTGAGCGCAGGAGGTCGAAGATCTCCACCCCACCCGCGATCGGCGAGATCAGGCGGTCGACGTCGCTGCCTGGCCCAAGTGCTTCGGGGTAGAAGGCGTTCTTGTCGCCGAGGAGCTGCGCGTTGCTCTCGCCGGTCCCACCGAGCGCCGAGACCGCCAGTCCTTCCTCTCCGATCTCCACGGGCTGGGTGGCCGAAGTAGGGATTCGAACGTCGACTAGGGGGTTGACCGGTTCGAACCCGCCGGCGATCGGCTCGAGGCCCAAGTCCACCTTGCGCAGCTCGCCGTTCTCGTCCTCGGTCCTGACCGGGATGCTTGCGTCGAGCAGGAGCTCGTTCCCTTCGTCCTTGACGGTGGCGGCGGCTTCGTCCTCGCCGAGGGGGCGTACGAGCTGGGCATCGCTGAGAAATCTCGCCGGTTCCGTGTTCAGCTTCTCGAGCTCTGCAGAGAAGGTGGAGAGCAGGAGCTCACGAGCTGCGGCGGCAGAGAGTTCAGCGAAGGCGTAGCGGGATTCTTCGCGCTGGCGAGTGGCTTCGGGGCTTTCCAGCCAGCGCTGGCGCTCGGCTTCTTCGCGTTCGGCCGTCTCGATCCCCTCGCGCATGTCTTCGGCGTCAGGGAGCTGGACCGATTCCGCCTCGACCGGCGCGGGCGCTTCGGCCGGGACCTCCGTTGAGGGTTCAGCGGCGAGCACCGGGACCGCCGAGACGATCAGCAAAAGGGTGGCGAAAAAGGTGACCTGGCGCGCGCGACCCCTCGCGCCACCTTCCCTGCTGACTCTCCCCATCGTGCCTTCCCTTGCGGCTTGCTTGCGAAATATCTTGTCTTACAGACAAAAGAACTCTATACGACGATCCAGCGGAGTGTCAGCCAGGCAAACTTATCTTGAATAGCCCTGTTTAGTCAATTACTCTTGTTCAGATGAGAGAAGGCAGAGCGCATCCGAGCAAGACCACCGTGATCACCCTCGGGCCCGAGGGGACCTGCCACGAGCGCGCGGTACAGCGGTACCTGGACTTCCAGGGAATCGACGAGTACGAGATCGTGCTGATCACCGACTTCTTCGACGGCTTGGAGATCCTGCGCGAGACGCCGGGCGCCTTCCTCGTCCAGTGCAGCGCCCACCCCAAGGTCCACGAGATCACCGAGAAGTACTGGACTGAGATCTTCGTCGTCGACACCTTCATCTACCCGACCAAGCACCTGGTCCTGCTCAGCCGCAAGGACGTCGAGAGGCCGCGCTCGCTCGGGATCGTTCCCGCCACCAAGGGCTACGTCGACCTCTCCCAGTGGGAGGAGATCATCGACGTGCCCTCAAAGCCGATCGTCGCCGAAGAGCTGCTGGCAGGCCGCTACGACTCCGGCCTGACCCACATGGAGCACGTCGAGGAGCACGCCGGCGAGCTGCGGCTCGACCTCGACATCGGCGAAATCGACACCACCTGGGTGGTCTACGGGCACGAGAAGCGCTTCAAGGGCGACGTGATCGGGATCCCCTCCGCTGAGCTCTTCCGCGAAGCGGCGGCCGTCTAGCAGACAGTTCCGCGGCTTCTTACTAGACAATTCCGCGGTTGTGTGAGGAGGCTGGGGACGGGGTAGCATCGACTCCGTGAGGCGTGGGGTCACTGCCGTCGTCGCGATCGTTGCCGCAGCGATCGTCCTGCCCAGCGCAGCCTCGGGCGCGGTGCTCGTTCCCCTCGCGCCCTCCTCCGCCTGGCCATCCGAGCCGATCCACGCGACGTCGCCACCCGGCGACCCGCGCCTGTTCGTGGTCGAACGTGGCGGCGGGGTGCGGATCTTCGAGAACGGCGCGCTGCTGCCGACGCCGTTCCTGACGGTGCCGAACGTCGACACCGAAGGCGAGCGGGGCCTGCTCTCGATCGCCTTCGCTCCCGACTACGCCTCCAGCGGCCTCTTCTACGTCTTCACGGTGGCGAAAGCAGCGGGCGAGTTCGGCGCCGAACCGGGAGAACTGCAGGTGGTCGAGTACAGGCGCTCTGCCAACGACCCAAACCTGGCCGACGGCGCCTCCGCCCGGCTCGTGCTCGGGATCCCCCACTCCGCAAGCAACCACAACGGCGGCCAGGTCGCCTTCGGGCGTGACGGCCTCCTCTACGTGACAGTCGGGGACAACGCGAACTCGGCCAACGCCCAGGACTCGGCCAACCTCCTCGGCAAGGTGCTGCGGATCGATCCGCGCGGATTTGCCAACGACGGTGAATACGGCGTGCCGCCCTCGAACCCGTTCGTGGGCGTCCCCGGGGCCAAAGAGGAGATATACGCACTGGGGCTGCGCAACCCGTACCGGGCCTCGTTCGCACCGGATGGCCGCCTCGTCGTCCCCGACGTCGGCGCCAGCACCTGGGAGGAGGTCAACACCGGCAACCTCGCCGGCGCCAATCTGGGCTGGCCGATCTGCGAGGGCGCCTGCACGCCGCCCCAGCCCGGGCTCACCGACCCCATCTTCCAGTACGCCAACGCAGACAGCCCACTGGCAACGACCGGCTGCGCGATCATCGGCGGCTACGTCGTCCGCGATCAGCCACTGGACGAACTGTTCGGCCGTTACCTCTACGGGGACGCCTGCCGATCCGACCTGCGCACGATCGACCTCGGCGCAGCGGGCGGCCAGCCGCGACCTGCCAACCTGACGATTCCGAGCGGCAGCCTGCTTGGCTTCGGCGAGGACTCCGGCTGCGGCGTCTACGTCCTCACCACCGGGACTGCCTACCGCGTCGCGATGAGCTCGAACTCGTCGCCGTCCAGTGGAGCGCCCGCCTGCGGAATCGTCGACCCGGTCGGCAAAACCGAGCGCCTGCGCCTCACCGTTCGCGCCGCGCGGCGGCAGCGACTTCGCGGCCACGTCAAGGTCGTGGCGATCTGCTCGGAGGCCTGCGCGCTGCGCGCCCGCGGCCGCCTGCACTTCTTCAAGCGGGGCCGGAAAGCGGGCTCAGCGAGGCTGATCCCGGTGTCCCGTCCCGCCAAAGCCGGCGCCCGCAACCGCTTCCGCCTCGCCGTGCTGAAGGTGAGGGTGCGTCAGCGCGCCAAGCGGATGCTGAAGCAGGGGCGGCGGGTTTCAGCGCGGGTGACCGTGGTCGCCTTTGATGACGCAGGCGACAGGGTGCTCAGAACCGTTCCCGTCAGGCTGATCCGCTGAGCGCAACGTTTTAGGCGCCCAATAGGTCCCCAAAACGTTGCGGACATATCAGCCCGCGATCGCAGCCGCCAGCACGTTCGCCGCGCCGCGCATCCCAGCCAGGTTCGGGTGGATCGGCGCCGCCGGGTTGAGCGGCACGACCGGCTCGACCCAGCGCGTCAGCGGGCCCTTGCAGGCGTCGTGGCCGATGCTGGCCTGGTACCAACTGACCAAGGTTGCCCCGTTCGCCGCCGCCTCGCCGGCGAGCATCGCGTTCAGCTCGCGCTGCTTGGCGCGCAGGTAGGACACGTCGGAGAAGCCGACCGGCATCTGCGGCCAGCAGCCGGGCCCGGTCTCGGGGAAGATCGCGGCGTAGTCGACGACGAAGGTCCGCGCCTGTGGCGAGCGCGTCCGAATCGCGTCGAGCACGGCGTCGACCTTGGGCGCGGTAGCGGCGATCCTGGCGCTGAGCTGATCGACGCCACCGGCGGTGTATTTGTCCCGGCACGGCGATTTGAACGGGTTGACGGTGATGCAGCCCTCGGCGATTTCACCGAAGCCGATGTCGTTGCCGCCGATCGTCAGCGAGACCACCGTGGTGCTCGCGTCCAGCGAGTCGAGCTGCGGCGGGTTGGGCCCGTCGGGCTCGACCCCCTGAGGCTCGAACATGTCGTCGGTCTGCGCTCCGCTGCAGCTGGCGTCGCGCAACGGCAGGCCGATGCGCGGAGCGGTGAGGTGCGGGTAGTTGCGATCCGACTTGAGGCAGCCAAAGGGTGGCACAGGCAGCGGGATCAGCGGCCCCGCCGCGTAGGAGTCGCCGAGCGCGACGTAGCCGGCTGCGCGAGCGCCGGCCGTGGCGACGCCGGCCAGCAGGGCCAGCGCCACGGCGACGGCAATCGACGCTCGCGACAGCGGCCGGGAGGAAGTAAGCCGCACGCTCATGTGCGGGACGCGCTACCCGCGTCCCGCACCTTTCAAACTCGTCTGAGCGGTAGGTGGACTAGGCCTCGGAGTAGGCCGGTTCCGGCTCGCCGGCCGGCTCGCCCTCGCCCTCCTGCGGCGCACCTCGCGCCGCAGCCGGGTCCACTTCGCGCAGCACGGCGATGGCGATCACCAGGGCGATCGCGACCAGCCCGGCGCCGACCAGGTAGGCGAGGTGGAAGCCGGAGTTGAGCGCGGCCTCGTGGGCGGCGCCGGCGGCTTCCAGGTCGTCGGTCCGCCCGGTCGCCAGTGTCGCCAGGATCGCGAGGCCGATCGCCCCGCCGACCTGGGCGCTGGTGTTGACCAGGCCCGAGGCGAGGCCGGAGTCCTGCGGCGTCGCCCCCGACATCGCCACCGTCATCAGCGCGGGGAAGGAGGTCCCGATGCCGACGCCGATGAGCAGCATCGGCGGCAGGACGTCAGCCACGAAGGTGCCGTCGACCGGTGTCCGCGCGAAGAGCAGCAGCCCGCCGGCGATCATCACCAGGCCCGGCATCAGCGTCCGCCGGGCGCCGAAGCGCATGATCAGCTTTTCCGAGAAGCCGAGCGAGAGGGTTCCCATCACCAGGGTCGCCGGCAGGAAGGCGAGGCCGACCTGAAGCGGGTCGTAGCCGAGGATCTCCTGCAGGTAGAGGGCGCCGAGGAAGAACATCGCGAACATCCCCGCGACCAGCAGCGCCTGCAGCGCGTTGGCGCCGGAGACGTTGCGGGAGCGGAAGAGCCGCAGCGGCATCAGCGGGTTGGCGATCCGCGCCTGGCGGGCGATGAAGGCGGCGCCGAGTGCGAGCGAGATCGCGCCGAGGATGAGCGTCTGGGCCGCCAGCCAGCCGACCTCGCTGACCTCGAGGATCGTGTAGGTGCCGAGCATCAGGCTGGCGGTGATCAGCAGCGCGCCGGGGACGTCGGCGCCCTCGGCGAGACCGAGCCCCTCGTGGTCCGGCACCAGGCGCCGGGTGAAGAGCGCGGTGGCGATCCCGACCGGCAGGTTGATGAAGAAGATCCAGTGCCAGCTGATCGCCTCGGTGAGGACGCCGCCGGCGAGCAGCCCGATCGAGCCGCCGGCGGAGGCGACGAAGCCGTAGACGCCGATCGCTTTCGCCTGCTCGCTCGGCGCGGGGAACATCGTCACGATCATCCCCAGCACCACGGCCGAGGTGAGCGCGCCGCCGATCCCCTGGATGAAGCGCGCGCCGATCAGCATCTCCTGGCTCTGGGAGAGGGCGCAGAGCAGCGAGGCGCTGACGAAGACGCCGAGGCCAGCGAGGAAGACGCGGCGCTGGCCGAGCAGGTCGCCGAGCCGGCCGGCGAGCAGCAGCAGGCCGCCGAAGGGGATCAGGTAGGCGTTGACCACCCAGGCGAGGTTGCTCTGCGAGAAGCCGAGGTCGTCCTGGATCGAGGGCAGCGCGACGTTGACGATCGTGATGTCGAGCACGATCATCAGCACGCCCGCGCAGAGCACGTAGAGCGCCGCCCAGCGGTTGCGGTCGAGTTGATCGGGCTGCGTGGTCACTGCGGCTCCTTCCGTCGAGTCTGGACTGGGGAATTGGGGCTTCGAGGGATAAGACCGGGGAAGGACCCGGAACTCATCGGAACAGCGGAGATTAGCCAGCCAGCTCCGTCGGCAGGCCGAAGCGCTCGAAGGCCGCTTCTACCGCCCGCCGATTGAATTCCTGCTCGGGCAGACGCAGGATCACCTCACGGTCGGGATCCTCGGCTGTGCGGGTGAGGAAGGCGTCGACCTGGGAGATCTTGCCGTCTGGCGCGAAGGTGAGCACGTTGAGCGCGAAGCGCTGATAGCTCCCCGCGTCGGGGTCCCAGGTGTAGAAGGCGAGCGCCTCCTGGCCGTTGGCGCGGACGCGCAGGGCGCGCCATTGCCAGTCGCCCCCGAGCGGCGAGAACTCGAGGAAGGCGCGGATCTCCTCGCGACCCCGGAACCAGGACTGCAGCGGCGGCATCGTGAAGGCGGCCTCCTCGCTCAGCATCGAGACGACCTTCTCGACGTCGGCGCGTTCCCAAGCCTCGACGTAGCTCTCGACCAGCTCGGTGATCTGCTCGTCGCCCAGCGCCCGCAGGGTCTCCTGCTGGCTCTGCTCGGGCAGCTTCTCCTCAACCGAGGCGCGGGCGCGCTGCAGGGCGCTGTTGACCGACGCGGTGGTCGTCTCCAGCGCCTCCGCCGCCTCGTTGGCGGAGAAGCCGAGCACCTCGCGCATGATCAGCACCGCCCGCTGCGTCGCCGGCAGGTACTGCAGCGCGGCGATGAAGGCGAGCTCGACGCCCTCGCGCCGCTCGTAGCGGGCCTCGGGCGCGGCGAAGCCGTCCTCGACGCCGATCGCCTCGTCGGCGAGGGGTTCGACCCAGACCGACTCGATCAGCGGCTCGCCCGGGCCTTCGCTGGGGTCGGCCGGCGGGTACTCGGTCGGCAGCACCCGCTTTGGCCGCTTGCCGATCGCGTTGAGGCAGGTGTTGGTGGCGATCGTGTAGAGCCAAGACCGCAGCGAGCTGCGTCCCTCGAACCGCTTCAGGCCGCGCCAGGCGCGCAGCAGCGCTTCCTGGAGCGCGTCCTCGGCGTCGTGGATCGAGCCGAGCATCCGGTAGCAGTGCGCCTGCAGCTCGCCCCGGTAGGGGTCGACGAGGCTGGCGAAGGCCGCCTCGTTCCCACCCTGCGCAGCGGCAAGGAGCTCCTGCTCGCCCGCGATGGCGCTGCCTGTGGGGCCGGAAGAACTCATCTCCTTCAAGCTAATCAGATTTGACATGTGACCTTTTAGTCACCTATAATCATCGCCATGGACGACGTGTTCAAGGCCCTCGCCGACCCTACCCGCCGCGGGCTGCTCGATGAGCTGTTCAAGCAAGACGGGCAGTCCCTGAGTGAGCTGGAGCGGCGCCTACCGATGACGCGCTTCGGTGTGATGAAGCACCTACGCGTGCTCGAGGAGGCAGGCCTCGTGACGACCAAGCGACGGGGCCGCGAGAAGCTCCACTTCCTGAACCCCGTCCCGATCCGGCTCGTCCATGACCGCTGGGTGAGCAAGTACGCCGAGCCCTGGGCCGCAGGCCTGAGCGAGCTCAAGAAAGACATCGAGGAGGACACCATGGAGAAGGTTTTCGAGATCTACATCAAGACGACGCCGGAGCGCCTCTGGGAGGCGATCGTCGACGATGAGTTGAGGCAGCGCTACAACTTTGGTGTGGGCATCAGCTCGGACTGGACGCCGGGTTCACGCTACGAGGCCGTCCACTCCGGGGCCGGCTTCGCGATCAGCGAGGGCGAGAATCTTGAGGTCGAGCCGCCGCAGCGGCTGGTCCAGAGCTTCACCGCCCTCTGGAGCGACCAGGTGAAGGAAGAAGGGACCTCGCGGGTGACCTGGGAGATCGAACCGGTCGGGGACTCGTGCCGGCTAACGGTCACCCACGACCAGCTACGCGAGGGCGCCAACGACGAACTCTTCGGTGGCTGGCCGATGATCCTCTCCGGCCTCAAGACGCTGCTGGAGACCGGAGAGAACCTGACGACCCCCGGCTCGCTGCGCTACGCAGAGGCCACGGGGTAGGCCTCCCAAGACCTACGACGGCTCCTCCCCTGGCGGTGCGTAGCGATGGTGGATCGCCAGGGCGTTGCCGTCGGGATCGGGGAAGAAGGCCTGGAAGCAGACGCCGGAGTCGAGCGTGTCGCCCTCGAACTTCACCCCACGCGATTCGAGCTCGGCACGCGCCGCCTCGAAATCCTCGACCCGCAGCTCGATCGGGTGCACGTGAGGCTTGAACTCGAGGCCGAAGGCGTCTGACTGCATCACGGCGATCGTCAGGTTGCCGGTCTCGAACTCGGCAGCCGGCATGCTGCCCCAGCGCTTCGACTCCGACAGGCCCAGCACACCTCCGTAGAACTCGACCGCCCGGTCGAAGTCCTTGGTACCCACACAGATGAAGTCAGTGCCGGTGATCAGCGGCGTCGTGGTAGTCATGCCTTGCTCCCTCCGTACTCGTCGTGCAGGCGCCACCATTCGTAGGCTGGGCCCTGCGGGCGTCCCTCCGGCGAATCCTCCCACTCCTCCTGGCGACCCAGTGGGGTGAGGTCGAGCAGCGCCCAGTTGCTGGAGAGCGGCTCGACCCCGCGCCGGTCGGTGAAGTAGGTGCGGAAGATCCGCTCGCCGTCGCGGATGAAGACGCTGAGGCCGAAGGTCTCGCCGTCCTGGTACTGGTCGGGCTGCGGCTCGGGGGGCGAGATCCCGAAGTCGGGGTTGAAGTCGCTCTCGAACGACGAGTACCAGGGGATCTCCTCCCAGCCCATGCGCCGCTTGAACGCCTCCAGCTTCGCCAGCGGCGCGCGGGAGACCAGCGCGAAGGAGGTGTCCCGCGCGCGCAGGTGCGCGAGGTGGCCGAGGTGTCGACGACCATCGAGCAGCCGTCGCAGCCGTGGTCCGAGCTCGGCCCGTACATGAAGTGGTAGACGATCAGCTGCGGCCGCCCTTCGAAGAGGTCGAGCAGCGTTACCTTCCCCTCCGGCCCGTCGAGCACGTACTCCTTCTCGATCTCGACCATCGGCAGGCGCCGCCGCTCCGCGGCGAGCGCGTCGGCGGCGCGCAGCTGCGCCTTCTCCTTGGCGAGCACCTCCTCGCGCGCCGCCGTCCACTCCTGCGGCGAGACGACCGGCGGGGGGTTGGGAATCCGGTCCGTCGTCTTCGTCATCGCGATCGGCCTTCCTAGCGCTCGGCGAGCATGAAGTGGTTCCCGTCGGGGTCGCGGAAGAAGAACATCGGTGGCACCGGGTCCCCTTCCCGCATCACATCGTCGACGTCGACTCCGCGCGAACGCAGGGTCGCGTGGTCGACGTCGACGTCGTCGGTGTCGAAGCCGATCCGGGTCATGATCCCCACCGTTTCGCCCTCACCCGGCGGAATCAGCGCGATCGGCGTCGTCCCTCCCGGCGGGGCCACCTCGACCCAGCGATTGCCTTCGCCATAGGCGGTGTCGCCGCGCAGCTCGAAGCCGAGCTTCTCGACGAAGAACTCGATCGCGCGGTCCTGGTCGCTGACGGGGACCATCACGGTGCCCACCTTGGTGATCCGGGTCGCGGTGTCTGTCTCAGCCATCTCTCTCCTCCTACTGGTCGGGGTTCTGAAGCTACGACTACCCGTGGGGCCGAAACTAATCGGTAGGGCGCCGATGAATTCGGCGGTCGCGCCTGGTCTTAACTTCACCCGACACCCGACTCGAGGAGCCAAGCAAATGCAGAAGATCACGCCGTTCTTGTGGTTCGACGACCAGGCCGAGGAGGCGATGAACTTCTACACCTCCGTCTTCGAGGACTCGAAGGTGATCGGCATCAGCCGCTACGGCGAGGCGGGGCCGGGAGAGGCCGGCACGGTGATGATCGCCACCTTCGAGCTGGAAGGGCAGCGGTTCACGGCGCTCAACGGCGGGCCGCGCTTCAAATTCACCGAGGCGATCTCGTTCGAGGTCGATTGCGAGACCCAGGACGAAGTCGACTACCTGTGGGAGAGCCTGACCGCCGGTGGCGGCGAAGAGAGCATGTGCGGCTGGCTGCGCGACAAATACGGCCTCTCCTGGCAGGTGGTCCCCCGCGTCCTCGGCGAGCTGATGGAAGACGATGACCGCGAGAAGGTGAAGCGCGTCACCGAAGCGATGCTGAGCATGCGCAAGATCGAGATCGCCGAGCTGGAGCGGGCTCACGAGGGCTGATCGGGACTCGTTACGAGCCGAGAAGGCCAGCCATTGCGCCGAAGCCGGTGACGATCGCTGCAGACAGGGCGATGACGCCGTAGAGCATCATGCGCTGCATCGATTTGAACCCCTCGCTCATCTCCGAGCGCACCTCTCGAATCTCGGAGCGCAGCTCGCGGACATCGGAGCGCATCTCCCGAATATCGGATTCGACGCGATCGAAGCGTTCGTCCACCCGCGCACGGAAATGGTCGAGCCGCTCGTCTGTCCAGCTTTCCCTCATAGCCTCCATGATGGTCTCATGTTAATGAGTTGTCTGCATGCTGGAGAGCGCAGACGTGAAATCTCTGTGCCAACTTGCGCGCAGATGTGTCAATTCAGGGCCGATGAGGCGATCTCGATAGCTTGCGGGCCTCCCAACCGATGAGTTTCGCCCTACTCGCGGTCTCAGTCAACGCAAACTTCGAACTGGAGGTCGTCCGTGGCATCGCTGACCCGCTGGGTGCTCGCCCACAAGCGCACCGTCGTCATCACCTGGATCGTCCTGACGATCGCCGGCATGGCTGCCGCCGGGCCAGCCTCGGAAGCGCTCGAGCCCGAGTTCTCGGTTCCCGACAAGGAGGGCTGGGAGACCAACGTCGAGATCGCCAACACCTACTTCGGCACCGGCGGCGACACTTCGCCGCTGCTCCCGGTCGCCACGATCCCGGCCGGCGAGTCGGTCGATTCGCCGGCGGTGAAAGCCGACCTGGCGCAGCTCGACCAGCGGCTGGAAAAGGCGCTGCCCAACTCGCGCCTCGCCTCCTACGCCTCGACCGGCGACGAGACCTTCGTCTCCGACGACGGCCGCACCACCTTCGCGATCGTCTACCCGCAGCCTGACCCCGACTCGGCCTTCGGCGAAAACCCGAAAGCGGAGGAAGCCGCGAGCGCGGTGCTGGCGGACGCCACCGTCGCCGGGGAGCCGGTGCGCCTGACCGGCTTCGACGCCCTCTTCGAGGACAGCGGCGCCGACAACGAAGGGCCTGGCGTGCTGATCGAGGCGCTGATCGGCGGCTTCGGCGCGCTACTGGTGCTGATCTTCGTCTTCGCCTCCTTCCTCGCGGTGGTCCCGATCCTGATGGCGGCGGTCTCGATCCTGACCACCTTCCTGCTGCTGCTGGGACTGACCGAAGCTGACCGAGGTCTCGCCGATCGTCCAGTTCCTGATCGCCCTGATCGGGCTCGGCGTCGCGATCGACTACTCGCTGATCGTCGTCTCGCGCTGGCGCGAGGAGCGCACCCACGGGCGCAGCGGCGACGAGGCCGTGCAGCGGGCGATGGAAACCGCCGGGCGGGCCGTCGTCTTCAGCGGCATCACGGTGGCGATCGGTCTGCTGGCCCTGATCGCGCTGCCTCTGCCCTTCCTGCGCTCGATGGGCTACGGCGGCATGCTGATCCCGCTGGTCTCGACCCTGGTCGCGATCACCCTGCTGCCGGTGGTGCTGGCGCAGGTTCGGCGCCCGGCTCGACTGGCCGCACCGACGCACCGACGACAAGGCGAGCCGCAACTGGACCCGCTGGGCGGAGGCGGTGGCGCGGCGGCGCTGGCTCGCGGCCGGCGCCGGGATGGCCGTGATCCTCGCCCTCGTTTTCGCCGCCACCGACCTGCAGCTCGGCGCCTCCGACGCCAACACGGTCGCCAAGTCGGGCGACTCGAAGGACGCGCTGACGCAGCTGGAAGACGCCGGCATCGGCGAGGGCTCGCTGCTCCCGCACGAGATCCTGGTCGACGGGCAGCACCAACCCCGCGCAGGTGGCAGCGGACCTGAGCGAAGTCGAGGGCATCCACGGCGCCGTCGCTCCGGCCAACGCCGAGTGGCGACGGGAGAGGACCGCGGTGGTCGAGGCGATCCCGGTGCCCGACAGCGGCAGCGAGGCGGGCGAGGCGACGCTGGCCGAGGTCCGCGAGATCGCCCACGCGGCCGGCCCAGACGTGCACGTCGGCGGCCAGCCGGCGGCCAACGACGACTTCATCGACGCCGTCTACGGCAGCTTCCCGCTGATGATCGCGCTGATCACGATCACCACCTTCATCCTGCTGGCGCGGGCCTTCCGCTCGCTGCTGCTGCCGCTGAAGGCGATCGTGCTCAACATCCTCAGCGTCGCCGCCGCCTGGGGCGTGCTGGTCCTGGTCTGGCAGCACGGCTACGGCTCGGAGCTGATCTTCGGCATCGAGGCGACCGGCTCGATCCCCTCCTGGATGCCGCTGATGATCTTCGCCTTCCTCTTCGGCCTCTCGATGGACTACGAGGTCTTCATCCTCTCGCGGATGCGGGAGGAATACGACCGCACCGGCTCGACCGACATCGCCGTGATCCAGGGCATCGGCCGCACCGGACGCCTCGTCACCAGCGCCGCGCTGATCCTCTTCCTCGCCTTCACCGCGATGGCCTCCGGGCCGGGGACCGACCTGAAGATGATGGCGACGGGCCTGGCGGCCGGCATCCTGCTCGACGCGACCGTGATCCGCGCGCTGATCGTCCCCGCGGTGATCGCCCTGATGGGCCGCTGGAACTGGTGGCTGCCAGAGCGACCGGCGCGGTTGCTGCGCGTCGAGCCGTCAGCGCTGGCACCGGCGCGGCCGGCGACGGGCGAGAGCGAGGCCTAGAGCTGGGTAGCGATGAAGGCGACCAGGCCGATGATCATGGCGCCACCGAACTGATTTATCGTCCTCTGCAGGGAGCTGAAACCTTCGTCCATGCGCCGTTCCAGGCGATCAAAGCGTTGGTCGACAGCATCGAAGCGTCGGTCAATCACGTCAAAGCGATCGTCGATCCGGTCAAACTGCTCTTCCAGGCGCTCGTCGGTCCAGCTCTTCGTCATCGTCTCCATAGCTTCGCATGGTAATGAGCTGTCTGCAACAGATGGGCACGCTAACGTGAAATCTTTGTGCCAACCTGCGCGCGTCAGAGCGAAATACAGCTCTCGAGCTCTGATGCAGTCGGCGTTTCGTCATCGACGACTCGCCGGGCGACCAGCGCAACCATGGCGGCGATGGTCGCCCACTCCAAGTCTGCGAACTTGGCAAGCCGCTGGATAGCGGCATGCTGGAGCCGGACCCCCTCGGCCCCGCCAGCGAGGATCTCAATCGTGAGCAGCCGGGCGGTGGGAATGTCGCTCGTCAAGAGCTCCGCGGCGACACGGATCCCGACTTTCACCTTCGTATCCCGCTCGGCCTCTCCCTCGCAGGCGCCTTCGATCGCCTCCAGCAACCGCCCGAACAACTCCTCGAAGCTCGCCAGCAGGCAGGTCTGCTTGTCCTCGAACTGCTTGTAGAAGCTGGCGGTGGAAACAGCCGCCTGCCGCGTGATGTCGGCAACCGCTACGGCCGCGTACCCCCGCTCCGCACACACCTCCGCCATCGCCGCAATCAGCCGTTCGCGCTGGTTGCGCTCGACTACATCGCGAGGGATCCCGTGCTGCCCACCGGGTAGCCGTTGACTTCCTTTGAGTTTGCTGCTTTCCACGAATCGAGAATAAACCCAGCTCCATAGGAGCGGCCATCAGGTCAGCTCTTCAGTCCGGAATAGGTGAAATTCACACCCCCTGAGTGAGGGTACCCAGATTGTGAGAGAGCCGCTGACACACGTGTCAGCGGCTCTCTCACCACTTTACCTAGATCACTGGAACCCCAACAGTTTCGCCGAGCCCGTGTAGGCGCCGTCTTTGAAGGTGCCTGGACCACCTGAGCAGCCAGCACCTTCCTTTTTGTAGGTGACTCCCGTGATGTTGTAGGTGACGGTCACCGCCCGTTCGCTGCCGGAGCCGGAGTTTGCGAGGCCGACGCCTTTGAGGCCGCTCTGGGCCGGGATCTTGATTTTGCAGGTTGCATTGGCGATGACGATTTCATCTTCGGCTTTGGAGCAGGTTATGTCCATCGTGGCCGTGTATGGGGGGCCGGAGTTGAGCACGTTGTGTTTGTAGGAGCAGCTGTTCATGCTCCAAGTCCCATTGAGCCCGAAGACTTTGCACGAGCTCATGGCCGGCACGAGCGACAGGCTCGCGCTCGCCGCTGAGACGGAAGCGCTGAACTGGGCGGTACTGCATTTGACATTGTACAAGCCGCCCGAAAGCGTGAAATTGTGTTCGGTTACCTGCGAGCCGCCGATCGAAGCCGGGTATTTTTCAGCTTCCACCTTCGGTTTGCTCGCTTCTTCACCAGATTCTTTGCCGGTTACAAATAGCCCCTGACTGGCTTCTCCCGATAGGTATATGCCATCGGCTTTCCCTTCCCCATCAAGCCCCAACAGTTTCGCCGAGCCCGTGTAGGCGCCGTCTTTGAAGGTGCCTGGACCACCTGAGCAGCCAGCACCTTCCTTTTTGTAGGTGACTCCCGTGATGTTGTAGGTGACGGTCACCGCCCGTTCGCTGCCGGAGCCGGAGTTTGCGAGGCCGACGCCTTTGAGGCCGCTCTGGGCCGGGATCTTGATTTTGCAGGTTGCATTGGCGATGACGATTTCATCTTCGGCTTTGGAGCAGGTTATGTCCATCGTGGCCGTGTATGGGGGGCCGGAGTTGAGCACGTTGTGTTTGTAGGAGCAGCTGTTCATGCTCCAAGTCCCATTGAGCCCGAAGACTTTGCACGAGCTCATGGCCGGCACGAGCGACAGGCTCGCGCTCGCCGCTGAGACGGAAGCGCTGAACTGGGCGGTACTGCATTTGACATTGTACAAGCCGCCCGAAAGCGTGAAATTGTGTTCGGTTACCTGCGAGCCGCCGATCGAAGCCGGGTATTTTTCAGCTTCGATCAAGGGTACATGTGCGAAGCTCGTTTTGAACGTTTGGTTTTCGCCATAGCTCGTGCCTTCGCTATTGCTGGCCACCACCCGATAGTGGTAGGTCGTGTTTGGCAAGAGGTTTGCCAAGTTCTCGCTTACCGCAACTGCTTCTGAGCCCGACCCGATAGATTTCGGCGAGGCAGGTTCTTTAGAGCCATAAGCCGTCGAGGTTCCGTATTCGAACTGGTAAGTAGTCGCAAAGCCTTCCGGATCGACCGACGCATTCATCGTTGCTTTCGAGTGAGATACCGCCGAAGCCGCTTCCTGGATGATTGTAGGTGCATCCCAGCCTCGGCTTTCAGTCATCCCTGCATCCCCGAAAACCGAATACTTATTCGTACGCAGCTGGAATCCGACTGCCATGCAGCGACTATCCGGTAGGCAGGAAAGTCCATACAATCCCGTATCTTGCTTCGGAGAAGCGGTACTGGGCTGGATCGTGAATTTTGTTCCGTCCCATCTCAGGGTATTTGCTTCGGTTTTATGACTGAAAAAGCCTCCTCCTTCGTTAATTTCCTCTCGGAGAGTGTAGGTTGCAGTGCAATCGGCTTCCGATACGCACTCTACGTCATAGAGTCGCTCCTTGCCTTCCGAGCTGGGCACAGTAAGTTGTGACCATTTTGTGCCATCCCATAGTTCTGCGATCCATTCTTCGGCGTTGCTCCCTACGGTCATGCACATTTTGACTGAGGGGCACGATACCCCGCTCCTCACACCGTCTTTAACTGCTGGCGTCTCAGATAGCCATTCGCTGCCATTCCAGCGGGTAAGCTCGAAGTTGCCGACGGCGATGCAGAACGTCGGCGATGAGCAAGACACATCCTTCCATTCTGTACCCGCCGCTTCCGTAGGTAGGGTTTTCCAGTTGCCTGAAGTGTAAGTTGCTGAAAGCAGGCCGGCCGTTCCCGCAGTTGGTTGGGTCCTTCCCACAGCCATGCAGAAGGTATCTTCTTCTTCCCCGTCGATTACCTGTGTGCCGGTACACGACACACCGTTAAACCAAGTGTCCTGCTGAGAGGAGAAGTTGGCATCCTGCCAGCTCCACGGGGGTCCTTTTTTGGCTTCAAGTACGTAAGGCAACACAATTTCTTCGAAAATACTGCCGCCGGTTGAATAACCCACCGCGATGCACTTCCAGGCTGCCGGGCACTCGACATCCTGTACGACATCCTGGCCGTTTTCGCTTGTCTCCACAGGAGACGCCGACCAGCTTTTCCCGTTCCACTCGGTGAGATAGGCTTCATTGCTGTAGTACTGATACCCGCCCGCGACGCAGAGGCTTCGGTTGCGGCATGCTACGGAGCGAAGGTGGCCGCCCGGGTTCGGCACGGACCGGCGGGTCCAAGCCGAGGTCTTGAAAGACTTGTCGGCTCCGTTGATCGTGCCTTTGGACGTGGTGGCAACGATGCGGAAGTGGTAGGTCGTTTCCGGTTTAAGCCCGTCGATCACCTCGCTGACCGTGACCTGACCGGAGCCGGACCCGATGGCTTTCGGGCTGGCCGGCATGCTCTGCCCGTAGGCTTCGGTGGTCCCGTATTCGAACTTGTAGCTTGTGCTCGTTCCGTTCGGGTCCACGCGGCCGTTCAAGGTGGCGCCCGTCGCCCGGATCGGATAGGCCTGGCCCGTTGCGGCTTCGGTGCCGTTGGCGGTATCGCTCACGTCCAGTAGCGCCTCTTGCACTGCCTCGACGTGCGTGTCCTCCCAGGTGAGGTTCCCGTTCTGGACCAGCGTGTTACGGATTGCTTCGACGTCGGCCTGGGAGTTGGGGTTCGATTTGGCCGCGAGTAGGGCAGCGGCGCCCGCTACGTGCGGCGTCGCCATCGATGTTCCGGACTTGTTCACCCCGAATTCAGTTGTTCCAGGGAAGGTCGACAGAATGCACATACCCGGCGCGGCGATATCGACTGCATCGCCGTAGTTGCTGAAGGGAGCGAGTTCATCGTCGCTGAACTGCCATATTCCTTGTTCGCATTCATCTGGCCCAAGGCTGCCTGCTTTACCGTCGGAATCGGCCAGCGCGGCGACGGTGATCGCGTCTGGGTTGCGTGCCGGGGAGAAGAAGCTCGCTTCCGCTGTTTCGTTCCCGGCGGCGACTACGGGAACCACTCCCCTGTCAGCCATGCCGAGCACTTCTTTTTCGCCTTCTTTGTAGCCGGAGATCGCATTTTCGACGATTGCCCCCTCGCAGCGGCAACCGACGCTCATGTTGGCGACCTCGATGTCGTTGGAGGGGTTTTCGTCGGTGATCGTTTTAGTCACCCAGTCGATGCCAGCGGCAATGGTCGCCGTGCTGCCTTTGCCTTGGTCGTTGAAGACGCGCACCGACCAGATCCGCGCTCCGGGGGCGACGCCAACGACGGCGAGGCTGTTGTCGATCGCGCCGATCGTCCCGGCGACGTGGGTGCCGTGACCATCGAGGTCTTCGCCAGCTCCTTCAATACATTTGGATCCACTGCAGTCGACGCGGCCGGCAACGTTCAAGTCGCCATGTTTGTGATCCACTCCGGTATCGATGACGGCGACGTCGACGTTCACCCGCGCGTCGTCCTGTCCGTCGATATCGGCAAGCGCGTTTTTGGTCGCTTCGATCCGTTCGACGCCGGTTGGCACCGTCTGCGCGAAGGTTTCGATTTCCTCGTTGGGAGCCACATAGCGCACTCTTGGGTCCTCACGCAGCTCTTGCACCGCGTCCTTTGAGAGCTCGGCCGAGTAGCCCTTGAGCGCGTGGCGGTAGACGAAGCCAAGATCGCCGTCGTGGTTGGCGACCTGGGCCTGGGCGAGACTGGCTGGGGCGGCAACCGATGCCTTGAAGACGACGATGTACTCGCCGGGGATGCGAGCGCTTTCCTCACGCTCAGCTGACTTAACTCCCGGTTTTAGGCCTTCGAGAGAGGAAGGCGATGGCGGAGCGAGGTTCTTGCCCTTAGCCCCTTGGGCCGTGGCTATTGCCAACGGCACTATGAGCGCGATCAGCAGCACGAAGGCTGCCGCCATCGGGATGCGTCGAATCGACTGGTTCATTGCTGTGCCTCCCCTGCCCGGCAACTCATGCCTGGGCTATGTGACTGGTTTTGACTGGTTTGAAGCTGGTGCTACTTGCGTCTCTTCGCGCCTTTACGCGCTTTCTTCTTGCAGCTGTTCTGCATCTCGGGCCTCAGCGTCAGCGGCTTGCCGTTATGTGCCTTGAGCTTCGCCGTTACCCGGTAGGTCTGTTTGCAGAGGTTGCGGCTGTTGATCAGGAGTCCCTTTTTGCCACCGAGGAAGTCGAAGGTGGCCGAGGTGACCGGAGCGTCGGGGATCGCATCGAAGTTGCTGCGGATCCCCTGGTTGACGGAGTCAATCCTTCCGACCAGGTTGAAGTCGACTTTGCCTCCGCGGAAGGCGGCTACCAGGTCGGGCAGCAGGTTGTCGGAGGAGCGCAGGTAGATCGGGCCCGAGACGGTCTCGTCCAAGAGAGGAGTCTTGGCCTCGGCTTTGCCGTAGATCGAGGCGGCGGGGCAGCTGTCGGCTGCGAACTGGACCCTGGTGCAGACGGTGCCGATGTGGCTCTGGTCGAGGAACTCCGACCTGGGCAGGGCGACGGAGGCTTTGGCGGTGTTGGCGCCTCCTGCGGGGAAGCGGACCACCACTTTCAGCCTCGGGTGAGCGCCTCGTTGCGTGCCGCCGTAGAGGCGGAAGGAGAACTTCGGTTTGAAGGCGAGGCTCTCACAGCTGCCGACCTGGAAAGGATAGGAGGTGCTGAAGAGAAAGTCGTCTGCTGTGGAAAGGATGTTGCCTCCCACGCCTGAGATCCGCCCGTCGACCGACATCCGCTCGCAGCTGGTCGGGTTGAGCATGGTTTCGGGGCGGTCAAGCTGCAGGCGGATGTCCCTCGCCCTGAGGATGACGCCGTGGAGGATCGTCGGGAAGGGATCGGAGACGGCGGTGACCTGCGCCGTCTCCGGATCGACCCTGACCGCTGCCCTGACCACCACGGTGCCGAGGTCGAAGGGGCCGGCGATGCCGGGGGCGACGACGGCGATGCTGAGCGGAGCACCCTTGTAGGGGCCGGCGAGGTAGACCTTGCCGTCAAAGTAATTTGGACCGGGACCCGCTCCGAGCCCTGCGCTGATCGTGCCGGTCTGAGAAGCGGCCGGACAAGCCGGGCTGTTCAGCTCGTTCCTCGCCGTCCCCTCCGCATCTGAGATCGAGGCAATCGCGGACTCCGGGCAGAAGGGGACGCCGGCGATCTTGCCCAGCAGTCCCTTCGGCAGGACAGTGGTGACTTGGCTCAGTTCCTGTTCTGAGTCGTCTCTGCTCAGGCGGAAGAGGAAGGGCGAGTAGGTCCCTGCGACTGGGTTGAGGGTGCCACCCGAGAACTTGGGGGCGAAGGGTCGATTGGCCGCGTCAGGCGGGCAAGGGGTGCCATTCGGTCCTTCTGAGACCTGGTAGGTGTTGGAGACGTCGATCAGCTCTGTCGGCTGCGCGTAGGAGCTCACCTGGACGCCGATCGTGTGGGAGCCGCAGGCGGGTGGGTTGACGAGAGGTGCCCTCGGGCCGCTCCTGAACTTCAGCGTCAGGTCGTCGAAGGGGAACTGCGGGGTCTCATCGAACGTGGTCGTGATCTGCCCAGTAGTCGGGTGGACGTCGATCTTGCCCGGGATCTTGATCAGGGCGCCGCGTTCTTCGGTGTCCTCCAAGACCAGATAGAGGGCGAAGGTCGAGTTGAAGGGGTTGTCCTTCTGGCTTGCCAGGTACATCGAGCCCTCGAGCGATTTGGGCAGGAGCGGCGTGTGCAGCTCGACCTCGCCGATCCGCGAGGCCGGCGGGCAGTCGATCGGGTCGTTGGTAAAGAGCTTGATCTGGGCCAGCGAGCAACTCTGCAGCCCGTCGGCGAAGGAGGGCGAGAAGCTCATCCCCTCAGGCAGGGTGACGACGGTCCGCTTGACGGGAGGCGTCGCCAGTGCATTCGGATTTTCGTTCTGCGCGACTTTGACGTGGACATCGAGGCCAGTCGGCGTGTTTGCCTGCTTGCCTGTCGGTTCGATCTCAACCTCCGGTTCGAACCTCGGCCTCTCGCAATCGGACATCTTCTCCGGCATCGTGTAGGTGATGTCGGGGGCACTGAAATCGCCAGTGTCCTGCCAGGAGTCGTAGTGGTGCAGGCGCCAAGTGTTGTCCTCGTCGCACTGAGAAGGAAGAGAGAGAAAGGCTTTTGGGTCGAAGTCGGTGGGACATTCTTTGGCAGCCGGATTCTCTGGACAAGTGCGCTCAGTGTCATGGCTTTTGTCAGCCGGGATTCCCCACAGAATCAGTTTTTGATTAAAGGGTGGCACGGTCTCATTGATATTCAATACCTCAGTGGTAATTGCGTACTGGTTACCAGGATCCAAGGAGGCTTTGATATGGACCGGGTTACCCGAGATTGAGAAGCCAAGATCACTGATCGTGCCGCGTGGGTGAGAAAGATTGAAAACGTCAGCATCGAAACTTTGTGCGCGAGTATTAAAAATAGGAAAAGTAAGAAGCTCTATCCTTCCAACCTGACTGGAAGGCGAGCACTCGTTGACGGTGAACTGTGCCTGTGTGCATTCGCTGACCGCCGTCGGATTGCCGATAAAGCCAGGAGGGGTGTCGACGTGCAGGTCACGGATAGACTCGGCTGGGACCTTTCGGTCTGGGAGGGCTTCCGGGTTCACCAAGTCGACAGAGTTGAAGTCAAATGGCGTAGTGAGTAGATCGGGGTGCGCACCGGCTTCACGTTCGATCGTGACGCCGTCAGCTTCGAAGAAGTCGGGTAGGAAGCTAGAATCAACGACGCCAAAGACGGCGGGTTCGGAACTGACCTGGGTCGGCTCTTTGGTCGTTGCTGCCACCAATGCACCTCCGCCTTCGACTTTTGCCGAGACGGTGCGGATTCCTTCAGCGCCGCTAACTTTGACTGAGAGCATGAGCTCGCTGTAGCGGGAGTGGACGGCGATCGATTTGGTCAAAGTGCAATTAAAAAATTTGTCTCCTACTGAACCGGGACAGCTCCAATCTGTTTTTAGACCACCATCTAGGGCGACCACAGCGTTGCGAGTTATGCCATTGGGCAAGGAGACTTTCAGTGTGACCACTCCTGAGCTGGCGCTATCGCCAACGTTGGCGAGCTCAACCCAGTATTGGCCTTCGCCGCTAGGTGCGAAGTTTGTCTCGTTGTGATGAAGATCCAGGTTCCAGACCGAAGCAGCGCTGGCAGGTGTCGCCCCGATCAGGCCGAGCGCAAGAACACCGAACGAAATCAGCAATATGAGGCGCTGGCGCTTCATCGTTGGGCCCTCCGTTGGTGCTTGGCTCGTTTGTGGTTTCGTTTCTCGCCTCGGGTTTTGGAACAGCGCGTCTTGCCTCCTTTGCGGACTTTGCGCATGCCTTTGGGACATGATCGTCGGGCGGGTGCGCTGACGTTGCCGGGTCCCGTAAAGGACCCTGTACCGGGTGCCTGTTCCGCTGGCGCCCCTTTGGGCGTGCCCTGACAAACCTCAAGTGGGCAGGGCTTGGGAGGAGGCGGGAACTCGAAGCCGCCACCAATCCTCGCCGTATAGAGGCGCATATAGCTGTCGAGTGCATCCGGGGTGTACTGGGCGGCGGCAAGAAAGAAGACGTCGTTACCGCTAGGACTGATTGCGGTGACGCCAGGCTGGCTATCGGGTGGCCATTGGGTAAGGCCGTCGGTAATGAGTAGCAGCCGACCGGCGCGCCACTCATAGACATCGGTGCCAACTACGGGATTCTGACCAGCCCGAGCGGTGTTCTGGTCGGCAGGGAGGAGCGCATAGGGGGTTGCAAAGGCGAAGATGCTCCCGTCCGCCGATAGGACGGTCTTATTGGCGCCAGCATTTTCACCGAGATCCCCGGGACCAAAAAGAAGTTCGCTGATCGGGCCGGGTGGAGCATCGCCATCCTGGGGGCAGGAAAGGCAGATCAGAGAACGGTCGCGGTCGTCGTAGCGATAGTACTGTCGTGCGCCGCCGTTCTGTTGGCCGCTAACTGCACTCAGGCTCGGGTGAGCGGAGGCGAAGACGAACACTGATCCGTCGGGAGTGAGCGCCGCAACAGCGCTTGTGGAATCTTCGTCGATCCTGATTCCCGGCCCAACGTAGACCAGATCGCCGCTAGCGACATTCACCCGATATATGCCACCCGCCATTCCACCAGGAAGAAGTGCGTTGGAAGAACTGAAATAGACCCGCGAGCCGTCGGCCGCGACTGCAGCTTGAATTACGGCGGCGTCAAGGCCTGCCGGTGCAGCGCAAGTCACGCACTCAAGCGATTCGTCAGCGAGGTCGTAGCGGTAGACGTCGTTGCCACCCGTATCGCCAGACTCAAGGCCCCCGCCCGTCGTGAAAAACACCGCATCAGCCGTCGACTTGACGAAATTGCTGTTACCGGCGATTAGCTTCGTCTCTTCCGCGTCGATATCACGCAGGTAGAGGTTGCTACAGCTTTTGAAAAAAACTAGTGATCCGTCGCTAGATAGCCGACGGCTTGTGCGGGGAGCATTGGTGTTCTGGCTATCACCTATTGAGGCTCCGCAAGTAGGGACCGAGCCACCGGGAAGCAGGCCAACCAGTTCTGGAGTACCAGAGCTGACATCGTACAGATTGAGGGCGCTGTTGGAGACTGGGTGGGCTGGATCGTGAGTGCCAGTTAGCAAGGCCAATACTCGTGAGGCGTCCTGGGAGACGAGCACAAAATTTAGATTTTCGGGATTTGGGTCATCGAAAACCTTGGCGGCGGACTGGTCAGGTCGTAGGCGCCAGAGTGCCCGGGCGAACGTGACGTTATCTTGGTTGACTACGATCTGGTCTGATAGGTCGGAGCGCCCGACCGGATCCAGCCAATTGGGTCCGATCAATTGGTTGCGAGAGGGACCTAGGTTCTGCGAACGCCAGCCCCCTTGATGGGGCGCATCTTCGACGCGTTCGGCAAAGAGCTGACCATAGATAGAGCCAGTGGTGGAAATCGAGGTGCCGCCTTGGATCTTGTAGAAAGCGCGGTCGCCTGCATCGGAGACAGCAAAAGCTTGCACGACTGGGTTACCACTACTATCGGGAATGCTGACCTGCTCGTAGGCGCGATCTGATCCTGGTGGACCGGGGAAGTCACCGTGGGAGAGTGCCGTGTCGCTCACAAGCGTGGTCACAGTCATGCCTACCCCAATACCAGGGCCGAGCGGGTTACCGTTGTCAGCAATCAGACGGTAATAGTAAGTGGTGCTGGGCTCCAGCCCTTCGAGCAGCTGGGAGACCAACTGAAACTCACTGCCAGAGCCGGCTGAGTGCGTTTTCGTCGATTCGCAAGGATTGGCGTCGCAGGGACCCTCAGTGCCATACTCGAAATGGTAATTAGTGGCTTCTCCGTGCGCATAGACGCGGCCTTCGAGACGAGCGCTTATAGCACTGCGGATAGGAGCACCAGTCGTCTCGACAAGCGGTCGACCAGTGCTCGAGAAGGATCCCTCGCCGGTGTGAGTGCCATTGGCGTTTGCTGCTACCAAGCGGAAGCGGTAGACAGTGTTCTCAGTGAGGCTCGTAGCGGTGGCGCTTACGGGATGCTCGTCAAGGTCGAGGGGAATAGATCCTGCGGCGGGAGAGCAGGGCGCGTTGCCACCGGAGTCGAGATTGGAGAAGCCTGTTAGGCGAAAGTCCGCTTCTGTGACGTACTCGAAATAGCAGTCGTCAAGCGTGACGGTTTGGGTGTTAACTAGCCCGTTCAGCATCACGGTTGTGTTGGTATGATCTGACGCAGGGCGAGGAGTTACTTCCGGCAAGAGGACACCTGCGCCGAAGACGCGGATCAAATCCTTCTCATCTCGGCTATCTACCACGTAGACACTGTGGCTGATGGCTTCAACAGCTATGCCACCGAAGTGGAAGCCGTCAGAGTTAACGGTGAACTCGTCGACGAGGTTGCCAGCCGGATCGTACTCGTCGATCCATCGCTGTATGTTGCAACCACCGCCGCCACCGCACCTGCCTTCTACGGCCACGTAGAGGTGGTCGTTAGAGAGATCTACTGCGAACCGTATGGAGTTTTCGTTGTGAGGAAGAGCAGCGATGGGGGCGGCTGAGGCATAGCTGCTTGCGGCCGTATACTTCCAGATACCGCTTTTGGAATTTGGATCTTTGTCAATGATCCTGACGTAAAGATCGTCGCTCGAATCGAAGGCGAGCTCACAGGGAACGCCTTGAGCCGAGACATCGATCGTTCCGCTCAGCGATGTCCCATTGGAATCGTACTTGAGAATTTGTTCAGTCTGCGCATTTGCGACCCAGACATTCCCTTGCGAATCAACAACAGTGCCGCAGAGGTTCTTCGGTGAACCGGTGGGGGGACCAGGGCTGGTCGCTGGATCGACCGGAAAGGCTCCGCCGAGCGGTGATGCGGCCGAGTTCCAGCCATAAAGCAGGTCGGTATCTTGAGAGGCAAGGTAAAGATTGCCTGCAGAACCCAGGACAGTATTGTCGACAGCGATCCCCGAGCCGAATCCGGTGGTGGCCAAAAGCGGTGAGAAGCCACTGAGAGGTGGGAACGCGGGCGGAGAGGATGCGCTAAAACCGAAAACGCCACCGTTTCTCCGGTCGACCCCGTAAAGTCGACGCGAGGCCTGATCAAAGGCAAGTGATCCGATACTAAAGGGAAGAAAGGAGGAGCCCGAGGTGCCGTCCGGTCCAAAAGCGGCTATTTCGGGGCGAGTAAAGTTGGGTGCTTTAACGACGGAACCGAAGACGTCGATCTTTCGAGCCCCAACCTGAGGGTCGGCCACATAGATTGTGGTTGCCGGCCCAGAGGCGGAGCTTCTGACCGCGATACCTTCTGACCTGTCGCCGAAGTAAGCGGCAGCACCGAAACTGTAGAGACGGAGACCGGTGGAGTCATAGACGGTGACTTTATGACCCTCGTTGACGTAGAGTTCGCCAGTCTGAGAATCAACCGCGACTGCTTTAGGTCCGTGTCTCAGATCACCGGTATCGACCGCAGTACCCTGGGGTTGAGGGAAGTCGGTGGTAAAGGAGGATGCAGAGAACTTAGAGATGGACGTGAACGAAGATCCGCTATGGACGTAGAGGTCTCCGGAATCGGCAGCAAGATCACACGGATTATTTACCGTGATTCCGGTCACTGTGTAGTCGGAGCTGTCTATCGCGCCCGACGGAGAGGATGGAGCGTACCGCCATACTTTCCTTTGATTCAAACTTGAAAGGTAAAGCGCCCCACTCGCCTGGTCGACCGCGATTCCGCAGATTCCGCTGAAGGTGCCGGTTCCGCTGATGGTACCTAGGTTCGTCCCATCGCTCGCGAGAGCCTCTACCCTCGTGGAACCCCCGGATACAGCGACGTAGATAGTCCCGTCCAAGGGACCGCCGGAGTTGTCGACGGCGGCGGCAATCGCTACTCCTGAAAGGCTGGTGAGAACATTGGTTCCAGCATCGGGACCGGCAGTAAAGTTTTTAGGTGCACCAAAAGAGTTGAAACGGGAAACTGTTCCTACGAATACGTGGTCGATGCCGTATACGTCACCTGTTGACTGGTCAACAGCCAGACTGCTAGGCCCACCGCTGGAGAAGGAACCAAATGAGCCCTGAAGGGCGCGAGTGGTGCGAGCGGTGGCGGGTGAAGGAAGGAGAAGTGCAGCAAGAAGGAGAACGGTGAGCGCAGCCGCGAGGAGAACGAGGACCGGTGAATCGGTGGAACGACAATTCATTCCAGCGGCAGATATCTTTGCGTTTGTCTCCATTGACTTCTCTCTCTGTTCCTTAGTCATCGTGTGCTCGGCACGCTAGTGATAGATCTGGCCTGATTAGTACGGGCGGCGCAGCGGCCACCCGTACTCGTCGCAGAATGAGCGTTATCCGGTCACCGCCCAGGCTCCAGTGCCGCCCATAGGATTCACCGTGTTCTGCACAAAGATCATCCAAGTGCCGGTTGAATTTGCGCCAAATTCGGAAGAGTCGAGCTTGTATGGAGGTTGCGCCAATATGGCGTTCTGGTTGGACGCCTCATAGATACAGAGGTAGCCACTTGCTGCTTTTGGATTTGCATAGCTGCCATTGCAGTGGACCGGGTCTGGGTTGTTGGTCACCGGCGGACCGTCAGGCAGCGGGACGAACACGGTATGATTTCCATCCAACTCCGATTCGAGAGGAATCGAGAAGGAGATCGATACGTTGGATTCTCCTTCGGAAAAAGAAGAGAAGCGGTAGCTGCCGGTCTCGGTCGCACCAGGCGGCAGGGTGCCCCCCACGGTCCACGGGTTGCCATTGGCGCCATCAGCGCCGTTGCAAGCGTAGGTCGTCGGACCAGCGGATTTGAATTCGACGCCGCCGGCTTCTTCGCAGGGTTCACCGGCCGGTTCGTTGGTGCCTTCGAAGGAGGCGCTAGTGACGCCTTTGCCGTCTTTGCCGGCTGCGCCCGGCGCTCCGGCTTGGCCAGCGGCACCGGGAGCGCCAGCGTCGCCCTTGAGGCCTGCGGGACCTGCCGGGCCGGCGGCGCCCGCAGGGCCTGCCGGACCGGTCGCGCCCCTTGGCCCGCGTGGGCCTTTGGCGGCTTTTTTGGCGGAGGCGGTAGCGCCCTTGTTCGAACCGCCGAGGTTGTTGGCGGCGAAGGCGCCGCCAACCAAGGCGAAGACTAGGGCGATGACCGAGATGACTCCCGGGATGCCGAAGCGGTTGCGTAGCGTCGAGAACATCGAATCTCTCTCCTTGTCCCGTGAGCCCCTCTGCTGCCGCTTCCCTGTGCGGTCTCCCGCGAGGCTCGGTTTGTCCCTGTTACTGATGTTTCCCTGATGCTTCTGTCTGGAGTGGAGAGCGTTCCCAGAAGGTGCCATCCGTTCCAGCGCTGGCGCTAGGAAAGCACCCCGATACGGGGTTGTCAAGGGAAAGTTCCCAAAAGAAAAAGAGCGTTCCCAGAAGCGTTCCCGCCGAGAGATATGGGGGTACCGAACGGCTACTGAGTGGCTGGACTCGGGCGCGTGAGCCGCTAGCCCGCTTCGCGAGCCAGACGGCTCGCTTCCTCCGCCCGCAGGTAGGGCGAGAGGATGAACACGACGCAGTCGGGGAGGAGGTCCTCAAGCTGTTCGGCTTCGCCGGCCCCGACCTTGCGACCGGCGAGGGAGACGAGGGCGCCGATGATCGACTCCTCGGTCGACGGCGGAAGCTCGCGCTCGGCCTTCGACTCGCTTCCCGCCCGCGCGTGCCGCTCCGCCCGGCCCAGCTCGAGGAAGGGCATCGCCTCGTGGACGACGTCGTGGAAGCGGGCGGCGACCGCAGGGCCGGCGCCCTGCGACTCGACCAGGCAGAGGCGGGCGAGGTCGGGCTCGGAGGCGAGAAAGGCGAGCACGGTGCGGGCGGCGGCGATCGCCTGGTGGGGCCAATCCGGAATCCCCGACGTCGCCTCCGTGGCCAGCTCACGGACGTGCCCGGCCAGGACCTCGAAGGCGGCCAGGAAGCACTCCTCCTTTCCCTCGAAGTTGGCATAGAAAACGCGGCGGGAGACTTTCGCCTCGTTGGTGATGTGGGTGATCGTCACCGCGGCGTAGCCGTGCTCGGCGACCACGGTCGCCAGTCCGGCGATCAGCCGCTCGCGCTGGTTGTGGGCGACCTGCTCCCGCGTGAAGCCGTGGCGACCGGCGGGGAGGGGTCCGAGCTCTTCGGCGGGCACGGCGCGCGACCGTCAGGTGTCGAGGCCGGGGATCGGGTCGATCGGCAGCTCGCCGTTGACTTGCTCGAGCTTCTCGAGGTCGACCCGAGCCAGACCGCGGTTGGCGAGGCGCTTGAAGCCGACCAGGCTGCGCAGAGATGCGACTCGAAACGAGTTGTCACGCCAAGACCCCTCAACGGCTTGGGCGGCGACCGTCTCGTAGTCGAGGGGGGGCAGGCCACCGCGCATGATGTCGATTACACCGTGCCGGCTGTCGACCCTTAGACGGGGCGCACCGTCCACATCCTCGGCGGTCAGCACCTTGCCGTCGCTGAAGCGGGTCGCGTCGATCATCTCGAAAAAGCGCAGGATCGCCCGGTCCGCCTCGGGCCCTTCCGGAACGAGCAGGTCGGAGTCCTTGGTCGCCCGGAAGTACCCGTGGGCAATGACCGCGAAGCCTCCGATTACCACGTGCTCCAACCCCGCCCTGTTCGCGTCGGCGACGACGCCGGAAAGGTCAGGCCCGCGGATCTCGGCTGGGCCCATGACCGGAGGCACGAACGGCATTGAAGAAGTCGAATGCTTTGTCGCAGAGCTTCTGGCCGAACTCCAACCGCTCGGGGATGGAGAGCGTGAGGGCGAATTCCGCTTCCTGCCGATCCTCTTCGGCGTTGATCCGCGCCCACTCGGCCTCGTTGCCGGGGGCGAGGAGGGGTTTCGTCCGAGGAGCCATGTCACCAATGTTACGCCGCTCCGCCCCGGTCAGGCCGAGGCGGCGTCGGCCAGGTCGCCGGCCTCCCGCGCCGCCTCTTCCTCGCCGACGTAGGGGCGGAGCAGGAACTCAAGGGCCTCGGGCAGGAGGGCGCGCAGCTCGTCCGCCTTGCCGGCGACGAGGCGCTGGTTGACGACCCAGAGGACTCCGCCGGCCAGCGTGTCCTCCAGCGTCGCCGGCAGCTCCGCCTGGCGGGGGTTGAGCTCACGCCCCGGCCGCAGCAGCGGCGCGAAGCGCTTCAGCGCCGCCTCGTGGCGGGAGACCGCCTGCGGCCCCGCGGTCAGCGCCTCGACCATGCAGGCCCGCGCCACGTTGGGGTGCTCGGCGATCGTCGCGAAGAGCACGCCCAGCCCCGCTCCCACGCGGTCGGTCCACGGCCCCGCTTCGCGCTCGTACGCATCCTCGACCTGGCGCGCGGTGTGCTCCAGCGCCGCGTCGAAGAGAGCGAGGAAGCTCTGCTCCTTGTCCTCGAAGCCTTTGTAGAAGGTGGCGTAGCCGACTTTGGCCCGGCGCACGATCTGCTCGATCGTCGTCGCCGGGTAGCCCTGCTCGGCGACGAGGTCGGCGGTAGCCTCGAGAATCCGGCGCCGCTGGTCAGCAGCGACGGCGTCCCGAGTCACCGGCTGCGGGCCGGGCGGCTGCCGGGAGTCCTTTCCAGGCAATGCGCGCACACCCTCAGGATAGCGCTCGTTCCCAAAGGTACGCCACCGGTATATGAAGTGCTGAAAGTTCCCAAAGATGGGCTAAGGTACCTCGAAGTGGAGACCCCGACCACACTGCGCGCGGTTCGCTCCTGGGAGGAGGCGGCGCCGGGCCGGGGCGCCGACCAGGGCGTGCTGGAAGCGATGCTGCTGACGGTCGGCGCGCGGGGCTACGACAAGGCGAGCGTGCAGGAGGTGACCGAGCGCAGCGGGGTCTCGCGGCGCACCTTCCAGCGCCGCTTCGCGAGCAAGGAGGCGTGCTTTGCGCTCGCCTACGAGGAGGCTGCCGACCGGCTCTGCAAGGACCTGCTCGACGCGGCACGGGGGTCGGAGAGCTGGCGAGACGGGTTCCGGGCCGCGCTCGCCGAGCTGCTCCGCACCGTCGCCGAGCAGCCGCTGCTGGCGAAGGCGCTGCTGATCGAGGTCCGCGCGGCGCGCGGAGAGGCATGGGCCAAGCACCAGCAGGTGGTGGAGCGCCTCGCCGGCGCGGTCGACACGGCGCGGGGCGCGCCCGGCGCGACCAGCGCAGCCTCGCCGATGACTGCGCAGTTCGTCGTCGGCGCGATCGAGGAATCGATCGCGGTAGAGATCGGCGTCGGCCGCGCCGCCAAAGTCGAGCGCCTGTTGCCCGACCTCGCCCACCTCGCCGTGCTCAGCTACTTCGGCGAGGACGAGGCCTGGCTCGAGCTCGGCTCCGCCCGCACCGCCTCGCTTGGCCCTGCTGAGTCATAGCCAGAGGGAGCGCTCCGCAGACTCGCCCAGGGATTGTCCTGCTCCATATCCCAAGGTCCCATAGAGAAATAGATCAACTCCTCATCTGAGATGTGGAGCTTGACACTGCTCAGCAGTGGAGAGTCGCTGTGCGCAGACACAGACAAAAAGTTTAGCTACTTCTCCTTGGCGATCTTCGCCGCTTCCTCGCTCCCTAGATAAGGAGTGAGAGTGAACTCGACCAGATCCGGGAGGAGCTGCTCGAGGTCCTCGGCTTTGCCGGCGATGATGCGGCGGGAGATCAACGAGACCATGCCGCCGACCAGGGCCTCCTCGGTGGTCTCCGAGAGGCGGTCGAGGACCTCCTTCGGGCGACCCTCGCGGCCGCTCTGGAAGTAGGGGACGAAGCTCTGGATCGCGGCGTCGTAGCGCTCGACCACGACCGGGCCGGCGACCAGCGCCTCGACCATGCAGAGGCGGGCCAGGTGCGGCTCGGCGGCAAGGAAGCCAAGCATCGCGCCGATCCCGTCCTTGACCGCGTGCGGCCAGTCCCCGGCTTCCTCGAAGCCGGCCGAGACCCGCTCGCGCAGCTGCTCCATCACCGTGTCGTAGGCGGCGACGAAGCACTCGTCCTTGCTGGAGAAGTGCTCGTAGAAGGTGCGGCGGGAGACTGCCGCATGGCGGGTGATGTGGGCGATCGTCGTGCCCGAGTAACCGTTTTCGGCGATCGCCTCGGCGATGCCGGCGATCAGCCGCTCGCGCTGGTTGTGGACGACGAACTCGCGCGGCAGCCCGTGGCGCCCCGGCGGCAGCCTCGCCAGCTCCGGCGGGTAGCCCTCGGCGCTTTCCTCAGGCTTGGTTTTTTTACTGGAATCAGGGATGACATCTCGACGATATCGCGCAATCGGCTCAGAATCCCGGGCAAGCTCAGCTAGGGCCGCATCGATTCCCAAATAGGGCATGACGGCGGCCGAAACGAGCTGTGGGACGAGATGCTGAAGCTCCTCTGCCTGACCACGCACGACCTTGGCGTAGACCTGTCCGTAAGCGGAGCCGGCGAGTGCCTCGGCGGTGGTGTGGGGGACCGATTCGGGGTCCTCCATCTCGTTGCGGCCGGCGTCGATCAGCGAGGCGATCACCCTCATCGTCATGTCGCGGCGGGCGCGGGCGGCGTCGCCGGCCGCCAGCACCTCGACCGCGAAGCAAGCGCGGCTACGGTCGCGGCCGAGGTTGCCGACGATCTCGTAGGCGACCGCGCGCAGGCGGTCGGGCCAGTCCTCGTAGCTGTTGTAAGCGGAGAGGATCTCCTCCATGCAGCGCTCGTTCATCTCCTGCCAGACGGAGAGGAAGCAGTCGTACTTGCCACGGAAGTGGCGGTCGAAGGCGGGGCGGTCGAGGCCGGCTCTCTTGACGATCATCTCGACGCTCGTATCCGCGTAGCCGCGCTCGGCGGCGATCTCGATCAGAGCCTCGACGATGCGCGCGCGCTCGGGACTGGCGGCACGCTCGCGGGTCTCAAGGTCGAGCACTAGGTCATGGGACCTCCAGTCCCTGCCCTGGCCACCGGCCCGCTCCTCCCTACCCCGTCGCCGCGGGCTCGGCTTCGGCTGCGACCCGCTTCGCTGCCTCGGCGCCCAGGTACGGGGTGAGCGAGAACTCGACCAGCTCCGGCAGCAGCTCCTCGATCTGCTCCGTCTGGCCCATGATGATGCGCTGGTAGATGATCCAGAAGATCCCGCCGACGATCGTCTCCTCGAGCGTGCCCGGCAGCTCCTCGCCCTTCGATGAGACCTTGCGGCCCATGCGGAAGAGCGGCACGAAGGCCTGGATCGAGCGCTCGTAGCGGTCGACCGCGGCGGGCCCGGCGGAGAGCGCCTCGACGATGCAGGTGCGGGCGAGCGCCGGCTCGCTGGCGACGTAGTGGAGGAAGGCGCCGAGACCGGCGTTGACCCGCGCCGGCCAGCTGTCGACCTTGCTGGCGGCGTCGACGACGCGGCGCAGCGCTTCCTTCACCGCGTACTCGGAGGCGGCGAGGAAGCAGTCCTCCTTGGAAGAGAAGTTCTCGTAGAAAGTGTTGCGGGCAATCCCGGCGCGGCGCACGATGTCGGCGACCGTTACCGCCCGGTAGCCCTTCTCGACCGTCTCCTCGGCGAGGGCCGCGATGATCCGGGCGCGCTGGTGCTGGGTTATGAACTCGCGTGGTAGTGGATGCCTTCCAGGAGGCGTTCTGATCGCTTGCGGGACACGATCGGCCACGAACGCCAGGGTACCCAGCCACGACTCGGATTCCAAGCTGGACGTATTGACTAGATACCGATACAGTACCGGAGTCCAGACAAACGATTCCCTTGATCGAGATAGGAAGGGATTTCGATGACAAGGCAGGCCGTATCCAAGGTCCGGGCAGGGGCTGAGGGGACCGGCACAGGGGGAACGACAGGGAACCCCGCGCCAAAGCTCAGGCTGGTGACTTCTTCCAAGCGGCAGAGGATTCTGGAGGGCATGCTCGAGGCGGTCGGCTCGATCGGCTACGACGCTGCCTCGGTGCGGACCGTGCTCGGCAAGACCGGGCTGTACCGGCAGGCCTTCTACGACAACTTCGCCGACAAGGACGAGTGCTACCTGGAGGCCTTCGACTTCGGGGTGGAGCGGCTCGAAACGCTCGTCGTAGGCGCGGCGGTGGGCGAGGAGAGCTGGCAGGGCAAGTTGCGCGCGGGACTCGGCGCGCTGCTCGACGCGCTCGACGAGGAGCCCGACGTCGGCCGGGCGCTGATCGTCGAGGTCCACGCCGCCGGGCCCGAGGCGCTCGCCAAGCGAACCGAGGCGATGGCCCGCATCACCGCCTTCGTCGACCTGGCCCGGGCCGAGACCGAGGAGGGCGAGTCGCCGCCCTCGATCGCCCCGGAGGGAATCGTCGCCGGCATCCACGCGGTGGTCCACTCGCGGTTGGCGACCGGAGCCAACGACGGCTTCCGCGAGCTGCTGCCGGAGTTCATGTACTTCGCGGTGCTGCCCTACTTCGGCGGCGACGTCGCCAGCGCGGAGATGCAAGCCGCGCGCGCTTGACAGAGGGAGGGACTTCCCTACGCTGAAGGAGATGGATTCGCCTTCAGCTTCGAATCCACAGCGTCTACCCGAGAGCCAAGGGTTGCCGCGGGCATATGAGGTGAGGTCGCAGAGAGAGCGGCTGCGGGAGGCGATGATCCGGGTAGCGGCCGCCAAGGGGTTTGAGGCGACGACTGTGGCTGACGTGGTCGAGATCGCCGCGGTCTCCGAGGAGACCTTCTACGGGATGTTCGAGGACAAGCAGGCCTGCTTCCTCGAGGCCTACGACGCGGTGATCGACGTCCTCGTCGCCCATGTCACCAGCGCCTTCGAAGCCGCCGCCGGCGAGCCCTGGCCGGACCGGATCGCGGCAGGGCTGCGAGCGTTGGTGCAGCTGCTGGCGATCGAGGCCGACATCGCGCGGATGGCGATGGTCGAGGTGACCGCGGCCGGCGACGACGCGCGCGAGCGCTACCGCGCCGCGCTCGGGCGCTTCACCCCGTTCCTGGAGGAAGGGCGGGCGTACTCGGGACAGGGGGACGAACTGCCGCCGGACACGGCTCGCTTCGCGATCGGCGGGGCCACCTCGATGATCTTCGACGAGATCCGCGCCGGGCGCGGGCCCGAGCTGGAGCGCATCCTGCCCGACCTGGTCTTTGCCGTGCTGATGCCCTACCTCGGCCCGGAAGCGGCCGAGGACGAGATGCGCCGGGTCCGCTAGACGCCCTCGCCGTGGCGGCCCTCGCCGCCGGCGAAGCGGGCGGCGCCGCGGACGGCGACCTCGAGCACCTGGTTGCCGAGCTCGCGCTCGAGGGCGAGTCCCTGCTCGAGCGGCAGGCCGAAGCCCTCGATCGCTCCGCGGCGGTCGGCGAGCATCGTCTCCTGTGGGAAGGAAGCGATCTTCTCGGCCAGCTCGAGCGCTCGCTCCAGATGGGCGCCGGGTGCGACGACCTCGTTGACGAGGCCGATCCGGTGCGCCTCCTCAGCCTCGACGGGACGGCCGGTGAGGATCAGCTCCAGCGCCCGGCCCATGCCGACCACGCGGGGCAGGCGCTGGGTGCCGCCGTCGAGCAGCGGCACGCCCCAGCGACGCTCGAAGAGGCCGAAGGTGGACTGGGGGGTGGCTATGCGCATGTCGCACCAGAGCGCCAGCTCGACTCCGCCGGCCAGGCACCAGCCGTCGACCGCGGCGATCGCCGGCTTCGAGGGAGTGAGGCGCGTCGGCCCCATCGGCCCGGCGGGATGGGTGACGTCCAGGTTCATCGCTTTGAGGTCGGCGCCGGCGCAGAAGGCCTTGCCGCCAGCCCCGGTGAGGACGAGGACGCGGGCGGCGTCGTCTGCTTCGAAGTCCTTCAGCCCCTGGCGGAACAGCTTCGCGGTGGCATCGTCGACTGCGTTGCGCCGCTCGGGGCGGTCGATCGTCAAGACTGTCGCCGCGCCAACCCGCTCGTAGCGCATCTCCCCGCTCATGGCGCCGATCCTCCCACACGCCCCTTGCCGCAACGTTTTTGACACCCAGTGGGGCCGGAAAACGTTGCAGTGCAGGAAAGGTGGGAGCGGGCGGGCTAGGCGTCGGCGAACTCACGGGGCTGGCCGACAGCGCCCGGCTCCCGGATGCGCCCCGGTCGCGAGTCAGGAGGGCAGGCTCTCCATGACCGTCGCCAAAGCTAGGCAGAGGGTCGGACGCCGCCGGCGCCACAACAAAACGCGACCGGTGGTGACGTTCGTAGCCTGCCTTGCGCGTAGCCTTCGCGCTTAGAAGCTCTTCCCGCCACCTTCGAGACCGACTCCGCTTGGCTTCCGCGGACTCCGGTCTCTCCCGGTCGCAGAGCGAACTTACGCCTCGCCCACTAGTCGCGCAAGGGGTCCTCCGTGGGCGTTTCCGCAAAGTACGGAGAAATGACCGCCGCAGTTAACCTGCGCGGATGCGCATCGATCAGATCCTCTCGGGCCGATCACCGGTCTTCTCGGTCGAGTTCTTCCCACCGAAGACGACGGAGGCGACGGAGCAGCTCTACGCGACGGCGCGTGAGCTGAGCGAGCTCGGGCTCGACTTCGTCTCCGTCACCTACGGCGCCGGCGGCTCGACCCGCGACGGGACGGTGGAGATCACCACGGCGCTCAAGGACGACCTGGGCCTGGAGACGATGGCTCACCTGAGCTGCGTCGGCGAGAGCGCCGAGGGGCTGGGGGTGACGCTGGACCGGATTGCGGCGGCCGGGATCGAGAACGTCTTCGCCCTGCGCGGCGACCCGCCGCGAGGCCAGGAGGACTTCGTCCAGCCGCAGGGCGGGCTGGGCAGCGCCGCCGAGCTCGCCGCCTTCATCGGCGAGGGCTGGGACTTCGCCGTCGGCGGCGCCTGCTTCCCCGAGGTGCACCCGGAGGCGCCCGACCTCGACACCGACCTCGAGTACCTCAAGACCAAGGTCGAGTCCGGCGCCTCCTTCCTGATCACCCAGCTCTTCTTCGACAACCAGGTCTACTTCGACTTCGTCGCGGCGGCGCGAGAGAAGGGGATCGAGGTCCCGATCCTGGCTGGCGTCATCCCGGTGGCCAGCTTCGCGCAGACGAAGCGGATCTGCGACCTCTGCGACGCCTCGATCCCGGCCCCGCTCGAGGCGGCGTTCCAGGCGGCGGACGGCGATGAGCGGGGCGAGTTCGAGCTCGGCGTCGCTTACGCGGCCCAGCAGTGCGCCGAGCTGCTGGTCGCCGGCGTTCCCGGCATTCACTTCTACGCCCTCAACAGGGCGCCCGCGACGCGGGCGGTTCTGGGCGCCCTGCGCGCCGCGCGACCCTGGGAGCGCGGCCGGGCGGGATTTACTTCCCGTGAAGGCGTCTCTGACTAAACTCCTCCCGGGCTGATGGCGAATCGCAGGGAGGAAGAGAGGGAACGGCTCCGCCAGGCGCGGGAACAGCGCGAAACCAAACAATCGCGCTCCGATCGTCGCCGCCTGATGCTCGGCTACGGAGTCGCCGGCGTGATCGGGGCGATTGTGCTGATCGGGATCGTGGTGGCGATCGTCTCCTCGCTCGGGTCCAACGATGGCGGCAAAGCGCGCATCAACCTGGCCAGCGGCTCGACCAACGGGATCGAGCCGGACCAGCGGGAAGGCGCCGAGCCACCGGCGGTGAAAATCACCGACCTGAAAAAAGCCGCGAAAGCGGCCGGCTGCGAGCTGCGGCTCGAGCTGCGGGACGAGGGCAAAAGCCACCTGCCGGTGACAGCGACCGAACCGTCCTACTCGACCAACCCACCGGTCTCAGGCAACCATGTCGAACCGCCCTACCAGGAGGCCGACGGCGCCTACAGCGAGCCGGTCAAGCCGCTCTTCTACCTGCACAGCCTCGAGCACGGCCGGATGGCGATCATGTACAGCCCCGACCTCGACGAGAACGGTCAGGAGGAACTGAAGGGCCTTTACGACACTCTGTACGCGGCAACGCTGCTCTTCCCCGACGAGAAAATGCCCTACGAGGTGGCGGCTGTGACCTGGACCAACCTGATGGGCTGCGACGAGTACAAAGGCGCCGCCACCCTGGACGCGATCCGCGCCTTCGGCAAAGAGACCTGGGGCCAGTACGGCAACGAGCCGGTGGCCGCATTCACCTTCACCGGGCCCAGCCCGGAATCGCCGGCGCTCAAATAGCGCGGCTCAGCTGGGGGCTCGGTAGAGCGGGAAGAACCCCGAGGGGTCGCGGCCGGCGGACAGGCGCGCGTAGGCGTCCTGATCGCAGACGATCTCCGAGGTGCGCCAGGGCTGCTCGCGGTTGGCGAAGCCGCGCTTGAACTCCTCCAACCGGTCACCGGGCGTGATGCCACCGCCGAGGTTGAGCGGCAGGCCCTGCTCGGAGGAGAGGTCGACCAGCGCAGAGACGACGTTCTTCATCGGCGAGTCGCGCAAGGTGGCAGTCGGCGCTGCCGCTGAGGTAGTAGTGGATGAAGCCGTCGCTGGCGGCGGCGATCGAGGCGGCCGCGACGTCGCCACCCGGGGCGAGAGCGAGAGCGAGCCAGGTATGCGGGGACTCGAGGATGCGGTCGAAGTAGGCGGCGCCGAAGAAGTAGCGCTCGGCGGCGCTGGTCCGGCGCATCGTCTGCTCGTAGGAGGCGAGGAAGCCGGAGCGCTGCCCGGGCGTGGTCTCGGGTCCGGCGACGATGCGGACCTCGTAGCCCGCGCGGCTGTTCTTGTTGACCTGGTTGCGATCGCTCGGGCGGCTCTTGCGCGGCAGCTCCGGGTCGGCGATCTGGACCACGTTGCGCTCGGCGGCGCCGGCGAGCGGCGGTTCGGCGAGCGTGTGGCGAATGAAGGCGCTGACCAGGCCGGAGGCGCTGAAATCGATGGCCGCGGGGTCGACAGGCGCGGAGGATGAGACGAGACCGGGGTAGCCGTAGGGCGAGATCGCGTCCCGCTCTTCGGCGCCGGGAATCTCACGGATTATCAGCGGCGCGAGCAGCTCGCCGTCGCCTGCATCGATCCGCAGCGTGTGGGTGACGCCTTCGGCGTCGAGGAAGGGACGGGAGCGGAAGAAGTCGTCGCTGGCCGCAGCTTCGCCGCGGTCTTCGATCAGCTCGGCGGTGGCGACCGTTTCGCTCACGCCAGAAGATCCGCTGCGGCGGCGCGAAACTCGTCGGGTAGGACGCCCCAGACCTCGCAGTCGTCGGCCGTCTCACCGTCGCGGCGCAGGTGGGCGCGCATCGTCCCCTCGTGCTTCCAGCCGAGGCTGGCGACCGTCTTCTTCGCGATCTCGTTGCGGGCCGGTATGCGCCCGTAGACGCGGTGGGCGCCGAACTCGTCGAAGGCCCTGGCGATTGTCAGCGCCTCGGCCCGGCGGCCGACGCCCTTGCCGCGCACTTCGTCGCCAATCAGCGCGCCCAGCTCGGGCGCGGTCTGGCGGAAGAGGCCGTAGAGGGCAGTGAACCCGACCGGCTCCTCGTGCCCCTCGACGACGATCGCGTACTTGCGGTCCTCGCCCGAGTCGGCCATCGCCCGCCGCACCCAGCCCTCCGCGTCCTCGAGCGAGAACGAGTCCCGTTGCTCCATCAGCGACGCCGTCGCCTGCGGGTTGTTGAACCAGCGGTGCACCGCCGCGGCATCGCCGGGCTCGAACGCACGCAGGCTGACCTCGGGCTGCTCGCTCATACCGGAAACCCTAGAGGCCTGATGTGGGTTAGGCGCGTGCGCGGGGGCGTCGCAGGCCAAGCTGGGCGCCGCACGCGGGCGAAGCGGGTAGTTGAAGCTACCCGCAAGCTCGTGGGTGGCGATCCAGCGCCGGCATGCGGCGTCATCCGTGTGCGTGGATAACCCACATCAGGCCTCTAGTCCGGGGCGAGGCCGTGGCCGGTGACCAGGAGCCAGACGGTCTTGGCGAGGATGCGGAGGTCGAGGGCAGTGCTGCGCCGGTCGACGTACTCGACGTCGAGCTCGATCCGCTCCTCCCAGGGGATGCCGGCGCGTCCCTGAACCTGGGCCCAGCCGGTGATTCCGGGGCGGACCTCGTGGCGGCGTTTCTGACGCGGCGTGTAGTCCTTCACCTGGGTCGGGATGGTCGGGCGCGGGCCGACGATCGCCATCTCGCCGCGCAGCACGTTGACCAGGTTGGGGATCTCGTCGAGCGAGGTGCGGCGCAGGAGGCGACCGGCGGCGGTGACCCGGGGATCGTCGCGAGCGACGATCGTCCCCACCCCGACCGGGTCCGAGCCCTGAACCATCGTGCGCAGCTTCAGCATCTCGAACTGAAGCCCGTCCCTGCCGACGCGGAGCTGGCGGTAGACCACCGGGCCGCGGCTGCCCAGCTTGATCGCCACTGCAGCGATCAGCAGCAGGGGAGAGAGAACGACCAGCGCGAGGGCCGCGATCGGGATGTCGAGGGCCCGCGGCATGGCTAGCGGGTTCCCTCGGCCTTCTCCCAGGTCCCCGGTGCGCCGCGACGCCAGCGGTCCCAGAGTCCGGCGGCGATCGAGGCGGTGGTCATCGCGTAGTAGCGGGCGACGCGCAGGGGCGGCAGCGGCCAGCTGCCGCCGAGCAGCGCGGCGAAGATGAACGCGACCTGGACGGCGTAGGTGGCGACGTAGACCGGGCCCTCACCGAGCAAAAGCAGGTTGGTGGCGAAGGCGAGCAGGTGCAGGAACGGGGTCAGGTAGCGCAACAGCCGGTGCGAGAGCAGCTCGAAGGCGTAGAGCGGCGAGTAGCCCCGCGGGCGCAGCATCCCCTCGCCGACGACGATGTCCCAGAGGCCGACCATCATCCGCCGCTTGCGGGCGAACTCTCCCTCCAGAGTCGGCGTCATCTTCTCCTCGGCTTGGGCAGCGGGGACGTAGAGCGAGCGCAGCTTGCGCTTGGCCAGCTCGAAGGGGAAGGAGAGGTCGTGGCTGGCGGCGGCCGGCAGCGGGATGTAGGCGTCGGCGCGGACCGCGTAGATCGCTCCGTTGCCCGCGGTGACCCCGGCCAGCGCCGACTCCATCTCCCGCACCGCCATCTCGTAGCGCCAGTAGGCGCCCTCGAGGTTGTCGCCGGTAGGGGAGAGGAAGCGGACCTGGCCGCAGGCGTAACCGACCGACGGGTCGGCGAAGGGCTCGACGAGGCGGCGGAGCGCGTCGGGGCTCCAGAGGCTGTTGGCGTCGGAGAAGGCGAGGATCTCGCCCGAGGCGCGCTCGGCGGCGGCGTTCTGAGCGGCGAGCTTGCCGGCACGGGGAAGGTCGAGGACCAGGTCGGCGCCGGCGGCGCGAGCTCGCTCGACGGTGGCGTCGCCGGAGCCGTCGGAGGCGACGATCAGCTCGAGTCGATCGCGCGGGTAGTCGAGGGCAAGCGCGTTGGCCACCTTGGCCGTGATCACGTCCTCCTCGTCGTAAGCCGCGACGATGACGGAGACAGTTGGAGCTCCGGCGGCGGGTCCTGTCGCTGCAGGGGACCCCCCACCCCTTCCGGTAGCTAAAGCTTCCTCAGGGGTGGGCCCCCCTACAGCGCCACCCGCCGTGCGACCTCGCAGGCGCACCAGCATCCACAGCGCCAACGGATAGCCGAGGTGGGTGTAGGCGATCAGGCCGATGCTGATCCAAAAGGTCAGGACGAGGACGGTCATGTCCGCGCCTCCAGCAGCTCTTCGTACAGGGCCAGGGTCTGACGGGCCACCTCGTCCCAGGAGTAGGGCCCCGCGGCGGCGGCGCGGGCGGCGGCGGCAAGCTCGGCGCGGGCTGCCTCGTCGCCGATCAGCTCGTTCAGCATCGCGGCCAGAGCCGGTGGGTCATCCGGTGGGACGAGGCGTCCGGCGCCGCTCTCGGCGACTTCGGGAAAGCCGCCGACTTCGCTCATGACCAGTGGCTTGCCGAAGGCGAGGCCGGTGTAGAGGACGCCCGAGTGCTCGCCGTCGCGGTAGGGCAGGACGACCAGGTCGGCGCGGCGGAAGACCGCCGGGATCTCGGCGTCCTCGACGAAGCGGGTGACGAAGCGGGCCCGTCCCGGCGCCTCGTCTGCGAGCCGGCGCAGCGGCTCGACGTCCATGCGCGGGTTGCCGACGACCCAGAGCTCGGCGCCCTTGACCTGGCGGAACGCCTCGAGCAGCGTGTCGAGGCCCTTGTAGGGACGCAGCAGACCGAAGAAGAGGATGACCGGGCCCTCGGCGCCCTCCAGCTCTGCCGGCAGCGGCTTCTCCTCCAGCAGGCGAGTGAGGTAGTCGAAGGCGCCATGGGGGACGATGCGAACTCGCTCCGGGTCTAGCCCGACCTCCTCGCGCAGCCGGGCGGCGCTGTGCTCGGAGTGGGCGACGACCGCGTCCATGGCGCCGAACACCCGCTGCGCGGACGCGCGCTGACGGCGGCTCGCCCCCGGCGGCAGGACGTAGTGGGCGGTGATCACGCGGGGGCGGGAGGGCGGCAGCAGCAACCAGTCGAGCGAGGGGACGGTCAGCCACTGGTAATGGACGAGGTCGGCGTCGGCGATGCGCCGGAAGCGCAGCATGTCGCGGGCGTGCTCGATGAACTTGAAAGCGCGGCGGCCGCGAGCGTCGAGGCCGCGGGTAGAGCTGTGGCGGTAGAAGAGCTGCTCGACCCTGTAGCCGTCGGCGGGCGGGACCGGCCCGTAGAGGAAGCGGCTGGTCAGCAGCTCGACCTCGGCGCCCTCGCGGGCGAGCGCCGCCGCCAGGGAACGATCGTAGGGCGGCGTGAAGGCCGATGGGTCGACGAGCTGCACTCGCATGGGGGCGATTATCGTGACCTGCTTGGCGCCCAAGCTCTCCTACTGCGTGGTGAACACGAACGGCCGCGAGGACCTGCTCGCCTGCCTGGCCGCAATCGAGGCGACCCACCCGGAGGGAATGGAGGCCGAGATCCTCGTCCTCGACAACGCTTCCGACGACGATTCGGCGGCTGCGACTCGGGGCTGGGATGCCGCGCGCGACGTTCGCCGGGTGGGCCCGCTGCGGCTGATCGCCCTTGAGCAGCGGGCCGGCAAGGCGGAGAACGACTCGACCTTGATGCGGGAGGCAGAGGGCGCCTACTGCCTGCTGCTGAACGAGGACTCGGAGCTGCGGTCGGGAGCGGCGGCGGCGCTCGTCGCGGCGCTCGAAGCCGATTCTGGTGCTGGTACGGCCGGCGCCCAGCTCCTCGACTCAAACGGCGACCCCGTCCCCTGCGCCTGGCGCTTTCCGGGCATCGGCACGGCGGCAATTGGCGCGGTCTTCCTGCACCGGCGGCTCACGGCGCAGAGCGGCGGCGGCGCGACGCGAACGGTCGACTGGGCGCAATCGAGCGCTCTGCTGGTGCGCCGTGAGGCGGCGGCCGAGGTCGGCTACATGGACCCCGACTTCTTCGTCTACTACGACGAGTGCGACTTCGCCAAGCGACTGCACGATGCCGGCTGGCGCGCCCTCTACGTGCCCGGCGCCGAGGCCGTCCACCACGACCAGCTCTCCACCGACCTCGCCGCTGGCCTGCCGCGCATCGTCGAGTTCCACCGCAACCGCGACCTCTACATGCGCAAGCACCACTCGCGGCCCCCCGCCCTCGCCGTCCGCCTGCTCACGGCCTGGACCTACGCCCTGCGCGCCCTGGCCGCCACGGTCCTCCCCAACCGCCGCGCCCGGGTCTACTGGGCCCATGCCCGCCAGGCGCTCCTGCCAGGCCGCGGGGAAGGGCTCAGAGAACGCGCCGGTCGTCGTCCATGATCTCCGCCTCGTAGGTCTCCGGCACCTGGCCATCGACCTCAGCGGGCCGGTCGCGGAGCGCGCGGTAGCCGGCGATCAGCTCGCGCGGGTGGCGCAGGCGGGCGAGACTACGACGCTCGTCGCGAGCGAAGAAGCCGCTGGCGAGAAGCGCAAGCGGGTAGGTGAGCAACAGGGCGAGCCTGCCGGCCAGTCCGGCGAGGCCCTCGGTGGGAAGGAGCAGCTCGGCGAAGCCGACCAGGACGGTGGAGACGAGTACGACCTTGGCGAGGCGCCCCCACTCATATGGAACCGGGAAGAGGCGCTGGGTGAAGCCGTACATCGTCACCACGACGATGAGGTAGGAGGCGACCAGGGCGATGCCGGCGCCGACGATCCCCAGCGGCGGGACCAGGATTAGGTTGAGGGCGACGTTGGCGACCAGAGCCGCGATCGTCGCCGGGAGATTGAGCTCGGTACGACCCGTGCGACCGAGGATCACGACCTGGACCATGTAGAGGGCGTAGAGAGTGACCGCGGTCGAGATCAGCCCGACCGCTTCGTAGGAGGCGAAGAACTCCGGCGCCGCGAGGGCGCGGACGATCCAGCGCGAGAGCAGCCACATGCCGGTGACGACGAAGGCGCAGGTGGCGATGAAGTAGGTGACAACCAGCGCGTAGGCCCGGCGGGCCTCGTCGTCGTCGCGGATCGAGTAGGCAAGTGGCGGCCAGGCGAGCTGGAAGCCGCGAACGAGGACGTTGACCGCCTGGGCGAACTTGACCGCGAGCGAGTAGAGGCCCGCCTCGGCGAGGCCGGCGGCGCGGACGATGATGATCCGGTCGACGAAGTTGAGCATGTAGAGCGAGAGCTCGGCCGGCATCGTCGGCAGGCCGAAGCGCATCATCCGGCGCAGCAGGGGCCGGTCGACCCGCAGCGAGAGTCGCCGACGGTGGACGACGATCAGCCCGAGCACGAAGGCGCCGCCGCTGGCGTAGCTGCCGAGCAGCAGCCCCCGGGCGCCCTCGTCGGCGCCGACGACCAAAGCCACGGTGAGGCCGATCGCGGCCAGGACGTTGGCGATCGTCACCGCGAAGAAGGCGCGGGCGCGCTCTTCGAGGCGGAAGATGGTGAGCAGGAACTCGTGCAGGGTCAGCACCCAGAGGCCGCCGATCGAGATCCGGACCAGGTCGGCGGCGGGCTCGTCGAGCAGAGCCTCGGAGATTGGCTCGGCGAAGGGCAAGGCGACCAGCGCCGCCGCCGTGGCGAACCAGAAGAGCGCTGCGAAGGAGGTGGAGAGAACGCGGTCCGGGTCCTCGCTGGACTTGTAGTAGAAGCGCAACACCGCCTCGATCACGCCGAGGCGGATGACGATGCTGGCCGCGACGACGGCGGCGAAGAGCACCTCGGCGGCGCCGTAGTCGTCGAGCGTCAGGTACCGCGTGTAGAGCGGCAGCAGGGCGACCGCGATCAGCTTCGAGAGGATGCTGGCCGCCGTGTAGGCGGCGCCTGTAGTCGCTAGTCGACGCAGGTATCCAGACACGCGCCGAGCCTACGTCGCGTCGCGGACCGGGGCAGCAGAAAGCGAAGCACCCACGGCGAGCAACACCCACGTGATCGGGTCCTCGTAGAAGCCCGCGTAGGCCATGGTGTGCACCAGTAGCGCCACGAACGCTGCAAGGACGGCAACCCGGGCCACGTAGCCCGCGGGGCCTGTCGCCGGAGACGCGTTCCAGGCTAGGCCCCGTGCCATGGTCCAGAGGGCAACTCCTATCAGCGCGACATAAGCCACGAAGCCGATGATTCCCTGCTCGGCCGCAACGGTTATCGGCTCGGTGTGCGAGACGGCTACGGGGACTTTGCGGCTCTTCACGTGTTCGCGGTAGGCCTTGGGGAAGCTGCCTGAGCCGTAGCCGTACACGGGGCGGTCGGTGAAGAGGCGGAGGCCGCCGGAGACTAGGTTGGCCCGGCCGCTGGTGTCGATGTTGATGCGGTCGGGGCTGAGCTTCTCGGAGCCGCCGACGAGTAGCACGACCAAGACGCCCGCAACCGCTGCGGCTCCCACTGCCCCCAGAGTCCAGCGCCAGCTCCACCTCAGCGCCGCCAGCACGGCGAGTCCGCCCAGAAGCGCGGCGAAGCTCGACTGGGAGAAGGTCGGGACGAGGCCGATCCAGAGCACAACGATCAGAGCTGTCAGCAGTGCGAACGTCCGGCGCTCGCGCGTCCAAAGCAAGACCGCCATGGCCAGAACCGCCACCAGGGCCAAGTAGCGCCCGTAGATGTTGGGGTCCCAGAAGACCGAGTTGACCCGGAAGTAAGTGTGGAATTCGTTCGACCGTATGACCAGGTCGTTCCAGAACAGCTCACGGGTTACGTACTCGACCGAGCCAATCAGCACGAACACCACCGCCTCAATCGCAACGATGCCGAGCGCCCAGGTCAGCAGTTCCCGATCCCACCTCACATACCGCAGCAGCGCATAGACCAGGCTGAAGGGAACGAAGAAGAAGCAGACGTTCTGCAGCGACTTGGAAAAGTCGGGGGAGTAGAGCGTCTGTAGCGCGTAAAGCACGACTACGGCAGCCAAAACCCGCGGCAACCATGCGATGTGACCGGCGGGTCCTGTCGCCGCAGGGGACCCCCCACCCCTTCCGGTAGCTAAAGCTTCCTCAGGGGTGGGCCCCCCTACGGCGCCACCCGCCGGAGCCACCTCCCTGCTCATGCCCAGGTCCCGAAACGCCGTGGCTAGAACCCCTCCGGCGATCACGAGATAGAGAGGCACCAGCAGGTTTGCGGTGTCGCCACCAGACTCCAAAGGGACGCGGAAGGGGAGGGCGGCGACTATTGCCAGCGGTAGCGCGAACGGCCAGCGATCGAAGATCGCCGCGAGCAGGAGTGCGCTCACCACAGCGAGGTAGCTGAAGCTGCCGAGGCGAGCCGTGTCGTCGCGCAGGTCGGCGATCTGGCGGGTGTCCCACTGGTCGCCGAGAATCAGGATTGGGATGAGGACGAGGGCGGCGAGCATCGCGGCGGCGCGCAGGCGCCCGGAGGGCAGGAGAATCGCCGAGGCCGCGGCGCCGGCGGCCAAGAGAACGCCGCCGCTCGCCAAGAGGTCGCTCATTCGGCGCCCTCGGTCGCGTCGCTTAGGCAGTCTCCGATCGGTTTGCTGGACGCCCGGTGCAGCCGCATCGTGCCTGGGGGGACCAGGGTGCGGTCCTGGTCGAGCAGCTTGACCCGCAGCTTGTAGCGACCCGGTCGGGCGATCCCGCCGTAGCGGCTGCGGCCATCCCAGTAGAGAGTGTGAAACCTGTAGCGCTTGAGGAAGCGATCGCGGGCGAGGGTGACGACGAGACGCCCGCCGGGTTTGACGACCTGAACCGTGGCGTCATCGGTTTGGGTGACGCGAAAGCGAATCCGGATGTGGTCGAAGCGACAGTCTCTGTTCGGCGTGAAGGCGTGCACGCGAGGCGCTTTGGAGTTGAGGATGGGGGCGCCGACAAAGGTGACCTTGTCGAGGACGAGCGGGTCGCGCTTCAGCCGCTGCGACCAGGCGAAGGCCGCGAGCGTGGCGAGGACGAGTAGCGCGAAGACCAGCGCAGCGGGGCTAACCCGCCGTCGTGGCATTGTCCTCGCCGACGATCACCGAGACCGGGGCGCCGCCGGAGACCGAGGAGATGTCCGACGTCATCACGCGCACCTGCGAGATTTCCAGCGCGTCGGCGACGCGATGCGCCTCGCGGGCTTTGCCCGGCTGGTACATGACGACGCTGTCGACGAAGCTGGAGCTGCTGTTGGTGACCGCGCCTAGCTCGAAGCCTTTGCCCTCGACCATGTCGCCGTAGGTGGCGGCGAGTCCCGGCACCGCGGTGCCGTTGAGGACAGTGACCTCGATCTCGCTGGGCCTGACTTTCGCCACGCGGTTGTTGCCGCCGCCGTCTCCGCCGGCGTCGTCGGAGCCCTGGGTGACGAGATAGGCCGCGCCGCCGACCGCGATCACAAAGACGACAAAGAGTGCGATCAGGTAGCGCGGGTCGGCGAGGCGCGACCGAGTCCCTTTGAAGGTTTCGCGCAAGCGCTCGCTCCGCGTCAGTTCCGGCAGGCCCGCCTCGCGCCGCTTGCGTCGCTCCTCGCGCAGGTTGGCCGCTTCATGCTCCGCCGTGCGCGCCTCCTCCAGTCGCCGCAGCTCCTCGGCTCGCTCGGCGGCTGCGGCCGAGGTCGACTCCTTGCGCTCGGAATCGCGCTCGGGAGAGGAGCCCGCCCACTCGCGCAGGCGACGGATATCGCGCCCCTGTGCGAAAGAGAGGAGAGCAAGCACGGCAAGGCCGAAAAACGCGGCCAAGCCGGCGAAGGCGCCGATGTCCTTGAGCAGCTCCACGGAGTGGCTGCGAGAGGCTACTCGTCGTAGACGACTGCCGCCGCGTCCCCGCCGGGGGCGGCGATCAGCTCGACCACGCGTTGAGCCAGATTTGCCTCGTCGCCGGCGAGCACGAGGTTCTCCAGGGAGTTCAGCGTCGACTCAACCCACTCCGGGTCGAGCGGCACCTGACGGACGGCGCGGCGGATCCGCCTTGCCGCGGTCGGCTGCTGGTCCTCGTCATCGCCGAACAGCTCCTCGTGCAGCTTCTCGCCCGGCCGCGGCTTGGTGAACTCGACCGCGATCTCCGCTTCCGGCTCATAGCCGGCAAGCCGGATCATGTTGTGGGCGAGGTCGATGATCCGCACCGGCTCGCCCATGTCGAGGACGAAGACTTCGCCCTTGCCGCCGCCGATGTCGCCGGCCCGGATCACCAGCTGCACCGCCTCCGGGATCGTCATGAAGTAGCGGGTCATCTCCGGGTGGGTGACGGTGACCGGCCCGCCGCGCTCGATCTGGCTGCGGAAGATCGGCACGACGCTGCCGGAGGAGGCGAGCACGTTGCCGAAGCGGACGCTGGCGAAGCGTGTGCCTGGGTGCTTGTGGCCAGCGAGCTCGACGATCCACTCGGCCATCGCCTTCGATGCGCCCATCACCGTCTTCGGGTTGACCGCCTTGTCGGTGGAGACGAGGACGAAGCGCTCGACTTTCGAAGCGGCGGCGGTCTCTGCCGTGACCCTGGTCGCGATCGCGTTGTTGCGCACCGCCTCGAGCGGGTTGGCCTCCATCAGCGGCACGTGCTTGTAGGCGGCGGCGTGGAAGACGACGTCGGGCTTGAAGCGCTGCATCGTCTCCAGCATCCGGTGCGGCTCCTTGCAATCGGCCAGCACCGACTCGACGTTGGTGAAGTGGCGCTCCTCGACCATTTCGCGGTCGATCTGGAAGAGATTGTCCTCGGCGTGGTCGAGCATCACCAGCAGGCGGGGCTTCACCTGGGCGATCTGGCGGCAGAGCTCGGACCCGATCGAGCCGCCGGCGCCGGTGACGAGGACGATGCGGTCGCGCAGGTAGGCGCCGACACGGTCGAGCTCGCGCACGATCGGGTCGCGGCCGAGCACGTCCTCGACCCGCACCTCGCGCAGCTGTTTGTTGAGCTGGACGCCGCCGCGCAGTAGCTCGAACACGGTGGGCAGCGTGCGGACCCGGATCTCGCGCTCGCGACAGGCGGCGACGACCATGCCGCGCAGCGTGCCCGGCGCCGAGGGGATCGCGATCACGACCTCGTCGGGCTTGGTCTCGTCGAGGATCGCGGCGATCTGCTTGGTCGAGCCGAGCACCTTCAGGCCCAGCATCCGCATCCCGCGCTTGCGCGGGTCGTCGTCGACGAAGCCGATCGCGGTGGCGCCGAGGTCGGGGTTGAGCTGCAGCTCGCGGACGACCATCTGGCCGCCGGAGCCGGCGCCGATCACCAGCACCTCGTGCTTGGGGACCCGCGAGCCGCGCGACGGGCGTTCGATGACGAGACGCACCGCGAGGCGCGCCCCGGTGATCAGGAGCAGGGTGAGGATGAAGTCCATCACCGCGACCGAGCGAGGCAGGTCGTGGGCGAAGGGCTGGATCACCGTGAAGGCGACGACGAGAATCGCGCTGGCGACGGCGACGGCGCGGGCGACGAGGAGGAAGTCGCGACCGCTGACGTAGCGCCACCACTTTTGGTAGAGCCCGAAGGCGGCGAAGACGATGATCTTGCCGACCACGACGAAGCCAGCCGCCTGAACGAAGAGCGTCTCGTAACGCTGCGGCAGCCCTTCGTCGAGGAAGCGCAGGCGGAACGCGAGGTAGAAGGCGAGCACGACGAGGGCGCCGTCGGCGATCACCTGCAGAACCCGGTTGCGGTAGACGGGATGGTTCAACCGGCCCATGGAGGAACCCGATTCTAGATGCTGGTTGGCGCGATCCTTACAATGCCCGCTCCCCGAATGCTCCCTCTCGCCAGCGTCACAGACTTCTTCTTGGACCCGATCGTCAACGCGGGGACCGACTTCATCAGCTCGACCGGGTTGCCGGCGGTGTTCATCCTGATGGCGCTGGAGTCCGCCTGCCTGCCCGTTCCCAGCGAGGCGATCATGCTCTTCGCCGGCTCCAGCGTCGCCGCCGGCGAGCTCTCGATGTTCGGGATCGTCGCCGCCGGCGTGCTCGGCAACCTGGTCGGGTCCTGGGCGGCCTACGCGGTCGGCTACTACGCGCGGCTGGATCTGCTGGAGAAAAACCGGCTGATCCACCTGCCGCCCAAGTACCTGAAATGGGCAGACGACTGGTTCGAGCGCTACGGCGACGCGACCGTCTTCTTCACCCGCATGCTGCCGATCATCCGCACCTTCATCTCGCTGCCGGCGGGGGTCGCGAAGATGCCGTTCTGGCGCTTCACCGTGCTCACCCTGCTCGGCTGCATCCCCTGGGTGCTGATGCTGGGGCTGATCGGCGAGTCGGTCGGGGAGAACTGGGAGGAGTGGCGGGGTCACCTGCACTACCTCGACTACGCCGTCGTCGCCGCCGTGCTCGGCCTCGGCATCTACCTGCTGGTCCGCCGCTACCGCGGCGGCGGCCCGGGCGCGGAGCCGGAGACGGTCGGCGAGGAACCGGGCGGGCCGGGAGAGCCGGCCAGCTCCAGCGGCAGGGCTTGAGCGAGCCGGCCGACGGCAGCATCTCCGACCGGCGCGCGCTGGCGCTGGGAGTGATCCAAGGGCCAACGGAGCTGCTGCCGGTATCCAGCTCCGCCCACATCGTCCTCGTCCCCTGGCTCGCGGGCTGGGAGTGGGAGGCGATCGACCCGGAGGTGCGCAAGAGCTTCGAGGTCGCGCTCCACGCTGGGGCGGCCGCGGCGCTGATCGTCGGCCAGCGGCGGCTGATCGCCGAAGAGCTGCGCGCGTTCGACCTGCGGGGGGCCGTGGTCCTCGCCCTCTCCTTCGTCCCCGCAGCGCTCGCCGGCTACTCGCTCGAGCGCCAGATCGAGCGGCGACTCGGCGGACCGAGGGCGACGGCGATCGGGCTGCTTGTCGGCGGAGCGGCGATGGCGGCGGCAGATACCCGGCCACAGCTGCGCGGGCGAGGCGAGGCGGAAGCCGTCGACGGCTTGGCGCTGGGGCTGGCCCAGGCTTCCGCCCTCGCCCCCGGCGTCTCCCGCAACGGAGCGACCCTGGCGGCGGCGCGCTGGCGGCGCTTCTCGCGCGACCAGGCGAACCTGCTCTCACGGACGGTCGCGCTGCCGATCATCGTCGGCGCCACCGCGCTGAAGGGCGCGCGGCTCGCCCGCCGCGGCACGACGCCCTCCGTCCGCCGCTCGATGGCCCTCGGGGTCGCCGCCTCCTTCGCCTCGACCCTCGCCTCGCAGCGCCTGATCGATCTGGTCGAGCGCGACCGGGCCTTGTGGCCTTATGCCGCGTACCGGGCGGGCCTCGCGACCGCCGTGCTGGCGAAGCTACGGCACCGCTGAAGCTGCCGGTCCAAGTGCTGGTCCAAGTTAACTCCAAATCTTGGAGAAACTTGGAGATAACTTGGAGTTGTGGTACAAACTCCAAATCTTGGAGAAACTTGGAGATAACTTGGAGTTGTGGTGTTCGTAGCCCAAGCCCCGACCACCGACGAGGTTTTGGAGAAACTCTCTGCAGCGGAGCTCATGCGCGTGGTCGCGGCCCCAGACGACGAACGCGCGAGGCATGAGTACCTCCACTGGGACAAGCTGCGCCATCTAAGCCCGCCGGACGGGCTGACCAACGAGCAGTGGTGGCTCAAGGTCAGATACGCGAGGGAGGGTGAGCTCCGCAAGCTGCCACTGACCGACGCCGAGGGGGCGCCGTTCAGCTACAGCGTGTTGGACAGCATGCTTCGCCAGCTGCACTACATCGACCAGCGCTGCGGCGGTGAGGTGGCGATGGACGAGGTGGTCACCTCCGAGAAGCGCGCCGGTCGCCGCTTCCTCGTCAACTCCCTGATGGAGGAGGCGATCCGCTCGAGTCAGCTGGAGGGGGCGACGACGTCGAGGGTCGTCGCCAAGGAGATGCTGCGCAGCGGTCGCGAGCCGGTCGACCGCAGCGAGCGAATGATCGCCAACAACTACCGGGCGCTGCAGTTCATGCGCGAGGAGATGGGCGACCGCCTCAGCACCGAGTCGATGATGGAGCTCCACCGGATCCTCACCGAAGGGACCCTCAGAGACCCTTCCGCGGCCGGGCGCATGCAACTGCCCGGTGAGTCCCGGGTCGCCGTCTTCGATCGTGACGAGCAGACGCCGGTCCACCGTCCGCCGCCGGCTGAGCAACTGCCCGAGCGGATGCGGGCGTTCTGCGAGTTCGCCAATGAAGGAGACGACGGCGAGCGCTTTATTCATCCCGTGCTGCGAGCGATCCTGCTCCACTTCTGGCTCGCCTATGACCATCCCTTCGATGACGGCAACGGGCGCACCGCGCGGATCCTCTTCTTCTGGCTGATGCGGGTCCGTGGCTACTGGCTGGCCGAGTACCTGCCGATCTCGCGGCTGATCCGCAACGCGCCCGGTCAGTACGGCCGCGCCTTCCTGGAAACCGAGACAGACGGAGGCGACACGACCTATTTCCTGATCCATCAGCTGGACGTGATCGAGCGCGCGATCGCCGATCTCCACGACTACCTGCAGCACAAGACCTCGGAGATTCAGGACATGGAGAGGCTCCTGCACGGCGCCGACTACCTCAACGGGCGACAGCTGGCCCTGCTCATCGACGCTGTGCGCAATCCCGATGCCGCCTACTCCTTCGAAAGCCACGCGATGAGTCACCGCGTCTCCCACGAGACCGCGCGCTCCGACCTTCGGGGCCTTGCCGAGCGCGAATTGCTGGTGCGGCGAGCTCGGGGTCGCAAGTACCTGTTCGAGCCAGCTCCCGATCTTCCGGAGCTGCTGAAAGAATCGGGCCAGTGAGCAGCGACGCATACGCGAAGGCCGGGGTCGACCAGAGGGCGGCGGACTCCGCTGTGGCGGCGCTGGTTGGGGCGCTGAGCTCGATCGAGCTTGGGCGACCGCCTCGTCAGGTGCCGCTCCCCGGTCACTACGCGAGCGTGATCCGGATCGACGACCGGCTCGGGATCGCCCTCTCGACCGATGGTGTGGGGACGAAGCTGCTGGTCGCCGAGCAGCTCGGGCGCTTCGACACGGTCGGGATCGACTGCGTGGCGATGAACGTCAACGACGTGATCTGCGTCGGCGCCGAACCCCTGGCGATGCTCGACTACATAGCGATCGACCAGGCCGTGCCGGGCGTCTGCGAGCAGATCGGGATCGGGCTGGCGCGAGGGGCGGAGCTGGCCGGGATCGAGATCCCGGGTGGGGAGCTGGCGCAGCTCGGTGACATGGTGCGCGGCTTCGACGTGGCCGGCGCCTGTTTCGGCGCCGTCGCCTTGGACGAGGTCATCGACGGTTCGGCGGTCCAGCCAGGCGACCCCGTCATCGGGCTGCCTTCCTCCGGCATCCACTCCAACGGCTACACCCTGGCCCGCTCGGCGGTCGAGGGGCTGGAGCTCGACGAGGATCCCGAAGGCAGACTCGACCGGTCGCTAGGCGAGGCCCTGCTGGAGCCGACCGAGATCTACGTCAAGCCGGTGCTCGAGCTGCTGCGCTCCGAGGTCGAGGTGCGCGGGCTCGCCCACATCACCTCGGGCGGTCTCGGCAACCTCACCCGACTCGCCGCCAACGTCGGCTACGAGATCGACCAGCCGCTGCCGGTGTCACCGGTCTTCGAGCTGATCCAGGAGCGCGCCGGCGTCAGCGACGACGAGATGCACGACGTCTTCAACATGGGCTGCGGCTTCTGCTGCATCGTCGCGACCGACGACGAGGCGGCAGCGGTCGATCTGTTGCGCCGCCATTACCCTGAGGCGCGGCGGATCGGTCGAGCGGTCGATGGCCCGCGCGAAGCCCGCCATCGCTAGATGGACACCCGCCCCTCGAGCTCGATGATCGGAACCACGCTCTCCGGCCGCTACCGGCTGGAGGCGAAGCTGGGCAGCGGCGGCATGTCTACGGTCTACCTGGCGCGCGACGAGACGCTTGACCGCTCGGTCGCGGTCAAGGTGATGCACCGGGAGATGTCCGAGCAGGAGGACCAGCTCGAGCGCTTCCGCCAGGAGGCGCGCGCCGTAGCCAAGCTCTCCCACCCCAATGTCGTCTCGGTGATCGACGCCGGCGAGGACGGCGGCTATCCGTACATCGTCTTCGAGTACGTCGAGGGCGAGACGCTGAAGCAGCGGATCGCCCGGGTCGGCGCGCTCGACACCCAGGACGCGATCGCCTACGCGATCGAGGTCGCGCGGGGGCTCAGCGTCGCCCACGCCCGCAAGCTGGTCCACCGCGACATCAAGCCGCAGAACGTCTTGATCGACAGCGAGGGGCGGGCGAAGCTGACCGACTTCGGCATCTCGCGCCAGCTCGAGCAGGACGGGATGACGGCGACCGGCCGCGTGCTCGGCACCACCGACTACGTCTCTCCCGAGCAGGCGATGGGGAAGCAGGTCGATCCCCGCTCCGACATCTACTCGCTCGGCGTCGTCCTCTACGAGATGCTGCTCGGCCAGGTCCCCTTCCAGGCCGACAGCCAGGTCGGGGTGGCGATGAAGCACGTCAACGAGGACCTGCCCGACGTGCAGCGGCGGCGCGAGGACCTCTCCGCCGCCGTCGCTCTCGTCGTCGAGCGCGCCACCGCGAAGGACCCGGACCAGCGCTACCAGCAGGTCGGCGAGATGATCGACGACCTCTCCACCGCGCTCGAGGTCGAAGCGGCGCGGGCGGGCTCGACTACAGGCGAGGCGACCACCGTGCTGGAGGCGGTGCCGCCGCCGAAGCGCAAGCTCTCGGGGGGGAGGGGTTGGTCATGGGCGGCGATCGTCGCCCTGCTGCTCGTCGCCGGCGGCGCCCTACTCGCGGTGAAGCTGATCTCTGACGGACTCGGGGGTGGCGGCGCCAACGAGGGCAAGGGCCAGTCGGTCGCGCGCTCTTCGGCAACCGACTACGACCCGCAGGGCGATGAAGAAGAGAGCGGCGGCGAGGTTGAACTGGCGGTCGACGGCAACCCGACCGGCAGCGCTTGGGAGACCGAGCACTACGACTCCGAGGTCTTCGAAGGGACCAAGACCGGCCCCAACCCCGGCGTCGGCATCTACGTCACCGTCTCCTCGCCGTCAAGCCCGGCGCGGATGATCGTCCGCACCTCGGCGCCCGGCTGGGACGCCGAGGTCTATGCGGCGGCGGAGGGACCCCCGGACGAACTGTCCGGCTGGGGCGAACCGGTCGGCGCCGTAAGCGGCGCTTCGACGCTGGAGGAGATCGCGCTGAATGTCCCGCAGCCCTCGCGCTACTTCCTGCTCTGGTTCACCAAAGCCGCCGAATCCCGCGATCAGCCGGGTCGCTACCAAATAGAGGTCTCGGACATCAAGCTGCTGGGCTGAGCGGCCGATAGGATCGATGTGATGCGGTGGGCGGTGGGAGCAGTGGTTGCGAGCCTTGTGTTGCTGGTCGGCGTGCCAGGAGTCGCGGCGGCTGCCGAACGCTACGCCGCACCGGGTGGAGCGGGCGTGGCCTGCACCAAAACACAGCCGTGCTTGCTGCAGCAGGCGATCACGAAAGCGGGCGAAAACGACGAGGTGATCGTCACGGCGGGCACCTACACGGTGAACGCGACGATCACCGCTCCCCCGGCCGCGAAAAACCTCTTCATCCACGGCGACTTCGCTGGTCCGATGTCGAAGATCAACGCCACGATCAACAGCAGCGCCCCGATCAGCTTCAGCGCCACCGGCGGCCGGATCAGCTACCTCGACATCACCAACACCGCGACATCGCCCATTGCGGCGATCTGCTTTCCGGAAGGGAGCATCGAGCGTGTGCGAGCAACCTCGACCGGTTCGGCGCCGATCGGGGTCATCTCGGCAGGCGGCTGCCCTGTGCGCGACAGCCTCATCCGCGCCGTCGGCGCCAACGGGGTGGCACTGTCTGCCACGGGGAGCCCAGGAAGCAAACCCGGTCTGATCCGCAACGTGACGGCGCTCGCGACCGGCGCGGAATCGGTCGGGATCCGCTCGTCCTACAACGAAATCATCGTCTTCGGCTCCTACCTCGCCGACGTGAAGAACACGATCGCCGACGGATCGATGGCCGATCTGCAGGCGACTTCCGGCGCGTTCGGCCCGGGCAACATCGTGGTCTCGAACTCGAACTTCGACAAACCGGTCGCGATGGGGTCAGCGACCATCAGCGGCGGGCCGAATCAGTCCGCGCCGCCGGTGTTCGTTGACGCGGGGGGAGGCGACTATCGTCAAGCGGCAGGATCGCCAACGATCGATGCAGGCTCCACCGACGGGATCGGGAGCCTCGACCTCGACGGCAACCCTCGCAACCTCGGCGCTGCTCCCGACATCGGCGCCTTCGAGCTCACTCCTCCGCCCACGCCGGTACCGGCTGCCGGGACAATTCAGTCCCTCAGCCTCAAGCCGAAAACCTTCCGCACGCTCAACGCGGGCGGGGCGATCTTCAGCAAGAAGGCGGCGTCGGTCGGCACGACCGTCACCTACTTCGTCTCCGCTCCAGTCACGGTCGAGTTCACCGTCGAACGCGTGACCAGGGGCCGCAAGGTCGGCAGGAAATGCGAGAAGGCGACCCGGGCAAACCGGGACAAGAAAAGATGCCCGCTCTTCCGTGTCGTGAAACCGTCCTTCACGCATCACGGCATCCACAACGGAGTCGTTCCCGGGAACAGCTTCAAGTTCTCCGGTCGCGTCGGCGGGCGGGCGCTGCGGGCGGGGAAGTACCGCCTCACCGGCGAGACGGGCAGCTCGCTGAAGCGGACGCGCTTCCAGGTCGTCCGCTGAGGCCTCAGAACTCGTAGGAGCGCGCCTTTGCGTGGCGCTCGAGCGCCAGCTGGAGGAGACGATCGCAGAGGTCCGGGTAGGCGATCCCCGATGCCTCCCAGAGCTTCGCGTAGACGCTGGTCTCGGTGAAGCCGGGCATCGTGTTGACCTCGTTGAGCAGCACCTCGCCGTCCGGCTCGACGAAGAAGTCGCAGCGCGCCAGGCCGGCGCAGCCGGCCAGCTCGAACGCTTCCCGCGCGAGCGCCTGCAGACGCTCGGACTGCTCGCCCGTGAGCTCGGCGGGAACCGCGAGCTCCATGCCACCGTCGCGGTACTTGGTCTCGTAGTCGTACCACTCGCCGTGGGCGATCACCTCACCCGCCAGCGACGTCTCGACCTGGTCGTTGCCGAGCAGCGAGCACTCGACCTCGCGGCCGCGAGCCGAGGCCTCGACGATCACCCGCGGATCGTGGCGGCGGGCCAGCTCAACTGCTTCGTCGAGGGCAGAGAGGTCGTCGACGCGGCTGATCCCGACGCTGGAGCCGAGCCGCGAAGGCTTCACCCAGAGCGGCGCCCCGAGCGCCTCGCAGCGCTCGCGCCAGCCCGGCGCGCCAGTGGCAGCGAACTCGACCTGCGGCAGGCCGCCCTCGGCGCAGAGACGCTTCAGGGTCAGCTTGTCCATGCAGACCGCCGAAGAGAGCACGTCGGAGCCGACGTAGGGGAGGTCGAGCCACTCGAGCAGGCCCTGGACGCTGCCGTCCTCGCCGAACGGTCCGTGCAGGGCCGGAAAGGCGACCTCGGCGCCGAGCAGGCCGCCGCTCGGAGTCAGCTGCACCGCGGCGCCCTCATGCCGCCAGCTGCCGTCGGCGGCGATCGTCACCAGCAGCGTCTCGTGGCCGGCGTCCGAGAGACCCCGCGCCACCGCCTCGCCGGAGCGCAGCGACACCTCGCGCTCCGAGGAGCGGCCGCCGCAGAGAACCGCGACCCTCATTCTCCTTCGCCCGCTTCCGGTTCGGGCGAGCTGGCCGCGGCCTTGCCAACTACCAACGTCACCGGCGCTCCTGGTTCCACCTCGGAGCCGGGCGGGGGGAACTGGTCGGTGATGCGGCCAACCTGGGACGGCACGTCGGTTTCCTCTTCTTCCACCGACGGTTCCAGCCCCGCCGCGCGCAGCGCTTCCACGCCCTCGCGGCGCTGCTGGCCGATCACGTTCGGCACTTTCACCCGTTCTTCCCCTTCGGAGACGACGATCGAGACCGAGGAGCCGGGACCAAGGTCGGAGCCGGCGCTGGGCGACTGCGAGATCACCTCGCCGGCGGGAGCCGAGCTCGATTCCTCGGTGACCAGCGGCACGAGGCCGCGGCCGCGGATCCGTTGCACCGCGACGGATCGCTGGACCCCGACCAGGACCGGGACCTTGACCAGCCGCGGCCCGCGCGAGACGACGATCGTCACCGCCGAGCCGCGGGTCAGCGTCGTGCCGCCAGGCGGGCTCGAGTTGATCACCAGCCCGGCTTCCACGTTTTCGGAGTTCCGCTGCTCGACCTGCGGGTCGAACCCCGCGTCTTTCAGCCTTGTCTCGGCGTCTTCGCGGCTCAGCCCCGCGGTGGAAGGCACTTTCGCCGAGCCCGGGCCGGCGCTGACGGTCAGCGCCACCTGCGGCTTGGAGCAGAAGAAGCCGAGGAGGGCGCAGTCGAGCGAGGCCTCGTCGGCCGGCGGCGAGGCGGCGGGATCCTGCTCGAGCACGGTGTTTGCCGGCGCTTCCCGCTCGACCCTTTTCACGTCGCCGATGCCGAAGCCGTCTTCTTTCAGCAGCGTGATCGCCGTGTCGAGCTGGTTGCCGGTCACGTCGGGAACCGAAGTCGTCGTGTCGCGAGTGAGGCCGAAGACGAGAAGCGCGATCAGCAGCAGGGCGAGGGCGGCGAGAGCCCAGCGCCACCAGCGGCGTCGGCGCTCCTCCTCCCGGTCGAGCTCATCCTCCTCCGGGGTCGCGACAACCGGTGGCAGCGGCGCGAACGCGGCCGTGCCGCCGCCGGCTGCGGACGGGTCGTTGAGGGCCGCATCGAGCGCGGCGATGAATGCGTCGGCGCTCTGGAAGCGCTGGCCGGGGTCCTTTTCCAGCGCTCTCATCACGACCGCGTCCAGCGCCGGGGAAACCTCCGGGGCGATCGAGCTGGGTCGCTGCGGCGGCTGAGACACCTGCTTCATCGCCACCGCGACCGCGCTTTCCCCTTCGAAGGGAACGCGCCGGGTCAGGGCCTCGTAGAGGATCACCCCGATCGAGTAGAGGTCGGAGACCGCGGTCACGTCCTGCCCCTGGGCCTGCTCGGGCGAGAGGTAGTGCGGAGTCCCCATCACCGACCCGGTCTGGGTGATCTCGGAGACCCCGGCACGGGCGATCCCAAAGTCGGTCACGACCGCCTTGCCCTCGGCGTCGACGATCACGTTCTGCGGCTTCAGGTCGCGATGGACGATGCCGTGGCGGTGGGCGAAGCGGGCCGCCTCGAGCACCTGGCGGATCAGCATCGCCGCCTGCTCCGGGCTGAGGCCGGCGTCGATCAGCTCCTTCAGCGAGCTGCCCTCCAGATACTGCATCGCGATGTAGTAGGTGCCGTCGATGTCGCCGCGGTCGAAGACGGCGACCACGTTGGGGTGCTGAAGGCCCGCCGCGGCCTCGGCCTCGCGACGGAAGCGTTCGACGAACTCGCGGTCCTGGACGAAGCGGCGGTGGAGGACCTTGAGCGCGACCTGGCGCTGCAGGTGCGTGTCCTCGGCCAGCCAGACGTCCGCCATGCCGCCGACGCCGAGCCGGCGCAGCACCCGGTAGCGGCCATCGACCACGCTGCCCTCGCTTACCTCAGCCACCTCTCCCCACCTCCGTTGCGCTTCCGTTCGTCAACTCAATCACCACTCAGAATCGCTTCGGCGACTTCGCGGAAGATCGGCGCCGCCAATTCGCCGCCGAACGAGTTCGTGCACTCGACCGTGGCCGCGATCGCGATCTCCGGATCATCGGCCGGGGCGAAGCCGATGAACCAGGCCTGGTTGTCGCCGCCGCCAGCGCAACTCTCGTTGAACGGGGTTTCCGCGGTGCCGGTCTTGCCGGCCACCGGCACCCCGGAGATCGCCGCGTTGGTGCCCGTCCCTTCGTCGACCACGCCTTCCATCGCCGTGGTCAGGGTCGCCGCCGTCTCCTCATCCATCGGCTGGCTGTACTCGGCCGGGTCTAGGCTCTCGGTCACGCGCCCGTCCGGGTCGACGACGCGGCTCCAGATCTGCGGCTTCATCAGCCGCCCGCCGTTGGCGACCGCCGCGGCGACCTCGGCCATCTGCAGCGGCGTCACCAGCAGCCGCTCCTGGCCGATCGCGATCCGCGCCACGTCGACCGGGTCGCCGCGGCCGAGCAGGTCGCGGCCTTCGTAGACGCCGCTGCGGTAGACCTGATCGTCGGGGAGGTCGATCGCCGGCGTCGAGCCGAAGCCGAAGCGGTCCATGTACTCGAACAGCGTGTCGGAGCCGACCTCTTCGCCGAGCTGGGCGAACCAGGTGTTGACCGAGCCGGTCAGCGCCGGTTCGAGCGTGATGGCGCCGTAGCTGGCGCCGTCGGAATTGGCCAGGGGCAGGCCCTGGACATCGATCGAAGCGGGCGCGTCGATCGTCGATTCGAGGTCGATCGTGCCGCTGTCGAGACCGGCCGCCGCGGTCACCACCTTGAAGGTCGAGCCTGGCGGGTACTGACCCTGGGTGGCGCGGTTGAGCAGGGGCCTTTCCGTCTCGTTCGCGTTCAGCTCTTTCAGTTCGGTCGGGATCCGGTTCGGATCGAAGGGAGGATTCGAAGCCATCACCCGGACCCGGCCGCTGCTCGGCTCGATCCCGACCACGGCGCCGAAGCCGGCCGCTTCGAGGGCGCTCAGGGCCACCCGCTGCGCTTCGGGGTCGAGGTTGGTGACGACGTCGTTGCCCTCCTGCCGCTTGCCGCGCAGCTCGTCGAGGATCGAGGTGAACTCAGAGTCCTCGCCGACGAGCTCGTCGTTGTGGAACTGCTCGAACTCGCTGTCGCCCTCTTCCACGAAGCTGTATCCGATCGGGTGGCCGAACAGCGTCCCTTCGGGGTAGCGGCGCACGTAGCGCAGGTTGTCGCCGGCGCCCTTGGGGACGGAGCGGGCGAGTACGGCGCCATCGGCGGCGCGGATCCGACCTCGCTCGATCTGCTGCTGCTCGAGCAGCGGGCGCTTGTTCGCGGTCTTTTCCTCCAGCGCCTCGGCCTCGAATACCGACCAGTACGAGGTGAATCCGACCAGTACCCCGAAGAGGACGACGATCAGGCCGTAGAGCTTGACGATCTGGCGGTTCACCGTCCGCCCTCCAGCGCCAGGCCACCGACCGAGGCGGGAGCACTCGCCTCGCGGCGAGCTCGGTCGGAAATCAGCAACAGCAGCGCGAGCAAGACGAAGTTGGCGACGATCGAGCTGCCGCCGTAGCTGACGAAAGGAAGGGTGACGCCCGTGAGCGGAATCACCCGGGTGACGCCGCCGACGATGACGAACGCCTGGATCGCGAAGACCGCGGTCAGCCCAGTGGCCAGCAGCTTCGAGAAACCGTCGTCGACGAGCAGCGCGATCTTGAAGCCGCGGGCCGCAATCAGCAGGTAGATCGCGACCAGCGCGCAACCGCCGAACAGGCCGAGCTCGTTGACGATCAGTGCGTAGATCGTGTCGGTCTGCGCGGCAGGCAGCAGCGCGTTGTCGGTCCCGGGGATCACGATCAACGCCTGGCCGAAGCCCTGGCCGAAGAGACCGCCGTCGGCCTGGGCGAAGATCGATTGCAGGATCTGGTACCCGCTGCCCTGCGGGTGCGCGTAGGGGTCGAGCCAGATTTCGATCCGGTCGTGCACGTGGGGCACGGTCTCGGCGAAGAACCAGGCGCCGAAGAAGAACATCGCCATCCCGATCGCGACGAAGGAGAAGCGGCCGGTAGCGACATAGAGCAGAGCGAGGAAGGCGGCGAAGAACATCAGCGAGCTGCCGAGATCGCGGATGAAGACGAGCATGAACATCGACGCGCCCCAGACGACGAGCAGCGGGCCGAGGTGCTTGAGCGGCGGCAGGGTGACGCCGAGGACCCGGCGGGCGCCGACGATCAGCACCTCGCGGTGCTCACGCAGGTAGCTGGCGAGGAAGACGACGATGCAGATCTTCGAGAACTCGGCCGGCTGGAAGGAGAGCGGGCCGAGCTCGACCCCGAGGTAGGCGCCGTTGACCTGTTCGCCGATACCCGGCAGCCGCGGCGCCAGCAGCAGCAGCAGGCCGACGCCGGCGATCGTGTAGCGGTAGCGCTCGAGCACGTCGTAGTCGCGCAGGAAGTGAATGGTCAGGGCGAAGAGGAGGAGGCCGAGTACGAACCAGTTGGCCTGGTCCCGGGCCAGGCCGGCGTCGATCCGGTAGACCATCACCAGGCCGAAGGTGGTGAGCAGCGCGACCAGGGGGAAGAGGTAGGGGTCGGCGTTCGGGAGCCGGATCCTCAGGTAGATGTGGGTGGCGAGGCAGACGGCGAGGAAGTAGGCGCCGTAGATCAGGCTGAGGTTGTCGAGGCGCTCGCTCTCCTGGGCGAAGACAGCGGTGAAGCCGGCGGTGAGGAGGAGGGCGACGGGGACGAGCGCGGTCAGCTCGCGGTTACGGGCGGTCACTGAATCCCCTGTGAGCGCTGGATGTCTTCGACCAGCGAGACGGCATCGGAGCGGGAGCGAAGGTCGTGGCCGGTGACGGCGCCGCGACGGCGGGGCGGCAGCGCCTCGGTCTGAATCGGGCTCGCGTAGCGCTCCTCGTAGAGCTCGACGCCGAACGGCAGCTCGTAGGGCAGGCCGCGATAGAGCGCCACCCTGCCCGCCTCGTCGGTGCCGAGGAACCAGACCTGGCGGTTGCCGTACCAGGCGCCGAAGACGAGGGCGGCAATGAGGGCGAGGGCAGCGAGGGCCTTGACCGCGGTCCGCCCGCGCTTGCCACCGCTCTTCGCGGCGAGGACGGCGCGGCGCTCCCGCGCTGCCGCGGCGGCGGCTCGGCGGCGCACCTCGGTCGCGGTCAGGCCGGCCTCCTCCGCAGTGGAGCCGATCAGCGTCGCTCCCTCCTGCGCGGGGGCGGGTGCGTCGGCGTCATCGAGGCGGAAGGCGAGAGCGGTGATGTTGTCCCGGCCGCCGACCCGGTTGGCCTCGTCGATCAAGGCGCGCACGGCGGCTTCAAGCGAGGTGGCGCCGCTCAGCAGCCGCGCGATCCGCTCGTCGTCGAGCATCGTGGTGAGGCCGTCGGAGCAGAGCAGGAAGACGTCGCCGGGCGCCGCGGGGACTGTCTGTACGTCGACCTCGACCTCGGGTTCGGGACCGAGAGCGCGGGTGATGATCGAGCGTTGCGGGTGATCCTCGGCCTGCGCCTCGGTGAGCTGGCCCTTGCGCCGCATCTCCTCGACCAGCGAGTGATCGCGGGTGAGGCGCTCGAGCTTGCCGCCGCGCAGGCGGTAGGCGCGACTGTCGCCGACGTGCCCGATCCCCACCTCTTCGCTCGGGGCGTTGACGATCGCCGCAGTGATCGTCGTCCCCATCCCCGCTCGCGAGGGGTCGGCGCGGGCAAGGTCATGGATTTGCCGGTTGGCGGCGGCAATCGTCTCCCGCAGCACCCGCTCGGGCGGCTCGTCGGGAAGATCGACGTCGAAGGCCTCAGCCGCTGCTTTCGAGGCGACCTCGCCGGCCTGCGCGCCGCCCATCCCGTCGGCGACGACGAAGATCGGCGCCCGTACGAAGAGCGCGTCCTCGTTGGCGTTGCGCTGGCGCCCGGTGTCGGTGCGAAAGGCCTGGTCGACGATCTTCAGCACTCAGCTAGCTCCCCGACTCGTATCTGAACTCGGTGTCGCCGATCCGCACCACGTCGCCGTCGATCAGCTCCGCCTCGCCGTGGAGCGTCGCCTCGTTGAGGATCGTGCCGTTGGTCGATCTCATGTCCTCGACATAGGTGCGGCCCTCACGGGAGAAGATCCTTGCGTGCAGGCCGGAGGCGTAACGATCGTCGATCTGCACGTCAGCTTCGCCGGAGCGGCCGATCGAGAGCCCGCCGATCAGGTCGAAGCGCTCGCCGGCGGTGAGGCCGCCGCCACGCTCCACCACCAGCCAGGCTTCGGCCGCAGACGGGGCGTCGCCGAAGGCCGGGACGTGGTGGAAGCCGGTCGCGTCGGGGGCCGGGGCCATCGTCCGCCGCAGGTCCTTGAGCGCGCTGCGGGCGACCCAGAACAGGAAGAGATAGAGAACGGCGAGGAAGCCGAACTTGAGCGCTACCGAGATCGGGTCGTAGTCCACGCCAGCACCCTAATGACGGGCCCAGATCACCGCCATACTGCGTCCTCAGTCGCCTGAATAGCGCTGCTATTCAGGCTCCTTGCGTCCTTGTCTGGCGGCGCCTGGACCTCGTCCTTAGAGTGCTGGGTCACTGCTCGACGTCGAACTGGAAGGTCGTCGTGCCCAGGGTCACCCGATCACCCGGGCTGAGCCGGGTCGAGGAGACCCGCCGGCCGTTCACCTTGACCCCGTTGGTCGAGCCGAGGTCGGCAATCGTCCACTCGCCCGAGCCGGCTTGGCGCAGCTCGGCGTGGTGACGCGAGACGTTCGGGTCGCGCAGCACGCAGTCCGCGTCCTTGGAGCGCCCGATCGTGGCGCGCGGGCCCTCGAGCACGTAGCGGCGATCGTCGAGCCCAACCACCGCCCTGGTCGCGACGGCGGTGGTGGGCTGAGCCGGCGCCTTGGCAGCGCTCTCGCGCACTGCCGAGTAGACCATCGTGTGGCCCTCCTCGCCCTGGCGCGGGCTCTCGCCCTCGTGCGCGGGTGGCTTGACCAGCCGCGTCTGGATCCCAAACTCGCCGAGGCGGAGCCGCTCATCGGTCTTGAACTCGACCGCCGGCCGGGTCAGCAGGTCGTAGCTCCTGCGCCGCGCGTGCTCCAACAGGTAGCCGGAGAGCTCCTGCTCGAGCGAGCGCTCATATCCCTCCAGCTTGGCCCGGTCCGCCTTGGAGAGGTAGACGGTGTACTCGTTGGGGACGTAGACACGGGCGATGCCGGCGGTCTTGTGCGCATCCATCTCCTTGGCCAGCTTGCGGGCCAGCTCGACCGGCTGCACCTCGGAGCTGAAGGCGCGGCTGAACACCCCCTCGACGAGGCCTTCTATCCGACTCTCGAGGTTGCGTAGAACGCTGATCGAATGGCTCCTTTTCGCACGCCCTGCGGGTGGCCGCGAACGCGCTGAATCCTACGGGAGGAAAACCCCGTGACCGGTCGCGAGCCAGGCTCCGAGCAGCGCGGCGGCGGCGGCAACCCCCACGCGCAGGCCCAGCGGCCGGGTTGCGCCGGGAAGATGGTCTGAGAGCGCCTCGAGCGAATCCTCGATCGCGGCGCCCAGCTGCTCGAGCGGCGGGCGGCGCGAGGGGCGCGAGTCGAGGCAGGCGTCGACGGCTGTGGTCAGCTCAGCGGGTAGGTCGGGGCGGAGCCGCCGCAGGGACCGGACACGAGCTCCGATCGCCCGCGCCGTGGCCGCGGGGGTAGAGCGGCGGTGCGGGTTCTCGCCACTCCAGCACTCGTACAGGGTCAGCGCCAGCGAGTAGACATCGGTCTCCGGGCCGGCCGCCCGACCTTCCGCCTGCTCCGGCGACATGTAGGCGAGGGTGCCGACGACGTCGCCGGGAGCGGTGAGTGAGGCGCCGTCGGCAAGGCGGGCGACGCCGAAGTCCATCAGCTTGGCCCGCGGTTCGCCCTCGGTGACCTGGACGTTCTGCGGCTTTATGTCGCGGTGGACGACGCCACGCGAGTGAGCGTGGTCAAGCGCCTCGCAGAGATCCGCGCCGATCTCGCCGATCTCGCGGTCGCTCAGCTCGCCTTCACGGGCCAGGCGGGCGAGGGTGTCGCCCTCGACCAGCTCGGTTACGAGCAGGGCGTTGCCGTCCTCCTCGCCAAGCTCGTAGAGCGTCACGATCCCCGGATGGTTCAGCCGTGCCGCGGCCTGGGCCTCACGCAGCACACGGCTGCCGGCCTCTCCCGGGGACTCGATCGCCTTGACCGCCACCGGCCGCTCGAGGCGTCCATCCCAGGCCTCGTAGACGACGCCAAAGCCGCCGCTGCCGATGCGGCGCTCGATCAAGAAGCGGTTGAGGACGAGTGAACCGACCAAAGCATTCTTCGACTTCGCCGCGAATCCGCTTCCTCCTGCGACATACTCCCTGCACCTTGGAGGATTTCCCAGCAGCTCGGTCGGAGCGGAGGCGGCGTGCGCCCCGTCGGCCGGAGCGACAGCAGATCTTGATCCGCCGCGGGCTCGCCCTCGGCGCGGGGCTGCTGGTCCTGATCCTGATCGTGCTGGGAGTGAGGGGCTGCCTCGACGCACGCAAGAACAGGGCGCTGGGCGACTACGCCGACGACGTCACCCAAATCGTCGATGAGACGGACCAGACCAGCAAAGCATTCTTCGGCAAGCTGGAAGACCCCGGCAGCCTCTCGGTAACCGACTTCGTCGACGAGGTGAGCGCCGACCGCAGCGCGATGGACAACTACGCCGGCCGCATCGACGGGCTCGACGCCCCCGGCGACATGAGGGACGCGCAGGACAACCTCGAGCTCGTCTACCAGCTGCGCAGCAGCGCGATGGGAGAGATCGCCGACCGGATGAGCACCGCGCTCGGTGACGTGGGCTCGGAGCGGGCGATGGCGATCATCGCCAACCAGATGCAGCTCCTGCACGCAAGCGACGTCCTCTACGAATCGGTGGTGCGGCCGGAAATCGACGGAGTCCTCGCCGACAACGGGATCTCGGGCAGCGGCGTGCCGGAGAGCGCCTTCGTCCCGGACGGGATCAGGTGGCTCGACGAGGCCGAAGTGAGCGCCGCGCTCGGCACTCTCAGCGCCGGTGGCGGCGAAACGTCGGGGATACACGGGCTCGGGCTCGCCGGCGTCAGCGTCAACGGCGCCGAACTCGTTGAAGGTGGGGCGACCGGCGTAGTCGGCGAAGGAGCCCCGGAAGTCGAAGTGCAGGTGGAAAACCAGGGTGAATCGACCGAGAACGAAGTGACCGTCTCGGTGACCGTGAACGGCAGCAACACGCTCCAGCAGGACATCAGCAGCATCGGCTCCCTCGAAATCCAGAGCGCCTCAATCCCCCTCACGCCGGCGCCGAAAGGCGAGGTGACGCTCGAAGTGGAAGCCCAGCCGGTTCCCGGCGAGCGGGTCTCCACCAACAACAAAGCCAGCTACACGGTCGTCTTCGAATAAGTCGTGCAGCGCTTCGCCTTCCTAGGGCCGGCGGGGACCTTCACCGAAGACGCGCTGGCGGAGGCGGCGGGCGGCGAGGAGTTCGAGGCGCTGCGCACGGCGACCGTGCCCGACGCGATCCTCGCGGTGGAGCGTGGCGAAGCCGACCGGGCTCTGGTTCCGTTCGAGAACTCGATCGAGGGATCGGTGCGGAGCACGCTCGACGCGCTCGCCTTCGAAGCCGAAGGGGTGACGATCGTCGGCGAGCACGACTACGCGGTGCGCGCTCACCTGATCGCACGGCGAGCGCTCGAGCTGGAGCTGATCGAGGCGGTGCTCTCCCACCCGCAGCCGCTCGCGCAGTGCGCCCGCTTCCTACGGGAGCAGCTGCCGCAGGCGGAGCGACGCAGCGTCAGCAGCACCGCCGAGGCAATCCGGCTCGTCAGCGAGGCCGACGAGCCCTGGGCGGCGATCGGGGCGAGGGCGGCGGCTGAGCTCTACGGCTGCACGATCCTGCGCGAGGGGATCGAGGACGAGGCCGACAACGTCACCCGCTTCGTCTGGATCGCGCCGGCGGGGGTTGAGCCCGCGGGCGAGGGGGCGTGGAAGACGTCGCTGGTCTTCTCCGAGCTGGGCGAGGACCATCCGGGGGCGCTGGTCGAGGCGTTGCAGGAGTTCTCGACCCGCTCCGTCAATCTCTCCCGGATCGAGTCCCGGCCCCTGCGACAGGGCCTAGGCCGCTACATGTTCTTCTGTGATCTGGAAGGAGCGGCGTCAGACCCAGTGGTCGCCGAGGCAGTCGCTGGGCTGCGTGAGAAGGCCGCGTCGGTGCGAATCCTCGGCTCGTATCCGGTCGCTGCGTAGAATTCCCGAGCAAGATGGCACGCGTCCTTGTATTGAACGCGACGTATGAGCCGATCAACGTATGCACGTTGAGAAGGGCGACTGTGCTGCTGTTGAAGGAAAAGGCCGAGATGCTGGAGCGGCGCGAGGGCGCGATCCATTCCGAGCGTATGACGCTGGAGCGGCCAGACGTGATCCGGCTCGTCAGCTACGTGCGGATCCCGCGCGAGGCGCACAGACGCAAGATCACGCGCCGGGCTGTGCTGGCGCGTGATTCCTGGACGTGCCAGTACTGCGGCGCGCGCAAATCGCGCCTCACGGTCGACCACGTAATTCCCCGCAGCCGGGGAGGCAAATCCGTCTGGGAGAACATCGTCGCCGCCTGCGCTGCCTGCAACCGCCGCAAGGGCAACCGACTCCCCCGCGAGATCCAGATGCATCCCCAAAAGCGCCCCAAGGCCCCCGGCCCCAACGTCTTCATCCAGGTGGCAAGTCCCAGCATTCCCGCCGCCTGGCAGCAGTATCTGCCCGCAGCGGCATAGGGCCGCTGAAAGGGGTCCCCCGACCGAAGCGTTCGAGTGGAACCGCGAAGAGGCGCTGACAGTCTCCTAGCGTCACCCGCGCCCGGCTCGAGCCAAGGGCGGGCACAGCTGAGACCACTGCCCGGGTCCCCGTCTGCGCAGGCCAAAGGCGCATCCTCCGTAGGGGGCAGAAGCTCGACCGTCAGCCCCCTCCAAGTCAGGGCGCTGGGCAGGGCGGCCCCGATGCCACTGCCCGACGCAGAGGGGAGGGAGCGGGGCGCCCAACCCCGCAAGAAGAGGCGCGATCTGCGATCGCCTTCACCGGCCCGGCGCTGAGTGCCGCTTCACGCCTCCCCTTCGTCTATACCTGACAGCAAAGACGGCTGGACGGCGCTCAGGTGGCAAGGCGTTCCCACCGACACGAGGAACTGGTCCTCTTCGCGATGAACTCCGACCCGCTGGAAGGCAAGCTCTTCTTCGACTGGGCGCTCGCCGGCATCGACCCAAGCCTCCGGGAAATCGAGGCCGGCAAGCTGCCGAGGGGGCGATCCTCGGCCGCAACAGCTTCGGGCAGAGGGGCTATTCGGTCTTTCCGTCCAGGGTGAAGCGGAACCTACATCTTGGCCCTCTTCGCGCTCCCTGAGTGGCTCGCCGGCACGGGGCTTTGATCCCCACCAGCTGCGCCCTGGAAGTGCTCGATACGTCGGGCCTGATGGCCGCCTCCTACAGCCGCTGGGGATAACAGCAGTTAGAAGACACCGCCGGGGAAGGCTTGACCTTGGCTCGCGGGGGGCGCATGCTCACTGAGCACGCATCTAGTTCGTGCTCGCCGTAGCTCATGTCGCCAACCACCCAAGTTGGGAGGAAGCAAGATGAGAAACGGCAAACATGGGTTGAGAGCGATTGTCCTGGGGATCGTCGTGCTCGGCGCGATGGCGTTCGCCGCTGGCGCTCAGGCGCAGACGCATGAAGAATTATTAAAAGCACATATGGCGCACAACAAATCTGGTGGCCTGTTAAACCCCAATCCCTTAGCGCACCAAAAAGAACCACTCGGCCAGTTCTTAGTCAACTTAGGAGCCGCCTTATTAGCGACCATCGTGGCAGCGCTGGAAGGGACACGTGTACTTTTAATTGCTGGCAGGAGCCTCGAAGTACGGTGCACTGGACTTGGACTTATCGGGGCGAAAATCGACAGCTCGACGGACGCATTAGGTGAAGTCCAATTCACCGGCTGTAAAGTATTCGATCATAAAACGTTAAACGAACTGCCTAATTGTCAACTAAAAGAGTTAGAAACGATCCGGATGGCGTTTTCAGTCTTACCAATGCGACATGGGGGAGAGGCCTTCCTCCTATTCGAGGGGCGAGCACTAACCCACCAAGAAGGATTAGAAGCAGGATTAGAAGGGGGACTTCCTCCCTTTGCTTTCGTTTCGTTTAAACCGGGTATCGGTTGCACGCTGCCATTAAACAACCCGGTCTCGGGTAAATTTGTCGCCTTAGTCGGAGCATTAGACGCGGTTACGCAGTCGATTTCACTCAGCGAAGGCATTCAGTTATTACTCGGAGCCTTACTAAATTTCGGTGGATTCCCTGCTTACTACACGGCTAAAGTAACGGTCGAACTCTCCGGTGCACACGCTGGCCAGAAACTTGGAATCCATTAAGCACTAACGAAAAGTAGCAAACAGACGCTTGCAAAAAGAACCGCCCAACCATCAGGTGAACATCCGCGCGGTCCGGAGCAGGCTCAGAGAAGGGGGCAAGAAGTAGGAAGCAGAAAGAAGGACTTTAAACCGGGCCGCAGAGAGTCCTCTTTGCGCTCACCGAGCGGCTCTCGCCACCAAGAGCTTTGACCCGCGCAAGCTGCGCCCGAGGGTGCTCGATATCGGGCACGTCGGCCTGATGGCCGCCTCCTACAACCGCTCGGCATAGCGGCGGTTAGAAGGCATCGCTATGAGGGGCTGCGCCTTCTCTAGCGGGGAACGCCATGCTTGGCTGAGCGCGAAGCCGCTGGCCGTAGCTCATGTCGCCAGCACAAGTAGGGGAAGAGCAAATGAGCCTGAGTGGCCGCTTCGCGGTCTCATGATGACTCTGCGGAGCCGCTTCGCGAGGCTCTGGAAACCCTTCAGCGCACCCTTAAGCCCCAACCCGCTTCGATAGCCGGAGTGCTGCGCCGGGGTGTGACAGATAGCTGCTTGCGGTCGTCGGCCTTACAAGCCAGCGGTGCGCTTTGAGGGCCGGGGAATACCCCTCGAACGGGCGGATACTCAAAGTGCCGGTCTCATTAGACCGGCACTTGTCCGGGCGAGGGGTATTCCCCGGCCCTCCTACTCCGCCAGCTGCTCTTGACTGTCGTCCGGCTCCGGAGAGTCGTCTGAGTCGATGACCAGGGCGACGGCGCTGACTTTGTCGTCGTCCTTCATGTTCATCACCCGCACTCCTTGAGTTGGCCGGCCCATCTGGGAGATGCCGCCGGCGGGAGTGCGCTGGACCATCCCGTTCTGGGAGATGAAGAGCAGGTCCTGGTGCTCGCGCACGATCAGGGCGCCGGCGAGGCCGCCCTTCTTCTCGGTCAGCTTCGCCGTCAGCACTCCCTTGGTGCCGCGCCCCTTCACCGGGTACTCGGCGACCGAGGTGCGCTTGCCGTAGCCGTTCTCGGTGACGACGAAGAGCTCGGAGTCGTCGCGGGCGACGTCCATCGCCAGCACCCGGTTGGGCTCGCCGTTGACCTTGGCGGCGACGTTCATCCCCTTGACGCCGCTGGTGTCGCGTCCCATCGGCCGCACGACCTCCTCGGAGAAGCGCGACGCGTGGCCGGACTTGGAGACGAGCAGCAGGTCGTCGTCGCCCGAGGTGAGCCGCACCTGGACCAGCTCGTCGCTGTCGCGGATCTTGATCGCGATGATCCCGTCGGCGCGGATCGGCGTGTTGTAGGCCTTGAACTCGGTCTTCTTGACCAAGCCGCCCGAGGTCGCGAAGACGAGGTATTTGTTCTCGCTGAAGTCGCGGGTCGGGATCACCGCCGTCACCTTCTCGCCCTCGCGCAGGGGCAGCACGTTGACCAGGGCCCGTCCCTTGGAGGTGCGCGATCCCTCCGGCAGCTCGTAGACCTTGAGCCGGTAGACCTTGCCGCGGTTGGTGAAGAAGAGCAGGAAGTCGTGCGTCGAGCAGATGTGGAGGTGCTCGATGTAGTCGTCCTCCTTCATGTCCATCCCCATCACGCCGCGGCCGCCGCGGTGCTGCTGGCGGTAGGTGGCGAGAGGAAGCCGCTTGGCGTAGCCAGAGTGGGTGATCGAAATCACCATCTGCTGGTCGGCGATCATGTCCTCGATGTTCATGTCGCCCTCGAAGTGGGTGATTTCGGTGCGGCGCTCGTCGCCGTAGCGTTTGTCGACCTCGTCGAGCTCCTCGATGATCAGCGCGTCGATCCGGGCGGGATCGCCGAGAATTGCTCGCAGCTCGGCGATCCTTTTGGACAGCTCCTCGTGCTCCTCGCGCAGCTTGTCGGACTCGAGCGCAGTGAGGCGGGCGAGGCGCATGTCGAGGATCGCCTGCGCCTGCTCTTCGGACAGCTCGAAACGATCGACCAGACCGGCCTTCGCCGTCTCCGTATCAGCCGAGCCGCGGATCAATTCGATCACCGCGTCGAGGTGGTCGAGCGCGATCAGCAGTCCCTCGAGGATGTGGGCGCGGGCCTCGGCGCGGCGCAACTCGTGCTGGGTGCGGCGGATCACAACCTCGCGCTGGTGGCTGACGTAGTGCTCGATCAGCTCCTTGAGGCTGAGCGTCTTCGGCACGCCGTCGACGAGGGCGACCATGTTGACGCCGAAGGTGCTCTGCATCGCGGTGCGCTTGTAGAGCTGGTTGAGCACCACCTCGGGCGGATCGCCGCCGCGCTTCGTCTCGATCACCAGTCGCATGCCCGAGCGGTCGGACTCGTCGCGCAGGTCGGAGATCCCGGTGATTTTTTTGTCGCGGACCAGATCGGCGATCTTGGTGATCAGGCCGCCATCGCCGCCCTTCTTGACCATGAAGGGAAGCTCGGTGACGATGATCGCGTCACGGCCGCCCTTCAGCGGCTCGACGTGGGCGCGGGCGCGGATCCGGACTGAGGCGCGGCCGGAGGCGTAGGCGTCGCGGATCCCTTCCGCGCTCATGATTCCCCCGCCGGGAAAGTCCGGGCCTTTGACGTGCTCCATCAGGCCAGCCAGGTCGATTCCGGGGTTGGCGATATAGGCCTTGACCGCTCCGATCGCCTCACTCAGGTTGTGGGGCGGAATGTTGGTCGCCATGCCGACAGCGATCCCCGCGGCGCCGTTGACGAGCAAGTTGGGGAAACGGGCGGGCAGCACCAGCGGCTCCTGCTGGGACTCGTCGTAGTTGGGCCCCCACTCGACCGTGTCGGCTTCGATGTCGCGCAGCAGCTCGGTCGAGAGGCGGGCCAGGCGCGCCTCGGTGTACCGCATGGCGGCCGGCGGGTCATCGTCGATCGAGCCGAAGTTGCCCTGGCCGTCGACGAGCATGTAGCGCAGGGAGAAGTCCTGCGCCATACGGGCCAGGGTGTCGTAGATCGCGCTGTCGCCGTGGGGGTGGTACTTACCCATCACCTCGCCGACGATGAAGGCCGACTTGCGGTAGGGCCGTGTGGGTTGCAGGGCGAGGTCGTGCATCGCGTAGAGCACTCGGCGGTGCACCGGCTTCAACCCATCGCGCACGTCTGGAAGCGCCCGCCCGACGATCACGCTCATCGCGTAGTCGAGATACGAAGACCGCATCTCGGTCGTCAGCTCGCGCTCCTCGATCCGCCCTCCGGTTAGGGCCTCAGCGCCCTCCATCTAAATCACGCTCCCCAAGACAGGACTCTGGCTAGACATCGAGGAACCTGACCTCTTTGGCGTGGCGTTCTATGAACGCCTTGCGCGGCTCGACCTTGTCGCCCATCAGGTCGGTGAAGATCTTCTCCGCCATCGCCGCGTCGTCGATCTGGACCCGCTCGAGGGTGCGGCTGGCAGGGTCCATCGTCGTCTCGCGCAGCTGTTCGGCGTTCATCTCGCCCAATCCCTTGAAGCGCTGCATAGTGACGCCTTGGCGAGCCAGCTCCATCACAGTCCGTCGCAGCTCGGCGAAGGACTCCGCCGTCTTTTCTTTCTGATCGAGCGAGACCTTGAAGGGGGGGCGACCGACCTGGCTCAACAGCTCGCGGTGCGACTCGACCAGGTGACGGTAGTCGTGCGACTCGACCAGGTCGGCGGAGAGCTCGAAGGCCTTGGCAAGTCCGTCGCGGCGGTGCACCGCGCGGATCAGGATCTCGTCGCCGGATTCGGAGACGATCTCGGTGTCAAACGGCTCGGCCTCGCCAGCGTCGCCGTTGAGGACCTCCTTCACCCCGGCAAGCGAGGTGACACCACGGTCGAGCACTTCCGACTCGCCGAGGAAGCGCACCAACTCGTGGCCGAAATCCGCCTGCAGCGAGTCGGCCCAGCCCTCATGCTCCTTGAGCCGGCGGTTGAAGCGCTGCCAACGGGTCGCGGTCAGCTTGTGCGACTGTCGCTCGGCATCGGTCAGCTCGATCTGCTCTAGCTTGTCGCGCAGCAGCAGCTCCTCGAGCTCGGACTCCTTCTCGACGTAGGTTTCCTGCTTGCCGTTTTTTAGCTTGTAGAGCGGTGGCTTGGCGATGTACACATAGCCGGCCTCGATCAGCTCCGGCATCTCGCGATAGAGGAAAGTAAGGACCAGGGTGCGGATGTGGGCGCCGTCGACGTCGGCGTCGGTCATCAACACCACCTTGTGGTAGCGCGCCTCTTTGACGTCGAACTCCTCGCGGATGCCGGTGCCGACGGCGGTGATCAGCGCCTGGATCTCCTGATTGGAGAGGACCTTGTCGATCCGCGCCTTCTCGACATTGATGATCTTGCCGCGCAGCGGCAGCACCGCCTGGGTGTTGCGGTCGCGGCCCTGCTTGGCGGAACCACCGGCGGAATCACCCTCGACGATGAACAGCTCCGCCAGAGCCGGATCGCGCACCGTGCAGTCGGCGAGCTTGCCTGGCAGGGTCGAGTTCTCGAGCGCCGACTTGCGGCGGGTCAGGTCGCGGGCCTTGCGTGCCGCTTGGCGGGCGCGTGCGGCATCGACGGCCTTGCCGACGATCCGCTTCCCCTCGCCCGGGTTCTCCTCGAAGAACTCGGCGAGCTTGCGGTTGACGGTCTCCTTGACCAGCCCCTCGACCGGAGGGTTGCCGAGCTTGGTCTTCGTCTGTCCCTCGAACTGTGGGTCGGCGAGCTTCACCGAGATCACCGCGGTCAGCCCCTCGCGCACGTCGTCGCCGGTCAGGTTCTCGTCTTTCTCTTTGAGCAGGCCCTTGCTGCGCGCGTAGGCGTTGAGGGTGCGGGTCAGCGCCGAGCGGAAGCCGGAGAGGTGAGAGCCACCCTCGTGGGTGTTGATGTTGTTGGCGAAGCTGAAGACCGATTCCTGGTAGGAGGAGTTCCACTGCATCGCCACCTCGACCTGGCCGTCGTCGGTCTCGCCCTCGAAGTAGATCGTCTTGCGGTGCAGGGCGTCCTTGTTCTCGTTGAGGTGGGCGACGAAGTCGACGATGCCGCCCTCGTAGTGGAAGGTGTCGCGCTGGCCGGCGGCCCGCTCGTCGATCAGATCGATCTTCAGGCCACGGGTGAGGAACGCCGTCTCGCGCAGGCGCTCGGCCAGGGTCGCGTAGTCGAACTCGAGCTCGTCGAAGATCTCGGCGTCGGGGAGGAAGGTGATCGTGGTGCCGCTCGACTTCGTCTCCGCTCCTTGCGCCAGCTCGCCGAGCGGCTTGCCGCGCTCGTAGTCCTGGCTCCAACCATGGCCGTCGCGCTGGATCTCCAAGCGCAGCCGCTCGGAGAGGGCGTTGACGACGGAGACGCCGACGCCGTGCAGGCCGCCTGAGACCTTGTAGCCGCCGCCGTCCCCGAACTTGCCGCCGGCATGAAGGGTGGTCAGCACGACCTCCGCCGCGGGGCGCTTCTCCTTCGTGTGCATGTCGACCGGGATCCCCCGGCCGTCGTCGGTGACGGTGCAGCTGTTGTCCGGGTGGAGGACGACCTCGACGCTTTTGCAGTGACCGGCGAGGGCCTCGTCGACCGAGTTGTCGACGACCTCGTAGACGAGGTGGTGCAGACCGCGCGGGCCGGTCGAGCCGATGTACATGCCGGGGCGCTTGCGGACGGCTTCCAGCCCCTCGAGGACCGTGATGTCCTTGGCGCCATAGGAGGAGGCAGCAGCCTTCCCCTTGCCGGCGCTCTTCGTCTTCTCAGGCAATTAGTCCCTTCCCGCTCTCATAGAAAACCCCGGCCCGCCTTGGTTGTGTCGCGCGGGTCGGGGTGAAATGCGACTTGACATAAGAATACCAGCTCGGCCCCCTCGAAAACCTTCTTGAGCAGAAGAAAATCCCTGCAAATCATGCATAAACGTCATTCGATGGCCTCGTCTTCCACACGAAAGCGCAAATTCTGCGGAGCCTGCTCGCCGAGCCTCTCCCGCAGAAGGCTCAGAAGACGATCTTGCATCAGGTCGAGCTCCTGCGCCCAGACCGGATCTGCGCAGCCGACGGTCACTGTGCCGGCCCGCTCCGCGACCGGCTGGGCGACGTCCGCCACCCTCTCTCCCACGGTCGCCGCCCAGGCGGCCTGCACGGCCGCGAGCCTGGTCTTCGGCGCAGCCTCTGCGAGGGCCGCCTGAAGAGCGCCGGCAGCAGGGCGGGGGGCGCGGCGGCGCGTCATGCAGCCACCGCTCCCGACTCGGCGGGGAGCGGCATGCGCACCGTCTGGGTCAGCGCTGCCGGCGGGACCGACTCCGCCGCGGCGGCGGTGATCAGGGTCTGGCCCGCGCCCTGGAGCCGCTCGACCAGCCGCTCGCGACGGCCGGGGTCGAGCTCGCTCATCACATCGTCGAGGAGGAGCAGCGGCGGGACGCCGCGGGCGGTGAGTAGAGCGTCGCGCTCGGCGAAGAGGAGGGCCAGCAGCGCTGCCCGCTGTTGGCCCTGGGAGCCATAACGGCGCAGCTGCTTCCCTCCGACCATGATCTTCAGCTCATCGAGATGCGGTCCCCAGGAGCTCCTGCCAAGAGCGAGATCAGCGTCGCGCCGCTCGGCAAGCCCTGCGCGAACGTCTTCCGCGCTGCCCGCTGCGCGCGGCGCGTACTCGATCGCGGCGCCGCCCTCCAGGCTCAGCTCCTCGGCGGCTGAGGCGAAGGGTGCGCTCAGCTCTGCCGCGGCCTCGGAACGAGCCTGACCCAGCTCTGCCGCGGCGGCGGCGAAGGCAGCGTCCCAGGTTTCGAGCTCCCCGGCGCCGCTGCGGCCTGCGGCGATCCTCCCCAGCAGGGCATTGCGCTGAGCGAGCGCTTGTCCGAAGCGCTGACGCAGTTCGGCTCGGGAAGGCCAGCGAGCTGCGATGAAGCGGTCCAGGTGCGCTCGCCGCTCAGCCGGGGGGCCCTTGACCAGCGCCAACCGGTCCGGCGAGAAGACCGCCACCGGCGGGCGGCACCTCGCCACTGTCGCGGGATCGGCCGGGTTGCCATCGAGGAGGTGACGGCGGCCCTCGGAACGGCTGACCGAGGCGAGGAGGCGGCGCTCGCCGGCATCACCCCCTCGAATAGCGACCTCCGCACGAGCGAAGGCCCCCCCGAATGGGATCAGGTCCCGGCGGTCGGAGGTGCGAAAGGAGCGTCCCGTGAGAGCGAAGTAGAGCGCCTCGAGCAGGTTCGTCTTGCCGGCGCCGTTGGGACCCACCAGGCTGACGATGCCGGGGCCGAGCTCAACTCGCGCGTCGCTCAGGCTGCGCAGCGGCCTCGCTTCGACGGCCGCGACGAGCATCGCTAGACGTTGAGGCGAATGGGCATCACCAGGTAGCGAAAATCTTCGTTGTCGACGGGCTGCAGCAGTCCCGGGCGCAGCGGTGAGATCAGCCGCAGCAACACCTCGTCGCCCTCGACGCTTTCGATCCCCTCCTTGAGGAACTCGGGGTTGAAGCCGATCTCCAGCGCCTCCCCCTCGAACGCAGCGGGCATCGTCTCCTCAGCGTCTCCCACGTCGGGAGTGGAAGCCGCCACCGTCAGCTCGCCGGCGGCGAAGGCCAGGCGCAGCGGCGCGTTGCGCTGAGCCAGCTGGCTGACCCGCCGTGCCACCTCGAGGAACTCGCCGCGAGGCAACCGCACGTCGTGGTCGTAGGACTCGGGCAGCAGCTGTCGAAAGTTGGGGAACTGGCCCTCGATCAGCGTCGTGCTGAGGATGACCCCGCCTGCGCTGAACACGGCCTGGTTGCGAAGCAGGCTGACCGCGACCTCCTCAACCCCCTCGCTCGAGAGGATCCGACCGAGCTCACGCAGGGCGCGAGCGGGAATGTTCGCCTCCAGCTCACCGCCGATGCCGCCTTTCAGCTCGGTCCGCTTTACCGCCAGCCGGTAGGAGTCTGTCGCCACCATCGTCATCTCCTCACCGGCGACGTTGACCAGGACGCCGGTGAGGACAGGGCGCATGTCGTCGCGGGAGGCGGCACGAGCTACCAAGTCGACGGTCGAGGCGAGCGCCTCAGCGGGAATCTTCAGCGGCTCGTCTCCCTCCTCGGGCAGCTTCGGGAAATCGGCGGCGGGTAGGACGCGCAAGTGGAAGCTCGAAGCGGCGCTGCGGATCTCCACGTCCCGCTCGGCCTCGCGCAGCTCGACCTCGACCGTCGTGCCGCCGAGCGAGCGGGCGATGTCGGCGAGGAGGCGGCCCGGCAGCAGCACCGACCCTGGCGCCTCGACTTCTGCCGCGAGCTCTGTTCGCAATCCCATCTCGCCATCAGTGGCGCCCAGGGTCACGCTCTGGTCCTTCGCCTCGACGTGGATCCCCGAGAGCGCTTGAGTCGCGGTGCGGGTCGAGAGCGCCCGAGAAACAGTGGAGAGCTTGGTGACGAATTCCTCTCTTGGAATTTTTAGCTTCAAAGACCGATTGCCTTCTTGAGTTGAGTTAGGGGCTGTGGAAACTGGTGAATCGGGGGCTGAATCGAGCACGTGTGCGGATTGCGGCTGTGGATCGGGGTTGTGGAAGGCGTTGATTCTGACAGCGGCCCCGGCCGTCTAGGCGTCGCCGGGGGTGGGATTGTGGATTGCTGTGCGCAACTCGCTGACCCTGGCGCTGAGAACGTCGTCCTGGGCCATCCCGACCTCAATCCTGCGCAGGGCATTGAGCACGGTGGAGTGGTCTCGCCCGCCGTAGACGCGGCCGATCTGCGGCAGCGAGAGTTCGGTCATCTCGCGAGTGAGGAAGATCGCGACTTGCCGGGCGCGAAGCGGGGTGGCTGCGCGGCTCGTGCCCACCAGCTCGGCCCGCGAGATTCCGAAGGACGTCGCTACCCGCTGCTGAATCTCCTCGACGGGGAGGTTGGCAGGGCGCGCTGCTTTCGGCACCACCTCGGCAACCAGGTCCGAGCTGAGTGGCTTGGAGGTCAGGGAAGCGTGGGCGAGCAGCCGCGTGAGCCCCCCGTGCAAGAGCCGGACGTTTGCGTCGATACGCCGCGCCAGCTCGTCAATAACGCTGCCGTCGGTCTCGACGCCTGCCTCGCGGGTGAGGCGGCGCAGGACGGTGACACGGGTCGCCAGGTTGGGCGGCTCGACCGCGATCGTAAGTCCCCACTCGAAGCGGTCTCGCAACCGCGCGGCGAGGGTGGAAAGCTCACGCGGCAGGCGATCGGCGGAGAGGACGAGCTGGCTGCCGCCTTCGTGGAGGGCGTTGAAGGTGTGGAAGAACTCCTCTTCGGTCTGGCGCTTGCCCTCGAGGAACTGGACGTCGTCGACGAGGAGGACGTCTATGTCCCGGTAGCGCCGCTTGAACGCGTCCGCGCCGCTTGCCCGCAGCGCCGCTACGAACTCGTTGGTGAAGCTCTCCGCCGTCGTATAGCGGACGTCGAGCTCGGGTGCGTGGGTGCGCAGGTAGTTGGCGATCGCGACCAGGAGGTGCGTCTTGCCAAGCCCAGGCGGGCCGTGCAGGAAGAGTGGGTTGTAGGCCTCCGATGGCGCCTCGGCAACCGCCAGCGCCGAGGCGTGGGCGAGTCGGTTGCCGTCGCCGATCACGAATCGCTCGAAGGTGAGGCTGCTGTTGAGGTCGAGACTCGCGTCCCTTCCATCCGCTGCCTCCGATGGTCCGAAGCTGATCGCGGCTGGGCCCCCGGCGGCGATCACGGCCTCGCGGATCAGTGAGGAGTAGCGTCGCTCGGCCCAGGCGCGGACTTTGTCCGGAGCGGTGAGGTAGAGCGTCCCGCTACGCACTGCCGACGGCTGGAGCGGCGCCAGCCAGAGCGAGAAGGTGGACTCCGGTACCGAGGATCTCAGCCGTCCCTGGGCGTCTTGCCAGAGAGCTTCGAGATCGTGTCGGGCGCCGCCGTCTTCCACAAGCGAGCGACCATAGCGGCGGCCTGGCGCCCGGAAAGCGGGCCCGCCGCAAATCCCGTCAAAAAGATTTTGGGGCGGCCCGTTGATGCCCGGATCGCGTCCGTATACTGCGACGCCCGATGAAGCGCACCTACCAGCCGAAGAAGCGCAAGCGCGCGAAGACGCATGGTTTTCGGGCACGGATGAGCACCCGCGGCGGCCGCGCGATCCTCAAGCGCAGACGCCGCAAGGGTCGGAAGCGCCTGACTCCGTAGATGGCGGCGAAGCGACGCCGCCTCTCGCGGAGTGGGGAGTTCGACCGCGTCTACCGTGACGGATCGTCGAGTGCGACCCGCCATCTGGTCCTCTACAGCTTCCCTCGCCAGCAGGACGAGGAGGCCGGCGTAAGGCTGGGCGTCTCGGCGAGCCGCAAGATCGGATCCTCGGTGGAGCGCAACCGGGTCAAGAGGGTGCTTCGCGAGGCCTTCTGGGATCTCTCGGACCGGCTCCCCGACGACCACGACTTCGTCCTCGTCGCCAGACCGGAAATCGCCGAGCTGATCGAGCGGGAAGGCGAGCCGGCCGTGAAAGCGAGCATCGAGGAGGCGCTGGCGAGCACGTCGAGCGGGGGGCGTTCCACGTGAAACGCGCAATGCTGGCCGCGATCGCGGCCTACCAGCGCTGGCTCTCTCCGGCGCTGGGCCCCCGCTGCCGCTATGAGCCGAGCTGCTCTTCCTACGCGGCTGACGCGGTCGAGAGATTCGGCCCGTTCCGCGGCCTGCTGCTCGCCTGCTGGCGCCTGCTGCGCTGCAACCCGTTCAGCCACGGCGGCTTCGATCCGGTCCCCGACCGCTTCACGCTCCGTGTGGGTCCGGTCGATCCGGCCGAGTACCACAGCGAGGCGCGGACTTGATCTTCCTGGCGAACATCCTCCAGCCGATCGAGGACGCCGCCGAGGCGGTGCTCCAGTTCTTCCACGACGACGTGGGACTGAGCTGGGGGACGTCGATCATCGCGCTGACGATCGTGGTCAGGACGATCCTGATTCCCCTCACCTACAAACAGATCAAGGGAATGCGCGCCCTGCAGGCCCTGCAGCCGCAGATCAAACATATCCAGGAGAAGTACAAAAACGACCGCCAGCGGATGCAGCAGGAGATGATGAGCTTCTACCGGGAGAACAAGGTCAACCCCCTGGCTTCCTGCCTGCCGCTGATCCTGCAGCTACCGATCTTCTTCGCCCTCTTCCAGCTGCTCCGCGGTAACAGCTTCGAGCAGGACGTCGAATCGAGTGGCGGCGCCGGTTGGTTCTTCGTCAACTCCGTGGTCGAAAACCCGGAGGGGGCGGAGACGATCATCCTGATGGTCCTCTTCGCCGCCTCGATGGCGCTTTCGATGTACGTCACCATGCGCTCCTCGCCGAGCACTGTCGGCAATCAGCAGTACTTCCTGCTCGGCGCCTTCGCGCTCGTCGGCGTCTTCTTCGTCCCTTCCTTCCCGGCCGGCCTCAGCCTCTACTGGATCACGACCAACTTCTGGACCGTGCTCCAGTCCTACGCCGCAGCCAAGCTGATCCCAGCGCCCGCCGCCCCGACGCCCGAAGAGGTTGCGGCGACCAAGCCGCCGCCGAAACCGCCGAAAAAACGCAAGAAGCGGCGATAAGGCAAGGGCGGGGGTCTTCTCGATGGTGCCTCCCCTCGGCACCGCGGAGTGAGGATTGCCTCGCGAAGCGAGGCTCTTCGTTGCCCCAGCCGAAGGCTGGGCTAGGCATCCAGCGAGAAGACCCCCGCCCTTGCCCAACGACAAGCTCCCGTACTTCGCCGGCTTTCAGAAGCGAGGCTGGCCAAGTCCTCGCCCTGGCGGCGGCATCGGGGCCGCATTCGGCTTGTTGGAGCGCGTTGAGGAGGCGGTTGGACACTCCTCGGCGAAGCCTTCCTACGGCGCCGCGGAGTGTTTCTTGCCCCGAAGGGCACAAGATTGCCCCACCGAGGGTGGGGCTGGGCGGAGACGAGGCATGTCCAATCGCCTCCCACGACACCCCCCGGCTGGAATATGGTGCCCGCTGTGACTGATGGGGTGGATTGGCCAGCAGAGCCCGCTGAGCGGGTTCGGGAGGTAGTCGAGGGCGTTCTCGACGAACTCGAGCTCGAGGGAGACGTCGAGGTCTCGGAGGGCGATGAGCGGATCGTCGCAACTGTCGAAGGCGACGACGACTACGGCCTCTTGATCGGCAAACGGGGCCAGACGATCGACGCGCTTCAGCTGCTCTGCTACCAGGCGGCTTTTCGCGGGATGCGGGATCGTAAGCGGGTGATCGTCGACGCTGCCGGCTACCGGGAGCGTCGACGCGAGACGCTGACAGCACGCGCCGACCGTGCCGCCGAGCAGGCGCTGGGCGGCGACCGCCGGGTGACGATGGACCCGATGAGTGCCCAAGAGCGTCGTGTGGTCCATGAGCACCTGAAGGAGAGGGCCGGCGTCGAGACCTACAGCGAGGGCGACGAGCCCAGCCGCTGCGTGATCGTCGCGCCGCTCGTCGCAGAGTGAGCGGCGACCCCACCGCGCACCTCGACTCGGACGCTCGCACAGCGCTGCAGATCGTCCTCGAGTTGCTCGCGAAAGAGCGTGCCTCGGTCAGCTCGATCGTCGACGAGCGGGCCTGGGCGGTCCACGTCGCCGATAGCCTCACCGGTCTCGAGGTACCTGCCCTGCGTTCGGCGATGACAATCGCCGATATCGGCTCTGGAGCTGGGTTTCCGGGCCTTCCTCTGGCTGTGGCATTGCCTGGCGCGCGGGTAGATTTGATCGAGTCGGTGGGCCGCAAGTGCGACTTCATCGCCCGCGCGGTCGAGGCGGCGGAGATCGCCAACGCCAACGTCCTCAACGCTCGCTCGGAGGAGGTCGCCGGCGGCGAGGGCCGGGAGGCCTACGAGGTGGTCACTGCGCGGGCGGTGGGCCGCCTCTCGACCCTGGCTGAGCTGGCCTCCCCATTGCTGCGCGAGGAAGGCGTCCTAGTCGCCTGGAAGGGCCGCCGCGACGAAGATGAGGAGTCGCAACTGGATCGCGCCGCCGAGTCGCTCGCCATGCGTCCCGAGCGGATCGTCGATGTCGGCGACCGTGCCGGCTCCAAGCATCGACACCTCCACGTGATTCGCAAGACGGGCCAGACTCCGCCGGATCTTCCACGCCGAGCCGGGGTGGCCAAGAAGCGCCCCCGCGGTTAACTAGGCTGGCGCGGATGGGGCTCGTCTACGCGGTCGCGAACCAGAAGGGCGGAGTCGGCAAGACGACGACCGCGGTGAACCTGGCGGCCTGCGTCGCCGACGCCGGGTCGCAGACGCTTTTGGTCGACCTCGATCCGCAGTGCAACGCCACCGTCGCCCTGGGTGGCGACCGAGAGGCCCATCCCTCCTCCTACGACTGCCTGATCGGCGAGGTCTCCGTGGCGGAGGCGGCCCGGCCTGCCGGGCCCGACAACCTCTGGCTGGCGCCCGCCAGCCGCGACCTCGCCGGCGCCGCCGTCGAGCTGCCGCGGCTCGAGCGGGCGGAGGTGCGCCTGCGCGAACGGCTCGGCCCGGTGCGCGAGCGCTTCGCCTTCACCTTGCTCGACTGCCCCCCCTCGCTCGGCCCCGTGAGCGTCAACGCCCTCGCCGCCGCCGATCGCGCGATCGTGCCCGTCCAGGCGGAGTACCTGGCCCTCGAGGGGCTGGTCCAGTTCCTCGACACGCTGGGAATGATTCGCCGCGAGCTGAACCCGGCCCTGAAGGTGTCGGGGCTGTTGATCACCATGCACGATGAGCGCACCCGCCTCGCCCAGGATGTGGAGCGGGAATTGCGCGAGCATTTCCCCGAGATGGTCTTCGAGACGGTCATTCCGCGCAGCGTCAGAGTCGCCGAGGCTCCCAGCTATGGTCTGCCCGTGACCGAGCACGCTCCTTCCTCGCGCGGGTCGACCGCCTACCGGGCGCTCGCCCAGGAGCTCGCCGCTCGTGGCTAGCGCCGCCAAGCGCGGCATGGGGCGAGGCATCGCGGCAATCCTGCCCGAGTCTGAGGCAGGGGATCTCGGCGAGCTGCTCGAGCTGCCGGTCGAGCTGATCAAGCCCAACCCGAACCAGCCCCGCACTCGCTTCGAGCCCGAGGCCCTGGCCGGACTGGCGGCCTCGATCGAGACGTCCGGCGTCGTCCAGCCGCTGCTGGTCCGCCCCCTGCACGACGGCAGCTACGAGCTGATCGCCGGCGAGCGCCGTTGGCGCGCCGCGCAGCAGGCCGGCCTGGAGAAGGTGCCGGCGATCGCTCGCGACTCCGAGCAGGCGGAGCGACTGCAGGTCGCTCTGATCGAGAACATGGTGCGGGAGAACCTCAACCCGATCGACGAGGCCCGCGCCTGCGCGGCGCTGGTCGAGGAGCTCGGCCTCACCAAGGAGGAGCTCGCCCAGCGCCTCGGCCGCAGCCGCCCGGCCGTCTCCAATCTGATCCGCCTGCTCGAGCTTCCCGATGAGGTGCTCGAGCTGCTGGAGACGAAGAGCCTCAGCGAGGGCCATGGCCGCGCCCTTCTCGCGGCTGACGGCAACGATGTCCGTCGCCGCTTGGCGCGCGACGCAGCCAAGGCCGGTTGGTCTGTTCGCGAGACCGAGAACAGGGTTAAGCTGGCTGGCCAGCCAAGAGCCAAAGGATCGCGGACGACGGTTGCGCCAGAGGAGGCGGCGGCGATGAAGGATGCGGCGGACCGCTTCGAGTCGGCGCTCGGCCACGAGGTCAGCATCCGACCGAGCCGGGGGGATATTGCGCTCGAGATCCGCTTCGATGACCTCGACGAGGCCCTTGCTCTGGCCGGTCGGTTGAAACGGCTGCGCGGCTGAGGCCGGCCGCTATCATCGCCAACCATTCGCGGGCGATTAGCTCAGTTGGTTAGAGCGCGTCTCTGATAAGGACGAGGTCCCTGGTTCGAATCCAGGATCGCCCACTGCCTGCTTGCGCGACTCTGGCCCAGCGCCCGTAAATCTGGCTTGGGACCGCGCCTATAATGGCCATCCACCGCGGTCCGGAGCGATTCTTGTGCAGCAAATGCAAATTTATGGCGTCAGCTTCGACATGGTCGGCAAGCAGCCGATCGTCTTGCTGAAGACAGTCGACGGCAATCGCTTCCTACCGATCTGGATCGGCCACCCGGAGGCGGCGGCGATCCTGATGAAGCTGCAGGGCGCCTCGACTCCGCGCCCGATGACCCACGATCTCCTCTCCGACCTGCTCGAGCAGCTCGACGCGAAATGCGAGCGGGTCTCGGTCACCGAGCTGCGCGACAACACCTTCTACGCCTCGATCACCGTCTCGATCAACGGCTCCGAGCTGGAGATCGACTCCCGTCCCTCTGACGCCTTGGCGCTCGCCGTCCGCGTCTCGGCCCCGATCTTCGCCGCCGAGGACGTGATCGAGGAGTCGGCGATCGAGTTCGAGCAGGACGTCGAGGACACCGAGGAGGTCGTCGACAAGTTCAAGGAGTTCCTCGACGAGGTCACGCCGGAGGACTTCGCCAAAGGCGAGGACTCCTAAGCAGCAGCCGGCTTCAGCGCGAGGTCGAGGATGCGCTCGACCAGTTGCTCGAAGCTCATCCCGGCTGCCTCAGCGGCCTGGGGGAGGAGGCTGGTGTCGGTGAGGCCGGGGATCGCGTTCACCTCGAGTACCTGCGGACCGTCGCCGCCAAGGATCAGGTCGACCCGGGCGAAGCCCGAGCAACCCAAGGCCTCGTATGCGCCCAGCGCCGCTGCGGTGACCGCTGCCTCGGCGTCGCCCAGCTCAGCGGGGCAGGCGAACGTGGTGCGGCCGATCTCATAGCGGGCCTCGAAGTCGTAGCGGTCGCCGTCGGCGGGAATCGCCTCCACTACCGGCAGCGCCTCGCCCCCGAGCACGCTCACCGCCAGCTCCCGTCCCTCGACGAAGCGCTCGAGCAGCACACGATCGTCGTAGCTGAAGGCGGAGACGAGCGCCTCGGGCACCTCGAACCAGCTGGCGGCAAACTTCACCCCGAGGGAGGAGCCGCCGCGGCTCGGCTTGACCACCAGCGGGAAGCCGAGCCGTTCCTCCAGCGCGCCCAATGCGTCGGCCGCTCCCAGCTCGCGGAAGGCGGTCTCGTTGAAGGCGAACCAGTCGGGAGTCGGCACGCCCGCGGCGCGCATCTCGTGCTTGGCCAGGACCTTGTCGATACAGCGGACGCAGGCCGCCACCCCGGGCCCGGTGAAAGGGATGCCGAGGATCTCGAGCAGCTCCTGCGCGGCGCCGTCCTCGCCTCCGCGGCCGTGCATGGCGACGAAGACGACGTCGGGCCGCGCCTCGTCCAGCCGCTTCACCAGCGTGCCCTCTGCCTCGAGCGGCGCCACCTCGTGGCCGAGGCGCTCCAGCGCGTCTTCAACCCTGGCGCCGGAGCGCAGCGAGACGCCTCGCTCCAGCGAACGCCCGCCCTTCAGCACGGCGACCTTCACCCGCCGCCCTCCACGGTCTTGCGGAAGGGCACGACGTTCTCCTCGCCGGTCTCGTCCGGGCGGGCCGGAACCGCCGCCCGTTCCCCGGTCAGCGTTCCGTACAGCTCCAACTGCTCGTTGACCACCTTGCCGATGCGCCGTATCCCCTCACGGATCTCATCCTCGCTCGCGCCGGAGAAGTTGAGGCGCATCGAGCTGCGCCCGCGCCCGTCGACGTAGGCGGCCCGACCGGGTACGAAGGCGACGTCCTCGCGCAGCGCCTTGGCCAGCAGGTCCTCGGTGTCGATGTACTCGGGAAGGGTTGCCCAGATGAAGAGCCCGCCTTCGGGTTCGGTCCAGGTCGCCTCGGCGGGAAAGTGCTGACGCAGCGCCTCGATCATCGCGTCGCGCCGGGCACGGTAGATCTCGACCAGGCTCGCTATGTACTCGCGCCAGTTGCCGTCGCCGAAGTACTCGCGGACGAAGTACTGGGTCAGGGTCGAGGTGCAGAGATCCGAAGCCTGCTTGCCGAGCACAACCTTCTCCATCACCGGCGGCGGCGCCACCATCCAGCCCAGCCGAATTCCGGGCGAGAGGATCTTCGAGAAGGTTCCGATGTAGATCACGAAGTCGCCGCCGTCGAGCTGGTAGAGCGGGGGCAGCGGCTCGCCACCGAAGCGCAGTAGGCCGTAGGGGTTGTCCTCGACGACCAGCAGCTCGCGCTGCTGGGCCAGCTCCACCAGCCGCCGCCGGCGCTCCAGCGACATCGTCACTCCAGCGGGGTTCTGGAAGCTCGGCACCGAGTAGACGAACTTCGGCCGCCGTCCTTCGCCGTCGAGCCGCCGCAGAGTCGCTTCCAGCTCGTCGATCCGCATCCCGTCTTCGTCGCACTCGATCTGGACCGTGTCCGCCTGGTAGCTGCAGAAGACCGGCACGGCTCCGGGGTAGGTCGGGGCCTCGCAGATCACCACGTCGCCCGGATCGACCAGCGTCTTGGTGATCAGGTCGATAGCTTGCTGGCCGCCGGTGGTGACGATCACATCCTCGGGGTCGGGAAGCATTCCCTCGGCGGCCATCACCTGGGCGATGCAGTCGACCGTCTCCTCGAAGCCCTCGGTCGGCCCGTACTGGAGCGCCTCTGCGGCGGACTCCTGGGCGATGCGGGTCATCTGAGCGGCGAAGGTCTGGGGCGGGAAGGTCGAGGTGTCGGGCAGGCCCCCCGCCAGCGAGATCACATCGGGCCGCGCAGTCACCGCCATCAGGTCCCGCATCGCGGAGGAGCGCATCACCCGTGTCCGCTCGGCGAACAGACCCGCGTAGCGCTCCAGGTCACGGGTACGGGTGTGGGCGCGACGCCGGTGGGGCGGCCTGGATTCCATGGGGGGATAGTGTGGCGAATCCACGCCCTGTCGCCGGGACGGCTAGGTTTTCCGCATGGGATCTCTCTCTGACATCTGCTTCGTGCTCGGCATCGGCCTCGCGATCGGGATGCTCGCCGGGACCACGGGGACGCACGGCTCGGCGCGTGGGCGGATGACCCTGCTCGCCGCCGTGATCGGCTTCGCGATCGGCGCCCTGCTCGCCGGGACCGCCAACCTCGACCTGCCCGTCAGCGCGATCTTCTGCTTGATCGGCGCCGTCGCGGCCTGCGTAGTCGTCAGCGAAGTCGTCGGCGCGGCCGGCCATCGCGAGGGCAGTGGCACGGGAGCACTCGCCTTCCTGGTTGCGCTGGCGGCCCTTGTCGTGCTCGCGATCTCGATCGTCTTCTCGCCACTGGCGCTGGTCGTGCTCGCGGCCCTGATCTGGGTCGGCGTGTCGCGCCACCGCCGGTCTCAGCGCAAGCACGCCGGGTTGCGCGTGCTGCGTTAGCGGTGCCGCCGAAGAAGCTGATCCTCACCTACGTCGACTCGCTGCGTACCGACATGCTCGAGCGCGCCGTCGACGAGGGCCGCGCGCCTACCTTCGGGGCACTGCTCGACCGGGGGACCCTCGTCCCCGATTGCGTCTCGAGCTTCCCCTCGGTGACTCCGGTCGCCTGCGCGGAGCTCGCCACCGGCCACGGAGCCGATGGCCACTGGATCAGCGGCATGAACTGGTATCACCGGCTCGAGCGGCGTTACGTGGAGTACGGCACCTCGCTCGAGGCGAGCCGCGCCTTCGGCATCTTCCGCGCCCTCTACGACCTCGTCTACAACATGAACCTGGCCCATCTCAGCCCCGATGTCGAGACGCTGTTCGAGCAGCTCGACGACGCCGGAGAGCGAACTGCGTGCACACCGTTCCTGATCTTCCGTGGGCGCCATCGCCACCAGGTATCGCTCGACGGCCTGCTACGCCGCGCTGTCGACGCCACCAGGCTCAAGTTCCGCCATCACACCTGGGGCCCGCGTGAGCTCTTCTACGGCGACCTCTACGCCAGCCGCGAGGTTCCCTGTCGGCCCACCTCGATCCCCGGCAGCCGCGATCCCTACTCCGCCTGCTGCGCGGCGGAGCTGATTGGCGGAGACGGCTTCGACTTCCTCTTGCTCTCCCTGCCGGACAACGACAACTACTCGCACCGGCACGGCCCTGAGGCCAGCGTCGAGTCGATCGCCAACGCCGACAGCTGCTTCGCCGAGCTGGTCGAGGCAGCAGGTGACCTCGATGGCTTCCTCGCCGAGCATGCGGTGATCCTGCTTGCCGACCACGCGCAGACGCCGGTGACCCGCGGCCTTCCGCTTGCGGAGTTGCTGGGCCGCGAGTGGGGGGTGCTGCAGCCCTCTGACGACCGGCCCGAGCAGGCGCAGCTGGCGGTCAGCCCAACCGGCCGCGCGGCCCACGTCTACCTGCTGCCTTCGGAGGGGGAGCGAGCGCAGCACGGCGACGTCGGGCAGCGCCTGGCGGTGACCGAGGGAATCGACCTGGTCTGCTGGCTCGAGGACGCCGATGGCGAGCCGCTGGAGCGAAGCGAGCCCGGCGCGCCGCCCCCGAGCGCTCGCGCAGTGGTGGAGCACGCCGGATCCCAACTTCGCTTTCGTCCCGGCCGCGCCGTCACCGACCTCCGCGGCAAGCGCTGGGACCTCGATGGGGATCTCGGAGCGCTGCAGGCGAGCGTCGAGGACGGCCGCCTGCGCAGCGAGGAGTACCCAGATCCCCTCGCCCGGGTCTGGTCGGCGCTTGCCGCGCCGCACGCCGGCGACTTCATCGTCTCCATGTCTCCGGGTTACGAGGCAGTCGACTGGGGCGGTGTCAGCCACGCCGGCGGTGGCAGCCACGGTTCGCTGCAAGCTGGCGACTCGCTCGGCCCCTTGCTCTTCGTGGGTTGCGGGCCGGACGACCCGCACTCTCGGCCCCAGTGGGCGCTGCGCGATGTGGCGCCCGTCGTGCTCGAGCATTTCGGCTTGAGCTGATGGCCAGCGCGGTCGGGTCGGCGCTGGCCATCTGCCTCGCCCTGGCTGTGCTTCCCTCCCCTGCAAGCGCGGAGATCATCGAGGCCAAAGCGGTGCGTGCAGCAAACCGCGATGCGAAGGTCGTCGATCAACGGCAGAGGAACCGGGAGCTGACTCATAGCGCTGCCATGGTCGACGGCAACTGGGAGGTCTCCTACTTCGCCGCCGACGAGCGGGTGGCCCTCGTCATCGTCGACCCCGCAACCGGGTCAGTGCGCGAGTCCTGGACGGGCTATCAGGTCGCCTGGAAGATGGCGCGAGGGTACTCGGGCGCCTTCGGCCACAAGCTCAACGCCCCCTACGTCTTCCTGCCCCTCTGTGCCCTCTTCCTGATCGGTCTGCTCGACTGGCGGCGCCCCTGGCGCGTCGTCAACCTCGACCTCCTCGTCCTGCTCGCCTTCGGTCTCTCGCACTTCTTCTTCAACCGTGGCGAGATTGGCGCCTCGGCGCCGCTCCAGTACCCGCCGCTTCTCTACTTCTTCGGCCGAGGGCTGTGGATTGGCTTCCGGGGTCGCGGCGAGGGCATCCGTCCGGTCTGGCCAGCGGCTTGGCTACTCGTTGCGGCGCTGTTCCTGATCGGCTTCCGGGTCGGGTTGAACGTTGCCGATTCGGGAGCGATAGACGTCGGCTACGCGAGCGTGGTCGGCGCCGACCGGATCGGCAACGGCGAACCGGTCTACGACAACTTCCCCGAGGACGTCTCCCAGGGCGACACTTACGGCCCCGTCAACTACTTGGCCTACACGCCCTTCGAGCTGATCTGGCCGTGGTCGGGGAGCTGGGACGACTTGCCGGCCGCGCACGGGGCTGCCGTCGGCTTCGATCTCGCCACCTTCGCCCTCCTAATCTTGCTCGGCTACCGACTGCGTCCCGGCGCCGCTGGCCGCAAGCTCGCCGCAACACTCGCCTTCGGCTGGGCTGCCTACCCGTACACCGCTTTCGCTCTCGAGTCCAACTCCAACGACACTCTCGTTGCCCTCCTCCTCGTCGCCACACTGCTCGGCCTCGCCAGACCCGCTGCGCGCGGAGTCTTTCTGGCTCTCGCGTCACTCACGAAGTTCGCCCCTGCGCTGCTGGCGCCGATGCTCGCTACGTACCGGCCCGCGGGTCCTGTCGCCGCAGGGGACCCCCCACCCCTTCCGGTAGCTAAAGCTTCCTCAGGGGTGGGCCCCCCTACGGCGCCACCCGCGGGAGCTACGTTTTGCATTGCCTTCTTCATCACGATCGCGCTGATGATGCTCTGGCCTTCGATCGACCCAGGGCTAGCCACTGTCTACGACCGCACGATCGCCTACCAAGCGGATCGCAACTCGCCGTTCAGCATCTGGGGCCAGACCGATCTGGAGCCGCTACGTATTGCGATCCTGATCGCGGTCGGGGCCATGGCCATGCTCTTCGCCTTCCGGCCGCGAGAGAAGTCACTCACACAGGTAGCGGCCCTAGGCGCTGCCCTGCTCATAGGAGTCCAGCTGACGGCGGAGCACTGGTTCTACCTCTACATAGCCTGGTTCTACCCCCTGCTTCTGGTGTCCCTGGCTGCGGATGGAAGGAAGCCGGGATACCCCTCGAACGGGCGGATACTCAAAGCGCCGAGCTAATTAGCTCGGCGCTTGTCCGGGCGAGGGGTATCCCGGCTTCCCTGACCACCGGTAGCAGGGACCATCACCTGCTCAATCGAGTCAGCCAACCCGTCCTTGTTGACCTCAACCACCGCACCCATCACCCAGACATCCTCTTCGGCCGTCTCGAACTTGACCGGCATCTGAGTGATGAACCTCTCCAGGATCAGCTCTGGCTTCACGCCGAGCACGCTCGTGCGCGAGCCGGTCATACCGACGTCGGAGATGAACGCGGTCCCCTGGGGGAGGACCCTGGCGTCGGCGGTGGGCACGTGGGTGTGGGTGCCCAGCACCGCGGCGACCCGACCGTCCAGGTGCCAGCCCATCGCCACCTTCTCGCTCGAGACTTCGGCGTGGAAGTCGACGATCGAGAAGTCGGCTTCGATCTTCTCGAGGATGTTGTCGACCTCGTGGAAGGGCGACCGCGCAACGGTCAGCCCGATCGCGCCGCTGAGGTTGATCACGCCTACCCGCTGCCCACCTGCCTCGATCACGGTGAAGCCGCGCCCGGGGTTGGCGTAGGGGTAGTTGGCGGGCCGGACGATGCGGTCGCTGCGACTCAGGTAGGCGTAGACCTCGCGGTGGCGGTAGACGTGGTTGCCGGTGGTGATCGCGTCCGCTCCCGCCTCGAACAGGGCCTCCGCGGTCTTCTCGGTAATCCCCATCCCACCCGCCGAGTTCTCGCCGTTGACGACGACGAAGTCGGGCGCGTAGCGCTCGCGCAGCTCGGGCATCGTTGCTGCCAACCCCCGCCTCCCGGGCCCGCCTACCACGTCCCCGATAAAGAGCACCCGCATGGCCAGTGCACACTAGACGGTCGATTCGCACGCAGCAGGAGCTCGCCGAGCGCGGCTTGCGCTCAGGTCACGGCGAAGCGACGCAGAGCGAAGCGGGCCAGGAGGCCATAGGCGACGGCGAGGGCAGCGAGGTGAAGGAGCGGCCCACCGACGCCGTTGCCGCCAGAGTCGAGCGCGGCGGTCATCGCCCGCAGGGTCGGCTTGAAGGGGAAGAGAGCGGTCAGCGCCTGGATCGCGTCGTAGAGACCGCCGCCGACAGCGCCTGACGGGATCAGCGAGAGGAAGGCGATCGGCAGCGAGACCATGAAGGCAAGTAGGGAGACGGCGCGGATGTCGCGAGCCCCAGCCCCAAGCGCCGCCCCCGCCGCCCCAAGCGCCGCCCCACCGGCGACGATCGCCGCCAGCCAGAGGGCGAAGCGGTCCCAGGCCAGCGCGACGAAGAGCTCCAAACCGGCCAGCATCAGCAGTGTCACTGCCATGCCCACCGCGACTCCCAGGCCGACCTTCTCGGCGAGCAGGCCGGAGCGCGAGACGAGGCCGCGGGTCAGACGCGCGAAGGCATTCTCCTCACGCTCCAGGGCGAGCGAGCCGGCGACGAGGAGGACGACGACGAAAGTCAGGGTGAGCGTCGCCGCTACCGCGATGGCGAAGAGGTCGAGTGGCGGCGAGCTGCCGCTGACCACTTGCTTGTCGACAGCAATCGGTTGGGTAAGACGGGAGAGCAGCACCGCGCCGACGTCGAGGTTGCTGCGGGAGAGATTCGTGAACTCGATCACCTGGTCCAGCGAATCGCGTAGGGCGCCCGGGGGGAGGGAGGGGCGCAGCGCCTGGAGGATCTGCGCGGAGGCGCGCAGACCGAGGATCTCGACTGTCTGGCCGATCACTTCGAAGTCGCCACCGTTGATGACGAGATCGAGGAATTTCCCTCCTTCGTTGGCGATCCGCTTGGCGATCAGCAGATTCGCCTGGGCGAGGAGCGAGGTGATGCGGTCGTCGACCAGCTGTGCCTTGACCGGGTCCTCCTCGTTGACGATCACCTCGACCTGCGGCGCGCCCGGCCGCGGAGTCGAGAGCGAGTTGATCTGGTCGACGAGGTCGGCCGGCAGGATCAGCGCGGCGAGCACGTCGCCCGAGCGGACCTCCTCGACCGCCTCCTCGCGGCTTGCCACATCCACGCACTCGACCCGCCGGCAGATGCGCTGGTCGACTTCGACCGCGGGCAGCTCGGTTTGCCCGACGCTGACCCTGGAGCCAGTCGGGATCTCGTTGAGGAAGGCGACGCGCGGCTTGTCGGAGTCGCGGGAGATCGCAAAGCCAACGAGGACGGCGATCAGGATCGGGTAGGCGACCAGCAGCACCGCCTGGAGGGGTGACCGGCGAAGAATTTGCAGGTCCTTCAGCAGCAGCCAGCGCATCAGTGGCCCCGGTGGTGGAGGAATGCGACGAAGGCGGTCTCGAAGTCCTGGTCGGCCGCCTCGGCCGCCTCACGTCGCACTGCCTCACGCAGGCCGGCCGGGGCGCCGTCGAAGAGCGCCTCGCCATCGGCGAGTACCAACAGCCGCTCCCCGTAGCGCTCTGCCTCCTGGATGTCGTGGGTGGAGAAGATCACCGTGGCGCCGCCCCCCGCCAGCCCGGAGATGAACTCCCAAAGGCGCGCCCGCTGACGCGGGTCGAGGCCGACGCTGGGCTCGTCGAGCAGCAGCACCACCGGCCGCGAGAGCAGCCCGATCGCGATGTTGACCCGCTGCTGGTTGCCACCCGAGAGCCGCGCCACGATCTCCCCACGCCTCTCGCCGAGCCCGGTCAACACCAGCATCTCCTCGACCGAAGCATGCGGATCCTCATGCCCCTCGAGTCGGGCAAAAAGCAACAAGTTCTCCTCGACCGTCAACCGCCTGTACAGCGCCGCCTGCTGAGGAACCCAACCCACATCGCCGTTCGGCAGAAGCACATCCCCTTCATCCGCCTTGGAGATGCCAGCCAAGATCGAGAGCAACGTCGTCTTCCCAGCCCCGTTAGGCCCGATCACGGCCAGAACCTCTCCAGGGTTCACCCCGAAGTCAACTCCGCGCAACGCTTCGCGCTCCCCATAGCGCTTGACCAGCCCTCGAGCCTCGATCGCTGCCTTAGCTGCCCCCTCCATCCGCGCGAACGCTACTGACCGGTGTAGGGGCGGGTATTAGGCGCCGTTTGAGCGAGGAAGGGGGGATGCCCCGAACGGGCGGATACTCAAAGTCGCGCGCTAATTAGCGCGCGACTTGTCCGGGCGGGGCATCCCCCCTTCCTCCCCTAAACTCGGCTCCCGATGTCCTTCCCCGCCACACGCATGCGGCGCTTGCGCCGAACAGAGGCGCTGCGTGGGCTCGTGCGAGAGACGAACCTGGGCCCTGAGCACTTGATCCAGCCACTGTTCGTAGTTGCCGGGGAGGGAGTCCGTGAAGAGGTGGAGTCCATGCCTGGCATCGAGCGCTTCTCGATCTCGGAGTTGGTTGCTGAGGCGACTGAGATTGCGGCAGCAGGGGTGGGCAGCGTCCTTCTGTTCGGCATCCCGTCCGAAAAGGACGAGTCGGGGACTGGCGCCTATGACGACGAGGGTGTGGCGCAGATGGCCGTGCGTGCCCTCAAGGAGGCGCACCCGGACCTGACGGTGATCACCGACGTCTGTCTCTGTGAGTACACCTCGCACGGGCACTGCGGCTTCGTCCGTGACGGCGAGGTCGATAACGACATCACGGTCGAGCTGCTGGCCAAGACCGCCATCTCCCATGCTGAGGCAGGCGCCGACGCCGTCGCGCCGAGCGACATGATGGATGGGCGGGTCGGGACGATCCGTCACCAGCTCGACGAGGAGGGGCACCCCAACACCCCGATCGTCGCCTACAGCGCCAAGTACGCCTCGGCCTTCTACGGCCCCTTCCGCGAGGCGGCCGAGTCGACGCCGGAGTTCGGCGACCGGCGCGGCTACCAGATGGACCCCGCCAACGCCGCCGAGGCGGTGCGTGAGGCGCAGCTCGACCTCGAGGAGGGCGCCGACATGCTGATGGTGAAGCCGGCGACGCCCTACCTCGACGTGGTGCGCAGGGTCAAGGAGGAGACCGAAGCTCCGCTCGCCGCCTACCACGTCTCCGGCGAGTACTCGATGTTGAAGGCGGCGGCAGCGAACGGCTGGATCGACGAGCCTGCAGCGGTGCGCGAGACCCTGACCTCGATCCGCCGGGCCGGCGCCGATGCGATCGTCACCTACTACGCGAAGGAGGCGGCAGGGTGGCTTCGGTAGGCGCGTCGAAGGTCCCCCAGTCGAAGGCCCGCAGCCGCAAGGACGGCGCCGCGATCCCGCTCGACGAGGCCGACAAGCGGCTGATGAACCTGCTCCAGTCGAGCTTCCCGCTCGACCCGGAGCCATTCGCGCTGGTCGCCTCCGAGGCGGAGATGGAGTTGGATGACGTCCTCGCCCGCACGCGCCGCCTGCTCGACGAGCGAATCATCCGCGAGATCACGCCGATCTTCGACACCCGCGCGCTCGGCTACGAGTCGATGTTGGTGGCCGCGAAGGTCGACTCCGACAACCCCCAGCGCGCCGCGGCGGTTGTCAACTCCCATCCCGGCGTCTCGCACAATTACCTGCGCACCCACGATTTCAACCTCTGGTTCACGATCGCGACCCCGCCTGACTCCGAGCTCGGCCTCGCCGGCGCCCTCGAGGCGCTGATGCGGGAGACCGGCGCCGAGTCGATGCGCGAGCTGCCGACCCTGACCCTGTTCAAGATCAACATGAACCTGGAGATGGAGGGTGGCACCGACGCTCTCGCTGCCGCCGTCGACGCCGCGCCGCCGCGCGAGCTCGAGGCGCAGCCCTACGACGAGCGCGACATCGCCACGATCCGCGCCCTGCAGGGGCCGATGGACGCGGTCGAGCGCCCCTATGACGCTGCCGCGAGCGAGCTTGGCCTCGACACCGAGGAGCTGCTCGAGCACCTGCGAGAGATGGTCGACCGCAAGCTGCTGCGCCGCGTCGCCGCGATCCTCTTCCACCGCCGCGCCGGCTTTTCCGCCAACGGGATGGGCGTCTGGAAGGTCCCGGAGGAGGAGATCCTCGAGACCGGCCGCCGCATGGCCGCCTTCCGCGGTATCTCCCACTGCTACCAGCGGCCGACCTACCCCGACTGGCCCTACAGCGTCTTCACCATGGCTCACGGCCGCTCGAAGGAGGAGTGCGACGCGATCCTCGACTCGATTGCCGCCGAGTGCGGGATGGGCCCCGAAGATCGGGCCACCCTCTACTCCTCGACCGAGTACAAGAAGATTCGCCTCCACTACTTCACCGACGACTACCGACGCTGGGAGGAAGAGCACGCATGAATTGCCAGCGCCGGCCTCCGGTCGCAAAGAATCAGATTGCGATGCTCCCTCCGGCCGGCTCGGCGATTTGACCCGGTCCCACGAGTTGTACGAACGGGCGTTGCGAGTGATGCCCGGCGGCGTCAACAGCCCCGTCCGCGCGATGCGGCAGATCGACCGTGAGCCGATCTTCGTCGACCGTGGCGAGGGCTGTGAGCTGATCGACGTGGACGGCAATCGCTATCTCGACTGGGTCGGCTCGTGGGGCCCGCTGATCCTCGGCCACGCGAACCCGGAGGTCGTCGCCGCCGTCGCCGAGGCCGCCGGCCGCGGGACCAGCTACGGCGCCGCCACCCCTGCTGAGGTCGAGCTGGCCGAGGAGGTCGCCGCGCGAGTGCCAACGGCGGAGATGGTGAGGATGACCAGCTCCGGCACCGAGGCGGCGATGAGCGCCGTGCGCCTCGCCCGCGCGGTCACCGGCCGCGAGGTCGTGGTCAAGTTCGCCGGCGCCTACCACGGCCACTCCGACGGCTTGCTCGCCAACGCCGGCTCGGGCCTGGCAACCCTGGCGATCCCGGCCAGCCCCGGCGTCACTGCCGCCCAGACCGCGGCAACGGTCGTGGCGCCGTGGAACGACAGGGAGGCCGTGACCCGGGCGCTCGCAGACCACCCCGTCGCAGCGCTTCTCGCCGAGCCGGTCGCCGCCAACATGGGCGTCGTCCCGCCCGAGGAGGGGTTCCTCGAGTTCCTCCGCTCCGCCACCCGCGACAGCGGCGCTCTACTTGTCTTCGATGAGGTGATCACCGGCTTCCGCCTCGCCCGCGGGGGAGCGCAGGGGCTCTACGGCGTCGAGCCAGACCTGACCGTCCTCGGCAAGGTTCTCGGCGGCGGCCTGCCGGCGGCGGCCTTCGCCGGCCCGCGCGAGCTGATGGAGCGGGTCGCCCCGGCCGGCGACGTCTACCAGGCAGGCACGCTTTCCGGCAACCCGCTCGCGTCTGCCGCCGGCCTGGCGACGCTGCGCCAGCTCGACGCGCGGGCCTACGACCGCCTCGGGGCGCTCACCGACCGCCTCGCCGTCGGCCTCGCCGGCCTGGCGCAGGCTCGGCCGCTGCAGGTCGCCGCTGCGCCGGGGCTCGTCACGCTCTTCTTCAGCGCGACTCCGGTCGCGAACTTCGCAGGCGCCGCCGGCTGCGACCTCGAGGCGCACGCCCGCTTCTGCCGCGCCATGCTCGACCGCGGCGTCTACCCACCGCCCTCCCAGTTCGAGGCTTGGTTCGTCTCGCTTGCCCACGACGAGTCGACGATCGACCGTACGCTCGAGGCCGCGTCCGATTCGCTCGACGAGGCACTCCCGTGACCGACGTCCTGCATGCTCTGGCAGACCTCCTGCGCCAGGGGGACACCCCGATTGCGCCGCACATACTCGAGCCGAAGGAGGAGGCGGTCTTCGGCCCGCTCGCCGCAAGCGGGCCTCGTGCCGCCGCCGCCCCGAGCGAGTACGCGCTCGTAGTCGAGTCGGTTCGTGAGGGCTACCTCCTTCACTACGACGAGCCGCGGCTGCTCGCCGGCCACGACGCCGACCTCGCCCTGCTCGCCGGCGACTACCTCTATGCGCTCGGGATCGAGCGCCTCGCCAAGCTTGGCGATCCCGCCGCGGTGCGCGAGCTGGGCGAGCTGATCGCCGACTGCGCGCAGCTCCATACGGAGGGTCGCGAGGCCGCGGCGGCAGACCGCTGGCGAGCCGCCGCGCGGGCGATCGGCGGAGTCAAATAGACTCTGTTCCTCCTAGGCGAGCAGTGGCTGACGAAGCGGACAAGCAGAACGGGGCCGAGACGGCGGCGCGGCAGGAGCGGGTGAAGCCCGACCCTCCCGGCTACTTCGAGGGCGAGTCGATGACCCGCCGCCGTGCCTTCACGGTGGCCGCCCAGGGCATCGGCGGCATCGCCGGCGCCGCGATCGTCCTGCCCGCGATCGGCTTCGCCGTCGCGCCGATCTTCCACCGCGGCAAGGAGCGCTGGGAGGCGGTCGGACCGGTCGACGACTTCGTCGCCGACACCTACCGCCAGGTCGTCTTCACCGAGACCGAGGGCATCGGCGACGCCGGCAAGACCACCGCCTACGTGCGCAAGGGCTCCAAGCAGTTCGGCGAGAGCCCGAACGAGGTCGTCGCCGTCTCCAACCGCTGCGCCCACCTCGGCTGCCCGGTCAGCTACGTCGAGGCCGCGGGCAACTTCATCTGCCCCTGCCATGGCGGCGTCTACGACTTCCAGGGCAAACGACTCGGGGGGCCGCCGGTACGCCCGCTCGATCAGTTCCAGACCCGGATTCGCAACGGCCAAGTGGAAGTGGGGCCGCGCTACAGCGTCACCTCCCAGCTGGAGCCTGTGCGCGCCCGTGACCCCGGCGAGTTCACCGGCGGCATCTGGGAATATCTCTATCCGCCTCGTCCATCCACCTTCCCGCCCCCGAGTGGCTGAGGGCTAGCCCGCGATGAAGCTCGACTCGCTCATTCCCGCTCCGCTCCGCAAACCGGCCAAGCCGGGCACGGGCAACGGCGCAAAGGGCCAGGCTCCGGCCGACCTCAAGACCGCTCCGCCGGAGCGCCCCTCCGACACCCAGAAGCTCGTCGACAAAGCCAAGGAGGCTCCGGTCGACGTTCTCGCCTGGGTCGACCAGCGCACCGCAGCCTCCGGCTTCCTCACCGGGATGCTCTTCCGCAAGGTGCCGAAGGGGACCAACTGGTTCTACACGCTCGGCTCCGCCACTCTCTTCGCCTTCATCGTCCAGGCCATCACCGGCGTCTTCCTGGCGATGTTCTACACGCCCTCGACGACCCAGGCCTACGCCTCGATCTCCCACATCAACAACGAGGTCTTCCTCGGCGCCTTCGTGCACGGCATGCACAAGTGGGGCTCGAGCGTGATGGTGATCCTGATCTTCCTCCACATGGGCCGCACCTTCTTCTTCGGGGCCTACAAGTACCCGCGAGAGCTCAACTGGGTGATCGGGGTCGTGCTGCTGATCCTGACGATGACGATGGCATTCACCGGCTACCTATTGCCCTTCGACCAACGCTCCTTCTGGGCCTCGGTCGTCGGCATCAACATCAACGGCACCGGGCCCATCGTCGGTCCCTACCTGAGCGACTTCCTGCGAGCCGGGCCTGAGCTGGGCGCCACCACGCTCTCGCGCTTTTACGCGATCCACATGCTGCTGCTGCCAGGCGCGATCATCGCCCTGATCGGCGCCCACCTCTACCTCGTCGTCAAGCTCGGCACGACCGCGCCCCCCTGGGTCCGCGCCGAGAAGCCCAAGGTCGCAGCGCCGGTCTCCCGGCTCGACGCCGGCGCCGATGGCAACGGAGCGACACCCGCGCAATGAAGCCGCAGGACAAGCAGGCATACCTCCAGGAGTACGAGCTGCTGAAGAAGAAGGGCAAGCCCTTCTTCCCCTACGCGGTGATGAAGGACTCGGCGATGATGCTGATCGTCGCGGGCGTGATCATCGCGATGTCGGTCATCCTCGGCGCCGAGCAGGGCCCCAAGGCCGATCCGACCTCGACCAGCTACGTGCCACGTCCCGAGTGGTACTTCTTCTTCCTCTTCGAGGTGCTGCGGGTGATCAAACCACCCGAGCTGGTCCCGGTCGCGACGATCGGCATCCCGACCATCTGCATGGTCCTCCTACTCCTGCTGCCTTTCTACGACCGCGGCCCGGAGCGCCATCCCGGCCGCCGTCCGATCGCCACCACGGCCGGCTGCCTGACGATCGCCGCGATGGCCTACCTCACCTACCTCGGCGCGATCGGCGGCTCGCCGACCGAGATCGAGATGGAGGTCGCGCCGCGGTACGAGCTCGGCAAGGAGGTCGTCGCAGGGGCCGGCTGCCTCGCCTGTCACAAGCTCGGAGAGAACGGCAATCACGGCCCGGGGCCGGATCTGACCCACATCGCCTCTCGTATCCCCCGCGCGGCGATCATTCGCTCGGTCGAAATCGGGCCAGGCATCATGCCGTCCTTCCGGGACCTGCCCCCGAAAAAGCTGAACGAGCTCGCTGACTTCCTCGCGTCCCTCAATTAAGCCTTCGCGCGACTCCGCGCAGTTCGCGGAGCAGGTCAACCGCATGTTCGATCGGGTGGCTGGTCGCTATGACCTGCTCAACTCGCTGATGAGCGCCGGCCTTCACCACCGCTGGCGTGAGCGGGCCGCCGACCGAGCTGAGCTGGCCCCGGGGGACTCGGTTCTCGACGTCTGCTGCGGCACTGGCGACCTGGCGCTGGAGCTGGCGGGGCGCGTGGCGCCCGCGGGCCGGGTCGTCGGCTGCGACTTCTCCGAGCCGATGCTCGACCTGGCGCGGGAGAAGACCGCCAGGCGCGGTATCGAGGGTGTCCGCTACGAGTGGGCCGACGCGCTCAACCTCCCCTACGACGCCGGACGCTTCGACGCCGTGACAGTGGGGTTCGGCGTCCGCAACTTCGCCGACCGCGCCCGCGGTCTGGGCGAGATGACCCGGGTTCTCCGTCCCGGCGGCCGCCTCGTCGTGCTCGAGTTCACCGAGCCGAGCCGACCGCCCTTCTCGACCTTCTACGCGCTCTGGTTCGACCGCATCGCTCCGATCCTGGGGAAGCTCTCCGACGACCCGGAGGCCTACTCGTACCTGGCGGAATCGGTCCACAGCTTCCCCGGCCCGCGAGGCCTGGCCGAGAAGATGGGCGCCGCCGGACTCGAGCGGATCAGGTACACGATCCTGGCGGGAGGGATCGTCACGATCCACAGCGGCATCGCGTCAGAGTGACCCGGCGCTCGGCCGTCCCGCCGCCGGTAACCGCGGTCCTCGACGCATCGAGTCGCTGGCTGCCGGCGCGGCTGGCCGAGGTCGAGCGGCGGCTGGCCGAGGAGAGCGCCGCCCGAGGCGGCGTGCTCGGCGAAGACGCCGCCGCCACCCTTGCTGCCGGAGGGAAGCGGTTGCGGCCGATGCTGGTCCTGCTCTGCGCCGGAGCGGACGGGGGGGAGGAGGCGGTGAGGGCCGCCGCTGCAGTCGAGCTCGTCCACATGGCGAGCCTCGTCCACGATGACGTCCTCGACGCGGCGCCGCTGCGGCGGGGTCACCCGACCGTTGTCGCCAGCGCCGGCCGCGAGCGCGCGGTCGCGGCCGGCGACCTGCTCTTCTCTCGCGCTTTCGCGCTGCTGGCAGAGGCCGGCGACGAGCGCGCCGTGGCGCTGTTGGCCGAGGCCTCGGCGGCATTGGCACGCGGCGAGCTGGCCCAGCGCGAGGACGCTTTCGACACAACGATCGACGAACGGCGCTACCTGGAGCGCTGCCGGCTGAAGACGGCGCAGCTCTTCGAGTGCGCCTGCCTGCTCGGACGCGACACGGAGGAGATGGCTGAGTTCGGCGGCGCGATCGGACTTGCCTTCCAGCTGCTCGACGATGTGCTCGACGTCAGCGGTCCCCCCGAGCGCACAGGGAAGGCCCGCGGCGCCGATCTCCTCGACGGAACGGTCACGCTGCCACTCATCCTTGCCGCCGAGTCCGACCCGGCGCTCCGCGAGTCCGACCTGCGCGCCCTCGACGCCGCCGGCGCTGAGGCGCTCTGCGACCGCATTGCTGCGACCGACGCGCTCGAGCGGGTCCGCTCGCGTGCCCTGGAGATGGTCGCCGCGGCAAAGCGACACCTCGAGACTGCTTCTTTCGACTCCGAGCAGCGGCACCTGCTCGGCCTCGTCGCCGACGGCGTCGTCCAGCGCTACAGCTGAACGGCCTAAGCGAAGTCGTCAGCGCTGATCAGGTCCGCCTCGAGCGCGGCGGAGAAGGTGGCGCCGAAGTGCTGCATGTTCTTGTGCTCGAGTTCCTTCAGCACGCTGCTGAGCGCTCGCGTGCCGTGGTCGAGCTCCTCGTCGAAGGCGTCGATCTCGGCCTCGCCGTGAACCGAGTCGAAACGCCACTCGCACTCGGGGCAGCGCCGCCACAGTCGCCAGTGACCGCGGTCGCCTGCCTGCTCCCAGCAGGTCGGCTGCACCAGCTGCGATTCGCACTCGGGGCAGACGTGGAGCTCGAGGGCCGATTTCGTCTTCCTGGCGGCTGCGTTTCGCATGACTCAACTATCGAACCCGCGAGCGAGCAATTCCATCCGCAGTTTTCGGTGAGTTGCCGAGAAAGTTCCATTACCGGGTAGGCAAGCATCCACAAAAGCGCGCGGCTGTACCATGGGGCCATGCTCGGAAACATCGGCCCGCTGGAGATCGTCGTCGTCCTGATCATCGCCCTGATCGTTTTTGGGCCCAAGCGCCTGCCCGAGCTGGGGCGCTCGCTGGGCCGGGGAATCCGCGAGTTCCGCGGCTCGCTCGGCGGCAACGACGACGACGAGGACGACCCCGCCTCACAGCGGGAGATCGAGTCCGGCAAAGGGAGCCCGGTCGGCTCGAAGCGCGGCTGAGGCCCGCCCATGGCGCGCCGCGTCAGGGCGGTCTCCCACGAGGATCGCCTCACCCTGGTCGAGCACCTCGACGAGCTGCGCGCCCGGATAATCGTCTGCGTCGCGACGCTCGTCGTCGCCCTGGCGCTCTGCTTCTGGCAGAACCATCTGCTGCTCGAGTTCGCCGCCGGCCCGTTGCCAAGTGGCCACGAGAAGCTGCTCACCTTCGGCGTCACCGAGCCCTTGATGACGACCGTGACCGTTGCCGTCTACGGCGCCCTACTGCTCTCGATGCCGGTGATCGTCTACCAGGCCTACGCCTACGTCCTGCCCGCCTTCAGCGACGTCGAGCGCCGCGCCGTGCTGCCGATCCTGCTGCTGGCGCCACTCCTCTTCCTCGCCGGCGTTGCTTTCGCCTACTTCGTCGTGATGCCGGCCGCGGTCGACTTCCTACTCAACTTCAACGACACCGAGTTCAACGTCCAGGTTCGTGCCCGCGACTACTACAGCTTCTTCGGGACGACGATGCTCGCCGGTGGGGTCGTCTTCCAGCTGCCACTGGCGGTGATCGCAGCGACCCGCCTCGGCATCGTCGAGATCGACCAGTTGCGCGCCAACCGCCGCTACGCCTACCTGGTGATCGCCGTGATCGCCGCAGCGCTTCCCGGCGTGGATCCGGTCTCGATGCTGCTCGAGATGGTTCCACTCCTCGCTCTGTATGAGTTGAGTATCTTGCTCGCCAGGGCCCTCGGCAGGCCGAGGGCATCGGGAGGCGTACCAAGACCCTCGACCCAGGAGCGGTGAGCTAGAGATGGCAGAAGACGAGCGACGGATGCTCTTTGACATCCGAGGACGCCGCCGGCACGTCGTTCGGGTCGTCTACGCGGTCCTCGCCCTGCTGATGGGCGCCAGCCTCTTCCTCGTCGTAGGCCCTTTCAACCTCGGCGAACTGGCCGGGGACGGTGGATCGTCGAGCGCCAGCGATGCACTCGAAGACCGGGCGGAGAGGATCGAAGGGCGGCTCAAAGCAAGCCCACAGGACGAAGAACTGCTGCTCTCCCTTAGCCGCGCCCGGATCGCCACCGGCAACGCCCTGATCGAAACCGACCCGCAGACCGGCGCGCCGATCGTCACCCCAGAGGCGCGCGGCCAGTTCGAAGCGGGAATCACCTCCTGGCGCCGCTACCTCGAACAGGCAAAAGAACCCAACCCCGCCGCCGCCACGCTCGTCGCCGGCACCTACTTCAGCCTGGCGGAAAACTCGGCGAGCTTCCAGGAAATCGAGGAATTCGTCGAAGGCGCAGCTGAAGCCCAAGCCTTGGCGGCAAAAGCGCGTCCAAACGTCGGATCCCTCAGCACCCTCGCCATCTACGAGTACTTCAACGGAGACTTTCCTGCCGGCGACAAAGCGAGCAAGCAAGCGCAGAACCTGGTTCGCAGCAAAGCGGAAAAGAAAGCGGTGGCACGCCAGCTGGCTCCCTACCGCAAAAACGCGAAACGCTTCGACAAAGAAAGTGAGCGTTTCGCGAAAGCCCAGCAGGGCCAGAGCAAAGAAAGCTTCGAAAACGCCCTCGGCGGCCTCGCCGGAGGTGGCCTGGGCGGCCCGTAGCTGCCAGCATCGAGTGGGCCGCGAAGGACTCGAACCTTCAACCTTGAGCTTAAGAGGCTCCTGCTCTAACCAGTTGAGCTAGCGGCCCGGGACGGGCAAGTATAGAAATCGGGCGCGATCTACAGGGCCCGGCAGGGCTTTTCGACGCTGCCGTCGATGATCGTTCCGTCGGCGAAGGTGAAGCGACCGCGAGTTTCGAGGACGCCGTCGCTGCAGCGCGCCGAGACGTAGCTGCGCTCGGCGCCGCGGAAGCGGAAGCGCTTGCCGATCTCCACCTCGACGCGAGTGAGCGCCCCCCGGCCGCCGGCGATCGGGGGAACGTCCGTCGTGGCGCGGTAGGAGTAGCCCGCCCGCCGTTCGAGCGGGATCACGACGGCAAAGGTTTGCAGTGCCGGCACGGTCGTCTGCGCGTGGAAGATCACGGTCAGCTTGCCTCCCTGGCGAGGCCCGTTGAGCAGCGTCAGGGGCGAGCGGACGCGGAGCGGCGCCTGCCCCTCGAGCGCGATCAGCGCCTCGACGCTGCCGGTGCCGACCACCGCCTCGGCGCAGACTCTCCTGGCCTGCCGCGGGCTTGCCGTCTCGACCTTGGAGGGAGCGCAGGTGGCCAGTCCGGTGGTGTTCAGCCGTCCGTCCCGATCGAAGTTGAGCACGACCTGCTGCAGTGGCGGTGGGACGCCGCCGCCCACGGCCCTTACGTCAGCCCAGCCCTCGAAGTCGATCGGGGCGAAAGCCTGCCGCGGTAGCTCCCGCGGCGTGAATCCGCCGTCCGCGCGCAGCACCAAGCCGTTTACCTTGACCAGCGCGGCGCCGGCCCCACCCGCGAGCAGCAGAGAGGCAATCACCGCTCCGATCGCCAGAGACTTCTTCACCCGACTCAAGGTAGCGGGTCGCGGGTTTCTTAACACAGTCTTCTGCAACATCCACCCGCTTCGCCTGCTCGGACCGCCAAACTATCCTCCGTGTCCTTGAGGAGAGGGAGCAGGGGACGGAGCGATTCATCGCGTCGTGGTCGCGAGGGCGAAGCGCACCCACCGTTGTCGTTGCGCCACCCGCGCCGCACGCTCGGCATCGCGGCGGTCCTAGTCGCGATCCTGATCGCCTTCGGCTTCAACCTCGAGGAGAAGCTCAGCCCCAGCTCGATCGACATCCCCGGCACGTCGGCCTCGCGGGCGAACGACTTGCTGGAGGAGCACTTCGGCCCCGCCTCGCCTTTCGCCGTGCTGCTGCGCGGTCCCGAGGCCGCCCTCGACCGTCAAGGGCCGGAGCTGATCCGCGCCCTGCGCCGCGACCCGGCCGTGACCACCATCTCCCCCTGGGACCGCGGCAGGGTCGAAACGCTGCGCCCGAGCCCGCGCGAGGCGCTGCTGATCGTCGATTTCCACGTTGAGATCAACGAGGCGGTGGACGAGAAGGTCGACCTGCTCGATCGCACGCTCGAAGAGGAGATCCGCCCTCCGGTTAGCGCCACCCAGTCGAGTTTCGCCACTCTCAGCCGCGAGATCGAGGATGAATCGATCCACGCCACAGAGCGGGCCGAGCTGATCGCGCTGCCGATCCTCCTGGTCGTCCTCCTGCTCGTCTTCCGCTCACCGATCGCGGCGGCCGTGCCCCTCGCCTTCGGCGCGATCTCGGTGTTCGCCTCACAGGGCTTGCTTTCGCTGCTCACTAACTGGTTCGACGTCAGCGCCCTAGCGCTCGTCGTCTGCACGATGATGGGCCTGGCGCTGGGGGTCGATTACGCGCTGCTGCTGGTCTCCCGCTTCCGCGAGGAGCTGGCGAAGGGAGCTGCGCCTATCGACGCTGCCTGGACGACGCGGCGCACCGCCGGGCGGACGGTGATCTTCGCCGGCAGCACGCTGGTGCTCTCGATGGCCGTCGCCTTCTTCATCGTCCCCGGCGCCCTGCTCGCCTCGCTGGCGGCGACGCTGGCCCTCGTCGTCGTGCTCACCGTCCTCGTCGCGAACGTCTTCGGCCCGCCGATCCTCGTCCTGCTCGGCGCCCATGTGAACCGCTGGCAGCTCGGCGCGGCGCCGGGGGAGGGGAGCTCGCGGCTGATGGCGCTGGTCGGCGCCGCCCTGCGCCGCCCCGCTCCTGTCGCCGCCGCGATCGGGCTTCTCGTCCTCATCCTCGCCGCGCCGGCGCTGGCGCTGAAGACCGGTCCTTTCGACATCAGTCAGCTGCCCGAGGACAACCAGGCCCGCCAGGACGCCGAACTGATCCAAGCGGCCGGGGCCCCCGGATTCGAAGCGCCGTTCACGATCGTCGTCGCAGCCGACCGGGGAACGATCACCGAGCCCGATCGCCTCGCCGCCCTGACCCGGTGGCAGCGCCGCCTCGCCACCCAGCCCGGCGTGGAGGCAGTGATCGGCCCTGGCCAGGTCTCGCGCGCTGTCAAACCGCTGCGTCAGGTCGAGCAGATCTTCGTCTCCGGCGACGACAGGGGGCCGCTGGCGACCCTGAAACGCCTCGGCCCGAGCCTCGGCGTCGCCTCCGACGGCGTCGCCACCGTCCGCGAGGGCATCTCTCAGGCTTCCTACGGCGCCGCCCTGCTCGCGAAAGGATCCGGCGCCGCCGAGGAGGGCGCGCGGATCCTTGCTGGAGGTCTTGGCCAAGCAGCCGCCGGCAGCGGCCGAGCGGTGACCGCGATCGACCAGCTCGCCAGCGGTACGAGCCAGCTTGCGAAAGCCCAGGAACGTGCGTCGCTTGGCGCGCTCGGCCTCAAGCTCGGGCTGCCCGAAATCGCCAACAACCTCAACAGAAACGGACTGCGACGCTCACGGATCCTGCAGAAATCGCTCAACCAAGACGCCCAGGTCAAGCTGCCCGAGTTGCGGGGCGCCTCCCAGGCGGCCGACGATCAGCTGAAAGCCGTCGTCGGCCTGCTCGAAGGCATGACGGTAGGGAAATCGGACCCCAACTACGGACCGGCGCTGGAAGCGGCTCGGCAGGCTGCCGCAACGACCGGCGGTGTCTCGACGGAGCTGGCAGCGCTTGAAACCCGTCTGATTCAGGACCTCGCAGAAGCGAAGCAGGTCACCTCCTGGATCGTCACCGCGATCGTCCAGATCAAACAGGCTTCGAGGGGCGCAGAGCAGCTCTCCGACGGCCTCAGGCAGATCGAGAAGGGCGGCAAGACGCTCGCCAGGGGCACCGCTCTGCTCTCGAAAGAAGCGAAGGCCTTGGGCGGCGGTCTGGGTCAGCTCGCCGAGGGAGCCACCAGGCTCGCGGGGGCCCTGGGACGGCTCACCGGTGGGACGACCGCGCTGGAGCGCGGCCTGGCTGAGGGCTACAGTCAGTCCCTGCCGCTGCAGACGAACCTGCGCCGCGCCGCGGTCCAGATAACCGACGGCAGCGAACGCCTGCAGGGCCAGGTCGACGACCTGCGCCGTACTTCGCCGGGGATCTTCGACTCCGGCTATTTCGTTCTCTCCGCCCTCGACGGGGCCCGTCCGGACTTGCGCGAGCTAGCCACCGGCGCGATCGACGTCGATCGCGGGGGACAGGCGGCGACCCTGTTCGTGATCTCCCGCTACCCCTTCAACTCGGACGGCTCGATCGAGCTCGACAAGCGCCTCAAAGAGGACGCCGCGGCGATCGCCCGCGATACGGACTCGACCGCCGCCGTCGCCGGCGGGCCGACGACGTTGAACACCTACAGCAAGGTCACCAGAGAGCAGATCCCGATCATCGTCGCCGCTATCACCCTCGCCACCTTCCTCGTCCTCGTCCTCGTCCTGCGCGCCCTGCCCCTGGCGGCGATCGCGGTAGGACTCAACCTGGCCACGGTAGGGGTCGCCTTCGGCATCCTGATGCTGCTCGCCGAGGTTCCCGCCAGCTGGCCTTTGGGCGGCCGCGAATACGTCGACGCAGTCGGGACGGTGATGATCTTCGGCGTCGTCTTCGGCCTCTCGATCGACTACGCGGTCTTCCTCTTGGTGCGGATGCGGGAGCGCTACGACGCCACCGGCGACCACGCCGACGCGATCGCCTTCGGCCTCGAGAAGACCGCCCGAGTGATCACCGGCGCGGCGGCGATCATGATGGCGGTCTTCATCGCCTTTGCCGGCGCCTCGATCGCGACTGTGAGCCAGCTCGGCATCGGGCTGACGGTCGCCGTCATCCTCGATGCCACGGTCGTTCGCATCGTGCTGCTGCCGGCGCTGATGCTGTTGATTGGCGAGCGAGTCTGGTGGCTGCCGCGCTCGCTGGAGCGGGTAATCCCGCGCCTCAACGTATGAGCCGCGAATTTCCCCTTCGCGAAGCGCGTTGAATTCCAGTTAAGTCCCTGCTTGGAAGGGCTTGCCGGGGGGTGGCTCGGATACGATTCTCGCGCGGTTACGCCGGGTCGGAGGCCGGGGGCCGCAAGCGACGATCCGTGGCTGCTGCTAAACCCCTAGGCGAGGATAAAAGCGCGGCGCAAGGCCGGGGCATCACCCCTGTCCGCGTCGCGGTCATCGCTGCCCTCGCGGCCGCGGTAATCGCGCTGGGGGTCGTCATCTTCGGCAGCGACGACAGCTACGAGTACGAGCTGCTCTTCCAGAACGCCGCCCAGCTCGTCCCCGACAACCAGGTCCTGATCGGCGGCCAGCCGGTCGGCTCGGTCGAGAGCATCGAGCTGACCGACGACAACCTGGCCAGCATCCGCATCTCGCTCGAGCAGCAACTGCACGAGGGCTCGACCGCGGTGATCCGCGCCACCTCGCTCTCCGGCGTCGCCAACCACTACGTCTCGATCAGCCCCGGCCCCAACAGCAACCCGGCGCTCGAGGACGGCGACGTCCTCGGCCTCGGCTCCACCACCACGGCGGTCGACCTCGACCAGTTCTTCAACACCTTCCCGCCCTCGGTGCGCCGCGGCCTCTCCCAGTTCATCCAGGGCAACGCGCAGTGGTACGCAGGCAGGGGCGAGGAGGGCAACCGGGCCTACAAGTTCTTCGGCGCCGGGGCTGCAACCGCGCCGCGGCCTTCGCCCAGGCGCTGAACGCCGACCAGCGCCTGCTCGAGCGCTTCGTCGTCAGCTCCAGCAGGCTCGCCACCGCCGTCGCCCACCGCGGCGACGAGCTCTCCAGCGCGATCTCCAACGCCAGCACGGCCTTCGGCACGATCGCCAGCGAGAACGTCGCCCTCAGCCGCAGCCTCGAGCTGGTGCCGCAGGTCTTCCGCCAGGGCAGCACCACCTTCGTCAACCTGCGCGCCGCGCTCGACGACGTCGAACCGCTGATCGACGAGTTCAAGCCGGTGACCGACGATTTCGCCCCCTTCCTGCGCGACCTGCGGTCGGTCCTGTCACGCGCCGTGCCGATCTTCAAGAACCTCAGCCTCACGGTGCGGCGGAAAGGGTTCGCCAACGACAGCGCCGAACTGCTGGCCACCCTGCCCGCGGTGGAACAGCGGGCCTCGAGGACCTTCCCCCACGCCGAAGAAGCGATCTCCGCCTTCCAGCCCAACCTCAACTTCGCCCGCGCCTACACCCCGGACATCTTCAACGGGTTCGGCAAGCTGGGCCAGATCGGCGCCGGACTATGACGCCAACGGCCACTACGCACGGGTCCAGTTCGCCAACCTCAACGTCTTCGACTTCAACGATGAAAGCGGCGAACTGAAACCGATCTCGCCGAGCCAGCAGTACGACGTCTTCGGCGGCTCGGCGCCGGTCAAGCGGCTCTGCCCCGGCGGCGCGACCCAGTCCGCCGCCGACGGCTCCAACCCCTTCGTCGAGCCGCCCTTCACCGGCTCCGGCGTGACCCCGTCCGACTGCAACCCGGCCGACGCGCCACCTGGGCCATGAGCCGGCGGCTGATCATCGGGCTGATCCTGGCGGCGGTCGCCGTGCTGGTCGTCGTCCTCGCCACCAGGGACGGTGACGAGGATGCCTACGTCGTTCGCGCGATCTTCGACAGCGGCGGCTTCATGGTCAAGGGCGAGCTGGTGCGGGTCGCCGGCGCCGACGTCGGCGAAATCGAGTCGGTCGACGTGACCCGCCCAGGCGAGATCAGCAGCTACGAGGACGGCCGCCCGCAGGCGGTCTCGGGCAAGGCCGTGATCGTGATGCGGATCAACGACCCCAGCTTCCAGGACTTCCGCCGCGACGCCAGCTGCCACATCCGCCCCCAGTCGCTGATCGGCGAGAAGTTCGTCGACTGCCGCCCGACCCTGCCCCGGGCGCCGGGCTCGCCCCCGCCCCCGCCGCTGCGCGAGATCCCCGAGGGCCAGCCGGGGGAGGGCCAGTACCTGCTGCCGCTGGAGAACAACAGCACCAGCGTCGACCCCGACCTGATCAACGACATCAACAGCCTGCCCTACGCGCAGCGCTTCCGCCTCATCCTCAACGAACTCGGCGCCGGTCTCGCTGGCCGCGGCGAGGACATCGAGGAGGCGGTCAAGCGGGCCAACCCGGCCCTGCGCGACGCCGGGCGCCTGATCGGGATCCTCGACGAGCAGCGCGAGCAGCTGACCCAGCTGGCGGCCGACTCCGAGGAGATCCTCGGGCCGTTCTCGCGCGAGCGCGAGCACGTCGCCGGCTTCTTCGCCAACGCCGGCGCCGCCGGCGAAGCCAGCTCCGAACGGGGCGACGAACTGGAAGAGTCGCTGCGCAAGTTCCCCGAGTTCCTGCGCCAGTTCCGGGCCACGATGCGCAGCCTCGGCGCCTTCTCCGATGCCGCCTCGCCGGTCTTCGCCGACTTCGACCGCGCCAGCCCCGCCTACACCGAAGCGACCCGGCTGCTGACCCCCTTCTCCGCCGCCTCGACCGTGGCGCTGAAGTCGCTCGGCGCCAGCGGCGAAGTCGCGGGGCCGCTGCTACGCGCCACCGACCCCGGTGGTCCGCAAGACGCGCGACCTCGCTCGTTCCGGCGTCGTCCCGACCAACGAACTGTCGCGGTTCCTGACCAGCACGCAGCGGACGAAGGGCTTCGACGGGTTGGTCGACCTGATCTACAACGGCGCCGCCACCAACAACGGCTTCGACCAGTACGGCCACTTCGCTCGCAGCCTGGTCACCCTGACCGACTGCTTCGAATACACGGTGACGCCGGAAAGCCAGTGCACCTCGAACTTCAACTTCGGCGCAGAAGCTTCGAGCTCGGCCAGCTTCGCCGACCACTACCGCCTCTTGCAGGAAAAGCTGGAAAGCCAGGGCGAGAGCGGTTCGGGCGGCACGGCAGCCGGCCAGCCGCAGCAGCGGCCCCAGGCGCCGATCTCGCCTGCCGTCCCAGCGGCTCCGGCCGGGCCCGGCCTCGGTGAGAGCCGGCAGCTCGACGCCGGGGAATTGCCGTCGGCGCCGCAACGTGCCCTCCTCGACTACCTCCTAGGACCATGAGGAACCGCAGCGGCATACAGGGAGTGGCGAGCAGCCCGGCGATCGTCGGCGCGGTCACCGTGCTGGTCGTGATCGTCGCCGTCTTCCTCGCCTACAACGCCAACAACGGGCTGCCCTTCGTCTCCACCTACAACCTCACCGCCCGCGTGCCCAATGCCGACGCCCTGGTCAAGGGCAACGAGGTGAGGATCGGCGGCGCCCGGGTCGGCATCGTCCGGACGGTGACCCCGGTGCAGCTCGAGGACGGCGGGGTGGCAGCGGAACTCGAGCTCCGCCTCGACAAGACCGCCGAACCGCTGCCGGTCGACTCGACGATGATGATCCGACCGAAGTCGCCACTCGGGCTCAAGTACCTGCAGATCACCCCCGGCGACTCCTCGCGTTACTTCGCCGCCGGCGACACGATCCCCGAGTCCTCCGCACGGCCCGAACCGGTTGACATCGACGAGTTCTTCGACATGTTCGACGAGCCCACCCGGAAGTCGATCCAGCGCAACCAGGCCGGCTTCGGCAACGCCTTCGCCGGTCGCGGGCCGCAGATCAACGCCGCCTTCTCGGCGCTGCGCCGGCTGGCCGAAAACGGCGTGCCGGTTCTGCGCACGCTGGTCGCGCCGGGGACCAATTTCGGCGGCTTCTGGCGCGCTCTCGAGGCGCTCTCCGCCACCGTCGCCCCGGTCGCCGAAACGCAGGCGACCCTATTCGTCGCCCTCGACCGCACCTTCGGCGCCTTTGCCCGCGTCGCGCGGCCGTACATCCAGGAATCGATCTCGAAGGGCGATGACACCCTCGACGCCGCGAACAAGGCGCTGCCGGTGCTGCGTCCCTTCCTCGACGACTCCGCCCGCTTCTTCACTGCGCTTCAGCCCGGCGCGCGCGCTCTGGCCGACACCTCGCCGACGATCGCCGCGGCACTCCGCGCTGGCGTCCCCGCGCTGAATGCCTCGCCGACCCTGAACGCCCAGCTGGCGCCGACCGCGGAAGCCCTGCTCGCCTTCCAGGATGCGCCTGGCGTCTTCAACGGCCTCGACTTGCTGACCGACCTCAACAACCAGCTGAGGCCGGCGATCCGCCAGATCGCGCCCGCGCAGACGGTCTGCAACTACCTGACGCTCGCTTTCCGCAACCTGGCCAGCGCCACCAGCGAGGGCAATGGGCTGGGCAACTGGCTCGCCGGTCTTGCTATCGAGCCACCCGAAGGGCCGAACTCCGAGGGGACTCCCTCCTCGGCTCCGGCCAACGGGCCTGAGCCGATCAACCACCTCCACACCAACCCCTACCCGAACGTGGCCGCGCCTGGTCAGACCAGAGAGTGCGAGGCCGGCAACGAGAACTATGTCGCCGGCACGACGAGGATCGGCAACGTGCCCGGCAACCAGGGGACGATCACCGCCGGCCAGATCAAAGGCCAGGGGGGTAACTGATGGGCCGGCTGCCGGAGCGAGACACCAGAGCGGGCGCCAACAAGGAGGGCGGCTTCAGGTGGCGGCCCAGCAACGCGACGATCGCGGTGATCTTCCTACTCATCTTCACCGTCGGCCCCTACCTCGCGTTCACCAAACACATCCCCTTCACCAGCTACGGCTACGAGCTCAAGGCGACCTTCGCCAACGGCGTCAACATCGCCAAAAACTCGCCCGTCCGGATCGCGGGCGTCGATGTCGGAAAAGTGATCTCGACCGAGCGCGACGGCGACGCCGCAACGGTCACCTTCACCGTCACCGACAAGGGCCGTCCGATTCACGAGGACGCCTTCGCCCAGATCCGTCCGCGGATCTTCCTCGAGGGCAACTTCTTCGTAGACCTCTACCCGGGCAGCCCCAGCGCCCCAGAGATGGACAGTGGTGGCGCGATCCCGATCAGCCACACCTCGACGACCGTGCAGCTCGACGAGATCCTGACCGCGCTGCAGGCGCCGGTGCGGGCCGACTTCAGCCGCGTGCTGGAGGGCATCGGCACCGCCCTCAACCATGAGCCGACCGCCGCCGAAGACGCCACCCAGCTGCCCGAGGTGCAGGGCAAGACCGGCGGCGAGGCGCTCAACGGAGCCCTCCTCTACGGCGGCGACGCCGGCCGCTACAGCGCCCAGGTGACCAACGCCCTGCTCGGCGCCCGCCCGGGCGACCTCTCTCGCTTGGTCGCCGGCGCCGGCCGCTTCTTCGGCGCGCTCGCCGCCAGCGAGGAGGAGCTCGAAGGCCTGATCGTCAACTTCGACCTCTTCACCGGCGCGCTCGCCGCCCAGTCCTCCAACCTGAGCACCACGGTTAACCGCCTGGCGCCGACCCTGAGCGAGGCCCGCGCTTCCTTTGCCAGCCTCAACGAGGCGCTGCCGCCGCTGCGCGCCTGGGCGATAGAGATGCGCCCCGCGATCGCCGAGCTGCCCGGGCTGATCGACGCTGCTGAGCCCTGGACCGAGCAGGCCTACCCGCTGCTCTCGGGTCGCGAGCTGGGCGGGACGGCCCGGCTGCTCGAGGAAGCGACGCCGGGGCTGGCCGGATCTGCTCAGCTCGGCAAGGCGCTCGTCCTGCCGCAGATCAACCGGATCAGCCTTTGCACGAGCCAGGTGATCGTGCCCACCGGCAACCAGACGATCAACGATCAGTTCAGCACCGGCGGCCCCAACTACCGTGAGTTCTTCTACATGCTCGCCAACTTCTCCGGCTGGGGCCAGAGCATCGACGGCAACGGCTCCTTCCTTCGCATCCAGCCCGGCGGCGGCGACACCCTGGTCAGCGCCGACAATCCCTTCGGCAACCTGACCACCGACAGGGTCGACTTTGCCCACACGATCACCGCTCCAAGCGGCACCCAGCCCCAGCTGGCCGCCCGCCCGCCGAAGAAGCCGGGCGTGCGCTGCGACGGAAACCCGGTCCCCGACGTCAACGGGCCCCTCGGCCAGGTGGGCCCACCGACCCCGGCGGCGACCCCATGAGCACCGAGCCCCGCAGAAGCCGCTGGCGGCACTTCCGCGCCTCGCTGTCCCGCCAGTCGCGCGGCCGCAGCAAGGACACGATCGCGATCGTCCTGCTCACCATCGCCGGGATCGTGATGACGCTCTGGATCTTCACCCAGCAGAAAGCCTCGCTGCCCTCGTGGGCGCCCCTCGTCGGCGAAGACTTCGCCCACCTCACGGGTGAATTCAGCGTCGCCCAGGCGGTCACGCCCGGCCAGGGCCAGGCGGTCGACATCGCCGGGATCCAGGTCGGCAAGGTGACCTCGGTCGACCTCGAGGATGGGAGGGCCGTGGTCGGGATGGACGTCGAGCCCGAGTACCTGGAGCTGGTCCACCCCAACGCGACCCTGCTGCTGCGGCCCAAAACCAACCTCAACGACATGGTCGTCGAGATCGACCCCGGCGCCGGCAAAGGCCATATCGAGGACGGGCACAACTTCCCGCTCTCCCGCACCGAACCCAACGTCAACCTCGACGCCTTCTTCGCCACCCTGGACGCCGACACGCGCCAGTACATCCAGCTGCTCGTCGCCGGCGGCGCCGAGGGGATCGGCGGCCGCGGGCGCCAGCTCTCCGGCGCCCTCCGTCGCTTTCAGCCCTTCGTCCACTACGTCGCCGACCTCAACCGGGCGGTGGCGCAGCGACGCGTCGCGCTGGCGCGGGCGATCCACTACTTCAGCCTGCTGACCACGGAGCTGGGCCGCCGCGACGCCCAGGTCGAACGCTTCGTCCGCGGCTCGCGGGCCGGGCTCGCCAGCTTCGCCAACGAGCAGCAGAAGGTCCAGGAGTCGCTGATCGAGCTGCCGGCAACGCTGGCCGCGGCCCAGGCCGGCTTCGCCAGCTCGGACCGCTTCTCGACCATCGCCAGGCCCGCCCTGCTCTCGCTCATCCCCCAGGCGCAGGCGCTGGGGCCGGCCTTCGACGCGACCAGGCGCCTCTTCGAGGAGACCACGGCGCCGATCCGCGACCAGATTCGGCCCTTTACTCGCCAGATCCGGCCCGTCCTCAACCTCACCCAGCAGAGCGCGACGCCGTTCGAAAAGTCGCTGCGCGGCTTCGGCAGCTCGCTCGGCGCCTTCAACAGCTTCCTCAACACGCTCGCCTTCAACCCGAAAGGCCCGCGTGAGAGCTATCTCTTCTACCTGCCGTGGGTCAACCACAACATCAACGCCACCTACAACCTCGACGACCCAGCTGGGTCGATCGCCCGCGGCCTGGTGATGATCTCCTGCAACGGCGCCTTCCTCGCCGAGGGCGTCGGCAACATTAAGCCGTTCCTGAAGACCATCCTGCAGGGCGCGAACATACCCCGGGCTGACCAGCTGCCGGTGATCCCCCCCGATCCGGTAGCCCTCGAACAATCCGGCGACGGCGCCTCGAGATGCGGCCCTGAACTGGCGGGACCATGAGCAAGCAAGCACCCAGCACAGCCCAACTCCTCGCCATCGTCGGCTTCGCGCTGTCCTGCTTCGGGATCCTGCTCTTCCTCTGGATCACCTTCGGCGGCCCGACCCCCTTCAAGGCCAAGTCCTACGAGCTGAAGATTCCCTTCCGCGAGGCCACCCAGCTGGCCCAGCAGTCCGACGTGCGGATCTCCGGCGTCTCGGTCGGCAAGGTGCAGTCGATCGGGCTCACCCCCGATGGCAAACAGGCGCTGGCGACGATCGCGCTCGAGAACCGCTACGCGCCGATCCCGGAGGGCTCCCGCGCCGTCCTGCGCACCAAGACGCTGCTCGGCGAGACCTACGTCGAGCTGACCCCCAGTGACGGCGAGTCGGAGATGCTCGCCGACGGCGGCGCCCTGCCCGCTGCCAACGTCGCCGACTCGGTCCAGCTCGACGAGATCTTCCGCACCTTCGACCCGCAGACGCGGGCGGCCTTCCAGACCTGGATGCGAGACGCTGCACTCTCGATCGAGGGCCGTGGCGGCGACCTCTCCTACGCGTTCAGCCAGCTCGAACCGTTCTTCACCGAGTTCGACAAACTCTTCCGCGTCCTCGACACCCAGCGCCGTGCTGTCGGCCAGCTCTTCAGCAACGGCGCGATCAGCCTGCGGGCGCTGCGCGGCCGCGAAGGCGAGCTGGCAAACCTGATCGACAGCTCCAACGCGGTCTTCCAGACGACCGCCGCGCGCGACCGTGAGATCGAAGCCCTGTTCCGCGCCTTCCCGACCTTCCTCGACGAGTCGAAACTGACCCTCGAGCGCCTCGAAAGCTTCGCCCGCAACACCGATCCGGTGATCCGCCAGCTGGTGCCGGCGGCGGAAGAGCTCTCCCCGACCCTGATCGCCTTCTCCAGGTTCGCCCCCAACGCGAAGGGATTCTTCGAAGGCCTCGGGCCGGTGATCGACCGCGCCCCGTCGGGCTTCTCAGCCCTGCGCAGGTTCTTCCGCGACGAGTTTCCACCCTTCCTGCGAGCCCTGGACCCGTTCCTGCGCAACCTCAACCCGATCGTCAGCGGCGCCAGCCTCTACAGGCGTGAGTTGAGCGCGGCAATGGCGAACGTCGCGGCTCTCACGAACGCGCGGCTACCGAACAACCGACAAGGCATCCAGGTCCACTACCTGAGGGTGCTGCCCGTTCTCGGGCCCGAATCGCTCTCGACCTATCCCCGGCGCCTAACCAGCAACCGCAACAGCGCCTACAGCCTGCCGCTCGCCACCCAGCGGCTGGCCGAAGGCCTGCTCAGCTTCGACACGAGCCAGTGCAGCGCGGGCGCCGTCGCCTCGCTCAACCCGGAAAGCGCCAAAGACCCCGCCTTCGCGGGCCGGATCGCCGAAAACAACAGAACGGCCGCGGAAAACGAAAAAAGATCAGCCGAATTCTTCGCCCGGCTGAAAAAGTACGCCTTCGCTGAACAGAGTGGCTCAGCCTCGATCCCAGCACCGGCTTGTGCCCAGCAGCCGCCCTTCAGCCCACTGGGCAAAGAAGGCCCCCCCACCGCCTACCAGCAGACATACGCCCAGCAGGGCGAGTAGCCAACGGGATTCGAACCCGCGACCTTCGGGCTATGAGCCCGCTGCTTAAGCTCGGCTGGACTACGCTGGCGCGTTCGTGGCGCTGAGCAAGGCGTCCTGTACGTAATCAGCGCCAACATGCCGACGCGCTGCCCTTCGAGAGGGTTTGAGCAGCCGCTAGCTCAGTGCGAGGAGTGGGCTGGACGCGGCCAAAAGAAAGGGCGGCCTCGCGGCCGCCCTTTCTACCCCTGCTTCGTCCTGAGTGGAAACTGACGCTAGCCCTTCGGGGTGCAGGACCGGACGAAGGTGCCGGTGCCGTTGGTCCCGTCGTCGAAGAGCGCTTTGCTCACGCGGGCGTTGAGATGGCCGTCGGGACACTTGGCCATCGCGTATTTGGTCAGTTTTTTGTTGACGGTGAACTCGAAATTCATCACCGAGCCGCTTCCGCCCGCAATCGCCGGGATTTTCGAGACGGTGTAGAGGCCGTAGCGGCCTTTGCGAACTTTGCTGATCGTCGTCGTCGTGATCAGCGCAGTCGGCGCCGGTACGGCTACGTAGGCGTGGATGAAGAGGGTGATCTTCCCGCCTTTCTTACCGCCGTTGAAGAAGACCAGCGGGCCTCTCGCCGTGAACGGTTTCTGTTCGGGGAATTCGACTTTGACTTCGGTGCTGCCTTCGCCGACGATCGACGGGCCGCATTGCCTCTTCGCGGTCGTGGTGTCGGTGGCGACGAGTTTCGCCTGCGTGCAGACCGGCAGGCCGGTGACGTCGTTGGCTGCGTTCTTGTCGAATTCGACGATCACTTCCCTCAGTGCTGGCGGGTGCGTGCCATCTGCCGTTTTGATGTCGCCGCTGACGTTGAGTTTGACCGGGCTCAGTTTGTTCTTCGGCAGCTTCTTCGGCGCGAAGTCGCCGTTTACGGTGAGGATAATGTTCCCCATCCGGATGATCGTGGGTTTGGCCGCAATCGCCACGGCGGCGAACGCCACGGCGGCGAACGCAGCGAGGACGACTGTCCATGTCAAACGCTTGCGCATGTCCCTATATCTCTCCTTTGTGGCCTGCCCCTTTGAGCCCCGGCCTCTCGAAAACTTGGTAATGCTTCCTCAGTCCAAGTTACCAACATCCGTCCTTAGGGAAACCTCTTCATCTACAGAAAGAGCGGCCTCGCCCAAGCCGATCTAGCCCTGCAGCATCGAGAGGCGCGTCCGCTCGCGCTCTTCCGCGGCGCCCTCTGGCCCCAGGAAGGGAAGCGTGATCCAGAACATCAGGTCGGGCAGGCGGCTTGGCAGCCGCGCCGTGGCGCCGTGGAGGATCTCGCTGTAGAGCAGCTCGTTGATGCCGCCCGCAAGCGAGAGCGCGGTGATCCCCGGCAGCTCCACCGAGGTCTCCGCCCGCCCGGCGTCGAGAAACCCGGTGAACTGACGCAGCGCCGCGTCCCGTCGCGCCAGCGCTTTCGGTCCCGCCGCGAGCACCTCGACGATCGCGAAGCGAGCCTCGTCGGGATGCTCGGCCAGGTGTTTGAGCAGTTCGCCGAGGCCTCCGGCGACCCGCTCCGCCCAGGGCGAGCCGGGTTTCGACTCGAATCCTCGCGCTGTGTCGCCCAGGAGGTTGCCAAGCAGCACGTCGTAGGCAGCCAGGAAGCAATCCTCCTTGCTGACGAACAGCTCATAGAACGTCTTTCTCGATACTCCCGCGACCTCGATCACGTCGACGACTCGGGTCTCCGGATAGCCGCGCTCGGAGACCACCTCGATCATCGCCTGCAGGATGCGCTGCCGCTGAGACGCCGTCACAGCCTCCCGCGTCAGCCCGTGCCGGCCCCTCGGCAGGCGCTCGCTCACTTTAGCCGTGCGTCTACCCGTAGCCACCCACAAAATGTAGAGCAGGAAGCAGAAAACCGCGAGTTGTGTACTCCCGAGTCTCCCTGGCAGCAAGCGACCGGAGAGCCTGCATAGAATTCCGGGCGTGAGGGGGGGAATTGCCAGGATTTTCATCGCGGCGACTCTCGTGGTCCTGCTCATCGCTGCGCTCGGCGGCTGCGGGGACGACGAGGACACGACGTCCGCGTCGACCTCCACCGAGGCCGCGCAGCAGAGCGGGGACGAGCCGAACGACGGAACCGGGGGCGAGCCCGAAAACGCCGACTTCGAGCCGCCTCCGCTGCGCGTCTCCGGCGGCGGCTCCGCCCAGTTCATCGTCAAAGACGGCGATAACAGCATCGCCAACTTCGGCGAGGAAGGCGACGAGTCGGAGCTCCGTGAAGCTGCGGAGACGGTATACGGCCTCTACGTCGACCGCGCCGAAGGCGACTGGGCGGGCGCTTGCGCGCGACTGGCGGAGGAACTGCTCGAAAAACTCGAACAGCTCGCCGCCACGTCCGAAGCGAAGAATTGCCCCGAGTTCCTCGAAGCCTTCACGACCCATCTCTCGGATGCGGCTTGGGCGGAGATTGCGACGGTTGACGCCGCCAGCCTGCGCAACGACGGCAAGCAGGCCTTCCTCATCTACCGCGGCGCCGGCGACGAGGTCTACGCGATGCCGCTTCTCGCCGAAGACGGGGAGTGGAAGGTGACGGGGCTGTCAGCCACCAACTTGGGCTGAGTCGAGCAGGACCACTTGGTCGCGGCTGGGGCCGACGCCGATGAGGCGGATCGAGACCCCGGTGAAGTCGGCGATGAAATCGAGGTACTCGCGGGCCTGGGGCGGCAGATCCTCCAAGTTGCGGCAGCCGGTGATGTCGGCGTCGAAACCGGGCAGATCCTCGTACTCGGGCTCCGCCGAGTGCAGGATCGATTGGTGGTACGGGAAGCGGTCGAGGACGGCCCCCTCGCGCGAGCGGTAGCGGACCGCCAGCCGCAGCGTCTCCAGGCCGCTCAGCACGTCGAGCTTGGTGATTGCCAGCGCGGTCATCCCGTTGATCCGCACCGCGTAGCGCAGCGCCACCAGGTCGATCCAGCCGCAGCGCCGCTCGCGGCCGGTCGTGGTGCCGTACTCGTGGCCGCGCTCGAGCATGTGTCGCCCGATCTCGTCTTCGAGCTCGGTAGGGAAGGGTCCCGCCCCGACCCGGGTGGCGTAGGCCTTGGCGACGCCCCAGACCTCGTCGATGTCGGTCGGGGCTACGCCGGCGCCGACACAGGCGGCGCCGGCGATCGGGTTGGAGGAGGTGACGAAGGGATAGGTGCCGTGATCGAGGTCGAGCAGCGTCGCCTGAGCGCCCTCGAAGATCACCGTGCCGCCACCGTCCAACGTCTCGCAGCAGAGCCGCGAGGTGTCGGCGATGTGAGGCTCGAGCCGGTGGCCGAAGCTGACGTGTTCCTCGGTCATCGTGTGCAGGTCGAGGCGAGGGTCGGGCGCCTCGCCGACCGCTTGCTCCACCGCTTCCTTGTCACTGCCCTCGCCCGCCTCCTTGCGCAGCTTTCGCCTCTGCACCGAGAGCTCCCGCAGCGCCTGCTGCTTGGGCTCGAGGGCGGCGCGGATCTTGGTGCGCAGGATCTTCTCGTCGAGCAGGTCCTGAACGCGGATGCCGAGGCGCAGCGCCTTGTCCGCGTAGCAGGGGCCGATGCCGCGCCGCGTGGTCCCGATCGAGAGCTTCCCCAGCTTCGTCTCGCCGGCCGTGTCGAGCAGCACGTGGTAGGGCATGATCAGGTGGGCGTTGGCGGAGATCCGCAGGTTGCCGACGTCGATGCCGCGCCGCCGCAGGCCGTCGATCTCGCCCAGGAGGATCTTCGGATCGAGGACGACGCCGTTGCCGATCACACAGGCCTTGTCGGCGTAGAGGATTCCGGACGGGATCAGGTGGAACTTGAATTCCTCACCGTCGCGCACGATCGTGTGTCCGGCGTTGTTGCCGCCCTGGAAGCGCACGATCGCGTCGGCGCGCTCGGCGAGCAGGTCGGTGACCTTACCCTTGCCCTCGTCGCCCCACTGGGCGCCGACTATTGCGAGTCCTGGCATTTCAAGGGAATTCTCCCTGTTTGACGGCGCGCGTGACCGGCGCATATCGGCGTCCTCGGTCGCTCGCGTGCAGAGCACGCCACGCTCCCTGCGTCCTTGATCTGCTTGGTCCCGCGCGCCGTCAGCGAATTAGGCGACTTTGCCGTAGCGGCGGTCCGCCCCGAACAACGGTATTTCGTCGCAGATCTGGCTCAATCGAGAGACAGTTCGACTGCCGATCTGCTCCTCGAGATCCTCGTGCGGGAGGTTGGTGGTGACCAGCACCGATCGCTGTGCCTCGTAGCGCTCGTTGATGATTGCGTAAAGCTGCTCGAGAACCCAATCGCTGCGTTTCTCGACGCCGAGGTCGTCGATGTGGAGCAGATCGACTGCGGTCAGGCGCTCGAAGAAGGCAAGGTAAGAGTCTCCACCTGGTTCCGAGTCATAGGTGCGGCGGATACGCGCTAGGAGCTTTGGCAGCGAATAGATCGCAACCGAGTGCCCTGTCTCCAGCGCGGCCTTGGATACCAGCATCGCCAGCGTCGTCTTACCCGTCCCGGTGTCGCCGAACAGCCATAGGCCTTTCCCGGCGTCCAGCCGATCATCCAGCTCGTCGATGAACCTCCGCACCTCGGCAACGGCAGCCTTGGTCTCCAAGCCTCGCGTCATGTCGCTGACCGGCGGGCGATCGAAGGAGACGCCGCGGTAGCGCGGCGGGATCACCGAGGCGACGCCGCGGCTGCGGCCGCGCTTGAGCCGTTGCTCGCGACACTCGCAGGGCCGCGCCACGTCCTCGGGGCCGAGGATCCAGCCGGAGCCGTCGCAGACGCCGTGCGGGCAGGCCTGTTCGCGAAACGGCTCACTGCGGGCGATCGCCGCCACTAGAGCTCAGGCCCCGCTGCCGCGGCGTCCTCGAGTGGCGGTCCCTCGCCCGCGGGTTGCTCGATCGGCCGCTCCTGGCCGGAGAAGTCGGCGAACTTGGGGAAGCGGTCGAGGAAGACCAGCTTGCGGGTGCCGATCGGCCCGTTGCGGTGCTTGGCGATGATCAGGTCAGCGAGGCCGTCGGGCTCATCTTCGGGGTCGCGGTAGTAGTCCTCGCGGAAGAGGAAGCCGACTAGGTCGGCGTCCTGCTCCAGCTGTCCGGACTCACGCAGGTCGGAAAGCTGCGGCTTCGGTGGGTGGCGCTGCTCGGGCGCCCGCGAGAGCTGGGAGATCGCCAGCACCGGCACCTCCAGCTCGCGGGCAAGGATCTTCAGCCCGCGGCTCATCTGGCCGACCTGCTCGACCCGGTTGGCGCGGTGGTCATCGGAGCGCATCAGCTGCAGGTAGTCGACGATCACCAGCCCCAGCCCGCCCTTGTCCTGCTCCTGGGCGTGGAGGCGGCGAGCCTTCGCCCGCAGGTCGAGGATGCCGAGGTCGGAGGAGTCGTCGAACCAGAGCGGCGCCGCCTCGAGCTCGTTGCAGGCGCGCACCACCTTCGGCCAGTCTTTCTGGGCGACCTGCCCCTTGCGCAGCTTGTCGCCGGAGATCCGCGCCCGGCAGGCGATGAAGCGCTGTGCCAGCTCCACCTCCGACATCTCGAGCGAGAAGAAGGCAACCGGGAGATTGCGCTTCACTGCGACGTTCTCGGCGATGTTGGCGACCAGGGCGCTCTTCCCCATCGCCGGCCGCGCCGCGACGATGATCAGGTTGCCGGGCTGGAAGCCGCCGGTGATCGCGTCGATGTCGCGGAACCCCGAGGGGGTGCCGGTCAGCTCGGTCTCGCCGGTGGAGAGCTTCTCCAGCCGGTCGACCTCGTCGTGGAGGATCTCGGAGAGCAGGCGGAAGTCGCTCGCCTGCTCTTTGTGGGCGACGTCGAAGAGCAGCTTCTCGGCCCGCTCGGAGAGCTCGCGCGGCTCGCCGTCGCGCTCGTGCACCCAGCCCTGGATCTGCTGGCCGGCCCCGAGCAGGCGCCGCAGCAGCGAGTTCTGCTGGACGATCTCCGCGTAGTGCTTGGCGTTGCCTGCGGCCGGAACCTTGGCGGCGAGCTCGGAGACGTAGTGCTTGCCGCCGGCCTCCTCGATCTTGTTGTGCTGGACCAGCGCCTCGGCGACGCTGAGCTCGTCGACCGGCTTCGAGGCCGCGTAGAGATCGTGGACGCAGGCGAAGATCACCCGGTGCTTGTCGAGGTAGAAATCCTCGGCGTTCAGCTTCACCTCGTCGATCACCCGGGTCAGGGTCGGCTCGGCCACCAGCATCGCTCCCAGCACCGACTCCTCCGCTTCGATGTTCTGCGGCGGGACGTGGGTTGTGGGAGTTTGGCTCACTCGTCTCAGTGTCGGGTCAGCTGCGGCGGCAATCTAGAGGGCAGTCAACGTAGCCCAGGGCATCGCCGACGGCGAGCGCCAAAGCCGCCCGTTGCGGAGGAAATCGAGCTGCCCCTCAGCGAAGCCCGAGAACCAGACCGAGGGCATCGTCGACCTCTACCAACTCGTCCAAGCTCAGGTGTCCGACTCGCTCGCCGAGCATCTCGACGTCGGCTGCCCCCACCATCTCGCAGAGGACTCTTGTCTGCTCGCCATTCAGCTCGATCTCAGGGTGAAAGCTCGCCGCCCGCGCAGAGCGCGAAGTCGGGCAGACCACGACCGTGGAGAGAGCGAGAAGGTCGTCGCCCTGGACGATCACCGCGTAGCGGCCGCCGTGCTGCACTCGTCCGCGCTTTCGCGGCAGCGAAACCGCGTGCACGTCACCTCGAACCACGTAGCTCCTCCATCAGCTCGGCAACTTCACGTGCTTCGGCGACGTACTCCGGATCGTTCATCAAGCGACGTACCTCGGCTGCAACGCCGTTGCGACGCCGCTCTCGCTGGGCAGTCTCTTCGATGGCCTGACGCGCGGCCTCCGCCTTGCTGATGCCACGTCGCCGAGCCAGGTCTTCCAGTGCCCGCACGCCTTCCCGACCGAGTCGCAGGGAGATTGGTGGTGGAGCCTTAGGCATGAGCGCAAGCGTAGCGCGCTTCGCGCTACGAGCGGATGAGACGGAGTAGCTCGCCATGTCGAGATCCTCTGGGATCTCGATGCGCAAGTGGCGCGCTGAACGTCAATTAAGTAGAACTTTTAGCCCCCAGATGGCTGTCTGAGGGCGGGATCAGGCCCTCGGCCTCCTGGCGCTGCTCGCCGCGGCGCAGGATGCGCTGGGTGAGGATCGCGATGCTGAGGATCGCGGTGGCGCCGAGGCTGAGCTGGATGCTGAGCAGGCCCTCGCGGGTCCAGTAGACGTCGCGCAGGTCGAGCAGGAGCGCCGCCTCGTCGAAGGTGAGGCCCATGCCGATGCCCATCGGCACCGCGAGGCGGTCCTCGAGCGCGTCGTTGTCGGTCAGCAGCGCCGTGGTGCCGGAGGCGAAGGCGATCAGGATCCCGGGCACGAAGTGGTGGATGTGGCGCCCGCCGACGCTGACGTTGCGGAAGGGCCCCCAGCCGTCGCGGATCCCCCAGGTGGAGAGCCGCACCAGCGCGAAGGATGCGAGGAAGCCAGCGAGCAGGTTGAAGAGCACAGTTTCGCTGCGCGGCGCCGCTTCGTAGCCGCTCACCGCCACGTTGACCGTGTCCAGCGCGGCGGCCGGCGCCGCTTCGACCAGGCCGTCGTCGCGCTCGTGGGAGCGGCGGCGCAGCAGGCGACCGAACTGGCCGGCGAGGACGAAGCCGGCGCCGCCGAGCGAGAATGCGGCGAGGCCCAGGGTGGCCCGCTCGGAGCGCGCCCACCCGAACCGGGTCCTCGCCCTGGCGCGCCGGGTCAACCTCTTGGTCTGCAGGCGAGGCGAGGCCATGGGCCCAGCCTAGCGACGACTTGGGCTACTTCTCCTCGGCGACGATCGTCTTCACCGTGGCTACGGCGCCGTCGGCGAGCTCGATCTCAACCATGTGGGTGCCGATCTCGCGGATCGGCTGCTCGAGCTTCACTTTGTGGCGGTCGACGGGAAGGTCGCGCGCATCGCGGATCGCGTCGACGATCTCCTTCGCTCCGACCGAGCCGAAGAGCTTGCCGTCCTCGCCCGCCCGCTGGTAGATCGTCAGCACGGTCTTGGAGAGCAGCCCCGCCGCCTGCTCTTCGCGCTCGGCACGCACCACTGCTGCCTTCTCGGCGGCCTCGCGGCGCCGCTGCGCCTCCTCCAGCGCTCCGGGTGTCGCCGGTGCGGCCAGCTTGCGCGGGATCAGATAGTTGCGTAGGTAGCCGGGCGAGACGTCGATCGGGTCGCCGCGTTCGCCGAGATCCTCGACGTCCTGAAGAAGGACTGCCTGCGCCATCAGCGCTCGCCGACGTAGGGCAGCAGCGCGATCTCGCGAGCGCGCTTGACCGCGACGGAGAGTTGGCGCTGGTGCTTGCGCGAGAGGCCTGTGACCCGCCGGCCGCGCGTCTTCCCCTTGTCGGAGAGGAAGCGCCGCAGCAGATTCAGGTCCTTGTAATCGACCTGCTCGGAGTTGATCCGGGTGTACTTACGCGCACGCATCCGCTCGGCGCCCCGCCTACCGCGCCGCGGCGCTGCCGATGCTCCTGCGTCTCTAGACCTGGCCATAAGAAGGCGAGATGCTACAGACCTGACACCGATGAGGCTCCCGCCTCAGGCGTCAAAAAGGAATGTCGTCGTCGGCTCCGCCCCCGCCGCTCGGCGCCGCGGCGCCCTCGAAGTCGGAGGTATCCGCCGGCACGTCGCTGCTCGGGCTGAAGCCGTTGCCATTCCCGTTCCCGCCGCCGGAGCCGTCGCGCGAGCCCAGGAACTGGACCGAGTTGGCGACGATGCTGACCGCCTGCCGCTTGCCGCTGCCGTCTTTGGCCTCCCACTCGCGCCAGTCCAGCCGTCCTTCGACTGCCACCGGGCGTCCCTTCGAGAGGTACGTGGCGCAGTTCTCTCCCTGCGCTCCCCAGACGGTCACGTCGAAGAAGTTGGGCTTGTCGACCCAGTCGTTCCCTTCCTTGCGACGGCTGTTGACGGCGACGCGAAGCTCGCAGACCGCCGTTCCACCCCCCGTATGACGCAGCTCGGGATCGCGGGTCAGGTTCCCGGTGATGACGACCACGTTGACGTTCGAAGCTGCCACAGCTCTCAACTCCTCGGTATCGCTTTCTCTGAACACTCACTCTAAGAGCCGCGGCGGCGCGTCTCTCCCCCGCGGCGCCGAAATGTCCGCAAAACGCGACGCGCGCTGCGGCTTTTCACCGGCTCTGGGCGACCGAGAGCTACTCGTCGCCGGAGTCGGCGGCCTCGGAGCTGGGCTCCTCGGCAGCGACGGGCGCCGGCTCGGGAGCGGGCTCCGCAGGCTCGGCTGCAGCCTCGGGCGGCGGCGCTGTCGCGGCAGGCGCGGGCTCAGCCTCGGCCGCCGGCTCGGGTGCTTCGGGCTCCGCTCGGGGGGCGTCCGGGGCTGGACGCTCGCGCGACTCGCGCGAGGCTCCCGGGCCAGCCGAGCCGGTGGCGGGCGGAACCAGCACCGGGGTGTCGGCGTCGACCTTGAAGATGCGGAAGCGCATGACGCCGTCGGCTATCCGCAGGTTGTGGTTGAGGCTGTCGAGCAGCTCGGTCGGCGCCTCGAAGCGGAACCAACGATAGTCGGCCTCGTTGCGCTGCCCGATTTCGTAGGCCATCTTGCGCAGGCCCCATTTGTTCTGGTGCTTGAGCGTGCCGCTCGCCTCGATCTGCGCCTTCGCCTCCTGCGCCAGGGCATCGCGAGCGACCTCGTCCCCACCGGGGTCGAGCATCAGGACCAACTCGTATTCGCGTGCGGCGACTGCCAAAACGGCGGCTGACTATAGCCGTTGAGGAGCGGCCGCTCTCAATGCGGCGCGAACTCCACTGAGCCGTCGTTGGTCGGAGCGGGAGCCGGCGGAGGTTCTGGCGTTTGGACGGGAGCGACGAATGGCGCGGCTTTGGTTGGAGGCGCCGGGGCTGGCGGATCCTGTCGTCGAGGCGGCGGACCCTCTTTGCTTTGCCTGCGTATCGGCTTGGACGGGCGCCTTATCAATCGCCGCTCCGCTCGCTTTGGTTTCGCTGCCTGTGCCGGCGCCGCCGCGACATTAACCCGAGGCAACCCCACATCAGCTGGCAAAGGCCCCGGCTCCGGCGGCCTCAGCAACTCAGGCCCAACGCGAAGCGCAAGCAGCACTGCGCCCGCGACAAGGAGCACACGCCCAGCAGCTGACCAGCGAACGCGGAGTCCCATGCACGGCTAAGTCCCTGGACATGCTCGTTCTCCCCGTCGGAATTGCTGCGCTGTTGCCCACCGAAGGTGGGGCTGGGCATCCAGCGGGATGACCCTGCCCCCTCCTACGCAACCGTCTCGCGCAGCTCGGCGATGTCCCTCAGCTGATCGTCGACCCAGTCCCCGGGATTCCGCGCGAACACCAGCTCTTTGAGATGCCGCGCTCGCAGCCGCCGCTCCTCGGGGTCCATGGTCAGCGCGCGGTAGATCGCGTCGGCCTGCTCCTGGATGTCGAAGGGGTTGACCGAGAGGGCGCAATCGGCCAGCTCCTCGTGTGAGCCGGTGTTCTCGGAGAGCATCAGCACGCCGTCGCGGGTGTTGACCGCCGGCGCCTCCTTGGCGACCAGGTTCATCCCGTCGAAGAGTGAGTTGACCATCAGCAGGTCGAAGTGCTTGTAACGGGCGACTGCGTCGTGGAAGTTCTCGTAGATCTTCAGGTCGATCGGCATCCAGTCAGTCGTGCCGTGACGGTGGTTGACCACTGCGACCAGAGCCTCGATCCGTTCCAGGTACTCGGCGTACTCGGGAACGTCCTGCCGCGAGGGCTGCAGATGGGCGATGAAGGTGACCTGCTCGCGGAACTCAGGGTGCTGGGTGAGGAAGGTGTCGAAAGCGGTGAAGCCGCGTAGCACGTTCTTCGAGAGGTCGGCGCGGTCGACCCTGATGATCAGATGCTTGCGCCGCCGCTCCAGCACCTCGCGCTCGGCTGCCGCCACCTCTGGCGACTCGGCCGCCCGCAGCAGCCGGTCGGCGTCGATCGAGAGCGGGTAGGCCCGGCACAGGGTCTGACCGCCGCCATGGCGCACGATGCAGCGCTCGTAATCGACCTCCGCCTCGAGCAGTTCGTCGCAGCAGCGCAGGAAGTTGATGCAGTAGGCGTGGGTGTGGAAGCCGATGATGTCGTTGGCGAGCATGCCCCGGTATAGCGCCTCGCGGATGCGGCCGGGAAGGATCCGCCAGCTGTCCGGCTGCGACCAGGGGATGTGGACGAAGTGGTGGAGGAAGGCGTCGGGACGCTCGGCCCGGATCATCGCCGGCGCTGTGTAGAGGTGGTAGTCGTGCAGCATCACCAGCGGCCGCTCGCGCCCCTCGATCTGCGTCAGCACGGCCTGGGCGATGTCCCGGTTGACGGCCTGGTAGCCGAAGTCCCAGGCGTCGAGCTCCTCCTGGCGGATGTCCGGGGCGTTGGAGAGGTCCCAGAGGTAGTGCTGGATGAACCAGAGGATCGGGTTGGCGATCACGTTGTAGAAGCGCTCGTAGGCGGTGGCGTCGCTGCCGACCAGGAGCACCCGGTACTCGATCCCGTCGATCGAGAGCTCGACCGGCCCGCCGCGTTCCTCCGAGACCGCGACGTCCTCGTCGGTCATCGCCGAGGCGACCCAGAGCGCGTCGCGGTGGGAGACCAAGCCCGAGAGCGCGGTGACCAGGCCGCCACCGCCACGCCGCACTGTTCGCTCCCCGTCCTCGTCGCGTTCGAACTGGGCGGGGCCGCGATTGGAGACGATGATGAGCGGATCGGCGGCCTCAGGCATCGCCGCTCAGACTATCTGGCGCTCGAATTCAGCCGAGCGTTTTGGCCCGGGCCGGGATCAGCCGTTCAGCTCGGTCAGTAGCTCGACCCAGTCGCGCAGGAGACGCGGGGAGAGGAACTCGCGACGGGCGTGTTCCTTGCCGGCCCGGCCCAGCTTCATCCCCAGCTCCGGGTCGCGGAGGATCTCCAGACAGCGCTGGGCGCACTCGGCGGGGGAATCGACCAGGAAGCCGCCCACGCCGTCCTCGATCTGCAGGGGGATGCCGCCGACCCGTCCGGCCACGGTCGGTCGCCCCTTCCAGAGCGACTCGGTGACGGTCAGGCCGAAGCCCTCGCGGATCGACTTCTGGACGATCACGTCGGACTGCGACTGGAAGGCGTTGACCTCGATCGCGCCGACGTTGTTGAGGTTGTTGAGGATCTTGATGTCGGGATCGCCGTCGGCGTACTCGAAGGTGCGCTGGAAGAACTCCCAGCCCTCGGGATCGTCGGTCGCCATCGATCCGACCAGGGCGAGCTGGGCCTCGGGGATCTCCGCGGTGATGTCGCGGTAGGCGTCGATCACCCCGATCGGGTCCTTCCAGGGGTCGAAGCGGGACACCTGGGTGACCAGCGGCCGGTCGACGTCGATCCCGAACTGGCTGCAGACGAAGGCGGCGTCGTCGGGGGAGAAGGCCATGTTCTTCGGCGAGAGCGGGTCGATCGCCGGCGGGATGATGCGAACGCCGTTGTGGCCGTTTATCCCGCTGGGCACGTAGGTGGGCATGTGCCAGACGGTCGCGTCGTATTCCTCGATCATCGGCAGCAGGCGGGCGATCGGCTCCGGGTTCGGCTCGGAGAGGTCGATGTGGCATCTCCAGATCCATTTGCCCGCGCTGTCGGTCGCCCCCCGCCGCAGGCCGATCGGCTGCGGGTCGTGGACGATCACCGTGTCCCACTCGCCCTGCAGCCCCTTCGCGTTGAGCTCGTTGACCTCGTCGAACAGCGACCACTGCTCGTCGGTCAGGGTCTCCTCCGCCCCCTGCAGCGAGTTGTGGAGGAGCTTGGTCGCGTTGTAGAACTCCTCTTTGCCGAAGATCACGTGCCAGTGCGCGTCGAGGCCGATGTCGCGCATCAGCGGCACGATCGTGTAGAGGATCTCGGAGACGCCGCCGCCGAAAGCGGTGGCGCTGACGTGGAGGACCCGGTGCCCCTCGAGCGGCTCGGCGAGCTCGCGGATGCGGCCGATCAGCTCTTTGCCGGCGATGTGGGTGTAGTCGGCGAGGGACTTCTGGCCGAGCGCGATTTCCTGGAGCACCTGCGGAGTTCTACAGGCACGGGCGGTCGGGCGGCGCTCGTCGCGCTAGCCCCTCTGCACGTCTTCGGGCCGCCGGCCCAGCGTCACCTCGACCTGCTCGCGCTCTCCGCCGTCGCGCAGCACGTCGAGCGTCACCCGTTCTCCCGGCTGGAAGGAAGAGATGTAGCTGGCCAAGTCATCGGGGGTGACAAGCTTGCGGCCGTCGACCGCGAGGATCACGTCGCCGCCGGTGGCGTAGGTGGCGGCCTGGAAGCGCAGCTCCTCGTCACCTCCTTTCAGCCCTGCCCGGTCCGCTGGTCCGCCGGTCACGATTTCGGACAGCAGGCCGCCGAAATCGGCCTCTATTCCCAACTTGTCGGCGAGCTGGGGGTAGAGCGCCTGGCTGCTGACACCGATGTAGGCGTACTCCGCCTCGCCGTCCTCGCGCAGTTGCGCGACCGACCGTCGTACGGCCGAGACCGGCACCGCGAAGCCGACGCCGTCGCTGGCGCCGGATTCGGTCTCGATCTGTTGATTGATGCCGATCACCCGCGCCGCGGCGTCGAGCAGTGGGCCGCCCGAGTTGCCAGGGTTGATCGAGGCGTCGGTTTGGATCGCTCCCTCGATCAGGAACTGCGTGAGCGATCTCACGGAGCGATCCATCGCCGAGACGATCCCGAGCGAGAGCGACTGCTGCTCGCCGAAGGGGTTGCCGATCGCCGCCACCGGCTGGCCGACGACCAGGTCGCGGTCGTCGCCGAGCTCCAGCGGGCTCAGGTCGAAGCCGTTCGGCTCCACCTGCAGAAGGCCGACGTCGTAGAAGGGGTCGAAGCCGACGATCTCGGCCGGGACGATGTTGTGGTCGGGGAACTCGACGAAGACGGCTTTGGCCGGCTCGCGCTCGCCGCTCGATTCGTCGGTCACCACGTGCGCGTTGGTGACGATCCTGCCCGCCTCGTCGAGCACGAACCCGGAGCCCTCGCCGGCGCCGGCGTCGAAGATGGAGCGGACCGTCACCACCCCCGGCGCTGCCTCGCGGTAGACGCGGGCGGCGTTGAACCCGTTCCCGGCCGTCTCGATGATCACCTGCGGGGTTGGCGCCGGGGGCCGCGGCGTTGCGACCGAGTCCTCTCCGCTGTCTGAGCCCCCACAGCCCCCGAGCGCGAGCAGCACTGCCAGCGCTGCTGCGCCGCCCGCGGCTCTCACGCGATCGCCCCCGAGGGGCGCTCCGCGATTCCGGCCGGTGCGCTGAGTGGGGGAGCCGGCGGCAGATCGAGGGTGAAGGCGGTGAAGCGCTTGCTGGAGGCGATCGTGACGCGACCCTGCATGCGCTGGGCGAGCTCGCGGGCGATCGCCAGGCCGAGCCCGGAGCCGCCCGCGGAGTCGGCCGTGTAGAAGCGCTCGAAGACGCGGCCCTGGATCCGTTGGGGTATCCCGGGGCCGTCGTCGGAGACGGTCAGCTCGGCGCGGCGCTCGACGGAGTAGGCGGTCACGGTGACGTTGGTCCCCTCGGGCGTGTGCGCGAGGGCATTGTCGAGCAGGATACGAATGATCTGGCGCACCCGATCGGGGTCGGCGCTGGCGAGGACCGGCTGGTCGGGGGTGCGTAGCTCAAGCCGCGAGCCGTGCGCGTCGGCACGCGGGCCGAGCTCGCGGGAGACTTCACGGGCCAGCGAGCTGAGGTCGACCCGCTGGGTCGCCATCGCGACCGCCCCGGCGTCGAGCTGGGAGAGGTCGAGCAGGTCGGTGGTGAGCTTGGTCAGCCGAGCGATCTGCTGGCGCATCGTGCGCACGAACTCGTCCCTGTCCTCGGGGCTCGGGTCCTCCTCTTCGAGCAGCTCGATGAAGCCACCAAGGCTGAAGATCGGCGTGCGCAGCTCGTGCGAGGCGTTGGCGATGAACTGCTTGCGGGCGCTGTCGAGCTCGGCGAGGCGCCGCTGCATCTCGTTGAAGGTGCGGGCGAGCTGCCCGAGCTGTCCGACCGAGGAGATTGGGATCGAGGTTTCGAAGTTGCCGTCGGCGACTTTGCGAGCCGCCTCCTGCAGGCGGGAAATGTCCTTCGCAGCGGCTCGCGCGTAGTAGACGCCCACGCCGACGGCGATGACGACCGCGACCAAGCCGCCGACCAGGATCTGGCCTTTGACCCCGTCGAGCCCGCTGGCCGAGCCGCCGATCGTGACCGTGTAGACGTAGATGACGAGAGCTGTTCCTCCGGCGATGGCCACCGCTACGCCGGTGATCCTGTTGCCGAGGTCGGTGAGGCCGAGTCGCCGCAAGTTGGCGCGCTACTCCCGGAACTGGTAGCCGACGCCCCGCACCGTGAAGAGGAACTCGGGCTCCTTGGGGTCCAGCTCCAGCTTCTCGCGCAGGTGACGGATATGGACGTCGACCGTGCGCGGGTCGCGGTACTCGGAGTCTCCCCAGACGTGCTCGAGCAGGGTCTCACGACTGAAGACGCGGCCGGGGCTGTGGGCGAGGGCGCCGAGGATCTCGAACTCGACATAGGTGAGCTTCACCTCTTCGCCGCGCAGGGTCACCATGCGCTGGCCGAAGTCGATGCTCAGGTCGCCGCGGTCGATCGAGCCCTGGGCGGGGAGCTCGCCGGCCATTCGCGAGCGTCGCAGCACCGCCTTGACGCGGCTGCGGAACTCGCGCATCGAGAAGGGCTTGGTGATGTAGTCGTCGGCGCCGACCTCCAGCCCCGCGACCTTGTCCGACTCGCTGCCCCGTGCGGTCAACATGATGATCGGCACCTGGCTGCGGGCGCGCAGGGTCCGGCAGACCTCGACGCCGTCCACCTTGGGCAGCATCAGGTCGAGGATGACGAGGTCGTAGCGGGCCTCGCCGAAGCGTTCCAGCGCTTCCATTCCGTCGAGGACCGAGGTGACGTGGTAGCCGTCCTTGCGCAGCGGGTAGCTGAGCAGGGTCTGAATCGACTGCTCGTCGTCGACGAGGAGAATCCGTGCAGACCCGTTGGGCATGATCAAAGGGTAGTCGCGCCGCGCACGGCGGCCCGGTATGGACGCATGTGCTAGTACCAAGAACTAAGGGGTTGTAGAAAGAAGCCGATATGAGGCGCAGGATGCAACGACGACAGCTGAAGAGCCTGATCGAGTCCGGTCACTACCGACTGGACCCTGCCCTGATTGCCGAGGCGATGCTGGAAAGGCGCGGCGTGCGGTCCCTACTGATGCCAACGCCGGCTAGCCCAGCTGGTCATAGCCCCTCGGCTCAACAGGCCCCCCGCCACGCGGCTTGATCTCGACGCCCTCTCCGGGCTCGACTTCGCCGATCCGCGTCAGGCCGATTCCCTCTGCCTCCTCGACTGCAGCCGTCGCCTCCTCGACCCGCTCGGCGGGCAGGGTTGCCAGCAGCTCGTAGTCCTCGCCGCCGGAGAGCGCGAGGCTCCAGAGGCTGTTGCCTGTCACGGCGGCTATCTGGGCGACGCCGTCGGCGACCGGCGCGGCGTCGGGGTCGATCCTCAGCCTCATCCCGCTCGCTTCGGCCAGGTGGGCCGCGTCCCCGCCGAGCCCGTCGCTGAGGTCGATCATCGCTGTCGCGCCGGCCTGTGCCAGCGCCTGTCCCGACGCCAGGCGCGGCTGCGGTTCGAGCTGGCGGGCGCGCAGCCGCTCCGCTGCTTCGACTGGGGCCACGACCGCGGCTTCGGGGTATTCCAGCGCCAGCAGCCCCGCCGCCGCCCCGCCGATCTCGCCGGTCAGGACCAGCGCGTCGGCGGGACGGGCGCCGGCTCGGGTCACGAGCTCCTCCGCCGCGGCGGCGTGGCCGACCACGGTCATCGCCACGAACAGCTGCCCCGACCTGGTGATGTCGCCGCCGACCAAGCTGGTCCCGGTTGTGCCGGCGAGGTCGAGCAGCCCGTCGAGCAGTTCCATGCAGCCTTCCTCTCCCAGATCGGGAGGAACGCCGAGCGTGACGTAGGCCTCGCCGGGCTCCGCCCCCATCGCAGCCAGGTCGGAGAGCGCGGTGGCGAGCGCCTTGTGCCCGATCTGGGGCAGCGTCGCCTGGCTGCGGCGGAAGTGGACGCCGTCGACGATCGCGTCGACCGAGGTGGCGGTCGCTCCACCGGGCACGCTGACCGCGGCGTCGTCGCCCATCCCAACGCGCAGGCGTGGGCCAGGCGACGGCAGCCGCTTCCTCAGCTTCGCTAGGAGCTCGAACTCACTCATCGGTCAATTGTCCCCACTATGGTGCGACGGACGTGGGGAACGGGCAGCAACCACTCCTACACCGGATCGGCGAGGCCGGCGCGCGGGTCGGCACCAAGCCGCCGCGCAGCAAGCGCGTGCGGCTGGCGCTGCAGCTGGGGATCGCGATCCTCGTCTTCGGCTTCCTCGTCCTCACCGTCGTCAATCAGTGGGCGGAGATCCAGGACCAGGGGGTGCACTTCCATGTCGTCTGGCTGATCCCGGCTTTCGTCGTCCTGCCGGTCTTCTTCGCCCTCAACGCTGTCGGCTGGGACCTGATCCTTCGCTTCCTCGGCCACAAGCTCGGCTTTGGACGGGCACAGGTGGCCTGGGGACAGCCGCTGCTGGCCCGCTACGTGCCGGGCAGCGTCCTCTACGTGCTGGGACGGGTGCTGCTCTCCGAGCGGGCCGGGGTGCCACGCCGGATCACGATCGCCAGCATCGTCTACGAACAGGCGCTGCAGGCGACCTCGGCGATCTGCGTTGCCGCCTACTTCGTGATCAGCCATCCGGATCTCCAGGGCCAGCCGCTGCGCTGGGCGGTCCTGCTGCTGATCCCGCTGCTGATCGCCCTGCTGCACCCGCGCGTCTTCGGCCCGCTCGCCAATCGTGTGCTGCGGGCCTTCGGCCGCGAGCCGCTGCCGGAGGTGATGCCGCTGCGCGGCGTGCTCGCCGTGCTCGCCTTCTACGCGCTCAACTGGGGCGTGGTCGCGGTCGGCCTCTACTGCGTCGCCCGCTCCGTCAGCACGATCTCAACCAGCGACATCCTCGTCGTCGGCGCGGCTCAGGCGATCGGCTACGTGGCGGCGCTGGCAACCCTTGTTGCCCCAGCAGGGCTGGGAGTTCGCGACGCCGCCTTTGCCTGGGCGGTGAAGGTGGCAGCCCCCGGCAGCAGCTTCGCGATCGGTTCGTTGATCGCGATCGCCGTGCGTGGTGTGCTCACCGTGGTCGAAGTGCTCTACGTCCTCGCGGTGACGGCGCTGGGGCGGCGCGAGGGGTGGTCGATCCCGACCGGCGTGTTGCACGCTTCGCCCGAGGAGGAAGAGGCAGAGGTCGAGGAGGCTGAGGAGGAGGGGGCATATCCCCCGCCCGGACAAGTGCCGGGCTAATTAGCCCGGCACTTTGAGTATCCGCCCGTTCGGGGGATATGCCCCTCCTCTCGACAGCCGCCCTGCTCCATGCCGTTCGCCTGGCCGCTGCGAGTCAGCGCGGTCGCCGATCTCTCCAGCTCATAGAGGGACGCGGGCCGCTAGTTGAAGCCCTGTCAAGGCTAGGACCAGTAGCTGGAGGGGCCTGTCTCTCGAGAGGGCGGCTAGGGGTAGGGCCCAGATCAGGTACCACGGGAGGAGCCAGGCTGAGGCTAGGAGTAGGCCGAGGGCGGCCCAGGCGGCGGCGCGGATCCAGTCGGCGCTGCGCCAGACCCAGAGCAGGAGGGCGGCTAGGAAGCCTAGGTAGACAGTGATCGCCGCGGCGCGGACCAGGTCGATGTCGAGGTTGAGCAGCTCGGAGAGGAGGTTGGGGATGCTGTAGTTGCTGACCCGACCCTGGTTCTCGCCGGCGAGGCCGAGCGAGTCCAGCCAGTGCCAGCCGAAGGCGGCGTAGCTAGCGATTCCGATCGCCAGCGACGCGCCCAGCGCACCGAGGACGAGTCGATCGCGACGCGGTGTGGCGACCAGCGCGAACGGTGCCGCCAAGGCGGCAGTCGCCTTTGTTGCGCATGAGGCGACAAAAGCGACTCCGGCGGCCCCCTCGCGTCCCGAGAGCACAGCGGCGACTCCGAGCATCGCCAGCAGCATCGCCGTCGCGTCGTTGTGCCCGCCGCCGACGACGTGGACGAGGACGAGTGGGTTGAGGGCGACGAACGCTGCGGCGCGGCGCGGGTCGACGCCGCGAAGTGACGCAAGCCTGGCGACCAGCACCGCGAGACCCAGGACGGATGTGGCCGCAAGCGCCTTCAAGAGGTAGACGGCTGTGTCCACCGGCAGCCAGGCAAGTGGGTAGGTCATCAGCGTGAAAAGAGGACCGTAGGCGCTGGTCGCCTCGGTCCAGCCGACCTCCGCATAGACCGGATCGGTCGGCGCCGCCGACGGTGGGTGGACGTAGGGATTGAGATCGTGGACGACCCCGAGCCGAGCGTAATCGACGTAGCTGTAGACGTCCTGGGATAGCAGTGGCGGCACGGCGGCGAAGACGACCAGCGCCAGCAGAGTCGCGCCCCAAAAGACGCGGCGGCCGAGGGCTGGCGCCTTCGCCAGCACGCCCAGGTAGGCGAGGAAGCCGGCCCAGAGGAGGGCGTACGTCGCCGCGCCGCTCAAGCGCCGCTAGCCGGCGCCGACGCCGCCGGTCGCGGCCCCGCCACCCGTGCCACCACCGCCGCCTGAGGGAGCCGGCGGTGGGCTGGGCGCCGGCGTGGGCTCCGGCGCCGGAGTCGGTTCCTGCCCGGCGCCCGGCGCATAGGCATCGGGGTCGTAGCCCCCGGTTGCTTCTTTGCCTTTGCGCTCTGCTTCGCTTTCGTCCTCGGAGTCCTCCGGAGACGATTCGTAGTCGTATTCGCTGCTGCCGCCCGACTGAGTGTATTTGCCGTAGTAAGGCGCCCAGCTGACCGAGCTCTCCGGCGCTTCGAATTCCTCGCAGGGGATTTCGCCATTGACGTAGAGCGAGTTCCAGATCTGGGCCGGGAAGGTGCCGCCAAAGACCGTGGTCCCGTGGACGCTGGTCATTTCGATGTCGTTCGATTCGGGGTAGCCGACCCAGACCGCGGTGGCGAGGTTCGGCTGGTAGCCGGCGAACCAGGCGTCGGTGTAGTTGTCGGTCGTCCCCGTCTTGCCTGCCTGCCCGCCGCAGCCGGTGTAAGCGGAGGTGCCGGTGCCGCCGGTGATGTTGTCGCGCAGCAGCTGCGTTACCTCGTAGGCGACCGCTTCCGGCAGGACCCGCTTCGGGTCGGCTTCCTCAGGGTGGTCGACGCGCTCGTCGGGGAAGATCACGCGGCGGATCGCGATCGGGTTGCGATGGATGCCCCCGGAGGCAAGGGTGGCGTAGGCGTTGGAGAGCTCCAGCGGCGAGACGCCGATCCGCAGGCCGCCGATCCCCTCCGCCGGGATTCCGTCGAGTTCGGTTTCGATCCCCATCGACTTCGCCGTCTCGGCGACGTTGTCCGGGCCGACGTCGAGGTCGAGCTGGGCGAAGACGGTGTTGTCGGAGGCGACCGTCGCCTGCTGCAGGTTGATCGTGCCCTGGTAGCCCTCGTCGGCGGTCGCCACCTCCCAGTGCCCCCATTCGGGCAGGTCGAGGTTGAGCGGTTTCGAGGTGTAGTAGGTCGAGTAGGGATCGATTCCCTGCTTGATCGCGGTGGTCAGGACGAAGGTCTTGAAGGTGGAGCCGGGCTGGCGGTGGCCCTGCGCGGCGAGGTTGAACTGACTCTGTTCGTAGCTCGAGCTGGAGACCATCGCCTTGATCTGCCCCGTTTCGGGCTCGATCGCTACCAGGGCGGCGGCCGGGTCTTCGGAGTAGGGGAGGGCGGAGCGCATCGCCTCCTCGCCGACTTCCTGCAGCTTCGTGTCGACCGTCGTGTAGACCTTGAGCCCGCCTTTGCGCACGGTGTTGACGCCGTACTCCTCGATCAGCTTGTCCTCGACGTAATCGAAGAAGTAGGGCTGGCGCTGCACGAAGTAGGTGTCGGAGAGCTTCAGCCCGAGGCCGCGCTGCTGGCCCTCCAGCGCCCGTTCGCGCGAGATGTAGCCGAGCTTCGCCATCCGCCCCAGCACGTCGTTGCGCCGCTGGCGCGCGCCCTCGGGGTTGAGGATCGGGTTGTAGTCGGTGGGCGCCTGCGGCAGGCCCGCCAGCAGCGCCGACTGCTCCAGCGTCAGCTCCCAGACCGGCTTCGAGAAGTAGATCCGCGAGGCGGCCTGGACGCCGACAGCGGTGGTTCCGTTGATCGTCCCGTAGGAGGCGCCGTTGAGGTACTTGCCGAGGATGTCGCGCTTGGAGAACTTCTCCTCGTACTCGAGCGCCAGCTGCGCCTCCTGGATCTTGCGCTCGAGGTTGCGCTTGGGGTCGGTGATGCAGAGGTTGCGCATCAACTGCATCGTGATCGTCGAGCCGCCCTGGACGATCTCGCCCGCCTCGACGTTCTCGATCAGGGCGCGCAGGCCGCCCTCGTAGTCGATCCCGTCGTGCTCGAAGAAGCGCTCGTCCTCGATCGCCACCGTGGCGTACTCGAGGTCGGTGGGGATGCGGTCGATCGCGACCGGCGTGCGCGCCTCTTCGGAAGCGATGTAGCCGAGCTTGCTGCCGTCGCCGGCGAAGAGGATCGAGTTGCCGCCTTTGTCGATCGGCCGGCAGTCGGAGAGCGGCGGCGCCTTGGCGGCGACGTCGAGCACCCAGGAGGCGACGCCGATCGCGCCCACGGCGAGCACGCCGAGGATGGCGACGCCCACGAAGAGGAACTTGCTGCGGGCGCCCCCACGGCGCCGCAGACGTCGGCGATTGCGCTGCGTCATGAGGAAAGGGTACTTCGACGCCGCTGGCGCTCAGGCCTGCGTGTCTTCGCTGGAGAGGTTGTGCACGATCCCGTCCACGAGCATCTGGTTGGGAATGACGACCGTGCTGCTGTCGCCGGGGTCGACGTAGGTGTAGGAGAGCGTGATGTCGGTTACCCGGCCGGTGACGTCCTCGAAGGCGATCCGGTCGCCGATCTTGATCGGCTGGGAGACCGCCAGCTGGACGCCGGCGACCATGTTGCCGATCGTGTGCTGGGCGGCGAAGCCGATGATCGCGGCCAGCACCGCGGTCGAGGCGAGGATCCCCGTCGCCAGCCTTTGCAGCTCGGTGAACTGGGCGAGCACGATCGCGACGAGGACGAGGAAGACGACGAGAACGAGCAGCCGGCGCAGGAAGCGCAGGCGGGTCCGGGTGGACCGCGAGACCTGTGAGACTGCCGGCGACATGGAGGCCAACCTAGCCGCAGAGGCGGAGGAGCGGCAAGCCCCGACGCGCTTTCCCTATGCCAACTGGGGAGCCGCGGCGGCCGTGCTGGGGGTGCCGCTGGCGATCGGAACGGGGCTGGTGCTGGGGGTGATGCTGGCGATTCCGGCGCTGATCGCCGAAGACCCGCCCGCCGGCGAGTCGACCAGCACCGCCAACGCGCTCGCCCAGCTGGGAGCGGCGATCGCCTTCCTGATGGTGCCGATGCTGATCGTGGCCCGGCGCGGGGCGAAGTCGGTCGGAGAGGCGCTCGGCAGGCTGGGAGTGAGGCGCTTCCGGCCCTCGGCGGTGCTGTGGATGGTCGCCGCGATCTTCGCCTACCTCGCCTTCGCCGCCATCTACGTAGCCCTGGTCGGCGAACCCGAGCAGGAGGACATCGCCGAGGGTTTCGGGGCGATCCCGGTGCAGATTCTGCTGATCGTGTTCGCGGCGGCGATCAGCGAGGAGATCTGCTTCCGCGGCTTCCTCTTCGGCGGCCTGCGCGAGCGCTTCCCGCGAATCGCCGCGGCGCTGCTCAGCGCGGTGATCTTCGGCGCCCTGCACGCGCTGACCGGCATCAGCGCCGTGCCGCCCCTGATCGCTTTCGGCTTCGTCCTCGCCCTGCTCTACGAGAAGACCGGCTCGATCGTCCCCGGGATCATCCTGCACATGCTGAACAACTCGGTCGCGCTGCTGGCGCAGTAGGCGGCGGGCGGCGAAGTCGGAGCAAAGAAACGGCCCGCGTGAGCGGGCCGAATCTGGGTGACGGGAGGATTGCTCCTCCCAAACGCCTGACAAGCCAGCTCAGGATACCAAGCAGATAGTGCTGAGAGGCGAAGACTGGGTCGCATATGGCGGGCGTCACCCCGCAGGCCGCATGACAATTTGCACCCCAACCCAATCTTCGCGCTCTCAGACAATACATGGCGGAGGGCGAGGGACTCGAACCCTATTCGGACGATGTCCGAACTCGCGCTTGTCATGCGTTTGCCGTGACCTCACGGCGTCACCCTCCGCTGCGGCTGAACCTAGCCTTGGATTTGGCCATTTCAAGCCATGTTTCACTCATTTGACAGAGATTTGACTGAGTTGGCGCAGAGATGTCCGAAAGCGCCCCGCCGGGCCATCGGTAAGAATCCCTGGCCGTGAGTCGTCGTCTCGTCCCCGCGCTGGTCCTCGTCGCCCTGACGATGGTGCCGGCGACGGCATTGGGAGCGCCGATGCCGGGCAAAGGGACGGCGAAAGCGCCCAGTATCACCGCGCCCAGCGGGGCGGTAGCAGCGACAGTAAAGATCCGCATCGGCCACCTCAGCGGCGGCAGGGCGCAGATCATGAGCAAGGTGCCGGTGATCGGCACGCTCAGCCCGTTTGCGCCCGGTCAGCGCGCCGAGGTCAGCTTCTTCATCAACGGCAAGCGGATCGAGCGCAAGACGGTCAAGGTGAGCAAAGGGAAGGGTGACTTCGGCGTCTTCCGCGCCAAGATCCGGATCGAGAAAGCCGGCAAGTACGCAGCGAGCGCCAAGCACGTCGCCACCGCGACGCTCGGCGGCGACAGCACGGTGCGCAAGAGCTGGCGGGTCAGCTTCCCCTCACTGAGCCAGGGCGAGTGCGGCGACGTCGTCGTCGGCTTCAAGAAGGCGATGCGGAAGATGGGCTACGTCGCCAACGACGGCCGCTGCTTCGGCGGCAAGACGGCGCGCGGCATCATCGCCTACCGCAGCGTCAACGGCATGACCCGCAGCGCCCGCGCTGGTAAGGGCCTGGTCAAGCGCGTCTTCGCCGGCCGCGGCGACTACCGCGTGCGCCACCCCGGCGCCGGCACGCACGTCGAGGCGCCGCTCTCCAAGCAGGTGCTGGTCTTCGCCGAGGGCGACAAACCGGTGGCGATCTACCCGATCTCCTCGGGCAAGTCCTCGACCCCGACCGTCACCGGCCACTTCGAGTTCATCCGCACCGAACCGGGCTACAACTCACACGGCATGTACTACTCCTGGTACTTCTACGGCGGCTATGCGGTGCACGGCTACGAATCGGTCCCCGACTACCCAGCCAGCCACGGCTGCCTGCGCACCTTCATCGCCGACCAGCCCGAGATCTACGAACGCATCGAGTTCGGCGAAGACATCTTCGTCTTCTGAGGTGAGCGTGTGATGATCGGCGAGAGGACGCTGAAGGCGGTCCTCGCCTTCATTGCCGCCTACCACGTCGCGCTTGGCCTGCTGCAGCTGCTGGCGCCGGGGACGTTCTTCGATGAGATCGGCAACTACGGCATCGAAAACTCGCACTACATCGGCGACGTGGGGGCTTTCACGCTCGCCTTCGGCGTCGCGGTGGGGATCGCCGTCGCGCTGCCTTCCTGGCGGGCGCCGATGCTCTGGCTGGGAGCGCTCTGGTACGGATTCCACGCGATCAACCACGCTTTCGACACCGGAGAAGCGCGCAGCGAGGCGCGCGGCTGGGCCGACACGGCTCTGATCGCCTTCGGTGCGCTCGGCGCCGCCTGGCTCGCGCGGGTGGCTGAACGGCTGAACGGGGAAAGCTCCCCAGGAGGTGAGGGATGAAGGTCTTCGTCGCGGGAGCGAGCGGTGCGATCGGCAAGCCGCTGGTGCGCCGGCTGGTCGCCGCGGGTCACGAGGTGACCGGGATGACGCGGCGCGAGGAGCGGGCGGAGGAGATCCGCGCCGCCGGCGCGAGCGCGGTCGTCTGCGACGTCTTCGACCGGGATGCGCTCGAGGCAGCAGTCAAGGAGGCGTCGCCCCAGGTCGTCGTCCACATGCTGACCGCGCTCCCCGCACGCATCGACTGGAAAGCCGACGACCCGCTGGGGCCGACCAACCGCGTGCGGACCGAGGGGACCCGCAACCTGATCGAGGCAGCCCGGGCCGCCGGCGCGCGCCGGCTGGTGGCTGAGAGCGTCGCCTTCCTCTACGCCGCGCGCGGAGACTGGGTCAAGGACGAGGACGCGCCGCTGTTCAAGGGCGCGCCGGCTCCATTCGGCGATGCGGTCGAGGCGCTCGCCGACCTCGAGCGGCAGGTCCGGGGCGCCGAGGGCCTCGACGGGGTCGTCCTGCGCTTCGGCTGGTTCTATGGCCCCGGCACCGCCTATGCCGCCGACGGCTCGCAGGCTGACGAAATGCGCAAGCGCCGGTTCCCCGTCGTCGGCAAGGGCACCGGCACCTTCTCCTTCATCCACGTCGAGGACGCCGCCTCGGCGGCACTCGCCGCGGTCGAGCGCGGCGCTCCCGGCACCTACAACGTCACCGACGATGAGCCCGCGCCGATGCGCGAGTGGCTGCCCGTCTACGCCGCGGCGCTGGGCGCCAAGCCGCCCCGCCGCGTCCCGGTCTGGCTCGCAAAGCTGGTCGCCGGCCGCGCCCTCGCCGGCAACGCGGTCGAGCTCCGCGGCGCCTCCAACGCCAAGTTCAAGAGCGAGCTTGGCTGGCAGCCGCGCTACGCGAGCTGGCGCCAGGGCTTCCGCGAGGCGCTGGGGTAGGCAGTGGAGCCCGACGCCGTCGAGATCCGGGTGCTCGGCTGCCTGATCGAGAAGCAGCGCACGACGCCGGACGTCTACCCGCTCTCGCTCAACTCGCTGCGGCTGGCCTGCAACCAGTCGACCAACCGGGACCCGGTGGTCTCTTACGACGAGCAGACGGTGGTCGAGGCGCTGCGCCGGCTCGCCTTACGAGGCTGGACCCGCCTCGCCAGCGGCGCCGGCAGCCGCGCCCGCAAGTACCGCCACTTACTAAATGAAGCCATTGGACTCGACGACGCCGAGATCTCGGTCATGGCGGTGCTGATGCTGCGCGGCCCGCAGACTCCCGGCGAGCTGAAGCAGCGCGGACAGCGCCTGCACGAGTTCGCCGACCTCGCCGCTGTGCACGAGACCCTCGACCGCCTGATCGAGCGGGAGCTGGTCAGCCGCCACGCGCGCCAGCCCGGCCAGAAGGAGGACCGCTACGAGCAGTTGCTGGGCGAGGGCTCATCGGAGGCGTCCTCGTCGCCGGCCGCGGCGAACGAGCTCGACGTGGCAAAGGCGACGCTCCTCGCTGAGCTGCGTGAGCACTCGCTGGTGATCGGCGAGGTGACGCTGGCGAGCGGCGCCACCGCGCAGTACTACGTCGACGCACGCCGGGCGCTGCTGCGTCCAGCCGGCTTCCGCGCCGCCGGCGAGCTGATCGCTGCCGTCGCCGCGGAGGTTGGCGCCACCGCCGTCGGCGGCCCGGCGACGGCGGCGATCCCGCCCTCCTGCGCTGCCCTCGCGGTCCCGGCCGGCAAGGACCTGGTCGGCTTCTTCGTCCGCGGCGAGCGCAAGCAGCACGGCCTGCAGCGTTGGGTCGAGGGGCCGGTCGAGCCCGGCGACCGCTGCCTCGTCGTCGAGGACACGGTCACCAGCGGCGGCTCAACCGTCGCCGCGATCGAGCGAATCCGCGAGCAGGGCCTCGTGATCGCCGTCGTGATCGCCGTCGTCGACCGCTTGGCCGGGGGAGGCGAGGCGATCGAAGCTGCCGCAAGCGCCCCCTACAAAGCCCTGCTCACGATCGACGAGATCTACCCCGATCGTCCCGACCGAGGTGATGCCCAAGGCTGAGACGAAAGTCTTTTTCTCAAAAACATCTCCTTGACATTTAAAAAGGTCTCTGTTTTCATACACCCATCGCTCGTTCATGGGCGACCAGGGACCAGGGACAACCGAGCCTCGCGGGAGAGCCGCACCAGGGAAGCGGCCGACAGAGGGGCTCACGGGACAAGGAGAGAGATTCGATGTTCTCGACGCTACGCAACCGCTTCGGCATCCCGGGAGTCATCTCGGTCATCGCCCTCGTCTTCGCCTTGGTAGGCGGCGCCTTCGCCGCCAACAACCTCGGCGGCTCAGGCAAGGGCGCGACAGCTTCCGCCAAAAAAGCCGCCAAAGGCCCACGTGGGCCAAAGGGCGCAACGGGCCCAGCAGGTCCTGCGGGCGCCGCCGGCCCGGCGGGTCCCGCTGGCGCCAAGGGCGACGCTGGCGCGCCCGGCGCCGCTGGCCAAGCCGGAGCGCCGGGCGCAGCCGGCAAAGACGGCAAAGGCGTCACCAGCGCCTCCTTCGAAGGCACCAACGAACCGGCCGGTGAACCCTGCGAAGAAGCCGGCGGCGTCGAATTCAAATCCGGCAGCCCGACGACCTACGCGTGCAACGGCGTAGATGGTGAAGACGGTGATCCGTGGACAGCGGGAGGGACGCTGCCGCCTGGTTCCACTGAGGGGGGTGCTTGGAACTTGACTCAAACCGAATACACAACCGGCGGCATAGCTACGGGTGTATCCACAGCGATCTCCTACGGCGTTCCCTTGGCCTCCGTGGCGGAATGGGCATTCGTTCCGCCGCCCCCCGCGTCTAACCCCGATCCGGTCCACTGTTCCGGCACAGTGGAAAACCCGCAGGCTGCAAGCGGGTGGCTCTGCTTCTACGCAGAGGCACTCGACAACGTCGAACCGCTTGCCTTCCTCGGTCATAAGACCGGCGGCACGCTCATCGGCTCTGAAAAAGGCCAAAAAACACCCATAACCGCCTACGGAACCTATGCAGTGACGGGATAAGGCCATCTGGGCCGCCGTCTTCATGGCTCGGACGGCTATGGACCGTCCGAGCCGCTGGCGTCAGAGCGAACCACTGCCGTCTCGCCAACACCACCTGAGTTAAGGGCATAAGAGAGGAACCGAATGACAGTCATCGCGATGATAAGTCCCACTAAGCTGAGTCATCGCTGTCCAGGCTCGACGGGCCTCGCTCTCTTCGTCGCAGTTCTAACACTCCTTACGGCACTTCTTCCTGACGCTGCGTCAGCTCGCACCACTCGCTCGTACCAGAGTTCTTTCGCTCCCTCCCCGATCCTTAGCGGACCTCGCGGGCTTGCAGTTGATCAGTCGAATGGCGATGTCTACATCAGTTACCAAATAGGCAGCCTAGATAAAGGAAGTAAAGGAACTATTGCCCGCTTCACCTCTGCTGGCGCTCCTAAAAGCTTCACTGTCGGCCCCAATGCGGGCACTAACACTCTTTTCACCTCCTCTATCTTTGGCGGCGATCCGATACCAATTGCGATAGATAATTCTGGCGGATCATTGAATGGCACCATCTATGCCATCGAAAACCTGCAGTCTGCCGACAAGGTAAAGGTATTCACAAGCATCGGGGATAGTCTTGGCACCATTAGCGGAACCGATATCCCTGGCAATGAAGATTTCGGCAGGGGCGTCTGTGGAGTAGCCGTTGACCAGTCGAGTGGCGCAGTCTACGTTGCTACAGGTTACTTTAGAAGAATCTGGCGCTTTATGCCCTCCTCACCGTCGGGCGCGATCGACGACTCGGACTACACGCTTACCGGTATCACTGTTGACAGTCCCTGCGACCTTGCCGCCGGTTCCGGCAGCGTCTACGCGCGTAGCCATGTCTCCACACCACCACCTGACGCTATCGAGCGCTTCGCGGCCTCCTCCTTTACCACCGACTTCTCCAACGAACCGGTTCCCGTCACGATCGACACCGGCAAACTCGATCCCGCTTACGCAGCCATCGCAGTCGATCCCGAAAACGGCGACCTCTACCTCAACAGGGGCAACGAGATATCCGTCTTCGACTCCGCCGGTCTCCCCCTCTACGACTTCGGGGCCCCAGTCTATTTCAGGCAATCTGAGGCTCTAGCAGTGAAGAGTGCCGCCTCAGGACCCGCTGCCAGTGTCTACGTCGCCGATCCCGGGATATCTACCGTAGCTTCCGATACAGTCCACGAGGTCGACGTCTTCGGCGGCCTGACCAAAGTCCAGACCTTCACCCACAAAGAAGGCGCCGACGCCAGCTTCGGCTCCGACGGCACCTCGGGCACCTCCTTCTCCTCCGGAACTCCAGGCCCGCTCGTCTTTGACCAGGCCACCCGTCGCCTCTACGCCGCCGATGGAGGCGTGCCGGGGATCTACGGCTTCGGCGCCTCCTCTCCGCCGGCCTTCCCGCCCCTGGGCAGCTTCTCGCCGCTCAGCACGGCAGCGCTCGATACAGGCTCGGGCCTGGCGGTGGACAACACGGTGCTCGCCTCGAAAGGAAACCTCTATTTGGCTTCGCAGAGCACCGACCTGCTCTACGGCTGGGATTCGACCGGCGCTCCGCTCGGCGGCGCCTTCCCGGTAGACCCGGCCACTACCCCGGGTGCTCCAGCCGGCTCGCCGAAGAACCTCTGCGGCTCAGCTGTCGACTCGCAAGGAAGCGTTTGGGTCGCCAACTCATCCACTCAGCGCATTCTCAAGTACAGCTCCGCAGGGGCATCGCTGCCTGGGACGGTCGACACCTCTGCCCAGGGCAGCCCCTGCAACCTCGCCTTCGATTCCGACGACGACCTCTACGTTGGCATCAACGGGAACGAAGGGTACCAAAACGGCGTCTGGAGATACACCTCCGCCAGCGGCTACACGTCGGCAACCCGTGTCGCCCAGGAACGCCCCGACGCGATCTTCGCGGTGGAGCCCTCCACCGATCGCCTCTACGTCGCCAGGCTTGACGTAGTCGAGGTATATGACCCGACCGGCAACCTGCTCGACGAATTCTTCCTCGGCAAATCCGTTGGCGCGGTCAGCGGCATCACCGTCGACGCCACCAACGACTTCGTCTACATCGCCGACAAAGTCAAAGGCAAGGTGCATGCCTTCGCTCCCGGGCTGCTCTTCCCCGAAGTCACCACTCGCCCCGCCACCGCCCCCACCAACTCGACCATGACCCTGCACGGTCTTGTCAACACGCAGGGCATCGCGCTCAGCGACTGCCACTTCGAGTACGTCACCGAACTGGCGTTCGACAAAACCAGCTTTTCCGATCTCAGCTCCGGTGGCAACGTGCCCTGCACTCCCGTCGCCAGCTCGCTTCCGCTCGACCTCGAAGACCATCCGGTGAGCGCAGCGGCCACCGGCCTCGCTATGGACACCCGCTACCGCTTCCGCATTTCTGCCGCCAATGCCGACGGCGCGACCGCCTCTTCCGACGCCGGCTTCACCACCGCCGGTCCGCCCCTGGTCGAGACCACCGGCTCGCCGGTGAGAAGTGCCACCACCGCCCGGCTCGAGGGCCGTGTCTACGCGGCCCGCGCCGCAACCACCTACCGCTTCGAGTACGGCACCGAGGGTTCCTGCGACGCCAACCCCTGCGAATCGACCGAACCCCACTCTGCCGGCTCGGGCAATGAGATCCAGCTCGCCTCTCAGTGGATCGAGGATCTCGAGCCGAACACCACCTACCACTACCGGGTGATCGCCGACAACGGCAATCCGCTCGGCCCAGGAACCGGCAACGACATGACGGTGACCACGCGCGCGAGCGACGCGGCGCTCTCCCACGGCGACTTCCCTGGCCCGCCCGGATCGGATCGCGCCTGGGAGCAGGTCAATGAACCCGACAGCGGCGGCAATCCCGTAGCTCTCGCCTTTTCCGTCTCCGACCAGGGCGATCGCGCCTTCTACCGGGTCAATGGCGGCACCCCGCTCTCCAGTAGCGGCTCCCTTTTCACTGCGCTCTATGCCGAACGTACAGAAACGGCCCCCCACGAAGGGAGATGGCGGTCGCAGAACATCTTCCCCCCGCGTGATCAGCTAGTCGGCGCCAACTGGTTGGAGTTCAACGGCAGACCAGACCTCTCTGATCAGGTCGTGATCAATCAAGACAACGTCACGGAAACTCAGACGATCTGGCGCTTGCGGCCCGGTCAGCCCGCAGTCAAGGTGTTCGAACCCGACACGCTTCCTTCCCTGAGTGTCTCCGGCGATGCCTCGCGGGTGCTGGTGAGTCTGGGGGGCTCCCTGGATCCAGCCCACCCGGTGGCGAACAGCGCCTTCAATCTCTATGACGTCAGCTCAGGCGCCCCGAAACTCATTGGCCTGCTGCCCGACGGCTCGGTCCCAGCCTGCGGTGTCGCGTCGGCCAATGGAATCTCCCCCGACGGCTCCCAAGCCTTCTTCCGAAGCTGCAACGATCTCTACCTGCGCGACATCGACGCCGAACAGACCAAGCTGATCGGCCCCGGCACTTTCATCAAGCTGACACCCGGTGCGGTCTTCTTCATAACCGGCCAGGGCCTCGAGACCGGCGACACGGGGGGCAACGACGTCTATCGCTACAGCCTCAGCGACGAAGCGCTGCAATGTGTTACCTGCGACGTCGCGCCGCCTGACCTTCGCGCCAATGTGAATGAAATTGCGATCGCCGACGACGGCTCGCGCGTCTACTTCACCACTTTCACCGCGCTCCTCCCCGGCGCCGCTACCCCGGGCATCTACCGGGTCAACGTCGCCAGCGGCGATCTCGCCTACGTGGCGCCGATGAGCCCTGGTCAAAGCATTGGCGAGAACCCAGAATCGGGCGAGGCGATAAACCCTGACGGATCGGCGCTCATCTTTATCTCGAGCGATGCGAGCCTGAGCGCGATCGGGGGACAGCAGAACGCCAACGCCGAGCAGTACTACCGCTACGACGATCGCGACCGGTCGTTGACCTGCCTTTCCTGCCCGCAGGACGGCGACTTTCCGGTCAGTTCGGTCGGGGGCAACCTAGTTGGCGAAATCAGCGGCGTGACCGGCGCCAACAAGACAGCGCTCTCCGCTGACGGCAACACCTTCGCCTTCGCCACCACCACGGCGCTCCTCACTGCCGACCAGAACACTGCCCGGCTCGGACAGGACCCTCGTGTTGGCACCGACGTCTACGAGTGGCGCGACGGACGCCTCTTCTTGATCTCAGATGGTCTCACCAGCTGGCCGCCTAACAGTGAGCCACAGCCCACCGCGATCACCCCCAGCGGCCATGACATCTTCTTCACCGCCGCTGCTCAGTACACCCGCGACGCCCTTGACGGCTTTAGACGCCTCTATGACGCAAGGATCGGTGGTGGCTTTGAGTTTCCATTGCCGCCCAAGCCCTGCCCGCTCGAGGTTTGTCAGGGCACGCCGAAGGGTGCGCCCGAAGAACAAGCACCCGGCACAGGCTCCTTCACGGGACCGGGCAACGTGGCCAGCGGTCCCACACGCCGTCCTTGTCCCAAAGGTAGACACAAAGCCCGCAAGGGCGGCAAGACGCGCTGCGTGAAGAGCAATGGCAAAAAGCCGCACCGCAAACGAGCCAAGCACGACCGGAGGGCCCAACGATGAAGCTCCGACGCCTCGTACTGCTCACTTCGCTCGGCGTCTTGGGGCTTGGCTTCACCGGGACCACCCAGGCCAGCGCTGAGCCGATCTGGAACCTCGATCTGCATCACCACGAGACCAACTTCGCCCCCGGTGAAACCGGTCAGTATTGGGTGGAACTCGCCAACGTTGGCGACACCAGCAGCTCGGGTCCGATCACATTGAAAGTGACCCTACCCAACGGCATCACCCGCGACGCTGTACTAGAACGATCTCCGCCTTCCGCTGCAGCTTGGAGCTGCCCGGGCTCGGCGGGAGACCAATCATTCACTTGCACGAGCAGCGAATCGATCCCCAGCCACACTGTCTTTCAGGAGTTGATCCTCTCGGTCAAAGTCGCTGGCGCCGAAGGAACTCGCACCGCATCGGCCAAAGTTAAAGGCGGCAACGCGGCGGTCGAAGCGACGACCAAAGAGCCGACCCCGGTCAGCACCCAACCGGCTAGCTTCGGCGTCGTTGCTCCTAGTTTCGTCCCTGACTTCTTCACTGCCGACGGAGTCACCACGGAACGGGAAGCCGGCGCCCATCCTGATCTTCTCACCGCTCCTTTCGACTTCAATTCGGTTGACCTGACGACTGCACACATTGGCCTTCAGGAAATCAAGGCCCCAGCCGGCAACGCCCATGATCTACACGTCGACACGCCGCCCGGCTTCATCGGCAATCCGACTGCCGTCGGTGAGTGCACCCAGGCACAGTTCACTGTTAACGGATGTCCATCCTCTAGTCAGGTCGGGCGAATCGACGTCGCCCTCTTCCCTCCCGCTTTCTCTTCTCGCTTTCAAAATCTCACCTTTTCTGTCTACAACCTCTCTCATCCGCGCGGAGTGATCACCGACCTCGGCTTCTCGCTCTCCACGATCCCTGTCCACATCAAAGCCAGCCTCGACCCAGCCAACCGCTACGCGATAGTCACCGAAGTGTCCAACATCAACGAGATCCTGCCACCCTTCCAGCAGAAGCTCACTCTATGGGGGATCCCCGCCGATCCCAGCCATGATTCTGAGCGCTGCCCGAACTCCCCGCCCGGTTTCAAAGAGTGCCCCACCGACTTCGAGCCAAAAGCCTTCCTCTCCCTACCCTCCCAGTGCGACGAGGACAACACCTGGCGCCTGCACCACTACGACTCCTGGCAGGACACCGGAGACTTCGGCCCCGACATCACCTACACGATGCCGGAGAAAATGACCGATTGCGACAAACCGCGTTTTGAGCCGGAGGTAGAGATCGAACCGACCGGCAAGCAGGCCAACACACCCACAGGTATAGACGTCCACATCAAAGTCCCCCAGAACGACAACCCCAACGCGTTGGCGACTCCTCCTGTCAAGAGGACGGTGGTGACCCTGCCGGAGGGGATGAGCTTCTCGCCCTCCTTCGCCGATGGTTTGCAGAGCTGCTCCTTGGCCCAGATCAAGCTCTTCACCAACGACCCGATCGCCTGCCCGCCGGCCTCGCGGATCGGCGAAGTGGAGCTATCGACGCCGCTGCTGCCCAAATCGCTGACGGGATCGATGTACCTGGCGGCGCAAGGTGACAACCCCTTCCAGTCGACCTTCGCCCTCTACATGGTCCTCGAGGACACAGAAGAACGCGGCACCCTGCTCAAGATCCCAGGCAAGATCGACGTCGATCCCACGACCGGGCAGATCACGACGACATTCGACGAGACGCCGCAGTTCCCCTTCGGCGACCTGACGCTGAAGTTCAGAAGCGGGCCGAGGGCCCCGCTGGTCAACCCACCCGCCTGCGGAAGCCACACGATCGGCGTGCAGGTGAGCTCCTACGCCCAGCCGACAGAGCTGATCGACGTCTCCAACACCTACCAGGTCTCCGAAGGCCCGAACGGCACTCCCTGTCCTCCGGATTCCGCCAACAGGCCCTTCTCGCCTGAGTTCTCGGGCGGCACTCTCAACCCTGTAGCAGGGACCTACTCGACCTTCCTCTTCCGCCTTTCGAGGGACGACTCAGAACAGGAACTGAGCCAGGTCACCGCCGTCCTGCCTCCGGGCTTGGTGGCAAAGCTCGCCGGCATCCCCTTCTGTCCGGAGGCGGCTCTCGGCTCGATCTCCGCGGCAGAGGGCGCGGGGCGAGGCGAGCTCAACAACCCGGCATGCCCCGCTGCTTCCCAACTCGGCACGATCTCAGCAGGCCTCGGCGCAGGCCCCGGCCCCAACTACTTCGGCGGCAAGGTCTACCTCGCAGGCCCCTATAAGGGCGCGCCTCTCTCACTGGCCGTAGTCGCCCCAGGCATCGCTGGGCCCTTCGATCTCGGCAACGTGGTCGTCAGGGCCGCGATCAGGGTCAACCCCGAGACAGCTCAGGTCACGGCGGTATCGGACCCCTTCCCGACGATCCTGCAAGGGGTGATTCTCAGGGCAAGGGACATCCGCCTGCGAGTCGACCGCCCCGAGACCACCATCAACCCGACCAGCTGCGCACCGATGGCGCTGCAAGGGCAGATCTCCGGCGTGGGAGGCAACATCCTCACCACCGCCGACGACTTCCTCTTTACGACCTCCCATCCCTTCCAGGTCGGCAGCTGCGCCAGCCTGGGCTTCAAACCAAAGCTCTCCTTCCGCCTCTACGGCGGCACCAAGCGAGGCGGCCACCCGAGGCTGAAAGCGATGGTGAGGATGCCCGCGGGAGGCGCCAACATCGCCAAAGCCTCCGTGGCACTGCCTCGCTCCGAGTTCCTCGACCAGAGCCACATCGGCACCGTCTGCACCAGGGTCCAGTTCGCACAGAACAACTGTCCCGCAGCCTCGGTCTACGGCAAAGCCTCGGTGAAGACGCCGCTCCTAGACGAAGTGCTTTCCGGACCGATCTATCTCAGGTCCTCCGAGAACCTCCTCCCCGACCTCGTAGTCGCCTTCAGGGGAGGCAGGGTCGACTTCAACCTCGTAGGACGCATCGACTCGGTCAGGGGAGGGATCCGCAACACCTTCGACCTGGTCCCAGACGCCCCGGTCACCTGGGCCGCCTTCGACTTCCTCGGCGGCAAGAAGGGGCTTCTGGAAAACAGCCGCGACCTCTGCAAGCACACCTACAGGGCTACGGCCAAATTCAGGGCCCAGAACGGCGAGGCCCTGACCTTGAATCCCGAGATGCAGAACAGCTGCAAGAAGGCGCGCAAAGGGGCAAAGCGCCGCCGCTAAGGCTTTAGAAGCAAGCAACAACCAGCCAACCTCAACCAGCACCAAACCAGTCAAACCAGCCAGGCCCGGCGAGAGAGTCACTAGTCGGTCCATCACAAGCAGGGGGTAGAGAGAATGTCAAGCACTCACCAGTGGCGGACCAGCCTGGTCTCGAACTTCATGCTGATCGTGGCAGCGCTCGCTGCCACGTTGGCGCTGGCTCCGGCGGCTTCATTCGCACATCCAGGTCACGACCACGGCCTCAGCAGCGCCACGGGCCGTGTCCCGGGAATGCCTGACTACCAGAAGATCAAGGGCGTAGTCATTCGCTTCAACGCGAGATCGAGAGAGTACATCGTCGAAAAGCCCGGGACGCCGCCAGTGAGCGCCCATATCGAGGTCGATGCTCATCCCGCCGCTGAAGGCATGGCAGCAAACGGCGGATACTCCCCCCTGCCATCCGCAGAAAGCCAGCCGGCCTGCGCCACGAGCGGGCATCGCTTCGTCGTCGTCCGGGCCTATGACGAAGGCACCAAGACTCCCGACACCGAGGACGCCCTCATCCGTTCTCTGGTCAAGCGGATGAACTGGAAGTTCATGCAGCAGTCCCAGCTCTCGAGCGAGCCAGACCGGACGCTTCAGATGAAGGTCAACTGCGATGGGTCCGGGGCGATAACAGTTCAAGACGTCGCGGTGCCGTTTGGATACATAGGCGAAGGCGTCGACACGACCGATGGCAAAATCAATGAGTATGACACGATGAGATACGTCGAAGAAAAACTTGGCGAACCAGAAGGACCAAACGCAGTCAAGTACCTAATATTCATCGACAAGGACCTGTCTAGCTTCGTCGGAGTAGGGTACGGCTGGCCTGATCCGGCAAAGAACAGCAACAACCTCAACCTGAACTACACGGCGAGCGCGGTCGTCGACCGCGGGCCTAAACACACGAACGACGGCAAAGACTCCTGGGAATCGACCATCCCGATCCACGAGGCGCTGCACACGATGGGGGCGTCGATCAACGGCGAATTTGAAGGTAAACCGGTGCCAGTGCCAGCGCCTTACTCGTCCTCCAACCGTCACTGTGTCGACGGCATCGACATTCTCTGCTATGCGGATCAAGGAACCTCACCGGAGGGGTTGTCGTACTCAGAGACTCGCTGCCCGGCCGATGCTGGCCATGAATCGGCCGAAAGAGTCACGATGGATTGCAAATTCGACACTTACTTCGACGCCGAAGCAGAGCCGGGCGAGTGGCTCAGCCAGTGGTGGAACGTCGGCGGGTCGGAGAACCCGTTCCTCGTCTACACCCCCGGAGTGCCGCCGGTAACGACAGCGCCAGCTGTGTTCACCAAGCCGGCAGACTTCGAGACCTACAGCGCCACTCTTAAGGGCATCGTCAACCCAGGCGGCGTCTCGACCACCTACAAATTCGAATACGGCACCACCATCTCCTACGGCAGCAGTATTCCTGTCTCGCCCGAGAGCATCGGCTCGGGAATCGAAGACGTCGAGGTCAGTGAGACGATCAAAACCGAACCCGGAGTGACCTACCACTACCGCATCGTCGCGACCAACAGCAAAGGGACCTTCTACGGGGAAGACAAGACCGTGAAGACGTCGGCTTGGGGAATCCAAGCCATCCAGGGCCCGAGCAGCAGTGGGGGGCGAGGCCAGCTCTTCGATGTCTCCTGTTCCTCCTCAATCCACTGCGTTGCGGTCGGCAGCAACACCAAAGGCGCCACGCTTGCCGAGCGCTGGGACGGCAGTCAGTGGTCGATCATGACGACGGCCAACCCGGTAGGTGAAAGCAGCTTGGGGAGTGTGTCCTGTAGCTCCAGCAGCTTCTGCATGGCGACCGGCGCAAACGGCGGTGCCCTCCTCTCCGAGTACTGGGATGGCAGCAAATGGTCGCTTGCGAGCATGCCGGTCCCGAGTGGAGGAAAAAATCTCTCGATAAACGACATCTCCTGCACTTCGTCGACATCCTGCATCGCGGTTGGGCGATACGCAGGCTCGAAAGGCATCATCCTTGAATCGAAAACACTGACCGAGCGCTGGAACGGCAGCGAATGGATAATTGATCCTTCCCCTAACGTCGAAGGCAATGCGTTCAGCCAGCTGTCAGGACTCTCTTGCACCTCCTCGACCTCTTGCCTTGCCGTGGGGAAAACGACCAAAGAACTGGGTGGTGCGCCCGTGCCGCTCGTGGAGAAATGGGACGGCAGCAAATGGTCTATTCAGTCGGCGCCCATTCCACCGGGCGGTAGCGGCTATCTCATAGACCTCTCCTGTCCCACTGTCGGCTTTTGCATGGTGAGCGGCTCAGCTGAAGGTGGGGGAGGGAGTTTCACATCATCATGGAACGGCACGAGCTGGCAGGCTCAGGCAAGCGGGCTGCCACAGAGCCTCGGCTCGATTTCTTGCGCTACGCAGACTTCCTGCGAGTTGATCGGCGGTACGACGGGCCGACACTGGAACGGCTCGGAATGGACGGTCCAGGATCTGGCTCAGCCGTCTGGGGCAACCCAAGCTTCACTGGTCCGCCTCTCATGCCCACAGCAGTCGCAATGTACTGCCGTCGGGAGCTATCCAGGCGTACCGTTCTTCAGCCCTGGAACCCGCCCCTTGGCCGAGCGCCTGACGCCAACCCCACACGTCAAGCTTCGCGCCGAAGAATATCCCACTCAAATAACTAGTGTGCAAAGCGGGGAACACAAACTTGAAACCAAAAAAGGCAACGTAAGGTGTAAAAACGCGACGGCGACTGGAATAATGACGGAATCGTCTAGCACCCTAACACTAACCCCCGCCTATAGCAGCTGCATCATGTACAGTTCGAGCAACGTTAAAGTCAGCATTAATAGCTGTCAGTACGTGCTCCAAAGCACCAATGGAAGTATTCCGTACACTGGCAGCATAGAAATCGTCTGCAGCAAAGCAGGTGACGGAATAGAATTTACAATGCCAGGAATCTGCACCATAAAGTTGCCGCAACAGACTGCCCTAGGAACTGTTAGCCTGGCAAACACGGGCAAAAAAAGCCGCGGCCGCACTATCACTGCAAGCCTGACCCTTACTGGCGTTAAATACACTGAAATCCCCATACTAAGCTGTCCGTCTCCAGGCACGCACGAAACCGGCACTTATACCGGCACCTCGGTATTCAGCGGATACAATCCCACGGCAGAACACCCAGTCGGGGTGTATCTGGCCAATGAACAAGTGGTAGTTCCGCCGCTGATCGAAAGCGAAAAATATACTGCCGTAGTGGATGCGGTGCTCCCGAAAGGATCAATGTCTATCAGCATGCCCGGGGAAGGTATGCCTATCTCATTTACGTGTAGCTCGATAGGCAAGGGCCAGGGCCTGCTCAACGGCGCCAGCACCGAACTCAACCTGAAGTTCAAAAAATGGACCGGTTGCACTTGGTCAGGTGGGTTCACCGTCAATATGAACGGATGCTCCTTCGTCCTGAGGCCGCTAATCGGTGAATTGCCCTACACCAGTGGCTCGATGGATATCACCTGCCCCAAAGGCGCCGTAATCACGTTTTCTCTGGTCAATGGTGGGTGCGAAGTCAGTATTCCGGCCCAAAGCGGTCTCAGCGTGGTGAAAACGGAAAATATCGGCTCAGGGGCTACGAGGGCCGTCGAAGTCAGTCTTGCGGTCAAAGGCATGACATATACACAGAACGAAAAAGTGCTCTGCAACAATCCAGGGACGCATAATGACGGCATCATGAGCGGCACCTGGAACCTCAAGGGGTACCAATTCGCTGGAGAACAGATGGTGGAAGGGCAAATCGAATACCTAGAGGGGGAACAGAAGGGCATCTGGGTCGAATAGCACGACCTGAGAAGGCGAGAAGGAGCGCCTTTCAGATGACCGGCCCGGGCAGACGAGGCTTCCCGGGCCGGTTCGCCAACGCCCAGGCTCAGTTCCCTTTCCGTATGGCGACCAGGACGATGTAGCCATCGGGATCCAAGACGCCGAACTCGCGGTCCCGTAGTCAGTATCTGTTGGGGGGGCCGAGGAACTCGACCTTGGCAGCGGCCAGCCTCTCCCAGAGGGCGTCGCCGGCCTCTCCACCAGCTAGGCGAACGACGAGAAGAGCTGCCTCCGGCCGCCTCCCGCGCTAGCCGAAATCTCCCCTTCGAGTTCAGCGCGCTCTTGCATCAGCCTTGAGCCGTTTATCGCTCGACACCTTTGCACCAGCGGGACTGGTTGCAACTGTGAAGTCGAGTGGATGGCAAAGGCGGGAGGAGTTGTTCCTGCCCCCGCCAACAAGTCGCCTCCAACATGCCCCGAGCAGTGTCCGGTTTCAGTAGATAGGTGACAGCTGTGTCAGGACATAGGAGACACCGAATGAGGGGAGCTCTCCTGTGGACAAGGCGCGGTACCTGGTCGAGGCGCATGTGTTGGAGGGCCGCTCGGTCAGCGAGCTGGCAGCGGCCCACGGAGTGCATCGCAGCTGGATCTACAAGCTCTTGGCCCGCTACAGGGTCGGTGGCTATGGCGCCCTGGAGCGCCCTCCAGGGCGCCGCGCAACTCCCCCAACCGAACCTCCGCCGAGACGGCGCAGGCAATCGTCGCCCTGCGCGAGCAGCTGGTCGCCGAAGGCCACGACTGCGGTGCGACGACGATCGCCTACCACCTTGCCCGCCAGACCGATCGGGTGCCTTCGGTCTCGACGATCTGGCGAATCCTCAAGCGGGAGGGCCTTGTCAAGCCGCAGCCCCAAAAGCGCCCACGCTCATCGCTGATCCGCTTCGAAGCCGAGCTGCCCAACGAGATGTGGCAGGCCGATGTCACGCACTGGCCTCTCGCCGGCGCGGGGCAGGCGGAGATTCTCAACATGCTCGACGATCACTCGCGGCTGTTCTTGGCCTCGCGGGCCTTCCCGACCGTCAAGGCGGCGGACGTGGTCGACGTCTTTCGCATGGCGGTCGCCCTGCATGGTGCTCCGGCCTCCCTGCTCTGCGACAACGGCGCGTCTTCACGGCTACCCCACGCGGCGGCAAGGTCCTGCTGCAAGCAGAGCTCGAGCGACTGGGGATCGCCGCCAAGAACTCGCGGCCCTACCACCCCCAGACCTGCGGCAAGGTCGAGCGCCTGCACCAGACGCTCAAGCGCTACTTGGCCAGGCAGGCTCCCGCTAGGACCCTGACCGGCCTGCAGGAGCAGCTCGACGGCTTCACCGACTACTACAACGCGAGATGGCCTCACAGGGCGCTTGGCGGGCGCACGCCACTGCAGGCCTATGGCGCTCGGGTCAAGGCCCGGCTGCCCAGCGCACCCTCAGTCGATACTCACTTCCGCATCCGCCAGGACAAGGTCGATGGTCAAGGCACCGTCACCCTGCGCCACGACAGCAAGTTGCATCACATCGGCATCGGCAGGGCTCACCAGGGCCGGGCGGTCAAGCTCCTCATCGCCGATCGCGACATCCGGGTGCTCGACCTCGAAACGGGCGAGCTTGATCCGTCGCCTCACCCTCGATCCCAGTCGCGACTACCAGCCGATCGGAGGGATTGAGATGTCTACGATGTCCCGCGACATCTGTCTCCGATGTCCCGAGACACAACAACTACGCCCCGAGCAGGATTCGAACCTGCGGCCTACTCCTTAGAGGGACGCTCTATCCAGCGACGATGCGGCGCATTCGCAGCAGCAAGCCTGCCGAAGGCATGACTTTGCCGTTCGCGTAGGTGGAGAGTCGCGAGGCGGAGGTGCCGACGCGAGAAGCGAACTCGGTTCGGGACAATCCCGATTCGCTTACGAGCCGGCCGATCTCTTCCGCCACGGCTGCGCGCTCACTTTCCTCGGCGGCTTTGCGCGATCGCACGATCGAACGATCGAACGCTGTCGCGACGCCGTAGGGACGGGTGTATGCGAGCACCGCTTCGAGTCGACGGGCAACAGGGCCCCAGGGATCGGCCTGGATCGTCTCCGCGATCCGGCGCCAGTCATCGAGCCCACCGCGTTCCAGGGCTGTCTGGAGCGCCTCGAGTGGCCACTCGGCGACGGGGTCGCCGGGCGAGGCATCGACATTGCGAAAGGAGAGGGCGCTCATGGCTTCACCATCCGAGCCGCGACCTCGCCGAGGACCTCGGTCACGGCGCTCCACTCGGCCCAGCGACTGCGCAAGCGCCGGTAGGAGGGGAGCTGGTCGATGACCGAGCGGTCGGCCGGCTGCGGATCGGAGAGCTGGCGGACGAGCTGAGAGGCGACTCCGTCTCCCTCGCCGTGCTGATCGGCGTAGTAGTCGTCTATGGAAGTCAGTACTGCGGCCGCGCGATCGACGTCCATGCTCTCCGAGAGCGCCGCCAGGTCGAGGTAGTCCCGGGTTTGGTTGCGCCGCACGACCAGAAAAGCCTTGATCCGCAGCGTCTCCTCGATCGTCGGCACCGTCACCTCGCCGCCAGAGGGCACGTCTACCTTGGCTACCTCCAGCGGAACCTTGCGGATCATCTGCCGGACGCCGGCTTCGATCCCGTCGAGGTTCCCCAGGATCACCTTCGCCGGAGTTACCCGGTTGGTCGCCCACCCCTCGTCCGCCTCGACCGCCTCTAGCACCATCTCGAACCGATCCTCGAGATCAGCGAGCACATGGTCGTGGTCTCTCGATTCGCGGTGATCCGCGTAGAGGATCGCCGCCGATCCGCCTACCAGGACGGCCCCCGGGACGAGCTGCTGAAGATGAGCAGCCGACTCGAGCAAGGCGAGGAAGCGGGGGTTGCGACCCGCCAAGTCGATCGCCTCTCCTTGACTCCTCGAATTTGGCGGATTTACAGGCACAAAGTCAAGATTATCAGAAGTGATAATCCATCACTGTGGATGCCCCGAGCTGGATTCGAACCAGCGGCCTACTCCTTAGGAGGGCTGATTTGTCAAGCCGCCATTTGGCTTGAGTTCAGGGTTTCCGCTTGGTCATGCGGATTCCGGAGGGACAAGAGCAGACGCAAGGGGACTTTGGCGGGCAGATCTGTTCCTACCTTTGTTCCTACCCGTCCCGACCTCCGACGCGGGATAATCCGACTTTGGCCCCGGTAGCTCAGCAGGATAGAGCGGTCGCCTCCTAAGCGACAGGTCGCCGGTTCGAATCCGGCCCGGGGCGCTCTCGCGAGGTCGCCTGCGTCTCAGCCGAGTCGCTCCGCGATGTCCTTCGGGATTAGCTTCTCCCAGTGACCGAGCCCGAGCGATTCTGGCGGCGCTCCCTCGATCTGCGTCGCGGAGCCAATTCGCTGGGCTCCGGACTTCGGTTTTCCGGTGTGCCGTGGCACTGCGGTCGCCTCCTCGAGATGCTCCAAAGCTGGCCGGTGGAGATCCCGATCCGACGCCGCTTCCACGGGGTGGCGGACAATCTCGGAACCGAGCCGGCTGAGGGCGGCGATCATGGGCGATCGCTCTTGGGGGCGATCGCGAAGCCGACTCAACCCCTCCTCGGCGCAGCTGGTCGAGGCCAAGACCATTACCCCGGCGGGTATCGATGCCTCGACCCCGTCCACAGACTCGGCCTCCTCGGCGACTAGGAACGGGATGGCTAGCATTGATCCCCAGCGCGAGGAGTTGAGCCCCTGGTCCCGCGCCTCTACCACGGTGCCATTACACAGGGACTCCACCACGAGGTATTCGGTCGGTAGGACGGTGTGTGCCACCTGTAGCGTCGCGGGCTTGTAGAGACGACGGTCTGACTGAGCGACCAATGAGAGCAGTCGGTCCTGCGGCGCATGCACCCAGAGATGCAAAGCCAGCTGCTCGTCTTCTGTCTGAAACGCTGGAATCTCCTCAAATCGCTGCTTCAGCTTTCTGACCGCCCTGTCAAGCACCGGGCGAAGCCGCTTCTGTAGCTTGGCGAACTCCTTGTCGCGGTTCTTGGCTGGAAGCAGCCCGACCGTCAGCGCCCGCTGCTCGAAGCGATGCGAGCGCATGCGCCAGGCGTGCCTCGATTCGTCGTACCCGCCATCCTCACCGGTTCCCTTGGCAGCCCGGTGCAGGCTGAGCTCACGCATGAACTGCGACGCCTCGCTGTAGGTGTCGACAAAGGCGACGTCGACCTGCGCCTTGCGGAGCCGTGCAGCTGCGGTCTGCTGGAGCGCTTCGACCACTGCCTCCCCCGCGTCAGGATCCACGTCCGTGGCGACCTGCTGCGAGACCGCGACCGTCGCGTGGCGCGCGGAACGATCTCGTGATTCGGCCCGATACAGGTATCCGAGCACGTTCATGTCCGTCAATCCCGCTCCCAAGAAAAGGAAGGGCCCCTTGTCGAGAGCCTTCTCAGCCAGGTCGCGGACAGCGTGACCCTTCGCCCCGGGGACCAGGAACTCGTCCTCGGCAAAGACGATCTCCTGCGAGTCTCGGTCGAGCAGGCCTGCATGGGCAACCTGGCCTTCCGGGTGAACGACGAGGCCGTGAAGGTGGACGACATTGAACCGATCGGGATCGAGCGGCTCCGACCCGATTTCGTCCGGCAGGACGGTCCTCACCCGGTCAGGGTCTCTCTCTTCGCGTTCGAGTGCTCTGCGCAGCGCCATCTCCAGGAGGGGATCGAAGTTGGTCGTAAGGATCGGCGGGCGATTGGAGGCGTCCGTTCCAAGGACGAAGCGGGCGATCGCGAGGGCGGTGGGCCCGGGGGCAGGGACGTCGATGCCCTCGTACAGCGCCTCCTTGACCTTGGACACGTAGGAGGCCTCGAAGTGAGCCTTGATCACGGCTGCTGCCGCCAGTGGTCCGAGGCTAGCCAGCGTGCGCTCGGCGAACTCAGCAGCCAGCTGGTCGAGCTTGTCGGAGCCCGCGGCCGCAGCTACCCGGAAGGACTCGGTCTCGGGCGCGATCTTCTTCAACAGCCGCTTGATCAGCGCGTTCCACGAAGGCAGTCCGGCCTCGATAGAAACACCCGCACCGACGAAGATTCCCAATTCCGTCGTGCTCGCGAGGCGCTCGATCAGCTTCGTGGCGTCGTCCCGAGCAAGCGATCCGTCCCCCGCTGTCATTGCTCGACAATAGTTTCTCGGCCGCTTCCCCGTCTATCCCAGCGCGGCGGTAATCTGGGCGGGGTGTCACTGCGTCCTCTGGCTATCGATTCAACTGTCGGAGGAGGTCGTGAGTTGGGGCGGTCGGATCGGTCGGAAGCAAACGGGCGCAATGGCCGCTACGCAGCTCAGCTTGCCCTCCTCGCCGAAACCTATGCGCGTATACGCGACGCTGATCTGAATCCGCTGGCCCTGGCGCTGGCCGCCACTCGTCAGCGCCAAACTACCTACGTAGGCTCGGGTGGTGCACTTGGAGTAGCGCGCTTCGCAGCCGAACTGCATGAGATGCGGACCCGGGCCTTCGCTCGTGCCGCCACGCCTCTTGAGCTGATCGGGACGCCGCCTCTCGCAGAGCACGCGGTAGTGCTCTTCTCGGCCGGCGCGCGCCACCCGGACGCGGCCGCAGCGGCGACGGCGGCCCTACGCAGCGGCGCTCATCCAGTGCTTCTCGTCACCCATCGCGAAGCGGACGAACTACCCGCCGTCTTTGCGGAGGACGTTCAGATCGTCACCCTTCCGGGGATCGCCGGTCGAGAGGGCTTTCTCGCTACGAACAGCGTTCTCGCGATGGCGGCCGCCGTCACTGTCGCCTTCAACTACAAGCTCTCTGCGCGGCTTCCTAACCTAAAGCCTGCTCTGGTCGAGCCGCTTCGCGATCAGACGATCATCCTCAGTGGACCGGGCCTTGCCGCAGTCGCGACCGACCTCGAGACGCGACTTTCCGAGACCGGACTTAGCACGGCGCAGGTCACGGACTACCGCAACTTCGCCCACGGCCGTCACACCGGTCTCGCGCGCCGCATCGAGCAGACGACTGTCGTGGCCCTTATAGATTCCCGGGTTGAAGAACTCGCTGAGCGCACCCTCTCCGTCCTGCCGGAGGAGACTCATCTGGTCCTCCTGCGATCGAGGCTAGAGTGGCCGATGTCGGTTCTCGATCTTCTGGTGGCTTCGATGAACTCGATCGCGCCTAGCGCCGAGGCGGGCGACTTCGACCCGGGCCGTCCGCGGGTGCCACGCTTTGGTCGTCGGCTCTACCACCTCTCCAGCAGGCGCTTGATCGCTCCCGCCTCTGACCCTGTTGACCGCAAGCTAGGCGCGCTGAGAGTTGGAGGCCCCCACCAGTTGCGCAAGCGCTACGAGAAAGCGGCCGCGGACTGGCTAGCGACCTTTCGCCGACAGCGGTTTCTCGGCTTCGTCTTCGACTACGACGGAACCGTCTGTGCGACCGATGCCCGCTACGACCTACCCAGCCTGGAGATCCGTGAAGAGCTGCTCCGTCTGCTGAACGGCGGCGCGGTGCTTGGCTTCGCCAGCGGACGGGGTGGATCTATACATCGAGACCTACGCGAGTGGATCCCAAAAGAGGCCTGGTCGCAGGTCGAGCTCGGTCTCTACAACGGAGGGCTCTCGCTCAGGCTCGATGAGCAGCTCGAGGGGAAGACTGGCCGGACCGAGCTGATCGACATCGCGGACCGCCGGATGCGATCCGGCCCTCTTGCCTCACTCACCGACATGATCAAGCGTGAGTACCAGCTCAGCATCAGCCCGCGCCCGAGTTCGGGTCTCACGCTCGAGACGCTGGCTGTGATGGCTCAGGAGACCATCTCGATACCGCCGGCGCTGCCCCTCAAGGTCACCGCCTCCGGTCACTCGGTAGACGTCATCCCGGCCGATTCCGGAAAGACGCGCACCCTCGAGAGGGTCGCTGGCGGCATGCTGACAGAGGTGGTCGCCTTCGGCGATCAGGGCCAGGTTGGCGGTAACGATTTCGAGCTCCTGGCTGCGACGCCCTGGAGTCTCAGCGTCGACCGGGTCTCGGGCGACCCGACCCGGTGCTGGAACCTCGACGCCCGCGGCGAGCGCGGGCCGGAGCTGCTGCGCCGCTACCTGCGCCACTTCCGGCACCTGCGCGACGGCTTCGCCTTTCGCTCGGCAAGCCGATGAAGGACGCTCTCGCCGAACACGTTCTGGCGAACGTGATGGGTTGGGGCGCCGCCGAGGTCGCCGACTTCGGAGCGCGGCTCCAGCTCCTCGCGGCGCACAAGTACGACAGCTACGAGGGCTACCGGCCCGGCGTCAAGTTCCTCGAGAATCTATCCGGCTGGCTGCACCAGTTCGACTCGGAGGAGGATCGCCGCGCGGCGATCGAATTCGTCCTCAACGACCTCATCTTCATCTCGCGTGCCGAGCTGGATCACCTGATCGAGACCGTCTATCCGGACTTCATCCGGCCGATGTTGATCAAGCGCGCTGCAGAGCAGCTCAAAGTCTCGCGCTTCGCCGTCAACGAGATCGTGAACTCGCCGGCGTTCCTGCAGATGCAGCGGCGGACGCTCGTGCTGGGCCTATCGGACGGGGCCCGGATCGACCGCCTGCGGCGTTCCAGCCCGTCGCTTTCCCACGAGCAGATCTTCCTCGCCACTGACATCGGCGACAAAACGGTCAACGACGCGCTGGAGAAATTGCACGAAGTGAATGGCAACAAGACGGCGCTCTTCGAGCACGTCCTCCTCGTCGACGACTTCTACGGCAGCGGCAGGACGCTGCTGCGCGAGAATGACGAAGCGAAAGGTGATGGAGACGCATTCAAGGGCAGGCTATGGCGTACCCACCAACGCCTCATGGAGCTCGCGAACGGCGACGCACCGGCTCTTGAGCAGGATTTCCAAGTCTCGATCCTGGTCTACATCGCCAGCGATCAGGCCGAGGCTCACGTGAAGGAGATGATGGAAAAGGCCGGGTTGGGGTGGGAGCTTGAAATCGTCCAGCGCCTGCCGGCGAGCCTCAGGGTAAATAGCGAGCGCATCGCGAGGATCTGTCAGGAGCACTATGACCCTATCCTTAGCGACGAGTCCAAGCCGGTGCCAGTACCCCTTGGCTATTCGGATTGCGCCCTTCCCCTCGTCCTCCCGCACAACACCCCTAATAACTCGATCTGCATCCTCTGGGCTGACACCACGGACCAGGACGGGAGCAGGCAGCAACGCGCGCTCTTCCCCCGTTACGAGCGCCACAGGGAAGATCGGAAGTGAGGCACTACCGCAATCCCTTTCGCGCCCGGGCTGCCGAGCAGTTGAACGAGCCCATTGTCTTCCTTCGTAACTTCGGCGCCGGGGCGCTGGAGGTACTGCCCGATTCGGACTCGATTTGGGACAGGCTCTTGGTGTTGCGCAGCGCGCCGGGCGGTGGCAAGACATCTCTGATGCGGCTCTTCACCATCGAGAACCTGCGACTGGTCGATCGGCGTCGTGAGGAGTTCCCCGACCTGGTCACTGAGCTAGCCCGTCTCGGGGCTATTACCGACGGTGGGGTCACCCACCTCGGCGTCTCGGTAAATCTCGATCGTGATTACCGCTCGCTGCTCGATCTGGACCTCCCCGAGGAGCAATTGCTCCGGCTTTTCTTCCGTTTGCTCGACGCTCGTATTGTCGGGGCGATGGTGCGGGCCGCATTGGCGGCGGCTGGCAACGAAGATCCTCGTGAGCTTGAGCTGGTGCCGCTTGGCTCACAGGCGGAGACCGCCACCGAGGCGGAGTTGGTTGGAGGCCTCAACGGTGAGCAACTCTATGCCTGGGCGATGCGCATCGAACGTGAGATCCTTCGCCCGCTGGACGCCGTCCTGCCCGGCGAAGTCGACGTTTCCGAGCTACTGGTTACGCCGAGGCTGCATTCTCTCTCGCTGCTTTCCAAGACCCGTCTGCAGGTGGCAGGAAGTGAGCTGCCGCAACGACCACTGGTGATGTTCGACGATGGCCATGAGCTGGGCCGCGCTCAGCGCGATGCCCTGATCGAACAGCTCCGGGGAAGGACTCTTCAAGTTGCGCGCTGGTACTCGGAGCGCTTCGAAGCCCTGACCAACGACGAGGTCTTGGTTGGCAGCTCGGAGGGCCGCGATTTCGAGCTCATCGAACTGGAGAACCAGGCTCGTCGCGCGCGAGGGCGACACGAGCGTGTCCTGCAGGACATTTCCAACCGTCGTTCCCGCTCCTACCTGGACGACTATGCGAACGTACAGCAGAGCTTCACCGATCTGATCGATGCTCCAGACGACAAACTGCTTGGGGGGCATGGAGAGGCGATCCTTGCCTCGATGCGGGAGCGCGTCGCGGAGATCGCAGGCGGGCACGCACGCTACGACGAGTGGATCCGCGAGGTGGGGGGGCGGCCTGTATACGACTCGCTTGTGCGGCTACGGTCGCTTGAGATCGTGATCCACGCCGACCGGGAGCGGGCCGAAGTCGAGCTGTTCGAGGAACCGCTTCCGATTGAGGAATTCGAACAGCGCGAGGCCCGCGTGCGTGCCGCAGCGCGTCACTTCCTCGCGCGGGACTTCGACCTTCCTTACTACGTCGGTCCACGGACGATGGCCCAGCTTGGTTCCGAGAATGTCGACCAGTATCTGCGCCTCGGAGGGGATCTCTTTGAGGAGATGTTGGCGTTGATCACGCTGAAACGCCTGCCCAGCCTCGAGGCCAGGGAGCAGGACAGCATCGCCCACAGAGCTAGCGAGCGTTACTGGCGCGAGCTGCCATCTCGGGTGCGGGACGGCGGGCTGGTTCGCAGGCTTGCCGAGGCTATCGTCCAACTCTCACAGGCAGATACCTTCCGCCCAACCGCGCCCTATTCGCCCGGCGTCACCGGTACCGCAATGCAGATGACCGACCGCGAGCGCCTTCTCGACCCCGAGACCAGGGCCGGGATCCGGGGGAGCGAGGAGCTCTTTGCCGCAATCGCCGCCGGAGTTGCGAGCAACGTCTTCTCGGTCCAGCTCGACTACTCGGTCAAGAACCAGCGAGTGATGGTGATTTACCTCAACCGCCTGATGTGCCCGCGCTTCCGGTTGCCGCTCGGACGCGGCGGCTTCCGCGAGCGGCGACTCGAGGACATGGCGGCTTGGATGACCGGCGCCGAGCCCGCCGGCATTGAGGTCCACGACACCGCGCAGTTGCAGCTCTGATGTCGCGTTGGAGCGACTACGTCCATGTCCGTGGCAAGGACGAGGTGGCAGAGATGTGGGCAGCCGGGTCGGAGGCTGGTCGCTCCGTCTATATCGTCGGCGAGGGGTTCGACCCGAGGATGCTGGTCGGGCTGGAGCACGCAGCCGAATCTGGCGTTTTCGGCGAGGTCGGAATCATCTCATTGGGCCTGGCCCCGCCAGGGGGGACGTCGGAGCGCGCGCAGGCGGCGGGGCGCAATGTCGAGCGGCTCAGCGCGCTGGCCGCCAAGCGAGGCCTGACGCACGAGCGGATTCCCTGTCCTCCCGTCCACGAGCGCCGCGCCCTCTCCCGCCCCCTGCTCAGCGCGATCGTCGCTAAAGACCTCTTCCGGGACGCGTCGCAGATCGTTGTCGACATCTCGGCTCTCCCTGTTGGCATCTACTTCGGCTTGATCAAGGGCCTCCTGAGCATGTTTGACAGCAGCGAGATCGACGCCCAGCTACAGGTCTGTGTGGCTGAGAACGTCGAGATCGATCGCAGCATCGCCGGCACCGGCGGGGTCGAGACGCCGGCACCCATGCTCGGCTTCACCTTCGGCGTGGAATTGGACCCCGACGCACAGCGTCCGACGCTGGTCTGGGCACCGGTACTCGGTGAGGGGGCGACGGCGCAGATCGAGGAACTGGCCGAGCGGCTGCGCGCCGACGAGATCTGTCCCGTACTGCCCTTCCCCGCTCGCAACCCGCGCCGGGCAGACGATCTCCTCCTGGAAATGCGCAACCTCCTGGTCGATCGCCTGGAAGTTGAGCCCAGCAACTACATCTACGCTGACGAGCGCAACCCATTCGACCTCTACCGGGCGCTGAGCCGGTTGCAGGCGCGATACCGAGACGCACTCAGCCCGGTTGGCGACTCGGCCGTGGTCCTCTCCCTGCACTCATCCAAGTCGCTCTCGCTCGGGGCGCTGCTGGCGGCCTACGAGCACCAGCTGCCGGCTCTCAACACGGAGCCGGGTCACTACGGGTTCACGACGAGTGGCGACGCGGAGGAGATGGCGGCGAGCAGCGAGCTTTCCGGGGTTTGGCTGGTCGGGATGCCGACACGATGAAGGCCCCGCGTTCGGTCGTCGCTACAGGTTACGTGGCGCTCGATGTGGTCTGCCACGATGCATCAGTGCGTCAAGTGGCGGGAGGGACGGCGGCTAATGTAGCCGCGAACCTCGCCTTTCTCGGCTGGGAGAGCTCGCTCGTCGCGCGGATCGGCGCTGACACGCCAGGGCGGCGCGTTGCCCACGACCTGGAGATGGCCGGCGTCAAGTGTATGGGCCAGTTTCATGATGCGGCTGTGGAGACGCCGGTCGTAGTGCACCGGGTGACACCACCCGATCACGAGTTTGCCTTCAAATGCCCGTCCTGCGAGCGCCGCTCGCCACGGTTCAAGGCAGTCGATGGCGAGGAGCTCGACGCAAACGGTGTCATCGTTGCGGCCAAGCCGCCTAACGTAGTCTTCGCCGACCGGATGAGCGGGTACGCGCTTGAGCTGTTCGAGCGATACGGCGATGGCTCGCTGAGGGTGGTCGAGCCCTCGGCGAGGGGTACAGAAGCGCTGGCAGGGCGCATGGCTGAGCATGCTGACGTCCTCAAGTGGAGTCATGAGCTGAACGGTGAGCTGCACGGCGTCATGTTCGAGTCCCGCCCCGGCCAGCTCCAGATCGAGACGCTCGGCGCCGAGGGCCTCCGCTTCCGCGTCGGCAACGACGAGTGGGCACACATCGCCGCCCCGGCGGTGGATCCGGTCGATACCGCTGGAGCTGGCGACTGGCTCACTGCCGGCTTTCTCGACACGCTGCCGAGCTTGGACCTCCGCAAGCTCAGCGCCGCACAGGTTCACGCTGCTCTTGACGCAGCCCAGGGTCTCGCCGCCCTGAGCTGCCTGTACGTCGGCGCCCGGTCGCTGGCCAGCCTCTCCTCAGAGGTGGTCAAATCCGCTGCCGAGACGCTACGGCGGGGAGCGCTCGAGTCGGCCGTGCCCCTCACTCTCCCGGGTCGTCGTTCGAGGGCTGCCGGGGTGTGCGAAACCTGTCTAGGTTCGCTCGCTTAGCCTCACAATACGTAGGGCACCAACACACTTTGCTCGGTGGGCGTCACTATGCGAGCCATTTCCTTAGGAGGAGTCGCTCTATCCAGCTGAGTTATCGGGGCAGATGCCGAGAAAAGGCTCTGCTCAGGGTCGTGCCGACCAGCCTCTCGCGGCGATGAACAGCCCTGCATAGACCCTTATAAGTCCGGAAACCCCGGATATCCGCGCGGCCCTCGTTCTCCCTGCTTCCCCCGCTTGCCATGTGCCCCCGGTTCCCCCTCTGGGCCGGGTTTACCTTCCGGCCCAGTCTCTCCCTGCTTCCCCTTCATTCCTTCGGGGCCCTGCTTCCCCATGGCACCTCGCACGCCCTGAGGGCCTCGCGAGGCCCTCAGGGCGAGGGTGACCGAGGTCCCAATGCTGAGCGTGCCGGCGAGCGCTAGGGAGACGAGAGCGGCACGGCGCGTAGGCGAGCTTGCCAGCGGCAGGGCAATGGCGACGATCGCAATGGCAAGGCACACAGCCGCCGTTGCAAACAAGAACGACGCTGCGAGATCACGGAATCCATTGGAGCCGAGCGCGGCCTCCGCCAGCCCGACGGCGCCGAGGGCCGCGGCAAGCGCAATGAAGTAAGTCATTCCTCCCCATGCACGATTGTCTAGCCACTCACGCGGCGTAGGTCGACATTGGTCTGCCCTGATTTCCTTAGCCAGCCCCTCCCATTCGGAGAGCACCGCTTCACCTGCCCTTTCGGCAGCGTCTTCTAAGTAACCCATTCCTTCGTAGTTCATCTTGGTCCTGCGCCTTGCGACCTCGACAAACCAAGCCGCGTCGTTCCACGTCTCGAGAATGGGGGACAGCAACATCCTTTGGGCGATCTTGTCATCTAGTAGCCCCGCCCGGTATGAACCGCTGAGCTCCTCGTAGAAGTTGAAGACGAGGAAGACATTGGCCCGCTGTTCAAGGTTCAAGCTGTCATACGCCGCATCGGCTTCTGTGTCCGTCTTTGGCTTTGAGGAGGGGCCGAGAATGGCTTCCTCGGGATCCAGGAAGACACCCTTGTCGGCGGAGCCCAGGTAGGTGAGTACCTGCATGTGCAGCGGCGCGAAATCGAGCCCAAACAGGCGGCGCAGGTAGTCGAGCGCACGGGCCCTCTTGGAGTCATTGCGGTTCTGGCGGAGGGTTAGGACCGTCCCGCCAAGTGCTAGGACCCCTACCACCGCAACAGCGATAGCCGACCACCCTTCGAGGGATTCCAGAAAGGTCGCGGGAGCAATGATCGTCATCGACGCTGGCTACGGCTCGGCGATACCCGGTTGCCATGCACTGCATCGCACATGGCGTGAGGGTAGCTCGCCTTGCGGTCCAGTTGTCTTCGGAACGTGCGTCCTGCCGCTTAGGAGGGAGTCGCTCTATCCAGCTGAGCTATCGGGGCCGGATGACCCATCGTAAAGACCAGCCAGCTGAGCTTCCGCCCATGCCTTGGTCTGCTCGACCGACGAGCGCATTGCCGCTCGGTCGGGCACGGCTTCCGGTTGACGTGCGTAGCGAAACTCTGCTGCCCACGGACTCAGATTGGGAAGGTCGACCGCGTTGTCGGGCTTGGGAATGCTTGCCCCGTCTAGCAGCTTGAGCAGGTAGGCGATGTTGTGGGTGCGCTCGTATGAAACGTCGTTATGCGCGAGGACTGCCTTGATCATCTTCTCGACAGCTTGCTGAGCGTGGAATCCAAGGCCGTCGTCGGGGATGTCTTCTTCGCCGATGAGTCGGAGGAGGATCTTTTCGTCGCCTGCCGCCTTCTCCATCAACAGCTTGGCGAGGTCGTCGCCGCTACGTGGCTCGGCCGCCAACTACTTTCCCCTCGGATAGGGCATCGTGGATCATCGTGCCCGGGAGCCCCCCCCATTCGCGCACGTGGTCCTCGCTGGCGACCACCACGTCTGCGGGGACTCCAAGCTCGCCGACGAGCTTGGCAAGCCGCACCGACTCACCAAAGTGATCCTCCACGTCAGGCTCGATCACAAGGAAGTCGAAGTCGCTGTCGGACCTCTCCTCTCCACGTGCGTAGGAGCCAAACAAGATGACCTTGGCGTCGGCCCCCGCTGCCTCTGCTAGCGCTGCTCCAGCTCTGTCGATCAGATCGTGAGAAGCCATGGCGACACGGTAGCGGAGCATGCCGCCGACTCCTGCAACTCATTGGGCAGCGGCTGCCCAAATCGACATGAATCGGACGTAAATCGACCGCCACCGCCAATGCAAGGAGGGAAGACGCGTTTGGCTTTCTAGAGCCAAGAGGCGCTACTTCTCGGCCTCGCTTAGGAGGGAGTCGCTCTATCCAGCTGAGCTATCGGGGCCGGAGGCTCATCGTAGAGCTAATGGCCTGTCGCATCGAGATCCTCAAGGTCGGCCTGATCGCGTGTTCTTCCTGCTGCTCTCTTCATCGCCCTTAGATCCCCAAATGAACAAACGAGGACTCTGATGCCGAGGACCTCTGACTCGGTTGCCCTGGCACGAAGCTCGTCGTAGGTCGGAACGCCGTCGAGTCCTTGGACGACATCCAGCTGGCCGAGTTCGGTCTCGATGGCAACGTGCTCTCCGCTTGCGAGTCGTGCTGCGATCGACGGTGGCGTGCTGAGGAATGACTCACCGGTTTGAATGTGGCCGTGAATGGCCACGACGACGTCAGCGACACGCTTAAGGTTCCCGGGGTCAGGGGCGACGACAACGTCCACGTCCTTCGTTCCTCGGACGACGCCCCAGGCATTGACGGCAAGGCCGCCGATCAGAACAAACTCCACCTCCGCTTCAGAGAGTCGGCGCAGGAGTTGATCAAAAGCCGGTTCGGTCAATTGGGCCGGGCGGAGCCAACGAATCGCATCAACTTGTGGCTCAGCGCTATGCCCTCGGCCAGGTTCACGCTCATGGGGCGTTGTGCGTCCTTAAGCAGCCGATGCAGCCGGACCGCCTCGGCCTCGGCCGCCGCGTCTTTCGACGGCTTGCTCACCCCCGGGATGGACTCCATGGCCCACACGGTAGCGGAGCGGTGAAGACCTCTGCCTCAATGGGCAGCGCTGCCCAAATCGACGTCGATCGTGCGTAATCGAGTCGAATCAGTCTGCAGAGATTTCGACGCATTCCGCTCTGCCTCTGCGAAAAGCGCGAATCCTCAGTTTCGCTTAGGAGGAGTCGCTCTATCCAGCTGAGCTATCGGGGCCGGTCAGCTCATCGTAAAGCTGACGCTGCTGCGCGAGAGTGACGCCAACAGTTTCGGGGTTCAGTCGGCGGGCTTGGCAGGTGCGCGGCAATGGCAATCTCGCGCTGACCAGGCATGAGCTTCTGTTCGCGCAGTGGGCGCCTAACCGGCTGGTCCGGATTCCGCGTGACTCGATCGTCGAGGTGACGACGGCGAGGTCGCATCTCGGCAAGTGGATCGCGCGGGACCTGCTGAAGGTCGTCTGGACGACCGATCTCGGGAGGCAGGACTCGATCGCACTCTGGGTGAAGGACCTCGACGGCTGGCTCGAAGCGCTCAGAACCTGATCCCTATCCTGGTACTCGAGGATGTCGCGGAGCGGGAAGGCAGCAGGGCTGGTCGTCGTGCTCATGCTCTTGGGCGCTATCGCTGCGCCTGCCCAGGCCGAGCTGAGCGAGCGGGGTGACCTCTTCGTCCGCTTCAACGGGGGAATCAACCCCGATGCCCTGCCCCGCGAGGAGCTGGCGCCGATCTCCGTCCAGGTGGAGGGCACGGTGAGAACCCTCTCCGGCGAGCGGCCGCCGGCGCTGCGCCAGATCAAGATCGAGCTCAACCGCGGCGGGCGCATCGATCCTCATGGCCTACCGGTCTGCGGCTACAACGAGATCGTCGCGGCCTCAGCCCGGCAGGCGATGGCCGCCTGTGGGCCAGCCAAGGTCGGGGAGGGGATCTACCGCGCCAACACGGCTTTCCCCGAACAGGACACCTTCCCGTCGCGGGGTCACATCATCGCCTTCAACGCGGTCTCGAAAGGCCACGACGCGATCCTCGCCCACATCTACGGCATCAAGCCGGTGCCGATCACCCGGATCATCGTCTTTCACATCCGCCGCACCAGCGGCACCTTCGGCACCGTCCTCACCGGTGCTCTGCCGATCGCGGTCAACCGCTATGGCTACGTCGAGACCATCGCGCTCTCCCTGTTCCGGCGCTACTCCTACCGGGGTGAGGCGCGTAGCTACATCAGCGCCGCCTGCGCCGCCCCCGCCGGCTTCTTCAGCGCCCTCTTCCCCTTCGCCCGCACCTCGATGACCTTTGAGGACGGGCGCACACTTTCCAGCACGCTGACCCGCAGCTGCGCGGTCAACCGCAGCGCTGGTCAAAGCTGAGGCGGAGGGCTCCGGCTAGGCGGCGAAGCGCTCGAGGAAGAACGCAGCCCCGAAGGCCAGCGAGAGGATGGCGCCGGCGAGTCCGGTTAAAAGGACGCGCCTCTTGAACGTCAGGTGCCATTCCAGATCCTCGCGATAGATCTCAGCGAGCCTGTCGTACTGGGCCGTCCCGTCTCCCGATGGCATGCCATCGGGATAGAGCCGCCGGAGAGCCTCCTCGTACTCGGCGATTATCTCCTGGGAATCGCGGGTTCGCGACTGGCCTGGCAGCAGGACTGCTATCAAGCTGCGGAAGAATCCCATTCGGTCTCCCGGCGGAGGGACAGGCGAGCCGGGCTGCGCATGGTCCATTCGTCACTCTGCCTCACTGCGCGTCCAGTCGGTGTAAAGGTCCTGGCAGGCCTGCCAGAACGAGCTATCGCTTCGGATGTACCAGCGCTTTTTGTCCTGGCCTGTGTCGACCTCAGAGAGAAGTCCGACTTTCACCAGCGCACGGAGCTGCGCCCGCACCCGGCTGTTGATCAAGCCGATCTCGTGTTCCAAGTCAGTGGCGTTGACCATCCCGTCGTCACTGTCGGCTATTGCCAACAGGACGTCGAGACGATCCTTGTTCCCAAAGAGCCCCTTCGATTGCTCGCGGAGCTGCTCGCGGGCTTCGGGCGTCAGCGAAGTGGGACTGAATTGACTGGACTGATCCGCCATGAGTGGCGGAAAGCATAAAGCTTTATATGCAAAATACAAAACCCATAAAGGTTTCAGGAGACTCGGACGGAAAAGGTCCGGTTGGTCCTTGCGGAGCTGTGGCCGTGATGGCTAGTCGTAGAGGCTCTCGGAGGCGAGCTCGAGGGCGCGGCGGCTCCAGAGCTTCACCTCCATGAAGACGTCGTCGCCGTAGCCTTTGAGCGCGTCGAGGGCGATCAGGGTGAAGCGTTCGTCGGTGACTATCTCCTGGTCGACCGTCTCCGCGTCCAGCTCGGCGCTGGCGGCGACGGCGTTACGGACCAGGGGGCGGCCCCAGACCAGGGTGACGTCGCCGGCGCGGCCGTTCTCGCCCCGCCAGCGGCCGATCACGTCGTCGTTGAGGTCGATCCGCCACTCGGGGTTGTCCTCGGCGAGCACGTCGGTGAAGTCGGCCTTGGCCTGGAAGTCGCCCGGCTCGCCGCCCTCCTCCGGTTGCGCGTAGGAGACGTGGCCGAAAAGCTCCAGCGCGCCGCCATCGGGACCGTCGACGCGCGCGGTGCAGGGGACCCAGACGCGCCCGCCCCAGGCACGCTCCGGGAACCAGCCGATCGCCTCGGCCTCCGGAGCCTCGACCCCTTCGGGCAGCTCCTCGATCGAGTCGCACGCGTCCCCGAACGCCTCCACCAGGCGCTCGGCGAAGCGCCCGTGCGGGATCCCCTCCTGGGTCGAGTCGGCGATGAAGCGCGGGATCGGACGCGGGTTGGGCGGCATCGCGCCACCCTACTCTGGGGGGATCTGGCGAAGCAGATCAAGGACGCAGGGAGCGAAGCGTGCTCTGCACGTGAGCGACCGAGGACGCCGATATGCGATGCCAGATCCCCTCAGAGCGATTCCCGCAGGTCGGCTGCCGCTTGCTCCGGTGGGTAGGTGTTGATGTCGACGCCGGTGGCGAACTCGAAGCTCGCCTTGACCGTGAGGCGGGGGGCGATGTCGATGTGCCAGTGGAAGCTGCTCGGCGCCGCGGGGGGCGGTGCGTACCCAGAGGTTGAGCTCGGGCGAGCCGTCGAAGCGCGCGGCGAGGGTGCGCAGCGCGGTGCGGATCATCGCCGCCCCGGCGGTGTCCTCCTCGAAGCTGGCGGCTTCGCGGCGGGGCACGACGCGCAGCTCGAAGGGAGAGCGCGACGCCCAGGGGCAGATCAGCGCCGCCTCGTCGTCGATCGCGACCAGGCGCTCGCGGCGCCGCACCTCCTCGACCAGGACGTCGCTGAGCAGCGCCGCCGCCCGCGGTCCGCTCGGCGTAGGCGCCCGCCCGCTCGCGCTCGCGCGCCACCGCCGCCGGCACGAAGGGAAGGGCGTAGAGCTGGGCGTGGGTGTGCTCGAGCGAGGCGCCCGCCCCGCCGCCCTCGTTGACGATCAGCTGCACGTAGGCGGCGTCGTCGTGGGCGCGCATCCGCTCGCGCCAGGTCTCGACCGCGGCGGCGAACTGCTCCTCGTCCAGCTCCGCCATCGCGGTCGACGTGCTGGGTGCGTTGACGATCACCTCGTGGGCGCCGTTCGCCGGGCGTGAGACGAAGAGGTCGGCCTCGCCGGCGCGGCGCGACTCCAGCAGCGGGTCGCCGGAGCTGGCGAAGGCCCCGCCTCGCCGCCGGTTGCCGTCGCGCTCGGGTTGCCGCCCGCGGCCGAATCGCCGGACCGTCTCCCTCGGCGCCAGCGCCGGGTAGAGGTTCGGCACCACCCGCGTCGTCCAGCCCGGCGTGTCGGCCTCGCCGCCGGCACGCGTCGCGTAGACCTCGGGCGGGGTGCGGTCCTCGCTGTCCCTCGCAGAAGGGACAGCTCTCTGCGCCCTTGGGCTCGCTCGTCGGCGTCCCGAAGTTGTCCGGACGGTCGGCGCGGCCGGGCGCGAGGATCGTCCGCAGCCCGGTCAGCTGGTCGATGCGGAGCTCGGGAGCGCTCAGGGCTGGGAGGGGGGAGGGTCGTCGGCGCCGCCCTCGGCCGGCGGGGCGGACGAGGTTTTCCTGGCTTTCGCCCCGCCCTGGGCCCCAGCGAGGAACGGCTCGAGCACGTCCATCGGCAGCGGGAAGACGATCGTCGTGTTCTGGTTGCTGCCGATCTCGAGCAGCGTCTGCAGGTAGCGCAGCTGCAGCGAGGCGGGGTTGGTGCTGATGATGTCGGCGGCGTCGGTGAGCTTCTGCGCCGCCTGGTACTCGCCCTCGGAGTTGATGATCTTGGCCCGCCGCTCGCGCTCGGCCTCGGCCTGGCGCGCCATCGCTCGCTGCATCTGCTCAGGGATCTCGACGTCCTTGATCTCGACCGCGGTCACCTTCACGCCCCAGGGCTCGGTCGACTCGTCGATGATCTTCTGCAGCTCTTCGTTGAGCCGCTCGCGCTCGGCCAGCAGCTGGTCCAGTTCGGCCTTGCCGAGCACCGAGCGCAGCGCCGTCTGCGCGATCTGCGACGTCGCGAGCAGGTAAGTTCTCGACCTCGACGATCGCCCGGTTCGGCGTCGACGACGCGGAAGTAGGCGACCGCGTTGACGCTGGAGGGGACGTTGTCGCGGGTGATCACCTCCTGCGGCGGGATGTTGAGGGTGACCGTGCGCAGGTCGACCTTGACCATGCGGTCGATGAACGGGATCAGCAGGATCAGGCCGGGCCCCTTCGGCGCGATCAGCCGCCCGAGCCGGAAGATCACGCCTCGCTCGTACTCGCGCAGCACCCGCACCGAGGCGCCGAGCGCGATCAGCAGGAAGATCGCCAGGACGACCAGTACGCCGATCAGGACCTCCATCAGCCTGCTCCTTCCTCGGACGCTGCGGGTTGCGACTCGGGGCGCACCACCAGGGTCAGCCCCTCGACCGCCTCGACCCTGACTCTATCCCCAACGCTGGCCCGGCCCTCGCCCCCGGCCAGGCGCGCCCTCCAGAGGGCGCCCTCGATCCAGACCTGACCCTCTGGCGCGAGCGGGGTGCGTGCCTCGGCGAGGGCGCCGGCCAGCTCCTCCGGGCCGGTCCGCACCGGCTCGTCGCGGTGTGCTTCGAGCACCTTGCGGCCGACGAAGAAGAAGGTGACGAGGGAGAGGACGCCGAGCGTGATCAGACCGGGGCCGATGTAGGAGGAGGCATCGGAGCCGCTCTCGAGCGCGACCACACCGGCGCCGACCAGGCCGAGCGCGCCGAGCGCCGCCAGCACCCCACCGGTCGGCAGCAGCAGCTCGGCGACGAGCAGGGCGACTCCGAGTAGGGCGATGACGACGTAGGCATCCACGGGCTGATTATCCGCTCTCGCACACGGGAGGCTGCCCGAGCGCGCAGCTCTCGATCGCCGCGCGCAGGTCCTCGTGCTCGACGTAGGGGATGTATGTGAAGTAGAGAAGCTCGCCGTCCCTGTCGTAGAAGGCGGTGGCGGGGAGGCCGCGCGAGGCGCCGATGCTGTCGGCGATCTCCTCGTCGGGGTCGGTGTAGCTGGGGTAGGGGACGGGGTTGTCGCGCAGGAAGGTGCGCGCCGCGTCGTCAGAGTCCTGACTGTCGACGCCGAGGAAGGCGACGCGTTTGCCGTACTCGGCGGCCAGTTGCTGGAAGGCGGGGAACTCGATCCGGCACGGCCCGCACCAGGAGGCCCAGACGTTGACCACGACCGGGTACCCGCGCAGCTCCTCGATCCGCCGCTCGTAAGCGTCGACGCCGCCGTCCAGCAGCTGGTTCCCCTGCGTGTGCAGGGCCGCCAGTGGTGGCGGCGACCCGGCCAGGGCCTTCTCATAGTCGGGGTGTTTGCCGGCTCCATCGTCGGAGGAGCCACAGCCCCCTACGGTCAGCGCGGCTATCGCCACCAGGCAGATCGCCAGCTGTCGCCCCGGCTTTCGCAATTCCTTGATTACAATACGTTTGTTCGGTCCGCGTTGGATGCGGACTCCGAGAATCGTCGGGGGGAGGAGAGACCGACTCCCGGCTCCTCACTACTTGTCCCGGCCGCAGCTCCGGCGGGGACGGACTCACAAGCCGCCATGGCCAAGACCAGCGAAGTTGCCGCGCGAGCGGCAGTTCCCTCAAGCGCCGACATCGAGCGCGCGGCGTCGTTCGTCCGCGAGCCCTTTCTGCTCGACGGCGAGGGCCCGGAGGCGCTCGCCCCCGGGACCGCGCGGCGGCGCGCTCTCGACGCCGCCCTGAAGGAGCTGGACGCGGGCGCCGAGGACCCCTCGATCCAGTGGCGGCAGGACTTCTCCCTGCTGCTCGGGCTGGAGCGGCTGCTCGCCGATGAGCCGCCGACGCTGCGCGACGGCGCCCAGCTCAACCCGCACCAGGTCGACGCGCTCTCCGGGACGCTGACCGAGCTGATGGCCGAGCAGCAGACCGCCGCCGAGAACGGCAACGGCGCGGCGGCGACCGTGCCTCCGGCCGAAACGGCCGAGGCGGCGGAGTCTGAGGACGGCGCCTCCGGCAACGGCGACGACGCCGAGGCGCTGGAGGACGACGAGCTCGCTCCCGACGAGGAGCCCCAAGACTGGGAGGAGTCGCCGGCCGACGCCGAGGACGAGGAGGCGATCGAGGAGGCGCCGGAGGACCCCGGCGCCGACCGCCGCTTCTGGTTCGAGCACGCGACCGGCGCCGGCAAGACCGTCGCCGCGGTCGGCTTCATCGAGGCCTCCCGCACCGGCGGCGTGCTGATCCTCACCCACCGTCGCAACCTGGTCGACCAGTTCATCGGCGAGATCTCCGACCGCGGCTACAAGGAGCGGCTGCGCCCACCCCTGCTCGACGGTCGCGACGACCCCGACGGCCCGGTCACGGTCGAGACCTACCAGTGGTTCGTCCGCAACCACAAAAAAGTCTCCGATGCCTACTCGATCGTGATCTGCGACGAGGCGCACACCGCCCTTGGCGAGAAGACCAGCGCCTGCATCCGCGACTGGACCGGCCCTGTCTACATCGGCATGACCGCGACCGGGGCGCTGATCGCCCGCCACGTCGCCGACCTCTTCCCAACCCAGACCTCGCGCTTCGACCTCGCCCAGGCGGCCCGCCGCGGAGTGATCTCGCCGCTGCGCTGCATGCGGATCCCGCCCGGGCCGGGGGTGCGGACGATCGCCAAAGTGCCGCTGCGCAAGGGCGAGGTCGACCAGGACTTCGACCAGGAGGAGCTGGCCGCCCTGCTGGACCAGGCCCCCTTCAACGTGGCCATCGCCGACCTCTACAAGACCCGCTTCAGCAAAGTCCCGGGCGTCCTCTACACGGCCGGGGTACAGCACGCGAAGAACGTCGCCAAAGCGCTGCAGGACGCGGGCATCGTCGCCCGCGCAGTCTCCGGCGAGACGCCGAAGCGCGAACTGGCCGAGATCCTCGCCGCCTTCGAGCGTGGCGAGGTCGACGTGCTCTGCAACGCGATGCTGCTCGCTGAGGGCTGGAACTCGCCGCGGGCGACGATCTGCATGCACCTGGCGCCGACCGCCTCGAAACGTGTGTACCAGCAGCGGGTGGGACGTGTGACTCGCCGCGCGCCCGGTAAGGAAGCGGGCTTGGTGATTGACTTCGTCCACCCGGCGACGACCCACGACGAGACGATCGTCACCCTGCATAGCCTGCTCGACCGCGACGTCTACCGCGGCGGCGCGATCGTGGTCGGGCCGGTGCGGCGCGCGCGAGGCCGGCGGATTCGCGTCGAGCGGCGGATCGTCCCCGTCTCCGACAACGAGGAGCGCCGCACCCAGGTGCTGGAACGGGAGCTGTGGCGGATCGCGGTCGAGAACCTCGACCACGCCGAGCAGCACGCCTGGGCGGCGCTGGCCGGAGCGCGGGTCAACCCGCAGAACTGGCGCCGGGCGCGGGCGATGCTGCGCGGCGCGACGACCAAGGAGCTGCGTCGCCGCTTCCTCCTCACCTGCATCCAGCGCAACCGCAACTCGCAGCTGAAACTGAAAGCGCTGGGTGAGATCGCCGATCTGGGCGACGGCGACGCCTTCGACGACGCGATCGACATCGTCGGCACCTGGAGCCGGGACGACAAGCGGGCCGGGACGAAGACGCTGCTGCAGGCGCTGATCGACAAGCGGATCGGACGGCGCGACCAGGCGCAGGCCTGGGTCTGGCGGCTTGCCTCCTACACCCGCGACCTGCACGAAGAGTATGCGGTGCAGCGCTGGCCCGAGACGAAGCGGCTGCTCGGCCTCCTGGTCAACTCCTCTGGGCGAGCGCACGGGCGCAACGCCCGCCGGCTTGTCCACGCAGCCCGCAAACAGGACCGCCGGCTGGGGGTGGCGCTGCTGGCGGCCGCCGTCGCCCACACCCCCGAGGGCGAGGAGGTCCTGCGCGGCGCCCGGATGAGGATGGCCCGCAAGCCCTCCTCGATCGGGCGGGAGCTGCTGCGCAACTTCCCCAAAGGCGGCAGGCGGCGCAAGCGCGCCAAGAAGAAGAAAGACGGCAAAGGCGTCGAGAAGGCGAAGGACACGAAGGCGAAAAAAGCCTCGGAGGCCAAGAGGGACGTGGACTCAGAGACGCAGGTGGACCTCGCCGGCGAAGAGAACGGTGCTGCCGCCGCCGGGGAGGCGGACGACGAGACCGCCGCGGTCGTCGATTCCGGCGGCGACTCCTGAGCCGGCGACCTCGCTGAGGTCGGGACCAGAGCTCCAGGAGATTGCGCGATCGCGGAGTGCGTCGCGCTCGCGGTAGGTGGTGAGCACCGTCCGCGAGTTGGCGGCGAGCCAACGGTCTAGGTAGCGACTTAGAACAGCGGTTGCGGTGAGGGGGGTCGGGGGGACCCCCGACGGAGCAACAGCGGGGAGGCTCCGTCGGGGGTCCCCCCGACCCCCCTCAGCGGAGCCGAAGAGCGAAGTCGCCGGATTCCTCAGTTCAGTCGGAAACTCCTCAGGAGCGACTGTCAGGTTGAGACCGACGCCGATCACCGCCCAGTCGTCCTGAACCTTGGTCTCGATCAGGATGCCGGCCAGCTTGCGTTCGTCGATCCAGACGTCGTTCGGCCACTTGATTTGCGCGCCTGTCCCTGGGGCCAGCTCCTCGGCCGCGTCGCACACGGCGAGGGCGACGGCGAGTGGGAGCAGTGGTTGGTCGCCGAGCGGGCGCAGCACTGCTGAGTAGAGCAGCGCTTTGCCGGCGGGGGCGGTCCAGGTGCGGCCCTGGCGCCCGCGGCCGGCGGTTTGCTCGTCGGTGGTGACGACGGCGCCGCCGGGCGCGCCGGCCTCTGCCAGCTCGCGGGCACGGGAGTTGGTCGAGTCGGTGACGCGGAAGTGGCGATGCGGGGCGCCGAAGCTCATCGAGCTGCGTCGGCGAGGAGCGCGGCGAGGAGGCCGTCGACGTCGTGGCGCTCGGCCTCGACGTCGACCTCGAGACCGGCGGCGCGGGTGGCCTCGCTGGTCACCGGGCCGATCGAGATGACGCGGGCGCCGCGTGGGAAGCGCTCACCGAGCGCCTCGGTCAGGTTGCGCACGGTCGAGGACGAGGTGAAGGTGACGTAGTCGGCGCCCTGAGCCGCCTCGATCGCCTCGGGGGCGGGCTGCTCGCGGACGGTCTCGTAGAGGGCGACGACGTCGACCTCGGCGTCGCGCTCCCGCAGCGCTTCGGGGAGGACGTCGCGAGCCTCGGCGGCGCGGGCGACCAGGACCCGGCGGCCGGCCACCTCGACCCCGGCCAAGGCCTCGATCAGGGCCTCGGCGACGAATCGCTCCGGGACGACGTCGGCCTCGATGCCATGATCGGCCAGCGCGCGGGCGGTGCCCGGACCGATCGCGGCGACCGTCGCGCCGGCGAGGGCGCGGGCATCCTTGCCGGCCGCTCCGAGCGCCTCGAAGAGGAGGCGCACTCCGTTCGGGCTGGTCAGGCAGAGCAGCGTGTAGTCCTCGATCGCGTCGATCGCCCCCCGCGCCTCCTCGCTCCCGAGCCGCGGCTCGATCCGGATCGCGGGCAGCTCGACGACCTCGGCGCCGAGCGCGCGCAGCGTCGCGGCGAGGCCGCTGGCCTGAGCGCGGGCACGGGTGACGACTACCCGGCGGCCGTGCAGAGGCCGCCGCTCGAGCCAGGCGAGCGCCTCGCGGCGCTGCACGACCGGCCCGACGACGACCAGCGCGGGCGCGCCGATGCCCTCGCGCTCTACTGCCTCCGCAAGAGTCGCCAGAGTGGCGACTACCGTGCGCTGCCCATCCATCGTTCCTCGCTCGACCGCCGCCGCCGGCTCGGCTGCGTCGCGCCCAGCCGCGATCAGCGCCGCTGCGTTCTCGCCGAGCCGTTTGACGCCCATGTAGAAGACGAGTGTGCCGGGGAAGCGGGCGAGAGCGTCCCAGTCGAGCGCGGTCTCGCTCTTCTCGGGATCCTCGTGCCCAGTGACGAAGGCGACCGCCGAGGCGTCGTCGCGGTGGGTGACGGGGATGCCGGCGTAGGCGCTCGCGGCGACGCCGGCGGTGACGCCGGGCACGACCTCGAACTCGACCCCGGCGGCGTGCAGCGCCTCGCCCTCCTCGCCGCCGCGACCGAAGACGAAGGGGTCGCCCCCCTTCAGGCGCACGACGCTCTTGCCAGCCCGCGCCGCCTCGACCAGCCGCTCGCCGATCTCGTCCTGGGGGACGGAAGGGACGCCGGGCGCCTTGCCGACGTAGGCCAGCTCGGCGTCGTCGCGAGCGCCGTCGAGCGCCCCAGGCGGGATCAGCCGATCGTGGAAGATCGCGTCGGCGGAAGCGATTAGCTCCAGGGCGCGCGCGGTCATCAGCCCCGGATCGCCGGGTCCCGCCCCGACCAGATACACGACTCCTGGTCGCGCGCTCATGCCATCGCCTCAGCGCGGTTGAGGATCTCGCGGGCGCCGGTATCGAGTAGGCGCTTGGCCAGTTCGGCACCGAGCAGGGCGGGCTCAGTCGAGTCGCCCTCGATGCGGTCGCGCAGCCACTCGCTGCCGTCGGCTAGGCCGACGAATGCCTCGATTCGCATCCGACCCGACTCGTGGTCGACTGTTGCGTGGACGCCGAGCGGGCTGTTGCAGGTCGCCTCGAGCAGGGCGACGACGGCGCGCTCTGCCGTCACTTCGCGCAGAGCAGGTGGGTCGACCAAGCCCTCAGCTGTTGCCATCGCCGTCGTGTCCTCGCTGCGCACCTGCAGCAGCAGCGCGCCCTGGCCGGCGGCCGGGGTCATCGACTCGGCCGGGATCGGGAAGGCGATCTCGTTGGCACGCCCGAGCCGGCGCAGCCCGGCGACGGCGAGCACGATCGCGTCCAACTCCCCCTCGGCGAGCTTGCGCAGCCGGGTGTCGACGTTGCCGTGCAGCTCGCCCACCTCGAGGTCGGGGCGGGCGGCGAGCAGCTGTGCCCGACGACGCAGGCTGGCAGTGCCCACGCGGGCGCCCTCCGGCACGTCATCGAGCGAGGAGCCGACCCCTACCCAAGCGTCGTGCGGATCCTCGCGCGGCGGCACGGCGGCGAGCGTCAAGCCCTCAGTCAACTCGGCTGGCAAATCCTTGGCGGAGTGGACGCCGAGGTCAGCCTCGTCATTGAGCAGGGCGTGCTCCACCCCCCGCACGAACCTCGCCTTATCGCCCTGTACGCCGTCCGAAGACACCTCGACCAGCTCAGCCCCCCCGAGCATCTCCGCTACCTGCCGTGCCTGAGCCAGAGCTAGAGCACTACCGCGTGTGGCAATCCGAACCATCAGAGCGTGTGATGAACAAATCCAAATAGGGGTGAAACGTCTTGTGCTTTTTCGCGATCGGCCATTGTCGATAGCCACAAACGCGGCTGCGAAAAAGTTAAGTGGAACCCCTATTTGGATTTGCTCTCCGCAGCTCTGTCACATTCCCTTTGCCCTCGCCCTCAGGCTCAGTCTCGGCGTCGAGCCCGAACAGCTCTCTCAAGGCGCTCACATACGCGTACGCTTCGTCGCTGCCCGCCGAACGCTTCATCCGCAGGGTCGGCTCGTGCAGGAGGCGGGAGACGATCGCCTTCGCCATCGTCTCCAGCCGTTCCCGGTCCACCTCGCCGAGGCTCTCCCAGCGCCCCTCGTTCTCGGCGAGGACGCGGCGCACGACCTCGTCGCCGCGCTCGCGCAGTGAGGCGATCGTCGGCACCACCTCCAGGGAGGCGAGCCAGCGCTCGAAGCGGTCCTGCTCGGCGGCGAGGATCGGCTCCGCCCGCTGCGCCTCAGCCTCGCGCCCGCTCGCGTTGCGCTCGACGATCTGTTGCACGTCGTCGATGTCGTGCAGGCTGACCCCGGCGATCTCGCGGCAGGCTGGCTCGATGTCGCGGGGCACGGCGATGTCGACCAGCAACAGGGGCCGTCCCTCGCGGGCGCTCATCACCTGCTCCAGCTCGTCGCGCTCGACGATGTGGTGGGGGGAGTTGGTCGCGGAGACGACGATGTCGGCCGCCCCGAGCTGCTCCGGCAGCTCCTCGAAGCGCACCGCCTCGCCGCCGAAGTTCTGGGCGAGGCCGATCGCGCGGTCGTAGTGGCGGTTGGCGACGAAGACAGTGGCGACGCCGCGGGCGACCAGCGCCCGCGCGACCAGCTCCGCGGTCTCGCCGGCGCCGACCACCAGGACCCGGCGCTCGCTGAGGTCGCCGAGCGTGCGCCGTGCCAGCTCGACCGCGACCGAGGGGATCGAGACTCCCTTCTCGCCGATCGAGGTCTCCTCGCGGACCCGGCCGCCGGCGGCGAGGGCGCCACGGAAGAGGCGGTTGAGGATCGGCCCGGTGCCGCCCTCGACCAGAGCCAGCTCGTAGGCGCGCTTGACCTGACCCTGGATCTCGGCCTCGCCGACGATCATCGAGTCGAGCCCGGCGGTGACCTGGAAGAGGTGGCGGGCAGCCTCGCCGGCGCGCAGCGAGTAGAGGTGGCCGAGCAGCTCGGTGGGCCGGATCTCCGCCTGGCGGGTGAGCACGCCGAGCGCGGTCGACTCGGCTTCGACCGGGTCCGAGACGACGAGGTAGAGCTCGGTGCGGTTGCAGGTCGAGATCGCCGCTGCCTCGTGGATGCCCGGCGAGGCGGTCAGCTCCCGCAGGGCGCCGACCGCGCGGCCCTCGGTCAGCGAGAGCCGCTCGCGCAGGTCGAGCGGCGCGGTCTTGTGGGAGACGCCGAGGGCGAGGAGCTCGCTCATGGAGCGCTCACCTCCTCTTGCCGGGGCGCGGCCTCCTCGGCGCTGGCGCGGGCCTCGGCGAAGGTCGCCAGCTCGCGCAGCTCACGCTCGATCCGCTGCAGTTTCGCCGCCATGATCGCGACGTAGACGACGAGCAGGACCATGAAGACGAGGTAGGCGCCGGCGACGTACTTGCCGGCCTCGTCGAGCGGGAGGGCGGGGGCGGCGAGCGGCAGGAAGTCCACTAGCTCACCTCCGGGGCGACGCGGCTGCCGCCGCCCGGCGCCGGCGCGTCGAGCGCCCGGCGCAGGCGCTTCAGCTGGCCGGAAGCGCTCTTCGCGGTCAGCTCGAGCTTGACCAGGGTGATCCAGAGCAGCGCCATCGCCGCCAGCGAGACGAGGAAGGTGAACATCATCGACCCAGGCAGCCCGCCTTCGGCGGTGGCGAAGGTGCGTGGGTGGACGAGGCTCTCGGCCATCCGCACCGCCATGAAGTTGAGCGGCACGAAGGCGCCGGCGGCGATCGCGAAGACGGAGGCGTAGCGGGCCTGCCGCTCCGGGTCCTCGATCGCGTAGCGGAACGGGTAGTAGGTGGCGTAGAGGAGGAAGACGATCAGAAAGCTGACCAGGGTCGGCTCGTCCCAGACCCACCAGTGGCCCCAGGAGGCCTTGGCCCAGATCGCGCCGGTGAGGAGAACGGCGACGCCGAAGATCACCGACATGTGGATCGCGACGTAGGACCAGGCGTCCCAGCGCCGGTCGCCGCTGCGCAGGTGGGCGATCGCAAAGGCCCCGCCGGCGACGAAGCCGAGCAGGGCGACGATCGCCAGCGGCACGTGCAGGTAGAAGATCTTCTGCACGAAGCCCTGGTCGGCGTCGAGCGGCGCGTAGAAGAAGGTGAGCGAGAGCGCCGCGGCGATCAGCACCACGGTTGCGATCGAGAGGGGTCTCAGTCCTGTGCCGTACATGGTCTGCGCCGCCTTGGGAGCGGGGCGCCTCAGTCCTCCAGCAGGAAGTCGAATACGGCGTACCCGACCAGGAGGAAGACCAGATCGTATAGCGCCAGCACCGCCAGCCAGCCGCCGAAGCCGTCGTAACCGGGACCGCCCAAAGCGAGCAGGGGCTCGCTGGCGCCAGCCGCGGCGATCGTCAGCGGCACCGAGAGGGGGAGCAGCACGAGCGGGCCCAGCAGGTCGCGGGCGCGGGAGTGGACCGCCATCGAGGAGATCAGCGTCCCGGTGGCGGCGAGACCGAGGTCGGCGAGCAGCAGGACCGCGACGAGCGGCCCCAGCCCGGCCGCCGAGTCGAGGAAGAAGAGGGCGAAGACCGGGACGACGATCAGCTCCAGCGCCAGCAGGTATGTGAAGAGCGCCGCGGCCTTCGCGGCGAAGAGCGCGGTGCGGTCGATCGGGGCGAGGCGGATCGCGTCGAAGCCGCCCTCCTCGCGCTCGGCGACGAAGAGTCGATTGATGCCGAGGATCGCGGCGAAGAGCAGGGTCGCCCAGAGGACCCCGGCGGCGAGGTCGCCGGAGAGGCTGGTGCGGTCGAGTCCGAAGCGGAAGATGACGAAGGTGGTGACGGCGAAGAGCGCCATCGCCGGCAGCGACTGCAGGGTGCGCAGCTCACTGCGCAGGTCCTTGCCGAGGATCGCGGCGAAGGCGGCGCGGGACGGGGTCATGCCGCCATCACTCTTCCCCCCGCCTCCAGGCGGAGGACCTGCTGCGCCTCGGGCGCGAAGCGCTCCGGGTCGTGGCTGACGATCACTCGGATACGGCCCTCGGTGGGGCCGATCAGCGCCCGGGCCAGCTCGCGGCCTTCGGCGTCGAGGTGGGAGTCCGGCTCGTCGAGCAGCAGCAGCGCCGGCTCGTGCAGGACGCAGCGGCAGATCGCCAGCCGCTGGCGCATCCCGGCCGAGAGCTCGGCGACGCGGCTCTCGGCCCGGTGCTCCATCCCGGCGGCGGCGAGCAGCTCGCCGATCCGGCGTTCCGCCTCACTCCGCTCGATCCCGTGCAGGTCGGCGTGGAAGCGCAGGTTCTCGCGCCCGCTCAGGTCGCGGTAGAGGAGCGGCTCGTGGCCGAGGTAGCCGACCCGGCCGCGCAGCCGCCAGGCCTCGCGCGGCAGCTCGCAGCCGAGCACACGCAGCTGGCCCGCGCTCGGGCGCAGCAGGGTGGCGAGGATTCGCAACAGCGTCGTCTTGCCGGCGCCGTTGGGGCCGAGGACGAGCAGCGTCTCGCCGCCGGCGAGGGCGAAGTCGACGCCGTCGAGGGCACGCCGTTCCCCATAGTCCCGGCGCAGATCGGTGACGGAGATGGCGAGCTCGCTGGGTTCGATCCCCGGCACCCTGCCATATCGACGTCCGGCTACGCTTTGAAATTCGTGAGCGCCAAATCCGCCCATCTCAACGAAACCGACAACTACGGCCCCGCTTTCATGCGCGTCGCCGCACGCCTCGGCAGCTATGACACCACCGCCGAGGACGCCGCCCAGACGGTCGAGCTGCTCGGCCTCGAGCCGGGCGCCAAGGTGCTCGACGCGGGCTGCGGCTTCGGTCGCTTCGCCGCGGCGCTGATGAAGCACGGCTGCGAGGCGGTGGGGGTGGACATCGCGCCGACAGCGATCGCCGAGGCCGAAAAGCGCTGCCCCGGCCCGACCTATCTCGTCGCCGATCTGCTGGAGCCGCTGCCGGAGGGCGTCGCGCCGTTCGATGCCCTGGTCAGCGTCTACTCGAGCTTCGGCTACGGAGCCACCGAGGCCGAGGACATGGCGATGCTGCGCGCCTTCCACCGCGACCTGAAGCCGGGTGGGCGGCTGCTGATGCAGCTCTCCGACCTGGAGCGCTCGCGCTACCGGCTCAAAACCGACGAGGGCGTCGTCGTGCGCGAGACCAACGGGGTCAAGGAGACGCTCGACGTCGACTTCTCGACCGGGATGCTGCACGTCCGCTACGAGCTCGACGGCGAGATCGTCGACTCGCGCATCCGCATGTACGAGGCGGAGGACTTGGAGCGGATGGTGGAAGAAGCGGGCTTTCGCGATGTCGAGCGCTACGGCGACTTCGCCGGCGCTCCGAAGCGGCCCGAGGACCGGCAGGTCCTGGTGGCGACGGCATGAGCGAGAGGAGGGCGCTGTGAGCGACGGGCGCACGGGGGTCGTCGTCGACGCCTACTCGACCGGGGCCAAACTGGCGCCGCGCTTCGCCGAGGCGGGAATCGAGGTCGTCCACGTGCAGAGCGACCCCGGCATGCCGGGCTTCTACCTGGGCTCCTTTCGCCCCGAGCACTTCGCCGAGAACGTCATCCACGAGGGCGACCTCGAGGCGACCGCGGCAAGGGTCGCCGCCTACGACCCCGCCTTCGTCGTCGTCGGCTCCGAGCCCGGGGTGCTGCTCTCCGACGCGCTCAGCGAGCGCCTCGGCCTCCCCTCCAACGGCAGCGCCGGCAGCAGGGCGCGCCGCGACAAGCACGCGATGGCGGGTGCGCTGCGGGCGGCCGGGCTGCGTGCCGTCGAGGAGCTGAAGACCGACGACCCCGCCGAGGCGGCGGCCTGGGCGCGCGAGCGCGACGAGTGGCCGGTCGTGGTCAAGCCGCTCGACAGCGCCGGCACCGACGGCGTCACCCTCTGCGAGGACCCGGCCGCAGTCGAAGCCGCCTTCGCCGCCATCCTCGGCCGGCCCAACGCGCTGCAGGGGGCCAACGAGGAGCTGCTGGTGCAGGAGATGCTGCGCGGCGCCCAGTTCTTCGTCAACTCGGTCAGCTGGGAGGGGCAGCACCGGATCTCCGAGATCTGGCAGGACAACAAGCGCCGCATCGCTGGCAACCTCGTCTACGACTACGAGGAGCTGCACCCGCGCCACGGTGAGCAGCAGGACGCCGTCGCCGACTACGTCGAAGAGGTCCTCGACGCGCTCGGGATCCGCTTTGGCCCCGCCCACACCGAGGTGATGCTGACCGCCACCGGGCCGGTCCTGGTCGAGTCGGGCGCGCGCCTGCACGGCTCGACCCGCGACGACGTGATCGACCGCTGCACGCCGAGCCACGCCGCGATCACCGCCGAGGCCTACATCGACCCCGGCTCGGTTGCCCGCCACGCCGGCAGGCCCTACGAGCTGGCGGCCGCCAACTACTGCGTGATGCTGATCTCCCAGCACGAAGGGCGGATCGTCGGCGCCGACGGCCTGCGCCAGATCGAGGCGCTACCCACCTTCGCCGGCTCGATCGCGATGCTCGGCCCCGGCGATGAGCTGAAGCGCACGATCGACCTTTTTTCCTGCCCCGGGATGATCTACCTGGTCGACCCCGACCGCGAGCGGCTGAAAGCCGACTACGACCGGCTGCGCCAGCTCGAGGCCGAGGGGCTCTACGAGCTCGCCGAGCCGGTCGCCTCCTAAGTCACGCTTTCGCGCGGAAACTCACTCTAACTTTTTTGCAATCCGCGCACCACGTGTGTGCAGACAGCAGGTTACGGTGTCATCATGGAGACGATGACGAGGGATTGGACCGACGAGCGGCTGGAAGAGCGCTTTGACTCGATTGACCGGCAGTTCAAAGAGGTGGATCGGCGCTTCAATCGAGTCGATGCCGAATTCAGCATGCTGCGCACTGAAATGAACACCCGTTTCGACCGCCTTGAATCGCGTTTCGACGCGATGCAACGGACGATGATTCAGTTCAGCGGCGCCCTGATCGCGGTTCTCATCGCCGCGCTGGTCGGAATCTTCGCCCAGATCTGAACGGCTGCGCTGTCGCGGGTTTACCCGCGGCGCTTGCGCAGGGTGCGGCGGCCGACCTCTAGCAACGGGCCAGCACCCTCCTTCAGCGCCTGCGTTCTCGTCGCGCCCTTGCCGTAGAGCAGCTTCGCCGAGGCGCGCACCGCTTCGCCGAGCGTGCGGTCGTAGGGGTGCCACCAGAAGTCGCGGGTGAGGCCCGGCTCCCAGGCGTTCATCTTGATGTTGACGCACTCGTAGAAGCCGAACTTGGAGCGGGAGCGGCCGACGCCGGAGTCCTTGACCCCGCCCCAGGCGCACTGGCAAGCGCCGTGGCTGAAGGAGTGGTCGTTGACCCAGACCATCCCCGACTCGATTCGGCGGGCGATCCGCTCGCCGCGCTGGCGGTCCTTGGTCCAGACCGAGGCGCCGAGGCCGAACTGCGAGTCGTTGGCGAGCTCGATCGCCTCCTGCTCGGAGTCGACGACGACGATCGGCAGCACCGGGCCGAAGATCTCCTCGCGCATGATCCGCATCTCGTGGGTGACGCCGGTCAGCACGGTCGGCGCGACGTACTTGCCGCTGAAGCCGCTCACCTCGGTCGGGCCGCCGCAGAGCTTGGTCGCGCCGGCGGCGACCGCGTCCTCGATCAGGTCGACGACGATCTCGTACTGACCCTCGGAGGTCATCGGGCCGATCTCGGTCTCCCACTCGCGCGGGTCGCCGAGGCGCAGCTTCTGCGCCTCGCGGGCGACGCCCTCGACGAAGCGGTCGGCGACCGCCCGCTCGACGTAGACACGCTCGATCCCCGAGCAGGTCTGGCCGGCGTTGGCGAAGCCGCCCCAGACGGCGCCGGAGATCGCGTTGTCGAGGTCGGCGTCGGCGCAGACGATCATCGGGTCCTTGCCGCCGAGCTCGAGCACCGAGCCCTTGAGGCTTTCGGCGCAGACCGCGCCGACCTTGCGGCCGACCTCGACCGAGCCGGTGAAGAAGACCTTGCCGACGCTGGAGCGGGCCAGCGCGTCGCCGACCGCGCCACCGCCGTGGACGACGCGGACCAGGCCCTCGGGCAGGCCGCCCTTCTCGAAGACGCGGCGGATCGCCTCGCCCAGCAGCGGCGTCAGGCTGGCCGGCTTCAGCACCACGCCGTTGCCCGCCATCAGCGCGATCGCGACCTCGCCGAAGGGGATCGACCAGGGGTAGTTCCAGGGCGCGATCACGCCCACCACCCCGATCGGCTCGTAGGAGAAGCGGCCTTTCTTGGTCATCAGGAAGGCCTGCGACATCCGCACCTTCTCGTCGGCGAGGATCTTGGGGCCGGCCTTGGCGCACCAGTGCAGGGCGTCGACGGTCGGCAGCAGCTCCATCGTGTAGGCCTCGGCCCGCGGCTTGCCCTGCTCGTTGACCAGCAGGTCGGCGATCTCGTCGATTTCGTCGAGTAGGACGTCGGCGGCGCGGCGCATGTAGCGGCCGCGGTCGGCCAGGCCCAGGTCGGCCCAGGCGGGCTGGACGCGGGCGACATCGTCGACTACGGACTGGACCTGGTCCGGCGTGATCGTCGCGACCGAGCCGACCAGCTCGCCGGTGGCGGGGTTGAAGGACTCGAGGGTGGACTGGGCAGGGGGTGACTGCGTGGCGCTCTCCATGGGGTTGAGTGTAGAGGGCGTCGGGGGAGGTCTCGGGGCTGCCTGGGTTCGCTTCGCTGGCGCTCCGCTCACGAATTTAGAGCCGCTTCGCGGCTGAGGATCACCTTGCCGGGGGCCGCTTTGCGAGGCACCCCCGAGACCTCCCCCGACGCCCTCATACTGAGCCGCAATGGAAGAGCGATTGTTCGAAAGCAACGAAGCCCAGTCCGCTGATGTTCCAGCTGCGGATGCGCCGCTGGCGGTGCGGATGCGTCCCCGTTCGCTCGATGAGCTGGTGGGGCAGGAGCATGTGCTGGGCGAGGGGTCGGCGCTGCGGACGGCGATTGAGGATGGGCATCCGCATAGCGCGATCCTCTATGGGCCGCCGGGGTCGGGGAAGACTACGCTGGCGCGGATCGCGGCTGCTGGGGCCGAGGGGGCGTTCGAGGAGGAGTCGGCGGTCAATGCGGGCAAAGCCGAGATCCGGGCGGTGATCGAGCGGGCGCGGGAGCGGCGGCGATCGGCCGGGCGGCCGACGGTGCTCTTCCTCGACGAGATCCACCGCTTCAACAAGGCCCAGCAGGACGCTCTCCTGCCGGCGGTCGAGGAGGGGCTGCTTACGCTGATCGGGGCGACCACCGAGAACCCCTACTTCGAGGTCAACTCGGCCCTGCTCTCACGCTGCCAGGTCTACGAGCTGCGGCCGCTCGAGCCGGAGCAGGTCGAGGAGCTGCTGCGCCGGGCGCTCGCCGACCCCGAACGGGGCCTCGCCGACCCGCCGCCGGTTGAAGCCACGGCGCTGGAGATGCTGGCGCACCGCAGCGGCGGCGACGCCCGGGTGGCGCTCTCGGCCCTGGAGCGCGCGGCGGAGCGCTCGCACGGCGAGCCGGTCGACGTCGCCGCGATCGAGGACGCGCTGCAGCGCAAGGCGCTCGACTATGACCGCCAGGGCGACCGCCACTACGACTTCATCTCGGCCTGGATCAAGGCGACCCGCGGCTCCGACGTCGACGCCTCGCTCTACTACCTGGCGGTGATGCTGGAGGGAGGGGAGGATCCCCGCTTCATCGCCCGCCGCATGGTCATCCTCGCCTCCGAGGACGTCGGCAACGCCGACCCGCAGGCGCTGCTGGTCGCCGACGCCGCCGCGCGCGCAGTCGACCGCGTCGGCCTGCCCGAGTGCGCGCTCAACCTCGCCCAGGCCACCGTCTACCTCGCCCTTGCGCCGAAGTCCAACGCCTCATACAAGGCGCTCTCGGCGGCCCGGGCCGAGGTGCGCGAGAACGGCGCCCAAGACTCCGCCCGACTACCTCCGCGACGCTCACTACCCGGGCGCAAAGAAGCTCGGCCGGGGCGAGGGCTACCGCTACGCCCACGACGAGCCGGGCGGCGTCAGCGATCAGCGGCTGCTGCCCGAAGGGCTCGGCGACCAGCGCTTCTACGCCCCTACGGATCGTGGCTTCGAGGAGGAGCTGAGCAGGCGCCTGGAGCAGCTGCGCAAGCGCTTTGGCAGGGGTTAGTCGCAGGCGCAACTTCCAATACCGGTCGGTGTTTCAAAGACGGCTTTCCGAGTTAGAGCCAGGGAGAGCCGACACACCGGCCGGAGGCCTGGACTGGGGGCCTCCGGCCGGACCTAACAAGGGAAGCCCAGGGGGGAACCGACGACCGCGCCGATCTCGCGCGGCCGTCGGGCATTGAGGCCTTAACAGCTCGTTCGAGGAGCCGGGATACGCTCGCGGCCCGATGGAGCCGCTGGAGCTGATCTGCGTCGCGGTCTGGTCGTTCGCGGTCGCGGTCGCGGGAGGCATCGCCGGGCTGGTCCTCGGCAACCTGCGGCTGCCGGTGGTGCTCCAGTTCTCCTCATCCGCGGCGGCCGGCGCCGGCGTCAACGTGGCGATCAGCGCCGCCTCCGCCTTCACGGCCTCGATCGCCCACTGGCGCGGTGGCCGGATCGACTGGCGCCTGTTCTGGCTGATGGCGCCGCCCTCGCTGGTCGGCGGGATCGTCGGCGGACTGGTCTCGGGCGAGTTGCCCCAGCGGTTGCTGCTGGCGACGATCGCGATCGTCGTTCTCTATGGGGCGTTCGAGATCGCGCGACGACAACGGCAGCCCGCTGCCGCAGCGCCACCGTCTGGAGGCGCCGCTGTTGCGATGGCGCCCACCTCACCGGGCGTCTCGACGACGAAGCTTTGCTCAGGGCGATCGCGGCAATCCTCGTCGTCGCCGGCCTGGCCCTGGGGGTGCAGGCGGCGGTGGCATAGATGGCGGGCCGTCTATCTTGGAGTCATGAGCTCGGAGCCTTTGCGACTCGGCGGCATGGCGTTGCGCAACGGGTTGCTGATCCACGGCCCGACACACTGGGCCGCTGCCGTGCGCGACGGCGACGGGAAGATCCAGGTCGCTTCGGAGCGCAAGCCCGAGCTGGCCCCGGGCTTGGCGGCGAAACTCCCCGGGCTGCGCGGGCCGCTGCGCCTGGCCGAGGCGCTGGCGGTGCTGCCGCTGACCCGCCGCCGGCTGCGGGCCGCCCGGCTCCCGTTCGAGGACTGGCGCGTGCTCGCCGCGATCGGGGCGACGCTGGTGGCGACCGCGGTGCTGCGCAAGCGGGTCGGCAGCTCGGCGCTGCGCGAGAGCGTCATCCAGGCGGTCGGCGCCGTGCCGGCCGTGGTGGCGCTGCTCGACCGCGACCTCGCCGCCTACCACGGCGTCGAGCACAAGGCGATCGCAGCCTACGAGCAGGGAATCGAGGACCCGGCCGGCGTGCCCAAGGAGCACGACCGCTGTGGCTCCAACCTGGTCACCCCGATGATGCTGCTCTCCGTCGGCGGCACGGTCCTGCTCGAGCGGCTGGTCGAGCGACCGGGGCCGCTGGCTCGCGCCGCGGTCGGGCTGGGCGGCGCCTCGATCGCGGTCGAGATGTTCGCCTGGAGCGACCGGCACCACGGCGCCCCCCTCGCGGAGGCGTTCCACACGCCGGGCCGCGAGATCCAGCGCCACCTGGCGACCAAGGAGCCGACGCCGGAGCAGCTCGAGGTCGGCGTCGCGGCGCTGGCCGAGATTCTCCGCGTCGAGCAGGCGGGCGGCGCCGGGGATGAGCCGCCGCCGGCCACGTAGACTGCCGCCCGTGTTCAGCAGGATCGACCACATCGGCGTCGCCGTCGAGGACATCGAGGCGGGGATCGAGCTCTACGCGAAGAGCTTCGAGATGGAGCTGGCGCACCGCGAGACGGTCGAGTCGCAGGGCGTCGAGGCGGTCCTGCTCGACGTCGGCGACGGCCACGTCGAGCTGCTGCGGCCGCTGGGCCCGGACACCGCGGTCGGCAAGTTCCTCGCCCGCAAGGGCCCCGGCCTGCACCACGTCGCCTACGCCGTCGACGACATCGACGCGACGCTGGAGCGCCTGGCCACGGCCGGGATCGAGCTGATCGACAGCGAGGCGCGGACCGGCATCCGCGACAGCCGCGTCGCATTCCTGCACCCGCGCTCGACCGGCGGTGTGCTGACCGAGATCGTCGAACCCGCTGGAGGTGGGCACTGATGGCAGAAGCGCAGCGTGTAGAGATCGGCTTCGAGGGCGGCCAGGTCGTCTCCGTGCGGCTCACCGACGATGAGCTGAAGGACCTGCGCAAGCAGGTGGAGAAGGGCGGCTGGCACGACGTCAAGACCGAGGACGGAGTGCTCGCCGTCTACCTCGGCAAGGTCTCCTTCCTGCGCATCGACTCGGGCGAGCACCAGGTCGGCTTCGGCCTCAACCGCCCGGCCTAACACCGGGCCGGTCGTTCCGTAGGCGAAGGCTTTCGAGCAGGGAACGACCCCGGCGGGCCGAAGCACCGCCGGGGTCATCCCGTCACGAAGGCTGACGCCTTCGACTATCGAATTACCAACGCGAACCTCCCAGCCCACTGATGTTGGACTGGATCACCTTCACCTCGTTCGAGGCCTCGGCGTCACCGCCGTCGGCGTCGGTGTCTCCACCGTCGCCTCCGTAGGCATCGCCGCTGGTCGCCTCGGTGTCTCCACCCTCGGCGTCCGCGTCGTGGCTTCCGCTGTTGCCTTGGTCGCAACCGCAGGAGGGCTTGTGCTCGAGTGGCACTTTCTCCTCCTGGGGCTTTGACTCGGCCTTGGCGTTGCCGTTGTGCTCCTGCGTGTTGCCGGTATTGGCGTCGCCTCCCTTACCGCCCGTGGCGTTGGCGTCGCCGCCGGTCGCCGTGGGGTCACCCTGTGTGACGTCCGACTTGTTGCTCTGTGGCGAGCTCGAGCCGTCCTTCGAGTGACTCTCGCAGCCGCAATCCCCGTAATGGGAGCCGCGGGACTTCTTGCCTGACGACTCGTTGGTCTGCTTGACCGACGCGTCGTTCTCGGCCTCGGCGTCACCGCCGTCGGCATCGGCGTCTCCACCGTCGCCTCCGCGAGCGTCGCCGCTGCGGGCCTTGGTGTCTCCACCCTCGGCATCGGCATCGTTGTGGCTTCCGCCCTTGCCGTCACGATCGCAGCCGCAGGACTTGGACTTGGTCTGTCCGTTGGGCTGCTGCTCGCTCGGCTCGGACTTGGCCTCGGCGTTGCCGTTGTGCTTCTGCGTGTTGCCGGTGTTGGCGTCGCCGCCGTCACCACCGGTGGCGTTGGCTTCGCCGCCGGTCGCTTCCGGACTGCCCTGGTGGACGCCCGACTCGTTGCTCTGGGACCCAGAGCTCGAGCCGTTCATCTCCCAGGGAGCTTTCTGGCACCCGCAATCCCCGTGAGAGGAGTTGCCAGAGCCATGGCCCGAGGACTCGTTGGTCTGCTTGACCACCGCGTCGTTCTCTGCCTCGGCCTCGCCACCATCGGCATCGGCGTCTCCACCGTCGCCTCCGGTCGCGTCGCCGCTGGTCGCCTCGGTGTCTCCACCCTTGGCGTCGGCGTCGCCGCCGACCGAGATGGCAACCGCGTTGCCGTTGCCTATCTGGGTGTTGCCGGTGTTGGCGTCGCCGCCCTTACCGCCCGTGGCGTTGGCGTCGCCGCCATACGCGCTCGGGTCGCCTTGCTCGATTTTCGAGCTGTTGCTCTGTGAGGAGCTCGAGCTGTCCGTCGAGTGGCTCTCGCAGCCGCACTTCTCGTACGAGGAGTGACCGCCGTCCGACTCGTTGGTCTGCTTGACCGACGCGTCGTTCTCGGCCTCGGCGTCGCCGCCGTCGGCATCGGCGTCACCGCCGTCACCGCCGCGTGCGTCGCCGCTTCTCGCCTCGGTGTCTCCACCCTTGGCGTCTGCGTCGTTGCTGTGGCTTCCGCCCTTGTGACCGCAGCCGCAGGAGTTGCTCTCCTTCTGCTCCTGGGGCTCGGACTTGGCGTAGGCATTGCCGTTGCCTATCTGCGTGTTGCCGGTGTTGGCGTTGCCGCCGTCACCGCCCGTGGCGTTGGCGTCGCCGCCAGTCGCTTCCGGGCTGCCCTGATGGACGCTCGACTCGTTGCTCTGCGAGCCGGAACCGCCCGTCGAGTGGTTCTCGCAGCAACCCTTGTGAGAGTCGCTGTCACTGCCCGACTCGTTGGTCTGCTTGACCGACGCGTCGTTCTCGGCCTCGGCGTCACCGCCGTCGGCCTCGGCGTCTCCACCGTCACCTCCGGTCGCGTCGCCGCTGGTCGCCTCGGTGTCTCCACCCTCGGCATCGGCGTCGCCGCCGACCGAGATGGCAACCGCATTGCCGTTGCCTATCTGGGTGTTGCCGGTGTTGGCGTCGCCGCCCTCACCTCCGGTGGCGTTGGCTTCGCCACCGGTCGCGCTCGGGTCGCCTTGGGTCACGCTGCTGCTGTTGCTCTGCCCGGAGACAGGCGCCGGCAGCGGCACGGTAGCGGCGGCGGGCGCCGCTCCGATCGCCATGGCGACCACGACCGCAATCGCGATCGTGAAACTTCTCATTGGTAATTCCCTTCTTGCTTGAGTTGCTTCGCCGGGGAGTGAGAGGGCTCCCGGCGCAGCCCTGGTTTTGGGGTCCGAGAGGACCTAGCCAGGGCGCTCAAGCGCGCAGACGAAGGGAGTTGGCGCCGGGAAGTCCGGCAGCTCCCTGAGCCTGCGGGAAATCGCCGGCGATGCCAGCGCGAGCAACGCGAGCAGCGCGGCGATGGGGACAAAGAACGTGGCTCCCGATCCCGGCGCGCCGACGCCGGTGGTCGATCCGGACGGGATGCCGGGGCCAGCGGGCGACGCCGGGCCGTGGAAACGCTGGACACCGCCCATGAGGGCGTCCATGGCCGTATACGGCGACGCGACCTCGAGGTCGCTGAGACCACCCGGCGCGGCGGAGCGCAGAAGGTCGGTGGCAGCGGTGCCCGCCGTGTAGTTGGCGGGCAGGCCGCCTGGGCTGTCGGCGAGATGTCCCAGCCAGGCGCCGGTCAGCATGCCTTTGCCGACCGGCGCCTGGTGGAGTGGGAGAGAGCGATCCAGTGGCGCCGCCGCGGGACCCGCGGGGGCATCGCCTGGGAGTGCGGGAAGTACGGCCGGGAGCGCAGGAAGTACAGCTTTCTCCGCCGCGGCGATGAGCTCGATGGCGCGCGCCTGGGTCTCGTCGGTCAACTCCGCTACTCGTTTGGTGACCTGTGCGGCGGGCTCGGGAAGCTTCTCGGCTACCTGTGCTTGCGCCGTGGCATCGGAGGTGTGCTCGACGGCCTTGGCGACCAGGCCTGAGACCGGCCTGTCGGCCTCAGGAGGGGTTGGGGTCGCAGCCGATGCGACGTCGGAGGTGACGTCCGAGACGGCCTCGGCGGGATTGGTTGGAGCAGAGGTGGGCGCGGGCGGGGGAGCGACCGCCGCCGCCGCTTCCTCGGCCACGGCCGCGACGTCGGGTGCTTCCGCCGGGGGGACTTCGGGGGCGGCCTCAGCTGTTGGGGCTGCAGGTGGCGGGATGGCAGCCGTCTGACTCCCCTGGCCACTTGCCGGCGCCGCCACTGCGAGGAGCGCCACGATCGCCACCGCGCCGATCCAGAGGAAGAGCCAACCGGGTGCTTGTCCATCGATGGACGTCAAGACGAGCCAGAATACCCACTATTCGTCCAAATTCACACTTATTTTTAAAGTTAGGACGAGGCTCGATTTGTGGTCGAGACTCAGGCTCAGAGCCAAAATCCCTGCACGTGAACGTGACTTTGATCCGCTCGCGGCGGGCTCCCGGCAAATGTTAAGAAGATCGCCGCGCGCCTACACCAAAAAGCGCGCGTGGCAAAGTGGGGCTCCCCTTTGGCCGGGTCAGTAGCGCGGAGGCTCGCGAACTTCGCGGCGTTCTTCGGCGACGCGCTCGTCGGGGAGTGCAGCGGCGCGGCGGGCGCGGTTCGCCACCATGGTCTCGTAGAGGAAGGTGAGAACGAGGCCAGCGGCGCCCGCGATCATCAGGATCAGGCCGACGGTGTCGATGCTGACGCCCTCGACGTGGAGGTTCGTCGCGTAGCGCAGGATTGCGCCTACGGCGATCAGGAATATCGCTCCTGCGATGGACACGGAAGCCTGTCTACCCAGCGGCCCCAACGCCGAAACTGACGCCCGGCTAGGGCCATCGATCATCCGTCTCCGGTCAGCCGCGGATTGCCTTGCCGGCGATGTTCTTCAGCCGGGTCCTGTCGCGTTGTGGAAGGGCGCTGGGGCGCCCCTTCGACTTCTTGACCAGGCGCAGCAGTTCCTGCTGTTCCTTCTTGGTCAGGTTGTCTTTGACTCGCTCTCGCCCCTTCTCGACGAGCCAGACCGCGACGACCCAAACCAACTTCCACGGAACTCGTCGCCAAACGGCGGGTACGGCGCGTTGAGCGATCCACAGGGGCATTGCCGTGATCTACCCCGCAGAGTGAGATGCCAACCGGGTGTCAGTCGGGAGCCGGCTGACACCTTCGGCACCAGTAGGTGGTGCGGTTGGCGTCGCCCTGGCCGCGAGAGGCGATCGGGGTCCCGCAGACGTTGCAGGGCTGGTCGGTGCGGCGGTAGACGGCTCGCGGCTGACGCCCTCGCTCGACCGCCTCCCGCATCAGGTCGTGGGCTGCTTGGAGCACGCGCTGCAACTGCTCCGCGGAGAGCTCACCGATCGGCTGCCAGGGATCTACTCGGGCGGCGAAGCAAGCCTCGCTCTTGAAGATGTTGCCGACCCCGGCGACCAGGGTCTGGTCGAGCAGGGCGTCGCCGAGGGCGCGATCCGGAACAGCGCCGAGGGAGCGGGCTACGGCCTCGGCATCGAAATCCTCCTCGAGGATGTCCGGTCCGAGTCGGGCGAGGACGGGATCTCGGCGTAGCGCCTCAGCTCCGATGACCCGCAGTTTTGGACCGCCGAACTGCGCCGCTTCCGCTTCGGCTCCCCTCAGCGCGACCCAAGCGGCCCCTGCCGGCTTGCGCCAGCGCTCTCCCCGCCGGTAGACGTGCCAGGAGCCGCTCATCCCCATGTGGCTGTGGAGGACGCGGTCGCCGAAGTGGAGCAGCAGGTGCTTGCCGTGCGCAGCGGCTCGCTCCAGCGTCGCTCCGTCCAGCCGCTCGACCCCGGTGGCTCTCCCGCGCGGGTTAGGGGCGCTGACTTGGACCTGCTCGCCACCGAGCGCCGCCTCGATCCGCCGCGCCGCCCGCAAGATCGTGTCGCCCTCGGCCACGAGTCAGGCCAGGGCGGTCCAGAGGCGCTCCTCCGCCTCGGCGACGTGGCCGGCGGCTGCGTCGACTTCGCGCCAGAGGCCAGGCTCGGGCTCGTCGCGCTCGCTGGCAGCGTGGAAGGCGGTCGCCAGCTCGGTCCAGCGGGTGGCGGCCTCGGCGGCCAGTGGGCCTCGGGGCGGCCGGCCTCCTCGAGGAAGCGCGAGTACATGAGGCGGAAGGCGCCGCCGCCGGTGCCGCGGCGCTCGATCACCTGGTAGCCGAAGCGGGCGCACCACTGCCAGTCCTCGGCGACCTCGGGCCAGGAGCCTGCCTCCTCGGCCAGCCGACGCACCGCGTCGAGGCCGGAGAAGTTGCGGAACTCGGGCTCGACCATCGCTTTGGCGGCACGCTCGATCGCGGCTGGGATCGCGCCGCGCAACTGCTCCTGCGAGACGGCGCCCGAGGCGGTGAACATGTGGCCGGAGAGGGGGTAGGCAGGATGGCCGCTGTGGCGCGCCTTGTCGAGGTTCTCCAGGCGGGTCGTCTGCAGCTCCTCGAAGCCGGTGTCGGAGAGGTGGGCGACCTCATCGTCGTAGCCGGCCAGGACTACCGCGTGGCCCGGGAAGTGGGCCGAGTTGCCGTAGTGGTCCAGGTAGTAGAGGTCGGTGAGGAGGAGCACCGGGTTGCCGGCGTCGACCTCGGCGCGTGCCGCCTCCCAGGCGTCGCCGTCGCCCTCCTCGAAGGTGCGCATCTGCAGCGCTGCCCCGGTCAGCTCGTCGAAGCTCTCCTCGAGGCGGGCGGTGCGGCCGTTGAACCAGCGGCTGGGGGAGGCGTCCTCCAGGGTGACGTAGTAGAAGCAGGCGCCGGCGCCGAGGCCGAACGCCATCTCCTCGCTGATCTCGGCCCCATGGAAGCCGAGCAGGTTGCGCAGCGCGGTCGAGCCGCAGTGATGGCCGGGCGTGTGGGTGTAGCCGGGGACGGAAGTGCATCCGAGAGCGGATTATCCTGCTGCCGCCGATGGCTGGGCGCCGACCTGAGACTGCTGCACGCGATGCGGACACGCGGGCACACCCCTGCGCTGGAGACGGCTGGCGAGGGCGCTCGGCAAGGCCGGGAACAACGGCGCGGTCTGGCTCGACGCTCGGTGTGATCCTGGCGATCGTCGACTCCTCCAACCGCGAGGCCTGGTTGATCTGCGCGGTGCTGGGACCGGTCGCGATCGGCCTCAACTACGCGGTGAAGCTCGCTCGTGCGGCGCCCGCGGCCGGTGCTGGAGGGACTGCCGCCGCTCGGCGGGGCGCCGAGCTCGCTCAGCTTCCCCTCCGCCCACGCGACCTCGTCCTTCGCCGTCGCCACGGCGATGGCCCGGGTCGAGCCGCTCGGCGCCCTCGCCTTCGTCCTGGCGATCGCCCTCGCCCTCGGCCGTCCCTACCTGGGGATGCACTACCCATCCGACGTCCTCGCCGGCGCGATCCTCGGGATCGCCCTCGGCCTGATCGTGCCGCTGTCCATATGAGCAAGGGAGGCGGTCCCGTATGAAGGTCGGGATCGTCGGCCTGCCCAACGCCGGCAAGTCGACCCTCTTCAACGCGCTGACCGAGGGCGGGGCGCAGACCGGCGACTACCCGTTCACGACGATCGAGCCCAACGTGGCGATCGCGCGAGGTGCCCGACGAGCGGCTGGAGCAGGTCGCCGCGACGGTCGGCAGCTCGAAGCTGGAACCGGCGACGATCGCCTTCCACGACATCGCCGGCCTGGTCAAGGGCGCCTCGGAGGGGGAGGGGCTCGGCAACCAGTTCCTCGCCTCGATCCGCGAGACCGACGCGATCTGCCACGTCGTCCGCTGCCACACCGACGTCCGACGTCCCGCACCCCGACGGCCGCGTCGACCCGCTCGCCGACATCGAGACGATCGAGACCGAGCTGGTGCTCTCCGACTACGAGCAGGTCGAGCGACGCCTGGACCGGGTGCGCAAGGGGGCGAAGTCGGGCGACACCGAGGCGATCGCCGAGCGGGACTGGCTGGAGCAGGTGCTGCGAGGCGCTCGGCGAAGGCAAGCCGGCCCGCTCGGTCCCCGTCCCCGACGCCGCCGCCGACGCGCCGCGCAACCTCCAGGCGCTGACCTCGAAGCCGATCCTCTACGTCGCCAACGTCGACGAGGGCGACGCCGAGGTGCCCGAGGCGGTCGCCGCCCACGCCGCCGCGGTCGGCGCCGGCGCGGTCGCGGTCAGCGCCCGGATCGAGGGCGAGCTGGCCGAGCTCGACCCGGCCGAAGCCGAGGAGATGCGCGAGTCCTACGGGGTCGAGGGCTCCGGCCTGGCGCGGCTGGTCCGCGCCGCCTACGAGCTGCTCGAGCTGATCACCTTCTTCACCGCCGGCGAGGGCAAGGAGGCCGTCGCGCGCCCGCTCGCACCGCGGCTCGACCGCCTGGGAGGCGGCGGGGACGATCCACACCGAGATCCAGGACGCCTTCGTCAAGGCCGAGGCGATCGGCTGGCAGGAGCTGGTCGAGTGCGGCGGCTACGCGCCGGCCCGCGACAAGGGGCCTGCTGCGGATCGAGGGCCGCGACTACGTCGTCGCGGACGGCGACGTGATCACGATCAAGGTCTAGCGGCCCGTTAGCGTCAGCGCCGATGGACGAGGGCGCGCGGTTCCCGAAGGTCGCCGCGAAGGCCGGCCACTACGAGAGCTTCTACATCAAGGCCTGCCAGCCCGGCGGCGGGCGGGGGATCTGGATCCGCCACACGGTCCACAAGCGGCCCGGCGGCGAAGCCGAACGGCTCGATCTGGTTCACGCTCTTCGACCGCGACGCGGACGGGCCGCGGGCGACCAAGCTGACCGTGCCCGGCGGCGCAGCTCTCGGCCCCGGCCGGCTCCTGGATCCGGGTCGCCGAGGCCGAGATCGGCCCCGGCCGCGCACAGGGCTCGATCGAGACCGACGCGCTCCAGGCCTCCTGGGACTTCAGCTTCTCCGGCGACGCCGAGCCCTGCAAGTACCTGCCGGCCGACTGGCTCTACGAGGCGCCGGTGCCGCGCACCAAGTTCGTCGCCCCCTACCCGGACGCCCGCTTCGACGGCAGGCTCGAGATCGACGGCGAGACGATCGAGCTCTCCGGCTGGCCGGGGATGATCGGCCACAACTGGGGCAGCGAGCACGCCGAGCGCTGGGTCTGGCTCGAGGGGACGGGCTTCGAGGGCGCGGACGGCACCTACTTCGACGCCGGCGCGGCGCGGATCAAGCTCGGCTCCTGGACGACTCCCTGGATCCCCTCGGGGATGCTGATGCTCGACGGCGAGGCGCACCGCCTCGGCGGCTTCGGCAAGATCCGCGCCGCGTCGATCGAGGAGTCGCCGACCGCCTGCGAGTTCGTCCTGCCCGGCAAGGACGTCGTCGTGCGCGGCCGCGTCTCCGGCCCCGCAGAAGGACTTCGTCGGCTGGGTCTACGCCGACCCGAAGGGGCCCGAGCACAACACGGTCAACTGCTCGGTCGCCGACCTCGAGCTGACGGTCGAACGCCCGGCCCGCCCGGCCGCGCCAGCTCGAGCCTCGCGGCCGGCGCCGCCTACGAGTTCGGGATGCGCGAGACCGACCACGGCATCCCGATCCAGCCCTATCCCGGACGGCTGAGCGCTTGGACCGCCTCGGCGCGCGCCGCTACTGGCTGGATCTGGGCGGCTGTGGTCCCGATCGCTTTCTGGGCGCTGATGCGCACCTTCGGCCTGGACGAGCGGGCTCCCTGTCGAGCCCGGCGATGGTCTTCACGCCCTACGTCGCGATCGCGGCGTTGCTGGTCTCCGGCGTGGCAATGGCGTTGCGAAACTGGGCGGCGGCTGCGGTGGTCGGCACTGCGACCGCCTGTCTGGCGGTTGCCGTCCTGCCGCGGGCGATCGGCGGCGAGACCACGCAAGCAGCCGGCGCGCCGCGACGCTCGTCCGTGGTCTCGGCCAACGTCTACCTCGGCGAGCGCCGACCCGACCGACCTGCTCGCCCTGGTCGACCGCGGTCGACGCCGACCTGCTCAGCGTCCAGGAGCTGACCCCGTCGTTCGCCGGCAAGCTGCGGCCGGCTCGGCATCGAGCGGCGGTTGCCGTACTCGGTGCTGATCGCCGCGAGCCGAGGGGCCGCGGCGGCGGCCTCTACGCCGCGCTTCCCGCTGACGCCTGCTCCCGCAGCCGGCCGGGCTCCCCTTCCACATGCCGCGGGCGGCGATGACGCTTGCCGGGCGACGGACGGCTGCAGCGTCGTCGACGTCCATCCACTACGCCGCCCGACCATGAGCATCGACAACTGGCAGGCAGGGCTGGAGAGCCTGCCGGCGACCGGCGCCGGCGCTGCCCTGGGTCCTGGCGGGCGACTTCAACGCGACCCTGGACGAGGCCGAGCTGCGCGACGTCGTCGACGGCGGCTACCGCGACGCCGGCGATGAGACCGGAAGAGGGCCTCGAGCCGACCTGGCCGCAACGACCGAGACCCTCCCGCCGCTGGTCACGATCGACCACGTCCTCGCCGACGAACGCCTCGGCGATCGTCGACTACGCGGTCGAGGACCTGCCCGGGACGCGACCATCGCGCCGTCTTCGCCCGCCTGGCGTTCCTGCGCCTAGCCGGCGACCTTGCGGAAGGTCATCCAGCGGTCGTAGCCGCCGAGCGCCGACGGCGAGCTGGTCGCCGCGGATCTTGGTCACGCCGCCGCTGCCGTAGAGGCTGCGCCCAGACGATCCGCGGCGAGACGCCGCGCTTGGTGATCGACGACTCGCTGCAGGCTGCCCGTCGAGGTAGGCGCCGAGCTCGGCGCTGATCTCCGGCCCGCTGAAGCGCAGGGTCCAGGTGTGCAGCGGGCAGTAGTGGTCGTAGGGGTCGGGGACGCCGACCAGGTAGGGGACTGGCGGGCCGAAGAAGACGTTCTCGACGCTCTCGGTGTGGCCGCCGGAGCAGGCGGAGAAGAAGGTCTGCGGCGATCTCGCCGCCGTAGAGGACGACCTCGCCCCGGGTCGCGGTCGGCGGCGCGGTTGGTCGCGCGCGGTCTCGCTCGCGATCCCCTCGTAGACCTGGCTGCGGGTGTCGTCGTAGAGGTCGAAGCCGTTGCCGCCGACCTGGCGCGTGAGCGCGAAGGAGCGCGCCGCCACCGCCTGGGCGCGCAGCGCCGCCATCGGCCAGGAGGAGGGCGACTCGTTGGGGATCACGCCCTTCACGTACTGGTCGATCGGCAGCGCGTTGATCGCGTTGAGCGAGCCGGCGTCGCTGCGCGGTCGGGACCACCTCGAGCGCGCCGCGGTAGGCGCCGACGCCGGCGATCTCGATCCGCCCGCTCGCCGGCCGCGCGCAGCTTGCGCGCCGCAGCTGGCGAGCGGCCTGCCGCGCGGAGCTGCGCAGCCGCACGCTGCGCGCCGCTGCGGTGCGCCTCGTAGCTGCGGCCGGGTCGAGGCGCCGCGCCGCAGGCGCTGGTCGCGCCGCTGAAGCCGACGTCGCCGGGGGCGATCGTCGAGCAGGACCCGGACGACCCGCGGTGCCGGTCAGCTTGCCGATGCGTCGTGCCCCGGTAGTAGTGGCCGAGGATGAAGCGGTAGCCCTTGCCGTGCTTGGCGTAGCCGTAGGCGCCGTACTGGCTCATCCCGACCCCGTGGCCGAAGCCGCGGCCCTTGACGACCCAGGTGACGCCCGCCCGGGCGGCGGGCGCCAGCGCAGCAGGGCCAGCGCAGCGGCGAGCGAGGCGCCGACGGCTGTGTGGCGCATCGGCGAGCATCTCTCGGCTCAACAGCTTCGCCGCTGGAGCGAGTCGCGGCCTGCCTCTAGTCTGGGACAGAGCGACCGAGAGGAGATGCAGCATGGCGACGCAGACCGTCGAGGCGGTCGACCACAAGCTCCTCGCCGCCGGCGAGTGGATCGAGACCGGCGAGTGGGACGAGGTGCGCAGCCCCTACGACGGGACGCGTCGTCGGCCGGGTCGCCCAGGGCGACGCGGCGCTCGTCGACCGCGCCGTCGAGGCCGCCCAGGAGGCCTTCGAGTCGGCCGACTTCCCCCAGCACGAGCGCGCCGCGGTGCTCGACCGCGCCGCCGAGCTGGTCGGCGAGCGGGTCGACGAGCTGGCCCTGACGATCGCCGCCGAGGCCGGCAAGCCGCTGAAGACCGCGAAGGTCGAGGCCGCGCGCTGCGTCGACACGCTGACCTTCTCCGCGGTCGAGGCGCGCAAGCTGACCGGCGGCACGGTGCCGATGGAGGCCTCGGCGGCCGGCGCCGGCAAGCTCGGCGTGATGCTGCGCGTCCCCTACGGCGTCGTCGGCGCGATCAGCCCCTTCAACTTCCCGCTCAACCTCGTCGCCCACAAGCTCGGCCCGGCGATCGCCGCCGGCAACGCGGTCGTCCTCAAGCCGGCCGGGCAGACGCCGATCTCGGCCCTGAAGCTGGCCGAGATCCTGGTCGAGGCGGGCCTGCCCGAGGGCTGGCTCAGCGTCGTCCCCGGCCCCGGCTCGGAGGTCGGCAACGCGATCGTCGAGCACGAGCTGACCCGGGCGCTCACCTTCACCGGCTCCGCCGAGGTCGGCTGGGGCATCCGCAGCCGCGTCCCCCACAAGAAGGTCAACCTGGAGCTGGGCTCCAACGCGCCGCTGATCGTCCACGCCGACGGCGACTGGGAGACGGCCGCCGACAAGGCGAAGCTGCACGCCTTCTCCCACGCCGGGCAGAGCTGCATCTCGATCCAGCGGATCCTCGTCCACGAGGACGTCGCCGACGGCTTCACCGAGCGCCTCGTCGCCAACGCCGAGGCGCTGCGGGTCGGCGACCCGCTCGACCCCGAGACCGACGTCGGCCCGCTGATCTCCCCCGACGACCGCGACCGGGTCAAGGAGTGGATCGACGAGGCGGTCGCCGCCGGCGCCGAGCTGCTGACCGGCGGCGAGCTGGTCGACGAGGGCCGCTGCCTGGCGCCGACCCTGCTCGGCGCGCCTCCGCGCGACGCCAAGGTCTGGTGCGAGGAGATCTTCGGCCCGGTGGCGACGATCGACCGCTACTCGCGACTTCGGCGAGGCGCTGCGGATGGCCAACGACTCCAAGTTCGGCCTCCAGGCCGGCGTCTTCACCCGCGACGTCGGCCGCGGCCTCGAGGCGGCCGAGACGCTCGAGTTCGGCGGCGTCCTGATCAACGAGGTGCCGACCTTCCGCGCCGACCAGATGCCCTACGGCGGCGTCAAGGACTCCGGCAACACCCGCGAGGGCCCCGCCTACGCCGTGCTCGAGCTGACCGAGGAGCGCTTCGTCACCCTGCAGGGCTGAGAACTCAAGGAGCTTCACTACAAAATATTTGGTAGCCTCGCTCGCTCAGCAAGTCTTGATCGAACGTTGGGAGGCGTCGATGCTGGGAGTCGCGAGGTCCAAGGTCATCGTCCTGGTGGCGGTGCTCGCCACGGCTGGAATCGTCGCGACGGCCGCGACGGCGGCGCCGTCCGACACGGAAGGGCAGACGACGCTCGAACAGCGGGTCGTCCCCGCCGCGCCCGGCGCCTACCGCTTCCTGCAGCTCGGCGCCGGCGAGCCCTACACCGTGCGCCAGGAACTCGGCACGGCGGGCGACGGCCGCGCCAAAACCCGCACCTCGCTCGTCTACTTCGGCCAGCTCTCCGACTTCCAGCTCGCCGACGAGGAGTCGCCGGCCCGGGTCGAGATCATCGATCCGCTCTCCACTCCGCTCAACCTCCCCTTCGGCTCGGCCTGGCGCCCCTGGGAGGCGCTCAACCCGCAGATCGACGAGGCGATGATCCGCCAGGTCAACCAGTTCACCGGCGGCAAGCCCGGTGGCCGACGGCAGCGGCGCTCGCCGCGCCATGGACCTCACGATCGACACCGGCGACTCGGCCGACAGCCAGCAGCTCAACGAGACGCTCTGGGTGCGCACCCTGCTCGAGGGCGGCACGCTCAACCCCAACAGCGGCGTCAACAAGGCCACCTACTCACACCTGCTCTGCCCGAACCTGCTCGTGCCCGGCGCCGCCGAGGCCGCCCGCTACACCGGGGTCCAGGACTACGACGACTACTTCGAGGGGCCCTTCCCCGAGTTCTACGACCCCGACAGCCCGGCCGGCCCGCACGCCGCCTGGCCCAAATACCCGGGCCTGATGGACAAGGCGCAGCAGGCGTTCGCGGCGAGCGGGCTCGACATCCCCTCCTACGTCGCCTTCGGCAACCACGACGCGCTGGTGCAGGGCAACGCCGCGGCGAACGTCGCCTTCGAGCAGGTCGCCACCGGCTGCCTGAAGCCGATGGGCCCGGTCCCCAACCCCGAAAACGCGCCGGCCCTGCTCGCCGCGCTGCTCAACCCGACGAACCTGTTGAGCACCCTGCTGACGAACCCGACAGAACCTGATCTTCGTCCCGGGCGACCCGAAACGGCAGTTCGTCTCCAAGAAGCAGTACAAGGACATCTTCAAAGACGGGACCCAGGCCGACGGCCACGGCTTCGACTTCGTCGACTCGGCTCAGGAGAGCGCCTCGAAAGGCGCCGCCGGCTACTACTCGTGGAGCCCGACGCCCGGGATGCGGTTCATCTCCGTCGACACCGTCGCCGAGGCCGGCACGATCGTCACGCCGACCGGGAGCACCACCTCCGACGGCAACATCGACGATCCCCAGTTCAAATGGCTGAAAGGCAAGCTGGAAGCGGCCACCGCGGCCGACGAGCTGGTGGTGCTCTTCAGCCACCACGCGACCGGAGAGCCTCACCGCCGACGCCCCCGACGAGCTGGCGCCGCCCTGCCTGATCGCCGACGCGCACGGGCACGACATCAACCCCGGCTGCGACCTCGACCCGCGCCTCTCGCTGCCCGATCCACCTGCAGGCCGACGCGGTCAGCCTGCTGCACCAGTTCCCCAACGCGATCGCCTGGGTCGCCGGCCACTCGCACGACAACGTCGTCAACCCGTTCCCGAACCCGAGCGGCAAAGGTGGGTTCTGGAGCATCCGGGTCGCGGCCGAGGCCGACTGGCCGCAGCAGAGCCGCCTGCTCGAGGTCTTCGACAACGAGGACGGCACGCTCTCGATCTTCGGCACGATCCTCGACCACGTCGGGCAGTCGGTCGCGCCCGCGCCCGGCACGCCGGCCTCCGGAATGGACATGAACGACCTCGCCTCGGCGGCACGGACGATGTCTTTCAACGACCTCCAGTCCGGGGCCCCGGCGGGCGAAGGCCAGGCCGACGACCGTAACGTCGAGCTGCTGCTGCCCGACCCGCGCTAAGAAGCCTCCTCCGGGATTACACTCACCCGTCCCCGGAGGAAGGAGAGTGCTGTGAGGCGAGTAGCAGCGGTCGTCGGCGTTGCGGCGGTTCTATCGGTCGTGCTCTGCGCGTCGGCGGGCGCGCATGAGGACCCGCCGGGCTGCACGACCAGCGCGCTCAACGCTTCCTTCGCCCCCTCGTCGGAACTGGCCATCGTCCATCGCAACGGGGATCACCTCGAGATCGCGGTGTCGCTCCGCAGTGACGTCGCGGGCGCGTGCACGGTCGACGACGCCACCGTCACCGTCCAGCTGCCCGCCCCGGACGGGACCCCGACAGGTCCGCTGGTCACTCTCGCCACGGGCGCCAGCTTCCCCGGCGGGATGGCGCCGAAAACGCTCACCGCGACAGCCCCCTACGACGTCGAGCTCGACCCCGGCGTGTTCCGGGCGCCGGTGACGACGAGCGTCTCCGGAACCTGGCACGGGCCAGGAGGCGACGTAGATCCGCTCACCGGGTCGCTGACCACGTCCGTCGTCGTCAGCAAGCCCGAGATCGACCTCACCGTCGTCCCGGACGTCATCTCCGGCCCGGCCCCGCTGACGGTCACCTACACCTACACGGCGACCAACGACAGCCAGGCGCCTCCTCCTCCCCCGCCGGACCTTGGTCCGGCGCCCTCTCTGGCCTCGGCCTCGGCGGACGAGCGGGCGATGATCGCCGACGACACCTGCTCGCCAGTCTCCTACGTCTCGGGCGACACGATGGTCAGCTTTCCAGCGCTGCTCGATCCGACCGAGACCTGGACCTTCACCTGTACGCACACCTTCGACGCTCCCGGGACGTTCGAGAACGAGGCGCGCGTGGTGGGGTTCAGTACGCGCGACAGCCGTCCCTGGCCGGCGACGACGGCCACCAGCTCCGTCACCGCCCTCGGCGCGGACTTGACGGTTGCCAAGAGCCACGCCGGCAACTTCGAGGCGGGCGGGGTGGGCTCCTATGAGTTGCGGGTGCGTAACGCGGGCAATCAGGCGACCAGTGGCGCCGTCGTCGTCGAGGACCGACTGCCGGTGGGCCTGACGGGAACCGCTATCTCCGGGACGGGCTGGAGCTGCACCCTGGCCACACTGCGCTGCGAGCGCTCCGACTCGCTGCCCGCCGGTGGCTCCTATCCCGTCGTCCGCGTCGACGTCACCGCTGGGCCGCCGGCCCAAGTGACGAATGTGGCCGCCGTTTCAGGTGGGAGCGAGGCGTTCACCGGCAACAACTCGGCCGAGGATCCGACTTCGATCGTGAGGCGGGAGGCAGCCTCGCCGCCGAAGCTCGAGATCCTGCGCGCCAAGAGCAATCGCGATGGCACCGTCACTCTCAAAGTGTCGATCTCGGGCCCGGGTTCGGTATCGGCTGACGACCCCCCGAGCCGAGGGAAAGTCAACGCCGGTCCTCGTCGGCCGAAAGCCTCCACTCGAAACCGCATCAAGCGGGCGACCGCTTCCGCGACCGTGAAAAGGATCCTGACCCTGAAGCTGAAAGCGGCCGGGAAAGCCAAGCGAAGGCTGAAAGAGAAGGGTCAGGCAGGGGCCAGGGCGCAGGTCACCTTCATCCCGACGGGCGGCGTGCCGGTCAGCGCGAGCAAGCAAATCCGCTTCCAGCTCGCCGAGCGGCAACAGCCCCGTCCCAGGTAGGCCTTCCCAGCGCCTACTCGTGCGGGCGGGCCATGCGGCGGTGGTCGAGCGCCTCCTCTAGGACCGAGGGCTCGACACCCTGCTCCAGCGCCACCTCGCGCAGCGAGCGTCCCGACTCAGCTGCGGCCTTGACGATGTCGGCGGCGCGGTCGTAGCCGATGTGGGGGTTGAGCGCGGTGGCGGTGGCCAGGGTCGCCTCGGCGTGGCGCTCTGTCATCTCCTCGTTGGCCTCGACCCCGGCCACGCACTTCTCATTGAGCAGGCGCGAGGCGGAGGCGAGCAACTTGATCGAGTCGAGCAGGTTGCGGGCGATCAGCGGCACCCGCACGTTGAGCTCGAACTGGCCCTGGCTGCCGGCGACCGTGATCGCTGCGTCGTTGCCGATCACCTGGGCGCCGACCTGGATCACCACCTCCGGGATTACCGGGTTGACCTTGCCGGGCATGATCGATGAGCCCTTCTGCAACTCGGGCAGGCGCAGCTCGGCGAGGCCGGCGCGCGGCCCCGAGCCCATCAGCGCCAGGTCGTTGGCGATCTTGGTCAGCGAGACGGCGTAGACCTTGAGCATCGCCGAGAGCTCGACCAGCGCGTCGCGGTTGCCCTGGGCCTCGAAGGGGTCGAGCGGCGCGGAGATCGTCAGCCCCGTGTCGGCGGCGAGCTTCTCGCGCACCTTGGCGGCGAACTCCGGGTGGGTGTTGAGGCCGGTGCCGGTCGCGGTGCCGCCGAGCGGGATCTGGCCGACCCGTCGCAGGGTTCCCTCGATCCGCTGCACGCCGAGCCGCACCTGTGCCGCGTAGCCGCCGAACTCCTGGCCGAGGGTGACCGGGACCGCGTCCATCAGGTGGGTGCGGCCGGCCTTGACCACGTCGGCGAACTGCCCAGCCTTGGCCTCGAGCGCGCCCTCGAGCCCCTCCATCGCCGGCAGCAGGTCGCGCGTCACCTCGCCCAGCGCCGCCAGGTGGACGGCGGAGGGGAAGACGTCGTTGGAGGACTGGCCCATGTTGACGTGGTCGTTGGGATGGGCCGCGTCGCCGGCGAGGTTGGCGATCACCTCGTTGGCGTTCATGTTGGAGGAGGTGCCGGAGCCGGTCTGGAAGACGTCGACCGGGAACTGGCCGTCGTGCTCGCCGGCAGCGACCGCGTCGCCCGCCGCGGCGATCTGCTCCGCCACGTCGGGGTCGAGCCCGCCCAGCTCGCCGTTGACCCGCGCCGCGGCCGCCTTCAGGCGGCCCAGCTCCCGCACCACCGGCGCCGGCACCCGCTCGCCCGAGACCGGGAAGTTGTCAACGGCCTTGGTGGTCTCGCCACCCCAGAGCTGCTCAGTCAAAGTCGTGCCTCCGTCGAGTTCGTGGGTGCCTTCAGCGTATTCGGCTGGAGGCGTGGCGGGCGTCCAAGTTGAGCAGCCGCGCCCGGGTCGTCAGGCCCAGCAGGGCCTGTGCCGTGATCCAGACCGGGGTCGGGGAGCTGCTGCGGCTGTAGGCGATCGAGCCGTCGCGGCGGGCGAGGGAGGCGAGGTAGTCGAGCGGGGTGGGCCCGTCCGGGGCCGGAGTGGGACGCGGCCCTAGCCCGGTGACCCGCAGCGCTATAAGGGCGACTCCGGTGCTCTGCGCGTTCGAGTCGCCGCCCGGCGTGGTCGGGAAGCCGCCGTCGGCGGCCTGGGCGGAGCGCACCGAGATCGCCGCCCGCCGCGCCCGCGCATGCTGGCCCCGCATCTCCAGCGCCCAGGCGGCGAGCGCAGTGGAGTCGACGTCACTGCTCCGGACATTGCCGGACAGCGCGCGCAGGCGTTCGCCGAGACTCTGCGCTGCGTCCGAGGGGTCGCGGCCGCTACGCAGGGCGAGCGCCAGCTCGGCCCAATCGCCGCCGCTGCCGTTGGCGCGTCGCAGGTAGTGAGCCGCTCGTCGCGAGATCCGCTCCAGTCCATCTCGCCGGACCTTTGCCGGGACGGATTTCTCGGAGCCTTGTCGTCCCTCTTCGGCGGCTGGGTCGCCCGGCGTCGTCGGGTCGTCCTCGGGCGGCGCGCCGAACAATGGCCCGTAGAAGAAGCGGACCGAGTCGCCGTCGGCGACGCTGGCCAGGCAGCCGCCGGCCGAGAAGCCGCCGTTGACGGTCAGCGACCAGTAGCTGTCGGGTGGGGACGAGGCGTAGGGGCCGATGCGGTCGATGAAGAAGTCGCGGAAGCTGGGGTCCCATTTGCCGCGCCAGGAGATGCCGGCGCCGCGCAGGGCGTCGTCGAGGGCGCCGGTCGCGGTCGGGGCCGGAGTTGCCCCTGGCGGTCCCCAGCAGGCGTGCGGTCCGCTGCCGTCGCTGCCGTCCACCTGGTGCGGCTCGGTGCTGACCGTGCCGTCGAAGAGGGGCAGGGGCGCCGAAGAGCTCTCGACCCGCAGCGAGACGACGGCCCCCTCCGCCGCAGGGGCGGCAGCCGCCGCCACGGCCGCGAGCGCGACCGTGGCGGCGAGCGTTGCCAGCCGTGCGCTCACCCGACGAGGAACCGCCTCGCGTGGGTGAGCCGGACGGCGCCGTCACCGGCCCGGGTGGCCGCGGTGACCCGCAGCTTCACCTTCTCCCGCTCGGCCAGCGCCTGCTGCAGCGCCTCGCCGGCGGGAACCGCGATCGTCGCCTTGGCTCCCGAGCCGACCTCGTACCCGGCCGAGCCGCCGAGGACTAGCTCCCCGCCGGGACGCCGGCGGAACTGGAGGGTCAGCGAGCCGCGGCAGCCGGCGGCGCCGTTGCCGCGCGGACAGCGCAGGCGGACGGCGACGCTCCCGTCCTGCCACTGGGCCCTGCGCAGGACACGGACCCGCGGTCCTCGCGCCCGCTTCGGGCTCGACGCCTGCAGCGGCGACACGTCGACCTTCGGCGGCGCGCCTGGGTTGGCGACCTTCGGCTCGAACTCGAGGAAGACGAGGTCGCCGAAGCCGACCGGCTCGCTCGTCGTGGCCTGCGCGTCGCCACCGCCGATCCGCACTCGCCATCCGTAGTCGGAGGTCTCGCCTACGCCGTTCAGCGAGGTGAGTTGTACCCCGCCACTTCCGGTGACCGTCTCGAACTCGGCGACGCAGCCCGCCGGGGTCGAGGCGGCCTCGGCGTCTTCGAGCGCCTGCTCGAGGCCGGAGCCCGACTCGACGTCGATCCGGCACATCCGCACGTCCTCACCACCCGGGCCGTGGTCGATCACCAGGGCGACCGGGACGGTCGTGCCGGCTGCGACCTCCGATGCGGGGTGGACGGCCGAGCTGACGCCGTCGAGCCGCTCCGGTGGCTCGCTCGAGAACGCGGCGCCGGCCAGCGGCCGCACCGAGTTGAACGTCTCGAAGGGGCCGCCGGCGAATTCCTCGGTCCAGTCGAAGTGGCCGTCGGGCCGCTGCAGCGAGACGAGGTAATCGAGCGACGTCTTGCCCTGGTCGGTGGTCCACTCGGGTCCCTGCGGGTCGATGCCGCACTGGACCAGGCCGCTGGCCACCCAGGCCGTCGTGTCGGTGTTGATGCCGACCCCGAACCACTCGGGTGGGACGGCGAAGCCGCCGGTGGCGGGGTCCTGGAGCGTGTGGAGCAGGTCGATCGCCTGCCCGACGTCGGGGTCGGACGGGCTCACGCCGGCGGCGCAGAAGGCGCCCACGGCGGCCCCGGTCATGTCCGTGTCCGGCGGCGCGCTCGGGGACGCGCTCCAGCTCCAGCCGCCGTTCGGCAGCTGTTTCGCGCGCAGCTCGTCGACGATCCAGCGCAGCACCTCCTGCGGCGCCCCCGCGTGGTGCAGGGCGAGCACGCCGAAGATGTCGTCGTTGAGCAGGCCGGTGCTGCCGATCTGCTCGCCGTCGAACAGCTCGGCGAGCCGAGCGACCAGGTTGCTCTTGGTCGCGTCGGCCGCGGCCGAGAGGCGGGACGTCTGGATCCCGCCGGCGTGGCCGGCGAGGATGCCGCGGGCGGCGTCCGTACCGGCGCCTCCCGGGCCGTTCGCCTGCAGGTCGCCCAGGTAGAACTCCTGGGCGCTGGGGTCGGCCAGCGTGGTGCTGGCGTCGGCGGCATTGATCCCGGCGGCGGCGAGGGCGGTCATCGTCCAGTCGCTGCCGAGGCTGCCGCTCTCTTCCTGGTTGGTGAGGAACCAGCCGGCGCCGCGGTCGGCGGCGTGCTCGGCCTGGGCCGGAGTCACGTATGCGTTCGCGTTGCCGGTCCAGGCGGCCATTGCTGCGAGGACGAGGCCCAGCGCGCAGAGGGCACGCAGGGGCCGGCTGAGGGAAATGCTGTGTGGCGCTTTCATCGCCATCTCCTTTTTCAAGGGCGGCGACGCACGCGCACAACCGTGTCGAGTGAGCCGGCCGCCTAGTCGCGAGGCGAACCTCCTTGCGACTCTCGGCCGGATATTCGGGCTCGGGATCGTCCTCCTGACCACCCTTCCCGGACCTCAGCAAACCGGTCCAGTGGGACTACAGGTCAGTCGTCACCCACACCGCTGCGCGTCAGCCCCGGATTCACACCGGAGTTCCCCGCGCCGCGAGTCGGGGGCACCCTAACACGGGCCCTTCGAGCCGAGTCTGTGAAATTGCTCACCCCCCGCGCCCGGCCGGCGTCGAAGCCCTCGCGATAGGTGCGGAGGAAGGCAGGGGGCAGCGGCTGCCCGCCGGGGCTGTAGCGGGCGGCGACGGCGAGGCGGCGGACCAGGTCGGCGTGGATGCCGTTGCTCTGCTCGGCGCCACGCTCGGCGGCCCCGAGCAGGTAGCCGAGCTGCAGGTTGGCGGTGCCGCCGGGATCCTGCCGCGCCTCGGCGTTGAGCTGGGTCGCGACGTCCAGCATCGTCCCCCCGATCGCCGCCAGGTCGCCGCCCTTCTGGTTCTCGGCCAGGCAATCGCTGATCGGCACCTCGCCGCTCAGCCTTACCTCACCGGGCGCATCGCCGAGGGCGGCGATGTAGGCGCGGGGCCCGTCGAGGCAGGCGACCGGCGTCTCGTCGCTCGTCTCGCCGCAGCCCGCAAGGAGAACCGCGAGTGCACAGAGCCCGCCGGAGAGGCGGACCAGATAACGGGCGGGTACCCAGAGCTTTCTCATTCGCAAAGCCATTTCCCGCAGGTTATTGGCTGGACGGGCGGTTTGAGGAACACGATCTTTTTCTTGACAGTCTTGAACCACTGTTGTTTCAATCAAGCACAGTTCATGTACGAAACAGTTCAGTCCGCACAGGAAGCGGACAGGGACAGGCAGCACCAGGGACTTAGGACAACCGAGCCTCGCGGGAGAGCCGCAGCAGGGAAGCGGCCAGCAGAGGGGCTCACGGGACAAGGAGAGAGATTTCGATGTTCTCGACGCTACGCAACCGCTTCGGCATCCCGGGAGTCATCTCGGTCATCGCCCTCGTCTTCGCCTTGGTTGGCGGCGCCTTCGCCGCCAACAACCTCGGCGGCTCGGGCAAGGGCGCAACCGCCTCCGCCAAAAAAGCCGCTAAAGGTCCACGCGGCCCCAAGGGCCCCAAAGGCGCGACAGGAGCAGCAGGTCCCGCCGGGCCAGCCGGACCCGCTGGCGCCAAGGGCGACGCCGGAGCTGCCGGTGCCAACGGGCAGAACGGTGCCCCAGGCGCAGCCGGCAAAGACGGCAAAGGCGTCACCAGTGCCTCCTTCGAAGGCACTAACGAACCCGCAGGTGAACCCTGTAAAGAAGCCGGCGGCGTCGAATTCAAATCGGCCAGTTCGACGACCTATGCGTGTAACGGAGCAAACGGCAAAGACGGCGAACCGTGGACAGCAGGAGGAACTCTGCCGACGGGCGCGACGATGACCGGCGCTTGGAGCGTTTCCGCCACTCTGGCGGGCACGCCCAAAACCGAATTCACAGGCCCCTCTCTCCACATAGCCGAGGTGCCTATCTCTTTCCCCATCCCTCTCAATGCTCCAATTCCGTTTGCTGAAGCTGCGCGCGCTATATACGTCGAACCAAATGACACGACCACCCCGCACTGCAGTGCTTCCCCGATCGATGGCACTGTGGAAGACCCCAAAGCAGAGAGCGGTTACCTCTGTGTTTACGCATCACAAAGTGGCATAGGCGCTTTTACTACTGAGCCTACGTTCCCGTTCATTTCGGCAGCGTTTTCTAGTGTGGTCGGCCGATACGGCACCAACCTTCGACTCAAAATTTCCGAAGACACCGTTGGTTATGGGTCCTGGGCAGTTACTGGCTAGCTCACGATTTTAATCGCTACGTAACTATCGACCTCAATGAGAAGCGAAGAGGAAGTCGAATGACAACCGACGTAAAGTCGCATGCCACTGGACTAAATGTTGGTTCGTTTGGCGCCGCAGCTCTAGCACTACTCACCGTTGTACTGACCCTTGCACTTCTCGGCACGCTCCTACCCAGCCCTGCTTCGGCCCGTACCACCCGCCTGCACGAGGGCTCCTTTGGGTTCTTCAAACGGGGGTTTGGCTCTCCGACTCCCGAAGCGTTGGCCGTCGACCAATCAAATGGCGATATCTACGTCACCAGCCGAAGCATTGAGTCGGCCGAAGGATCCCAACCCATAGTTTCGCGCTTCAATTCCGCTGGCGCCCCTAAAAACTTCACCGCTGGACCCGATGCGGGTACCAACACTCTCACCGGTTTTCCTGCTTCGACGGTTTCAGTTGCCATCGACAACTCCGGTGGACCCTTGAACGGCACTGTCTATGCCGCGGTTGGCGGTCTAGCCTCTAATGCTAAATTCGCAGCAGCAGTGAAAGTTTTCGCTGGCAGTGGCGCCAGCCTTGGCACTATCAACGGAACCGGCATCCCCAGTGGGAAATTCAGTCGCGAAAACTGTGGAGCTGCCGTCGACCAGTCAAGCGGTGCGCTCTACATTGCAGCCCCGGGAAATATCTGGCGCTATACGCCCTCTTCTCCTTCGGGTGCAATCGACGACGCGGATTACACGCTCACCGGCATCACTGTCGATCACCCCTGCGACCTCGCCGCCGGTTCCGGCAGCGTCTACGCGCGCACTCACGTCGGCACATCACCGTCTGATGCCATCGACCGCTACGCGGCCTCCTCCTTCACCACTGACTTCTCCAACGAGCCGGTACCCACCACTATCGACACCGGCAAACTCGACCCTGCTCGCGCAGCCATCGCGGTCGATCCCAAAAACGGCGACCTCTACCTCAACAGGGGCAGCCGGGTGTCTGTCTTTGACTCCGCCGGCCTCCCCCTCTACGACTTCGGCGCCCCTGCTTATTTCAACCAATCCGAAGCCATAGCGGTCAAGAGCGCCGTCTCAGGGCCCGCCGCCAAAGTCTATGTCGCCGATCCTGGCCTTGGCCCTGGAGGAGTCCACGAGGTCGACGTCTTCGCCGGCCTGACCAAAGTCCAGACCTTCACACACAAAGGCGCCCCCGACGCCAGCATCGGCTCAGACGGCACCTCAAGCACCGCCTTCTCCATCGGCGCCCCGGGGCCGCTCGCCTTCGACCAAGCCACCCGCCGTCTTTACGCCGCCGACGGGGGAGTGCCGGGCATCTACGGCTTCGGCGCCTCCTCCCCTCCCGCCTTCCCACCGCAGGGCGGCTTCTCGCCGCTCGGCACCGCCGCCCTCGACACAGGCTCGGGCCTGGCGGTGGACAACACTGCGCTCGCCTCGGCAGGCAACCTCTATCTGGCCTCGCAGAGCACCGACCTGCTCTACGGCTGGAACGCGGCAGGAACACCGCTTGGAGGAGCCTTCCCGGTCGATCCAGCCACCAGCCCCGGAGCTCCAGACGGCTCGCCGAAGAACCTCTGCGGCTCGGCCGTCGACTCGCAAGGAAACGTCTGGGTCTCGAACTCATCCACCAAACGCATCCTCAAGTACAGCTCCGCGGGAGTATCGCTTCCGGGGTCGATCGACACCTCGGCCCTGGGCAGCCCCTGCAACCTAGCCTTCGACTCCGACGATGACCTCTACGTCGGCATCGACGGCACCGAAGCCCACAAAAGCGGTGTCTGGAAGTACACCGCGTCAAGCGGCTACTCATCGGCAACCCGTGTTGCCCAGGAACGCCCCAACGCGATCTTCGCGGTTGACCCCTCCACCGATCGCCTCTACGCCGCCAGGGGAGGTGCGGTCGAGGTATACGAGTCAAGCGGACAGCTGTTCGACGAATTCGCCCTCGGCAGCGCCGTCGGCGCGGTCAGCGGCATCGCGGTAGACGCGACCAACGACTTCGTCTACGTCGCCGACAAAGCCAACGGCAAGGTGCATGCCTTCCCACCGGGCCTCCTCTTCCCCGAAGTCGCCACCCGCCCGGCCACCGCCCCCACCAACACGACCATGGCCCTGAATGGGCTGGTCAACACCCAGGCCATCGCTCTCAGCGACTGCCACTTCGAGTACGTCACCGAGCTGGCCTTCGGCAAAACCGGTTTCAGCGATCTCAGCTCCGGCGGCAGCGTGCCCTGCACCCCCGCCGCCGGCTCGATCCCGCTCGACCTCGAGGATCACCCAGTCTCGGGCACCGCCACCGGACTAGTCAAGGACACCCGCTTCCGCTTCCGCCTCTCCGCCGCCAATGCCGACGGCACTACAGTCTCCTCTGACGCCGGTTTCACAACCGCCGGCCCGCCCCTGGTCGAGACCACAGGCTCGCCGGTAAGAAGCACTACCACCGCCCGGCTCGAGGGCCGCGTCTACGCGGCCCGCGCCGCGACGACCTATCGCTTCGAGTACGGCGCCGAGGGCCCCTGCGACGCCAACCCCTGCGAGTCGACCGAGGCCCACTCCGCCGGCTCCGGCAACGCGTATCAGCTCGTCTCCCAGCAGCTCGAAGACCTCGAGCCGAGCACCACCTACCACTACCGGGTGATCGCCGATAACGGGAATCCGCTCGGCCCTGCCATCGGCAACGGCGTGACCGTGACCACGCGCGCCTCAGACGCGACGCTCTCCCACGGCGACTTCCCTGGCCCGCCCGGATCGGATCGCGCCTACGAGCTGGTCAGCCTGCCCGATACCGGTGGCAACCCTGTCGCGGGAGCTTATGCCGTCTCTGACAATGGCGATCGAGTTTTCTACAGAGTCCTAGGTGGCACCCCTATCTCCAACACAGGCACAGCATTCAACGTTGTCTATAGCGAACGCTTGGAAACTGCTGCGCACGAGGGTGGGTGGCGTTCGCAGAACATTGGACCGTCGCGTGATCAACTTGTCGCGAATGCCTGGGAAGAACCCCCTATCGGCAAGTCCGACCTCTCCGATCAGGTAATGGTCAACGTTGACCCCGTCAGCGCCATTGGCGTGGTATGGCGTCTGCGGCCCGGACAACCAGCTACCAAGGTCTATGAGTTCGTCAACGGTTCAGAAGGAGTATTCGCCTCGAAAGACGGCTCCCGAGTCCTCGGAACCAGCAACAAATCTCTGGATCCGGCCAATCCTGTGGCGAGCGGCGGATCTAACGTGTATGACGTAACCTCGGGCGTTCCTCGTTTCGCTGGCCTGCTACCTGACGGTTCGGTTCCAGCTTGCGGCAGCTCGTCTGGGGAACCATCCCCAGACGGGTCACTCTTCTTCTTCGCAAGCTGCGGCAACTTCTACATCCGGGACTTTGATGCCGAACAGACCAAGCTGATCAGTTCCGGCAACTTTAACTTCGTTGAGTCGACGCTCAATGCGATCTTTCTCAGGACCGAGCAGGGCCTTGAGGCTGGCGATACGGGCGGTAGCGATGTTTATCGCTACCGCATCGACGACGAAACGCTGAAATGCGTCACCTGTGTTGCGCCAAGCCTCGACGCCGAAGTCGCGCAGGTCGTGGTTGCCGACGACGGCTCGCGAGTCTACTTCACCACCTCCAACGTGCTCCTCCCCGGCGCCACCACACCCGGTATCTACCGCGTCGATGTCGACAGCGGCGATCTCGCCTACGTCTCGACCGCCCCGTCGGGAGATGCCGCAATCGGCAAGCGCCCGTACGAGGGCCAAGCGATGACCTCCGACGGCTCAGCGCTCGTCTTCGCCTCCACCGATCCAGACATGAACTCAATAGGTGGCCAGCAGAACGGCGGCACTCGACAGTACTACCGCTACGACGATCGCGACCGCTCGCTCACCTGCCTCTCCTGCCCCCAGGACGGCAGCATCCCGGTCGATTCGGTTCGACTCAACTTGGGCGATGAGATAGGTCAGCTTGGCAAACCAGGCGCCAACAAGACAATGCTCTCTGCCGATGGGCGAATCTTCGCCTTCGCCACCACCACGCCCCTGCTCCACGCTGATCAAAACAGCGCTCGCCCCGGGCAGTCCCCCAGTGTTGGTGGCGACGTTTATGAGTGGCGCGACGGGCGTCTGTTGCTGGTCACCGATGGCCTGACCAATTGGTCGGGGGGCCCACCCCAAGCTTCCGCGATTACCCCCAGCGGCAATGACATTTTCTTTATTGCCGCCACCCAATACACCCAGGATGCCCTAGACGGCTATTTGCGTGTCTACGACGCAAGGATCGGCGGGGGCTTCGAGTTCCCTGTTCCACCCAGGCCCTGTCCCCTGGAGGTCTGCCAGGGTATCCCCAAGGGCGCGCCGGAGGAACAGGCGCCGGGCACCGGCAGCTTTGTTGGATCGGGCAATGCGACCAGGGCTACCACGCCCCGAACTTGTCCCAAAGGCCGCCACAAAGCGCGCAGGGGTGGCAAGACGCGCTGCGTGAAAAGCCAGGGCAAAAAGCCCAACCGCAAGCGAGCCAAGCACGACCGGAGGGCCCAACGATGAAGCTCCGACGCCTCGCACTTCTCACCTCGCTCGGCGCCCTGGGCCTGATCGCAGCCGCCCCTGCTAGCGCCGAGGTGATCTGGAACCTCGACCTGCATCACAACGAGACCAACTTCGCCCCCGGTCAGACCGGCCAGTACTGGGTGGACCTCCAGAACGTGGGAGACACTGACAGCTCCGGCCCGATAACGCTGAAAGTGACCCTGCCCGGTGGTGTCACACGCAATGCCGTGCGTCAACTCGTTAATTTCGTGAAAACGGCCTGGAGTTGTCCCGGTTCGGTGGGAGATACCTCCTTCACCTGCACCCTCGACCAATCGATCAAAGCCCATTGGCGCAATCACGACTACCCGGACGCGCTTCTTCTTTCGGTAAACGTTACTGGCGCTGAGGGGGTCCGCACTGCCTCGGCCAAAGTCGAAGGCGGTAGCGCAGTGGCTGTGGCAACGACCAAAGAGCAAACCCCGGTTAGCGCCGAACCGGCGCCGTTCGGCATCTTCGCACCCAGTTTCCTGCCCGACTTCTTCACCTCCGACGGCGTAACGGCCGAACGCGAAGCGGGCGCCCATCCCGACCTTCTTACCACACCTTTCGACTTCAACACAGTCGTTCTCACACCTGTGTTGGACCGCGAAGGCAAGGTCCCGGCCGGTAATATCCGCAATCTGCATGTCGACGCCCCGCCGGGTTTTGTCGGCAACCCGACCGCGGTTGGCGAGTGTACTCAGGCTGACTTCACGGTCAACAGATGTCCACCCTCAAGCCAGGTTGGACAGATCTACGTTGACACTATCGCTATTGCCCCTGAATCAACTCGATTCTTCTCGATACCTGCCGCCGTCTTCAACCTTCTTCACCCGCGTGGAGTGGTCACCGATCTCGGTTTCGCTTTTGCCGGCAACCCCGTCCATATTAAAGCCAGCCTTGATCCATCGAACCGCTACGCGATTACCACCGAGGTTTCGCAGATCAACGAGACTCTGCCGCCGTTCAATCAAAAGCTGACACTGTGGGGGATACCAGCGGACAAAAGCCACGACTTTGAGCGTGCCTGCCCCGAGACCAGCCCTGCTCCTGGATGCACCACCGACTTCGAGCCAAAGCCCTTCCTCTCCCTCCCCTCTCAGTGCGACGAAGACAACACCTGGCGCCTTCACCACTACGACTCCTGGCAGAACACAGGCGTCTACGGCCCCGACATTACCTACACCACACCGGGCAGGATGACCGACTGCGACCGCCCGCGCTTCGAACCCGAGGTCGAGATCGAACCGACCGGCAAGCAGGCCAACACGCCGACCGGCCTCGACGTCCACGTCAAAGTCGCACAGAACGAAAACCCGAACGCTCTGGCGACGCCGCCGGTGAAGAGGACTGTCGTGACGCTGCCTGAGGGGATGAGCTTCTCGCCTTCCTTCGCCGACGGGCTACAGAGCTGCAGCCTCGCCCAGATCAAGCTCTTCACCAACGACCCGATCGCCTGTCCGCCGGCATCTCGGATCGGCGAAGTAGAGCTGCATACGCCGCTCCTGCCCAAATCGGCGGAGGGCTCGATGTACTTGGCCTCGCAGAAGGACAACCCTTTCAGCTCGACCTTCGCCCTCTACCTAGTCCTCGAGGACACCGAAGAACGCGGCGCCCTGATCAAGATCCCGGGCAAGATCGATGTCCATCCAACGACAGGTCAGATCACGACCACCTTCGATGAGACGCCGCAGTTCCCCTTCGACGACCTGACGCTGAAGTTCAGAAGCGGTCCCAGGGCTCCCCTGATCAACCCGCCTTCCTGCGGCACCCACACGATCGGCGTCCAGGTCGCCTCCTACGCCCAGCCGACGGAGTTGATCGACGTTTCCAACACCTACCAGGTGAGTGAAGGCCCGAACGGGACGCCGTGCCCACCGAACTCGGCACACAGGCCCTTTGCGCCGGAGTTTTCAGGAGGGACGCTCAATCCGGTCGCCGGCAGCTACTCGACCTTCCTCTTCCGTCTCTCGCGGGACGACTCCGAACAAGAGCTGAGCCAAGTCACCACGGTCCTGCCACCGGGCCTGGTCGCCAAGATCGCCGGCATCCCCTTCTGCCCGGAGCCGGCGATCGCCTCGATCTCAGAAGCCGAGGGAGCGGGCCAAGGAGAGCTCAGCGCCCCGGCCTGCCCGCCATCGAGCCAGATCGGCACGATCTCAGCAGGTCTCGGAGCAGGCCCAGGTCCCAACTACTTCGGCGGCAAGGTCTACCTCGCTGGGCCCTATAAAGGCTCGCCTTTGAGTCTTGCCTTCATCGCCCCCGGCATCGCCGGCCCCTTCGACCTCGGCAACGTCGTAGTGAGAGCAGCGATCAGGGTCAACCCTGAGACGGCGGAAGTCACGGCCGTTTCAGACCCCTTCCCGACAATCCTGCACGGCGTGATCCTCAGAGCGAGGGACATCCGCCTTCGCATCGACAAGCCAGAGACCACGATCAACCCGACCAGCTGCGAACGGATGGCGCTTGAGGGCCAGATCTCCGGAGTGGGAGGGAGCATCCTCACCACTGCAGACGACTTCCTCTTCTCGACCTCGCACCCCTTCCAGGTCGGCAGCTGCTCAGACCTCATCTTCAAACCCAAGCTCTCCTTTCGCCTCTACGGCGGCACGAAGCGAGGCGGCCACCCGAGGTTGAAAGCGATGGTCCAGATGCCCGCTGGAGGCGCCAACATCGCAAAAGCCTCCGTTGCCCTTCCCAGGTCGGAGTTCCTCGACCAGAGCCACATCGGCACCGTCTGCACCAGGGTCCAGTTCGCAGCCAACAGCTGCCCAGCGGCATCGATCTACGGCAAAGCCGCGGTGAAGACGCCATTGCTCGACGAAGTCCTCTCCGGCCCGATCTACCTCAGATCCTCCGACAACCTCCTCCCAGACCTGGTAGTTGCCTTCAGAGGAGGACGAGTCGACTTCAACCTGGTCGGAAGGATCGACTCGATCAAAGGCGGGATCAGGAACACCTTCGACCTCGTCCCCGACGCCCCGGTCACCTGGGCCTCCTTCGACTTCCTCGGCGGCAAGAAGGGCCTTTTGATCAACAGCCGCAACCTCTGCGCGAGGACCTACAGGGCAACGGCCAAATTCACCGCCCACAACGGCGAGAAGCTCACGATCAATCCGCCGATGCAAAACAGCTGCAAGAAAGTCAGGAAAGCCAAGAAGAAACGCAAGTAGCACCAGCACCAACCAGTCGACCAGTCACATAGCCCAGGCATGAGTTGCCGGGCAGGGGAGGCACAGCAATGAACCAGTCGATTCGCCGCATCCCGATAGCCGCAGCCTTCGTGCTGCTGGTAGCGCTCATCGTGCCGTTGGCCTTGGCCGCGGCTAAAGGACCGGCGGGCAAGAATTTGACCCCGCCATTGCCTCCTTCCCTACAAGGCCTGAAACCGGGTTCCGAGTCCGCCAAGAGCGAAGAAGACACACGCATCCCCGGCCACTACATCGTCGTCTTCAAGGCGTCTGTGACAGCTCCGGCAAGCCTCGCCCAAGCCCAGGTCGCCGACCACGACGGCGAGCTCGGCTTCGTCTACCGCCATGCGCTCAAGGGCTACTCGGCTGAACTCTCAAAGGACGCCGTGCAAGAGCTGCGCGATGACCCGAGAGTGCGTTATGTGGCTCCCAACGAGGAAATCGAAACCTTCGCTCAGACCATCCCCACCGGCATCGAACGGATCGAAGCGACCAAAAACGCGCTCGCCGACATCGACGGGGTAGACGACGCACGAGTGAACGTTGACGTCGCCGTCATCGACAGCGGCGTGGAGCTGGAAAAAGTGAAACAAAACGACCTGAACGTCGCTGGCCGCGTCGACTGCAGCGGGGCCAAATGCGTCGAAGGCGTCGGCTATGACGATTTCGGCAGCCACGGCACCCATGTCGCCGGGACGATCGGCGCGATCGACAACGGCATCGGCGTCGTCGGCGTCGCCCCCGGAGCGCGGATCTGGTCGGTACGCGTCTTCAACGACCAAGGCGTGGGCAGCACCGCGACCATCGCTGCCGGCATCGACTGGGTGACCTCCACGATCACTGACGGAAACCCATCCAACGACATCGAGGTCGCCAACATGAGCGTTGGCTGCCGCTGCGAGGGGGCAATTGTCGAAAACGCGATCTCCGGCTACAAAGAAGGCGAAAAAGAAGTGCTCGGCATGGTCGACAGGGGAGTCGTGCCTGTCGTCGCCGCCGGGAACGAAACAGCCGACGCCAGCTTCTTCTCGCCGGCGCGCAACCCGGACGCGATCACGGTCGCCGCGCTGGCCGATTCAGACGGCAAAGCCGGCGGCCTCGGATCGGATAAATGCGAAGGGTGGGAATTCAGCGACGACGAGCTCGCTCCGTTCAGCAACTACGGCGATGCGGTCGACATCGCCGCGCCGGGCATGTGCATCCTGTCGACTGTCACGAACACGGTGGAATATTGGTACAAGTCCGGCACCTCGATGGCCGCCCCCCATGTGACGGGCGCCGCCGCCCTCCTCGCGGCCAAATCGAATCCCAACTCCCAAGCCGACGTCGAAGCGATCCGCAACACGCTGGTCCAAGGCGGAAACCTGACCTGGGAGGACCTCTACATCGATCGCGTCCCGGAGCCTCTCCTCGACGTCAGCGACGCCGCCAACGGCACCGAAGCCGTGACCGGCTTCGCCTACCCGATCCGCGCAACTGGCGCCACCCTCAACGGCAAGATCGACCCCAACGGCCTGAGCACCAGCTACAAGTTCGAATACGGGACCACCGAATCCTATGGCCAGAGCATGCCAGCCAGCCCGAAATCAGTCGGCTCGGGATCGGCTCACGTCACGGTCAGTGAGGTCATTGACGGGCTCAAACCGGAAACGACCTACCACTTCCGCCTCGTCGCCACCACTTCCAAAGGCACGATCAATGGCGTCGACCGGACCTTCAAGACCTCAGCGTGGACTGGGCGACACGTGCCAAACCCCGGCGGCTACCTCTACACCGTCTCCTGCCGCACCCGAGACCTCTGCGTCGCAGCAGGCCAACAGTGGTACCACGGGGAAGCCTACTTCGCCGAGTGGAATGGCAAAGCCTGGACGAAGTCGCCGGCCGAGTGGAGCGAATGGGACCGTGACACCCCGCTCGATGTCGAGTGCTGGGCGCTGTACTCCCCAACAGACTGGGAGTGCATCGCGGTCGGCTACTCATACCATGACGAAGGACCATTCAGTTACGAAGTGCCTTACCTAGCTGAAACCTCCGGCAATTCTCCAGTGAGCTGGAACCTCGAATCCATAGGATCGATCGACGGCGACAAATACACTTGGCTCGGCGGCATCTCGTGCACCGGGACTGAAGTGGTTGAAGGAGAAGGGGAATGGGACACCTTCTGCATGGCTGTTGGGCGCGCCGGGCCTGCCACCGGAACTGCCGGCCTGCTCTCGGCGACCCACAACGCCAGCGGAGAATGGAAAATTCTACCGACCGTGCCGGGCGAAATGGCATGGAACGACGTCTCCTGCGCATCGCCATCGGCCTGTGTCGCCGTCGGCTACCACGGCTCGACCTCGCATTGGAATGGCAGCAAATGGACTTTGGGAACGGCGGCAGCCGATGGCTATAGGACCGGGGTGTCATGCGCCTCTGCGGAAATGTGCATTGCTCTTGGGTATAAACTAAAATCTGGTACCGAAGAACCGGTTGCAGAACTATGGGACGGTAAAAACTGGTCGCTGCTGTCTGTGCCCAACTCAGAAGGAGGCGAGCGGCTCAATGACGTCGAGTGCGTGACAGCCACGGACTGCACCGCAACCTATGAACTCATTGGCGAAAATAAAACTCAAGCCAGCACGCTGCGGTGGAACGGAAAAGAATTCACAATTCAGTCCGCTGGCTTCTTCCCAAAGGGGAATACGGGGCTACTCGGACTTTCGTGTCTACTCAACAATCGTTGCATGGGAGTTGGGCATCAGATCGGTGGAGACGCGGCGCTAAGCCTAAGCAGAGGCTGGGATGCACCTACGGCTAGCACAAAAGCAGCGTCCGCGGTGACTCACTCGAAAGCAACCTTGAATGCTTCGGTCAATCCAGAGGGCTTTACGACCAACTATCAGTTCGAATACGGGACCACTACAGCTTATGGCTCCAAAAGCCCCCCCTCACCGAAATCGATCGGATCGGGCTCGGGAGCAGTTTCGGTAAGCGAGAACCTCGTCGGCCTCGTGCCTAACACGACCTACCATTACCGAGTCGTAGCCAGCAATGCCGAAGGTACGAGCTATGGTCAGAACCAAACGTTCACGACTACGTTGCCCCATGTTCCGCTGCTCGAAGCCGAAAAATACCCAGCTTCGGTCTCCGGCCCCCAGGTCACAGCACACAAGCTCACAGTCTCAAAAGGCAATGGGATCCAGTGCACCAACGCTCAGTTCAGCGCTACGGCCACCGGACCAACAGCGAGCTTCTCGCTCACCCCGACGATGAGCTCATGTCTCTTCCTTGGCCAGAAAACAACTTGGAACATGAATAGCTGCTCCTACAAACACAACGTGGCTAACGCTGGCCCCCCGTACAGTGCCAGCATGGACATCGCCTGCTCCAAAGCAGGCGATGAAATCGTCATCAGCAATTCCTACTGCACAGTCCGGGTTCCGGCCCAGTCTGGTCTCAAAGCCATTGAATTGGCTAATTCAGGCGAAGGCACCGAAAGGGCGATTACCATCACCTACAACGCGACCGGGATTTCCTTCAAAGAAGAAGGCATTCTTTGCCACGGTCCCGGCTCTCACACGAACGGGACCTACACGGGGACGACGAAACTCTCGGCGCTCGACGCTAACGGGAAAGCCAACGGTCTGTACATCTCGGGGGGTGGGACTCAGGGGGTATTCATCAGTGGCAAAGAATCCAGCGAAGAAGCACTAAAACCAAAGCTGACTGCTGAAAAATATCCGGTGGCTCTCTCCGGCCCCCAGGTCACAGCACACAAGCTCACAGTCTCAAAAGGCAATGGGATCCAGTGCACCAACGCTCAGTTCAGCGCTACGGCCACCGGACCAACAGCGAGCTTCTCGCTCACCCCGACGATGAGCTCATGTCTCTTCCTTGGCCAGAAAACAACTTGGAACATGAATAGCTGCTCCTACAAACACAACGTGGCTAACGCTGGCCCCCCGTACAGTGCCAGCATGGACATCGCCTGCTCCAAAGCAGGCGATGAAATCGTCATCAGCAATTCCTACTGCACAGTCCGGGTTCCGGCCCAGTCTGGTCTCAAAGCCATTGAATTGGCTAATTCAGGCGAAGGCACCGAAAGGGCGATTACCATCACCTACAACGCGACCGGGATTTCCTTCAAAGAAGAAGGCATTCTTTGCCACGGTCCCGGCTCTCACACGAACGGGACCTACACGGGGACGACTAAATTGGCTGGGTTTAACTAAGTCGCGGGAGACTGCGACGGAGAAAGTGAAAAGAGGCCACCGGCAAGGGTGCCGGTGGCCTCTTTGTGTGTAAAGGGATCCTAGATGATTGCCTCAACGAGCTCACGGAGATAGGCCGCCTGACTGCGCGGTGGAGATGCCGCCCGGAGGTGCGGGCGGTTTCGGCGGGGCTTTGGGAGCAGGCTTGGGCTTTGGTTTCTTTTGCCCCGGCTTCGTCCCACCGCGCGGGTGCGGCGCCATTTCCTGCAGGCGCACCGGGAACACTGACACCCATTCGGCCAGCTCGAAGTGGGCGGCGGGGGCGTGTTCCCAGGAGAGGTGGAGGTGGTGGCCGCAGCCGTGGTGGGCGTCGCCGTCGTAGCCGACCCAGCGGAAGGGGGCGGCGGGTTTGTTCTGCAGCGGCTCGGCCCATTTGGCGAGGCGGGTGATGCCGTTCCAGGCGGCGTCGCAGCGGTTGGTGGCGTTCAGCGGCACGATGTCGACCGCGAGGCCGTTGTAATGGTCGGAGCGCCGCACGTGACAGCCGCGGCAGCCGACGTGGTCGGCGCCGAGCGGCCCCGAGTAGCCGTCGGTGACGTAGATCGGGAAGCGCTGGGCGATCCAGCGCAGGTTGGGGACGATCCGCTGGTCGACCATGTCGCCTTCTTCGTGCGGGATCGAGGCCGGGATCGGGACGATTTCGCCCGCCGCGTAGCTGATCCGCGTGCTCGCCGGGCCGGCGCTCGCCGCCGCAGGCAGGAGGAAGCAGAGCGCGGCCGCGAGGACCGCTGCGATCGTCAGCTTGCGCATGCCTGCCTTATCGACGCCTCCTCGATCTGCTTGAGAACCGCAGGCGGGCGACGAGTTGCACCCCCGCTTCGAAAAAGGAACGCTCGCATACCATTTCTTCCCATGGCGGCTCCGCTTACCACCCGTTCGGATTGGCTCGCCGCCAATCCACCAGCTGCTGGGAAGCTGACTCAGACCCTCGCGGGGGTAGCTCGGCGTGACCGCGTTGGTGAGGACTTTCGCCACTCCGTGCGCGAGTTCTTGGACGAGTTCGCCCTGCGCGTCGATGCCCACTCTCGCGCCGAAGCGGTCGACGAGCCGCCGCCGCCAACGGGAGACCCACGCCACGACGCCTTCCTTGGCGCACTGGCCGAGCACCTTGCGCTTGCTCACGACCTAAAGCGGCCCTCCTGGTCGGTCGAGCCCGACCGCTTCCTGGACCGCTTCTGGTTCGTCAGCGACATCCCCGGATTCCGCGCGACCGCGATCGCCCAAGCGCCTGCCGCCTTCCGCCGCCGCGGCGTGTTCGTTCCCGAGCGCTCTCTGCACCGCGTCTGAGCGATGGACCGAGGCGAGATCACCGACGCGCTCACAGCGCTGGCCGCAGAGCTCGAGCGGCGTGGCGTCAGCGCGGAGATGTACGTCGTAGGCGGCGCTGCGATCGCCCTCGCCTTCGACGAGAGGCGCTCGACGCGGGACATCGACGCGGTCTTCGAGCCGAAGCAGGTCGTCTACGAGGCCGCCACGGTTGTCGGCGAAGAACGTGGGCTGCCCCCGGGTTGGCTCAACGACGCCGTCAAGGGCTTCCTGGCAGGAGACGATCCAGCCGCATCGCCGGTCCTCGACCTGCCGGGCTTGCGTTGCCTGGCGGCGTCCCCACAGACGCTGCTCGCCCTCAAGGTCCTCGCCCACCGGGTCGGTGAGGACGAGGAGGACCTGCGCCTGCTTGCGGCCGAGCTGGGACTTGAGCGTGCCGATGAGATCCTCGCCGTAGCCGAGCGAACTTACGGCGACCGACTCGATCCCGCGGCCCGCTTCTTCGTCGAACAGGTCTTCGAGGCCAGGTAAGTAAACGCTACGGGCCACGACCCATTGCGTGGCTAATCAATGAGCGTTACAGAGTTGGAACACTCCGCGCAACACACGCGCGTCCATTGCTCCTACGGTTGGCGGATGCCCCTCCTAAACAACATCATCGAGCAGGCCGCGACCGCGTTTGGCCTGATGGCGGCGCTTATTGCGGTCTGTGGATTCGTGGGCCACGCGAGGCCGGTGCTCAAAGGGGAGGACGAGGCAAAGGTCCGGCACGCGACCGTGATCGGTGGCCTTGGCGGCTTGGGGTCGCATTGAAACTTGTTGTCATAGGCATATCTGCCAAGATAGGCCTGTAACGCGATGACCGAGGGCAAGGCAATAGTCCTGTACTTGATGTGCATGTGCCTCGCCGGAGGTGCGATGGGTGTGGTGACTGTGCTCACCGAACCCAGCGGAGAAGTCTTCGCCGTGGCGGTGACGCTGATCGCCATAGTCGGCGGCATCGCTGCGTCAGAGGTCGTCTCGCGCACGATGCCGCCCGAAGGCGACCACGACTAAGCGCTGAGAATGCCACCCGGGCGGTAGGGTTCCGCTCTGCTTATGCCGACCGTTCGCGAGGCCAGCTACAACCTCTTCCGAGGGCACGGGATGACGACGATCTTCGGCAACCCGGGCTCGACCGAGCTGCCGATGCTCGCCGACTTCCCCTCCGACTTCCGCTTCGTCCTCGGCCTGCAGGAGGCGATCGTGGTCGGGATGGCCGACGGCTACGCCCAGGCCTCGGGCAAAGTCGCGATGGCCAACCTGCACACCGCGCCCGGCGTCGGCAACGCGATGGGGGCAATCTTCAACGCGCAGGCGAACCACTCGCCGGTGCTGGTCACCGCCGGCCAGCAGGTGCGGGCGCAGATGACCCTGCAGGCCAACCTGACCAACCGCGACGCGATCCGCATGCCGCACCCGCTGGTCAAGTGGGCCTACGAGCCGCCCCGGGCGGAGGACGTGCCGCTCGCCCTCGCTCGTGGCATACACATGGCCTCGCTGCCCCCGCGCGGGCCGGCCTTCGTCTCGCTGCCGATGGACGACTGGTACGCCGAGGTCGACGAGGCCGCCGCGGGCGAGGCGATCAAGCGCCGGGTCGCGAGCCGCGCCGTCGCCGACCCCGACTCGGTCCGCCGCCTCGCCGCGCACCTCGACAAAGCGAGCAACCCGGTCCTCGTCGCCGGCCCCGACGTCGATGCCAGCGGCGGCTGGGACGCCGCGATCGGCCTCAGCGAGCGCCAGCGGCTGCCGGTCTGGGCGACGCCGGCGCCAGGCGGCGGCCGCATCGGCTTCCCCGAGAACCACCCCAACTTCCGCGGCGTGCTGCCGCCAGCGATCGGCCCGGTCGCGCAGACGCTCGAGGGCCACGACCTGATCGTCACCGTCGGCACCTCGGTCTTCCCTTACTACCCCCACATCCCCGGCCCGCTGCTACCCGAGGGCGCGCAGCTGGTGGCGATCACCAGCGACCCCGACGAGGCCGCCCGCGCCCCAATGGGATACGCGATCGTCGCCGACGTGGCGCTGACCCTCGCCGCCCTGCTCGAGGCGGTGCCGGAGTCCTCGCGCCCCGTCCCCGAGCCCAACCCGGGCCCGACTGAAATCCCCGCCGAGGACCCTCTCAACTCCTCGACCGTGCACTCCGCCCTCGCCGAGGTCTTCCCCGAGGACGGCATCGTCGTGCTCGAGTCGCCCGCCAGCACCCTCGCCCTCCGTAACCAGATGCGGCTCTCGCGCCCGGGCAGCTACTACTTCAGCTCCGGCGGCGGGCTCGGCTTCGGCCTCCCCGCCTCGATCGGCGTCCAGCTGGCCCAGCCCGACCGCCCGGTCGTCTGCGTGCTCGGCGAGGGCTCGGCCCAGTACGCGATCGCCGCCTTCTGGACCGCGGCCGCCTACGACGTCCCGGTCACCTTCCTCGTAATGCGCAACGAGGAGTACGCGATCCTCAAGTGGTTCGCCGACGTCGAGCAGGTGCAGGGCGCGCCCGGTCTCGACCTGCCGGCGCTCGAGGTCGCCGCCGTCGCCGAGGGCTACGGCGTCGAGTCCCACCGGGTCAAGGAGCGCGACGAGGTGCGCGACGCGCTCGCCAAGGCGTTCGCCTCCTCGAAGCCGGAGCTGGTCGAAGTCCCGGTCGCGCCGGGGATGTCACTCTTCTAAGAGACCCAATGGCACTGCTGGAGCGAAACCTCTCCTCGCTCGCTCCTCCGTCCTCCGAGCCTGCCTCGGACCGCGCCCCGGACGAGATCGCCGCTGGCACGCCGCAGCCGCTGCGCGGCGAGCTGGAGGCGCTGCTCGGCGCCGACCGCGTCCTCGCCCGCGCCAGCGACCTCGTCCGCTACGCCTCCGACGCCAGCCCCTACCGGCTTCTCCCCAAGGCTGTGGTGATGGCGCACGATGCCGACGACGTCGCCAAGGTTCTCGCCTACGGCCGCCGCAGCGGCGTCCCGGTCGTCTTCCGCGCCGGCGGCACCAGCCTCAACGGCCAGGGGCAGACCGACGGCATCCTCGTCGACGTGCGCCGCCACTTCGGCGGCGTCGCGGTCGAGGAGGAGGGGGCGCGGGCGCGGATCAAGCCCGGCACTCTGCTCGGCTACGCCAACCGCGTGCTGGCCCCCTACGGCCGCAAGCTCGGCCCCGACCCGGCCAGCACCGACATCGCCACGGTCGGCGGGGTGATCGCCAACAACTCGGGCGGGATGCGCTGCGGCGTCGTCCGCGACTCCTACTCGACGGTGCGCTCGCTGACCCTGGTCCTCGCCTCGGGGACGAAGATCGACACCGCCGAAGCGGGCGCCGCCGAGCGCTTCGCCGAGGAGGAGCCGGAGCTGGCCGCAGGCCTCGCCGCGATCCGCGACGAGATCCGCGCCGACGTCGAGCTGAGCGAGCGGATCCGGCGCAAGTTCGCGATCAAGAACACCACCGGCTACCGGCTCTGCGCCTTCCTCGACGCCGACGAGCCGCTGGAGATCTTCCGCCGCCTCGTCGTCGGCTCCGAGGGCACGCTCGCCTTCGTCGCCGAGGCCGTCTTCGAGACCGTGGCACAGCCCGCTCGCACGACCACCGCCTGGGTCCACTTCCCCGGCATCGACGAGGCGATCGCCCCGGTCCGCGACTTGGTCGACTCCGGCGCCACCGCGGTCGAGCTGATGGTCGCGCCGGCGCTGATCACCGCCGCTTGGAACATGGTCGGCGCGCCCGAGGAGTGGAAAGAGCTGCCGCCCGAGTCGGCGGTGCTGCTGGTCGAGTTCGGCGCTCCTACCGATCCGGAGCTCGACGCCTACGTCGCCAAGGCGAAGGAGATCTTCACCGGCCACACGACGATTCGGCCGATCGACTTCACCCGCGAGGACGAGGAGATCGAGCTCGCCTGGCGGGTCCGCGAGGGGCTGCACGGGCTGATCGGCCGCCTGCGTCTGCCCGGCACCTCGCTGATCGTCGAGGACGTCTGCGTGCAGCCCGAGCGGATCGCCGAGGGCGCCCGCGACCTGCAGGCGCTGCTCGGCGAGCACGGCTTCCTGCCCGGCGTCGCCGGCCACGCCTCCGCCGGCAACCTCCACTTCATGCTGACCCCGGACTTCGCCAAGCAGGAGGACCTCGATCGCTATGAGGCCTTCATGGGCAAGCTGGTCGAGCTGGTCGTCGACAAGTACGACGGCTCGCTCAAGGCCGAGCACGGGACCGGGATCAACATGGCCCCTTATGTAGAGCGCGAGTGGGGGGAGAAGGCGACCGAGCTGATGTGGCGGGTGAAGCGGCTCGCCGACCCCGACGGCGTGCTCGCCCCCGGCGTCCTGCTCAACCGCGACCCCGACGTCCACCTGCGCAACCTGAAGACGACGCCGGCGATCGAGGAGTCGGCGAGCGCCTGCGTCGAGTGCGGCTTCTGCGAGCCGGTCTGCCCCAGCCGCAACCTGACCACGACGCCGCGCCAGCGGATCGTGCTGCGGCGTGAGATGGCGCGCCAGCCAGCCGGCTCGCCGGTGCTGAAGGCGCTGCTGGAGGAGTACGAGTACGACTCGATGGAGACCTGCGCCGCCGACGGCTCCTGCCAGCTCGCCTGCCCGGTCGGGATCGATACCGGCAAGCTAGTCAAGGAACTGCGCGCCGAGCGCCACACCGAGCGGGCCGAAGCGATGGCGCTGCGCGCGGCGAAGCGCTGGGGCGGGATGGAGAAGGCCTCGCGCGCCGCGCTGCGCGTGGGCGGCCCGCTGGCGCGGCTGCTGACCAAACGGGGCAAGGGGCTGCCGGGAGCGGCCTCGGGGGAACTGCCGGCGACCGCGCGCGAGGGCGCCGCGGCGGTCTACGTCCCCTCCTGCACCAACCGGATCTTCGGCCGCTACGGGAGCGATGGCGCGCCGGCCGGCGTTACCGAGGCGCTGGTCGAGGTCTCGCGCCGGGCCGGGTTGCCGCTCTGGATCCCGGCCGAGATCGCCGGCAGCTGCTGCGGGCTGCCCTTCGGCTCCAAAGGTTTCACAGAAGCCCATCGCCACAAGGCGAACGAGATGGTCGAGCGTCTCTGGGCCTGGAGCGACGAGGGGGCGCTGCCGATCGTGATCGACGCCGCCTCCTGCACCCAGGCGATCGCCGAGCCGGGCGAGGGAACGCTGAGCGAGGAGAACGCGGAGCGCCTCGCCAAGCTGCAGATCCTCGACTCGGTCGCCTGGGCGCACGACCGCCTACTGCCGCACCTCACGATCGCCGAGAAGGTCGGCTCCGCCACCGTCCACCCGACCTGCGCGACCCGCCACATGGGCCTCGCCGGCCGCCTGCGCAGGCTCGCCGGCGCCCTCGCCGAGGACGTCTACGTCGCCCCCTCCGCGACCTGCTGCGGCTTCGCCGGCGACCGCGGCATCTCCCACCCGGAGCTGACCGCCGCCGCGACCCGGCCCCAGGCGGAAGAGCTGGCCGGGCGCGAGTTCGACGCCCGTCTCTCCAGCAACCGCACCTGCGAGATCGGCCTCACCCGCGCCACCGGCGCGCCCTACGAGTCCTTCGCCTTCCTGCTCGAGCGACTGACGCGTTAGGGGTCGTTGCGCTTTCGCCGCAGGGCCTCGCGGGTGGCGTAGAGCGACGGGAGGGCGGCGGTGTCCTTCGGTCGCCCCAGCTCCTCCTTCGAGGCGATCAGCTGGTCGAGGGTAAGCACGCGGATCGCGATCTCACCGAGCGACAGCTCGATCGTCGCCACATCCTCAAATCCCCCAATGGCGGCAGCGCTCGGCACGACGTCGATCGGGCCCGCCTCCGTGTCGAAACGCTGAGCTTCCCAGCCGAGGAAGTCGGCGCCCTCCAATTCCGCCTCGACTTCATCGCGTGGCCGCCGGGCGCCCAACGCGTTGAGTGCGGCCGCGAGGCGCTCGGCATTGCCGAGGTCGCGCCGGGGCATGACGTCGAGGTCGAGCGTCACCGTCGGGTTGCCCTGCAGCCAAGCCGCGATTCCCCCGATCACGTAGAACTCGACCTCATGGTCGACGAGGGTACGAAGGAGCCTCGCGGGGTCGAGATCGGTCACGGCTGCCTCTGGGCGAGCCCGTGGAGGTGGGCATAGCGCTGAAGAGCGCTGAGGCGCTCCTCCGGAGAGAGTTCGAGTAGGCGTTCGGCCAGCTCGACGTCATCAGGGTCGGGAACCGTTTCGACGTCGAGCTTGACGCGCCGCCCGCACGCTGCCGCCAGCCGTTGCAGCGTCTCCCACGAGGGCGTTTTGGAGCCTCGCTCGTAGCGGACCACGGCGGGTTGCGACGTGCCGGCACGGCGGGCAAGCGCGCGCTGGGACAGTCCCGCCGAGAGGCGCATCTGGCGCAGTAGGGCACTGGGAGCTTCCACGTCTGAGATGATACCTACTTAGGTATCAAGAGCGTGGGGAAGTGCCGCCTCAGCGCGTAACGGCTGAGACCGCCGCAGCGCCCTGCTCGTCCGCTTCCGCCTCGACTTCGCGCACGGTCTCGATCAGCGCCGCTTCGCTTTCGAAGCGGCGGTCGAGCAGCGGGTTGAGGACGCCGCGCAGGGCGGAGACGTAGCGCCACCACTTCGGCGCGAAGATCCGCGGGGCGCGTTCCTCGATCCCGCGCACCACGGCCGCGCCGGCCTCGGCCGGCTGGATCCGCCGGCGCAGGAACTCGGGCAGGTTCTGCTGCATGCGGTCACCGTTGCTCTCGAAGGCGTCCTGGACCAGTTTGGTGTCGACCCAGCCAAAGTAGGCGACGCTGGCGCTCGCGCCCAGCGGCATCAGCTCGGCCCTCAGCGAGCGGCCCAGCGACTCGACCCCGGACTTGGCGACGGCGTAGGGGCTGTTGAGGACGCCGTTGACGAAGGCGTAGACGGAGGCGGTGACGACGACATGGCCCTTGCGCTCGACGATCTGCGGCAGCGTCGCCCGCACCGTGCGCCAGACGCCGAGCATGTCGACCTCGAAGACCCGCTCCCACTCCTCGACCCCGATCCCTCGCACCGTCGCCATCTTCGCCTGGGCGATTCCGGCGTTGGCGACGACCACGTCGAGGCCGCCGAAGCGCTCGACCGTCTCGGCGACGGACTGCATCACGGCAGAGTGGTCGGTGACGTCGGTGGCGAGCCCGATAGCGCGCTCGCCGATCCGCTCGGCCGCCTCGCGGGCCTCGCCGGCATTGAGGTCGACGACCGCGACCGAGCCGCCGCGCAGGTGGATCTGACGTGCCGTCTCGAAGCCGATCCCGCGGGCGGCGCCGGTGACCAGCGCCACCTTTCCGTTCAGGTCGTAGACGGGCATGAAGCGAGGAGGCTACCCGCTCCTAGAATCACCTGCTCATGCTCGGCTTCAAGCCAGTAGACCCACGCCAGCCCTTCCCCGAGCTCGAGGAGCGGGTGCTCGAGCGCTGGCGCGAGCGCGACGTCTTCCAGCGCTCGCTCGCCCAGCGCGAGGGCGCCGAGGTCTGGAGTTTCTACGAGGGCCCGCCGACCGCCAATGGCCGGCCCGGGTCCCACCACGTCCACGCCCGCGTCTTCAAGGACGTCTACCCGCGCTACCGCTCGATGTGCGGGTACCGGGTGCCGCGCAAGGCGGGCTGGGACTGCCACGGCCTGCCGGTCGAGCTCGAGGTCGAGAAGCAGCTCGGCATCTCCTCCAAGCAGGAGATCGAGGAGTACGGGATCGACAAGTTCAACGCCCGCTGCCGCGAGTCGGTCTTCGAGTACGTCGAGGAGTGGAACCGGCTGACCGAGCGAATCGGCTTCTGGGTCGACCTCGACGACCCTTACGTGACTCTCGAGGACGAGTACATCGAGTCGGTCTGGTGGTCGCTGCGCAAGCTCTGGGACGACGGGCGCCTCTACGAGGGCCACAAGGTCGTCCCCTACTGCCCGCGCTGCGGCACCGCGCTCTCCTCGCACGAGGTGGCGCTCGGCTACGAGGACGTCGAGGACCCGTCCATATACGTGCGCTTCCCGCTGCTCGACGCCGACGGCGGCGAAGCGGGCGAGTCGCTGCTGGTCTGGACGACGACGCCGTGGACGTTGCCCGGCAACGTCGCCGTCGCCGTCGCGCCCGAGGTCACCTATGTGAGGGCCAGGGTGGAGGGGGAGACACTGATCCTCGCCGAGCCGCTGGTGGAGAAAGTCCTCGGCGAGGGAGCGGAGATCGCCGAGCGGTTCCCCGGCTCCGAGCTGGTCGGCCGCCAGTACAGCGGCCCGGTGTTCGAGCTGTCCGACGGCGGGCCTACGGATGCCTTCCGGGTGCTGACGGGCGACTTCGTCACCACCGAGGACGGCACCGGCCTCGTCCACATCGCCCCGGCCTTCGGCGAGGACGACTACGCGGTGGCGGCGGAGAACGGGGTCTTCGACCCGACCGATCACGCCAGCCTCTACAACCCGGTCAGGCCGGACGGGACCTTCGACGATCGGGTCGAGGGCTTCGAGGGCAGGTTCGTCAAGGACCCCGAGGCGACCGCGGCGTTGATCGACGACCTGCGCGGGCGCGGCCTGCTCTTCCGCGAGCAGGTCTACGAGCATGCCTACCCCCACTGCTGGCGCTGCGGCACGCCGCTCCTCTACTACGCCAAGTCGAGCTGGTACGTCGCCACCTCGCAGGCGCGCGAGCAGCTGCTCGCCAACAACGAGCAGATCGGCTGGCACCCGGAGCACATCAAGACCGGCCGCTTCGGCAAGTGGCTGGAGAACAACGTCGACTGGGCGCTCTCCCGCGACCGCTACTGGGGAACGCCGCTGCCGGTCTGGGAGTGCAGCGGCGAGGACTGCGACGGCCGCTTCTGCGCCGGCTCGGTCGCCGAGCTGCGCGAGCGCGCCCGCGGCGTTGTGCCGGACGACCTGCACCGCCCCTACATCGACGAGGTGACGCTCGATTGCGAGCAGTGCGGCGGCGAGATGCGCCGGGTCCAGTCGGTGATCGACACCTGGTACGACAGCGGCGCGATGCCCTTCGCCCAGTTCCACTACCCGTTCGAGAACAAAGAGATGTTCGAAGAGCGCTTCCCGGCCGACTTCATCTGCGAGGGGATCGACCAGACCCGCGGCTGGTTCTACACCCTGCTCGCCGAGTCGACCCTGCTCTTCGGCGAGTCGAGCTATCGCAACTGCGTCTGCCTCGGGCTGATCCTCGACCCCGAGGGTCAGAAGATGTCGAAGAGCAAGGGCAACGTGGTCGAGCCCTGGGACGTGATCTCCGCCCACGGCGCCGACGCCTTCCGCTGGTACTACCTGACCTCGCAGCAGCCCTGGGCGGGGTCCCGTTTCTCGGTCGACACGGTGGGCGAATCGGTGCGCCAGTTCCTGCTCACCCTCTGGAACACCTACTCCTTCTGGGTGCTCTACGCGAACGCCGAGGATCTGGGCCCGAGTGATTTCGCCGGGGCGCCTCAACCCACCAATGACCTCGATCGCTGGGCGCTGTCGCACTTGCAGGCCACGGTCGAGACCGTGCGCGAGCGCATGGACGACTTCGACTGCACCACTGCCGGCCGTGCCATCGCCGATTACGTCGAGCAGCTCTCCAACTGGTACGTGCGGCTCTCCCGCCGCCGCTTCTGGGAGGGCGACCGCGCCGCCTTCGCGACCCTGCGCCACTGTCTGCTCGAGGTGGCGGCGCTGCTGGCGCCGTTCACCCCCTTCCTCGCCGACGAGATCCATCTCAACCTCGCCGGGGGCGAGGGCGAGGAGCTGGGCGAGCTGCCCGATTCGATCCACCTGCGCGACTTCCCCGAGCCCGACCCGGCGCTCGCCGACCCGGAGCTGGAGGCGGCGATGGAGGCGGTGCGTCTCACGGTCGAGCTCGGCCGCGCCGCCCGCGCCCAGGCGAAGGCGAAGGTGCGCCAGCCGCTGCGCCGCGCCGTGATCGTCGCCAGCGAGGCCGAGCGCGAGGCGATCTCCGCCCGCGCCGACCTGGTCACCGCGGAGCTCAACGTGAAGGAGCTCGACTTCGTCAGCGACGAGTCCGAGCTGGTCAGCTACGAGGTGAAGCCCAACTACCGCTCACTCGGCCCTCGCTTCGGCAAGCGGATGCCCCAAGTGGCCGCGGCGGTCGAGGCGCTCGACCCTGCCCACGTCGCCGCGGTGATGGGCGACGGCGGCGAGGTCGGGATCAGCGTCGACGGCGACGAGCACGTCCTCGGCGCCGACGAGCTGACCCTGGCCCTGCAGCCGCTGGAGGGCTACGAGGTCGAGGCCGAGGCAGGACACGCCGTCGCCCTCCAGCTCGAGCTCGACGACGAGCTGCGCCAGGAGGGCCTCGCCCGCGAGATCGTCCACGCCGTCCAGAATGCCCGCAAAGAGGCCGGCCTCGACATCTCCGACCGGATCGAGCTCACCCTCGGCGGCGACGAGGAGCTGCTGGCCGCCGCCCGCGCCCACGAGCCCTACCTGACCGGTGAGGTTCTCGCCACGTCGATCGCCTACGACGCTGCTGGCGGAGCCCCGGTCCGAGTCGACGGCCGCGACCTCCACATCGCCGTCAGTCGCGCCTGAGGGGAGAATTCGACGACTTGTGCCCTTAAGCGGGGGTGCAGCTAACGCGCCATGCGAAGAACCAAGCACGCTGGATCGGTCTAACCAGGCCTGAGATCGAACAGATCATTACGAATCCCGTCAGCGTCGATCGAGATGAGAAAGGGCGCCCCCGTTATCTTGGAGAAGTCCATGGCGAACGCATACGAGTTGTAGTCGCTCTCGACGATCCCGACCTGATCGTCACGGTTCATCCAAGGAGGAGCGCATGAAGGCCGATTACGACAGTCAAGCGGAAGCCTTGTCCATCGACTTGGTTGAGGTCGACCGCTGGGACGCGGGCGATCCCGTTGACGACACCTACTGCAATGTGGCGCTGCGAAATGGGCGTCCCGTGAATATCGAGTTGCTCAATCCCAAGGGCAGGTTGCACCTACTCGACGTTGTGGCCCAGCGGTACGAGCTTGATGCCCTCTCTCTGAAAATCGCTGCAGAAGCTGCTCTGGCTGCCCCGGATCGACCGGTGACGCTTGACATCGGCGCTCACGCGCCTGCCTGAACGCAGCGATTCAGTCCTCGGCCGGCTCGCCGATGATGAAGTCGGTTTTCGGCGAGTCGGAGAACTTCACCCAGCAGTGCTCGGGGGCGGCGCCGGCGACCTCGACCAGCGCCGCTTCGATCCGTTTGGCGATCTCCGCCTTCTGCTCGTCGGTCCGGCCCTCGAACCAGTGGACGTGAACGAAGGGCATCGGCCGCTCCGGCGCTCTAGGCGAGCGCCGGCTCCAGCTCGGCCTCGAGGCGGCGCTTCGGCATCGCCCCGACGACCTTCTTCGCGATCGCCCCGTCCTTGAAGAGGAGCAGGGTCGGGATCGAGAGCACTTCGTACTGAGCGGCGGTCTGCTGGTTCTCGTCGACGTTGAGGCTGAGGATCGTCAGGTCGTCGCGCTCGGCGTCGATCTCCTCGAGGACCGGGTGGACGACGCGGCAGGGACCGCACCAGGGGGCCCAGAAGTCGACCAGCACCGGGCCGTCGGCCTCCAGGACGTCGGACTTGAAGGTGGCGTCTGTCACGTCGGTGAGCTTGCCTGTCACTGGAATCGGTCTCCCGCTGGTCGTTGTCTCGTGCTCAATACTTCAGAAAGTATAGCGAGGGCTCTCGGCCCCTGCCTCCCGTTCTGCGGCGGCCTTTCTCCCAAAGCGTAGAAGAGGCACCCGCCAGATCGCCTCGAGGACGATCGAGCGGTCCATCTTCGAAACGCCGGCGCGGCGGTCGCGGAAGACGATCGGCACCTCGACCACCTTGAAGCCGCGCTCCAGCGCCCGGTAGGTCATCTCCACCTGGAAGGCGTAGCCGCGGGCCTCGACCGAGTCGAGGTCGATCGCCTCCAGCACCTCGCGGCGGAAGCACTTGAAGCCGCCGGTCACGTCGCGCACGTCGATTCCCAGCGCCAGCCGCGCGTAGGCGCTGCCACCGCGGCTGATCGCCCGCCGCAGGGCCCCCCATTCGGTGACGCCGCCGCCCTCGACGTAGCGGGAGCCGAGCACGAGGTCGGCGCGCTCCGCCGCCTCCAGCAGGCGCGGCAGGTAGGCGGGATCGTGCGAGAAGTCGGAGTCCATCTCCAGCACCAGCTCGGCGTCCTCGGCGAGGGCGCGGCGGAAGCCGGCGATGTAGGCGGGGCCGAGGCCTTCCTTGCGCGGGCGGTGCAGGACCTCGACGCCGTCGTGCTCGGCGGCGAGGCGGTCGGCGATCCGCCCGGTCCCGTCTGGCGAGTTGTCGTCGACGATCAGCACCCGCGCATCGGCGGGCAGCTTGTCGAGAACGGCCGCGACGAACGACTCGATGTTCTCGGCCTCGTTGTAGGTGGGGAGGATCAGCCAGGCGCGCGGCACCCGGCCGATGCTATTCGGCTTAACTTGCTCGTGTGACCAACGCCGAGATCGCCGCCGCCCTCGACGAGCTCGGGGTCCTCTACGAGCTCGACGGGGCGGTCAAATACAGGGTGCTCGCCTACGGCGCCGCGGCGAAGGCGATCCGCGAGAGTCCGGTCTCGATCGCCGAGCTGGCCAGGGAAGGCCGGGCGACCGAGGTCCCCGGCGTCGGCAAGACGCTGGCGGAGAAGATCGACGCCCTGATCGCCACCGGCGAGATCCCCGCCGCGCTCGAAGCTGAAGGCGAAGTTTCCGCCGACCCTGATCCAGGTGACGCGAGTGCCGGGGCTGGGAGCGAAGACGGCGCGGCGGCTCTTCGACGAGCTCGGTGTTGTCTCGCTGGAGGACCTGAAGGCCGCGGCGGAGGGGAAACGGATCCGCGACGTGAAGGGCCTTGGGCCGAAGGTCGAGGAGAACGTGCTGGCGCGGCTGGAGCGGCTCGGCGAGCCTGGCGAGGAGCCCGGCCGGCTGCTGCTTTCCAAGGTCCGGCCGATCGCCGAGGAGCTGGCCGCCGCCCTGCGCGAGCACCCGGCCGCCAACCGGGTCGAGGTGGCCGGCTCGGTGCGTCGCTGGGCCGAGACCTGCAAGGACATAGACCTGATCGCCACGGCGGAGGAGCCGGCCGCGCTCGCCGAGCACCTCGCCGGTCACCCGCTGATCGCAGCGGCCGGGAAACCGGGGACCAAAGGCGTCCGCGGCCAGACCCACAACGGTGTCTCCGTCGACCTGCGGATCGTCGCCCCAGAGGCCTTCGGCAACCTGCTCCAGCACTTCACCGGCTCGCAGGCGCACAACGTGCAGCTGCGCGAGGACGCGGTCTCGCGCGGGCTCTCCGTCTCCGAGCACGGGGTGACCGAGGTCGAGAGCGGCGACGTCACCCTCTGCGAGAGCGAGAAGCAGGTCTACGAGCGCCTCGGCTACGCCTACATCGAGCCTGAGCTGCGCGAGGGCCGGGGGGAGCTGAAGGCGGCGCGTGAGGGCGAGCTGCCGGAGCTGATCGCGGTCGAGGACATCCGCGGCGACCTGCACTCCCATACCACCCTCTCCGACGGGCGTAACACGCTCGGGGAGATGGCGGAGGCGGGCCGCGCCCGCGGCTACGCGTATATGGCGATCACCGACCACTCGGCCAGCCACGGCTTCGGCGACCACGTCACCGCCGAGCGGCTCTGGAAGCGGATCGAGGAGGTCCGCGAGTGGAACAAAGGGAAACGGGGCTTCCGCCTCCTCGCCGGCTCCGAGGTCAACATCGGCCTCGACGGCTCGCTCGACTACCCCGACGACCTGCTCGAGGCGCTCGACTGGGTCGTGGCCAGCGTCCACACCTCGTTCGGGGTCGGCGAGCCGGCGATGACCGAGCGGGCCCTGGCCGCGATCGAGAACCCGCGCGTCGACTGCATCGGCCACCTGACCGGCCGGCTGATCGGGCGCCGTGAGCCCTACGGGATCGACGTCGAGGCGGTGGCCGAGGCGGCCGCCCGCACCGGCACGATGCTGGAGATCAACGGCAACCCCAACCGCCGCGACCTCTCCGAGCACCACGCCCGCCTCGTGATCGAGGCGGGGGCGACGATTGTCCTCAACACCGATGCCCACGGCGTCGACACGCTCGACAACATCTCCTACGCGGTCGCCACCGCCCGCCGCGCCTGGCTCAGCGCCGAGCAGGTGGCCAACACGCGCAGTTGGAGCGAGTTCAAGAAGTTGTTGATGTAGACAGCTGTCTCAGACAAAACTCTGTAACACAAAACACTTCATTTCGGCTAAGCTGCAGGTGCCGCGAAAGCGGCAGACGCCCCCGCCGATGGACGTCGGCTTTCAGTGTCGCAACTGGAAAAGAGAGGGTTCAATTCCCTCCGGGGGCGATATACTCAGCGCGTTGCGATACTGGAAGCAGCCGGTGTCCACCGGTCTTTTCTAAGTTTGCAAACGGCCCGCCTTCGGCGGGCCGTTTGCTTTTGAGCCTCGTGTCGAGAGCCGTCCTATTCGAGCGCGAAGACGACGCGGACCCTGGCGGTAACCGTCGAGGCGCCGGGCTTCGCGGGAGGAGGAGCTTGGTCCGTCGCTCCGCGCGGCCCTCGTGTGACCGGCTCGGACGGCGCCTCGGGTGTGGCTTCGGTGCTTTCCTCGATGCTGAGGGCGGGGCCCAGGATCGCGCCAGCCCGCGCGGCGAGCGCGGCCGCCTTCGCCTTCGCCTGGTCGAAGGCGGCGAGCAGCGTGTTGCGGTAGGCGAGCTCGGGGTCGCTGGCGAAGAAATTCGGCCCGCGGCTGCCGGTCGCCCCGGCGGCGATCGCGGCGTTTACCAGCTCGCCCGCCCGGTCGGGCTCGTGCAGGATCACCACGATCCCCTCGGCAGCCCTGTAGAGGGTGAGCTTTCCGCGGCTCACCTGGCGAACCGAGATCCGGCCGGTGGTCACGTCGCCGGGCTCGACTCCGGGTACCAACTGCACCGACGCGATCACCGCTCGCAGGCGAACCGCGACGATTCGCAGCGCCGCCTGGCGGGTCTTGCGGACCTTGCTGACGCCGAAGCTGAGGCTTGCCGCGTCGTTTGGCGCCGTCTGAGTCGAAGCGCCGACGACAGTGACCGTCCGGGTCTGCGCTGCTGCGGCAGCCGGAAGGAGCAGGGAGGCGACGAGGGCGACGAGCAGGACGCGCTTCACGGCCCCATGTTCGCAGCAGGCAACGACGGGCTTTGCCCGACGCCGCCTTCTCAGACCCGTACTCGTTCGCTGCGCAAGCCCGGGGTGCGGACGAGCTGGATCGGCCGCAGGGCGGAGTTGGGGACGACGTAGAACTTGACCCCGTCGCGCTGCTCGACGCCGAGCACGGCTGCCTCACGGGTGCGCCAGGCGAGGGCGACGAGCAGCGCGTAGCCGGCGCCGACCGCGGCGACGCCGGGGAAGAAGACGCCGAGCACGCCGGCGGCCAGGGCGGTGACGCCGATCGGCCAGAGGCGGGCGAGCGCTACCCGCGCCGGTGGCTCGGGCGGCAGGCTGGTCGCGGTGCGGGCCGCCGCCAGGGCGTCGCGGACGCCGTCGGCGGCCCGGGCCGGCCGTCCGAGGTAGAGGCCGATCGCCAGCGACGCGCCCCACCAGACGGCCGCGACCAGGACGGTGGTCGTGTCGTCGCTGCGCTCCGCGGCGATGGCCGTGATCGCGGCGAGGACCGTCGCCTCGGCGGCGACCAGGAGCACGGTGACGCGCAGCAGGTCGGTGAAGGGCATGCTTACTCCGCCAGTCCTTCGAGGATCGCCAGCCATCCAGTCGGCCCGTCGACGGTCAGGTCGGACTCGGCGGCCAGCTCGCGCGGCGCCTCCGGTGAGACGACCCCGACGCAGATCGCCGCCTCCAGCTCGCCCTCCTCCCGCAGCTCGCGCAAACCGCGGAAAGCGTCGAGGTCCGTCGTGTCGTCGCCGGCATAGATCGTCCGTTCGCTCTTTATGGCGCTATGCGACATCAAGGGCGAACTGACTGTGTCCTGAGGCCCCCGAAGTAGTGCCTTCACCGCAGTGTTCTTGCTGACCGTCGTCAGCGGCCGCAGCTCCAGCACCTTGCGCCCCCAATGCGGATGAAGCCCCGCCTGCTCGACTTCGGCGGCGATCTCCCGTACAAAGGCCTCGGCAACCGCCTCGTCCGCGGCGCCGCGCCAGTGCAGGGCTTGGATTGGGCCCTTGTCCTCGATCTTGACCCCGACCTCCGCCAGCACCCCGCGGTCGAGGCCTGCGATGTAGCTCGCTGCGGCATCGGGTCGCTCGAGCGCGGGGTCGAAACTCGGCTCGGTCTCGCCCGGCATCAGCAGCTCCAGACCGTGATTGCCCGCGTAGGCGATGCTGTCGAGGCCGACCAGGCGCCGGGCCTCGATCGCCTGCCGGCCGGAGACGCAGCCGACCAGCCCGTAGCGCTCGCTCAACGCGGCCAGCGCCTCCCGGGCCCGTGTTGGGACCTCGGCCAACTCGGGTCGCGCCACGATTGGCGCCAGCGTCCCGTCGACGTCGGTCAGCACGGCGGCATGGAGGGGATCCGCCCGCAGCGGCTCCAGCAGCGGGCTTGACGCGGCGTCGCTGGTTCCCGGTTCGGCGGGCACGGCATCTAGTATCGCCGCCACGGTGGACTCCGAGCTACCTTCCCGCCCCCTGCTCAAGCTCGCCATCATCGGCACCCTGGCGGGAATCTTCAGCGGCCTCTTCGGGGTCGGCGGCGGGACCGTGATCGTGCCGCTGCTGATCTTCTGGTTCGGCTACGGCGAGCGGCTCGCCACCGGCACCAGCCTGGCGGCGATCATCGGCATCGGGTTGCTCGGGGCGCTCGCCCAGGGCGGCATCTACGGCAACGTCGACGTCGGCACGGCGCTGTGGCTCTCGATCCCTGCGGTCGGCGGAGTGATCGCGGGGACGGCGATCCAGCAGCGGATCTCCCAGCGTGCCGTCTCGCTGCTCTTCGCCGCGCTGCTGCTGGTCATCGCAATCGAGCTGATCGTCCCATGAGCAAGGAATGGGGAAGCGATGGATGAGCTGATGGCGATCCTCTTCGCCGTCGCCGGCGGTCTCGCCGGCGGCCTGGTCGGCGTCGGCGGCGGCGTCCTCTTCGTCCCGGCGTTGACCATCTTCCTCGGCTTCGGCCAGGTCGAGGCGGAGTCGACCTCGCTGCTGATGATCGTCATCGTCGCCCTCGTCGGCACGATGCGGCAGCGCTCCTACGGCAACGTCAACCTCCGCGCCGCTCTCGTCGTCGCGGCCCTCTCGCCGCTCGGCGTCCTGCTCGGCGTCGTCGTCGCCAACGAGGTGTCCCAGCGCGTCCTGGAGCTCTCCTTCGCCGCCCTGGTCCTGTTCGTCGCATTCCAGCTGGTCCGCCGTGCCCTGCGCACCGCCTGAGCGGCCAGCGGCCATCCATTACGCTCATTGGGTGGACTCGCTGAGATGGGAAGGAGACGTTCCGCAGCTTCGCTCCCCGATCCTCGTCTGCGCCTTCAGGGGTTGGAACGACGCCGCGGCTTCCGCCTCGACCGCGCTGGCGACGATGGCGGACTCGCTCGACGCGGAGGCGCTCGCCGAGCTCGATCCCGAGGAGTACTTCGACTTCCAGGCGACGAGGCCGACGATCATCCTCAGCGACGGCCAGTCGCGACGCATCGAGTGGCCCCGCAACGCCTTCGCCGCTGCCCGCGTCCCTACGGCGGACCGCGACCTGATCCTGCTCGACGGCACCGAGCCGAACCTGCGCTGGCGCACCTTCTCGGAGACGATCGCGACCGCGGCCGAGACCCTCGGCGTGGAGATGGTGGTGACGATGGGAGCGCTGGTGGCGGAGGTCTCGCACACCCTGCCGGTGCCGATCACCGGGCTCGCCTCCGACGAGCAGCTGGTCGAGGAACTCGACCTGACCCGATCCAACTACGAGGGCCCGACCGGCATCGTCGGCGTCGTCCACGACTGCTGCCGCCAGCTCGGGATGACCTCGGCCTCGCTCTGGGCGGCGGTCCCGCACTACGTCGCCGCCGTCCCCAACCCGAAGGCGGCCCTCGCCCTGCTGCGCCGCCTCGAAGGCCTCACCGGCGTCGCCGTCGACGCCACCGACCTGGAGGAGGAAGCGACCGGCTACGAAGAGCAGATCGGCCGCGCGATCGCCGCCAACCCCGAGATCGAGGAGCTGGTCCAGCGCATCGAGAGCGAGCAATCCGAGCAGCTGGACGAGTCTGAGGACCTGCCCTCAGCCGACACCCTCGCCCGCGACTTCCAGCGTTTCCTCCGCCAGCAGGGCGACTAGTTAGCTCTCAGCCGCCGGGCAGATCAGCCGGTAGTCGCACCAGCTGCAGACGGTGGGCGAGGGGGTCGGCTCGAAGTCCTGCCCGAGAACTCCCTCCCCGACCTGTAGCACCGTGCGCTCGACCCGCTCGGCATCGTCGGGCCTGACCGGGGCGGCGACCTTCTCTGCGTCGAGCACGTAGTAGTAACTGCCGATTCCCGCCTCGATGTCCCAGGTCTCGCGCGCGGCCAGCCGGTAGAGGGCGAGTTGCAGGTCGCTCTCCAGGTCGGCCTCGCTCTTGCGTTCGCCGGTCTTGTAGTCGATCAGCTCGTAGTCGCCGCCCGGCAGGCGGTCGACCCGGTCGATGCGGCCGCGCACGTGGTGCGGCCCAACCTGGAAGTCGAACTGCTTCTCCAGCCAGACCGGCTCCCCCTCGGCGACGCTCTCCCGCTCCCAGTAGAGGCGCATCGCCTCGCGACCGCGTTCGCGGTACTGCAGCTCGTCGTCGCTGGCGCCGAAGCCGCCTTTGCGCCAGCCCGCCTCGTATAGGTCCATCAGCCGCTCCAGGCCTTCTTCCTCTCCTTCTGCCCGCTCCCGGTGGAAGCGCTCGAGCACGTTATGGACGAGGATGCCGAAGCGCTGGTTGATCGTCGGCTCCTGAGGGATCCCGAAGACGCGGGCGAACTTGTACTTCAGCGGGCAGGTCAGATAGAGGTCGAGGTCGGAGGCGGAGAGGCTGAGGCCGCCGTCGCGACGCCGTGGCAGGAAGGCCTCGAGCGAGGGCTCGTGGCGGGAGGCGATCAACCGCCGCCGCCGGTCCCCCTCGCGCTCGGTGTCGAGCAAGTAGGCGTCGAGGGTCGAGGCATCGAGCTCGGCCTGCTGCTCGGGGGTGGCGACTTGGCGCAGGAGGCCGTTGACAGCCTCGATCGCCTCCGGCATTGGCTCCTCGCCGGGCCGCTGCGCGAGCGCCGCGAGCTTCAGCAGCTCGAGGTGGCGGGCGATCGCCCGGTTGACGTCGATCGCGGTATCGAGCCGCGGCTCGGTCAGCTCCCGGCCGGCCTTCCAGGTCGCCTCGAGGACCTCCTCGCGCAGCTTGCGGTAGGTGGCGTGGAGGCCTTCGGCGGGCCCGAAGAGCTCCTCGCGGTGGGGCTCCTCGGCGCCGCCCACCGAGGCCAGCGCCGTCTCGTAGAAGGGGGAGGGACGAGACTCTCCGCCCTCGCCCCGCTCAACCCACGAGAGGACCAGGCCGCTCCGCGCTGGGTGGCCGATCCGCTCCGCGCCGGCGTCGCTCTCCAGCCCGAGGGCGAAGGCGTGCTCGAACTCCATCCCCTTTGCCGCGGCGCGGTCCAGCCCCAGCACCGATCCCGGCGCGGGCGGCTCCTCGCCGCCGGCCGGCTCGACCCCGGCGTCGGCGACCGCGCTCAGGTAGCGGGTGAAGTCGCGGGTCGAGCCGTGCGGCTCGCGGCGAGCCCAGGCGGTCGCCAGCTCGGCCAGGCGCGAGAGGCCCAGTAGCCGCTCGGCCACCTCCGGCTCGGCGGCGAAGAGGCGCTGGCGGCGCAGGCCGACCCGCTCGATCAGTCGCCGCACGAAGACGTCCGCGCGCCGCTCCTCCATCGCCCGCGCCGCTTCCCTGTAGAGCTTGAGGAAGGCCTGGATCCGCTCCCGCGCCTCGGGTGAGATCTGTGGGCTGCCGAGCGCTGCTTCGCAGGCCGAGACCATGTCGAGCTTGCGACGGCGGGCGATCGTGGTCAGCTGGGCGAGGTCGGTGGAGCGCAGCTCGACCGGGGGCCGGTTGAGCGCCCGCGCCGCCGCCGCCGAGTCGGCTGGGTCGGCGAGCACCCTCAACCAGGCGATCGCGTCGCGTACCTCGGGACGCTGGAAGAGCGCCGCCGGGCCGGCGAGGTGGAAGGGGATGCCGCGCTCCTCCATCGCCGCCGCGACCGGGCCGCCCTTGACGGCGGGGTCGTCGATCAGCACGCAGATCTGCTCCGGCGCGGCGCCGGTCGCCAGCAGGTGCTCGGTCTCGCGGGCAACCGCCTGCGCCTCGGCGCGCTCGTTCGTGCACCGCCAGAAACGGACCGGCGGCTGGCGGAACCCGTGCTCCAGCGCCACCGTGCCTCCCTCGGGGAAGGCTCCCTCGAACCAGGCGGCGAGGCTCGTTCCCGGCGCCTCCAGGGCGTAGAGATGGTTCTGGTGCTCGGTGGCCAGGGTCGCGAGGATCGCCCGTTGAGCGGGGGTGGTGTCCTCGAGCTCGTCGACCATGACGTGAGGGAAGCGGGTCGCCACCGCCTGCCTTACCCCCGGCTGCTCCGTAAACAGCCGGTTCAGGGTGAGGAAGACGTCGCCGCGGTCGAGGCTGCCGCTGTCGGCGACGATGCGGTCGTGGGCGGCGTAGAGGTCGACCAGCTCCGGGTCGGGTGGCTCGCAGCCGGCCTTCAGCGTGTCGATCCGCTCGAGCATTCCCGCCAGCAGCCCCGCCGGGTTGCCGCGGATCTCGTGGTGGCGGAGGGGCAGGTCGTCGAGTCGGTCGAGCAGCATCGCCAGCCGCTCCGCTCGCCCGACCACGTCGAAGAAGGGGTCGAGCCCGGCCGCGTCGGAGTGACGGCGCAGCAGTCGCTCGCCGATCTCCCCCCAGGCGCCGACCCAGAGCTCCCCGCGCGGGCTCGCCAGCAGCACCTCGATCCGCTCGCGCAGGCGCTGCGCGGCAGCGCGGTTGGAGGCGAGCACCAGGACCTGCTCGGCGGGGACGCCCTCGTCGGCGAGCAGCGCCAGCCGACGAGCAAGAGCCTCGCTCTTGCCGGTCCCAGCGGCGCCGGCGACGAGCAGCGCGCCCTCGCCGTGACGCGCGACCCGCTCCTGGGCGGACATCAGGTCCGCCCGCGTGCTCGGTTCCCGAGACATCGCTCTACGCTACCGCGCTGTGGACGCGCTCTCCGCTGACTGGCTAGGGCTCTGCCGCCGCGCGGTTGCGGCGCAGCGGGCGATCTTCGAGGAGGTCCGGGGGATCGAGGCGCGCACGGTCTACGAGGGCGTCGGCGAGGGCGGCGACCGCACGCTGGAGATCGACCGGCGCTGCGAGGACGCGATCTTCGCCGAGCTCGAGGCGCTCGAGCGGGACGGCGCCTCTTTCATTGCCGTCTCCGAGGAGCGCGGCGAGGTCGAGTTCGGCTCGGGCGGGCCGGTGCGGGTCGTGATCGACCCGATCGACGGCTCGCTCAACGCCCGCCGCACGATCCCCTCGCACAGCCTCAGCGTCGCGGTCGCGTCGGGCCCGTCGATGGCGGACGTCGAGCTGGGCTTCGTCCACGACTTCGGCGCCGACGAGGAGTTCGTCGCACACCGCGGCGAGGGCGCGACACTGGACGGCGAGCCGATCCGAGTCGCCGCTGAAGGCGATCGCCTGGAGGTCCTCGGCGTCGAGGCGGCGGAGCCCGAGTGGGCGCTGCCAGTCTTGGAGGCCCTCGCCGGCAGCGTCTACCGCCTGCGCGTGGTGGGCTCGATCGCGATCACCGCCGCCTACGTCGGCGCAGGCCGCTTCGACGCGATGCTCAGCCTCCGCCCCTGCCGCTCGGTCGACGCGGCCGCCGCCCAGCTGATCGTGCGTGAGGCTGGAGGCGCCGTCGCCTTCGGCGACCTCCCCCTCAGTGAGGCTTCGCTCGGTCTCGACGCGCGCTACCCGATCGCCGCCGCCCGCGATGAGCGAGCGCTGGCGACCCTCCGCGACGCGCAGGCCTGAGCTCGCTGTAACCGGCCGGAGCAGCCGGTTTAGAACACGTGTTCGCTAAGAACGTATGTTCGCTACACTCGCGAGCTCCCAGGCAGGGACCCCCGACCAAAGGACACTCATCTCCATGGCAACTGAGAGTAAGACGAAGGCAAGCTCCAACGGCGCGAAGACCGCCAAAACGACCGCCAAGGGCTCGAATCAGGCCCTCACGGTCGCTGAAACCGTCGTCGACCTTCCGGTCGGCGTCGTTCTCGGCGCCACCGACCGGATCACCGACCTTGTCGAGCCCTTCACCGGCCGCGGCGGGGCCGACAAACAGCTGAAGGCCTACCGGACGCAGCTGCGGCGCACGCTGAAGCGCACCGAGCGCCGCGGCTCTACCGCCCGTCGCAAAGCGACGACCAACCTCAAGCGCAACCGCGACGAGGTTGAGCAGCGCGTCCGCAAAGCGATCGAGACACAGACCTCGCGCGCCCAGGACTTGGTCGACCGCGCCGGCGAGCGCCTCCCGACCCTGCGCTAGCCGTATCTATCTCCCGCGCACGGCGACTGGCCGCGAGCCCGCCGGCTCGTAGGGCCAGTCGTCCTGCGCCGGGGCGAAGGCGCGGAACTCGAAGCGCACGCCGCGACTGTCGTCGTCGCTGAAGCGATAGGCGTAGCGAAAGCGGCCGCGAGCGTCGGTCCGGACCGTGCGGAACTCCGACCAGGGCAGGCGCAGCAGCCGGAACTGGAGCTGCACGTACTTGCCGCCGGGCGGAATCTCGCCCGCGACCCGGCCGCTGAAGACGACCGGTCGGCCGCCGACCTTCGCCACCGCTTTCGAAGCCTTCATCCTGACCGCGCCGGGAACGCTGAGCCGGACGGGGTCGCTCTGCGAGCGGGCGAGGGTCGCCGTTCCGGCGAAGGAGGCAGCGATCTCGCGAGAGGGCCCCGACGAAAGGCGAAGGGCGAAGGCGCCGCCCTGGTCGGTCTTCACCATCGAGATCTGCCTGTCCCGGGCGGAGCCGAGATCGAAGCGCTCGATCACTCGCACGGTCATCCCCGCCAGTGGACGGCCGCGACCGCCGCTCAGCTGCCCTCGGAGCACGGCGCCGCCTCGGCGGAGGCGCGCCAACAGGTGCTCGCCGAGTCGGACGCGGATCGCGGTCGCTCCCTTCAGTGGGGCCGAAAGGACCATCCGCGAGCCGTTCGGCCGCGACAGAGTCGTCGCTTCGTTCCCCGCCAGGTCGAACCCCGTCGCCCGGAACTCGTACGGCCCCGCCGGGTAGGACTCAGAATCCCAGCGGGCACGCAGCTCACCGTCCTCGACACTCGTCGGCAGCGGCTTGAACCGGTCGCCTGAGCCTGCTCGCCGCACCTCGATCCGACCGCGCTGCCGGCTGGGTCCTGAGAGGGAGTCGAGAACCCTTGCCGCGATCGCCTCTGGGTCGGCCGGATCCTGAGCGCCGGAGAAGACGACGCGTGGAGGCTCGGGATCGATCCGCACGGTCGCCGAAGCGGGAGGAGGATTCGAGGAACCGTTCGCTTCGCCTCCGTCGTCGATGTTGCCGGCGGCGTCGCGGGCATAGTGGGCGATGGTGTGTACGCCAGCGCCGATCACCCTCGCTCGTACCGAGTCGCCGGAGGCGGCGATCGGGCGGCCGCCGTCGATGCGGATCGCCGTGAAGGGTCCAGCTGCTCCCGCCGCAGCCATCCCCGAAGCGTCGTCTCTCGCGGTCGCCAGCAGCTCGACCGGGTGGTCGGTCCAGCTGCTCGGCACACCGCTCAGAGTCATCAGGGGCGCCGTCGTGTCGACCCGGAGCGCCGTGCGACCAACGCTCGCCGACCCCATTCCCGCTCCCGACACGGCCACCGCGTGCGCGTAGCTGGTTCCCTCCGGCAGGTCGGAGATCAGCAGCGTGTCGTCTTTCCGGCCACCGCGCAACGACGTCTCCGCCTCGGTGCAGCGGTTCGCCAAGCAAGGATCGCGGTCGATCGCGATCGCGTAGCCGCGAATGCCAGAGATCGGCTCCGGGCCCACCGGGCTGGAGAGGCGCAGGGCATAGGGGAGGTCCGTCCTGCCAATCCAGTCGGCGCTCGGCAGCGGCTCGACCGGTCCCGGGCGGGAATCGTCGAAGCGCAGGCTGGCCGTCGCCGCCGGGCCGAGGTTCCCGGCGGCGTTCTCCAACCGCACCTCGACCGTGTAGATGCCGGGGTTCGTGGGCACGAAGACTTCTAGCGTCTCCGCCGCCCGGTCGATGCTGTTCTCCCGCATCACCTGCATCGAGGCATCGAGGACCCGGTAGTGGACGGCGGTGACCGGCGCGCCGTTCTGTGGCGGGTTGCGCCAGCTCAGGTTGAAGAGGTCGTCAGGACGCCATGTCTCCTCGCCTCCGATGACCTCCAGGTCGCAGGGCCGCAGCACCTGCGCCGAATCGGCGGGACAGGGCGCTGCGCTCGCCGATGGCGTGTGCGCGGCTGCCGTGAGCAGGACCAGCGCAGCCAAGCGGCGAGGGCTCACGGGCCGAACTCCCCGGCGGCGTCGCCGCCGGTCGACGCGCTTGGGGGCGCTTCGGGGGGAGGCGCCGGAGACGGTTCGGGCGCCGGTTCGAGGGTCGGCGCCGGCGCCGCTTCCGGCGCCGGCGGGTACTCGACCGGGGCAGGTTCGCTGCTGACCGCAGCTTCGCGGTAGGCCTGCTCGCGCTGGATGTTCCGCTGGGATCGTTTCGCTTGCCGACGCGGAGCTGCGTCGACCGCTTGCCTTGCGACTCCCACCTGTCGGTCGGCACGACGCTCTATCGCAGCCGGTGGGCTCTCGCCCGCCGAGGAGAACGGGGCAGGGACCACCCCGGTGACGACGCAGGCCGTGCCGACCGCCGCGGTCCCGGCGCTGACGGTGGCGGCCTTCGTCGTCGCCGTCAGCTTGGCGACGGTCGCCTGTGCCCGCTCGAGCAAGGCGCCAAGCGCGAACGGCGCCGGCGCCAGGGCGGCGACCGCGCGGGGTGTGGCTCGGTATGCCCGCATAGCTGCGCGACAAGACCCGCAGGCGCGCAGGTGTTCGCGCACGGCGATTGCTTGCGCGGGGTCGGCCTCGCCGTCGCAGAAGACCGAGAGCAGGGGCCGCAGCTCGGTGCAGCGGCTACCGTCCTCGCTGCCGGCGAGAAAGCGACGAAACCGCTCGCGCCCCTCGGCGATGCTGCGATTGACCTTTGTGGCGCTGAAGCCGGTGATCCGGGAGATCTCGGCGTAGGAACAGCCACCGGCGAGGAGGCCCAGGGCCCGTCGCTCGGCCGGCTTCAGTGCCCGCAGGGCCTCGCGGCTGTGGGCGATCGCCTCCTCTCGCTCTGCCCGCTCGTCCGGACCGTCGCCGCCGGCAGGGATGAGCGCGACCCAGTCGATCTGTTCCCCGTCGGCCGATGGCTGGACGAAACGCCCCATCGTTCGCTCGCGGCTGCGACGCACGGCCAGCGCCTCGTGCTTGGTCACCGTCTGGGTCCAGCGGATCAGCTCCCGCGGATCGGTGGTGGGCGCCTTGGTCAAGAGGATCTCCAGGGCTCGTTGAAAGGCGTCCTCCGCGTCCTCGGCGCAGAGCGAGTAGCGCCGAGCGGTTCGCCGCAGCGCAGGCTCGTAGCGGATGAGGATCTCCACTGCCGCCCGCTTGCGCGCATCCTCGGTAGTCCCCCTCTCCGCTGTCGACTCCACTCGCAGACCCCCGCCGGTTCGTTCGTTCCGGTGCAACGTTTTCTCGCCCTATGGGGTGGTCAAAGCGTTGCGGTGCAGAAACATGTCGGTTTGATGACGCTTTCGACACGTTCTCTTCCCCCGTCTGGACGGTTGACTGGGCCTGAAGAACGGAAATTGCATAAATCTGGTTCCAGGCCAGTGGGCGGACGAGGCCGGTAGCATCGCCAGCGATGAGCACCTGCGTGGTCACCGGCGGCGCCGGATTCCTCGGCTCCCACCTCTGCGAGCGACTGCTCGGGGAGGGACACAAGGTCATCTGCATCGACAACCTGGAGACGGGCTCGCTGCAGAACATCGAGCACATCCGCGACTCCGCCTTCGAGTTCCGCAACGTCGACATCACCGAGTTCGTCGACGTCCCCGAGCAGGTCGACTTCGTCTACCACCTCGCTTCGCCGGCCAGCCCGATCGACTACCTGCGGCTGCCGCTGCACACGCTAAAGGTTGGCTCGCACGGCACTCACCACATGCTCGGCCTCGCCAAGTTCAAGCGCGCCCGCTTCCTGCTCGCCTCGACCAGTGAGGTCTACGGAGACCCCCAGGTCCACCCGCAGACCGAGGACTACTGGGGGCACGTCAACCCGATCGGCCCCCGCGGCGTCTACGACGAGGCCAAGCGCTACGCCGAGGCGCTGACCATGGCCTACCACCGCCAGCAGGGCGTCGACACCTCGATCGTCCGCATCTTCAACACCTACGGCTCCCGGATGCGCGCCCACGACGGCCGCGCGATCCCGACCTTCTTCCGCCAGGCGCTTCAAGACCGGCCGTTGACCGTCTTTGGTGACGGCGAGCAGACCCGCAGCTTCTGCTTCGTCGACGACCTGATCAGCGGCATCGTCGCGCTCGCCGAGTCCGACGTGCACTCGCCGGTCAACGTCGGCAACCCAGACGAGTTCACCCTGCTCGAGCTGGCGAAGACGGTGATCGAGGTGACCGAGTCGCGCTCGGAGATCGTCTTCGAGGCGCTGCCGGTCGACGATCCGCAGCAGCGCCGCCCCGACATCAGTCGCGCCCGCGACCTGCTCGGCTGGGAGCCGAAGGTCGAGCTGCGCGAGGGCCTGCGACGGACGATCGATCAGTCCGGCGTCGAGCGCCTCGTCGGCGCCTCGGACTAGCTCCTCTAGAGAGAGGCTCAGGCTGCCGCGCCGCGCGGGGTGCCGGTGCGGTAGAAGGCGATTGAGGTCGGCACATGGGCCAGTTCCTCGCGGATTGCCGTCAAGGTTCGTCCGGCCGGCGTGTCGAGCGCTTGTCCGGCGGGTACGTCCTCGGGCCAGCCGTAGCGGTCGAGCAGCTCGCGCGAGGGACGCTCGTCGACAGCGGCAACCGTCGCCTCGGTCAGCATCTTGGCCAGCTCGGTCATGCCGCGACAGAGCTCCTCCTCCGTCCAGCTGATCCGGCCCTTCCCGTCGACCTCGACGAAGCCGTTCTCGGCCAGGAAGCTGAGTTCGACGTAGGCGGCGCCGGCATCGCCGTAGTGCCACGGGCCGCGCCGCAGGTAATGCAGGACCTCCGCCATGTGGGTCGCGCACATTTGTAGGCGGCTGGCGCCGGCGATGCGCAGCCACGGCTCGGTGACGATCAGGAGGAAGCCGTAGACGTCGGCGATAGCCTCCTGCAGGGCCATGAACGGCTCGATGCCGAGCTTCTCAGTCCAGGCATAGTCGGTCTCCGGCACGACCAGATTGTGGCCGTGGTCATGGCCCCGGATCCAGGGCATCAGCGTCGCCTCGATCGGCACGTCCTCGGGCCGCAGCGGCCCGTCGAGCAGGGCTCCGGCGAGCGGCATCGTGATCTGCGAGTACCGGGCGAGGTGCACGTTGCGCAGGTAGAGAGTCCGCTGTTCTTCCAGCGGAAGCGTGTCGACCCCTTCGTCCTCGGGCAGGAAGTAGGCGAAGTGCTTGGGGTGGCCGGCCGCCTCGCCGGCGGAGACGATCAGATCGGTGACGTTGAAGGGCAGCTCGAATGCCACTCTCAGCCCCGGCGCGTCGAGATCGCGGCGGAGCTCGTCCAGCGCCTCCTCCAGCGATGCGTCGAGGGCGTCCAGGACCTCCTGATGGTGCTCGTTCCTGGCAGCCGCGAGAAACGAGTGCAAGGGAACGCGCGTCTTCGGCCGCCAGGTGCAGAGCGGACCGCAGACGATCTCCAGCGGCGGCGCCATTTTCTCGGCGGCGATCCTCAGGGTCGCCTCCTTGTGGCTCGTCCGCCCCTCGAGGGCGTCGGCGCGAAGGCGGATCATCTCGGCGCTCTCAGCGTCGACCAGCTCCGCCAGCTCGGCAAGGCTCTCGACCATCTCCTCCTTGAGTGCGGTGGCGCTGCGCTCCGAAACGATCGCGCCGTTGGCCGTCTCGAGGTTGCGCATGGCGTCGCTCAGCGAGGCAAGTCTCAGCAGCAGCGGCAGCACCTCGGGCGAGTTAGAAGCCGGCATGGCATCGAGGGCGACGTGCCCGACCGCGTGTTGGTCGGAGAGCGGCCAGAAGGCCGGTAGGAGCTCGGAAGCCTTGTTCTCGGCTACTGGGGGCATGGCGCCTGATCAAGGTAGCGGGTTCTCAAATCTTGAGCAATCTTGGACGACCCGCGCGCATGCCGGCCGCGCCCCAATATCCTCCGGGGCGATGGCCAGCAAGACCAACGAAGCAGCGACGCGAGCCCCGGCGGGCGAGATCTCGCGCACGATCGCGCCCCTTGTCGGACCCGACGACGAACGTGTCTTCACCGACTCCGGGATCGAGATCGAGCGCCTCTACGACGAGGAGGACGTCGCGCCGGGCCTCGAGGAGCGGCTTGGTGAGCCAGGGGATTACCCGTTCACCCGCGGCATCCACGAGGGGATGTACCGGGACCGGCTCTGGACGATGCGCCAGTACGCCGGCTTCGCCACCCCGGAGGACACCAACGAGCGCTATCGATACCTGATCGAGCACGGCTCCACCGGCCTCTCGATGGCCTTCGACCTGCCGACCCAGCTCGGGCGCGATTCCGACGATCCGCTCTGCCGGGGAGAGGTCGGCCGCACCGGGGTCCCGATCGACACGATCGAGGACATGCGGATCTGCTTCGAGGAGATCCCGCTCGACAGCGTCTCCACCTCGATGACGATCAACGCCCCGGCGGCGATCCTGTTGCTGCTCTACGAGCTGGTCGGCGAGGAACAGGGCGTGCCCTCCGAGAAGCTGCGCGGCACCGTCCAGAACGACGTGCTGAAGGAGTACATGGCGCGCGGCAACTACATCTACCCGCCGGCGCCGACGATGCGGCTTACCACCGACATCTTCGAGTACTGCCAGCGCAGCGTGCCGAAATGGAACACGATTTCGATCTCCGGCTACCACATCCGAGAGAAGGGCTGCTCGGCCGTGCAGGAGGTCGCCTTCACCCTCTCCAACGCGATCGCCTACGTCGAGGCGGCGCTCGAGCGGGGGCTGAAGATCGACGAGTTCGCTCCTCGCCTCGCCTTCTTCTTCAACGGCCACAACAACGTCTTCCAGGAGGTCGCCAAGTTCCGCGCCGTGCGGCGGATGTGGGCCAAAATCGTCAAGGAGCGGTTCGGCGCCGAGAACCCCAACTCGATGAAGATCCGCTTCCACACCCAGACCGGTGGGGTCACGCTCCAGGCCCAGCAGCCTGAGGTCAACATCATCCGCGTCGCGCTGCAGGGTTTCGCCGCGGTTGCCGGCGGCACCCAGTCGCTTCACACCAACGGCTTCGACGAGGCGCTGGCGCTGCCGACCGAGCGCTCGGCGCGGATTGCGCTGCGTACGCAGCAGGTGCTCGCCCACGAGTCGGGGGTCGCCGACACCGTCGACCCCTTCGCGGGCTCCTACTTCGTCGAGTCGCTGACCGACGAGGTCGAGGCACGCGCCTGGGAGTTGATGGGGAAGGTCGAAGAGCTGGGCGGCTCGGTCGAGGCGCTGGAGTTCATGCAGCGCGAGATCGAGGAGTCGGCGCTCTCCTACCACGAGCGCTACAAGAGCGGCCAGGACATCATCGTCGGCGTCAACAAGTACGTCACCGACCAGGTCGACGACGTCGACATCCTCCGCGTCGACCCCGAGTCCGAGCAGCGCCAGCTGGCCCGCCTCGAGGCCTTCAAGGAGTCGCGCGACCAGACTGCCGTCGAGGCCAAGCTGGAGGCGCTGCGTGACGTCGCCCGCGGCGAGGGCAACCTCCTGCACCCGATCCGCACCGCCCTTGCCGCCGACGCCTCGATCGGCGAGGTCTGTGGCGCCATGCGCGACGTCTTCGGCGAGTACCGCGGCGGCGCCTTCTTCTAGCCCCTGAACGGTCTCGCCCAAGCGTCCAGGGCGGGGAGGAACAGGCAGGCGCTGGTTGAAGCGGGGGCAATGATCGTGGCCTCCCGCACTCTGATGAAGTCGAAACCCGAGCTGGCCGAGCTGGTTAAGGAGCTGGACGGGCTCGAGGTGTCGATGTCCGAAAAGGGCCTCGGCACACGGGTCTCGATTCGCGCCGCCGCCGATTCCGGGCTGAGCGAGGCAGACCTCGAGCGGTTCCTCGACGGGCTGGCGGAACCGCAGAAGCAGCCTTTCGGCAGCGCCTAAACCAAAGGAGATGGAACCGAAGTGAGACACCTGAAAAGGCACCTGTCAGTTGCCAACCTGATCTCGTGCATCGCCCTGTTCGTGGCGCTCAGCAGCGTCGCCTACGCCGCCACCAACCTGACCAACAAGTCGGTCAAGCAGCGGCACATCGCCAACGGCGCCGTGACCACGCTGAAGCTGCGCAACGGCGCGGTGACGACCCCCAAGCTCCGCAACGGCGCGGTGGTGGCCACCAAGATCGCCCCCGGCCAGATCGGCACGACCCAGCTTTCCGACGGCGGCGTTCGCTCGGCAGACCTCGGCGGCGGCGTGGTCACCGAGGGGAAGATCAAAAACGGCGCCGTGACCGAGTCCAAGCTTGCCGCCAACGCGGTCAGCGCCGGCAAGCTCCTGAACGGCGCCGTAACCAGCGCCAAGCTCTCCTCGAGCCTCCTCGCCCAACTGGTCAAGAACGTCACCTACGTGAACAAAGCCAGCGGTACGCCCAGCGGCACCCCGAGCGCAACCAACCCGCAGTCGGTCACGGCCGAATGCCCGACCGGCAAGCAGGCGATCGGCGGCGGCGTGCGAGTCATCCCGGGCGATGCCACCGTGGTCGAGGTCACCGAGTCGATTCCGTTCGCGGCCGGCGACGGCAAACGCACGGGATGGACGGCAGCGGCCAAAGAGGGGGAAGGCGGCAAAACCTTCGTGGTGGAGGCCTACGCCGTCTGCGCAGAACTCTAAGCACGGTCATGGGCCTATCCCGGTAGGGGTGGAACGTCTTGTGCTTTTTCGGCTAACCCGACCTCGGACGGCAGCTGTGGGCACTCCGAAAAAGTTAAGTGAAACCCCTGCCGGGATAGGCCCCCCGACGACGCTCTAAATAGACTGCGCCGCTCCATGCGCGAACGCAACCCCGTCACCCACGACGAGAAGCTCGCCTACCTGCGCGAGCTGCGCGAGGCGGCGATCCACTCGGCCTCCGAGGAGGCGGTCGAGAAGCAGCACGCGAAGGGCAAGATGACCGCCCGCGAGCGGATCGAGAAACTGCTCGATCCCGGCTCGTTCGAGGAGCTCGACACCTTCGTTCGCCACCGCACCTACGACTTCGAGATGCAGAAGCGCCGGCCCTGGGGCGATGCCGTCGTCACCGGCCACGGCACGATCGACGGCCGCACGGTCTTCGTCTTCTCCCAGGACTTCACGGTGTTCGGGGGCAGTCTCGGCGAGGTGATGGCGGAGAAGATGTGCAAGGTGATGGACCTCGCCGCTCAGGTCGGGGCGCCGGTGATCGGCATCAACGACTCCGGCGGGGCGCGGATCCAGGAGGGCGTCGTCTCGCTCGGCGCCTACGGCGACGTCTTCGTCCGCAACGTCAGATGCTCCGGGGTGATCCCGCAGATCAGCGTGATCATGGGGCCCTGCGCCGGCGGCGCCGTCTACTCGCCGGCGATGACCGACTTCATCTTCATGGTCAAGGAGACCTCGCACATGTTCATCACCGGCCCGGAAGTGATCAAGACGGTGACCGGCGAGGAGGTCGAGTTCGAGGAGCTGGGCGGGGCGATGAGCCACAACTCGAAGTCCGGTGTCGCCCACTTCGCCTCCGAGGACGAGGAGAGCTGCCTCGAGGACGTGCGCTACCTACTCAGCTTCCTGCCCTCGAACAACCTCGAGGCGCCGCCGCGCTTCGAGCCCTCCGACGATCCGGAGCGCGAAGACGAGGAGCTCGACACGCTCGTCCCCGACGACCCCTCCAAGCCCTACGACATGCGCGACGTGATCTCGCGCATCGTCGACGACGAGGAGTTCTTCGAGGTTCACGAGCACTTCGCCAAGAACATCGTCTGCGGCTTCTCCCGGCTGGACGGCCACCCGGTCGGCATCGTCGGCAACCAGCCGGCCCACCTCGCCGGCGTGCTCGACATCGAGGCCTCCGAGAAGGCGGCCCGCTTCGTCCGCACCTGCGACGCCTACAACGTCCCGATTCTGACCTTCACCGACGTGCCCGGTTTCCTCCCCGGCACCGACCAGGAGTGGAACGGGATCATCCGTCACGGCGCCAAGCTGCTCTATGCCTTCACCGAGGCGACCGTGCCGAAGCTCACCGTCGTCACCCGCAAGGCCTACGGCGGCGCCTACGACGTGATGAATTCGAAGCACATGCTGGCCGACTTCAACGTCGCCTGGCCTACTGCCGAGGTGGCGGTGATGGGGCCGGAGGGGGCGGTCAACATCATCTACCGCAAGGACATCTCCTCTTCTCCGACCCCCGACGAGCGGCGCCAGAAGTTGATCGACGACTACAAGGCCCACTTCGCCAACCCCTATGCGGCGGCCGAGCGCGGCTACATCGACGACGTGATCGAGCCGCGCCAGACCCGCCCGAAGCTGATCAAGGCGTTGCGCATGCTGCAGAGCAAGCGGGTCGACCAGCCGAAGCGCAAGCACGGCAACATCCCGCTGTAGCGGCGCCCCCAGCAGTTTCGGGCAGGAGAAGTTTCAAAGATTTTGCAATCCGCGCACCACGCGTGCGCAATCTTCTGTCTTCATGTAAATATGGAGGCGATGAGGGAAAGCTGGACAGACGAGCGACTGGACGACTTCCGAGCGGAAACCGGTCGGCGCTTCGACGAGGTCGATAAACGCTTCGACAAGGTGGATGCCCGATTCGACAAGGTCGACGCACGCTTCGACAGGGTTGAAGCGAAGTTCGACAAGATCGACGCCCGATTCGAACGCCTGGACGAGCGCCTGGAAGCGCTCAACCGGACGATGCTCCAGTTCGGCATCGGATCGATGATCGTCTTCGTCGTCGGCTTCGCCAGCCTGATCGTCTCCCAGGTTTAGGAGAAGGGTTTAGGGCGTTTCAGCAGCGGCTTCGCGCCGGGCGCTCCAGGTTGCGAGTGGGGCTGCGGACATCTCCTCCCACGCCGCCGCCTCGCCGAAGTACTGGCCGACGACGAAGTAGAGGAGGCCGGGGAGGAGCTCCGGGGCCCGCTCGGCCTCGCCGTCCATCAGCTTCGCGCACACAAGCGTGTCGATCGCCCCTACTATGAAGGTGGCCGTTACAGGAGGTGGAGCTTGGCGAGAGGGAATCTCGCGGCGCGCGCTGTCAAGCGCGCGGGAGAGGCGCTCCATCAGATCAGCCCGTTGGGCGAGCGCCTGCTCGCCGGCGGCGTGCACCTCGACGAAGAGCGCTTTGGCGATCGCCGGCTGGTTGGCGCAGAGCTCGAGCAGCTCGGCCAGGGCGGCGCGCAGCCCCTCGCGCCAGCTCGGTTGGCGCCTGGCGGCGCCGCTGAGGCGCTGGTAAAGCCACTCGCCCGCGTCGCGATGGGCCTGCGTGAAGCAGTCCTGGAAATCCTCGAAGTGCTTGTAGAAGGTCGCCCGGCTCGCCTTCGCCCGCTCGATCACGTGCCTGACCGCGACCTGCTCGTAGCCCATCTCCCCGCTCACCTCGAGCGCCGCCTGCAGCAGCCGCTGCCGGGGGGGCTGGGCGCGAAGGCGGGGGAATGGTGTCGCCGAGGGCATCGTCCTAGTCTGAAAACAAGATCCTTTTGTCTAGGTATAGCACCTTTCAGAAACTCCGGTGACCAGAACGTGACGTTTTTTGGTGAAAAGGCAAGTAGACATCAGATAAATGTTCTGGTATCTTGTCGGTATGGCCGATTCGCGTTCCCTCTCGGAGCGGCTGGCGAAGATGCCGCCGGGACGACATCTCGTGCCCCGCGACTTCGTCACCCAGAACCAGCGCGAGCGGATGCTGCTGGCGACCACGGAGCTGGTCGCGGAGCGCGGCTTCCAGAAGACGACGATCGAGCTGATCGCCAAAACGGCCCGTGTCGCCCTCTCGACCTTCTACGAGCACTTCGCCAACAAGGAGGAGTGCTTCCTCGCGGCTCTCGACGAGAGCGTCGCCGGCGCCGCCGCGGTCTTCGAGGAGCTGCTCGACCCCGAGCAGCCCTGGCCCGACCAGATCGCCACCGGCCTCGAGATCTTCCTCGAGATGGTCGAAACCGAGCCGGCCCGCGCCCGGCTCTGCATCGTCGAGTCGCAAGCGGCGGGCGGTGCGGCACTCGCTCGCTACCAGGCGATGCTGGAGGGCGTCGCCCCGAAGCTGCGCGAGGGGAGGCAGTTCAACCCCCGCGCAAGCCGGTTGCCGGACGGCCTCGAGATCGCGATCGTCGGCGGCCTGGCCTGGCTGGTCCACCAGCGGCTCGTCTCGGACAAGACCGACGGGATCAAGGCGTTGCTGCCGGAGATGCTGCAGGTGACGCTGACGCCCTACATAGGCGAGGTGGAGGCGGGCCGCCTGGCCGACGCCGCGGAGGCGCGGGCGGCCTGAGCACGACGAGCGCGGGGGGCGGGGCAGGCTGATGTGAGTCGCCCCGAAGCCGCAGGCGACGCGGCCCGCGACCGTCTCGGTTCCGCAATGGTCGAACTGGTTGCCGAGTATGGCTACGAAGCGGTGAGCGTGCGCGCGATCTGCGAGCGAGCAGGCGTCGGCAGGGCAGAGTTCGAGCGCCGCTTCGCTGACAAGGAGGATTGCTTCCTCACCCTTCACGACGAGATCGGCGCCCAGCTCTGCGCCCGCCTCGACTCGGCGCGCGAGGCCAGCTCCTGGCACGATCGGGTCTGGGCAGCCGGCTGGGCGGCGCTGCGCTTTCTCCAGGAGGACCCTGTTCGCGCCCGCTTCTTCGTGGTCGAGGTGAACGGCGCCGGAAGCGCCGCGCAGGCCCGCCGCGACCGGCTGCTGCAGGGCCTCGTCGACCTGATCGACGCCGGCCGGGCGGAGCTCGAGGACCCGGAATCGGTCTCTCGCTGCACTGCCGAGATCGTCGCCGGGGCGATCTACGGCACCGTGCTCGGCAAGGTCGAGGACGGCGGGATCGAGCGCGACACGGCCTTCCTCCCCGAGCTCGTCTACATGGCGGTGATGCCCTACCTGGGATCGCGCATCGCTGAGGACGAGCTGCTGGTCCAGCCGCTGCGCTAGGGCCTCCTTTACCGCGACCGCCTCGGGTATCGTCGGTTCGTGGCCAAGGGAGCGGCAAAAAGCGAGGCGGGGGATTCTTCCCGCCTTCCTGCCGGTCGCCATGGCCTGCCGCGCGAGTTCATCGTCCAGAACCAGCGCGAGCGGATCATCACCGCGCTGGTCGACACCGTCGCCGAGCGCGGCTACAACGCGACCACGGTTGCCCACATAACCAAAGCCGCTTCGGTCTCACGGCGCACCTTCTACGAGCACTTCGCCGACAAGGAAGCCTGCTTCCTCGCCGCCTACGAAATGGTCGCCGACCACATCCGCGACTCGATGCGGGTCGCGGCGGAGGCCTTCGAGGACTGGGCGCAGCAGGTCCGCGCCGCGCTCGCCACGATGCTCCGCTTTCTCGCCGGCGAGCCGGAGCTGGCGCGCCTGGTGATGATCGAGCCGGTCGCCGCCGGCGGTGAGATCGCCGCCCGCCACCGCGCCTCGATGCAGGGCTTCGTCGAGATCCTCAAGGCAGGCCGCCCCGAGCACAGCGGCGACCGTCCGCTGCCCGAGGCGACCGAGGAAACCTTGGTCGGCGGCCTCCTCTCCCTGATCGTCAGGGAAATCAGCGCCGGCCGTGCGGCCGAGCTGGAGAAGCTGCTCCCGGACCTGGTCGAGCTGACCCTTTCGCCCTACCTCGGCGGCGAGGAGGCCGAGCGCCTCGCCAGGGCTGGCTCCTAGCCCTACGGCACTGCGGTCGCCTCAGCCTCGATTCCTCCCCGCGCACCGCGACCGGCTGTGGTGGCGTCCTCGTCACGGGTGAGGCGGTGGGCGAGGTAGACGGGGATGATCGAGATCAGCACGACGAGCACGGCGACGACGTTGACGATCGGCAGCTGGCTGGGCCGGAAGAGGTTGCGGAAGATCCAGATCGGCAGGGTTTCCTGGCCGGCGCCGATCGTGAACGTGGTGACGATGATCTCGTCGAAGGAGAGGGCGAAGGCGAGCAGGCCACCCGCGGCAAGCGCCGTCCTGAGACTCGGGAGCGTCACGAGCCGGAAGGTCTGCCAGGTGTGGGCGCCGAGGTCGGCCGAGGCCTCCTCGAACGAGGTCGAGACGCGGCGCAGGCGGGCGACGACGTTGTTGTAGACGACGACGATGCAGAAGGTGGCGTGGCCGACGATTACCGTGAAGAGGCCGAGGTCGATGCCGAAGACCTGGGTGAAGGTGTTGCTGAGGGCGACGCCGGTGACGATCCCGGGCAGCGCGATCGGCAGGATGACGAGGAAGGAGATCGTCTCGCGGCCGAAGAAGCGGTGGCGCGCGACGGCGAGCGAGGCGAGGGTGCCGAGCACGAGCGCGATCGCGGTGGCGGCGAGGCCAGCCTTCAGCGAGGTGAGCAGCGCGTCCTGGGCGCCCTGGTTCTCGATCGCCTTGGGGAACCAGTCGAGGGTGAGGCCGGGGGGCGGCCACTCGAGGATGTTGCTCGAGTTGAAGGCGTAGATCGCGATCACGATCAGCGGGATGTAGATGAAGGCAAGTCCTGCCCCCACCGCGAGGCGGAGGAGAAGCGCCGATCGTCGCGAGAGCCTCATCTCCTCACCATCTAGATCTGCTCGAAGGCGCCCAGCTTGCGGGCAACGAGCAGGTAGCCGATCATCACGACGATCGGAACCAGCGCGAGGGCCGAGGCAAAGGGCAGGTTGTTGACGATGTTGTTGAAGACGACGTTGCCGATGAACTGGTCGTTGGAGACGAGCCGCGGCGTGATGTAGTCGCCCAGGGTCAGCGAGAAGGTGAAGATCGATCCGGCGACCACCGCAGGGAAGACGAGTGGCAGGATCACGCGGCGGAATGTGGTGTAGGGCGAGGCGCCGAGGTCCTCGGAGGCGCTGATCAGCGAGTTCGGGATGCGCTCCAGGCCGGCGTAGATCGGCAAGATCATGTAGGGCAGCCAGAGGTAGCTCATCACCAGCCAGACGGCGGTGAGGCCGAAGCCGGGGCCATGCAGGCCGAATGGCTCCAGGGCCCAGTTGAGCACCCCTTCCTCGGAGAGCATCGTCCGCCAGGAGTAGACCTTGACCAGGTAGCTCGACCAGAGCGGCAGAAGGACGGCGACGACGAGTAGCGCCTTCCCCCGACGACTCGCCAGCTTGGCCATGTAGAAGGCGATCGGGAAGGCGAGCAGGACGTCGGTGAGGGTGACCAGGGCGGCGATCAGGACTGTGCGCCCGACGATGTCGCGGTAGACGGGTTCGTCGATCAGGACCTCGAAGTTTTCGAGGCTGAGCGCGCGGTCGATCTCTCCGCTCAGCGGGTCGACCGACCAGAAGGCGGCGACGAGCAGGACGGCGAGCGACCCCAGATAGCCGATCACCAGCCAGCCGACCGGGCCGGCGAGGAGCGCTCCTACCTGCAGCCGAGGCCGGCCCTGGAAGAGGCCGGCGAGCCTGTGACCCGCCGACCTCTTCCGCGCGACCGTCCCGGCCTCCATCGCGTCAGGCCCTGTCGCTCAGCCCTTGATCGCGGTCCAGGCCTGGACCCAGTCGTTGTAGTCCTTGCAGTCCGTCGACCCGTTGCCGCAGTCGGCGAGCGGCGTTTCCCAGAAGTAGACGCGTTTCCAGAAATCCGGGTCTTCGGCGTGGTACTTGGCGCAGAAGTTTTTGTCTTCCGTCTGGTCGCAGGCCAGTTTCTGCGCCGGCGCCTCGCCGAAGTATTCGGCGATCTCGGCGTTGATCTTCGGCGAGACGACCCAGTCCATCCACTTGTACATGCAGTTGGGGTGCTTGGACTGCGAGCTGATCATCCAGGTGTCCGACCAGCCCGTGGCGCCCTCGGAGGGCAGGAAGCCCTGACTCTCGGGGCTGGCCGCGATCGGCTCGCCGGCGCCCAGCAGTTCGAAGTACTGGTACTGCCAGGTGGTCCCGACCTGCGAGTCGCCGTTGGCGAAGGCCGAGATCTGCTTCGCGGCTTCCGACCAGTATTCGCCGACGTTGGGCCGCTGTTCTTCGAGCAGGTCGACGGCAGCGTTGAACTGCTCCTCGTTCAGCTCGTAGGGATTTTCGATCCCCAGGTCGGGCTGGTGCGCCTTCAGGTAGACGGCCGCATCGGCGATGTAGATCGGGTCGTCATAGGCGCTGATCCGGCCCGTGTACTTGGCCGCCTTTTCCGGGTCGAGGATCACGTCCCAGGAGGTTGGGGCGGGTTTGACGTCGTTCGTATTCCACATCAAGAGATTCGCTCCACGCCCGTGCGGGATCCCGTAGTGGACGCCGTCGAAGGTGTTGTATGGCTGGTCCTTGAGTTCGTTGAAGATCGTTTCGTAGTTGGGGACGAGGTCGACGTTGACCGGGTCGACGTCACCGCCGTCGACCAGCCGAGCCGAGGCGTTGCCGGACGCCGACACTCCGTCGTACTGGCCCGTGCGCATCAGCTGCACCATTTCGTCGGAGGTGCCGGCGATCTTGTTGCTGACCTTGCAGCCGGTCTTCTGTTCGAAGGGTTTGACCCATTCGGGTTCGACGTAGCCGGCCCATGAGATCAGACTGAGCTGGCCCTCTCCCTTGCCCACCTTGGTCAGTTCGTTTCCACCACCACCATCGTCGTCGTCGGAGCCGCAGCCGGCGAGCAGCAGCATGAAGGCGAGCAGCCCCGCGATCACGAGCCATGCCATCCGGGTTGGATTTGCTTCCTGGGTTCTCATGACGGAACCTCCTCTGTCTTCGATTTCCCACGGACGGCGACCGTGTGCTCCGGGCGCCAGCCCACCAGTACCTCCCTACCCTCCTCGGAGGCAACGTCAGCGGACGCGCTCTCCATGTTCTGCCGCACGACTTGAAGCTCTCCGCCCGCATCGAGGACGACCGTGTAGCGGGTGGTCATCCCCGCATAGGCGACGTCGGCGATGCGGCCGCGCTCGGTGCGCAGGCCGTTTGGCGCAACGCCGGCGTCGACCAGCTGGATCTTCTCGGGCCGAATCGTGAAGCGCTCGCCGTCGCGCTCAAGCAGATTAGAGACGCCGACGAAGCCGGCGACGAACTCGCTCGACGGTTGCTCGTATAGCTCGAACGGGGGGCTGATCTGCTCGATCCGGCCTTCGTTGAAGACGGCGATCCGGTCGCTCATCCTCAGCGCCTCGTCCTGGTCGTGGGTGACGTAGACGAAGGTGATCCCGACCTCGCCCTGGATCGACTTCAGCTCCGTCTGCATCTGCTCGCGCAGCTTTAGGTCGAGCGCGCCGAGCGGCTCGTCGAGGAGCAGGACCCTGGGCTGGTTGACGATCGCCCGCGCCAGCGCGACCCGCTGGCGCTGGCCGCCGGAGAGCTCGCCGGGCTTGCGGTCGGCGTAGCCGGGCAAGCGGACCATCTCCAGCGCCTCGTCGCGCCGCCGCGCGCGCTCGTCCTTCGGCACGCCGGATACACGCAAGCCGTAGGCGACGTTCTCGCCGACGCTCATGTGGGGAAAGAGGGCGTAGTCCTGGAAGACCGTGTTGACCGCTCGGTCGTATGGCGGCACGCCGCTGACGTCCTCGCCTGCCAACTCGATCGTGCCGCTGCTCGGCGCCTCGAAGCCGGCGACCATCCGCAGGGTCGTCGTCTTGCCGGAGCCCGACGGGCCGAGCAGCGTGAAGAACTCCCCTGCGGCCACCTCGAGATCGATTCCGCCAACCGCGACCACCTCGCCGTAGCGCTTGGTGAGGTTGGCCAAGCGGATGTCAGGTGGAGCAGCTACATGTAGAAGTTATCCGAGTGGTTCAGGAAAGCAAGGACAAACTCGGCGGAGGCGGTTGTCCGGATTGGCCTATGCGGCGGGCGGGTCCTGTCATGGTGGGAGAGGCCTGCGGGCGAGGTCTACGTCCTCGACCTCTCCCACCATGCCACCCGCCCGAACAGGGTCAGCACCGGACAACCGCTATCTGCTTCGTTCAGCTTTAAAAGCCGGCGGGGTGGCGGGCTGTGAAGCCGGCGGGGCTGCGCAGGTCTTCGTGCCAGCTGGGGCCGGTGGTGCCGTCGAGGTTGCCGGAGGTGTCCCAGCGCAGCCCCGCGATCACCGCGTAGGTGTGGCCGCCGTTCGCGTAGACCGTTATCCAGCGACCCTCGCCGGGGAGCCCCCAGCTTGCCAGCGGCCCCGAGGGCAGCGGGCTTTCGAGGAAGCGGCCGCCGCGCAGCGCGTAGCTGACCGAGCCCGAGCAGTCATAGCCTTTGTCCCACCAGCGGGCGTGGCCGCCGCCGTAGACGTAGGGCTTGGAGCGGATGCGGTTGGCTGCGGCGATCACGGCCTTGACCCGCGCCGGCGCTGACTGCGGCGGGATCACCATGCCGTTGGGCAGCAACCGCGCTTTGGCGGTCGGGGTGCAGATGTCGGTTTCGGCGGGCGAGAGGCCCCCTCCACCGCAGTTTGCAGCCGCGCCGGCCGGGGTAAGCGCCAACAGCGCCATCACTCCAACTACGGCTACGCCTGCTTTGAGCTTTCGGGTGTTCGTAGGCAAACCGATCTCCTTCGTCGGCCTACGGGGTTAGCTGTCGGGCTGGCGCGAAAGGAGCCTGCGCCCCCACCCAGAGCGGGTGAGTTAGCCCCGAAAACGTGGTTCCCCCGCTCCCGCGGCGCCTCCATGCGCGCGGGACTCGGCGTTTCGGTTGTTCGGAACGGCGGCAGTGTAGACGATCGCCCGGCCGCTTGCTCATAAAAAACAAACATTTTGTGGCCTTTCGCACTTGCATCCCGAATTCCTGTCGACCACCTGGCTGGTAGCTTGCGCGGCGGGATGGAACTTGCGAGCCGCACAGCACTTCTGACCGGAGCGACGGGCGGCCTCGGCCGCGCGATAGCCAAGGCGCTGGCCGGGCGCGGAGCGAGCCTGGTGTTGAGCGGCCGTAAGGCCGAGGCCCTGGAAGAGCTGGCGGCGGAGCTGCCGGGCGAGGGGCACCGAACCCTGCCCGCCAACCTGGCCGAGCCCGGCGCGGCGGAGAAGCTGGCCGCCGAAGCGGGCGAGATCGACATCCTGCTCGCCAACGCGGGGCTGCCGGGGACCGGGCGCCTCCCGGACTACTCCACCGAGCAGCTGACCGGCACCCTGCGGGTCAACCTCGAGGCGCCGATGCTGCTGGCCCGGGCGCTCGAGCCGGGAATGCTGGCGAAGGGCTCCGGCCACATGGTCTTCATCGCCTCCCTCTCGGGCAAGTCCCCGACCCCGCTCTCCTCCGTCTACAACGCCACCAAGTTCGGCCTCCGCGGCTTCGCCCTAGGCCTCCGCGCCGACCTGGACCCCCTCGGCATCGGCGTATCCATCGTCTCCCCGGGCACGATCCGCGAAGCGGGCATGTACGCGGACTCAGGTGCCAAGCCCATCCCCGGCCTGGGCACTGGCTCACCGCAGCAAGTTGCGGACGCAGTGATCAAGGCAATCGAGCGCAACAAGGCCGAGATCACCGTCGCCCCGATCCAACAACGCTTCCTAGCCCACTTCGCGCTGACGAATCCCAGCATCGCGGTAAAGGTCGCGAGCGGCGACGCGGGTCAGAAGGCCGCCGCGGCAGTAGCCGAAGGCCAGACCGACAAGCGCTAACGACCCGCAGCTGCCCCTTCGGCGCTGCGGACATGGCCCCAGCGGGGGTCAAAATCTCGGATGCGCTTGCTAGGGAGGGCGGGGCGCCTCCCGAACGGGCGGATACTCAAAGTGCCGGTCTCATTAGACCGGCACTTGTCCGGGCGGGAGGCGCCCCGCCCTCCCTAGGATGGGCTTATGAACTCTGCTGACTCTTTCGGCGCACGCTCGACCCTTGAGATCAGCGGTCGCAGCTACGAGGTGTTCCGGCTCGATGCCCTCGCCGATCGCTTCGACATAGCTCGCCTGCCCTACTCGGTCAAGGTGTTGCTGGAGAACGTGTTGCGCTTGGAGGATGGGCGCTCGGTCACAGCTTCAGATGTCGAGGCGATCGCGGGGTGGGACCCGGCGGCCGTGCCCAGCGACGAGATCCCGTTCCAGCCGGCGCGGGTGCTGATGCAGGACTTCACCGGCGTGCCCGCGGTGGTCGACCTGGCCGCGATGCGCGACGCGATGGCGGCGATCGGGGGCGACCCGGAGAAGATCAACCCGCTGGTCGACGTCGACCTGGTGATCGACCACTCGGTCCAGGTCGACGCCTTCGGCAACGCGCGGGCCTTCGCCGTCAACGCCGAGCGCGAGTTCGAGCGCAACCGCGAGCGCTACTCCTTCCTCAAGTGGGGGCGGGAGGCCTTCGACAACTTCAGCGTCGTCCCCCCGGCCACCGGGATCTGCCATCAGGTCAACCTCGAGCACATCGCCCGCGTCGTCTGGAGCTCCGAGCGGGAGGGAGCGCTGCAGGCCTATCCCGACACTCTGGTCGGCACCGACTCGCACACGACGATGGTCAACGGGCTCGGCGTGCTCGGCTGGGGCGTCGGCGGGATCGAGGCCGAGGCGGCGATGCTGGGCCAGCCGATCTCGATGCTGCTGCCGCAGGTGGTCGGCTTCAAGCTAGACGGCCGCTTGCCCGAGGGCTCGACCGCCACCGACCTCGTCCTCACGGTGACCGAGATGCTGCGCGAGCGGGGAGTCGTCTCCAAGTTCGTCGAGTTCTACGGCCCGGGCCTGGCCGGCCTCGGCCTCGCCGACCGGGCGACGATCGGCAACATGTCGCCCGAGTTCGGCTCGACCTGCGCGATCTTCCCGGTCGACGCCGAGACGCTGCGCTACCTGGATCTGACCGGCCGCCCGACCGAGACGCTCGAGCTGGTCGACTCCTACGCGCGCCTGCAGGGGATGTTCACCGAGCCGGGCTCGCCGGACCCGGTCTTCTCGGAGACGCTGGAGCTGAGCCTGGACGAGGTCGAGCCCAGCATCGCCGGGCCCCGGCGGCCCCAGGACCGGGTGCCCCTGGCACAGGCCAAGCAGGCCTTCCTCGAGGCGCTCGAGGAGTTCAACCCCGATGCCGTGGAGCAGGTGAGCCAGATCGACGAGGCGAGCATGGAGTCGTTCCCCGCCTCCGACCCGCCGGCGGAGGACCACGACGACGAGAACGGCAAGCCCCACCGCGCGGTGGGGAGCGCCACGGCGCAGGCGGCGGTCGCCAACCGCAGCGGCGACGAGGTCTCGGTGACCCTCGCCGACGGGACCAGCTTCGAGCTCGACAACGGCCACGTGGTGATCGCCGCGATCACCAGCTGCACCAACACCTCGAACCCGAGCGTGATGGTCGGCGCCGGGCTGCTGGCCCGCAACGCGGTTCAGCGCGGCCTGAAGCGCAAGCCCTGGGTGAAGACGTCGCTCGCTCCCGGCTCGACCGTGGTCACCGACTACCTGGACAAGGCCGGGCTGACCCGCTACCTGGACGAGCTGCAGTTCAACCTGGTCGGCTACGGGTGCACCACCTGCATCGGCAACTCCGGCCCGCTGCCGCCCGAGATCTCAGCCGCGGTCGAGGAGAAGGACCTGGCCGTCTGCGCCGTCCTCTCCGGCAACCGCAACTTCGAGGGGCGGATCAACCAGGACGTGAAGGCGAACTACCTCGCCTCGCCGCCGCTGGTGGTCGCCTACGCGCTGGCCGGGAGGATGGACCTCGACCTGCTCACCGAGCCGCTGGGCGAGGGCTCCGACGGTGAGCCGGTCTACCTGCGCGATGTCTGGCCCGACCCCAATGAGGTGAAGGAGGTCGTGGGCGCCTCGATCGCCTCGGAGATGTTCACCCGCAACTACGGCGAGGTGATGAAGGGCGACGAGAGTTGGAACGCGGTCGAGGTCCCGGAGGGCGATCGCTACACCTGGCCCGAGTCCACGTACGTGCGGCGTCCCACCTTCTTCGAGCAGATGCCTGCCGAGCCGCCGGGGGTCGAGCCGATTGCCGGCGCGCGGGTGCTCGCCCTGCTCGGCGACTCGATCACCACCGACCACATCTCACCCGCCGGCGCGATCAAGCGAGATAGCCCGGCTGGGGAGTGGCTGGTCGAGAATGGCGTCGAGCCCCGCGAATTCAATTCCTACGGCGCCCGCCGCGGCAATCACGAGGTGATGATTCGTGGCACCTTCGCCAACATCCGCCTTCGCAACCGGCTCGTCGAGCGGGCGGGGGGCTTCACCCGTCGCTTTCCGGACGGTGAGGAGACGACGATCTTCGAGGCGGCGATGGCCTACGCCTCCGAAGGCGTCCCCCTCGTGGTGCTGGCAGGCGAGGAGTACGGCTCCGGCTCCTCACGCGATTGGGCCGCGAAGGGGACGAAGCTGCTCGGCGTCCGCGCCGTGATCGCCGCCAGCTTCGAGCGCATCCACCGCTCCAACCTGATCGGCATGGGCGTCCTTCCCCTCCAGTTCCCCTCGGGAGAGAACCCAGACTCCCTCGGTCTCACGGGGGAAGAGGTAGTTGACGTAGGCGATTTGGAAAACGGTGAAGCCAAAGCAGTGAGGGTGACGGCGCGCCGCGAGGGCGCCGACCTGGTCGAGTTCGACGCTACCGTGAGGCTCGACACCCCGAACGAGATCACCTATTTCCAGAACGGCGGCATTCTCCAGAGTGTTCTGAGAAATTTGAGAGATTGAGGGCATGGCTCTTTCGAGCCAACTAAACACAAGGCGGCGCAGTGGGGCCGCGGGAGGCAGGGGGGTCCGCGCGACCCTCACTGCACCTGCGCGTCGGTAGCCAGGGAAAGATGCCGACGCGGCCGTTCCCTGGACGGGACTGTCCTAAGGAACAGTCACCACTACCTATACAGCGTCGATTCCTCTAGGTCAAGGCTATTTGACCTTGTTTACGAGGTTTTGGGCAAAACGTCTGTGGGTGCAGCGACGCCCCAGCCCTTCCGTTCGATCAGCTCAATCCCGATCACACTGCCCACTGGGCCGACCGGGGTGAGTGTCGCCGCCAGCAGGGTGTAAGGGGCCTCGCGCTTGCCGCAGGCGACCCAGATCAGCAGGCAGAGAGCGATGAAACCGAGCCCATGGGCCCAGCCGAAGACCATCGTCTCGGTCTCGAATCCCGGCGCCAGCCAGAAGACCAGCAGGCCGGCGAAGAAGGCCAGCTCTATCCACGAGAACCTCTTGACCCAGACGAACAGCCGCCCGGGCGCCGGCTTGCGCATCAGCTCCCTGGGGTCAGCGCGGTGAGCACGATTCGCTCCTGCTCACGGGCGTGCGAGACCGAGTAGCCCTCACCGGGGCTGGCTCGGGTCGGGCGGCCGACGTAGCTCAGGTCGACCCCCTCGGGCACGATCTCCGGGAAGCGCCGGGACATCACCTTCCAGGCGCCCATGTTGCGCGGCTCCTCCTGTACCCAGGCGATCTCCTTCAGGTTCGGGTAGCCGGCGATCAGCTTGATCAGCTGCTCTTTTGCGAACGGGTAGAGCAGCTCGACCCGGGCGATCGCGACGTTCTCCGCCTCCGCTCGCCGCTCGTTGGTGTCCATGTCGAAGTAGACCTTGCCGGTGCAGAGCACCAGCCGCTCGACCTTCTCGCGACGGTCCTCGGCGTGCGGGTCGTCGAGGATGAAGTGGAAGTGCCCGCTCGTCAGCTCCTCCGGCGTGGCGGTCGCCCCCTCCAGCCGCAGCAGTCCCTTCGGGGTGAAGACGACCAGCGGGCGCGGCTTGCGGATCAGCGCCTGGCGCCGCAGCAGGTGGAAGTACTGGGCGGCCGTGGTCGGGTAGGCGATGCGGATGTTGCCCTCGGCGGCGAGCGCCAGGAAGCGCTCGATGCGAGCGCTCGAGTGCTCCGGCCCCGAGCCCTCGTAGCCGTGCGGCAGCAGCAGGGTGAGGCGGCTGGTCTGCCCCCACTTGGCCTCGCCGGAGACGATGAAGGTGTCGATGATCACCTGGCCGGCGTTGGCGAAGTCGCCGTACTGCGCCTCCCAGAGGACGAGGGCCTCCGGGTCCGCCGACGAGTAGCCGTACTCGAAGCCGAGGCAGGCGATCTCCGAGAGCGGGCTGTTGTAGAGCTCGAAGGGCGCCTCGGCTTCGTCCAGGTTCTGCATCGGGCAGTACTCGAGCCCGGTCTTCTCGTCGTGCAGGACGAGATGACGGTGCGAGAAGGTGCCGCGCTCGGTGTCCTGCCCGGTGAGGCGCACGTGGACGCCGTCGGTGAGCAGCGAGGCGTAGGCGAGCGCCTCGGCGTGGCCGAACTCGACGCCGCCGTTCTCCAGCGCCTCGATGCGCCGTGAGAGCGGTTTGCGCAGCTTGCGGTGGACGGTGAAGCTCTCCGGGGTTTCGATCAGCTCCTGGTTGAGGGCGCGCAGCTTCTCGATCGGCACCGCCGTATCGACCGGGGGGCTGGCGCTGCGGTCGAGCTCACCCGTCGTGCTGGTGGTCACCGTCGGGTCTTCGTACTCGCCCAGCTCCATCTTTTGGCGCAGGTCCTTCAGCGCCGCAGACATCTCCTCGCGGCGGGCTTTCGAGGCCTCTTCGACCTCCTCGCGGGCGATCGTCCCCTCCTCGACCAGCTTCTCCGGCGTAGATCTCGGAGACCGGTGGATGCGCCTTGATCTTCGCCGCGATCAGCGGCTGCGTGTAGGCGGGCTCGTCGGTCTCGTTGTGGCCGTAGCGGCGGTAGCCGATCACGTCGATCACGATGTCGCGGCCCCAGCGCTCGCGGTAGGCCATCGCCAGGCGGACGGCCGCCGAGCAGGCCTCGACGTCGTCGGCGTTGACGTGGACGATCGGCACGTTGAACCCCTTCGCCATGTCGGCGGCGTAGGGAGTGGAGCGAGCCTCCTCGGGGTCGGTGGTGAAGCCCACCTGGTTGTTCTGGATGATGTGGATCGTGCCGCCGGTGGTGTAGCCCGGCAGGGCCTGCAGGTTGAGCGTCTCGGCCACCACGCCCTGGCCGGGGAAGGCGGCGTCGCCGTGCAGGAGCACCGGGACGGCGCGCTTGGGGCTGGTGCTCGATCTCGGCGCCGTCGAAGTCGGACTGGATCAGGCGGGTGGCGCCCTCGACCACCGGATTGACGAACTCGAGGTGGCTCGGGTTGGGGTAGAGGCGGACGGCGATCTTCTCGCTCGGCGCTGGTCTCGTAGACCCCCTGGTGGCCGTAGTGGTACTTGACGTCGCCGGTGCCGCCGTGTGGGATCGCCGCCACCGCCTTCACCTGCTCGATCTGCTTCGAGCCCTCGAACTCGGCGAGGATCGACTCGACCGAGCGGCCGAGGTTGTGGGCGAGGACGCTGAGCCGGCCGCGGTGGGCCATCCCGAAGACGACCTCTTCGGCGCCGCTGCGGTGGGCGAGGGTGACGAGCTCGTCGAGCATCGGCACGACCACGTCGAGGCCCTCGATCGTGAAGATCTTCTGGCCCAGGTAGGCCTTCTCGATGAAGCGCTCGAACTCGAAGACGTCGATCAGGCGTCCCAGCAGGCGCAGCTTCTCGTCGTCGGCGAGCGGCTCACGGTGGGCGCCGGTCTCGACCATCTCCCGCAGCCAGGTGCGCTGCTGGTGCGAGGAGAGGTGCTCGAACTGGTAGGCGATCGTGCCGCAGTAGGCCTCGCGCATCCGCGGCAGCGCCTCCAGCAGCGTCTCGCCCGTGGACGCCGATGCGGAGGATCGAGGCCGGGATCCTCGCCATCAGCTCCGGGGTCAGGTTGAGCCGCTCGGGCTGAATCGCCGGGTCGCCCTTCGGCTCGCTGCCGAGCGGGTCGAGGCGGGCGGCGAGGTGGCCGTGGGTGCGGTAGCCCTTGAGCAGCGAGGTGGCGGCCTGGACCGCCTGCAGCAGCTCCTCGTCGGGCTGCGTGGGGGTCGGGCGCCGCCGGCGGGGCGCCGAGCGGCGGCGCCGAGGCGGAGGCCGGGTGGGCCGCGGCGATCGGTCCCGGCTCGATTCCGAGGTCGGTCGGCGACCGCCTCGTAGAAGCCGTCCTCGCCCTGCGAGCAGCTGATCGATGCGGCGCAGGAAGGCGCCCGACTCGGCGCCCTGGATGACGCGGTGGTCGTAGGTCGAGGTCAGCGTCATCGTCTTCGAGACGCCGAGCTGGCGCATCCGCTCGGGAGACGCGTGCGCCCACTCGGGCGGGTAGGCGATCGCCCCGGTGGCGATGATCGCGCTCTGGCCGCTCATCAGGCGGGGGACCGAGGCGACGGTGCCGATCCCGCCCGGGTTGGTGAGGGAGATGTTGGTGCCCTGGAAGTCGTCGGCGGTGAGCTTGCTCTCACGCGTCTTCGTGATCAGGTCCTCGTAGTAGGAGTGGAAGCCTGCGAAGTCGAGCCCGTCGGCGCCCTTGATCGCCGGCACCATCAGGCTGTGCGAGCCGTCCTTGCGCTCGACGTCGACCGCGATGCCGAGGTTGACCGAGGCCGCCCTCGATCGCGAACGGCTTGCCGTCGCGCTGCTCGAAGACCCGCGTCATCACCGGGTGGTCCTTGGCCGCCTGCACGATCGCCCAGGCGACCAGGTGGGTGAAGGAGACCTTCATCCCGCGCTCCTTCAGCACCCCGTTCAGCGCCTTGCGCTTCGCGTCCAGCGTGTCCACCGCAACCGTCCGGAACGAGGTAGCCGTCGGCACCTCCAAGCTCTCGTCCATCGCCGAGGCCAGCATCGCCGCCGGCCCCCGCAGGGGCTTGGCCTCACCGGCAGCAGGCGCGGCAGCCGGTCCGGCCCCGTTCCCCTCCGCAGCCGCCAGCACGTCCTCCTTGGTGACCTTCGCCCCCGGCCCGGAGCCATCGACCCGGCCGAGATCGACGCCCAGCTCCCCGGCGACGCGGCGCGCAACCGGAGTCGCCCGTACTCCGTCGCCTCCATTGGCGTCGCCTGAGGTCTGAGCCGCTTCGTCCGCGGGTGGCGGCGTAGGGGGTACCGCCCCTGAGGAAGCTTTAGCTACCGGAAGGGGCGGTGGGTCCCCTGCGCCGACAGGACCCGCGGCCGGAGCGCCCGATCCCTCAGCCGTCCCGCCGGAGGCCCCGTTCTCGCCCGGCTCCATCTCGGCCAGCGGCGCCCCGACCGGCACCTCGTCGTCGACCTGAACCAGCAGCTTGGTGATGACGCCCGCAGCCGGCGCCGGCACCTCGGCGTCGACCTTGTCGGTCGAGACCTCGACGACGGTGTCGCCCTCTTCGACGAAATCGCCCTCCGCGACGTGCCACTCGAGCACGATCCCCTCGGTGACCGACTCGCCCATTTCGGGCATCTGGATCTGCACGGTCGCCGTTTGCGCCATCTGTCGATTGAGTGTATGAAACGTGGGTGAACTACTTCGTCACCGGCGCCACCGGCTTCATCGGTCGCAACCTCGTGCAGCGACTCTTGCAGCGCGAGGGGACGGTCTACGCGCTGGTCCGGGCGGGGTCGCGGGGCCGGCTGGAGCAGCTGCGAACCGCCTGGGGAGCGGACGGGGCGCGGGTCGTGCCGGTCGGCGGCGATCTCTCCCAGTCGAGCCTTGGCGTCTCCGAGGAGGATCTGCTCACCCTGCGCGGCGAGGTCGACCACTTCTTCCACCTGGCGGCGATCTACGACATGACCGCCGACGCCGAGGTCCAGGAGGTCGCCAACGTCGAGGGCACGCGCCACGCGGTCGAGCTGGCCGGCGCGATCGAGGCGGGCTGCTTCCACCAGGTCAGCTCGATCGCCGCCGCCGGGCTCTACGAGGGCGAGTGGCGCGAGGACATGTTCGACGAGGCCGAGAGACTCGACATCCATCCCTACTTCCGCACCAAGCACGAGTCCGAGCGGGTCGTGCGCGAGGAGTGCACGCGCCCCTGGCGGGTCTACCGGCCGGGGATCGTCGTCGGCGACTCGCGCACGGGGGAGATCGACAAGGTCGACGGCCCCTACTACTTCTTCAAGCTGCTGCAGCGGGCGCGGCGGGTGCTGCCGTCGTGGCTGCCGACGATCGGCGTCGAAGGCGGCGAGATCAACATCGTCCCGGTCGACTTCGTCGCCGAGGCGATCGACCACATCGCCCACGAGCCCGGCCTCGACGGGCAGGCCTTCCACCTGACCGACCCCAACCCGACGACCGCCGGCGAGGTGATCGACCTCTTCGCCAAGGCCGCCGACGCCCCGCAGGCGACGTTGCGCCTCGACAGCGGCCTGACCGATCCGGCGACGTCGCTGGTCCGCAGCGGGCTGCGGTTCCTGCCGCCGGCCAAGCGGGCGGCGAAGATCGCGCTGGGCCGGCTCGGCATCCCCCCGGCTCTGCTCACCTACGTCAACTACCCGACCCACTTCGACTCGACCAGACACGCAGGCGGCGCTGGCCGGCTCCGGGATCGAGGTGCCGCCGCTCGAGTCCTACGCCGACAAGGTCTGGGACTACTGGGAGCGCAATCTCGACCCCGACCTGTTCAAGGACCGCACGCTCTCGGCAGCGGTGCGCGGCAAGGTGGTCCTGATCACCGGCGCCTCCTCGGGGATCGGCAAGGCGACCGCGGTCAAGGTCGCCGACGCCGGCGCGACCGTGCTGCTGGTCGCCCGCTCGCTGGACAAGCTGGAGGAGACGAAGGCGGAGATCGAGGCGGCAGGCGGCGTCGCCCACATCCACCGCTGCGACATGTCCGACGTCGAGGACGTCGAGCGGATGGCCGAGGAGGTGCTCACCTACCACGGCCAGGTCGACATCCTGGTCAACAACGCCGGCCGCTCGATCCGCCGCTCGGTCGAGCTCGCCTACGACCGCTTCCACGACTACGAGCGGACGATGCAGGTCAACTACTTCGGCGCCGTGCGGCTGATCCTGGCGCTGCTGCCGACGATGCGGGCGCGCAAGTCGGGCCACATCATCAACATCAGCTCGATCGGGACGCAGACCAACCCGCCGCGCTTCTCCGCCTACGTCGCCTCGAAGGCGGCGCTCGACGCCTTCGCCCGCGTGATCGCCTCCGAGGTGGTCGACGACGGCGTCCACATCACGACGATCCACATGCCGCTGGTGCGGACGCCGATGATCGCGCCGACGCGGATGTACGACGTCTTCCCGGCGATCACGCCCGAGGAGGCGGCGGAGATGATCGCGCGGGCGATGGTCGAGCAGCCGAAGAAGGTGGCGACGCGGCTCGGCACCCTCGGCGAGCTGCTCTACGCGGTCGCGCCGACAGTCAGCGACAAAATCCTCAACCAGGCCTACAACCTCTTCCCCGAGTCGCAGGCCGCCAAGGGCAAGGGCGAGGAGGCGCCGGACAAGGCGCCCACGACCGAGGCGGTCGCCTTCGCCCACCTGATGAAAGGGGTGCACTGGTAGGTCGGTTGGGACATCCCTCGCCCGGACAAATGCCGCGCTAATTAGCGCGGCATTTTGAGTATCCGCCCGCGCGAGGGATGTCCCAACCGACCTTCGAGTGGCCGCTATGAGGCACGCAGGCTCAAGCACTGGGGGTGGGGGTACGAGGACCAGGCGCCTTCTCGGAAGGAGCTGGAGGAGGCTGCGGCGGGGATCCGGGAGCGGCTTGGGTTCGGGGGTGAGGTGGAGGAGCCGGTGCCGCTCGACGGGGTCGAGCTGCGCGCTTCGCGGCTGAAGGCGCCGGCGTCGTTGGGCGACCTGTTCACGGACGACGAAGCACGAGCGGGTCAGCCACGCGCTGGGCAAGGCCTACCGGGACGTGGTGCGGGGGTTCCGGGGGGAGTTCGAGAACCCGCCGGACCTGGTCGCGTTTCCCCGCGACGAGTCGGAGATCGAGGCGGTGCTGAGCTGGTGCGAGGCGGAGGGGGCGGCGGTGATCCCGTTCGGCGGCGGCACCAGCGTCGTCGGCGGGGTCGAGGCGCGGCTCGGCGGAGCGGCCCTTCGTCTCGCTCGACCTGCGGCGGCTCGACCGGGTGCTCGAGGTCGACGCCGAGTCGCTGGCGGCGCGGATCCAGGCCGGGGCGACCGGGCCCGGGCTCGAGGAGCAGCTGCGCGAGCACGGCCTCACCCTGCGCCACTTCCCGCAGTCCTTCGAGTACTCGACCCTGGGCGGCTGGGTCGCGACCCGGGCCGGCGGGCACTTCGCGACCCTCTACACGCACATCGACGACCTGGTCGAGTCGGTGCGGGCGATCACGCCGCGCGGGACCTGGGAGAGCCGGCGGCTGCCGGGCTCCGGCGCCGGGCCCTCGCCCGACCGGGCGCTGATCGGCTCGGAGGGGATCCTCGGCGTGATCGCCGAGGCCTGGGTGCGGGTGCGGCCCCGACCCGAGTTCAAGGCCTCCTGCGGAGTCGAGTTCGACGACTTCCTCGCCGCCGCGGGGGCGGTGCGCGAGATCTCGCAGTCGGGCCTGCACCCGTCCAACTGCCGCCTGCTCGACGCGCTCGAGGCGGGGACGACCGGCGCCGGCTCGGGGGAGAAGAGCCTGCTGGTGCTCGGCTTCGAGTCGCCACGACCATCCGGTCGACGACCCGATGGAGCTGGCGCTCGAGATCGCCCGCGAGCACGGCGGCGTCCCCGGCGAGGTGCGCGGGCCGGCGGAGGCGAGAGGGAGAGGACGCGGTCGGCGCCTGGCGCACCGCCTTCCTCCTCGCGCCCTACCTGCGCGACACCTTCGTCGCCTGCGGCGTGCTCTCCGACACCTTCGAGACGGCGATCACCTGGGACCGCTTCGAGGACTTCCACGCCACCGCGATGGAGGCGGCGCGGGCGAAGGTCGCCGAGGTCTGCGGCGCGCCGGCCGACGGGCGGGGCGCGCCGCGGGTCAGCTGCCGCTTCACCCACGTCTACCCCGACGGCCCGGCGCCCTACTTCACCGTGATGGCGCCGGCGGTGCGCGGCGGCGAGGTCGAGCAGTGGGACGAGATCAAGGCGGCCGCCTCCGAGGCGGTGATCGAGGGCGGCGGCACGATCACCCACCACCACGCGGTCGGCCGCGACCACCGCCCCTGGTACGACCGCCAGCGCCCCGCCCCCTTCGCCGCCGCCCTGCGCGCCGCCAAGGCCGAGCTGGACCCCGGCGGGATGCTCAACCCCGGCGTTCTGATCGATCCTTGACCGCTGGAAGGCGGGATATGGGTGGGGGGTGGAGCGTCTTGTACTTTTTCGGCACCCCCGACCTCGGACGGCATGCTACGCCGGGCCGAAAAAGTTAAGCGAAACCCCCTGCCCATATCCCGCCTTCGAATGGAAACGATCACCTCCGAGCACCCGACGGTCCAAGCCGTGGTCCCGCGCCGCTCGCCGCTGCGCGCCGCGATCAAGACCGGGCGGCCGCAGGAGTGGATCAAGAACGTCTTCGTCTTCGCCGGCTCTGCTCTTCTCGGGCAAGTTCGACGACCCGCACGCGATCGCGGAGGCGACGCTCGCCTTCCTCTCCTTCTGCGCGATCTCCAGCGCCGGCTACTACGTCAACGACCTGGTCGACGTCGAGCTCGACCGCAAGCACCCGAAGAAGCGCTTCCGGCCGCTCGCCGCCGGCGAGCTCTCCGAGGGAGCCGCGAAGACGATCGCTCCGCTGCTGGCGATCGCCGCGATCGGCCTCGCCTTCGCCACGGTCAACTGGGAGGTCGGCCTGATGGTGGTCGGCTACGGCATCGCCCAGGTCGCCTACAGCCTCGGCCTCAAGCAGATCGTGATCGTCGACGTGATGACCCTCGCCGGCCTCTTCATCCTCCGGGTCGCCGCCGGCGCCAGCGCGGTCGACGCCCACGCCTCCGAATGGCTGATGCTCTGCACCGGCATGATCGCCCTCTTCCTCGGCTTCACCAAGCGCCGCCAGGAGGCGGTCTCCGAGCTGCACGAGGGGACCAGCAGCCGCCCGGTGCTCGAGCACTACTCGCTGCCCTTCCTCGACCAGATGGTCGCCATGGTCACCACCGGGACCGTGATCAGCTACTCGATCTACACGGTCGACTCGCCGATCATCGGCAACGAGATGATGTGGACGATCCCGCCGGTCGTCTACTGCATCTTCCGCTACCTCTACCTGATCTACGACCGCGCCGACGACCGCTCGATCGCTGCGATGGTCTCCGAGGACAAGGGGATGATCGCCGGCGTCGCCGCCTTCGTGATCGTCGCCTTCGCGATCCTCTACGTCTTCAAGTAGCCAGCGGCTACTGGAAGTTCTGCTGGGCCGGGGGTGGGCCCTCGTTGAGGTAGAAGCGGGCGCGGCCGAGCTCCTCGCCGTTGATCTGGACGACGGCGGCGTGGGGGCCGGCGGTGCTGAAGGTGGCGGTGGTGCCGATCGACATCACCAGCCGCTGTTCCTGGCCGGCGGGCATGCCGGGCGGCCGGCCGGTTTCGAAGTTGCCTTCGAGGCTCTCGCCGAGCTGGATGCCGTCGGGGTCCTCGATCCTCAGCAGCAGGTCGTGGGAGCGGTTGGTCTCGTCCCAGGCGACGTCGATGCCGAGCGCGATGCCGAAGGTCCACTCGTGCGGCAACTCGGGGAAGCGCAGCACATTCCAGCCGCCGCCGGTCATGTAGAGCTTGCCGTTGACGGCCTCGCTGTGGTCGGTGAGCATCAGGAACCCGAGCTCCATCGTGCTCAGGTTACGTGCCCGGCTCGACCGGCAGGTCGGAGACCAGCTCAACCTTGCCGCCGCGGGTGAACTGGAGGTCGATCGTCTCGTTCTCGCGGTAGGTGCCGAACAGCCCCAGGTACATCGCCAGCCAGCGGCCGGCGCCGACTTTCTCCTTGACGATCTGGCGGGAGAAGACGATCTCGCCAGCTCGACTTGGTAGTCGCTGCCGTCGTTCTGCTCGACCCCGTTGACGAAGACCGCGAACGGAGGCTCGGCGCCGCGCGGCAGCTTCACCCGCCGCCCGGCGGCGTAGCTGCCCTTGGGGATGTCAGTTTCGGAATTCATTGGCCTGGGCGCTTTTGTCGCCTATAGGGAAACAAAAGCGCCCCTCACTTATTCCAGCGCCTCGCGGACGACGTCGAACGGCGTGTCGCGCCCGCTCGGATCCAGCTCCTCCCGCCGCATCCCACCGCGATAGGGGACGAATTCCCCGTTGCCGCGCACGTCGATCCCGGCCACCGGCTTGCGCAGCAGGCCCTTGCCGCTCAGCTCTAGCCGCGCGTGGACCTGATCCTCCGGCTCGAAGTCCCGCAGCGCCGAGACGGGCTTGATCGGCCCCTCGGCCCGAATCGCCAAAGCCCGCCGCCTCATCTCCGCCACAGCCTCCTCCAGGTCATCGAACTTCCCATGCTCCACGTCGGACCCGTGCCGGACGGTCAGCTTCCAGCGGCCATGCGACCGCCTGGATCAGGCGCCGCGCCGCGGGCGCTTCGGCCGTCGGGCGGGCGGCCCGACGATCTTCTCCGGGCCGTCGCGATCGGCGACCGGAACGTACTCGCGCTCGCGCTCGCCGGTGTAGATCTGCCGCGGGCGGGCGATCTTCTGCTCAGAGTCGTCGTTCATCTCCATCCACTGCGCAACCCAGCCCGCGGTGCGGGGGATGGCGAAGATCACGGTGAACATCTCGGTCGGGATCTCCAGCGCCTCGTAGATGATCCCCGAGTAGAAGTCGACGTTCGGATAGAGCTTGCGCGAGGTGAAGTACTCGTCGTCGAGCGCGCGCTTCTCCAGCTCGCGGGCGATCTCGATCAGCGGGTTGTACTCGGTCGCCTCGAAGACCTCGTCCATGTGCTGCTGGATGATCCGCGCCCGCGGGTCGTAGTTCTTGTAGACGCGGTGGCCGAAGCCCATCAGCTTCTCCTCGCGCGCCTTCACTTTCTCGAGGAAGTCGGGGATGTTGTCGACCGACTCGATCCGTCGCAGCATCCGCAGCACCGCCTCGTTGGCGCCGCCGTGCAGCGGCCCGTAGAGCGCCGCGACCCCCGCCGCGACCGCGGAGTAGGGGTCGACGTCGGAGGAGCCGACCCCGCGCACGGCGCTGGTCGAGCAGTTCTGTTCGTGGTCGGCGTGGAGGATGAAGAGGACTTCGAGCGCCTTCGCCAGCCGCGGGTCCGGCTCGTACTTCATCTCGGTCTTCTTGAACATCATCGAGAGGAAGTTCTCGGCGAAGTCGAGGTCGTTGTCCGGGTAGACGTAGGGCAGACCCCTGTTGTGGCGGTAGGAGAAGGCGGCGAGGGTCGGCATCTTGGCGATCAGCCGCACCGCCGCCATGTAGCGCTCTTCGGGGTCGTCGATGTTCTTCGCGTCCGGGTAGAAGGTGGAGAGCGCGCCGACCCCGGCGAGCAGCATCCCCATCGGGTGGGCGTCGTAGCGGAAGCCCTCGAAGAACTGCTTCAGGTCCTCGTGGACGAAGGTGTGGTGGATGATGTCGAAGGTCCAGCGCTCGAGCTGCGGCTGGGTCGGCAGCTCGCCGAAGATCAGCAGGTAGGCGACCTCGAGGAAGCTGGAGCGCTCGCAGAGCTGCTCGATCGAGTAGCCGCGGTGTTCGAGCACGCCGGCCTCGCCGTCGATGTAGGTGACCGCGGAGCGGCAGGCGGCCGTGTTGGTGAAGGCCGGGTCGTAGGCCATCAGCCCGAATTCGTTCTCGTCGACCTTGATCTGGCGCAGGTCCATCGCCCGCACGGTGCCGTCGTCGATCGGCAGCTCGTAGGTCTTGCCGGTGCGGTTGTCGGTGACGGTCAGCGAGTCGCCCATGCGGCGGGCATTTTCGCAGCTTGGAGGTTTCGGGCCCGTTAACGGACGGGCAACGGCTCGAACTGGGTCATCGCGTGCAGAGTCGCGAAGCGCTCGTCGATCTCCTCGCGGCTGAGCCGGGACACGCGCTCGGCGCCGAAGTCCTCGACGTTGAAGGAGGCGAGCACGGTGCCGTAGCCCATCGCCCGCCGCAGGCAGCTCTCGTCGAGGTCGCCGTCGTGGCTGTCGATGTACCCGAGGAAGCCGCCGGCGAAGCTGTCGCCGGCCCCGGTCGGGTCGCGCACGTCCTCGAGCGGGAAGCCCGGCAGGGCGAAGAAGCCGTCTTCGGTGAAGAGGGCAGCGCCGTACTCGCCCTGCTTGGCGACGACGGCCCGCGGCCCGTGCTCCATCACGGCGCGCGCGCCGCGCGCCAGGTTGGACTCGCCGGTCAGCTGGCGGATCTCGGCGTCGTTGACGATCACGCACTCGACCTCGGATATCGCCGCCAGCAGCGAGTCCTTGGCGGTCTCGATCCAGAGGTTCATCGAGTCCAGAGCGCTGAAGCTGGCGCCGGGGCAGAGGGCGCGGACTTTCCGCTGGAGGTCGGGCTGGATGTTGGCGAGGAAGAGGATGTCGGCCGCTCGCGCGGCCTCGGAGAGCTTCGGCTCGAACTCGGCGAAGACGCCGAGCTGGGTGTCCTCGGTGTGGGCGACGTTGAGGTCGTACTCGTAGCGGCCGCGCCAGAAGAAGGACTGCCCCCCCTGCACCCGCTCGATGTCGTCCGTGATCACGCCGCGGTCCTCCAGCACCCCGAACTCGGCCGGGCCGAAGTCGTCGCCGACCGGGCCGACCGGGCGCACCTCGGTGAAGAAGCTGGCGGCGAGCGAGAAGTGGACGGCGGCGCCGCCGAGCATGCGATCGCGCTCCCCGAACGGGGTCTTGACCGAGTCGAAAGCGATTGATCCAACTACCGTCAACGACATTGGGCCAGCAGGTTAGGGGGTCGGGGGTTGGCGTGCTGGGTGCGAGGGGAGGCACCCCTCACGCCAACCCCCGACCCCATTTCCGCCAGCTGAATAGGGTTGACGGTCGTGAAGGCAATTCAGATTGAGGAGTTCGGGGGGCCGGAGGTTCTCCAGTACGTCGATATAGACGACCCGGCTGCCGGAGACGGCGAGGTCGTGGTCGAGGTCGCCCGGGGCGGCATCAACTTCGCCGACACGCACGCGACGCGCAACGACTATCTGGCGGAGCAGTCGCTGCCGCTAGTCCCGGGAGCCGAGGTCAGTGGGCGCAAGCCCGACGGGACGCGGGTCGCCGCGATCCTCGCCAGCGGCGCCTACGCCGAGAAGGTCGCGGCGCCCGAGGCCTTTCTCGTGCCCGTCCCCGATGGGGTCGACGACGACCAGGCGGCGGGCCTGCTGCTGCAGGGGCTGACCGCGATGGCGCTGGTGCGGCGCTGCGCCCGGATCGAGGCGGGCGAGACGCTTGTAGTCGAGGCTGCCGCCGGGGGGACCGGGACGCTGGCGGTGCAGCTTGGCAAGCGGGCCGGGGCGAAGGTGATCGGCCTCGCATCCAGCGAGGAGAAGCGGGCCCTGGTCGAGCAGCTGGGCGCCGACGCCACGGTCGACTCGCGCAGCGAGGACCTGAAGGAGGCGATCCTCGAGGCGAACGGGGGCGAGCGGGTCGACGCGGTGCTCCACATGAGCGGCGGCGACGCCTTCGACGCCGAGCTCTCGGCGCTGGCGCCGCTGGGGCGGATGGTGGTCTTCGGCATCGCTTCCCGCGAACAGCGCGAGGTCTCCACGGCGCGGCTGCTGCGTGGCTCCAAGTCGGTGATCGGCTTTTGGCTCGTCCACCTGCTGATGCGCCGCGAGCTGGCGGCGCCGATGATCGGCGAGCTCTTTGCCGCGGTCGCCGCGGGCGAGCTGGCGGTGACCGTAGGCGAGGTCTACCCGCTGTCCGAGGCGAGACGCGCCCACGAAGACCTGGTCGGCCGTCGCACCAGCGGCAAGCTCCTCCTGGACCCGTCGAAGTGACCGCCTTTCGCGAGCTAGGGCTCTCGCCGCAGATCCAGCAGGCACTCGACGAGCTGGGCTACGAGGAGCCGACGCCGATCCAGGACCAGGCGATTCCGGAGCTGCTCGCCGGCCACGACGTGATCGGCCAGGCGCAGACCGGGACCGGCAAGACCGCAGCCTTCGGCCTGCCGCTGCTGCAGTACCTCGACCCCGCCAGCGACGAGGTGCAGGCCGTGGTGCTGACGCCGACCCGCGAGCTCTGCATCCAGGTGACGCAGGCGCTGCGCGCCTACGCCGAGCACCTCGACATCGAGATCGTCGCCGTCTTCGGCGGCGCCCCGATCAAATCCCAGCAGGCCCAGCTGCGGGCCGGCGCCCACGTCGTCGTCGCCACTGTCGGCCGGATGATGGACCTGATGTCGCGCCGCTCGCTGGTGCTCACCGCGGCCCGCTACATCGTCCTCGACGAGGCCGATGAGATGCTCGACCTGGGCTTCATCGAGGACGTCGAGAAGATCCTCCGGATGTGCCCCAGCGGCCGTCAGACGGCGCTCTTCTCGGCGACGATGCCGCCGCCGATCAAGCACCTGGCCGAAAGCCAGATGTACGACCCGACGACGATCAAAATCACCCCGAAGACGCTGACCGTCGACGCGATCGCCCAGGCCTTCGTCGAGGTGCCGGCGAAGGAGAAGGCGGCACGGCTGGGGGAGCTGCTGAAGGCCGAGGAACCCGAGCAGGCGATCATCTTCTGCCGCACCAAGATCGGCGCCTCGCGGCTGGAAAAGACGCTCAAGGACAAGGGCCTAGACGTCAAGGCGCTGCACGGCGACATGAGCCAGGGCTCGCGCGACGGGGTGATGATCGCCTTCAAGGACCACCGGGTGCGCCTGCTGGTGGCGACCGACATCGCCGCACGCGGGCTCGACATCGAGCACGTCACCCACGTGATCAACTACGACGTGCCCAACTCCTCCGAGGTCTACGTGCACCGCATCGGCCGCACCGGCCGGGTCGGCAGGACAGGCCGCGCGATCACCCTCGTCACCCCCGCGCAGCGCAAAGAGATAGCCCGCATCGAAGCCGACGTGAAGACGACGATCGGCGAGTGGGAGTCGCCGGAGGAGCGCCTCGAGCACGCGCCGCCGCCGCGCCGCCGGGAGCGCAAGCAGGACAAGCCCGAGGAGCGCGACAAGCCAGAGGAGACAACCAATGGCAAGCAGGCCCCGGCTCGCACGCCGGAGCGGAAGGCCTCAGGCGAGGCCGTCAAGCTCTTCGTCAACCGCGGCGAGCGCAGCGGGATCTCGGAGGAGGATCTGCGCTGGGCCCTTCGCGAGGGCGCCGTCCTGCCCGATGAGGCGGTCCACGACGTCCACGTCCTGCACCGGTTCTCCTTCGTGCACATCGACTCCGACCAGGCCGACAAAACCGTCGAGTTCCTCGACGGCACCAAGCTGAAAGGCAAGGAGATCCGGCTCGAGATCGCGAAGAGCTGAGCTCAGCTCTCGGTCAGTCGCGTGATGCTGGCGAAGAGCAGGTCGAAGTCGATCGGCTTGGTCACGTAGCCGCCGATGTCGAGGTCGGTCGGCGCCCCGGCGTCGGTCTCGTCCTGGTGGGCGCTGACGATCAGCGCCGGCGTGTCGACCCCGGCGGCGCGCAGCTCGCGCAGCGCGTCGATCCCCGACTTGCGCGGCATCATCGCGTCGAGCAGGAGGACGTCTGGGGCGGACTCGGCCTCGCGGCCGATGGCCTCGACCACCTCGACCCCGTCGGTTGCCGTCACCACCTCGTAGCCCTCCATCTCCAGCCTCGTCCGCAGCAGGAGCAGGATCGTCTCCGAGTCGTCGGCGATCAGGACCTTGGTAGTCATCATCGGCTCGCCTCCGTCCGCGCGGGCTCTGTGACCGGGTCTCCCATTGCGCCCGCCGGCAGGCGGACGCGGAAGGTTGAGCCCTGGCCCAGGACCGCCTCGGCCGCGATCGTGCCGCGGTGCAGCTCGACCAGCGACTTCGAGATCGCCAGGCCCAGGCCGGTCCCTCCCACGTGCTGGGTAAGCCCGGCGTCGCCGCGGGTGAAGCGGTCGAAGATGTGCTCCAGCTGGTCTTCCGGCATGCCCGGCCCGTCGTCGCTCACGCTGATCTCCACTTCAGCACCTCGCAGGACCGCTGTCACCCCGATCGTGGCTCCTTGCGGCGAATACTCATGCGCGTTGGTAAGCAGATTCACCAGTACTTGGCGAATCCGGTCGCGGTCGACTTCGACCGGTGGCAACCCCGTCTCGACCTCCTGGCTCAGCGACTGCTGCCTGGCCTCGGTTTGGCTGCGCATCGTCCGCACCGCGTCGTCGACCAGCGGCGCCACCTCGGTCGGCACCGGTTTGATCACGAGACGGCCGGCGTCGCTGCGGGCGAGGTCGAGGAGATCGTTGAGCAGCCGCACCAGGTGGCGGGTGTTGTCGAGGATCACCTCGACGGTTTCCGCCTGCTTGTCGGTCAGCTTCTCGCGCTCCAGCATCAGCAGCTCGGCGAACCCCTGCACCGAGGTGAGCGGGCTGCGCAGCTCGTGCGAGGCGGTGAGCACGAACTCGTCCTTCATCCGGTCGAGCTGGTCGCGCTCGCCGGCGCGCCGCTGCAGCTCGGCGGCCATCTCGTTGAAGGCCGAGCCCAGGGTGGCGGTCTCGGCGAGGCCACCGACTTTGACCCTGGCCTCGAGGTCGCCGCTGGCCAACTGCTGCGAGGCCTCGACCAGCTCCTCGAGCGGGCGCCGCATCGAGGCGATCAGCCCACTGAAGAGCAAAGCCGCGCCGGTCAGGCCAGCGATCAGACCGGCGCCGACGAGCAGCGCCGTGTCCCGGGTCTCGTCGTCGATGTCGTTGCGGAGCATCTGCCGCCGCTGTTCCTGGGCGAGGATCGCCTCTCGCGCTGCGCCTCGATCTTCGCCTTGGGCAAAGCGGTTGCGGGCGGCGATCTCGGCCTGGTAGGAGCGGGCAACTGCGTCCTCGAAGTCCTGGCGCTGCTGCAGGAACCTGCCGACGCCGATCACCGCCAGCCCGGTGAGCACGGCAAAGGCGATCGCGAATCCGATCGTCAGCCGGTTGGCCAACGAGGGGCTGAGCCGCGGGCGTCGTCCGGAATATGCTTGCTGGGCTATGGGCGACGAGGCTACAACCACGGCCGACGGCGCCGCGGAGGCGCCGGAGGGGATCGATCGAACAGCCGTCGAAGGCTGGTTCGCCGAGCATGTCGCCTCGGCCCAGTTGCCACTCTCCTTCGAGCGCATCTCTGGCGGCCACTCGAACTTGACCTACGGTGTGAGCGACGCTGCGGGCAAGCGCTGGGCGCTGCGTCGCCCGCCACTCGGCAAGCGCCTCGGCTCGGCGCACGACATGGGCCGCGAGCACAAGGTGGTCTCTGCGCTGGGCCCGACCGAGGTGCCGGTGGCGCCGGTGGCCGGACTCTGCCAGGACGACTCGGTGAACGGGGCTCCTTTCTACGTGATGAACTTCGTCGAGGGCCCGATCCTGCGCGGTCTCGCCGAGGCCGACGCCTTCCCCGAGCAGTCCGACCGGCAGGCGATCGGCGAGCGCGTTGCCGACACGCTGGTCGCGATCCATGCAGTCGATCCCGATGCGGTCGGGCTGGGCGACCTCGGTCGCAAGCAGGACTACGTCGCTCGTCAGCTGCGCCGCTGGCAGGGCCAGTGGGAGAAGTCGAAGACACGCGAGGTGGCGACGATCGACGCCGTGCACGAGCGGCTCGCAGCGAGGATCCCGGAGCAGGGGCCGGCGACGATCGTGCACGGCGACTACCGGCTCGACAACATGATCCTCACCGAGGGGGGAGAGGTGGCGGCGGTGGTCGACTGGGAGCTCTGCACGCTCGGCGACCCGCTCGCCGACGTCGGCTTGCTGATGGTCTACTGGCCCGATGCGGGCGACGAGATGCTCGCCCTCGGCCAGCCGGCCAACCTCGCGCCCGGCTTCCCCACGCGGGAGGAGCTGAGGGATCGTTACGCGGAGCGCTCCGGTCGCGACCTCTCGCAACTCGACTTCTTCGTCGCGCTCGGCTACTGGAAGCTGGCGATCATCCTCGAGGGCGTCTACGCTCGCTACGCGGCCGGCCAGTACGGCAAGGCCGCCGAGGGGATCCAGCACTTTGCCCACCTTGTCGAGCGCCTCGCCGAGGCCGCCGACGAGGCCGAGCGCCGCGACTAAGATAAACGGTCGGGGTTCGTAAAGGAGAAACGACGAGGAGGGACCCGTGGGACAGGTTCACAGGCGGTTGACGTACGCAAACGTGGTTTCGTCTCTGGCGCTGTTCATCGCCGTGGGAGGCGCCACAGCCTTCGCCGTGCAGCAACTGCCCGAAAAGTCCGTCGGGGAGCGCCAGCTGAGGCCAGGCGCGGTGACCTCCAGCAAGCTGCGCAAGAACGCGGTGACGGCGCCGAAGATCAAGGCGTTGGCGGTGAAGAACGGAAAGCTTGCCAACGGCGCGGTGACGACTCCCAAGCTGGGGGCTGGAGCAGTTACCGGCGCGCAGCTCGCCGCGGCAGCGGTGACGGGCGACAAGATCGCCAACGACGCCGTTACCGGCGACAAGGTGGTCGAGTCGTCGCTGAGCGAGGTTCCCAGCGCCGGCAAAGCGAACTCAGCTGTCACCGCCCAATCAGCGAACCCCATCGTCTTCGCCAGGATCAGCTCCGATGGATTCGTCGACCCGTCCAACTCGAAGGGCCTCTCAGATGCCAACGTCGACAGCCCGCAGCTGGGTGTGTACTGCATCCAAGTGCCGGCGTTCGCTCCCCGCGGAGGTCAGGTGAGCGCGCAGTCCGAAGGCGGGAACAAAGAAACGATCGCCCAGATCAAAATCGGCGGAAGCGGCGAATGTCCCGCGCCCCAGGTGGAGGTGCGGACATGGGCGGCCGGCAAAGCCGAAACGATCAAAGCTGCCTTCTACGTCATGCTTTACCACTGATCCTCGACTGAAGGAGATCTCGTGAAGCAAGTACGTGGGCGGCTCACCTATGCCAACGTGATGTCCTCGCTCGCTGTCTTCCTGGTGCTCGGGGGCGCCACGGCGATCGCGGCCAAAAAGATCGGCGCCAACCAGCTGAAGGCCAGCTCGGTGACTACCGGCAAGATCAAGAAGGAAGCGGTCGCCAAGGCCAAGATCAAGAAGAACGCAGTCGACGGCAGCAGGGTCCGCAACGGCTCCCTGACCGGCGCCGATGTCAACGTCGCCACCCTGCCGACCGTCCCCAGCGCCGCCAGCGCGCAGCCCGTCGCCTTCGCCAGGGTGAGCGCGACCGGCGCCCTCGACGCGGCGAACTCGAAGAACGTGGGCTCGGTGACCCACGTCGGCACGGCCCTCTACTGCTTCTCCGGTCTGCCCTTCGCCCCAAGAGGCGGTCAGGCGACGGTCGACTTCAACGAATCACAGTTTCAGTCCACCCAGTTCGGCTTGGGGGATGTGAAAGGGGCCTGTCCGGCCGGCACGCAGGCGTTCGTCTTCACGCTCGACAATGACGCCGCCGCCGCCGACCCGGCGGGCTTCTTCGCCGTCTTCTACGGCTGAGGCTTGGCTTAGATCGGGCGGCGGGCGTGCTTCGGGTCGAGCTCGCCTGCCGCCTCAGCCTCAGCGCGCTTCGCCCAGCGGTTCAGCTCGCGGCGGGCGAGGACCATCTTGTGGACCTCGTCGGGACCATCGGCGAGGCGCAGCATGCGGCTGAAGCGCCAGAGCGCGGCCAGCGGAGTGTCGTCGGTCATCCCCAGCGATCCGTGGATTTGGATCGCGCGGTCGAGCACGTCCATCACCATGTTGGCGGCGATGATCTTGATCGCCGAGATCGCCTGTCGCGCCGCGCGCTTGCCCTCGGTGTCCATCTTCCAGGCCGCGTAAAGGGTGAGCAGGCGGGCCTGGTCGATCTCCATCCGCGAGGCGGCGATAGCCTCCTGGACGAACTGCTTCTCACCGAGCGGGCCGCCGAAGGCGTGGCGCTCGTTGGCGCGGTGGCACATCATCTCCAGCGCCCGCTCCGCCGTCCCGATCGCCCGCATGCAGTGATGGATGCGGCCTGGGCCGAGGCGATCCTGAGCGACGACGAAGCCCATCCCCTGGCCGCCGAGCAGGTTGGCTGCGGGCACCCGGCATTCTTCGTAGCGGATCTCGCAGTGGCCGGGCCCGGCGGCATGACCCATCACCGGAATCGGCCGGACCAGGTTGAAGCCGGGGGCGTCGGTGGGCACGCAGATCATCGAGGCGCGCGCGTAGGGGTTGGCCTCGGGGTCGGTGACGACCATCGCGATCGCCAGGTCGGCGCCGACCGCGCCGGAGGTGAACCACTTGTGGCCGTCGATCACCCACTCGTCGCCGTCGAGCACGGCACGCGACTGGAGCAGGGTCGGGTCGGAGCCGGAGACGTCGGGCTCTGTCATCGAGAAGCAGGAGCGGATCCGGCCCTCGAGCAACGGCTCGAGCCAGCGTTCCTTCTGCTCATCGCTGCCGTGCTCGGCGAGGATCTCCATGTTGCCGGTGTCCGGCGCGGAGCAGTTGAAGGCCATCGGCGCCGCCGCGGGGCTGCGTCCCATCTCCTCGCAGAGCAGGCCGTACTCCCAGTTCGAGAGGCCGGGGCCGTAGCGCTCGTCGGGCATGAAGAGATTCCAGAGGCCCTCGGCGCGGGCTCGCTCGCGGACCTCGATCAAAATCTTTGGGTAGGGAACGCCGGGTTTCACCTCGGCGTCGAGCGCCTCCATGATCTCCCGCTCTTGCGGGTAGACGTGCTCGTCCATGAAGTCGAGGATGCGCTCGCGCAGCGTCTCGACTTGGGGGCTGGGCTTGAAGTCCATCGGCGGAAAGCTACAGGCGATAGCGAGCGAAGAGCTCGCCATCCTGCTCGAGCAGCCAGGCCAGCTCCAGCTCGGCGACGTCGGGCAACTCCCCCTCGACGATGCGCGGCGCCTCCCCGCCGACCAGCTTCGGCGCGATCGTCAGGAACAGCTCGTCGACCAGGCCCAGCGCCTGCATCTCCCCGTAGAGGTGCGGGCCGCCCTCGCTGAGCAGTGAGCGCACGCCGCGCTCCCCGCGCAGATGGCGCAGCGCCTCTGCCAGGTCGACCCGATCCTCGTGGCGGATCACCTGCAGCGAGGCGGCGGTCTCCGGTGGCTCGGCCTCGGAAGCGGTGAAGATCAGCACCCGACCGCCGCCATCCGTGAACAGCGGCGCGTCCCAGGGCAGGTCGAGCCGGCCGCTGACGATCACCATCAGGGGGTCATGGGGAAGTCCGAGCTGCTCGCGGCGCTCGCGCTCGGCTTGGTCCTCAACGGGCCGTCCGTAGCGCTCGGCCCGCATCGTGCCGGCGCCGATCATCACCGCGTCGAAGCGGGTCCGCAGCCACTGCAGCATTTCCGTGTCGGCGCGTGAGCCGATCGGCCCGGAGCGCCCGCCGATCGTCGCCCGCCCGTCGAGGGTGACGACGAAGTTCATCGCCGTGAAGGGCCGATCGGCGTGGGCCTGCTCCCACGGCCGGTAGGCGTCGAGCTGCTGCTCGGTGGTGGTCGGGCCGGGATCAGGGATCAGTCGCTGCATCGTCGCCTGAGCCTAGTGGCGCGTTCGCTGTTTGTCGCGCGCAGCGCTACAAACAGCGAACGCTCGCTCAGGAGTAGTCGTGCCAGCCGGCGAACTCGCGGCCGGCGAACTCCTGAAGGGCGGCGACGTCGGCGCCGAAGCGGCCGCGAATCGTCTCGAAGAGGTCGTCGGGCAGCTTCGGCTTCGGCGCCGGTGGCTTCTCGGGGTCGTGGACGACCTTCTCGACCAGCCAGCGCATCGACTCCGGCAGGCGGTCGAAATTGCGGTCGAAGGAGCGTAGGCCCGGCAGTTTGACCAGCTTCTCCATCAGCTGGTATTTGCCGCCCTGCTTGGCGCTCGACTTCTCCCACTCGCGGTCGAACTGCTCCGAGATAAAGCTCTCGTCGACGCCGGCGAAGGCGAACGCCTTGCGCATCGTCGCCTCGCGTTCTGACTGCAGCTCCTCCTGGGTGATGATCTCGATCTGGGCGCGGTCGAAGCGCTCCAGGTAGGGCTGCAGCTGCATCCAGTACATCGAGCGGTGGATGTAGGAGGAGTCGGACTCGGAGAGCGTTGGGACGAGCTCGCGGGTCTCGTAACCGGCGCCGGTGGCGTGCACCCAGTGCGAGAGGATGCGCTTGATCGGGTCCCGCGCCATGTAGAGCAACTTGGCGTCGGGACAGTGCCGGTGGATGCGCTCGGCGACGCCATCGAAGCGGGGCAGGTTGGTGTAGTGGGGGGAGGACTCGCCGCGCACCTCGAAGCGGCCGTCGAAGCGGCTCGCATACCAGTCGAGCCCGAGGTCCCAGTTCAGCTCCTCGACGAAGAAGTTGAGCTCCTTCGGCTTCGACATCTGGATCTCGGGGTGCAGGCCGAGGTAGTGGTGGATGCTGGTCGTGCCGCACTTCAGCCCGCCGATGATGATCAGGCTGGGCAGCTCGGCGTGGCGCTTGCGACGCCGTCGCCAGGGGAACCTGCGGTCGCCTGTGTAGCGCTCGCGGGCACGCGCGCACATCGCTTCGTCGGCGGGGTCGCGGGGGGCCTGCGGAGCCGGGATCTGCGTCTCGGTCTCTGACACGAGCGGGCTAGTGTAGCTGCGATGCCGCACGCCGATCTCAGCTCCAGCTTCAACTCCTTTTTCAACGCTGCCGAGGCGTTCTTCGAGAACCTCTCGCGGATCGATTGGAGCGCCCTCGCGCTGGCGCTCGTCTTCCTGCTGGCGATGCAGCTCGCCCGCGCCTGGGCCTGGCGCAACGTGCTGCGCGCCGCCTACCCGGGCGTGCCGATCCCCTTCTTGCAGCTCGGCGCCGCCTACCTCGCCGGCGCCGGGATCAACGCGATCGTCCCTGCTCGGGCCGGCGACGTGACCAAGGTCTTCCTGGTCAAGCGCCAGATTCCCGACTCCTCCTACCCGGCGGTTACCTCCTCCTTCCTGGTGCAGACGGTCTTCGACACCACGATCGGCGTGCTCGTCCTGCTCTACGCGATCACCCAGGGGCTGCTGCCGGCGCCGCCGCGCTTGCCGAACCTGCCTGCCTTCGAGATCGCCTTCTGGGCGGAACACCCGCAGGTCTTCCTGATCACGGTCGCGGTCCTGCTGGTGGCGATAGCGATCGGCATCTACCTGCTCGCGCACCGGGTGCGGCGCTTCTGGGACAGGGTCAAACAGGGACTGGCGATCCTCACCCAGCCGCGTCGTTACCTGCGCGAGGTCTGGGCCTGGCAGGGGGTGGGCTGGCTGTGCCGATTCGCCGCCTTCTGGTTCTTCCTCGAGGCCTTCGGCATCGGCGGCTCGGTCGGCAACGTGCTGCTGGTGATGAGCGTGCAGGCGATCTCGACCATCGTCCCCTTCACCCCCGGTGGCGCCGGCGCCCAGCAGGCGCTGCTCGTCGCCACCCTGCACGGCCCCACACGCGCCGCCGTCCTCTCCTTCTCGGTGGGAACCCAGATCGCGATGGCGGCCTGGTCGGTAACGCTCGGCTTCGCCGCGATGATCCTGGTCTTCCGCACCACGGACTGGCGTGGCTTGGTCAAACAGGCGGAGGAAGACGAGGCGCGCGAGGGCGGCAAGTCCCCCGTCAAGGCGTAGGCCTCAGCCGCGGAAGCGCCTGATCATCCGAGGAGACTCGCGTTTCCCTTTCGGGACGTCGATGTGCCCGTCGAGGTGTAGCTCCTCCTCCAGCTCGTCGAGCGCCTCGCGGATTCGCGCCAGCCGCTCCGCCGCGGCCTGTCCGTCCAGCTCGCCCTCGGCCTCGCGCTCGTCGCGGCGGCGGTTGAGGCGTTCGTCAATCGCCTCCATCGCCCGCACCTCCTCGAGGCTGTTGATCAGGATCGCGATCACCATGTTGATCAGCAGGAACGAGGCGATCAGGACGTAGCTGACGAAGTAGATCCAGGCCCAGGGGTGGACGTCGATGACCGCCCCCATGATTTCGGGCCAGCTCTCCAGCGTCAGCACGATGAAGAGCGAGAGCATCGCCTCGCCGATGTCGCCCCAGTGCTCGGGTTCGGTGTCGGCGAAGAAGATCCAGCCGAGGATCCCGTAGATGTAGATCAGCAGCGAGGTGAGCATCGCCATGCTGCCGATCGGCGGCAGGCTGGTCGCCATGCCGCGGATCAAGAAGCGCAGGTCGGGGAAGATGCTGACGACGCGGACGATCCGCAGCAGTCGAAGCAGCCGCAGCACCGTCGCGTTCTGGCGCAGGCCGGGGAGGAGGGCGCCGCCGATGACGACGAAGTCGAAGACGTTCCAGCCGCTCTTGAAGTAGTCCTGCGGGCGGCTGCCGTGGGCGGCGATCCGGATCGCGATCTCGACCACGAAGATGCCGAGAAAGACGTCGTTGAGGACTTCCAGGGCGTTGCCATAGTCGCGGTCGATCGAGTCGTAGGTCTCGAGGCCGAGCACGACCGCGTTGGCGAGGATCACGCCGAGGATGAAGAGCTGAAACCGCGAGGAGTCGGCTACTCGTTTGCAGGCGGCGGCCATCGAGGCCGCAATGGTGCCATGCGTTCCTGCCGGACCGTGTTGAGATCAGATCTGTGCAGGGACCAGGGCGAAGCCGTGCTCGCGGGCGGCGTCGCGCAGCTCGCGGTCCCAGCAGGCAAAGGAGACATGTTCAACAGCCGAGAAAGAGCGGACGGTGGCGAGATGCAGACTGTCATAGGCACGCAGGCGATGATCGAGCGCGACCCTCGATGCTGCTTGGATCATGTCGTCAGCCACCGAGTGGACTCCTATCTCGGCCCAGTAGAGATCGAGCTCGGCCAGCGCCTCTCTGAGCTCTCGTGAGGAGATGCGTTTGCCCTTCTCGAGCCTCGCTAGCGCGGCGGTGGCCTCCAGGTAGGTGATTGCACTGGTAACCGAGGCCTCGGCGTTGCTGTAAGCCTCGTGGGCGAGGTCGCTGCCGGGCTCCTCGATCACCAGCTTGACCAGCGCGCTTGTATCGAGGTAAAGGCTCAGCGACGGCCTTCGGAGACGTACTCCGCTGCGGTCTTGCCAGGGCCTCGGAGTTTGATTGGCCGCGGCGTGTGGCGCTTGCCGTTGCCCGGCCTGACTATCCCCTTCGCGATCAGCTCCGCCATTCGTGGGGACCTGGTGGTGGAGACGATCCTCGCCACCGGCCTCCCGCGGCGGGTGACCGTGATCGGCTCGCCCGTTTCGACTCGCTTCATCACCTGGCTGAGGTTGTTCTTCAGCTCGCGTATGCCTACGGTCTCGCTCATGTAGCCACATTATAGCTGAAAAGGCCACATAGCTCAGCTCGACCAGCCGGGGTGGCGGCCGCGGACCCGCCACTGCCAGGGCGGCCGCTCGCTTGCCGGGAACTCGTAGTGGTTGTGGCCGGGGAGCGTCTCGAGCGGGACCAGGGCGGGGAAGTCGGTGAGGAGGAGGGGGGTGCCGCTTGCGGCGTCGACATCGGCTTGGCTGGCTCGGTGCGTGACTCGCTCCCAGCCGAGACCGGGCCGGTAGAGCCAGTAGCGGACCTCTATCCAGCCGAGCGAGCGGCGGCGGTCGACGATCTCGGTGAAGGCGGTCGTGCGTCGTCCCGAAGCGGTGAGACGAAGCCCGGCCGCGCCGGGGAGCGGCACGGCGCAGCTCTCGCGCCGGCAGCGGCGGAAGTCGACAGGGACCAGCGCCAGGCCAGAGGGGCCTGGCCTGGCGGCTGGCGCCGGCGCCAGTGCGCGAGCAAGCCGCGCCAGCGGCCAGCCGTAGGCTGGGACAAGCGGGTGATGGCGGCAGGCGTCCGGAAGCCGGGGGGCGCAGCGGATCTTCGCCACGATCGAGCCGGCGACGGAGCGGCCGGCGTCGATCTCCCCCTCGGCCGCGACTGCGGCGATGCCGGTGAGCAGCAGGAGCGCGACCAGCGTCGCCAGGCCCGCCTGCTCGACCGACGCCGATCCCCCCTCTGGATCTCGTTCGCCTCCCACGGCCCGAAGCTAGGGCTCTCCGCCGCGCGTGTGGCGCGCGGAGTGTCAAGCCTCTGCGCCGCTTCTGCGTCCGTGCTTACATGTGGGGAGTGGAGGGCAGCCCCTTCAACCTGTTCGGCGACCCCGACGAGTTTCGCGCCCGCATGGAGGAGCTCTCCGAGCAGATGCAGTCCTCGCAGCGCGTCGCCTGGGCCGACAACGCGATCAAGCTGGCGGTCGAGATGACCGTGGCCTCGATCGGGCAGATCGAGCTGACCGGATCGAGCGACGAGCAGGCGATGCAGGTTCGCGACGCGATCCGCGTCCTCTTCCCGGAGGCGGTGACGCTCGTTCGCGAGGCTCGTGAGGGGCTCTCTTAGGGCTCTGGCGCGCGGGTCCTGTCGCGGCAGGGCCCACCACCCCCTGCGGTAGCTAAGGCTTCCTCGGGGGTGGTCCCCCCGCCGCGCCACCCGCGCGAGAGAGCTCTACAGAAGCTCGATTTTCAGCGAGATCGCGCTGGCGCGTTTGAAGATGGCGGCGACCAGCTCCAGTGGTACGGCGACGAGTAGGGCCGGGATCGCGACCACGACGTCGATCACGGCGTCGAGACGGCGTTGCCAGGGGCGCTCGGCGGGCACGCCGGCGGCCCGGCCGAGGGCCGCGAGGGAGACGTTGCGGCCGAAGGTGAAGCCGTTGAGGATGGTCTGCCACATCGTCGCGACGGCGGCGCCGGGAGACCAGCGCGCGGCGGTCACCACCTGGTCGCGGTTGGCGACGAGGCGGCGCACGGCCTCGGCCGTGAACAGGTAGCGGCGCCCGGGCTCAAGCCCGGCCCAGCCGGCGCCGCCGAACCAGGCCGAGAAGCCGTCGCGGTTGGCGATTCGCAGCGTGTTCCCTTCGCGCAGGCTGTCCAGCTCCGCCAGTGCCTCGTCCGTCGCGCCGGGGGCGCCGACGACGCCGAGTCCGCAGCTCTCACACCGCTTCGTCGCCCCGGACAGGCCAGGGCGGGCGTCAACCCAGCCGAACAGCGGCTCGCCGCAGGCGGGGCAGGGCGGATTCTCCGGTCCCGCGCCAGCCTCCAGCGGGACGACCGGCGTCTGCCTCGTGCGGCTCACAGGCATAGTTTCGCGCTCGCTCGCTCTGCGTTCATGGGCCGGTAGCGTACGCGCCGTGCGGCTCAGCGAGATCATGACCGCCGGCGTCGTCACCGCCTCGCCGGACGCCAGCGCCCTCTCGACGGCGCGGCTGATGCGCGACCACAGGGTCGGTTCCGTGGTCATCGTCGATCCGGGCGGGGCGCCGGTGGCGATGGTCACCGACCGCGACCTCGCCGTGCGGGTCTTCGCCGAGGGCGTCGACCCCTCCTCGCCCGTCGGCGAGCACGCCTCGCGCCCGCTGATCTGCGGCGAGCCGGCGATGGAGCTGAACGAGGCGGCGGCATTGATGGTCCAGCACCGGGTGCGCCGCCTCCCGGTCGTCGACGGCGAGCGCCTGGCGGGGATCGTCACCCTCGACGACGTCGCCGTGCGGTCCGGCAACCTCGAGGCGGCGCAGCGGATGACGGCCGACGTGATCGAAGGCGCCCTGCCGCAGTTCTACTTCCGCGAGCGCGGCTAGGGTCCGGACACCCATGGAGGCTTCGATCGGCAGGGGGGAGGTTCTCGCCAGGGAGCAGCGCTGGTCGCTGCCGGTCGCGCTGATGACCCTGGCCGCGATCGCCATGCTGATCGCCTCGGCGATCGTGATCGGGCCGGTCAACGGCGACGGCGACGCCGAGATCCTCAGAGCCGCGCACGAGCACAGCTCCGCCGTCACCCTTTCCAGCATCCTCCAGTCCGCCGCCTTCGTCCTCCTGGTGGCGCCGCTCGTCTACCTCTTCCGCGCTACGCAGGCGCGCAGCAGCCGCGTGCGGGGGCAGCTGATCGGCCTCGTCGTCGCTGCGCCCCTGTTCCTCGCGGCCGCCTCGGTGCTGAACGCGGTCGCCACCGACCAAGCGGCCTCCGACTTCGTCGCCGGCAAAGCGAGCGCCGACCTCAGCATCAGCGAGGCGAAAGCCGACTGTCGCGAGGAACGCCGCGACGACCCCGATGGGTTCCGCGACGAGTACGGCGGCCCAGGCGAGCCCGAAGGAGGCGTCCTGCGCTGTGCTGAGGACACGGTTACGGACGATGCGGCGACGAACGCGATCGCCGACGCGTCGACGCGCGATGCGGCGACCGGCTTCGGCCTCGGCGGACGCCTCGGCCTCGCCTTCACCCTCCTCTACACCTGCCTCTGGGCGATGCGGACGGGGCTGCTCAGCCGTTTCTGGGGCTCGCTCGGGATGGCGCTCGGCGCCGCCGCGCTCCTCCTCCTGATCCAGTTCACCCTGATCTTCTTCCTCTACTTCGCCCTCCTAGCAGCCGGCTGGATCCCCGGCGGCCGCCCCCCAGCCTGGGCAGCAGGCGAAGCCGTCCCCTGGCCATCTCCAGGAGAGAAAGCCGCTTCAGAACTGGAAGCGCCCGAGCCTGCTGATCCCGACGAGGATCGCGAGCTTCGCAAACGCAAGCAGCGCGAAGACCAGTAGCTCTCGCGAGCCGGATCTACACCGCTCTGTCATAGGACAGCCCCAGTAGGGGTGAAGCGGCTTGTACTTTTTCGGCCGCGACGAATAACGGTAGCCGGGAGCGCGCAACCGAAAAAGTTGAGCGAAACCCCTACTGGGGCTGTCCTACCTCAGGCCGCTGCGATTTCCGCCGCCGCCAGTGGATTCGCCTCACCTGCAATCGTCTTCCGATAAGGCATCCAGCCGTGGAAGTTCCCTGACCACTCACTCTTGTCGAGTTCTTCGCGATTCAGCGGACGCGCCGGGTGCTCCATCGGAGACATGTGGCCGCTCTCGATCAGGCGGTCGTGAAGGCCGATGTCCGCCTGCAGGTCCCTCGTGCCGGAGTGGGTGAGGTAGCTGACCCGGGCGCAGCGGCCGGCGGAGATCTTGATCAGGTCCTGCTCTGAGGCCTCGCCTCGATCCGCGTCGCGGACGAGCGGCAGGTGCCACTCGCCCCAGTCCAGATCAACCGGATTGGAGCCGGCGATGGCATCGCGCATCATCGTCGCGATCAGCTTGATCTCTGGTTGCGCGTCGGGGTGGCAGCGCAGGTTCCAGAAGTTCTCCCACTCGGTCGCGGTGACGATCACCGTGTGCCACATGAAGGGCTCGAGCAGGCGATTCGCGACCTGCTTGTGCACGTTCAGCCACTCGCTTGGCCGCTCACCCGCTTTGATGCTCTCCTCGACCTGCTCCAGGTAGCCGAGCAGGTCGGTCTGCGCCCGCACCTCGTCGGGGCTGGTGACGAGCCCGAGGACATGGCGCACAGCCGCGTCCCGAGCCTGCAGCCACTCGCGTTCCGCGGCGCGGTTCGCCTCGCCGGTGAGTGCCGGCCCCGCTTGCATCCCGGGCTGGTTGGAGCCGAACTCGATTGGCACATAGGGCTGCTCGAGCACCCTGCGAACCTGCTTGACGATCGGGATCGCGCGGGAGCTCGCCGAGTTGCGCGAGAAGACGCGGTGTGTATTGAACTCGGCGAGGATGAAGCGGGGGAAGGTGGTCTCGAGCGTCGTCAGCCGGTAGCCCGCGGGCGAGCGCGAATCGGCGAGGATCTCAACGTCGAAGCTCATGACTCAGGCCAATCTGCCACCAGCCCTGGACAGAAAAGTATTGACCCGATTCCCAAAATGCAGCGCATCAATCCTCCGGACGCTTGTTTGATTAGCTAGTCCACTCTCCCACGACATGGATCGGTGACATGACGCTCTCGCCCGTTAACCGCCGCGCCGAGCCACGCGGCATCGGCGCCCGCTTCCTGCTCGGCGGCCTGGCGGCGATCGGGATCGCGGTCATCGCTCCGCTGACGATCGGCTCCTTCTCCAGCGACGAGGCGCTCCTGACGGCGGCGATCGAGGCGACCTGCGTCGTCGTCGTCGGGATCAGCGCCCTGTCCCTCGCCCGCCGGCTGCAGGCAAGCCACGAGGAACTCTGGGACCTCTCCCGCCGCGACGAGCTGACCGGGGTCGGCAACTACCGGGCCCTGCACGAACGTCTCGACGAGGAGGTCGCGCGGCACGCGCGGCACCGGCGGGAGTTCTCGCTGGTCCTGATCGACCTCGACGGGTTCAAGCAGGTCAACGAGGCTCTCGGCCACCTCGAGGGGGACAAGCTGCTGGCCGAGATCGGCGACGCGCTGCGCGACGAGATACGCGGCGAAGACGCGGTCTTCCGCCAGGGTGGCGACGAGTTCGCGGTGATCGCGCCCGAGACCAACGGCGAAGAGGTCGAGGACGTGGCAGCACGCCTGCGCACCAGGGTCCGCGACTGCAGCAGGAACGGAGTGCGCGTCTCCGCCGGCACCGGCTTCGCGATCTTCCCCGGCGACGGACGCACGGTCCACGAGCTGCTCAGCCGCGCCGACCGAGATCTGCTCGGCGCCAAGCACAACGGCCGCATCGGTTAGCGGCTTCGCGAGAATCCCGCGGCTCAGCGAGTAGCCGGCGGCGCTGCCATCAACTCGACCCGGTGACCGCCGGGAGCAATCGCGAGAGCGCGGGGCTCACCCCAGTGTTCGCGCCGCGGCTCAACCTCGAAGCCGCCCTTGTGCAGTCGCTCCACGGCCGCGTCGAAATCGGCCGCGACCACCGCGGTGTGGCCGCGAGTGGGAACGGCCGGCGACTCGGTCGGCATCAGGTGTACCTGCGTCCCGCTGCGTTCGAGCCAGGTGAACTCCGTGAGCGATGGTGGCGGCGGAACCTCGGCAAAGCCGAGCAGCTGCCAGAACTCGACTGCTCGCTCGACATCGGCCGGCTGCACCTCGATCCCGACGTGATGGAGCATCCCCTTCAGGATAGGCGGCTAGAACAGCAGCGAGGCGAGCGCAACGGTGACGACGATCGCGGTCGACCAGGTGACCGCCTCGGCGGTGATCTCCATGTCGAGGCCGTAAGCGTGGGCGACGACCATCGAGTTGACGCCGGAGGGCATCGCCGCCAGCAACAGATAGGGGGCCGGCAGGTCGATCAGCGGCGCCGCAAACAGGATCAGCAGGCCTGGCGCGACGACCAGTCGCGAGACCACCGCCAGCCCCACCGGCCGGGTCAGCGGCGGCGGCATCGGCAGCTTGCCCTGTTCGGCGTTCTCGGCCAGGGTCGCGCCGACGGCGAAGAAGCCGATCGGCAGGATCGCGACGATCAGGATCTGGGAGAGGTCGACCAGGACGTCGGGGGCCAGCGCGTCCGGCGCCAGCAGCCCGGCGATCGCCGCGTACAGCGGCGGGTTACGGGTGAAGAAGGCGCGTACCCGCTGGCGCGGTCCCTCGCCCGCCCGCGTCCCGAACGCCGCGCCGACCGCGAAGGCGCCGAGCAGCAGGCAGGGAGCGTTGACGAGCACGTCGTAGAGGACCGCGGTCGAGAGCTCGTCACGACCGAGCAGCGCCACGGTCAGCGGGTAGCCGAGGTAGGCGCTGTTGATCGCGAGCACCGTGCAGATCACCGCGCCGGTTTGGGGGCGGGTCAGGCCGAGAACCTTGCTTGCCGTCCAGCCGGCCAGCAGCGCGGCAAGCGCGACCGAGACGTTTCCCAGCACGAGGCCGATCCCTTGGGCGACGTCGATGCTGCTTGCCGCCAGGTTGAAGAAGATGACCGGCGGGATCAGCACGTAGAGGATCAGCAGCAGGGCCTGGCGAGCGGCATCCGCCGCGGCTTCGGGCCGGCGTCGCTCGGCCCAGACCCCGAACGCGGTCGCGGCGACGATCACGCCCGCTGTCAACACAACGCCCATCGCGCCACCCTTTCAGGTCGCCGATGGGCAGGCGTTATGCGTACAGCGCCTCGATCTCCGCTTCGTACTTGCGCTCGATCGGCCGCCGCTTCAGCTTCATCGTCGGCGTCAGCTCCTCGCCGCCGGGCGCCCACTCGTCCGCCAGGACCTCGTAGCGCTTGATCTGCTCGACCCGCGAGAGGCGCGCGTTCGCCGCCTCGACCGCCTGCTCGATCTCCGCGACGATCGCCGGGTCGTCTGCGGAGGCGCCGCGGGCGGCGAGCGTTTCGGGGTCGAGCGTGATCAGCGCGACGTTGTAGGGGCGGTTGTCGCCGATCGCCACCGCCTGGGCGATCAGGGTCGAGGCCGCCTTCAGCTTCGCCTCGATGTTGGCGGGCGACATGTTCTTGCCCGCCGCGTTGATGATCAGCTCCTTCTTGCGGTCGACGATCCGCAGGTAGCCCTCCTCGTCGAATTCGCCGATGTCGCCGGTCAGCAGCCAGCCGTCCTCGGTGAACGTCTCGGCCGTCTTCTCGGGCATGTTGCGGTAGCCCTTCATCACCTGCGGGCCGCGCACCATCACCTCGCCGTCCTCGGCCAGCTTCACCTCGGTGTCCGGGATCGGCGGGCCGACGGTGCCGACCCGCATCCCGCCCGGGCGGGTTCAGCGTCGTGATCGCGGTCGTCTCCGACATCCCCCAGGTCTCGCGGATCTCGATCCCGAGCGCGAGGAAGAACTCGAGCACCTCGGGCGGCGTCGGCGCTGCCCCGACCACGAACGATTCGACTTCGTCGAGGCCGAGCATCGAGCGGATCCTCGAGAGGACCTGCTCGTCGGCGTGCTCCCACTCGGCCTGCAGCTCGTTCGGCACGCCGCCGTCCATGTAGGCGGCGGCTCGGCGGCGGCCCGACCTCGATCGCCGCCTCGGTCGCCTCGCGTTTGGCCTCGTCCGGCTCGGCTGCGATGCCGATCTCGAGCGCCGCCTTCAGCTTCTCCCAGATCCGCGGCACCCCGCCCCAGACGGTCGGCTTGACCTCGATCGAGTAGGCGACCATCTGCGCGCGGGTCCGGGCAGCAGTAGACGCAGTTGCCGTAGATCATCTGGGCGTAGAGCCCGGCCCAGCGGTCGGCGATGTGGGCGCTGGGCAGGAAGGAGATCATCCGCCCGCCGGGTTTGGTCTGCTGAACCGCGTCGCAGGCCCGCCAGACGGCGACCATGTTGGCGTGGGTCAGCTGCACGCCCTTGGGCGGGCCGGTGGTGCCCGGAGGTGTAGATCAGGCAGAGCACGTCCTCGGGCTCGACCGCCCGCCAGGCGGCCTCGAAGTCGAAGTCGGGCTCGCCCATCGCCTCCAGCTCCTCGATCGAGATCGTCCCCTCGGGCGCTTCGCCGTCGATCGACGACGACGTGCTCGAGGCGTCGTCGACCTGCTCGCGCGCCGCCAGCACGGTCTCGAGGAAAGCCTGCTCGGTGACGATCACTCTGTTCTCCGCGTCGCGCACCACGTACTCGACCTGCTCCGGCGAGGAGGTGTTGTAGACCGAGAAGCAGGTCGCCCCCAGGTGCATCGCGGCGGCATCGGTGAGGTGCAGAGCGGGTCGGTTGACAAGCATGAAGCCGACCGTGTCGCCCCGTCCCACGCCAAGCTTCGCCAATCCCGCCGCGCGCTTGCGCACCGTCTCGGCGTAGTCCTGCCAGCTGGCTTCGTACTCGGTGTCCTTCAACCGCAGCGCTGGACTGTCAGCCCACTCCTCCGCGGTGAGCTGAAAAGCCTCACACATCGTCGTCGCAGAAAGTGCGCGTGGCCTCCCGTCCATGGAGGCGACGATACCGGCCCCTAAGGGAAGAGCGAGGCGCCGGCGTGCTCGGCGAACTCGACCAGCGGCTGCGGGATGACGCCGAAGAAGACGACTGCGGCAGCGGCGAGGACGGCGGGGGCGATGAGGTAGAGCCGGCGGCCGGCCTCGGGGTCGGTCGGGTCGGCCTCCGGTGAGGCGCCGGCGATCGCCGGCGCTGCGTCTCAGCGTCCGGGCGCATCCACATCGCTGCCACCACGCGCAGGTAGTAGGCGAGCGAGATCATCGTCCCGACCGCGATGAAGACCGCGAGCCAGGTGTAGTCGCCCTCGACCAGCGCCTCGATCAGGTAGAGCTTGCCGATGAAGCCCGCGGTCGCCGGCAGCCCGGCGAGGCCGAGCATCGAGATCGTCAGCGGCCAGGCGAGCAGCGGCCGCTCCGCTGCCGAGGCCGCGCACCGCGCTCGAGGTCTGTCGCCGTGCGGGGTCTCGCGCTCGCGGGCGACGATCACGGCGAAGGCGGCGAGGTTCATGAAGGCGTAGGCGGCGAGGTAGAAGACGAGCGCATTGACGCCGGCCTCGCTGGCGACGACCAGGCCGCCGAGGATGTAGCCGGCCTGGGCGATGCCGGAGTAGCCCAGCAGCCGCTTCAGCGAGCGCTGGCCGAGCGCGCCGACGTTGCCGATCACGATCGAGGCGGCGGCGAGCACGGCCAGCGCCGGCTGCCACTCGTCGGCCTGGGGCAGCAGGGCGACGTCGAAGAAGCGGACGAAGACGGCGAAGGCCGCGGCCTTGGTGGCGACGGCCATGAAGCCGGTGATCGGCGTCGGCGCGCCCTCGTAGACGTCGGGCGTCCACTGGTGGAAGGGGGCGATCGAGGTCTTGAAGGCGAGCCCGACGCCGGCCAGCGCGATCCCGATCAGGACCAGCGGGTCGCCGAGGACTCCCTCCTGCGCGATGCCGGTGGCGATTCCGACGAAGTCGGTGGAGCCCGATCCGCCGTAGAGGAAGGCCATCCCGTAGAGCAGCGTCGCCGAGCCGAGCGAGCCGACGATCAGGTACTTCAGCCCCGACTCGAGCGAGCGCTCGTGGCGCAGGTTGGTCGCGCAGAGGATGTAGAGGGGGATCGAGAGGGTCTCGATCGCGATGAAGAAGCTGACCAGGTTCTGGGCCTGCGCCAGCAGCACCATGCCCAGCACCGAGCCGAGCAGCAGCGCGTGGTACTCGCCCGAGCCTGCCTCCTCGGCGGCGGGCTCGCGGAGCGAGAGCAGCACCGTGGCCGCCGCCATCAGGAGCGACGATCAGCGAGATCGAGATCGCCAGGTCGTCGAGCCGCAGCGCCCCGGCGACGAGGTCGGTTGGGTCGTTCCAGCGCCAGACCAGCAGACCGGCGGCGGTCGCGAGGGTGAGCAGCGTCAGCCCCGGCGCGCTGCGACGCAGCGGTGAAGACGGCGCTGAGCAGCACCACGCAGACGCCCACGGTGAGCGCGATCAGCGGCGAGAGGCCGGCGTAGTCGATGTGGGGGGCATCGAAGTTCATGGGGCGGGAGTAATCAGGCGTTTGGCCAGTGCGGGGGAAAGACAGGGCGGCTCGCCGGCGTTAAGCGCTTCATCCAGCTCTGCCACCGTCGAGTGGTTCTCGCCTTGGGCTACGCAAGTCGAGGCCACGGCGCGAGTTACGGACTGGTTGGTCCGCTTCAAGATCAGCTGCGGGTAAAGAGCGAGGGCGACGATGCAGGCGACCAGCGGCACGAGGACGAGGCCGTCGCGGAGGCCGATCTCGCGCGACTCGGTCCCCTCTGGCCTGCGGTTGTGCATCGTCCGCTGGTAGAGGCGCAGCGCGTAGTAGGCCGACAGCGCGACGCCGACGATCGCGACGAAGGCGAAGACGATCTTCGAGTTGAAGAGGCCGTTGAGGATGTAGAACTCGCCGACGAAGTTGGCCGATCCGGGCATCGCCAGCGTCGCCAGGGTGACGATCAGGAAGAGCGCCGCCAGGACCGGCGCCCGGGTCGCCATTCCGCCCATCTCGCGCAGGTCCTCGCTGCCGCTACGCTCGGCCAGCAGGGCGACGATGATGAAGAGCGGCGCGACGACGAGGCCGTGGTTGACCATCTGCAGCACCGCGCCGTCGGCCCCGTCGGCGCGCAGGGCGAAGATCCCGGCGGTGATGAAGCCGAGCTGGGCGATCGAGGAGTAGCCGGCGACCAGCCGCACGTTGGTCTGGGTGAAGGCCATCACCGAGCCGTAGAGGATCGAGGCGAGGGCGATCACCAGGACGACCTCCTGGAACTCGACCGTGGCGTTGGGGAAGAGCGGCAGCACCACACGCAGGAAGCCGTAGGCGCCGACCTTGGCGAGGACGCCGGAGAAGACTGCCAGCACCGGCAGCGGCGCCGCCCGGTAGGCGTCGGGCATCCAGCCGTGCAGGAGGAAAGCCGGCATCTTGACCAGGAAGGCCGCGGCGAAGAACCAGAAGATCCAGCGCTGGCTGCCCTCGCCGAGCGGCTGCTGGGCCAGCTCGGCGATCGAGAAGGTGATGTCGCCGCCGCCGGCCGCGATCACCCCGGTCGCGATCGCCGCGACCAGCATCAGCAGTGAGCCGATCAGGGTGTAGACGATCATCTTCAGCGTCGCCGCCGAGGCGGTGACGCCGTCGGGCCGGTCCGTCCCCCAGGCGCCGAAGAGGAAGTAGAACGGGACCAGCATCAGGTCGAAGAAGAGGACGAAGAGGAGCAGGTCCTGGGCGAGGAAGGCGCCCAGGGTCGCGGTCTCGCCGAGCAGCATCATCAGGAAGAAGAGGTGGGGGCGCTCCTGCTCGCGCAGCGCCGCGAAAGCCGTGCCGCCCAGCCAGAGCAGCGCCGTCAGCAGGATCAGGAAGACGTTGAGCCCGTCGACGCCGAGGCTGTAGTCGACGCCGAGGCCCGGGATCCACTCGACCTCGACCGTGTCCTGGAGCCCGGCGGCGCCGGAGTCGAAGCCGGCGAGCACGGCGACCGCCAGCGCCAGCGTCACACCCGTTCCCAGTGTCGCCCACCAGCCGGTCAGCCGCTTCGGCAGGAAGAGGCCGATGAGGCCGAAGGCGAGCGGTGTCCAGAGCAGCGAGTTGGTCATGAGCCGGCGAGCAGGAAGTAGAGGGCGAGCCCGGCGAAGCCGGCGATCAGGAACAGCGCGTAGCTGCGCACGAAGCCGCTCTGCACGACGCGGACGATGCCGCCGGCGCCGCGCACCGTCTCCGCCGTGCCGGTGACCAGGCCGTCGACGACGAGTCGCTCGAAGGTGCGGTCGGCGAAGCGGCCGATCGCCAGCGCCGGCCGCACCACGAGGAAGTCGATCGCCTCGTCGAAGTACCACTTGTTGAGGAAGAGCAGGTAGGCGGGGCGGAAGCGCCGGCGCAGGAGCGCCGGCAGCGCCGGCTGCCGGATCCAGAGCAGGTAGGAGAGGGCGATCCCGATGAACGTGATCGCGGCGCCGACGCCGAGACCCTCCCACTCGTGAGCGACCGTGGGGTGGATTGCGTCCAGCGGCGAGTCGTGGAAGGCGGGCTCGAGGAAGCCGAAGATGACGTTGTCGACGCCCGGCACCTGGAGCAGCCCGGCGAAGAGCGCGCCGAAGCCGAGCAGCGCCATCGCGATCGCCATCGGCCGCGACTGCTCGGCGATGTGGTGCTCGGCGCCGGGGAAGCCCACCCCTGTGTCCTCCTTCTCACCTGTGGCTGGATTCTCCGGCTCGGCGTGGAAGACGTGGCCGGTGTCGATCAGCGCCTGCGCCTCCTCGCAGGGCTTGCCGGGAAGGACCCGGAAGACCAGGCGGAAGGTGTAGAGCACGGTGAGCAGGGCGCCGGCGTAGCCGCCGATCGCCATCCACGTGTACATCCCTCCCCGCGCCTCGGCGTAGGCGAGGATCGAGTCCTTGGAGAAGAAGCCGGATGTGCCGGGGAAGGCGGCCAGGGCCAGGCCGCCGATCAGGAGCATGATCGAGGTGAAGCGCATCGCCCGCCAGAAGCCGCTCATCCGGTCGATGTCCTGGCGGTTCGCCATCGCGGCGATGATCGAGCCGGCCGACATGAAGAGCAGCGCCTTGAAGAAGGCGTGGGTCATCAGGTGGAAGAGGCCGGCCGAGTAGGCGCCGATCGAGACGCCCATGATCATGTAGCCGATCTGGCTCATCGTCGAGTAGGCGATCACCCGCTTCAGGTCGGTCTGCGCGAGGGCGATCGTGCCGGCGATCAGCAGGGTTGCCAGGCCGGTGAAGGCGGCGATGTCGGCGGCGGTCGGGGCTAGGTAGAAGAGGATGTTGGTGCGGGCGATCAGGTAGACGCCGGCGGTCACCATCGTCGCCGCGTGGATCAGGGCGGAGACCGGGGTCGGGCCCTCCATCGCGTCGGGCAGCCAGGTGTGGAACGGGATCTGCGCCGACTTGGCGAAGGCGCCTACCAGCAGCAGCAGGCAGATCGCGGTGATCGTCCACTCACCACGCTGGAAGGCCTCGGGCGCCGCGGCGAATACCGCCTCGTAGTCCAGGACGCCGAGCTCACGGACGATCAGGAAGGCGGCCAAGACGAGGCCGATGTCGCCGACCACGTTGATCACGAAGGCCTTCATCCCGGCTCCGGTCGCGGTCGTGCGCCGGTACCAGAAGCTGATCAGCGCGTAGGAGGCGAAGCCGACGAAGGCCCAGCCGACGATCAGCAGCACGAAGTTGCCGGCGAGGACCAGCAGCAGCATCGAGAAGACGAAGAAGTTGAGGTAGGCGAAGAAGCGCCGGTAGCCCTCGTCGGACTGCATGTAGCCGAACGAGTAGAGGTGGATCAGGGTCGAGACCCCGGTGACGACCAGGATCATGAATGTGGAGAGCTGGTCGACGTAGATGCCGAGCTTGATGTCGAGCCCGCCGGCGTTGGCATAGTCCCAGAGCGAGGAGGCGTGGTGGCGCGCGTCGGGCTCGTCGCCGAGCAGGCTGAGGAGGACGCCGATCGAGCAGGCGAAGGCGAGGCCGATCGCGGCGGTGCCGATCATGCCTGCCACCCGCGCCGGGATCGCCCGGAAGCCGACCGAGATCACGACCGAGCCGAGCAGCGGCAGGAGCAGGACCAGCCAGGCCCAGGAGGTGGCGCTCATCCGCGCAGCGTCCTCAGCTCGTCGACGTCGAGCGGCAGCTTGCGACGGTAGATCGCGACGATCAGGCCGAGCCCGATCACGACCTCACAGGCGGCGACGACCATCACGATCACGGCGAAGACCTGGCCCTCCTGGTTGCCGACCATGCGGCTGAAGGCGACCAGGGCCAGGTTGCCGGCGTTGAGCATCAGCTCGAGGCAGAGCAGGATCACGATCGGGCTGCGCCTGATGAGGATCCCCATCGCGCCTACTGCGAAGAGGAGGGAGGAGAGGACGATGTACCACTCGATGTTCATGGGGAGGTCGACACCCCCTCCTCACTCGCAACTCGTCGCTGGGGAGGTTTAGTGCTGGCGCCCGCACCGCCCCCCTCCTCCCGCGCAAAACGTGAGGAGGGGGCCTCGACCTCCCTACGACGCGCAGCGAGGACCACGGCCCCGACTGCCGCGAGGAGGAGCAGGATCGAAGAGGCCTCGAAGGCGAGCAGGAATCGCTCTAGAAGCAAGGTGCCGATTGCGGCGGGGTCGCCGAAGCCTGGGTTGACGTCGGGGCCGTCGGCGCCGAGCGCCACCAGGGAGGAGCCGAGGACGGCTATCGAGAGCTCGACGAAGAGGGCGGCGCCGAGCAGCGGGGCTAGGAAGCGCTGGCCCGGGATCGGCTCCCAGGCGGGCTCGGGATCGTCGCCGACGTAGGCGACGACGAAGACGTAGAGGACCATTACCGCGCCGGCGTAGACGACGACCTGGGCAGCCGCGACGAAGGCCGCGGTCAGCAGCAGGAAGAGGACTGCCAGCGAGAAGAGGTGGACGATCAGCGCCAGCACGCCGAAGAGCGGGTTGCGCATCAGGACGACGCCGATCGCTCCCCCCAGCGCCCCCAGCGCCGCAGCGAAGAAGAGGATCTCTTCCACTACTCGCCCTCCCGCCTCAGCGGCGTCCGCTCGATCGGCTCGGCGAGCAGCATCTCCTTGGTGAAGATCAGGTCGGTGCGGTCGTAGTCGGCCATCTCGTAGTCGTGGCCCATCGTGATCGCGTCGAAGGGGCAGGCGATCTCGCAATAGCCGCAGAAGATGCAGCGCGAGATGTTGATCTCGTAGACCGCGGCGTAGCGCTCGCCGGCCGAGACGCGGTCGCCGGGAATGTTCTCGGCGGCGACGACGCGGATGCAGTCGGCCGGGCAGGCGGCGGCGCAGAGCGAGCAGCCGACGCACTTCTCCAGGCCGGTGTCCTCGAAGCGGTGCAGCTTGTGGCGGCCGCGGAAGCGCGGGTAGACGGGGGTCTTCTCCTCCGGGTACTGGATCGTCAGCGGCCCCTCGACCAGCCGCGCCATCGTCGTCTTCAGCCCGCGCAGGGTCTCGCCGAAGGCGCGGTAGGCGCCGCCGACCCCGCCCGGGTCCGGCCCGCGCTGGACCTCGACCACGTCCTGCTCTTTGAGATAGGGGAATTCCGTCATGAACAGGACCTCACGTCACCACCACCAGGACGGCGGTGATCAGGACGTTCAGCGTCGCCAGCGGCAGCAGCACCTTCCAGCCGAGGCTCATCAGCTGGTCGTAGCGCAGCCGCGGCAGGGTCGCCCGCACCCAGATGAAGACCAGCACCAGGGCGAGCATCTTGGCCAGCATCCAGACCGGGTCGAGGAAGCTCGGGCCGGGGCCCATCCAGCCGCCGAGGAAGATCGCCGCGGCGATCCCGGAGACGACGAGGATCTCCATGTACTCGACCAGGAGGAAGCTGCCGAAGCGCATGCCGCCGTACTCGGTCATGAAGCCCTGGACGAGTTCGGCGTCGGCCTCGACCAGGTCGAAGGGGGCGCGGTTCGACTCGGCGAAGCCCGCCAGCATGAAGATCAGGAAGCCGACGGCCTGGGGCACGATGAACCAGAGCTCGCCCTGGGCGTGGACGATGTCGACCAGCGAGAGCGAGCCGGCCATCATCACCGCGCCAAGCAGGGCCAGGCCCATCGAGACCTCGTAGGAGATCAGCTGGGCGGCAGAGCGCATCGCGCCCAGGAAGCTGTACTTGGAGCCCGAGGCCCAGCCGCCGAGGACGAGGCCGTAGAAGGCGATCGAGCCGACGGCGAAGAAGTAGAGGATGCCGATCGGGACGTCGATCCCGTAGAGGCCGACGCCGTCCTGGACGTCTCCCCAGGGGATGATCGCCAGCGCCAGCACGCCGGAGAGGACTGGCAGCAGCGGCCCGAGGATGAACAGGGACGGGATTGCGTTAGCCGGCCGGAAAGCCTCCTTGCCGAGCAGCTTGCCGACGTCGGCAAGCGGCTGCAGGATCCCGAACGGGCCAACCCGGTTGGGTCCGTAGCGGTGCTGGAAGCGGCCGATCAGCTTCCGCTCCAGGACCGTCATCAGCGGCAGGATCGCGAAGATGACGCCGAAGATCACCAGCGACTTGACCACCATCACCCAGGTGGCTTCGACGTAGGTCGTGTCGGCGAGCGGCAGCATCAGCCGCCGACCTTCTTGATCTCAACCGCGACTGGGGACCCATTCAGCAGGCTGTTGGCGTTGCCTTCGGCTGTGCCCTCGACGAGGAAGCAAACTCCCTCTTGGACTCGGTCTTTGATCGCGACCTTGGCAAGCACCACCGCGCCGTTCTGCGCGACCTCGACCTCGTCGCCGCTCTTTAGTCCCAACCGCTCCGCGTCGGCTACCGATAGCTCCGCTCGTTGCTGGGGCTGCAGGAAGCGCAGAGGAGGGTTGAGCTCGGTGATTGGGCCGACCCAGAGATCCCGGTAGGTGCCGAGGGTTAGGGCCGACGCCGGCGCCCCCTCCTCACTCGCAACTCGTCGCTGAGGGGTCGTAGTGCTGTCGCCGCCAGCGTCGTGCTCCTCCCGCGCAAAACGTGAAGAGGGGGCGCCGACATCGGCCCCATCCTTGGCGCCTCCTGGAGCGGGGAAGGACGAAGCGGCGGCGTGGTCCTGCCAACGGATGCCGCGGCCGGCGATGGCTGCGTCGTCTATGTCGGCGTAGAAGGGGACCGCGTGCGTCAGGGCGGCAAGGGCCGAGGGCTGGGAGTGGACTTCGGTGTCGTGACCGAGAGCGATCGAAAGTTCGGCGAGGACGCCCCAGTTCGGGCGGATGTCTCCAGGCCTGGAAGCGCTGGGGCGGACGCGCTGGAGGCGGCCGTCTGGATGCGTCACCGTGCCGTCCTTCTCCGCGTGCGTCTCCAGCGGGAAGACGACGTCGGCGAGTGCGGTCGTGGCGCTCTCGAACATCGAGAAGCAGATGACGTGATCCGCTGCTGCAAGCGCCCGCTGCCAGGCGTCCGTGTCGGGGAAGTCGCGCAGGGGGTCGACGCCGAAGAGGAGCAGCGTCTTCAGCTCGCCGGACTCGAGCGCTTGGCGGATCTCCTCGGTTGGCTTCCCCCTCCTCGTCTCGCTCAACCCCGGGCCGGCGTCGGGGAGGCAGCCGACCTCGCGCAGCCCGCGGGCGTTGGTCAGGTCGGGGACTTCGAGCAGGCCGGAGCCATCTTTCTCAGAGAAGCTGAGCGCAGCGGCTACTTCGAGCAGCGCCTCGGCGGCGCCGTTGCCCTCGCGGACAATCCGCTCGCCCCAGAGGACCACGACCCGGTCGGCTTCGCGCAGGACGTCGTCGTGGGCCAGCTCGGAAAGCAGGGCGGTGGCGTTGCCGGGGGTGTACCTGTGGACCCCATGGGCCCCCCCGTCTAGCGCGGTCGGCCGCTCGGTCGCGACCACCAGCTTGGCTCCATTGCGGCGGATCGCCTTGCGGATTCGCAGGTCGAGGATCGGCGAGCTGTGCAGCGGGTCGGTGCCGACCACGAGGATCGTGTCGGCGTCGTCGATGTCGCGGACCTTGGCCGAGATCTCTGGCTGGGCAAGCCGCACCAGCGCCTCTCTCGACGGCCCGCGCGAAACGCGGGAGTCGACATGAGGCGAGCCCAGCGCCTCGCGCAGGATGCGCTGGACCAGATAGCCCTCCTCGTTGGAGGCGTCGCCGACGATCGCCGCGCTCTCGGCGCCGCCCGCCCGCAGCGCCTCGGCCGCCTTCTCGACCGCCTCGGTCCACTCGACCGCGGCGCCGCCGCGCAGCCGCGGCTCGGTCACCCGCTGCTCGGCGCCGAACATCTCGAAGCCGTAGCGGCCGCGGTCGCAGAGCCAGCCGTCGTCGACGTCGGGGTTGTCGCGGGCGATCACCCGCTTCACCTCCTCGTCGCGCACCGTGAAGCTGACGTTGCACTGGCTCGGGCAGAGCGTGCAGACCGAGCCGGCCTCCTCGATGTCCCAGGGACGGGCGCGGAAGCGGTAGGTGTAGCTGGTCAGCGCTCCGACCGGGCAGAGGTCGGTGATGTTGCCGTGGAAGGGGGCGACGTAGGGACGGTCGTCGAAGGTGCCGACGAAGCTGCGGTCGCCGCGCTCCAGCAGCTGCAGCTGCTCGTCCTCGGCGACCTCCTGGCTGAAGCGCACGCAGCGGTAGCAGAGGATGCAGCGCTCGCGGTCGATCGCCACCAGCGGCGAGAGCTCGACCGGCTTCTGGAAGTGGCGCTTCTGGTCGGTCATCCGGCTCTTGCCGGGGCCCCAGCCCATCGAGATGTCCTGCAGCGGGCACTCGCCGCCCTTGTCGCAGACCGGGCAGTCGAGCGGGTGGTTGACGAGCAGGAACTCGACCACCGCGCTCTGCGCGTGTTTGACCTGCTCGGTCCGGGTGTGGACGACCATCCCGTCGCGGACCGGGGTCGAGCAGGAGGTCTGCAGCTTCGGGATCCCCTCGACCTCGACCAGGCACATGCGGCAGGCGCCGACCGGCTCGCCGAGCTTCGGCTCGTAGCAGAAGACCGGGATCTCGACGTCGCCCCGCTTGGCGGCGTCGTGCAGCATCTCGCCCTCGGTCGCGGCGACCTCGCGGCCGTCGACGACGATCGTCACCTCGCGGCTCATACGCTTGCCCCCAGGGTTTCGGCTGGGCCCTGCACAACAGCCAGCCGGTCGCCGCCGGGCGCCCCCGCTGCCGCGATCACGTCCTCGAACTCCTGGCGGTACTTGCGCACCATCGCCCCCACCGGCATCGCCATCGAGTCGCCAAGCACGCAGAGGCAGTGGCCGATGATGTTGTCCTGGACCGAGGCGACGATGTCGAGGTCCATCGGCGTCGCCTCGCCGCGCACGACCCTTTCCAGCATCTTCACCGTCCAGTTGGTCCCCTCGCGGCAGGGAGTGCACTTGCCGCAGGACTCGTGGTGGTAGAAGCGCGCCGTGCGCAACGCCATGTGGGGGATCGAGACGCTGTCGTCGGCGACGATGATCGAGCCCGAGCCGAGCATCGAGCCCGCCTCGGCCATCGCCTCGAAGGAATAGGGCAGGTCGAGCCCCTCCTCGGCGGTGAGGACCGGGGAGGAGGAGCCGCCGGGATAGAAGGCCTTCACCTCGCGACCCTCGAGCGGGCCGCCGGCCAGGTCGTAGATCAGCTCCCGCGTCGGGATGCCCAGCTCGACCTCGTAGTTGCCCGGGCGGCGCACGCCGCCGGAGACCGAGACCACCTTGGTCCCGGGTGACTGCTCGGTGCCGAAGCCCTTGAACCACTCGGCGCCGTGGGCGACGATCCGCGGCACGTTGGAGAGCGTCTCGACGTTGTTGATCAGCGTCGGCCCGCCGTAGAGACCCTGCACCGCCGGGAAAGGTGGCTTCAGCCGCGGGTTGCCGCGCTTGCCCTCGAGCGCGTCGAGCAGCGCCGTCTCCTCGCCGCAGATGTAGGCGCCGGCGCCGCGGTGCACGACCAGCTCCAGGTCGCGGCGGCTGCCGAGGATGTCCTTGCCCAGGTACCCCGCCTCATACGCTTCGGCGACCGCGGCGTCGAGGACGTCGGCCTGCGAGTCGTACTCGCCGCGGATGAAGATGAAGGCGTGCCCGGCCCCGGCGGCGAGGGCGGCGATCGCGATCCCCTCGATCAGCTGGTGCGGGTTGCGCTGCATCAGCTCGCGGTCCTTGAAGGCGCCCGGCTCGGACTCGTCGGCGTTGCAGCAGAGGTACTTGTCCATCTCGCCGCGCGGCAGGAAGGAGGCCTTTTTGCCCATCGAGAAGCCGGCCCCGCCGCGCCCCCGCAGGCCGGAGTCCTCGAGCGCCGTCAGCACCTCCTCGGCCTCCATCTCCTTGTAGGCCTTCTCGAGGGTGGCGTAGCCGTTGCGGCGCTTGTAGCCGGCGAGCGTGCGCAGCTCCGGGTCCTCGGCGTGCTTCAGCAGCAGCCTCGTCTCAGGCATCGGCGTCACCCGCCAGCGGCCGCCTCTCCAGCGCCTTCTCCGGCAGCACGTCCTCGCCCGCCTTCAGCTGGTCTATCGCGGTCGCCGCCTCCGCTGCCTCGAGCGGGCCGAAGTAGCGCTCGTCGATCGAGGCCATCGGCGCGATGTCGCAGGCGCCGAGGCACTCGAACCCGGTGACGTGAAGGTCTTCGCCGCCCGCGGCGGCGGCGCGGAAGGCCTCGAGCAGCTCGTCGCCGCCCCGCATCCAGCAGCTGATGTTGGTGCAGACCGCGACCTTGTGCGTCCCCACCGGCTCGGTATGGAGCAGGTCGTAGAAGCTCGCCACCGACTCCAGGTAGGCGGGGGTGACCCGCATCACTGCGGCCGCCTGGCGGATCCCCTCTGGGGTGCACCAGCCGTAGAGCCTCTGCACCGCCCACAGCGCCGGGATCGAGGCCGATTTGCGGTCGGGATAGCGGCTCATCAGCGTCTCGATCCGCTCGCGCAGCTCGTCCGGGCAGCCGACTTCGTGCAGCTCCGGGATCGCCTGGGGGATCCGGTCCGGGACTCTTCCTTCGCTGATGGCCGGATCGACCGGAAGCTCAGACATGGTGCCTCCGAAGAGAGGGATGGGGTGCCTCTCGAACGGGCGGATACTCAAAGTGCAGTGCCAATTGGCACTGCACTTGTCCGGGCGGGAGGCACCCCATCCCTCTCACCGGTCCACCCCGCCGAGGATCGGGTCGAGCATGCCGAGGCTGGCGATCATGTCGGCGACGTAGCTGCCCACCGCCATGTCCTTGAAGGCCTGCAGGTTGACGAAGGAGGGGTCGCGGAAATGAACCCGGGCGGGCTTGGCGGAGCCGTCGGCGAGGAGGAAGCAGCCCAGCTCGCCCCGCGGCGACTCGATCGCGTAGTAGATCTCGCCCGGCGGCACCCGGTAGCCCTCGGTGACCAGCTTGAAGTGGTGGATCAGCGCCTCCATCGAGACCGGCAGCTCCGAGCGCGGAGGCAGCACGTACTTGCGGTCGTCGGCGATGTGCGGGCCCTCCGGCAGCGCGTCGAGCGCCTGCTCGACGATCCGGGTCGACTCGACCATCTCCGCCAGGCGCACCCGGTAGCGGTCGTAGCCGTCGCCGACCGTGCCGACCGGGATCTTGAAGTCGAGCTCGGGGTAGGCGAGGTAGTCGAAGGTCTTGCGCAGATCCCAGGGCTCCCCGGCGGCGCGCAGCAGCGGCCCGGTCACGCCCAGCTCCAGCAGCCGCTCGCGCGAGACGATCCCGACGCCCTTGGTTCGCGAGAGGAAGATCTCGTTGCGGTCCAGCAGCGCTTCGTACTGGCCGACCCGCACCGGCATGTCGGCGACGAACTCGCGCAGCTTCGCCTCGAAGCCGAGCGGGATGTCCTCGATCACGCCGCCGACCTGGAAGTAGCGGGTGTGCATCCGCTGGCCCGCCGCCATCTCGAACAGGTCGAGGATCTTGTCGCGCTCGCGGAAGCAGTACCAGAGCATCGAGATCGCGCCGAGGTCGAGAGCCGTCGTCCCCAGCCAGACCAGGTGCGAGTGGATCCGGTTGAGCTCGAGGAAGATCGTCCGCAGGTACTTCGCCCGCGGCGGGATCTCCAGCTCGATCAAACGCTCGACCGCGCCGCAGAAGGCCTCCATCTGGAAGAAGTAGGAGACGTAGTCCATCCGCTCGACGAAGGGGATGACCTTCCAGTAGGGATGGGCCTCGCAGGACTTTTCGATCCCGGTGTGGACGTACCCGATCACCGGTTTCAGGTCGCGCACGACCTCGCCTTCGAGGTCGACGATCAGCCGCAGCACCCCGTGCGTGGCGGGGTGGTGGGGACCGATGTTCACGGTCATCACCTCGGTCGTGCGATCCGCCGTCAGCTCAGCCATACCGACGCTCGTTGTACGTGAAGGTCACGGGCTCGCCGCCTACAGGGAAGTCTCTGCGCTGCGGCCAGCCGACGTAGTCCTCCGGCAGCAGGATCCGGGTCAGGTCCGGATGGCCGCGGAAGACGATGCCGAAGAAGTCGAACACTTCGCGCTCCTGAAAGTCAGCGGTGGGGAAAAGGTCTACACAAGAGTCGAGCTCCGGCAGGGCGCCGTCGCCGGGATCTGCCAGCAGCGCCTTGACGCGGAGGCGCTCGACCCGGTCGCGGTTCAGCAGCTCATAGTGGACGGCGAAGCGGGGAGCTGCCGGCAGGTAATCCGCTGCATGAAGGCTCGACAGGAACCCGTATTCGTGGCCGGGCGAGTTGCGGAGCCAGCGCAGCACCTCCAGGATCTGCTCCGAGTCGACGACGAGCACTGCCCGCTCCTGGGCGAAGCCGGTGTCGAGCACCGCGGCAGGGTGGTCCTGCTCGATCTCGCCCCGGATCAGCTCCAGCCCCGGCGCATCAGGCACGAATCAGCCCTCGGGCCGTCTCGTATGCCTCCGCTGCCTCCGGGCTCGGTTCGCTGCGCGGCCCGCCCCGCGCCCACTCCTCGGTGCCGGCGGCGTTGTAGCGCTGGCGCCAGCCCTGGTCGGGGTTGCCCTGGATCTTGCGCTGAAGCTTGGTGAAGCCGTAGAGGACCGCCTCCGGCCGCGGCGGGCAGCCGGGGATGTGGAGGTCGATCGGCATGAACTTGTCGGCGCCCTGGACCACGGCGTAGTTGGAGAACATGCCGCCGCTGGAGGAGCAGGCGCCCATCGAGATCGCCCACTTCGGCTCCAGCATCTGGTCGTAGAGGCGGCGGATGACCGGCGCCATCTTGATCGAGACCCGGCCCGAGAGGATGATCATGTCGGCCTGGCGGGGGGAGGCACGCAGCGCCTCGGCGCCGAAGCGGGCGAGGTCGTAGCGGGCGGTGACGAGGGAGATCGGCGCCTCGATCGCGCAGCAGGCGAGGCCGAAGGTGAGCGGGAACATCGAGTTCGATCGCGCCCAGCCGAGCATCTTGTCGAAGTTGGTCATCACGACCTTCTCCTCGACGTAGCGCTCCAGCTCCTCGCCCTCGAGGTCGCCGCGCAGCATGTCGCGGGCGCGCAGCTGCCGGTCCCGCATCGTCTGTCGCTCTATTTCCAATCCAGGGCTCCCTTGCGCCAGACGTAGACGAAGGCGACGAGCAGCAGCACGACGAAGGTGATCAGCTCGCCGAGGACCAGCAGGCTGTCGGCGTCGTTGAGGATCACTCCCACCGGGTAGAGGAAGACGACCTCGATGTCGAAGAGGATGAAGAGCATCGCGATCAGGTAGAAGCTGATGCCGAAGCGCGTGCCGCGCGCCGGCTCGACCGGGATGCCGGACTCATACGGCTCTGTCTGGCGACGGCCGGCGGAGGTGAGTCGCGACCCGCGCTTGGGGCCGATCAGGTGGTTGAGCATGACGAAGGCGCCGCCCACCCCAAGGCCGAGCAGGGCGAAGACGAGTATCGGCAGGTAGCTCTTCAGCACTGGGAGGTCCGTTGTCGCGGGAGGGCGGCGGGGCGCCGCTCGCAGGCGCTGTTATACACCCACATTGTGACAACTTGCTACATAGTGATATTCCGCATCAGCAAGCGGAATCCCGACCCCTTCGGACGGATATAGATGGTCGCGATCCACCTCGTCGTCGGGGTCTCGGTGATCGTCCTCAACCTCGCCGCCTTCGGGCTCGGCGGCATCGCCTGGTTCCGCCACCAGTCATCCGTCCCCTTCTGGTACCTGCTCCGCGCCGCCCAGGTCGCTGTCTTCGCCCAGGCGCTGCTCGGCGGGCTGCTCGTCTTCACCGGCCACGAAGCGATCGATGACCTCCACTATCTCTACGGCGCCCTGCCCCTCGTCGTCTCCTTCCTCGCCGAGGGAGCCCGCACCGGTGCTGCCCAGCGCGAGCTCGGCGACGTCGACTTCGAAGCCCTCCCCTCCGAGTCCCAGCAGTCCCTGGCTCTCGCGATAGTCCGCCGCGAGATGGGAATCATGGCCGTCAGTTGCGGCGTGATCCTCTTCCTAGGACTCCGCGCCGCCGGCACCAGCACCGCGTTCTGAGCACTCAGCCGGTGTCGGGCAGGTTCTCCAGATCCGCCTGCCCGGCACACCCCGTGCGATCTGCACGATGTCGAGGTCGCCGAACCTGGTCTCCGCGGTGACGTTGGCTCCGCGTTGGACAGCCCCCGCGTCACCATCAGGGTCGAATGGCCTGCCGCCCGCAGTGGGCAACGTCGCGCCGAGCAACTGCAACACGGTCACCAGGCGATCGAGATTGGCAGGGTCGGAATCGGGCACGATCTCCAGAAGTCCAGTTGTGCGGACATTGCCGTGGGCAGCTACGGCGACGCCCCCGATCACGACGAAGCGGACGTTTTGGTCGTGCAGGGCCTGAAACAGCGAGCGGAGGTCGAGCTCGCTCAACGCGCGGCGACGCCCTTGATGGCGCCCATTTGCTTGCAGAGCCTGTGCAGGCGAGCAAGGCGTTCACTCATCGACAGCGCCCAGTCAGCCTCACGACGAATGGTCGCCGCTCGCTCGAAGTCGCCGATCCTCCTGCTTATCGAGGAGTTCTGGGTCGTATTCGCCATGCTGAGATCGCAACCCCCGCCTTCATTCCTCAGCACGGTCCTGGGCGATCTGGATCCCGGCGACGATCGCGAAGAGGGCGCCGGTGGCGAGGTGGAAGAGCGCGTCGGCGCTGTTGTTGGGAAATGTGAAGACCCAGGCGGGGGTGTTGTCGAATAGCGCCCAGATGCCGGTCACGATCAGGGCGCCGGCGGCGTAGATCGCGTAGTAGATCGCCCAGGCGGGCCGCAGGGCGAAGTAGAAGGCGGGGGCGAAGAGCAGCAGGCCAGCCAGCGCGTGGTAGCCGTTGAAGTCGATCCCCAGCACCCGCTCGGTGGGCGCGTCCTCGCCGAGGTGGAAGCTTGGTTCGGCGATGAAGCCGGCCAGCGCCCAGAGCAGCTGGATCGCCGCCAGCACCACGATTCCCTTCTGGGCGAAGGTCCAGGGCTCCCGCTGCGCCGTCGTCGCCTCCATCGGCGCGAAGCCTACTTCGCTGCGAATGCTTTCGGGGCTGGCTAGGCTGAGCGCATGCTCGACCACGTCGGTATCGAGGTCAGCGATTTCGGGCGCAGCAAGGCGTTCTACGAACAGGCGCTGGAGCCGCTCGGCATCAGGCTGCTGATGGAGCCGGTCGAGGGCGCCGCCGGCTTCGGCAGCGACACCAAACACGGCCCGATGCCCTATTTCTGGATCGCTGCCCGCGAGCGTCCCGCTGTCAGCGGCGCCCACGTTGCCTTCGGCGCACGCACGCCGGAGCTGGTCGATGCCTTCCACGCCGCCGCCCTTGCCGCCGGCGGCACCGACAACGGCGCTCCGGGCCCACGCCCGATCTACCACCCCGGCTATTACGGCGCCTTCGTCCTCGACCCCGACGGCAACAATGTCGAGGCCGTTTGCCACCGTGCCCCGCAGGGCTGAGGCGTCGAGTTAATCGCGATGCGCGACTAACTCGACACTGGTCAGTCCAGCGGGCGGTAGGCGCCGCCGTGGAAGACGAGGGGTGCGCTTTCGTCGCTCGTCTCCAGCGCCGTCACCTGACCGGTGACGATCACGTGGTCGCCGCCGGCGATCACGTCGCGCAGGTCGCAAGCGACGAAGGCGAGGGCGCCGTCGATCGCCGGGGCGCCGCTGCGCTCGGTCCACGGCACGCCCGCCCACTTGTCGGCCACCGGGGCCTTGGTGGCGAAGGCGCGGGCGATCTCCTCCTGGCCGGCGTGCAGGACGCTGACCCCGAACCGGTTGGCCGCCTGTACGGCGAGCAGGGTGCGGGAGCCGCGGTCGAGGCAGGCGAGCATCAGCATCGGCTCGATCGAGAGCGAGCAGACCGCGTTCGCCGTCGCTCCCGCGGGTCCCTCCGGCCCGGTCGCGGAGACGACCGTGACCCCGGTGGGGAGAATCCCCATCGCTGTGCGGAAGCGGTCTGGGTCTGGTGCGGGCATCGGGAGCGGGAACGCGTCGCGGTCGGACGCTTGGGATCGCCGCCAGACAATATGATGCCCGCCGCGTGCGCCCCGTTATTGCCACAGCCCTGGCCATCGCTGCCGCCCTCGTGCTCGCCGCCTGCGGCTTCGGCGAGGAGGGGATCTCGGTCTCCGAGGACGACCCTAACCACGAGGGCGCGGTTCTCTTCGCCAGTCACTGCTCCGGCTGCCACACGCTCAGCGCTGCCGGCACTCAGGGCAGCGGCAATCGTTCGGTCCGGGTGCAGGGTCCCAACCTCGATGAACGAATCGAGAGCTATGACGACGCTCTCTTCGCGATTCAGAACGGCGGCTTCTCCGGCGCGATCATGCCGCAGAACATCGTCGTCGGTGAGGAGGCCGAAGCGGTGGCCCGCTTCGTCGCCGAGTACGCCGGGCAGGATGCCGGAGAACCCCCCCGCCCCGGCGGGGAATCCCCCTGACCTGAGGCCGCAATGCTCGACCTGAAGCTGATCCGCTCCGACCCCGAGCGGATCAAGGCGGCCCTGGCCCGCCGCGGCGCCGCCGAGAGCGTCGATGAGCTGCTGGCCCTGGATGCGCGCCGCCGCGAGCTGCTGCCAGAGATCGAGAACGCCCAGGCCGAGCGCAAGTCGCTCTCCAAGCAGATCGGCGAGGCGAAGCAGAAGGGCGAGGACGCTGAGGGCCCGATGGCCGAGGTCCAGGCTCTGAAGGAGAAGATCGAGTCGGGCAAAGCGGAGCTGGAGCGGGTCGAGGCGGATCTGGAGCGGGTCGCCACCGCCCTGCCGAACCTGCCCGACCCCGACGCCCCCGACGGCATGGCCGAGGAGGACGCGGTCGTCTTGCGCGAGGTCGGCGAGAAGCCGAGTTTCGACTTCGAGCCCCGTGACCACCTGGAGATCGGCGCCGAGCTGGGGCTGATCGAGATGGAGGCGGCGGCGCGGCTTTCGGGATCCCGTTTCGCCTACCTGAAGGGGGACTTGGTGCTGTTGGAGCTGGCGCTGGTCCGGTTCGCGATCGAGCTGGTCCGCGCCGAGGGGCACGAGCCGGTGGTGCCCCCCGTCCTGGTCCGCGAGGAGGCGCTCTACGGCACCGGTTTCCTGCCCGGCGATCGCGATCAGATCTACGAGGTACCAAAGGATGAGCTCTTCCTCGTCGGCACCTCCGAGGTCTCGCTCGCCGGTCTGCACGCCGACCAGATCCTCGACGCCGGAGACCTGCCCCTGCGCTATGCCGGTTTCTCCACCTGCTTCCGCCGTGAGGCCGGCGCAGCCGGCCGCGACACCCGCGGCATCTTCCGTGTCCACCAGTTCGACAAGGTCGAGATGTTCTCGTTCGTCGAGCCCTCGCAGTCGGCGGCGGAGCACGAACGCCTGCTGGCGATCGAGGAGCGGATCCTGACCGAGCTGGAGATCCCCTACCGGGTGGTCAACGTCGCCGCTGGAGACCTCGGCGCCCCGGCCGCGAAGAAGTACGACTGCGAGGCCTGGATTCCCAGTCAGGGCCGTTACCGCGAGCTGACTTCGTGCTCGAACACGACCGACTATCAGGCTCGGCGCCTAGCCTGCCGATACCGCCCCAGTAATGAGGATTCCCCGCAGATGGTGCACACCTTGAACGGCACGGCGGTAGCCGTGGGAAGGACGATGATCGCGCTGATCGAGAACCGGCAGGAACGGGACGGATCATTCTCCGTACCTAAAACTTTGCATTCGTTTGGCGTGCCTGAGAGGATCGGCCCCGGATGAATGCGAGCGTGCGGGACGCGAGACGGGTCGTCCTCTGTGACGACCACGAGATTGTCCGCGAGGCGATCAAGTCCCGTATGGCTAACTCGCACACGGTCGAGATCGTCGGCGAGGCCAGCGACGGGCGTGAGGTCGTCGAGGTGGTCAAGGAACTCGAACCCGACGTGCTGATCGTCGACGTCGAGCTGCCCAAGCGCGACGGGATCGAAGCGACCAAGGAGGTGCTCAAGGTCCGACCACGGACCAAAGTGATCATCTTCACCGCGCACGCACAGCCCGACCTCTTGGCACTGGCGCTGCGGGCCGGCGCCTCCGGCTACGTGCTCAAGTCGGCGCCTGCGGAGGACATCGCCCGCGCGGTCAAGGCGGTGATGGGCGGCGGCACCTTCCTCGGTGGCGACTTCGCCGGCGGCAAGCCGGCCGAGGTCGAAAAGCTGCTCCACCTCTCGCCCCGCGAGCGTCAGATCCTCGAGCTGCTGGCCGAGGGCTTGCGGGTCAAAGAGATCGCCGAACGGCTTGAGCTGAGCCCGGCCACAGTCCACACCCACGTGCGCAACGCGATCAAAAAGCTCGAGGTCGACACTCGCACCGAGGCGGTCGCCCTGGCGGTGCGGTTCAGCTACCTAGGAGCCGTCGGCGGCAAAGTCTGAGAACTCGAGCGCACAGCCGTTGATGCAGTAGCGCTTGCCGCCTTGGTCCTCCTGGCCGTCATCGAAGACGTGCCCGAGGTGCGCGTCACAGTTCTTACAGACCACCTCGGTCCGGCGCATGAAGTGGCTGTTGTCCGCGCGCAGCTCGACGTTCTCCAGATTGGCCGGCTCGGTGAAGCTGGGCCAGCCGGAGCCTGAGTCGAACTTCGTGTCCGAGGAGAAGAGCTCGGCGTCGCAGCAGACGCAGTGAAACATGCCGTCGCGTTTCTCTTCTAGGTGGGGGCCGGTGAAAGGACGCTCGGTGCCGGCGTTGCGAGTCACCTCGTACTGCTCCGGTGTCAGCTGGTCGCGCCACTCGGCGTCGGTCTTCTTCGCTTTCTCCATAGGGTGAGGGTAGAGAATGGCCGAGGCGTTCTACGAGAAGAGCGGCGACGATTATGTGGCCACGGAGTTGACCCGGGGGCCGTGGGATCCAGGTGCCCAGCACGCTGGACCTCCTGCAGCTCTGTTGGGGCGGGAGATAGAGCGGCTCCCCGATGCCGATGAGTTTCAGGTTGGGCGGGTTACGTTCGAGATCTTGAAGTCTGTGCCGATCGGGCCGGTGCGGGTCGAGGCTGAGGTGGTGCGGCCGGGGCGGCGGGTGCAGATGGTCGAGGCGTCGCTCTCCAACGATGAGGGCGAGTTGGTTCGGGCGCGGGGGTGGCGGTTGCGGACCGGTGCGATCGAGGTGCCAGAGGAGGCTTCCGAGCCCGCGGCGCCGCCGGGGCCCGAGCAGGGCTCCGAACCGGAGTTCTTCGCCACTGGGGATTCGGTCGGCTACCACACGGCGATGGAGTGGAAGGCGATCTCTGGGGAGTTCCTGAAGCCAGGGCCGGCGACCGTTTGGATGCGGATGCGCCACCCGCTCCTCGCCGGCGAGGAGCCCTCGCCCCTGCAGCGCACGCTGATCGCCGCCGACGTCGGCAACGGGATCAGCGCCGTGCTCGACTGGCGCAGCCACCTCTTCATCAACGTCGACCTCACCCTCCACCTCGAGCGGATGCCGCGGGGAGAGTGGGTCTGCGTCGACGCCACCACGCTGCCGCAGGCGAACGGGATCGGCACCGCCGAGTCCGTCCTCTCCGACGAGGACGGGCGCATCGGCCGCGCCGCCCAAACGCTGCTGCTCAGCGCGCGGTAGCCGGCTTCAGCCGGTCGAGCGCTCGGCGAGCAGGGTCCGGCTCAAGCTCGAAACCATCAGCGCGACAGTCGCCGCGGAGACGAGCGCGAGCAGGGCGGAGGCGAGGAAGGCGCCCTCGTAGCTGGCGAACGCGGCGATCAGTCCGGAGAGGGGGGCGCCGAGGCCGATGCCGGCGTCGAAGAAAGCGGTGAAGGTGCCGAGGGCGGCGCCGCGACGGGTCTCGGGGACGCGGCTGATAACGATCAGCGAGAGCGCGGGGTAGAGCAGCGAGAAGGCGACGCCCATCGTCAGCGCCCCCGCGAGGGCGACCTCGAGGCTCTGGGCCAGGCCGATCGTGGCCAGGCCGACAGCCTCGACCACCGCGGCGGCGATCGCCACACGAGCCGGGCCGATCCGGTCGGGCAGGCCGCCGCCGACCAGGCGGGTCAGCACCACCATCGTCGCGAAGGCGCCGAACACGGTGGCGCCGTGGCCGACCCCGCGTTCGTCGAGGTGGAGGATGACGAAGGTGGCGAGCGTCGCATAGCCGATCGAGGAGAGGGCGAGGGCGGCGCCGGGCCGCAGCGCCTCGTTGGCGATCAGCGGGTTGCGCTCACTGCTGGCGAGGGGCCGAAAGGGGTCTGGCACCCGGATCGCGATCGCCGCGCCGAGCAGCGGCGCGATCCCGGCGCAGATCCAGACCAGGGTGTAGCTGGACGCGTTCAGCACCACCTCGCCGATCAGCGGTCCGACGCTGAGCGCCGCCCAGACGGCGAGGCCGTAGAGGCCGATCACGCGGCCGCGCCGGCCCGGCGGCGCCAGGTCGACGATCCAGGCCGAGCCCGCCGTGAACACCGTCCCCTCGCCGACGCCGAGCACCAGCCGGGCGAAGATCAGCCCCGGAATGCCCAGCGGCAGCAGGTAGAGGAAGCCGGAGACCGCGACCAGCAGCGCGCCCATCAGCACCGTTCTTCTGCGCCCGCGGTGGTCGGCGAGGCGGCCGGCGAAGGGGCGGAAGAGCAGGCCGGTGACCGCGAAGGCGCCGACCACCACGCCGACGGCAATGTTGCCGCCGTCGAGCGGGCCGTGCACGTAGCGGGGCAGGACCGGCAACACGGCGCCGACCGCGAGCAGGCAGAAGAAGGTGACGGCGAAGATGCCGGCGAAGGCGATCCCAGGCCGCTCGATCGGCGCGGTCGCTGTGGCTGCCGAGCTCATCGCAGCAGGTCGCCGAGGTCGTCGATCGTGTGATCCGGTTGCGGCTCGGCCCGGTCCGCCTCCTCGCGGGATGTCGCGCCGGTGAGGACGAGGATCGTCTCCAGGCCGGCCCGCCTGCCGCCCTCGATGTCGGAGGCGATCCGGTCGCCGACCATTGCCACCCTCGTGGCGTTCGGGATCAGGGCCCGGGCCTGATCGAACAGATGCGGTTCAGGCTTCCCGCCCGTCTCTGCTCGCTTGCCGGAGGCCGTCTCGACGGCCGCCAGCGTGGCGCCGGTTCCCGGCCAGGCCCCTCCCGGCATCGGCAGCGTCGGGTCGCGGCTGGTTCCGAACAGCTTTGCCCCTCGTTGCAGGGCGCGCGTAGCCGTCAGCAGCTCGGCGTAGTCGAACTCGCGGTGGGCGGAGACGACTACCGCGTCGGCGCCCGCCCCAGCCTCGCCGTCCAGCAGCTTCAGCCCTGCCGCGGCGACGGCCTCCTTGAAGCCGGGCGCTCCGATCACGAAGGCGGCGCCGCCGGTCCCGACGCTGTCGGCTGCCAGCCGGGCGGTCGCCTCGCCACCGGTGATCACCCGCTCGTCTGCGACCTCGATGCCCGCCTCACGCAGGCGCGTCGCATAGGAGGCCGGTCTCCGCACCGAGTTGTTGGTCACGAAGACGATCTCCTTGCCGGCTGCGAGCAGAGCGCTCAGCGCCTCGACCGCGCCCGGCAACAGCTCGCGCCCCTCCCAGACGACCCCGTCGAGGTCGACCAGAAAGCCGTCGAAGTCGTCCGCGAGCGCCATCGCGAGCAGGCTATCTACGGACCGCAGCGCCCAACTGCTCGCCTCGATACGGTGCTTGTGCATGAGCCAGTCGAACGGGCAGGTGGTGGTCGCCTCCGACGTCTCGCGCCGCTATGGCGAGGGGGCGGCGGCGGTCGACGCCCTCGTCGGCGTCAGCACCAGCTTCGAGCGCGGGCGCTTCACGGCGATCATGGGGCCATCGGGATCGGGCAAGTCGACCCTGATGCACATCCTCGCCGGCCTCGATAAGCCGACCTCCGGCACAGTCACCCTCGACGGCGACGAGATCACCGCCCTCGACGACGGCGACCTGACCAAGCTGCGCCGCGACAAGCTCGGTTTCGTCTTCCAGTTCTTCAACCTGCTGCCGGTCCTCACCGCCGAGGAGAACCTGGTGCTGCCGCTCTCGATCGCCGGTCGCAAGCCGGACGGGGAGTGGCTTGAGCAGCTGGTGCGCACGGTCGGGCTGGAGGATCGCCGCACCCACCGGCCTTCCGAGCTCTCCGGCGGCCAGCAGCAGCGCGTCGCGGTCGCCCGGGCGCTGGTCTCCAAACCGGCGGTGGTCTTCGCCGACGAGCCGACCGGCAACCTCGACTCGAAGGCGAGCGCCGAGGTCCTGCACCTGCTGCGCCAGGCGGTCGACGAGTTCGGCCAGACGGTGATCATGGTCACCCACGACCCGGCCGCCGCGGCCCACGCCGACCGCTTGATCACCCTGCGCGACGGGCGCATCGTCCACGACGCCGCCCCCGGCTCGGCCGACGCGGTGATCGAGTTGATGAAGACGATCGCCTAGCGGCGTGTCCTGTCCTGTGACATCGGCCGGGAAATGACGCGGCTCGCGGTCAAGAGCCTCTGGGCGCGCAAGGTCCGCGCCCTGACGACGACCCTGGCTGTGGTGATCGGCGTCGCCTTCGTCGCCGGCACCTACATCCTCACCGACACCACCTTTGCCGCCTTCGACGAAATCTTCGAAGACTCGCTGGCGAAGACCGACGTCGTGATCACCGCCAAGGACGCGGTGCGCCAGGAAAGCGGCGAGGCGCCCAGCTTCAAAGCGACGGTGCTGCCGAAAGTGAAGCGAGTGCCCGGAGCGCGGGTGGCGTCGGGTCAGATATTCACGCCGGGCGGGCTCTTCGACGCGAAGAACGAGCAGATCGGGACCCAGTTCGCGCCCAAGTTCATCACCTCGATCCTTCCCGACGCCCTTGAAACGCAGACCTACGTCGAAGGCAGGGCGCCGCGCAACGCCAGGGAGGCGGTGCTCGACGAGAGCGCCGCCGAGGAGGCCGGCATCGGGCTCGGCGACACGCTCAAGCTGGCCTCGGTCGAACGGGTCGCCGCCTACCGGGTGGTCGGGCTGACCAAGCTCGGCGAGGCCTCCTGGGGGGGCGCCAGCATCGCCGGGCTGATCCTTCCCGAGGCGCAGCGGATCACCGACAAGCGCGGCGAATTCGACCAGATCGCGATCGCCGCCAAAGAGGGCGTGTCCGAAGAGACGCTGAAGCGGCGCGTCCAGCGCGTCACGCCGTCGTCGCTGCTGGTCGAGACGGCCAAGGAGAACGCCGAGCGCAACTCCGATCAGATCCGTGACGACCTCGGCTTCCTGCGGATCGCGCTGCTGGTCTTCGCCTTCGTCGCCCTCTTCGTCGGCGCCTTCCTGATCTTCAACACCTTCTCGATCACCGTCGCGCAGCGGGTGCGAGAGTTCGGCATGTTGCGCACGCTCGGCGCCGACCGGCGCCAGATCCTCAGCTCGGTCGTGGTCGAGGCGCTGGCGATCGGCCTGCTCGGGGCGCTGCTCGGGCTCGCCGGGGGCTACGCGATCGCCGTCGGCCTCAACGCCCTCTTCGTCGCGATCGGGATCGACCTGCCGACCACCGCCCTGGTCACCAAGGACCGCACGATCGTCATCTCGCTGCTGATCGGCATCGGCATCACCCTGGTCTCCTCCTTCATTCCGGCGCTGCGTTCGACCCGGGTGCCGCCGATCGCAGCGATGCTGGCGCTGGAGCTGCCCACCAGCCGGCGCCGCGGCATCGTCTACGCCGCGATTGCGGTGCTGCTCGGCATGGCGGGCATGGCGATGGTCTTGGCCGGCCTCTTCGGCAGCGCCAGCGGCGGCAGCGCCGCCGGCCTGATGGGCGGCGGCGCGGTGGCCGTCCTGCTCGCGGTCTCTCTCTTCAGTCCGCGCCTGGTGCGCCCCCTGGCCTCGCTTGCGGGCCGGCCCCTCGAGCTGCTGCGCCGGCTCACCGGGCGCCTTGCCCGCGAGAACACCCAGCGCAACCCCGCCCGCACCGCGGTCACGGCGGCGGCGCTGATGATCGGCCTCGCCGTCGTCGCCTTCGTCACCGTCTTCGCCGCCGGCATCAAGAGCTCGATCGCCTCCGCGATCGACGAGAACTTCCAGGGCGAGCTGGTGATCCAGAACTCCGACGGCTTCTCGCCGATCTCTCCCCGCGCCGCCGATGCTGCGCGTGGGGTGGAAGGGGTCGAGCTGATCGCGACCCTGCGCTCGGTCCAGGCGAAGCTGGTCGGCGGCGACGGCGGCAAGCCGCGCGTCACCTCGCTTGACCGCGACGCCGACAGGGTGCTGACGATCGACTGGACTGAGGGCGGGCCCGAGGTGCTGCGGGGCCTCACCGACCGCCAGGTTGTCCTCGACAAGTCCTTCGCCAACAGCAACGACATCGAGGTCGGGGACAGGATCAGGTTCCTGACCCAGATCGGGGAGCGCCCCCGCATGCGCGTGGTCGGCGAGTTCGAAGACAAAGTCGAACTGCTCGGCAGCGCGATCGTCACCCCGCGGCTGATGGCGACCGCGTTCGACCAGCGCGACGACGTGATCGACTTCGTCAAGCTGGCGTCGGGGGCCGACGCGGAGGCCGTGCAGGCGGAGCTGTCGAAACTGATGGAGCGCGAGTTCCCCACCGCTGAGGTCCGCAGTCAGCAGGAGCTGAAGGAAAACCAGGAAGAACAGATCAACCAGCTGCTCGGGTTGATCTACGCGCTGCTGGCGCTGGCGATCATCGTCTCGCTGTTCGGCATCGCCAACACGCTGGCGCTCTCGATCCACGAGCGGACCCGCGAGCTGGGGATGCTGCGGGCGATCGGCATGTCGCGGCGCCAGGTGCGGACGATGATCCGCTACGAGGCGGTGATCACGGCGCTGATCGGCGCCCTGCTCGGGATGGTGATCGGGGTGATCTTCGCGGCGCTGATCGCGCAACCGCTGGAGGAGGAAGGCTTCGCCCTCTCCTACCCGGTCGGGGAACTGGTCCTGCTGCTCGTCTTCGCCGCCTTTGCCGGCGTCCTCGCGGCGATTCCGCCTGCCCGCCGCGCCTCCAGGCTCAACGTCCTCGAAGCCCTCCAGTACGAGTAAGCGGGCCTGCCGCCAGCGCATCTCTGCGTCCTCGGTCGCTCGCGTGCAGAGCACGCCACGCTCCCTGCGTCCTTGATCTGCTTGACCGCAGACCCGCTTATCGGCGGAGCAGGCGGGTGACCGCGCCCATCAACTCCTCCGTGCGGTCCTGCTGCTCCGCTTTCGGTGCGCCCAGGACACAACTGGCGGCGTGGTCGGTGAGCAGCTCCAGCGCCACCTTGTCGAGCGCGGCCTGGATCGCGGTGACCTGGGTGACGACGTCGATGCAGTAGCGGTCCTCCTCGACCATCCGCTCGACGCCGCGCACCTGCCCCTCGACTCGCCGCAGCCGCTTCAGCACCGCCTCCTTGTTCTCGGTGTAGCCCCGGGTCTTCTCGCTCACTGGTGGTGGCTCCTCTCGGTTGTCTCGCCGTGGCCGCCACCGTCGCCGCCGATCGCCTCGGCGGCGAGCACGATCGCCCCGAACAGCGCCGCGGTGGCGAAGAAGACGGCGGTGGGCTTGGTCGGCAGCCCGCCGTGGATACCGGTCTCGTGCATCACCGCATGGCCTTTTCCGCGCCGGATCAGCCAGCGGTTGACGGGCCACGCGGCGAGGCCGGCGACCGCCAGGGCCACCGCCAGCGACCCCCAGAAGAGGACGTCTCCGAGGCCCGCCTCCATCGCCCCGGGGATCGCCAGCATGATCGCGTTGTCGACGATCTCCATCGTCGCGATGCTGACCGTGTCGACGCTGAGCGCGATCGGGGCCACGACCGCGAACGCCATCCCGGCCCGCAGCAGTGGCAGGCTGGTCAGGGTGTAGCCGAAGAGGAAGGCGAGCCCGATTGCCAGCGCCACCGTTCCCAGGTTGGAGAAGCCGAGCGCGGCGCCGATCGCCATTCCCAGCACCTCGCCGATCGCGCACCCGGTCAGGCAGTGCAGGGTGGCGCTCGCCGCCATCGCGGTCAGCGCCGAGCCCTCGGTCGGCATCTCGTGGTGGTGTGCGGGAGCGTCCATCGGGTCCAGTATACCCCCCAGGGGTATCAGACCTGAGTCAGGTGGTCAAGCAGATCAAGGACGCAGGGAGCGAAGCGTGCTCCGCACGTGAGCGACCGAGGACGCAGATATGCGCCGACCACATGACTCAGGAGAGGCTCATGCGCAGCGCTCCGGCCACCTCCAGCATCGCCGCGCGGGAGGTGCGGCTGACCGCGATCAGGTTGGCGAAGCTGTGCACCAGGCCGGGGTGGCGCCTCAGGGCGACGCGGACGCCGGCCGCGCGCATCCGCTCGGCGTAGGCCTCGCCCTCGTCGCGGAGCGGGTCGAAGCCGGCGGTGGCGACATAGGCCGGGGGAAGGCCGGAGAGGTCATTGGTCCTCAGCACCGAGACGCGCGGGTCCTCGGCGGCTCTGGCATCCGGCAGGTAGTGGCCCTCGAACCAGTCCATGTCGGCCTTGGTCAGTAGGAATCCTTTCGCGAAGAGCCGCCGCGACTCGCTGTCCTCGGCGTCGGTCACTGGGTAGATCAGCAGCTGCATCGCCGGGTCCGGTCCGCCGGCGTCACGAGCGAGGACGCTGACCACGGCCGCCAGGTTGCCTCCGGCGCTCTCGCCTCCGACGGCGATGCGACGGGGGTCGGCGCCCAGCCCCACCGCCTGTTCGGCTGCCCAGGCGAACGCGGCAAAGGCGTCCTCGACTGCGGCTGGGAACGGGTGCTCCGGCGCCAGCCGGTAGTCGACCGAGAGCACGAGGACGCCGGCGTTGGCGGCGAGGAAGCGGCATGCCCCGTCGTGTGTGTCGAGGTCGCCGATCACCCAGCCGCCGCCGTGGAAGTAGACGAGCAGGGGCATCGGCCCCTCCGCCTTCCCTGGGGGTGTGTAAAAGCGCATCGGAATCGGCCCGGCTGGGCCTGGCAGCTCCAGGTCTTCGACCCGAGCCATCGGCAGCTTCGGTCCGCCTACCGCTTCGGACCCCGCCCGGCTCATCGCCCGTGCCTCTTCCGGTGGCGCGCATTCGGTGATCGATTCGCTGCCCGCCCATGCCGAGAGCCGGATCAGCGCCTGGATGTCGCTCGCCAGCACCTGGCCGTCGAGCTCCGGTGGGCGGCCGAAGAGCACTCGCTGCACAGGCGCCGGCAGTCCGCAGCCGACCTTCAGCACCCGGTGCTCGGCCTGCGGTGAGAGGCGGGGGAGCTCGACCACGTCGCCGGGCAGGCTATGCGATTCGTGTGAGACAGATCTCACACGAAAGCGCCACTGCCGCACTAGCCTCTCTGGGAGAGGCGCGATGGAGGCAGCGACAACAACCGTCCCGCGGCCGCTGAGCAGGCCGGCGGAGCGACGGTTGCCCCCGGGTCCGCCGCTGCCCGTGCTGGTCCAGTCGGCGATCTGGGCACGGCAGGCCCGGCGAATGCTCTACGCCTGCCACGAGCGCTACGGCGACATGTTCACGATCCAGATCGCCTACGAGGGCAAGTGGGTGATGCTCGCCGACCCCGAAGCGGTCAAACAGGTCTTCACCGGCGACCCGAAGGTCTTCCATGCCGGCGAGGGCAACAAAATCCTCACCCCGGTCCTCGGCCGCAACTCGGTCCTCGTCCTCGATGAGAAGCCACACATGAGCCAGCGCAAGCTGCTGCTGCCGCCCTTCCACGGCGCCCGCATGCAGGGCTACGAGCAGACGATGAGCGAGATCGCGGCGCGCGAGATCGATAGCTGGCCCACCGGAACTCCCTACAAGTTGCGTCCGCGGATGCAGGCGATGACCCTGGAGATCATCCTCAGCACGGTCTTCGGGGTGAGCGAAGGCGAGCGGCTCGCCGAGCTGCGGGAGGCGCTGCGCGACTTCCTAGACCTGACTACCGATCCGCTCAAGCTCGCGCCGCTGGCCCTCTTCGGGCCGACACGAGTGATGCGCTACCGGCCTTTCCGCCGCCGTATCGAGCGAGTCGATGCGCTGCTCTACCGCGAGATTGCCGAGCGCCGTCGCGCCAGCGACCTGGAGGCGCGCGACGACGTCCTCTCGATGCTGATCGCCGCCCGTCACGAGGATGGCAGCCCGATGGGCGACCAGGAGATCCGCGACGAGCTGCTCACCTTGCTCGTCGCCGGTCATGAGACGACCGCGACCTCGCTCTCCTGGGCTGTAGAGCGGCTCGCCCGTCACCCCGAGAAGCTGGAACGATTGCGCGACGAGGTCGACGATGGCCGCGACGAGTACCTGACCGCGACGATCCAGGAGACGCTGCGGCTGCGCCCTGTGATCGCGATCGTGATCCGTCGCCTCACTGAGGCGGTCGAGATCGGCGGTTACGAGCTACCCGCCGGAGTCGGGGTGACGCCCTGCGTCTACCTCGTCCACCGCAACCCCGAGATTTACCCGGAGCCCGATCGCTTCCTGCCGGAGCGCTTCCTCGACAACCCGCCCGGCACCTACACCTGGATCCCCTTCGGCGGCGGCGTCCGCCGCTGCCTAGGCGCCTCCTTCGCCCAGTTCGAGATGGCCGTCGTCCTGCGCGAGCTGGTCAAGCGCCACCAGATCCACCCGGCCGATCCGCGCCCGGAGCGCGTCTTCCGCCGCGCGATCACCGAGACCCCGCGCCACGACGCGACGGTTGTGCTCGGCTGACGGTCAGCTCCTTTCCGGGCGTCGCTGTACCGTAGTGAGCATGAAGCCCAGGAAGCGAACTGGGAACTGGACGGCCGAGGGAATCGCGGAGCGGCTCGACCGGCGTCGCGACTACACGGAGCTCACACCGTCTCAGCGAATGGAACAGGTCTTCGAGCTATCGCGGTTTATGTCCCAGCTAGCCGAGGGCGGACGTCGTCAGCGCAGTGCCTGAACTCGATATTCGAGCGATCCTCGAAGCGCTCGTCCGCGAGGATGTCGAGTTCCTCATCATCGGCGGAGTTGCGATTGGTTTCCATGGCTACGTTCGAGCGACGAAGGATGTCGACGTGGTGCCGGCGCCCGATGCCCAGAATCTCACGAAGCTCGCCCGGGTGTTGAGAGCACTGGACGCTCAAATCGAAGGAGCGGAGGAGTTCGAGAGCGGGGAGCTTCCAGATCCCCTGGACCCCAAAGCGCTCGCACTGGGTGGTAACTGGGTGTTGCGCACTCGGCTCGGGCGCTTCGACATCATGCAGTGGATCGGTGACGACGCTCTGTGGGAGAAGCTCTCACCCACGGCAGTCGAAGCTGAAGTAGGCGAGCTTGTCGTCAAGGTCGTGAGCTACGAGGGTCTCGTTGAGCTCAAGCAGAATGCGGGGCGACCAGAGGACCTCCTCGATCTGCAGCGACTGCGTGAGGCGCGCGGCGAAACCGAGGAGTGACCCGGCTGTAGACGACCGGCTCAGCCGCAGCCGGTGTTGTTGCCGCAGCTGCTGCACGTGTAGCAGCTGCCCGTGCGCTGCATCATGCCGCCGCACTGATCGCAGGCGGGCCCGAGGTCGAGGCCGGACATCTTGGCCGGCACGACCGGTGGGGTTTCGGTGAAGGCGGCGCCGGCGGGAACCGCCTCGCCGCCTGTCGCCTTGGCCTTCTCGCCCCCGTTGCCGTTGCCGGGCTTGGAGTGGCCGTTGCCGCCGTTGGCCGGCTCGGCATCGGCGTCTGTGCTGATCCCGAGTCCGAGCTGGCTGGTCTCCGCCTCGCGCTTCGCCCGCACCTCAGGGGTGAGGATGCCGAGTTCCTCCAGCTCATCGAGGTCCTCGACGAAGCGGCTTGCCACCCAGCGCATGATGTAGTCGGGCAGCGATTTGGCGAAGGGGATCTCCGGGTTGCCGGTGATTCCCTCCGGATCGAAGCGCATGTAGCTGAACTTGCGCACGAAGGTCTCCAGCGGCACGCCGTACTGAAGTCCGATCGAGATCGCCGTCGCGTAGGCGTTGAGCATCCCTCGCAGGGTCGACCCCTCCTTGCCGATGTCGGTGAGGAAGATCTCGCCGACCGAACCGTCCTCGTACTTGCCGGCGGTGATGTAGCCCTCGTGACCGGCGATCGAGAACTTGTGGGTGATCGATTCGCGCTCGCGAGGCATCCTTTTGCGCTCCGGCGCCGACATCGGCTGCTCAGCCTCGGCCTCCTTCTCCTCGTGGGCGTCGGTGCGCAGCGCCTGCGCCGTCTTCGAGCCGTCGCGGTAGATCGCCAGGGCCTTGAGGCCGCCCTGCCAGCCGCGCGTGTAGGCGTCGGCAATGTCCTCCACCGTCGCCGTCTGCGGCAGGTTGACCGTCTTCGAGATCGCCCCGGAGATGAAGGGCTGGGTCGCGGCCATCATGTCGATGTGGCCGGTGTGGGTGATCGCCCGCTCGCCGACCGCCACGTCGAAGACCGGCAGGTGCTCGTCCTTCAGGCCCGGCGCCCCGACGATCGTGTTCTTCTCGGCGATGTGGGCGTTGATCTGGTCGACCTCGACGTCGGTGTAGCCGAGCGTGCGCAGCGCCAGCGGCGCCGATTTGTTGACGATCGTCATCTGGCCGCCGCCGACCAGCTCCTTGAACTTGACCAGGGAGAAGTCGGGCTCGATCCCGGTCGTGTCGCAGTCCATCAGGAAGCTGATCGTCCCGGTCGGCGCCAGCACCGTCGCCTGCGCGTTGCGGTAACCGTGCTCCTCGCCCAGCTCGACCGCTTCGTCCCAGGCCCGCTGCGACGCCTCGAGCAGGTCGCCCTTGATCCCGGTTGGGTCGACGTCGTAGGAGGCGTCGCGGTGCATCCGCATCACCCCGTTGTGGGGCTCGCGGTTGCGCTCGTACTCGTCGTAGGGCCCGGTCGCGCCGGCGGCGATCAGCGCCGACTGGCGGTAGGCGCGACCCGTCATCAGCGCCGTGATCGCGGCGGCGACGTTGCGGCCCGCGTCGGAGTCGTAGGGCAGCCCGTCGGACATCAGCAGCGCGCCGAGGTTGGCGTAGCCGAGGCCGAGCTGGCGGAAGGCGTTGGCGTTGGCGGCGATCTCGGGTGTCGGGTAGCTGGAGCAGCCGACGACGATCTCCTGGGCGAGGAAGACGATGTCGACCGCGTGCTCGAAGTCGGAGACGTCGAAGGAGCCGTCCTCGCGGCGGAACTTCATCAGGTTGAGCGAGGCCAGGTTGCAGGCCGAGTCGTCGACGTGCATGTACTCGCTGCAGGGGTTGGAGGCGTTGATCCGCCCCGACTCCGGGCAGGTGTGCCAGCGGTTGATGATCGTGTCGTACTGGACGCCCGGGTCGGCGCAGCGCCAGGCGGCGTCGGCGATCTGGCTCATCAGCTCGCGCGCCGGCAGCGTCTTGGTCGGCTCGCCCGTGGCGCGTGCCGTGAGGCTCCAGTCCTCGCCGGCCTCGACCGCCTCCATGAAGTCGTCGGTGACCCGCACCGAGTTGTTGGCGTTCTGGTACTGGATCGAGGTGAAGCCCTCGCCGTCGATCGACATGTCGAAGCCGGCGTCGCGCAGGGCCGCGGCCTTCTTCTCCTCGTCGGCCTTGCACCAGATGAAGTGCTCGATGTCGGGATGGTCGACGTCGAGGACGACCATCTTCGCCGCCCGCCGCGTCTTGCCGCCCGACTTGATCGTCCCCGCCCAGGCGTCGGCGCCGCGCATGAAGCTGACCGGGCCGGAGGCGAGCCCGCCCTTGGAGAGCGGCTCGACCGATCCCCGGATGTTGGAGAGGTTGATCCCCGAGCCCGACCCACCGCGGAAGATCTTGCCCTCCTTGGTGTTCCAGTCGAGGATCGACTCCATCGTGTCCTCGACGCTGAGGATGAAGCAGGCCGAGCACTGCGGGCGCTCCTCGAAGCCGACGTTGAACCAGACCGGCGAGTTGAAGGCCGCCTTCTGGTTGAGCAGGATCGAGGTCAGCTCCGCTTCGAAGGCATCGGCGTCCTCGTCGGAGGCGAAGTAGCCGCCCTCGCGCCCCCAGTCGGAGATCGTGCCGGCGACCCGCCCGATCATCTGTTTGACCGAGGACTCCCGTTTCTCGGTGCCGAGCTGCCCGCGGAAGTACTTCTGGGCGACGATGTTTGTCGCGTTCTGCGACCAGCTCTTCGGGAACTCGACCCCGCGCTGCTCGAAGGCCGGGTTCTCGGGATCGCCGATCACAGCGTCGCGCGTCTCCCACTCGATCTCGTCGAAGGGATGGGTGCCGGCAGAGGAGAACCGCCGCTCTATCGAGAGGCCCTGCAGACCGGTCTGGGGGGTGCTGGCGGCGGTCTTGGACATCGAACTTCTCCTCTCGGGCGGCTTCTGGGGGTGAGCTACCCAGCTTCCATAACGCGTCGGACGCCAACCGTGTTGGCGCAAGGCCGCAAAAGCCGCAAATTTTGCGCTTTCGAGGTGGTTCTCCGTCTATGGTGACAAGCCGATGGTGCGGGCGAAGGCAACCGAGAAGGCGGGGGCTGCAAGGGAAGTTGCAGGCGACGCGATCGCGGCGGTCAAGCCGAAGCTGCGCGGCGTCTCGCACGAGTGGGCGTTCTTCATCTCGTTGGGCCTCGGCGCCGCCCTGATCGTCGCCGCCGATACGCCCCAGGCCACCCTCGCCGTCGCGATCTACGCCGCCAGCCTCTCTGCCCTGCTCGGCACCAGCGCGCTTTACCACCGCGTGGAATGGAAGCGGCCCAACGTGCGCCGCTGGATGCGCCGGCTCGACCACTCGATGATCTTCGTCCTCATCGCCGGCACCTACACGCCGTTCGCCCTGCTCGCCCTCGACGGGCCGCTCGCCGACGCGATCCTCGCCGTGGTCTGGATCGGCGCGATCGCCGGCGCGATCGTCGAGATGGTCTGGATCGAGCACCCGAAGTGGGTCGCGGCGCTGGTCTACATCTCGATCGGCTGGGTGGCCCTGATCGCCTTCCCTGAACTGTGGAGCGAGATGGGCGCCGCCGGAACGCTGCTGGTCGCCGCCGGCGGGCTCCTCTACACGATCGGCGCCGTCGTCTACGCGACCCAGCGGCCCAACCCCAACCCGCGTGTCTTCGGCTACCACGAGGTCTTCCACCTCCTCGTCATCGCCGCCGCCGCCGCCCACTTCGCCGCGGTCGCCTTCTTCGCCCTGCCGGCTGCCTGAGTGGCGACTTAGTCGCGATAGTGCGACTAAGTCGACATCGACTAGGCCGCGACTGCCATCGTTTCGGCCTCGGCCTCCGCTGCGGCGACCAGCTCGGCGAGGATCTCCTCGAGCTGCTCGGATTGCTGGGGCGAAAGCTCCAGGCGGTTGCCGACGATCAGCTCGTGCGCGTGGGAGACCGGCAGCTCGGAGTCGATCACGCGACCGCCCATCGCCGCCAGGACTTTGCGCAGCTCGGCCTGGGCCCAGACCGCTCCGAACATGCCGGTCGAGGCGCCGATCACCGCGACCGGCTTGCCGCGCAGGGCGCTCTGGCCCGCCGGTCGGGATACCCAGTCGAGGGCGTTCTTGAGCTGGCCTGGTATCGAGCTGTTGTACTCCGGCGTCGCGATCAGGACGGCGTCGGCCTCGCGCACTGCCTCGCGCAGCTCGTGAACCGCGGCAGGCTCCCTTGCGGTGTCGACGTCCTCGTCATAGGGCGGCACCGCGCGCAGTCGATCGAAAAGCGCCAGCTCCGCCCCCGTTGGAAGCCGCTCGCCGGCGACCCGCAGCAGGGCGGCGTTGAAGGAGCCTCGTCGCAGGCTTCCCGATATGCCGAGGACTCGCACGTCACTCCTCCTCGCCGACGAGCTCGAGGTCGACCGAGATCGTCACCGCGTAGTCGAGGACCTCGCCGCCGCTCGGCAGCTCGGCCTGCCAGTCGAGCCCGAAGTTGCGCCGGTCGACGGTCGCCTCGAGCGAAAGGCCGACCCGCTCTTTGCCGGCCAGGTCCTCGCCGAGCTGGGCAAGGCGACCGCTGGCCTCGACCTCACGCTTCTCGCCGCGGATCTCGAGCTCGCCGAGCACCCGCAGCGTTCCGTCCTCGCCGACGCTGAGCTCACTCGAGGCGAAGCGCAGCTGCGGGAAGCGCTGGACGTCGAAGAACTCGGGGGAGAGCAGGTGGCCCTTCAGCATCTCCTCATCGATGGCGATGCTCTCGACCTTCACCGTGCCCTCCAGCCGTGGTTGCTCGCCGCCGCTGAGGCGGGCGTCGTAGCGCTCGAAGCCGCTGCGGAACGTGGTTACTCCGTTGTGGGTGACCGCGAAGGCGATTGAGGAGTGAACGGGATCCACTGCCCAGGTGCCTACCGGGACCTCTTGCTTGTCGATCGTCTCAGTGCTCATCTTGCTCCCTCCAAGTCGTTGCCCTTCAAATAGTTGATCTGGAAACAATCTTAGCAGAGAAGATTTACGTGTCAACTATTGTCACAACAAGCATCTTGTGAGATGATCGTCATATGACCGAGCAGGCCACTCTCGACGGGAAGAGCAACGGCTCCGCGACAACGGACCCCCATCGCGAGGCCTGGATCTCGATCGCGAGGACCTATGCCGCGATCCAGGGCCGTCTCCAAGAGGCTCTGACCGCCGCCGAGCTGCCGCCACTGCCCTGGTTCGAGGTGCTGGCGACGCTCGATCGGGCGCCTGAGCAGAGGATGAAGATGGGGGAGCTCGCCGAGGCCCTGGTCATCACCCGCGGCGGGCTGACCAAGCTGGTCGATCGGCTGATCAAGGCCGGCCTGCTGGAGCGGACCTTCTGCGAGACCGATCGCCGCGTCAGCTACGCGACGCTGCTTCCCGCCGGGGCCGAGCTGCTCGAAGACATGCGGCCGGTGGTCCGCGGAGAGCTCGACGTCGCCTTCAGCGCCAATCTCAGCACCAAGCAGGCGAACGAGCTGCGCGGGACGCTGGAGCGGATCCGCGGCTCGGCCTGCGGGGTCAGCTGAGACTCAAGCGAGCGTCGACACCGCCCGCTCCTTGGCGGCCTCGATCAGCGCCAGCAGCTCGGGCTCGCGCCCTTCGCCCAGGAGCTCGACCGGGTCGGGCTCGCCGTTGACGATGCCCTCGAAGAACTCCTTGCGGTCCTGGTAGGTCGGCAGCGTCCCCTTCGCCCAGCCGCGGGCGTCGTTGAGGACGACCGCGAGGCGGGCGTACTCCTCGCCGAACAGCTCGGAGATCTCCCGCTTCATCCGCTTCGCCAGGGCGGGGGAGGCGCCGGCGGTCGAGATCGCGATCGCCAGCGGGCCGGTGCGGACGATCGCCGGCAGGATGAAGTTGCAGAGCGGCGGCACGTCGACCACGTTGACCAGCATCGCCCGCCGCTCGGCGTCGTCGTAGACGCCGATGTTGACCTCGCTGTCGTCGGTCGCGGCGATCGCCATGAAGGCGCCCTCGAGGTCGGCGGCGCCTGCATAGACCCGCTTCTCCCACTCGATCGACCCCTCCGCCGCCAGCTCCTCCAGCTGCGGGTGGGCGACCGGCGCGATCAGGGTCACGTCGGCATCGCAGGCCAGTAGCCCCTCGACCTTCTCGAGCCCGATGTCGCCACCGCCGACCACCAGGCAGCGCCGCCCCGCCGTCTTCAGGCAGGCGATGTAGAACGGCGTCTCCAGCATGTCGCGCACGCAGGACTGGTCGCAGATCCCCTTGCGCAGCTGGCAGACGCACTCCTTGCCGGCATAGGCCTGTGCGGGCATGTGATGGAGGTTAGTGATGCGGGGTTAGATGGAGGCCAGCGTCAGCCGCAGGCCCTCTTCCAACGAGGTCTCGGCGCGCCAGCCCAGCTCGCGTTCGGCGCGGCCGGGGTCGATCGCGCTCCGCTGCACCTCGCCGGCGCGCGCCGGGGCGAACTCGGGCTCGAAGCTCCCGCTCCCGCCGAGCTCGCCGAGCAGCCTGGCCAGCTCCAGCACGTCGGTCTCGACGCCGGTGCCGACGTTGATCGGGCCCGTCGCCTCCGACCCGGTCGCGGTGAGCGCCGCCGCGACCACGTCCCCCACATATATGTAGTCGCGGGTCTGAGTGCCGTCGCCGAACACGGTCGGCCGCCCCCCGGCCAGCAGCCGCCCGCAGAAGATCGCGATCACGCCTGCCTCGCCGAGCGGGTCCTGCCGCGGGCCGTAGACGTTGCCCAGCCGCAGGCTCACCCCGGAGAGCCCGTAGAGCCGTTCGTAGAGCGCGAGGTAGCCCTCGGCGGCGAACTTGCTCTGCCCGTAGGGGGCCTCCGGCGCCGCCGGCGTCTGCTCGGAGAGCGGCAGCTCCTGTTCGTCGCCGTCGCCGTAGATCGCCCCTCCGGTCGAGACGAAGACGATGCGGCGCGCTCCCGCCCGCCGCGCTCCCTCGAGCACGTTGGCGGTGCCGCCGACGTTGATCGCGGCGTCGAAGGCGGGGTCCTCGACCGACTTGCGCACGTCGATCTGGGCGGCGAGGTGGAAGATCGCCTCCGGCTCCGTCTCGCCGGCCAGCGCGGCGATCGCGTCGGCGTCGCGGATGTCCTGCTCGACCAACTTCGCGCCGTTCGCCAGCGCTCCCTCGAGGTTCTCGCGCCGGCCGGTCGAGAGGTCGTCGACCACCGTCACCTCGTCGCCGCGAGCGAGCAGCGCATCGACCAGATTCGAGCCGATGAACCCGGCGCCGCCTGTGACCAAGGCCTTCATCGCGGCGCCGATCCTAAGGGGATCGGTGGGCGGCGGCCCTCTGGCGCCACCGAGCGCCCCTGCTACCCTCGCCGCCCCATGAGGCTGATCGTCACCGAGAAGAACAACAGCGCCGAGAAGATCGCCAAATTCCTCAGCGGCGGCAGCGCGTCCAGCGACAAAACCTTCAAAGTCCCCTACTACACCTGGACCGACGCCAACGGCGAGCAGCAGCGGACGATCGGCCTGAAGGGGCACGTGCTCGGGCCGGCTTTCCCCGAGGGCTACTCGAACTGGCAGAAAACCGACCTGCACGACCTGATCGACGCCGAGCTGATCAAGGAGCCGACCGACAAGAACGTCGTCAAGGCGATCAAGAAGGTGGCGCAAGAGGCCGACGAGCTGGTGATCGCCACCGACTTCGACCGCGAGGGCGAGCTGATCGGTCTCGAGGCGCTGGAGGAGATGCTCGACGCCAACCCGGACCTCGGCTCGCGCGAGGGGACCCGCGACGGCACCCTGCGGATCAAGCGCGCCCGTTACTCGGCGCTGACCAAGGAGGAGATCGAGCGCGCCTTCGGGGAGCTCGACGAGCTCTCCTACCCGCTCGCGAACGCCGGCGCTGCCCGCCAGGACATCGACCTGCTCTGGGGCGCGACCCTGACCCGCGCCGTCTCGCTCGCCACCCGGCGCTTCGGCTCCAACTTTCTCTCCGTCGGCCGCGTCCAGAGCCCCACCCTGGGCCTGATCGTCGAGCGCGAGATGGAGCGGCGCGCCCACGTCGCCAAGCCCTTCTGGGAACTGTTCGCCCGCTTCCAGCATCCCGACGGCAGCTTCGAGGCCCACCACGAGACCGACAAGTTCTGGGAGAAGGCGGAGGCCGACGCCGCGCTCGCCGGCACCACCGGCCCCGGCACGGTCAAGTCGGTGACGGCGCGCAAGAACACCCGCAAGCCGCCCACGCCCTACAACACGACCGCCTTCACCACCGACGCCTCCAGCCGCCTCGGCATCACCCCCGCCAGCGCGATGCGGATCGCCGAGGACCTCTACATGGACGGCTTCATCTCCTACCCGCGCACCGACAACACCGTCTATCCCGTCTCGCTGCCGCTGCACGAGCTGGTCTCCTCGCTGGTCCGGATCAAGGAGTTCTCCGCCGCCTCCGGCCTGCTCGACGGGGAGCTGAAGCCGACCCGCGGCAAAAAAGAGACCACCGACCACCCGCCGATCTACCCGACCCAGGCGATCCACCCCGGCGCCCTCGACGGTCCCAAGCGGCGCGTCTACGAGCTGGTCGTGCGCCGCTTCCTCGCCACCTTCAGCCCGCCGATGATCACCGAGTCGACCCGCGCCGACATCGAGGCCGGCTCGCAGACCTACTTCGTGCGCGGCTCGGTCGTCGTCGACCCAGGCTACGCCGGCATCTACACCTACGCCCGCTCCGCCGACGAGGAGATCCCGAAGCTGGAGGAGGGCCAGACGCTCGAGCTCGACGGCGAGCCCTGGATCCTCGACAAGGAGACGCAGCCGCCCTCGCGGATCTCGCAGGCGAAGCTGATCGAGATGATGGAGGAGCGCGGCCTCGGCACCAAGGCGACCCGGGCCGACATCATCAAGAAGCTCTTCGACCGCGGCTACGTCTACGGCAACCCGCCGGTCCCCTCGGAGACCGGGATCGCGATGTACGAGGCGTTCAGGAAATACGTGCCGGCGATGGCGACACCGGAGATGACCGCCACGCTCGAGGCGGAGATGGACCAGATCGCCGCCGGCGAGATGACCAAGGACGGCGTCGTCGGCGACAGCCGCGAGCTGCTCCACAGCACCTGGACCGAAATCGACGAGAGCCGCGAGGACCTCGCCAAAGTGGTCTGGGCGGGGATGGACGAGGACCGCATCCTCGGCCCCTGCAAGGTCTGCGAGGAAGCCGGCCGGACCAAGGAGGACGGCTCGCCCAACATGCTGCGCATCATCCGCGCCAAAAAGTCGGGCAAGCGCTTCGTCGGCTGCGGCGGCTGGAACGCCGACGACCCCGAGTCCTGCGACCAGACCTTCCCGCTGCCCCAGCGCGGCGACGTCTTCAAGCTCGAGGAGCGCTGCTCGGTCTGCGACCAGACCCCGCGGCTGAAGGTCCAGCCCTTCCGCGGCCGGCCCTGGAACCTCTGCCTCAACGACGACTGCGAGTCGATGCAGGAGATGAAGAAACGCCGCGCCGAGCGCGAAGCGGCGAAAGCGGCGAAGGAAGCGATGGCGAAGAAGCCGCTGCCGGACGGCTCCGAGGACGGCGCCGTGCCGAGCAAAGCCGACACCGCGACGCGCAAGCGCAAACGCGCCAAGGCCGCGACCAAGGGCTGAGGCCCGGGCGCGTTGTTCATCTCCCTGGAGGGGATCGACGGCTCGGGCAAGAGCACCCAGGCGCGCCTGCTGGCCGAGGCGCTCGGCCCCGAGACGCTGCTGATTCGCGAGCCGGGGGGGACCGACGCCGCCGAGCGGATCCGCGAGCTGCTCGCCGACCCCTCGGTCGAGCTCGACCCCTTCGCCGAGCTGCTGCTCTTCTCCGCCGCGCGCGCCGACCTGATCGCCAGCGTGATCCGTCCGGCGCTCGAGGCCGGCACGGACGTCGTCGCCGACCGCTTCGCCGACTCCAGCGTCGCCTACCAGGGCGGGGCGCGGGAGCTCGGGACGAGCCATGTGCTCTCGCTCACCGACACGGTGATCGACGGTCTCTGGCCCGACCTGACCGTGCTGCTGCGCGTCGATCCCGAGACCGGCCTGGGCCGGGCCGACGGCGAGGATCGCTTCGAGTCCGAGGGCCTCGACCTGCAGCGCGCCGTCGCCGAGGCCTACGAGGAGATCGCGATCATCGCCTCCGACCGCGTCGTCGTCGTCGACGGCGACGGCAGCGTCGAGGAGGTGCACGAGCGGGTGATGGCGGCGGTGCGGAGCCGGGTTCAGTGAGCGCAGCGCTGGAGAGCGCCACCGAGCACCAGCCGCGGGCGCGGATGGCGCTGAGTGCGGCGCTGGCGTCCGGGCCCTCGCACGCGTACCTGTTCCGCGGGCCGCGCGGCGCCGGCAAGGGTCGTGCCGCGCGGGCCTTCGCCGCCGAGATCCTCGCCGGCGGGGCCGAGGACCCCGAGGACGCCCGCCGCCGCGCTCTGCTCGACCCCTCGCCGCACCCCGACCTGGTCTGGCTCGCGCCGCGCGGCGCCCAGCACCTGGTCGAGGAGGTGCGCGAGCGGGTGATCCGGGCCGCCTCCTACCGCCCCTTCGAGGGCGAGAAGCGGGTCTTCGTGATCGAGGCCGCCGAGGCGATGCGCGACGAGAGCCAGAACGCCCTGCTGAAGACGCTCGAGGAGCCGCCCGGGTTCGCCCACCTGATCCTGCTCAGCTCCGAGCCGGAGCTGCTGCTGGAGACCATCGCCTCGCGCTGCCAGCCGGTCGAGTTCGCGCCGCTACCGCCGGAGGTAGTGGAAGAGGCCCTGGCCGGGGAGGCACCAGACGATGAGATCGCTGCTGCGGCCCGACTCTCCGCCGGGGACATCGACCGCGCCCGCTTCCTGCTCGCAGATCCAGGCCGACGACTTCGAGCAGAGGCTTTGGTGTTGGCCGGGGCCGTCGGGCCCGACTCGGCGGAACAAGGGGGAGGTTCCGGCGAGTCGGGCCCGACGGCCCCCTACCGGGCGCTGCTCGATACTGCGGAGGCGGCTGGCGAGGAGGCCGAAGCCGCCGTCCGCGAAGCATTGGAAGAGCAGGCCGACGCTGGGGTCAAACGAACCGCCCGCGACATCACCGACGAGGCGAAACGAGCTGGGCGTCGCCGCCGCACCGAGGTCCTCGATCTGGGCCTGGAGCTCTGCGCTGTCTGGTTCCGAGATCTGGCGGCGATCGCTGCCGGGGCCGAGGAGGTCGTCTTCAACCGGGACCGGCTCGAGGCGCTGCGCTCGCAAGCCGCCGGCCTCAGCCCCGCCGCGCCCCGCCGCGCCGCGGAGCTGGTCCAGGACACCCGCCGCCGCTTCGACCTCAACGTCTCCGAGGAGCTAGCGCTCGAGGCTCTTCTCTTCCGCCTCGCGCCCGTTCTCGCTTGAGCGCGCCCGCTCCCGCGCCCGCTCGAGCGCCCGCTCCTGCGCGAGCCGCGTGATCTGCGCCGCCTGGCGGGACATGATCACGCTGAAGTTGAGCGCCAGCCCGAGCAGCAGCAGCAGCACGATCGAGAACAGGGCGACGTTGGTGTCGCGCACGCCCATCGCGTCGGCGACCAGCTCCAGCAGGCCCGGGAAGGCGGCGCCGGCGAGCATGCCCAGGCCGGCGACGAACCAGACCACGCTGTAGCGCTCCTGCAGCTTGTCGCGGCGGATCAGCTCGAGGATCATCGCCATGAAGGCGACCGCCAGCACCGCAGCCAGGATCCGCGTCTGCGAGGTGAGGTGGACGGCTGGCTCCTGCTGGGCGAGGACCGTCGCCAGGCTCATTACTGCTCCGGCTCCGGGCGACGCGGCCGGAACTGGCCGACCAGCAGCACGATCAGTCCCTTGAAGATGAAGAAGGCGGAGCGCAGCGGCGTCAGGAAGGAGGCGCCATCGACCCGCTCCAGCATTCGCACCGGCACCTCCTCGACCCGCAGGCCCTGGCGCACCGCCAGCTGCAGCGACTCGATCTCGGCGAAGTCGGGCGAGTAGCGCTCGCTGAACAGCGCCATCACCCGGCGGTTCGCCGCGCGCATCCCGCTGGTCGTGTCGGTGAAGCGCTGCCGCGTCGCCAGGGTGAGGAAGAAGCGGAAGACGTTGCTGCCGATCCGCCGCGAGATCGTCGGCTTGTAGTCGTCGCTCTCGGCCTCGGCCGCCTCGGGATCGCGGTAGCGGGAGCCGATCACCAGGTCGGCGCGGTCGGCGTAGACCTCCTCCAGCAGCCGCGCCACGTCGGCCGGTGGGTGCTGGCCGTCGGCGTCGAGGTGGGCGAAGAAGTCGTAGCCCTCGCGCAGCGCGTGCAGGTAGCCGGTCTGCAGCGCCGCCCCCAGCCCTTGGTTGAAGGGCAGCGAGGCGACCAGCGCGCCGGTCTCGCGGCGCGCGCCGCGGTGCTGTCGGTCGAGCCGTCGTCGACGACCAGCACGTCGGCGCCGGGCAGGGACGCGCGCACGCCGTCGATCACCTCGGCGATCGAGCCCTCCTCGTTCCAGGCCGGAATGAAGACCAGAGTCCGCATCGGCCGATTCTTCCACGACCGCCAGCCGGCCCCGTGACCGCCATCGTTCCTTTCTGTTAGTAAACCTTCATGAGACGGATCGGGATGCGACTCTGGCTGGCCGGCGCCTTCGCCGCCGTATCGCTGATCACCGCCGGCGTCGTCTACCTCTTCGGCGACACGCCGCGCGCCGTGCTCGGCGCGATCGCGATCGGCATTCTCGTCGGCTTCCTGATCGCGGTCGGCATCGCCCACCGCGTCACCCGCCTCTCCCGCGCCGCCGGCCAGCTCGCCGCCGGCTCCTTCGACGTGCCGCTGGAGACCGCCGGGCCCGACGAGATCGGCGACCTCGCCCGCGCCCTCGACTCGATGCGCGCCTCGCTGAAGGAGAGCTTCGGCGTTCTCACCGCCGACCGCAACAAGCTGAAAGCGATCTTCGACGGCCTCACCGACGCGGTGATCGTCGTCGACGTCGAGGGGCCGCTGCGCTTCTCCAACCGCGCCGCGACGAAGCTGCTCGACCCGGCCGGCCTGCCGCCCGAGCCGATGCTGCCGCAACTGCGACGCGCCGCCGAGCTCGGCTTCGCCGCTCACCCGGCGCTGCGGATCGGCGACCGCGCCTACGCGATGTCGGCGCGTTCGCTGCCGGACGAGCGCGCGGTGCTGGCAGTGCTGCGCGACCGCACCGAAGAGCTGCGCCGCGAGCTGGCCGAAGCGGACTTCGTCTCCAACGCCGCGCACGAGCTGCGCAACCCGCTGGCCGGCATCTCCAGCGCGATCGAGGTGCTCCGTGAGGGGGCCAAGGACGATCCCGAGGCCCGCGACCACTTCCTCTCGCGCCTCGCCGAGGACACCGAGCGGATGAACCGGCTGACCCAGGCGCTGCTGACCCTGGCCCGGGTCGAGTCGCTGGGCACGGGGGAGACCGAGGTGGTCGACGTGCCAGTCGCGATCCGCGATTCCGTCGCCGCTGTCGTGGCGCCGCCGGGCATCGAGCTCGCGGTCGAGGTGGAGCCCGAGCTGGCCGCCGAGGCCGACCCGACGCTGCTGCGCCAGGTGCTGATCGGGCTGCTCACCAACGCCTTCAAGAACACGCCCGCGCCCGGCGCCGTTACCGTTCGCGGCCGCCACGACGGCGAGAGGGAGGTAGCGCTGGAAGTGATCGACACAGGAACGGGCATCCCCGCGGCGGAGATCGACCGCATCTTCGAGCGCTTCTACAGGCGCAGCGAGTCGCGCCAGCAGGAGGGCTTCGGCCTTGGCCTGGCGATCGCTCGGCGCATGGTCAGCGTGATGGGCGGCGAGATCGGCGCCCGCTCGGTCCAGGGTGAGGGCAGCACCTTCTGGATCCGCCTCCCGCTCGCCCAGCCAAGCCCGACCCCGGTGGCCTGATGAGCAGCGGCCGCATCCTGATCGCCGACGACGAGCCCTCGGTGCGGGACTCGGTTGGCTACGCGCTCGTCCAGGAGGGCTTCGAGGTGACCGCGGCGGCGGACGGCGACGAGGCGAGCGGCATGCTCGATGACGGCATCCCCTTCGACCTGCTGATCCTCGACATCATGATGCCCGGCCCCAGCGGGCTCGACATCTGCCGCGACGTGCGCTCGCGCAGCGCCGTGCCGATCATCGTCCTCACCGCCAAGGACGCCGAGGTCGACAAGGTGGTCGGGCTCGAGGTCGGCGCCGACGACTACGTGACCAAGCCCTTCTCGGTGCGGGAGCTGCTCGGCCGGGTACGCGCCCAGCTACGCCGCCGCGAGCTCGACCGCTCGCCGCTCGGCCAGGCGGTGCGGATCGAGTCGGGCCCGGTGGCGATCGACCTCGTCCGCCACGTGGTCACCGTGCGCAGCGAGCCGGTCAGCCTGACCCGCTCCGAGTTCCAGCTGCTCCGCCTCCTCGTCGGCCACGCCGGTGAGGTCTTCCCCCGCCGCAAGATCATGGAGGAGCTGTGGCAGACCGAGTTCGAAGGCGATGAGCGCGCCTGCGACGTCCACATCTCCAACCTGCGCCAGAAGGTCGAGCGCGACCCCCAGAAGCCCGAGCTCGTCTTAACCGTGCGCGGCGTTGGCTACAAGTTCGACGGCCTGAGCGCCTGACAGAGCCGACGCCCGGTCAGAAATCGGTGCTGAGTCGTCGCCACTCCTTGCGTCCACGACCGGGCGACTCGACCATGCCAGCGTCGCGCAGCTTCCTCAGCTCTGCCCGGATGTGATCTGAGCTGATGTCTGGAAGTGCCTGGTGGATCTCGTCGAAGGTGAAGACATCGGATGCACGAGATCGCACGAACAGCTTGATCCGCATCGCCTTTGAGCCACGTCCGCTCGTCAGCTCGCCTGCCCTGGCTTCGAATTCCTTGTAGGCCGCGTTGAGAATGCCGAGGAAGTAGTTGAGCCAAGGCCAAATGTCGTGTTTGCCCTGGTCCCATCCCAATGTCGATTTCTGGAGACTTTCGTAGTACGTCTCCTTACTTTCCTCCACCAGCTTCTCCAGGCTGATGAACCGCCCTACCTCATGTCCGCTCTGATGGAGGAGAAGCAGAGTCAACAATCGAGACAGCCGACCATTCCCATCGTTGAACGGATGAATCATTAGGAAGTCGAAGACATAGGCACCCGACAGGAGCAGGGGGGAGTGCTCTTCGCTGTCGATCGCCTCAGTCAGAGCCTCGTGCAGCTCATCCATTGCGCTGGGGGTTTCCAACGGGCTTACGCCTTTGAAGATGACTTCGAGCTTCTTCCCATTCTCATCGAACCGCGCGACCTCGTTCTGAGAACTCTTGAACCGGCCTCCCGGCGTGGGCGTGAATGAGTAGATATCTCGATGGAACTGCTGGGCGACCGACGATGTAAGCGGGATGTGCTTCGCGCTCGAGTGGATTGTGTCGAGGGCTTTGCGATACCCGGCGACCTCCTCCTCTGAGCGGGTCTGCGGCACTGTCTTCTCCTGAACGAGTTCCGTGACTCGACCAGGCGCGACCGTGATGTGCTCGATGGCGTTGGACGAGGCGCTGCTCTGGATTAGCGCAACCTCCATCAACCCCCGCAGCACCTGAGGATTTTGTCGGCGAAAGGCCTCCTCGCGGCCTCGGCCCGCACTGGCCTCCGCCAATGCCGCGGCGGATCGAGCCGGGACCATTCCCAGGTGCTTTTTCAAGTCGCGAAAGGTCTGCATACTAAATAGGTATTTCCTGTCGAAGAATACCTATTTAGCATGGCCTAAGCCCTATCCAGCGACTGACAGAGCCGACGCCCGGACTTGAACCGGGGACCCCTTCATTACGAGCGCGATATCTGAGCCCGACCTGGGCCGGTTAGGCACGATCTCGTCCAGTTGGATCGGTCTAGTTGGGACCGGATCTGCCGAGTCGGGGACATATTTGGGGACACGCCGGGTCCGAGCACTGCCAGCTCGCTACAAGTTTGCGATCTGTCGGATCAGTCCGACCCCGGCGACGAGAAATCCGGTGCCGACAACATGGCTTTGCTGGAGGATCGAAATGCTTATCGCTATTCCGAGTCCGACGAAGATCACCGCAATTACCAAAGAAATCTGCCGTGCTCGCACGCTGGTGGAGAGGGCGCGCAAGTCCAGCTCACTTCGATGCTGCACGTGATCTCCGATCCATCGCGAGCGCTCGGCCATATAGGCCGGACGTAAGCTGGGCCGCCGCTGTCGGTCTGAGGGGCCTGCGGGTCGAGTCGGCACTATGCGGCCTCAGCATCCAACGAGCGATCAAGAAATCTGCGCAGTTGAAGTTCCCACCGCTCCCGCTCTAGCTTGCGCCGGTCGCGGAGGTCGTCCCGGTAGGGCTGCTTCCGATAGTCGGGCCTGTCAATGGCAACGAGGAGAGCCTTTGCCCATTGCGCGAGCGGATGCAAAGCGTTCAGGTCGGCGAGCAACCTAATCAACTCCGCATCAATTTGAAGCCATTCGCGCCGTTGGCGGTGATAAAGCGGGGAGCCGTAGCTAGGCGGACCCTGCCTCCGCCAGTGCGACACCCGCCCTCCTAGTTTGGCGGCTCGGAGAATCTGCCTTGGGCAAAGTCCGGTTTCTTCCTTGATCATTACCGAGAGATGGTCCGGAGTGAGAGCCACTTCCGAGGCAGCGAAACGCAAGCTCTTTCCGCTGGTCAACAGCCGGAGCGCAATCCTTAGCCGTATTTTCCGGCGCAACTCTGAGAAGCAGACTCCCTCGTGTGCGAGTGCGCGCTGGAGCGTGCTGGTCGATGTCGAGGCAATCTGGGCGACATCCACGATCCCCGGTCGACCGCAAGCAAGAGCAAGACGAATGGCTTTCTCGATGTCAGCGAGATCTGGATGCGTCGCAGGCATGCAGCCTGTCTAGCGCATCGTGTCACCCATCTTCAAGGCGGTTGCGGGGTTCCTGACGCCAGGATGCCTAGCCCTCGCCTGCGCTTCTCGCTTCGCCTCCGCTAGGCAGCCTGGCATAAGGCAGGCGAGATTCGGCATCAAGTTGTCTCTACGCCGGCCATGCTTCGAAAAATTGCTACGAGGTCTGCGGGCACTTCCTCGACCTCGGTGAGGCTCTGCACCAATGCGACGAGATAGCCGGTCTTCCTGGGGGGCGCGTTGGATGAGCAGCTCCGTACCTCGTTCTCTATCGCCTTGCTGAACTTATCTGCCTGGCGCAGAGACGCGAAATGCTCCGCTGTCCACTCCTCCCCGTCATCTCGGGGCCAGTGCTCGTTTGCGGTGTGCGCCCACTGCTCATTGGCAAAGAGATCCTCAAGCTCGCGCGTGCCGACAAAATGAATCTCCTCGTCTTGAATGCCCGCTCCCCGCAGCTTGTCGGGCCGAAAAAGCTTGCGGTCGCTGGAGTCCGCATCGACCACGAGGAAGGACATAGTTCGACCGTGTTCCTTGAGGAACTTGACGACGTTGAGTGCGCCGTCGTTCCCGTTGCCCGCGATGAGAGCAATGCCTGCCGATTGGAGGCTCATTCCGGTCGATAGCCGGAAAAGAGCAGGCACCGTCTGCATCTCCGTTGGACCCTCTACTCCAAGGAATGACCGCTCATGGAGAAGCACGCTGTTTCGCAGACCCATTGCTTCCGATACTCGCCGGAGATGTAGGTCGATGCTCTCGTGGTCCGAGGCCATCAACCGTTCGATCACAGACAGATGATCGTGAAGCCGGAGATGCACGACACTCTCCATATCCACGCGATCGATCAGATTGAGCGAATGTGTTGCGATCACCATGCGGACCCCCGACTTGGCGCACTGCTGCTGAATTAGCTCAACGAGTTCGCGCTGGTGGGCATAGTCAAGGTGCGTATCGGGCTCGTCATATCCGATTACAACCGCCCGATCCTCGGGGCCAGCAATATCTAGGAGATTTCCGGTCCACTCCCAAATAGCGAGATTTATTCGCCGACGTCGGCCAGCTCCCGAGCGATTGAGCGGGATCTCAACTCCTCCCTCCCGGGCTGCAAGCACCTCGACGCTTCGAAAACCTTCGGTGAAGGTCACTTCGGGTGCAACCGCGATCGATTCCAGCTCGGGGCAGCGGCCGACGACGTGATCGCAAAGCTCTTTAGCCCGCTCGGCGAGCTGCTGCTGCACCGCAGACTCGACCTGTCGCACGGGGCCGGTGAGCTGAGGGTCGTCTAGTAGATCCTTAAAGGCGGTCTTTAGAGCGGCGTGGATCTGTCTCTCGGGATCGGGCTCGTCCGTTGAGGAGAAAAGCATCATTCGAGGCAGTCGGGAAATCAGCTCTGGCGGGGCAGTAACCCAAGCCTCTTCGTGGGGAAGGGTGGCCGCGTGGCCCTCTAGGGGCTCAAGCCAGGCCGCCTTGGTATTTCGCGGCCCCGTAGGAGCTATGCCTGTGGCTTCAGCCAAGTTCCGCAAGTCGGCGAGTTTTTGATCTCCGAGGCTTCGGAAGCGCTCATCGGATGGCGCCACTTGTTGTAGCTCGTAGCGTGCCTCGCCGTCTACTTCCGCTACCCGACGAACAAGAACCACGCTCTCCAGGCCGAGGTTCTCAGTGTCATGGTCGTCAAGGACGAATCTGCCAGTAACCTCGATACGCTCGTGTCTCAGCGGGTCGGCGCCATCCTCGTTGGGTCCAACCATCGTGTGATCGTCAAGCGTTGGCTTTGGTCCGCCGAGTAGGAAGGCAAGCGCATAGAGGGCCGTGCTCTTTCCACCATCGTTAGCGCCGGTGATGATGGTCGGCCGTCGAATGGGCACATCCGGAACATCGGCCAAAGACCGCATCCCGACGACCGAGAAGGACTCAAGCTCGATCAAACGCTAGACGTGTGCGAGGAGGCCGTTCGAGTACTTCGGTGATCCGAGATTTAGACCGGGGGCAGTTGCAAACTCTCCATCCAGTACTTCAACCTGTGCGATCTTCGCAAGGTCAAATGGGCGCCAGTCCGGAAGTGGTCCACCAGAAGAAGTGGGGCCATCAAGTTGGTAGCTGTCAACGCAGATCTTTCCCGTCGAGGTGCGATAGAGCACGTGGGGATGAACTGTCCTAGGAGCGCTTCCGTCGGTGTCGTAGTAGAGCGACACGGGGGACCTTGCCGCTATCGCGTCTCGGATGATCTGTTCGATGTCCATAAGCGCATAAGTCTAGGGCAATAAAATTCAGGGAGTCTCGATGTAGGATCGATGGCGTATCTAATGACCCGGCTACGCGGCTAGCGCCTCTTGAGTTGCCCGCTGAGCGCTCGACGACGTTGGATCGGTCTGGTTTGGGGTCAGATCTGCCGAGATGGGGACATGATCCCGTGCGAACGATGCGCTATCGCGATAGGTCAAGCCGCTGCTGTATCGCCGCCGCTTTCTATCTGAATCGGAGCATGTGGTGGCCAGACAACGCCCTGCGCCTCCGCCCAAGCGATGATGCTGTCGAGGCTGCGCCCTAGCCGAGTCAACTCTCTGCCCTTGCTGCTAATCACGCGATAGGTCAGCGCAATCGCGCGCTCGAACCGCTGCGCCAGCTTCGCCAAATCCGGGTCATCTGATGTCCCGCGGGAAAGGGCAAATTCGCGGACAGCCTCGAAACGCACCCGCATTCGAGCAAAGACATCTTGATGCAACCCTTGTTCGATCACGTCGATCATGGCGGTTACGCAGACGACCTTGGCCTGCACGGCCAGGCTTTCGCGCATGGCCTCCTTCTCATCGCGGCCAGTGCGTCCTGCGGAACTGCAAAGCGCCCGGATGAGTGCGAGGTCTTTGTCGTCCTCGGCATCCCTCGCGGCTTGCATCTCATCACCAGGAACATCCAGAAGCGTTACGCCGGACTCGGCATCGATGACTCTGTAGGAGTCAGCCGGTGGGATGACGGCGGAAAGCCCTCCGAGAGCCGTCATCAGCGGAGTCAGATCCGATGTGTCCGCGTTGCGTACCCTGACGGTTGCTCCCTTGTCCTCAAGCAGGATCCCCGGATAGCCGCTTGCCGAAAATATTGTTTCCGCGAGCATTGCGGTCAGACCAGGAGCTTTGCCAGAGAGAAGCCATTCTGGGGGCTCAAGGTCAAAACCCTCCGCAACGATCATGCAGCAGAAGCCGGCATCCAGGCCTACGGCTGTCCCGACCAGGTAGTCCACTCTTTGTTGTAGATCGTCCAGGGTCCACCGCTGACCAGTATCGAAATCCTCAATTTCAAAGGCCTCCTCGTCCCATCGGTACTGGGCGTGCGCAGAGGCGTTCCGCAAGTCAGTGTCAAGTGCTGCTCCCACTAGTCGAGCCAGGTCCCCCTCTGACGCATCTAGCCGCTGCTTGAGCGGTCCCAGCGTGGGCAAGCGCTCATCATTCGAAACCGTCTCACCTTCAGCGATCGCCTGCAAGTCGAGGACGGCGCGGCCGTATGCCTTGTAGGAAGACTCGGAAAGTTCTTGATAGGCGTGCATCACTTCGCGAAGCGCCAGGTCCTCATCGATGCCTTCGACCTTGTCGGCTAGGTACATCTGCCGCATTCCCTTATAGATGCGGGACGCAGCGGCAAACAACCGGGGGCCTTCGTTGGTGCTTCGCTTGACAATTGCCCGAACCTGATCAGCATCGCGATCCATTGCGGCTTCCGTGAGGGCAGTCATTCCTCTTGCAGCGCGATGCCCGATCAAGGGCCGATCCAGCGTGCCCAGCATCACCGCGGGCAGGATGAGTGCTACCGCTGCACCCTCTGAGAGGGATTCGGTGGGAACGAGATGTGAGAAGTATGCGCGGGCGCGTTCAGCCAAAGATTGGAACAGTGTTCCCTCACCCACAAAGGCTCCGAAGACCTTGCCCGTATCAATAAAGCCGAACTCATCGGTGTAATTCCCAGGCTTATCGAGCACTAGGCTTACGCGAGCGTCCACATCAGGTTGTGCGTACTGCTCAAGTCGCTCGAAGAGCTCGTCGGTCGGAAAGTTGAAAGAGTCAAGCGCCGCCTGCATCAAACGATTGGCCTCCTTAGCCTCTTCGATTGTTCCGGCCGTGACGGTCTCAATTAGCCTGGCGATAACATCGCTCCCTAGCTTGCTGACCTCGATTCCCATGTCCTGCAGCTCGGATGCGGGCTCTTGCGGCGCGAAGCTTGCTAGCTCTTCAGCAATATTTGTCAGCTCTCGGATTTCGTCTACGGAAGCCGCGACGGCTTGACGAACCTCGGTTCCTATCGCCTGTGGATCATTCATGTTGAGTGCGGCCAGATCGTGACAGGCAGAAATGACTTGCTGAATGCGCCCTAGGACCTCAGTGTCCTGCAGGCAAGCCACGAACTGATCGTTTGAGAGTGGGATCGTCGCCTCGAATGGACGCTCAAAGCGCTTGCGAAGTACTTGCGCCTCCTCGGCAAAGGGCTCCAAGGCTCTCCGCCTGGCTTGAGCCGCCTCTGAAATTTCGTCGGTAGCTGGTACCTCGGCGCCGCATGTAGGACACGACCCCGGTTCCGCAACCGTGTCGCACTCAGGACAAGCCGCGGCTGCCATCTCCAAAACAAAGGCGAAGACATCGTCGTCATCGTCCTCGGCGGAGCCTGTTGTCTTCGCAGATACGCCTTGCTCGCCGGGAGCCATGCTTCGAAGCTAGCGATTGAGGCGGCGTTTGCTCTTCTCTCTCGCGACGAAATTTTGCGTACCCGGATGGCTGCGGCGCCTCAGACTTATCGCCTATCGCTGAAACGGCACTTGCTTCGCCGGAACGCTGCCGGCGTAGGTGTGTCCTTCAACCCAGATACCGAGATCTTTTCGGGTAAAGCGCAGGGTTCGTCCAATCTTGACGTGGGGCAATCCCCGCGAGCGAACCAGCTCGTACAGCGTGCTGCGCGGCACCCGGAGGAGCCGCGCCGCCTCGTTGGTATCCAGCAAGGGCTCAGTGAGCAGCGGGGCATCGGCCATTGGTCTCTGCCCCTGTTGTCCAACGAGAAGGCGATTTGCCCCGCCTTCCTGGGATTTCTTAACAATCGCCCGGCGGGGCAGAGCCCTCCTCGTGATCGAACGTGTACTGCCCAAGGCGCGTGCCACCGGGGTCCCAATCCATCCCGACGAGCAATTCGCCAGGCGGGACTTCCAGCGAGCCCGCGAGTTTGATCAGCGTGTCCACGCGGCACACCCGTTCGCCGCGCTCGATCTGACCGACGGCCGTGCGATGAAGCGAGGCCATAACTGCCAGCTCTTCTTGCGAGAGCTTGGCTCGCCTACGGCAGTAGGCGAGGTTCGCACCGAGCTGGTTCGCGACTGCCATCAGCGCTCGTCCTCTCCCTCCATCGCGAAGCCTCCCGGTCGGTAGTGGCCGGAGTTCCAGACGATCCCAGCGAGCAGATCGTCGGATGAGACTTCGAGCGCGTCTCGGAGCTTGACCAGCGTGTCGATGCGGGCGATTCGCAGTCCTCGCTCCAGCTGGCTTACCTCGGTCCGGTGGACCGAGGCCCGAAGGCTGACCTCCTCCTGGGAGAGGTCCGCCATCTTGCGGCAGCGCACCAGGTTGTCCCCGAAACGGGCGGCGATGTCAACGAACATCACTCTCGCCCCCTGCGAGCTGGTCGAGCAAGCTGTGCAGCGCCTCATGCTCGGCTATCACCCGCTCGTACTCGTTCTCTCGGTCGTATATCTCCGCGAGGTCACGGAGCACGTCACGCACGTCTCGGTCGGGAACGATGGAGCCGCTGCCGAGCGCAGTCAGCAACTTCTCGTAGACGACCTCTTCCCGATGCAAGCGCCGCGGCTCTTTGAGCTGCTTGGGGTACTGAGCCAGCTCTTCTCGAATCCCGTTGCGGGCAATCTCGAAGAGGTCGCGCAGGAACTTACGGTGCTTGGCAGGGATCGTGAGGGCGACGGCATCGCCGTCCGCCGTAGGGTTATTGCAGGACATGAGGAGCTTTGCCTCCTTGTGTCTCAGGCGGCCCGTCGTGTTCACCCACGGCGGGTCGCCGCTGTCTGGAGCCGGTATGCCGCTACCGTTCCCGTGCGGCGGGGCGAGTGACCCTTGACCCGTCGCCACGGGGCCGGTGTTCCAGCACGCGGCCCCACTTATGTTTAGGCCGCGAGTCTAGCAGGAATATATGGCGAACCGTAAACGCAAGATTGCCCACCGAGACCTGCCTCAGCCTGCACTTGGGAAGGCGATCCGGAAGCTCCGCGAGGAGCGGGGCCACACCTTGAAGACCCTCGCGCCGAAGGCCGGCGTCACCTGGGGCACGCTCGGCGTGATCGAGCGCGGCGAAGCCAACCCAACCTGGGGAACCGTTCGTGGGATCGCGGCAGCGATTGGCGTATCGGTCTCGGAGCTGGCAAAGCTGGCCGAGAAATTCGAACGATAGCTAACGGCTCGAACTACGCATCAGGCACAAAAGCCAGCCAATTAAAGAAGCCAGAGCCTCCAAGGCCAAGAGAGGACCGAAGCAAGCCAGAGGAAGGCCCCCGAGGGCTTCAAGGACATCATCTGAAGGAGTCTCAACAGCCAACAGCGACCACCCTCACGCCTCATCACTTTGTTAAGAGAGCGGGGCAAAACCCGCTCCCGCTGGACAGAGGGGGTGATGCTGTCCATCGGAAAGCTCGGGATCGGCCAGGAGCGCTACTACCTCGACAAGGTCGCCGAAGGCGCGGAGGACTACTACTCCGGTGAGGGCGAGGCCGCCGGCGAGTGGATCGGCGAAGCCGCCGACCAGCTCGGCCTCGAAGGCGAGGTCACGGCCGACCAGCTCACGGCGGTGCTCACTGGTCGCAACCCGGTCGATGGCGAGCCGCTGCTCGGCCGCCAGGGCGTGCCGGGGAAGGGAGCGGTTCCCGGCTTCGACCTCACCTTCTCGGCCCCCAAGTCCGTATCGCTCCTCTGGGCGCTCGGCGGACCCGTCGCCGCCCTTGAAGTCCAAGCCGCCCACCGCGAAGCTGTCGCCGCCGCTCTCGGCTACATGCAACGCGAGGCGTGCTGGACGAGGCGCGGAGCCGGAGGCTCGGAGTTCGTCCAGGGCTCGGGCTACCTGGCCGCCGCCTACGGCCACCGCTCCTCGCGAAACGGAGATCCGCAGCTTCACACCCACGTTCTCATCGCCAACGCGACCCAAGGACCGGACGGCCGCTGGACCCGCCTCTACCACCCGGCGATCTACGACCACGCGACCACCGCCAGCTACATCTACGAGGCCCACCTTCGCCATGAGCTGAGCCACCGCCTCGGCGTCGAGTGGCAGCCGACCCGCAAGGGCATCGCCGAGATCGCGGGCTTCGCCGACGAGCACCTGCGCGCCTTCTCCACCCGCCGCGCGGAAATTCTCGAGGCGGCGGGCGCGGATGCCTCGGCAGTTTCGCGCCAGGTCGCGACGCTTGCCACCCGCAAGCCGAAGGATTCAGACGTCTCGCGCGGCGAGCTGCTGGAGCGCTGGCGTTCGCGGGCGAGTGAGATCGGTCTGGACCAGGAGACGATCGAGCGCACGTTTGACCCGGAGGCAGGATTGAGACCCAGCGCCGCCGTGAGCCGCACGGTCTCTACCTGGCAGGTAGACCGTGCGGTCACGGCGGCTGCGTCCCACTTCGACAGGCGCGATGCGATCCAGGCGGTTGCCGACTCACTTCCCCAGGGAGCGACGGGAGTCGAGATCGAGCGGCTGGCCGACGCCTTCCTCGCTTCCGATTCCGTGATTCAGGTCGGCGAGAGCCGCACCGGCCCCCGCTACACCACCCGCCGAATCTGGGAGCTTGAGCGCGAGGCACTGGCGGGGGTTGAGCGGATGCGCTCGCAGGGGCCGACTCCTGCTGGCGAGCTGGTCGCCGCACGTGTGATTGCCACCCACCCGACTTTGAAGGCCGACCAGCGCCAGATGGTCCGCCGCCTGCTCACCGGCCCTGAGGGAGTCGCCGTCGTGATCGGCGAGGCAGGCACCGGCAAGACCTTCGCCATCGTCGCGGCGGCCGAGGGTTGGGCGCAGGCCGGGATCGAGCTGCGCGCCGCAGCTCCCACCTGGCGGGCGGCGAACGTGATGCGCTCGGACGGCCTTCCTGCCATCACCGTCGCCGGCCTCCTGGTCGAGCTCGACCGCGCCGAGCACGAGGGGGGCGAGGGACTGTCGCAAGGATCGGTCCTGCTCGTGGACGAGGCCGGGATGGTGGACTCGGCGACGCTGGCGAGGGTGATCTCCCACGCCGAGCGAGCGCAAGCCAAGCTCGTCCTCGTCGGCGATCCCGAGCAGTTGGGCGAGATCGAGGCGGGCGGCCTGTTCCGCGCGGTCGTGGATCGAGCGGAGCCGATCCACCTTGACGAGGTGATCCGCCACCGCTACGAGCTTGACCGCGTGGCGGCGAAGCGGATCAGGGAAGGTGAAGGACGCGAGGCGCTTGGCCTGTACGAGTCGGGCGAGCGGGTGACGGTCGCACCGAATGCGGAGGCCCGCCGCGAGGTCATGGTCCGCGACTGGCACGAGGCGTTCGAGCGCGGAGAGGACGCGGTGATGGTCGCCAAGCGAAACGTGGACGTGGAGAAGCTGAACGCGATGGCGCGCGAGGTCCGCCGGCAGGCCGGACAGCTCGGTGCGCAGGAAATCGAAGTCGGCGAAGCGAGGTTCGCCGCCGGCGACCAGATCATCACCCGCGTCAACGACCGCGCTGCCGCCATCTACAACCGCGAGCGCTGGCGAATCGCAGAGGTAGACGCCAAGAGGGGCAGCGCCGTCCTCCAAGGCATCGACCAGGCCCGCACGGTCGAGATCGGAGCCGACTACCTGGCGCAGACCGATCCGCACTCAGAGTCACCCGCGCTCCAGCACGCCTATGCAGTGACGACTTATTCGGCGCAGGGGTCCACCTTCGAGCGAGCCTTCGTCATGGCCGACCCTTCGATGGACAAGCAAGAGCTATACGTCGCCACTTCTCGTACCCGCGAGCAGACCTTCCTCTACGCGACGCCGGAGGTACAGGCCTACCGCGAGGAGATCGCGCCGGAGTCGCCCTATTTGCGCGAGGGCATTCCGCACATCGCCGAAGCCGCCGAGCGCGACCGTGCGCAGATCGCCGCCCACGAGGTTGCGCTGCGTTCACAGTTCTCTGCCCTGCCGACCGAGGACCTGGCTGCCCGCCGCAGAGACCTACGAGCCGCCGTCGACCGGGAGGCGAGGGTGGAGGGCCGAAGGAAACGCTTGCAGGAGCGAATCGAGCGAGCCCGCGGGCACATCGAGGGCTACGAGACTGAACGCGAGGCAGCGCAGGCGCTACCGCGCCGCCAGCGCCGCGAGGAGCTGGCCCGCATCGACGGCTTCGAGGCACACAGCCTCAGAACACTGTCCCGCCTCGAAGCCGAGATACAAGAGGTACCTACCGTCGGCAATGCAGCCTGGCGCGAGCTGGCCATCGCGGAGCGCGTGCTCGCCGAGCGCCGCGAGCTGGCGATCACTGCCGCCCGCGTCGCCCCACCTGCCTACATCAGGAGTGAGCTGGGGGAGAGGCCGAGCGACCCGACCAAGCGCCAGGCATGGGATCACGGCGTCGCCCACATCGAGCGTTACCGCCAGCAGCATGGCATCAAAGACCCGAGCAGGGCCTTCGGCCATGAGGCCAAGCGAGGAGCCGAGCGGGCCCGCCAACAGGCGGCGATGCGGCGGCTCCACGAGTTGCAGCGAGTCCTCAGGCTCGGGCAGCACGCAGCGAGAGCGCGCGACATGGGCTGGGGGCTGGGAATCAGCCGATGAGCCGATGTCCTATTGATCAGTGCGAGCCCTGACCCACTCCACGAACGCCTCCTCTGAGATCTGGCTTGCCGCGAGCGCTTCAATCACATCCGCCGTTTCATCCTGGCCGCCCTCGGGATGTTTGAAGATCAAACCCGCACGTTCAAGCTGGATGAGCATGCAGAGGTAGCCGGCTCGCTTATTGCCGTCGGGCAGAGGGTGGTTGCGGATAATCCGCGAGCAAACGATCGCGGCGCGATGGGCTGGATCGGGGTAGAAGAGGCTATCCCCGAAGCCCATAAACGGCGCTGCAAGCGCTGACTCCGCCGCGTCGAGTTTGGCCGCTGCCTTCAATGCTTTGGCCTCGACCCCGAGCACGCGCTCAGCGACGAGGAGGAACTCGGCAAGGTCGATTTGCTCATTCATGGTCACTTGGTATCAAGATACCTTGACATCGAGAAGTTCGGGGCCTATCGTTGTGGATCACCACCCGATCATCTCCCTGTCAGGGAGGAGGAAAGATGTCAAAGGCATTCACCATGCGCCTTCCAGAGGAGAAGGCCGCCGAGCTTGAGGCGGTCGCTCGCGCCGATGGCATGCCCGTCTCAGAGGCGGTGCGTGAGGCCATCGACCATCACATCGAGGCTCGGCGCAAGGACAAGGAGTTCCAGGCTCGCCTAGGCAAACTGATCGAGGACAACCAACGAGTCCTAGATCGACTGGCTCAGTAGTCCACATCTAACAGGGCAAGCGGAGGATGACTGAGCCGCTTGGTGATCCACCCTCGGTTATCTGCGTGGTAGGAATCGTTGATGGTGGCGAGCACAGACCGCGAGACCTACCTGCAAACAGGCTTGGTTCAGGCGCTCCGAAAGGAGCGCTATGGCCGTCTCTGTCGGCATGAGCCTTCTGACACCACGCATATCTCAACGCTTTTGAGTCAAGGGATGACGTGGTCAATGGTTGCGTCCTTGGCCTTCTGGCTATTTGTGCGCGTCAATTTGAGTGTCTGGCAGTCAATCGGAGTCGTCGTCGTATTTCTATTCGTGCTGGCGCTATTCGCGGGCGCAACGAAGCGGTTTGGGCTGGCCGCGCTGGTAATCGTTGTCCTGTGGATCGCAACCGGCGTCTATAGCTACGTCACCGCAGGAATTGGTGGTGCCGCGCTGACGAATCTCCTGCCCTTTGCTCTTGTCGCGTTGAGCGTGTGGACGTGGCGTGCATTGGCCCTGGCAAGCAGCATCCCATTTCTCCTGCCAGTTGCTCTCGTTGTGGTTTTTCTACCGCTTCTTACGCAAGATCTGTGGGTTGTGGGAGACGAAATCGGAACCCAACTGGTCGCTGTGGCCTTCGTGGCCTTGGCGCCGCCTCTCGGATTTCTTGCTTACCGCTACTCGCGTATTGATGTTTCCGATCAGTTTTCCAGCGCATTGGGCCGTGTTCGACAGTCAGAAGCCCTGCAGGGAAAGGTGCTTGAAGCAATCAGGAACGCTCCACGAGAGGTCGCGGCTGACCCTCCATCCGATGAGTGGCTGTGGGCGAAGCTCAAAGGCCAATACGAGTCGGTGACAGATTCGGAAGCACGCCAGCTTGGAGTGGAGCTCTCTACCCTGTTCCGCCGGCAAACGATCTTTCGCCTAATGCGTCTTGCAATTGGTATCGGCGCGCTTTTTGGTGCTTTCGTCTATGTCCTCGCCTGGGCGGCAATTCCGATATCGACAAGCGCGCGCTGGATTGGCCACGACGTTGCCACGAGTTCAATCGACTTTGCGGGTTGGAGCTTTACGTTGCCGACTTCGCAGTACCTTGCAGTCGCGGTGCTTCTTTCCATAGTGGCGGCGGCCGCCTTCGTCGCCTTTGCACTCACGGAGGATCGCTATTCCAATGCACTCACGGATGTTCTGGTCGGTGATCCTGCAGAACGCTGCGTGATGCTGGCCGTTCCGTATAGGTCGCTGTACCCGAGTAAATAAGGGAGTGCGCCCGTCCAGCAGCTAAATCTGCTCCTTGACCGAATCGACAGCGAATGCCTCAGCGACCAGGGCGGCGTCCTCGTCGCGCGGGACATAGTGGAGGTACTTCATGGTGGTCTGGATGTCGGCATGGCCCATCCACTCTTGGACGCGGCGAATGTCGGCCTTGGCGATCATGCGGGTGCCAAAGGTGTGGCGGAGATCGTGGAAGCGGAGTTTGCGGAGGTCGGCTCGCTTGAGGGCCGAGTTGTAACGGCGGCGGAGGGCGCGGCCGTCGAGGTAGCTGCCGGTCTGGCCGATGAAGATGAGATCGTCGTCGCCGGTCCAGTGCTCGCGCTGGCCGAGCTTCGCCAGGACCTCCGCCACGTCGGGTGCCATCGGGACCGAGCGGACCTTCCCGGACTTCGGGGTCGTCAGAGCGCCCTCGGCGTAGCTCGCGCGCACGCGGACGACCTGGCCGCTGAAATCCACGTCGCGCCAGCGCAGCGCGAGCAGCTCTCCGCGACGCAAGCCGGTGAAGGCGGCGGTCAGGTAGATAGCGGCATCCTGCTCGGATGCCGCCGCGCGGACCAGCGCCATGACCTCCTCCGGGGAGAAGACATCGATGTCGCCGCTTTGCCGCGTCGGGGGCTTCTCAACGTCGGCCGCCGGGTTGAGCGGCAGGCCGTAGAGTTTGCGCGCCCGCTTGAAGATGCCGTGCATGAGGACAAGCGCCTTGGTCCGCGTTGCCGGGGAGCGATCGACTCCCGCGATCCACGACTCGATCATCGGCGTCGTGATCGACTCGATCGGCAGCTCGCCGAAGGTGAGGAGGAGCTGCGAGCGGAGCAGCGCTCTGTAGCCGGCGATGGTCGAGGGCTTGCGGTCGCGGTCATGCTCGACGTAGCGGAGCCACTCGTCGGCGGCGTCAGCGAAGGTCACATCGGTCTTAACGAGCCCGGGCAGCGTTCCGCGCCGGGCTTCCTCGAGAAGATCGCGCAGCCAAGCCTCGGCGCTGCGCTTTGTGAAATAGCCGGCGACGGGCCGGCCTCGCTCAGTCCACGCCGGGCCGATTCGACGCTGGACTTGGCGCCCGTCAGGCAATCGGTACTTGGCGTACCACTGCGCCCCACGCTTGCGCTCCACGCGGAAGACGTGGCCCGAGGGCGGCCTCGGAGGGGCTTGCTTTGCAGGCGACATGCACCCACTTTAGCCTCTCTTGGGGACATATTTGGGACATATTTCTATCTCCCAGGAAGTCAATCGCCCAAATATGGCTATTTGCTGGTCTTTTAAAAGCCGACGCCCGGACTTGAACCGGGGACCCCTTCATTACGAGTGAAGTGCTCTACCAACTGAGCTACGCCGGCGCGAGCGCCCATTCTACGAGCGGCGCCGCGTAACTCTCGGCTCGCTGCCCTCGAGGCTGGGCTGCATGTGGGCGCAGACGGGGCAACTGGGCTCGGGAACGACGTCCTCACGTTCGATCTTCATCGTTCGCAGGTCGTAGACGTGGCCGGCGCCCAGGGTCGAGGGCGCGGCAAGTCCTGTCAGGTGGTGGACGATGTCGAGCGCGACCTGGCCGCCGATCAGCGCGCAGGCGGGTCCCAGCGTCGCGCTAGGCGCCAGTTTGCCCTGGCGCTGCTCGATTGCGACATCGAACATCGGATACGAGCGCCGGTAGGAGATCTCCTGGCAGGCGTAGCAGCCGGTCACTCCCGGCACGTAGAACGGCCCAACTCGGGCGATCGGGGGGAAGTGACTCATCGCGACGAAGGGAATCCCGGCCGCGAAGCAGGCCGAGTTGACCCAGCGCTCGACTTCGTGGGCAGGCCAGTCGATCGCGTCGATCACGAGGTCGTAGCCCTCGATCGTCGCGGCGATCTCGGCCTCGCTTTCGAGTCGCTTGGGCAACACCTCGAACCGCGCGCGCGAGTTGAAGGAGGCGAGCCGCTCGGCCGCGGCCTCCGCCTTGAGCCGGCCGATGTCGGCCTCGCCGTAGAGGACCTGGCGGTTGAGGTTGGTCAGCTCGACTCGGTCGAAGTCGACCAGCAGCATCTCGCCGATCCCGCAGCAGGAGAGGGCGAGCGCGGTCCAGCCGCCGAGGCCGCCGACTCCGAGCACCGCAATGCGAGCCTCTTCCAGCCTTCCCTGGCACTGCGAAGGCGCCGGCCCGGTCGAGATGTCGCTGAAGTAGCGGAGCTGGCGGTCGAAGCGCGCCATCACCTCGTCCTCGATCAGGTCGTCGTCGGCGGCATCCTCGACAACGCCCAGCTCCTCGAATTGGGCGAGCAGGTCGCCGACCTCCTCGTCGCCGAACTCCCGCTCGAGCTCCTCGCGCGTCCGGCTCCCGTCCAGCGCCGCGAGCAATCGCAGGCCGTCCTCGTCGGGCTGCTCGATGTGGATGTCGGCGCCGGCGCTTGGCCTCATCAAGTAGAGGTCGCCATCGGGCGATTCCATCCGCTCGGTCGTTCTCTTTATTCGCGGTCGAGTCATGAGACAGGCGGGGCTTTAACCGCTCATCGCTCTAGACCGGCCTATTGCTCAAATTCGTTTCACACAATGTGCGATGTTCGAGTATCTACTGCCGCCCCATCCGGGGCTGAAAGGGCCCGAAACGTAAAGTTGGGCGACTTGATCGCCGAGGATGAGAGAGTGAGCGGCGCGTGAGCGATTCGGGGAAAAAGGCGGCCAAAGGGAATCTCAAGACCCTCGTCGACCCGAAACTGGTGAGCGCGCTTTCGCACCCGCTCCGCGTGCACATCATCGATGCGCTCAGTGAAGCGACTGCCAGCCCAAGCGACATAGCCCGGGGCGTCGGCCTCAGCGTCAACTACGTCGCCTACCACGTCAAAGAGCTGGAGAAACTCGGCTACGTCGAGCTAGTCAAGACCGAGCCTCGCCGCGGCACGGTTGAGCACTACTACCGCGTTAGGCGGCGCTTCCTGCTCGACGACGGCGAATGGGAGCAGCTGCCGGAGCCGGTCAGGAAAAGCTTCAGCGCCCACCTCTACCGGCTCGTCATCGACGAAGCCAAGGAGGCGCTCGAGGCCGGCACCTTCGAGGCGCGCAACGGGCACCTGAGCAGGACCCGATTGCATGTCGACGAGAAAGGCTGGGATGAGCTCACCACGCTGCTGGAGGAGACCCTGAACCGGGTCCTCGCGCTCCAGGACGAGTGCGCCGAGCGCCTCGAGGCAAGCGGCGAGCAGGCGATCCCCGCTGCCGTCTCGATCGCGGGCTTCGAAACGCCGCCAAGGGCGAGGTCCAGCTCCACCGACCCCGCTGCCGACTAGGAGTCCTGCGCCAGTTCCCCTCAAGTTTTCCCGCGGTCGTGTGACCAAAACGGGTACTTCAAGGGTCTTATATAGAAACAAGACCTGGCGGCGGTGATGCCGGCGGAGCGATGGGGAGGAACGATGGCTCGCAAGACCAAGCTGAAAAAAATGGGCAAGCGGACCACGATCGACGAGAGCAAGCTGAGGCGGTTCATGGACCCGAGGCTGGTCTTCGCGCTCTCTCACACCGTGCGGGCCCATGTCCTGGTCGTGCTCAACGAAGGAGTCTCGAGCCCGAGCGGGGTGGGCAGGGAAATAGGCGTTTCCGCGGCTTACATCAACTACCACTTCGAGGAGCTCGAGCGGGAAGGCCTGATCGAGCTGGTCAGGGTCGAGCCGCGGCGTGGCGCTAAGGAGCACTTCTACCGGGCGAAGAAGACCCTCGCCTTCGACGATCAGGCCTGGGACAGCCTGCCGGAGACCTTCAAGTCGGGGATAACCGGAGGCACCCTCCGAAAGATCTACGACGAGGTCGCGGTGGCGCTGGAGGCCGGCACCTTCACCGCTCGCAGCGAGGTCCATCTGAGCATGGTCTCGATGCCGCTCGACGCAAAGGGCTTCGGCGACGTCGGCGCTCTACTTAGCGAGACTCTGGAGAAGGTGAAAGCGATCAAAGCGGAAAGCGCCGAGCGCTTGGCGGCGAGCGGCGAGGAGGCGATTCCCACCACTGTCGCGTTGATCGGCTTCGAGACCGCGACGGGCTCTGCGCCGAGCGGAGGCGGACCGGTCGCTACGGACCGGTCGTGAGCTGACGGGCCCGGGCGAAGACGGCGTCGAGCATCGGCTCGGTGAGGCGGCCGGTGAAGGTGTTCTGCTGGCTCGGGTGGTAGCAGCCGAGCAGCGTCCAGCGCCCCACCGCCACCTCGGCGCCATGGCCGAAGCGCGGCCGGGGCCGCGGGATCTCGCCACCGAGCCCGCGGATCGCCCGCAGCGCCCCGTCCCAGGCGAAGGCGCCGAGGGCGACGATCACCTCGCTGCGGTCGAGCAGCTCCAGCTCCCGCTCCAGGTAGGGAAGGCAGTTGTCGCGCTCGGCCGGGCTCGGGCGGTTGGCCGGCGGCGCGCAGCGGACCACGGCGGTCAGGTAGGCGTCGCGCAGGCGCAGATCGTCGCCGCGCCGCTCGGAGTGCGGGCGGCTCGCGTAGCCGGCGCGGTGCAGCGCCGCGTAGAGCCACTCGCCAGAGCGATCGCCGGTGAACATCCGCCCGGTGCGGTTGGCGCCGTGCGCCGCGGGCGCGAGACCGACGATCGCCACCCTTGCGGCGGGATCGCCGAAGCCGTCCAGCGGCCGTGCCCAGTAGTCCTCGCCGCGGTAGCGGCGAGGTGGGTCAGCAGCGCGTGCCTCGCGCCACTCGACCAGGCGCGGGCAGCGCCGGCAGGCGTGTATCTCCGCCGCTAGCTCCTCCAGCGGAGCAGGGCTGGCGGGCGTGGCCTCGCTCACCCGCTAACTGAATCACGGCTGAGCCAGGAAGGCAGGCCGGGGCCCGGCCCCATCGAATCTTGGGACCGGGACCCCGTCCGCGCCTTGCCTAGCGAGCCTTGCTGGTTGAAAGCAGCGGGACGACGTGGTCCGTAGTACCGATCTTCACCCTGCCTCACCCCCCTTCTCGAAATGTCAGCGCTTTCGAACGGGGGGTCGCGACCTCCGTACGTTGCCTTAGACCCTTTGATTGCTCAAATTAGTTCCACTAATAGGAAATTTGACTCAAAAAAGTCGCGATTTGCTCGATTGGATTTGCAAAGCAGCGTGTTTGACCAATACGATGCAGTGATTAATCAGCGTGCGGCAAAAGTGGTGCGAAGCCCGCGCAAACGATCGGAGGAACCCGCTGTGCCCCCCAAGACGACCACTACTAAGAAGACCAAGACCAAAGGCAAGACGAAGACCGGCGTCGACCAGCGTCTGGTCAAGGCTCTTGCGCACCCGCTCCGTGTTGAAATCCTTGCGATCCTCAACGAGCGGCTCGCGAGCCCGAACGAACTCTCCAAGGAGCTCGACGAGGGCCTGAGCCAGGTCAGCTACCACGTGAAAGTCCTCAAGGACTACGAGTGCATCGAACTGGTCAAAACCGAGCCGCGCCGTGGCGCTGTCGAGCACTACTACCGTGCTACCGCTAGAGCCTTCCTAACGGATCAGGATTGGCAGCACCTTCCCGCCTCGATCAAGCCGGGAATGAGCGCCTCTTTTATTAGGTTGCTCGTAGACGACGTGGTCGCTGCGCTGAAGAATGGCAGCTTCGACGCTCGTGACGATCGCCACATCAGTTGGACTCCTGGTGTCGTCGACGAGCAGGGTTGGAGCGAAACGGTCGAACTTGTCAATGAGACGCTTGAGCAAGCGATCGAGATTCATACGAGGAGCGCTTCACGTTTGGCGAAGTCGGGCGAGGAGGGCATTCCTTCGACGGTTGCATTCCTGCACTTTGAAGGCTCAGATTCGGCTTCAAGTTCCGCTTCGAAGTCAAAGAAGGCAAAGGCTGCAAAGAAGTCGTAACGATCTCGGGGGCTTGGCGGGTCTAGCTGAATAGGCTTCGCGCCATGAAGGGCGCGAAGCAGGTGCAGCACTCCCGCATTGGGCGACGGCGCGGCGCTATCCGCGTCGTCGCCCTTTTCATCGTCGCCGTCCTGGCGACCTTCGCCGCCGGCTGCGGCAACGACGAGAGGGCGAGCGACGATGAAAAGGCCGCCGACGTCGAGGTCCTCAACGCGGCGCTGGCTCGGGAGCTGACCGTCGCCTCCGCCTACGCTCGGGGCGAGCACCTGCTGCGCGGCCCTAATCGCGCGGTGGGGCGTGAGTTCCGCGCTCAGGCTCAGGAGCACGCCGATGCGCTCACCAAGGCGGTCCGGGGCCTGGGCGGCAAGACCGACGCCGAACAGGAAGAGCTCGACTTCGCCGGCGTCGACAGCCAAGCCGACTTCCTCACTCTCGCCTACGGGCTAGAGAACGCGGCGCTCGCCGCCTATCTGGAGGCGGCGCCACGCCTGGCGACTGGAGCGCCGCGCACGCTCGCGGCATCGATCGGCGCCAGCCACGCCCAGCACCTGGTCGTCTTGCGGCAGGGCCTCGGGGCCAGCCCGGCCGAGTCGGCATCCGAGGCCTTCGAGCCCGGCGACCTGCCACCCCCCGCGCAGTCGGCTCCGCCCGACGAGTAGGCGATGATCTGCGCGTGACCGGCCCCCTCTACGTGATCGGCCGCTTCTGCTCGCGCCACCACTGGCCGACGATCGGCCTCTGGCTCGCCATCGCTATCGCCCTGGTCGTCGCCGGCCAGAGCGCCGAAAGCAAAACCAACGACAACCTCACCCTGCCGGGTACCGACTCGACGATCGCCACCGAACTGCTCGAAGACAACCTGCCCGAACAGGCCTTCGGCAACAACCCGCTGGTGATCCGCTCCGACGGAGCGCCGCTGACCGAACCGAAATACAGCGCCGCGGTCTCGGAAACGGCGAAACGGCTGCAGGCGATGGGCGACGTCAACTCCGCCGTCGACCCGCTCAGCCCGGCCGGCGCTGACTTCCTCAGCAAAGACCGCAAAATCGCCTACATCCCCGTCTATCTCGGGGCCGGTCCCAGCGAACTGACCGAAGACCAGGCGCAGGCCGTCCTCGATGCCGGCGGGCCCGCGCGGGCGGTCGGGCTGGAAACCTCGGTCGGCAGCTACGTCGGCCAGCAGCTCTCCAAACCCTCGACCGAGGTCAGCGAGGCGATCGGGCTGACCGCGGCGGTGATCATCCTCCTCTTCGCCTTCGGCACGGCGACGGCGATGGCGCTGCCGATCGTCTCCGCGGTGATCGGCCTCGCCTGCGCGCTCTCGATCATGCGGTTGCTGGAGAGCGTTGTCCAGGTGCCCAGCGTCGCCGCCACCTTGGCGACGATGATCGGGCTCGGGGTCGGGATCGACTACGCGCTATTCATCGTCACCCGCCACAAGCTGCAGCTGCGCGACGGGATGGAGATGCGCGAGTCGATCGCCCGCGCCACTGCGACGGCGGGGGGCGCCGTCGTCTTCGCCGGCTTCACCGTCGTGATCGCGCTCTGCTCGCTCGCCTTCGCCGGCATCCCACTGGTCAGCACGCTCGGCTTCACCGCCGCGATCGCCGTCGTCGTCGCGGTCGCGGCTGCGACGACGCTGCTGCCGGCGATGCTCGGCGCGCTCGGGCCGCGGATCGACTCGTTGCGGGTCAAGCTCGGCAAGACCCACCCCGACGACCATCAGCCCCACGGCTGGCGGCGTTGGGCCGGTGGCGTCGCCAGCCGGCCCTGGCGCTCCGCCCTCGCCGCCCTCGTCGTCCTGGTCGTGCTCTCGCTGCCGATCTTCGAACTCGAGCTGGGGCAGAACGACATCAGCGCCCTGCCCAAGTCGACGACGGCGCGCCAGGCTTACGACGGCCTCACCAGCGGCTTCGGCTCGGGCGTCAACGGCCCGCTGCTGATTGCGGCCGAGTTCGACAGCGCGAAAGAAGCGAAAGAAGCGATGCCGAAATTGGCGAAAGCCGTCGACGGCGCCCCCGACGTCGTCGCCGTCTCGCCGTCGACCTTCGATGAAAAAGGCACGGTGGCGGTCTTCTCGGCGATCTCGAAATCGCCGCCCTGGGGCGACGAGACGGTCGACTTGGTCGAAGACCTGCGCGAGACGACGATCCCGGCGGGCCTCGCCGGCAGCAAGGCCGCCGCCTACGTCGGCGGCCAGACCGCCGGGTACATCGACCTCGCCACGCAGATCAGCGACAAGCTGCCGCTGATGATCGCGATCGTCGTCGGGCTCAGCTTCCTCGTCCTGCTGCTCGCCTTCCGCTCGCTGCTGGTGCCGGTCAAGGCAGCGGCGATGAACCTGCTCTCGGTGGCCGCCGCCTACGGCGTCGTGACCGCCGTCTTCCAGCTCGGCTGGGGCTCGTCGCTGATCGGGCTCGACCACTCGATCCCGATCGTCAGCTTCGTGCCGCTCTTGATGTTCGCGATCCTCTTCGGGCTCTCGATGGACTACGAGGTCTTCCTGCTGACGCAGATGCGGGAGCACTACAAGCAGACCGGCGACGCGCACCGCGCCGTGGTCGAAGGGCTGGCCAACACCGGCCGCGTGATCACCTCGGCGGCGGCGATCATGGTCTGCGTCTTCACCAGCTTCGTCCTCAACGGCAACCCTGTGGTGAAGGAGTTCGGGGTCGGGCTGGCGGTGGCGATCGCGATCGACGCGACCCTGGTCCGCTGCCTCCTGGTGCCGGCGATCATGGTTCTGCTCGGGCGCCGCGCCTGGTGGCTGCCGGGCTGGATGGACCGGCTCCTGCCGCATGTCAGCATCGAGGGCGAGGAATACTTCGCCAAGCGCGATGCCGCGGCGCGTGCCGGCGCGCCAGACTGAGGGGCCGTGTTCCCGCTCAACCTTCCCAACATCCTGACGATGCTGCGGATCCTCGCGGTGCCGGTGGTCGTCGTCGCGCTGCTGGGAGAGACGCCGAACGGCGACACCCTCGCCGCCGCCGTCTTCGCCCTGGCGGCGCTGACCGACGGCCTCGACGGCTACTTCGCCCGCTCGCGCGACGCCGTCACCACCTTCGGCAAGCTGATGGACCCGATCGCCGACAAGCTGCTTGTCGCCGCGGCGCTGGTCTCGCTGGTCTCGCTCGACCGGCTCGCCGCCTGGGTGGCGATGGTCATCATCGCCCGCGAGTTCGCGGTCACGCTGATGCGCGCGGTCGCTGTCGAGCGCGGCATCGTGATCTCCGCCAGCTGGCTGGGCAAGGTGAAGACGGTGCTGCAGATCGCCGCCGTCTTCGCCCTGATCGCCGCCAACCCCTCGCCGGCCTGGGTCGATGCCCTCGTCTACCTGGCGGTCGCCGCCACGGTGATCAGCGGCGCCGACTATTTCTTCGGCCTGCGCAAGCGGCTCAAGGCGCCGGCGCCTCGAGCCACTCCCTGACCGTCGTGTGGCGCAGTTGGTGCTCGCCGCTGTCGAGCTCACGGCGCAGGTCCGCGAGCGTGCCGTAGCGCTCCGCCACCACGTTGTGGCGATGGATCGTCTCCAGGTTCTCCTGGCGGGCCATGACGAAGGCATCGCCCGGTAGCTCGGCGTAGCCCTCGACCACGCGCCGCACCATCTCCCGCACGCAGTCCTCGACGAAGCGGGGCTGGGCATGCGCCTTGGCGACCACCGCGAGCTCGTCGGGACGCTTCATCAGCTCGTAGATCTCCGAGCTCATCGAGCCCTCGACGATGCGCAGCAGCTCAGGCGCGTCGATCCAGGACTCACCGCCCTCGGGGCAGCCGACGTAGAGGGTGCCGATGCCGCGCTGGTTGTGGGTGGCGACCGGGACGGCCTCCAGCGCGCGCTCGATCTGATCGGGGTCGAAACCGGCCTCCGCCAGCCGCTCGCGGCCCAGCTCGGCGACCATCTCCTGCGCGCAGGGGCAGGCGGTCATGCCCTGGGCCTGGACCCCGGTCAGGGTTCGCGTGCCTCGCTCCGAGGCGACCGCGGTGCCGAGCAGGACGTAGATCTCCTGCGTCGCCTGGCCGCTCACCGGGGTGGTCGCGGTCTCGGGGTAGCGGGCGGTGACCGAGACCTCGGCCCGCCGCCCGTCCTGGCGCTCGCGAACCCGCTGGGCGATGTGGGCGGCGAGGATCTCGGCGCGGAAGGCCTCGCCGAGCACGACCTCGTCGATCGCCTCGCCGACGATCTCCTCGAAGCGGGACATGTGGACGCCGGCCTGGCGCGGCTCGAGGTCGACGAAGCACTCGAAGTCGGCGTGGTAGAGGTTCTCGGCGCCGTCGGCCTTGACCCGGATCACCTTCTCGACGCCGGTGACGCCGACCCGCGAGAGGCTGACCTGGGTGGCGGGGACCTGCGCCTGCACGTCGGGGGCGGACAGCGGGGTTGTCGCGTTGGTGGCCATGGCCCTGAAGGGTAGGCGAGCGAGGCCGTCGACCGGGTGCCGCTCAGCTTCTCAGCATGCCTATACTTCGTCGCGGTCGGAGCATTGGGGCCCGACCCCCCGGCCAGGGGAGAGGTTGCACCGGAGGCAGTCAGATCGAACCTTTGGGGACGGTCCCGCAAGGACTGGATCAGGATTCGGGAGAGTCGCCACTCCTCTTGGAGTCGGATGAGCTTCGCAGCCTGATCGCGCTTGGCCGTGAACGGGGCTATCTCACCTTCGCGCAGATCTCCAGCACGCTGGAGGAGGTCGATGTGACCAAGGAGCAGGTCGCCGGCCTCCACGCCCACCTGGTCGAGAGCGGCGTCGAAGTGGTCGCCGAGAACGGCGCTGGCGCCGAGAAGGGGCAGCGCGTCCCGGCGGCCAACGGCCGGGTCAAGAAAGAGGAGCTCGACCTCACGGTCGAACCGAGCCTCGACTCGCTGCGCCTCTACCTGCGCTCGATCGGCCAGGTCGAGCTGCTGACCGCGGCGCAGGAGGTCGAGCTGGCGAAACGGATCGAGCGCGGCGACATGCTGGCCAAGCGCCAGATGGTCGAAGCCAACCTGCGGCTGGTCGTCTCGATCGCCAAGGGCTACCTCGGCCGCGGCCTCGGTTTCCTCGACCTGATCCAGGAGGGCTCGCTGGGCCTGATCCGGGCGGTCGAGAAGTTCGACTACCGGCGCGGCTACAAGTTCTCCACCTATGCCACCTGGTGGATCCGCCAGGCGGTGACGCGGGCGATCGCCGACAAGGCGCGGACGATCCGCATCCCGGTCCACATGGTCGAGAAGCTGAACCGGGTCGCCCACGTCGAACGCCAGCTCGTGCAGCGGCTCGGCCGCGAGCCCGAGCCGGCCGAGATCGCCGGCGAGCTGCAGTGGCCGCTCGAGGACGTGCGGGAGATGCTGCGCTTCGCCCAGACGCCGGTCTCGCTGGAGAAGCCGGTCGGCGACGAGGACGACTCCGAGCTAGGCGACTTCGTCGCCGACGACGCCAGCACCGAGCCGTTTGAGGAAGCGAGCGAGCACCTGCAGCGCGAGGGCGTCCGCCGGGCGCTCGACTCGCTGCCCGAACGCGAGCGCCAGGTGATCGAGCTGCGCTACGGCCTCTCCGGCTTCGAGCCGCTGACGCTGGAGGAGGTCGGCAACACCTTCGGCGTCACCCGCGAGCGCATCCGCCAGATCGAGAGCAGCACGCTGAAGAAGCTGCAGTGCATGCCGGAGGCGCAGATGCTGCGCGAGGCTTCCTGACGGCTGGAGAGGTCGTCATGCGGCGTCCTCGGTCGCTCATGTGCAGAGCACACTTCGCTCCCTGCGTCCTTGCCTGACGACTCTCCAGCCGTCAGGACGGTTCGAGGACTATGACCAGCGCTTTGCGGTCGAGCTTCTCCTGGTAGTCGTCGAAGCCGGCGTACTGCTCGTTGTGCTTGCGCCAGAGCTCGGCGCGCTCCTCGCCCTCGGCGATCCGGGCTCGCACCGGGTAGCGGCGGCGCCCGACCTCGACTTCGGCCTCCGGGTTCGCCTTCAGGTTTAGAGACCAGGCGGGTACGCGAGCGTTACCGGCGTTGGTGTTGATGACGACGACGTTCTCGCCGTCTCGCAGGTAGACGATCGGCGCCGTGCGCTTCTGCCCGGACTTGCGACCCGTGGTGGTGAGGAGAAGGACGGGTGCGCGGTTCACCCTCCCGCCAATGCGCCCTCCGCTGACGCGGTAGAGCGGCACGTTGAGCTTCCCCGTCCAGCGCAGGCCGGTCGCTCCGAGCGAGTTCGATATGCGCGCGACGGTGCGATCGCTTGCCACGGCGCGAGTATGCCACCGCTTCCAACTAGAATTGGTCCTCGTCTCCTGGGGGAGTGTCCGAGTGGTTAAAGGAGATCGGCTGTAAACCGATTGGCTCTGTCCTACGCAGGTTCGAATCCTGCCTCCCCCATTAGCTCGCGACCTGCATGCTGAAAGGCTGCGAATCCACCTCGAATCTTGCGTACTTTGGGCCGCCGAGAATCAGCGCCGACTGCCCTCCCACCTCGGTTGACGGAATGAACCAGGCGCGGCCATCGGAGACGAGGACGAAGAGGTAGTCGTAGCGCTGTGCAGTGAGCTTCTTCACGATGCCGTTCCAGCTTTGGTTCCCTCCACGAGTGCAAATCGCGACTTGCCATCGTCCACGTCGCGCCACGGTCGAAGTCTTCACTTGAACCCGCAGGAGGTAGCCATCCCGCTCCGCAACCAGATCGCAATCTGGGCTGTGGCCGAATGGAATCCAAACGCCATATCCAGCCTGGATCAGCCAACTTGCTGCGACTGCCTCGCCGATGGCTCCTTGCTGCCTAGGGTTCGGTTGTCGGAGAGCGAGCACGAACACATGTTCGCATATATATCAGACAGAAAGCTTCGACACCTGACCTGCGCGATGATCTGTGGATGAAGCTGGATGAACTCGACGGCCGCGTGGTCGCAATCGCCGGCGTTGCCGGCGGGCTCGGGCCGGTCGTCGCTGGGCGGCTGGCGGAGGCTGGCGCCACCGTGGCCGGCGCCGACGTGTCTCAGGAGCGGGTCGATGAGGTTGGCGCCGGACTGGACCTGCCGGCGGAGCGCTGGGACGGGCGCGCCGTTGACCTGCTCGACGAGGAGGCGACGCGGGGCTGGTGCGCGGCGCTGCTCGAGCGCTTCGGCCGGGTCGACGCGCTACTGCACCTGGTCGGTGGCTGGCGTGGCGGGCAGCCGCTGCACGAGGAGCCGCTCTCGGACTGGGAGCTGCTGCACGACCTCCTGATCCGCACCGTGCAGCACACCACGCGCGCCTTCCACGACGCGCTGCTCGCCGGTGAGCGCGGTCGCTTCGTCATCGTCTCCGCCAAGCAGGCGCAGAACCCCTCCAACTCAAATGCCGCCTACGCCGCCGCCAAGGCCGCCGCGGAGGCCTGGACCCTGGCCCTCGCCGACGGTTTCGAAGGCACAGGCGCGACGGCCAACATCATCGTCGTCGACGCGATCCTCACCCCGCAGATGCGCGAGGAGAACCCGGACGAGGAGTTCCCCACCTTCACCCCAGCCGAGCACATCGCCGAGTCGGTCGCCTACCTCTGCTCGGACGCCGCCGGCAAGATGAATGGCCAGCGTCTCACCCTCGCGCCGCACGGCTGAGACGACATTCCCGCTTACGATGCGGGGATGAGCAAAGCCGCCAAAGGCGAGATGACGATCCGCGAGCTGGCGGAGCGGACCGGGATGACGGTGCGCAACATCCGTGCCCATCAGACCCGCGGCCTGTTGCCGCCGCCCGTGGTCCGGGGTCGCACCGGCTACTACAACGAGGAGCACGCGGCGCGGATCGCCCTGACCCGGGAAATGCAGGCCGACGGTCTCAACCTGGAGGCGATCCGGCGCGTGCTGGAAAGCGGCGACGGCGGCTCTGCGACCGAGATCTTCGACTTCACCCGCGCCTTGCGAGCTCCCTTCGAGGACGAGGCGCCGGAGATCGTCGAGGCCGACGAGCTGGCCAACGTGTGGGGGGCGGGGGGCACGCCCGATCCCGATCTGATGCGCCGCGCCGAAAAGCTGGGCATCCTGCGCGCGCTCCCTGACGGCCGGATCGAGGTGATCAGCCCGCGGCTGCAGCGCGCCGCTATGGCGCTGGCCGAGCTCGGCGTCGGCCCCGAGGGCGCGCTGGCCACCGCCGAAAGGTTGCGCCGCCACGCCGACGGCGTCGCTCGCGCCTTCGTCGAGCTCTTCGTCAAAGAGGTGTGGGAGCCGTTCGACCGCGCCGGCCGGCCCGAAGGGGAGTGGTCCAAAGTGCGCGAGTCGCTCGACCGCATGCGCCCCCTCGCCTCCGATGCCCTCCTCGCCGTCTTCCAGATCGCGATGGGCGAGGCGGTCGAGAAGGCCAGTGAGCGCACCCTGCGAGTAGCCGCTCGCAGGAAGCCTTCGAAACGCCGCTCGAAGCGGAAATAGACTCTGCGGCCATGGAGATGGGGGATCGGCCTTGGCTGCTGCGCGGAGCGGTGATCGGGTTGGCGCTGGTGGTCGGCGTCGTCGCCTGGCTGGCGACGCGGGACGATGACGAGACGGGGGCGTCCGCCTCGGAAGCGGCGGAGGTGCGAATCGTCGACGAAGGCGGCCTGGCCGGCATCGCGGCCGACGCCGGCCAGGCCGTTTACTGGGCCGGGCCGGTGGAGGGCGCCGAGCTCGAGGTGACGGAGCTGGCCGAACAGGGCGGCGTCCAGGTGCGCTACCTGGAAGAGGGAGCGGAGGCAGGATCCGGCGGCGCCGAAGCGCTGACCGTGGGGAGCTACCCGCTCCCCGACCCGGCGGGTGCGATCGACGGGCTCGCCTCGCAGCCTGGCGCGATCGTGCGCACCGCCGATGACGGTCGCACCGTCGTGACCAACCCTGAACGGCCCACCAGCGTTTACTTCGCCAGCCCCGACAACAGCGTCCAGGTAGAGGTCTACGACCCCTCGCCGGCTCGCGCCCTGCGCCTCGCCCTCTCGCCGCGGGTGCGTCCGGCCGAGTGACGTCGGCACGGCGGTGAGCCGAGCGTGAGCCTGTTCGCTGCCTGGGTCCTCTTTCCGCTGGTCCTCGCCGCGCTCTGCGCCGGACTCGGCCTGCTCGTCGATCTGATTTGCGGCCGGCGGCTGCCCGGAGTGCTCGTCCTGCCGGTCGGCCTTGCGGCAATCGTCGTCGTCGGCGGCTTCACCACGATCGCTGACGCAACCGCGCAGCTGACCGCGCCGCTCCTGCTCGCTCTGGCCGTGCTCGGCGCCGGGCTCTCGCTGCCGTGGCGCTTCGGCCGCCCCGACCCCTTGGCGGCGGTCGCCGCAGTCGGCGTCTTCCTCGTCTTCGGCGCGCCGGTGATCCTCTCCGGCGACCCCACCTTCGCCGGCTTCATCAAGCTCGACGACACGGCGACCTGGCTGGCGCTGACCGACCAGACGATGGCCCACGGCCACGACCTCGGCAGCGTCGAACCCTCCACGTACAGGGCGACGCTCGACTTCAACCTCGCCGATGGCTACCCGGTCGGTGCTTTCATTCCCTTCGGCGCCGCTCAGGAGTTCGTTGGCGGCGACCTGGCCTGGGTCTTCCAGCCCTACCTCGCCTTCCTCGCGGCGATGCTCTCGCTCTGCCTCTTCTCGCTGCTGGGCGGGGTGCTGGGGGACCGGCGGCTGCGAGCGCTCGTCGCCTTCGTCGCGGCGCAGCCGGCGCTCCTCGTGGGCTACGCGCTCTGGGGCGGGATCAAGGAGGTGGCAGTCGCCTTCCTGATCGCCCTCGCCGCGGCTCTGGCGCCCGCCGTGCTGAACGATCGCGTCCGCCCGCGCGAGCTGGTCCCCTTGATGGTCGCCGCCGGCGCCCTCGTCGGCGTCGCCAGCGTCGGCGGTCTGATCTGGCTTGGGCCGATGCTGGCGGCGCTCGCCGCGCTCGTCTGGGCCCGGTTCGGCCTCCCTGTCGCAATCGGCAGGGCTGCCCCCTTTGTCGCCGGCGTCGCCGTCCTCGCCATCCCCGTGATCGTCACCGGCGGCCTGCTGCCGCCGACCTCGACCCCGCTCACCAACCAGGACGATGCCGCCAATCTCGGCGACGCGCTCAACCCGTTCCAGGTTCTCGGCCTCTGGCCGGCGGGCGACTTCCGCGTCGCCCCCGACGCAAGCGTCGTCACCGCGATTCTGGTCGCCCTCGCCGTTCTCGCCGCTGCGGTCGGGGCCTGGGCGCTCTGGCGCCGTCGCCAGAGCGCGCCGCTGCTCTACGCGGCGGCACTCGTCTCCTGCGCAGCGATCGTCTTTGCCGGCTCGCCCTGGGTCGACGGCAAGGCCCTGGCCACGGCTGCCCCGGTGGCGTTGACGCTGGCCCTGGTCGGCGCCGCCGCCTTCCTCCGCGCCGACCGTCCCACCGGCATCGCCCTGCTCGTTCTGCTCACCGGAGGGGTGCTGTGGTCGAATGCGCTTGCCTACGGCGGCGCCAGCCTCGCCCCCTACGACCAGCTGTCTGAGCTGGAGGAGATCGGCGAGCGCTTCGCCGGCGAGGGCCCGGCGCTGATGACCGAGTACAACCCTTACGGGGCTCGCCACTTCCTGCGCCGGCTCGACGCCGAGGGCGCCTCGGAGCTGCGCGTGCGCGAAGTGGCCCTGACCGGTGGCGGCACAGCCGCAAAGGGGGAAGCGCCCGACGTCGACGAGATCGCCCGCGACTCCCTGTTCGAATACCGCACCCTGGTCCTGCGCCGCTCGCCCGTGCGCAGCCGACCGCCCTCGCCCTACCGCCTGGTCTGGGCCGGGGAGCACTACGAGGTCTGGCAGCGCCCGATCCTGCCCGCCGGGCTGCCGCCGGAGCACCTGGCCCTGGGCGACCAAGACGATCCTGCGGAAGTCCCCAACTGCTCCGAAGTGGGTGGCCTCGGCCTGCTTGCGCTGAACAACGGGGCGAGCGGGGTGCGAATGCTCGGCGCCCGCCACGCGTCGGTGCTCGACGCGAGTAGCGGCACGTTGCGGACGCCCCGTGCCGGCACTTATGAGGCTTGGCTCGAAGGCTCCGTGCCGGGGGAGGTCGAGCTGCTGGTCGACGGCGAGCGCTTCGGGGCCGCCCGCCACGTGCTCAACAACGAAGGCGGCTTCATCGCCCTTGGAGAGGGACGTCTCGGGGCTGGGTCGCACGAGGTCGAGCTGCGCTTCGGCGGCGCCGACCTGCATCCCGGCAGCGGCGGCGAGCCCGAAGCCGGGCGGCTGCTCTTCGTCCCGGCCGCCGCCCGCACGACCGCCGTAGCCCGCGCGGGCGAGGTCGTCTCTGTGCCGATCGACGACGCCCAGCTACTCTGCGGCAGGCCCTGGGACTGGATCGACGCGGTCGGAGCCGGTTGACGATCCCACTTGTTTATTCTGCAAGTCCGCTACGCCGAGCCTAGGGCGGCGTCTGCGTGTTAGGGAAGGGAGCAGGGAGATGAAGATGAGGACGACGAAGCCCGCGATCGTTGCAACGGCACTCTGTGCCGCGTTGCTGACGGCGCCTGCCGCCTTCGCGGCCGAAGAACCGACTCGCGCCGAATACAAGGCCGACGTCGAGCCGATCTGCAAGGCCAACACGAAAGCCAACGAAAACATCCTCGCCGGCGTTGAAGGCAAGGTCAAACAGGGCAAGCTGAAGCAGGCCGGAAGCCAGTTCACCCGCGCCGCGACCGCGCTGAAGGGGACGTTGCGCCAGCTCAAGGCCGTGCCGAAGCCCGTTGCCGACGAGGAAAGGCTGACCGAATGGCTGCAGCGGGTGGACAAACAGCGGACCCTGCTCCAGGAAATCGGCCAGGCGCTGATCGCCGAAAAGCGCCGTAAGGCCGAAACGCTCTCGGTCAAGCTGGTCAGCGGCGCCCGCAACACCAACGCGCTGGTGGTCAGCTTCGGCTTCAACTACTGCCGCTTCGAGACCTCGGACTTCACCTGAGATGCGCCGAGTCCTATTCGCAGCAGCCTTCCTCGCCCTCGCGGTGGCCTTGGTTCCGCTTGCCTCAGCCGAGGTGAGCGAGAAACGCGGCGTGCGCGTCTCGGTCGACGGCTCCCTCGCCCCGAGCAAGCTGCCGCGCGACGGCGCCGCCCCGATCGCGGTCAGCTTCGCCGGCAAAATCAGCTCCGCCAAAGCCGGGGGCCCGCCGCAGCTGGAGAAGATCTCGATCGCGATCAACCGCCACGGCAAGCTCGACACACGCGGCCTGCCGCGCTGCCGGATGGGTCACATCGACCCTTCGACCACCGATGAAGCGATCGCCGCCTGCCGCTCCTCGCTGATCGGCGAGGGCAGCTTCTCGGCCAACGTGAAACTGCCCGAGCAGTCGCCGTTCCCCTCGGACGGCGACGTGCTCGCCTTCAACGGTCGCTTCCAAGGCCGCCCGGCGGTCTTCGCCCACATCTTCGGCACCAAACCGGTGCCGACCTCGATCGTCCTGCCCTTCGTGATCACCAACACCGGCGGGACCTACGGCACGGTGCTCACCGCCTCCCTGCCACGGGTCACCGGCGACTGGGGCTACGTCACCGGCATCAGCATGACCCTAAAGCGCAAGTTCACCTACAGAGGAGAGAGCCGCAGCTACATGAGCGCCGGCTGCCCAGCCCCGGCCGGGTTCCGCCAGACCCCCTTCCCCCTGGCACGCACCAGCTTCTCCTTCGAAGGCGGCCTGACCGTGACCTCGACCCTGACCCGCATCTGCCGGGTAAAGGGTTGAGGGCGCCGGCCCTGAGAGCCCTTCGCCCAAGCAGGGCGCTCGCCGCCGCGCTCGCGGCGACCGTGGCCCTGGCGGTCGGCGGGTGTGGTGGCGACGGCGACGAGGAGACGAGCTCGGTCACGACGTCGGAGCAAGCCCCGCCGCAGGCCACCGCGCCCGATGATTCGGGGCTCGCCGGCGGAGCGGGGAACGGCGGCGATGAGGACGGCGACGGCGACCGGGACTCGTCCGCACCCGCGGACGGGCAGGGCTCGCCGGCCGGAGGCCAGAGCGATTCGTCGCCCCCGCCCGTGAGCGGCTCGCCCCAGGAGGGCTCGAAGGAGGCCGCCCCCGGCGTGCCGACCAGCAAGCAGGGGGACAACAGCATCCAGACCTACGGGGTCGAGGCGGGCAGCCAGGAACGCGCCGAAGTGGCCGCGACGGTGCAGGAGTTCTACGACGCGCGCGCCGCCCGCAACTGGTCGCTGGCCTGCTCGATGCTCGCCGCCAAACCGCTGACGGAATTCGAACAGATGCTCAAAAGCGATAAGAGCGGCGTGGCGGCTTGCGCGGAGACCATGGGCGCCCTGTCGCAGCAGGTGCCCACCAGCGCCTTCGCCGAGGAGGCGGAAATAGAGGAAGTGCTCAGCCTCCGCGCCGACGACGAGCATGCCTTCCTGATCTACACCCGCCCCGACGGAAAGATCTACGCGACCGCGGTCGCCCAAGAAAGCGGCTGGAAGATCGTCTCGGTTGGCCCGGCGGAAATCTTCGCCTGAGCAGGCCAGCTCGGCTCAGCTTCCGGCGCCCGCCTTCGGGTCGGTCAGGGAAGCGACGTCGGCAAGGTCCACTGGGCGCCCACGGGACAGCTTCATCTGGATCAGGTCGTCGAGGCCCACGACCGGCACGTCGATATCGCCCAGCCGCACCAGCAACGCCTCCTCGCGCAGTTCCCCGTAGGAGCGGCCGCCCGGCACCTCGTGCATCACGTCGATGCCTCCGTCCCTGGTGACGAATTGCCAGATCGTCGCCCGGGGGAGCATTTTCGCGTCGATCTCGGTGTCTTTCTCGCCGGGGTTGAGCACGCGGGCATCGAGCGAGAGCAGGGCATCCGCGAGTCGCCGCAGGTTTTCCGGATCGGGCGCCGGAATCAGGTCAGCGTCGTTGGTGGTTCGCACATGCCCGTGCGTCTGCACCGCAAGCCCACCGATCAGCACGTACTCGACCTCGTGCTCGGCGAGAGCGCGGAGAATGCGCTCGGCGTCGAGCGGAACCTCAGTCTCGGCCACGTGCGACCCGTCCGGCTTCGGCCAGGCGGCTGGTCATGCGGTTCCATGAGATCCCCAGGGCCAACCTCTCGGCGGGGGGGCGTTCCGCCGTCGCGCGCCGGTGCGCTGGGTCGTACTCGCGCGGCGGGTCAACAGCGGAGATCTCCAGGCTCTCGCCCATCGCCAGCAGCAGTGTGTTCAGCGTGTGGACGGAGGGTGAGACCTCATCGGCCTCAAGTCGGCTGATCGCGGACTGCCGTGTGCCCGTTCGCCTTGCCAGCTGCCGCTGGCTGAGGCCGCGCTTGACTCGGGTGTTGCGGATCAGCTGCCCGGCGGTCACCCCGCTAGTATAACAAATAAGTGATGGTCTAGGCGACGCAGCGGGGGCCGGCGAGCAGCTCGGTGAGCTCGGGGCCGAGGCGGGGGAGGTCGCCATCGCCGGCGGCGACCTGGACGGAGACGAAGGAGAGGGCGGCGTCGATCAGGCGCTCCTCCAGGCCTGGGGGGCGGATCGTGTCGTCGGCCGGGTCACGCGCCTTGCGCAGCATCTTGGCGAGGCGCTCGACCAGGCCGCGGCGGGCGGCGCTGAGCGAGGGCGCCTCGAGCGGCGGTTGCCCGCCGAGCAACTGGGCCAGGGTTGGTTCGGCGGTGAGGAATGCAAGGGCGCTGTCGATGCCGGTGGCGAGGCGCTCGGCGGGATCCCTGCCCTCGACATCTTTCGTTTCGCGCTCGCTGCAGCTCGCTTCGATCTCCGCGCAGAGCTGCGTGCCCGCGTCCTCGTAAGCGGCTAGCAGGCACTCCCAGAGGTTGCCGAAGTGCTTGTAGAAGGTGCTGCTGGAGACGCCGGCCCGCTCGCTGACGTGTTCGGCGGTGACCCGGGCGTAGCCGTACTCGGCGAGCGCGCCGCTCATCCCTGCGACCAGGCGTCGGCGCTGGTGCGCGTCGACCAAGTCCGCCGGGATCCCGTGGCGCCCTCGCGGCAGCGGCGCGGCCGGCGCCAGCTCCGCCTCGAACAGGTCGCCGCGGGGCTCGGGCTCGACCAGGCGCAGATGGGTCATCCCGCCTCGTCCTCCCGGTCGGCGTGCCGCTGCTCGAGCAGCTCCCGCGCCGCCTCGTGCTCCTCTTCTGCGGCTTCCCTGCCGAGATAGGAGCCGACGGCGAAGTGCATCAGCTCCGGCAGGCTGCCCCAGACGCGCTCCGGGTTGCCGGCGGCGAGCGCGTCGCAGACGCAGGCCTCGACGCCGCCGACGACGAACATGCCCGTCGCCTCGGGGGGCGCTTCGTCCGGGTCGATCTGGCCGCGCACGCTGTCGATCGCCGCGGCGAGTCGCTCCAGTGCCTCTTCGCGCTTGTCCAGCGCCGACCCGCCAGCCACCTGTACCTCGACCAGGAGCGCCCGCGCGATCTCCGGCCGTTCCTCGACGAACTCGAAGAGTCCCGTCAGCGCCGCCCGCACTCCCAGCCGCCAGCCCCCCGCCGTCGCCGCGGCGCCGAGCAGGCCGATCCCGAGCCGCTCGATCCAGGTCGCGTAGGCCTGCTCGAAGCAGTCCTCCTTGCTGCCGAACTGCTCGTAGAACTGGGCGCGGTGCCCGCCGCTGCGCTCGAGGATCGCCTTCACCGAGGTCGCCCTGAAGCCGAGGCTGCCGACCGCCGTGAGAGCTGCCTCCATCGTCGTCTCGCGCAGCGCCTCGTTGGCGTCGGCGGCGGTCGGATCGGCCGCGACGGGGAGGAGCTCGGGGGCTGTCGCGCAGGCCTCTTGTCTCACGTTCGTATAAAAACTACTCCTTTTTCTCCAAATATGAAATCTTTTTAGAAAGAGCTATTCTCGGCTCATGCAGTACCTCTCGCAGCGACTTGCTGGAAAGTCGGCGAGGACACGGGGAGCGGACCCGCCCCGCGGCGCCCTCGCGGCGACGCAGCGCGAGCGAATCCTCGCCGCCGCCGAGCAGGCGGTCGCCGAGAAGGGCTGTGCCGGGGCGACGATCGAAGGCATCGTCAAGCTCGCCGGGGTCTCGACCGTGACCTTCTACGAGCACTTCGCCGACAAGGAAGAGTGCCTCGTCGCCGCTTTCGACCGTGCCGTCGAGGAGACAAGGGAGCAGCTGCGCGAAGCGGCGCCGGCCGAGCTGGCCTGGCCCGACCAGGTGCGCGAGGGACTGCAAGTGCTGCTGGCGGCGATCGACGCCGACCCGGCGCGGGCGCGAGTGTGCCTGGTCGAGGCGCAGATGGGAGGGCCGGCGCTGGCTGCCCGCTACGACGCGGCTCTCGACGAAGTGGTCGCGAAGTTGCGCGAGGGTCGGGCCCTCGGCTCCGCCAGGGGCTGGCTCCCAGACGGGCTCGAGCAAGCGACCGTCGGGGGCCTCGCCTGGCTGTTGCGCCAGCGGCTCGAGCTCGGTGGAGGAGAGGTGGGCAGCGGGGTGGGGGAGCTCTATCCCCGGATGATCGAGATCGCCCTCTCTCCATATATGGGCGGCAGCGAGGCTATGCGAGAGGCGCCACCGGCCGTTACCGAGCCCGTTGCCGCCGATGGCTGACCGGGCGCAAGCGGCCGAGCAGCTCGCCGCGGGGCGGACGCGCCTGCCGCCGGGACGCCACGGCCTGTCCAGTGACTTCGTCGCCGAGAACCAGCGCGAGCGGCTGCTCAACGGCATCGTCGAGGCGGTTGCCGAGCACGGCTACAACGCGACCACGATCGGCCGCATCGCCGAGGCGTCGAAGATCTCCCGCCGCACCTTCTACGAGCACTTCGAGGGCAAGGAGGACTGCTTCCTCGCCGCCTACGAGATGATCGACACCCACGCCGGCGCCGCGATGCTGGCAGCGGCTGGGCCGAAAGAGCCCTGGCCCGAGCGAGTGCGGCCCCGCCTCGAAGCCCTGCTCGACGTCCTCTCCCGCGATCCCGCCGTCGCCCGCTTCTACCTAGTCGAGCCACTCGCCGCGGGAGGCGAGATCGCCGCCCGCTACCGCGACGCGATGCAGCTGCTCGCCGAGCTCCTGCGGCCCGACTCCGGCCCCTCCGGAGTGGACGCCGAAGTACGCGACCAGGCCCTGATGGGCGGGATCACGACCCTTATCCGCCGCCGCCTCAACGCCGGTGACCCCACCGGCATCCCCGCTCTGCTGCCAGATCTGGTCGATCTCAGCACCCGAGGCCTTCTTCTTAAAAACTAAGACTTGCATTCAGAAAACGAATCTTTTATCCTCTGACCCAAGCCCGAGGGGAAAGCGGGCGTTCAGGGAAACGAGTCCCGAGCATCACCGCACAGGGAAGCGGCCGGCAAGGGGCTCAGAACAGAGGAGAGAGATTCGATGTTCTCGACGCTTCGCAACCGCTTCGGCATCCCGGGAGTCATCTCGGTCGTCGCCCTCGTCTTCGCGATGATCGGCGGCGCCTACGCCGCCAACCAGGATGGCTCCGGCAAGGGCGCCACCGCCTCGGCCAAAAAAGCCGCCAAAGGCCCCAAAGGCGCTAAAGGCGCCAAAGGTGCGACGGGGGCAGCGGGTCCCGCCGGCCCGGCAGGCCCGCCCGGCGCCAACGGCAAAGACGGCGCCAACGGCGCCAACGGAGCGCCCGGCAAAGACGGCGTCAGCGTCACCGGCGTCCCCGCCACAGTCGGCGAATGCCCCAACGGCGGCGTCAAATACACCTCCGCCAGCGGCAGCAACCCCGTCTGCAACGGCGAAGACGGTCAGACCGGTTTCACCACCACTCTGCCCTCCGGACAGACCATGACCGGTACATGGGGGACGGGCCCCCAAACGCCAACCGGAATCAAGTACTTCCCGATCTCCTTCCCGATACCGCTCGAGGAAGCACCTATACCCATCCTGGTGATGCCTAACGAAGAAAGCAAGCCAGGCTGCCCGGGCCGTGGCGGCGGGACGTTTAGCGAGTCGTATGAACCGACCACCCCAGAAGCTGAACCCGGCAGGCTCTGCGTCTATGTGAGCGGTCTCTTCGAAGTCACGATGGGGTACCCATTCATCCTCGGTTCTCCCGTCTTTCTCAACTTTATCTACAGGGATGACGAATTCGGCGTCGGATTTCGGGCGGAACCGGGCACTTCCCCTACTGGGACTCTCGTAGCAGCCCAATGCTCAAACGAATGCTATGTCGGCGGCACTTGGGCTGTAACGGCTGAATAGACCAACCTCACGGGGCTGCCAGGCCCAGACAAGCTGCCCTGGGCCTTGGCAGTAAGCCCCAGCACAACGGACACCCACAAAGGGGAGATCTAGTGAAACGCCAAGCAAAGACATTCCATTCAGAGTCATACAGTGCCCTAGGGCCGCGTTTCATCCGCTCATTGCCTCTGGCGTTCGCGCTCACCGTCGTGTTAACTGTCTTGCTCCCCGCGGCTGCGCTGGCCGACGGTTCCGTCGTCACCAAACCGGCTACCAAAATTCACCATACAACCGTGGTGCTGAACGGTCATCTCGACCCAGAAGGGGATCCCGGCGTCACTGAATGTGCCTTTGAGTGGGGCAAAACCGCTGCCTATGGCAACACCGCCCCATGCGCCGAGGGGAACACGTTCAACGCTGCGGCTGACGTCAGCTCCGCTCTCAGCGGCCTCTCGCCGAGCGAGACCTACCACTTCCGGCTCCGCATCGAAACCACCTCCAACGGTCTCTTCACAGGCGCCGATCAAGCCTTCAGGACGATACCCGTACCGAGCGAACATACGCTAATCGCTAGTTTTGGAAATAATGGGACCTCGGGCTCGAATTTCCCTGCGCCCTATAATTCCCCGGCAATACACCACGCGAGCAGGAGGCTCTACGTCTCCAGCCAAAGCGGATCAAGCACTCAACTTTATGGCTTCGATGCCTCTGCGCCCCCGGCTTTCCCTACGTTGGTTGGATTTCCGTTCAGCATGAGCCAAGGAAATAGCGGCGTCGTACCGATTGCTGCTGACAACTCAAGTACCGGTTCGGCAGGGAACGTCTATTTCGCTACTGAAGACACAAGTCAGCTGGCTTTCAAAGACCAACTCAATGGCGTCAGCCCAAGCGGTGCCGTGCTGCCCGGCTTCCCCATCGCCCCTGGCGTAAATCCCGGCCCTCCTGCCGTACCGGTTGCTGCGCCTGATATTGGATCGATTGCGGTCAATTCGACCGGCGAAATTTGGATAGCCGCTCAAGTCGGCGGTGAGCCCTACAACACGATCCTCAAATACAGCTCAACTGGTGTATTTCTTGGATCACTCGACGTTTCCTTCCCAGAAGGTTCCGCACATCGCATCACCTTCGACTCTGACGACAATCTCTATATCGCCCTCTATAGAGGACAACAGTCGATCTGGAAGTTTACCGCCGCCAGCGGTTACGCTTCAGCCGTCAAGCTGCCCGATCCGCCCGGAGCGTGGTCGCTCGCCATCGACCCCTCGACCGAGTACCTCTACGCCAATACCGCCTCCGGCGGAGTCTCCATCTATGACGTGGAGAGCGGCAAGCTTTTCGATGAATTCGAAAGCGACGGAGGTTCTGGCATCGCGGTGGATTCGACGAACCACGCAGTCTATACCAGTAGCAGTACCAAGGTACACGTTTATGCCACCGGCACCCCGCTCCTGGCGCCCACCGCCACCACCACCCCCGCCAGTGCGATCGGGGGCAGCAAAGCGACGCTGAGCGGCTTCGTCGACCCCGAGGGGCTGGCGGTCAGTGAGTGCAAGCTCGAATATGGCAAATTCTCGAGTTACGGCCAAACCGTCCCCTGCTCTCCCACCCCCGGCTCAGGCTCGGGCGACGTCGCCGTCTCGGCCGAAGTCTCCGGCCTGACGCCCAACACGACCTACCACTACCGAGTGGTCGCGGCCAACTCCTTGGCGACGGGGAAGGGCGAAGACGAAACCTTCACCACCAACCCGCCGCCGGTGATCAGTTCGCCTGCGATGGCAGGCCTCACCCATAACGCCGCCGAGCTGAAAGCCTTGGTCAACCCGAAAGGGTACGAAACCACCTACCGTTTTGAGTACGGCACCACCACCTCCTACGGGACCAAAGTTCCGATTCCTGATGGAAACATTGGCAGCGGCAAAGCCGACGTCCCTGTCAGCGCCAAAATCTCCGGCCTCTCGCCCGACACGGTCTACCACTGGCGCGTGGTCGCCGAGAACGTAAACGGCGAGGTGGCCTTGCCCGATCAGACCTTCACCACCTTCGGCCCTGCCAAGGCCGAGACGACCGGCTCGCCTATCAGGACGACGACGACAGCCCAACTGCAGGGCCGCGTCAACCCCGACGGGGCGCCGACCACCTACCGCTTCGAATACGGCACCGAAGGCCCCTGCGACACCAACCCCTGCACCGCGACGCCGGATCGTTCGGCGGGCTCGGGAGACGTCTATCGCTTTGTCGGCGAGGAAGTCGAAGGCCTCGAGCCGGGCACGACCTACCACTACCGCGTGGTGGCCGAAAGCTCGACGCCGGGAGGGCCGGCGATCGGCAAAGACATGACCGTGACTACGCGCGCCTCCGACGCGTCACTCTCTCACGGCGATTTCCCCGGACCGCCCGGCTCTGACCGCGCCTATGAGCAGGTCAGCCTGCCCGATACAGGAGGTAACCCCGTCGAATGGGCCTTCGCCGTTTCCGACAATGGCAGCCGCGCTTTCTATCGGGTCTCCGGCGGCACGCCACTTTCAGTCACCGGTTCCCTTCTCACTCCGCTCTATGCGGAGCGGACCGAAACGGCCCCGCATCGGGGCGGCTGGCGCTCGGAGAATATCTTCCCGCCCCGATCGGAACTGATCGGTTCCCTCTGGCTCGAGCCCGCCGGCAGGCGCGACCTCTCGGATCAGGTGCTTCAAAACATCAATACCACCAGTGGCGCTGTAGCGATCTGGCGCCTGCGCGCTGAGCAGGCACCGGTGAAGATTCTGGAACCCACTATTGCCGACTTCCAGGGCCCGGTGATCGTCTCCGAGGATGCCTCGCGCGTGCTGACCTCCCTCAAGGGGGCCCACGACCCTGCCCATATACCGCCCAACAACCAAACCAACCTCTACGACATCACCTCGGGCACTCCGAAGCTCGTCGGCCTCCTGCCCGACAGCTCGGTTCCAAGCTGTGGTGTCGAGAGTGGAGAGGGAGGCGCAGGCGCAGCCAACGTCCTCCGTGCCACCCATTGGGTATCCGCCGATGGCTCGCTGGTCTTTTTCAGGAGCTGCACCGGCCTCTACCTGCGCGACCTCGTCGCTGAAGAGACAAAGCTCATCAGTTCGCAGGGCTTTCTCGCCAAGTCGACGCCAGGAGCCGCCTTCTTCACTACCACCACAAGCCTTGCACCAAACGATGCGGGTGGCGCTGATCTCTACCGCTACGACATCGAGGACGAGACGCGCGAGTGTGTCACCTGCGTCGTCCCCGGTTTGCCCACAGACGTGGGTCGCATCGCGATCGCTGAAGACGGCTCACGGGTCTACTTCACGTCTTCCGCCGAGCTGGTTCGTGGCGCCGACGCACCTGGCATCTACCGGGTCGAGGTTGCCAGCGGCGATCTCGCCTATGTCGCGCCGGCGACTTTCTTGACTGATCTGAGCGATATCCCCAATGCGGGCAACGCGATCACCCCCGATGGCTCAGTTTTCGTCTTCACTTCAGACCATGAGGGTCTAAATTCGCTCGGTGGCCAACAGAACGGTGGCACTCGGCAGTACTACCTCTACGATGACAGCGACCGCTCGCTGATCTGTCTCTCCTGTCCGCAGGATGGCGGTACCCCATTTGCCCAGGTTGCTACGCAGCTGGTCGGCTTTCCCGCAGGTGCAGGGACCGAAGGTGCTGGAGCCAACAGGACGGCGCTCTCAGCTAATGGCGACACCTTCGCCTTCGTTACCCCCACGCCTCTGCTCGATAGCGATCAGAACACCGCCCGCCCCGGGCAGAAAGCCGATGCGGGCAATGACGTCTACGAGTGGCGGGACGGGCGGCTATTGCTGGTCACCGACGGCCTCACCGACTGGCCCAAAGGGAATGGCCCACTGCTCAGCGCGATAACTCCTAGCGGCAACGACATCTTCTTCACGGCCCCCACGCAGTACACGCCCGATGCCCTCGACAGCTACAGCCGCCTCTATACGGCAAGGATCGGCGGCGGCTTCGAGTTCCCGCCACCGCCCAAGCCCTGCCCACTGGAGGTTTGCCAGGGCGCGCCCAAGGGCGCCCCTGAAGAACAGGTTCCCGGAAGCAGCAGCTTCACAGGGCCGGGCAATGCGGCCGGTGCTCCTGGGCGCCGCCGCCCCTGCCCCAAGGGTCGTCATAAAGCCCGTAAAGGTGGCAAGACGCGCTGCGTGAAAAGCCAGGGCAAAAGACCTCGCAACCGCAACCGAGCCAAGCACGACCGGAGGGCACAACGATGAAGTTCCGACATCTCGCACTGCTTACCTCGCTCGGTACTTTGGGGCTTGGTTTTGTTGCCGCTCCGGCCGGCGCCGCGACGGTGTGGAACCTCGACCTGCACCACAATCAGACCAGCTTCGCTCCCGGCGAGAAAGGCCAGTACTGGGTCGATGTCCACAACGTGGGGGACACAGCCAGCTCGGGCTTGACTACGTTCAAAATGACCCTGCCCAGTGGTATGACCCGCGATGCAGTACTAACAAACAGCGGCATTGGGTCGAGCATCTGGAGCTGTCCCGGTGCCGTGGGCGATGTCTCGTTTACCTGCACGACATCTAGCTCGATTCGCCTCCATACCCTTGACAAGGGCCTGATTTTTTCAATCAAAGTCGGCAAAAAAGCCGAAGGGGAACCGGTCGTTACCGCAACGGTCGAAGGTGGTGGGGCTGCTGTGGCGGCGAGTACCGAAGAGCCGACTCCGATCAGTCCCGAACCGGCTGGTTTCGGTGTTTTCGCTCCGAGCTTTCTTTCCGATTTCTTCACCGCCGACGGAGTCACCGCCGAGCGCGAAGCCGGCGCTCACCCCGATCTCCTTACCACTTCCTTCGACTTCAACTCGATTGACTTCCCCGACCCGAATGCCCAGGTAGGTCAGAAGATCGCGGCCGGTTTCATCCGCAACCTGCACGTTGACACGCCGCCGGGCTTTGTCGGCAACCCAACCGCGGTGGGGGAGTGCAGCCAGGCGAAGTTCACGGTCGGCCAATGCCCTGCCTCCAGCCAGGTCGGGCGAATTGAGGTCACACTCTTCCCGCTCAATTTTGCAGAGCGCTTTACTCACTATAGTGTAGCGGTCTACAACCTTTCGCACCCACGTGGAGTAGTAACTGATCTCTCCTTTGTTATTGCCGCCAACCCCGTCCACGTCAAAGCATTCCTCGACCCCGCCAACCGCTACGCGATCACCACCGAGGTGCTGCAGATCAACGAGACCCTGCCGCCCTTTAACCAGAAACTGACACTCTGGGGCATCCCGGCAGACAAGAGTCACGATTCCGAGCGCTGTGGCGTCTTCGTTGTGGACAATGAATGCTCCACCGATGCCGAGCCTAAGCCCTTCCTCACGCTCCCTTCCCAGTGCGACGAGGACAACACTTGGCGCCTGCACCATTATGATTCCTGGCAGGAAACCGGCGTCTACGGCCCCGACATCACCTACACCCAGCCGGGCAAGATGACCGACTGCGGCAAGCCTAGGTTCGAACCCGAGGTAGAGATAGAACCGACAGGCAAGCAGGCCAACACGCCGACCGGCCTCGATGTCCACGTCAAAATCCCCCAGAACGAAAACCCAAACGCTCTGGCGACGCCGCCGGTCAAGCGGACCGCGGTGACGCTGCCCGAGGGGATGAGTTTCTCTCCCTCCTTCGCCGACGGGCTGCAGAGCTGCACCCCGGCCCAGATCGGCCTCTTCACCAACGACCCGGTCAGGTGCCCCGATGCTTCGCGGATCGGCGAGGTCGAGCTGCACTCCCCGCTGCTGCCCAAGTCGCTCGAGGGATCGATGTACCTGGCATCGCAGAATGACAACCCCTTCAACTCGACCTTCGCCCTGTACCTGGCGATCGCGGACACAGAAGAAAGAGGCGTCCTGGTCAAGGTGCCGGGCAGGATCGACGTCGATCCTGCGACCGGGCAGATCACCACCTCCTTCGACGACCTGCCGCAGTTCCCCTTCGACGACTTCACGCTGAAGTTCCGCAGCGGGCCGAGGGCGCCCCTGGTCAACCCACCGGCCTGCGGCACCCACACGATCGGAGTGCAGGCCAGCTCCTATGCCCAGCCGACCGAGCTGATCGACGCCTCCAACACCTACCAGGTATCGGAAGGCCCGAACGGCTCGCCATGTCCTCCGGACTCCGCCAACAGGCCCTTCGCTCCCAGATTCTCGGGAGGAACCCTGAACCCGGTCGCAGGCGCCTACTCCCCCTTCCTCTTCCGCCTGAGCCGGGACGACTCCGAACAGGAGCTCTCCCAGGTGACCACGATCTTGCCCAAGGGCCTGCTCGGCAAGATCGCCGGCGTCCCCTTCTGCCCAGAGGCGGCGATTGCCTCGATCTCAGAAGCGGAGGGAACGGCGAGAAATGAGCTGAACAGCCCGGCCTGCCCGGCCGCAAGCCAGACCGGCACGATCTCGGCTGGTCTCGGAGCAGGCCCAGGCCCCAACTACTTCAGTGGCAAGGTCTACCTCGCGGGGCCTTACAAGGGCGCGCCGCTAAGCATCGTCGTCGTCGCCCCGGGCATCGCCGGCCCCTTCGACCTCGGCACCGTCGTGGTTAGGGCGGCGGTCAGGGTCGACCCCGAGACAGCTCAAGTAACTGCCGTCTCCGATCCCTTCCCGACGATCCTCCACGGCGTGATCCTGCGGGCGAGGGACATCCGCCTGCGCCTCGACAGACCGGAAACGATGCTCAACCCGACCAGCTGCGAGCGGATGTCGGTCGACGGGAGGATCTCGGGCGTGGGGGGGAGCATCCTCACCACCGTCGACGACTCCCTCTTCAGCACCTCCGTCCCCTTCCAGGTCGGCAGCTGCTCGGACCTCGCCTTCAAACCGCGCTTCTCCTTCCGCCTCTACGGCGGCACCAAGCGAGGCGGCCACCCACGGCTGAAAGTGGTCGTCCGCTTCCCCGCCGGCGGCGCCAACACGGCCAAAGCATCGGTAGCCCTTCCCAGGTCCGAGTTCCTCGACCAGAGCCACATCGGCACTGTCTGCACCAGGGTGCAGTTCGCAGCTAACAGCTGCCCAGTCGCCTCGATCTACGGCAAAGCCGAAGCCAAGACGCCGCTCCTCGACGAAGTCGTCTCCGGCCCGATCTACCTCCGCTCCTCCGACAACCTGTTGCCGGATCTGGTGGCCGCCTTCCGCGGAGGCAAGGTCGACTTCAACCTGGTCGGCCGCATCGACTCGATCAGGGGCGGGATCAGAAGCAACTTCGAAGCGATCCCAGACGCCCCGGTCACCTCGGCCACCTTCGACTTCCTCGGCGGCAAGAAGGGACTGCTGATCAACAGCCGCAACCTCTGCAAACAGACCTACAGGGTCACGGCGAAACTCAAGGCCCACAACGGCCAGCCCTTGACCTTGCGACCCGAGCTCCAAAACAGCTGCAAGAAGAAAGCGCGCAAAGGCGCGCAGAGACCCAAGTAGCACCAGCTTCAAGCCAGTCATAACCAGTCACATAGCTCAGGCACGAGTTGCCGGGCAGGGGAGGCATAGCAATGAACCAGTCGATCCGTCGGATCCCGATAGCTGCAGTCTTCGCGCTGCTGCTGGCGCTCGTAGTGCCGTTGGCTCTGGCCGGGGCCAAGGCACCGAAGAGCAAGGATCTCGCCCCGCCACTGCCTCCTTCTCTCGAGGACCTGAGGCCCGACTCCAAGTCCGCCGAGGACGAGGAAAGCTCCCGCATCCCCGGCGAGTACATAGTCGTCTTCAAGGCCTCGGTGGCCGCTCCGGCAAGCGTCGCTCAGACCCAAGTCGCAAACCAAGACGGCGACCTTGGCTTCGTCTATCGCCACGCGCTCAAGGGCTACTCGGCCGAGCTCTCAAAGGAGGCGGTGCGAGAGCTGCGCAACGACCCCAGGGTCCGCTACGTCGAGCCGAACTACGAAATCGAAACCTTCGCCCAAACGATCCCGACCGGCATCGAAAGGATCGAAGCGACCAAAAACGCGCTCGCCGATATCGATGGAATAGATGATGCTCGTGTAAATGTCGACGTCGCCGTCATTGACACAGGCGTGGAGCGAGAAGGGGAACCGCACAAAGACCTCAACGTCGCCGGCCGCGTCGACTGCACCAGCGGCAAATGCGTCGCAGGCGCCGGCTATGACGGTTACGACCACGGTACCCACGTCGCCGGCACGATCGGCGCGATCGACAATGGCGAAGGCGTCGTCGGCGTCGCGCCGGGAGCGCGGATCTGGTCGGTGCGCGTTTTCGACGACAAAGGCATAGGCACCACGGCGGCCTCCGCCGCCGGCATCGACTGGGTGACCGGCACGATCACCGACGGCAACCCCGCCAACGACATCGAGGTCGCCAACATGAGCTTCGGCTGCCGTTGTCCGATGCAGGCCGTCGAAAACGCGATCTCCGGCTACAAAGAAGGCGAAAAAGAAGTGCTCGGTATGGTGGACCGCGGGATCGTGCCCGTCGTCTCCGCCGGCAACGAAACGGCGGATGCCAGCTTCTTCTCTCCGGCGCGCAACCCCGACGCGATCACCGTTTCCGCGCTGGGAGACTCCGACGGCAAACCAGGCAGCCCTGAACCGGAGGAATGCACCCAAACGTTCAGTGGGCTTGACTACAACGACGACGAACTGGCCCCCTTCAGCAACTACGGGGATGCGGTCGACATCGCCGCGCCGGGCGTCTGCATCCTCTCGACCGTGCCTAACCTTGGTCTGGGCTACTGGTATAACTCCGGCACTTCGATGGCGGCTCCGCACGTGACCGGCGCCGCCGCTCTGTTCGCCGCTAAATCTAACCCCAACTCCCAGGCCGACGTCGAAGCGATCCGCAACACGCTGGTCCAAGGCGGCAACCTGACCTGGGACGATCTCTACGTCGAGACGGCCCCAGAGCCCCTCCTCGACGTCAGCGACGCCGTTAACGGCACCGAAGCAGCGACTGGGCAGGCCTACCCGACCCGCCCGACCGGCGCCACCCTCAACGGCAAGGTGGACCCAAACGGCCAGAGCACCAGCTACAAGTTCGAATACGGGACTACTGAAGCCTACGGCCAGAGCATGCCGGTCAGCCCGAAATCGGTCGGCTCCGGCAACGCCCACGTCACGGTCACCGAGGCGATCGACGGCCTCAAACCGGAAACCGCTTACCACTTCCGCCTCGTCGCCACCACCTCCAAAGGCACGATCAACGGCGTCGACAGGACCTTCAAGACCGCGCCCTGGGCAGGCAAGCACGTGCCCAACCCGGGCGGCTACCTCTACTCCCTCTCCTGCCGCAGCCGGGACCTCTGCGTTGCGGCAGGCTGGCAGTACTACACCAGGGAAGCCTTCTTCACCGAGTGGGACGGCAAAGCTTGGTCGAACTCACCCGCCGAGTGGAGCGAAATCGGACGTGACGTCCCGCTCGACGTCGAGTGCCCAGCCTTGTATTCCCCAATAGACTGGGAGTGCATCGCGGTCGGGTATTCTTTTAGTGAAAGCGGATTTGGATTCGAAGTTCCGTACATCGCCGAAACCTACGGCAACTCCCCGGCAAGCTGGAACATTGGGCTGGTGCCGTTTGGAGATAAGAAAAACACCTGGCTCGGCGGCGTCTCCTGCACCGGGACCGTCATCTCCGAAGGCGAAGGGGAATGGGATACCTTCTGCATGGCTGTCGGGCGCGCCGGCCCGGACACCGGGACAGCCGGGTTGCTCTCGATGTCTCGCAACGCCGAAGGCAACTGGAAAGTCCTGTCGACCGTGCCGGGAGAAATGGCTTGGAACGACGTCTCCTGCGCCTCGCCTACGGCTTGCGTCGCCGTCGGCTACCACGGCTCGACTGCCCGCTGGGACGGCAGCAAATGGACGCTGCAGACGGCGGCGACAGACGGCCGCAGGACCGGGGTTTCTTGCCCAACTGCGGAAATGTGCATTGCCGTCGGCTGGAGGAACGTAGAACCCAAATTGCTGGCCAAAGAACCGGTCGCGGAACTCTGGAACGGCAAAGCATGGTCGCTGCTGTCTGTGCCTGCCTCAGAAGCAGAGGAAGCGACAGTTTACGACGTGGAGTGCGTGACGAGCGCCGACTGCACCGCCACCTACGAACTCAGCGACGAAATCGTGGAAGGGCAACCGTGGGAAGGCGTTGAAACCGAAGCGCGCACCCTGCGCTGGGATGGCAAAGCGCTAGCGCTCCAGACCGCCGGCTTCGCCCCGAAGCGGGGCACCGGACTGTCCGGGCTCGCATGCCTGCCCGACGGCCGCTGCATGGGTGCCGGATACCAGCTCGACGGTAGTGCCCCGCTGATGCTGAGCAGGGGCTGGGACGCGCCAACGGCGACGACCAAAGCGGCTTCCGCCGTCTCCCACTCGAAAGCCACGCTGAACGCCTCGGTCCACCCCGAGGGCCTTGCGACCTCCTACCAGTTCGAATACGGAACCACCACCGCCTATGGCTCCAAAGCCCCCGCCTCGCCGAAAGCAGTCGGATCGGGCTCTGTGGCGGTCGCGGTCAGCGAGAGCATCTCGGGGCTGGTGCCAAATACGACCTACCACTACCGCATCACGGCCACCAACGCCGAAGGCACGAGCTACGGCCAAGATCAAACGTTCACAACGGCTACGGCCCACACTCCACTATTGGAGGCCGAAAAATACCCTGCGTCAATCAGCGGTTCGCAGGTCAGCCAGCACAAATTCACGACTTTGGCTGGCCATACTAAATGCAGTAAAGCCCAGTTCAGTGGCACCGTCTCAGCAGCGACCGCAAGCCTCTCGCTCAGTCCGGCTATGAGCAGCGGATGCAATGTCTCCGGGATAGCCGTCACCTGGACGATGAACAGCTGCTCCTACAAACACAACGTCCTCAACGCAGGCCCGCCCTACACAGCGACGATGGACATCTCCTGCTCCAAAGCGGGCGATGAAATCGTCATCCAGAGCGCCACCTGCTGGATCAAAATCCCAGCCCAGAGCGGCCTCAAAGGCATCGGCCTCGAAAACTCCGGCGCCGGCAGCGAACGAGCGGTGACCATCACCTACAACATCACCGGCATCTCCTACAAACTGGAAGGCAATTGCCCCGCCAAATCCGGCGCCTACGCAGACGGTGCTTATGCGGGGTCGACGAAACTGTCGGGGGTGGACGGAGGCGGGAAAGCCGATGGCTTCTACCTCACGGGATCAGGAAACCAAGGGCTGTTCGTAGCCGGTAAAGAATCCGGCGAAGAAGCGAGTAAACCGAAGATAGAAGCCGAAAAATACCCTGCGTCAATCAGCGGTTCGCAGGTCAGCCAGCACAAATTCACGACTTTGGCTGGCCATACTAAATGCAGTAAAGCCCAGTTCAGTGGCACCGTCTCAGCAGCGACCGCAAGCCTCTCGCTCAGTCCGGCTATGAGCAGCGGATGCAATGTCTCCGGGATAGCCGTCACCTGGACGATGAACAGCTGCTCCTACAAACACAACGTCCTCAACGCAGGCCCGCCCTACACAGCGACGATGGACATCTCCTGCTCCAAAGCGGGCGATGAAATCGTCATCCAGAGCGCCACCTGCTGGATCAAAATCCCAGCCCAGAGCGGCCTCAAAGGCATCGGCCTCGAAAACTCCGGCGCCGGCAGCGAACGAGCGGTGACCATCACCTACAACATCACCGGCATCTCCTACAAACTGGAAGGCAATTGCCCCGCCAAATCCGGCGCCTACGCAGACGGTGCTTATGCGGGGTCGACGAAACTCGTCGGATTCAATTGATTGAGCGCTGAGAAGGACTCATTGGGTCTGGACTAGCCGCACCCCAGTCCCGCGCCTGGAGGCGCGGGACTGGGGGTTGCACCATCCACCTACGACCAGTACCAACCCAGTCAAACCAGTCGGGCCCGGTCCAAAGCTCGGTCCATCACCAGCAGGGGGTAGAGAATGTCCAGCACTTACCAGTGGCGCGACCGCTTGGTCTCGAGCGTGATACTGACCGTGGCAGCGATGGTCGCCGCGCTGGCGCTCGCTCCGGCGACGTCCGTCGCGCATCCGGGGCACGACCACGGCCTCGCCAGCGCCACGGGCCGCATGCCGGGGGTGCCTGACTACCAGAAGATCGGGGGCGTGGTCAGTCGCTTCGAGGCGCAGTCGAGGGAGTACGTCCTGCGCAAGCCGGGCAAGCCGGCGGTGAGCGCCCACGTCGAGAGCGACGTGCGTCCCGCCTCCGAAGGCCTAGCGGCAAACGGCGGCCGTTCCTCCCTGCCGCCCGGGGAAATCCAGCCCTCCTGCGCCACCAGCGGGCACCGGATCGTCGTCGTCAACGCCTATGACGCTGGCACCAAAACCCCCGACGCCGGGGATGCCCACATCCGCTCGCTGGTCAAGCGCATGAACTGGAAGTTCGTGCAGCAGTCCCAGCTCTCGAGCAACCCGGACCGAACGTTGCAGATGAAGGTCGACTGCGACGGCTCCGGTGCTACGACGGTTACGGACATCGCCGTACCCTTCGGCTACAAAGGCGAAGGGATCGACACTACCGACGGCGACATCGGCGTCCTCGACACGATGCTCTACGTCGAACAGAAACTTGGCGCGCCGGAAGGTGTCAACGCGGTCAAGTACCTGATCTTCAACGACAAGAGCCGACCCGGCTTCGTCGGGGTCGGTTACAAGTACGCTGACGCGACGAAGAGCAGCAGCAACCTCAACCTGAAATACACGACGAGCGCGTTCATCGCTCGCAACCCGAAACACACGACGGACGGCAAAGACTCCTGGGAATCGACGATCCCGATCCATGAGCTACTGCACGTGATGGGTGCTGCGTTCAACTACGAAGCAGAACCAGGCAAATGGATCGCGGCCCCCTACGCGACCACCGGCTCGCACTGCATCGACGGCATCGACATCCTCTGCTATGCAGATCTAAGCAACGCTCCCGAGGGCTCCTACTCCGAGGGTCGCTGCCCCGCCTGGGCCGGCCACGAATCGGCCGAACGAGTCACGCTCGACTGCGGCTTCGATACCTACTTCGACTCCGAAACCGAGCCCGGTGAGTGGCTCAGCCAATGGTGGAATGTCGGAGGGGAAGAGAATCCGTTCCTCGTTTATACCCCGGAAGTGCCTCCGGTGGCGGCTGTACCCGTTGCATTTACTGCTGCGGCAGACTTCGAAACCAGCAACGCGACCCTCAAGGGCCTCGTCAACCCCGGTGGCTTCGCGACCACCTACAAATTCGAATACGGCACCACCACCTCCTACGGGAGCACCGTCCCTGCTTCGCCGAAAAGCATCGGCTCGGGAATCGAGGATATCGAAGTCAGCGAGACGATCGCCGTCGAACCGGAAGTGACCTACCACTACCGCGTCGTCGCTACCAACAGCAAAGGCACCTTCTATGGGGAAGACAAGACGGTCGAGACATCTATTTGGGAAATCCAGCCTATTCAGGGCCCGAGCAGCAATGGGGGACGGGGCGATCTTCTTGACGTTTCCTGCTCTTCCTCGATCCATTGCGTAGCGGTTGGCAGCAACAGGATCAGCGCACCGCTTGCCGAGCACTGGGACGGCAGCCAATGGTCGGTCATAGCGAGCGCTAGCACCGAAGGCAGTCTGGAAAGGGTGTCCTGCAGCTCTACCAGCTCCTGCGTGGCAGTCGGCTTGACCGGTAGCACCCTCTTCTCGGAGTACTGGAACGGCAGCAGCTGGTCGCTCGTGAGCTTCCCGGCGCCGGTCGGATCGAAAGGCTCCGCGATCGAAGCCATCTCCTGCGCCTCTTCGACGGCCTGTATCGCGGTGGGATACTCCGCGGGGCCGAAAGGCGCATTCTTCGAATTGAACACGCTGGTCGAGCACTGGGACGGCAGTAAATGGTCGATCGTGCCCTCCCCCAACGTCGAAGGCAACGCCTTCAGCCGACTGTTGGGAGTCTCCTGCACGTCGGCCAGCTCGTGTCTTGCTGTTGGGTCGACAAACAATGCCGGAGGCACGTTTTCGCCGCTCGTGCAGAAATGGGACGGCAGCAAATGGACCATCGTCTCCGCCCCCACCCCGCCGGGAGGCAGCGGCTTCCTTCGCTCTATCTCCTGTCCCACCGCGAGCTTTTGCATGGCGAGCGGGGCTGGCAGTGATGGAAAAACATTCACGGCATCATGGGACGGCGCCAGCTGGAAAGTCCTGGCGAGCGGGATGCTCAGCAGCCTCGGCTCGATCTCGTGCGCCACGCAGAGCTCCTGCGGGCTGGTCGGCAGCCTGACGACGGGACGCCACTGGAACGGCTCGGAATGGACCGTCCGGGATCTGGCAACGCCCCCGGGAGGCTCTAGCGCGTTGGCATCCCGCGTCTCCTGCCCGGGGCCTTCGCTGTGCACAGCGGTCGGTAGTTACACGGGGGTGCCGTTCTTCAGTCCCGGAACCCGACCCATGGCCCAGCGACTGACTCCAACATGGCCCACGGTGACGACCGGAGCTGCGACGGAATTGACGACCACCAAAGCCAAACTGAACGGCGTCGTCAATCCAAGAGGCGGGAAAACCAGCTACCAGTTCGAATACGGCTTCACGACGGGATACGGCTTGAAATTCCCGTTGTCCCCGGCAGAAGTCGGCTCAGGGTACGCGGATATCAACATCAGCCAAGTCGTCGAAGGCTTGGCGCCAGGCCGGCTCTATCACTACCGGCTTGCTGCCACCAACGCCGAAGGCACGAGCTACGGCCAAGATCAAACGTTCACAACGGCTACGGCCCACACTCCACTATTGGAGGCCGAAAAATACCCTGCGTCAATCAGCGGTTCGCAGGTCAGCCAGCACAAATTCACGACTTTGGCTGGCCATACTAAATGCAGTAAAGCCCAGTTCAGTGGCACCGTCTCAGCAGCGACCGCAAGCCTCTCGCTCAGTCCGGCTATGAGCAGCGGATGCAATGTCTCCGGGATAGCCGTCACCTGGACGATGAACAGCTGCTCCTACAAACACAACGTCCTCAACGCAGGCCCGCCCTACACAGCGACGATGGACATCTCCTGCTCCAAAGCGGGCGATGAAATCGTCATCCAGAGCGCCACCTGCTGGATCAAAATCCCAGCCCAGAGCGGCCTCAAAGGCATCGGCCTCGAAAACTCCGGCGCCGGCAGCGAACGAGCGGTGACCATCACCTACAACATCACCGGCATCTCCTACAAACTGGAAGGCAATTGCCCCGCCAAATCCGGCGCCTACGCAGACGGTGCTTATGCGGGGTCGACGAAACTGTCGGGGGTGGACGGAGGCGGGAAAGCCGATGGCTTCTACCTCACGGGATCAGGAAACCAAGGGCTGTTCGTAGCCGGTAAAGAATCCGGCGAAGAAGCGAGTAAACCGAAGATAGAAGCCGAAAAATACCCTGCGTCAATCAGCGGTTCGCAGGTCAGCCAGCACAAATTCACGACTTTGGCTGGCCATACTAAATGCAGTAAAGCCCAGTTCAGTGGCACCGTCTCAGCAGCGACCGCAAGCCTCTCGCTCAGTCCGGCTATGAGCAGCGGATGCAATGTCTCCGGGATAGCCGTCACCTGGACGATGAACAGCTGCTCCTACAAACACAACGTCCTCAACGCAGGCCCGCCCTACACAGCGACGATGGACATCTCCTGCTCCAAAGCGGGCGATGAAATCGTCATCCAGAGCGCCACCTGCTGGATCAAAATCCCAGCCCAGAGCGGCCTCAAAGGCATCGGCCTCGAAAACTCCGGCGCCGGCAGCGAACGAGCGGTGACCATCACCTACAACATCACCGGCATCTCCTACAAACTGGAAGGCAATTGCCCCGCCAAATCCGGCGCCTACGCAGACGGTGCTTATGCGGGGTCGACGAAACTCGTCGGATTCAATTGATTGAGCGCTGAGAAGGACTCATTGGGTCTGGACTAGCCGCACCCCAGTCCCGCGCCTGGAGGCGCGGGACTGGGGGTTGCACTTTCGTATGCATCTCCTAAGCTCAGTTCAACCTGGCGCAACTTGTTGTCGGCTATCGTGGCATCATGGAGGTCATGAGGGAATGCTGGACCGACGAGCGGCTCGACCACTTCCGTGAGGAGGTTGGCCAGCGCTTCGATCGGGTTGAAGCTGAGCTACGTACCCAGCGGCTCGAAACGAAGACCGAGCTCGCCTCGATGCGAAAGGAGATGAGCACTGGCTTCGAATCGCTCCAGCGGTTGATCCTTCAGGTGGGCGGTGGAATCATCGCCACCCTGGCTGTCGCCGTCTTCACGATGCTCGCGGCCGGGTAGCGGCGGGCCCGCAGCGGCCACTCAGCTCGCCCCGCCGCTCAGCGAGCCGCGGCGCGCAGCTCCGCGCTCGCCACCTCGTGCCCCTCGAAAGGCAGCACGGCGAAGTACATCAGCGACGGCACCAGGGCCGGGAGGTCCTCGGTGTCTTCGCGGTTGATGCGGTCGTAGAGGAGGGACTCGACGCCCCCGACCACGCCGGCCGCGGCGATCGGGGAGATGACGCTCGCAGCGGCGACCTCGGCGCGGACCTGGGTGTCGATGCAGCCGGCGAAATGGTCGAGGAGCTCGTCGCGGCGCTCGAGCGCCGGCGGGCAGGAGGCGCGGGCCTCGACGATCAGCGTCCGCGCCGCGTCCGGTTCGGCGATGACGAACCGCAGCAGCTCCTCCACACCCATCCGCAGGCGGTCGCGCCAGCAATCGCCGCCCTCGCTGGCGGCCGCCTCGACCCTGTCGCGGAGGCGTCCCGCCGCCGCGTCGAAGGCGGCGAGGAAGCAGTCCTCCTTGTTCTCGAAGTGTTCGTAGAAGGTGGGGCGGGAGACGCCGGAGCGCTCGAGCACGTCCTGCACGGTCAGCTCGCGGTAGCCGAGCTGTGCGCAGGCGCGCAGCATCCCGGCGAGCAGGCGCTCGCGCTGCACGGCGCTGACCAGGTCGGCGGGGAGGGAGCGGATCCCCGAGGGGAACTGCCCTTCGCCGCCTGCCAGCAGCTCGGCGGCGGCGCTGACGTCGCTCGACGGCCAGCTGTCGCCGATAGCGGCGGCTAGCATTTCTTGGCTCAGCTGGACTCTCTCCGGAGGCATAGAAAACTTTTCTGTTTCTATCAGAAACCCAACGAGTCTTGACAAGGTACCAGAAGAGTCCCTGCTCTTCAAGGAAAACCGGCGTTTCGCGGGTATCCTTCGCCAATGCCTCCCCGCGCCAACGCGGCGGGCGGGCCACAACCAGTCCCGCCTCCCGTCCGTCCCGAGTTGCCACGCGAGTTCGTCGCTGCCCACAAGCAGCGGCGGATCATGGACGCGATCGCCGAGCTGACCGCCGAACAGGGCTACGAGGCGACCAAGATCGCCGACATCGTCCGCCGCGCCGGGGTCGCCCGCAAGACGCTCTACGACAACTTCGAGGGCAAGGAGGAGGTCTTCCTTGCCGCCTTCGATGCCGCAGTCGACGAGGCGATGCGGCGGATCGAGGAGAGCTGCGCCGAGGTCGAGGGCGGCTGGGAGGACCGGATCGAGGCCGGCCTCGCCGCCTTCCTCGAGTACGTCGCCGAGGAGCCGGCGCTGGCGCGGATGTGCATGATCGAGGCCCTCTCCGCGACCCCGGCCGCGACCCAGCGCTACGAGAAGGCGATGCAGCGCTTCGTCGAGCTGACCAAACGCAACGTCCCCCACGACGAGCGCTTGCCGGAGACGATCGAAGAGACGCTGGTCGGCGGCGTCGCCTGGATCGTCTACCAGCAGATCCGCCGCCACGAAGCCCATAAAGCGCCCGACCTGCTGCCGGAGCTGTCGGAGTTCATGCTGGCGCCCTGGCTGGCAGACTCCTCCCAGTGGAGAGACTCCCGCGCGGCCGGCACGGCCTCACCCGCGAGTACGTCGAGCGCAACCAGCGCGAAAGGCTGATCGCCGCCCTCGCCGAGGTCCTCTACGAGCAGGGCTACGAGCGCGCCACCGTCTCGGCGATCGGCAAACGGGCCGGCGTCTCCAAGAGCGACTTCTACAAGCACTTCGAGAGTAAGGACGCCTGCTTCGTCGCCGCCTACGACGATGTGATCGAGCGCCTGCGCGCCTGCGTGGTCGAGGCCTGCGCGGCGGCCGACGAGTGGGCGCAAGGAGTGTGCGACGCGCTCGCCGCGCTGCTGGCCCTGATGGCGAGCGAGCCGGCCCAGGCGCGGCTAGCGCTGGTCGAGGGGCTGCGCGCCGGCCGCGGCGTCTACGACCGCTACCAGGAGGCGGTGCAGAGCTTCGTCCCCTACCTGCGCGACGGCGCCCCGGCGCCGCCCGAGGGCCGGCCGCCGGAGGCCACCGACGAAGCCGTCGTGGGCGGGATCGCCTCGCTGCTGGCGCGGCGCTCGATGGCGGGCGAGACCGAGCGGCTCGAGGAGTTCCTGCCCGAGGTGGCCGAGTTCGCCCTCACCCCCTACCTCGGCGCGGCCAAGGCGCGGCGGATAATCTCGGCCCGATGAGCGCGGAGGCGACAGCGGTTGCCACCGAGGGCGTCTTCCCCTCGCAGGCGCTGGGCGAGGCGATCGCCGCCGAGTGGGTGACCTCCGGCGACTACCGGATCCGTCCCGAGGCGATCCAGCCGGCCAGCATCGACCTGCGCCTCGGCGACTTCGCCTGGGCCCTGCGCTGCTCCTTCCTGCCCGACGTCGACTCGACCGTCGAGGAGAAGATCGAGGGGCTCGCCTTCCAGAAAGTCGACCTGCGCGACGGCGCCGTGCTGGAGCGCGACCGTCCCTACCTGGTGCCGCTGATCGAGGAGCTGGCGCTGCCCGACGACGTCCGCGCCAAGGCCAACCCGAAGAGCTCGACCGGCCGCCTCGACGTCTTCACCCGGGTGCTGACCGACCGTCACCACCGCTTCGACGAGATCCGCGCCGGCTACCAAGGCAAGCTCTACCTGGAGGTCGTGCCGCGCTCCTTCGCGATCCAGGTGCGGACCGGGCTCTCGCTCAACCAGCTGCGGCTGGCGCGCGGCGACGTGCGGCTAGGCGACGAGGAGATCCGCCGCATGCAGGGCGAGGACCCGTCGCTGCTCTACCTCGACTCACAGCCGCTGCCCGAGTCGGAGCTCTCGGTCGCCGACGGGCTCTTCCTCAGCGTCGACCTCTCCGGGCCCGACGACCGCATCGTCGGCTACCGGGCGAAGAAGAACAGCCTCCCGGTCGACCTCTCGAAGATCCGCGCCTACCGCTGGACCGACTACTGGGACCCGGTGTACCCGGAGAGCGGCGGGCGGATCGTGCTCGAGCCGGAGATCTTCTACCTGCTGCTCTCCGCCGAGGGAGTCTGCATCCCGCCCCAGATCGCCGCCGAGATGATGGCCTACGACCCGACCGCCGGCGAGCTGCGCACCCACTACGCCGGCTTCTTCGACCCTGGCTTCGGCTACGACCCGGCCGGCGAGCGCCACGGCAGCCGCGCCGCGCTTGAGGTGCGGGCGCGCGACGTCTCCTTCATGGTCGAGCACCGCCAGCCCGTCTGCAAGCTGGGGCTGGAGCGGACCAGCGCCCCGGCGGAGCGCCTCTACGGCGAGCTGCTGGGCTCGAACTACCAAGGCCAGGTGACGATGCTGAGCAAGCATTTCGAAGAGCAGGCCCCGTCGTGAGGGACGGGGCGCTTTTGTTTCCCTATGGGCGACAAATGCGCCCCAGCCATGACTGAGCGCACCTGGAACGTCTACCTGGCCGGCGAGATCCACTCCGACTGGCGCGAGTGGATCGAGGCCGGGGCGCACGAGGCGGGCCTGCCGGTCGAGCTGACGGCGCCAGTCACTGACCACGCCGCCTCCGACGACGCCGGCACGGGCACGCTGGGCGAGGAGGCCGAGGCCTTCTGGCGCGACCACAAGGGCGCCGGCGTCAATGCGATTCGCACCCAGACCCTGATTCGCGACGCCGACGTCGTCGTCGTCCGCTTCGGCGACAAGTACCGCCAGTGGAACGCCGCCTTCGATGCCGGCTATGCCGCCGCGCTCGGCAAGCCGATCGTCACCCTGCACGACCCCGAGCTCGACCACGCCCTGAAGGAGGTCGACCGCGCCGCCCAGGCGACCGCGCGAACCGCCGAGCAGGTGGTCGACGTGCTGCGCTACGTGATCCGCGGCGAGCTTCCGTAAGGAGCGATCCTGGGTTTATACTTCTAGGCGATCAATACGAGTTCCAGCATTGCTGAAAAGGCCCGGCGACGGGCCTTTTCTGTGCCGGAAGAGCTGGGCGAGGCCGAGGCCCCGCCCAGCGGCTCCGCCTCTACATCTCTCTCAGGATCAGTAGAAGCAAGAGCATGATCAATACGACTTCCACCATTGGCGCCTCCTTTCTCCAGGCCGGTCGCTAGACGCTGAGCCTGGAGAGGGGAGCCATGGCGCTGATTGATCACGCGGGCATTGTATGCGAACATATGTTCGTATGCGTTGGGATCGACAAAGGGTTGACGAGGAGGACTCGAGCAGGCTGTTCGGTCTAGCCGAGGAAGCGGTCACCCGCACATTCGACGCCCCGGAGGCGATGGGGATCAACTTCCACGAGGTGCGGGCACGGTCGGCGCTGAACCGGGTGCCGGGCGGGCGGTACGGGTTCGGGTGGACGATCAATCCGTATCGAGGATGCACGCATGCCTGCACCTTTTGCTTCGCCAGGCGAACCCACACTTACCTCGACTTCGACGCCGGGAGGGACTTCGAGCGGGAGATCGTGGTCAAGGTGAACGTGCCGGAGGTGCTGCGAGCTGAGTTGGCGCGACCGAACTGGAAGCGGGAGCTGGTCGCGCTGGGGACCAACACCGATCCTTATCAGTGGGTCGAGAGCCGCTACCGGATGATGCCGGAGATCCTCGCGGCGCTGGAGGAGGCTGAGACCCCCGTTTCGGTGCTGACCAAGTCGCCGCTGGTGATGCGCGACGTCGACCTTTACGAGCGGATGGCGGAGCGGCTGCCGGTCTCGGTCAACCTCTCGGTGCCGACGCTCGACGAGAAGGCCTGGCGGGCGACCGAGCCGCACACCCCCAGCCCCAGCGCCCGCCTCGACGCGGTCGCCGAGCTGCGCGGCCGCGGCATCGACTCCGGCGTCCTGATCGCGCCGCTGATGCCAGGCATCAACGACACCCCGGATCAAGTCCAGCCAATAGTCGACCGCGCCCGTGAGGCTGGCGCCACCTTCCTCGGCGGCGTCGCTCTCCATCTTCGCGGCGAGGTCCGCGACGTCTTTTTCGGCTGGCTACGCGCCAAACGTCCCGATCTGATTCCGCAGTACGAGCGCTTGTACGCCAACGGCCGCGCGTACATGCGTCCCGCTGACCGCAGCCGAGTCAGCTCGGTTGTAAGAGGCTGGGGAAGAGGACGGCGTGCGACGGAGAAGGAGCGTCAGGGGACTGCCGCTTCTGCCCCTCAGGAACGCCTCTTCTGACGTCCCTGCGTTGCTAGGGTCGGAGGCGATGAGTGCTGACGTCATCTCGTTTGCGCGAGGCGCCCCGAGCGCCGACATCCTGCCGCGGATTGCGGTGGCCGAAGCGGCTGGGGTGGCACTGGCTGAGGATTGGCAGAAGGCGCTGTCGTATGGGACGGGGGTCGGTCACCCCGGTCTTTGCGAGTGGGTCGCTGAGCGGCATGGGGGGCTGGAGGCGGGGCAGGTGATGATCGCCAACGGGTCTCTGGAGGCTGGGGCGATGCTGTTCGAGCACCTGCTCGAGCCCGGCGACCGCGTCGTCGTCGAGCAGCCGTCCTATGACCGCACGCTGCTGCTGCTCCAGAGACTGGGCGTGGAGCTGGTGCCGGTGCCGCTGGAGGCGGACGGGATCGACCTTGCGGCGTTCGAGGCGGCGCTCGGCGAGGGGCCGATCAAGCTCGCCCACGTCATCCCCAACTTCCACAACCCGGCCGGCTGCACGCTCTCTGCGGAGAAGCGGGTGCGGCTGGTCGAGCTCGCCGCCGAGCACGAATTCTGGGTCTTCGAGGACGATCCCTATCGCGAGCTGCCCTTCGAGGGCGAGGCGCTGGAGACGATGCTCTCGCTCGACCGGGCCGGCCGCGTGATCCACGCCTCCTCCTTCTCGAAGACGGTCAGCCCCGGTGTCCGGGTCGGCTACCTGGCCGGTCCCGGTGAGGAGATCGCCAAGCTCGCCATGCGCGCCAACGAGACCTACATCTCGCCCAACATGCTGGCCGAGTCCGTGGTGCTGGAGCTCTGCCGCTCCGGCGGCCTCGATCGCAACATCGAGTTCGTCAAGGGCGCCCTGCGCGAGCGTCGCGACGCCCTGGTCGGGGCGCTACAGGAGCAGCTTCCCGAGGCTGAGTTCGTCATCCCGGGCGGTGGCTACTTCCTCTGGCTCGACCTCGCCGAGGGCACCGACACCACAGTGCTGCTGGCCGAGGCGAAGAGTGACGGCGTCGCCTTCGTCGCCGGGCCCGACTTCATGCTCGACGGCGGCCTCAACAGCCTCCGCCTCTCCTTCGCCAGCGTCCCGCCAGAGCGCATCCCGGAGGGCGTCACCCGCCTCGCCCGCGCCCTGGAGCGCGTCCGGGCCGGCTCGCCCGTCTAGCTAACGGCCGTAGCGGTCCGAGGAAAGAACCAGCTGCTCGGGGATCGCCGCCCGTGGCGGCGGTGAGGGATCGGCGCGGACCGAGACCGTCTCGGCGACGCTCCGGGTTACCGCGTGCGGGCCGTCCTCGGAGAGGATCGTGACGCCATCCTCGTCGGTCTTCTCGACCGTCCCCTCCAGCCCGGGATGCAGCCCCGCGTCCTTGAGGTAGTGCAGAAGCTCCTCGGCCTCGTTCTCGAAACGCAGCACGTGCACCGTGGCGCCCGCCTCGACGTCTGCCAGCAGAGCGCCCTGCTCGCGGGCGCCCTCGACGATCGGGTGGCCGTGTGGGCAGGTGGTCGCATCGCCGATTGCCGCCCGCATCCGCTCCTCCAGCACTGGCGACATCGCGTGCTCGATCCGCTCCGCCTCCTCGTGGACCTCGTCCCAGGGGATGCCGAGCACGTCGGTGAGGAAGCGCTCGATCATCCGGTGGCGGCGGACGATGTGGCTGGCGTGGTCGCGCCCGGACTCGGTGAAGTGAAGTGACTTGTCCGCGTTGCGCTCGACGTAGCCGTCGTCGACCAAGCGGCCGATCATCTCGTGCACCGTCGGCGGCGAGAGCTGCATCGCGCGGGCGACGTTGGCGCCGGTGATCGGCAGCCCGGCCTCCTCCAGCCAGAACATGATCTCCAGGTACTCCTGCTCTGCGACGGTCGCGTCAGCCATCGGTTTCGATACTAGCGGCGCTCCACCAGCGTCGAGACGACGGCCTCGTAGAAGCCGTCGCCCATGCGGCCCTCGGTGACGGTGGCGTTGTCCCAGGAGGCGAGCGCCGCGCGCAGGCCAGGATCGCGCTCGGGCCCGTTGGCGACGACGAAGAAGCGGCCGACCGCGGCCGCGACCTCGAGGTCCTCGACCGAGTCGCCGACCGCGATGCAGTCCGCCGGGTCGTAGCCGCGGACGCGGGCGTGGGCGGCGACGGCGCCCGCCTTGCTGACCATCTTCGGGACCAGGTGATAGGCGTGGGTCGGTCCGTCGATCGCCGGCATCTCACGCGCGATCGCGCCGTTGTCGAGCAGGCGCAGGTCGCCGTGCCCCTCGGCGCCGAGCAGCTCGTTGGCGGCGGCGACGTCGACCTTGCCGCGGAAGAGGTGGGAGAGGACGCGGCCCTCGTGCCAGGGCGCGTGGTACTCGAGCCGGCCCTCGAAATGCTCGAAGAGCATCTGTGGGATGCCCCGCGCCTCGATCTGCTCGTAGATGGTGCCGCTCTCGTCCGGCTCCATCTCGCCGGTCATCAGGGTCGTCTCGCCGTCGATCGCGAAGGCGCAGCCGGCCTCGTAAATGTATGAGGTCTGGCCGATCAGGCGCGCGCACTCGTGGACCTGCGGCTCGCGGCGCCCGGACATGATCGTCACCTCGACCCCGGCCCGGTGGCAGGCCTCGAGCCCGCGCGCCTGAGCGTGTGAGAAGCCACCCTCGGCATCGCGGAAGAGCGAGCTCCCCTTGCCGAGCAGGGTGCCGTCGAGGTCCACGTAGACGCAGCTCAGGGCCATGGGCGCGGTCGCTACGGTAGCGGCGTGCCCTGGCGACTCGCCGACCGGACCCTCGAGCTGGCCCAGCCGCTGGCGGCGGGGATCGTCAACGTCACCACGGACTCGATGTTCGAGGGGGCGCGAAGCGGCACGCCCGAGCAGGCGATCGCCGACGGGCGCGGGCTGGTCGAGGCGGGCTTCGAGATGCTCGACGTGGGGGCGGTGGCGGCGCGCAGCGGGCCGCCGGTGGCGGCGGAGGACGAGGCGGCGGCGCTGGCGCCGGCGGTCGAGGGGATGGCCGAGCTGGGCGTGCCGGTCGCGGCCGACACCTTCTCGGTCGAGGTGGCGCGGCGGGCGCTGGCGGCGGGGGCGGTCGCCGTCAACGACATCTCCGGCGGCTCGGAGGAGATGTTCGAGCTGGTTGCCGAGACAGGGTGCGGCTACGTCCTCATGCACATCGAGGGGCCGCCCCGGGTCGACCGGCCGGCGCCGGAGTACGGCGACGTCGTCGACCACCTGAAGTCCTGGTTCGGGGGGAGAGTCGAGGCGGCCCGGAGGCTTGGGGTGAGCGAGGAGCAGATCGCGATCGACCCCGGACTCGACTTCGACCTCAGCCTCGACCAGGACTTGGAGATCCTGCGCCGGCTCGGCGAGCTGCGCGAGCTGGGCCTCCCCCTCTACGTGTCGCTCTCGCGCAAGGACTTCATCGGCGCCGTGCTGGGCGGCTCCTGGGAGGAGCGGCTGTCGGCCGGTGAGCGCGAGTGGGGGACGGTCGCCGCGGTCGCGCTGGCGGTGCGGGCGGGCGCCGACATCCTGCGGATTCACGACCGCAGCTCGCTGCAGGCGATGCGCGTGGCTGGCCGGATCGCGCGCGGTGCCCCTTCGGCGCGGAAGGTTGGCTGAAGGGTTTTGCCCCCTATAGGTGGGAAAACCCTTCATTCAGCTCCTGGAGCTCGCAGCCTGCTCTCTTCGAAGTGGTCCATAGCGATCGACCCCGCGCGCCGCGACGGCCGCATCGTCGCCGAGAGTGCCGAGGAGGAGCGCCAGGCGAAACGGGTCGCGCTGCCTCGCTCGCTCGACCCGGCGCTGGCCGAGCGCTTGCGAGCCGTCGGCGTCGAGCGGCTCTACTCGCACCAGAAACGGGCACTGGAGGCGGCCGCCACCTCGCACCTCGTGATCACCAGCGGCACCGCCTCGGGCAAGAGCCTCGCTTTCAACCTGCCAGTCCTAGACGGCATCGCCCGCGACCCGAAGCGCCGCGCCCTCTACCTCTACCCGACCAAGGCGTTGGCCCAGGACCAGGCGCGCAAGCTGGGCGAGCTGCGGCCGCCGGGCCTGCGCGAGGCGATCTACGACGGCGACACGCCGCGCGAGGAGCGCCCCGCGATTCGTCGCCGCGGCAACCTCGTCCTCACCAACCCCGACATGCTCCACGTCGGCGTCCTGCCCAACCACAAGAGCTGGGGCGACTTCTTCGCCAACCTCGGCTGGGTCGTCGTCGACGAGGCGCATACCTACCGCGGCGTCTTCGGCTCCCACGTCGCCAACGTGCTGCGGCGGCTGCGCCGCGTTGCTGCGGCGTACGGGGCTGAGCCGCGCTTCCTGCTCGCCTCGGCGACGATCGCCAACCCGGTCGAGCTGGCCGAGGGGCTGGTCGGCGCCTCCTTCGAGCTGGTCGACGACGACGGCGCGCCGCGGGCCGGGCGGGAGATCGCGATGTGGAACCCGCCGCTGATCGACAAGGCGACGGGTGTGCGGCGCTCGCCGCTCTCCGAGGCCGCCGAGCTGCTCGCCGAGCTGGTCTCGCAGGGGGTGCGGACGATCTGCTTCCTCAAGAGCCGGCGCGGGATCGAGCTGATCCAGCGCTTCGCCCGCGAAAACCTGGAGCGGCGTGGCAAGCCGGAGCTGGCCGAGCGGATCGCTCCCTACCGCGGCGGCTACACGCCGCAGCAGCGGCGCGACATCGAGGCGCGGCTGAGCAGCGGCGAGCTGCTCGCAGTGGTCGCCACCGACGCGCTCGAGCTGGGGATCGACATCGGCGAGCTCGAGGCGGCGATCTGCGTCACCTTCCCCGGGACGGTCGCCAGCCTGCGCCAGATGTGGGGACGGGCGGGGCGCCGGCGGCGCGGCCTGGCGGTCTACGTCGCCGGGCAGGACGCGCTCGACCAGTTCTTCTGCCGCCACCCGGAGGAGTTTCTCGAGCGGCCGGTAGAGGCGGCGATCCTCGACCCGGAGAACGAGCAGATCGCGGGCCGGCACCTGATCGCCGCTGCCTACGAGCTGCCGCTGAGCGCGGCCGACGACGAGCTGCTCGGGCCGGGGTGGCGCGAGCGGGCCGAGCGGCTGGCCGCGGCGGGGAAACTGCGCCAGGCCGGGGGCAAGCTACTGCCGCGCAGCAGCGAGTTCGTCGCGGCCAAGGTCTCGCTGCGCTCCGCCTCGGCCGACTCGGTGGCGGTGATCGAGCGCGAGTCGGGCGAGATGCTCGGCCTGGTCGAGGCCGAGCGCGCCTTCACCACGGTCCATCCCGGCGCCATCTACCTGCACCTCGGCCGCTCCTACGAGGTCGAGCGCCTCGACGTCGAGGAACGGCGCGCGATCGTCTCCAGCTTCGACGGCGACTGGTACACGCGGCCCAAGAAGGAGACTGAGATCTACATCGAGCGGGTGCGCGAGCAGCGCTCCACCGCCGGGGTCGAGCTGCGCTTCGGCGAGGTCTCGGTGACCGAGCAGGTGATCGCCTACCAACGTGTCTCGATCTCCGAGCAGGAGCCCTTCGACGTGGTGGCGCTGGAGCTGCCCGAGCAGCACTTCGTCACCCAGGCGCTCTGGTACGTGCTGCCCGAGCGGCTCAGCGGGGCGCTGCCGCCGGAGGCCCTGCTCGGCTCCCTGCACGCGACCGAGCACGGCCAGATCGCGGTGCTGCCGCTGATCGCGATGTGCGACCGCTGGGACATCGGTGGCCTCTCGACCAACGTCCACTTCCAGACCGGCCGCTCGACGATCTTCATCTACGACGGCCACCCTGGTGGGGTAGGGATCACGCTGCGCGGCTACGAGCAGTTCGAGCGCCTGCTCGGCGACGCCGAGCGGCTGATCGCCGAGTGCCCCTGCGAGTCCGGCTGCCCCTCCTGCGTGCAGAGCCCCAAGTGCGGCAACCTCAACGAACCGCTGCACAAGGAGGGGGCGCTGGAGCTGATGAGGGCGATGAAGGGGACGGGTGAAGAGGGAGTTCGACCCTAGGGCCAGAGCTCGCGCAGGGCGAGGATCGCGAAGGCGTGCGACCAGGCGAGCGGCGTGGTCGAGGTGGGGAGGCCTGTTTGGGCATCGACACGCTCAGGGAGGAGGCCAAGCGGGGTAGCCGCGCGGCGCAGGTCCGCCATCAGGCTGAGGGCGGTGCGCCGATCGCGCCTAGCAAGCGCCGAGGAGCGTTTGCCCTGGCGCGCGAGTGCGGCAAACGCCCAGGCGGTCCAGGCGGTCGGCGCCGTCCAGGGGTCCTCGCCGCCGTGCCAGTTCGCGGAGGGGACGATGCCGAAGCGGGTCTGGCGGGCAGCGAGCAGGTGGCGCAGCGAGCGGCGCACGAGTGGGAAGAGGGCGGGCCTGGGGAAGGGGCGAACCGCCCAAGCGACGGCGGAGTCGACACCGGAAGCAGGGTCGCCGGCGCCCCGCACAAGGTCCTTCCGGTGTGCGAAATACCCCCTGAGAGACGTATTTCGAACACCTGAAGCGATCGCGTTGGCAACGTAGTCGCCTGCAGCGCCCTCCTGGTAATCGGCGCGGTCCCGCCAGGGCCCAGCCGGTTGCGCTCGGCTCGATCTCCCGGCTGGCCCGGGTTCGGAGCCCCGCTTGCCGGCTAGCCCGGCCGCGCGTTCAGCAGTCACGAGCCAGCCCGCCGCATCGCCCTGCGCCGCGCGGCCCTCGACCGGCGTGCCGTCGCCGTGGAACCGCGCCGCGGCGTCCAGGTCGAGGTTGCGCAGGAAACGGACCACCCGCCGCGCCTCGGCCCGGTAGCCCGATGCCGCGAAGGCGAAGGCCACGGCGCCGGCATCACGCGGCCAGACGTAGGCCCAGCCGTCCCGAGCGCCAGCCGCGACCGCGCCCGTGCGACGGTCGGTCAGCGCACGCAGAACCAGCAGCGAGCGCTCGTACAGCCGCCGCGCCCATCCCGGCGCGCCCTCTCCGAGAGCCAGCGCCCGAGCAATCCAGCGCCGGTCGGCTCGCACGGCCCGGAGGCCGAGTCCCCGCGTCACGGTCACCCTGCGCTCGCCGAAGCGGGCCACGGTCCACAGCACGTTCGTGCCGGGCAGGTAGCGCTGCTCGACCGCGTCGGCCTCCCAAAACGGGGCCATTTCTCCATTGCCGGGCGGGCCCCGAGCGACGATCCCGGCATCCGCGGGGACCGAGCCGGCGGCCTGCCGCTCGGAGGAGACCGCGATCAGCGGCTCTCCCGCTGGTCCCGGCGCTCGCATGTCGACGATGCTCCCGTAGGCATCGACGGCCGCCGTCTTACCGCCACTCCCGATCACGGCCACGCCCAGAAAAGGTGGCGGCAGTCCCGGCAGCCCCTCGGGCGTCCGCGGGTCCTCAGACGATCCGCCGGAGACGAGCACCAGGCCGACGACCACGGCAACGAAGCCAGAAAATATGTTTAGAATTTTAGGCAGTTTTCCTCACTATGAGCTATCGTCTCAGGCATGGCTCGAGTCGCTGCGACCCTGGACCTAGTCGATGACATCCTCAGCCTGCGCCGAGCCGAGGGCGTGCCGGAGGCCCGCCTCGATGTCGCACCGGTTAGGCGTGAGCTCGAATCCCAACTTGGCTCCACTCTCTCGCGCTCGCGAGCGAGCCGAGTCCTCGGGGTCAGTCAAACAGCGCTCGATCGCTGGGTTGCCGCCGGCCAGATCCCGATCGTCATCACGCCGACGGGGAGGCGAGAGGTTCCCCGGCGGTTCGTCATTGAGCTCAGTGAGGCGGTTCATCGCCTCAAGGGTCGCGGCCATGATCGACACCTTCTCGCGACCGCGCTCGCAGAGCGGCGAAAGGCGGCGGCGCGGATGCGGCAAGCCGGGTCCCGTCCTCCGCGCGGGCACAGCACAGCCGAGCGACGCAGTCATGCGTACCACCAGGCGATTGCGGGTCGACTCGATGACGCGCTGGTCGACGAGGCGCGCTCGGAAGTGGAGCGGCTCGCGCGCGAGGGCCATCTGCACCCCCGTTACGCGGATCGCTGGCGTGAGGTGCTCTCCCGGCCACATGACGACATCTCCGTCGCGATCACAGCGGATGATCAAGAGGCCAAGGATCTCCGCCAGAATTCGCCGTTCGCTGGTTTCTTGAGTGAGCAGGAGCGCCGCCGGATCATCGAGACGGTGCGGTAGGGCCCCCCGCATGAGGCGCCACGAGCTCGAACACTTGATCCGTGCCGCGGCGGAGGTGGCGGAAGACAACGAATTGGTGGTCGTGGGGAGCCAGGCGATCCTCGGTCAGTTCCCCGATGCTCCAGCGGCGATGCTGATCTCCCGCGAGGCGGACATCTACCCCCGTAACCATCCCGAGCGTGCCGATGAGATCGATGGCAGCCTCGGCGACGGGTCCTACTTCGACTTGAGCTTCAGCTATTACGCGCACGCGGTCGGGCCGGAGACCGCGAAGGCCCCAGCGGGCTGGGAGGAACGCCTCGTGCCGGTTCGCAGCGAGAACACCGGAGGGGCGACGGGCTGGTGTCTCGAGGCCCATGATCTGGTGCTGTCCAAGTGCGCGGCGGGACGGGAGCGCGACTGGGAGTTCGCTCGCGAAGCCTTGGCGCATGGCTTGGTGGGCGCCGACGAGCTCCAGCGCCGCAGCACGGACCTGCCGCTCTCGCCAGCCGAGATCGAGACGATCCAGCGAATGCTGGCCGGGATCATCTAGCCTTCTTCCGGCGCAGCCCAGACCGCGTCTCAGCTACGGCGAGGTAGCTCAGTTGGTAGAGCACACGACTGAAAATCGTGGTGTCGCCGGTTCGATTCCGGCCCTCGCCATTCACCTCATTCCTTCGCCCCTGTCGGTCATCACTGAGCTCCGTGCGACACTGCGGCCATGCTGACCGAACGGGTGAGGCAGTGGCGAGACGAGGGGACGATGGAGGACGTCCTCGGCCGGCGGCTGTTTGTCTGGCGGCGCCAGGGGACTGGACCCTTACTGCTGTTCCTGCACGGGTTCCCGTCCTGCTCCTACGACTGGCGCGCGCTGCTCGCGCTGCGGCCGGGAGCGAGTGCGCTGGCCTTCGACTTCCTCGGCTTCGGCCTTTCCGAAAAGCCTCGCGATCACGAGTACACCCTCGCCTGGCAGGCGGATGCGGTGGAGGAGCTGGTGCGGCGGGCGGGGTCGCCGCCGGTCTTCGTCGTCGCTCACGACATGGGCACCTCGGTCGCAACCGAGCTGATGGCTCGCGACTTGCGCGGGGAGCTCGGCTTCGACCTGGGCGGGGCGCTGCTCTTCAACGGCAGCATGCTGCTCCATCTCTCCAGCCCGACGGTCGGGCAGCGGCTGCTGCGCAGCAGGCTCGGGCCGCTGTTCGCGCGGCTGACCTCGGCGCGGAGCTTCCGCGCCCAGTTCTCCCGTGTCTTCTCCGGCGACCACCCGCTCAGCGCCGAGGAGGCGGCGGACCAGTGGTCGCTGCTCTCCCGCAACGGTGGCCAGCGCGTCGCCCACCGGACCATCCACTACATGGCCGAGCGCGAACGCTTCACCGAGCGCTGGCATGGGGCGATCCGCGACTGGCCGGGCGCGCTGACGCTCGCCTGGGGTCTGCTCGACCCGGTCGCCACCGTCGACGTCCTCGACGGGCTGCGGGCGCTGCGCCCCGGTGTCGAGACGATCGAGCTGCCAGACGCCGCTCACTACCCCCAGATCGAATGCCCGGAGCGGATCGACGCCGCCCTCGACGCGGCTATCGTGGCCGCCGGTGAAGAGCCATCCTCTATAGGGCCTTCTTCAGGCTGATCCTCCTGCACGTCGACGCCGAGCGAGCGCATGGATTCGCGGTCGCGGCGATGCGGGTCCTCAGCCGGATCCCCGGCGCGCTTCCCCTCCTCGGCTGGCTCCTGCGACCGCGCGACCCCGGCCTCCGCGTCAATGCGATGGGCCTCGACTTCCGCAGCCCGCTCGGCGTCGCCGCCGGACTAGACAAGAACGCGACCGCGTTCGAGGCACTGGGAGCGCTTGGCTTCGGCGCGGTCGAGGTCGGCACCGTGACTGCCCGGGCGCAAGAGGGCAACCCCGAGCGCCCTCGGGTCACGCGGCTGCCCCGCGACCGGGCGCTGCTCAACGCCCTCGGCTTTCCCAACGACGGCAGCGAGGCGGTGGCGGAGCGGCTGGCTCGCCGCCGCACCCCCGCCGTGATCGGCGCCAACGTCGGCAAGACGAAAGCGGTCGAGGTCGAGGATGCGGTCCCCGACTACCGCGAGACGGTGCGGGCGCTGGGCCCGCGCGCCGACTACGTCGCGCTCAATGTCAGCTCGCCCAACACACCCGGCCTGAGGCGGATGCAATCGGTCGAGCACCTCACGGCCCTCGTCGAGGGTGTGCGTGAGGAGCTGCGGGGCTGCGTCCCCGGCCGGAACGTGCCGCTGCTGGTCAAGCTCGCGCCCGACCTCTCCGACGAGGAGATCGAGGAGATCGCCGACATGGCCCTGCGCCTCGAGCTCGACGGCATCATCGCCGTCAACACCACCATCGACACGACGCTCGCCCATGACAGCGAGGCCGAGATCGCCTCTCAGCAGCACGGCGGCGGCCTCTCCGGCCGGCCGCTGCAGCAACGATCGATCGAGGTCCTCTGTCTCCTCCACACCCGGGTCGGCGACCGGCTCACGCTCGTTTCGGTCGGCGGAATCGAGAGCGCCGACGACGTCTGGGAGCGCATCCTCGCCGGCGCCTCCCTGGTCCAGGCCTACACCGCGTTCGTCTACGGCGGCTCGCTCTGGCCGCGCCGCCTCAATCGCGGCCTCGCCCGGCGTCTGCGCGACTCGCAGTGGTCCTCGATCGGCGAAGCTGTCGGTAGGGGAGCTGAATGAGGACCGCGGTCATCACCGGTGCTTCGAGCGGAATCGGCGCCGCCACGGCGCGGGCCCTGGCCGCCGACGGCCACCGGGTGATCCTCGGCGCGCGCCGGCTGGAGCGGTTGGAGGAGCTGGCATCGGAGATCGGCGGCCAGGCGATCGCGCTCGACGTCGCCGACCCCGACTCGGTCGCGGCCTTCGTCGCCGAGGTTCTGAGCTGCGACGTACTGGTCAACAACGCGGGCGGCGCGCTCGGCCTCGAGCCGCTGGGCGACGCCGACGAGGAGAAGTGGCTGCAGATGTACGAGGCGAACGTGATGGGGACGATGCGGATGACCCGCGCCTTGCTCCCGCAGCTGATCGCCTCCGGCGACGGGCACGTTGTCGGCGTCACCAGCATCGCCGCCTTCGAGGCCTACCGCGGCGGCGCCGGCTACAACGCCGCCAAGTCCGCCCAGCGGGCGGCGCTGCGGGCGCTGCGCCTGGAGCTGCTGGGCGAGCCGGTGCGGGTCACCGAGGTTGCGCCGGGGATGGTGGAGACGGAGTTCTCCCTGGTCCGCTTGGGGGGCGACGAGGAGGCCGCGGGCCGGGTCTACGAAGGGATGACGCCGCTGCGCGCCGAGGACGTCGCCGAGTGCATCCGCTGGGCGCTCGCCCAGCCCTCGCACGTCAACATCGACGAGATCGTCGTGCGGCCGCGCGACCAGGCCGCCGCCACCGAGGTGCACCGGCGCCCTCGGTGACAAGCGCGCACCGGCGCCCTCAGTCGCCCGTCGCCGAGAAGTGCTGGTAGTCCTTGATACCGGCCCAGTTGCCGCCCCACTCCCAGCCGGCGGCGGCGAAGGCGGCGACGACGGGCCCACCGCGGTGGATCATCCCCGGGACGTGGCGTGAGCGCCGCGCGTATGGAGCGCCGGCAGGCGGCGAGACGTAGCCGGAGTCGGTCACGTACGGGTTCTCGATCGGGTTGACGTCGATCGCCCGGCCGTAGGCGTGCTCCGACCAGACTCCCGGCTGCCCGGCGACGTAGCGGCAGTTGAAGGCCGAGGTGTTGTCGGCGGCCATGCTGCGGCGATCGTCGGCGCCGTAGGCGTCGACCAGGCGCATCTGCCTGATTGGGAAGCGCAGCTGGAAGAAGGTCCGCATCGTGCGCAGCATCGACCGCGCCTCCTCGCGATGGACGACCAGCCGCCCCCGGTGCGCACGCCCGTCGAATCCCCAGTGGCTGATCCGGAGCAGGCGCAGCTCGCCAAGACCGACTGGGCAGCCCCGTCGCCAGGAGACGCCGGTCATCCGCTCGCGGGTGCGGTCGTCGATCGGTCCGGCGACGCCCTCGAAACGTGGCGGCCGGTCGGGCGCTCGCGAGCCGGGGGCCGGCGCTCCGTTGAGGAGGAGGGCGGCGACGCCGAGCGCCAGCAGCCCCGTCCCGGTCATGCCGCGGCGCGCCGCGCTTCCCGGACCAGCCACCAGTCGACGACGTAGCCGCCGAAGGGGACCACGGCCCCGACCAGGATCCAGAAGGTGGTCTGGGCGGACCAACCCAGCTGCGCGCGCAGGTTGAGGGCGACGATCACGTAGACGATGAACAGGGCTCCGTGGACCGGGCCGAGGATCTGCACGCCGATCTCGTCGCCCCCGGTTCGCTTGACGTAGGAGGCGATCAGCAGGGCGAGGAAGCTGGTCGCCTCGGCGAGGGCGATGTACCGCATTGGCTTCATCGCCGCGGAAGCCTAGTAGAGCGGGTTCAAATCACAGCGGAGTGGGTAGCGACGCTCCATATGCGGCTCCCCCCAGTCCTCCCCGCGCTCGTCCTCGTCGTGCTGAGCCTCGTCTTGGCGGGGTGTGGCGACGACGATGACTCAGGCGGGGAGGGCTCCGGGGGAGAGACCACCGCGACCGCGCCTGAAGAAGGCGGCGCACCCGAACCGGACGGTGCGTCCCAGGGCGGCAACGCCCCGGCGCCGAGCGGCGACGCCGTGCGCGCGGGAAAAGTCGAAATCGTCGAATTCACCTACGAGCCGGACCCGGTCACGATCGAGGCCGGCGGCAAGGTGATCTGGATCAACCGCGACTCGGCGCCGCACACCGCGACTGCCGACGACGGCTCCTTCGACACCGGGACCCTGGAGGAAGGCAAGCTCAAGTCGGAGAGCTTCAAGGACGCCGGCAGCTTCCCGTACTTCTGCGAGATCCACCCGGACATGCGGGGCACGGTCGAAGTGGTCGAACCCGGCTAGCGCCGACCGCCGCCGGGTCAGGGTGATGCAAGCGGCTATACGCCGCGAGTGAACCTGACGTCGCGGTGGCCGCCATCGGCCGCGCAGCGCACGTACGTGCCGTCGTAATAGTTGCCGGAGAGCTTGCAGCGGAACTCACCCACTTGCCTCGTCTCCCCTGAGCCGGCTTCGACGTACCGCTGCGCGATGCTTCTGGCGCTGCCGCATTTGACGTTCTTCGCGCGGATCTGCCAGACGGTGTGCACGGGCAGGTTGCCGCATCGCTGAAAGCCCTCCTGTTGCCGAGCCGCGGTTGGTCCGGCTGCGAAGAGCGTGAGCAGAAGAAGCCCGATGGCTAGCGCGACGACCTTCATCCGACGTGATCCTAGGCCCTTGAGTGGTCAGATGAGTCCAATTCATCGAGATGAAAGCGGACCGGCAAAGCGTCCGCGAACGCCTCTACCTTGAGTCGGGCATGACCCAGGAAGCGCTCACCGGCTTGGCAGAGGAGGCGGTTCGGGTGGAGCCGCCGGCCGAGATCGAACCGACGACTTCGCCGGAAACGACCGAACCTGTCGCTCTCACGGAGACCGGGACGTCTGCACGAGTTCCGCTGCGCGAGCTGGAGGACGGGCACCGGGTCACCGGCGTCTACGCGGTGCGAGCGCGGGAGCTGCGGCGCAAGCGCAACGGCGAGCCGTGGTTGCGACTGACGCTCGGCGACGCCAGCGGCGCGGTCGAGGCAGTCTGCTGGGAGGATGCGGAGGAGCGCTACGCGCTAGCGACTTCGGGGGCGGCGGTTTTCGTCAGCGGATCCTTCGAGGTGAGCGAGCGCTGGGGGTCGAAGATCAAGATCGCCGAGCTGCGGGCGGCAGGTCCGGACGAGTACCGGTCCGAGGACCTCGCGCCCGGGTCAGAGGTCTCCTTCGACCGCCTGGCGAGCGATCTGCGCGAGCTGCTTGCCACGATTCAGGACCCCCAGCTGCGCGACCTGCTCGACCGCTTCTTCGGTGAGGGCTCCTCGATCTGGACGCGCTTCCGCGACGCCCCGGCGGCGAAGGTCTACCACCAGGCCTATCGCCACGGGCTACTCGAGCACACGCTCTCGGTCGCGCAGGCGGTCAGCGCCGCCGCTGCCTTCTTTCCCGGGATCGACCGCGACGTGGCGGTGACCGGCGCGCTGCTCCACGACATCGGCAAGACCGAGGCCTACAACGACGACCCGCTGGCGATCGACCTCACCGACGCCGGTCGCCTCCAGGGCGAGATCCCGCTCGGCTACTACAAGGTGCGCCGCGAGATCGAGGAGATCCCCGGCTTCGACCCGGCTCTGGCCCAGGCCGTGCTGCACATCATCCTCAGCCATCACGGCTCGCTCGAGCACGGCTCACCCGTCGTCCCCGCCACCCGCGAGGCCGTGCTCGTGCACATGATCGACAACCTCGGCGGCCGCCTCGGCAGCTTCGACCGCCTAGAGCGCGAGCTGCCCGCCGGCGAGTCCTGGTCGAGCTTCGACCGGGCTCTCTCAGGCTCCGCCTACTTCGGCCAGCGCGCCGCCTGACGTCGCCATGCGGCGTCCTCGGTCGCTCGCGTGCAGAGCACGCCACGCTCCCTGCGTCCTTGCCTGACAACGTCAGGCGACGCGCTCAGAACTTCCGGGTGCAGCGCTGGATCTTTTTGGTGTTGCCGTTCGCAGTCTCGATGCAGCGCACCAGCTTCTTCGGGTTGACGCCCTTCTGCTTGGTCACTTTGAGCGAGTGGCGGACCTGGCGTTTGATCTCTTTGCCGACTCCCTCGAGGCTCTTGCCGATCTCGCTCAGCCCGCTCGAGCGGATCGCGTCGCTGGTCGTGTCGAGGACCGGCTTGACGATGAAGAGGTAGCAAAGGACCAGGATCCCGCCGGTGACGGCGAGCCTGATGATCCCCGAGGTCAGGTTGCCGAACAGGTTGCGCAGCAGGTCCACGGCGCGACCACAGTATCCAAAATGCGGGAATCCGCGGCAGGGGGCCAAATGCCGCTCAAGCCGCCCCGACTATCCTGCGAGCCGTGGCAAAGGACACTGAGAAGCTGATTCGCCAGCTCTCGCTGATCTCGTTCCTGATGGCGCAGGGCAGGCCGGTTTCGGCGCTCGAGATCAAGCGCGAGGTCGAGGGCTACAGCGACATGAACGACGACGCCTTCGCGCGCCGCTTCTACGCTGACCGCGCCGAGCTGGAGAGCCTCGGTATCCAGCTCGGGGTCGAGAAACCGGGCGAGGGTTTCTTCGAGGCCGAGCTCTACTCGCTGCCGCCGGAGAACTTCTACCTCGACCCGATCACCTTCTCCGACGAGGAGCTGGCGGCGCTCTCGACGGCGCTCTCGCTGCTCACCGACGGCGGCTTCGCCTACGCCGAGCCGCTGCGCTTGGCCCTGCAGCAGGTCGCTTGGGGTCATCCCAACCCGATCAGCGAGGGCGAGCGCGCCCCGGTCGAGATCGCGATGACCGCCTCCGCCGGCGGTCGCGACCTCTCCCAGCGCCTCTCCAAGATCGAGACGGCGATCTCCCGCCGCAAGACGATCGAGTTCACCTACTACACGATGGAGCGCGACGAGACCGCGAAGCGCAAGGTCGACCCCTACCACCTGGTCTTCCGCGGCGGGCAGTTCTACTTGATCGGCTACTCGCACGAGCGCGAGGCGGTCCGCGTCTTCCGCCTCTCGCGGATCCAGGGCAAGGTCGGCTATGCCTCCAAGGCCGAGCACGACTTCACTCCGCCCGAGGACTTCGACCGCCGCGACTACGGCCAGCGCGCCGACTGGCAGCTGGGGGAGATCCGCGGCACGGCGAGGATCTTCGTCCGCGACCGCATCGTCTGGCTGATCGAGCGCGACTTCGGCGAATACGGCGAGCTGCGCCCGGCGAAGAAGTCCGACGGCGCCCCCGGCAAGGGCTCGGTCTTCGAGACCGATTACGCCTCGACGCGCGAGCTGATCGCCTGGGTGCTGCGCTGGCGCCAGAACGCCCAGGTGCTCGGCCCCGACGAGCTGCGCGAGGAAGCGGAAGGGCGGCTCGGCCTGCTCCACCAGCGCCACCACAACGGCTTCGAGCCGGCCAAGACAGTCGAGCGGCCACCCCGGGAGGACACCTCGCGGGGACGCTCCAACGGCCGCGGCGAGGCAGCGATCCGCCCCGAGCGCTTCGCCCGCCTCGTCACCCTCGCCGGCCTCCTGATCGACTCCGCCAAGCGGAGCGAGCGGCTGCGGGTCACCGAGCTGCGCCAGCGGCTCGAGCTGACCGACGAGGAGCTGCGCGAGGACATCGAGCTGCTCAACGTCGTTAACTTCGGCGGTGGCACCTACGTCCTCTACGCCGAAATACTCGGCGACGAGATCGAGGTCGACTCCGAGCCCTACGGCGACAACTTCGCCCGCCCGGCCCGGCTGCTGCCGCTGGAGGCGAAGGCCCTGGTCGCGGCGATCGACCTCTTCGGCGACCACCTGCCGCAGGGCAGCCTGGCGAGCGCCCGCAAGAAAATCGTCGAGGCGCTCGGCCACGATCCCTCCGAGGAGGGACTGGAGATCGCCTCGGGCAGCGGTGGCGACACCAAGATCGTGCGGGTCGTCAACGACGCGATCGCCGGCCGCCGCGTGCTCGAGCTCACCTATTACAAGGAGAACGAGGACCAGTTCACCAAACGCGCGGTCGAGCCCTACCGGCTGGAGAATGGGCGCGAGGGCTGGTACGTCGAGTGCTACGACCTGACCAAAGAGGGGATCCGCCACTTCAAGCTCGATCGGATCAAAGAGGCGAAACCCTCCAGGCAGACCTTCGAGGCTCGCCCTGAGGTCGAGGAGCTGGCCGGGGTCGAGGGCTGGATGACCCACGGCGAGGTGCCGACCGCCCAGGTCGCCCGCGTCTGGGTCTCGCCGGAGCGGGCCCGCTGGCTGCGCGAGGAGCGCACCGTGGTCGAGGAGCTGGCCGATGGCGCGGTGGTGATCGAGCTCCCCTACGCCGGCACCTCGTGGCTGGTGCGGGAGATCCTGCGCGGGGCCGGCGACCTCGTCGTGCTCGAGCCCGAGGAGGCGCGGGTGGCGATTGCAAAAGAGGTGGGCGCGAGCCCATCCCGGTAGGGGTTTCACTTAACTTTTTCGGAGAGCGGCTGGTGCCGTCCGAGGTCGGATCGGCCGAAAAAGTACAAGACGTTTCACCCCTACCGGGACGGGCTCCCAACATGATGCAAGCGCCGGGACACGCGGAGATTTTGAGGGTTGTGGCCCCTAATCCGGGGCCGATGACGCTGGAAGGGACGAATACCTACCTGTACGGGTCGGGGCCTTGTGCGGTGATCGACCCTGGCCCTGAGGACGGTGGCCACCTTGATGCGGTCCGGGCCGCTGCCGCTGAGCGGGGTGGGATCGGCATCGTCCTGCTCACGCATGGTCATGGCGACCATGCCGACGGGGCGGAACGCCTCTCCTTGGCGGCGGCGAGCGACCGGCCCGGGGCGCCGCCCGTCGTCCTGCCCTCAGACGGTGAGGAGCACGCCGGCTTGCGGGCGATAGCCACTCCCGGCCACGCCCCGGACCACGTCTGCCTGATGACCGGGGATCGCGTCTGCTTCAGCGGCGACCTGGTGCTCGGTGAGGGCTCGACCTTCGTCCCGCCCGACGGTGGCTCGCTCGCCGCCTACATGGACTCGCTGCATCGGATCCAGGCGGAGGAGCTCGAGCTGATCTGTCCCGGTCACGGCCCCTGGATCACCGACCCCGCCGCGAAGCTGACCGAGTACGTCGAGCACCGCGAGATGCGTGAGCGGCGCCTGCTCGCCGCCCTCGACCGTGGCGAGCGCTCCCGCCAGGCCCTGCTCGCCGAGGCCTGGGACGACGTGCCCGCCGAGCTCCGCCCTGCGGCGGCCCTGGTGATGGAGGCGCACTTGCAGAAGCTGGCGGCGGAGGGCCGGCTGCCGGGCGACGTCAGCGAGTAGCGCCTCCGCCGCCCGGCGCTTGCCTATTGCCCGCCCCGGAAGCGGGCGAGCCCGAAGGCGTTGCCGGTCGAGGTTCGGGGCCCCGAGACCTTCCCCCCGGCGACGATCCGGCCGCCGGGGACGACCAGGACGTCGGTGGCGAGGACCATCGTCTGGGAGCCGAAGGCTGTGGTCGTCCTGCCTTTACGGCCAAAGCCAAGGTCGGCCTTGCCCGCGGTGGTGGTCCGCATCAGCAGGAGCTGCGACCGCGGTCCTTTTTTGCGTTGCGGTTTAGCGGCGACCTGACCGACGAGCAGCACACGACCTTTCGCGTCGACCGCGATCGCCGACACGGATCCGCGTTTCAGTGGCAGGTCCGTGCTGCCGCCGCGGCCGAACCCGGTGTCGACCGAGCCGTTGGGACGCAGCCGCATCGCCCTGCCCTTCGATTCGACCCACTGCCCGCGGACGAGTTCGATCGTGCGGACGAGCAGGACGATCTTTCCCGACGGGGCCACGGCGATATCGGCGATGCGGACGAAGGGACGCGACCAGAACCCGGTCCCGGACAGGCCCGGATTCGGGTTGCCGTCGGCGCCGATGCTCGCGATCACCGAGGGATCGTCCGGGCCGCCCTGGGGACAGGGATCGACGCTGGCGCCGAAGGAGAGGAGCCCGGTCGCGGTCGGGACCGGCCAGCCGAGCCATGACAGCCCGCCGATCGATCGCAGCCCTGTGCCCGCGAAGGTTGGGTCGGGCGCTCCGTTGGAGCTCAGCCGCGCGACGATCGCCTGCGAGCGCTCGAAGCGGTTCTGCGAGGGAGCGCAGAGGCCGACCTCGAAGACCGCGCTGCCGGTCAGGACCGGCCGGTCCTGACCGTCCACGGCAAGCCCGACGACGGCCACGGCAGGTTCTTTGAACTGCTGGCCCTCGAAAGTGGGCGGCTGGGCGCCGAGGGTCGTGTTGAGCACGCCCTCGCTGCCGAAGCCGGGATCGAGTCGGCCGTCGGGCAGGTAGCGCCGGATCGTCGCCACGCTGGGGATCGGCCCGGCGAGCGACAGTCCGGTCATCCCCTGCCCCGAGGTCGGCTGCGTCGTGCCGGCGACGAGCACGCGGCCCTGAGAGTCGACGGCGATGTCGGCCAGCTGGAATCGCGACCCCGCGACCGGGCCGATGGCGACGGCGCCGTTGCCGCCGAAGCGCGGGTTCGGGCGGCCGTTCCTCAGGTACGAGACGACTGCCTTGCTGCTGGCGACGACGAGCTTGCCGCCGCCGGCCGAGGCCGTCGCGATGCGTCCCGGCGCGAACTCGTAGGGAAGGGCGTAGTGGGGGGCGACCCGCGGCGCCTCGTCGCGGGGGAAGTCGATCACCAGCTTGCCGTTCCCGCTGAAGCTGCGGTCGAGGGCGCCTGGCCCGCTGCCCCCTTTAGCGGCCGTTGCCACGCTCGCGAAGCCCATTGCCGCTGCGACGAGCGCGGAGCTCGCCAAGAGCAGCGCCAGCACCAACCGATTGCCACCACGTCTGAGTTCCACGTGCCTCCCCTGCGTTTTGGACGAAATCGGTCCAATCAAACCCGTGGTACGCGAGAAGTCTCGGTTGGCGAATTGGAATCCGTGTGAGGTCGAGGGCAATCCTGGCTGGTCAGCCAGTAGGCTTGGGCGATGAGCAGCGGGCGGGCGGTGCGCGCAGGTTTGGTCGCGGGAGCAGTGGGCACGGGCCTGGCTGCGGCGAGCGCCGCCGCGGCCTGGCACTGGCTGGCTCGCCGGCCGCTACCGAAGCTGGAAGGCGAGATCTCGCTGGACGGGCTCGAGGGCCCGGTGCGGGTCCGCCGCGACCGCTGGGCCGTCCCCCACATCGAGGCCGACATCGAGGCCGATATCTGGTTCGCCGAGGGTTTCTGCCACGGCCAGGACCGGCTCTGGCAGCTCGACTTCTACCGCCGCGCCGTCTCCGGACGGGTCGCCGAGATGGCCGGCGAGGAGGGGCTGCCGGTCGACCGGCTGATGCGAACGCTGGGGATCCGCCGCGCCGCCGAGCGCGAGGCGGCGACCCTGGACCCCGAGCTGCTCGCGCTGCTCGAACGCTTTTGCGAGGGGGTCAACGCGGCGGCGGCAAGTGCCCGCGCCCTGCCCTTCGAGATGCAGCTGCTGCGCCTGCGCTGGGAGCCTTGGCGCCCGGTCGACATCCTCAGCCTTGGCAAGCTGCTCGCTTTCGGCCTCTCGACCAACTGGGAGAAGGAGCTGCTGCGCGCCGACATGACGCGGGCGCTCGGCCCGGAGCTGGCGGCGAAGCTCGACCCCGGCTACCCGGCCCAGAACCCGGTCGCCACCCAGGAACAGTGGTCCGGCGACGGCCTCGCCCTGGCCGAGCAGATCGACGCGGTTCGCCGCACGATCGGGATGGCGGCCGAGGCGAGCGGCTCCAACAACTGGGCGGTCACCGGCGCTCTGACCGCGACCGGCTCGCCGCTGATGGCGGGCGACCCGCACCTGCCGCCGAGCATGCCGGGCATCTGGTACCAGGTCGGCCTCACCCTCGGCGACCGCTTCGTTCGCGGCGCCTCGCTGCCGGGGATGCCGGGCGTCTACATGGGCCAGAACAACGACGTCTGCTGGAGCTTCACCAACGTGATGGGCGACGTCCAGGATCTCTTCGTCGAGCGAGTCGAGGGCGACCGCTACCTCTTCGAAGACGAGTGGCTGCCGCTCGAGATCGTGCGCGAGGAGATCCCGGTGAAGGGACGCGACGCGCCCGAGGTCCTCGACGTGCGGATCACCCACCACGGCCCGCTCGTCAACGAGGCGCTCGGCGCCGACGAGGCCGAGCCGCTTGCCCTGCGCTGGATCACCCTCGACCGCCCGACCGCCTTCAAGGGCATGTTCGAGCTGCACGGGATCGAGTCGGGGCCGGATCTGGTGGCGAGACTGGAGGGCCACACCTCGCCCGCCTCGAGCCTGGTCTGGGCCGACCGCCACGGCTCGATCGGGTTCAAGCTGATCGGTTGCCTGCCGTTGCGCAAGGGCGGCTGCCCCGACCTGCCGAAGCCGGGCTGGACGGGTGAGTTCGAGTGGGAGGGCACGATCCCCTACGAGGAACTGCCCGAGGCGGTCGACCCCGAGAGCGGCTTCCTCGTCACTGCCAACAACCGGCTGGTCGGCGACGAGTACCCACACCACATCACCAGCGACTGGCTCGACGGTTTCCGCGCCGCTCGTATCGAGCAGTTGCTCCGCGCCGGCGACGAGCACGACCTCGACAGCTTCGAGGAGATGCAGTCGGACGACCTCTCGATCCCCGGCCTCGAGGCAGCGGCGCGGCTGGGCCGCCTCTCGCCCCCCGGGCAGCGCGAGCTGAGCGCGATCGAGCGCCTGCGCAGCTGGGACGGGCGCCTCGGCCGGGAGACGATCGCCGGCACGATCTACCAGGCCTTCCTGCTGCGGCTGGCGCGCGAGGTCGCCCGCGCGGCGATCGGCGACCGCGACCTCTGCGAGCGCTGGCTCGACCGCGCCGACAACGGCTTCACCCCGCACGTCACCTCGCCCTGGCGCTGGCACTCCCACCTGATGAAGCTCTGGGAGGAAGGCGACGAGGAGCTGATCGGCCGGCCCTGGGACGAGCTCGTGCTGGAAGCGCTGAGCGGCGCCCTCGACGACCTCAGCGACCGCTTCGGCGCCGACCCGGAGGGCTGGCGCTGGGGTCACGTCCACGAGATGGAGTTCCCGCACCCACTCGGCTCCGCCAACCCGTTGCTGCGCAAGCTGCTCAACCGGCGGCTCAAGGCCGGGGGCGCCCAGGAGACCGTGAGCCAGATCGCCTACGACCCAAACGACCCCTACAAAGCCGTCTGGGCGCCGAGCTGGCGCATGGTCGCCGACCCAACCGCGCCCGAGCGCTCGCGCTGGCAGATGTTCACCGGCCAGTCCGGGCACCCGGCCAGTCCCCACTACGACGACCTCCAGCCCGACTGGCTCGAGGGACGTACCCAGCCGATGGCCGGCGAGGGGCCGTGGCGGGAGCTGATGCTGCTCCCACGTGCGCACTGACTCGCGCACCCGTCGTTTAACCGTGTCAACCAGCGACGAAACGGTTTCACTTCTCTGAACCTGACTAAATGTAGTAGCGTGTACTGAACCACCTAGATGTGGTAGGCGCTCGGCTGTGTGGTCGGGCAGGGGAAACATGACGCAGACATATGAGGGCGCCAGGCCAGAGGCGATACTGGACCTCTTCCTGGAAGTCGAGTTCCTGCACTCGTTGGGGTGTTACACCAACGCGAGGATCCAGTCGAAGAAGATCAGGAAGTGCGATCTCGGTTGTGGTGAGGCGCTGAGGCGGACCGCCAAGCTCAACCGGGCGCTGGACCAGGAGCGCGACAATCCCAAGGAGGAGTGGCGTCACCCGGGCCCCGTGCATGGCACGGGGGTGATGCTCGACAATCGGGACGGCACACCGGACCCGGACGATGCGGACCGCATTCGCCTCATCACCGACTTCTACAACGCTGGGCAGGTCGCGCTCAAATACCTGCTCGACCCCGGTGAGGTGGAAATCCCCGTGCACGAGACGGGTAGGCGCAGCCTCGAGACGCTGGGAGAGTGCTTGTTCTGGGAACGGGATCCCGGCAGCGCGGTCTTCGGCGTCAACGAGGACTTCGTCTTACGCCAGAAACAGCTGGCGGAAAGCAGGGCGGGCGAGGGCGAGGCGCCCGAGGCCACGGCCCGTGTGAACGCCGGATCGAGGCAAAGCAGGCACGATTCGCAGAGCGGCAGAAAGAGGTCGAAGATGCCCTGAAGCCGCGTCTCACCTACAAGCGCGAGTGGGACGAGGAACGCGCGGGCGAAACCGCGGAAGCGCTGTGCGGGGTCAACCTCACCACCCCTTCGAATGGCGATGCGCTGACGCCAGGCTTCGTGATCGAGTGCATGGTGGCCGCACACCTGCGCCTTCACTACGTGGAGCATTTCCTCTCAGCGCCGTTCAGGAAGGCGGTGGGAATGAGCGAAGCCGACAGGAAGGACGCTCTGCGGCGGTTGCGCGAGGCCGAATCGCTCAACACGTTCGTCTACGTCGCCTGCTGGAGCCTGCCGTGGCTGTTCGCCGACGGCAAAGAGGAAATGGAAGCGGTGCGCGACGGCTGTGTCAAAGGATTCGGGCATGGGGAGAAAGACCGCGAGAGCGGTCCCGATCCCGGTCGGGAGACGGTGAAGGAATCAGACGGCGCTGTCTCCCCGGCGCTCTGGCGCGCCCAGCGACTAGCGATCCTCGCCCTTCACCGCCGTGCCTTCGGTCACTCGTTGAGGGACGCGCTCGTGGAGGAGACCTTCAACGACACCGCCTTCAAGGACTTCCACAAGCTCCAGCGCCTGCTTCGCGTGCAGCGACGGGAACTGCCGGAGAAGCCATCCGGCAGGGACGAGAAAACCGACAAATCGCGGATCACTCCGGAGGCGTTCCTCGCGGGGATGGACGCGCTGGCGGAGACCCATATCGGCGACCTCTATCGATCCGACCATGCGCACCCGGTGGCGCTCGAGCATTTCTGCGACGCGCAGGACCGTCTCGATCAGCTCTCCGCCGAATTGCTCCGAGCCGAGAGGAAAGGCGATGCCGGCGAGGCGCCCGAGGCGGTGGGTCCGAAACTCGTAACGCACAGCGAGGGATCGCAGAACGTGGCGGAACTGCTGCGCGATTCGCGATGGCGCATCCACCTGATGCTGAGCAAGGGCAAGGGGTTCTATGAGGCCGGCAAACTCAAGCGCAGCGTCAAGTGGCTGCTGAAGAGCTGGAGCGCCCTGCTCGTGCTCGCCGACTTCTACGAAAGCAAAGCCGGCAAGAAGCGTAGGCCGGAGTGGAAAGAGGTCGACGTCGAGGTGTTCGACCGCTTGGAAAAAGCGATCGAGATGCTGAAACTTATCCGCAACGACCCCGACTTCCGCAAGTCGGACCTGCGGGACAAGATCGAGCCGGTAATCGCGGACATCGAAAAAGCGGAGATCCCGGAGGGGCTGCAGGTGATCGCCTCCGAGATCCTGCTCCGGCTCGGGCACGTCCTCTTCATCCTCAGGCTCGACGCTCCCCCCGAGGACGACGAGCATCCGCGGCGAAGGGCCAGTGACATAGGCACAGAGAAGGACGATGAGCTGGCCCATGCCTGCCTGAAGCGGGCCAAGGAACTCGACAAAAGGAGCACGCTGGTCGCGGCCGATCAGCTCAAGATCGAGTACAAGCGCAACGAAACGCCGGACAGAGACGCGCTGTCGGATCCCGAGCTCCAGTGGCCCTACGGGCGAGGCAATCCCGATCAGATCATCCGCATGATCGAGTACCACCTCCTCTGGTGGCTGGCGATGACGGGGCTGGCGGCGAAGGCGACGTCGCCCGAGACGGCCGCGGGCTCCGCCAAGGCGGCCGATCCCGTCCAGTCAGCCCGGCCCCGCGATTCCCACGACGCCAACCGGGAGGCCAATCGCAACGTCGCGCGCGAGCTGATCGCCGGCCTGCTGACCCACACCGACAGCATCAACGTCAGGCAGTCGCAGGTGTACCGCTACCTGATGCAGCCGAAGCGACCGACGCGCCGGATCGGCCCGGTCGAAGGCTGGGACGAGGACCCGCCGCGGGACCCGTTCGGCGACGGCGAGAAAGCGGCGATCGAGTTCATCTGCCTGCGCCGCTACAGCTCCTTCTTCCCGTTCGTGCCGCGCCCGTCCGCCTTCCGCTCGCTGGGCGGCGGCTACCTGCTGCGGCTCCACCACGAGGACGACGGCTGTCCGCGGCCCTTCGGGATCGCCGTCGACCCCGGCCCGGACTTCATCGACAACCTCTACCGCTGCGGGTTCGGTCTCGGCGACATCAACATGATCATCCTCACCCACGACCATCCCGACCACTCCGTCGACCTCGACCCGATCCTGGCGCTGCTTGGCTACCGGATGAAGCAGGGAGACCCCACCTACCAGGCGCCCGGCAAGAACGTGGAGACGGTGAGGCGCCTGCTGATCGTCGGCAACGAGAGCGTCGCCCAGCAGCTGCGCTTCTTCAACAAGCCCCACGTCTCGGCCCCAGGGGCAAGCGAACCGGTCAGGCGTGATGCAGTCCAGGTCGTCAGCTTCGCCGAATTCGACACCTTCCGCGAAGAGACGAACCGCGTGCGGGGCACCGAGCGAGTCCCCGAGGTCATCATTCCCGACGAACTGAGGCTCAAGCCCGTGGTCAGCATCAGGCACCTCGACACCTTCGGAATGCTCGCCTACGGCTTTCGCCTCTCGCTCGGCGACGAAGGCCCCTCGATCGGGTTTACGGGAGACACCGGCGGCTTCCTCCTCGAACAGGAGGAGACGGTTACCGCGCGCGGCGAGAAGCCGTCGCGCCAGTGGCGGATCAAGCCGCACGACCAGCACGAGACGATGAAGCTGACCGGCGACAGCACCTGGCGGGAGCACTGGGAGGACGTGCTCAGCGCCGACGTGCTGGTCCCGCATGTGAGTGGCCTGCCCCTCTCACAGCTCCTGGTGCTCGCCAACGGCGGCGATCCCGACTTCAGGAATGCGGGCGAGGAGCTACGAGACGAGAAGCTGGCGGAGCTCCTCAAGAGCGCCTGGAACGGTCTCGAGGAGAGCGTCAGGAAGCAGGTCAGCTTCGCCTTCTGGCTGCCTGACAGGGCCGGTGTCTCTTCGCTGCCGCTGGAAGAGATCGAGAAGAAATACAAATGGCAGAAGGGGCACCTCTACCTGATCGGGTTGCTCGAATTCGCTCGGGCATACCGGGAGGCGCGTCGCTACGTCGCCAAGCCGGGCCTCTTCCTGATCGGCGAGCTGCGCGAGGAGCTCGGCAGCCTGCGCGGCAAGATCGCCACCAGCCTCAACAGGAACATCTTCGAAGCGGACGTGCTGGAGAGTGAGCCCGGATGCTGCGCGCTGACCGCGGATATCGGCCTGCGCCTGATGATCTCGCGAGAGAAAGGGGAGGCCCGGGTGCGGGTGCTGTGCTCGACCTGCGACCTCGACAACGACCGGACCCGGGAGGAGCGGTTCCACGACCCGAAGGAAATTCGCGAGGTCTGTGTCAAGGGCGAGAACGAGGGCATGTTCTACAACTGCTCCAACCACGACCCCTCCCATCACCGCGACCCTGTCTTCCTCGAGAGGGTTGAGCGATACGACGTGTTCTCGCCCGTACCGATCCACTGAAGTCGCAGGTCCGCCGCTACCTGAGCGCGAAGAAGGGGTTGCAATGGTCATGGCTCGACGCGAAGGGAGCGCGCAGGCGCTGAGAGCAGGGCTTTTGGCGCTTGTCTTGCTGGCGGCCTGCGCCGGTTCCGCGCCTGCGACGGAGCGGAGCGCGAGAGCGATCCAGTTCCAGGGCGATGAGGTTGCGGTCCCCGCCGGCTGGCCGGTCTACCGGCTGGCCGAGCACCCGCGGATGTGCGTGCGGCTCGACCGGCGCGCGGTCTACCTGGGGACGCCGGGAGCGAGCCAGCGCTGCCCCTCGAACGCGATCGGTCGTCGGCGGGCGATCCTGGTCGAACCCGGCGCCCGCGCTCGCCCGCAAGCGCGGTCAAGCGCGGTCACAACCACGGTCACCGGCTCCGACGAGTACACCGGCCTCGGCTTCGACGCCTGTACTGCACCCTCTTCGCGGACGATGGAAGTCTGGGGCAAATCCTCGCCCTACGGCGCGATCGGCGTCTACATCGGCGGCCTCAACCGCGCCTGCTCGCAGCCCAACCTGACCGCGGCCTGGGTGAGCGAACAGGTCGCCGAGGGCTGGCACCTGATCCCGACCTACGTCGGGCTGCAGTCGCCGACCGGCGTCTGCGGAACCTGCGCCGAGCTGAGCACGAGCCTGAGCAGGGCCGCCGCGCAGGGGACCGAATCCGCCCAGGATGCGGTCGCCGACGCGCAGGCCGTCGGCATGGGCCCCGGCAGCCCGATCTACTACGACATGGAGGCCTACACGCGGACCTCGAGCGCGACGCGGGCGACGCTGACCTTCCTCGAGGCTTGGACCATCGAGCTGCACGAGCTCGGCTACAGCTCCGGCGTCTACAGCTCCAGCGCCTCGGGCATCGCCGACCTCGCCCGCGAAGTCGACAACGACGAATACGCGCTGCCCGACGACCTCTGGTTCGCCAACTGGAACGGCGGCGTCAACGCGCTCGACCCCTACGTCCCCTCGACGGCCTGGCGCACGCACCAGCGCATCCACCAGTACCGCGGCGGCCACAACGAGACCTGGGGCGGGACGACGATCAACATCGACAACAACTACGTCGAAGGGACGACCGTCGGCGCCGTCTCGGCGCCGCCTCCGCTTCCGCCGCTGACCGTGAGGAACGTCCGCTCCAGCGGCGGGACGCTGAGCCTTTGGGTGCGCTGTGGTTGGGCTTCCGGCGAAAGCTGTCCGGGACGGATCATCCTTCGCACCCACGCCCAGCTGCCCTTCCGCGCCCGGCGCGGCGTCCCGACCCGGGTCGTGCGGGTCGGCGTCGGCAACCGCACCTTCAGGCTCGGCGGCGGGCGCTCCCACACCTTCCGGATCGCGCTCAACGAGCGCGGGCGCCCGCTGCTCGAACGCCGCGGCCTGCTCAGGGCGCAGCTGCTGGTTGCGATCCCCGGTTCCCGCGCCACCCGCGCGGTCCGGCTCAGGCCCGCTCGCTAGCGGCGCCGAGCCACTCGTCGGCCGTGCCGGCGACGGTGGTGACCATCTCGACGATTGGCTGCGGCGCCTTTTGCGGCGAGCCCGCATCGAAAGGCGGTTGCGGGTCGTACTCGATTCCCAGCTGCACGGCCTGGGCGACCTCGGGACCGGCCTCCAGCCCGACCAGGTGCAGCGCCATGTCGATCCCGGCCGAGACGCCGGCCGCGGTAATCGTCTTGCCGTCCTCGACGAAGCGGCCGCCGACCGGGTCAGCGCCGTACTCGCGCAGCCGCTCGAGGTAGAGCCAGTGCCCGGTCGCTCGCTTGCCCTGCAGCAGCCCGGCGGCGCCGAGCACGAGTGAGCCGGTGCAGACCGAGGTCGTCCACTTCGTCTTCTCGTCGACCCGGCGCAGCCAGGAGAGGACGGCCTCGTCCTCCAGTAGCGGCCGGTTCCCCTCGCCGCCGGGGACGAGGACGACGTCTGGCTCGGTCACCTCGTCGAGGCCGAAGTCGGCGCTCAGCCCGAGCGCGCCGCTGTCCGCGCGCACGGGACCCTTCTCGGGGCCGACGAATTTGACTTCCCAACCCGGCGCCGAGCGGAGCACCTCGTAGGGCCCGATCGCGTCGAGGGCCGTCAGCTTCTCGAAGATCAAGATGGCTATCTGCATGGGAGAGATCATCGCGGCCTGAACCGGCAGCCGCCAGTGGCAGGATTGCCAATGTTCGATAGATTTCTGCCATGCACCGCGTGGTCGCACTCTGCCTCGAGGGCCTGGTCGCCTTCGACCTGACCGCGCCCGCCCAGGCGTTCGGGCTGGCGCACGACGAAGACGGGGCGCCCCTGTACGAGTTCTCGACCTGTTCGCCCGGCGGGGCGCAGGTCCGCACCTTGAACGGGTTCACCGTCGGGCCCGAGGGCGACCTGGGGGCGCTGGAAGCCGCCGACACGGTCGTAGTCCCCGCCTACCTCGCGGTTCTCGACCCGCCGCCCGGCGAGGTGGTCGAGGCGCTGCGCGCCGCCGGCCGCGGCGCGCGCTTGCTCTCGGTCTGCGCTGGCGCCTTCGCTCTCGCCCACGCCGGCCTACTCGACGGCCGCCGCGCCACCACCCACTGGGCTTTCGCCGGAGAGCTGGCCAAGCGCTTCCCCGCGGTCGAGGTCGATGCCGCCGCGCTCTACGTCGACGAAGGCGAGGTGATGACTTCGGCCGGCCTCAGCGCCGGCATCGACCTCTGCCTGCACGCGATCCGCAAGGACTTCGGGGTGGCGGCCGGCGAGCGGGTTGCCCGCCAGATGGTCGCCGCGCCCCACCGCGAGGGTGGCCAGGCACAGTTCATCGAGCGTCCGCCGCTGCGGGCGGTCGGCCCGACGGACTCGCTGGAGCCGACCCGCCGCTGGGCTGCGGAGCGCCTCGACCGGCCACTCGACGTCGCCGCGATGGCGCGGCACGCCGGTGTCAGCCCTCGCACCTTCGCCCGCCGCTTCCGCGAGGAGACCGGCACCACGCCGCTGCAGTGGCTGCTCTCCCAGCGGGTGCTAGAGGCGCGCCGCCTGCTCGAGGAGTCGGAGCTGCCGGTCGAGGCGATCGCCTGGCAGGTCGGCTTCGGCGCCGCCGCCTCGCTGCGCGACCACTTCCGCCGCGCCACCGCGACCACCCCGACCGCCTACCGCCGCTCCTTCCGGCCGGCGGCCGCCTGAGTCGCGACTCCGACAGCTTCCGGGGAGACCGCGCCTCGGCACGGGCGGGCGTGTTCCTTGAACTGCGATGCGGACGAGAACCACAACGCTCGCGCTGACGCTGGCAGTCATGCTGGTCGCCGGCGCGGCGACGGCACAGGCTCGCCTGCCGCGTGACTTCTTCGGCGTGGCGCCGCAGACGGCGTTGAGCGCCGCAGATACCAATCGGATGCGGGGCGGTGGCCTCGATGTGGTCCGGGTCCCGGTGATCTGGCGCTCGGTCCAGCCCTCGCCCCGCTCCGGCTACGACTGGAGCGGAGTCGACGAGGTGGTTGCGACGACGGCGCGGTCCCGGCTCGACCTGCTGCCCTTCCTCTACGGGACCCCGGGCTGGCTCGCCCGCGAGACGAGGATGCCGGTCAACAGCTCTCGCCAGCGCCGGGAATGGGCGGCGTTCCTGCGCGCTGCGGTCGAACGCTACGGCCCCGGCGGCCAGTTCTGGCTCGAGCACGGCCCCGACTCCGGTGATTTCGTCCCGCCTCGCCCGGTCCGGCGCTGGCAGATTTGGAACGAGCCGAACTTCTTCTACTTCGCCACCCCCGCCTCGCCGGGACGCTACGCGCGCCTGCTGAAGCTCTCCCACCAGGCGATCGTGCGCACCGACCCCCGCGCGGAAGTGATCCTCGGCGGCCTCTTCGGCAATCCCAAGGAGCGCCCGCCTCGCGCCATGGACGCAGCCGACTTCCTAGACCGCCTCTACGCGGTGCGGGGGATTAAGCAGAGCTTCGACGGGGTCGCTCTCCATCCCTACGCCGCGAGCACCGGTGTGCTGCGCGAGCTGACCGAGGCGCTGCGCGGGGTGATCGTCCGCAATCGCGATCGCCGCGCCGGCCTGTACCTGACCGAGATCGGCTGGGGCTCGCAGCGCAACCCCCGCCGCGTCGCCTTCGAGGTTGGCATGAGGGAGCAGGCGCGCGAACTGCGCAGCGCCTACGGCTACCTGATCGGCAACCGGGGCCGGCTCAACCTGAAGCAGGTCCACTGGTTCAGCTGGAAGGACATCCGGGGCGCCTGCAACTTCTGCGACTCGGTCGGCCTCTTCCGCAGCGGCGCTCGCTTCAAGCCCAAGCCCGCCTGGCACGCGCTCGTCCGCCTCGCCCGCTGACGGATGATGAGCGCGCCAGACGCTCGCTCAGTCCCAGGTAGCCAGGGGGAGGTGCTTCCTGATCGTCTCGTCGGCGGTCACGAGAGGCGCGTCGGCGACGATCGCGTGGGCGGCGATCAGACGGTCGAAGGGATCGCGTGTCCAGGAGAGATCGACAGCTCTGTCGATCAGGTCGGCGAACGAGGTGTCTGCAACCTCGAGGCCGATGCTCTGTCTCAGCGCAGTCAGCATCATGGGCGCCGAATCTCGGGCCTTGCCCACTTCGTGCAGATATGTCAGCTCGAGGGCCACGAGGGGCGAGATCCGCGGTGCCCGCTCTTCGATGAGCGCACGGGCTTGCTTAGGAAGCCGCTCCCCGAGGCCCGCGTACAGCCAAAGGGCGATATGGGTGTCAATAAGGATCAGGGTTCCACTCCGATGACCAGTCGATGTGGATCAGCTCGTCAGGGTCGCCCACGATCGCGCCCTCGCGGCGCGGCAGCCGATCCCAGATCGACTGCTCTTCCTTCGGGGCGATGACGAGGGTTTTCCCGTTGCGTTCGATCTCCAGCGGTTGCCCGGTTTCCAGGACCTCATCGAGCAACCGGTAGACGTTGGCGCGCAATTTCGAAGCGCTGACTGTCATGATGGCCTCCGTAAGAGACGTACGTACGTATTCAGATCTATTAGTACGTACTATAGCAGCAGAGGTCGGTGGCAGTGGGTTGTGAGCCCCTGCGCTTGTGCTCCTGGCGCCATCGAGGCGACGCTACCGGCTCTCAACCGACGAGATGCGCGCACAGAGAGACGATTCAGGGAAGAATCCATGCCATGAGCCGCCGCGACCAGATCAAGCTCAGCGACGCGGAGCTGCTGGAGTTGCTCGAGGGGGAGCGGATCGCGGTCGTCTCCAGCCTCGGCCCCCGCGGCTGGCCGCACTCGATGCCGCTGTGGTTCGTGCCCCGCGACGGCGAGGTCTGGATCTGGACCTACGCCAAGTCGCAGAAGGTGCGCAACCTGGAGCGCGACCCGCGGGCGACCGTGCTGGTCGAGACCGGCCACGAGTACAGCGAGCTGCGCGGCGTCATGGTCGAGGCCGAGGCGGAGATCCACCGCGACTCCGAGACGGTGATCGGCTTCGCCGAAGAGCTGACCCTGCGCTACGCCGAGGGGATCTCCTCGGTGGAGGGCGACGCCAAGGCGGCGCTGGAGGCGCAGGCGCCGAAGCGGGTCGCGATCCACTTCAAGCCGGTGCGGGTCGCCACCTGGGACCACCGCAAGCTGGGCGTGACTTACTAGTAGCCCAGGTACTCGCGGCTGCTCGCTCTGCCGCCGCTACAGGTCGTCTCATCAGCGAGGTAGGCAGATCTATCTGGCCCACCGCTAATGCTCAGATTCTCTAAAGTATTGGAGCTATGGCGGGTAGCTACGGATGAAACGTCCGCGCTTGAAGCAGACGACTTCGCAAGTGGAAACGCCCGACGGCGACCTCTACCTCCTGCGGGTGGCCGCCGGAAAAGACATTCGCATCGAGAGGCCTACCGAGCAGGATCGCCACCTACTGGCTGCTCTCAACGGCCAGCACACCCGAGTAGATCTCGATGAGGAGTTCGGCGAGTCAGAGGTCAGAGACCTTCTGGCCCAGCTAGACGAGCTGTGCGTCCTCGAGGATGGCGCCGACGACGATCTAGTCCCCAAGGACACGATGGCGCGCTTTGACCGGCAGTTGCGCTACTTCAGCGACGTCACCGAAGGGCCAACACCATCGCAGTGCCAGGCCAAGCTAGAAGAAGCTCGGATCGCTGTCCTGGGGGTGGGCGGACTCGGAGGCTGGTCCGCGTTGTCGCTTGCCTGCATCGGGATCGGTGAGCTGCTGCTGGTCGACTTCGATCGGGTCGACCTCACCAACCTCAATCGCCAGGTTCTCTACAGCGAGGACGACATCGGCCGGTCCAAGACAGAGGCGGCGGCCGAGCGACTTTGCTCTTTCAACTCGCGGATGCGGCTCGTAGCGGTGGACAAGCGCCTCAGCAGCGAGGCCGAGGTCGCGGCGACGATCGAGGGCTATGACGTTGTGATCGATGCGGTCGATTGGCCCGCTCACGAGATCGAGCACTGGGTCAACTCCGCCTGCTTCGCCGCCGGCATCCCCTACATCGCGATGAGCCACTTCCCGCCCTTCGCCCGAATCGGTCCCTTCTACGCTCCGGGGCGAACGGGCTGCTACACCTGCCAGGAGATTGCCTACCGCCGCTCCTATCCGCTGTTCGATCTGGTGGTCGAGCAGAACCGCGCCAAGGAGTCTCCGGCCGGAACGCTCGGCCCCGCCTGCGGTCTGATCGGGAATCTGATCGCGCTCGACATCCTGCACTACCTGACCGGCCTCGCCGAGCCGGCGACGCTTGGGACCAGCCACAGCTACGACCTGCGGACGATGGCTATGCAGTCCGAACCGGTTGTCCCGGAGGACGAGTGCCCTGTCTGTGGGCACATGCAGCCAGCCCTTGTCGGCGAGCGCCAAGAGACCGCCCCGGAATAGACCTCCGCAATTGGCACCCAAAACGAAGGAGAGACATGCCGAGGTCGCCTACGACGCGATGGCTTTTGCCTATGACAACTTCACGGCAGGCAACGATTTTGAGGGGTGGCTGAGCGATCTACTGCCCCATCTGGAGCGCTGTGGCCTTCCCGGAAGCTGCCTGCTCGACGTGGGCTGTGGCACCGGCAAGAGTTTCATGCCGATGCTTGCTCGCGGCTGGGAGGTAACTGGCTGCGATGTCTCGTCGGCAATGCTGGAGCGAGCAAGAGAGAAGGCCGGAGGGGCCGCACGGTTGGAGATCGCCGACATGCGCGAGCTGCCACGCTTCGGCGCCTTCGATCTCGTCTGGGCGCTCGGCGACGCGATCAACTATTTGCTGAGCGACGACGAGTTGATCGCTGCTTTCGTAGGTATGCGGGACAACTTGACTCCTCCGGGGCTATTGGTGTTCGATTTGAACGCACTGCCCGTATATCGGACCTTCTTTGCCGAACGGCATGTAGTCGAGCGCGACGGCATGCGCTTGGTCTGGACCGGCCGAGCTGGCCCAAACGTAGAAGCACGATCGATCTGCGAGGCAGCCTTCGAGATCCAGGACGAGGGAAGCAACGCAAGCGCGCAGCTCCATCGCCAGCGCCACTTTCCAGAAGCCGATGTTCTCGCCGCATTGGACAGCACCGGCCTTGAGTGCCTTGGGGTCTTCGGCCACGACCGTGACGGCGTGCCAAAGCAGCCCCTTGACGAAGCGATCCATACCAAGGCGATCTACATCGCTCGCAAGGCGTAAGCAGGATCTCAAGGACCATCTGCTGATCCGGCAGTCGGGCCGACCTCTGCTCTGAGCCAGCGTTGGGCCGGCCCCCGCCGGATGCCTAGCGCTGCTTGTAGATCTGCAGCAGAGGCACGGCTGTCGGAACAGGCGTGATCTTCAACCTACTCACCTCCCTCCCGCTCGTCAGCTCCCGGCCGTCTGCCGGGGCGGATGAGGGAGGGTAAACAGAAAACTATGACCGCACAGATTTTTCTGAACGCCCAGGTTTCTCAGTAACAGCGCGGCTATGCTCAGCCACTACCGAATGACCAAGCAGAAATTGATCGGAGGAATGAGCGTTGAATCAAGCGGCACGGCAGATTGGGCGAAAGCCCCTTAAAGAGCGCTCAAAGCACCCCGATGATGCGCTGCGTTACTCGGTTAAGCACTGGATCAAGGTCGAAACGCTCGCCATCCTCCACGAAGGTGAGTTCAGCACGACGGAGATCGCCGAGAAGATGGATGAGCCCGTAAAGCTCGTCTCTAACCACGTATACGAGCTGTATGAGGCTGGTTGCATCGAGGTGGCCGGCCACAAGCTGGTGGGCAACCACAGACAGCTCCTCTATCGCGCTATTGAGCTTCCTGTTATTACGGAAGAGGTATCTCGTCAGATGACGCCCGAGGAGCGACACGATGTCGCTGGAGCGATTACCCAGGGAATCCTGGCTGAGACCGTGTCCTCGTATCGGAACGGCAAACTGGACGAAGAAGAGAACGTATGCCTAATGTGGGACGCACTAAACCTCGATGTCCAAGGAAGACAGGATCTACAGGCGCATCTGATTGCCGCTTGGGAGGGGGCGCAGGAGATTCACGCCAAAGCCGTAAATCGCATGGCTAAATCTGGAGAGATAGGTACCACCACATTTGTCGGGTTGCTTGGCTTTGAGCGAGGCCGACCCGGAAGGCCAGATAGTGGTTACTTCAGACCCGAAAAGGATGAACGTTCATAAAACTGGGGTTGCCGAATGGTCCTCAGTCTGAAAGCTTTCATCATTCAAGATCAGATAACCGTTTGGGCCTAGTCAGCCAAAGTAGGCCAGCGGCTCTGCTCTCAAGCCTCCCGTGCGGGCGAAAAAACCGTCAGCACCACCCGCGTCGGAGGCACAACTCAACTAGACGACCCATCCCCCTAACCTGACCAGACTTGGAGATGCCATGAACTATCCGCTGCGTGGTCACATGAGACTGCCACTAGTTGGCAGCGCTACTTTGCTTCTGATGAGCATCATGTTCCTGTTCTCCAGCTCGAGTACTGCCAGTGCAGCCGAATACAAATTCTGCTGGGGGAACGTTCTGCAGGAATATCAGCAAGGTTGCGAGGATTCAACCCCCCGCTGGATCGACGCAGTATATGGAAGTGGAGCCAACGGCTCTATATGTGTGGGTGTTCCGTTGGAGGGACTTGATTGCACGGGCAATCCTGGCGAAGGCGTTTACGTCAATTTCCCCAACGGCACGGTATATGGGAAAGCGACTATATATAACTTTCATGGCGCTAAAAACACCGTTTATGGCACCGTCTGGGATACTGCAGCACCGCCGCCTCCCCCTCCGCCGCCACCTCCCCCTACTTGGCACAACGAGAATCTGGGGGGGACCATCACCTCCGATCCGGACATCGCGTCCTGGGGGTCGGGACGGTTGGACATCTTTGCCAGCGGGTCTGACAACACACTCCACACCAAGTATTTCTCAAGCAACAAATGGAGCAATTGGGCAGGCCTTGGAAGTCCCTCGATGACATCCGGCCCCGGAGCGGTCTCATGGGGAAACGGTAGGGTCGATGTCGTCGCTCGTGCTAGCGACAATTCCGTCACTCACTGGTGGTACGACGGAAGCTGGCACAACGAGAACCTAGGAGGCACCATTACCTCCGATCCAGATATAGCGTCCTGGGGAAGCGGAAGGCTTGACGTTTTCGCCAGAGGTACGAACAACTCGCTCCACACCAAGTACTTCGCAAACAACAAATGGAGTAGCTGGATAGATCTCAAAGGCCCCTCGATGACATCCGGCCCCGGAGCGGTCTCATGGGGAAACGGTAGGGTCGATGTCGTCGCTCGTGCTAGCGACAATTCCGTCACTCACTGGTGGTACGACGGAAGCTGGCACAACGAGAACCTAGGAGGCACCATTACCTCCGATCCAGATATAGCGTCCTGGGGAAGCGGAAGGCTTGATGTCTTCGCCAGAGGTACGAACAACTTGCTCCACACCAAGTATTTCGCTGACAACAAATGGAGCAGCTGGATAGGTCTCGGAGGCCCCACAATGACATCCGGCCCCGGAGCGGTTTCGTGGGAGAACGGCAGGGTCGATGTCGTCGCTCGCGCCGGAGACAATTCCGTTGCTCATTGGTGGTACGCGCCATAGCTGACGCAAATTCCGGAGTACACAGCCTGTACATCCAGGGTGATGTACAGGCTGTGCTCCGAAACAATTAAACACATGCCTTGGCGACGACTTGCAGGTAGTTTCCTTGTACTTCTGTTCTCTTTGGTAGGGGCTGGGGTCGTAGTCGAGGGTACGCGGAATGCCGAACAGGTCAAACCAGAGGTAGAAACCAAAAGCGTTCGAGTCCGGGATTGGGAATCTCAAATGCTGCGTCGTGCTTCTCTGGTGCCGGTCAATAAGCGAGAGAGGCCGCGAGACCCATTTGCGTCAATTCCAGATACCCCCATGAGGATGTCCCCTAGATCGAGGCAGGAGGCGAAGACCACCCTTGGTGGCACACATCGCTTGGGGTTGCGCTTTGATCAGGCTCAGCATGTGAGCACATCCTTGAACTTTGGTATTTGGGTAGTAAGGGGCAAAATAGTAACTTGCATCTTCCACGATAGAACTATGGCAGCTAGCTGTAATGCAAATGCTGATGTGGGACGAGAGGGACTGGGCTTGATTCTGCTGAGTCCGGGCAGCCTTCGACCAAATCAGCCTGTACATTATCTAGCGTTTGGTGTTGTGGAGGACGACGTTAAGTCTGTGAAACTTAACGTCGCGGGCAGAACTACGATTGTTCCAGTAACTAAGAATGCTTACGCGTTTCGAGCGGGGCATCCGGTGGAGGTTGAGGCGTTGATACGGCAGTAAGGTAAGCTAGCTTGTGTCAATTCGATCCCGAGCTGCTTGGGCCCCCTCCTGGACCTAGGCAACTCGAGCAGAGCGGTTCCGATTCGATCGGGTCCCGCGTACTCGCCGCTCGACTGGTTGTCGAGCGCGATTAAGCGATCGGCCTCCCCTTCGAGGGAGACGCCGGGGAGGCTGTGCATCTCGTCGCGGCCTTGGCGATTGAGGCGACTGCGGAGACGACCATCGGAGTCGCTACCTTTCCGGCGCTACCAATCCCGGCAACGGGTGTAGGGGCCGATCCAAGACCGCCCGCCGTCCACACCGAGTGAAGTCCGCGAAGAAGACACCGATCCTGCTGCTCGCGCTGGTCATGGCGCTGGGTTGCGCGATCGTTGCCCTACCCGTTGCGACCAGCGGCGCGCCCGTCTCCCAGGCGAGCGCGAAACCCCCGCCGTCGTTCTTCGGCATCGCGCCCCAGACGCCGCTGACCAACCGCGACATGCAATACATGCGGGCCGGAAAGATCGGCGTCGTGCGCCTGCCGTTCCTCTGGCACCTGATCCAGCCGACGCCGCAGCGTACCTACGACTGGAGCAGCGTCGACCTCGTAATGGAGACGATCTCCCTCAACGGCCTGCGCGTCCTGCCCTTCCTCTTCGGCACGCCGCGCTGGCTGGCGCGCAAAGAACAGACGCTGCCGGTCGACAGCGGAAGGGCGCGATCGGCCTGGGTCGCCTTCGTCAAAGCCGCGGTCGAACGCTATGGCCCCGGCGGCCAGTTCTGGGCGGAACGGGCAGCGGGGGGGGTCGGGCCCAACTACCTGCCGGTGATACCGCGCCCTCTGCCGATCCGCGCCTGGCAGGTCTGGAACGAGGCCAACTTCTTCTACTTCGCCTTTCCCGTGTCGCCCAGCCGCTACGCCCGCTTGTTGAAGCTGACCCAGCCGGCGATCGAGTCAACCGACCCCGGCGCCGAGGTGATCCTCTCCGGCCTCTTCGGCGATCCTGACGAGACCGGCAGGCGGGGGATGGACGCACCCGACTTCCTCGACCGCCTCTACGCGGTGCCGGGCATCAAGTCCCGCTTCGATGCGGTCGCCCTGCACCCCTACGCCTTCCACGTCGAAGACCTCGAAGAACTGACCGAGGAGATGCGGGAAGTCGTGATCGAGAACCGCGACCCGGGCGCCCGCCTTCACATCACAGAGATGGGCTGGGGCTCCCAGAACGACCCCCACATCGTCGCCTTCGAGCAGGGGATCATGGGGCAGGTGCGGGAACTGCGTGGGGCTTACGGCTACCTGATCGACAACCGGGGCCGCCTCAACCTCAAGAGCACCTACTGGTACTCCTGGAAGGACCTGCGCGGCTCGTGCAACTTCTGCGACTCGGTCGGCCTCTTCCGCGCCGGAGCCGGCTTCAGCCCGAAGCCGGCCTGGCGCGCCTTCGTCGCGGTCAGCGGCGGGCGAGTTCGACCCTGAGTGTCTCGAGAACGCTCAGGGGTCGACGTAACCGCGACCGGGCTCGATCGGTGCCAGCTCGAGTCCATCCTCGTCGACTAGGTAGTCGTAGCCGATCTCCTGCCATTGGCTGTCGGGGTCAAGGCGCCGGTAGCGGTCGGCTCGGGCTCGGCGGTCGGCGGCGTGGATCATCCGCAGGTGGTACAGGCGCAGGTCTGCCAGCGGGTATTCCCCGTTGGGCGGCGGCCACGACGCCCAGTTCGTGTGCATGCGCCTTTCGTCGAAGAGGTGGTCGCGGCGCGCCTTGAACAGGCAGGCCTTTCTCTTCTGTGCCCAGATGCCGTCGACGCGAACCTGGTCCGGGGCCCCCCAGAGCTCGAGAAACGGCACCCAAAGCGCGGTCTGGCCTTCCGCCTCCGTCCGGGAGATCTCCCGTTCGGCCCGACGCCGGAAGTCGTACTCGAGGCGCTCGTCGGCATCGATTCCGAGCAGCCAGTCAGCGCCCTGGTCCCATGCCGCCCGGATCAGCGGTGGACGGTTCTTGCCATCCTCGTTGTCGTCCTGGGCGCCCGGCTCCACGGTCAGCAGCTCCAGCAGAAGGGGCTGCGATTCGACGATGGTGCGTGACTCGTCGCTCGACTGGTCGTCGAGCGCAATCACCCCGTCGACCTGCCCTTCCAGATTGGCGAAGAGCCCTGGGAGGTTGCCCGCCTCGTCGCGGAAGTGGATCAGAGCCAGGATCCTCCTCCTCCGCCTCCACAGCCTGCCCATACGCACGCTCGCATGCTAGCGATAGGTAGTGTCTGCCCCGCATAGGATTTCACCATGAAGCTGCTGCTCGCCACCGACCACCTCGGCCTCGGGGGCAGCGAGTCCTATCTGCTCACGGTCGCCGAGCAGCTCGATCGGCTCGGGCACTCGGTGGCGGTCTTCGCCGTGGAACCGGGCCCTGGCGGCGAGGTGGCTCGCGAGCGAGGCGTCGCGACGATCGACGCGACGGAGATCAACGATGATTTTGATGCCGCTCTGGTTCAGGACGCGGGCGTCAGCCTCCTGCTTGCCGACCGCTGCCCGGCCGTCCCGCAGCTGTTCGTCGCCCACAGCGAGGTCTTCGACCTGCAGGCTCCGCCGCAGCTAAATGCGCTGGTTGGCACGGTCGTCGCTCTCAACGATCGCGTCGCGAACCGGATGCGCAGCTATGCGACGAGCGCCCAGGTAGTGCGCCTGCGCCAGCCGATCGATACCGAGCGGTTCGCACCCCGATCTGAGCTGCCGGAGAGGCCTGAGCGGGTCCTGCTCCTCAGCAACACTCCCCAGGCCGATCGCATGGGGATGCTGGAAGCGGCTTGCGCGAAGGCCGGGCTCGAGCTGACCCGTGTTGGCGGGTTGGGAAGCGACACAACAGATCCCCGTCCTGCGTTGGCAGGGGCAGAGATCGTGATCGGCTACGGCCGGTCGATCCTGGAGGCGATGGCCTGCGGCCGCGCCGCGTACGTGTACGACTGGCATGGCGGCGACGGCTGGGTGACCGCAGAGTCATACCCGGAAATAGAGGCGGACGGGATCGGCGGCCGGACCGCCGCCAGGACGATCGACGCGACACGGCTGGCGGGGGACCTCCTCCGCTACGACGCGAGCATGGGACCGGTGGACCACGACCTCGTGGTAGCCCACCACCGCGCGAACGTCCACGCCCAGGAGCTGGTCGAGCTCTTCGGACGGCTGGCGAGCCCCCCGCCGCGGCTCCGTACTGCACTAGAGGAGATGGCGCGGCTCGTCCGGCTCGAGTGGCGCGCGCGCGGCGACGTGCAGGCGATGGCGCGGGAGAATGCCCACCTCCACACGCTGCTCAAGGAGAGCGAGCGGCGCGCCCGCGACGCAGAGGAAGCGGCCGCAACCGAGCGGGAGCGAACCCAGCGCGCCTACGAGTCGACGGCGAGCTGGCGCGTGACCCGGCCGCTGCGGGCGATCAGCCGCTGGCTGGGGCGCGCCTGACCGAACGCGCTGCGTTCGGATCGACCCCTATAGGTTGAGCCCGTGGGAGACGAGACCTCAGCGGCCCCCGATCCCAGCTGCGTCCCAGCGACGCTTTCGCTGGTGATCCCCGCCTACAACGAGGAGGCGCGGCTGCCGGCGCTGCTCGAGACGTTGACCACGAGCGCCGCAGCGACGGTGCGGGAGGCGGGGATGGAGCTGCTGGAGGTCCTGATTGTCGACGACGGCAGCGACGATCGCACCCGTGAGATCCTGCGGGCGGCCGCGGCCCGAGACAGTCGGTTGGAGCCGGTACTCGACTTCGACGAGAATCGCGGCAAGGGCGCGGCCTTCGCCGCAGGCGTCGAGCGGGCGCGTGGCGAGTACGTCCTGCTTGCGGACGTCGATCTCTCGACCCCACTTGAGGAGCTGACGAAGCTGACCGCCGCGGTAAGGGAGGGGGCCGACATCGCGATCGGCTCACGGGCGGTGGAGGGCGCTGTGGTCGAGCGTGGGCCCAAGCACCGCAAGCTGACCGGCAGCGCCTTCAATGGCACGGTGCGCCTGCTCACGGGACTGCGCCTGCACGACACGCAGAACGGCTTCAAGCTCTTCGGTGCCGACGCCGTTCGGCGCCTGGTCCAGGAGCAGACCTGCGCCGGCTTCGCCTTCGACGTCGAGTTGCTCCTGCGTGCCCACCGGGCTGGACTGAGGATCGATGAGGTGCCCGTTCTCTACCTCCACGATTCGCGCTCGAGCGTCCGCATCGTCTCGGCCAGCTACCGGATGCTGCGCGACGTCGCCCTTCTTTCATATCGGCTGCGCCGCCGCAGGCCACGCCGCCGGGGCAGCAGCGTGCTATCCGAGCTTCCGGCAGGCGATTCCGACTGAGACGCCGGCCGGGAGCCGGAGGCCGGCTCGGATCAGCATCGCCTCGAAGCGCATCGGCAACGAGAGCGGGCCGTCGAGGAGCGCTGGAGTTCGCTCCAGGTCGGCCTTCTTGCCGTTTTCCCGCTGTGGCAGGCGCCTTGCCAGCGCGATCGGGGGAAGCAAGAGCGAGTTGAAGTAGGTGGCGATGCGGGGTTCCCATCCCGCCCGCTCCACCGCCTGGCGCAGGCGCGGCCTCGTGTAGCGACGTTTGTGATGGAGATTGTCGTCCTCCTGGGTCCAAAGCCACATGTAGGCGGGGACGGTGAGGACCATGACCCCCCGAGGCGAAGCGACCCGTCGCAGCTCCTTCAGCGCCCGGTCCTCAACGGCTATGTGCTCGATCACGTCGGTTGCGGCGATCAGGTCGAAGCTCTCGTCCCCGAAGGGGAGCTCCTCCAGGCCCGCGAGTTGCGTCGAAGGGAAGCCGCGCTCGTGACAGAACCGCACCGCGTCCTCGGAGGGGTCGACCCCCGTGACCTCGCCGATACGGGAATACCGCTCGAGGTTGCCGCCGGTGCCGCAGCCGGCGTCGAGGGTCCGGGGCTGGGCTGGCAGCTCCATGCGGGAGAGCAGGGCCTCGACCACCGCCCAGCGGCCGCGGAACCACCAGTGGCGGTCCTCGACCTCGTAGTGCTCGCGGTAGGCGTCTCGTCTCAAGGGCGGCGATCCTTTCAGATGGGAAGTTGGGCCGATATCGTTCCCCGCCTTGAGCCGCGCCCCCGCCACGCAACCGGTTGCTCGGGGCCGGAAATCGGCGCGGCGATCAACCTTGGCCGATCCCGAGGTCTTGGCGGTCCTCCTGTATGCCTTGGTCGCCGCGGGCGCGGCGGTGGCTGCGTACATGACCATCTTCACCGTCTGGGCTCCCTACGACGACGAGGGAACCGTGCTGGTGACTCTGCAGGCGTTTGCGGAAGGGGAAACTCTCTACCGGGACGTCTATTCCCCATATGGCCCCTTCTACTTCGAGCTCTTCGGTGGACTGCTGGCGCTTACGGGTGAGGCGGTCACCACGGACGCGAGCCGCACGACCGTGATCGTCGTCTGGCTCGCGACCAGTCTCTTTATGGGCCTTGCGGCGCAGCGCTTGACGGGACGCCCGCTGCTGGGCGTGATCGCGATGATGACGGCCTTCGCCTGCCTCTACACGCTGGCCGCCGAGCCAATGCACCCGCAGGGGCTCTGTGTGCTCCTGCTGGGTGCGTTCGTCCTGCTCGCCGCTTTCGGCCCGACCGGTCGCCCGTCGCTTGCGGGTGCTGCGGCGGGAGCCCTGCTTGCGGCGCTGTTTCTGACCAAGCTCAATCTCGGCGGCTTCGCGATCGTTGCGCTCGCGGTCGCCGTCGCGCTCACAGTCGAGCCGTTGCGAGCGCGTCGCTGGCTGTCCTGGCCAATCGTTGCAGCGTTCCTGGCGTTGCCAGTAGCGATCGTCGCCCGGGATATTGATCTCGGTTGGGTGAGAGATTTCGCTGCCACGCAAGTTCTGGCGATGGTTGCGATCGTCATCGCCGCGTGGCCATTGGGCCGACGACGTGAGGGCGAGGTGGACGATGGCACTCTGCGGTGGGTTCGCGGGGCCGCCATCGGCTTCGGTCTCGCCTGCGTGGCGATCGCCACTGCGGTCCTGCTCAACGGGTCTTCGCCATCCGATGTCTACGGGGGCGTTGTGACCGAGGCGCTGCGCGTTCGGGACGTGGTCGTAAGCCCGCTCGAGATGTCGTCGTCCGTGACTTACTGGGCGATTGCCGCGGTCGCGGGGGCAACCGCCAGCGTGAGGCTGCGCCGAAAGCAGAGCGAGCATCCAGCTCTCTGGCCGGGGCTGCTGCGGGCGGCTGCCGGCCTCGCAATCTGGCTCTCGGTCGCTGGGATCGCCATCACTCCCCTCGCGGGGAACCCGGACTCACTCCCAGCGGTGCTGGCATGGGTGGCGACGATCCCCCCGGCGGGGGCCGAGGAGCCGCCCTACAGGCGCCTGTTGCGGGTGCTGCTGCCGGCCCTGGCGGTCGTACAGGTGATGCAGGTCTACCCGGTGGCCGGTAGCCAGGTGGGCATTGCGTCCCTGACCTTCGTGCCGGTCGGGGCGCTCTGTCTGGCGGATGCGCTGACGTCGCTCCGGAAGTGGAGCGCCGCTCGCGGCGAGATCGGACTGAACCGGCTCCGCATCGCGGTAACGGTGGGATCGGTCGCTGTCCTCGGGGTTTTTGCGGTCGAAACGATCCTGCGCCCGATCAATAGGCAGTCCGCGGCATACCGCAACCTGCCCACGACCTCGCTCCCGGGGGCCGGCCAGATGCGGTTTCCCTGGGCTGAGGCCGAAAGCTACAGCCGGCTGGTCACCCTCCTGCATCGACATCGCTGCAGCGATTTCATCGGCTTGCCAAACATCAACAGCCTCTACCTCTGGTCCCGAATCGAGCCCCCCAGGCCCTATGCCCCCGGTGCGTGGCCCGGCGCGCTGGATGCGGGCCGCCAGCAGCGCGTCGTCGACGCTATGCGGTCGTCGCCGCGCCCTTGCGCGATTCGCAACGATGGGCTTGCCGCGCTCTGGCTCAGTGGCGCGTCCCCTCCGGACAGACCCTTGGTCAACTACGTGCTCGATGATTTCCACCCCGTCGAGGAGGTCGGAGGCTTCGTGTTCATGCTGCCGGTCCAGGCCCGCCCGGCATCTGAAGAACAGCGCCAAGGCCCACCGGACGCCTGATACGGTCGCGGACCCTTGAATCGTCTGCTGATCACAGGCGGCGCCGGCTTCGCCGGTTCCAACCTCGCCGTCTCCCTCGCCTCCCGTCACCCCGAGTGGGAGATCCTCGCCCTCGACAACCTCTACAGGCGCGGGTCGGAGCTGAATCTGCCGCGCCTGGAGGAGGCCGGAGTGGAGTTCGTCAAAGGTGACGTGCGCGAGCCGGACGACCTCGGCCGCCTGCCTGAGATATCGGCGCTGATCGAGTGTTCGGCCGAGCCTTCGGTGATGAGCGGCACCGACGGTGACACCTCCTATCTGGTCCATACCAACCTGACCGGGGCCTACAACTGCCTCGAGTTGGCACGGCGCGACAGCGCCTTCGTCGTCTTTCTCTCTACCAGCCGCGTCTATCCGGTCGCGCCGCAGTTGTCTCTGGACCTCGTCGAGGCGCCGACGCGCTTCGAGCTCACCGACGAGCAAGGCGTCGCCGGCGTCTCCGCGGCGGGCATCTCCGAGGACTTCCCGCTCGAGGGCGCGCGCACCCTCTACGGCGCGACCAAGCTGGCGGCAGAGCTGCTGATCGAGGAGTACCGGGCGGGACAGGGCGTCCCAGCGGTGATCGACCGCTGCGGGGTGATCGCCGGGCCGTGGCAGATGGGCAAGGTCGACCAGGGGGTTTTCACCCACTGGATGCTCGCCCACCAGTTCGAGCGCCCGCTCACCTACATCGGCTTCGGCGGCGAGGGGAAGCAGGTGCGCGACCTGCTCCACGTCGAGGACCTGGTCGACCTGGTCGAGCGCCAGCTGCTTGCCCCGGACGGGTGGGACGGGCGCACCGTGAACGTCGGCGGCGGTCGCGAGTGCAGCCTCTCGCTGCAGGAGACGACGGCGATCTGCCGGGAGCTGACCGGCAACGAGGTCCCGATCGAGCCCGTTGCCGAGACCCGGACGGGGGACGTGCCGATATACATCTCCGATTGCGCCCGGCTTTTCGGGCTTGACGACTGGCGTCCGCAGCGCGACGCGAGACAGGTTCTGGCTGACATCCGGGAGTGGGTGGCGGCAGACCCGGACCGAATCGCTGCCGCCCTGGAAATCGAGGTCCCCGCAGGGGAGAAGGAGTAGCGAACGAACATGCCGGTAGCGATCATCACGGGCTCAGGAGGCCTGATCGGCTCGGAGGCGGTCGAGCACTTCGTCGCGGAGGGCTACGACGTCGTCGGCATCGAGAACGACATGCGCGCCAGCTTCTTCGGGCCCGAGGCCTCGACCGCGCACGTCACCGAGCGCCTCATCGACGCCCACCCGGTGTTCCGCAGCGAAAGCGCCGACATCCGCGATCGCGATGCGGTCGACCGCATCTTCGCCGAGCACGGCAAGGCGATCGAGCTGGTCATCCACACCGCGGCCCAGCCCTCGCACGACTGGGCCGCGAGCGATCCCCAGGTGGACTTCGGGGTCAACGCCAACGGCACCCTCAACCTGCTGGAGGCGACCCGCGCCCACTGCCCGGAGGCGACCTTCATCTTCTGCTCGACCAACAAGGTTTACGGGGACACGCCCAACTTCCTGCCGCTCGAGGAGCAGGAGCTGCGCCTGGAGCTTCCCGAGTCGGACCGCTACTACCGCGGCATCGACACCTCGATGTCGATCGACAACTGTACGCACTCGCTGTTCGGGGTTTCCAAGGCGGCGGCCGACCTGCTCGTCCAGGAGTACGGTCGCTACTTCGGAATGCCCACCGTCTGCTTCCGGGGCGGCTGTCTGACCGGCCCCCAGCACGCCGGCGCCCAGCTGCACGGCTTCCTCGCCTACCTGATGAAGTGCGCAGCCACCGGTACGCACTACACCGTCTTCGGCTACGAGGGCAAGCAGGTGCGCGACAACATCCACAGCGCCGACCTGATCTCCGCTTTCGCCGCCTTCCACGCCGCGCCCCGGCCAGCCGCGGTCTACAACATCGGCGGCGGCCGCTTCAGCAACTGCTCGATGCTCGAGGCGATCGAGATCTGCGAGCGGGTGACCGGCCGCGAGCTGAGCTGGGAGCTGGGCGAGGACGCCCGCATCGGCGACCACCGCTGGTGGATCTCCGATCTCGCCCCGTTCGAAGCCGACTATCCCGGGTGGAAGCTGCGCTACGGCGTCGAGGACATCCTGCGCGAGATGTACGAGCAGAACGCGGAGCGCTGGGGCGCGGCGGCGGCGTGAAGCTCTCGGTGGTCATACCCGCCCAGAACGAGGAGGGCTCGGTTGGGCATACGGTCGAAGGGATCGCCGCCGCCCTGGAGCGTGAGCAAATCGACTACGAGGTCGTCGTCGTCGACGACGGCAGCGAGGACTCGACCGCCGCCGTGGTGGAGGCGATCGGCGCCGTGAACCCCCGGGTCCGCTGCCACCGCTCCCATTACGAAAAAGGCTTCGGGATGGCGATCAGGGCGGGGCTCGACGTCTTCGAGGGCGACTCGGTCGTGATCGCGATGGCCGATGCCTCAGACGACCCTGAGGATCTGATCCGCTACCACCGGTTGCTCGAGGAAGGCTGGGACTGCGCCTTCGGCTCGCGCTTCGTGCCAGGTGCCGCCGTCCACGACTACCCGCGCCTGAAGCTGACGATCAACCGCCTCGCCAACTGGTTCATCAGGATCCTCTTCCGGCATCGCTACAACGACACCACCAATGCCTTCAAGGGCTACCGGCGCGAGGTTATCGAGACGATCCAGCCGTTGCTCTCCAAGCACTTCAACCTGACCGTCGAGATGCCGCTGAAGGCGATCGTCCGCGGTCACAGCTACGCGGTGGTCCCGACCTCGTGGACCAACCGGACGAGCGGCGAGGCGAAGCTGGCGATGAAAGAGATGGGCAGCCGCTATCTCTTCATCGTGCTCTACGTCTGGCTCGAGCACACCCTCAGCCGCGGCGACTACCGGATCAGCGGCCCGCAGCGCTCGATGCAGGAAAGCGGCGACAGGCTCTCTGCCTAGCTCTTGCGCCCGATCACCAGGAACTGCTTGCCGAGCAGGCGCCAGGCCGGCGGCGACTTCAGGTAGAGACGGGTGAGGGTGGGCGAGGGCGGGAGGATGCCGCGGAAGGAGTAGGGGAGGTAGCGGGGGACTACTCGCTCCAGCTCGAACCCCGCCGCGTAGAGGTGCTCTTCGATCGCGACGTGGGTCAGCGCCACGTAGTGGTCGGCGCAGTCCCAGTACTCCTTGGCGCAGTAGCGGAAGTTCGGACCCATGATCGCGATCCGACCTCCGGCCTCCATCGTGCCGTGCATCCGTTCGAGGAAGGAGGCGATCGCCTCCTGGTCCTGCAGGTGCTCGAGGAAGTTGGAGACATAGATGCCGTCGAAGTGCCCCTCGGGCAGCTCTGCATCCATGATCGAAGCGGTGACCACTTTCGTGTCTGGCTTGTGAGCCGCCTCCGGGTAGCTGACCTCGTCCACCGCCCATGTCTCGCGCGCGGGGATCGAGCCGATGAACTCACCTCGGCCGGCCGCGGGGTCGAGCACCTTCTGCGGGCTGCCCATGAGGCCGTGCACGTGAGGGGCGATCTCTTTCCAGACCGCGACCCGGCCGTCCTGGTCGATGTCGCGGAAGCGGAAGCTGTAGAGGCGCTCGTAGTTCATCCTGGGGTGTCTCTCCTTCTCGGGTCCTGTCACGTCTTGCTGGGAGATAAGGTGACCGGCTCCCGGTCACCCCAACCGGACCCTATAGACGATGGACTCGGCCGAGCTTCTCCTGCTGCTGGCGGCGCACTTCGTGCTCGCCGCCCTTCCCCTGCTTGCTGCCGCCCTCTGCGCGGCGAGGATGGGAGTCCGGCAGCTGCCGGTGCTGCTGGCGATCGGGCTGGCGGCAAGCGGCGCGGTCGCGATGCTCGCTTTCTGGAGCTACTACGCCGATCCCCTCGTCGGCGAAGCGTTCTCCTACCTGGTCCTCTTCGGGTCGATTCTCCTGGTCGGCTGGACTCTCCACGGGGTAGGTCTGGACAGGGCCGTGTTGCGGCCCCTGGCGACCCCGCTGCTGCTCTGGGGACTGGGATCGGCCTTCGTCCTGTTCCTCGGCTTCGTCCACGGCGGCACCGAGGAACCGCTGATCGCGGCCACCGCTCGCTTCTCGCACCCGCTGCCCGGCGACAACGCGATCCCTCTCTTCTTCGCTGAATGGTTCTTCGAGAACGGGCACGACGGTGCGCCGCCAGTCTTCCCGGGCGAATGGCTGGCCAGCGACCGGCCGCCGCTTCAGGTCGGCTACGTGTTGTCTCAGCGCGCCTTTGGCTGGGATGACGCCGGTCTCAACTACCAGGTGCTGGGGGTGGTGCTCCAGCAGCTCTGGATCGTCGGCCTGTGGGCGCTGCTCGTCGCGGCGGGCGTCGGCCGCCTGACCCGAGGCCTGACGATGGTGGCGGTGCTGCTCAGCGGCCTGGCGATGGTCAACGGCTTCTTCGTCTGGCCGAAGTTGCTTCCCGCCGCGATGCTGCTGGCCGTGGCGGCGTTGACGATGACGCCGGTATGGGAGGGATTGAGGCGCAACCTCTGGGCGGCCGGGCTGATCGGGCTTCTGTGCGCTCTGGCGATGCTCGGGCACGGATCGACCGTGTTCGGGATCGTCCCGTTGGTCGTCATCGCCGCCTGCCGAGGACTGCCGAGCTGGCGCTGGATCGGGGTGGCGGCGGCGGTTGGGGTGGTGCTGATGGCCCCCTGGTCGGCCTTCCAGAAGTACGACAGTCCGCCCGGGAACCGTCTCGTCAAGTGGACGCTCGCCGGCTCCCCTGAGATCGACGACCGTGGCACTCTCGAGACGATTGCCGACGCCTACGGCGAAGCCGGCTTCGATGGCACGGTCGACAACAAGGTCCAGAACTTCGTCACGATGGGCGGCTGGCGCCCGACGCTCGACGGGCTGGATGCCGCAGTTGAGACCGGCGATCTCGAGCAGGTGGCACGTGCGATCAGGGTGCTCTCCTTCTTCTACCTTCTGCCCTCTATGGGATTGCTGCTCCTGGGCCCGATCGCGATGATTGCCGCTTGGCGCCGACGCAACCGCAACCCAGCCGAATGGAGCTTCGCCCTCGCCTGCTTCGCGGCCTTCGCGCTCGGCGCCATCGCCTGGGGCCTGCTGTTCTTCGGCAACGAACACGCCAGGACGGTCGTCCACGTCAGCTCCTACCTAGTGCCGCTGCTGGGCATGTGCGGCGCCGTGGTCGGCCTTCGCGCCGCCTTCCCTCGCTTCGCGCTCTACTACGTGGCGGCGGTCTCCCTCCTCAGCTTCGCCGTCTACGCTCCAACGCTGGATCCGCCTCCGGGCAGCGCCTACGAGCCGCTCGCCGCGATCCTTGCCGCCTTCGGGCTGGCTGGCTTCGTGATCGCGGCCCTGCGCGGTGACGGGACCGCTGGGCCCGCGGGGCCGGCGGAGTTGCCGGCCTCAGGCGGGCAGGCGGGGGCGGGGGAGGCGTCGGCGCGCCCAGAGCAGGTGTCCAACCAGCCGGGGCAGGCCGTGTCTTAGGTTGGGGTTGCCGAAGGGGTCGACGGCGGCGAAGCGACCCCAGCGTTCGACCAGTTGCTCGAACTCCCATTTCTCGACCTTGGGCGAGCGGCTGGACGACTCGAAGTGGTAGAGGACCAGATCCGGGTCGTAGACGATGCGGCGGCCGCTCCCATGAGCCTTGAGGCAGTAGTCGACGTCGTTGAAATTGACCGGGAACGTGGTGGTCAGGCCGCCCAGCTCCTCGAAGACCTCGCGCCTGGTCATCAGGCAGGCGCCGGTGACGGCGAGGCAGTTGCGGGCGACGAGCACAGCGTTCATGTAGCCGGTGAAATCGCCGGCGAAGCCGCGGTAGAGGTGGCCCGGCAACCCGTTTTCGAAGTTGACGCCGACGTGCTGAAGCCGGTTGTCGCTCCACAGCAGCCTGCCGCTGACGACGCCGATCCCGTCACGCTCGGAGTACATCACCATGCGCTCGATCCAGTCCGGGGTAGTCACCTCGATGTCGTCGTTGAGCAGCAACAGGTGCTTGCCGCGGCTGTGGATGGCGCCGAGGTTGACCTTGGCCGAGAAGTCGAACGGGCCGTCGAACCAGACGAGCCGCAGGCGGTCGCCGGCGATGGCGCGCAGCTCGTCCACGACGGCCGAGGGGACCTTGTCGTCGACCACGCAGACGATCTCGTAGTCGTCGTAAGTGGAGCGCTCGACGATGCTGCGCACGCAGTTCTCGACCAGCACGACGGACTCGAAGCGTACGTCCCTCACCTGGCCGCCAGTGGGGATCACGATGCTGACCGGCGGCCGCCGCTCCAGCCGGGGGCGCAGGTGCAGGACACCGGGGTCGGCGGCGTCCAGCTCGACCTCGGCGGGCAGGCCGATGCGCTCGCAGTGGGCCTGCACCGCCCGGCATCCGGCTTCGAAGGCCCACGGCTTGGCCCCGGCGGCCTCCGCCGCCGAGCGCTCGTGCATCCGCCAGTGGTAGAGCACGCGCGGCACGTGGACGACCGCCCGGGCGCGCTCGGTCACCTTCAGCACCAGGTCCCAGTCCTGGGAGCCCTCGAGCTCGGGATCGAAGCCGCCGACCGCCTCGACCAGCGAGCGGCGAAGCACGCTGAGGTGGCAGGTGTACATCTGCGTCCGCAGTCGCTCCGGCGACCAATCCGGCTTGAAGAAGGGGGCGGAGTGGCGACCTCGGACGTCGATCTTGTCCTCGTCCGTGTAGAGGTAGTCGGCTTCGGGCGTGGCCTCGATCGCCTCCGCGACGTGGGCGAGGGCGTCGGGGTGAAGCTCGTCGTCATGGTCGAGGAGCGCGACGAACTCACCGCGCGCCATCGCCAGCGCTCGGTTGGACGCGGCGACGATGCCGGCGTTACCGTCCTGGTGCTCGACGCGGATCCGCTCGTCGCTCTCCTGTGCCCGAGTGAGCATCTGGCGTACGTGCGGCTGGCTCGAGCCATCGTCCACCAGGCAGAGCTCCCAGTCGCGGAAGCTCTGCCGCCGTACGGAGCGGAGCATCTTCCGCAGCATCGCGGCAGGGGTCTCGTGGACCGGGGTCAGGATCGAGAAGCGCGGTGGGGCCACGATCTGGCTAGTGCCGCTGGCTTCGGAGCACGCGCACGGCAGTTGCCAGCAGCCTGCCCAGACCCGGTACGCGCGATTCGATCTTCGCTGCGAGGGCGGCGGCTCGTTGCGAGCGGTCGTCGAGCTCGGCGAGCCGGCCCTTGGCGGCGCCGAGTTCGGCGTCCTTGTGGATCAGGAGATCGCGCAGCCGCAGGATCTCCTCATGCTGGCGCTCGACCTCGGCGCGCAGCTCGGAGTCGTCTATCTCAGCGGGTGGGCGGGGGCCGACCGAGGTGGCCTGCTCGGACATTGCGCGCAGAGTCTAGCTAGGCGCTCGCCTCCGGATGCATCCGTGGGCACAGCCGGGAACATTAGGGTGCCTGCGATGCTCGGTCGGGCCGAAAACGTCATCGGGCGGCTCCGAGAGACCCTCGACAGGTCGGTTTTCCTCCCTTCGCCACCGGAGACGGTGAGGTTCAGGGGCTGGGAGGGGGGTGTCGTCCTCGTCTCCTTTCTGGCCGTTGCCGTCATCCTGCAGCTGTTCCGGGTAGGTCCGTCCAGCGCGCTGGACTCGCTTTGGGCAGAGGACGGGCCGGTCTTCCTTGGTGATGCGCTGACGCACGGCTTCTTCGGCGCAGTGGCCATGGTCTACTCCGAATACCTCGTGGTGATCCCTCGCCTGATCGGCGAGATCGGGGCGATCGTGCCTCTGCGCTACGCACCTGTGGCGATGAACCTCACCGCCGCCCTCGTCGTTGCTCTCAGCGGGCTCGCGGTTTGGTTCGCCAGCGCCAGCCACATCCGCAGCCCCTACCTGCGTGCCCTTCTGGTGGCGTTGACGATTCTCACGCCGGTCAGCGCGGAGGCGGTCGCCTCGGCGGCCAACGTCGCCTGGCAGGCGGCCTTTGCGGTCTTCTGGCTGCTGCTCTGGCGTCCCGCGACGACATGGGGCGCCTGTCTCAGCGGGCTGCTGATACTGGTCACCGGGCTCAGCACGCCCACCATCTTCTTCTTCGCTCCGCTCGCGCTCCTGCGCGCGATCGCGATCCGCGACCGCCGCGACGCCCTGATCGTCGGCTCCTTCGCGCTCGCGATGGCGGTCCAGCTGACGGCTACGGCGCTCAACAGCCAGGGAGCGTCGGCCTTCGAGTGGACGGGAAACATCATCACCGTCTTCCTGCAGCGCGTCGTCAACGGCTCGGTCCTCGGGCTCGAGCTTGGCGGATCTGCCTGGGCCGACTGGGGATGGCCGTTCCTGATCGCGATCGCCGTCGCCGTCACGGTCTGCCTGGTCGCGTTGATGCTGCGCGCCTCCTCCGGCCGCCTCTTCGCCGCGATCGCCGTCGCCACCTCGGTAGAGGTGTTTCTGGGCTCCGGCTACACGCGCGCACTCGGCGACGTGATGGTCTGGCCGACTGACATCTACAACAACATCGGCGGCCGCTATGCGGTGGTGCCGACCCTGCTGCTGATCAGCGCTGCTCTCGCCCTGATCGACTCCCGGCGCCGAGAGTCGAGAGGCCGTCCTTTCGCCGCGATCGCGATGGTGGCTGTGCTGCTGGTCCCCCTCGTCACCTCCTTCGACATCAGCGCCGGCCCTGGCCGGGGCGGCCCGCGGTGGGAGGAAAGCCTGGACAAGGCCGCCGCGCAGTGCGAAGCCAAGGACCTCACCGAGGCCCGGGTCTTCGTCGCGCCCGTCGGATGGGGAATGACCGTCTCCTGCAGTCGCTTGGCCTCCACACGGTGAGAGGCTTTCCGGCCAGGTGGCGGGCGCGTTGGCACTGGCTGCTTCCAGCCGGGGTGATCGCCGGGCTCCTCTACCCGTTGCTGTTCACGGATCGCACCTTTGCCAGCGACTGGGGCAACCACCTCTGGCTGATCTGGGTCCAGGGCCTCGCCATCCAAGAGCTCGGCGAGCCGAGCTACTACCTCCAGTCGACTCTCGGTGCCTTCTATCCCTATTACGCCTTCTACGGAGGATCGATGTATGCCGTGCTCGGCACGATCTCTTGGCTCGCCAGTCCGACCGTGGCGGTGGCCGCGGGCTACGGCTTCGCGCTGGCGGCTTCCTACCTGAGCTGGACCTGGATAGCGCGGCAGGCTGGCATCGCCGGCTGGCTATCGCAGCTGCCGGGCTGCATAGCGGTCACCGCCCCGCTGGCGGTGACGAATCTGTACGGCCGGGGAGCGATCCCGGAAGTGATCGCCACCGCGGCAATCCCGCTGGTCGGCGCCAGCGCCCTCAGCATCTTTCGCGAGACCCGCGTCCGCCTGCGCGACGCATGCCTGCTCGTAGTGGGCGTGGCTGCTCTCACCGGCACCCATACGCTCACTCTGGTCTGGGGGACCACCTTCCTGCTCATCTGTGCGGGCCTGCTGATCGCATGCAACTGGCGAGCGGCCCGGTCGCGTGCCCAGCGTGGCGCGATCGCCGCGGGGCTCGCCCTCCTCGGGGTCGGGATCAACGCCTGGATCCTCGCTCCCCTCGTCCTCTACCGCGACCGGCTCGCCGAACGCGAGCCGGACCCGATCGGCCACACCGCCTACACGGAGCTCGGCCAGCTAGTCAGCCCGTTCCGGAACGGAGTGCTCGAGCCAGCGGTCACCGCTGACGTCAACACGCAGCTCCCGGTCCTCGCGCTGCTCTGGGCGCTCGGGTGCGTGACGGTCTTCTGGCGCTTCCTCTCGCCGGCGATCAGGCGACTTGCGCTCGGCTTGCTCGGAGTCCTCGGTGCATTTCTCCTGCTCATCATGTCCCCGGGCCTCATCGAAGAGCTGCCGGAAGCCTGGACCTACATCCAGTTCCCCTACCGGCTGATCACCTACTTCGACCTCGCCCTGGTTGGCCTCGTCACAATCGCACTGGTGGGCCTGCAGCGAGCCGGCTCACGGGCCCGCCTCCCGATTTTCCTGCTGGCGGGAATCGCGGCCTTCAACTTCGCGCTGTCGATCCATCAGAACACCGAGGTTCGCTCCTGGCTCTCCGGCCGTGACGAGGCGCTTTCCTCGTCCGTCCAGCCGCCCCCCACCTGGTATGCACCGCTTCAGTTCGCGGATGGGACCGAGCCGATAGTGCAGCCGTCTCTCTCGACTTCAATCTGGATTCCGGCTGAGAGCGGAGGCCGGAGCTACGCCGTGACCTATCCCCCCGGGCCGGCCGGCACAGTCCGGACGAACATCATCACTGGGCCTTACTTGGTCGATGTCACCGGCGCCCGCCCCGTCGGGCGCACCCCGGGAAGCGAGATGGTGCTGGCGCTGCCGGCTTCCTCCGCTCCCCGTACGGTTGAAGTCGAGGCGGAGCAGGGGTCGGTGTTGAGGGTCGCGGCTTGGCTCTCGATCGCGTCTCTGCTGCTGGCCATCGCGGCTGCGGTCGTCTATGTCGCGGTTCGGCGGCCGGTCGATTGAGTCCGTGACGGGCTCCAATACACTGCGCCGCCGCATGGAGAGGACGACCCGCATCGCGCCCGACCTTCTGCTCGGCGCGACCCTCGTCGTCGGTGTGGCGATGACCCTCGTCCTGACGTCGGATATGACGTTCTTCCAGGACACCTGGGGCATCCTGATCAACAGGCGTGACCTTTCGGCTGATGCGCTGTTTCAGCCTCACAACGAGCATCTGATCGTCGTCCCGGTGCTGATCGAGCAGTTGCTACTGAGGCTGTTCGGCATGTCTTCCGCACTGCCGGATTACATGTTGCTGGCGCTCTTTCTAGCGGCTACCGCCGGCCTGCTCTACGTCTACCTCAAGCGCCGGGTAGGGCCCTGGCTCGCACTCTTCGCCGTCATCCTGATCCTTTGCCTTGGACCTGCGTGGGAGGTCTTGCTCTGGTCGTTCGAGATCACCTTCATCGGCCCCATCCTCTTCGGCATCGCGATGCTGCTCGCGCTCGAACGGGAAGACCGCCGAGGGGACATGGCCGCCTGCCTGTTCCTGACGGTGTCGCTGGGATTCTCCGGCGTCGGGATTCCATTCGTCGCGGCGGCGGTCGTCGCCGTCCTGCAGGGGCCACGGCGGACCTGGCTCGCTCGCTCCTACATATTCGTCGTCCCTGCCGTTCTCTACGCCGCTTGGTACTTGGGGTGGGGACATGAAGCAGAAACCCACCTCGCGATCCGGAACGTGCTCGACTCGCCGCTCTTCGTGGCCGATTCGATCGCGGTCGCCCTCTCCTCGATGCTCGGTCTCGGCACCCAGGTGGGCGGTGCGCCTGACCTCAGCTGGGGCCGGGCGATCCTGGTCGCTTTGGTAGTGCTCCTGGTCTACCGGCAGCTGCGCAAGCCCGATGTCTTCCCGGGTCTTTGGCCGGCGGCAGCGGCGGCCGGCGCCAACTGGTTCCTAATGGCCTTCAACGAGTTCGCTGGTCGTGCGCCTATCTCGAGTCGCTACCAGTACGCGAGCGCCATATTCATCCTCCTGATCCTGGCCAACCTCTTCAAGGGCGCGCAACCGACCAAACGTGTGCTCATCGCTGCCGCTGTGGTGACGGTAGCTGCGGTTGGCCCGAATCTCGTCATCCTCTACGACGGCCATAGCGTCTTGGACCAGCAGTCCGTTCTCACCCGTGCGGGCGGAGGTTCGATCGAGATAGCGCGACGGACTGTGGATCCCGACTTTCAGTTGAACGAAGACGTGGCGGGCACACCATCCTTGGTCAACATATTTGCGGGTGAGTACCTGGAGGCGGTCGACGAGTACGGCTCGCCCGCTTACTCTCCGGCTGAACTGACGGCGGCCCCCGCAGAGGGCCGCCGTCAGGCGGACATCGTTCTCTCGCAGGCGCTGCCGCTCTCGGCCCTGATCGACCGCGATGCCTACGATCCCGGCGGCGCGAGCGCCGGCTGCACCGTCGTCGAGCCGGGACACTCACCGATGCCGCCGGAGGTGCGCCTCTCGCCTGGGCTGACCAGGATCGAAGTGGCGCCTGGCCCCGATGCTGGCTTCTCCCTGCGCCGCTTCGCCACCGATGAATACCCGGTGCCGACCGAGGGGGGGCCGGGCGGCTCGGTCACCGAGCTGCGCGTGCCTCGCGACGAAGCTCCTGAATATCCCTGGTACCTGCGCGTGGGGGCCTCCCAGCCGGTCCGCGTCTGCGGTTAGCGCCTCATAGCTCCTCGGCCACGCGCGGGGCTTCGCGCCTGAAGAGCCAGACGGCGAGGACCGCGGTCGCGACGAAGACCCCGGCCGCCGGCAGCAGCCAGGTCCCGCCGCCGACGATCTCGCGCGCCGTCGGAGCGCTCGGGTCGAGCACCCAGACCCGGATCTGCTCGAAGATCGGCGCGATCGGGTTGATGAACATGATCCGCTGGTACTCGGGGGGGATGATCTCCGCCGGGTAGATCACGGGCGTGCCGTAGAAGAGCACCTGCGAGAAAACCGCCCAGATCATCAGCACGTCGCGAAAGCGCACGTAGAGCACCGAGAGCAGCATGCTGACCGCCACCGTGAAGCCGACCAGGAGGGCGAGCATGGGGAAGAAGAGCAGCCAGGTCCAGGTCGGGTCGACGCCCCAGGCGAGGATGAAGACGAGGACGACGAGCAGGTTGATGCAGAGGTTGAAGAACGTCGTCAGCACCACCGCCAGGGGGATCACCAGGCGGGGGAACTGGGTCTTGCGGACGACGCTCTCCTGGTTGACCACCGAGGTGACGGCGTTCTGGGTCGCCTCCGCGAAGAAGGTGAAGAGGACGATGTTGAGCAGCAGCAGCACCGGGTAGTTCGGCACGCCGCTGCCCAGCCGGATCACCTTGGTGAAGACGAAGAGCAGGACCGCGAACAGCATCAGCGGCCGGATCAGCGACCAGAGGTAGCCGAGCACGGTGCCGAAGTAGTTGCGCTTGAACTCGGTGACGGCCACCAGCCAGAGCAGGTCGGCGAAGCGGCGCCAGCCGCCGCCGAGGGCGGACGGGCCCGGTACGTCGACGAGCGGGGGAGCGGGCCCCGTCGCGCTTGCCGGCGTTCTCGCCCCGGTCGTCACTCGCCGCCTCCGCTCTCGACCTCGGCCATTACCTCGTGCGGCAGTTCGACCACCGCGCCGGGATAACCGCCGAAGACGACGAAGTCGACGCAGCTGTGCAGATGGAGGATCACCGTTTTCGTCGGCGCGTGGTCGACGCCGCAGTGCACGAAGTAGCGCCCGGGAGTCAACGGATTCTCGAGGTCGGCGCGGAACCGGATGCGCTGCCCGGGCTGCAGCTCTCGCGAGCCAGAGGCTGTCTTCGCATCCGCGCCGAAGTTGAAGACGGTGACCCCGTCGGCGTTGGCGAGCGCGCAGTTGACGTTGATCTCCGAGACCTCGCTCGTCACTTCGAAGTCCAGCCGCACGCCGACCTTCGTCCCCTGCTCGACTGCTTCCAGGCGCTTGCCCTCCGGTCCTTCGACCCTGGCGTCGAGGATCCGGACCCGGTCGCTGCTGTCGGGGTCGGACGACTCGGCGGCCGCGCGCTCCCGCTCGAAGTTCAGCCTGATGTAGCGGCGCCCGACCTCCGCCGGGTCGCCGATGTGCCGGATCTTGCCTGCGTCGATCAGCATCGCGCGGTCGCAGTAGGACTCGACGGTGCTCATCTCGTGGGTGACTAGCGCGATCGTCTTGCCGTCCGTCTTCATCTGGTGGAAGGAGTCGGCGCACTTCTGCTGGAAGGCGGCGTCCCCGACCGCCAGCACCTCGTCGATGAGGAGGATGTCGGCGTCGGCCTGCAGCATCGTCGAGAAGGCGAGCCGGACCATCATCCCCGAGGAGTAGTTCTTCAGCTTGAGGTCGGCGAATTCGTGCAGTTCGGCGAAGTCGAGGACGTTGTCGAGTCGCGCCCGCGTCTCGGCCGGCGTCAGGCCCATCATCACCCCGTTGAGGAGGATGTTTTCCCGCGCCGTCAGCTCGGGGTTGAAGCCGACGCCGAGCTCGATGAAGGGCGCCATCCGCCCCGCCATCCGGATCCTGCCCGCGTCGGGTCTGTAGATGCTCGCCAGCAGCTTCAGCAGGGTGCTCTTGCCTGATCCGTTGCGCCCGACGATGCCGAAGAACTCACCTTGGTGGATCTCGAACGAGATGCCGTCGAGGGCGCGCAGCTCGCGGTAGTCGCGCGCCGCGAAGGGGCGAACCACCCGCTCCTTGAGCGAGTTGACGCGGTGAGTGGGGATCCTGAAGCTCTTCTCCAGGCCGCGCACCTCGATCGCAACGGGCGCGGCGCTCGCGTTTTCGGCAGGCATCGGCGGGTGCAGAAGCTAGCGGACCCCTCCCGGGTTAGCTCCGGCGTCGCCGGCGGAGCGCCAGCGCCTCGCGGGCCGAGACGTCGAGCAGCGGAGCGGCCAGCGGGCGCGGCTCGAGGTCGGCGCCGTCGCGCCAGCCGCGCAGCCGGCCCTTCACCCCCTGCGCGGTGCGGTCGGCCAGCAGCTGGCCGGCACAGATCGCCCCCTCGCAGGCGAGGACGCGCAGGGCAGCGCCCGGGCTCGACATCACCCGGTAGCGGCGCAGCATGTAGCCGCGGCTCCAGCCGGTGCGGCGGTACTTGGCGCCGCTCCCGGCGCCGAGGCTCGCCGAGTAGGAGTGCAGCGCCCGAGCCTCCGGAGCGAGGCGGCACCTCGCTCCGGAGGTGGCCATGCGCAGGGCCAGGTCGAGGTCCTCGTAGTAGAGGAAGATCCGCTCGTCGAAGCCGCCGACCGCGGTGAAGGCGGCGTGGCGGTAGAGAGCCGCGCCCCCCGTCGGCCCGAGCGGATCGGCGGCGCCGGCCGCGGCCGCGAGCGGCTCCCCGTGCAGGTAGTCGAAGCCCATCAGGGTGCGGTCGGCGACGACGCCGGCGGAGTCGATCAGCTCGGGTGCGCGTTCCTGGGTCAGTACCGCGGCCACCGACTGGGTGTCGTCGTCGAGCCGCTCCAGCAGCGCCTCGACGAAGTGGGGCTCGCACTCGACGTCGTTGTTGAGCAGGATCAGCGGGTCGCCCGGCTGCTCCTCGACCGCCCGGTTGAGCGCCGGACCGAAGCCGACGTTCTCGCCCAGCTCCACCACCGCGACCTCGGGGAACTGGGCCGCGGATCAGCTCCAGCCGAGCCGTCGGTGGAGCCGTTGTCGGCGATGACGACGTCGGCGGGCCGGGTCTGGGCGCGCAGGCTGGCGAGAACCCGCGGCAGGCGCCGCTCGCCGTTGAAGTTGGGGATGTAGATCGCCGGCCGCATCGGTCTCTCAGCCCTCTCCCCGCGGCCTCGCCCGCAGCGCCACCGAGAGGCGCAGCAGCGGCGCCGCGACCGGCCTCAGGGCCCGGTGGTGCTTCTCGACGTAGCGGCGCAGCGAGGCGAGTCGCATCGTCTGCAGGGTGCGGCGGTCGAGCTGGCGGAAGGAGGTCGCGCTGGCGTGGCCGACGCGGGCCGAGCCGACGACGAGGTTGCGGTAGCCCGCCTCGCGCGAGCGCTTGGCCAGGTCGACGTCCTCGTACCAGAGGAAGAAGCCCTCGTCGAAGCCGCCGAGCCGCTCCCAGGCCTCGCGCCGCATGACGAAGCAGGCGCCGGATGGCTGGCCGATCTCCAGGCGTCTCGCCGGGGGGCGGGCTGGCGACCGCCCGCCGCATGAACGAGCCCGCGAAGATCCTGGCCGAGGATCGCCAGGCCCCCGGGCAGCTCCGCGTGGTAGCGGTCGACGTCGTCATCGAAGGCCGGCCCGACCATCCCCGCGCGTGGCTCCTGCCGGACCGCCCGGCCAGCACGGCGAGCGCCGCCGGGCCCGGAAGGACGTCCGCGTTGCTGACGCAGACCAGTCTCCGCGCCGCCGCCACGCAGCGCCCGGTTGGCGGCGGTGCCGTAGCCGAGCGTTCTCCTCGCTCAGCGCCAGCCGCACCCCCGGCAGCTCGGCCGCCGTGAGCAGCTCACGCTGCTCCGCGGCCGAGGCGTTGTCGACCATCGTCACCCGCGATTCGACTCCGGTCGAGGCCACGTAGGCCCGCGCCGCGGCCAGCGGCCGCCTCCGAGGTGTTCCAGTTGACGATCGCGACGTCGACCGCGGGTGGTCGCTGCGAGGCGGGGCTCATCGCGACGCGACGATAGCCTTCCCGACCGTGCAAGACCTCAAGGGCCTGATTCTCTCGGGCGGGGCCGGAACGCGGCTGCGCCCGATCACCCACACCTCGGCCAAGCAGTTGGTGCCCGTCGCCAACAAGCCCGTGCTCTTCTACGGGATCGAGGCCCTGGTCGATGCCGGCGTCACCGAGATCGGCATCATCATCGCGCCCGAGACCGGCGACGAGATCCGCGCGGCGGCCGGGGACGGCTCCGCCTTCGGCGCCGAGATCACCTACATCGTCCAGGACGAGCCCGCCGGCCTCGCCCACGCGGTGCTGACCGCGGAGGAGTTCATCGGCGGCTCGCCCTTCGTCATGTACCTCGGCGACAACCTGCTCGCCGACGGCCTGCGCGGCCTCGTCGCCACCTTCCGCGAGACCGAGCCGGACGCGCTGATCCTGCTCACCCCGGTCGACGACCCGGAGCACTACGGGGTCGCCGAGCTCGACGGGGAGCGGATCGTGCGCCTGATCGAGAAGCCGAAAGACCCACCTTCCAACCTCGCCCTGGTCGGCGTCTATCTCTTCCAGCCCTCGATCTTCGAGGCGGCGCGAGCGCTCGAGCCCTCCTGGCGCGGCGAGCTGGAGATAACGGAGGCGATCCAGAAGCCTGATCGAGGACGACCACACCGTTCAGTCGGAGGTCGTCAGCGGCTGGTGGAAGGACACCGGCCAGCTCGCCGACATGCTCGAGGCGAACCGCCTGGTGCTGGAGGACGATCGAGACGCGAATCGAGGGCGAGGTCGACGAGAACTCGCGGGTCGAGGGCCGTGTCGTGATCGAGAAGGGCGCCGTCGTGAACGACTCGGTCGTCCGCGGTCCGGCCGTGATCGGCGCCGGCGCCCGGATCGAGGACGCCTACGTCGGCCCCTACACCTCGATCGGCGACGACGTCCGCATCTGCCGCTCCGAAATCGAGCACTCGATCATCCTCGCCGGCTCCGTGGTCGAGGACCTCGGCACGCGCATGGAGGCCAGCCTGCTCGGCCGCGAAGTCAAGCTGACCCGCAGCGACGGGATGCCGAAGACGCTGCGGATGCTGGTCGGCGACAAGTCGGAGATCAAGATCATCTGATGGACGCTGCGCGATGAAGGTGCTGGTCACAGGCGCCGGGCGGGATGCTCGGGCGCGACGTCGTGCTCGCCGCCGGCAACGCCGGCCACGACGTGATCGGCTTCGGCCACACCGAGCTCGACGTCAGCGACGAGGCGGCGGCCAGGGCAAAGATCGAGCTGGAGCGGCCCGACGTGGTGATCAACTGTGCCGCCTGGACCGACGTCGACGGCGCCGAGGAGGCCGAGGAGGCGGCGCTGGCGGTCAACGGCCGGCGCCGGGCATCGTCGCCGCAGCGGCCGCCACGGTGGACGCCAGCGTCGTCTACGTCTCCAGCGACTACGTCTTCGACGGCGCCAAGGGCGCCCCCTACGTCGAGACCGACCAGACGGCGCCGCTCTCCGCCTACGGCCGCACCAAGCTGGCCGGCGAGGAGGCGACCGCAGCCGCCAACAAGCGCCACTTCGTCGTCCGCTCCTCCTGGCTGTTCGGGATCGGCGGCTCCAACTTCGTCGAGACGATGCTGCGGCTCGCCACCGACCCAGAACGAGGTGCTGGTCGTCCGCGACCAGGTCGGCTCGCCGACCTACACCTGGCACCTCGCCTACGGCATCGTCCGCCTGATCGAGGGAGTCGAGTTCGGCATCCACCACATGGCCGCCGCCGGCAGCCTGCTCCTGGTACGAGTTCGCCCGCGAGATCTTCGAGCAGGCCGAGGTCGAGTGCCGGGTGCTCTCCGCGACCACCGAGATGCTCGGACGGCCGGCGCCGCGCCCGCCCTACTCGGCCCTGGTCAGCCAGCGCGAGCACGCGATCGAGCTGCCCGCTTGGCGCGACGGCCTCGCCGCCTACCTCGCCCAGCGCTCCAGCGGGCGGGAGGCCGCCGCGCAAAAGTGAAAAGAGTGTGTGTCAACTTTCACACACTCTGATTTCAGGCGAAATTCACTGTTAGGGTCGCTGGCAGGAGGGCGTAGGAGACGGGTGTCTTCAGATGATTGACACTCATCATGTCCGACTAGCCTCGGATCCGGTTCGAGTCCGGCGCCCTCCGCAGATAGATCGCCGGAGCAGGTTTGAGTCTGGGTGGGCCGTGGTAATCTAGCCACGGGTGTCAATCATCTGCGGGGTGGCTCCCCGCTTCGCCAGACTCGACCCGCTCCGGCGGGTCTTGTCGTTCGGGGATCGCTACTCTTCCGCCGCGTGAAGCTCCTCGTCACCGGCGCCGCCGGCTTCATCGGCTCCACCTACGTGCGCCTGGTCGGCGACGAGCACGAGGTGCGGGTGCTCGACAAGCTCACCTACGCCGGGCGGCGCGAGAACCTACCTGAGGGCGTCGAGCTGCTCGTCGGCGCGATCGAGGACCCCGCGGTGGTGCGCGAGGCGATGGAGGGCTGCGACGCGGTGGTCAACTTCGCCGCCGAGTCGCACGTCGACCGCTCGATCGACGACCAGGACGCCTTCGCCCGCACCCACGTGATCGGCACCGGCACCCTGCTCGACGCCGCCCGCGAGCTGGGCGTCGACCGCTACCTGCAGGTCTCCACCGACGAGGTCTACGGCTCGATCGAGTCCGGGCTCCTTCACCGAGACCTCGCCGCTCGACCCCTCCTCGCCCTACTCGGCGACCAAGGCTGCCGGCGACCTGCTCGTCTCCGCCCATGTCCACACCTACGGGATCGAGGCCTCGATCGTGCCGCGGCTCCAACAACTACGGGCCGCGCCAGTACCCGGAGAAGCTGATCCCGCTGATGGTCCTGAACGCGCTCCACGGCGACTCGCTGCCGGTCTACGGCGACGGCAAGCAGGTCCGCAACTGGCTCTACGTCGAGGACTTCTGCCGCGGCATCCACACAGTGCTGATGAAGGGGCGCGCCGGCGAGGCCTACAACGTCGGCGGCCCCGACGAGTGCGAGAACATCGAGGTGGTGAAGCGGGTGATCGAGCTGACCGGCGCCGAGGAGTCGCTGATCGAGTACGTCGCCGACCGCCCCGGCCACGACCGCCGCTACTCGCTCTCCTCGGAGAAGCTGCAAGACAGAGCTCGGCTGGGAGGCGCAGGTGCACTTCGCCGAGGGCCTCGAGCGCACCGTCCGGTGGTACCGCGAGAACGAGGAGTGGTGGGGGCCGATCCGCTCTGGCGAGTACCGCGAGTACTACGAAAAGCAGTACGGCAGGGCACTCGGCTGATGCCGGAGAGGTTGCCGACGAAGCTCGACGGTCTCGTCCTGCTCGAGCCCACGGTCTACGGCGACGAGCGCGGCTTCGTGGTCGAGACCTTCCGCCGCGACGCCTGGGCCGAGCTTGGGGTCGACGTCGAGTTGGTCCAGCACAACCACTCGCGCTCCTCGAGGAACACCCTGCGCGGGCTGCACTTCCAGACTCGAGCCGGGCCAGGCGAAGCTGGTCCGTTGCTCGCGCGGCGCGATCTTCGACGTCGCCGTCGACCTGCGCCGCGGCTCGCCCACCTATGGGCAATGGGAGGGCCATGTCCTCGACGACGAGACTCACCGCCAGCTCTTCGTCCCGGTCGGCTTCGGCCACGGCTTCGTCGTCCTCAGCGACATCGCCGATGTCACCTACCTGCTCTCCAGCACCTACGACCCGACGACCGAGGCCGGCATCGCCTGGGACGACCCCGACGTAGTCGTCGAGTGGCCGCTCCCCGAGGGCGCCGAGCCGCTCCTCTCCGAGCGCGACAAGTCCGCCCCGCCCCTCGCCGAGGTGGCGGAGACGCTCCCCTTCGAGCACGGGTGAGGGCCCGTGCGATCTACCTGCTGAAGGCGGCCGCTCGCAGAGCGCTCTGGGCGCCCTACGACCTGCTCCACCGGCGCGACCGGCGATCTCGGCTGATCCCGCCGCGGGGGCTCTCCTTCGTCGGCGGCGGTGACTTCGAGCAGACCGGACGCGAGTTCCTCGGCCACTTCACCGAGCTCGGCGGCCTACGGCCAGACGACGATGTGCTCGACGTCGGCTGCGGCATCGGCCGCATGGCGATTCCACTGACCGAGTACCTGCAGGGCGGCTCCTACGCCGGCTTCGACGTCGGCAGGGAGATGGTGCGCTGGTGCAGCCGCCATATCACCCCCCGTCATCCCGAGTTCGAGTTCACCTGGGCGCCCGTCTACAACCGCAAGTACAACCCGTTCGGCGACCTCTCCGCAGCCGAGTTCCGCTTTCCCTATCCGGACGCCTCCTTCGATTTCGCCTTCGCCACCTCGCTCTTCACTCACCTCGTCCACGGCGAGGCCCTGCACTACCTCGAGGAGACCGCGCGGGTGCTGCGGCCTGGAGGGACCTGCTTCCTCACCTTCTTCCTGCTCACCGACGAGGCGGAGCGTGAGATGGCGGCCGGTCGCGCCGCCTTCCGCTTCGAGCACGAGATCGACGGCGCCGTCACCACCGACCCGCGTGTGCCGGAGGAGGCGGTCGCCTACCGCCTCGAAGAGGCGCGGGCGATGCTCGGGCGCGCCGGTTTCGAAGTCCGCGAGCCGATCTACTGCGGCGGTTGGGCCAACGCCCCGGACGCGCCGACGCTGCAAGACGTCATCGTCGCCAAGCGGCGCGGCTGAGCCCCTTCAGCGGCTGAGAGCTGTCCTCATCAGGCTGACGGCGAGCTTGGCGCCGATCCCGGCGTAGACGGCGGCGTTGAGGAGGGGGTTGCGCTCCTCCGCCTCGAAGCGGCGGTAGAAGCGGCCCATGCCGCGATGAAAGGCGATCTCTTGCTTCGCTGCCCGACGCCCGCGACTGGAGCCTCCCTTGACGTGCAGAGCGACCCCAGCGGGCTCGTAGAAGACCTTCCATCCCGCCTCCCAGAAGCGACGGCACCAGTCGAGGTCCTCCATGTAGAGCCAGTAGCCCTCGTCGAGGAGGCCGACCTCGCGCACCGCCTCGGCCCGGCAGAGCATGAAGGCGCCGTTGACGGCGTCGACCTCGCCGGCCTCGTCGTCGCCCAGGTGCGTCGCCCGGTACTGGCTCAGGGATGCGGCGGCCCCGTCAGCGCGCCCGACGCCGGTGAAGTGCGCCAGGGCGCCCAGCGGGGTCGGGAAGGAGCGCTTGCAGGCGTGGTCCAGCTCACCCGACTCGGTCACCAGCTTCATCCCGACCATGCCGATCCGCTTGTCCGCGCGCAGGCGCGCCAGGCCCGCGTCGAGCGTTCCCGCGTAGACCTCGGTGTCGGGATTGAGCAGGAGGACGGCGCCGGCGCCGTCCTCGCGCAGGACCAGGTTGTTGGCAGCGGAGAAGCCGATGTTGTCGCGGCGCAGCAACCGCACCTCTGGGAACTCACGCGCGACCATGTCCGGGGTCGCATCGGGGCTGCCGCTGTCGACGACTGTGACTCGCATCTCCCCCTGCGCCGGGTGCTCGCGCAGCGAGCGCAGGCAGCGGCGCAGCAACTCTTCGGCGCCGTGGCTGACGATGACGACCTCGAGGTCGGGAGCGCCCGTCATCGCGCCGTTCAGTAAGCGCCGTCGCCGCGCACGATCGCGCGCGGCGTGCGCAGCAGGATCGCCAGGTCGCCGGCGATCGAGAGGTTGTCGAGGTAGTCGCGCTCCATCGCCAGCCGCTCCTCGAAGGTGAGGTCGCCGCGCCCGTAGACCTGCATCGGCCCGGTCAGCCCCGGCTTGATCTTGAGCCGGACGCGCTGGCGCTCGTTGTAGAGGGCGACGACGGCCTCCTCCTCGGGGCGTGGCCCGACCAGGGACATGTCGCCGCGGAGCACGTTGATCAGCTGGGGGAACTCGTCGAAGCTGGTGCGGCGCAGGAGGCGGCCGGCACGGGTCACGCGCGGATCGTCGCGGATCTTGAAGGCGGGCTGGTCGAGTTCGGCCAGGTCGACGACCTCGCCAAGCCGCTCCTCGGCGTCGACCACCATCGTGCGGAACTTCAACACCGTGAACGACCTCCCATCCTTGCCGACGCGCCGCTGACGGAAGAAGACGGGGCCGCCGGAGTCGATCAGGATCAGCAGGGCGGCGGCCGCGATCAGGGGGAAGAGGAGCGCCAGCAGAGTCCCCGAGACAACGAGGTCGAGGAGCCGCTTCAGCGCCATCGTCGAGCGGGGCGGGTCGGAGAAGCGGAAGTCGAGCACCGGCAGCTCCGCCAGGCGGTTGAGCTCGATCCCGGGCCCGAGCAGGCCGTAGTGCTGAGGGAGGAAGGTGAGGCCGAGGCCAGCGGCCTTGCACTCCTCGATCAGCCGCTCCGCGGCCGGCTCGCTCATCTCCTCCTCGGTGACGACGACGCGTTCGACCTGGTGCTGCTCGGCGACGAGGGAGATGTCCTCGATCGAGCCGAGCCAGGGCAACCCCTTCTCGCCGGCGCTGGACTGTTCCGGGTGGAGGTACCCGACGAGCCCCAGGCGGGCCTCGGGATGGGTGGCGAGCCGCCGGGCGATCACGTTTGCGGCCGCGCCAGGGCCGATCACAACGCCGATCGCGACGCCGGTCAGGTGGTGCCAGAAGAAGCGCAGCACTGCGCGGGCGACGAAGGTCCCTACCAACCCACCGACTCCGACCAGGATCGCGCTGTTCGCAGAGAGCGGGCCGACCGGGCTCAGCGCCAGCAGGCCGTCGAGGGCGATCGTGCCGAGCGCGCTGGCGGAGATCAGCGCGGGCAGCTCGTCGAGCGTGCTGTGGCGGATCCGGCGGTGGTCGTTGTCGTAGAGGCCGTGCAGCTTCAGCACCAGGATCCAAGCGGGGCTGAAGAGGACCGCCCAGAACAGGACTGCGACGTCGGTGGTCGCGGTCGCCGCGGTGGCCAGGCAGAGAGCCGCGAGGATCGCGACCCAGTCGCCGGTGGCGAGCAGCCGGCGCAGCAGCGCGCCACGGCGCCGCGATCCGCTCGGTCCGGTGAGGCCGAGGCGCGTCGCCACCTCGGAGCTCGCCGGTGGGGCGGGGGAGGTGGCCGGCGTGCCGGTCTCTTTCCTTGTGACCTCTTGAGCGTTTCTGGTCATCGCGCGTTCACCCGCAGTTCCAGCCTTCGTTCAAACAGTCCGCGCGCGGATTCAGCTCCCTCGCCCGGTCGAGATCCGCCTGGGCGGCGGCCTCGTCGCCTGCTTCGTGCTCGACCCTGGAGCGCAGGTAGTAGAGCTGCCAGTTGTGGTCCTCGCGCTCGATCGCGTTGGTGAAGTGAGTGGTCGCGGTCTCGTATTCGCCCTGTAGCTCGGCGAGGAGCCCGAGCTGGACGTACGGGGACGCCGCCCAGGGCTCGATCGAACGTGCCCTCTCCGCATGGTCGATGGCGGATGGGATGTCGTTCTCGGCGGCGGCGCTCTGGCTGGCGTCGATCTCGCGATCGACCAGCAGCGGGCCGATCAGCGCGATCGCCGCGATCCACCCGATCGCGATCCCGGCGACGACGAAGCCGTAGCGCTGGCCCTCGGTTCCAGACCGCTCGCGCCTGGGGTCGAGGGCGAGCTGGCTGCATCTTGCGGCGACGACGACGCCGGCGGCGAGGAAGAAGATCGCCCCCAGGCCGGCGATCTCCCAGAACCAGTCGATGCCAGCGCCCACCGCGAAGGCGAGCATCACCGCCAGCAGCGCCGCGTAGCGGTCGCGGTCTGGGCCGGCAGCGTCGCGCCAGGCGGCGAGGCCGAACCAGAGCAGGGACCCGACCAGGGCCAGCACCAGGATGCCGCCGAGGAGGCCGAGCTCGGCGAATGCCTCGAGGTACAGCGAGTGCGCGTCGTGCAGGGGCTGGTCGATCGAGCGGTGCTCCTCCCAGGAGAACTCGTACGTGCCGGCGCCGTGGCCCAGCAGGGGCTGCTCGCCGAGAGCGTCGAGCGAGACCCGCCAGAAGTCGTGTCGTCCGGCGCTGGAGAGGTCCGAGAAGTGCTGCTCTGGTTGCTGCGGGAACTGGATGTCGGGGTCCGAGAACCGGTCCCAGGCACGCCCACCGACCGCGATCGCCGCCCCGACGGCGAGCAGCGCGGCGGCGACGCCGAGAACGCGCAGCAGCGTCCGGTTGCGGGAGAGCTCGACGATCCGGCCGGTGCGGCTGCCACCGCGCTGCTCCAGCCAGCGCAGCCCGGCGAAGAGGAGAAGCGACAGCGCGACTCCGCCGAGCAGAATCGCCAGCACCGTCGCGCCCTGGTCGACCGCCGCCTGGTTCGCCAGGTTGTCGGCGAGACTGCGCCGATCCTGCACCGCAAGCAGCGCCGGCAGCGCTCCCAGCGAGCCGATCGCCAGGGTTCCGAGCAGCCACAACCTGTCGCCCGAGAGCGCCAGCAGGCAGCCCGTCGCCACCGCAAGCGCGAGCAGGCCACCGCGCGAGTAGGTGAAGTAGAGCGCCAGTAGCAGGGCCGGCATCAAGGCGACGGAGATCCAGCGCAGCGCCGTCGCGCGCGCCTGCCTGCTCATCCAGAGCAGCAGCGCCACCGCCATTCCGAACGCCACCCCGTTTGCGTTCCAGTAGCCCAGCGGGTAGCTCAGTCGCGGCCCGTTGCCGAGTCCGTCACCGAACTCCAGCACATGGGGCAGCAGCCGGGTCCCCAGCGCAAAGAGCCCGATCAAGGCGAGAGAAATTGCCAGGCCTTCAGCGAAACGTTGGCGCCTTTCGCTGGTTTGGGCGATCAGGAATGCGGCAAGGAAGAGGCCGAGGTAGGCGAGTACCCGATCGGCCTCGATCACGCTCAGCTCGGCTGAGCCCGACCAGAAAGACGAAATTGCGCAGAGGAAAGACAGCCCGCCGATCAGCCCAGCCGTCACGTAGAGCGGCCGCTCCAGCGTCGCTCGCGCGCCTAGTCCGAAGACCAGGAGCCCGATCACGACCAACCACGTCGCCAGCCCGGCTATATGCCGATCGCCGAGGTCAAACCCACCTCCTGCGAGGGACAGGCCGAGGAGGAAAACGACCGGGGCAAGTAGCGCCGCCGTTTGGTCTAACCTTTCGCGCCATGTCCGGGAAGCGCCTCCGCCCCGCTCTGCCTGGCCGGCTTGTTCTTGGCTTGGTGTCTGTGCTTGCTCTGCTCGCATTGGTTCCCGTTCCCGCTGTCGCCCAGACTACGGATGCTTACGGAGTCCAATACGAGGACGCGCCGCCGATCGCGACCGGCGACAAGAAAACCGGATCGTCCGGCCCCGCTGACACGTCGAACACGGGCGAGGGACAGGGCGCGCAGTCGGGCGCCGGCTCCGGCGGATCCAGTGGGGGCTCTTCTGGCGGCTCATCTTCGGGCGCGGGAGCGCCAGGCGGGGGCAAGAACGACACCGCGCAGGGTAGCCCAGGCTCCGGCTCGGGCGAGAATCAGGCCAAGCCCCTGCCGGGCGATCAGGCCGGCGCAGCCACGTCCACGGAGGACGACGGCGGCAGCTCCCCCCTGGCGCCGATCCTGCTCGCGGTCCTCGTGCTCGCGGCGATCTCCGTCGGCGCGGTAGTGCTGAACAAGCGTCGCCAGCGGACGGACTCTGGAACTTCCGTCTCGCCTGAGGCGAGCTAAACCCTTCGGTTAGGAGGGCGAGATGCGACTGAGCGGGTTCATACGTGTCTTTGCGGCAGCCTCGATGGCCTTGGCCGTCGCCCTGATCGCGGCTCCGGCGGCGCAGGCCGTCCCGGCGAAGTTCTGGGGCGTCGTGCCGCAAGCGGCGCCAACGGCGGAACAGTTCCAGCGCCTCGAGCGAGGCGGTGTCGACAGCGTCCGAGTGCCGATCGTCTGGAGCTCGGTGCAGACGGCTCCTGGAGGCACGGCCGACTGGTCCGGGGTCGACGCCGTGGTCAGGGGCGCGACGCAAGCCGGCATGGAGGTCCTGCCGTTCGTCTACGGGGCGCCGGTCTGGGCTGTGCCCCACGCGGTCGTTCCGGGAACGGGCGGCGCCGCGACCGCGCCGCGGAACCTGCCGGTGAAGACAGGGGCCCAGCGTGCCTTGTGGCAGGCCTTTCTCCAGCTTGCCGTGGCCCGCTATGGGCCCAGCGGCAGCTTCTGGCTGGAGAATCCCACTGTGCCGAGGAGGCCGATCCGGGTCTGGCAGATCTGGAACGAGCCGAACTTCAAGTACTTCGTCGTCAGGCCCAACCCGGCCGAGTACGGGAAGCTGGTCAAGATCTCCTACACGGCTCTGCGCAGCGTCGATCCGGGGGCGAAGGTCGTCCTCGCGGGCCTCTTCTCTGAGCCGCGCGAGGCGCTGTTCAAACGGGCGCCGCGCCAGGCCTACTTCGCCACCGAATTCCTCGAGCGTATGTACCAGTCGACTCCCGGCATCAAGTCGAGGTTCGTCGGCGCCGCCCTCCACCCGTACACCCCCAACTACCAGGAGCTGGGCGAAGACATCGAAGAGTTCCGCGGCGTGATGAAAGAACACGGCGATGCCGGCAAGGGCCTCTGGGTCACCGAGGTCAGCTGGAGCTCGCAGCCGCCCGCCCTCAACAACTCCTTCGCCAAGGGGCCGCAGGGCCAGGTCAAGCAGCTGAAGGGGGCATTCGGCCTGTTCAAGCGCTGGCAGGCGAAATGGCGACTGCAGCGGGCCTACTGGTTCTCGGTCGACGACCAGCCGGGCAGCTGCAACTTCTGCGACGGCTCGGGCCTCTTCGCCTCCGGCTTCGTGCCCAAGCGCTCCTGGTTCGCCTTCGTCGGCTTCGCCGGCGGTCGCCCCTACTAAGAGCACTAAGATCCGTGGGTTGGCCATTGAGACCGACCCACTCGCACCTTTCAGCCAGCCGGTAAGGCGCTGGTTCGAGGCCTCCTTCGAGGGGCCTACGCCGGCGCAGGCCGGCGGGTGGGAGGCGATCTCGGGCGGCGCCAACGCGCTGATCTGCGCCCCGACCGGATCCGGCAAGACGCTCGCCGCCTTCCTTTGGGGAATCGACAAGCTCTCGCGGGCCCCCGAGCGGGGCGGGGGGGTGCGGATCGTCTATGTCTCGCCGCTGAAGGCGCTCTCCTACGACATCGAGCGCAACCTGCGGGCGCCTCTGCGCGGGATCGGCGCCGAGATCTCAGTCGGGCTGCGCACCGGCGACACCAGCCAGGCCGAACGCCGGGCGATGCGCAAATCGCCTCCCGACATCCTGATCACCACGCCCGAGTCGCTCTACCTGATCCTCTCTTCGGGAGCGCGCGAGATCCTGGCTACGACTGAGGCGGTGATCGTCGACGAGATCCATGCTGTGGCCCAATCCAAGCGGGGGTCTCACCTGGCGCTGACTATTGAGCGGCTAGAGCATTTGGTTAGGGACCATGCAGGCGGCGCGGCGGGTCCTGTCGCCGTAGGGGAGGACCATGCCTCCCGGCCCGCGGGTCCTGTCGGCGCAGGGGACCCCCCATCCCCTGCGGTAGCTAAAGCTTCCTCGGGGATGGGCCCCCCTACGCCGCCACCCGCGGGAGGGGTCCCTGGTCTTCAGCGGATTGGGCTCTCCGCGACGCAGCGGCCGTTGGAGCGGATTGCCAAGTTCCTTGTTGGGCCGAAAAGGCAGTGCGAGATTGTGGATGCCGGGATCGCTAAGGAGCTCGATTTGCAGATCGTGGTTCCGGTGGAGGACATGGCCGAACCCGGTGCCCCCGCGTTCCCCAACGAAGACGGGAACCCGACGGACGGTGAGCCGCTGGCGCATGTTCGCTCGATCTGGCCGGCGATCTATCCCGAGATCCTCAAGCTCGTCCAAGAGCACACGTCGACGATCGTCTTCGTCAACAACCGCCGCGCCGCAGAGCGCATCGCAAAGCGTCTGAACGAGCTGGCGGCGGATGAGCCTTCGCGGGAGCTTCCCGCCACCGAGCACGCGGGCAATTCGTCTGCCGAAGACTCTGTGCCGGGGGGTGGCGCGGTAGGGGGGCCCACCCCCGAGGAAGCTTTAGCTACCGCAGGGGGTGGGGGGTCCCCTGCCGCGACAGGACCCGCCGGCCCAGGTGCCTTTGTTGAAATCGCCCGTGCACATCACGGGTCGTTGTCGCACGAGGAGCGCACCCTGGTCGAGGAGCTGTTGAAGTCAGGGCAGCTGCCGTGCCTCGTAGCGACGTCGTCGCTGGAGCTGGGAATCGACATGGGCGCCGTCGACCTGGTGATCCAGGTCGAGTCGCCAAAGTCGGTCAGCCGCGGCCTGCAGCGGGTCGGCAGGGCGGGCCACTCGCTGGGCGAGGTCTCGCGCGGCCGCGTCTTCCCCAAGTTCCGCGCCGACCTGCTCGAGTGCGCAGTGGTCGCGAAGCGGATGCGCGAAGGGGCGATCGAGGAGACGGTGATCCCCCAGAACCCGCTCGACGTGCTCGCCCAGCACCTGGTCTCGATGGCCGCCCTCGACGAGTGGAATGTCGACGAGGCCGAGCGGATCGTCACCGCGACAGAGCCCTTCCACGATCTCTCCCGCGAGCAGCTCGAGAACGTGCTCGACATGCTCGACGGTCGCTACCCGTCCGACCGCTTCGCCGAGTTGCGGCCGCGGATCGTCTGGGACCGTGCTGCCGGCACGATGCACGGCCGCAAAGGCGCGCGCCAGCTCGTCGTCACCAACGCCGGCACGATTCCCGATCGCGGCCTCTACGGCGTCCACCTCCCAGACGGTCGCCGGGTCGGCGAGCTCGACGAGGAGATGGTCTACGAGGCGCGCCCGGGCCAGACCTTCCTGCTCGGCGCGACCACCTGGCGGATCGAGGACATCACCCGCGACCGCGTGATCGTCACCCCGGCGCCCGGCGTGCCCGGCGCCGTCCCCTTCTGGAAGGGCGACGGTATCGGCCGTCCCGCCGAGCTCGGCCGCGCGATCGGCGCCTTCGCCCGCGAGGCCGTCTCCCGCGAGCCCAAAGAGCTCGCCGCCGAGTACGACCTCGACCGCCGCGCCGCTGAGAACCTCGTCGCCTACCTGCGCGAGCAGCAGACCGCGACCCGGGTCGTTCCCTCCGACGAGACGATCGTCATCGAGCGCTTCCGCGACGAGATCGGCGACTGGCGCCTCTGTGTCCTCTCGCCTTACGGCGGCCGCGTCCACGCCGCTTGGGGCCTGGCGCTGGCGCAGAAGATCCGCACCGAGCGCGACCTCGAGGTCGATGCGATCTGGTCCGACGACGGCATCGTCATCCACCTGCCCGACGCCGACGAGCCGCCCTCCGCCGACCTGGTCATGGTCGAGCCCGACGAGCTCGAGGACCTGGTCGTGCGCGAGCTCTCCGGCTCGGCGCTGTTCGGCTCCCACTTCCGCGAGAACGCGGCGCGCTCGCTGCTGATCCCCCGGGCCTACCCGGGCAAACGCACGCCGCTCTGGCAACAGCGGCTGAAGTCGCAGAGCCTGCTCGAGGTGGCGCAGGACTTTCCCCGCTTCCCGGTCGTGCTCGAGACCTACCGCGAGGTCTTGCGCGACGTGCTCGACCTGCCCTCGCTGGCTGAGCTGCTGGCCAAGCTCCAATCGCGCCAACTGGGCCTGGTCGAGGTCGAGACGCCGACTGCCTCTCCCTTCGCCTCCTCGCTGCTCTTCGACTACGTGGCGACCTACATGTACGAGGGGGATACGCCCAACGCCGAGCGCCGCGCCGCCGCCCTCGCCCTCGACCGCGACCTGCTGCGCGAGCTGCTCGGTCAGGAGGAGCTGCGCGAGCTGATCGACCCGGAGGCCTTGGAGGAGGTCGAGGCGCAGCTCCAGCACACGACCGAGGAGGCCCGCGCCGGCGATCGCGACGCCCTCCAGCAGATCCTGCGCAGGGTCGGCGACCTGACCGCCGAGGAGTGCGAAGAGCGGGTCGCCGAGGGCTACTCGGCCGTCTCGATGCTGGAGAAGCTGGTGGCGGAGCGCCGCGCCGCCAAGGTCCGGATCGCCGGCGAGGAGCGCTACATCGCCGGCGAGGACGCGGGGATGTATCGCGATGCGCTCGGAGTGCCGCCGCCGCCCGGCCTGCCCGAGGGCTTCCTCGGCGAGCACCCCGATCCGCTGCTCGCGCTGGTGCGCCGCTATGCACGTACCCACGGCCCCTTCCCGACCGCGCAGCTCGCCGCCCGCTACGGGATCGACCCCACACCGGCCCTGCGCGAGCTGGAGCGCGATGCCGTGCTCGTCCGCGGCGAGCTGCTGCCGGGCGGCGCCGAGCGCGAGTGGTGCGACTCCGATGTGCTGCGGCGGGTGCGGCGGGCCAGCCTCGCCCACCTGCGCCGCGAGGTCGAGCCCGCCGACCGCGACCGCTTCGCCCGCTTCCTGCCCAGCTGGCAGAACGTCGACGCGCACCGTGCCGCAGGCGCTGGGCCGGACCGCCTCCGCGATGCGCTCGTCCCTCTCCAGGGAGTGGCGCTGACGCCGAAAGTCTGGGAGGCAGACGTGCTGCCGCGCCGCCTCGGCGCCTACTCGCCCAGCTGGCTCGACGAACTTTGCACCAGCGGCGAGCTGGTCTGGGTCGGCGCCGGCGCCCGCGGTCGCAGCGACGGTCGCGTCGCCCTCTACTTCCGCGAGGACGTCCGCCTCGCCGGTCCGCCGCCCGCCAACGCGAAGCTGGAGCGGGTCGAGGGCCCTCCCCACAACGCGATCCGCGAGCGCCTCGCCGGCGGACCGGCCTTCTGGCTCGACCTGCTCGCCGACCTCGAGTTCCCCGTCGAGGAGCTGCACAACGCGCTCTGGGACCTGGCCTGGTCGGGAGAGGTGACCAATGACGCTTTCGCGCCTCTGCGGGCGCCGCGGCTGCGCGCGGCGCCCTCGCGGGAGCGCCAGGGCCGCCGCTTCGGCCGGCGCCGCTCAGCGGCCGGCGCCGCGGTCCAGGGCCGCTGGTCGCTGACCGCGCCGCTCTTTGCCGACGCGCCCCCTGCCGGGCCTCGCCTCCGTGCCCAGGCCGAGCTGATGCTGGAGCGCTACGGCATCGTCACCCGCGAGTCGGTCCTCGCCGAGGGCGTCCCCGGCGGCTTCTCCGCCCTCTATGCCGAGCTGGGCAACCTGGAGCTGCTCGGCACGGCCCGCCGCGGCTACTTCGTCGAGGGACTCGGCGGCGCCCAGTTCGCCCTGCCCGGGGCGGTCGAGCGGCTGCGCTCGCTGCCGATCGACGACGGCTCGCATCTCCTCCTTGCCGCCACCGACCCCGCCAACCCCTACGGCGCCTCTTTGCCTTGGCCGAAGCCGCCAAGCGAACGCCGCCCCGCCCGCGTCCCCGGCGCCCACGTCCTCCTCCGCGACGGCGCCCCGGTCCTCTACCTGGAGCGCGGCGGCCGCAGCGTCGTCCGCCTGATCGAGCTCGACGACGAGGAGTTGGCCGCGGCGATGCGTGCCCTCGCCGACGCGGTCGCTGCCGGCCGCCTGCCCAAGCTCGGCATCGAGAAGCTCGACGGTGAGCCGGTGATCGGCTCCGGCCACGAGGAGGCGATGCTGGAGGCCGGCTTCAGTCGCGGCCCCCGCAAGCTGACGCTCGCGGCCCGCTGAAGAGCTCGGTGTCGGATAATCCGAGGATGGACGACCGCGAGGTGGGGCAGAGTCCGCTCGAGTTGCTGCGCAGCGTGCCGCTCTTCTCCGACCTCGAGGAGGGGGAGCTGGAGCGCTTCTCGCAGGTCGCGGTGCCGCGCTCGTTCCCGTCGGCGACGCGGGTCTTCCACGAGGGGGACCACTCCGACGCCTGCTACATCGTCCGCTCCGGCAGCTTTCGCGTCACCCGTGAGCACTCCGACGGGCGGGCGATCACGCTGGCGACGCTCGGCCCCGGCGACATCTTCGGCGAGCTGGCGATGCTCGACGGCGAGGTGCGCTCGGCGAGCGTCGAGGCGCTCAGCGACGGCGAGTTGCTCGCCCTGCCGGCCGGGGAGGTGCGGGCCCTGCTCGCTCGCCACCCCGAGATCACCGTGAAGTTGATCGCGGCGCTGGTGCGGCGCCTGCGCACCGCCAACGAGCGGATCTCGCGTCAGTCCTTCCAGACCGTGCCGAGTCGCGTCGCCGGCGTGCTCGCCCAGTTGGTCGCCGACGAGGCTCCGATCGCCGGGGAGGGCGGGGAGGTGACGATCCGCATGAACCAGGCCGACCTGGCGCAGCTGGCCGGCACCTCGCGCGAGAGCGTCAGTCGCTTCCTCGCCGATCTCGAGCGTGCCGGAGTCGTCCGCCCCGGCCGTGGCCGGGTCACGGTGCTCGCGCCGGCCAAGCTCCAGAACTACATCTACTAATGGCGCGGTACAGGGGTTGCCAGGCAAGGACGCAGGGAGGACGACGAGGGGAGCGCACTTTTTGGTGCGTGACCCGAGGAGACCGACCGAGGACGCGGCATGGCGACCCCTGGGCCCGCCATTGACCGACTACGCCGACCAGCGGGCGAAGATGGTCGAGCGGCAGCTGCGCCGCCGCGGCATTGGCGACGAGCGGGTGCTGGCGGCGATGGGGGAGGTTCCGCGCGAGCGCTTCGTGCCCGAGCGCTACCGCCATCGCGCCTACTCTGACTCGGCGGTGCCGATCGGCGAGGCGCAGACGATCTCCCAGCCCTGGATCGTCGCCGCGATCTGCCAGGCGCTCGAGCTGAGCGGCGAGGAGCGGGTGCTTGAGATCGGCACCGGTTCGGGCTACTCGACCTGCGTGCTTGCCGGCCTGGCCGCCGAGGTGGTCAGCATCGAGCGGCACGAGTCGCTCGCTCGCTCTGCCCGGCAGGAGCTCGACTCGCTTGGGGTCGACAACGTCGAGGTGATCGTCGGCGACGGCAGCCGCGGCCTGCCCGAGCAGGCGCCGTTTGAGGCGATCGCGGTCCACGCCACCGCCCCGGCGCCACCGGAGACCCTGCTCGGCCAGCTCGGCGAGGGGGGACGTCTCGTCGTCCCGATCGCGCTCGATTCCTTCGACCTGCTCTGCGTCTTCCAGCGCAAAGGCGACGAACTGCGTCGCGAGGAGATCGGCCCCTGCCGCTTCGTTCCCCTACTGGGCGAGGAGGGGTTCGCGGACTGACGAGGAGGGCGGCTCAGCAGTCGTCCGGGCTCGGGTCGGCGCCGTCCTTGACGACCTCGTCGGCGCCTCCGCCGCACTGGATCGAGCGATCGCGCTGGCCGTCGGCGGCGTCGATGTAGTCGTTGCCGCCCTTGGCGATGAAGACGTCGGCGCCGAGGTGGCCGAGGAAGCTGTTCTCGCCGTTGTCGCCGATCAGGACGTCGGGGCCGTCGGAGCCCTCGAGGCTCTCGCTGTCGGCGGCGACCCGATCGGCGTTGCCGCAGCCGGCGGGCCCGCCGCTGCCGCCGAGCTCGACCCGGAGGTTGTCGCTCGAGCGTCCGTAGGAGACGGTGTCGTGACCGGGGCCGCCCTCGTAGGCGTGGCCCTGGCAGGTCGCTACCGAGGAGACGAGCAGGTCGTTGCCGGGCCCGCCGAAGAGGGTGTCGGCGCCAGGGTCGGCATAGAGCACATCGCCGCCCGCGCCGCCGGCCAGCGAGTCGTTGCCATTGTCCGGGCCGTTGTAGTTCTCGCCCGCCTCGAGCACGTCGTCGCCGGGGCCGCCGGCGAGGGTGTCGGAGCCGGCGTTGCCGTTGGCCCTGACCTTGACGCCGGCCGGGACGCTGCTGTCGATCGCGATGCTGTCGTTGCCGCCGCCGCCGGTGATCACGAGCAGGCTGGTCGCGACCGCGGTCGGGCACCCGACTGCGGTGCCGCCTCCTCCGCAGCCGTCGCCGGCGAAGGCGCCGCGCTCGTCGGAGACGGTCCAGCCGGAGCCGTCGAAGGCGATGCGGATCATGTTGGGGCTGGCATCGCCCTGCACGATCAGGCTGGCGCCGTCGAGCCCTTGGTTGAGGATCACCAGGGTGCCGGCTCCGGGCGGGTTGGCCTCGGGCCCGCAGGAGTGTGTGGAGGCAAATCCCTCGCACTCGTCGCTGCCGGCGCCACCGAAGGCTTGATCCGATCCGCCCGCGCCGTTCAGGTTGTCATCGCCGACCCCGCCGTCGAGCCGGTTGGTCCCGCCGTCGCCCGCGAGCTGGTCGGCCTGCGGTGAGCCGACCACGTCCTCGAAGCCCTGCAGGTCGTCGTGGCCGTCTCCCTTCGCCTGGCCGGAGCCGAGGCTGACGACGACGCCGCTGCGGGTGGCGCTCGCGTAGGAGACGATGTCCAGGGCGCCGGCGCCGCCGTCGAGGGTGTCCGTTCCGCTGTCGCCGCGGACGACGTCGCCGTCGCCGTCGCCGCCGCTGGCCGAGTCGATTCCCGTCCCGCCAAGGACGTGGTCGCTGTCGGGCCCGCCGTCGACGGTGGGGTCGTCGCCTGGCCCGCCGTCGACCAGGTCGTTGCCCGGCCCGCCGTGGAGCTGGTCGTTGCCCTTGTCGCCGGCGAGGTGGTCGTTGCCGCCGCCTCCATCGGCTTTGTCGCTGCCCTTGTCACCGCCAAGGAAGTCGTTGCCGGCCGCCCCGGTGAGCTTGTCAGGCCCCTTGGCGCCGAGCAGCGTGTCCTCGCCGGGGCCGCCGACGAGGCCGTCCTTGCCCTCGGCGCCGCTGAGGAGGTCGGCGCCGTCGTCGCCGCTGAGGTGGTCGGAGCCGCTGTCGCCGCCGAGAAAGTCGTTGCCGCCGTCGCCGTGCAGCGAGTCGAAGCCGCGGCCGCCGGCGATCCTGTCGTCGCCTGGGCCGCCGCAGATCGTGTCGTTGCCGTTCGGGCCGCCGCAGATGCGGTCGTTGCCGCCGCCGCCGTAGATCACGTCGCTCGCCCGCTTGCCGACGATCACGTCGTTGCCCGGCGTGCCGACGATCGTCGCGTGCTTGCCGTCGCAGCTGGCGGCGAGCGCGCCGCCTGTGAAGGCGACCAGGAGCAGCGCGGCGCCGCCGGCCAGAACCCCACCGAATCGGAGCATGGATGTCGACTGTGGCCGCAGCACACCTCCCCAATCGACCGATTTGCCGATTTCTATACCTCCGCCTCCAACACGCGTCCGGTCAGATACGCTCGCTGCCGCATGCGGGGCGGGATCTACGTTCTCAACTTCTACTCGCCGGTCTTCGTCGACCAGCTCAAGCGGGGCCGCAAGACGGCGACGATCCGGCTCGGCGACAAGAGCGACAAGTACGAACGCGGCCAGGTCGTCTGGGTCACCGTCGGCTTCCGCCACAGCCCGCGGGAGAAGATCTTCACGGCGGTGATCGACGACGTCGAGGTGAAGAAGGTCGCCGACCTCTCGCCCCGCGACATCGAGCACGACAACCCCGAGTTCCGCCGCCTCGACGAGGAGATCAACTTCCTCGAGCAGATCTACGGGCGCGAGATCTCCACCGACGACATCGTCACCGTGATCCGCTTCTCGCAGATCGTCGAGCCGCCCGGACCCCACTTCGGCAACGGCGAGACTCCGCGTCACAACTAGGGCTGAGGCGGGGCCGACCGATCGCCGACTACGCCTTCCTCACCACCTGGCTGCTCGAGTCGCCGCGCCAGCCGGTCTGGGAAGCGATCTACGACCAGGAGCGCTGGCCCCAGTGGTGGCGCGGGGTCGAGGAGGCCGAGGAAGTCAGGGCGGGCGAGGACGGCGGTGTCGGGACCGTTTCGCGGATGGTCTGGAAGAGCCTGCTGCCCTACCGGGTCGAGTTCGAGGTGACGACGACGCGGATCGAGCGCCCCTACCTGCTCGAGGCAGACGCGGTCGGCGAGCTGACCGGGGTCGGCCGCTGGCGCCTCTTCGAGCGCGACGGGGTCACCGCGGTCCTCTACGAGTGGAACGTCGCCACGACCACGACCTGGATGAACCTGCTCGCGCCGGTGGCGCGTCCCGTCTTCGAGTGGAACCACGATTGGGTGATGAAGCGCGGCGGCGAGGGGATTGCCGAGCTGCTCGGCTGCCGGCTGCTCGCCAGCCACTGAGCCGCTATCTTTCTCTTTGGCACTCGCCGTATAGAGTGCCAAGCGCCCCATGAGGCGTCCCAAAGTCAGCCTCTGAGCGCAATTCCGACCTTTACCAGCAAATCACTGACCGATAACGGAGGTTCACGGATGAAGCTGAAGCCCCTCGGGGACCGGCTGATCGTCAAGCCGATCGAGGAGGAGGAGACGACCGCGAGCGGCATCGTCCTCCCCGACACGGCAAAAGAGAAGCCGCAGAAGGGCAAGGTCGTCGCCGTCGGCGATGGCAAGTGGGACGAGGATGGCGAGAAGCGCATCCCGCTCGACGTCGCGGAGGGGGACGAGGTCCTCTACTCCAAATACGGCGGCACCGAGGTGACCGTCGAAGACGAGGAACTGCTCGTGCTGCGCGAGTCGGACGTGCTCGCCAAGCTCGCCTGACAGCCCGCAAGAAGATTTAGAAAGACCAAGGAGGACAGGATCAGATGGCTCATAAGGAGCTGAAGTACCAGGAGGAGGCAAGGGGGGCCCTGCAGGCCGGCGTCGACGCCGTTGCCAACGCAGTCAAGGTCACCCTCGGCCCGAAGGGTCGCTACGTCGTGCTCGACAAGAAGTTCGGGGCGCCGACGATCACGAACGACGGCGTCACGATCGCCCGCGAGATCGAGGTCGAGGACGTCTTCGAGAACCAGGGCGCCCAGCTGGTCCGCGAGGTCGCCACGGCGACCAACGACGTGGCCGGAGACGGCACCACGACCGCGACCCTGCTGGCGCAGATCATCGTCCGCCAGGGCCTCAAGAACGTCGCCGCCGGCGCCAACCCGCTGGCCCTGCGGCGCGGGATCGAGAAGGCCGTCGACGAGGTCGTCGAGGAGCTGCGCGAGAAGCAGTCGAAGGAGGTCGCGGGCAAGGAGCAGATCGCCCGCGTCGCCGCCATCTCCGCCGCCGACGACGAGATCGGCAACGTCATCGCCGACGCGATCGAGAAGGTCGGCAAGGACGGCGTCGTCAACGTCGAGGAGGGCCAGACCTTCGGCATGGAGCTGGAGTTCACCGAGGGGATGCAGTTCGACAAGGGCTACATCTCCCCGTACATGGTCACCGACCAGGACCGCATGGAGGCGGTGCTGGAGGACCCCTACATCCTCATCGCCAACCAGAAGATCGGCTCGGTGCGCGACATCCTGCCGGTGCTGGAGCAGGTGATGCAGGGTGGCAAGCCGCTGCTGATCGTCGCCGAGGACGTCGAGGGCGAGTGTCTCGCGACGCTCGTCGTCAACAAGCTCCGCGGCACCTTCACCGGCGTCGCCGTGAAGGCTCCGGGCTTCGGCGACCGCCGCAAGCGGATGCTCGAGGACATCGCGATCCTCACCGGCGGCGAGGTGATCACCGAGGAGATGGGCCTGAAGCTGGAGAACACCCAGATCGACCAGCTCGGCAAGGCCCGTCGCGTCGTCGTCTCCAAGGACACGACGACGATCATCGACGGCGGCGGCGAGGGCGATGCGATCAAGGGCCGGATCAACCAGATCAAGCAGGAGATCGAGAACACCGACTCCGAATTCGACCGCGAAAAGCTCCAGGAGCGGCTGGCAAAGCTGGCCGGGGGCGTCGCGGTGGTCAAGGTCGGCGCCGCCACCGAGACCGAGATGAAGGAGAAGAAGCACCGCGTCGAGGACGCCCTGCAGGCGACCCGGGCGGCGCTCGAGGAGGGCGTCGTCCCCGGAGGGGGCGTGGCCCTGCTCAACGCCCAGTCCGGTCTCGACCCGGAGAAGATCGGCGACGCCGACGAACAGACCGGTGCCCGGATCGTCCACCGCGCTCTCGAGGAGCCGGTGCGCCAGATCGCCGAGAACTCCGGCCTGGAGGGCTCGGTCGTCGTCAACAAGGTCCGTGACCTGAAGCCCGGCGAAGGGCTGAACGCGGCCGACGGCGAGTACGGCGACCTGATCAAGGCCGGCGTCATCGACCCGACGATGGTGACGCGCTCGGCGCTGCAGAATGCGGCCTCGATCGCCAAGAACATCCTCGTCACCGAGGCGATCGTCGCCGAACCGCCGGAGAAGGACGGCGCCGGCGGCGGAATGCCCGGCGGTGGCATGCCGGACATGGGCGGCATGATGTAGTCACGCCCATCCAGGCGTATGCTCGCCTCAACAGGCGAGTGACTTCGAGAGGGGCCCGGCGAAAGCCGGGCCCCTCTCTTTTACGGCTACCGCAGAGCCACTTTTTTGGGCGGCGGCGGGGGCAACGGCGGCAGGAGGCCGGCGTTGTATTCGGCGTACTGGAGGAAGCTTTCGCGCCGGACCTTGAGCCGCAGCGTGTTCATCGTGCGCGGGTAGAGGCGGATGTCGTAGGGGTTCCCGGTCGTGCCGAAGCCGTTGTAGTAGACGAGCATCCGCACCCGTGGGCGTTTCACCGTCCAGGCGACCAGCTGCTTGACGAAGCGCGGGTCGTCTTTGCCGGAGACGGCCCACTCGGTGATCGCGATCGGCTTGCTCCGCCACTGGACGCCTTTGAGGAAGCGGTTGAGGTCTTTCCAGACCGGATATTCGGAGTAGAAGTCGGTGCCCGCCCAGTCGACCCAGCGCGCGCCCGGCCAGTAGTTGCCCGGGAAGTTGCCCTTGACTCGCGGCGAGCCGCCGGGCAGTGGGCTCCAGATCATGCTCACCGGCGCTGCCGGCAGGCTGGTCGGCGGCGGTCCTTTGGTCCGGTTGACGGGCGGCAGCCCGATTTCGGCCAGGGTGGCGTTGATCTGTTCGAGGGTGCCGCCGCCGCGCACTATCGCGGCGATGCGGCGGAACGCTTGCTTGTACCAGCCGGTCGTGTGTTCGCCGCCCTTTGGCGCCCCTTCGCAGTTGACCGCGGACCAGGCGTTGAGGCAGCGGTTGGGCTCGCCCAGCGGCCTGATGTAGGCGGGCAGGCCGCGTTTGAAGAAGAAGTCGTTGAGCTGGAGCAGGTAGTTGTCGCCGGCGCCGAGGGCGATCTGCTGCGGGGTGATCAGCTCGGCCAGCGTCTGGTCGTCGGCGGTCGAGATGTGCAGGATCGGCCGCGTCGCCGTTTCGCGCCAGCGTTCGTATGCCGCGTTGAGGCTGTTGCCCCACGGGTGGAAGGTCGAGAGCAGCGCCGGGTGCTTGCCGCCGAGCAGTTCGGTGAATTCATTGAACTCCTGTGTCGTCCCGCGGTCGCTGACGCCGAAGAAGACGTTCGGCTTGGGCGGCGCCAGGCTCAGCCCCTGCGCCTGTCCCGGCGCGCCGGCGAGCAGCGCGATCGCGAGCAGCGCGATCCGGCTACGACTCGGCGAGAACATCGCCCATCCTTCGCGGCATCACCCCGAGGTCCTCGGCGTCTGCGGTCCCGCGCTCACTCAACATCGCCACCTCCATCAGCTCGGCCTCCTCCCAAGTAGCGAACACGGCCTCGCCGAAGATGGAGCGGAGTCCGATCAATCCGGAGCGGACGAGCGGAAGCGGCAGGTGGACGAGCGGCCGCGGCCGTCCGGCGACGCGGCTGACCAGGTCCGACATCTCGTCGTAGCTGAGCGTCTCGGGCCCGGCCAGCTCGTAGCGGTCGCGCCCGTCGCGGTCGAGGGCGGCGACCACGCAGCGGGCGGCGTCAGCCGCCCAGATCGGCTGGAAGCAGGCCTGGCCTTCGCCTGAGACCGGCATCACCGGCAGGAATGAGAAGCGCCTCAGCAGCGTCACCCAGGGGTCGCTGTGGTCGTAGACGACCGAAGGGGCGAAGACCGTCGTCTCCAGGGCCGAGGAGCGGACGGCCTGCTCGGCCAGCCACTTGGCGCGGAAGAAGCGAGTGCGCTGGGTGGCGGAAGCATTGAGGGCGCTGAAGAAGACGAAGCGCTTGACGCCGCTGCGCTCGGCGGCGCGCAGCAGGCGCACGGTCGCCAGGCCGTTCAGCTCCTCGATCCGGTGTGGAGGCTGGTCGCGGATCGTCGCCGCCAGGTGGATCACGGTGTCGACGCCGCGCAGCGCCTGCCGCACCAGGTAGGGATCCGACATCTCGCCAAGGTCGCCGAGCGCGATTTGCACGTCGACACGCCGCTCGCCCAGCCGCCGCGGCTCGCGGACCAGGCAGCGCACGCCTTCGCCGCGGTCCAGCAGCAACGGCAGCAGCCGTGAACCGATGCTTCCAGTTGCCCCTGTCAGCAGCAGCATCGCCTCCATCATCTCTAAAATGGGCGCTCGCGCTTGGCCGGGCCCCCCGGCGGGCACCCGGAAAACGATCTAGGAGAAGCCTCGAATGACCTACGTCATCGCCGAGCCCTGCATCGGCACCAAGGACAACTCGTGCGTCGAGGTCTGTCCCGTCGATTGCATCCATCCGACCCCGGACGAGCCCGACTACGACTCGGTCGAGATGCTCTACATCGATCCCGACGAGTGCATCGACTGCGACGCCTGCGTCGAGGCCTGCCCGGTCGACGCCTGCTTCGCCGAGGACCAGCTCCCGGCCGAGTGGGCCAAATACGCCGAGATCAACGCCGAGTACTACAAGAGCAAGGCTTCGGCGTAATTGTTTTCCGCTTGCTCTAGCGGTTTGCGAGCAAGCACCGGCCTTAGCTTCTCGTCGTAACCGGCGACCGCCTGCTCGCTCATCAGCGCTCTATCCAGCGGGTATCGATCAACTCGACATGCGGGCGGTCGGGGACGTCAAGACCGAGCTGGGGAGAGGCCGAGCGATCCGCCGAAACGGAAAGCGTGGGATCGCGGCGTCTCGCAGATCGAGCGCTGCCGGCAGGAGAACGGCGTCAAGGACCCGAGCCACGCGTTTGGCGCGGAGGCCAAACAAGGAGTCAAGCGAGAGCGCGCCAGGAGGCGGCGCGGCGGCGGCTCCTTGAAGGCTCAGCGAGCCCTTGGCCTCGGGCAGCACGCGACGAGAGAGCGCGATCTCGGTTGGGATCTGGAGATTGGTCGGTAGGGCGTGCGCCTAAGTAGACCTTTCCTTATTGATAAAATTCTCTAGAGTATTGGAGCTATGGCGGGTAGCTGCGGATGAAACGTCCGCGCATGAAGCAGACGACCTCGCAAGTGGAGACGCCTGAGGGCGACCTCTACCTCCTGCGGGCGGCTGTAGGGAAAGACATCCGCATCGAGGGGCCTACCGAGCAGGATCGCCGCCTGCTGGGTGCTCTCGACGGCCAGCACACCCGCAAAGAGCTCGATGAAGAGTTCGGCGAGTCAGAGGTCGGGGATCTGCTGGCTCAACTGGATGAGCTGTGCGTTCTCGAGGATGCCGCCGACGACGATCTGGTGCCTAAGGACACGATGGCGCGCTTCGATCGGCAGCTGCGCTACTTCAGCGACGTCACTGAAGGGCCAACCCCCTCGCAGTGCCAGGCCAAGCTCGAAGCCGCGCGAATCGCCGTTTTGGGAGTAGGCGGGCTCGGCGGCTGGTCGGCCCTATCGCTCGCTTGCGTCGGTGTCGGCGAGATGCTGCTGGTCGACTTTGACCGCGTCGACCTGACCAACCTCAACCGCCAGGTCCTCTACAGCGAGGACGACATCGGCCGGGCAAAGGCAGAGGCGGCGGCGGAGCGTCTTGGCTCCTTCAACTCGCGGATGCGAATCGAAGCGATGGACAGGCGCCTCGGCAGCGAAGCCGAGATCGCCGCCGCGATAGAGGGCTATGACGTTGTTATCGACGCGGTCGATTGGCCCGCTCACGAAATCGAGCACTGGGTCAACTCAGCCTGCTTCGCCGCCGGTATCCCCTACGTCGCGATGAGCCACTTCCCGCCCTTCGCCCGGATCGGCCCCTTCTACGTTCCGGGGAAAACGGGCTGCTATGCCTGCCAGGAGATCTCCTACAGGCGCTCCTATCCGCTGTTCGATCTGGTGATCGAGCAAAACCGCGCCACGGAGTCTCCGGCCGGCACGTTGGGCCCCGCCTGTGGCTTGATCGGGAACCTGATTGCGCTCGACATCATGCATCACCTGACCGGCCTCGCTGAGCCGGCGACCCTGGGGGTCAGCCACAGCTACGACTTGCGGACCCTGGCTGTGAAATCCGAATCCGTCGTTCCCGAGAGCGAGTGCCCTGTCTGCGGGCACATGCAGCCAGCCCGAGCAGGCGAGCTGCAAGAGACCGCTTCGGAATAGAGCGAGGCCGCCGAAATGGCACCCGAAGCACAGGAAGGCCATGCCGAGGTCGCCTACGACGCGATGGCTGCGGTCTATGACGACTTCACGGCGGACAATGACTTTGATGGGTGGCTGAGCGATCTACTGCCCCACCTAGAGCGCTGCGGCCTTTCCGGGAACCGCCTGCTCGACGTGGGCTGTGGCACCGGCAAGAGCTTCATGCCGATGCTCGCTCGCGGCTGGAAGGTAACCGGCTGCGATATCTCGCCGGCAATGCTGGAGAGAGCAAGAGAGAAGGCCGGAGGGACCGCTCGGCTGGAGATCGCCGATATGCGCAAGCTGCCCGTCTTTGGCGCCTTCGATCTCGTCTGGGCACTCGATGACGCGATCAACTATCTGCTGAGCGACGACGAGCTGGTAGCGGCCCTCTTAGGGATTCGGGACAATTTGATCCATGCCGGGCTGTTTATGTTCGACTTGAACGCCCTCTTCATATACCGGACTTTCTTTGCCGAGCGGCATATAGTGGAGCGCGACGGAATGCGCTTGATCTGGACTGGCCGGTCGTCCCCAGACGTAGAAGCGAGGTCGATCTGCGAGGCGGCCTTCGAGATCCAGGGCAGCGGAAGCAATTCAAGCCCACAGCTCCATCGTCAGCGCCACTTTCCAGAAGTCGACGTTCTCGCCGCGCTGGAGAGCACCGGCCTTGAGTGCCTGGGAGTCTTCGGCCACGGCTATGACGGCGTGCCAAGGCAGCCTCTGGACGAAGAGATCCATACCAAGGCGATCTACGTCGCTCGCAAGGCATAGCAAGCTGGCCGATCCCGACCGTCGCGCTGAGGATCAGGACCGGCCATCCAGATCAGCTACCGATGCTTGATCGGCAGCAACAAAGGCACGACTGTTGAGACAGGCGTGATCTTCACCTTGCTCACCTCCTCCGCTGTCAGCTCCCGGCCTTGTGCCGGGGCGGAGTCAGTCATGGTAAGAAATCTGTGACTAGTTAGATTTCTGCGAGCGTGGAAGACGAAACGCTTCGCAAATCCCTATGCTCCGGCGCTTCTTAGCGGAGCTAAAGCACTAGATCGAAGGAGACGCCTTGGAGGGCCCAGCGACAGCTAGGAAGCGAGCCTCAGACCACAAACGAGGGACTTACGGCGCTCTCTCTTACGCGCTTGGACACTGGATTCGGATCGACGCGCTGGCGATCCTCGCGGAGGGCAGGCATAGCGTCAGCGAAGTAGCCGAGATCATGGGCCTGGATCTCAAACGCGTCAGTGGGCACATTCGCGAGCTATATGAGTGCGGCTGCATCGAAGACGCTGGCACCGAGAAAGTCAGGAACACAACCGAGCACTTCTACCGCGCCGTTGAGCTTCCCTACATCGATGACGAGACATACCGCGCTTTGCCTCTTGAGGCGCGGCGCGAAATCCTGGCGCTCACTATCCAGGCGATGATGGCAGAGACGCTGGCCTCGTTTCGCGCTGAAAAGATGGAGGGCAACGAGAACACATGGATTGGTTGGGGCTGCGCCAACCTCGACTCCCAGGGTCAGCGAGAGCTCAAAGAAGAGATCACGGCAACTTTAGAGCGCGTCGTGGGCATTAATGCCCGGGCAGCCAACCGTCTTAGTGAATCGGGAGAGGATGGCGTTACCACTGTCTTCTCGTTCAACGCCTTCGATAGAAGCCGACCTGGCCGGCCGCAGGGCGGGTACTCCCCGCCAGAGGAAAGTGACTAGTCACAAAATCCGCACTTAAAAAGTGACGATTGACAGTGTCGTTTTGATGTGAAAGTTTCCATCACTAAGGATCAGATAACCGTTAGGCCTAGTCAGCCAAAGTAGGCCAGCGGCTCTGTTCTCACGCCCCCGGTACGGGCGGGCAAAATCGTCAGCACCACCGCACCGGGGGCACGTCAATGCAGCGATCTATGCCTTCTAACGTGACCAGCCACCACAGCCAGAGCAACCGCCTTGATTGGAGTGCGCTCACGGCTCATGCGATCAGCCCAACCAAGTTGGCCGTTATCGAAGCCATCGCGTGGATTGGACAGCCGATATCGGCTGTCCAGCTAGAACAGGTCCTAGATGAAGCGGTCTCCAACGCAGCTATCTCTTACCACCTGAAAACTATGTGCGATCAAGGTGCCCTAGAGGTGGTTGAGGTTCGTCCATGCCGCGGAAGCGGGGAGAAACTCTGCTTCTTCACACCTTCCGCCCAGTCAGACCTAAACAACTAAGCATCGACCATTTCTTGAAAGGTGGGGGAGTGAAGATTCTACGAGGGGAAAGACGTGGAAGCTGGGCAGTGCTGTTCGCAGTTCTGCTTTGTGCAATCTCGGCGGCACCTGTACTGGCTGACCCGGAACAGCACGACGAGGTCGATCCGCTTGCGCTCTCCGCACCAAGCCCTGGTGAAGGAGTGGACGTCAAAAGCCCCGAATCGGGAACGCCGGGACTGACCCACCCCGACGCCGCAGAAGGCGTGCCTCTCAGTCAGCTTGGCCGCGAGGAAGCTGGTGAGCTTCTAGATGCCGTCTTCGCTCCGGTTCTTGAAGGCCTTGAGGGCCCATTCGATGAACTTCGCCCGGAAAAATTCCTTGCCGACAATGTCGCCGTCATTCCTGCCGGCCAGCAGCCCGAGGATGGTGACTCAAGCGGTGGCGAGGATGGGAGCAGCGTCCAGGGCCCAACCCTAATCAGCTCGACCATTCCGCTGCGAGTTGAAGAACCCAATGGCGATGAGGGGCTCATAGACCTCAGCCTTGAAGAGGATGATGGCGCGTTCCGAATCGCAAACCCCTTGGTCGAGGTCGAAGTCCCCCAAGACCTCGGAGAAGGTATCGAGCTGCCGGGAACCGGGGTGAGCGTCGAGGTCGCACAGGCCGTTGAGGAACGCAGCCCCTCAGAGCTTGACCACAATGCCGTTCTCTATCCCAATATCGCCCAAGACACCGACTTCGCAGTCGCGCCAGCACCCACCGGATTCGAGACGCTGACCCAGCTGCGCACTCCCGACGCTCCTCGATCTCAGGCGCTCAACCTGGACTTGCCTGACGGCGCAGCGCTGAAAGCAACAGAAGAAGGCGGAGCCGAAGTCGTGAAAGGCGGAGAAGCCCTCGTAGGCATTTCTCCGCCGTCGGCCCTGGATGCTGCAGGCGAGAACGTACCCGTGAGCATGGCTGTCTCCGGCGACTCTCTGGTGCTTGCAGTCTCCCCTGGTGAGTCAGCCCAGTATCCAATCCTCGTCGATCCGCTCATCCAGTCTTACAAATGGGCATCAGGCCAGCCGCAGGCTGGCATAACCGCCAGCACCGGTGCCGAACAGTGGAGCCCTGAAACAATCGCAAAAGGCGGATTGAGCAAACCGGCCTACAGAACTGAAACCGGAAGTGGGCAATACGGGCTATATGTGGCAGCGCAGGGCTGGCCAGCGTGGACCGGGGATCACGCCGCTTGGATCTACACGGTCCCGCGCTACTTCTCAGACCAGATTTTTGGAACTCTTCCTACCAGCTATATCTCAGGCATGACCCTGTCGGGTTTGTACTGGTGGGCGAATAGCGAACACAATAGCCCCTACTTGACCGCCGGCCTGTGGAACGTGGTCGACAAAAAATGGGTCAGCCTGCTGTCGCACACAGGCCTGGCAGGCCATTCCATTCCCGATACAAGCTATGTGTACAAATTCCCTAACCCCTATCCAGATACGAACATCAAGGTCGCGTCGCTGGGCCTTTGGGCGAAAGAAGACACCACGGGCTATAACGGCGCCAGTGTTCGCTCCACCGTTGCCACCATCGAACTTGCAGAGCCCGCGACAGACTTGCCAAAATTCGGCTCACTCTCTGGTCCTTCGCAGTGGGTAGATCAAACAGCGGCTCCAATCAACTTCACGGCCGGCGATGCGGGCCTTGGCGTCTACGCGATCACTCTTAGCAATTTTCAGCACTCGTGGAAAACGGCGCACGGGTGCGTCGGCGTGGGCGGGAACGCTTGCCCGCAGACCTGGAAATCGACCGAAACGAAACTTCCGGTCGTCAAATACGACCCATCGGTTCTGCCTCAGGGAACGAACACGCTCAAAGTGGTCGCCGAAGACCCGCTTGGACATACGTCAGCAGCCTCTGTGCCGGTCAAGGTCGACCACACCGTGCCCGACCTCAATCTCTCGGGACCGCTTACAGAACAGGGGAAAATCGGGACGAGCGCAGCTGAGTACGCCCTGAACTACAGCGCGACGGACGGAGACGTTGCAACGCCGTCTGGTATCGCAACCATCGGGTCCGCTGGTGTAAGCGACGGCAAATTTCAGCGACCCCAAGGTATAGCCATCGATGCGAGTGGAAATATCTGGGTTGTTGACCGGAATAACTACCGAGTCCAGAAGTTCGACAAAGAAGGTAAATTCGTTCTCCAGTTTGGGGGTCAGGGCAGCACGAACGGAAAATTTGTCGATCCGCGGACTATCGCGGTAAGCAACAACGGCACTGTCTGGGTGTCGGATCTTGCGGGCGGCCGAATCCAAGCGTTCGACCAGAATGGCGGATTCATCCGGCAAATCGGTAAAGAAGTCTTCCTTCAGCCTTACGGGATTGCCACGGCGCCAGGCGGAATGCTGTGGGTCTCCGATCCTGGCTGGAACCGCGTCTTTAAGCTCAATGAAACCGGCGGCCAGGTCAGCTACGTCAAAGGCTCGCCCACAGACCCGACTGCTCTCGTCGCTGCCAAACTGAATTACCCAATCGGCCTAGCAACGGATAGCAGCGGCGGCGTGTGGGCGGCAGACACGGCCAACGATCGAATTCAGAGGTTCGATGCCAACGGCAAATTCGTCACCCAGTTTGGCGTTGCGGGGACTGGGCCCGGCCAGTTGGACAACCCCCTCTACATCGCAATTGCCCGCTCAGGCAACCTGCTGGTGACTGAAGAGTTCAGCAATCGCGTCCAAGTTTTCCGGCCCGATGGGACATTCCTGCGTAAGTTCGGCACTGTAGGGGCAGGCAGTGATCAGTTCACGGAAGTGAGGGGGATCGCGGCGATCAGCTCCTCAAACGAAGCGCTCGTGGCCGACGCGGGCAACCACCGTGTGCAGAGATGGAGCCACGCGGATCTTGACAAACAGTCGGGTGTGGTAAGCACCGAAGTCAAAATCGACGGTCAAGTAGTTGAGCCTAAATATGCTCCAGGGTGCCCAGTCGAAAATTGCGCCATCAGCAAAGCATGGACGCTGAAAGCGATCGACTACGGATCTGGCGCACACAGCATTCACGTGACTACCACCGACGGCGTTGGGCTCTCCACCACAAAATCCCTGACGATCGCGACGGTCAAAGACACGACGGGCCCTCAGCTGACGGCTAACAGCAGCTTCTACACGGCACCGGAGGGCTGGCTAGACCAGGAAATCTACTCCTATTCCGCCAGCGCCTCGGACGCCACCTACGGTGTCACGTCACTTGCCTTGAAGATCGATGGCAAAGTCATCAAAAGCACAGTGCAGAGCTGCTCAAGTGGGAAATGCGGAGCGTCCATTTTTGGCTCGATCGACATGACGACCTACAAAGGCGGTGCACATCCAGCCGAACTTATCACGACGGACGCCGGTGGCAATACGACTAAAAAAGCGTGGACGATCAACGTCAACCCAGAGGGAACTGTCTCTAGCGGCGAGGCGATCGAGACGCTTGAAGCAGTTGATGATACGAGCGAATCAACGGTCGTAGCATCCACGGACGAAGTGCTTGAGCCCGGTCAGATCGAAGCAGGCGACAATCCAGGTCTTCAGGTGTCTGGCTCCGTAATTGAAAGCACAGGAACTCCCACCTCGACCACTATGACCACCGATCCAGATGATGGTTTCACGATCGACAGCCCGGATGGAAAAACCACCATCACCCCTGTTGTCAACGAAGGCTCCGAGGATATAGAAGTTGCCGCCGGGGTTGCGGGTGTGGCTGCAAATACTAAAACTGAAGTTGACAGCGTTGTGCGGCCCCAATACAACGGCGTGCAGACGTTCCAGGCGATCCGCTCAGACGAAAGTCCTGAAAAATTCTCCTGGTCTGTCAACCTCGCCGAAGGGCAAAAACTGGTACTGGTAAATAGTGACTATGCCATGGTTCTCTATGCCGACGGTTCAACAGCCTTCCTCATAACGGCAGAGGAAGCACATGACGCGACTGGCAAAGCCGTGCCCACTAGCCTTGAAGTCTCGGGCAATGTGCTGACGCTCAAAGTCGATTTCCGTTCCGCTCAGTTTGTCTATCCAATAGTCGCGGGTCAAGGATGGGAAACCAAGTATGAAGTCCCAATCTACATAGAACAACCTGAAGATGAATTTGAAATTAAACAGCGAGAAGAAGAAGAAAAACTATACGAAGAAGGCAATCCATCCGAACCGACTGAAGTCGTGAAAACACCGTTTTCACCAAAAATAGGTGAGTTGATCCTTAAGCCGAAAGTCATCGGCCCCACAGAGTACGCTGCGCCCCCGTATCCGCCAAGCGGTGGTGCCTCGACAAGTAAGATAAGGGTCTTTACGGTCGAGCCTAATAAAGTCTGTGGCCTACACTGCGATCATTGGTGGGCGAACCTTCGCAATCCCTCATTTATTCGGGGATTCAATTGGGCACATTGGGAAGGCGGCACCCAGGTACACTGTAGTACTGGTCAGGAATGGTGGTTTGCACTCACCATCTTTCCAACCATGCCTGATCCGGGCTGTGGGTTCACCGGCCCGAGTAAAGTTTGGAAGGGGGAAGGCAAACATTTGACCATCTGGGGCCGATATAGAATTGGAGCGCTGGTGGCGACGGAGTTCGTTGAATTTGAAAAAGTCCGCTACCTTTCGTTGCAAATATGGGTGTGGCCGAACGGATTTCAGCAGGACCGCGTCGGTGAGTGGGACTGCGAGGGGTCAAATGTTCCCTCTTATTACTGCTAAAATGGATGAGGATATCTGTGAATAGATACGGATTACTTACAGTCTGGATGGCGATTCTTGCATTGACAATGGTCGCTTGTGGCGAGAACGCCCAGGAATCCCGCGCAAACAGTGCTTGCCTGACCGAAGTACGGGGCGGGTCATCGAAAATATTGCCGCTTAACAGCGGAATGACCTGCAGCGAAATCGCCCAGACCATCGTCTTGCTATCGAACGCCCCGGGGTCGTACACGCTAAATGATTCGCGTCCGGATCAAGCACCGCTAATGTGCAGGGTCTATCCAAGGTCGGTAGTCCCACTGCAAATCAAGTGTTTGCAGGGGAGGAAACGCTTCAAGGTGGTGGCGATCGGCGGGCCTCGATAAGGACCCCGCTTGACGCTCAACGAATAACTGAGGGCACTTCGGCGGGACTTCTGACGTTCTTAGCTGTTTATGAAGTCAGATACCAGCCCGAATTGCAGGAACGACCACTTTCCGCGCCCTGCTCGCCGTCCGTTCCGAGCCGCCCGACGCCAGGTATCCTTGCCGCATGAGGCGGGGCCTTCATGCAGCGATTGCAGCGTTCGTAATTGCCGTTTTCCCGGGCGCGTCAGCGTCCGCTTGGGCTGAGCCCTCTTTGCCTATCTTCGAAGGCGCAATGTCGTTTCCGGCGATCCAAGGGTTTTCGGACTCAGAGGAATTCTCATGGGAAGTAACGCTGAGCAAAGACCAGGAACTGCGACAGGATGATGACCAGCTGGCGGAGGTCTTCTATGTCGACACTGAACACATTGCGTTCGCCATTGTGGCTGGGCCCGCTCACGACGCAATCGGGACCGACGTTCCCACCAGCTTGGGCGTCTCCGAAGGGAACGTCCTCACGCTGACCGTCCACCATCGTGCGGGAAACCCGGCCAGGGGTGGGGCTCCATTTGATTATCCGGTTATGGCTGGGGCTGGCTGGGAAGGCGGGTTCCAAACCACCTACGTCGTCATGCCGCCTCCAAAGCTTTCGGTCGAGACGGTCGAGAGCCCTTCAATGTCCATCGGCTGCGTTGCCCCGGCCCTTGCCGGCAAGGGCCTGAAATCTGCTCGTAGGCGGCTGCGAAGGGCAGGCTGCAAGCTGGGACGTGTCTCGGGCAGGAGATCGAAGGACGCTAGGGTCGTTAGGCAGAACCCGCCGCCCGGTGAGCTGCTTGCGCCCGGAGCGGAGGTCTCGCTAGCTCTGGCTCACCCTAGAGCATGATCGAGATCCTTTTCGTTGTCATTGGAGTGGCGCTCGCCGCTGGTGAGTTCTACATATGGCACGCCGGACTCCTTTGGCATGACAGCTCCAAGGAAGACCCCCGCAATTTTCCGCCAAGGTAAGCCTCAGCTCACAGCCGAATCGGCCCGAACAATTGATACAAGAGCAAGGTCTGAGCACGCGGGCCTTGCGTCCGCGCCCGCTGATGACGCATCCAGCCGGCGCTGGATCGCCACCCGCCTCCGCCTGAATAGCGCTGCTATTCAGGGCGTTCGCCGTGCGTCGCCCAGCTTGACTGGGCTGCGCCCCATCGGGCATATCCGCTACGGCCCGAGTGCGCAGCCCTTGCAAGTGCTGTGCGACCTCGGAACCGAACTTCGTGACGACGGCCCAGCTGGCAGTAGGTAAAACCGAATAGTTCATGCAGAGCGCCGCGTAAGCGGCGCCTTCGCTGCTACGCCATCGGCAGCGGCGTGCCGCTGACCGGAGGCGCCTCGGCCGCTGCCGGCGTGGCCTGCAGGACCGGAAGCTCCTGGGGGGTGGCGGCGACGATGCCGCGGGCGGCCTGGCGGATCGCCTGGGCGGCGGGTGAGTCGGGCGCCGAAGTGACCAGCGGCGTGCCGGCGTCGGCGTGCTCGCGCAGCGGCTCGGAGAGCGGCACCTTGCCGAGCAAGGGGATGTCGAGTTCGTCGGCGAGCAGCTGGCCGCCGCCCTCGCCGAAGATCGTGAAGCGCTCGCCGTCGGGCGTCGTGAAGCCGGACATGTTCTCGATCGCGCCGAGCAGCTCGAGGTCGAACTTGAGCGCCATGTCGGCGCCGCGCTTGGCCACCGACTGCGCCGCCGGCTGGGGCGTGGTGACGATCAGGAACTTGGCTTGGGGAAGGAGCTGGGCGAGCGTCATCGAGACATCGCCCGTTCCCGGCGGCAGGTCGAGCAGCAGGTACTCCAGCTCCCCCCAGGCAACGTCCTCGAGGAACTGCTGGATCGCCTTGTGCAGCATCGGGCCGCGCCAGACCACGGCCGAGTTCTCCTCGACGAAGAAGCCGATCGACATCACCTTGACGCCACCCGCTGCCTCCAGCGGCAGGATCTTGCGCTCCCCGTTGACTTCCGGCTTGCGGTTGACCCCGAGCATGCGCGGGATCGAGTAGCCGTAGACGTCGCAGTCGAGGGCGCCCGCCGGATGACCTTCGGCGGTGAGGGCGGCGGCGAGGTTGGCGGTCATCGTCGACTTGCCGACCCCGCCCTTGCCGGAGGCGACGCAGATCACGTTCTTGACCTGGGCCAGCGCGCCCTGCGGCAGCTTGCCGCGGCCGAGCGTCTGCTGCAGCTGTCCTTTCTCCTCGTCGGAGAGCACGTCGAAGCCAACCGCGACCTCAGTGACGCCGTCCAGCTCGGAGACCTGCTGGGCGACCGCCTGCTCGAAGTGGGAGCGGATCGGGCAGCCCGCCGTGGTCAGCGAGACGACCACCTCCACCCGGCCGCTGTCCTTGACCTCGATCGAGCGGACCATGCCCAGCTCGACGATCGAGCGGCGCAGCTCGGGGTCGATGACGGCGCGCAGCTTCTCGGTGATCTGGTCCTGCGTGGGGAGGGGCATCGAAGCCATTCTCGCAAAGCCTGGCCTTGGCGCCGCGCTGCGTCGTCCGGCGGGGGGAGAGATAGGGCCGCCCCGGTCCTTAACCCCGGCAGATGACGTCGAGCGAGGAGGGACGAATGTCGAGGACGGGGAGCGGGTTCGCCCGGCTCACGGTGCTGGGAGTGGCACTGGCGCTGGCTCTGCTGCTGCTCGGCGCGCGGGAAGCGCAGGCCGGCAAGTACGCGGTCGCCCAGTGCGGCTGGTATGTGGGCGCCGACGCGAGCTGGGCGGACACGACCGGCGGCGCGAAGTTCCGCCAGGACGGCTGGTGCGTGCCGCCCGCCGGCCAGGACCCCTTCGGCGGCGTCCACCTGAAGAGCTTCACTCGTGAGAACCAGGGAACCGTCTCGGGTACCCGTTTCGGGCGCTGGCGCTGGGAGGCTCCTGCCGGCGCCGCGATCTCCCAGGTGCGGGGAACTTGGTGGCATGCCCTCCACGACGGCATGGAGCACCGGATCGGCGTCGGCACCTGGGGTGGCGGCTTCGACGTCTTCGCCGCTGCCTCCGCGACCGACACCGCGCTGCGCGAGTTCGTCGCCGGCGTCAACCCGCCCCAGCCGGCGCTCGAGGCGCGGCTGCTCTGTGCCCGGGCCGAGAGCAAGTGGTGCGGCCTCGACCACGGCTCATGGGCGGGCGTGCGAGCGCTGACGATCACGGTTCAGGACGATCACTGGCCGGCTGCAAGCATCGGCGGCAGCATCGTCACCGGCGGCTGGCGCCGCGGGGGCCAGGGCGTCGACTTCTGGGGCGCCGATACCGGCGCCGGGCTCCGCTTTAGTGAGACCTTCGTCGATGGCGCCCGCGTCAACTTCACCGAGTACAGCTGTGCGAAGGCGATGATTGGTGGCGAGTGGCGGGCGACCGCGATGAGGCCGTGTGGTCTTGGAATCGGCAGCAACGCGACTATCGACACGACCCGCTTCAGCGATGGGCCGCACAGCGTCCATCACTGCATCACGGACTTCGCAGGCAATGCCGGCTGCACTCCCGCTCATCCCTTCCTCGTCGACAACAATCCGCCGGCCCACCCGCGCAAACTGACCCTGGCCGGAGGCGAGGAGTGGCGCCGGGTCAACGATTTCGATGCGCTCTGGACCAATCCCGATCAGGGCGTCGCCAGCCCGATCGGCGGCGCCTCCTGGCGCATCGAGGGGCCAGCCGGCTACGACAGCGGCGTGCGCTACGCCGCTGGCCGAAACCGAATCGGCCTCGAGAATCTCGCCGCGCCGCGGGTCGGGGTCTTCACGCTGCGCGTCTGGCTGCGCGACGAGGCCGGCAACGAGGCGCCCGGCACCGCCGTCGACGTGCCGCTGCGCTTCGACGACATTCCGCCCGGCATCGCCTTCGAGCGGGCGCCGGACACGGTTGCCGCCGAGGACGCGCTGCCGGAGGTCGTGCGGGCTGAGGTCGACGACGCGCACTCGGGGCCGGAGGGTGGGCAGATCCACTACCGCCGCATCGAGGCCGAGCAGTGGACCGAGCTGCCGACCAAGTACGAGCCGGGCTCGGAGGCAGGCGCCCCGCATCTCGTCGCCCGCCTCCCCGAGACGCTCCCCGCTGGCACATACCTCTTCCGGGCGGAGGCCCGCGACCGCGCCGGGAACGTCGCCATCACCACCCGCCGCGCCGACGGCGCCGAGATGTCCTTGCGACGCCGGGTCGCGGTAGTGGAGGCGAGGCGGGCAAGCACGCCGCGCCCACGGGCGAAGACGCGCCTCTTTGCGCGCCTGCGCTGGCGTCGCCAGAGCGGACCCGCCGTGACGATTCCGTTCGGAGGCGCCGCCGTCCTCAGCGGCCGCCTCGTCGACGCAGACGGCGCCGGGCTTAGTGGGCACGAGCTGCGAGTCGTCTCGCGGCCCTCGCGCGGCGCGCTGATCCGTCCCAGCGTCAGGTCGGTCGGCACCGGACCCCAGGGCGGCTTCCGCTTGCCGCTGCCGGATGGGCCCTCGCGGCGGGTGACGGTCAACTACCGCGGCGACGGCGAGCTGGAGCCCTCGCGCCGACCCGCCCTGGCGCTGCGTATGCGGAGCGGCCTCTTGTTCAGAGTCGCGCCACGGACGCTCCGCACCGGCGAGGTCGTGCGCATGCGTGGCCGAGTGCGGACAGCGGGAGCGGCGCTGCCACGTCGCGGCAAGCTGGTCGCGATCCAGTACTACGAGTTGGCGGCGCGCCGCTGGCGGCCGGTCCTCGTCACGCGCAGCGATCACGATGGCCGTTTCCGGGCCCGGTATCGCTTCCGCTATGTCAGTGGCACGGCAAGCATTCGCCTCCGCGCCGTCGCGCTCGCGGAGGAGCGCTGGCCCTACGTGCCGGGCGCTTCGCGACCGGTGACGGTCGAGGTCAGCGGCTGAGATAGGGTGAGGTGCGATGTCGCAAGCCACCCTCCACACCAGCGCCGGAGCGGTCGTGCTCGAGCTGCACGACGACGACGCGCCGAAGACGGTGGAGAACTTTCGCAAGCTCTCCGCCGATGGCTTCTACGACACCCTGGTCTTCCACCGGGTGATCCCCGATTTCATGATCCAGGGGGGCTGCCCGGAGGGGACGGGGCGCGGTGGGCCTGGCTACACCTTCGAGGACGAGATCAACGAGCACAAGGTGGTACGTGGGGCGCTGGCGATGGCGAATGCCGGTCCCAACACCAACGGCTCGCAGTTCTTCATCGTTACCACCGAGGCGGCGCCGTGGCTGGACGGCAAGCACACGGTCTTCGGCCGGGTCACCGACGGCATGGACGTCGTCGACGCGATCGAGGGGACTGAGACTGACGCCTCGGACCAGCCGCTCGAGCCGCAGGCGATCGAGCGCGTCGAGCTCGGCGAGTAACGCCCTTCAGGCGGCGGAGGGCTCGGCGGGTGGCGGGTCTGGCCCGGCCTGGAGCTCATCGAAGCGCTTGGTTGGCAGGTGCCGCGTCGCCCAGAACGAGGCGAGAACGAGGAGCGCGGCGAAGAGGAACGCTGTCTTCAGCGCCGTCAGCTGCGCGTCTTCGTAATTCCCCACCACCGCATCCACCGTTTTCTGGTCGAGCCCGGCCGCGGCGGCGCTCTTGCGGACTTCATCGGAGGCGACGAAGCTGCCGCCGGCGCTGAGCTCGACCTGGACCTGGCTGTTCGCCTGCTTGGAGATGCTCGGGTCGGACTCGACGTTGCTCGAGAAGGCGGTGGTCAGGCCGGTGAGCACGATCGCGCCGAGCAGCGCCGTGCCCAGCGAGGAGCCGAGCTGCTGGGCCGTGTTCTGCGCTCCGCCCGCCTCACTGCGGTCGCTGTCGCCGACCGCGGACTGGACCACGTTGCCGAGCTGGGAGACGATCAGGCCCATTCCCACCCCGAGCACCCCCATCGCGACGAGGAAGGACGCGTTGTCGAGCTCGGGCTCGATCGTGCCGAGCAGCAGCAGGGTGGCGACGAAGGTGACGCCCAGCCCGGCCCGCACCAGGGTCCTGGCCGCGAACCGCGACGCCAGGGCCGAGCCGGCGAGCGCGGTGAGGAAGAGGCCGGCCGAGGTCGGCAGCATCCGCACTCCGGTGTCGAGCGCGTCGAGTCCCTGGACGATCTGCAGGAAGAGCGGGATCGTGAAGAAGATCCCCATCAGGACCAGGTTCTGGGCCAGCAGCATCGCGGTCCCCCCACGCAGGGAGGGGATGCGGAAGAGCCGGAAGTGGATCAGCGGCGGGAGGTCCTGCTCCTCGCGGCGGCGCTCCCAGGCGCGGAAGGCGGCCAGCACCAGCACGCCGGCGGCGATCACGAACGGGGTGAGCGAGAAGCCGAACGGCTCGACCGGAGAGTCCAGCGGCTTCAGCCAGCCCCAGTTGCTCGCCTGCAGGACGCCGAACACGATCAGCGCCAGCCCGGCGGCGGAGAGCACGCTGCCGACCCAGTCGAGGCGGGGGGAGGGCCCCGTCCTCTCGGGCTCGCGAATCAGCCGCGTGCCGATCAGGATGCCGATCGTGACCACGACCTCGCCGAGGAAGACCAGTCGCCAGGTGAAGTCGGTGGTGACCCAGCCGCCGAGGATCGGCCCGACCGCGATCCCGGCGCCAGCGACCCCGCCGAGCACTCCGTAGGCGATCGCGCGATCGCTGCCCCGGTAGTTGCCCGCGACCAGGGCGACGAGAGCCGGCAGGACGAGCGCCGCGCCGATGCCCTCGAGAATCGACCAGCCAAACATCAGCGTCGGCACGCTCCAGGAGGCGGCCGTGAGGCCGGAGCCGACGCCGTAGATGCAGAGGCCGATCGCGAAGGCGCGCCGGCGGCCCCAGAGGTCGCCCAGCTTGCCGCCGGTCAGCATCAGCCCCGCCATCACCAGGGCGTAGAGCGCGATCACCATCTGGATCGTGGTCACGGTCGTGTCGAAGTCCTCGACCAGCTGTGAGATCGCGACGTTCATCACCGCCTGGTCCAGCACCATCAGGAACTGGGCCGCCGCGAGGACGGCGAGGACGCCCCACTTGGCGATTCCCTGGGAACTCTCCGAGCCGGTCACCGGACTATCGTCCGGGGCCCGAAGACTGGGAGCGGCTCACGGCTTGCTCCAGGCGCTCCAGCCTAGAGGTGATCTCCTCCAGCTTGGCGGTCACGAGGTCGTCGGGTGTGCGTTTCGCCCGCCGTCTGGCCGTCTCCACCAGGGCCGCGGCGATCGACGCGGTGACCACGGCGACGAAACTGATCCCGCCGAGCATCACCAGGGAGCCGATGATGCGGCCCTCGGTGTTGTGGGGGACGAAGTCCCCGTAGCCGACCGTGGTCACGGTCTGCAGCGCCCACCAGATCGAGACCCCGAGATTGGGAAAGTCCTCGCGGTCGAGCAGGAAGGCCAATGTCGCCCCCAGCAGGGTCAGGGCGAGCGTGAACAGCGAGATGATCACCGCCGCCCGGCGCGCCGTCAGCGGAGTGGATTGCACCCAGTCCAGCACCCAGCTTCTGGAATTCTCCTGGCGGTCCGCAGGCACGACAAGCAGGCTATTCCGCCGCGCGGCGGAGCTTGGCTTGGACAGCGGAGGGGGTGGGATTCGAACCCACGAGACGCCTTACGACGCCTAACGGCTTTCAAGGCCGCCGCATTCAACCGCTCTGCCACCCCTCCGAGGCGCAGATGCGGTACGGATGCTAGACGCAGGGGCAGAGGACTGCGAGTGCTCAAAGTGATTGGATTTGTCTGCAATGCGTCGCCTGCTCATTCTCGCTTCGACGATGGTCTTCTTCGACGTCGTCTTCTTCGCGGCAATCGCCCCGCTGCTGCCCGACTACGTATCCGAGTTCGGGCTGAGCAAGGTCGAGGCCGGAATCCTCACCGCCTCCTACGCAGCCGGGACGCTGCTCGCCTCGCTCCCGGCCGGGCTGCTGGCGACCAGGCTGGGACCGCGCCGCACGGTGATCGTCGGGCTGCTGCTGCTCGGCGTCGCCAGCCTCGCCTTCGGCTTCGTCGAGCAGATCCTTCTGCTCGACGCCGCGCGCTTTTCCCAGGGAGTCGCCGGCGCTCTGATCTGGTCGGGGGCGTTGAGCTGGCTGATCACGACGGCGCCGCCGGGGCGCCGTGGCTCGGTGATCGGCACCGCGCTCGGGGCGGCCGTCGCCGGCGCTCTCTTCGGGCCGGCGCTGGGTGCGCTCGCGGCGGAAGTGGGCACGGAGCCGGTCTTCGGCGCCGTCTTCGGCGTCGCCTTCGTGCTCGCCGCTCTCGCCGCTCGCCTGCCCGACTCCCGGGTGCCTGAGAGCCAGAGCCTGCGCCAGGTGGTGGCGACGATGGGCAGCCGCCCGATCCTTGCCGCGACCGCCTTCGTCGCGATCCCGTCGGTGATGTTCGGGGCGGTCGAGGTGCTGCTGCCCCTGCGGATCGACGAGTTGGGGGGCGGCCACGCGCTGATCGCCGGCGGCTTCATCGCCGGGGCCGGGCTCGAGGCGACCCTGGCGCCGATCTCCGGCCGCTACTCGGACCGGGCCGGGCGCCGCAGGCCGCTGGTCGCCGGGCTGTTGATCTGTGCGATCGCGATGGCGCTGGTCGGGGTCGGCCAGACCCTCGGGGTGGTGATGGTCGCCCTGATCGCGACCTCGCTTGGGGCGGGGGCCTGCTTCGCGCCGGCGCTGGCGATGCTCTCCGAGGCGGCCGAGGCGAGCAGCCTGCACCAGGGCTACGCCGCCGGCCTCTCCAACATGGCTTGGGCGTCGGGCCAGGTCGTCGGCGGCATCGCCGGCGCCGGCGTGGCCGGCGCGGTCGGCTACGCGGCTCCGAGCTTCGTCATCGTCGCCCTGCTGCTGGGCACGGCGGCCTACGGGTCCCGCGTGCTCGGGCCGTCCACGGCAAGGCCGGCGGAAGCCTAGGTTCTCGCCGGAGGGCTACGCTGCCGCGGATGGCTTCCCCCGGGAACACGCAGGGTTCCCCGACCTGGCGCAACTGGGCGGGCGATCAGACCTGCAGCCCGGCGGAGATGGCCCGTCCGCGCAACCGCGACGAGCTCGCCGAGGCCGTGGTCGCCGCCGCGACCGCTGGGCGCCGGGTGAGCGTCGCCGGCTCGGGCCATTCCTTCACCGAGACCGCGATCAGCGAGGGCACGATGATCGACGCCCGGGCGCTGCGCGGGACGATCGACGCCGACACCTCGACCGGGCTGGTCAAGGTCGGCGGTGGCACGGTGATCGCCGAGCTGAACGAGGAGCTCCACCGGCTTGGCCTGGCACAGGAGAACCTCGGCGACATCGACAAACAGACGATCGCCGGGGCGATCTCGACCGCCACCCACGGCACCGGGGCGAAGCTGCGCAACCTCGCCGCTCAGGTCGAGGGGCTGGAGCTGGTCCTCGCCGACGGCAGCGTGCGCGAGCTCGGTCTCGCCGACGGCGACCTGCTGCGCGCGGCCCGGGTCTCGATCGGCGCGCTTGGCGCGATCTCAGCGGTGACCCTGCGCTGTGTCCCCGCCTTCACCCTTCGTCGGGTCGACGCGCCGCACCCCCGTGAAGAGGTCCTCGACTCCTTCGAGGAGCGCGCCGCCGCCCACGAGCATTTCGAGCTCTTCACCTTTCCCTACGCCGACTCCGCCTTGGTATTGGAGCGCAACAGGACCGAGGAGCCGCCGCAGCTGCGGGGGAAGGTCGCCACCTACCTCAACGACGTCGTGCTCGAAAACTGGGCGCTGGAGGCGATTTCCGCCGCCGGCAAGGTCTTTCCGGCGGCTATACCGCTCCTCTCCCGGCTCGCCGCCCGGCTCGCCTCCGGCGGCGCAGTCACCGACCGTAGCGACCGCATCTTCGCCAACGAGCGCCGCGTCCGTTTCACCGAGATGGAGTACGGCGTTCCGCGTGAGCACGGCCCTGAGGCGGTGCGCCGAGTGATCGAGTGGGTGCGCTCCAACCGCTACCCGGTCTTCTTCCCGATCGAGATGAGGGTGACCGCGGCGGACGACGCCCTGATCAGCCCTTCCCACGAGCGCGACACTGCCTACATCGCTGTGCACCAGTACCGGGGCATGGAGTGGCGCCCCTACTTCGAGGCGGTCGAGGCGATCATGGACGAGTACGAAGGGCGCCCCCACTGGGGCAAGCGCCACTTCCAGACGGCGGAGACGCTGGCGCCGCGCTTCCCCCGCTGGGCCGACTTCCAGGCAGCCCGCGACCAGCTCGATCTCAACCGCGTCTTCACCAACGAGTACGCGGCCCGCGTCCTCGGCCCCTAGGCGGCTGCAAACCGGCGTCTGGCGGCGTCCTCGGTCGCTCACGTGCAGAGCACGCTTCGCTCCCTGCGTCCTTGCCAGGCTTGGTTTTCGCCGCCTAGAGGAAGGTCTTTCCTTCGCCTCTGTAAGTCGGCGCCTCGTCGACGATCTCGCCACCCTGGACCAGGTGCAGCGAGTCGAAGCGCTCGCATAGCTCGCCGGCCTTGGTGTGGCGCATGTAGACGCGGTCACCGATCCGAAGCTCATGAGCGGGCGGTCCGCTGAGCGGGGTCTGCACCTCACCCGCTCCCTCCTCGGGGTCGAGCTTCAGGCCCGGTGGCAGCCAGGGGCTGGGGAGGCGCGCGGCGTCGCCGCTGCCGGAGGCGAGGTAGCCGCCGCCGAGCGCAGTCGCGACGCCGGCCGTCGGCTTGCGCACGATCGGCAGCGCGAAGCCGGCGGCGGGGGAGAGCTTGAAGCGGCTGTAGTAGTCGAAGAGGGTGGGGGCGTAGAAGCCGGAGCCGGCGGTGACCTCGGTGACCGCGTCCTCGGCGCCGGTCAGCTCGAGGCTGCCGGTGCCACCGCCATTGACGATCTCCAACGGTGCGACCTCGCGGATCGCGGCGACGACCGCGGCCCGCCGCGCGGCCAGCTCGGCGGCGGAGCGGCGCTGCATGAAGCGGATCGCGGCGCCGCGCAGCCGGCGCCCGGGTGGCTGGTCGCCGACCCCGGCGATCTGCCCCTCGTAGGCCATCAGCGCCGCCAGCTCGAGCTGCGGGCGGCGCTCGATCTCGCGCGCCAGCTCGACCGCTTGATCGGCGGTGTGCACGGGCGAGCGTTTCGGCCCGACCTTGACCCGCCCGCCCAGCGCCCACCAGCCGGCGTCGAGGTCGATGCAAACGCGCACCGGGGCGGCGCCGGCGCCCAGCACCGACTCGATCGCGTCGAGGTGCTCGGCGCAGTCGACCATCACGATCGGTGCGCTGCCCGGGTTCGCCGCCGCACGCAGCGCCAGCTCGCCCAGCGCCTCGGTGTCTGTCGTCGGGTAGGCGAGCAGCAGGTCCTCGAAGCCCTGCTCGGCCAGCCACAGGGTCTCCGGCAGGGTGAAGGTCATCTGGCCGCGGAAGCGCTCGTCGCTGGCCAGGATGCGCTCCTGCAGCGCCCGGCAGCGCAGCGACTTGCTCGCCACCCGGATCGGCTTCTCTCGCGCCCGCCCAAGCATCTCCGCCGCGTTGGACCACATCGCGTCGAGGTCGACGAAGGCGAAGGGCGCCTCGACCTCGGCGAAGATCGACTCGTACTCGGCATGGCTCGGCATCGCGCGGATCAGCCTATCCCGGCCGTCGCCCTACAATCAAAACACCCGGAGAGGTGGCCGAGTGGCTGAAGGCACTCGCCTGCTAAGCGAGTAGGGGGCGCAAGCTCTCTCGAGGGTTCGAATCCCTCCCTCTCCGTTCAGAACGGCGCTGTATGTCTTGTGCAGAATGCTTGTGGTGAGAGTTGTCCTCGTAGCCTTGGCCCTGCTTGCACCTGGCTCTGTTCTCAGCGACCAGTCCGTTGCCGGCGAATGGCAGGAGCTGCCTGTCGTGCCAGCGCTCGGACCTGTTGTCACCGGCCACCTCGAAAAGGTCGTGAGCCGTGGAGGGCAACTCGGCAATCGCCCGGGGGTCGTCGCCAAGATTGGCGACAGCATCACTGCATCGCCAGCGTTCCTGCAAGCGCTGGCGTGCTGGCCGGCACAGCTGGGCCCATGGGAGGAGTTAGGCGGGACGCTCTCGTTCTTCGGGCGGACCGCCGTGCCTGGCGGCTCCGAGGAAGCTCAGTGTCCGGTCAGCAACAGCTATTCGCGCCTGGGCGTGGCCGCCGTCGGAGGATGGCGGGCGGCCGATGCGCTTCTGCCACGCGAATCCTTCACGGAGTGCCACGGGCTGCCCGCCGTTTCCTGTGAGCTGCAACTGATCCACCCATCGGTTGCCCTGATCATGTTTGGAACCAATGATCTGGAGGACTTCACCGCGACCCAGTTCCGCCTCGACCTCGCTCGGGTCGCACGGCTCGTGTCCAGTGCGGGGACCATCCCGGTGATCAGCACGATCCCGCCTCGGGCCAGGCAGCCGTTCTCGCAACGGGTCGCGCGGTTCAATGCCGAGATCGCCGCCTTGGCTGAGAACCGGGCCCTGCCGCTCTGGAACTACTGGCGACAGATGGTCGCGCCGGGGGTTCCTCGCGCGGGTCTGAGTCGCGATGGCGTCCACCCGAGCATTCTCTGCCCACCCTGCACCGCGATTGACTTTCGGCCCGTGGGATTGCGGCAGGGGTATGCACTGCGGAACCTCGGGGCCTTGCTTGTCCTCGATCGCCTGCGCCGGGTAGTCCCGCTGGTAGACGGTCAGTAGGAATCCACCGTCTGGCCGGGAGCGCTGCGAGGGCGCACATGCTTCGTCGCCAGCTTGCGCACCCCACGGATCAGGGCATACGTCCCGATAGCCAACGCAAGGGTCCCGCTCACAGCAAGTCCCCAGCGGACGGGGATTGCCAGCTCGGTCGTGGAGAGGGAGCTCTGCAGAGCGACGAGGAACGGGATATGAACGAGGTAGATCCAAAAGCTTGCGTCCGCCAAATAGCGCAGCACGCGCGACTCCTTGTGGACGTATCGCGCCAGCACGCCCCAGATCCCGAACAGGGTCAGCCAGCAGACCATGCCCACGGTGAACAGTCCATAAAGGCGCAGCTCATCGATTTCGGCCAGGATGCCCGGCGTGCCGACGTTGCCGGTGAAGTCGCCGTTGTCGTAGAAGAGAAGGAAGGCCGGCACGGCGATCAGCACTCCGGCCCCAAGCCGCAGCCAGGCTCCGCGCTTGAGGTCCTCCAGCAGGTCGGTCTGGCCGCTGAGAAGCCAGCCGAAGAAGAAGAAGAGGCTGTAGTAGGCGAAGAGGGTCGGGGCGGGGACCAGCGAGTTGGATGCGGTTCCTCCCGCCACCCAGCCGGTCTTGGTGATCAGGATCGCCGCGCTGATCGACGCCAGGACAGGAACCGCCCACCATGATCTGATCAGGCTGCGAAAGCCACGGTTGATGGCTGCCCCCAGCCCAGGTGCGCGCTGGATCGCCAACCAGACTCCGATCGCGATCAGAGAGATCATCAACAGGTAGGCGATGAACCACAGGTGCCGCGGCGAGAGGGTGAAGACGTTGGCGATATCCAGCTCTCGCTTCGGCGGAAGCTCACCCTTACGCGGCCAGAGGGCTGCCGCGCCGATGACGAGGAAGTTCGCCAGCGGCACGACCGTCAGCATCCCCACGGCCAGCGGCAACCCGAGTCGGCGAAACCGTGCCCGCAGTTGCCCGACAGCGGTGGATCGTCGCAGCGCGCTGGCGGCCAGGAACCCGGAGATGGCGAAGAACAGGGGCATGTGCCAGGTATGGACGAACCAGACGACGGCATCGACGATCTCGGCCCCTCCGTCGCCCTTCTGGACATAGCGGGCAGCGTGGTATGGGATGAGGAGGAGGATCGCCGATACGCGGATGGCGTCTAGGTGATGCCGACGCTGCTGGCTTGCACCTTGAGACATAGGGAGCAGCGTAGGCGGTTCGGGTGGCCCAGCCGAACGGAAGCTGCGCGGGAATTACGTCAGGCGTGAACGCACTACGACCCGGCCGCCGTTGGCGGGGATCATGGTGACGTTGCGGTGCAGGGCGCGCTCGGGCTCGGGCTCGGCGGCCTCCAGGTCGAGGCGGCGGGCCATCGCCTCGAGGACGACGCGCTGCTCGGCCATCGCCAGGGCGGCGCCGAGGCAGCGGCGGATGCCGCCGCCGAAGGGGATCCACTCGTAGGTGCCCGGCTTGCGGCCGAGCCAGCGCTCGGGCCTGAACTCGAACGGCTCCGGGTAGAGGTCCTCGCGGTGGTGGACGAGGAGGATGCTCATCGTCACCGGGGTGTCTGCCGAGACCGCGTACTCGCCGAGGCGCCAGGGGAGCATCACCCGGCGGCCGATCATCGGCACCACCGGGCGTGAGCGCATGCTCTCGATGATCGTCGCCTCGATTTGCTCGGCGGCGCCGTTGCCGCTGCGGACGGCCTCGCGCAGCGCCTCATGGGCGGCCGAGGTGCGGACCAGCCTCTCCCAGGTCCAGGCCAGCGAGTTGGCGGTCGTCTCATGGCCGGCGAGGACGAGCGTGAGCAGCTCGTCGCGCACTTCTTTGTCGCTCAGGGTCTCGCCGTCCTCGGTCGTCGCCTGGAGCAAGATCGAGAGGATGTCGCGGCGCTCGTCGAGGTGCTGGTCGCGGCGCCGCGCCTCGATCACCCCGTAGGTGGCGCGGTCGAGGATGTCGAGGCCGAGGCGCATCGGGCCGACCGGCTCTTCGCGGTTCATGTTCATCAGCTCCCCGACCTGGGCGAGCGGCAAGGTAGAGGCCTGGACGAGGCGCTTGACCGCGTAGCGCAGCCGGCTCTCAGGAGTGCCGCGCCCGGGCTTGCCTTCGATGCCGAAGATCCCGGCCATGATCACGTCGAGCGTGATCGCCTGCATCCGCGGCGCCAGCGCGAAGGGACGGTCGAGCGGCCAGCGGTCGATCTCGCGTTCGGCGGCATCGGCGATCATCTGCGTGTAGCGCTCGATCGCCTCGCCGTGGAAGGGCGGCAGCAGCAGCTTGCGCTGCCGCATGTGACGCGGGCCGACCGCGGTCAGGACCGAGTTGGGCCCGAGGATCGGCAGCAGCGGCGACTCGCCGGTCAGCGAGGGCGCCTGCTCGGGCTTGGCGGTGAAGAGCGAGCGCACGTGGTCCGGGTGGCTGGTGATTACCGGGCCGCCGGGCATGGTGGTGCGCATGCGGAAGACCTCGCCGTAGAGGCGGCGGGCGCGGAAGACGAACTCGATCTGACGCTGGTTGAAGCGCACCATCTGGACGATGGGAGGCAGCGGGATCACCGGCGGTTTGGCCAGTCCGGCGAGTTCTTCGGGCTCGATCGGGCCGGCGGGGGAGGTGGGGGCCTCTCCGACCAGGCCCTCGACTATCGGCTTCTCGTCGTCCTGGGCGCGCTCGGCGACAGCGTTGCTCACGCGACCAGTGTTACACAGATCGATGTCGACATTGTGAGAGCGAGCACATTGCGAAGGGTGCGCGGGTCCACTCTCTACAGTCAAGAGCATGCGGGACAGGCGCACGAAGATAATCGCCACGGTCGGCCCGGCGACCTGGGACGGCGACGTCCTGGCACGCTTGATCGAGGCCGGCGCCGACGTCCTCCGGCTCAACTTCTCCCACGCCGACCGCGACCGCCACGCACGGACGATCGAGTCGATCCGCGCCGCCGCCGAGCGGGCCGGGCGCGAGGTCGCGGTGCTCGGCGACCTGCCGGGGCCGAAGCTGCGGATCGGCGAGCTGCGCGGCGACGTCGCCGAGCTCGAGGCCGGCAAGCACGTGAGGCTGACCCCACGCGCGGTCGAGGGCGACGAGGAGACGATCCCGGTCGACTGGCCCGGGGTCACGGCGCTGCGCGAGGACGAGCTGGTCTACCTGGCCGACGGCGCGATCCGGCTGCGGGTCTGCGAGCCCGACGACGGCGAGATCGAGTGTGAGGTAGAGGTGGGGGGCACGCTCTCGTCCCACAAGGGGATGAACGTCCCCGGCGTCACCGGTCCCGCCGCCACCGACGGCGACATGGGCTGGGTCGAGTTCACGGTCGAGCACGGGATCGACATGCTCGCGGTCTCCTTCGTCTCCTCCGCCGCGGACCTCGAGCCGGTCGCGCAGCACCTGAGCGCGCTCGACTCCGGCATGCCGCTGATCGCGAAGATCGAGAAGCAGCAGGCAGCCGAGAACGCCGAGGAGATCGTCCGCGCCGCGACCGGCGGGATCATGGTGGCGCGCGGTGACCTCGGGATCGAGTTGCCGCTGGCTGAGGTCCCGGTCGTCCAGAAGCGGCTGATCCGCGCCGCCGGCAAGCGCTCGAAGCCGGTGATCACCGCGACCCAGATGCTGGCCTCGATGGTCACCGCCCGCCGCCCGACCCGGGCCGAGGTGACCGACGTCGCCAACGCGATCTTCGACGGTACCGATGCGGTGATGCTCTCCGAGGAGACGGCGGTCGGCCGCCACCCGATCGAGGCAGTGGAGGTGATGGACCGGATTGCGCGCGCGACCGAGCCCGACCTGCCCTACGGCGAGTGGCTCTTCGGCCGCACCGACCAGGCGACCCAGGACGTCGCCGACTCGGTGGCGCAGGGAGCGGTGGGGGCGGTCTACCGCCTCGGGCTCGCGGCGCTGGTCGTGCCGACCACGAGCGGCCGCACCGCGCGGCTCGTCTCCGCCCACCGGCCCAAGGTGCCGGTGCTGGCGGTCTCGCCGCGGATCGAGACCGTCCGCCGCCTCAACCTGCTGTTCGGGGTGACCGCGGTGCTCAGCGAGCACCCGACCGAGGTCCGCGGCCTGCTCGACAAGTGCGCCGCGCTCGCGGCCGAGCACGGCATCGCCAAGTCGGGCGAGCTGATCGCAATCACGGCCGGCCTGCCCGGAGCAGGAGCTGGGCACCAACCTCTTCGAGGTCCACCGCGTGCCCTGAGGCGAAGGCCGGGAAGTAGGGTTTCGCCCGTGGCGGGGCCGATCCGACTGGAGCGCGATGGAGGGCTGGCGGTGGCGACCTTCGACAGCCCGCCGCTCAACCTCTTCGACCGCGCGATGTTCGAGGCGCTGCAGGCGACGATCGCCGAGGTCGAGGCCGAGCCGCCGCGGGCGCTGCTCTTCCGCGCCGCAGGCCGCGCGGTCTCGGGCGGCGTCGATGTGGACGAGTTCGAGGGGCTGACGCCAGAGCAGGGGAGCCGGCTCTGGGGCGAGTTGATCGGCACGGTCGAACGGGTCGAAGCCCTGCCCCTGCCGGTCGTCTTCGCGGCCCACGCGCTCACCCTTACGGCGGCCTTTGAGCTGGCGCTCGGCTGCGACCTGATCGTCGCCGCCCGCTCGGCCAAGTTCGGCCTGGTCGAGAAGGTGGTCGGCCTGACTCCGTCGATGGGCGGTACCCAGCGCCTCGCCGAGCGCGCCGGTAGCGGCCGCGCCGCCCAGTTCGTGATGAGCGGCGACCTGTTCGGGGCAGAGGAGCTGGAGCGCTGGGGCGCCGTCAACCTGGTCTTCGAGGACGAGGAGTTCGAGGGCCGGGCACGCGAGCTGGCTGTCGAGCTGGCTGTCGGCCCGACCATGGCGCACGCGATGACCAAGCGCGTGCTGCGCAGCTTCCGCCAGGGCGGCGTCCCCGCCGCCGACGAGACGATCCGCACCGAGGCCGCCGAGCTGTTCGCGACCGAGGACCTGCAGCGGGCGGTCAAGACTTTCCTCGAGCAGGGCCCCGGTCACGCCGAGTTCGAGGGCCGCTGAGGGATAAGGTCCTGAGCCGATGGTCGACTACGACGCGATAGCGCAGGGGATGACTCAGGCGGTGCCCTTCGCGGCTTTCCTGGGGCTCGAGATCACCAGTGTCGGCCCGGGCGAGGCGGCGGTTCTCCTGCCCGAGCGCCCAGAGCTCGGAAACCACGTCGGCTCCCAGCACGCCGGCGCCCTCTTCACCGTGGCCGAGACCGCTTCGGGCGCCGCCTTCGTCGGCGCCTTTGCCGAGCGCATGGGCGACGTCACCCCGCTCGCCCGCAGCGCCGAGATCTCCTACGAGAAGATCGCCAAGGGCCCGATCGAGGCGAAGGCGAAGCTCGGCGTCCCCGCGGAGGAGGCTCTCGCCACCCTCGATGCCGAGGGCAAGGTCATCTTCCCCTGCGAGGTGGAGCTCTCCGATGCCGCCGGTCTGCGCGTCGCCACCGCCACGATCCAGTGGCACGTCCGCCTCAACCAGTCCGCCGAGCCCGCCTAGCCGTCCCGAGCCCTTAGAATCGCCCCTCCGGGCCTCCACCCGGCAACCCGCGCCCGTAGCTCAGTTGGATAGAGCGTCGGTCTACGAAACCGAAGGTCACAGGTTCGAATCCTGTCGGGCGCGTTCGGTGAAACCCGTTTGTGAGGCGGGTTTCCTGCGTTCTGGGGATCGTGCGGGAGGGCGAAAGGCGGCCGTGGGGCAACGCCTGGGGCAATGTGAGGTCCGAGTGACGGTCAGCCGAAGGCCTTGAGAAGGGCCTCCCGTCCACCTACGTTCGGCCGCGTAAGCAAGAAATAGCGGCCCCGGCGGCGTTGGAGCGCCCCGGGGCCTGGCACCGAAGAGCAAGCCTTCGATGCGAGAGAGACGGTACCCGTCGTCCCGTCTAGGGACGCATCGCGGCGGTCCTCCGGTGCCCGACCGAGAGGAGGGGCGCCGATGCCCAGCAGGACCGCCACGATCAGCAGGGACCAGCGCGACGCGCTCTATGAGCTCGTTCGCAACCACCTCGGTGGCCTCGGCGACGTCTGGATCGCGATGGAGGCGAAAGGCGACTACGCGACCGCTGAGCGGCTCGCGCTGGAGTTCGGCGAAGACTTCCGGCTGCTGGCCGACCTTGGCTGGGGCCGGGAGGACAGTCGCGAGGCGGTCGAGCTGACCATGCCGCGAGAGGACCTGATGGAAGAGCTGAAGCGAATTCGCAGCGAAGCCGAAGGCTGGCTCAGCGGACTGGAAAGCGACCGCGAGCAGCGGGAGGAGGAAGAGAAGGTCGATGCCCGCTTCCGGCTCGCGCGCAGCACCTGCGAGGAGCTGCTGGCGAAGCTCGGCACGTAGCGTCAATGGGAGCCCCGTTCAGCGTCAAAGCCCAGTTCGGGCGGAACCTGGCCCGCTGCCGCAAGGAGGCTGGTCTCTCGCAGGAAGGGTTGAGCGTCCGCGCCTCGCTCCACCGAACCGCCGTCGGCCAGCTGGAGCGGGGCGAGCGCGTCGCCCGGGTCGACACGCTCATCAAGCTGGCCGGCTCCCTCGGTATTCCGCCTGGCGATCTCCTCGAAGGCCTCCATTGGCAGGCCGGCTACACCGAAGCCGGTGCCTACAGGCTCTCGGCCGACGCGGGCGAGTAAAGCGAGCAGACGCTCGGTTCGTTCTGCGGTTCGTTCCGTGCTTCGCCCGGCGCTTCGTTCTGTGCTTCGTTCGTAGTTCCCACTGGGGTTGTCACCGGGGTTCCCATCGGGGTTGACAACCCCAGCAGAGCAAGCGGCCTATAGGCCGCTTGGGGTCTGGCTTTGCGGCGCTCGCGATTCGCTGACATGTATTACGGAGTAGGGAGTTCGGGTTCCCGTAGGGTCGATCTTCGACTTTCGGTCGCCCCCAGGGTTCGCGGGACGTCCCGCCGCCGTCAGCCTCGCCGTGGCTCTGCTGACCTTCGCCTTCGGGAATGCCGCGCGCCTCGCTGTCGCTCGACGCGCCGCACCTTGTAACGTTTTGTCCGTCAACGCCAAATGGGGCGGCGCCGGTGGAACGGCCCGCCCCCGGCTCACGAGGTACTAGCTGTAGTTCCTAACCACGTTGTTCATCCGGGCCTCCTTGAAGGCTGGGGGTGTCGACCCACCCAGACTCAAGGAGGACACCGGATGAACCTGCACGGTAATGCCCGTACCTGCCCGAAAAGCAGGCGCCTGCTCGTAGACCGCCTCGAAGGAGAGTGGTCGCTCACGGAGGCGGCCGAGGCCGCCGGAGTGAGCGAGCGCACCGCCGCCAAGTGGCTCTCGCGCTGGCGAGCCGAGGGAGAGACGGGCCTACTCGATCGCAGCTCTGCGCCCAAGACACGGCCCACGCAGCTGCCGGCAGACCGCATCAAGGCGATCGAGGCGCTGCGACGCCTGCGGATGACCGCGGCTGAGATTGCAGAGTGCCTTGGCCTGGCGATCTCGACCGTCTCGCGTTGGCTGGGGCGGATCGGCCTCGGCAAGCTCTCCAGGTTGGAGCCGGTCGCGGCGCCGAATCGCTACGAGCGAAAGCGCCCGGGCGAGCTGATCCACGTCGACATCAAGAAGCTGGCTCGAATCAGCTCAAAGGGCGCCGGGCATCGTGTCACCGGCGTTCGAGGCCCCAGCCTTTCGCGTCGCACCGAGAACGGCAAGCAGCGCAACGTCACCGGCTGGGAGTTCATCCACGTCTGCGTCGATGACGCCACGCGTCTCGCCTACGTCGAGGTGCTCGCCGACGAGCGCGGGCCTACCGCGGCAGGTTTTCTACGTAGGGGCGGTTCGCTGGCTTGCCTCGATGGGAATCACGGTGGAGCGCGTGATGAGCGACAACGGCGCCTGCTACATCTCAAACGCCCATGCAGAGGCCTGCAGGGAGCTTGGCTTGCGCCATCTGCGCACGCGTCCCTACAGGCCACAGACCAACGGCAAGGCGGAGCGCTTCATCCAGACGCTCATCCGTCGTTGGGCACACGGTGCGATCTACGGCAGCTCCTCCGAGCGCAGCGCAGCCCTATCTGGCTGGCTCAGCCACTACAACTTCACCCGACGACACGGCTCTCTCGGCCACAAGCCGCCCGCAGCTCGGCTCGCCGAGCTGGAACAACGTCATGGGTAACTACAACTAGCTCATGAGCGTTTCCCAGGATACGTCGGCCCTTGAGGCCGATCCAGGCTGTGGCGACAGGCGGCGGCTCAGGAAGACCAAGACGCCCGGCGTCTTCAAGCGAATCGACGGCGAGGGCAATGTCGTCGGCTACGTCGCCGTCATCCGGGTCGCGGGGAGGCAGCGCAAGCGCAACGCCCGCACCTACGAGGCTGCGCGCCGGATCAAGCGTGAAAGCGAGACCGACCGCGACCGCGGCGAGCTGCAGGAGCGCACGACGATCACCTTCCTGCGCTATCTCAGCGAGTGGGTCGAGCGCTACCGCGGCCAAGGAAGGCGCGGCTTCCGCGAGAATACCCGCGACGAATACCGCCGCCTGATCGCCGCCTACGCCCGCCCCTACTTCTCCGACAGGCTGAAGCTGGTCGACGTGACGACCTACGACCTGGCCCGCTTCCTGGACTGGCTCCACGACGAGAGCGAGCGGGGCCGTCGCCTCGCGGACAGCACGGTCGCCAACATCGTCAACCCGCTCCGTGCTGCCCTGGCGACCGCGAAGCGCGAGGGCCTGATCCGCCACAACCCAGCGCAGGGCCTGGCGATGCCCCACCGCCAGCAGATCGCCGACGAGGAGGACGAGGTCAAGGTCTTCAGTCGCGAGCAGCTCGCCGCGGTCCTTGCGATGGCGCCCGAGCGCCACCGATTGCTGTTCGAGCTCCTGGCGAGCTGCGGCCTGCGGATCAGCGAGGCAATCGCCCTCCAGCGCCTGCATCTCCAGCTCGACGCCGACGAGCCCGAGGTCTGCGTCCGCCGCGCGATCGTGCGCGAGCGAATCGAGCGGCCCAAGAGCAAATATGGCCGCCGCGAGGTTCGCCTACCGGCACCGCTCGTGGACAAGCTCCGTGCCCACCTAGCCGCGCAGCCCGATCAGGACTCCACCGCCCTCGCCTTCCCTAACGAAACGGGTGGCCCGCTCGATCCCAACAACCTCCGCCGCCGCGTTCTCAAGCCGCTCGTGGAGGAGGTCAACGCTCCCTGGGCCGGCTTCCACACGTTCCGCCACACCTTCGCCTCGCTCCACCTCAGCCAAGGCACCAACCTCCTCCAGCTAAGCCGCGCCCTCGGCCATCATTCGCCCGCCTTCACGCTGACCCGCTACACGCACCTGCTGCCTGGAGACGAGGCACCAGCACTTGACGTGTCGTCGCCCTGAGCGTCCGATCTATGCGGACGGCAGAGCGCCCACCGCCTCTTTCTGCTCCTCCCACCACCGGCTCAGTAGGCCGTCGAGCTTCTCGCGCTTGCTCTTCTTCTCACTAGCCCGCTGGATTGCTGTTTTCTCATCAGTCTCAGCAGCGGCCGCGGAGTCTGAATTTGCGCCTGTAATCGCGACATCAATCCGGCGGATGGCGTCGAGGATGTCCATGTCTCCGCGATCAAGGTGGACGACGATGCCGCCCTCGATAATGCGGTGGGCAAGTCCTGGGAGTTCCTTCTGGCGGCGGAAGTGGTGCAGCCAAGCATCCGGCGGCGTTTCGTTCAGCGGCACGAAGATCGATAGCGAGACGAAATGCTCGTCATCGACCAGCCGCGGTGCGTCAGCGATTTCTACAGTCATTCGTCTAGTTCCTTGGACGCGCGACCGAAGCACGGGCCGCCCCCTGTACTAGCATTGCGGCCTGCCTGCAGAGCCTGCGCAACAAGTGGACGCATGATCTTTCCAGAATCCGACCGAGTCGTCTACGGCGTAGATACGATCGCGGAGGTCATCTGCCAGTTGCAGTTCCCGCAGATTTGGGCAATTGCATCTGATCCACCCACCTCCTTTCAGGAGGCGATCCGCGAGGAGTACCCGCTGTATGAACGGCAGGCGGGTTTCGCCGCTCCACCGCAGATCGCCGAGGTTCTCTCCCAGTTGCAAGTGGCCGGTCCCGGTGAGGCTGTTCGTCACCATTTCTCTACGCCGGACTCCAACCGTTCGATCACCCTCACCGCGCAGTTCCTGGCGGTCTCCGAGCGTTCCTACACCGAATGGGGCGACCTTAGGCGCGAGATTGAGCGTGCGCGGGAGGCTCTTGAGGCGGTCTACAAGCCCGCCTTCTATACACGCACTGGCCTGCGCTATCAAGATCTCATCGACCGCGGTGCCGTCGATCTCGAGGACCGTCCTTGGAGTGAGCTCTTGAACCCCGCCGTCGCCGGGTACCTCGGAGAGCCCGCTTTTGCCGACCACATCACCGAGGCCGCCGCCAGCGTCCTCTTCAAGGATCCGGAGGTGCCCGAAACGTTCGTTCGCTTGCAGCACGGCCTTGTCGCCCGGGAGGACGAACCGAACAAACTACTATACTCAATAGATGCGGACTATCACACGCTACGTCGCTTAGATGGAGGCTCAGTACGTGACGTTCTCAATCGATTCAACAAAGAGGCTGGAAACCTTTTCCGCTGGTCCACTTCAGACCTACTTCGAGATGCCCTCGGTGAGCGCCACGGTATGGCGAACGCCGACGGATGATCTGAGTGGTCGCTTTCACGCTCAGGTCACGTCCGACGACTTCCAACTCTCTTTCTCGACTTGGTCCGGACATGCGGACAGCGTGAAGCGGATGCTGGCATGCATGATCCTCTGTTCTTTTCCGGAGCCGCTACTTGACGAGGCGTTGCGTGGTCTCCGCGACCAGTTTGAGTTCCACGAAGAGGATCTGCGTTGTCGAGTACCAGTCGAAGAGACCCTGATCGGCGAGGGATTCATCGCGATCCCGGGAGACCCGTCATCGCGGGTCGGCGCAGGCGCATAATCTGGGTCTCGCCGGCACTCGTTTGGCAATGGGGCTGACCTACCAGTCGCCGCCTAGAAGCGGGCCCCTTCGCCAAGGTGAGATTCTCGGGCCACTCTGGGATCACCGCGCGATCGTGCCGCCGATTGAACTGCCTCGCGGGCAAAGTGTCGCCGTCGCTACGAGTCCCCATCCCTTGCGTGTGGTCCTTTCCCCAGACTGCGACCTGCTCTGGGACTTCGAGGCCCGCTTCGAGCACCCCGATCCAGATCAGGATGAGGAGTCGCCGTTCGATCAGCATCCCGATGCGGTCGCCCATGTGCTCGTCTGCGATCTGTTCAGTCACGCTCAGATGCGCCCCCGCTTCAAAGGGCAACGGGAGACTTGGCGTCGTGTCGACCAAAACCAAGATGAGCGGTACCACCGTCTCGATGCAGCTCCAGTCGCCCAATCCGGGTTGGTCTTGCATCACCTCTACCTCGACTTCAAGAAAGTGACCACCGTTCCCACGCCAGCCTTGTATGAGGGAATTCTGCTCGGCGACGTGAAGCGACTGGCGTTGATCCCGGATGTCTGGATCCACGACCTGATTCACCGCTTCTATGGCTTCCTATCGCGGGTGGCAGTCCCCGACGAGGAGGAATGAGACTCTGGGTGAACACTGTAAGGAGCATCTGCCAATTCCCGCTGCTGCGTCTGAGGCCATGCTCAGGAGGAACTGCGCAGGAGGTCGGAGACGACCTCGCCGGGCTGCTGGCCACGCTCGGTGGCGATTCGCTCTAAGCGCTTGGCGTCGTCGCCCTCGACGCGGACGAGAATCGACAGCTTCGCATTGGGATTGCCCTCGTGTATCTCGATCTGGCTGGAACGGGCGCGGTCGAACTCGGCCTCGAAGTCGCCGGGCTGAGGATCGGGATCGGTCCAAGGGGTCTCCGCCATCTGGTGCAATTTTAGAGGTCTGTTGTCTGCGCTACCGTCCTGCTGGGTAGTCGCTTGTATTATGTATTGATACGTGATACATTATCTTCATAATGGTCAAGGATTCGGATGTCTATGCCCTCAGCGGGTTGCTCGTCCACGATGGGGCATGGAGCTACAGGTCGCTTGCGGAGCGTCTCCGTGTTCCGCACCCGGTGGTACAGCGAGCGCTTTCGCGAGCCCAGGATGCGGACCTTTACTCGGTGGAGCGGCGCGAGGTTCATGTCCCCCACTTCGAGGAGTTCGCGCTTCACGCGCTGCGCTTCGTCGCCCCTGCTCAAATGGGGGCACTTGCGCCGGGGGTGCTGGCGGCGTGGGCCGCGGAGCCGATGGTGGAGGCAATTCGCTCCGCAGTCGATGAGCCTCCCCCGGTGTGGCCCTTCGCTCGCGGGCAGGTGCGAGGTCAGGCAATCGAGCCGTTGCATGCTGCGGCACCCGAGGCGATTGAGGGCTGGCCGGAGCTGGGCGAGATCCTCGCGCTGCTTGACAGCCTGCGGGCCGGCGATGCTCGGGTTCGGAAAGTGGCTGGAGATCTTCTCTCGAGGATGCTGCGCGAGCGACCGGCGGCCGTGAGTCGATGAGTGCGCTTCAGTTGGAGGCCGCGGCGTCAGTGCTCGGGCCGGTGCTGGATGAGGTTGTTTTCCTCGGCGGCGCCACTGTCTACCTGTGGATCACGGAGTCCGGCGCTCCACCCGTGCGCGCCACCGAGGATGTCGATGTGGTCTGCGAGGTGGCCAGTCGCGTGGAGTACTACCGGCTCGGCGAGCGGCTGCGCGAGCGCGGTTTGCAGGAGGCAGCGGGCGAGCCGGTCTTGTGCCGGTGGAGGAGCGCCGATCCTCACCTCGTTCTCGATGTCATGCCGACCGACCCCGACATTCTCGGTTTCTCGAACCCGTGGTACGAGGAGGCTATTGCGACCGCCGAGACCATCACGCTCGATTCAGGCGCCGACATACGCGCGGCGAAGCCGGTGGTGCTCATGGCGACCAAGCTCTCCGCATGGAAGGGCCGCGGCGAGGGCGACCTCCTGCGAAGCCTCGATATTCACGACGTTCTGACCCTCGTTGACGGCCGCCGGGATCTGGCAGCCGAGGTCGAGGCTGCGCCGTCAGATCTCCGCACGTACGTGCGGGACGAACTCGTCAAGCTTCAGGTTGAGCGGGACTTCGACTACGCGGTCGACAGCGCGACCGCGGGCTATGGACCGGCTGGCACCGCCCGCGCCAACCTCGTCCGCGAACGCATCCACCAGCTCATTCTTCGCTGCTGATCCGAGTCCGCCCTGGACAGGGTGGACTCGTCATGGGGCAACGATTGGGGCAACATGCCCCACAGATCCCAGCCGATCCCAGCGGGACTCGATTCGCCGGAAACCGCTTGAAACCGGGCTCCACGTAGTCCAGCCGATCCACGGGCTCGGGCTACGAAACCGAAGGTCACAGGTTCGAATCCTGTCGGGCGCGTTCCTTGTCGTTCCGGGCGAGGCCGCTTATTTCCCGGTGCAGAGCCGGATCAGCCGTTGTCTCTCAATTTGGCGTTCCGCGCCCGACTCCGGCGTTCCGGCTCGTTCCGTAGAGCCTTGGTCTCATTCTGGTCTCATTCAGCGGGGCCGAATAGGGTCCAGCGCAGATGGCGAAGGAGGCGGAGGCCAAAGCACGGAAGGCGGTACGCCGGGCGCAGTCGGATTTTGAGCGAACGGGCGACCGACACGAGCGAGCACGCAAGGCTCGTCGCGAGAGCTTCGAGGAGGCACGAGCGGCAGGTCTCTCGATGCGCGACATCGCCAAGGAGACCGGCCTGCATTTCACGCGGGTCGCCCAGGTTCTCAAGCAGAAACAGTAGCCATCCGTAGATACCCCTCGACGCCTCGTGCTACCCTGGCGCGAGCGATCAAATAAAGCGGCCCCCGGCGGCGCTGTAACGCCAACCGGGGGCCTGACCACAAGGAGGCAGAGCTCCTCATGGCTGACGAGAACCCTACGGGGGCCGGCGATGCCGTCGCCCTCACGATCCCCGCCAAGCACCGCAAGTTTCTGCGCGATCTCTTCGAGATTGCCCGCGCCGGCATTCGAGAAGAGCTGGCCCAGTACCCCAAGCAGCTTCAAGAGCCGCGCCGCTTGCATCGAGAAGAGGCCGTCTACGAGAAGCTGCTGGAGACGCTCGATACCGGCTCCATCGTTCCCGGCCGCGATGTGCGCGACGTTCTCCGCGACCTGGCCGAGATCTACGATCGGGAGAACGAGTACGAGCGGGTGGTCTCTGAGCACGAGGCGCTTCACGGCTTGCTCGGCTCAGCCGGTGAAGGCCGGTGGTCGCGGACCAGTTCGGCGCGAACCTCGCCTACTGACGCAGGCGGGCCAAGCTCTCCCAAGAAGAGCTGGCAGTCATGGCCTCGCTTCATCGCACGGCGGTCGGGCAGATAGAGCGCGGCGAACGGGTCTGTCGCATCGACACGCTGATCAAGCTCGCAGGCTCGCTGGGCATCCCGCCCGGCGAACTGCTCGACGGGATGGATTGGGAACCGGGAGGAACGCGCCTCGGACAGTTCACGGGTGGCGGCGAGGGCTGAAGGCCGAAGCCAATGCCAACAAAAGCCCAAAACCAAGACAGCCAGGCAAGCCATCAGGAAGCCCAAGGCCCCCCAGGAAGAAACGAGCCTTGGACGGAAGACCAAGAGGCAGAGGTGCTCTGGAGATCCTCAGAAGCCCCTCCCGCAACCCCAACCTCAACAGCACGACACACTACGGACCCTCCGGTTCCGCGCCTGAGCCGCGTCTTCTGGCCAGCAGGTCGTCAGCGCTCAAAGCAGCCGTTCCCCCGTCGCCCGGGCGGCCGATTTTGGCACGGCTTCGCCGTGCGACGGCCGCCTGTATGGATGCCGGGGGAAACGCAGCCGAAGGTCACGAGTCGGGCCGATGCAAAAGCCGGCCCCTCTGGACAACAGGGGCATGGAGAGGAAACCTGCCAGCGCCTTCTTCACCGAGCGCAGCCTTGCCGCCTACCTCGCCGTCTCCGACCGCACGATCCGCAACTGGATCAGGCGCGGCGAGCTGCCCTCCTACAAGCTCGGAGCTGCGAGACGGATCGATCCGGCCGACGTTGACGCCTTCCTCTCCCGCCACCGAGACGAGGCCGCATGAGACGCCGTGAGGCCCCGGTCAAGCGTCGCAACCCCTCGGGCGAGGTCGTATGGGTCGCCCGCTACACCGGCCGGAATGGACAGCGCCACATTGCCAAGCCGACCTGGAACGGCCGCAAGGGCACCTTCACGCTGAAGGGGGAGGCGCAGCGAGCGATAGACGAGGCCTACGGGCTCTCAGACCGACCAGACACCCTCGGCGAGTACTTCGCCACCTGGATGACCCGCCATCCGCGCTCGGAGCGCACCAACGCGACCAACGAGCACCGCATCGGCCGCGTTCTCGAGGTGGAGATCGAGGGCGTCCCGCTGAAGCAGTGGCCGTTGCGCGAGCTGCGCCGCCGCCCAAGCCCTCGCCCTTGTCGACCACATGCTGCGAGTCCAAGGAAGGGCGACCACCGGCGTCGTCGGCATCCTGCGCTCGCTCTCGGCGATGGCCGAGGACGCAATCACTGACGAAGTGGCCGACCTCAACCCCTTCAAGGGCGTCCGCATCCGAGCGAACGACCCCAGGGCCAAGAAGAAGCGCCGCCCGATCCGCGTCTTCAGCTTCGAGGAGATGCACCGCTTCGCCAAGGCCGCGGGCCGCTATGAGGCGCTGGTCCGCGTCTTCACCGACACCGGCATGAGACTGGGGGAGGTACTGCCGCTCAGGCGCGAGGACTTCGATGGCGAGACGCTGAAGGTTCGCCGGACGGCGCACGAGGGCACGATCCTCGCCGGCACCAAGACCGACCACGGCGAGCACGACGCGGGCCGCATCGTCCCGGTCCCCGCGACGCTTGCTTGGCTGATCGAAGCTCAGATACAGCTCAACGGCGAGGACTGCGAGCGGCTCTTCCCAACGTCAAGCGGCCGTCTCTGGCGCCAGCGCAACTTCTACCGAGACGTCTGGAAGCCAACCCAGGAGCGCTCAGGCCTCGACATTCGCCCCCACGAGTGCCGCCACAGCTACGTCACCCACCTCCGCGCAGAAGGAATCAACGACGCCGACCTAGCCGAGATCGCCGGCCACCGCGTCGAGACGATGCTGGCGCGGTATACGCATGCGGTTGGTGGGAACTTCGCGGCTGTGCGCATCGCCGTAGATGGAGCTAGATAGGGAAAGAGAACTCATGCAAGTACGCCTTCATCGTGCCGCTGAACTCTCCCTCCTCAGCGTCAAGACGCAGGCTGTCTTCAAGGATGCCTCGAAGAGGTGGGGAGGCTGCATGCCAGCGCTCCAACATCTCGCGAACGGATTCAAGTCGTCGGAGTCGCGCGTTCGCTAGATCGAGCCGATTCAGGCCAAGGCGCCGCACGGTTAGCTCACCTCTGACACTTCCGAGCCCCCACTGGATCAGATTCCCCAGGAAGCGAATGTGGTCATCGAGCGGGTCCGTATACGGATTTAGTAGCCCGTTCTCCTCCTCGTAGAAGTCGTGCTTTGCGCTGTTGCAGCGACCGCAGGCGCTCGTTAGATTCGTCCACCGATGGGCTAGCTCGGGAGCTATCGACTTAGGGATGATGTGCTCGACATGGGGGAACGCCACATCATCGACGAAACCCTCGCAGTAGGCACACCTTGATCGCACCTCGACTCGAAGGGTTTCCTTGATCTGAGGATGTCGCCATTTCTCGAAACGCGATGGGTCACCTGCGGCAACTGCTTGAACGTAGTCTGTCGTCCAGCTCTCTTCGTTTCGAACGAGAATCTCTGGTTTAGCGGTCTTGGTCAATTTCTGCATCGGAAGTCGCATCCTCGTGATCAGACGCCGCGATAACGGCGTCAGGAAAGTGTGCCTCCAAGCCATTTTGCTCCAAGGCTGCCCTTAGGGCCCGCATTCGCTCTGTTGAGATATTGGGCATAAGGTACTCGCCTAGGATTGCTTGAAACCGGGCTTCAGCCCACGCTGGAACAGTGCTTTCAACTCCGAGAACGCGTCGAAGGGTTTCATCCGCACTGGCTGCCCGATTGACGTAATCCAGAGACCGGCTGGTGACGCGTTGCTCGTCGTTGTAGTCAAGGACAAAGACACCAGAGTCTGGGGTTGCTGTCACGACAAAGGGACTGTGGGTTGCCACTATGAACTGAACCGTGGGGAACGCCAGCAGGAGCGCAGGAAGGATCCCTCGCTGAAGACTCGGGTGGAGATGATTCTCTGGCTCATCGATAAGCACGGTAAAGCGAGGCTGATTGCGAGACCGAAGAAATATCTGCCACGCCATCTCGACAATCGCACTGAGTCCGCCAGATGCCTCATCAATTATGAAATCCCCGCTCTCCGCCTCAATGATGATCTCCGGGACTCGGACCCGTAGTCTGCGAAACCCTAGAGACTGAGGCATGATCTCCTGAAGCACGCGCTGAAAGCCAGTCCAAATCTGCCAAGCGTCCTCATTTCGCTCGACAGATTCACTTCCCTCGCCGAAGACCGCAGCAGCGATCAGTGACTCCTTCAGCGCTAGCTGAGGGGTCTTGCCGGTCCAACTTCCTTGCCAGCGGACCCGAAGCTCATTTGTAAATTGCTCGAATAGCTGATCGGAGGTCCCGAAGAGAGTAGGAATGCTTTCGACGGGGGCGTAGTTGCCAGATACAGCGCGATGGGATGTTAGAAATACGCCGGGCGCGACCTGCTGTTCTAGAAGCTGAACGCTGTATTGGGCGCGGGCGGACTCATCGTTCTCAGGGACGACCAGGCGAGCCTCGCCACCGTTAGCGTAAGTCAGAGTTCCGACCTGATTAGGAGTCTCGTCGGCTCTGCGGGATCCGAACAAGGAGAATCCTCGGTTACTCCAAAAGTGTTTCTTTCCACGTTTGATTGGCGCTGACGAATAGATACGAGACCAGTTGAAATGCGTTGCCAACAGACTCAAAATCGTGCTCTTGCCGGATGCGTTTGCGCCAGTCAGCACGGTCAGCTGCGGATGGAATGAAATGTCAAGCTCAGCAAACTGGCGCCAGTCCGATATCTGTAGGCGGTTGAAGCCGGTATTAACTGCCTCCACTTTGAGACCTTCCCCTTGGATTCGTTTAGTCGTGAATAGTGCCAGAATGCCTGAGCAGCATAACTGCATCAGATCGTTACGATCTATTAGGAGAGCGTCCATTCTGGTCGCTCTTGAGACTGAAACGCCGCCTTGAGGGTCTGTTGCTGCGGCGGGACGGGGAAGTCCATCGCGAAGGTGAGCAAGCCCTGCTCCGTGCTCATTCCGCCGACAGATGCGGACGGACTAAGAATCGCGTCGGGAGCAACGAGCCAGGGAGAAAAGGCCACCTCAACCTGCTGGCCAAAGGCTGACCCGAGATATGGGCTTTTAGGAACGAACCGAATCAGGGCGTTCGGGTAGCCAGCTGGACGCAACAAGACTGACATGCAGTTTCCGCCGATAGTTCCAGGCTTGACCTCGCTTGCCCGACGTATGGCAGCTATCAGTAGGTTCTCAACCAACTCCCAATTGGGGCCCGCCTGCCCGACTTGAACGAGGAGCTGTTTCCATTCCTCATTTCCCAACGGCCAGTCTCCGGTTGGGACCATTCGAAAGACTTGACGCTGCTGCTCTAGGGGTTTCGGAACAAGCTGATCCCATCGCAGTTGGCCCGAACCGCTGTGCAGAACCCATAGGACATCCCGAGCTCTTGCCTTCCGACGCTTTCGTTGCCATTGCCAGCCGACCGCGGCCACTTCGCCCCCCAAACTCTGAAACCGTTTGCTTCTTAGGCGCTGGCATAGCAGCAAGAGACTTGAACCGACATCTCGAATAGGGAAATGCCCGAAGGACATTGCAGCTCTGCCTTCGCTTGATGCTCCATCGGAAAGCGCTGCCGCGATCCAGCTATCTGTTGGCAATCCTTCTAGGAACGCCGCACCCGTGTAACCGATCGCAAGTAGCCCGTCGGTTGCTCGGAAGATGACCGTCTTGTTAGCCAGGGGATCGAATGGCTTTCCGCCTGCCGACACGAGGCGGTCGCTCACGTGGAGCGCGTAAGCGGGGGTTGCCACTGAGAGGACCAGCGTCATGCCGGCTCTACAGCTCGGCCGGCGTCAAAACGAAGCCGAGACGGTCTGCGCCGCGACGGAGCGGCATATCCAGCGTGACCAGCCGGCAGTTGAGCAACTTCGCAAGGGCCACGTATTCAGCGTCATAGGTTCGACCCCAGCCAAATTTGTCGGCGATTCGCCATGTCTCCTCGCCGAGGTCTGGTGGATCGAGGCGTTTGATCGGAGCAGCATTGAGCCGTTCGTGGAGATGCTCGGCCCGCTCGGCTGAGATTTCTTTCTTCGCAGCTTGCAAGTGCAGCGTCGAGCGTGCCTCCGACCACAGCAGGGGCGGGCCGACCAAGTCGTCGGCAAGCTCGTCGAAGCCATTGGGCCTGGCGCACGCCGCAACCGCGACGTTCGCGTCAATGACCAGCACTAACGACCTTCTCGGGCCTCATGGACCGCGGCGACCCAGTTCGGGACCGGCGTTCCGTCCTCGAAGGTCCGCCAGCTCTCGGGCAACTCGGCCATCTCGGGCTCCTGGCCTTCCTCATGCCGTACCTCGATCAGCTTGACTACCTCGTCGAGCTCCGCATCGGACAGCTCGTCGAGAAGTGCGTGGGCCTTCTCTCGGGTGGTCATGCGCCAATCGTACCGGCGTCCCTGGGCAGTTCGGCAAGGGCCGTTGCCTCTTTGTCGAGTTGCCGACGCCTGCGCTTGGCGGTTCGCTTCGCCTCCGCGCGCGTCATCCAGGCCCCGCCGCCGTTCTTCGCGCCAGCGTGCTCGGTCTTGATCCGTGCGTAGGTCATGCTCGGATGATACGGGTTGTCTGCGCTCGATATCCGACCTTCGGCCGATCCGACCGCGCCTGTCAAGTCTCATCTAGGTCTCAGAATCGCGGTCAACGGCTCTGCTAAGCGGCCACTCGTCGGTCTACGAAACCGAAGGTCACAGGTTCGAATCCTGTCGGGCGCGTTTGGCAAAACCCGCTTGTGGAGCCGAATCTGGCTTTGGGAGCGGGATTGCGGCTTACAAGTCTGGTTAGACCTTCAAGGTTGCCGCCTCAGATTCCGATTCTTGGGGAGTGGTATCTGGGCTGAGCAAGCGCGAGCGAAGGACCGTCCTGATTGGCGGCATCCTTGCCCTCTGCCTGCTCGTCGCCTTTACCGCGCACGTCGCGGTCGGATTTGGCGGTCGCAGCACCGATGTGCTCTTCAACACCTGGATCTACAGCGCCCTGATGTTGACAAGCGCCGCCGCCTGTCTGTTGCGGGCCGCGCTGATCCGCCGCGAGCGGGGAGTCTGGGCACTACTCGGAGTCGGCTTGCTGCTCTACACCGGTGGAGAAATCTATTACGCGGCTGTTCTCGCCGGGCAGGCGACGGTGCCAATTCCCTCTCCCGCGGACGGCGGCTACCTCGCCTTCTATCCACTCGCCTACGCGGCGCTGATCGCCCTTCTGCGGGCGAGGATCGGGGCCTTTCCGGTCGCGCGGTGGCTGGACGGCGCTATCGTCGGCTCCGCCGTCGCAGCACTGGCGGCAGCGTTCGCGCTCGGGCCGATTGTCGATGCCTCAAGCGAAGGCCAGACGCTCGCCGTCGCGACCAACCTTGCTTACCCGATCGCCGACCTGACTCTGTTGACGATGGTGGCCACCGCCGCCTCGTTCACCGGTTGGCGACCGGGGCGCAGCTGGGCGGTCCTCGGCGCCGGCCTCCTCCTGCTTGCCGTCTCCGACGGCGTTTATTTGCTGCAGTCCGCCAACGGGACCTACGTCGAAGGCACGATTCTCGACGCCGGCTGGCCGTGCGGTGTTCTGCTGGTTGCCTGCGCGGCGTGGGTCGAGCCAGGCGTCACGCAGCCAGTGCGATCTCGGGCGGTGCGGATCATCGCGATACCCGCCGCCGCAGCCCTGGTCGCGATCTGCATTCAGGCAGCCGAACGATTCACCACGGCCCCTACCGCAGCGGCAGTCATCTCCCTGCTCACCCTGATCGCGGTCGTCGTGCGGCTGGTCCTCTCGTTGCGTGAGAGCCAGGGGGAAGTCCGCACGAGGGCGCAAGAGTCGCGTACCGACGAGTTGACCGGGCTACCCAACCGCAGGGCGCTGATGCTGGACCTGGAGCGCGCAACCACGCGCCCGGCGCCGGCCGGGTCCCTTCGACTCCTTGCGCTGTTCGACCTTGACGGTTTCAAGCTCTACAACGACACCTTCGGCCACCCGGCTGGAGACGCCCTGCTGGAACGACTCGGCGGGCGATTGGAGCGCTTCGAGGCATCGAAAGGCCGCGCCTATCGGCTAGGTGGCGATGAGTTCTGTCTCCTGGTCGAGTGCACAGCGGCGGAGGTCGACGCGGTCATCGCCAGTGCCACCGCTGCGCTCTCTGAGGACGGCGAGGGCTTCGCGATCACCGCCTCGCAGGGCAGCGTCCTGTTGCCGAATGAGGCCGGCTCGGTCAAAGAGGCGATGCTGCTCGCCGACCGGCGAATGTATGCGAACAAGGTCAGCGAGCGGGCCTCGGCCGGCTCGCAGTCGCGCGACGTCCTGCTGACGGCGCTGCGCGAGCGCCAACCGCGGCTGGCCGAGCAGGCCGTTGATATCGCCGAGCTGGCGCTGGCCGTCGCCGAGGAGCTGGGAATGGAGGCCGAGCAACGCGACGAGACCTACCGCGCTGCGCAGCTGCACGAGACAGGGAAGATGGCAATCCCCGACGCGATCCTGAGCAAGCCAGGCCCGCTCGAGGAGTCCGAGTGGGAGTTCATCCGCCAGCACACCCTGATCGGCGAGCGGATCATTGCCTCTGCGGCGGCGCTCGTGCCAGTCGCGCGTCTGGTTCGCTCGAGTGGAGAGCGCTGGGATGGCAGTGGCTACCCGGACTCATTGCGCGGCGAGCAGATCCCACTTGGCTCGCGGGTGGTCGCCGTGTGCGAGGCCTACGCGGCGATGGTCTCAGAGCGCCCTTACAGCGTCGCGATGCGTCATTCGCGAGCTCTCGAAGAGCTACGCCGCAGCGCCGGCTCGCAGTTTGACCCCAAGGTTGTTGACGCCTTCGAGCAGGTCGCCGCGCAGCGCGGCCTTCCCGGTGGGCCTGAGACAGGGAAGAGGCTGGGTGGGGCGGGGCGAGCAGTGTCCACCCCGTCCCCTTAGTCGAGCCGAACGGCCGAATAATCTCGCACTGATGGCCAAGCTGATCTACTCGATGATCGCCTCCCTCGACGGCTACGTCGAGGATGAGGACGGCAACTTCGATTGGGCGAAGCCAGACGAGGAGGTGCATACCTTCGTCAACGACCTCGAGCGACCGGTCGGCACCTACCTCTACGGGCGCAGGATGTACGAGACGATGGTCTACTGGGAGACCGCCGACGCCCTTGTCGACCGACCGTCCTTCGCACAGGACTTCGCGAAGATATGGCGGGCGGCCGACAAGGTCATTTACTCCAAGACGCTGGAGAGCGTATCCACCGCTAGGACGCGGATCGAGCGGGACTTCGATCCGAGGCTGTCCGAACGATGAAGGCGCAGGTAGGCAGCGACATGGCCATGGGCGGTTCCAATCTTGCCGCCGAAGCTCTTAAAGCTGAGTTGATCGACGAGTGCCACCTGTTCCTCGTGCCGATCGTGGTGGGAGGCGGCAAGCGATCCCTCCCTGAGGGCGTCCGCCTAGGGCTCGAGTTGCTGGGCCAACGCCACTTCGGCAACGGCATGGTCTACCTTCGCTATCGCGTTGCTGGAGCGCGTTGACGATGCGCTGAGCCTCGATGAGGTCGACTCCGGCCCGCTCCAGCGGGGCGCGAGAAGGACGAGCTGCACCGGGCTGTGATTCACGCTCAAATGGATCGGTCAAGTACTACGTAGACGGCGTCCGCCATCGCGAGGGTGGCCCCGCCTGTGTCTACGTCAACGGAAACCGAAAAGTGGTACCGCGAAGGAAAGGCAAGATAGGCCTGTCGAGGCTGTCGAGGAGGACCTAAACTCCCGATCTATGGCAGCGATGGCAGCGCTTCGGCTTCGGTTCGGTGGATCCTGCTGCTGGGCGCTGATCGGCGCGACGCTCGCGCTGGCAATCGCTGTGCTCATGCCGGCGAGGGCGGACGCCTTTGGCGCCTTTACCGACGGCGTGCTCACGGTTAGTGGCGGCGAGGGAAAAATCGTCCCTCGCTGCGCGAGCGACGGCGAGATCACCGTCAGCGGCGTTTTCGTAGACAACGGTCCTGCCTACTGCCGCGACTTGAGGCGAATCGAGGCTTCTTCCTCCATGTCCACCCTCTTCGACTTCTCGCAGCTGCCCGACGACCTCGGTGGGGGCCAGGGGCCGATCGAGATCCATGCCATCTCCACGGTGAGCGACCCGACCGAATACTCCGACGACAAGTTCATCGGGGCTCCGGGTCACATCAACATCTTCGACGGTGGGCCCGGGTTCGACTCCATCACCGGCGGCAACCTCAACGACAGGCTGAGTGGCGGCGCGGACAGCGACAAGATCGAGGGCGCGCGCGGAGACGACTTTCTCCGCGGCGGTTCTGCGGCAGACAAGCTGCTCGGCGGACCAGGCCGCGACACCTTGAAGGGCGGCGGCGGCAGCGACAAGCTGCTCGGCGGGCCCGGTAGGGACACCGAAAAGCAGTAGCCACCTCGAATCGCAGGTCCCCGCCGATCTCCAGGCTCGGCCTACGAAACCGAAGGTCACAGGTTCGAATCCTGTCGGGCGCGGGGGATATGCGCCACTGACTTTAATGCGAAAGGTATTCTCGTATTGAAATGGTCAGGCCTGTCAGATCGGTGAGTGGCCAGCCTAGGCAGTCTGCCGCCGTATCGCTGGCGGGCAGCAGCGAACTTGACCGCGACAGCGAAGTACCGCTCTACTTCCAGCTCGCTGCGGCGCTCAAGGTGAAGTTGGAGGTTGGAAATTGGGAGGCCGGCACCCGCTTTGCCTCCGAGCGCGAAATCGAGGAAGAGTTCAAAGTTTCACGGGCGGTGATCAGGCCGGCGCTCGACCTTCTCGTCGGCGACGGCGCCATCGTGCGTATCAAGGGATCGGGTGCTTTTGTCGCTCCGCCTCGGCGCGAAATTCTGGTCACCGGACTGGTCAAGTTGTTGCTCGAGCGCGATGACGAGCTGGCGATCAACATTCTCAGCGCACGCAGGCGTCACCCCGACCCCACCGTGTTGCACTTCCTCGAGATCGAGGATCGGCAGACGCTGGTCGCACATGTGACTGCGGTCGCTGATTTCGGTCAGTCATCGGTTTTCCTGATCGACTCCTTCTCCGCCGTTGCCCACGTGCCGTGGCTGCTCCCCGCCGCGCGGGCGCTCGAAGCCAGCGCGGAGCTGCCCGAGCCCCGCGGGACCGACCTTACCCGCGCCACTGTCTCGATCGAGCACACTTTCTTCGGCGAGTGGGGGTCTTCCCAGGTTGGCGCCTCGGCCGGCGATCCGGCCCTGATGGGTCGCTTCCTCCAGTTCGGCCGGACGGAGGAGTCAGGGCCGGAGCACCCGCTCGAGTTCGCCCGTCTCGTATACCGCGCCGATGGCGCTCAGCTCACCTTCGAGCTGAGTTGAGTATTGACCGAGCTGAGCCAGAACATGATCGATGCCCTCGCCCTCGGGTGTCTCTACGCGCTGATCGCTCTCGGCATAACCCTCGTCTACACGGTGATGGGGATGATGAATTTCGCCCACGGCGAGTTCATCATGCTCTCCGCCTACGCCCTGTACGTTTTCGCCGGGCTGCCCTTCGCTGCAGGAGTTGCCGGCGCCCTTCTGGCCGGGATCGTGGTCGCGCTCCTTGCCGAGCGCGTGGCCTTCCGGCCGGTGCGCAGCGCTGACCTCTCCGCCCAACTCGTCACCTCGCTGGCGGTTGCGGCGATTCTCCAGAACGTCGTCACAGTGGCGGTCGACGCTCGTGCCCAATCGGTCGCGACGCCGCCCTCGATCAGCGAATCGACCAGCATCGGCGGTCTCTCGGTGCCTAACCTGGAGTTCGTCACTCTCGGGCTCACGATGATCGTCTTGGGCGGGCTCGGGTGGCTCCTCTACCGAACTCGCACGGGGCTGGCGATGCGAGCGGCGGCGGAGAACTTCGACATGGCGCGCCTGCTTGGCGTACGCGCCAACCGGGTGATCGCGATCTCCTTCGCGATCAGCGGAGCGCTCGCCGCCGCGGTTGGCGTGCTGATCGTGATGCAAACCGGCCAGGTATCGCCCACGATGGGCCTCACTCCGATCCTGATTGGGTTCGTCGCGGTGGTGATCGGCGGCTTCGGCAGGATCTTTGGCGCGGTATTCGGTGGCCTGCTGCTCGGTGTCCTCTCCTCGCTGCTCGGGGCCTACCTACCCGAGGGACTGGCGCCGTTCCGCGATGCGATCGTGTTCACGTTCCCAGTGCTGATCCTGATCTTCCGGCCGCACGGACTGCTTGGCGGAGAGATCGGAAAGGCTCGGGTATGAGCGCCGCGAGGTTTCGCTCTCGCTCGGCTGTCGCGGTCTCGCTGCTGGTTCCGCTGGCTCTGGTCGCGATCGTCACCTGGGTGGGCGCGAGCGGCACGCCCTCCTTTCAGGGCACGGTCACTCTGATCCTCTGCAATCTGATCGTCGTTCTCGGCCTGCAGGTCTTCGTCGGCAACAGCGGGGTCTACTCGTTCGGGCAGCTCGGCTTCGCGACGACCGGCGCCTACATCGCCGCGTTTCTCACCTTGCCGGCGGCATTCACCCTGCTGCAGACGCCCGGCCTGCCGCATTTCATCGCCGACTCCCAGCTGGATGCGCTGCCCGCGACGCTGATCGCCGCGGCGATCTCCGGCCTCCTCGCGATGGTGGTCGGCCTTCCGTTGATGCGCACCTCCACCCTCGCCATTCCGATTTCCACCTTCGCCTTTCTGGTCGTTGCCTACAACGTCGCGGCCAACTGGGACCGCGTCACGGGAGGCAGCAGCGGGCTGGTCAGCATTCCGACGACGACCAGCGTCGAGTCGGCCGGGCTCTGGGCGGCCGTGGCCGTCGTCCTCGCGATCGCTTTCAAGTGGTCCTCCAGCGGCTATCGCCTGCAGGCGACGCGCGAGGACGAGGTGGCTGCGCGCTCGATCGGAATCGGCGTCATGAGGGAGCGGCTGATCGCGTTCGGCATCAGCGGCGTGCTGTGCGGGATCGGCGGCGCGCTGGCCGTGCAGCAGTCCGGCGTTCTCAACCCCACGACCTTTTACTTCGGCGCGACCGTGACGACGATGACGATGCTGGTCGTCGGTGGCGCCCGCAGCGTGCTCGGCGCGGTGGTCGGGGCAATCGCGATCGCGACGGTGAACGAGATGCTCCGCGGTGTCGAGAACGGCGCCGACCTGCTCGGCACGGTCTCGATCGGCGAGGCGCCAGGCCTCGCCGCCATTGGTCTCGGAGTGATCCTGCTGGTGACGATGATCGCGATGCCGGACGGGCTGAGCCGTGGCAGAGAGGCGGGCGAGCTGCCCTGGGCCCGCCGGCTGGGTTTGACGTCCTCCACGCCACCGCCAGAGCCCGACGGTGTCATGGCCAGGCGTTCGTCCGCCGACCCAGTCATGAAAGGCATGCTGCGGGCCGAGGGGATATCGCTCGCTTTCGCCGGACTGCGGGTCCTTGAGGAGGTCGACCTCGAGCTCGAGCCCGGCGAGGCACTCGGCCTGATCGGGCCGAACGGCGCCGGCAAGACGACCCTCGTCAACGTTCTAAGTGGCTTTCAAAGGCCCGACTCGGGCACTGTCACGCTGGACGGGGTCGTTGTCACTGGGCGAACCCCGACGCGCCTCGCCCGCCAAGGCTTGGGTCGCACCTTTCAGGCCTCCCTGCCCTTCCCGCATCTGACCGCTCTCGAGAGCGTCGCCGTCGGCGCGATGGGCATCGGAGTCGGCAGGCGGCGCGCGGCGGCGATCGCGGCCGATGTGCTCGGTCGCTTGAACCTCCGCGGACAGGCGGCGATGCCCGCCGGCTCTCTGCCCCCGGGAGGCCAGCGCCTCCTGGGTGTCGCTCGTGCGCTCGCCACCTACCCTCGCTACCTGCTCCTCGACGAGCCGGCCGCGGGGCTGAACGAAATCGAATGCGAGGAGCTGGTCGAGATCCTCCGCGACGTGGTGAAGGACTTCGGCTGCGGGGTCCTGCTCATCGAGCACGACATGAGCATCGTCATGGAGCTCTGCCCCCGGATCCAGGTGCTGGATGACGGCATGACCCTGAGGGAAGGGACTCCGGAGGAGGTCCAAGCGGACCCCGCGGTGGTCGAGGCTTACCTCGGAAGCGCTTTCCTGGCGGCAGTCGATGCTTGAGCTGCGCGAGATCCGGGTCAGCTACGGGCGCACCGAGGTGGTCCACGGAGTCGACCTCGGCGTCGGTAGAGGGGAAGTGGTCGGGATGATCGGGCCGAACGGCGCGGGCAAGAGCTCGGTCTTGCGATCGATCTGCGGCCTGGTGCGCCCGAGTGGGGGAGAGGTGGTGCTCGAGAATCGCGTCCTGACAGGAATGGCGCCCGAGCAGATCGCGCGCCTGGGACTGGCGCTGGTGCCGGAGGGCCGGCACGTCTTCAAGACCCTCACGGTTGCGGAGAACCTGCGGCTCGGCGCACGAAGCGACAGCGAGGACGCCAGCTGGAGGGAGCAGACGCTCGAGCGTTTCCCGATCCTCCGGGAGCGTGCCCACCAGCGCGCCGATCGCCTCTCGGGAGGGGAGCAGCAACAGCTCGCGATCGCCCGTGCCCTGCTCGGCAGGCCCAAGCTGCTGATTCTCGACGAGCCTTCGCTCGGTCTCGCGCCGAAGACGATCGACCTCATCTACGAGCTGCTCCAGAGCCTGCGCGACGAGGGGATGACGATGCTCCTGGTCGAGCAGAACGCCACGCGGACGATCGCCTTCTCCGACCGCTGCGTCGTGCTCAGCGCCGGCAAGGTCCGAGCCCAGGGCTCGCGTAGCGAGTTGCAGCGCGATCCCGGTGTCCTGCGCGCCTATCTGGGAAGACAGCCATGAACGAACATGCAATCCTGAGCAATGACGCGATGCTCGACGATCGCCCAGATCGAGTCCCGACCAGCGAAGACGTCTCCCTCGCTCTGCGTCGCTGCTGGCAGCCGGTCGCGAGGCTCCAAGACCTAGAGCGCGGTCCTCAGCGCGCCATTCTCCTCGGCGAAGCGCTCGCCGTCTTCCTCACCGAGGGTGGGGAGCCGGCCGTGGTCGCCGACCGCTGCGCCCACCGTGGCGCCTCGCTCTCGATGGGCAAGGTCCAGGGCGAGTCGATTCAGTGTCCCTATCACGGCTGGGAGTGGGCAGGCCGGGATGGGGCCTGCACCCGGGTTCCGTCGCTGCCCGACCAGCGTCAGATCCCATCGCGCGCCCAGATCTCGGCCTATCCGGCCCGCACCCAGTGGGGTCTCGTCTGGACGGTTCTGGAGGAGCCGCTTGGCGGGCTGCCCGACCCGCCGTGGTTCGACGCCGAGGAGTGGACATGGGGACACGGGGAGCCCTTCGAGCTGCCGGTCGCCTTCGGGCTGATGATCGAGAACTTCCGCGACGTCGCGCATTTCGCCTTCGTCCACCAGGCGACCCTGGGCTCGATGCCCGAGCTGATCGAGCCGCTCGAGCCCCAGCGCGACGGGCTCGAGGTGACGCTACGCCGCAAGATGGAGTTCGGTGAGGACGCAGAAGCGGTGTGGGGCACGCTGCGGGAAATGGGCTACCACGTGATCGCTCCAAACTTCACCTCGGCCCGAATGTTCACCGCGGAAGGCGAACGCTGCCTCCTCCACGCCGCGCGCGCGATCAGCGCGACCGAGTCGGCCCACTACTGGATCGAGGGAGGCCTCGAGAATTTCGATCAGGAGGGCCTCGAGCAGGCGATCGCCTTCGACGGGCGCGTCTACGCGGAGGACCTGCAGATCATCTCGGCGATCGAGCCGCGCGAGCTGCCGCTAGACCCAAACGCGGACGCCAATGCGCTCGCCGACCGATTCACCTTGGCCTACCGTAGGGCGTTTGCCGAGTTCGTCGATCGGGCGCTCGCCGAGCGCCCGGCGGTCGCCGGCTGAGCACCCAGCCGACTACTCGCCGTACTCGGGAATGAACTGCGGCTTCACCTTCGCCACCAGCTTCGGCTCGCCGCTCGAGTAGGAGTAGATCGGCCATGTCCGGGTCGTGTGGTGGTTGTCCCTCGTGTAGCGGAGCCTGCCGATGATCGTCTCGTGGGGCTTCGCTTCGAGCGCATCGGCCAGAACGTCTCCGTCGACGCTGCCGGTTTCCTCGATCACGCCAAGGAGCAGCTGCCCGCCGGCATAGGCGCCCAGCAGAGCGCTCGAGACGTCGGTGTCCACGCCAGATCGTTCGAGACTCTCGAACAGCTTCGCCGTCGCCTCGTCCGGTGGGTCGTAGGCTGAGCCGTTCGAGGTGGCGTAGATGTCCTTGGTGTCCGGGATGCCCTTCAGCCAGAAGGTGCCGTCGAAGCCGCCCGGTCCGAGGATCGGGACGTCGATGCCGGCGGCGCGAATCTGCTTGATCGCCGCGGCGCCTCCCGGCGGGTAGGAGCACATGACCACGGCGTCGGCGTCGGCGCCTCGCAGCTCGCTGACCTGGCTGGCGACCGACTCGTCGCTGTTCTCGAAGTCGGTGGAGCCCGCGATCGTGCCGCCGAGCTTCTCCCAGGTCTGCTGGAAGGCCGAGCAGTGCGCTCTGCCGTAGATCAGCGAGGTGTCGCGGAACAGGAACGGATGCCTGGCGCCTCTGTCGCGGAGGAATGAGGCGCCGGCGCTCCCCTCGCTGAGGATGCTCGGAAAGGAGCTGAAGGAGAGGCGACCGGTCGTCGGCGGTCCGAAGCCGGGTTCGTTCGCGTTGGAGATGTTCAGCAGGTTGTGCTCCTCGGCGAGTGGCGAGGCGGCGGCGGCATTCAGCGCCTCCCCACTGAGGATGAGGACATCGGCTCCGTCTTCGATTACCTCCTGGACCGCCAGCACGGCTTGCTGGGGGTCCGAACGGGTGTCGGACTGGATCACGCGTACTTTGTGGCCGTCGATCCCGCCGCGGGCATTGGTTTCCTCGATCAGCTGTTCGACGGCGGCAAAGGTGGCGTCGTAGGGGGCCAAGTAGCCGGTTTTGGCCATCGCGGCGCCGATCACTATCTCGTCGGGCAGACCGTTGGAAGGCGACTCGGCTGCGTCGCCGCTGCTGCCGCAGCCGGCCAAGAGTGCAATTGCGAGTCCGAGGGAGGCGAGGCGGAGGACCACCGCAAAAAAGATTACCTGAGCAATCAACGGTTGAGAACCCCACTCCCTGGGTATTTCCGGAGCATCCGATCGGTCGGCCCCTGCCGAAATGGCCGGGCGTTAAAGGAGGAATCTCGTGAAGCGACCAGGCCTTGTGTTGGCAGCCGCCGTGACCGCGCTCGTGTTGGCGCTGGGAATCGCGGCATGTGGAGACGATGACGACGACGGTGGGGGCGGAGGAGGTGGAGCGGCGCAGCTCGACCTGACGATCGGCAACCTGGTCCCGCTGACAGGAGACCTGGCGCCCTATGGCCCGGCCGGGCAGAAGGCCGGCGATCTCGCGGTCGAAGAGATCGACGCCGCGATCAAACAGACAGGGGTTGACCAGACGGTCGAGCTGGTCACTGAGGACGGCGCCTCGGACGACCAGGGCGGCGTCCAGGCGGCGCGCAAGCTGATCGCCGACGGCGCGACCTGCATCTCCGGCGACTACGCCTCGACGGCGACGGTCGCCGTCGCGCGCTCGGTCACGGTGCCCGAGGGCGTGATGCTGATCTCACCCGCTTCGACCGCGGACGCGCTCTCCGACCTCGACGATGACGGGCTCTTCGCTCGTACGGCGCCGCCGGATGGCCTGCAGGGCAGGGCCCTCGCCGATCGCATGGAGCAGGAGCTTGGCGGGCTCAAAGGCAAGACGATCAACATCGGCGCCCGCAACGACCTCTACGGCACCGGCTTCGCCGACTCGCTCGAAGTGGAACTGGAGGAGCGTGGGGCGACTGTCGCCGAGAAGGTCATCTACGACCCCGAACAGCCGAGCTACAACTCCGAGGCCGAGCAGATCACCTCGGGCAACCCCGACAACTTCGTGATCATCGACTTCCCGGAAACGTTTGCCAAGCTCGGCCCGGCGCTGGTCCGTACGGGCAACTGGGAAGCCTCGAAAACGTTCATCACCGACGGCCTCAGCTCGACCGAACTGGTGGAAGAAGTCGGCGGTGAGGCGACCGAAGGAATGCTCGGCACGGCGCCTGGCGCCTTCTCGGGCGATGCCCCCGATGCCTTCGACCGGCTCTACAAACAGGCGCCGGGACCGGCACGGAACCTGTTCGACTCGACCACCTTCGACGACGTGATCCTCTGTTACCTCGCGGCCGTGGCCGCGGGCTCCAGCGACGGCGCCGAGATGGCCGACGCGATCGTCGACGTCACCGGCCCGCCCGGGCCGAAGTACACCTTCGAGCAGCTGCCGCAGGCAGTCGAAGCGCTCGAAAAAGGCGAAGACATCGACTACGAAGGCGTCTCGGGCCCGATCGACTGGGACGAGAACGGTGACCTCTCGCGCTACATCTACAACATCTCCGAGTTCAAAGGCGGCAAATTGGTGAAAGTCGACACCGTGGAGGTGTCGGCGGACTAACGCGCTCCGTCGCCCTCTCCGATGGAGGCCTCGACAGCCCGGGCGGAATCCACTCCCGGCGAGCTCTTCAGAGAGTTCGCCCGGGAGCGGCCCGCCGCGGTCGCTTTCGGGGTCATTGCGCTGATCGTGCTGGCCCTGGTTGCCGCCAGGGGCCTCCACGACGTCGCCCAGGCCTCGCTCAACGGCCTCACGCTGGGGGTCATCTACGCGCTCGGCGCCGTCGGCCTGACGCTGGTCTACGGGATCCTCCGGCTGGTCAACTTCGCCCACGGCGACTTCCTCACCTTCGGCGCCTACATGGCGTACCTGGTGAACGTCACCTGGGGCATGCCGCTGGCCGCCGGGATCTTCTTCGCGATGGCGACCACGGCCCTGCTTGGCCTCTTCTTCGAGCGCACCATGTGGCGGCCGATGCGGCGTAAGGGCGCCGGCTTCCTGCAACTGATCCTGATGTCGATCGGCCTCGCCTTCGTCATCCGCTCGGCGATCCAGTGGTTCTGGGGGAGTGAGATCCGCACGCTCGACGTCGACGTCACCGGCAGCGTCACCTTCCTCGGTTTGCGCATCGGCGAGACCGAGCTGCTGGTCGTAGTCGTCGGGCTCGCGGTGCTGATCGCGACAGGGCTCATCGTCCGCTTCAGTCTGCTGGGCAAGCAGATGCGCGCCCTCTCCGACGACATCGACCTGGCCGAGACGGCCGGCATCGACACCCGTCGCGTGATCCTCTACACCTGGCTCTTCGCCGGCGCCCTCGCCGGCCTGGCGGGGGTGCTCTCCGGCGCGCTCACCAACCTGAGGCCGGAGCTCGGCTTCGAGCTGCTGCTGCCGATCTTCGCCGCCGTGATCCTGGGGGGGATCGGCAACCCGTTCGGCGCCCTCACCGCGGGGCTCGTGCTCGGCGTCGTGATCGAGCTCTCGACCCTGGTCGTCGAGCCGCGCTGGAAGGTGACCTTCGGCTTCGTCGCCTTGATCATCGCGCTTGTGATTCGCCCGCAGGGGATCTTCGGCCGCGCGAGGGCGGTATGAGCTCGCCGCCCCTCGCGTTCACGCTCGAGGCCTTCACCAATCTCGGCTTCTGGAGCGGGGTCCTGGTGGTCGCCGGTATCTACGCGGTCGTCACGCTCGGCCTGCAGCTCAACGTCGGCTACACCGGGATCATCAACTTCGGCCAGGCGGGCTTCATGGCCGTCGGCGGCTACTCGATGGCGATCCTGGTGCTGGAGGCAGGCTTCTCTTTCTGGCTGGCGCTCCCTGCGGCTGTCCTGATCACGATGGGCTTCGGGGTGCTGATCGGCCTACCCTCGCTGCGGCTGCGCGCCGACTACTTCGCCATCGTCACCCTCGCCACCGCCGAGGTGGTGCGGCTGGTCGCCCAGAACGCCCGTGACCTGACCGGCGGCAACAAAGGCCTCTACTGCGACTTCGAAGGCGGCAGCCCGGTCTGCTTCGACGACTCCTGGCGATCGGTGTCGGACTCGATCCTCGGCTTCGTCGAAAACTTCTGGTCCGACCCGGAGCCGCTGCTGCCGCTGCTGCTCGTCGTCTGGGCAACGGTCGCGATCGGCATCGTCGTCCTGAGCTACGTGCAGGGGACGCCGTGGGGGAGGGTGCTGCGAGCGATCAGGGAGGACGAGGACGCGGCGCGCGCCCTGGGCAAGAACACCCTCCTCTACAAGCTGCAGTCGCTGGCGATCTCGGCGCTGCTGGGCGCGCTGGCCGGTTTCTTCCTTGCCCTCTTCCTCGCCACGATTCACCCCGACGACTACGAGCCCATCGTCACCTTCTTCGCCTTCGGGGTGCTGATCCTCGGCGGCCTGGCCAGCTACAGGGGCGTCGCCGTGGGGGCGATCCTGCTCTGGACCCTGCTCGAAGGGACCAGGTTCGTCGAGCTGCCGATCAGCGAGGAGAAGACGGCGGCGCTGCGCTTCGCGATCGTCGGAGCGGTGCTGATCGGGCTGATGGCGCTGCGGCCGCAGGGGATGTTCGGCAAGCGGGAGGAGATGGTGCTCGGTGACTGAGGCCGCCAGCGGCGATGCGCTGCTGGAGATCGAGGGCGTGGTCAAGCGCTTCGGCGGCGTCCATGCCGTGGACGGCGCCGGGTTCGACGTCGCGCGCGGGTCGATCACGGCCCTGATCGGGCCGAACGGCGCCGGCAAGACGACGCTCTTCAACGTGGTCACCGGCTTCCAGCGCGCCGATCGGGGCTCGGTGCGCTTCGCCGGCGAGGAGGTCTTCCGCTCACCCGCCTACGCGATCGCCCGCCTGGGCATGGTGCGTACCTTCCAGATCACCAAGGCGCTGGCGGCGATGCCGGTCCTCGACAACATGATGCTCGCCGCGCCGGACCAGCCCGGCGAGCGGATTCGCAACCTCTTCCTGCGCCCGGCCGCTGCGCGGCGGCGCGAGCGCGAGGTGCGTGAGCAGGCGGGCGAGCTGCTCGAGATCTTCGGCCTCGAGGGTGTCGCCGACGACTACGCCGGCACCCTCTCGGGCGGCCAGCGCAAGCTGCTGGAGCTGGCTCGCGCGCTGATGGCGCAGCCGAAGCTGCTCCTGCTCGACGAGCCGATGGCCGGCATCAACCCGACCCTGGGCCGGCGGCTGCTGGACCACATGCAGCGCCTGCGCCGCGAGCGGGGGACGACCTTCCTCTTCGTCGAGCACGACATGGAGGTGGTGATGAGCCACTCGGACCGGGTGATCGTGATGGCGGAGGGACGGGTGATCGCCGAGGGCGAGCCGCGCCAGGTGCGCCAGGACCCCACCGTCGTCGACGCCTACCTCGGGGGCGCGGCATGAGCGAGAACGGCGCCCTCTTGGTCACCGAGGGCCTGGTCGCCGGCTACGTGCCCGGGGTCGACATCCTCGACGGCGTCTCGCTTGTCGTCAGCGAGGGCGAGATCGCGACCGTGGTCGGGCCCAACGGGGCGGGGAAGTCGACCCTGATCAAGGCGATCTTCGGCCTGCTGCGGCCGCGGGCGGGTCGCATCACGCTGCGCGGCGAGGACCTGACCGGGCTGGAACCGCACACGATCACGCGGCGCGGGATGAGCTACGTGCCCCAGCTCGACAACGTCTTCCCCAGCCTCAGCGTAGAGGAGAACCTGGAGATGGGCTCGCTCGAGCGCTCGCGCACGCGGGAGCGGATCGACCGCATGTACGAGCTTTTCCCGCGCCTTGGGGAGCGGCGCACGCAGGCCGCCGGGACGATGAGCGGCGGCGAGAGGCAGATGCTGGCGATGGCGCGGGCGCTGATGCCGCAGCCGCACGTGTTGCTGCTCGATGAGCCCTCCGCCGGCCTCGCGCCGGCCTTCGTCGAGGCGATCTTCGAGAACGTGCGCGAAATCAACCAGGCCGGCGTGACCGTGGTCATGGTCGAGCAGAACGCGCGCCGGGCGCTCGCGATGTCGGACCGCGGCTACGTCCTCGACCTCGGTCAGAACCGCTTCCAGGGCGCCGGCCGCGACCTGCTCGAGGACCCCAAGGTGGCCGAGCTCTACCTCGGCGGCACCGCCCGGATCGACTCTGGCTGAGCCGGATACCCGTTCGGGTTACGGATAGACGGGTAGCGTCTCCCCAATGGCACGCATGGGCGGCAGCGCCGACGCAGAGATCGACGCCCCGGTGGACGAGGTCTGGGCCGTGGTCGAGGACGTGCTCACCGCGCCGGACTGGCAGGGCGGCGTCGTGGCCATCTCAGCCTTGGAGCGCGACGACGAGAGCCGGGCGACACTGGTCGAGATCGAGAACGACATCAAGGTCCGGCACGTCAAGACGCGAGTGCGGTTTCGCTATGAGCCGCCCACCGTCCTCTCCTGGACCCAGGAGAAGGGCGATCTCAAGTCGGTCACCGGCTCCTGGACGCTCGAGGACCTTGGCGACCAGCGGACTCGGGCGACGTACACGCTCGACAGCGACCCCGGCCGGGTGCTCGGGATGCTGATCAGGGGCCCGGTCGAGGCTGCCGTCCGCGCGGCGCTCGTAAACGCCCGCCCGGGGGAGCTCAAGGCGCGCGTCGAGGGTCAGGGACGCTGACGGACGGCCCGGCCCGACTTTGCTTTAGTCAGCGCCATGCCGCCCGAGCCCCCGCTGGGAACGCCGCTCGACTGGGCGCCGGTCGAGACGCCGCGCCGGACGGTGCTTCGCGGCTCGCACGTGCTGCTCCGGCCGCTCGATGCGGATGTCGATGCCGCACCGCTCTACGCTGTCTCCCATCCGCCAGAGGGAGATCCCGCAATCTGGACCTATCTCTTCGATGGGCCTTACGAGAGCGCGGAGAAGCTGGGTCGCCTGCTGACTCAGGTTGAGACTTCGGAGGATCCGCTCTTCTTCACCCTCGTCGGCCTTCCGGAGGAGCGTCCGCTCGGGATGGCTTCCTACCTGCGAATCGAGCCCGAGTTCGGCTCGCTCGAGATCGGCAACATCTGGTTCGGCACGCCGCTGCAGCGCACCACCGCCGCGACCGAGGCGATCTACCTGCTCGCCCGCCACGCTTTCGACGAGCTCGGCTATCGCCGGCTGGAGTGGAAGTGCAATGCGCTCAACGCCCCCTCGCGGCGGGCGGCCGAGCGCTTCGGCTTCACCTTCGAGGGGGTCTTCCGCAAGCACCTGGTGGTCAAGGGACGCAACCGCGATACCGCCTGGTACTCGATCGTCGACGACGAGTGGCCAGTGCTCCGGGCCGCATTCGAGGCCTGGCTCTCACCGGACAACTTCGGCGAGGACGGAGCGCAGAAGCGCTCGCTTGCCAAGCTGCGCGCTTCGCTCTAAGGCACCTGGGCGGGGTTTGGTCCCGCCGCCCGCGGGGCACGGAAGAGAAGATGAGCAGCAGCTGGATTGCGACGCTGAAGCGGACCGCGACCGAGTTCAGGGACGACAACCTGAGCGACTGGGCGGCGGCGCTGACCTACTACGGCCTGCTCGCGCTGTTCCCGGCGCTGCTGGCGCTGGTCTCCCTGGTCGGCCTCTTCGGCGACCCGAAAGCGACGACCGACAAGGTCACGGAAATCGTGACCGCGATCGGGCCTGAATCCGGGGCGGAGACCTTCCAGGGGCCGATCGAATCGATCACTTCCAACCGCGGCGCGGCCGGCCTGACTCTGGTCGTCGGCCTCGCCACGGCGCTCTGGTCGGCCTCCGCCTACGTCGGCGCCTTCATCCGCGCCTCCAATGTGATCTACGAGACGCCTGAGGGGCGCCCGTTCTGGAAGCTGCGCCCGCTGCAGCTCCTCGTCACCCTGACGATGATCGTGCTGATCGCCGTGGTCGCCCTGGGCCTGGTGCTCACCGGACCCATTGTCGAGGCGGTGGCGGAGCCGATCGGCATCTCCGGCGCCGCGCTGACGATCTGGGACCTTGCCAAGTGGCCCGTCCTGGCGGCGCTCTTCGTCACCCTGATCGCCGTCCTCTACTACGCCTCGCCCAACGTCAAGCTGCGCGGCTTCAGGTGGGTGACGCCCGGCAGCCTGGTGGCGATCGCGATCTGGCTCGTCGCCTCGGCGGCCTTCGCCTTCTACGTCGCCAACTTCGGCTCCTACGACAAGACCTACGGCACCCTCGGCGGCCTGATCGTCCTGCTCGTCTGGCTCTGGATCACCAACCTGGCGATCCTCTTCGGCCACCAGCTGAACGCCGAGCGCGAGCGCAGCCTCGAGCTCGACGAAGGCCAGCGCGGCGCCGAAGACGAGCTGCAGCTGGAGCCCCGCTCCGAGCCGAAGCAGCCGGAGACGAAGGGCGGCCAGCCGTGACGTCGACGCCGTTCGTCCGGCGCGGCTAGAGCTCGATCAGCGTTCCGTTCGGGCCGAGGTTGCGCACCGGCGTATCGCCGACCTGGCTCTCGCAGCCCCAGGACTCGTGGATGTGTCCGCAGACGGCGAGCCGGGGGCGCTTCTCCTCGATCGCGCCCAGCAGGGCGGCGCTGCCGAAGTGGTCGCCCGCTCCGTTGGCGTCGCAGTGGCCCTGCGGCGGCGAGTGCAGGACGAGGACGGCGTCCTCGGGGCAACCGGCGAGCTTCGCCGCCGCCGCCTCGTCGTCGAGGTCGAAGCTCCAGTCCCAGGGGGTGACGGGAACGCCGGCGCCGAGGCCGTAGAACTCGGCGCCGTTGATCGTGAGGCCGCCGCCATGGAGGACGGTCGCCGACCCCCAATCGCTGGCCGCCTCGCGCAGCGCCTCCTCGGTCTCGTTGTTGCCGGGCACGAGCACGGTCGGCGCCTCGATCGCCGCCAGCGCCTCGATCGTCTCCTCCAGCCCCTCGTGGACCGAGGCGAAGTCGCCGGCGCCGATCACGACATCGGCCTCGGCCGACATCTCGACCAGCTTGGCGGCCTGGCCGAGGTCGCGGTGCAGGTCGCTGAAGGCGAGAATCCTCACCGCCGAAACTTACCTGGGATCGATTCTGCCGGCACCGGAAAGAAATTACAGTCCCGACACACACATGCGACGTTTTGTCGTCTAGGGTGGAATGATGGAGTCGATGAGGGAAGCCTGGACCGACGAGCGCCTTGACGATCTCAGTCAGCGCATGGTCGAGGGCTTCAGCAGCCTTGACACGGATATTCGTGAAATGCGAGCTGAGATGAGTGCCTTTCAGCGGATGATCCTCCAGCTCGGCGCTGGCTCAATCGTCACGATCGCGCTCGGCTTTGCGGGCTTGATCGTCGCTCAGCTCTAGGGCTTTAATTCTCTGGAATCTCTTCGACCTTGCCGCTCGGCATCCAGATCAGGGCGACGACGAAGGCGACCGCCATCACCGCGGCCATCGCGTAGAAGACGGTGCGCGAGGCGAGCGCGAAGTCGAGCTGGACCGCGGAGAAGATCTCATTGGCTTTTGCCCCCGCCCCTTCGGTGAAGGCGGCCTGGTCGCCGCCGCCGGACCCGCTCAGCGATTCGGCGATCTGGTCGGCCTCCGACTTCGGGATGCCCTCTTCGCCCAGCGTCGACTCCAGGTTCGACTTGTTCTGCAGGATCAGGATCGTCCCCAGCACCGCCATGCCGAGGCTGGAGCCGAAGTTGCGCACCGTCTGGGTGATCCCGGTCGCCTCGCCGTAGCGGCTGCGCGGCACCCGGTTGAGCGCGTCGGTGTTGGCCGGGCTCAGCACCAGCCCGACGCCGGCCCCAGCCATCACCATGAACGGCCACTGCGAGCCGACTGAGAGGTCGGGCATCTCCTTCGCCCAGAGCGCGAAGCCGACGGCGGCGACTAGGCAGCCGAGGACCACCACGGGACGCGCCCCCTTCGTGTCCAGCACCCTGCCGCCGCGCTGCGTGGCTACGAAGAAGCCGCCGAAGAAGATCAGCAGGTAGAGGCCGGTTTCCGAGGCGCTTTCGCCGAGCGAGATCTGCGCGTACATGCTGGCGAAGAAGAAGAGCGGGACGAAGGGGATCATCAGCAGGAAGAGGACGGCGTTGTCGACCGCGAAGGCGCGGTTGGCGAAGGTCCGGATCTGCATCAGCGGGTGCTCGATGCGCAGCTCGTAGAGGACGAAGGCGACCAGCAGCGCCAGGCCGGCGGCGAGGCTGCCCAGGGTGGCGATGCTCCCCCAGCCCCAGACGCTCGCCTGCTGCAAGCCGAGCACCGCGAGGCCCATCCCGCCCGAGATCAGCACCGCGCCGCGGTAGTCGAGCGGCCCAGGGTGTCGCTCGTCGGCCGGCTTGGAGATCGCGGTGAGGATCAGCGCCCCGATCGCGACCGGGACGTTGATCCAGAAGATCGCCCGCCAGGTCCACTCGGTCAGGTAGCCGCCCGCGATCGGGCCGATCGAGGTGAAGGCGCCGGCGATGCCGAAGAAGATCGCCAGGGCGCGGCCGCGTTCGCTGACCGGGAAGGTGCCGAGCACGATCGCCAGCGCCGCCGGGAACATCAGCGCCGCGCCCGCCCCCTGGATCACGCGGAAGACGATGATCCAGGCCTCGGTGGCGCCGCCGCTGGTCGGCGTCGCGCCGCAGAGCGCCGAGGCGGTGGCGAAGATCACCACCCCGATCGTCACCATGCGCCGGTGGCCGGCTATGTCGGCGAGCCGCCCGCCGAAGGCGAACAGCGCCGAAAGCGAGAGCAGGTAGCCGTTGATGATCCACTGCACTCCGGTCGAGGAGAGCGAGAGGTCCTTCTGCAGTTCGGGCGCCGCGATCGCGACGATCGTCTGGTCGATGAAGGTCATCGAGACGGCGAGGATCATCGCCGCGAGGATCAGGGTCTTCTTGTTGCCGCCGGTCTCGTCCATTGGTGTGCGGTTTGATGCAAGCCCCGCGAATCCTTCCCGCTGACGGAGGCGAAGTAGACGTATGTCGGGGAACGGTTCGATAGTCTCGCCGCGCTCATGCCCGACGTCTTCTGGATCGGCTTTGGAATCGCTGCCTTCGGCCTGCTGCTTGGCCTCCTCGCCGGCGCCAGGTCGCGCAGCACCGCGACGCTGACCGGCCTTGCGATCGGCGCCTTCCTGGGCGTGCTGGCGGCCTTCCCGCTGCTCGCGCTCGGGCTCGCGACGAGCTAGCCGTAAGCTGGGTCGCATCGTTCCCAACCTCACCCTTCACGACGGGGTCGAGATCCCCCAGCTCGGGTTCGGGGTCTTCCAGGTGCCCCCCGCAGACACCCAGGAGGTCGTCGAAGCGGCCCTGGCCGTCGGCTACCGCCACATCGACACCGCCGCCGCCTACCGCAACGAGAAGGGGGTGGGAGCGGCGATCGCCGCCTCCGGCATCCCGCGCGAGGAGGTCTTCGTCACCACCAAGCTGTGGAACTCCCAGCAGGGCCACGACTCGGCGCTGGAAGCGATCGAGTCCAGTCTCGGCCGGCTCGGGTTCGAGTACGTCGACCTCTACCTGATCCACTGGCCGGCGCCGACCGAGGATCGCTTCGTCGAGACCTGGCGGGCCTTCGAACGGATCCGCGAGGAGGGACGTGCCCGCACGATCGGCGTCTCGAACTTCCGCGTCGAGGATCTGGAGCGGCTGGAGCGGGAGGCCGAGACGCGGCCGACGGTCAACCAGATCGAGCTGCACCCCCGCCACCAGCGGGCCGAGCTGCGTGCCTGGCACGCCGAGCACGGCATCGCCACCGAGTCCTGGAGCCCGCTCGCCCAGGGGGCGCTGCTCGACGACGAGACGATCGCCGCGGTCGCCGCGCGGTACGGCAAGACCCCCGCCCAGGCGATCCTGCGCTGGCACGTCCAGCTCGGCAACGTCGTCATCCCCAAGTCGGTGACGCCGCGCCGCATCCGCGAGAACTTCGACCTATTCGGCTTCGAGCTGAGCGCCGAGGAGATGGACGCGATCGAGCAGCTCGACGCCGGCAAGCGGATCGGCCCCGACCCTGCGACGTTCGTCTCGCCCTAGTCGCGTCGACTCGGTTCGCAGCCCCGGCGAGTGGGTGCTGGAGCGGGTCGAGGGCGGGGGGCCGTTCACCTCCCGCGCTACCTGGCGCCTGCCCGAGGGGGCGAGGGCGATCTGGGCCTCACGCGCCGCTCGCAAGCGGGGCACGATCGACGTCGTCGCGGCCTCTGGCGAGACCGTCGCGGCAAGCGCCGCTCCAGAGACGGCGCGACGGCTGCGCCGGGTCAATGCGGTGGCGGCGACGGCTTTCGCGATCGGCGGCTCGTTGTTCGCGATCGGCGCCGCAATGGCGCAGGCGGGCGTTTCCGCCACCGCCTGCGCCAGCATTTACCTGGCCGGCGGCGTCTTCTTCAGCACTGGCGGATACGCCTCGCTGCTTCAAGTCGTCAACGGTCCACGCGGCGTCGGGTCGGACGGGGCGCTGACGGCGGATCGCTGGCGCTGGTGGTCACGCGAGCCGCGCCGCCTCGAGTGGCTGAGCGCCCTCGTCCTCTTCGCCGGCACCCTCGTCTTCGCGATCAACCTGGTCGACTCGTTCATCGAGGGGCTCGGCGTTCCCGCCGAGAACCGGCTGGTCTGGTCGCCCGACATGATCGGCTGCTCCCTCTTCCTGATCTCCGGTCACCTGGCGATCGTTGAGGTCTGTCACGGCCGCCCCTGCTGGCGCGACCGCGACCTCGGCTGGTGGATCGTCGCCCTCAACCAGTTCGGCTCGGCGCTCTTCATGGTCGCTGCGGTGGCTTCCTTCGTACGGCCCGCGACCGCCGAGGAGGTCAACGTGGGGCTGGCGAGCTGGGGAACCTTCGCCGGCGCCCTCTGCTTCGCGATCGCCGGTGTCCTGCAGGAGTTCGAGCGGCCCGGAGCTTGATCTCAGGTGTCTTCGGCCTGGTAGCGCGCCAGCAGCGCCTGCTCCTCCTCCCGCTTCGGGAAGCGGAAGAAGACGAGCGCCGCGCCGAGCAGGATCGCGACGATGCCGGCCGCGTAAGCCCACTCGTCGCCCTGCAGGAAGGAGGATTTGGCGGCGGCGATGATCTGGTCGCTGTAGCGCGGGTACTGCTCGGCGATGTCGGCGGCGCTGGAGAAGGACTTGGTCAGCTCGCCTTGGACGTTCTCGGAGGCCTTGCTCCCTTCCGGAGAGGAGGCGATCGCGGCGCCCGCGGCGGCGGCGTAGCCGGCGGTGAGCAGGGCGCCGAAGATCGACTGCATGATCGCGCCGCCGAGGTCGCGCTGGAGGTCGGCGGTCCCCGACGCCATTCCGGCGCGGGTGACCGGCACCGAGCCGGTCAGCGAGTGCGAGGCGGGGGTGCCGGCGAAGCCGACCCCGATCCCGATCAGGGCGTAGCCGAGGCCGACCTTCCAGTAGGAGATGCCCTGCTTCCAGAGCAGCAGCATGGTGAGGAAGCCGAGCACGCAGAAGAAGTAGCCGACCAGCAGCGTGAAGCGGGCGCCGCGCGCCTCGATCAGCTTGGCGGAGCGGGGGGCGACCACCACCATCAGCGCCGCAGCCGGCAGGATCGCCAGGCCGGAGTCGAGGGTCGAGTACTCGAGCACGTTCTGGAGGAACTGCTGGCCGATGAACATCGCCCCCATCAGCGAGCCGAAGACGATGATCCCGGCGCAGGCCGCGACCCAGAAGATCCGCCGCGCCGCCACCTCGAGGTCGTAGAGTGGCGAGCGCGCCCGCCGCTGGCGGATCACGAAGGCCGCCGTCGCCGCCAGCGCGACCACGCCGAGCCCGATCGCCAGCGTTCCCTTGCCGGGCACGGGGGCAAGGTTGATCCCCATCACCAGCGCCGCGATCAGCAGGATCGAGAGGATCCCGCCGATGTTGTCGACCGGCTCGGTGGTCTCGTTGACGTGGGCCGGGACGTAGCGCCAGGCCATGTAGAGGGCGACGGTGGCCAGCGGCAGGGTGACGAAGAAGACCGAGCCCCACTCGAACTGCTCCAGCAGGGCGCCGGAGAGGAGCGGCCCAAGCGAGGCGATCGCGCCGCCGATTGCCGACCAGAGCGCGATCGAGCGGGTCCGGGCCGGGCCGGACCAGAGCGCGGTGATCAGCGCCAGCGTGGTCGGAAAGGCCATCCCGGCGGCGACGCCGCCGAGCAGGCGGGCGGCGAAGAGAACCTCGCTCGAGGGCGCGAGCCCGGCGAGCAGGGAGGCGGGGACGGAGAGCCCCATGCCGAGGATCAGCATCGTCTTGCGCCCGTAGCGATCGCCGAGCGCTCCCAGGTAGAGCACCGAGGTCGCCAGCCCGAGCGAGTAGCCGACCGCGATCAGGTTGAGAGTCGTCTGGCCTGCGCCGAACGCCTTGCCGATGTCGGGCAGGGCGACGTTGGCCACCGCCAGGTTGAGGTTGGCGACCGCCGCGACGAGGATCAATGCCGCGAGGACGAGGCTGGCGCGCTTGGGGCTGCTGGACGCCACGGTCGAGCGCCAAACCTATCCGAGCTTGACCGTGGTCACGTGCCGGGCCGGCCGCGCCTGAAAGGATTCGGTCCGTGAGCGACGGCCGCAAGCGACCCGAGCAGCCGCGGGGCGAGAAGGCGCTGCCGGGCGTCTGGCGGCTGCGGCTGGCGCTGCCCTGGCCCGGGGTGCCGCACGGCAACGCCTGGGCCGTCGCCGCCGACGGCGGCATCGTCCTCTTCGACACCGGGATCGGCGGCAAGGGCCGGCTGCGCCAGCTCGACATCGCCCTCTCCCAGGTTGGGTTCGGCCTCGAGGACGTGCGCCTGCTCGTCTGCACCCACTCCCACACCGACCACTACGGCCTCGCCGCGCCGATCGTCGAGGCGGCCGGTTGCGAGCTCTGGATGCACCCGGCCTGGGAGCACGTGCGGATCCACGCCGATGACCCCGCCGCGGCGCTGGAGAACCGGATCGAGGTGGCTCGCCAGAGCGGCGTGCCGGCGGCGGCGCTGGAGCGCTACCGCGAGTCGCGCAAGGACGACGACGACAACGGGATCGACGCGATCGTCGAGCCCGACCGCGACCTGCTGCCCGGGGTCGAGGTCGAGACCGATCTCGGCGCCTGGCAGGTTCACGAGACGCCCGGCCACGCCCCCTCGCACGTCGTCCTGCGCCAGCCCGAGCGCAAGCTGATGATCTCCGGCGACCACCTGCTCGGCCGCACCGTCCTCTTCTTCGACCACGGGCACACCCCCGACCCGATCGGCGAGTTCCTCGGCAGCCTCGAGGAGATCGAGCCGCTCGAGATCGGACTGGTCCTGCCAGGGCACGGCCGCCCCTTCCGCGACGCGGACGCAAAGATCGCCGAGAGCCGCCGCCAGGTCGGCCAGCTGCTCGCCAAGGTGCGCGAGTCGCTTTCCGGCGGCGAGGAGCGGACAGCGTTCGAGATCGTCGGCGACATCGTCGGCGCCGACAACGTCAACACCCCGGCCAGCGCCTGGGCCCTGCAGATCGTCCTCTCTTGCCTCGATCACATGGCGCTGAAAGGCGAAACCGCCCCCGTTGAGGGAACAGATCCCCAGCAGTGGAGGCTGGCGTAGGGAGGGTCGGGGGTGCCGCCCGGCTCAACTTTTTCGGTCATTGGCTGAGGCAGTCCTAGGGGGCAGGAGCGCCGAAAAAGTACAAGCCGCCGGGAGGCACCCCCGGCCCTCCCTATAGCCTGTGCCGCTGTGGCCAGCTTCACGTTCACGCGAGAGATTGCGGCGTCGCCCGAGACCGTTTTCGAGGTGCTTACCGATCACCGTGGGTACGCGGACATCACGCCCGTGCGCAGAGTTGAGATGGAGCAGGAGGGGGAGCCGACGCCGAACGGGGTCGGGGCGATCCGTGTGCTTCATGCCGTCGGCCCGCCGCTGCGCGAGGAGGTGATCGCCTATGAGGCGCCCACTCGTTTCTCGTACAAGCTGCTGTCGGGTCTGCCCGTCCGCGATCACGTCGGGACGGTCGAGCTGACGCCGAACGGCGCCGGCACCAAAGTCGTCTACGCGGTTCGCACGCACCCCACGCTGCCTGTCGCAGGGGTCCTCGTCGTGGCCGGCATCAAGCAAGGGATCAAGCAGCTTCTGGGCGGCGTCGCCAAGAAGTCGGAGCGGCTCGCCGCGGCCGGGGGTTGAACCGGCCCGGATGGGCCAGCGCCTGGATGAGAGGGAGCTGCGGCGGCGGGCCATCGCGGGGCTCCGCGACGAGGTCGAGGCTTTCGGCAGCGGCGCTCCCGACTCTTTCTTGATCCGCCAGGAGGGCCTGCTCGCCGCGGTGGCGCCGGCCTCGCCCCAGCGCTCGGTCTTCAACTCGATCTACTACGAGGACCCGGCCGTCCTCAGGCAAGCGGTCGATGAGCTAAAGATGACCTACGACTCGCGCGGTGTGCGTGCCTGGACTGTTTGGGTCCCCGACGAGGACCGCGAGACGGCGCGGATGCTCGCCGACCGCGGCCACCTTCTCGATGCCGAACCGCGGGCGATGGCGATGCTCCTCGCCGATCTCGCCCCCGAGCCGCCGGCCCCGGATGGGGTTGAGCCTCGACCCGGCGACCCGGCGACCGCGGCTGAGCTCAACGACCGCGCCTACGGCTACGGCCCGGACGGCTTCCGCACCGCGCTCGCCGGCGAGACGTCGCTTAGCTGGCTCGTCGCCTACGACGGCGAGGAGGCGGTCGGTTGCGTGGGAACGGTCGACGTCGGCGGCGACTGCTGCGTGACCGGGGTGGCGACGCCGCCCGAGCACCAGGGGCGTGGCATCGCCGGCTGGCTGTTGCAGCGGGCGCTCGCCGAGGCCCGCGAGCGCGCTCTGCAGACCGCCTCGCTGCAGGCGACGCGCGCCGGGGCGCCGCTCTACGAGCGCCTCGGCTTCGCCGACTTCGGCTTCATCGAGATGTGGGAGCTGCGCCGGTGACGCTGAGCTCGCGAGCGATCATCGCCCTGATCGCGATCATCCCGCTCCTGCTCATCGGCGGCGCCGTGCTCGCCTACGAGCTGCTCAAGCGCCCGGCTGACATCCACAACACCGCGGTCCCGTTCCAGCCGCAGAAACCGCCGAAGGCGAAAGCCAAACTGACCAACTGGCCGATGTTCGGGTTCAACCGTGCTCGCACCCGCTACTTGCCTGCCAAAGGCGTCAAGCCCCCCTTCCGCAAACTCTGGCGCTACACCGGCCGGCCGCTGCTGGAGTTCCCGCCGATCTTCGTCGCCGGCAGGCTCTACTTCGTCGACAACAGCGGCTTCGCCCGCGCCCTCGACGCCGACACCGGCAAGTTGCTCTGGAAACGCCGGATCGGCCGTCTCAACGCCTCCTCGCCCGCCTACGCCCGCGGCCGCCTCTACGTCGTCAACCTCGTCCCCGGTCACATCCTCAAGCTCAACGCGAAAACCGGCAAGACGATCTGGAAGCGGGAGCTGCCCGGTCGCGCCGAGTCCTCGCCGCTGGTCGTCGGTCGCAGCGTCTACTTCGGTTGCGAGTGCGGCGAGCTCTTCTCGCTGAGCACGGTCAACGGCAACGTGCGCTGGGCGACCTCGCTCGGCGGCGAGATCAAGTCGGCGCCCGCCTACCAGGACGGCACGCTCTACGTCGGCGACTACGGCGGCTACATGAACGCGGTCGACGCTAGGAGCGGCGAGCTGGTCTGGCAGAGCGACTCGCTCGGTCAGGGCTTCGGCACTTCCGGCGCCTTCTACTCGACCCCGGCGGTCGCCTTCGGCCGCGTCTACGCCGGCAACAACGACACCCGCGTGTACAGCTTCGATCGCCGCGACGGGACGATCGCCTGGACCTACTCGACCGGCGGCTACGCCTACTCGGGGCCGACCGTCGCCACCACTCAGCACAGCCCGCCGACCGTCTACATCGGCTCCTTCGACGGCAACGTCTATGCGCTCGACGCCAAGGACGGCGGCGTGCGCTGGAGCCGCTCGACCGGCGGCCAGGTGATCGGCTCGCTCTCGGCGATCGGCGACATCGTCTACGCCGCCGAGTTCACCAACGAGACGACCAGGGGCTACATGATGAGGAGCGGCCGGGAGGTCTTCCGCTACGGCCGCGGCACCTACACGCCGGTGATCTCCGACGGCCGCCGCCTCTACCTCACCGGCTACTCGAGCATCACCGCGCTGCAGCCGTACGAGTACAGGGCGAAGGTCGCCAATCGCGTCGAGGCTCCGAAAGCCAAGCCGCGGCCGAAACCTAAACGGCCGCCGAAGAAGAAGCAGAGCGCTAGTTCGACTTCGGCGCGACGCCGCCCGGAGGCGGGGGTGGGGCTTTTGGCGGGTTGGGGGCGAAGTGGGGGATGCGGGGGTGGTGCAGCCAGCTCCGCAGCACGCCGAGGCTCGCCGGGTAGTTCTGGATCCGGTAGGAGCTAGAAGCGCCGAAGTCCTGGTAGTAGACGAGCATCTTGCAGCGCCGGTGGCGGTCGACCCAGGTGAGCAGGTGGCGGACGAAGCTCGGGTCGTCGGCGCCGACCACGCCCCACTCGGGCAGGGCGAAGGGCTTGTCGTCGTAGCGCCGGTAGAGGCCGGCGAGCGCTTTCCAGTCCTGGTTGTCGGAGTAGACGTCGGTGCCGACCCAGTCGACGTAGCGCTCACCGGGGTAGAAGTGGCGGGGCCGGTTCTGGGGGACGGTGGGCGAGCCCGCCGGCAGGGTGCTCCAGAGCACCGCGACCGGCGCCTTCGGCAGGCCGCCGCACCTCTGCGTTCAGCGGCGGCAGCCCGGCCTGCGCGAGGCGGGCGTCGATTTCACCCCGCTTGCCGCCGCCGTGGACGATCACGTAGATGCGGCGGAAGGCGAGTTTGTACCAGCGCGGCTTGTGGGCGGCGTCGCGCGGAGCGCCGGCGCAGTCGTAGGAGGCGTAGACGTTGAGGCAGCGGTTGGGCTCGCCCAGCGGGCGGATGTAGGCGCGGCATCTTCTTCGCCCAGAACAGCTTGTTGAGGCGGATCAGGTAGTCGTCGCCGTCGCCCTTGGGCGATCGCCCGCGGGCGTGATCAGCTCGTGGCCGTCGTTGTTGTCGGCGGTGGTGATGTGGAGGACGGGCCGCGCCCGCGCCTCCTGCCAGCGTTCGATCGACTCGGGAAAGTCGGAGCCCCAGGTGCGGAAGGTCTGGATCAGCGCCGGGTGCTTGTTCGTCAGCTCGCTGAAGCCGCCGAAGTCGGCGGTGTCGCCGGTGTCGCAGATGCCGAAGAAGATCTTCTTGCCACGCGGTTCCAGGGCGCCGGCTGCGCCGACGCCCGCCGCCGCGGCGAGGCAGAGCAGCGCCGCGCAGAGCAGCGCGCCGCGCCGTCCTCGTCCTTGCCTTCGCCCGATCCATCTCGTGCCGCCCAAGCACTCGTGGCGACTTAACCGTCAAATAGGCGGGGTAAGTCGCCGACGTGGGAATGCTCATGCAGCGGATGCCTGGGCGCTGACGATCGTCAGCACCTCGGCGCCGTACTTGGAGATGAAGCTCGGGCCGACGCCGCGGATCGCCAGCAGGCTCTGCTCGTCGCCGGGCGGGTGGCGGCGATCGCTTCCAGGGTGCTGTTGTGGGCGACCGTGTAGGCCGGCTTGCCGTCGGCGGCTCGCAGGCGCCACTCCTTCAGCTGCTCGAAGAGCGACGACGTCGGCGGGGGAGAGCTCGGGCGGCGGCGCCGCGGAGCCCTTGGCGGCGCGACGCTTGGGCTTGACCGCGATCGTCTCCGGGTCCGGCAGCCAGCTCTGCGGGTCGCAGACGTCGCAGCAGCGGCCCAGCGGCCGGCCGGCTTCGCGGTCGCCGAAGTGGTCGAGGACCCTGCGCCGCCGGCAGCGCTCGGAGTAGATGAAGGACTTGATCGTCTCGGTAGTCGCGCCAGCCGCGCTCGCGGGCGATCGCCAGGTCGGGGCCTTGGCGCTGTTGGTTGAAGCGGACCAGGCGGCCGAGGTCGGCGCGCATCGCCAGCAGCACCGCCTTGGCCGGCAGCCCGTCGCGGCCCGCCCGCCCGGCCTCCTGGTAGTAGGCCTCGAGGCTGGTCGGGATCGCCATGTGCCAGACCGAGCGCACGTCGGCCTTGTCGACGCCCATGCCGAAGGCGTTGGTGGCGACGATCGTGTCGGCCTCGCCGGCCATGAAGCGGCGCTGCGTCGCGGTGCGGTCCTCCGACTCCATCCCGGCGTGGTAGGCGAGCGCGCGCAGGCCGGCGTCGCGCAGCGCCGCGGTGACCTCGTCGGTGTCTTTGCGAGTGCCGCAGTAGACGATCGCCGGGCGGTTCTCGGGATCGGCCAGCCCCGCTTCGAGCAGGGCCAGCCGCCGCGCCTTCGACCCCGTGCCTTCCAGGCGCACCACGTCGAAGGAGAGGTTGGGCCGGTCGAAGCCGGAGCGGACCTGGAGCGGGTCGCGCATCTCGAAGCGGCTGGCGATCTCCCGCCCCACCGCCTCGGTCGCGGTCGCGGTGCAGGCCATCACCGTCGGCCGGCCGAGCCGCTCGGCGACGCGCGGAAGCTGCAGGTAGTCGGGGCGGAAGTCGTGCCCCCACTCGGAGACGCAGTGCGCCTCGTCGACCGCGAGCAGGTCGATCCGGCGCCGCCCGATCGCCTCCAGGAAGACTTCGGAGCCGAAGCGCTCCGGCGAGCAGTAGACGATCCGCGCCTGCCCGCCGCGCGACCTGCGCCAGGGCGCGGCGCACGTCCTCCCACTCCATCGCCGAGGTGATCATCGCCACCGGGTGGCCGGCGGCGGTCAGCCGCCGCCACTGGTCGTTGATCAGCGCGATCAGCGGGCTGACGACGATCGTCAGGTCCTCCGTGGCCAGGCCGGGCAGCTGGTAGCAGAGGCTCTTGCCGCCCCCGGTCGGCATCACGATCAGCGAGTCGCGTCCGTCCAGCGCCGCCTCGACCGCCTCGCGCTGGCCCGGCCGGAAGGACTCGAAGCCGAGCTTCGCCAGCAGCTCGTCGGCCTGCGCCGGTCTAGAAGCCGAGGACCCCACCGGGCACCGGTTCTGGCAGCCAGGGCTCGTGCCACTGGCAGATGCCACGGGTCAGGTCGTCCGCCTGCCTCGGCCCCCAGGTCCCCGGCTCGTAGGGGTGCACCGGGCCGGGCTCGTCGAGCAGCGGCTGCACGATCCGCCAGGTCTCCTCGACCGTGTCCTGGCGGGTGAAGAGCTGGTGGCGGCCGGCGATCGCGTCGCCGAGCAGCCGCTCGTAGGGCTCGGGCTCCTCGCCCGGCGACTTTTCGAACAGCACCTCGAGGTCGGCCGGCTCGAACGCCTCCTCGCCCGCCTTCTTGGCGAAGAGGCGCAGGCGGGCGCCCGGCTCGGGCTCGATCCGCACCGTCATCTGGTTCGCCTCGGGCTGCTTGCCGGGCCCGACCCCGAGCCGCGGCGGCCGCTTGAAGACGACGGTCACCTCACTCGACTTGACCGGCATGCACTTGCCGGCGCGGATGAAGAAGGGGACGCCGCTCCAGCGCCAGTTGTCGATCGCCAGCTCGACCGCGGCGAAGGTCTCGGTGGTCGAGTCGGGCGCCACGTCCTCGACTTCGAGGAAGCCCTCGTACTGGCCGCGCACGTAGCGCTTCGGGTCGGCCGTGCGGATCGCCTTGAACAGTTCCAGCTTCTTGTCGCGGATCGAGTCGTGGTGGTTGCCGGTCGGCGGCCCCATCGCGACCAGCGCCAGCACCTGCAGGGCGTGGTTCTGGATCACGTCGCGCATCGCCCCGACCGCGTCGTAGAAGCGGCCGCGGTCCTCGACGCCGAAGTCCTCGGCGATCGTCATCTGCACGTGGGAGACGTGCTCGCGGTTCCAGACCGGCTCCAGCACCGAGTTGGCGAAGCGCAGGTAGGTGATGTCCATCACCGGCTCCTTGCCGAGGTAATGGTCGATGCGCAGGATCTGGTCCTCGTCGAGGACTTCGCAGAGGTCGGCGTTGAGCGCCCGGGCCGAGGCGAGGTCGTGGCCGAAGGGCTTCTCGATCACGACGTGGGCGTTCTCGGTCAGGCCGGCGTCGCCGAGCCCGTGGACCACGGTCGCGAACAGGGAGGGCGGGATCTCGAGGTAGAAGACGGGGCGCTTCGCCTCGCCGATCGCCTCGGCGACCTGCTCGAAGGTGCTCGGCGTCGGCGTAGTCGCCCTGGACGTAGGAGAGGCGGGCGGCGAGGCGGGCGAAGACGTCCTCGTCGGGGTCGCGACCGTCGCCGCGATCGCCTCGCGGGCGTGCTCGCGCAGCTGCTCGATCGTCCACTCGTCGATCGCGACGCCGACGATCGGGCAGTCGAGCTTGCCCCGCGCCTCGAGCCGGTAGAGGGCGCGGAAGGTCATCTTCTTCGCCAGGTCGCCGGTGATCCCGAAGATCGTCAGCACGTCGGCGCTCGCGTCGCGGTCTCGATTGGCGTCGGTGCCGGCCATCCGTCGCCAGGCTACCCGCTGTCCAGGCGTCGACCACATGGCCGGGCGTCGCCTGGCTGGCGTAGGGTAGGACCGATGGAGCTGGGAATCGTCGGCCTCGGCCGCATGGGCGCCAACATGGCCCGCCGCCTGATGCGCGACGGCCACCGCTTCGTCGTCTACGACGTCAACCCCGACGCGGTCTCCGCGCTGGCGGGCGAGGGCGCCGAGGGCGCCGCCTCGCTGGAGGAGCTGGCCTCGAAGCTGAGCGCGCCGCGCTCGGTCTGGGTGATGGTGCCGGCCGGCGAGATCACCGAGAAGACGATCGAGGACGTCGCCGCCGTGCTCGAGAGCGGCGACGCGATCGTCGACGGCGGCAACTCCTACTACCGCGACGACATCCGCCGCGCCGGGAAGCTGCGCGAGCAGGGGATCGACTTCGTCGATTGCGGCACCAGCGGCGGCGTCTTCGGCCTCGAGCGCGGCTACTGCCTGATGATCGGCGGGCCCGACGGGGCGGTGCGGCGGCTCGACCCGATCTTCGCCTCGCTGGCGCCGGGGGTCGAGGCGGCGGAGCGCACGCCGGGGCGCTCCGGCGACCCCGGTCCTGCCGAGAACGGCTACCTGCACTGCGGCCCCAACGGCGCCGGCCACTTCGTGAAGATGGTCCACAACGGGATCGAGTACGGGATCATGGCCGCCTACGCCGAGGGCCTCAACATCCTCAAGAACGCCAACGCCGGCAAGGTCGAGCGCGAGGCCGACGCGGAGACGGCGCCGCTCGACCATCCCGAGTACTACCAGTACGACCTCGACCTGCCCGAGGTGGCCGAGGTCTGGCGGCGCGGCAGCGTGGTCGGCTCCTGGCTGCTCGACCTGACCGCGGCGGCGATGCAGGAATCGCCCGACCTCTCCGACTTCGCCGGCCGCGTCTCCGACTCCGGCGAGGGGCGCTGGACCTCGATCGCGGCGATCGACGAGGGCGTGCCGGCGCCGGTGCTGACGACCGCGCTCTACGAGCGCTTCTACTCGCGCGGCCTCGACGACTTCGGCGACAAGGTGCTCTCGGCGATGCGCAAGCAGTTCGGCGGCCACGACGAGAAGAGCGGCTAGTGACCATCGAGCTCGAGGTCGTCGCCGACGAGAGGGCGGCGGCGCGGAGGGCCGCCGAGCTGATCGCCGCGGCGGGCGCCGAGGCGGTGGCGGAGCGCGGGATCTTCTCGCTGGCGATGAGCGGCGGGCGCACCCCGTGGGGGATGCTGGCGATCCTCGGCGAACAGGAGGCGATGCCCTGGGGGGAGACCGAGCTGTTCCAGGTCGACGAGCGGATCGCCTCGCCCGGCAGCGAGGAGCGCAACCTCACCCACATGGTGCTCGGCCTCTCGATGGACCACCAGGCGGCGCTGCGCCCGATGCCGGTCACCCGCGCGATCTCGAGGCGGCAGCGCGCGAGTACGAATCGCAGCTGCCCGAGCCGCTCGACTTCGTCCACCTCGGTCTCGGTCCGGACGGCCACACCGCCTCGCTGGTGCCGGGCGACCCGGTGCTCGAGGTCCGCGACCGCCGCGTCGCCCTTACCGAGACGGCCTACCAGGACCACCGCCGCATGACCCTCACCTATCCGGCGCTCGCCGAAGCCCGCCGCATCGTCTGGCTCGTCACCGGTGAGGCCAAGCGCGATCCGCTCGCCAAGCTCCTCGCCGGCGACCCTTCGATTCCCGCTGGCCGGGTCGAGAACGACGAGATGGTGGTAGTGGCCGACGAGGCCGCCGCGGGCAGTTCCTAGCTCTCGATCGCCAGCTTGGTCTTCAGCTCAGCAAGGCGCTGCAGGCGCGGGTTCTCCGCGCCCACCATTCGCTCCAGCTGCCTTTCGATCTCGGCGACATCCAGGTCGTCTGTCGCGACGAGCATCTGCTCGTAAGCGGTGAAACTGGGCTGGTCACGATCGGGTCGGCTCAAGCCGCGGAAAACGGAGAGGCCCGCGTCTTCGTCTGTTCGGTATGGCATCCGCCAGCAACAGAAGGTCGACAAGCGCTTGCCCTCGCTGTTTCGGCGTCGCAGCCTTCCATTCGATCGCTCCTCTGACTGAGTCAGACAAGCTTTCTTCCCGGATCGAAGGCTTATCGACCATTTCAAGCGAGGTCCAGCGAGACCGCGTGGTTGGCGACGATTCGGTTCTCAGGGTCGTAGCGGCGCTTGATCTCGACCAGGCGGGCGCAGGTCTCGGCTGGGAGGATCGCGTCGGCGTCGCAGGGGCGCTCGGCGAAGTTGAAGTAGCCCCCCTCGCCTGCCCAGGGACCCATCGCCTCGGGCATGCGATCGAGGTGGGTCTTGATGGCCGCGCCCAGCTCCGGCGTCATCGGCAGGCCGATGCCGAGCATGACGAAGGATGCGTCGATCTTGTCGAGGGCGCCGCTGCCCTCAGCGGGCCGCCCCAGCGCTCCGCCGAGCTGGCGCAGCTCGGCCAGCAGCAGCGGCGAGCCCGACTCGGCGCCGGCGTAGGCGACGAAGGCCTCGGTCGCCTCGTCGGGGAGCCCTTGGATCGTCGTGTGGTTGCCCAGTCCCGGCACCGGCTGCTCGGGGTCCATGTGGATTTTGCCCAGACCGGCGGTGGGGATCTGGTCGAAGGTGTCCATGATCGGCTCGCCGATCTCACGTAGCGGGGCGATCGTCGCTTCGCCCTCCTGACGGCCGCCGATGCAGGCGGCACTGATCGTCAGCAGCGGCCGATCGCGGATCGGCTCGGGTACGTCCGGCATCGGTGGCGGTCGCAGGAAGCGAACGACTGAGGTCACATCGTCGGAAACGGTGGCGGCCCAGTCACGGTAGGCACGGACGCCCTCGGCTCCGGCCTCGGCGGGGAAGAGGAGGGCGCCCGCGTAGACGTCGGCGATCGGCAGCAGTTCGAGCTGCAGCACGGTGACGATCGCGTACCCGCCTCCGCCGCCACGCAGAGCCCAGAACAGGTCGGGCTCGTTGCCGGCGTCGACTGTCATCGGCTCGCCCTCGGCGGTGACCAGCTCGATCGCTCGCACGTTGTTGCAGGCGAAGCCGTGGCGGCGACCGAGCCAGCTCAGCCCGCCTCCGAGCGTGTAGCCCGTGACGCCGACGTCGATGGCCGAGCCGGGGAGGAAGCAGAGGCCATGCTCGCCAGCGGCTGCGCTCAGCTCCATCGACAGGACGCCAGCCTCGACCCGGGCGGTCCGCTCCTCGGGGTCGACCTCGATTCCCCGCATGCGCTCGGTCTTGAGCAGGACCGTGTCCTCCAGCGCGGCCAGCGCCATGGCGCCATGGCCTGTTCCCTGGCCCGCGACGCGGAGGTCGTGCTGGGCGGCGAAGCGGACTGTCGCGACGACGTCCGCGCCGCTCTCTGCGAAGACGACGGCCTCCGGTCGCTGATCAGCGGCGAGATTCCAGGCGGCGCGAGCCTCGTCCCAGTCGGGGTCGCTCGGCGTCGCCACCCTGCCGTCGATCGACAGCTCGGCGAAGTTGGTCATGGAGCCCTCCTTCGAGGTCTAGGTGAACGTCAGGCGATCGACGGCGCCGTCTCTTCCGATCAGCACCTCGCTGACCATAACCGGCGGGAAGAGGCCGTGAGCAGCGACACCGGGATCGGCCTCGAGGCGGGCGGCGAGCGCGGCGGGGTCGCCGATCTCGCCGCGGTAGTCGGCGATCAGGCCGTCGTCGGGGCTGGGGGGGACGTCGCGCAGCTCCACCTCCGGGCCGAGCCGGGCCAGCGTTGAGCGCAGGCCGAAGGCGAAGAGCTCGAGCGGCACCGGCTCGGTGAGCGCCTCCACTGGCTTGCTGGAGTCGGCGATCACGACGAAGCGCTCCGCTGCCGCGGCGACGATCTTCTCGCGCAGATGGGCGCCACCACCGCCCTTGATCAGCCAGCCGGCGGGTGTCACCTGGTCGGTGCCGTCGATCGCGATGTCGAGCCGCTCCAGGGTCGAGAACTCCTCGACCGCGATGCCTAGGCCGCGCGCCTGCTCCTCGGTGGCGACCGAGGTAGCGACGCAGCGGATCCCGTTGAGGCCGCGTCGCGCGAGCGTCGGCAGCAGGTGCTCGACCGTGGAGCCGGTGCCGAGGCCCACCGCCATCCCGTCCTCGACCAGCTCCGCCGCCGCTTCGGCCGCGAGGCGCTTCTCGGCGTCTGCGTCGATCACGGGCGCGGACTCTATGCTCGCGGTGAGATGGACGCGCGCATCTGGCTGACCGGCGAGCGAGGCGAGCCGCGCTCCGTCGCGCTCGCGGCCGAGCGCACCGTGGTCGGCCGCTCTCCCGAGGCGGACATTCACATCGACGACGAGGCCGTCTCCTGGAACCACCTCGAGATCGAGCGTCGCGGCGACGTGCTGATGGCGACCGATCTCGACAGCAGCAACGGCACCGCCCTCAACGGCGAGCCGCTCGACCGGCCGCGTCGGCTGCGCGGCGGCGACGTCCTCACCCTCGGCGGGCACCGGTTGGAAGTCTCGGAGGGCGATCTGGGCGGCGGCCAGCGCACGGTCGCCGCCGCTGAGCCCTCCGTCGCCCTGAGCGAAGAGGAGCGCGCCACCGCGGCGGCGCTGGTCGCGCCGTACCGCAGCGAGGGCGCCTTCGCCGGCCGTCCCGCCACCCGCGCCGAGCTGGCCGAGGCGCTCCACGTCAGCGAGCGCACCGCGCAGCGCCGCCTCGACGCCCTCGCCGCCAAGCTCGAGATCTCCGGCGACGCCGGCCGCGAGCGGCCCCGCCTGATCGCGGCCTGCGTGATCGAGCTCGGCCTCGACCGTCCCCGCTAGCGGTCACGCGTCTGCATTTACCCCTCTATAGCAAGGGCTGGAGCAGACGCGTGGTGGCCCGGACCGGGCCAAGGGTGGCCCGGAGGGAGGCGCTGCTGTCGTTGGCGCGTTCGCTCCCAGCGCCGAGCATCGGTTGGGCAAAAGCAATCCACCCGAAAGGGGAGTCCAATGCTCAACCGAACGATCATCACCGGCCTACTCGCCCTCATTGCTCTGGCGCTGCCAGTCGCTCACGCTGCGGCGGCGGGGCACTCGGGGGCTGTCGTCTTCTCCCGGGTCGTGACTAAAACGACCAAAGACAAAGAAGACAAAGAGGCGACAACGACCGAAGGCGGTCTCTACGCGGTGCGCGACGGTCGTCTCAATCAGCTGACCGAAGACCCGACCGACACCGAACCGACCTTCTCCCCGGACGGACGGGCGATCGCCTTCGTCCGCAGCGGCGACGTCTTCTCGGTGCGAGCCGACGGCTCGGGCCTGCGCCGACTCACCAGCGGGGCGGAGATCGACTCGGCGCCGACCGTGTCGCCGAGCGGCAAACTCGTTCTCTTCGAGCGGCGTTCCGCTGACGGCGCTCCGGCCGATCTCTACGCGGTCAACTCGCTGGGTGGAGGCGTCAGGGCGGTGACCAGCACCCCCGAGGACGATCACGAAGCATCCTTCTCGGCGGACGGTCGCCTGATCGTCTTTGTCCGCACCGCCGGGGCGGCTGACGACCTCTACTCGGTACGGCCGTCCGGCGCTCGCGCCGCGCGCCTGACGAGGACGGGACGCGTCGACGAGTTCAGCCCGCGCTACTTCGCCGGCGGCATCGTCTTCAGTCGTGGCGAGAGCGGTGAGGGGCCGAGCGCCTACGCCGACGTCTACACGATGCGCAGCAACGGGAAGAAAATCAGCCCGCTGGTCGCCGGCGCCGGCTCGGCTTATGTCGAAGACACCTCCCCTAACGGTCGCACGGTGCTCTTCCGCCGCGACCAGGGTCTCTGGGTGAAGCGGATCGGCCCCGAACGGGCCCGCAAGCTCAGCCAGCTGCCCGATGGCTCACAGACGAACGCTGTCTTCTCCTCCGACGGGAAGAAGGTGGCTGCGTTCATCGAGGCCGACGGGCGAGAGCAGCTCTCCTCGATCGACGTCTCCAGCCGCTCGACCACCGAGCTGGCCGAAGGGTTCGAACCGCTTGAACCTTCGACTGAACCGGGCGCCGTCACCACCCTCGGCCCCGTCATCACCTGGCAGCCGGTGCGGCGCTGAGTCCCGCCGGAAACTTCGGGTGTGCGGCTGGCGAGCGCCGGACCAAGCGGGGCAAGGACGCAGGGAGGCGCGAATAGCAGCGCTATTCGGCCGACCGAGGACAACGCCCCGCGCAGTGTCCGCCGCCGCCAGACGTGCGCGCGAAGTTTCTCGGGGGGACTCTCATGGACTCCCCCCGGCTCCAGCACGAAGGGCCCTCTCCGGCTTGGAGGGGGTCTTTCGTAGTTTTGCGCCCGGTATAACCCGGAGCACATGGGGGACCCCGCCATCGGCTCGACCGTCGCCGGCTACCGAATCGACGCGCTGATCGCCCGCGGCGGGATGGGGGTCGTCTACCGGGCGACGCAGCTGGCGCTCGACCGGCCGGTGGCGCTGAAGGTGATCTCCCGCGAGCTCGCCGGCAAAGAGGCCTTCCGCGAGCGCTTCCTGCGTGAGTGTCGGCTTGCCGCCAGTCTCGACCATCCCGGCGTCGTGCCCGTCTTCGACGCCCGCGAGGAGGAGGGCGAGCTGATCGTCGCGATGCGGCTGGTCGAGGGTGGCGACCTGCGCAAGCTGATCGACCGCGACGGGCCGCTGCCGCCACCCCGTGCGGTGGCGCTGCTCGCCCAGGTCGCCGACGCGCTCGACGCCGCCCATGCCGCCGGTATCGTCCACCGCGACGTCAAGCCCCACAACATCTTGATCGAGGGCGACCGCGCCTACCTGACCGACTTCGGCCTTGCCAAGGCGGTCGAGGACAGCGGCGTCCTCAGCGGCGCCTCGGTCGTCGGCACGGTCGAATACATGTCGCCCGAGCAGTGGCAGGGGGCCAAGGTCGGGCCGGCGACAGACGTCTACTCGCTCGGCTGCGTCCTCTACGAGGCGCTGACCGGGATCGTCCCCTACGCGCGCCAGGCCGAGGACGCCGAGCCGGAGATGCCCGAAGGCCTCGACGCGGTGATCGAGCGGGCGGTCTCCAAGGACCCGGCCGACCGCTACCCGAGCGCCACCGCCTTGATCGAGGCGGCGCGGGAACGCGAGGGCGGAACGCCGACGGCGACGCGCGTCCTGACGGACGCGCCGGGGCCGACGGCGGTGATCGGCGCGGGCGGCGGCTGGAGACGCGGTGGCGGAGAGGACGGTGGTCGGCGCGGCTTGCTCGCGGCGCGGGTCAAGCGCCTGGGTATCGCCACCGGCGGGATCCTCGCCGTCATTCTGGTCGCCTTCCTCTGGGCCAAGATCTTCGCCGACGACGTCTCCGTCTCCTCGCCGATCGAGGTCGGCCGCGGTCCGCTCCGTCTCGCCGTCGGCGAGGGCCGGTCTGGGCGACCAGCGCCGCCGACGGGACCCTGGCCCGGATCGACCCCGACACCCGCGAGGTGATCGGGGAGATGCAGCTCGGGAGAGGACTCTCCGGCGTCGCCGTCGGCGAGGGCTTCGTCTGGGTCACCCGGCCGCGGACAGGAGAGCTCCTTCGCATCGACCCCGATCTCGCCCGCACGGACCCTGACCGCCAGGCCGTCTTGCGGATCCCTGTCGGCGGCCGTCCCGGCGCGATCGTCGTCGCCGGCGGCCGCGTCTGGGTCGCCGACGAGGCCGGTGGTGGGGTCACCGCGATCAATCCACCCGTCGGCCGCGTCTTCAAGCGCGACCTCTTTCCCCACGCGGCGCCGCTGCGCCTCGCCGCCGGCGCCGGCGGCCTCTGGGTCAGCAGCGCCTCGACCGGGTCGATCCGCCGCATCGATCTCAGCGACGCTGTCGGCAGTCCTTCGATCGCGGTCGGCCGCGGCCCTTCCGGCATCACCGTCGGCGGTGGCATCGTCTGGGTCGCCAACAGCCGCTGGCGACGCGGTCACCCGCGTCGACCCCGCGACCCGCGTCCTCCTCGGCGAGCCGATCGCGGTCGGCGATCGCCCCGGGGGGATCGACGCCGGCACCGACACGGTTTGGGTCGCCAACACCGGCGACGACACCGTCAGCACGGATCGACATTGCGGAGCGGCGAGACGGTCGGCGACGCGATCGGCGTCGGCTCGGCGCCGGGCGCGGTCGCGGTCGGCGAGGAAGCGGTCTGGGTCGCCAACAACGGCGACGGCACCGTCACCCGGATCGAGCCGTAGGGCCGAAGGGCTAGGATCGGATCCCGGTGGCGCAGGACCTCGACCAGCTCGACCAGCTCTGCATCGACACGATCCGCACGCTCTCGATCGACGCGATCCAGAAGGCCAACTCGGGCCACCCGGGGACGCCGATGGCGCTGGCGCCGCTCGCCTACACGCTCTGGCAGCGCTTCCTCCGCTTCGACCCAGCCGACCCGATCTGGCCCAACCGCGACCGCTTCGTCCTCTCCGCCGGCCACGCCTCGATGCTGCTCTACTCGCTGCTCCACCTCGCCGAGGTGCAGGCGGTCGACCCCGACTACGAGGTCGTCGGCGAGCCGGCCGTCTCGCTCGAGGACATCGAACGCTTCCGCCAGCTCGACTCGCGCGCGCCCGGCCACCCCGAGTACCGCTGGACCTCCGGTGTCGAGACGACGACCGGGCCGCTCGGCCAGGGGATCGCCACCTCGGTCGGGATGGCGATCGCCTCCAAGTGGCAGGGCGCCCGCTACGGCGCCGACCTCTTCGACTTCGACGTCTACGCGATCGCCGGCGACGGCTGCCTGATGGAGGGCGTCTCCAACGAAGCCGCCTCGCTCGCCGGCCACCTGAAGCTCGACAACCTCTGCTGGGTCTACGACAACAACCACATCACGATCGACGGCAAGACCAGGCTCGCCTACGAGGACGACGTCGCCGCCCGCTTCCAGGGCTACGGCTGGAACGTGACCCGCGTCGGCGACGCCAACGACACCGAGTCTGATCGCCGCCGCCTTCGAGGAGTTCAAGGCGGAGGAGGGCCGCCCGACCCTGGTCGTCGTCGACAGCCACATCGGCTGGGGCTCGCCGCACAAGCACGACACCGCCGCCGCACACGGCGAGCCGCTCGGCGAGGAGGAGGTGCGGGAGACCAAGCGCGCCTACGGCTGGCCCGAGGACGCCCAGTTCCTCGTCCCCGACGGCGTCAGGGAGCACTTCGCCGCGGGGATCGGCAAGCGCGGCGCCGAGCTGCACGCCGAGTGGGAGGGGAGGCTCGCCGCGTACGCGAAGCAGAGCCCCGAGCTTGCCGCCGAGATCGAGGCTGCGCAGAGGCGCGAGCTGCCGGAGGGCTGGGACGCCGAGATCCCCAGCTTCGAGCCCGACGAGAAGGGGATCGCCACCCGCAAGGCCTCCCAGCAGGTCGAGAACGCGATCGCCGCGCGGCTGCCCTGGCTGCTGGCCGGCTCTGCCGACCTCACCGACTCGACCTCGGTCCGGCTCGACCTTCGAGCGGCGCCGCCGACTTCGAGCCCGGCGCCTACGACGGCCGCCAGCTCCACTACGGCATCCGCGAGCACGAGTCGGCGGCGATCTCCAACGGCCTCTCGCTCTCCAAGCTGCGGCCGCTCTGGTCGACCTACCTCACCTTCTCCGACTACGCCCGCCCGGCGATCCGGCTCTCGGCGCTGATGGAGCTGCCGGTGATCCACGTCTTCACCCACGACTCGATCGGGCTCGGCGAGGACGGCCCGACCCACCAGCCGGTCGAGCAGCTCGCCTCGCTGCGGGCGATCCCCGGCCTCGACGTGATCCGCCCCGCCGACGCCAACGAGGTCGCCGAGGCCTGGCGGGTGGCGCTCGACCGCAGCCACCAGCCGGTCGCCCTCGTCCTCACCCGCCAGAACGTGCCGGTGCTCGACCGCTCCCGCTACGCCTCCGCCGAGGGCCTGCGCCGCGGCGGCTACGTGCTCGCCGACGCCGAGGGCGGCGATGCGCCGGAGCTGATCCTGATCGCGACCGGCAGCGAGGTCGCGCTGGCCCTCGCCGCCCACGAGGAGCTGAGCGCCGAGGGGATTCGCTCGCGCGTCGTCAGCCTTCCCTGCTGGGAGCTCTTCGACCGCCAGGACGAGGCCTACCGCGACGAGGTGCTGCCGCCGAGCGTCACCGCGCGCGTCTCGGTCGAGGAGGCCTCGACCCTCGGCTGGGATCGCTACGTTGGGTCTGACGGCGTCAAGATCGGGATGCACACCTTCGGCACCTCGGCGCCACTGAAGGACGTTCAAACCAAGTTCGGCTTCACCCCCGACCGGGTGGCCGAAGCCGCAAAGGAGCTGCTCTCATGAAGCCGACCGCGAAGCTGCACGAGCTGGGCCAGAGCCTCTGGCTCGACAACATCACCCGCACGATGCTGGCCGACGGCACCCTGCGGGGCTACATCGAGGAGCTCTCGGTCACCGGTCTGACCTCCAACCCGACGATCTTCGACAAGGCGATCTCCGGCGGCGACACCTACGACCAGCACATCGCCGAGCTGAGCGCCAGCGCGGTCCCGACGAGGGAATCGGCGCGACGCCCACCGAGCGGATCTTCTTCGAGCTGGCGCTCGCCGACCTGCGCGACGCGACCGATCTCTTCGCGGCGGTCCACGAGCGCACCGCCGGCGTCGACGGCTTCTGCTCGCTCGAGGTCTCGCCGCTGATCGCCGACGACGCCGACGCGACGATCGAGCAGGCCGCGCAGCTGCACGCCAAGGCCGAGCGCGACAACCTCTACATCAAGATCCCCGGCACCGAGGCGGGCCTGCACGGCGATCGAGGAGTCGATCTTCGCCGGGATCCCGATCAACGTCACCCTGCTCTTCGACGCGCGAGCAGTACCTCGCCGCCGCCGACGCCTACATGAAGGGGCATCGAACGGCGGATCGAGGCCGGGCTCACGCCGACGTCTCCTCGGTCGCCTCGATCTTCATGAGCCGCTGGGACGTCGCCGTCAGCCGGCGAAGTGCCCGACGAGCTGCACAACCGGCTCGGCCTGGCGATCGGCTTCCGCGCCTACCGCGCCTACCGCGAGCTGCTCGACTCGCCGCGCATGCAGCGGCTGATGAACGAGGGCGCGCGCCCGCAGCGCCTGCTCTGGGCCAGCACCGGGACCAAGGACCCCGACGCCTCCGACATCCTCTACATCGAGGGCTTCGCCTCGCCCTTCACGGTCAACACGATGCCCGAGCCGACCCTGCACGCCTTCGCCGACCACGGCGAGGTCGGCGACCTCGGCGCCGGCCGACGGCGGCGACTGCGAGCGAGGTGCTGGCCGAGTTCGCGCAAGGCCGGGATCGACGTCGACGCGCTCGCCGCGCGGCTGCAGGAGGAGGGCAAGGAGGCCTTCGTCAAGTCCTGGAACGACATGCTGAAGTCGATCGAGTCGCAGGTCGGGGCGCGCGGGTGAGCGAGGCGAGGTCCCCTCGCTGCGCCAGCGGCCCGCCTGGCAGGCGCTCGAGAAGCACTTCGCCGAGATCGAGGGCCATGCACCTGCGCGATCTCTTCGCCGCCGACCCCCAGCGCGGCGAGCGCCTCGTCGCCGACGGCGCCGGCCTCCACCTCGACTTCTCCAAGAACCGGATCACCGACGAGACGGTGATGCTGCTCGGCGAGCTGGCCCGCGAGCGCGGGCGTCGAGGAGCGCCGCGAAGCGATGTTCGCCGGCGAGCACATCAACGTCTCCGAGGACCGCGCCGTCCTCCACGTGGCGCTGCGGATGCCGCGCGAGCGCTCGCTGATCGTCGACGGCGTCGACGTGGTCAAGCAGGTCCACGAGACGCTCGACCGGATGGGCGCCTTCGCCGAGCGGGTCCGCTCCGGCGAGTGGACCGGCCACACCGGCAAGCCGATCCGCAACGTCGTCAACGTCGGCATCGGCGGCTCCGACCTCGGCCCGGTGATGGCCTACGAGGCGCTGCGCCACTACAGCCGCCGCGAGATGACCTTCCGCTTCGTCTCCAACGTCGACGGCACCGACTTCGCCGAGTCGACCCGCGACCTCGACCCCGAGGAGACGCTCTTCGTCGATCTCCTCGAAGACCTTCACCACGCTGGAGACGATGACCAACGCGCACACCGCGCGCGAGTGGTCGCTGGCCGGCCTCGGCGGCGACGAGGCCGCGGTCGCCAAGCACTTCGTCGCCGTCTCGACCAACGCCGAGGAGGTCGCGAAGTTCGGCATCGACACCGAGAACATGTTCGGCTTCTGGGAGTGGGTGGGAGGCCGCTACTCGATGGACTCGGCGATCGGCCTCTCGACCATGCTGGCGATCGGCCCCGCCCGCTTCGCCGAGATGCTGGCCGGCTTCCACGCGATGGACGAGCACTTCCGCGAGGCGCCGCTGGCCGAGAACCTGCCGGCGCTGATGGGGCTGCTCGTCGGTCTGGTACGGCGACTTCTTCGGCGCCCAGACCTGCGGCGTCTTCCCCTACGACCAGTACCTGCACCGCTTCCCCGCCTACCTGCAGCAGCTGACGATGGAGTCGAACGGCAAGCACGTCACCCTCGACGGCGCCCGCGTCGACTACGACACCGGGGCGATCTTCTGGGGCGAGCCGGGGACCAACGGCCAGCACTCCTTCTACCAGCTGATCCACCAGGGCACGCGGCTGATCCCCTGCGACTTCATCGGCTTCATGCATGCCAACAACCCGCTCGGCGAGCACCACGACCTGCTGATGTCGAACGTCTTCGCCCAGAGCCGAGGCGCTCGCCTTCGGCAAGACCGCCGGAGCAGGTGCGCGCCGAGGGGACGCCGGAGCGAGGTCGTCCCGCACCGGGTGATGGAGGGCAACCGCCCCTCCAACACGATCCTCGCCGAGCGCCTCGACCCGCACACGCTGGGCACGCTGGTCGCCCTCTACGAGCACAGCGTCTTCACCCAGGGAACCGTCTGGGGGATCGACTCCTTCGACCAGTGGGGGGTCGAGCTGGGCAAGGCGCTGGCGGTGGCGATCATCCCCGAGCTGCAGGCCGACGAGGAGCCGGAGCTCGCACCACGACAGCTCGACCAACGCGCTGATCCGCCGCTACCGCCAGGCGAGGCGCCACGGAGTAGGCGGTGCCGCCGCTCGACGCCCTCCCGCTCGCGGCGTCGGAGTCCAACCTGCTCGCCGCCCGCGAGCTGATGGCGTTCACGCTCGGCTTCCACATCGTCCTCGCCTGCATCGGCGTCGCCCTGCCGGCGATCATCCTCACCGCCAACTGGCTCGGGCTGAAGCGCGGCGACGAGGACGCGATGCGGCTGGCGCGGCGCTGGTCGAAGGCGATGGCGGTCACCTTCGCGGTCGGCGCCGTCACCGGCACCGTGCTCAGCTTCGAGTTCGGCCTGCTCTGGCCGCGAGTTCATGGAGCGCTTCGGCGACGCCTTCGGGATCGCCTTCGCGATCGAGGGCCTCTTCTTCTTCACCGAGGCGATCTTCCTCGCGATCTACATCTACGGCTGGAAGCGGCTCGGCGGCTGGGCGCACTTCTGGTCCGGGGTGCCGATGGTGATCACCGGGATCGGCGGCGCCTTCTCGGTCGTCACCGCCAACGCCTGGATGAACCAGCCGCAGGGGTTCACCCTCGACGCCGCCGGCAAGGTGGTCGACACCGAGCCGCTCGAAGGTCCTCTTCAACCCGGCGACCGGCTACGAGGTGCCGCACATGATCCTCGCCGCCTACATGGTCGCCGGCTTCCTCGTCGCCTCGATCTACGCGGTCGGGATGCTGCGCGGGCGGCGCGACCGCCTGCACCGGCTCGGGCTGCTGATCCCGCTGACGATCGCCTGCATCGCCACCCCGATCCAGATCTTCGTCGGCGACACCGCGGCGCGCGAAGTCGCCGACCACCAGCCGGCCAAGTTCGCCGGCTTCGAGTGCATCCAGGAGACCGGCCCCGACCAGACCGAGTACATCGGCGGCATCTGCACCGACGACGGGGTCAAGGGGGCGATCGGCATCCCCGACCTCGACTCCTTCCTGGTCGGCTTCAGCGCCGACACGGTGGTGACCGGGCTCGAGGACATCCCGCCCGACGAGCGAGCCGCCCGCCAACACCCTGCTCCACCTCTCCTTCGACGCGATGGTCGGGATCGGCACCGCGCTGCTCGGCCTCGCCGCCTGGCTCGCCTTCGTCTGGTGGCGGCGACGCGACATCCCGCGCACGCCCTGGTTCCTGCGCGCGGTGGCGGTCTCCGGCGTCGCCGCGATCGTCGCCCTCTGGTGCGGCTGGATCGTCACCGAGGTCGGTCGCCAGCCCTGGATCGTGCAGGGCTACATGCGCACCGAGGAAGCGGTGACCGAGGCGGAGGGGATCTGGTTCGCCTTCGCCGCGGTCGCTCCTCCTCTACGCCGCGCTCGGCACCGATCGCGATCCTCGTGCTGCGCGCGATGTCGCGCCGCTGGCGCGACGGCGACGACGCCGAGACCCCCTACGGCCCGGACGAGAGGCGGAGCGCTTTCGTTTCCCATGGGGAAACAAAAGCGCCCCGGAGCCAATGACCAAGGCCGACGCCTGCGCGGCGATCCTCTGGACCGGCGCCACGCTCTACGCGGTCTTCGGCGGCGCCGACTTCGGCGCCGGCCTCTGGGACCTGATCGCCGGCGACGCCGAGAAGGGCGAGCGCCCGCGGGCGCGGATCCAGCGCTCGCTGACCCCCGTCTGGGAGGCCAACCACGTCTGGCTGATCTTCATCCTCGTCGTCCTCTGGACCGCCTTCCCGGAGGCCTTCGGGGCGCTGATGTCGACCCTCTACGTGCCGCTGGCGCTGGCCGCCTTCGGGATCGTCCTGCGCGGCGCCGGCTTCGCCTTCCGCAAGTCGATCGAGTCGTTGCAGGCGCGCCGCGCGATGGGCGCCGCCTTCGCCCTCTCCTCGGTGCTCACCCCGTTCTTCATGGGCACGGTGGTCGGCGCGGTCGCCGCCGGCAACGTGCCCGCCGAGGGCAACGGCGACGCCTTCTCCAGCTGGCTGGCGCCGCTGCCGCTGCTGACCGGGGCGCTCTTCGTCGCCACCGGCGCCTACCTGGCTGCGGTCTTCCTCGTCGTCGACGCCGGCGCGACGGCGACACCGAGATGGAGGGCTACTTCGCCCGCCGCGCCCTCGCCGCGGCCTTGTCGCCGGAGCCCTCGCGATCGCCGGGATCTTCGTCCTCCATGCCGACGCCCGCTACGTCTATGACCGCCTCATCGCCGAGGGCCTGCCGCTGGTGATCGCCTCGGCGCTCTGCGGCCTCGCCGTGCTGGCGATGCTGGCTGCGCGGCGCGCGCCGCGGCCTGCGACCGCTCGCGATCGGCGCCGTCGTCGCCGTGATCTGGGGCTGGGGCGTCGCCCAGTTCCCCTACCTGCTGCCGACCTCGCTGACGATCAGCGAGTCAGCGGCGCCGGGCCCGACCCTCGACGCGGTGCTTGTCGTCTTCGCGGATCGCCGTCCTGATCGTCGTCCTGCCGGCCTTCGGCTTGCTCTACTGGCTCAGCCAGAAGGAGCTGCTCGAGTGAGTGAGGCCACACGGCGATCCGCGCCGTTCTCTTCGACATCGACGGGACCATCCTTGTCACCGGCGGCGCCGGCGGAGCCGCCTGGCAGCGCGCCTTCGAGGAACTGCACGGGGTCGAAGCCAACGTCGCCGAGCACACCGACGCCGGCATGACCGACCCCGAGATCGCCACGATCATCTTCCGCGAGGTGATCGGGCGCGAGGGCACGGCCGAAGAACGCGCCAAGGTGATCGGCGGCTACCTCAAGCACCTGCCCGACACCGTCGCCGAGTCCGATGGCTACCGGGTGATGCCGGGGATCGAGAAGTTGCTCGACGACCTGATCGACGGCGGCGTCCTGCTCGGCCTGGTCACCGGCAACATCGAGGCCGCCGCCCACATCAAGCTCGCTCGCGCCGGCCTCAACCGCTTCTTCAGCTTCGGCGGCTACGGCTCCGACTCGCCCGACCGCACCGAGGTGACGAAGACGGCCCTGCAGCCGCGGCGAGCTCGTCTCCGGCGGCGCCCTCGCCGATGGCGCCAGCATCGCTGTCGGCGACACCCCGCGCGACGTCAAGGCAGGCCACGGCGCCGGCATCCGCGTCGTCGGCGTCGCCACCGGCAGCTACACGGTCGAGCAGCTCCGCGAGGCTGGCGCCGACTGGGCGCTGGAGACGGTGAAACACGGCTTCCCTGCTTGAGAACCCATCCCGGCAGGACTTTCACTTAACTTTTTCTGATGATTGGTAGAGACTGTCCGAGGATGGCGGTGCAGAAAAAGTACAAGACGTTCCAGCCCTACCGGGATGGGTTCTTGATCGTGCTGCTTGCACTTCTTCTCCTCTCCGGCTGTGGGGACTCCAGCAGTGGGGATCAGGAGCAGGCGGTTGATCGCTTCGATGCGGGAGCGGCGTATGCGTTGGTCGAGGAGCAGGTGGGGTATGGACAGCGGCCGGCGGGGTCGCCGCAGCTGCGGCGGCTGGCGGTCGAGCTTCGACGCTCGATGCCGAACGGGAGCTTCGAAGCCATCCCCGGAGAGCCACGGCTGCGGAACGTCGTGTCGGTGTTGCCGGGGCGTGAGCCGGGCATCGTCGTCGGCGCCCACTACGACACGCTGGTCAAGCCACGCGGCTTCGTCGGCGCCAACAACGGCGCCTCCGGGTCCGCCGTGGTGATCGAGTCCGCTCGCGCCCTGAGCCGCGCGCCCGCCGACCCCGAAGCCCGCGAGGTCAACTTCGTCCTCTTCGACGGTGAGGAGCCCGATGCGGGGCTGCCCGAGGAAAGCGCCGACTTCTACAACGAAGGGCTGCGCGGCTCGCGCGCCTACGTCAAAGCCCACCCCGGCGAGACCAGCTCGATGATCCTGCTCGACTACGTCGGCAACAAGGGCCTCTATTTGCCGCGCGAGGCGAGCTCGACCGAAGAGCTCTGGAGCCGCCTCCTGATCGCCGCCGAAGCGGTCGGCGCCCAGCGCTTCTTCTCCAGCGAAGCCGGCCTGGAAATCACCGACGACCACACCCCCTTCCTGCGCGCGGGCGTGCCCGCGATCGACCTGATCGACTGGTCCTATCCCGGCCACAGCCTCGCCGACGGCCTCGACAAGATCTCCCGCCAGAGCCTCGATGGGGTCGGCGAGACCGTGGTCCAGCTGGTCGAAGAACTGCGGGCGGAGTAAGCGGCTTGCTCAGCCTCGCCGCTGCTTCTCTACCTCGGTGAGCGCAGCGATGTCGTCGAGATCGGAGGGACGCCCAGCGGCTCTCTTCATTCGGATCAGGTCGTCGAGTGAGGCGATCGCTACCTCGGTTCCGTCGAGCTCTATGACGAGCGCGGCCTCTCGCATTCGATCGTAGGCTCGCGCGCCCTTCGGCTCCTTGAGGATGTGGACCTGTCCGTGCCGCGTTACCAGCGGCGGGACGATCGCGGCGACGGAGAGTCGCTCTGGATCGGTGACCGGGACCTGCGACTGCTGGAGCGCGGGATCCCTGGGTCGAGCCTCCAGCTCGCTGAGTGCGGCAGCCAGCCGCCCCAGATTCTCCGGGTCGGGATCGGGTGTCAGGTCGAGATCCATGGTCGTTCGACGGTGCCCGTGAACTTGCGTGGCCACGCCGCCGATTACGACGTAGTCGACTCCGTGGTCGGCCAGCGTCTCCAGCAGCAGGCTGAGGTCGAGCGGGCGATCCTGCCCTTCTCGCAAGTCGCTCATCCCCTGCTGTTCCTAGTCGCCGGGTGTTTTGCGCGACGGGCTCGATCCCCGCTTGCCGCCAGCTGCGAGGCCACGCGGTTCCAGCTCGACGCCTCGCGCAGCCGTTCGGCGGGGGTCATTCCGGACGCTGCCGCGAGCTCGACAGGGGGCACTGGGCTTTCCAGGGGCTCGAGGTCGAGCGTCGGCTGGTATCCCATCGCCAGCATCAGCTGCGAAAAGCGCTCCAGCGTCGGTGCTTCGACCCCGCGCTCGAGCCTGCTGATCGCATCCTGGCTCGTTCCGGCGCGCACGGCGAGGCGATGTTGGCTCAGTCCCTGTTCTCTCCTAGTTGTGCGCAGAAGCGCACCGAGGTCCACCTGAGAATTACACCGCATACGGTGTAATTTAACACCCAGGGCAGTTCAGGCCAGGCTGCAGCGCGCCTGGTAGATGGAGAGGAAGCCGTTCTCGAAGCCGTTGCGCGCCATGCGCAGGTAGAGGCGCCAGACGCGGACCCGTTCGGGACCGGCGAGGCGGACCGCTTCGTCGAGGTTCTCGTCGAGGCGGCGGGCCCAGTGGCGCAGCGTCTCGGCGTAGTCGGCGCCGAACTCCTCGACGTGGCGGGTGACGAAGCCCGCCCGCTCCAGCGCAAGCAGCACCCGCGAGAGGTGCAGCGGTTCGGCGTCGGGGAAGACGTAGCGCTCCGAGAAGGGGCCGGCGTCGGGGTCGGTGTGGCGGAGGCGGGCGATGCCGTGGTTGAGCAGCCGCCCGCCCGGCTCCAGCAGCCCGGCCAGGGTGCGGGCGTAGACGTCGATCTGCGCCGCGCCGACGTGCTCGACCATGCCGATGCTGGCGATCGCGTCGAAGCGCTCGCCGGCGAGGTCGCGGTAGTCCATGACACGGATCTCGACCCGGTCGGCGACCCCGGCGGCCTCGGCCCGCTGCCGCGCCCGCTCGGCCTGGGGAGGCGAGAGGGTGATGCCGAGCACCCGGGCGCCGTGCCGGGTCGCCGCCCAGAGCGGGAAGCTGCCCCAGCCGCAGCCGACGTCGAGCACCCGCTCGCCCTCTTTCAGCGCCAGCTTGCGGGCGACCATCTCGAGCTTCTCCTCCTGCGCCGCCTCCAGCGTCTCGGCGCCGCGCGAGAAGATCGCGCAGCTGTAGGTCATCGAGTCGTCGAGGAAGAGTGAGAAGAACTCGTTGGAGACGTCGTAGTGGTGGCGGACCGCCTCGGCGTCGCGCTCCTTGGTGTGGCGGTGGCCGGTCGGGCGGAGCTCGGCGGCGGGTCGGCGCGGCGGCCGGTTGAGGCCAGCGGCCCGCGACCGCGCCGAGCAGCAGCCGCGCCTTGTCGGCGCCCTCCAGCGGCGGTGGCTCCCAGCTGTCGAGCAGCCCGATCACCGCATCGATGTCGTCGACCTCGATCTCGCCGCTCACGTAGGCGCGGCCCAGCCCGAGCTGTCCAGGCGCCAGCAGCGCGTGGGCGGCAGCGCGCGGCGAGCGCACGTAGAAGGTCGGCCCGGAAGCGCCGGACGTGACCGGCAGCCGCGTGCCGTCCCAGAACTCGACCGCGAAGGGCCGCTCGGGGATTCGCCCTTCGATCTCGCGACGCAGTCTCGCGGTGCTCGCAAAAGGCATCGGCCCCGACCTTACAACGCGGTCGATCGCACGGTGAGGTGTTCGCTGGCGCTCGGCGTATGATCGGTATGTGGCAGGCGCCGGACCACTCCCATCCGACATCCAGCCGGTCGCGAACGAGACGCGCGATCGCATCATCACCGGCTTGGTGACGCTGGTCCCCTTCGTGGCGATCGGCTTCGCCGGCTGGCAGGTCTGGGGCAGCGCCCTGCGCTGGAGCGACATCTTTCTCTTCGTCGGCATCTACCTGCTGACCGGGCTCGGGATCACGGTCGGGTTCCATCGCCATCTCACCCACCGCAGCTTCAAGGCGAAGCCCTGGCTGCACGGCCTGCTGGCGATCCTCGGCTCGGCGGCGATCGAGGGACCGGTGATCTCCTGGGTCGCCGACCACCGCAAGCACCACGCCTTCTCCGACGAAGAGGGCGACCCGCACAGCCCCCACGTCGATCACGGACACGGCTGGTCGCGGCGCCCTGCGTGGTCTCTTCCACGCCCACGTGGGCTGGCTCTTCATCCACACCCAGCGCGGCAACAAGGAACGCTTCGCGCCCGACCTGATCGAGGACCCGGTGATCAGCTGGGTCGACCGCACCTTCCTGCTCTGGGCGATCCTCGGCCTCCTCATCCCCTTCGCGCTCGGCTGGGTGATCGGCGGCACCCTGTTCGCGGGGCTGACCGGCCTGCTCTGGGGCGGCCTGGTCCGCGTCTTCGTCCTCCACCACTTCACCTACAGCATCAACTCGCTCTGCCACGTCTTCGGCCGCCGCGATTTCGATACCGGCGACGAGTCGCGCAACCTCGCCCTGATCGCCCTGCCCACGATGGGCGAGGCCTGGCACAACAACCACCACGCCTTCCCGACCTCTGCCGTGCACGGCCTCGGCCGCTGGCAGCTGGACATCTCGGGGATCGTGATCAACACCCTCGAGCGCCTCGGCCTGGTCTGGGATGTGGTGCGCGTCTCCCCCGACCGCATAGCTGCCAAGGCCGCCTGACCTATTCGGTCAGGGCGCTTCCGGCGACTCGAACCAGTCGATCCAGCCGTTGCACGCCGCGGCGAGAGGGACGATCCGCCGCGGCTCGGCGCGGACGGCGACCAGGTTGCCCAGCTGCGCCTTGCCTGTGTAGCCGCTGAGGCGCTGCAGCGTGCTCGGCTCCTCCGCGTCGATCGTGAAGCGGACCGTGCCGCCGGCGCTCTCGATCACTCCTGCCGGCCAGTACTGGCCGTCGCTGGCGAGGCTGATCGTGCTCGGCCGCTGCCCGTCCAGCGCCGCCTTCAGCGGCTGGCGAAAGCCAGGTGCGCTGAGGGTCAGCTCGAAGGGGGAGAAGTACTGCAGCGAGAGTCGCCAGCGCCCGGCCGGTAGGCGCAGCCTCTGTGCTGCGCTCTCGCCGGCCTCCAGCGTGGCGTCGGGGCTCCAGCGCGCCTTGGCCCCGATCGCCGGCGTCGGAAAGAGCGAGGCGCGGCCGGGACTGGCTAGGAGGATGCGGATCTCCGGCGAGGCGCAGGGCGCTGGCGCCGCTGGCTCGGTTCCCTCGAGCAGGACGTGGCGGTCCTCCGGCGTTGGCCCCTGGCGCTCCCAGAGCAGGTAGGAGTCGGTGGCGGCGACGCGCCTGAAGTTGGGTGGCGCCTGGCTGTTCCACTCGGCTCGCCCGGTCACGACGTAGGGAACGCGGTCGAGAGTCGCGGTCGAGAAGGAGTCGAAGTCGATCGGGCTGTAGGCGTCGCCGGTGTCGAACGGCTTTTCCGGGTTCTGGTTCACCTCCGAGTCGGGGAACTCGACCAGCGGCACGTGGGTGTCGGCTCCGAGCAGCTCGTGCGCCGCGTAGCGGTCCTGGCCGGCGTAGAGGACCTTCTCCCCCTGAAGGGTCGGGAAGAAGGCACGCAGCTCGGCGCCGTGGCCCGGCGGCCCGACCGGCGCGTCGCGCAGCGCCAGGAAGCTCGAGTAGGCGGCGCCGCCGATGAAGGCGACGGCAAGCGCTGCTCGTCCCAGGCGCAGCGCAGAACTGCCCCGCAGCTCCGAGAGCAGTGGCCGGATCGCGACCAGCATCGCCAGCGGGGCGGCGATCATCAGCGCCTTCGCCTGCGAGTACTCGCCGCTGAACGGCAGCGAGGCGACGTAGAGCGCGGCGCAGGCCGCGAGCGCGATCGGCACGGCCAGGTCGCGCATTCGCACCCACCAAACGACTCCGACCGCCAGCGCCAAAACCGCCACCGCTCCCGCCAGGCCGGTGAGCTGCGCCCCGCCGACGGCGTCGAGCCGGTAGTTGGAGGTCGGCCAGATCCCCAGCGCCTCGATCGGCGAGACGGGGCCGTAGGTGTTGCTCCCAGCCACCCGGTTGAAGCCGTGGATGAACCCGAACGGCCCGACCAGGACCATCACCGCGCCCAGTCCCGCCAGCACCAGCACTCCGATCAGCACCGCCGGCCGCAGCAGGAAGCGCAGCAGCGCCCGCGGCGCCAGGGCGCGGCGCACCTCGGGCAGGGTGAGGCTCCAGAGCGCCAGGATCGCCAGCGGCCAGGCGAGGCCGGCGAAGCTGTAGGCGAAGAAGGCGCCGCCGAGCAGGGCGAGGTAGGGGAGAGCGAAGAGCAGCTTGGGCCAAGCGCCCGCAGGCGGCCGGCCGGGATCTCGCAGGGCCAGCGCAAAGGCGAGGACGAGCAGCGCCTCGGCCGTCTCCTTGAAGGCGCCCTGGGCGAAGTAGGAGGCGGCGAGGTAGGTGGTGGCGACAAGCGTCGCGGCGAGGACGCGACGCACGGCGCCGAGCTCGCGCAGCGCCGACAGCGCGGTGAGCGCGGTCAACAGCCCGATCGCGAAGACCTGGCCCACGAACGCCTGCCCGAGGCCGATCCCGGGCGCCGCCGCGACCGCGGCGGAGAGTCCGTGCGGCCCCAGCGGGTAGCCGGCTTCCGGCGCCGGCCCCAGCCCGCTGCGCAGCCACTCGGCCCAGGCTAGGTGCAGGCCGAGGTCGTTGTTGAAGCCCTGGCCGAGGAAGCCCCAGCGCCCGCTCACCGCGAACGGGATCGAGAGGACGAGGGCGAGGACGAGCGTCACCGCCAGGCCCTGCCCCAGCGCATCGCCCCAGCGATAGGGGAGGCGACGGCAGATGAGCCCGGCGGCGACGAGCAGGGCGATCAGGCCCAGGGTCGCGGTCGTCGAGTGGCCCGGCGCCCGCGCCAGCCCGCCGGTGACGGTGAGGATCGCGGCGAAGCCGACCGCGGGCTCCAACCAGCTCCACTCCCGCCTGCCGGCGAGGGAGAGCACGGCCCGCCCGACCAGCAGCGAGGCGGCGCAGATCAGCGCGGCCGAGGCGTAGGTCGCGATCATCGGCCGGCAGACTATGGGGCCGGGCGCCCTGAAGGGCCCGGCCCCGCGCCGCTCAGAGCTTCTCCGCCGCCCGTTCTAGCGTCTCGCGCAGGTTCTCGCCCCGCAGCGGCCCTTTGTGCCCGACGCAGACGACTCGCGGCTCCAGTGCCGCTAGCCTGCGCACCGACTCCTTCGCCTTGGCGTGGTCCCAGCCCCAGGCGGGGTGGGGGACGCTCGCCTCGCCCTCGGGCAGTGGTTTCCCCAGTCGCGCCGAGTCGGCCAGGTAGATGACGTCGCTGACCAGCGCCACCCGGTCGCTCTCCCGCCACAGCCCGATCAGCCCCGGCGCGTGGCCGGGGAAGTGCAAGACGCGGAAGCCCGCCACCTCGTCTCCCTCGGAGACGGCGCCGGAGATCTTCACCGCGCCGCCGTCCCAGCGTCGCATCAGGACCGAGTAGATCCAGCGGACAGGCACGATCGGCAGCTGCGAGAGGTCCATGTAAGGGGTGATCGAGGCGTCGCTTTCGGCGTCGGCGACATCGTCCGGGTGGCAGAGGATCGGCACGCCTTCCGCCGCCATCGCTGGAGCCGTGCCGCGATGGTCGGCATGGGCATGCCCGAGCACGACCCGCTTCACTCCGCCCAGCTGCTTGCCGGCCGCCCTTACCTTCTTGACCATCGCCTTGGTGCCGGCGTCGAACTGGACCACGCCGTCGCCGTCCTCGATGAAGTAGACGTTCATCGCCCCGCGCAGGTCCCCGCGCAGCAGCCAGACCCCCTCAGCAACCTCCTCCATGATGAGATCACCCTAATGCCAATGCTGTGGAAGATCGGGCTGGCGATCCTCGTCGTCTGCCTCGTCGCCTCGATGGCGATCGCGATCGTGCGCCTCGCGACGACCCCGACCGAGGTCGGCGGGGAAGTCTTCGTCGAGCCGGCGACCGATTCCCGGCCGCGACGCTAGCCGGCTGCACTAGTATCAGCGCCGTTCGGCGACCGAGCGGAAGGAGGCGGTTTGTTCACTCGCATCGTGGTTGGAACCGATGGGTCGGAGACCGCCGGCGAGGCCGTGAGCAGGGCCATCGAGGTCGCCAAGCTCGCGGGCGCCCAGCTCAGCATCGTCAGCGCTTACGAGCCGATCTCCAAACGGCGGGTCGAGGCCGAGCAGGAAGGCGCCCCGGCCGACGTCCAGCACGAGATCAACCCCCGCGAGGACGTCAACCTGGTGCTCGAGGCTGCCGCCGCGAAGGCCAAGCAGGACGGGGTCGAGGTCCAGACCCACCCGATTGAGGCCAATCCCGCCGACGCGATCCTCGAGGTCGCCGAGAAGACCGGCGCCGACCTGATCGTGGTCGGCAACAAAGGGATGACCGGCGCCCGTCGCTTCCTGCTCGGCAGCGTTCCCAACAACGTCTCCCATCACGCGCCATGCAGCGTGATGATCGTTCGCACTACTTAGCGCATCAGGCAGCAGGGTCAGTCGCCGCGCCGGCGTCGATCAGGCCGGCGCCCTGTCGCGACGCAGGCAGGCCCAGATCGCGCGCGGTGATCCGCAGGCGACGCAGGACCGCGGTGGGCGAGGGGTCCTTGCCGAGCATGCCGGAGGCGATCACCAGGGCGGCGACGGCCGAGGCGTGCGAAGCCGCCATCGAGGTGCCGACGTAGCTGCCGGGCTCGCCGAAGCGGCGCGGGTTGTGGCCACGCAGGGTCACCTGGAAGATCGGGCGCATCGAGACCGAGGGGCAGCCCGGCGCGGGCCGGCCGCCTCCAGGGGCCAACAGGTCCACCTTGTCGCCCGCCAGCGAGTAGTCGCCGAGGCAGCCGCCCTCGGTGGCGCCGCCGACGCCGATCGTGTGCGGGCCGGTGGCGGGAGGAGCGACGCACGACTCGGCGCCGAGGTTCCCGATCGAGGCCACGGTGACCACACCCCGGCTGTGCGCCTGCCGCAGCGCTTCGTCGACGCTGGGCACCCGCTTGCCGCAGCCGAAGTTGAAGCTCATGTTGATCACGTCGGCCCCCGCTGCGGTTGCGAAGCGGATCCCCCTGGCGATGTCGTCGGCCTCGCCGCGGCCGTGTTGGTCGAGGACGCGGACCGGCAGCAGCTTCGCCCGGTAGGCGATCCCGGCCAGGCCGATGCCGTTGTTCGTCTTCTCGCCGATAGTGCCGGCGACGTGGGTCCCGTGCCCGTTCAGGTCGAGTGGCAGCAGGTCGCCGTCGACGAAGTCGCGGCCCTTCGCGAACTGCCCCGCGGTGAAATCGGGGCTGCGCCGGAACTCGCTGCCGAGGGAGCGGTAGGCGACGCCGGTGTCGAGAACGGCGACGGTGACGCCGACGCCGCCGGGGCGGCCGGCGGCGCTGAGGTTCCCCCAGGCCCCGACCACGTCGATGCCGCCCGGGGAAACCGGGAGCAGGGGGGTGGTGCTGCCCTCCCAGGGCAGGAAGCTCCACTGCTTCGCGACCCAGCCGCCGGGCGGCTCCGGGGGGCTGCTGAGGCTGCCGGGGTCGTTTGGGATCTCGGGTGGGGCCTGCGACTGCGTTGCCGAGGCGGTGGCGATGTGGTTGGGCTCGGCATAGGCGACCCGTGGGTTGCGCCGCAGCGCTCTCGCGGCCTCCAGCACGCCGGCGCCGGCCGGCAGCCGCACCGTTCGCCCGGGTCGCTCGCCCTCGAGCTTGACGATCAGCTGGTTGGGCGCGAAGCCGCGCGCCGCCGCGACTCCCGTCGCCGCCTCGGCGCCCACGGGGAGGCCGAGCAGCGCGAGCGCGGGCAGGGTCACGGCGGTCCAGTTCCTGAGGCGTCTTTTCATCCAGTTCCGAAGCCGCGTAATTCCCTGCAACTGAGCGAGCCATCATCTAACACCACGGCGCCGTTGAAGTTGCCGGTGGCAGATACTTGGGTGGATGGCGGACGACCCGGACACCCGCACGCATGAGCGCCTGATGGCGCTGGCAGTCGAGGAGGCGAGCCGCGCCGAGCGCCACGGCGACGTCCCGATCGGCGCCGTCGTCGCTCGCGGCGGCGAGCCGCTCGCCGTCGCGAGCAATGAGCGCGAGCTGCGCCGCGACCCCACCGCCCACGCCGAGGTGCTCGCGATTCGCGCCGCCGCCGAGGCACTCGGCGGCTGGCGCCTGCCGGAGACGACCCTCTATGTGACGCTCGAGCCCTGCGCGATGTGCGCCGGGGCGATCGTCCTCGCCCGCATCCCCGCAGTCGTCTACGGCGCCCCCGACCCCAAGGCCGGCGCCGCTGGCAGCGTTCTCGACGTCCTCGCCGAGCCCGCCCTCAACCATCGCCCTGTGGTGACAGGTGGCGTGCTCGAGGCCGAGTGCGCCGCCCTGCTCTCCGGCTTCTTCGCCTCCCGCCGCTGAGCGGAGCCAATACCCTTCGAGGAACTCCCGGAGAGGTGTCCGAGTGGCTTAAGGAGCGCGACTGGAAATCGCGTGGGCGGGGTTAACCCGCCTCGTGGGTTCGAATCCCACCCTCTCCGTCTCCCTGACTTCTAGGTCAGACGTGTCGTCTGCGCTGCTTGACTGGGCGCTGAGTCGGCGCGAAGAGGCTTTCTCGTAGTGCCACCAAGGGCACGATCAGCCCAACCACGAGCAAAACCACCACGGAGAGGTCATAGCTCCAGTTCAGAATCTCCGCCGTAGCCCAGACGATCGTTGACGCGATACAGGCAATCCCCATGTAGAAGAAGAAGTGCCGCAGCGTGTAGATCTTGAGGTCGTTGCGTGGCTCCATCGCGTCTCAGAATAGCGCTCGCAAGATCGTGAAAAGCAGGCCCAGGCCGAAGAGCACGAGCCCGCAGTAGGCGACATATATCGGCCAGTGATCTGTCTCTCCTGTTCGGTGGTGTTGGAAGAGCGCAGCAAGCATTCCCACTGCCGTACCGAGTGCAAAGAACTGGATCGGCAGGTCCAAGGCGGAGATCGAGGTCGAGGCCATGCCTCTTCAAGTCCTCAGACCCGAGGACTCTCCCCGGGTCGGCTCGCTACGCCGCCGCGGTCTGCGGCGCTAGAGCGGGCAGCGGCAGCACGATCGACTCGGCCTCGCCGGCCGGCAGCGCTGGGCGGTGGCCGCGCAGGCGCTCGTGGCTGCAGACCACGTAGCACCACTCCATCAGGCGCATCCGGGAGTTCGGGTCGATGTCGAGAATCGTTGCCCCGACCAGGTGGCGACCCTCGCTCTCGCGGCAGGAACGCACCTCGACCTGGGCAGCGACCTCGTGCGAGCCTCCGGCCGCGTCTGCCAGCGTGAGCAGCACGGCCGGGCGGGCGCCGATCTCCAGCGGCGCGTCCAGGACCAGGCCGACGCCCGACGCGCTGGCGTCGACCAACCGCCCGCCGACGTGGCCGTCCTGCCAGAAGCAGTGGGCGGGCGCATCGCCCTCGAAGCGGTAGACGAGGCGGCGCTGGCGCCGGCGGCCGACCGCGAGCAGGGTGCGGAGGATGCGGCGCAGCTCGATCAGCCCGAGCAGCGGCACGACCGCCATTGCGATTCCCGGCAGGTCGGGGAGCGGCCCGACCCCTGCCAGGTCGAGCAGGCGCAGCGCCGTGCCCCCGGCGACGATCACGGCGCAGGCGATGACGAAGCGCAGCTTGCGCACGGCCTCGAGGCCGCCGCCGTCGGCGCCCTGCTTCGGCGTCACCTTGAAGGCGGTGCGGCCGGGGCGGACGATGCAGCGCAGCGCCCGCGTGTAGATCTCCATCGTCAGCAGCTCGTAGTGGGCGGTCTCGCCGATCTTCATGAAGCCGCGGGCCAGTGCGGAGCCGGCGGTCAGGTTGAGCGTCACCGCGGGCAGCCAGAGCACCGCCAGCGCCACCGCGTCGACCTTCATCGGCAGCTCGCCGGTCCACAGCACCACGCCGAGGGTGAGCAGCAGGAGCAGCCGCATCGGCGGCGCCATGTAGGCGGCGAGGCTGGCGAAGTAGGAGAGCCGCTGCAGCAGGCTCAGCTCGCGGGCGCGCAGGGGGGACTCGGGCAGGGTGAAGACGGCGAGGTTGCCCCGCGCCCAGCGGTCGCGCTGCAGCAGGTAGCCGTCGAGGTCGTGCGGCGCGAGGCCTTGGACCAGAACCTCGTCGTGGTAGCGGCTCCTCCAGCCGTGGCGCTGAAGGCGGATCGTCGTGTGGAAGTCCTCGGCGATCGTCTCGGTGGCGACGCCGCCGATCTCGAGCAGCGCCTGGCGACGCATCAGCGCCGCCGAGCCGCACCAGTAAGCGGCGCCGTGGCGGTCCTTGCCGGGGCATACGACGCGGTAGAAGAGCGACTGCTCGTGGCGGCCGACCGCGTAGTGCTGGGCCGAGTCGTGGTTGAAGAAGTCGTGCGGGCTCTGGACCAGCGCCATCCGCTCGTCGTCGAAGTATCCGACCATCGCGTCGAGCGCGTCCGGCATCGGCACGTGGTCGGCATCGAGCATCAGCACCAGCTCACCGCCGGTGCGGGGGAGCGCCGCGTTGATGTTGCCTGCCTTGGCGTGGGAGTTGTCGGGCCGGGTCAGGTAGCGCGCGCCGGCCAGCTCGGCAAGCTCGCGCATCTCCGGCCGCCGCCCGTCGTCGAGCAGGTAGGTGGTGTGGGGATAGGTGAGAGCACGGCAGCCGGCCAGCGTCGCTGCGACCACCTCGCTCGGCTCGTTGTAGGTGCAGACGTATACGTCGACCGAGCGACCCGGCGTGGCAAGCGGTCGCGCCGCGGCCGGCCGCGACCAGGAGAACCAGGTCAGCGTGCCCAGCGCCCATAGCCCGTAGATCTCGGTCATGAGTAGCATCCCGAAAGCGAGCGGATTCGCCCCCTGCCCGCTCCAGCCGACTCGCCAAGTCAGGTAGCCGACGCCCCAGACCAGCGCCGCGATCGCCAGCGAGCGCAGCAGCAGCGGATGGCGGTCGAAGAACCGCCCCAGCGGTGTCTGCTCGCCGCTTTGCATGCGCCCTTGATCGGCATTTCTAAGAAGTGGCTTAAGTTCCAAATGAGCCGATTCGCCGTAGCCCCACATGCCTCCGGCCTAGAATCAGCACCCGTGAAGCGCGAGCAGGTTGTGGTTGTCGGCGCTGGCGCGGCTGGTCTCGCGGCCGCGGCAATGCTCGGGCGGCGGGGTATCGAGCCGCTGGTGCTGGAGCGGACCAACCGGGTGGCATCGAGCTGGCGCTCGCGGTATGACAGCCTCCGCCTCAACACGCCCCGGTTCACCTCGACCTTGCCGGGCTACCGGATGCCCCGCCGATACGGGCGCTGGCCGGGTCGCGACAGCGTGGTCGAGTACTTGGAGGAGTACGCCCGCCGGCACCGGCTCGAGATCCAGTTCGGGACGGAGCTGAGCCGGATCGAGCGGGGGGAGGGCGATCGAGGGGCTCCCACCTGGCTACTCAAGACCTCCAGCGGCAAGATCGCCACCCGCTTCGTGGTGCTCGCCACCGGCCACGACGCCGAGCCGAAGCTGCCGGACTGGCCAGGGCGGGACGAGTTCGCCGGCGAGCTGATCCACTCTTCCGCCTACAGGAACCCCGCGCCGTTCAAGGGCAAGGACGTGCTCGTCGTCTCGGCGAGGAACACCGGCTCGGAGATCGCCTACGAGCTGGCGACGGCCGGCGGCTGCCGGGTCTGGACCTCGATGCGCACGCCGCCGAGCGTCTTTCCCCGCGAGTGGCTCGGATACCCGCTCAACTACTCGACCGTGCTGATGGACCCCCTGCCGGACGTGGTGCTCGACCGGGTCGGCTTCCGCATGCAGAGGCTGATCTACGGGGACCTCGCCAAGCACGGCATTCCGCGAGCTCCGCTCGGGGTCCAGAGCACCACCAAGCATCGGCACGTCTCGGCCCTGATCGACGCCGGCTTCGTCGAAGCCCTCGAGCAGGGCAAGCTGGAGTTGGTGAGCGCGGTCGAGCGCTTCGACGGCGACGAGGTGGTGCTCGCCGACGGCAAGCGCCTGCATCCCGAGGTCGTGATTGCCGCCACCGGCTACGAGCGCAACCTGCCACGCGTCGTCGGCCACCTTGGGATCCTCGACCAGCACGGCGTGGCGGCCCTGGACGGCAAGCAGGTCCGCGGCGAGCACCCGGCGGCGCCCGGCCTCTTCTTCACCGGCTACTACGCCAGCAGCGCCGGCCAGCTCCGCTTCATGCGCATCGACGGCCGCCGCATCGCCCGCACCATCGCCCGCCAGCTCGCCCCTTAGAATCAGCCCTCTGACAGTCCCGGAGGGGTGCCGGAGTGGTTGAACGGGGCAGTCTCGAAAACTGTTGGCGTCGCAAGGCGCTCGTGGGTTCGAATCCCACCCCCTCCGTTCTTTCCTGTTCCTCCGATTTTCCGTTCTAGCCGCGCCCGGCGAAGGCACGTGCGTGCGTATACCGCTCTCGTTCCTTGACAAAGCCGAACTCGTATGTTTATCTTGGCGCTGGCCGCTTTAGGAACCCGAGTGTCAGGACAGGGAACCTGCTCGTTTTCCAGCGGCCAGGGACAACAAACAGGGACCACAGGGACAGGAGAGTTCAATGTTCTCGACGCTGCGCAACCGCTTCGGCATCCCGGGAGTCATCTCGGTCATCGCCCTCGTCTTCGCCATGTTCGGCGGCGCCTACGCCGCCAACAACTCAGGCGACGGCAACGGCGCTACAGCCTCAGCCAAGAAAGCCGTTAAAGGACCACGTGGCCCCAAGGGCCCCAAAGGCGCCACCGGCGCAGCGGGCCCAACTGGTCCGGCCGGAGCCCCCGGTGCCAAGGGCGACACCGGAGCTGCCGGCACCAACGGTCAGAATGGCGCGGCCGGCGCCAAAGGCAAAGACGGCACTAACGTCACCAGCGCGCCTTTTGAAGGTACGAACGAACCGGATGGGGCCGAATGCGAAGAAGCCGGCGGCGTCGAATTCAAATCCGCAAGCCCCACGACCTACGCCTGTAACGGGCTGAATGGTGAAGACGGGGAACCGTGGACGGCGGGTGGCACGCTACCGGTAGGTGCTACCGAGACAGGCAACTTTAGCTTTTCAGCCACCCTAGCCGGAACCCCGGAATTCCTTAGCGACAAGCGCTATGCAGTACCGATCTCCTTCCCGATCCCTCTCAGCGCGCCGATCACGGAAGAAAGCCACGTTGTCTACGTCCCCGCAGAAAATACCACTACGCCGCACTGCAGCGACTCGCCAATCAATGGCACCGTCGAAGACCCTAAAGCCGAGAGCGGCTACCTGTGTCTATATGGAAAAGAAAATCTGGGTACGCTCACTTATTTCTTCTCCGTTGGTCCAGAATTCAATCCCGCTGGACGCTCCGGTACCGCCGCCTTCTTCAACATCACCAAAGACACCGTCGCCTACGGCTCCTGGGCAGTGACCGGCTAGCTCCAATTCCTTGGCGGAGATTCCGCCGGTGCAAGCAGCCATTAGGGATCCCGGAGACAGATTCAGCGCACGATTTCAAGCAGCATAGGAGAACTTGAATGACAACTGAGGCAAAGACACACGCAGTTAAATCAAATCAGCGCTCAGGCGTCTCATGGTCCCTCACCGTTTTGCTGGGTGTCGGCGCGCTCGCTATAGCTCTCATTCTGCATGCTCCCACTGCGGCACTTGCCGCTGGCTCTGTTCTCACTGAGCCAGCGGCCAAAGTGCATCACACCACGGCAGTCCTGAACGGCCATCTCGACCCGGAAGGGGATCCGGGCATTACCGAATGCCACTTTGAGTGGGGTGAAACTGTTGTCTACGGCAACACATCACCTTGCATGGAGGGGAACACCTTTTCCGCTCCGGCTGGCGTTAGCGCCAATCTCAGTGGCCTCAATCCGGATGTTACCTACCATTTCCGCCTAAAAGTCGAAACGACCTCCAACGGGACCATTACCGGTGCCGACCAGAGCTTCACCACTATCCCTGTGCCCACTGAACATCCCGTGGTTGCAAGCTTTGGCAAAGACGGGACCTCCGGGTCGAATTTTGTTGTACCGCTGAAAACGCACGCCGCGGCACCAGCGATCGACCAAGCGACTAAAAATCTGTTTGCGCTCGAATGGGGAAATGCTACCGGCCAGCTTTATGGTTTCGACGCTTCTGCCCCTCCCACATTTCCGCTACTGGGCGGGTTCCCATACGAGACACCGGGCAATTATTTGGCTTGGGCAATACCGATTGTTGCCTCGAAAGGGAAAGTTTATTTTGGAACCGTGAATAACAGTCAGAATCCTGCAAAGTTCGAGCTAAACGGGATCAGCGCATCCGGCACAGAGCTCTCTGGCTTCCCGATTGATGTCAAAGTCAACCCGGGTCCACCACTGATTGATAAAAACACTCCCCAGCCGCATATCGAGGGGATAGCCATCGATTCAGCTGGGGATATTTGGATATCCCTAGAAGGTGTGGATAGCATCCTCAGATATAGCTCTGCCGGCCTATTCCAAGGGTCCATCGATATATCCACTCAGTCTGGACGGGTCGGACGGCTCGTTTTCGACTCAGGTGACAACCTCTACGTCTCTTTTACCCAGACGGGAAGCTCCAGCGGTTCGTCGATTCGGAAGTTCACCGCCAACAGTGGCTACACCACAGCTATCGATCTACCTACTCCGTCTGCAACAGTCGCCGGACTAGCCGTCGATGCGTCGACCGAGCATCTATACGCCAGTATCACTTCGGGCTCCATCACTTCCGATATTGTCGCCGTCTACGACTTGTCCAGCGGCGAGCTCTTTGATGAATTCGAAGTTGAAAGCAGTCGTGGAATTTCCGTTGACCCCGCCGACCACCACACCTATATTGGCGGCGATCAGATTGAGGTTTACGCTACGGGCGCGCCGCTTTCGCCTCCAACCACCACCACTGCGCCCGCCAGTCCGATCACCGGCAACAAAGCGACGCTGAACGGCTATGTCGACCCCGAGGGCCTGGCGGTCACCGAGTGTAAATTTGAATATGGTAAAGGTACTTTCTACGGTCAAATCGCCCCCTGCTCCTTTAACCCGGGCTCGGGCTCAGGGGACGTCGCCGTCTCGGCTGAGATCTCCAGCCTGACGCCGAACACGACCTACCACTACCGGTTGGTAGCGGCCAATTCTTCGACATCGGATAAGGGCGAAGACGAAACCTTCACCACCAACCCGCCACCGGTAGTCAGCTCGCCTGCAGTTGAGAATCTCACCTTCAAATCAGCCGAGCTGAAAGCGTTGGTCAACCCGAAAGGCTATGAAACGACCTACCGCTTCGAATACGGCACCACGACCTCTTACGGGATCAAAGTCCCGGTCCCAGACGGCAACGCCGGCAGCGGCAAAGGCGACGTGCCCGTCAGCGTCAAAATCTCGGGCCTCTCGTCCGACACTGTCTACCACTGGCGGTTGGTCGCCGAGAACGCCAACGGGGAGGTGGTTCTGGCCGATCAGACCTTCACAACCTTCGGTCCGGTCAAGGCCGAGACCACTGGCTCGCCGATAAGAACGACGACCACCGCCCAGTTGCAAGCAAGGATAAACCCCGACGGGGCGCCAACCACCTACCGCTTCGAGTACGGCACGGAGGGTCCCTGCGACAGCAGCCCCTGCCTGGCCACACCGGACCGCTCAGCCGGCGCAGGCGGTGTCTACCGCTTTGTTGCCGAGGAAGTCGAAGGCCTCGAGCCTGACACCACCTACCACTACCGGGTGATCGCCGAAAGTCCGACGCCGGGAGGGCCGGCGATCGGTAAAGACATGACCGTGACCACGCGAGCGAGCGATGCACCGCTCTCCCACGGCCAGTTCCCCGGGCCGCCCGGGTCGGACCGCGCCTACGAGCAGGTCAGTCTGCCCGACACGGGCGGCAGCCCTGTTTTCAATGCCGCTGCTGTGTCCGACGACGGCAATCGTGCTTTCTACAGCGTCAGAGGCGGCACGCCGATCTCCGCTACGGGGACGCTGCTGAGCATGGTCTTCGCTCAACGCATGCCCAACGGCTGGCACTCAGAAGACGTAAACCCGCCACGCCATGAACTAGCCGGAGGTGCCTGGCTCGAGCCCGGCGGGAAGCATGATCTTACTGACCAGATTGCAATGAATGTCAGCAGCACCGGCGGTGGAACCGCTCTTTGGCGTCTGCGCCCTGGATCGCCTCCGACTAAAGTCTTCTCAGCCGGGCCCGGTGTTCCCATGGGTCCCGTGATGGTTTCCGAAGATGCATCGCGCGTGCTGGTAAGGATGCAAGGATCTCAGGATCCTGCTCATCCTGCACCGCCCGGCAGGGTCAACGTCTACGACGTTAGCTCTAGCGCCCCCCAGCTCATAAGTCTCTTGCCCGACGATTCAGTCTCCAACTGTGATGTCGTGGCGGGACTAGGCGCGACAGCGGAATTTGCTCCCAGCTATAAGCATTGGATATCTCCAGATAGTTCGCTGGCCTTCTTTCAAAGCTGCGAAAACCTCTACATGCGGGATTTCTCTTCCGAAGAGAGCACGCTGATTGGCCCGGGTGTCTTCCTAAAGTGGACTCCCCGTGGCCCATTTTTTGTCAGCGATCAGAGCCTTGTGCCAGGTGACATAGGGGGCAACGACATCTACCGCTATGTCCCCGGTGACGGTTCAAAGGAATGCGTTACCTGTGTTGTCCCAGGGCGCAGAGCAAATGTGTCCGAGGTTGATGCTGCGGTTGCAGAAGATGGTTCACGTGCCTATTTTTCATCCTCCACTGAACTCATTCGTGGCGCTACTTCGCCAGGTATCTACAGAGTAGATATACCTAGCGGGGATTTTGTTTATGTCGCACCCATCACCCCAGGGGATGACGTTAGCGATAACCCAAACAGGGGAAACGCGCTTACTCCCGATGGTTCAGTCTTCGTTTTCTCTTCGAGTAATTCGGTACTAAACGCTTTTGGTGGCCAGCAGAATGGTGACACTCAGCAGTTCTACCGTTACGATGATCAAGACCGCTCACTCACCTGCCTCTCGTGTCCTCAGGACGGCAGCGCACCGGAGAATTCTCTCGGGCAGGAAGGTCTGGTTACCGACTCCCTCTTTAGAATCGGAGCCAATAGGACAGCGCTCTCAGCGGACGGGCGAATCTTTGCTTTCTCCACAGACGAACCCCTCCTACCCGGCGATCAAAATACAGCCCGTCCGGGACAGAGACCTTCAGTTGGTGGTGACCTCTACGAGTGGCGCGATGGGCGCCTGCTGCTGGTCAGCGACGGTCTCGGCGAGTGGACTGATGTCGGCGGTGGCGCGGAAGTTAGCGCCATCACCCCTAGCGGGAGCGACATCTTCTTCACTGCTTTTGCTCAATACACCCCAGATGCCCTTGATGACTCCAGGCGTCTCTATAGTGCGAGGCTCGGTGGCGGCTTTGTTTTTCCATCGCAGTCAGAGCCCTGTCCCCTAGAGGTCTGCCAAGGCACCCCAAAGGGTGTACCAGTAGAACAGACGCCCGGCACCGGCGACTTCTCTGGGCCGAGCAACGTGATTCCTCACCCTGTCCAACGTCCATGCCCCAAAGGTCGTCGTAAAGTCAGTAGAGGGGGCAGCGTGCGCTGCGTAAAAAGGCAAAGCAAAAGGTCACGTAATCATAGGCGAGCTAACTCCAGCCGAAAGGAGCAACAATGAGGTTCAAGAGGGTCACACTTTTGACTTCACTTGTTGCTTTGGGGCTTGGCTTCATCGCGGTGACTCCGGTAAAGGCTGCCCCTGTTTGGAATCTTGATCTACACCATAATGAGACGCACTTTGCGCCTGGAGAGACAGCCCAATACTGGATTGATCTAGCCAACGTTGGTGACAGTGCTAGCTTGGGGACGATCACCTTGAAAGTTAACCTCCCTGCCGGCATCACCCGAGATTTTGCCTTTCTTCACTCCACTCAACTAGGTGAGAACTGGAGCTGTCCGGGCTCAAGTGGGGAAAAATCGTTCACTTGCACAAGCAATTGGGAGATGCCGCCTGCTGCACAATCAGAGGCGTTGATTCTCTCTGTTAAAGTGGGAAGTGTTACGGAACCAGTGACTCGCACTGCCTCGGCCAAAGTCGAAGGGGGCGGCGCTGCGTCAGTGAGTACCATAGAGCCGACTCCCATCGACTCCCAGCCAGCGGGCTTTGGAATTCTTGCTCCCAGCGTCGCACTAGACTTTTTCACTGGCGATGGTATCGCTACGGAACGTGAGGCCGCTGCCCATCCCGTCCTTCTAACTACCGCATTCGACTTCAACTCTATCGACGTGCCGGGCTTGTTGCCTGGTCCAACGGCTCCCCAGGGACAGAGAGTGGCAGCAGAGAGTATTCGCAACCTGTTCGTCGATACTCCGCCTGGCTTTCTCGGTAATCCCACCGCAGTCGGTGAGTGTACGCAGGTGGAGTTTACGATCGGAAACTGTCCAGCCTCGAGTCAGGTGGGGCGGATTAAAATCAGAGCCTATCCGCTTTCTACGGGGCTTCATTTTTTTGGTCTGCGCGTTGCCGTTTATAACCTTACTCACCCACGTGGGGTGATAACGGACCTAGGCTTTGCATTTGCCGCCAACCCTGTTCACATTAAAGCGTCTCTCGATCCCGCCAATCGCTACGCGATTACCACTGAGGTGCCCAATATCAACGAGACTCTTCCGCCGTTCAATCAGAAGCTGACACTGTGGGGAATTCCTGCAGACAAAAGCCACGATATTGAACGCGGAAGACCAACCGATTTGGATCCGAAACCCTTTCTAACTCTTCCTTCGCAATGTGACGAAGACAACACCTGGCGTATTCATCACTACGATTCCTGGCAAAATACAGGGGACTATGGCCCCGACATCACCTACGCGATGCCGGGCAAAATGACCGACTGCGACCGCCCACGCTTCGAACCGGAAGTCGAGATCGAACCGACCGGCAAGCAGGCCAACACGCCGACCGGCCTTGACGTCCACGTCAAAGTCGCCCAGAACGAAAACCCGAATGCCCTGGCGACTCCTCCCGTAAGGAGGACCGTGGTAACCCTCCCCGAGGGAATGAGCTTCTCGCCCTCTTTCGCGGATGGCCTGCAGGGTTGCAGTCCAGCCGAGATTGGCCTCTTTACCAACGAGCTGGTCCGGTGTCCGGACGCTTCGCGGATTGGAGAGGTCGAAATCCACACGCCTCTATTGCCTAGATCTCTGGAGGGTTCGATGTATCTGGCTAGCCAGAAAGACAATCCCTTCAGCTCGACCTTCGCTCTCTACATGGCGATTGCGGATACAGAAGAAAGGGGCATCTTGATCAAGGTGCCGGGCCAGATAGATACCGATCCCGCAACGGGCCAGATCACCACCTTGCTTGACGACCTGCCACAGTTTCCATTCGACGACTTCACACTGAAGTTCCGCAGTGGCCCCAGGGCGCCCCTAGTCAACCCGCCGGCTTGCGGCAAACACACGATCGGCGTCCAGGTCTCCTCCTACGCGCAGCCGACGGAGCTGATCGACGTCTCCAATACCTACGAGGTGAGTGAAGGTCCCAACGGGACTCCATGTCCTCCGGACGCGGCCAACAGGCCCTTCTCGCCTGAGTTCTCGGGCGGGACGCTCAACCCGGTCGCCGGCAGCTACTCGACCTTCCTCTTCCGCCTAAGCAGAGACGACTCAGAACAGGAGCTCTCCCAGGTCACCACGGTCCTGCCTCCAGGTCTGGTCGCCAAGATCGCCGGCATCCCCTACTGCCCGGAGGCAGCGATCAATTCGATCTCAGAAGCCGAAGGAGCGGGAGCAGGGGAGCTCAACAGCCCCGCTTGTCCTGCTGCCTCTCAGATCGGCACGATCAGCGCCGGCCTCGGCGCAGGCCCAGGCCCCAACTACTTCGGCGGCAAGCTCTACCTGGCAGGCCCCTACAAGGGCTCACCGCTCTCACTCGCAGTGGTGGCTCCCGGCATCGCCGGCCCCTTCGACCTCGGCAACGTGGTGGTCCGGGCGGCGATCAGGGTCAACCCCGAGACAGCGCAAGTGACTGCAGTCTCAGACCCCTTCCCGACGATCCTCCACGGAGTGATCCTGCGGGCCAGGGACATCCGGCTTCGCATTGACAGACCGGAGACAACGATCAACCCGACCAGCTGCGAACGGATGGCGCTCGAGGGGAAGATCTCAGGCGTGGGAGGGAACATCCTCACCACGGCCGACGACTTCCTCTTCATGGCCTCCCATCCCTTCCAGGTCGGCAGTTGCGCCAGCCTCGACTTCAAACCGAAGCTTTCCTTCCGCCTCTACGGAGGGACGAAACGAGGAGGGCACCCTAGGTTGAAAGCGATGGTCCGCATGCCAGCGGGAGGCGCCAACATCGCCAAAGCCTCTGTCGCGCTCCCAAGGTCCGAGTTCCTCGACCAGAGCCACATCGGCACCGTCTGCACCAGGGTCCAGTTCAAAGAAGACGCCTGCCCCGCAGCCTCGGTCTACGGCAAAGCAGCCGTGAAGACCCCGCTCCTCGATGAAGTACTCACCGGCCCGATCTACCTGCGCTCCTCCGACAACCTGCTCCCAGACCTCGTCGTGGCATTCAGGGGGGGAAGAGTCGACTTCAACCTCGTCGGCCGCATCGACTCGATCAAAGGCGGGATCCGCAACACCTTCGACCTCGTCCCAGACGCCCCGGTCACCTGGGCCTCCTTCGACTTCCTCGGAGGGAAAAAGGGCCTTCTGATCAACAGCCGCGACCTCTGCGCGAGGACCTACAGGGCGACGGCCAAATTCACTGCGCAAAACGGCGAGAAGCTCACGATCAACCCGCCGATGCAAAACAGCTGCAAGAAGAAAGTGCGCAAAGGCGCGAAGAGACGCAAGTAGCACCAGCTTAAAACCAGTCAACCAGTCACATAGCCCAGGCACGAGTTGCCGGGCAGGGGAGGCACAGCAATGAACCAGTCGATCCGTCGGATCTCGATAGCGGCAGCCTTTGCGCTGTTGATCGCGCTCGTAGTGCCGTTGGCTTTGGCCGGGGCGCGGGCGCAAGATCGCCCGTTGACGTCGCCAGTCGATTATGGTGCCGCTCTCGCCAAACGCTATGCCCAAAGTCCTCTCTCCAAGCCCAAGGAGAGCGAAGACACCCGCATCCCCGGCCACTACATCGTCATCTTCGAGGACTCAGTGGAGCAGCCCGGCAACCTCGCCGAGGCCCAAGTCGAGCAGAAGGACGGTGAGCTCGGCTTCGTATACCGGCACGGGATCAAGGGCTACTCGGCAGAGCTCTCCAAGGCAGATGTAAAAGCACTCCGCGAGGATCCCCGGGTCAAGTACGTGGCTCCCGACCGCAAGATTGAACCCTTCGCGCAATCCATTCCGGAGGGGATCAAACGCGTCGGCGCCACCGAAAACGTAACCGCTGACATCGACGGCGTGAACGATGCCCCGGTAAATGTTGACGTGGCGGTGATCGACAGCGGCATCGACCATACCCATCCTGACTTGAATGTCTACAAACGGGTCAACTGCGTACCTCCCGGTGAAGGCTTCATCAGCGAAAAAGAAGGCAACACCAAAGAACACGAAGAAGAAAACTGCGTCGAAGGAACCGGGACCGACGGATACACCCACGGCACCCACGTTGCCGGCACGATCGGCGCCATCGACAACGGCGAAGGCGTCGTCGGCGTCGCCCCTGGCGCCCGCTTGTGGGCGGTCAAGATGTTTGCCAAAGACGGCTTCGGAACTGTCGCCTGGCTTACCGCCGCCATCACGTGGGTGACCTCAAAAGCAAGCGAAATTGAGGTCGCCAACATGAGCCTCGGCAGTCAAGGTGAAGCGCCCTCGGTGGAAGCGGCGATCAACTCCTCAGTGGCGGCGGGCGTCGTCTATGTAGTTGCAGCTGGCAATTCCGCAAGCGATGTCAAAGAATTCAGCCCGGCCAAAAACCCTAATGTGATCACCGTCAGTGCGCTGGCTGACTACGACGGCAAACCGGGTGCAGATGCCAAACCGCTGTTGATTAGCCCGCTCGGATTCAAAATGGAAAAAGAGTGCGAAACAACCGACGACTATCTGAACGTCGGCGATGACGACACCTTGGCTCTCTTCAGCAACTACGGCGAAGGCGTCGAGGTGGTCGCCCCCGGAGTATGCATCAACTCGACTGTTCCCGGAGGCGGATACGACCAGTACTGGGGGACCTCGATGGCCTCCCCGCATGTCGCTGGAGCCGCGGCTCTGTTGGCAAGCAAATCGAACCCCAGCAACAAAGCGGCGGTGGAAGCGATTCGTAGTCAGATCGTCGACTCCAGCACCCAGTATTGGTCCGATCTCTGGTCATGGCGCGGCGAAGAGCAACCACCGGCAGAATACTTCTCACCAAAGGAAGAGTGGGTCTGGGAAACCGGCGAGCCGCAAGAGCCAGCGCTCAGCGTGGCTCCCGTCGCCGCCCGCACCTACACGGTCAAAGCAATTCATATCAAGCAAGCTCAAGCGACCTTGACTGGTGGTGCCAATCCCTTTGGCTCGGAAACGACCTACCAGCTCGAATACGGCATCACGACCGGTTACGGCCAGAGCGTCCCTGTCAGCCCGAAATCCCTGGGCGCGGGCACCAAAGACCTGAAAGTCAGCGAGAACCTCACCGGGCTTGAGCCCAATACCCTCTACCACTACCGCCTAAAGACGACCAACACCAAAACCAAAGCGATCATCAACGGCCCGGACCGCACCTTCACAACGAAGGTTGCAGTGGCGACCTCGCCCGCCACCGATCTCACCCCTCACAAAGCACGGCTAAACGGCATCGTCAACCCGATCGGCCTGGCGACGAGCTACTGGTTCGAATGGGGCACGACCTCCAAATACGGGACCAAAGCACCGGCTTCGCCGGCCTCGATCGGCTCAGGCACCAAAGACATCGAGCTTACTCAAGTAATCAGCGGTCTAAAATCGAACATCGAATACCATTACCGCATAGCGATCGAAAATCCAAATGGACTCAGATACGGTGCTGATCAAGTGTTCAAGACCACCATATCGGGATTTATCTCGGAGAAATATCCCGCCCTCGTCTTGGGGGAAGGCACAGGCACTTTTTATATAGTTACTCACTGGTTCGACGTAAGCAAACAGCAACCTACTCCCTGCGGTTTCATCACGACTAAATCAAGTCTCACAAGCGCAAACGAAACGCTTTCGGCGACCCTTACAGGAGGAAAGTGCTGGGAATACCAGTTGGAACGAAAACTGAACATGAATGGCTGTGAACTGACCTTCTACCCAGGTTACATGCGGCCAATAGAAGAAGAAGAAGGCTGGAAATCGACTCCTACGTTCGATGGATGGTTTGATATCAGCGGGACAAAATGCACTGAAATTTTCATTGACGGAATCGGGTGCGACACATACATCCCCCCTCAAACCGGGCTTGAGATCGTGTCGAAAGAGGCCGAAAACGGTGACTTTGAAGTAAACATCCAGGCTCAAGGCCTTAATTACACGAATAAAGGAACGTGCCTTGATGGCACGTTCTCCGATGGAGAACTCGGTGGAACGTTGCTGTTCCAGGGCTACGATGACTTGGGCGGTTTCGCGGGTTTGGCAAGAAACTTGCAAATCACTAATTCGTATCATGTTTCTCCTGCCGTTAGTACGGATGCCTCAACGGGAGTCGAACGGGAAAAAGCAACGGTTGAAGGTACCGTCAACCCTAATCTGCTCTCCACGACATATCAGTTTGAATATGGAATGACCACGGCCTACGGTCTAACCGCACCAGTGCCTGCCAAATCAGTGGGTTCCGGACAGCAGAGCATTAACGTGAGTCAGGCACTTGAAGGCCTCATTCCTGGGCAGCTCTATCATTATCGAATCTCAGCCACTAACAGCGAAGGCACTAGTTATGGTGAAGACAAGACGTTCACGACTATTTTTTCTCACATGCCATTGCTCGAAGCCGAAAAATACCCAGCAGTCGTGAGCGGCTCGCAGGCGAAACAGCAAGACCAAAGGTTCACTTTTGCTGGTGGTGCCCAGGTAGCCTGCAATAGCCTCCAGCAGAGCGGATCAGTGTCAGCGGCCACAGCCAGCTTGTCACTCAAAACGGCCCCGAGCTCCTGTTTGTTCGCCGGACTCAGCGCAACATGGGACATGAAAAGCTGCAGCTACAAACTCAACATCCTCAACTCTGGGCCCCCATATACGGCGGGCATGGACATCTCCTGCTCAACAGCCGGAGATGAAATCATCGTCAAAGCGACCGGCTGCACGGTCAAGGTTCCGCCCCAGAGCGGGCTCAAAGGTGTTGGCTTGGCGAACTCTGGGGCCGGCAGCGAACGATCCGTGACGCTTACCTACAACGTCACGGGGATCACCTACAAACAGGAAGGCCTTGCCTGTCCCAAACCTGGCGCTGGCACCTACTCAGACGGGAGCTATACGGGGTCGACGAAATTGTCGGGACTCGATGAGGGTGGAAAAGCCGACGGTATCTACCTGTCGGGGGAAGGAACCCAAGGATTGTTTGTCGTCGGGAAAGAATCCGGTGAAGAAGCGAATAAACCAAAAGTGGAAGCCGAAAAATACCCAGCAGTCGTGAGCGGCTCGCAGGCGAAACAGCAAGACCAAAGGTTCACTTTTGCTGGTGGTGCCCAGGTAGCCTGCAATAGCCTCCAGCAGAGCGGATCAGTGTCAGCGGCCACAGCCAGCTTGTCACTCAAAACGGCCCCGAGCTCCTGTTTGTTCGCCGGACTCAGCGCAACATGGGACATGAAAAGCTGCAGCTACAAACTCAACATCCTCAACTCTGGGCCCCCATATACGGCGGGCATGGACATCTCCTGCTCAACAGCCGGAGATGAAATCATCGTCAAAGCGACCGGCTGCACGGTCAAGGTTCCGCCCCAGAGCGGGCTCAAAGGTGTTGGCTTGGCGAACTCTGGGGCCGGCAGCGAACGATCTGTGACGCTTACCTACAACGTCACGGGGATCACCTACAAACAGGAAGGCCTTGCCTGTCCCAAACCTGGCGCTGGCACCTACTCAGACGGGAGCTATACGGGGTCGACGAAATTGCTTGGATTCAACTGAGCCTGAGGCATCCAGGGGTCGCCGGCACAGCATGTCGGCGGCCCCTGCTTCGCCTGACGGGCTTGGCATCTCTCAGATATCTCGATAAACTAACGATATGGACAGCGCTTCTGCCGCTTCCCTGGCCCGGGAGCTGGGCACCAGCATCCCGCGCGTAGTTCGGGCGGTCGAGAGACTTGACATGGGGGGTGCTCGGGCAGCGAACGGTCGTCTGCTACTGACTCCGAGTCAACGGTGCCGCCTCCGCAAGCACTTGGGCGTGACGCCTCGGGTGGAGGGCCTTTCCCAGGGCGAGGTCAGAGCGTTGGCTGTGCTGAGCCGGGCGCCGCTGGGCCTGGTGTCGGCCCGAGCTCTCGCCGCCCGGGCGGATATATCGCCGACCACGGCATCCCGGGCGCTTCGAAGCCTCGAGAAGAGGGGACTCGTTCGCCGCGAAAGGCGCATGATCGCCGCGGGAAGAACTCAAGAGGTCGAGGTCTGGCGAGCCAATGTGTTGCGGAGGGACTGGAGCGATCTGGCGCCCGCTCTTTCCCGCTTCGAGCTGCCGGCACGCAAAGGTGCGGCGAAACGCGAGGTTCGCGTCCCCATGCGCCTGCGCCATCTCTTCTGGAATATCGGCTCTTTGAGCCTTGAGGTGCAGCGAAGCGGTGCGTTTATCGCCTTGAGGTTGCTCAGACTGCTCGACGCGGAGGGGCTCGCTTGGGGCGTCGAGAACTTGCGTCCTTCGGATTGGCGCCGGGCGGCGAAGGCCCGCGGCCTTTCGCCTGCCGTTCGCGCCCTTGCGGAGAACCTCGCGGACGATGGGGCCGTCGGATGAGTAAGCCTCGCTCCCTGCCCGCTGAGCTGCGTGCCGTCCTTCCAGAAGACACCCAGGCAGCCTGGCAGCTATTGGCGCCTATTTTGCCGCCCAAGCTCTATCTGGCGGGCGGGACCGGGGTCGCCGTGCATCTACGGCATCGCGTCAGCCGCGACCTCGATTTCTTCTACCACTCGGCGGCCGTCGATCTCGAGGCCTTGTCAAAGCAAATTGCCGCTGCCGGGCAATTTGCCGTCACCCTGAAGGGGGAGGGGACTCTGCGCGGCCTTCTGGGCGAAACGAAGCTCGAGTTCCTCCACGCGGACGAGGTCGCTCCGCAACGACGATTGGAGACGCCGAGGTCGGTCGGGGGCATTCGGGTCGCGGGCATGAAGGACCTGCTCGCGATGAAGCTCAAGGTGATCCGGGAGCGAGGTGAAATGCGCGACTACTTCGACGTCAAGGCGATCGACGAAAGCGGCCCATACAGCGTCGAGGAAGGGATCGAGTTCTGGTTCGAGCGGTACGGGATCGGGCCCGAGAGCGAATATCTCCAGACCCTGGTCACTTCGCTCGGCTACCTCGAGGACGTGGAGCCCGATGAGTCGCTGCCGATCGACATCGACGAGCTCGCCAAATGGTGGCGACGGCGCCAGAAGGTCGTCGTACGGAATCTAGGCCGGATTGCTTAGCCCTTCCCCTCGGGAGGCGGCAGCGTGCCGGTAAAGTGACGTTCCCCGCCCAGGTAGCTCAGCTGGTAGAGCACTTCCATGGTAAGGAAGGGGTCACGAGTTCGAGTCTCGTCCTGGGCTTCAGAAAGCCCTGCAATGCAGGGCTTTCTGCTATCTGAATTCATCGGTTAGGGCTAAGTTTCAGCTTCGATGTAAGCATTTGTAAGCACTCGAGGCGAAGTAGAGGGTCCAGCGGCGGCCGGTCCTAGTTCAGCGCCCAACCCCCGGCGCGCGGGTTCCACTCGCCGCGCGCACTGCCATCGAGCAGCGGATCGGCAAAGCGGGCCATCAGCTCCAGCGCCTCCTCCAGGGTGGTAGCCACCTCCAGCAGCGAGCGAGCGGCTTCTGCGTCATAGCCGCGCTTCCAGGCCTCGCGGTCGGGAATCGCGAAGGCAGCGGGCAGCTCGATCCCGCGGCGGCCGGCCTCCGAGCGCAGGGCGACGATCTGGGCCTCGGCCCCGACCGAGGCGGCGCTGGCGATCGCCACCAGGTCAACCAGATCCTTGAAGCGGGTGGAGGGGGAACGGGACTTGCCGTAGCGGTCGAAGGTTGCGGCGATCTTGTCGGCGACGTGGTCGACCAGGGGATGGACGCGGTAGCCGCGCTGCGCAACATCGGACATCGTCACTCGTGCCAACGCCGGCATCTGCTCCGGCGCCCCGGTCATCGCCATATCGTTGCCGACCAGGTCGACGTGGAAGCGCGCCCACTCGGTCGGCCCGATCAGGGCGCGGATCGGAACCCGCAGGCCGGGGGCGCCATCGCCGGCGTGCTGTGCCGCGCCCGCCTCGAAGACGAACCAGTCGCCGAGCTCGACTGCGGCGGCTTCGCGCAGCTCGCGCTCGGCGACCTCAAGCGCCGCGGCGCGGAAGACGTCGACGTCGATCGAGGCGCGGACGCCGAGGTTGCGGGCGAGCAGCGCGGTCGCTCCCTTGACCACCCAACCCTCATCCACCGCGTAAAGGCGCTCCAGCAGGCGGTCGTAGGCAATCTGCCGTTGCAACTGGGGCAGCGACCATTTGCCGCTCTGCGCGATCGCTCCGAGCTTGTCGGTCAGCGCCCGTCGGAAGGCCGCCGGGCTGGCGTAGCCTTTTGCCGCCATCGGTTAGGCCACGCTCAGCCCGGGCGGGGTGGTGTCGGTCGACTTCGCTTCGGCCTCTTCGATCCAGCGGCCGGCTTCCGGCTCACCACTCAGGTCGAGCAGCCAGGCAAGCACCGCAAGACCCTCGCCGCGGCGAAAGCGCAGCTGTGCGGCTCGCGGCCCTAGCGCCACAGCGAAGTTGCCTGCCCACTCCTTTTTCTTGCGCAGAGCGTCGGCGATCACCCGCGCCACGGCTTCGGGATCCTCCTTGTCGGCGAGCAGGTCGGTCGTGGTGCGGGCGGGAGAGGTGACGGGTAGGCCGCCAAGGAGGGCCGTTTCGCCTTTCTCGAGGCGGCCGCGATGCAGGCGGACGTCGCGTTGGCGCGTCTGGCGGCGCTCAGGCAGAATGAATTCGTGGCGGTCGGCGGGCAGGTCGCCGAGTCCCCAGAGCTCGGCGGCAGAGCGATGGGAGACGGCGCCCTGGGCGGGGCTGCGTTCCCAAGCGAGGGTTCCCGGCGCCAGCGCTAGCCAGGCCGAGTGCAGGCCGAGGTGCGGGGGCAGCGGCGCACCGGCCAGGTGGTAGACCCCGTGGGCGGTGCGCTCGAGGACCCCGCCGGGCCTGCTCAGCCTCTGCAGGGTGGCAGGGGAGACGCCGGCCGCTTCGGCCTGGCGGCGAGTAAGCAGACCCCATTGGTCCTCGGCGAGGCCGGCGAGCTTGTTGGCGGTGGTAGTCTGCATATGGTGCTGCATACTATATCAACTATGGTAGGTTTTGCAGTTATATATGAAGACAGCTATATAAAATAGTGCGAAATTGAGCTAGTTTGCAGTAGCTTCTGACATTTGGCTAGGACCGCCAATCCTTCGCCGCAATAAGAGCCACTCCAGCCCGATCGTCGGTCTTTGTCACGGATTTATTCCAGATTTGCGGCACTTTCTTAACCCGACGCAACGTTCTGTCCGCTAGAGTTTGAGCATGGACGCGATGAAGGACCGCCAGCTCGAGGAGCTCAAGCGTCGACTCGACTTCGACTCCAGGCAAGCCGATCGTCGATCTGGCCGCATGGAAGCCGATATTCGGGACCTGAGGTCCTCGATCAGGGCGGAGTCTCATTCGACGCAGCTGCTGATCTTCCAGCTCCGTGTGACCGTCATGCTCGTCTTCCTGATCGGCTTCGCCACGATCGCCTCGCGCCTGTAGGCCGCTTCTGGCCGAGTGAAAATCACTTGCTCGCGTCTTAAGCAGGCATAGCTGAAGACCGAGACAGCACGCCGACACTTGCCGAGTTCGTGGATGAGGTCTGGGAGCCGCGCGCCCAGCGTAGGCTGGCACTCAAGACCTGGGAGCGCGATGCCTTCATCTACAGGAGGCACATCCTGCCTCGGCTGGGTAGGCGGCGCATCGAGGCGCTCGATGTCGAGGACCTCGTTGAGTGGCAGGACGCGCTCGAGCAGTCCGGTGTTGGGGCTCCGACTGTGATCAAGGCGATTGGGATCCTCTCCAGCATCTTCCGCGAGGCGGCGAGGCGTCCGCGGTCGACTGGGGTCCAAAGCAACCCCGACCCTTCCTCTCGAACGGCCTTCGGCCAGGCGTCGTCACCGGCCCCTTGTCTGGGGCCCGGTCGTTGTGGAGGGGGTGCGTTTCCAGCTGTTGGTCAACTCGCGCCGGGTGGGTTCAGGCAAGGAGACGATGGCTCTGCGCGACGCTCTCTTGGTCAGCCTGATGGAGATGACAGGCTGCCGGCCTGGCGAGGCGCTGGCGCTGCGCTGGTGCGACATCGGGCAGCGCATCGCTATCGCGCGTGCACTGAGTGGGAAAGAGATAGTCGAGGGGACGAAGACCGGCGCGGGTCGCAGCGTCACGGTCCTGAGCCCGTTGCGCTTCGACCTGGTCACCCTGCGCGAGCGCAGCGGCGCCGGCATAGACGACTACGTCTTCTCAACGCCGGCCGGGAGGCACTGGGTGGAGACGGACTGGCGCAACTACCGCTCGCGTCATTTCACGCCGGCACTTGAGCGCGTCGAAGCGGAATGGGGTAGCTGGCGCAAAGAACTCGAGCGGCCCGATGAAGTGCGCGAGAGTGTCACTGGTCTTGTCGCGACTCGGCCCTACGACCTTGGCCGCCACACGCACTCCGCGTTGATGCTCGCCTCAGGGATGAGTCTGCAGCGACTCGCTCGAATACAAGGCCACAGCATCCGTGTGCTCGACCAGACCTACTCCGAGCAGCTCGCTGAGTTCGAGGATCGCGATCAGTCAATCGACCCGGTAACGGAGATCGATAAGGCCCGACAGCTGGTGTGGGCCGCGTGAGTCTCTGCTTCGTGTTTGGGTTGTTGCAGAGATTTTTCAATTGAGCGCCTATTGCGACGTTTTGTCGCCTAGGGTGGCAGTATGGAGGCCATGAGAGAAAGCTGGACCGACGACCGGCTCGACGATCTCAACCGGGGGGTAGCCAAAGGTTTCAGGCACGTCGATGAGCGCTTCAAGCATGTCGACGAGCGCTTCAATCGAGTTGACGAGCGCTTCGCGCAAGTGGATGAGCGTTTCGACAAAGTCGATCATCTTCGACAAGCTTGAAGAGAGATTCGATGCGCTCCAGCGCTCGCTATTCCAGTCCAGCGTCCTCGTGATCGTCGCTCTCATCGGCCTCATCGCCACGCAGATCTAGTCCCGTTAGGCTCCCCGCAGTGGACTTCACGCTGACGGACGAGCAGGAGGACTTCGTCGACGCGCTTCGGCGATTCTGCGACCACGAGCTCGGCACGCCGGACCAGCGCGAGCGGCTCACTGAGAGCTACACGATCCACCACAACGAGACGATCTACTCCCAGATGGCCGAGCTGGGCTGGCTTGGCGTCACGATCCCGGAGGAGTACGGCGGCTCGGGCGGGTCGATGCTCGACGCCTGCCTCTTCATGGAGGAGACCTCGCGCTCGCTCGCCCCGATCGGCGGCTACGCGACGACGCTGATCGTCGCCGGCGCCACCCAGCGCTTCGGCAGCGAGGAGCAGAAGAGCGAGATCCTCGGCGGGATCGCCGGCGGCGCGGTCGAGGCGATCGCGATGACCGAGCCCGAGGCGGGCTCCGACGTCGGCTCCCTCACCACCTCGGCGAAGCGGGTCGACGGCGGCTTCGTCATCAACGGCCAGAAGGTCTTCTGCTCCAACGCCCACATCGCCGACCACATCCTCGTCGTCTGCCGCACCACGAAGTCCGCGTCCAAGCACGAGGGCCTCTCGATGATCTGGGTCCCGCGCGAGACCGACGGCTTGGAGATCGTCCCCATCGACACCATGGGCGGGCGCGAGACCAGCCACCTCTACCTCACCGACGTCGAGGCGCCTGAGGACGCCGTGCTCGGCCAGGTCGATCAGGGCTGGACGCAGCTGATGGCCGGCCTCAACGTCGAGCGGCTGATCCTCGCCGCGACGATGCTCGGCATCGGCCAGCGCGCCTTCGACGACCTGATCGTCTATGTAAAGGAGCGTGAGCAGTTCGGCCGCCCGATCGGCTCCTTCCAGGCGCTCCAGCACCGCATCGCCGATATCGCCACCGACCTCGAGGCCGCCCGGCTGATGACCCGCTGGGTAGCCACCCTCACCGATGAGGACCCGGACCGGATGCTCCCCCGCGAGGCCTCGATGGTGAAGCTCTTCGTCACCGAGGTCGCCAAACGCGCAGCCCTCGAAGGCATGCAGATGATGGGCGGCTACGGCTACGCCTCCGAGTACGACATGGAGCGCCTCGTCCGCAGCACCCTGGTCTCGACGATCTACGGCGGCACCTCCGAGATCCAGCGCAACATCATCGCCAAGACGTTCGGCCTCTGACTCGGCATAATCCCCGAGCAGGGAGTACGAGCGCCCGTAGCTCAGTGGTCAACGGGCTTTTAACGAGGCCCAAAGAGCGTCGGTCTTTCAAGCCGAAGGTCGAGAGTTCGATTCTCTCCGGGCGCACTGGTTTCGCCTCCGCGGACGGCCAAGCCGTCGCTGCGCGCGTGGCGCTATTCTTCGCTCCAGCCTCGCGCTTCGGCCGGGGTTTTCTCTTGTAACGGCGTCCCTACGCAATCGAGGAGAAGATGGCTCGCGGAGATGTCCGCATCGCAGTGACGCTGGCTTGCGAAGACTGCAAGCGGCGCAATTACCAGACGAACAAGTCCCGGCGAAATTCGCCGGACCGGATCGAGCTGCGCAAGTTCTGCCGCTGGTGCGGGCGCCACACAGCGCACAAGGAGACGCGCTGATGGCGAAGTCCCGCGCGCAGCGCAAGGCCGAGCGCCGCGCCCGCGAAGCGCAGTCGCAGAAGCAAGTCGACGGCGCGCGCGACGGCGAGTCCCGCGCCCAGCACGACACTCAGGTCCCCGTCTCTGGCGACATCGCCGAGATCGAGGCGGTCGAGGCCGGCATCGCCGCCGGCGCTCCGGAAAGGCAGCTGGAGACACCGGACGCGCCGAAGCCCTCCCGCAGCGACAAGCGCGCCGAGGCGAAGCGCCTCAAGGAGAGCGAGAAGCGCCAGCGCGAGGAGCGCAAGCGCAAGGAGAGCGAGCAGCTGGCCAAGCGCCAGAAGCAGGCCGCGGCCGACCGCCAGCGCCGCGGCGTGCTCGGCTTCCTGCTCTCCTGCTGGGCCGAGCTGAAGAAGGTCCAGTGGCCAGACCGCGACACGCTCGTCCAGGCGAGCGCGGTCACCGTCATCTTCGTCGCCGTCGCCGCTGCCTACCTCGGCGCCCTCGACGCCGCCTTCAACTTCGTCATGCAGCGCATCCTCTAGAGAGCGAGCTGAACCGACTATGTATCGCTGGTACGTGATCAACACCTACTCGGGGCACGAGAACAAGGTCAAGCACAACCTCGAGCACCGGGTTCAGACGATGAGCCAGTCGAGCAACGTGCGCCAGGTCGTCGTCCCCACCGAGCAGGTGATGGAGCTCGGCAAAGACGGCCAGAAACAGCCGAAAGAGAAGCGCACGATGCCCGGCTACGTCCTCGTCAACATGGAGATGACCGACGACGCCTGGGGGTTGGTCAAGAACACTCCCGGCGTCACCGGCTTCGTCGGCTCGCGCAACAAACCGGTGCCGCTCTCCAAACCCGAGGTCGACCGCCTGCTCCACCGCGAGACGGCGGAGCGCCCGCGTACTCGCGCCCAGTTCTCGATCGGCGAGTCGGTCAAGGTGATCTCCGGCCCGCTCTCCGACTTCTCCGGCGAGATCGCCGAGATCAACGAGGACGCGGCCAAACTCAAGGTGCTGGTCTCGATCTTCGGTCGCGAGACCCCAGTCGAGGTCAACTACGACCAAGTCAAGAAGATCTAGCCAGGACCGCTACCCTCCGCGACCCGATGGCGAAGAAAGTCCTCACACAGATCAAGCTGCAGATCTCGGCCGGCTCGGCCAACCCGGCCCCGCCGGTGGGCCCGGCGCTGGGCCAGCACGGGGTCAACATCATGGAGTTCTGCAAGGCCTTCAACGCCCAGACCCAGTCCGAGGGCGGGACGATCATCCCGGTCGAGATCACGGTCTACGAGGACCGCTCCTTCGACTTCATCACCAAGACCCCGCCTGCGGCGGTCCTGATCAAGCAGGCGATCGGCATCTCCAAGGGCTCCGGTGAGCCCCACGTCAACAAGGTGGGGACGATCTCGATGGACCAGGTCCGCCAGATCGCCGAGCGCAAGATGCCGGACCTCAACGCCAACGACCTCGACGCCGCCTCGAAAATCATCGCCGGCACCGCACGCTCGATGGGCGTCGACGTCGCCGACTGAACATGGCTCACGGCAAGCGCTACCGCAAAGCGAGCGAGAAGGTCCGCAGCGACCATCTCTACCCGCCCGAGGAGGCGGTCGCGCTGCTCAAGGAGACGGCGAGCACCAACTTCGACGAGACGGTCGAGCTGCACATGCTGCTCGGCGTCAACGTCCGCCACGCCGAGGAGCAGCTGCGCGGCACCTTCGCCCTGCCTCACGGTCTCGGCAAAGACGTGACGATCGCGGTCTTCGCCCAGGGCCAGCAGGCTCGCGACGCGGAGGCGGCCGGAGCCGATTTCGTCGGCGGCGACGACCTCGCCAAGAAAGTCGAGGAGGGCTGGACCGACTTCGACGTGGCGATCTCGACCCCGCAGATGATGGGGACGGTCGGCAAACTCGGCCGCGTTCTCGGCCCGCAGGGCAAGATGCCGAACCCGAAGGTGGGCACGGTCACCGACGAGGTCGAGAAAGCGATCGGCGACTCGAAGGCGGGCAAGATCGAATACCGCACCGACCGCCAGGCGATCGTCCACCTCGCGATCGGCAAGGCGAGCTTCGACCAGGAGAAGCTGGTCGACAACCTCAGCGCCGCGATCGACGAGATCGTTCGCGCCAAGCCTTCGGCGGCGAAGGGCCGCTACATCCGCTCCTGCACCGTGACGACGACGATGGGCCCGGGGATCAAAGTCGACGCCGGCAAGGTGGCCGACCGCGAGACCGCCGCGGCGACGCCGGAGGCGGCGACCGCCTAGACTGCATCGCCGCTCACCCGAGACCATCGGCGGGGCCAAGCCCAGAAGCCCGATGCAGGTAAGACGATGAACCGCGAAGAAAAGGCCACAGCCATCGAGGAGATCGCCGCCCAGATCGAGGGCGCCGAGGCGATCTTCGCCGTCGACTACCGCGGCATCAGCGTCCCCCAGGCGGCCGAGCTGCGAGCAAAACTGCGTGAGGCCGACGCCTCCTTCAAGGTGGTCAAGAACCGCCTCACCAAACTTGCCGCCGAGAAAGCTGGGGAGGACCGCCTCACCGAGCTGCTCAAAGGCCCGACTGCGCTCACCTTCGTTCGCGGCGACACTGCGATGGCGGCCAAGGCGATCTCGACCTTCAACAAGGAGCACGAGGTGCTCACTTTCAAGGGCGGCTTCATGGAAAGCCTCAGCCTCGACGAGGACGCCTTCAAGTCGATTGCCCGCCTGCCCTCCCGCGACGTTCTCAACGGCCAGCTCGCCGGCGTCATCGCCAGCCCGCTGACCGGCCTGGTCCGCGGCCTCGGCTCGATGATCCAGGGCCTGGCGCTGCAGCTGGGCCAGATCGCCGAGAAGGGCTTGGTTTCCGGCGACTCCGCCCCGGCCGATTCGGCCGCGGGTCCTGTCGCCGCAGGGGACCCACCTCCTCCTCCGGTAGCTAAAGCTTCCTCGGAGGAGGTCCCCCCTACGACGCCACCCGCGGACGAGGCAGAGGAGGCTGACGCCGGAGATGGGGACGCCCCAGCTGAAGAGACTTCTGACGAGGACAAGACTTCTGACGACGACGAGAGCAAGGAAGAGGAGTAGATGGCGACCAAAGCAATTTCAACAGAGGACTGGATCGAGGAGCTGAAGAGCATCTCGGTCCTCGAGCTCTCCGAGCGGATCAAGGCGCTCGAGGAGGAGTTCGGCGTCTCAGCGACCGCGGTAGCCGCCGCCGCACCAGCTGCAGCGGGCGCTGCCGCCGGCGATGGCGCGGGCGGCGAGGAGGAGTCGTCGACGGTGGACGTGGTGCTGACCGAGGTCGGCGGCCAGAAGGTGCCGGTGATCAAGGTCGTGCGCGCTGCCACAGGGCTCGGCCTGAAAGAGGCAAAGGCGCTCGTCGACGACGCCCCGAAGGCGATCAAAGAGGGCGTGGAGCGCGAGGAGGCCGATAAGCTCAAGGCCGAACTCGAGGAGGCCGGCGCCACCGTCGAGCTGAAGTAATTTCGCTTGTTTCCGCAGTCTCAGGGCCTGCTCAGCAGCCCGTGCGCCGCGTGTGTTATTTTTCGCGGTCGCGCGCCTGTTGTCCCCTGCCCATATCTGCGCTGTATCTAACGTCCCTCTGACCGCCTGAGGAGTCGCCGACTTGGCACGTTCAAACGCTGCCCCCGTAACCCGGAGGAGTTTTTCCCGACTAGAGAATCCCCTTGATGTCCCCCACCTGATCGATATCCAGCGCCGCTCCTTCGAAGAGCTCACGGATCCGAAGAAGGGCGGGCTGCGAGAGACGATCGACGATATCTCGCCGATCGAGGACTACACGGGCAACCTCGCCATCGTCTTTAGCGAGTTCAAGTTCGAGGAGCCGCCGCACTCGATCGAGGAGTGCCGTGAGAAGGACATGACCTACTCGCGGCCGCTGACCGCGACCGTCGCCTTCCAGAACAAGGAGACGGGGGAGATCCGCGAGCAGGCTGTCTTCATGGGCGACTTCCCCTGGATGACCGATCGCGGCACCTTCATCATCAACGGCACCGAGCGCGTCGTCGTCACCCAGCTGGTCCGCTCCCCCGGCGCCTACGTGATGGCGCCAAAGGATCCCGAGAAGCAGGTCTTCATCGCCAACCTGATGCCGGCCCGCGGCTCCTGGCTGGAGCTCGAAATCGAGAAAAAAGGCCGCGTCTACGTCCGCATCGACCGCAAGCGGAAGCTGCCGGTCACCGTCCTGCTGCGCGCGATGGGCTACGTCGAGGACGAGAAGCTGCTCTCGATGTTCGACGACTCGGTCTACATCCGCCACACGATCGAATCGGACACCGAGGCGACGAAAACCGAGGAGGGCGCGCTGATCGAGCTGTTCAAGAAGCAGCGCCCCGGCGAGCCGCCCTCGGTGGACGCCGCCCGCGCTCTGCTCGAGCAGCTCTTCTTCGACCCCAAGCGCTACGACCTGACCCGGGTCGGCCGCTACAAGCTCAACGCGCGGCTCGACCTCGACATCGATCTCGACAACCGGGTGCTGACCCACGACGACATCGTCGCCCTGGTCAAGGAGCTGGTCAGCCTGCCGAAGCTGCTCGGCATCTCCGAGCAGATCGACGAGGAGAACCCGATCAAGGACTACGCGGCGGAGGCTCTCAGCTACCCGCGCGAGCCGGTCAACGAGCACCTCGACGAGTACGAGCACTTCGGCAACCGGCGTCTGCGCACGGTCGGCGAGCTGATCCAGGAGGCCTTCCGGATCGGCCTCTACCGGATGGAGCGAGTCGTCCGCGAGCGGCTGACCACCGAAGACGCCGACGCGATCACGCCGCAGACGATCATCAACATCCGCCCGGTCGTGGCGGCGCTGAAGGAGTTCTTCGGCTCCTCGCAGCTATCGCAGTTCATGGACCAGACCAACAGCCTCTCCGGGCTGACGCACCGGCGCCGGCTCTCGGCCCTGGGCGCCGGCGGCCTGACCCGTGAGCGCGCCCCGATCGAGGTCCGCGACGTGCACCCGACCCACTACGGCCGGATGTGCCCGATCGAGACCCCGGAGGGTCCGAACATCGGCCTGATGGGCTCGCTTGCCTCCTACGCCGAAATCTCCGAACACGGCTTCGTCACGACCCCCTACCGGGTGGTCAAGGACGGCGTCGTCACGGACAAGATCGTCCACTACGACGCCACCCAGGACGAGGACAAGGTGATCGCCCAGGCGAACTCCGAGTTCGACCCGAAAACGGGCAAGCTGAAAGGGCCACAGGTCCTGGTCCGCGCAGGCGAGCAGGAGTACGCGACCGCGGCTCCCAAGGAAGTCGACCTGATGGACGTCTCGCCGACTCAGATCTGGTCGGTGGCGACGGCCCTGATCCCCTTCCTCGAGCACGACGACGCCAACCGGGCGCTGATGGGCTCGAACATGCAGCGCCAGGCGGTGCCGCTGCTGAAGCCCGAGCCGCCGCTGATCGGCACCGGGATGGAGCGTCGCGCCGCGATCGACACCGGCGACGTCATCCTCGCTGCCGACGACGGCGAGGTCAGCCACGTCGACTCGGACAAGATCGTGGTCAGCCACGGCTCGAAGAAGGACGAGTACCCGCTGCACAAGTTCATGCGCTCGAACCAGGGCACGATCATCCACCAGCGTCCGATAGTCGACACCGGACAGAAGGTGAAAAAGGGCGACGTGCTCGCCGACGGCTCTTCGACTGCCGGCGGCGAGATCGCGCTGGGCAAGAACTGCCTGGTCGCCTTCATGTCCTGGGAGGGCTACAACTTCGAGGACGCGATCATCCTCTCCGAGCGCCTGGTCAAGGACGACGAGCTGACCTCGATCCACATCGAGGAGTACGAGGTCGACGCCCGCACGACCAAGCTCGGCGACGAGGAGATCACCCGCGACATCCCCAACCGCTCCGAGGAGAGCCTGCGCAACCTCGACGAGCGCGGCATCGTCCGCGTCGGCGCCGAGGTCGTCTCCGGCGACCTCCTGGTCGGCAAGGTGACGCCGAAGGGCGAGACCGAGCTGACCGCCGAGGAGAAGCTGATCCGCGCGATCTTCAAGGAGAAGGCGCGCGAGGTCCGCGACACCTCGCTGAAAGTCCCGCACGGCGAGGGCGGCGTCGTGATCGACGTGCTCACCTTCAGCCGCGACGACGGTGACGACCTCGCCGCCGGCGTCAACGACCTGGTCCGCGTCTTCGTCGCCACCAAGCGCAAGATCGCCGAGGGCGACAAGCTCGCCGGTCGCCACGGGAACAAGGGTGTGATCTCGAAGATCGTGCCCGAGGCCGACATGCCTCACCTCGAGGACGGCACCCCGGTCGACGTCATCCTCAACCCGCTCGGCGTGCCGAGCCGGATGAACATCGGCCAGATCCTGGAGACGCACCTGGGCTGGGTCGCCGGCAACGGCTGGTACGACGACGGCTCCGTGTCCTACAAGGAGGCGCACGCCCCGGGCGGCAACGGCCGCGTCAACGTGGCGACGCCGGTCTTCGACGGCGCCACCGTCGAAGACGTCGACGAGGCGCTGGTCCGCTGGCAGGAGGAGAACGCCGAGCGCGGCATCGACCTCGGTATAGACAAGGCCGAGCGCCCCGGCTCGCGCTGCATGGGCGCGGTCCAGCTCTACAACGGCCGCACCGGCGAGCCCTACGAGGGCAAGGTCACGGTCGGGTACATGTACATCCTCAAGCTGCTGCACCTGGTCGACGACAAGATCCACGCTCGCTCGACCGGCCCCTACTCGCTGGTCACCCAGCAGCCGCTGGGCGGCAAGGCGCAGTTCGGCGGCCAGCGCTTCGGCGAGATGGAGGTCTGGGCGCTGGAGGCCTACGGCGCCGCCTACACGCTGCAGGAGATGCTCACGGTCAAGTCCGACGACACGGTCGGCCGGGTCAAGGCCTACGAGGCGATCGTCAAGGGCGAGAACATCCCCGAGCCCTCGATCCCCGAGTCCTTCAAAGTGCTGCTGAAGGAGATCCAGAGCCTCTCGCTCGACGCCAACGTCGTCTCCGAGGGCGGCGACGTCGAGGTTGCCGACGAGGACGACGACCTGCTGAAAGCAGCGGAGGAGCTGGGGATGGACCTGACCGGGGTCCGCGCCGACTCCCCCAACGGAGCGGCTGACGAGCGCGAGGAGCAGGTCGTGGCAGAGGGAGAGGGCGGAACCGACGGTGACGGCGCCAGTGCCGACGGGGACGCGGAAACCAGCGACGACGCCGAGGCCGAGACGGCCAAGGTGGAGGAGTAGCGATGATCGACATCAACAACTTCGACGCGATCGAGATCGGCCTCGCCTCCTCGAAGAAGATTCGCTCCTGGAGCTGGGGAGAGGTCACCAAGCCGGAGACGATCAACTACCGCACCCTGAAGCCGGAGAAAGACGGCCTCTTCTGCGAGCGCATCTTCGGTCCGACCAAGGACTGGGAGTGCTACTGCGGCAAGTACAAGCGGGTCCGCTACAAGGGCATCGTCTGTGAGCGCTGCGGCGTCGAGGTGACCCGCTCCAAGGTGCGCCGCGAACGCATGGGTCATGTCGACCTGGCCGCGCCGGTCTCCCACATCTGGTTCTTCAAGGGCGTGCCGAGCCGGATCGGCTACCTGATCGACATGGCGCCGAAGGAGCTGGAGAAGGTTCTCTACTTCGCCGCGTCGATGATCACCTGGGTCGACGTCGAGGCCCGCGACAAGGACCTCGGCAAACTTGAGAAAGAGGTCAAAAAGGTCACCGACTCCTACGAGGCGGAACGGCAGAAGCGAACTCAGGAGCTGAACGAGTCGCTGGAGCGCCGGATCAAGTACCTCGAGGACGGCTCGCAGGACAAGTTCGACGACGACGACCACATCTGGGCCGACTCGCTGAAGCTGACCGCGGCGCAGCTGCGCAAGCTGAAGGACGACGAGCGGACGAAAATGGTCAAAGAGCTGCGCAAGACCTTCGAGGCGGAGATCTCCGACACCGAGGCCTACATCGACGAGGCGATCGAGCGGATGCAGGAAGTCTGGAAGATCTTCAGCGAGATGAAGCCGAAGGACATCGTCAACGACGAGACGGTGTTCCGCGAGCTCAAAGATCGCTTCGGCTCGCCGTTCGGCTGGGGTGAGTACTTCCGCGGCGGCATGGGCGCCGAAGCGGTGCGCGACCTGCTTGAGCAGGTCGACCTTGCGGCCGAATGCGAGGAGATGGAGCAGGTGATCAACAGCTCCAAGGGCCAGAAACAGGCCCGCGCCGTGAAGCGGCTCAAGGTCGCCTCCGCCTTCCTCAACTCCGACAACCAGCCGGACTGGATGATCCTCGACAGCGTGCCGGTGATCCCGCCGGAGCTGCGGCCGATGGTCCAGCTCGACGGTGGTCGCTTCGCCACCTCGGACCTCAACGACCTCTACCGGCGGGTGATCAACCGCAACAACCGCCTCAAGCGCCTGCTCGACCTCGGCGCGCCGGAGATCATCGTCAACAACGAGAAGCGGATGCTGCAGGAGGCGGTCGACGCCCTCTTCGACAACGGCCGCCGCGGCCGCCCGGTCACGGGCCCCGGCAACCGGCCGCTGAAGTCGCTCTCCGACATGCTCAAGGGCAAGCAGGGCCGCTTCCGCCAGAACCTGCTCGGCAAGCGCGTCGACTACTCGGGTCGTTCGGTGATCGTCTCCGGGCCGAGCCTGCGGCTGCACCAGTGCGGCCTGCCGAAGCTGATGGCGCTCGAGCTCTTCAAGCCGTTCATCATGGCTCAGCTGGTCGAGCGCAAGCAGGTGCAGAACATCAAGGCGGCCAAGAAGATGGTCGAGTCGATGATCCCCGAGGTCTGGGACGTGCTCGAGGAGGTCATCCAGGAGCACCCGGTGCTGCTCAACCGGGCGCCGACGCTGCACCGCCTCGGCATCCAAGCCTTCGAGCCGGTCCTGGTCGAGGGCAAGGCGATCCAGGTCCATCCGCTTGTCTGCCACGCCTTCAACGCCGACTTCGACGGCGACCAGATGGCGGTCCACGTGCCGCTCTCGGCCGAGGCACAGGCGGAGGCCCGGGTGCTGATGCTCTCGGCAAACAACATCCTCTCGCCCGCCCACGGCGCGCCGCTGGCGACGCCGACCCAGGACATGGTGCTCGGCATCTACTTCCTCACCTACGGTCCGGCCGAGGAGGAGCTGGCGAAGATCGACGAGGCGCTGAAGGCCGGCAAAGCCGCCGCCAAGAACGGCTCCCAGCCGAAGGTCTTCCGCTCCGCCCAGGAGGCCGAGCTCGTTTACGAGAACGGCGGCTGCAAGCTGCACGACCACGCCGAGTACCGGCGCGCTGGGCACGAGCACTTCCTCACCACCGTGGGACGGATCATCTTCAACGAGAAGATCGAGCGCGAGCTCTCCGAAGCCCTCGGTGATGAGTTCGATCCGGAGCGCTTCGAGTTCGTCAACCGTTCGCTGAAGAAGCGCGACGTCAACGAGATGGTCTCCGACCTGGTCGAGGCCTACGGGGCGCCCGCCGTCTCACAGGTGCTCGACGCCTTCAAGGACCTCGGCTTCCACTACGCCACGCAGGCCGGGATCACGGTCTCCAAGAACAACGTGGTCTCGCCGCCCGACAAGGCGGAAATCCTCGAGCGCTACGAGAAGGAGACGACGGCGATCCAGGGTCAGTACGACGATGGCTACATCACCGGCGAAGAGCGCCACGAGGCGATCACCTCGCGCTGGAACGCAGCGACCGACGAGGTCGCGAAAGCGATGGAGGACAACCTCGACGAGCTGAACCCGATCTTCATGATGGCCAACTCGGGCGCCCGTGGGTCGTTCAAGCAGATCCGCCAGCTGGCGGGGATGCGCGGCCTGATGGCCAATCCGAAGGGCGAAATCATCGAGCGGCCGATCAAGGCCAACTTCATGGAGGGGCTCTCCGTCCTCGAGTACTTCATCTCCACCCACGGCGCCCGAAAGGGCCTGGCCGACACGGCGCTGCGCACGGCGGACTCGGGCTACCTGACCCGCCGCCTCGTTGACGTCGCCCAGGACGTGATCGTCCGCGACGAGGACTGCAAAACCAAGGATCACATCGAGATGGCGCTGCGCAAGGACGACGGCTCGCTCAACGACAACCTCGTGGGCCGGCTGGCGGCGAAGAAATTCGAGACCAAGCGCGGTCGTGAGCTGCTCAAGCGCAACCAGGAGATCACCCTCCCCGAGGTCGAGGAAATCGCCGAGGCCTTTGGCGACGAGGAGGTCATGGTCCCGGTCCGCTCGACCTTGAAGTGCGACGCGGACTCCGGTGTGTGCCGCGCTTGCTACGGCGTCGCCCCGGCGACCGGATCGACGGTCGACATCGGCGACGCGGTCGGGATCATCGCCGCCCAGTCAATCGGCGAGCCAGGCACGCAGCTGACCATGCGCACCTTCCACACCGGCGGCGTCGCCGGCCAGGACATCACCCAGGGCCTGCCTCGCATCGTCGAGCTCTTCGAGGCGCGCAAACCGAAGGGGCTTGCTCAGATGGCCGAGGCAGCCGGCAAGGTCGCGGTCGAGGAGACCGACAAGGCGGTGAAAGTGATCGTCACCGAGTCGAGCGGCGAGGAGCACGCCTACAGCTTCCCGGCACGCACCCGCTTGCACGTCGCCACGGGCGACAAGGTGGAGGTCGGGCAGCAGCTCAACGAGGGCTCCCTATACCCGGCTGACCTGCTGGCGATTCGGGGCCGCACCGAGACCGAGCTCTACCTGGTCGCCGAGGTGCAGAGGGTCTACCGCGCCCAGGGCGTCGACATCAACGACAAGCACATCGAGCTGATCGCGCGCCAGATGCTGAAGAAGGTGCGGATCGAATCGAAGGGCTCGACCGAACTGCTGCCGGGCCAGCTCGAAGACCGCGGCAACCTCAAGCGGCTCAACAAGAAAACCAAGGAAGAAGGCGGCACGCCGGCCAAGGGCGAGGAGGTCATCCTCGGCATCACCAAGGCCTCGCTGGCCACCGAGTCCTTCCTCTCGGCCGCCTCCTTCCAGGAGACGACCAAGGTGCTGACCGACGCCGCCCTGGAGGGCAAGCGCGACCGGCTGGTCGGCCTCAAGGAGAACGTGATCATCGGCAAGCTGATCCCCGCGGCGACCGGGCTCAAGCACTACCGGACGCTGGCGGTGGAGCCGGCCGAACCGATCGAGCCGCCCAGCGAGGACGGCCTGCTCGACGAGGAAGACCTGGCTGCCGAGCTGGGCCTCGACGCCCCCGACACTCCGGTCGAGAGCTTCGGGCCCTCGTTTGCCGAGGAGCTCGAGGAGCTGGCACAGGAGATCGAGCAGACCTCGGACGAGTCGTCTTCGTAGTGGGGAGGGGCGGGATGCCCCTCCTGCTTGCTGGGTTTTTCGCCCGTAGCTCTGAGTCGCTATCGCTGAACCGCTAGAGCGAAAAACAGGACGCCGCTGCGCTGGAAGGGCATCCCGCCCCTCCTCGATAGCGCTCGTCCGTCCGAGGTCTGCTCGATCTCCGTCGGGGTAGCGGCTTTGGCCGCCTGGCCAGGATAGATTTCAGGCGTGGCTGAGAAGGTCTGCGTCATTGGAGCTGGGTCCTCCGGCATTGCGGCTTGCCAGGTGCTGAATGCGCGGGGGATTGACTTCGACTGCTTCGAGAAGGGGTCGGAGGTGGGGGGGAACTGGCGCTTCGAAAACGACAACGGGATGTCGTCGGCCTACCGCACGCTGCACATCAACACCTCACGCGGGCTGATGGCCTACAAGACCTACCCGATGCCGGAGGACTATCCGGACTACCCCAACCACTTCCAGATCGCCCGCTACTTCGACGACTACGTCGACCACTTCGGCTTGCGGCCGAAGATCCGCTTCCGCACCGAGGTCAAGGGCGTCGAGCCGGCTGACGGGGAGTGGGAGGTCACCGTCGAGAACGCCGACGGCGAGCGCGAGACGAACCGCTACCAGGCGGTCATCGTTGCCAACGGCCACCACTGGGACCCGCGTTGGCCCGAGCCGGCCTTCCTCGGCGCAGACGAGTTCGAGGGAGAGCAGATCCACGTCCACCACTACCGCGAGCCGGAGACGCTGCGCGGCAAGCGGGTGCTGGTGCTGGGGATCGGCAACTCCGCCACCGACATCGCGGTCGAGGCCTCGCGGATCGCCGAGAAGACATTCTTGGCGATGCGCCGCGGCGCCTACGTCATCCCCAAGTACCTGAAAGGCAAGCCGACCGATGAATCGGCATCGCCGATCCTGACCCGATTTCCGCTGTCGGTCCAGCGCTTCTTCATCGGACGCATGCTGGGCCTCACCGCCGGCGACATGACCGCCTACGGCCTGCCCCAGCCAGACCACAAGCTGCTCGAGGCTCACCCGACGGTCTCCGCCGAGCTGCTCTCCCGCCTCGGCCACGGCGATGTCGCGGTCAAGCCCAACATCGACCGCTTCGCCGGCGGCCGCGCCGTTCGCTTCGTCGATGGCAGCGAAGAGGAGATCGACCTCGTCGTCTACTGCACCGGCTACAAGATCAGCTTCCCCTTCTTCGACCAGAGCGTGGTCTCGGCGGCAGATAATCGCCTGCCCCTCTACCGGCGGGTCGCCTCGGTCGAGCGCCCGGGCCTCTACTTCATCGGCTTCATCCAGCCGCTGGGCGCGATCATGCCCCTGGCCGAGGCTCAGTCCGAGTGGGTCGCCGACCTGCTCTCGGGGCGAGCTGTGCTGCCTTCCCCAGCCGAGATGCAAGAAGCGATCTCAGACGAAGAACGAAAGATGCGGAAGCGTTACGTGGCTTCGAAGCGTCACACCATCCAGGTCGACTTCCACCCCTACTTGCGCCAACTCAATCGCGAGCGCAAGCGGACCGCACAGCGGACCTAACGGGAGAGGAGGATCCGCACCCGTCCAGCGGAACTTGTGAGCGACCGAAGGGAGCGGGTTCCGATGGGTGGGTGCGGATCCTCCTTGCAGCACCCCCGTAATGTCCGCTATGGGGTCCTCGGGGTCGCACCGGTTGCGGACGCCAGCGCTTGAAGCCGCCGTCTGAGTCGTCCGCCGCGCCGTCGACCTCGGGCGCCTTGCTCGCCCACCAGACCAGCCAGAGTGCTCCGAAGACCGGGATCTTCAGGACGACGAGCAGGAAGAAAATCGGCCAGAACCCCTCCACGGGGTCAGTGTAGCTCGCGCGCCCAGATCTCCAGCGCCGCCACGTGCGCCTCCTCGAGGCCGAGGTGCGATTCGGTGGGGACGAGCAGCGTCGGCTCCTTACGCTTCTCGGCCCACTCGTAACAGCTCTGGTCGAAGTTATCGTCGATCCAGGCCATCGGCCGTCCCTTGCCGTACTTGTCCAGCGGCCCCAGCTTCCAGTGCGCCGAGCCGAAGCGGGCGGCGCCGTCGAAGGTGACGTGGGGCAGTTCCGGGATCCCCAGCATCGTGGGCAGGTAGTAGTTGGCCTTGTCCTCCCAGCCGGTCGCCCAGACCAGCTCGAAGTGCTCGCCCAGCCGCCGCAGCCGGTCGCCGGTCGGCAGCGAGATCAAGTGGGGCACCCCGTCGATCATCTCGAACTTCGCCTGCGACCGGTCGGGCGGATTCTCCGACCCAAAGAGCGATATGACGCCGTCTACGTCGACAGCGAGTATGGGCTTGCTCGTTGCTCGAGACCTAGAGAACCGCATGGCCCCACCAAGTGTGGCGATCCTTCGCTGCGATTGGAGAGGGGCGGTGGGGATACCCCTCGAACGGGCGGATACTCAAAGCGCCGGCCTAATTAGGCCGGCGCTTGTCCGGGCGAGGGGTATCCCCACCGCCCTCTACCACCGGTAATGAGCAAACGCCTTGTTGGCCTGGGCCATGCGGTAGATGTCGTCCTTCCGCTTCCAGGCGCCGCCCTGCTGCTGCGTGGCATCGAGGATCTCGCTGGCGAGCCGCTCGGACATCGAGTACTCGCGCCGCTGACGGGCGAAGTCGACCAGCCAGCGGACCGCAAGGGTGCGGGCGCGGCGGGCGGGGACCTCGACCGGCACCTGGTAGGTGGCGCCGCCGACCCGGCGTGAGCGAACCTCGAGCACCGGGGTTAGCTGCTTGATCGCCGCCTCCAGCGTCTCCACCGGGTCCTCGCCGCTGCGCTCGCCGACGATCGCCAGCGCGTCGTAGACGAGCCGCTCGGCGAGCGGCTTCTTGCCGTCCTGCATCGTCTTGTTGACGACCTGCTGGACGAGGCGGTTGCGGTACCGAGCGTCGGGCTCGACCGGGCGGATCTGCGCTGCGGAGCGGCGGGGCATTCGGTCAGCTGGCCTTGACGCCGTAGCGCGAGCGCGCCTGCTTGCGGTCTGAGACACCGGCGGCGTCCAGGGTGCCGCGCACGACCTTGTAACGGACGCCTGGCAGATCCTTGACGCGACCACCCCTGACCAGGACCACGGAGTGCTCCTGCAGGTTGTGGCCCTCGCCCGGGATGTAGGTTGTGACCTCCATCCCGTTGGTCAGCCGCACACGGGCGATCTTGCGCAGGGCAGAGTTCGGCTTCTTCGGTGTCACGGTCGCGACGCGGGTGCAGACACCCCGGCGTTGCGGCGCGGCGACGGCCTTCTTCCGGCCCTGGCCCGACTTGAGGCCCGGCGTCGTCGTCTTCTTCTTAGGGCGCTTGCGGCCCTTGCGAATGAGTTGGTTCGTGTTCGGCACGGCCCGGCATAGTAGAGCAGTCCGCCAATGATCAGGCCGATGGCGGCCGCCAGCTCGATGTAGAAGCCGTCCTCGAGCACCGCGGTGGCGCCGGAGAAGCGCGCTTCCTCCGCGGCCGCATCCTGCCCGGCGGGAAGATCGACGAGCAGGATCACCGCCAGGGAGACGAGGCCGAGGACGAAGACGACCCGTCCCAGTCGCCACCGCTTGCGGCGCAGCGCGACGAGGGCGATCATGGCGGCAAGCAGCGCCACCGGGATCAACAGGTAGGCATGGGCATGGCCGGCAGTCTCCTCGCTGACCGTCGGCGGCGCCGCCGACGACGGGAGACCCGCGTAGCCGGGCTGGCCGATCTCGACGCTGCGGTACTCGACGAACTGCGAGGCGACGAGGGCCAGGGCGGCGACGACGATCGCGGCGCAGATCACCCGCTCGAAGCTGAGGAAGGCCCAGAGGCGCTTCGCGCCCGCCACCGCGAGCGCGGTGAGGCGGCGCAGCCGGCGTTCGATCCAGGAGAAGACGCGCAGCAGGAGCACCGCGACGGGGCGAAGCCGCCGGCCCAGCCACCGCAGCCAAGGCGTGCATAGGGCACGTACCTTGCGCCCGGTCGCGGCCAACCGTGGCCAGGTACGCACCAGCAACCGGTTGAGGCGACGGTCCGCTGCTTGCGTCCAGGCCTGTGTCCGCGGCCCCCTCACCAGCAGCGCGTTCAGGCGCCGGTCGGCGGCCCGGGTGAAGGCTTCGGCCCGCACCCGCGCCACCATTGCCCGACGCCGTGCCGCTGCTATCATCGCGCGTCGCTCAGGCAGTTTTTTCGCAGTGCGTTTCGCCGGGCCCGCGAGGGCCTTTTTCATGCGCCGATCCCGGTCTTTGCCGGATCGCCTTCGTTTAGTCCGTTTCCGTCCCCAGATCACGAGAGAACCCCTAACTTAAGACCATGCCACGCAGCTTTCCCCTAGAGAAGACACGCAACATCGGGATCATGGCGCACATCGACGCCGGTAAGACGACGACGACCGAGCGCATCCTCTACTACACCGGCCGCACCCACAAGATGGGCGAGGTCCACGAGGGCGCCGCCGTCATGGACTGGATGGAACAGGAGCAGGAGCGCGGCATCACGATCACCTCGGCCGCCACCGCCTGTGAGTGGAAGGACCACCGGATCAACATCATCGACACGCCCGGCCACGTCGATTTCACGGTCGAGGTGGAGCGCAGCCTGCGCGTCCTCGACGGCGCGATCGCCGTCTTCGACGCCGTCGCCGGCGTCGAGCCCCAGTCAGAGACGGTCTGGCGTCAGGCCGACAAGTACAAAGTCCCGCGCTTCGCCTACATCAACAAGATGGACCGCACCGGCGCCGACTTCTTCAACTCCGTGCAGACGATGAAGGACCGCCTCGGCGCCAACCCGTTGCCGATTCAGCTGCCGATCGGCAACGAGGACAACTTCAAAGGCGTCGTCGACCTGATCGAGATGAAGGGGCTGATCTGGACCGACGAGCTCGGCGCCGAATTCGAGACGGTCGAGGTACCGGATGACCTCAAGGACCAGGCCGAGGAATACCGCACCCAGCTGATCGAGGCCTGCGCCGACTACGACGACGAGCTGATGGAGGCCTACCTCGCCGAGGAGGAGATCCCGCACGAGCGGATCGCCAAATCCCTGCACCGCGCCTGCCTCGACACCAAGGTGACGCCGGTCCTCTGTGGCACCTCGTTCAAGAACAAGGGGGTACAGCCGCTGCTCGACGCGATCGTCGAGCTGCTGCCCTCGCCTCTGGAGGTGCCGCCGGTCACCGGCGTCGTGCCCGCCAGCAAGGGCCAGGAGGAGAAGGAGGACACACGCGATGCTGACGACAACGCCCCCTTCGCCGCCCTCGCCTTCAAGGTGATGACCGACCCCTACGTCGGCAAGCTCACCTACTTCCGCGTCTACTCCGGCAAGCTGGAGAAAGGCGGCCGCGTCCTCAACGTCAAGACCGGTCGCACCGAGCGGATCGGACGGCTGCTGATGATGCACGCCAACAGCCGCGAGGAGATCGACGAGTGCTACGCCGGCGACATCTGCGCCGGCGTCGGCCTCAAAGAAACCGGCACTGGCGACACCCTGGCCGCTCCCGACGCGCCGATCGCGCTGGAGAGCATCGAATTCCCGGAGACGGTGATCGCGGTGGCGATCGAGCCGAAGACCAAGGTCGATCAGGAGAAGATGGGCAACGCCCTGCAGCGGCTCGGCGAGGAGGACCCGACTTTCAAGATCGAAAGCGATGAGGAAACCGGCCAGACGCTGATCCACGGCATGGGCGAGCTTCACCTCGAGGTGATCGTCGACCGCATGCTGCGCGAGTTCAAAGTCGAGGCCAACGTCGGCAAGCCGCAGGTCGCCTACCGCGAGACGATCCGCAAGCGGGTCGAGAAGGTCGTCGCCCGCTTCGTTCGCCAGACCGGCGGCCGCGGCCAGTTCGGCCACGTCGTGATCAACGTCGAGCCGGCCCCGGGCGAGGGTTTCGACTTCGTCAACAAAATCAAAGGCGGCAAAATCCCGGGCGAGTTCATCGGCCCCGCCGAGCAGGGCATGGAGGAGGCGCTGGAAAACGGCGTCAAGGCCGGCTACCCGATGGTCGACGTTCGCGCCGAACTCGTCGACGGCTCCTACCACGACGTCGACTCCTCGGAGATGGCCTTCAAGATCGCCGGCTCGATGGCGATCCAGGATGCGGCTCGCAAGGCCAACCCGGTCCTGCTCGAGCCGGTGATGGCGGTCGAGGTCGTCACCCCCGAGGACTTCCTCGGCGACGTGATCGGCGACCTCTCGCGCCGCCGCGGCAAGGTGCAGGGTCAGGAGCAGCGCGGCAACGCCCTCGCCGTGCAGGCTTTCGTCCCGCTCGGCGAGATGTTCGGCTACGCCACCGATCTGCGATCCTCGACTCAGGGCCGCGCCACCTACACGATGCAGTTCGAGCGTTACGAGGAGGTGCCGGTCAACATCGCCGAGGAGATCGTCGAGGGAAGGGCCGGCGAGCCGGTGGGGGCGACCACATGAGCGCCGGGTGCTGGCTATATTTCCCAGGTTCGCCCGCAGGCGGTACTGACCGCCCTGCTGGCGATGCCCCAAGAACTTAAGCAGTCAAAGCAGACAGAAACCGACTTCGAAAGGTAGAACGGAGAGCGATGTCTAAGGAGAAGTTCGAGCGCGATAAGCCGCATGTGAACGTCGGCACGATCGGTCACATCGACCACGGCAAGACGACTCTGACGGCCGCGATCACAAAGACCCTCTCCACGAAGGGCGGCGCCGAGGCGAAAAGCTTCGAGGAGATCGACAACGCTCCCGAGGAGAAGGAACGCGGGATCACGATCGCGACCTCACACGTCGAGTACCAGACCGACAACCGGCACTACGCCCACGTCGACTGTCCCGGCCACGCCGACTACGTCAAGAACATGATCACCGGCGCCGCCCAGATGGACGGCGCGATCCTGGTCGTCTCCGCCGCCGACGGCGTGATGCCCCAGACCCGCGAGCACATCCTGCTCGCCCGTCAGGTCAACGTCCCGCACGTGGTCGTCTTCCTCAACAAGATCGACCAGGTCGACGACGACGAGCTGATCGAGCTGGTCGAGGAGGAGGTCAAGGACCTGCTCAACGAGTACGACTTCCCCGGCGACGACACGCCGATCATCAAGGGCTCGGCGCTGAAGGCGCTGGAGGGTGACGAGGAAGCGCAGAAAGCCGTCTTCGAACTGGCCGACGCGCTCGACTCCTACATCCCCGAGCCCGTGCGCGAGCTCGACAAGCCCTTCCTGATGCCGATCGAGGACATCTTCTCGATCACCGGCCGCGGCACCGTCGCCACCGGCCGCGTCGAGCAGGGCATCGTCAACACCGGCGACGAGGTCGAGATCGTCGGCATCAAGGACACGACGAAAACCGTCGTCACCGGGGTCGAGATGTTCCGCAAGATCCTCGACGAGGGCCAGGCCGGCGACAACATCGGCGCCCTCCTGCGCGGTACCAAGCGCGAGGAGATCGAGCGCGGCCAGGTGCTCTGCAAGCCCGGCTCGATCACGCCGCACACCAAGTTCAAGGCTGAGGTCTACTGCCTGAAGAAGGAGGAGGGTGGCCGTCACACGCCGTTCTTCTCGGGCTACCGGCCCGCAGTTCTACTTCCGCACCACCGACGTGACCGGGATCGCCAACCTCCCCGAGGGGACCGAGATGGTGATGCCGGGCGACAACGTCGAGATGACGATCGAGCTGATCCAGCCGATCGCCATGGACCAGGGCCTGCGGTTCGCCATCCGCGAGGGTGGCCGCACCGTCGGCTCGGGGGTCGTCTCGGAGATCATCGAGTAGCGACTAGGGGCGGGCTTTGCCCGCCCTGTCGCCGCCTTCGGGCGGCGAGACAACTGCAAAGGACATACGACCGGGGCGGCGCCCCACCAAAAGGGGCCCCGCCCTTTATGCGCGGTAAGGCCCGTGCGAGAGGACCAAGGAAGAAAGTTCGAAAGTGGCAGCGATAGCAGCACAGAAGATCCGGATCCGGCTCAAGGCGTACGACCACGACGCCATAGACCGGGCTGCCCGCGAGATCGTCGAGACGGCGGAGCGCACCGGCGCCAGCGTCTCCGGTCCGGTGCCGCTGCCGACCGAGAAGAACGTCTACTGCGTGATCCGCTCGCCGTTCAAGGACAAGGACTCGCGCGAGCACTTCGAGATCCGCACCCACAAGCGGCTGATCGACATCCACCAGCCGTCGCCGAAAACCGTCGACTCGCTGCAGCGCCTCGACTCGCTGCCGGCCGGTGTCGACATCGAGATCCGCCTCTAGGACGATGGCCGCGATCCTCGGAAAGAAGCTCGGGATGACGCAGGTCTTCGGCGAGGACGGCGTCGTGACCCGGTGACCGTGATCGAGGCCGGCCCCTGCAAGGTGACCGCGGTGCGCGAGCCCGAGCGCGACGGCTACGCCGCCGTGCAGCTCGCCTTCGGCGAGGTCAAGGAGGGCAAGCTGACGAAGGCCGAGGAGGGCCACCTGAAGAAGGCCGGCGCCGCCCCGATCGCGCCACCTGGTCGAGTTCCGCGACGAGGACCTCGGCGCCGAGGAGGGCCCCAAGATCGGCGACGACGTCACCGTCGCCGCCTTCGAGGCGGGCCAGAAGGTCAAGGTCTCCGGCATCTCGATCGGCAAGGGCTTCCAGGGCGGCATCAAGCGCCACAACTTCAGCCGCGGCCCGGTCACCCACGGCTCGCACAACGTGCGCGCCCCGGGCTCGATCGGCGCCAGCGCCTTCCCGGCTCGCGTCTTCAAGGGGATGCGGATGCCGGGCCAGATGGGCAACAAGCGGGTCACCCAGAAGGGCCTCGAGGTCGCCCAGGTCGACGCCGAGCGCAACCTGCTGCTGATCAAGGGCTCGGTGCCCGGCTCGCGCAACGCGTGGTGGAGGTGCGGACCGATGGCTAAGGCCGCCGTGCTCGGCAAGACGACCAAAGCCGACCTGCCGAAAGAGCTCTTCGCCGAGCCCTTCCACCAGTCGCTGGTCCACGAGGCCGCGCGCGCCGACCTCGCCGCCCGCCGCCGCGGCACCGCCTCGACGCTGACCCGCGGCGAGGTCGCGATGACCGGCGCCAAGGCCTGGCGCCAGAAGGGCACCGGCCGCGCCCGCGTCGGCGCGCTCAGCGCTCCCAGCCGCTTCGGCGGCGGCGTCGCCTTCGGCCCCAAGCCGCGCCACTACACGGTCAAGGTCAACCGCAAGGCGCGCCGCAAGGCGCTGCGCTCGGCGCTCTCGGTCCACGCCGAGCGCGACAGCGTCGCCGTGCTCGACGCCAGCGCCTTCGAGACGCCCGTCGACCAAGACCGCGGCCGAGGCGCTCGAGAAGTGGGGCGCGAAGCGCTCGACCCTGGTCGTGCTCGCCGCCGAGGAGGTCGGCGCCGCGAAGAGCTTTCGCAACATCGACCGGGTCCAGGTCGCCGAGGTCGGCGCGGTCGGGGTCGCCGACGTGATCGGCGCCGCCTCGCTGGTCATCTCCGAGGGCGCGCTGGCGAAGCTGCAGGAGAGGCTGGCCTGATGGACGCCCGCACCGTGATCATCCGCCCGGTCGTCTCCGAGAAGAGCTACGCGCTGATCGGCGAGGGCAAGTACACCTTCCGGGTCGACGACCGCGCCCACAAGACCCAGATCGCCCACGCGGTCGAGGAGATCTTCGACGTCAAGGTCGCCGCGGTGCGCACCGCCAAGGTGCGCGCCGAAGCCGAAGCGCCGCGGCCTGCACCAGGGCAAGACGCGCGGCTGGAAGAAGGCCGTCGTCCAGCTCGCCCCGGGCGAGCGGATCGAGCTGTTCGAGGGCGCCGAGACCGCATAGGAGAACTAGGGATGCCGAACCGAAAAACAAAACCGACCAGCCCCGGGCGCCGCTTCGCGACCTACCCGCTGCGCGAGCAGCTGACCGCCTCCGAGCCCGGAGCGCAAGCTGACCGAGGGCCTGCGCAAGTCCGGTGGGCCGCAACGCCAACGGGCGCGTCACCGCGCGCCACCGCGGCGGCGGCGCCAAGCGGCGCTACCGGCAGATCGACTTCAAGCGCCTGCAAGGACGGCGTGCCGGCGAAGGTGGCGACGATCGAGTACGACCCCAACCGCAGCTGCTACATCGCCCTGCTGCACTACGCCGACGGCGCGAAGAGCTACATCCTCGCCCCGGCGGCAGATCTCGGTCGGCGACGAGGTCCAGTCGGGCCCCGGCGCCGACATCAGGCCCGGCAACGCGCTCGCCCTGGGCGAGATGCCGACCGGCACGATCGTCCACAACGTCGAGCTGACCCCCGGCCAGGGCGGCAAGCTCGGCCGCTCCGCCGGCACCTCGATCCAGCTGGCGGCGAAGGAGGGCGAGATGGTGACCCTGCGCCTGCCCTCCTCGGAGATGCGGCTGGTCCGCGCCGAGTGCCGCGCCACCGTCGGCGTGCTCTCCAACGCCGAGCACCAGAACCTCAAGATCGGCAAGGCCGGCCGCAACCGCCACAAGGGCAAGCGCCCGCAGACGCGCGGCGTGGCGATGAACCCCGTCGACCACCCGCACGGCGGCGGCGAGGCCCACCACACGCCCGGCGGCCACCCGGTCACCCCTTGGGGCAAGCCGACGCTCGGCTACCGCACCCGCAAGAAGGGCAAGCAGTCCGACCGCTACATCGTGCGCGGCCGCCGCCGCGGAAAGAAGAAGAGGTAAGCGACAGGCTGATGGGACGCTCGACGAAAAAGGGCCCGTGGGTGGAAGAGGCGCTGATGAAGCGCGGATCAAGCGCGCGATGAACGAGTCCGGCCAGCAAGCAGATGGTGAAGACCTGGTCGCGCAGCTCGACGGTCTTCCCGGACATGGTCGGCCACACGATCGCCGTCCACGACGGCCGCAAGCACGTGCCGGTCTTCATCTCCGAGTCGATGGTCGGCCACAAGCTGGGCGAGTTCGCGCCGACCCGCACCTTCCGCTCCCACTCCGGCACGGGCAAGGGTGAGTAGCGTGGCCGCTGGACCGATCGTCGTCCGCGCCAGCTCCCGCTACGTGCGGGTGGCGCCGCGCAAGGCGCGCCTGATCGCCGACCAGGTGCGCGGCCTGCACATCGAGCAGGCGCGAGCCCTGCTCGAGTTCTCGCCCCGCGGCGCCGCCCAGGACATCCGCAAGCTGATCGAGTCCGCGGCCGCCAACGCCGAGAACAACCACGACCTGGTCGCCGACGAGATGCGGATCGCCGAGATCACCGTCGACGAAGGCCCGACCCTGCGCCGCTTCCGGCCGCGCGCGCTGGGCCGCGCCACGCGGATCAACAAGCGAACCAGCCACATCGCCGTGGCGCTGAGCCCGGAAGACGAGGACTGACATGGGACAGAAGATCCATCCGAGCGGCTTCCGCGTCGGCTACATCCAGGACTGGAAGTCGAACTGGTTCGACGAGAAAGACTTCGCCGACATCCTGCTCGAGGACCTGAAGATCCGCGAGCACATCGAGGGCAAGCTCGCCCACGCCGGCCTCTCCGACATCACGATCGAGCGCCACGGCGAGATCGCGGTCGACATCCACACCGCCCGCCCCGGCATCGTGATCGGCAAGTCGGGCAGCGAAGTCGACGCGCTGCGCAAAGATCTGCACAAGCTGACCGGCAAACCGGTGAAGGTGAACATCCGCGAGGTGAAGCGCCCCGAGCTCGACGCCAAGCTGGTCGCCCAGTCGATCGCCGAGCAGCTGCAGAACCGGGTCGCCTTCCGCCGCGCGATGAAACGCGCGCTGACCTCGGCGATGCGCTCCGGCGCCAAAGGGCGTCAAGGTGCAGGTCTCCGGCCGGCTCGGCGGCGCCGAGATGGCGCGGACCGAGGGCTACTCCGACGGCCGCGTGCCGCTGCACACGCTGCGGGCCAACATCGACTACGGCTTCTTCGAGGCGCGCACGACGACCGGCCGGATCGGCGTCAAGTGCTGGATCAACAAGGGCGAGGTGATGCCCGAGGGCTTCCGCTCCGACCAGCTCTCCGACGACGGCGACGCCAGCCGGAGCCGCCGCGCGGCGGTCGTGGCGGGCGACCGTGGCGGCCGGCCCGGCGGCGATCGCGGCCGCGGCGGTCGTGGGGGAGGTCGGTCGCTGATGCTGATGCCGAAGCGGGTCAAGCACCGCAAGCAGATGCGCGGCCGCATGCGCGGCAACACCAAGGGCGGCAGCACCGTCGCCTTCGGCGAGTACGGGCTGAAGTCGCTCGAGCGCGGCTGGATCACCAACCGCCAGATCGAGGCCGCCCGCGTGGCGATGACCCGCAAGATCAAACGTGGCGGCAAGGTCTGGATCAACGTCTTCCCCGACAAGCCCTACACGAAGAAGCCGGCCGAGACCCGGATGGGCTCCGGCAAGGGCAACCCCGAGGGCTGGGTCGCCGTGATCAAGCCCGGCAAGGTGATGTTCGAGCTGGCCGGCGTGCCCGAGGACCTCGCCCGCGAGGCGCTGCGCCTGGCCGGCCACAAGCTCCCGGTCAAGACCAAGTTCGTGATGCGCGAGGGGGCCGAGGGGCAGTGAAGGCCGCCGAGGTGCACGACCTCAAAGACGACGAGCTGGTCGCGAAGCTGATCGACGCCAAGCAGGAGGCCTTCAACCTGCGCTTCCGCCAGGCGACCGGCGAGCTGGAGAACACCGCCCGGATCGGCCGCGCGAGGCGCGACGTGGCGCGGCTGCTGACCGTGGCCAAGGAGCGCGGGATCGACGTTGAGAGAGAGCTGAAGAGATGACTGGAGAGGAAGAGAAGAAAGACGCGAGTCGCAGGAGACGCCTCAGGACGAGGCCGCAGACGGCCGCGGGTCCTGTCGCGGAGGAGGGCACCTCGTCCTCGCAGGCTGCGGGCGAGGAGCCCACCTCCACGCCACCCGCGGAAGAGGCGGCTGAGTCCGAGGACGAGGCGCTGCGAGGCTGAGTCCGCTGACGCGAGGCTGAGGCTGAGCAGGCGAAGCCCGCTGCGGCTGAGGCGGAGCCTGCTGCGAGCCGAGTCCAGAGGACGAGCTGCCTTGGAAGGAGAGGCGTCGGCTGCGAGCGCTCTCGGCGGCCGCACAAGGCTGGGCCAGCGCTGCAGTCCCGAGGAGCGGGCTGCGCAAGCGGGCCGAGGCGCGCGCAAGCGCAAGGCCACGTCTGCGCCGCAACGAACGCGCGGCGGCGAAGAGCGGAGAAGACTGCTGGCACCGGGACTCCCGTCGCCGGAGCGGGAGTCCGTCGCCGCCAAGACGCGGCAGGGGATCGTCGTCTCCAACAAGGCCGAGAAGTCGATCACGGTGCGGATCGACATCGCGCGGCGGCACCCGACCTACGAGAAGGTCGTGCGCCGCTCGCGCACGCTGCACGCCCACGACGAGCGCAACGAGGCCGGCGAGGGCGACATCGTGCGGATCGTCGAGACGCGGCCGCTGTCGCAAGACCAAGCGCTGGCGCCTGGTCGAGGTCCTGGAGCGGGCCAAGTGATCCAGCAGGAGTCGAGACTGAAGGTCGCCGACAACTCCGGCGCCCGCGAGATCCTCTGCATCCGCGTCAAGGGCGGATCGCACCGCCGCTACGCCGGCGTCGGCGACGTGATCACGGCGACGGTCAAACAGGCGAGCCCGCAGGGCGGCGTGCGCAAAGGCGAGGTCGTGCAGGCCGTCGTCGTGCGCACCAAGAAGCAGCTCGGCCGCCCCGACGGCACCTACATCTCCTTCGACGAAAACGCCGCGGTGCTGATCGACCCGGCGAGCAACAATCCGCGCGGCACCCGCATCTTCGGTCCCGTCGCCCGCGAGCTGCGCGATCGCAACTTCA
>CAVSIE010000003.1:0-76054 GCA_963728045.1 uncultured Solirubrobacterales bacterium
GCTCGCGAAGGGGTTGACGATCAGGAGCGGCCGCTGCATGGTGGCGGACAATGCCAAGGATCGACCACGTCGCTTTCGAGACCGACGATCCGGATGCACTAGCCGCCTTCTATGAGCGGATCTTCGGAGCGCGGGTCGTCAAGGAGCCCGGTCATCCGGTGATGGCCTATCTCGGCAACACGGGAGTTGCCGTGCACGGGACCGGCGGCCCCGGGCCGCACACGGGCGTGCGCGTGACGGAAGCGGAGCGCGCCGAGATCCGGCGCCGGCTCGACCAGGCCGGAATCGAGTGGCGCGAGCGCGATCACGACATCGCCGTCGGGCTCTTCTTCACCGACCCGGACGGCCGGACGATCGAGGCGATCACGTATCGCGAGGGTTAGCCAGGCGTCGCGTACCCGCGCATGCCGTCGATGAGCAGCGCGTAGAAGCGATCGGCCAGCTCGTCGGTGTCGCGCCCGGCCTGCAACCAGGTGTAGGCCCAGTTGGCAGCAGACAACATGAGCAGCGCGGCCGTAGCATCGTCCAGGTCCGTGCGCAGCTCGCCGAGCTCCCGGCCTTCTCGGAAGAAGGAGCGGATGCGATCTTCGTAGCGCCGGCGCTCGACGACGATCTCGTCACGCTGGGCACCCTCGAGATACCGCCATTCGCGGACGAAGACGGTCGCCACGTCGAGTTGCTCGGCGACGACGCGCAGGTGCCCGCGGAGAGCGAGCCGGATCTTCTCCGTGGCCCGCAGCTGCTCCGGAATCGCGTCCAGTGCCGCGTGGAAGGCGTCGGCGCCGTCGCGCATCGTCTCGTAGAGCAGATCGTGCTTCGACTCTATGTGGGCGTACAACGAGCCCTTCTGGACACCCATCGCCTTGGCCAGATCGCCGATCGACGTGCCGTGGTAGCCCTTTTCTGCAAACAAACGGGCCGCTTCACGGGTCAGCTGCGAGCGCCTCGTGGTCATAGTAGGATTCAGACCCTAACGATCGTTCGGTTTGGAGGCGAGATGAGCGCACAAGAGCAGGACTTCCTCGACTACGTCCAGGGTGGCGGTCAGGTCGAGACGAGCGACTGGATGCCCGACGACTACCGGGCGAAGCTCATCAAGTTCATCGAGATGCACGGCAACTCGGAGCTGATGGGCGTCTTGCCGGAGCGCGAGTGGATCCTCCGCGCACCGACACTCCAGCGCAAGCTCGCCCTGACGGCAAAAGTGCAGGACGAGGTCGGCCACTCGCAGCTCATCTACCGGGTCGTCGAGGACCTCGGCAAGCCCAGGGCGCAGTGCCTCGAGGACCTGATCTCGGGCAAGTCGAAGTTCCACAACGTCTTCCACTACCCGACGAAGACCTGGGGTGACGTCGGCGTCATCGCCTGGCTCGTCGACGCCGCGGCGATCATCAGCCAGAAGGCGCTGCTCAAGTGCTCGTACGCGCCCTACGCGCGGATCATGAAGAAGATCTGCTGGGAGGAGTCGTTCCACATCCTCCACGGGCGCGACGTGATCCTGACGATGATGAACGGCACCGACGAGCAGCGCGAGCTCGTCCAGGAGGCGCTGAATCGCTGGTGGAGCCCGCTCATGCAGTTCCACGGCAACCCGATTCCGTCGGCCGAGGATCCGATGTATCTCTGGCGGATCAAGAGCCAGGGCAACGGCGAGGCGCGCCAGCAGTTCCTCGACGGCTACGTACCGCAGATCTGGGAGCTCGGGCTCACCGTTCCGGATTCGAAACTGCGCAAGAACGACGAGGGCGTCTGGGAGTTCTCCGAGCCCGACTGGGACGAGCTGAAGCACGTCGTCACCGGTCACGGGCCGATGACGCAGGAGCGGCTCGACCTCCGCCGGACGACGCGCGACGAGACCGAGTGGGTTCGCCGCGCGGTGCTCGCCGAAGCAGCGTGATCCCTAGTCTTTCGAGCCATGTCTTGGGGACAGTCCCCGAGGGGCCGTTTCGGCGTAGCTCCGTGCGACGCCCCGCCTTTCCGGGCCATGTCTTGGGGACAGTCCCTGCTCCAAAAGTGTCACGAACTCGTGCCGAAGCGAGCCCCTGTGATTTTTGAGGTCTTTCGCCAGGAGCGGAAGGGGCAGCCTTTCCAGCACGCCGGGTCGGTCGAGGCTCCGAACAAGGAGTTCGGCGACTGGTACGCGCGCGAGCAGTTCGGCCGGCGCGGCGAATCGGTCGGGCTCTGGGTCGTCGCGCGCGAGAACGTCCACGAGATCGACGAGTTCGTCGACGAGCTCGAGCGCAACTACCACCGGGTCGACGGCTATCCGCTCAAGGAGAAGCTGAAGGAGGCGCGTGAGCGAGCGGGCACAGCTGCTCCTGCCGATCGCTGACGACGAGCTCGTCCTCGGCTGGCGTAACTCCGAGTGGACGGGCATCGCACCCTTCCTCGAGGAAGACGTGGCATTTTCGTCGATCGCCCAGAACGAGATCGGCCACGCACGGGCGCTCTACCAGCTCGTCGCCGAGGAGCTGGGCACGACCGCCGACGAGCTCGCCTTCGACCGCAAGCCCGAGGAGTACCGCTGCTCGGCGTTCGTCGAGCTCCGCTTCGTGCCGGACTGGGCGAAGACGATCGCGCGGCACTACCTCTACGAGCAGGCCGACGAGAAGCGCATCCGGGCGCTGATGGATTCGGATGACGCCGAAGTCGCAGGCCTCGCGGCGAAGATCGACCGCGAGGAGGCCTACCACCGGATGCACGCGCAGATGTGGTTCGACCGGCTGAAGGACGAGCCCCGTTTCGTCGAGGCAGTCGAGGAGCTGCGACCGCTGGTGGACGATCGAGGAGAGCACACGCCCGAGTTCGCCGAGCTCTGGGACGAGATGACGATGGTGCGTCGCAGCGTTCCGGGTGCGACGTGGTAACCGTCGAGCGCGTCTGGGAGGCCCTGGCCGAGATTCCCGACCCGGAGATCCCGACGATTTCGCTCGTCGACCTCGGCGTCGTGCGCGACGTCGCCGTCGAGAACGGCCACGTGCGTGTCGAGTTCACGCCGACCTTCCTCGGCTGCCCGGCGCTCGAGGTGATGCGCGACCAGATGGCCGAGTCGATCCGCGCGCTCGGCGGCGAGCCCGACGTCCAGGTGATCCTCGACGACTCGTGGTCGACGGACCGCATCACGCCGGAAGGGCGCGAGAAGCTCCGCCGCTCCGGTTTCGCACCGCCGGCGCCGCGCGAGGCCGCTCCGCCCCAGCTCGTCCAGCTCCAGAGCGCCGCCTTCAAGTGCCCGTACTGCGGCTCGAAAGACACCCGTCTCGAGAACATCTTCGGCCCCACCCCGTGCCGGTCGATCCGCTACTGCGCGAGCTGCCGGCAGCCGTTCGAGCAGTTCAAGACGATCTGAGCATCCGATAGCTTTTCGGCGTGGCGCGGATCAGCATCCTCTACTGCCCGGTCTGAGACGGCTATGACGAACGGGCCGCGAGTCTCGCGGCCGAGTTGAACGCCGAGACGGAGCACGAGGCGATCGCCGAGGAGGGCGCCAAGAGCCAGTACGACGTCGTCGTCGACGGCGAAGTCATCTTCTCGAAGCAGGAGCAGGGCCGCTTCCCGGAGCACGACGAGGTGCGGCAGCTGCTCAGTGGCCGATCCCCATAGACACCCAGGCAATGAACCACGAGAACGCGTAGACCGGCGCCGCGACAAACAGGACGCGCCCGGACGAACGGGTGCTGCTCGGGAGGGCGCGCGTGAACACCCAGAGCGTCGCCAGCGCAGCAACGACGCCGGCGACGAGGACGAGCGGTTGCGAACCCAACCGCCCTGCGTGATCCCAGTGCGAGGTGCCGTCCCCGTAGTACGGATCGTCTGAGGCAGCATTGATCACGAGCCCCGCCAATCCCGCAACCATCACGAAACCGGCGATGAGGTATCTCATGTTTGCTATTATAGCGGAGATGCGATATGCCTCCTGAGGCCTTCGAGCGGCTGCGCGAGCGGCTCGCGCACGTCGATCCCGACCAGGGCTGGTTCTTCACGCAGGTCGCCGAGCAAGTTGCCACGCAGCGCAAGGCACGGGATCTGTCCCAGGCCGAGCTCGCCGAGCTGACCGGGACGACGCAGTCGGCGATTGCCCGCCTCGAGGGCGGCGGGCGGCCACCCCGGATCGACACCCTGCTCCGGATCGCGGAGGCGCTCGATTGCGAGTTGGTCGTCGACCTCCAGCCGCGCAAGGCCTCCTGAGTAGAGTCTTCAGCGTGCGGTTGGTCTTGGCCTGCGTCGCGTTGCTCGCTGTGCTCGGCTTCGCTGGGTGCGGGGGCGGCGACGGAGAGAACGAGGAGTCGTTCGTCGAGCGGGCGGACGTCGTCTGCTCGGAGGCCGAACAGGAGATCAGTCGAGTGCCCCAGCCGCAGGATCCCACCGATCCACTCCAGCTCGCGAGCTTTCTCGAACGCGCGGTGCCGGTGGCGCAGAAGCAGAACGAGGAGCTGAAGAAGCTCGAGCGGCCCGCCGAGCAGGAGGCACAGATCGACGGGTTGATCGCCGCGCTCGATGCTGAAGTCGATGCGGCCGAGCGAATGTTGGCCGCCGCGAAGAGTCGAGGACCGCCAGGCCATTCAGCAACTCCTCACGGAGTCCGGCCTCGCGAGCGCTCAGGCCAAACGCGCCGCCGAGGAGCTGGACATGGCGGTCTGCGGGGCCAGTTAGCGGCCGCTGAAGCGGGGGTCGCGCTTCTCGAGAAAGGCCGCGACGCCTTCTCGAAAGTCCTCGGTCTTCGTCGCCGCCGCCTGCAGCTGGGCCTCGAGCTCGAGCTGTTCCTCGAGAGTCGCGTGCGGCGTGTGGTCGAAGAGCCGCTTCGTCATCCCGATGCCGCGCGTCGGCAGCTGCGCGTAGGTCTCGGCCAGCTCGGCGGCGCGTGCGGCCAGCCCTTCGGCTTCGACGACTTCGGAGACGAGCCCCCAGGCGTGGGCCTCGGCCGCTGAGAGACGCCGCCCCGAGCTCATCCACTCGAACGCCCGCGCGGGGCCGAGGAGTCGCGAGATGAAGTAGGTGCCCCCGCCGTCGGGGACGAGGCCAATGTTGATGAAGGCGGGCACGAAGGTGGCGCTGTCGGCGGCAATCCGCAGGTCGCACGCGCACGCAAGCGAGAGGCCGGCTCCGGCGGCGGCGCCGTTGACGGAGGCGATCACGGGCTTCTCGAGTGAGCGGATCGCGAGCACCGTGGGGTGGTAATTCGCCCGCAGCCGTTCGGAGATGTCGTCGGCGCCCTCGCGGAACTCGGTCAGGTCCTGGCCGACGCAGAACCCGCGACCCGCGCCGGTGAGGACGACAGCCCGTACGTCGTCGGCGCGAGCTTCTTTGAGCGCGCCCACGAGCTGCTTCTGCGCGTCCCGCGTCAACGCGTTGAGCACCTCAGGCCGGTTGAGCGTGATCGTCAGCACCCCGCCCTCGCGCCCGGTCTCGACTTCTGCCATCGCTCACGCCTCCTCACCCGTGTGGACGAACCGGCTCCATCTTGGCGCATTTCGGCGCGCCACTCGTGCGCCTGTCCTCGATAGCCTCAGCGCCGGAGGCGGAGCGGGTCAAGAACCCCGGGTGGGTGGGGTCTAAAGTGCCGCGCTCCCGCGTGCGACGTAGCCCGATACCGCGGTGCTAGCTTGGAGCGATGGCAGGCATCAGCTTCGTCGACGCCCTCCTCGACCCGCAATCCGGCAATGAAGCGGCCGATCGCGACGGGCAGCGCGCTGACGACGACGCGCTCGACGCCTACTCGCGCGCGGTGACCTCGGTCGCCGACCGGCTCTCTCCCTCGGTCGCGAGCCTGCGTGTCTCGCGGCGTGTACGCGGCGGACGACGGCTCGACGGGGCCGGGAGCGCCGTCGTCATCACGCCGGACGGTTTCATGCTCACCTCCGCGCACGTGGTCGCCCAGGCCGACGGCTCGGGGCGCGCGTCCTTCGTCGACGGGCGCGAGCACGAGTTCCGTGTCGTGGGAGCGGATCCGCTTTCCGATCTGGCCGTGCTGCGGCTCGACGGCAGCGATCTCACCGCTGCCGAGCTCGGAGACGCCGAGCGCCTCCGCGTCGGCCAGCTCGTGGTCGCCATCGGAAACCCACACGGCTTCACGGGCTCCGTCACCGCGGGCGTCGTGTCGCAGCTCGGCCGCTCGCTGACCGTGGCCGCAGGCCGGATCGTCGACAACGTGATCCAGACCGACGCGGCGCTCAACCCCGGGAACTCGGGCGGTGCGCTGTCCGACGGCCGTGGCCGGGTGGTCGGGATCAACACCGCCGTCGCCGGCGTCGGCCTCGGCCTCGCCGTGCCGGTCAACGGCGCGACGAGGAAAATCATTGCGGCGCTGATGACGGAGGGGCGCTTCCGACGCGCCTATCTCGGTATCGCAGGCGGGCCGCGCCCGCTCCCGCCCCGTCTCGCCGCGAGGCTCGGACGCAAGAACGCAGTCGAGATCGTCGAGATCGTCGAAGACAGCCCGGCCGCGGTCGCGGGTCTGCGGCCCGAGGACCTGATCGTCGAGGTGAACGGGCTACCCGTCGAAGGGGTGAACGACCTTCAGCGGCTGATGGCCGGCGAGCTGATCGGGACCGACGTCAAGGCGCAGGTCTTCCGTGGTAGCCGCGAGCTCGAGGTCACGCTCGTCCCGCTCGAGCTCGTTACCTAGTCAGTAGACGAACCCCCACGTATGCGAGTGCGGCGATCGCGGCGAGCCGCGTCACGTCGATGGCGGGCTTCCAGCTCACGTCGCCGTCGCGAATGATCCACGCGCCGGCCGGCCGGCCGGCGAGGCCGAAGCCTGCGCCACCTTCTCCATCCGCATCGCCGCCGCCTCCGGTACCGCCGATCACGGACGCCGCCGGCACGATCGTGACGCCGTCGCGCTCGACGGGGTCGCCGTAGATCCTGCGCACCGTGATCGCGTCTCTGTGTCCCTGCAAGAGGGCGTCGAGATCCATCGTCTACCTCCCTTTGAACTCGGGCTTGCGCTTCTCGAGAAACGCGTTCAACCCCTCCTTCGCGTCCTCGGAGGCGAACGCGAGGGCGAGCAGGCGCCGCTCGTATTCCACGCCCAGCGCGAGCGTGCTTTCGAAAGACCTGTCGACCGCCTCTTTCGCCAGCCGCGTCGCGACCGGCGGCTTCTCGGCGATCGCGCGAGCCACTCGCTTGGCCTCGTCGAGCCAGGCCTCGCGTGCGACGACGCGCGCTACCAGCCCCGCCCGTAGAGCCTCTTCGGCCGACAGGAAGCGGCCGCTCAGGATGACGTCCATCGCCAGCGACTTGCCGACAGCTCGCGTCAAGCGTTGCGTCCCACCGGCGCCCGGAATCACGCCGACGCCGGTTTCCGGCTGACCGAACCGCGCCGTCTCGGAGGCGACGATCAGGTCGCACGCCATGGCCAACTCGCAGCCGCCACCGAGGCAGAAGCCAGAGACCGCCGCCACGAGAGGCGTCCAGAGGCCCGCAATCACATCCCAGCGCTCGACGCGCCGCTGGTAGTAGAGGTCGATCGGCGAAGACTTCGCGAGCTCGGCGATGTCGGCGCCCGCCGCGAAGGCGCGCTCGGAGCCGCCGAGCACGATGCAGCGCACGTCCTCTTCGCGATCCAGCTCCGTCAGCTTCGTGACGAGCTCGTCCATCAGCTCGTCGGAGAGCGCGTTCAGCGCTTCCGGGCGATTGAGCAGGACGACACCGATCGGGCCGTCGCGCTCGACGAGGACGAGCTCGCTCATGTCACGCGGGTGGAGATCCGCCAGGCCGCTTTCCAGCTGTCGCCCTCGCGCTTGAACACGTCGGCGACCACATACTCCCCGGTCAGGTCGCGATCGCCCATGGACGCCGCCCACCGGAGCCGCGCTCTGACGACGGCTACGTCGCCGAGCTCTCGAGCGAGGACGTCCGTGCATTCGAGCGACCGGGTGTCGAGGCCCGGCAGAGCGGCGAGCCATTCATCCCGCGGCATGTGCTCGCTCACGCCGCCCGAGCTCGTCAGGACGAAGTCTTCGGCGAGGATCTCGCGCGCGGCCTCGACGTCGCTGTCGGCGACCGCCGCCGCCCACTCCTCCTCGATCCGCTGCAGCTCGCTCACTTCTTGTCCAGAAAACGGCGCACAGCTCCCTGCGTTTCCTCGCTCAGCATCGAGAGCGAGAGCCAGTCGCGGGCGTGCCCGACGGTGCCGTGCCAGGCGAGGTCACGCCAGAAGTTGAGCTGCTGTTTTGCATAGCGGGTCGCCGTGGGCAGCTTCGTCGCCAGCTTGTCGACGATCTCGTCCACCTTCGCATCGAGCTCGCCCTCCGGGACGACCCAGTTGACGAGGCCCCAGTCGGCGGCCTTCGCCGCGGGGATCTCCTCGCACATGAAGATGATCTCCCGAGCGCGCCGGTCGCCCACCATGATCGGCAGCCACTGCGTCGCCCCGCCCGCCGGCACGGACCCGTGCTCGAGACCCACGTGGCGGATGAAAGCGCCCTCGACCATCACCGCCAGGTCGCAGGCCATCTGCAGCTCGTTGCCGCCACCGACCGCGATGCCGTTGACTCGAGCCAGCGTCGGCTTGCCGATCTCGCGCAGCCGGTCGTGGGCGTCCTTGAACGCGCCGAACCACTTCCAGTAGCCGTCCGGATTGCCGAGGTACTCGTCGCCCCAGCTCTTCAGGTCGGCGCCGACGCAGAACGCGCGCCCGGCGCCGGTGAGGACGACGACGCGGATCTCGTCGTCCCAGGATGCGTCCTCGCAGGCGCGCGCGAGCTCCCGCAGCATCTGGAAGTCGAACGCGTTCAGCCGCTCGGGATGGTTGAGCGTGATCGTGGCCCGCGGGGCCGTCTTCTCGTAGACGATCCGCTCGAAGCCGAGCTCCTCGGGCGAGGACGGCTCAGGCTTCATTGACCTCGGCGAAATGGACGTGGAAGGGAATGCCCATCTCCATGGCATCCTTGCCCGTGGCCATGAACTCCTCGGTGCGGGCCGCGGACTTGAAAGCGTCCATGTCGAGGAACTCCCATTCGGCGTAGTACCGGTACCTCGGCTCACCCATCGGTGCGCCGAACACGCGGCCGTGCCGGAAGGTCGATCCGGGCACCTGGCGGCAGAGGTCGGCGTGCTGCCCGTACCGCTCCGGGTCGGGCTCTGTCTCGTAGACGACGAAAACGCGAATCAAGCATCCTCCTTTCGACGCGAGGAGCGTAACCCGGCGTCTTCGAGCACCGCCTCGACGAGCGCGTCGTAGCGACCATCCTCGAGGTCCCCGAGGGGATCGCGCGTGTACGCGAGCAGCTGGCCGTACGGAAGCGAGAACGCCGCGCGCATGGCGATCAGACGCTGCCGCTCCGGGCTCTCACGCTCGAGCAGCACCCGTTGCGCGGCGGTCAGCTGCCGTACCTGAGTCAGCCGCGAGGGGACCACGAGGAACACCAAAAGCGTCGCCGGGACGAAGAAGGTGGCGAGCCCGAGGATGTCCGCCAGCTGGTGCGTCTTGTCCACGCCGTCCTGGCCGAGCTCCGCCACGTTGCCACCGGAGCCTTCGCCCGCCCCGCGCAGCCCATCGGCAAGGTCGCCTCCGACGATCGGAGTGCCGTCGACGGCATCCGCGGCGGACTCGAATCCGTTCTGGATCGACGAGCCCGCCTCGTTCACTCCCTCGCCGAGCACGGCCAGGCGGTCGACCGCGTCGTGCACCTTGAGCGCGACCCACGCGAACAGCACGAGGAGCGCGATGGTGAGGAGATCGCGCGCGAGCGTCGAAACCCGGCGCGTCGGAATGTTCGGATAGAAGCGCATGATCCCCACTTACCCGGTTTGGTCTCGGACCTCTCGGGGCACAACCGGGTCAAGCGAGAAAGGAGGACCGATAAGTGAGCTTGCTCTACATCATCCTCATCGTTGTCATCGTGCTCCTGCTGCTCGGCTTCTTCACGCGCGGGCGCTGGTAACAACTAGGACCTGGAAACACTCGAACTAGGCCGCCCGGCACTTGCCGGGCGGTCTCATGGTCCGGCAGGGTTAGAGGAGTGTCCGGGGTCGCCGCCGCCACCGCATTCCTCACGCGGGCCGATAAGGCTTCGCTGCCGACGCTTGGCGGAATGGCGAGACCCGACGGAATCGTGATCGCAAGCGAACGCTTCTGGGCCTTTGCCCGCGCCGATGGGACCGTCTTCGAAGGCAAGATGCCTGCGGCTTCGACCGCCTTCCGCAGGATCCCGATCCTGCGCGGTATCGCTCGGCTGGGAGCGTCCATGTCGCCGCTCTTCCGCGGCGGAGGTGTCGCCGGCAAGCGCGAGAAGCTCTTTCTCACCGCGGCGCTACTCGCGCCGTGCGTGTTCGTGTTCTTCTCCGAGACCGCGACCCTGATCGCCGGGATCGTGCTCAGCGTGGCTCTACTCGCCTGGCTCCTGCGCGGACGCACGCTCTACCTGCACGGGGCCGAGCACCGCGCGATCGCGGCCGCCGAGCAGGGAACCCTGGCGGCGACCTGGCGAGGTGACGCGCGGCCGTCTCGGTTCTCGCTGCGCTGCGGCTCGAACTTCGTCGCGCTCGTCTTGCCGGTCGGCCTCGTCGCCGACCAGTTCTGGCCGTTCGCGCCGGCAATCTGGACGCCTGTCGTCGTCGCGCTGCTGACGATCGGCGTCTCGATGGAGATCTGGCGCGTCGTCCAGGGAACGACTTGGTCGAGCATCAAAGGCCTGCTGCTGCCGGGTCTCGCGCTCCAGCGCCTGACGACGCGCGAGCCACGCCTGGAGGAGACCCGGATCGCGCTCACCGCGGTCGCGTCAGTCCTCCGGCGCGAACTGGCCTAGCAAACTCGTCCTCCGCATCGGCGACGATCTGCCGATGATCCGCGGTCTCTGGCCTGAGCTCCGCAATGGCCCACTGGGCCGGCGCGACTTCCGGTTCCTCTTCCTGGGCCGGACGACATCGTTCATCGGCAACGCGTTCGCCAACGTGGCGCTCGCCTTCGCGGTCCTCGAGTTGACCGGCTCCAAAGCGGACCTCGGCTACGTGCTCGCCGCGCGAACGGTGCCACAGGTGATCTTCCTTCTCGTCGGCGGAATCTGGTCGGATCGCCTGCCGCGGAATCTCGTGATGGTGACCGCGAACGTCGTCAGCGGCCTCAGCCAGGGCGCGATCGCGGTGCTCCTCCTCGCGGGCCACGCGCAGATTTGGCACCTGATGGCACTCGGCGCCGTCAACGGCATGAGCTCGGCGTTCTTCTTCCCGGCCGCATCCGGCATCGTCCCCCAGACCGTCCCGACGCGCATGCTGCAAAGCGCGAACGCGCTCCTTCGACTCGGAACGAGCGGAAGCTGGATCGTCGGCGCCGCGCTCGGCGGTCTCATCGTGGCCGCCACGAGCCCGGGTGTTGCGATCGCGGTCGACGCAGCCACCTTCCTGCTCGCGGCGCTCTTCACGGCGATGATCCGCCTTCCGTCCGAACTGAAGATGGAAGCCTCGAACTTCTTCGCCGAGCTGGGCGAGGGCTGGCGGGAGTTCCGCGCTCGGACGTGGCTGTGGGTGATCGTCCTCCAGTTCAGCTTCGTCAACGCGATCGAGCAGGGCTCCCAGAGCGTCCTTGGTCCGGCGATCGCCAAGGATCACTTCGGCGGAGCGGCCGGCTGGGGCCTGATCCTGACGGCCCAGTCCCTGGGCCTCGTTGCAGGCGGACTGATCCTCCTCCGCCTCCGCCCGCGCCGCATTCTGCTCGCCGCGACACTCGGCTTCCTGCTGACGATCCCGTTCCTGTTGGCTCTGGCAGGCCCCCTGCCGCTGGCGGCGGTCGTCGCCCTGGCGGCGCTGGCCGGGATCGGCCTGGAGGTCTTCGGCGTCTTGTGGGACACGGCCATGCAGCAGGAGATCCCGGCGGAGAAGCTCTCGCGGGTCTATTCCTACGACGCGCTGGGCTCATTCGCGCTGATTCCGCTCGGCCTCGCCGTTGCCGGCCCTATCTCGGAGGTTTTCGGGACGCGACCGACGATCCTGGGCGCGGCCGCGATCAGCACGACCGTGACGCTCGCCGTTCTCTTAGTCCGCGACGTGCGCACGCTCCCGCGTCGTGAGTCCACGCCTCTCCTCGAGCCCTCCTAGGAGCCACCAGCCCGCGAGCGGCGCCGCGGCAAAGACCGCGAAACCCGTGCGCCACGACGATGCGTCGACGAGCGCGGCAAACAGCGGCGCTGCGACGAAGCCGACGATCGAGAGCGTCATCTGCTGAAAGCCGATGGCGGCGCCGCTTCGCGAGCGTCCGGCCAGCTCGGCGGCCGCCGTGTACGAGAGGCCGTTCCACATCATCGAGAAGGCCGTCGCCACGACCAGCGTCGGGATGAGAATCTCGAGCGGAACCGTGACGAGCGCCGCCGAGAGTGCGAGCGTGGCGAAGATCGCCAGCCCGACGAGCCGCAAGGGGCGGATGCGCGCGCGTGCGCGGTCCGACCAGCGGCCGACGCCGATCCGCAACGCGATCGCGATCACCTGCGCTACGGCGAGCACGGCGGCGGCCTCACCGGTCGAGAGCCCGCGCGCGTCGTGGAGGAAGAGGACGAGGAACCCGGTCAGCGCGATCTGGGCGACCAGAAACAGGCTGCTGCCGGTGCTCAGGCAGCCAGAGACGCCGGTCGCGAAGCGTCCACGGCTCGAGCTCCTCGGCGGTTACGGTCGCCGGCCGATCGCGGACGACGAGCGCCGAGACCAGCGCCGCCACCAGGCAGAGCACCGCGAGGAAGAGCAGCGCCCCGTGCAGAGAGCTCGCCCCGACGATCGCCGGCAGCGTCACGGCCGTCAGCGCGCCGCCGAGCGGTAGCGACGCCTGGCGCAGCCCGAGCGCGAACCCGCGCTCCTCCGCGGGGAACGAGTGCATGACCGCGCGCCCGCTCGCGGAGTTGACGCTCGACCCGGCTGCGCTCGCGAGGCCGAGCAACCCGACGAACGCGTAGAAGTCGTCAACGGCGGCCGCGGCACCGACCAAAAGGCCCATGGCAGTCAGACCGACAGCGAGAGCCAGCCGCTCTCCCCACCGGTCGGCCGCCAGCCCCCAGGGGAGCAGCGTGAAGATCGGCCCGACCCAGACGCTGGCGAGGACGATGCCCACCTCCGTGAGCGTGAGGTCGAACTCCTCGCGGAGGATCGGGGCCAAAACGGGCAGGCCGAGCAACACGGTGCGCCAGCCTCGGCTTCAAGCCCAAGCTCTCCTTCCGCCTCTATGGCGGCACGAAGAGGGGAGGTCACCCGAGGCTGAAAGCGATGGTCCGCATGCCCGCAGGAGGCGCCAACATCGCCAAAGCCGCCGTGGCGCTGCCGAGATCCGAGTTCCTCGACCAGAGCCACATCGGCACCGTCTGCACCAGGGTCCAGTTCAAAGAAGACGCTTGCCCTGCAGCCTCGGTCTACGGCAAAGCCTCGGTGAAGACCCCGCTTCTGGATGAAGTACTGAGCGGACCGATCTACCTGCGCTCTTCCGACAATCTGCTCCCCGATCTCGTCGTCGCCTTCCGGGGAGGCAGGGTCGACTTCAACCTCGTAGGCCGCATCGACTCGATCAGGGGAGGGATCCGCAACACCTTCGACTTCGTTCCCGACGCCCCAGTGACCTGGGCCTCCTTCGACTTCCTCGGCGGCAAGAAGGGCCTGCTGATCAACAGCAGAGATCTCTGCAAAAAGACCTACAGGGCAACGGCCAAATTCAGGGCCCAGAACGGCGAGGCGCTCACCTTGCGTCCGGAGATGCAGAACAGCTGCGGCAAGGTGCGCAAAGCCAAGAAGCGTCGCCACTAGGGATTAGAAGCAGAAGCAACCAGTCAACCACCCAACCAGTACCAAACCAGTCAAACCAGTCAGGCCCGGTGCGAAGCAGTAGCCCGGTCCATCACAAGCAGGGGGTAGAGAGAATGTCAAGCACTCACCAGTGGCGGACCAGCCTGGTCTGGAACTTCATGCTAATCGTGGCAGTCCTAGCTGCCGTATTGGCTATTGCTCCGACGGCTTCCTTTGCGCACCCAGGCCATGACCACGGCCTCAGCAGCGCTACGGGCCGCATGCCGGGGGTGCCCGACTACCAGAAGATCGACGGTGTGGTGAGCCGCTTCGACCCCCAGTCGAGGGAATACATCCTGCGCAAGCCGGGGGAGCCGGCAGCGAGAGCCCACGTCGAGAGCGACGTGCGCCCCGTCTCCGAAGGCGTGGCGGCAAACGGCGGCTACTCCTCCCTACCGTCGGGGGAAATCCAGCCGTCTTGTGCCACCAGCGGGCACCGCATCGTCGTCGTGAACGCCTATGACGCCGGCACCAAAACAGCCGACGCCGGAGACGCCCACATCCGCTCGCTGGTCAAGCGCATGAACTGGAAGTTCGTGCAGCAGTCCCAGCTCTCGAGCCAGCCGGACCGCACGCTGCAGATGAAAGTCGACTGCGACGGCTCCGGCGCTACGACGGTTACCGACGTTGCCGTGCCCTTCGGCTACAAAAGCGAAGGGATCGACACCACCGACGGCGACATCGGCGTGCTCGACACGATGCTCTACGTCGAACAGAAACTCGGCGAGCCAGAAGGCGCCAACTCGGTCAAGTACCTGATCTTCAATGACAAGAATCGCTATCCCAGCTTCGTCGGAGTCGGATACAAGTACTCCGACGCAACCAAGAGCAGCAGCAACATCAACCTCAAATACACGTCCAGCGCATTCATCTCCCGCAACCCCAAACACACGCTGGACGGCAAAGACTCCTGGGAATCGACGATCCCGGTCCACGAGCTTCTCCATGTGATGGGCGCAGCGCTCAACTACGAGTCGGAACCAGGCAAATGGATCGCGGCCCCCTATGCGACCACCGGCTCGCACTGCATCGACGGCATCGACATCCTCTGCTACTCAGACGGCGGAACCTCTCCCGACGGATCCTACTCAGAGGGCCGCTGCCCAGCCGAAGCCGGCCACGAATCAGCCGAGCGGGTCACCCTCGACTGTGGCTTCGACACCTACTTCGACGCCGAAACCGAGTCCGGTGAGTGGCTCAGCAAATGGTGGAATGTTGGCGGATCGGAGAACCCGTTCCTTGTCTACACCCCGGGGACGCCGCCGGTGGCGACGGCGCCGCAGGCGTTCACCACCGCGGCGGACTTCGAAACTTACAGCGCCACCCTCAAGGGCCTCGTCAACCCCGGCGGCGTCGCGACCACCTACAAATTCGAATACGGCACCACGACCTCCTACGGCAGCAGCGTCCCCGCCTCACCGAAAAGCATCGGCTCGGGAATCGACGACGTCCAAGTCAGCGAGACGATCAAAACCGAACCCGAAGTGACCTACCACTACCGGGTGGTCGCGACCAACAGCAAAGGCACCTTCTACGGGGAAGACAAGACCGTAACGACGTCTCATTGGGAAGTCCAGCCTATTGAAGGACCAAGTAGCAGTAAAGGGCGGGGCGAACTCAGCGACATCTCCTGCTCATCCTCAATCCACTGCGTTGCGGTTGGCAGTAACAGCAAAGGGGCCCCTCTCTCTGAGCAGTGGGACGGCAGCCAATGGACGATCATGGCGAACGTCAAACTGGAAGGCGGCTTGGAAAGGGTGTCCTGCAGCTCTGCCAGCTTCTGCATGGCGACTGGCAAGACTGGCTCTACTCTCTTCTCGGAAAGCTGGAACGGTAGTAGTTGGTCGTCTGTGAGCTTCCCGATACCAGTCGGATCGAATGGCTCCGCGATAGAAGCTATCTCCTGCACTTCTTCGACCGCCTGTGTCGCAGTGGGACGCTACTCGGGCTCGAAAGGGGAAGCTTTCGAAGCGAACACGCTAATCGAGCGCTGGAACGGCAGCGAATGGACGATCGTGCCCTCCCCCAACGTCGAAGGCAACGCTTTCAGCCGACTGTGGGGAGTCTCCTGCACCTCGGCCACCTCGTGCCTTGCTGTGGGGTCAACCAATAAAACGCTTGGAAGCGCGCTTTCGCCACTCGTGCAGAAATGGGACGGCAGCAAATGGACGATCGTCTCTGCTCCCACCCCGCCGGGAGGCAGCGGTTCCCTTCAATCCGTCTCCTGTCCTGCCGCGAACTTTTGTATGGCAAGTGGAGCCGGAGGCGAAAATCTGGCCTTTGCGGCATCGTGGGATGGTGTCGGCTGGAAAGCCCAGGGCAGCGGGCTGCCCAACGGCCTCCGCTCTATCTCCTGCGCCACGCAGAGCTCTTGCGAGCTGGTCGGCAGCCTAACGAAGGGACAACACTGGAACGGCTCAAGTTGGACCACCCAGGATCTGGCCGCAGTGCCAGGGGGCGAAAATTTCGATGGGCGGCGCGTTTCCTGTCCAGGGCCGTCACTATGCACAGCTGTCGGGAGATATACAGGTGTGCCGTTCTTCAGTCCTGGAACCAGGCCATTGGCAGAGCGTCTTATACCGTCTCCTCACGTCAAGTTTCGGGCTGAAAAATACATCTCGGAAGAATTTTCCGAAAAATATTCCTCCACAGCAACAGCTGAACAGAGTGGATCACATAAATTCACCAACGAAAAAAGCCAAACTCTGACATGCAGTAAAGCCACGGCCGCCGGAGCCATGTCAGAACCGTCTATCACCTTGGCGTTGGCCCCGGCATATAAAGAATGTAATTTCCTCGGCACGGCTGCTTCGGGAAAAGCCAACAGCTGCAAGTATGTGTTCCTGAGCACCAATGACAAAGAACCGTTCACCGGCAGTGTAGATATCGCCTGCAGCAAAGAAAACGACGGAATCGAATTCACGACCGCTTTCTGCACCCTGAAGATCCCGGCGCAGAAAGCCCTCGGCACCCTAACTCTCGCTAACACCGGCAAAAAAAGTCGCGGTCGCACGATCACTGCGACCCTCAGCCTGAGTGGGGTCGAACACATTGAAACCAGTAAAATTGGAGCCTGTGGAGGAACGTATAAAGCTGGCACCTACGTCGGCACCTACGTGATCAGTGGCTCCGAGGCGCCCGAAGGGTATCCTGAAGAGAAAGAACCGGTCGGTCTCTATATGGCCAATGAACAGGTTGTGGTCCCACCGTTGGTCGAAGCCGAAAAATATTCGGCGGTTGTCGGCGCGGAAGGGGGCACAATGGCGATCTCCATGGGTTCCTCTATGTCGTTCAACTGTGCGTCGACCGGCAAAGGCCAAGGCTTGCTCGGCGGTCCCTCCAAAGAAGCTAACCTGATATTCCAGAAATGGACTGGCTGTTATTGGGGGGGCGGATTCAGCATCAGCATGAACGGCTGCTCCTTCGTCCTGCGCCCCCTGGTCGGCCAGCTGCCGTACACCACCGGCTCTCTGGGCATCACCTGTCCTACAGGGAAAGAAATCATGTTCACGACTCCCGGCGGGTGCGAAGTTAAAATCCCATCACAGAGCAACCTCAGCTCGATCAAAACCGAGAACGTTGGCAGCGGCACCTCGCGTGCGATCAACGCGAACCTGGTTGTGAAAGGTCTGACCTACACACAGGGCGCGAAAGGCGTGTATTGCCAACCGGGAACGCGTAGCGATGGCTCTCTTGGCGGCACTTGGAACCTCAAAGGGTATGCAAACCTCGGCACACAGGTCGTGGAAGGAGAACTGAAATACATCGAGGGTGCCCAGCGCGGCATCTGGGCCGAATAGCTCGGTCCTAGCAGGAAGGGAGCCTCTCCTTCGTGGAACACCGCGCCCCGGAGCACTCCGGGGCGCGGTTGTTTGAGGGGATGGGGTTGAAGGCAACTCAGGCTTCGCGCAAGGCTGGCGCTTGCTATCTTTCCCGGTCGGCCCATTGGGCCGTTTGGCCGTGCCTGTCGCCCGTCTCCTGGGGCGTGCAGGAGCCCTGCAGTCGATACGAGATTCCGGAGCGATGAAGGTCCGAGCTTCAGTCAAGCCGATGTGCGAAAAGTGCAAGATCATCCGCCGTAACGGGGCGGTCCTCGTGATCTGTCAGAACCCCCGCCACAAGCAGCGTCAGGGCTAGGGGAGAGGCCAAGATGGCACGTATCGCAGGCATCAACATCCCGGTCGGCAAGCGGGTCGAGATCGGTCTTACTTATGTCTTCGGGATCGGCCGCTCTACGGCGCAGGAGATCCTCGAGGAGACGAAAATCGACCCCAACACCCTGGTCAAGGACCTGACCGAGGACGAGGTCGTGCGCCTGCGCGAGGCGGTGGAGCAGCGCGAGGTCGAGGGCGACCTGCGCCGCGACCGCTCCCAGAACGTCAAACGGCTGATGGAGATCGGCGCCTACCGCGGCCTGCGGCACCGCCGCGGCCTGCCGGTACGGGGCCAGCGGACCAAGACCAACGCGCGCGGCCGCAAGGGCCCGCGTCGTCTCAGCGTGGCTGGCAAGCGCAAAGCGCCCCAGCCTAAGTAGCGACGTCTGTCTCGCGATTTACCTGAGTCGTGGCCCCGGATCGGGGGAGAAAGTTGCGTGTTCAGCTCTTAACGGAGCATGCGCTTCAGTCGGCATGCGAAGAACCGGATGCGACTGTGCGGTGTTTCCGGCGACGAGGTCCTGGAGATCATCTCCGATCAGAACCGAGCTGGAGAGGATCCGAACGGGAATCTGCTCTATGCCGGGACCATCCAGGGTCTCTCGCTCTGCGTAGTGCTTGCGCTCGATGACCTGACCACCGTGATCACCGTCTACGATCTGGAGGCATGATGCGAGCCGACTACGACAGCGAGGGCGACACGATCCAGATCGAATTGGGGCGTGTTCGGAAGCTCGGACATAGCGAGTTGGTCGAGAACGGTGCCGTCATCATCGGAATCCATGAGGATCGACCGGTGATGGTCGATGTGATCGGGACGCGCAACGGCTTCGAGGAGCCGCTTCGAGTCGCCGCGGAGCGCTACGAGCTCGACGCCGAAGCGCTGATTGCTGCCGCGAATGCGGCCCTTGCGGCCCCCGACCGGACCGTGACGCTGGACGTCGGCGTCCGGGCCGCGGCCTGAGCCCGCGCACGCCTGACCCTTGCTATCTTTCCCGGTCGGCCCTGAGGGTCGTTGACCGTGCCCGTCGCCCGTTTCCTGGGGCGTGCGGGAGTCCTTGAGGAGATACGAATGGCAGCAGCGAAAAAACCTGCGAAGGGCCGCGCGCGGCGACGCGTCAAGAAGAACGTCGCTTACGGGCAGGCGCACATCAAGACTTCGTTCAATAACACGATCGTCACCCTGACCGACACGCAGGGCAACGTGATCGCCTGGGAGTCGGCCGGCTCGGCGGGCTTCAAAGGCTCGCGCAAGTCGACGCCGTTCGCCGCCCAGGTCACCGCCGACGCGGCCGCCAAGAAAGGCATGGAGCACGGCCTGGAAAAGGTCGAGGTCTTCGCCAAGGGCGCCGGCTCCGGTCGCGAGACTGCGATCCGCTCTCTGCAGGCGGCCGGGCTCGAAGTGACGACGGTCAAGGACGTCTCCCCGCAGGCCCACAACGGCTGCCGGCCGAAGAAGCGGAGGCGCGTCTAGTGGCCCGCGATACCTCTCCCCAGTGCAAGCAGTGCCGCCGCGAGGGCCAGAAGCTCTTCCTCAAGGGCGAGCGCTGCTTCACCGACAAGTGCGGGGTTGAGCGTCGCTCCTACCCGCCCGGCGACCACGGCCGCGGCCGCATGCGCCAGTCCGAGTACCGCGTGCAGCTGCGCGAGAAGCAGAAGACGCGCCGCTACTACCAGGTGCTGGAGAAGCAGTTCCGCGCTTACTACGACAAGGCCTCGCGCCAGGACGGCGTCACCGGCGAGAACCTGCTGCGCCTGCTCGAGTCGCGCTTCGACAACGTGCTCGTGCGCCTCGGCTTCGCCGCCTCGCGGCGCCAGGCCCGGCAGCTGATCCGCCACGGCCACTGGCTGATCAACGGCCGCCGCGTCGACATCCCCTCCTACCAAGTCCGTCCCGAGGACGTGATCTCGATCAAATCCGGCTCGGCCGCCAACGACACGATTCGGCGGGCAACCGAACTGGTTTCGACCGTGCCGGCCTGGCTGCAGGCCGACCACGATTCCCTTACCGCCAAGGTCCTGCGCTACCCGGAGCGCTCCGAGATCTCGGCCCCGGTGCAGGAGCAGCTGATCGTCGAGCTGTACTCCAAGTAACCGGCCCCTATTCCGTAACACGCAACGAAGGAATCCATGACCACTGACTTTCAGGTCCCCCGCATCAGCTCAGAGAAGGTGGACGATCGCCGCGGCACCTTCACCATCGAGCCCCTAGACAAGGGGTTCGGGTACACGTTCGGCAACAGCCTCCGCCGCGTCCTGCTCTCCTCGCTCGGCGGAGCTTCCATCACCAGTGTCCGCATCGAGGGGGTCGCGCACGAGTTCTCGACCGTGCCCGGCGTCAAGGAGGACGTCACCGACATCGTCCTGAACCTGAAGGACCTCGTCGTCCGCATGCACACCGACGCCGACGAGGTTGAGGCGCCGCTGGTGGCCACCGGCCCCGGCGAGGTCAAGGCCAAGGACATCGACCTGCCGTCGGGGGTGGAGATCCTCAACCCCGACGCGCCGATCGCGACGCTGGAGAAGAAAACCAAGCTCGAGGTCTACCTGACGATCGGCCGCGGTCGCGGCTACTCGGCGGCTGAAGACAACAAGTCGGACGACCAGCCGATCGGCGTGATTCCGATCGACTCGATCTTCTCGCCGATCCGGCGCGCCTCTTACTCGGTCGACACCGCTCGCGTCGGTCAGCGCACCGACTTCGACAAACTGACTCTCGACCTCGAGACCGACGGCTCGATCGAGCCGGGGGCGGCGCTGCGCGAAGCCTCCGAGATCCTGATCAAGAGCCTGGCGATCTTCACCGACGCCGACCGGGTCGAGGAACTGACCGCGCGTGATCCGGTCGTTTCCCACACCGCCGATGCGGTGGCCGGGCTCGCCGGCGAAGGGATCGCCGAAAGCAACGGGCTCGATGAGATCCTGATCGAGGAGCTGGAGCTGGGCGTGCGCTCCTACAACTGCCTGAAGCGGGCGGGAGTGCAGACGGTCGGCGACCTGGTGCGGAAGTCCCGCGCCGAGCTGAACGCGATCCCCAACTTCGGCCAGAAGTCGATCGAGGAAGTGATCGAAACCCTCCAGTCCCGCGGCCTCGACCTGCAGCCGGACTAGGAGCGCGAGGGAGCAGGGGAGAGCAGAGCCGATGCGTCACCGCAAGAAGCGCAACAAGCTCAGTCGCGACGCGTCGCATCGCGAGTCGCTGCTCTCCAACCTCTGCAAGCAGCTGATCGACCACGAGCGGATCGAAACCAGCCAGGCCAAGGCGAAGGCGGTCAAGCCCGAGGTCGAGCAGCTGATCACGCTCGCCAAGCGGGGCGACCTGCACGCGCGGCGCCAGGCGCTGGCGACGCTGCACAACGACAAGTTCATCGTGCACAAGCTGTTCGAGGAGGTCGCGCCGCGGTATGTCGAGCGGCCGGGCGGGTACACCCGCATCGTCAAGTTGGGTCCGAGGCGTTCGGACTCGACTGAGATGGTTTATCTCGAGTTGGTGTAGGGGAGGCGGGATTTCCTCCCGCCCCGACAAGTGCCGCGCTAATTAGCGCGGCACTTTGAGTATCCGCCGGTTCGGGAGGAAATCCCGCCTCCATCACTCACAAGCGAACCCGCCTAGTCGTAGTTGACTGACTCCAGGTACAAGCCGTGCGGGGGTGCTGTGTCGCCGGCTGCTGACCTAGGTGCGCCGGCTAGGAGCTGGGTGAAGTCCTCGACTGTGCGTCTTCCGGAAGCTGCTTCGAGCATGGTGCCTACTAGGGCGCGGACCATGTTGCGCATGAAGGCGTCGGCGGTGATGCGGAAGGAGAGGATGTCGCCTTCGGCGGTCCAGGCTGCGGTGAGGACGTCGCGGTCGAAGCGGACGTGGTCGGTCTGGGTCGGGGTGAAGGCGGTGAAGTCGTGCGTGCCGATGAGAGCCTCCGCGCAGGCGTCAAGGGCGTCGCGGTCGACGCGGTGCGGCCACCAGAGCGCGCGACCCTGCTCAAAGGGGCTCGGGGTGCTCCGCGCGAGCACGCGGTAGCGGTAGCTCCGAGACTTCGCGCCGCGCCGGGCGTCGAAACCATCCGCTACGACCGCAGCCGTGGTGACCGCGATGTCGTCGGGCCCGACCCCGTTCAACCGCCGTGCCAAATCCCCCGGCACCTCCGCTTCCGTCTCGAAGCTGGCCACCTGCCCCAGCGCATGCACCCCTGCATCGGTCCTCCCGGCCACGGTCAGCTGCACGGATGCGCGCAGCACTGTCTCCAGCGCCGCCTCCAGCTCCCCCTGCACCGTCCGCAGCCCAGGCTGAGCCGCCCAGCCTCGGAATCTGCTTCCGTCATATTCGACGTCGAGCCTTACGGTTGGCACGGGGCAGCAGTATGCAGCGACCGTGATAGCGACGCGGGGGACCTCCCGAACCGGCGGATACTCAAAGTCGTCGCGCCCATAAGCGCGACGACTTGTCGGGGCGGGAGGTCCCCCGCGTCGCCCACGCGCGCGGGGCGAGGGATGCCCGCCCCGCCGCCTAGAATCGCTTCCATGCGAGTCCTGCTGACCAACGACGACGGAATCTCTGCCCCCGGCCTGCAAGCCGCCCGCCGCGCCATCCGCGAGGTCGACGGGGTCGAGGTTGACGTGATCGCGCCGGACTCCAACCGCAGCGCCACCGCGCGCAGCATCACGACCCGCTCGCCGCTGACCGTCGAGGAGGTCGAGTTCGGCGACGGCGACGTCGGCTACGCGACTGACGGCACTCCGGTCGACTGCGTGCGCTTCGCCGAGCTGGGCCTAGTCGGCGGGCGGCCCGACCTGATCGTCTCCGGGATCAACCACGGCGCCAACCTCGGCGACGACATCACCTACTCGGGCACGGTCGCCGCCGCCTTCGAGGGCATCGTGCTCGGGATTCCAGCGGTGGCGGTCTCTCAGCAGTCCTCCGGCGGCGGCATGGGCTACGTCAGCGGCAAGTTCGACTTCGGCGTCGCGGCCCCCTTCGCCGCCCAGCTGGTCCGTTGCCTCGCCAAAGAGCCGATGCCTCCTGCGACGCTGATCAACGTCAACTGCCCCGCCGGGGAGCCAACCGGGGTCGAGGTGACGAAACTGGGCAAGCGGATCTACAACGACGAGCTGAAGCTGGTCGGCGAGGAGTCGGACAGCCGCCGCCGCTACGAGATCTACGGCTGGAAACCAGGCTACGAGGAGATCGAGGGAACCGACCTCTTCGCGGTTGCCGAAGGCCGCATCGCGGTCACTCCGATCCACTTCGACCTCACCGACCACGGCGGGCTGGAGCGGCTGCGGGGCTGGGAGTTCGCCGAGATGCTGGCGGCCTGCGCCCCCTCTTCGGTTTGAGCGCCACTGACCCCAAGGAGCGCGCCGGCGAGCTGCGGCAGTTGCTGGAGCACCACAACCGTCTCTACTACGTCCTCGACGAACCCGAGGTCGGCGACGACGAGTACGACGCCCTGCTCGACGAGCTGCGGGCGATCGAGGCCGACCACCCGGAGCTGCGCACGCCGGACTCGCCGACGCAGCGGGTTGGGGCGCCCCCGCTCGACCGCTTCGAGCGGGTCGAGCACGCCGAGCAGATGCTCTCGCTTGCCAACGCGCGCAACGAGGAGGAGCTGCGCGGCTGGGAGACGCGGACCCGCAACCACCTGAAACGGCTCGACATCAGCGCCGCCGAGTTCAGCTACACGACCGAGCCGAAGATCGACGGCCTGGCGATCTCGCTCACCTACGAGGACGGCGTGCTCACCCGCGGCGCCACCCGCGGCGACGGGCGCATCGGCGAGGACGTGACCCGCAACCTGCGCACGATCGGCGCGATCCCGCTGCGGATCGACGATGCGCCGCCGCTGGTCGAGGTGCGGGGCGAGGTCTACCTGCCGATCGCCGACTTCAAAGCGCTCAACGAGCGCCGCGCCGCGGCCGGCGAGCCGACCTTCGCCAACCCGCGCAACTCGGCCGCCGGCTCGATCCGCCAGCTCGACCCGGCGCTGGCGGCCGAACGGCCGCTCTCGATCTGGTGCTATGGCATCGGCGCCACCCGCGGCCTCGACCCCGAGACGCACAGCGAGGAGCTCGAGTGGCTGGGTGAGCGCGGCTTCAAGGTCAACCCCGATATCGCCCACCACGAGGGGATCGACTCGACGGTGAAGCGCTGCCGCTGGTGGGAGGAGCGCCGCGAGGAGCTCGACTACGAGATCGACGGCGTCGTCGTCAAGATCGACGAGCGGGCGCTGTGGCGGGAGCTGGGCGTGGTCGGCCGCGAGCCGCGCTGGGCGATCGCCTGGAAGTTCCCCCCGACCACGGCGACGACGACCCTGCGCAAGGTGGTCTGGAACGTCGGCCGCACCGGCCACCTGGTGCCCTTCGCGATGCTGGAGCCGGTCCACGTCGGCGGCGTCACCGTCTCCACCGCCACTCTGCACAACGAGGAGGACCTGGCCCGCAAGGACGTTCGCGTCGGCGACGAGGTGGTCGTGATGCGGGCCGGCGACGTGATCCCCCAGGTGGTCTCGCCGTTGACCCAGCGCCGGCCGAAAGGGGCGCGTCGGGTCAAGCCGCCGAAGAAATGCCCGGCCTGCGGCACTCCCGTCGAGAAGCCCGAGGACGCGGTCTTCTCGATCTGCCCCAACCGGGCCGGCTGCCCGGGCCAGTCCTTCCAGCACGTCAAGCACTTCGTCAGCAAGGGGGCGATGGACATCGACGGCCTGGGGGAGAAGCAGGCGATGCGCTTCCTGCGCGAGGGGCTGATCGCCGACGTCGCCGACATCTACGAGCTGAAGGAGGAGCGGCTGGCGGAGCTGGAGGGGTTCGGCGAGCTCTCGGCCCGCAACCTGATGGCGGCGATCGAGCTCTCCCGCGAACGGCCCTTCAAAACGGTCCTCTACGCGCTTGGCCTGCCGGGAGTGGGCTACGTCACCGCGGAGGCGCTTGCCGACCACTTCGGCTCGATCGACGAGCTCCACGCTGCCGACCCGGAGCGGATCGAGGAGGTCGAGGGCGTCGGCCCGATCATGGCCGTGCAGATCGCCGAGTCGCTCGCCGACGAGCGCACCTGGGAGCTGGTCGGCAAGCTGCGCGAGAAGGGCCTGCGGCTGGAGCAGGATGCCTCCGAACGGCGGGCGACGGGAGGCCCGCTGGAGGGCAAGACCCTGGTCCTGACCGGCACCCTGCCGGAGATGACCCGCGACGAGGCGGCGGCGGCGATCAAGGCGGCCGGCGGCAAGATCATCAACTCGGTCTCGAAAAAGACCGACTACGTCGTAGCCGGCGAGAGCCCCGGCTCGAAGCTGGCCAAGGCTGAGGAGCTGGGCGTCGAGATCCTCGACGAAGCCGGCCTGCGCGCCCTGCTTCAGATTTGACACATTCGGCGCGCCACGTATGCGTCGCGCTCCGTCAGGGTCCTCGGCATGGAGCTTGCACAGATCGGACCCTTGACATCTGCCTTCGAGACGACAGCGACGGCGGTTGGCGCTGGGATCGTTCTCGGTGGCTTTACCTTTGGAACTGCCCGCCATCTGGCCGGTTGGCCTCGCAAGGCGCTGGAGGCGCGTGTCCTCACGGATGGCTACGTCGGCGGTGTCGTCGGGGTAGTCGTGATCGTTGGGGACCTGATCCTGCGGTATGGTCTCTGAAATGAGTTGTCTGCGAGGCCATCGTGAGCAAGCATAACTTTCGTTACGCAAATATCGGCATCGCCGTTGCGGCAGCGATTATCTGGGGTGGGGTGATCCTCTTCAGGAACTCCGAAGCGGCGATTCAGGCAGTCGGGCTGATTGGGTTCTGTTCGGCGTTCGTCGTCTACCACGTGCTCGACGAGAGGGCGTGTCGACGAGAGGGCATTTCGACACGAGAGGAAAAGCGCCCTCAGTAGCTGGCGATCGCGGCGGCGATGCGGTCCTGTTCGAGGTGGGCGCGGCCGAGGTCGTCGACGCTGCCCATCAGGATCGAGAAGATCATCACCTTGCCGCTGCGGTTGAAGCAGTAGCCGGAGAGGTTGCTGACCCCGGTCAGGGTGCCGGTCTTGACCCGGCAGCGGCCGGCGGCGGCGGTGCCGTCGATGCGCGAGGCGACGGTGCCCTCGCGCCGGTCAGGGCGAGCGACTGGATGAAGTCGTCGCCGATCTCCTCGCCTCGCATCGACTGCAGGAAGCGGACGACCGCCGAGCGGCGAGGCGCGGTTGGAGCGGGTCAGGCCGGAGCCGTCGACGGCACGGACGCTGACTCCATGCTCGCGGGCGAAGCGCTCGACCACCGCCGCCCCGGCGGCGGTGGTGCCGGCGCTGCCGAAGTGGGCGCCGATCAGCTTCAGCAGCATCTCGGCGAAGAAGTTGTTGGAGTAGACGTTGGTCGCGTTGGCGAGCTGGGAGATGTTGGGGGAGCGGACGACCGCGAGCGTCTGTGCGTCCGTGGGGGCGGCCCGCAGCGCCACCTGGGGCGCGATCTGAACGCCGGCGCCTCGCAGCGAGCGGGCGAGCTTGCGGTCGCGACCTTGGCCGGGTCGGAGGCGAAGCTGCTGCCGCTGGAGCTGCTGTAGCCGGAGTTGAACGAGAGGCCCGAGAGGGGGCCGATGTAGGGGCTGGTCGCGTAGCCCGAGTCGGCGACGCCGCGCAGGCGGTCGAAGATCGTGTCGTCGGCGTAGAGGCGGCCGGTGACCGTGCGCACGCCCGCCGCGCGCAGCTGACGCCTTGAGCGCGAAGAGGTTGGTGCCGAGGCCGCCGAGGAAGCGGCCGTAGAAGGCGGGTGTGCCCAGCGCCGGGTCGCCGCCGCCCTGCAGGTAGAGGTTGCCGTGCAGGACGCCGTTGAGGTCGATGACCCCGTCGCTGAGGACTTTGGTCGCGATTCGCGTCGCGGCCCGAAGCGGGCGAGCGCCGTCGCCGTCGTGAACATCTTCATGTTCGAGGCCAGCGGCCGCGGCGTGCTTGCCGCCCGCGCGCAGAGGACCTCGCCGCTTTCGGCGTTGATCACGAAGAGCCCGCTGGCCGACCGCCGCCGCGGAGCAGCCGCGATTTCAGCGCTGCCGCAGAAATCGCCGCCGGGGCCGTCGCCGGCGAAAACGCGAGAACGGCGGCGACGAACGCGGCGAGTAGCGCGAGCGCCCGTCTCATCTGCCTGAGATAATCATGTTTATGGGCAAAGTTGTGGACCTCGAGCGAAGTTCTCGCCGAAACGCGGCCGAAGCCGCAAACGCCCCTCGAAGACCGCGCTCGTGCTCGGCGGCGGCGGCTTCACCGGCGGCGTCTACGAGATCGGCGCCCTGCGCGCCCTCGACCTGCTCGCGGTCAACAGCACCGTCAACGACTTCGACGTCTACGTCGGCACCAGCGCCGGCTCCTTCGTCGCCGGGATGCTCGCCAACGGCGTCACGCCCGATGAGATGATGCAGGTGATCAACAAGCGCGTGCCCTCGGAGCTCGAGGACCTCGACCTCGGCAAGGTGCTGAGGCCCAACTACCTCGGCTTCCTGCAGAAGGCGGCGATGCTGCCGCTGCGCACCGCGGAGCTGGCGCGCAATCTGGTGCGGATGGGCGAGTTCTCGGCGATCGACATCGGCGTCGGCCTCGCCGAGGCGCTGCCGACCGGCTTCTACTCGGGCAGCGGGATCTCCGACTACGTCGAGCGGTCGCTGGCCGACGCCGACGGCACCAACGACTTCCGCCTGCTCGAGAAGGAGCTCTACCTGACCGCCACCGACCTCGACACCTGCGAGCGGATCGTCTTCGGCGAGGAGGGCTGGGCCGACGTGCCGATCTCGAAGGCGGTCGAGTGCTCGACCACGCTGCCGATCGTCTACAAGCCGGTCGACCTGAAGGGCCGCCAGCTGATCGACGGCGGCATCCGCTCGACCACCAACGTCGACATCGCGGTCGAGAAGGGCGCCAAGTTCATCGTCGTCGTCAACCCGCTGGTCCCCTTCGTCAACGACTTCGAGAAGACGATCCCGACCGTCTTCGGCACCCGCGTGCGGCGCGTCTCCGACATGGGCCTGCCGGCGATCGCCAACCAGACCTTCCGGCTGATCGCCCACGCCCGCCTGCACCAGGCGGTCGAGCAGTGGCGAAGAGAGCTACCCGGGCGTCGACATCATCCTGATCGAGCCCGAGCCCAACGACGAGCTGATGTTCGGCACGCCGATCATGGACTACTCGCGGCGCCTGCGGATCGCCCGCCACGGCTTCGAGTCGGTCACCGCCACGCTGGCCCAGGACTACGACCGCTACAAGGAGATCGCCGAGCGCCACGGCCTCGAGATCTCCGAGCGCCGCGTCCGCCGCGTGGTCGAGCGGGCCGCCGAAGAGGAGCCCGAGCAGACCTCGGCCTGGCGGCGCGTGCTGGAGCAGACGACCTCGACCCTGCTGCGCCAGTCCGGCGAGGCCTCCTAGCCCCCCCGACCGGCACAGCCGGCTGTCTACGCGAGTCGTGCAGCTCGTCGAGCTTGTCTCTACTCAGCTTCGAGCGTAGAGCTGTGGCCTTGCAGCCGCCTAGCTCGCGTAGAGCTGCTCGATCTCCGGCTCGTGCTTGCTGGCGACGACCGCGCGCTTGACCTTCAGCGTCGGGGTCAGCTCGCCGGCTTCCTGGGAGAGGTCGCGGGGCAGGATCGCGATCTTCTTCACCTGCTCGACCCGGGCGAACTTCTCGTTGATCGTCTCCACGTGGTCTTCGATCGCCTTGCGGATCTCGTCGTTGGCGGCGAGCTGCTCGGGGTCCTCGGGCAGGCCGTGCTCCTTGGCGTAGGCGACGACCTCTTCGGGGTCGAGCGTGACCAGCGCGACCAGGTAGGGCCGACGGTCGCCGACGACCACGCACTGGGAGACGAGCGGGTGCTGCTTGATCTCGTTCTCGAGGTTGGCGGGGGTGATGTTCTTGCCGCCCGCGGTGATGATGATGTCCTTCTTGCGGCCGGTGATCTTGATGAAGCCGTCCGAGTCGATCTCGCCGATGTCGCCGGTGTGCAGCCAGCCGTCGACGATCGTCTCGCGGGTCGCCTCCTCGTTCTTGTAGTAGCCCTGGAAGACGTTCGGGCCCTTGACCAGGATCTCGCCGTCCTCGGCGATCCTGACCTCGCAGCCCGGGAAGGGTTTGCCGATCGTGCCGACCTTGAAGTCGTCGGGGGAGGAGATCGTCGCCGCGGTCGAGGTCTCGGTCATCCCCCAGCCCTCGAGCACGAGGACGCCGGCGGCGTCGAAGAAGCTGAGGATCTCTGGGTTGATCGGCGCCGCGCCGGAGACCGCGAGGCGCAGGTTGCCGCCGAAGAGGCCGCGGATCTTGGAGAGCACCTGCTTGTCGGCGAAGTCGTACTGCTTGCGCAGCAGGAAGCCCGGCTGGCGGCCGCTGCGTTCGGCTGCGCGCATCTTCTTGCCGACGCCGATCGCCCAGTTGAAGATGGCCTTCTTCAGGCCGCCCTCTTTCTCGATGGCGCTGGTCGCGGCGGTGTAGATCTTCTCGAAGATGCGCGGCACCGAGGGGAAGTAGGTCGGTTTCAGCTCGGCCAGGTTGGGCATGATCTTCAGCGGGTCGCGCTCCCAGTAGGCGAGCGTGGCGCCGAGGTCGAAGCTGCCGAGCTGGATCAGCAGGGCGAAGGAGTGGGCGAGGGGCAGGTAGAGGTAGGTGAGGTCTTCGTCTTCGATGACGCTGGTCTCGTTGACCATGTCGAGCATCGCCCGGTAGTTGCCGTGGGTGATGACGCAGCCCTTCGGCGGGCCGGTCGTGCCCGAGGTGTAGATGAAGGTGCAGATGTCCTCGGGGGTGACCGAGCTCCAGCGCGCCTCCCACTCGGCGGCGTCGCGGCCGGCGCCGCGGCTTCGCCAGGTCCTCGAACGAGATCGCGTCGTCGCTGGCGCCGGTCATCCGCACCACGTGCTCGAGCAGCGGCAGCTGGTCGCGGACCGCGCGGATCTTCTCCAGCTGCTCGTCGTCCTCGACGACGACGACCTTGGCGTCGGAGTTCTCCAGCACGTACTGGCACTCCTCGGGGGAGTTGGTCTGGTAGATCGGGACGACGATGGCGCCCGCCGAGAGCGCGGCGAAGTCGAAGTAGGTCCACTCCGGCCGGGTGTTGGCGAGGATCGAGACCTTGTCGCCCTTCTCGACGCCGAGGTCGATCAGGCCGAGCGAGAGCGAGCGGACCGTCTCGCGGACCTCGTCGAAGCTGCGGCTGACCCAGTCGTCGTCCTCCTTGTAGCGGACGGCCGGCGCGGCGCCGTAGATCTCTGCCGCGCGCGGCAGCAGATCGGCCAGCGTCTTCGAGTTGGTTCCCCTCTCCATGCGGGGAGGAAGTCTAGTTGCTGGTTACGCGGCTTGGGTACGTCGTCGGGGCGTTCTTCGGCAGGCTGCGCAGCGAGGACTCGAAGAGGGACTTGTCGATGCGGCCGTGGAAGATCGGGACGCCCATCTCCATGCACTTGCCGATCACCTCCTGCCGCTTCATGTGCAGCTCGTCGGCAAGCTCGGAGGGGGTGAGGTGATTGGCCACTGGCGGACCTCCCGGGTAGTCGAAATCGGGTAGTGAGATATTTACCCCGGATCGGCGGACGTGTCAATCGCCAGCATCGCAGCTTGCGGAGATCGGCGGGCGAGGGATCGCGATAATGCCCGATGCGCTGTCCGAGACTGAGCCGTCGACGCCGTGCCCCGCCGCGGCCGCATCTGGGTCATCCTCGTCCTCGCCCTGGCCGTCGCCGCGCTCGGCTACGCGATCGTCGAGCATCTCCACCCGGGAGGCCGGCCCGCAGCGTGGTCCATGTCGCCGGCATCGCCGACGCCCAGCGGCTCTTCGGCGGCGTGCCGCAGGAAGGCGACCGGGTCGGCTCCGCCGACGCGCCGGTCTCGATCCAGGTCTTCAACGACGTGCAGTGCTCGAGCTGCCGCGCCGACTTCCTGGCGACGATTCCCGTCTCTTGTCGAAGGCTACGTCCGGCCCGGCGACGTGAAGCTGCTGATGCGCCACTACTCGGTCGCCCGCAACCCGCTGGAGCTCGGCTTCTTCGGCGCCGAGGCCGCGGCGCGCCAGGGCTACGGCTGGCAGTACACCTACCTCTTCTTCCGCAACCAGGACGAGGCCGAGCGCTTCGGGATCGACGAAGAGCTCATGGACTCGCTGGCCGGATCCGATCGGCGAACTCGAGCGTGCCGGAGTGGAAGGAGACCCTCGATCGCGAAGGGGAGGCGCGGACGGGCCGATCGCCGAGCAGCTCGAAGGCTATGCGGAGCTGGGCGACGAGCTCGGAATCCGCACCGGCCGGCGCGATGATCGTCAACGGCCCGGGCGGCACCCGCACGCTTCAGGACGGCCCGAGCCTGGCCCAGATCGAACGGGCGATCGCCGAAGTCGAGTGAAGGCGCGAGCTGGCTGCGCCGCTCGTCTGGGATAATCGCGCCCTCTCGGGGCGTGGCGCAGCCTGGTAGCGCGCACCGTTCGGGTCGGTGAGGTCCCCGGTTCAAATCCGGGCGCCCCGATGCTTCTCACCGCATCGCTCTATGTGAGCTGTTCCTCTCCATAGCAACGGCACGCTGCTTTGCCGCAGCGGCGTGAGCATCGGCTTGCTCCAGGTGAAGCTGCGCGAGCGTTCGGAGGAGAGCAATCAATGAGTGAGCGAAACGAACCTTATAGGGGCCGTGACTTCGCTCTCGCGATACAAGTCCAGCATTTGAGAGCTGGGCCATGTGCTTGCTCATCGTTCCCGAATTAATCCCAAAGGTTGAAGTCAAGGCCTTCTGTGTCGCTGGCTTCTCTAGAAGCTTGCTCATGATTTCTAGTCGGAGGGGGTCTGCAAGGGCGAGCAAGACCTTGACTTCGTTTTGGGAGCTTATGTCGCTCATAGCTTCAATTCTTCAATTATTGCAGATTTTGAATTTTGGAAAACGCTGCTTTTAAAAACTGCTATCTTGACAAAGAATGGGTTTTGATCTCCGCATCTTTGCCTTGCTATCCGAGGAGCCCTATGCAGATCTCTTGCAGATCCTGCTGCAAGAAGGAGAGCTGAATCAAAAGGAGATAGCTGAACGAATCGGGTCCGGGATGCCGTTGCTAGCTCGCCGCCTGTCTGAGCTCGAGTCGGTTGGGCTGATAGGTCGCATGAGTTCAGGGCGGTCGTACGTAGTTCTGCACCCGGAGCGCACAGCTACTCTCCTACGGGCTGCAGCCGATCTGGCAAGTGAGGTTCTCGGCCGCCAGGCAGCGGAAGCTGTACGGCGCTCCGAGCGTCTCAGCAGGACCCTCAAGCCCGACGAGGGCCGCACCAAAATCGAGCCCTGGTAGAGACGTTGCGGCCGATTTCAACCCCAGAACTTGAGCATCGGCTCTGATGGCTGGCCGCGTTGAGATCGCTCTCGCCCTTGTGGGCCTCACCTTGGGAGCGGTGGGGTTTCAGATGGGCTGGAAGGGGGCGGAGTTCGCAGGACTGCTGCTGGCGGCTGTGGCATGCGGCATCTTGCTCGCGCGCGGCAGGACCACCCTCTAGACCTTGGGGGGCGCTACTTTGGCGGGTGGGGAGGTTCCTCTGAAAGCCATGATGCGAAAGCTTCTGCTCATCTGCGCTGCGCTGGTCGCGCTGGCGATGCCGGCCTCGGCCGGGGCCGCCCAGGCGCCGTGGAACTTCATCGGCATCGCGCCGCAGAACGCTGCCGAGGAGGCGGACTACCGGCTGATGGAGCTGGCCGAGATCGACAACGTGCGGCTGCCCCTGGTCTGGGCCCAGGTCCAGCCCGGCGTCCCGCTCGTGAGCGAGCCCGACTGGTCGGGGTTCGACCGCGCCGTCCGCCTCGCGGCCGAGCACGAGCTCCGCGTCTTCCCCTTCCTCTGGGGCTCACCCCACTGGGTCGCCGCTCACCTCAGCTCGGAGCCCGTGGAAAGCGCCTGGCAGCGCCAGGCTTGGGCTGCCTTCCTGCGCGAAGCGGTCGGGCGCTACGGGCCCGAAGGCGAGTTCTGGGAAGAGAACCCCGAGCTGATTCGCCAGCCGATCCGGCGCTGGGAGATCTGGAACGAGCAGAACATCGTCACCTTCGCGCACCGGCCGAACCCGGAGCGCTTCGCGCACCTGATCCGGCTCACCGGACGAGTGCTCCACCGGGCCGACCCCGGCGCCAAGGTCATCGTCGGGGGCCTATTCGGCCGTCCGCTGCAGATCCCGCCGAACGTCGCCTCGGGGGACTACCTCGCGCGCTTCTACCGGGCCCAGCCGCTGAAGCGCTTCTTCGACGGCATCGCCCTGCACCCCTACGTGGCCGACGCCGGCGCGATGCGGTCGCAGATCCTCAACCTGCGCCGCATCATGCGAATCAACGGCGATGGAGAGACCCCGCTCTACGTGACCGAGATGGGCTGGGGCTCCGACAGCTTCGAGTCGCGCTGGGAGCGCGGGCTCGACGGCCAGGCGCGCGAACTCGACCGCGCCTTCTCGATGCTGGTCAGGCAGCGCAAGCGCTGGCGCATCGGCGGGGCCTGGTGGTTCTCCTGGTCTGACGAGGGCGGCACCTGCCAGTTCTGCGACTCGGCGGGGCTGCTCACCGCTGGGCGCGAGGCGAAGCCCTCCTGGTACCGCTTCAACGCCTGGACCGGGGGCGACCCCGACACGGTTCCGCGCGCCGTCTTCGCCGAGTGACGGCGGGCGGGCCGAGAGCCGCCGGGCGCTAGGCTCCAACTCGATTTCGACCAGCCCAGTCCGACCAGGAGGAGACCCCCGATGGCTTTCTCGGTTCCCGACCTTCCCTACGCATACGACGCGCTCGAGCCGCACATCGACGAGGCGACGATGCGCGTCCACCACGACAAGCACCACCAGACCTACGTCGACAAAGCGAACGAAGCCCTGGAGGGAACCGAGTGGGCCGACCGCGACGTCGAGGACGTGCTGCGCAACCTCTCCAGCCTGCCCGGCGACAAGCAGGGGCCGGTCCGCAACAACGCCGGCGGCCACTACAACCACACGCTGTTCTGGCAGATGCTCAGCCCGGACGGTGGCGGCGAGCCCAGCGGCGACCTCGGGGCCGCGATCGGCGAGACCTTCGGCTCCTTCGACTCCTTCAAGGACGAGTTCAAGAAAGCCGGCCTGACCCGCTTCGGCTCCGGCTGGGCCTGGCTAATCAAGGACAGCTCCGGGCTCGCAGTCGTCTCGACCCCGAACCAGGACTCGCCCGTCTCCGACGGCAGCGTGCCGCTGCTCGGCTGCGACGTCTGGGAGCACGCCTACTACCTCAAGTACCAGAACAAGCGCCCCGACTACATCGACGCCTTCTGGAACGTCGTCAACTGGGACTACGTCGCCCAGCGCCTCGCCGAGGCGGGCTGAGCGCTAAGAGGCGACTGGTGTCGCCGGCCGCGCCGCCTCCGGCAGGTGGCGCGGCTCGGCGCCCTCCTTGGGAGGGATCAGGCTCATCGCGTGCTCGGCCTTGGCGGTGATCGTCAGGCTCGGGTTGACGCCGGGGTTGGCTGGTATCGCCGCCCCGTCGCAGACCAGCAGGTTCTCGTAGCCGAAGACGCGGTTGCCAGCGTCGACGACGCCGGTGTCGGGGTCGGCGCCGACCACGGCGCCGCCGAGGATGTGGGCGGTCGAAGGGATGTTGCGGACCGACTCCGTGATCGCGCTCTGGGCGACCCCGCCGGTGCGCTTCTCGAACCAGCGCGCTACCTGCTCGGCAGCTGGGAGGTAGGTCGGATTGGGCCTCCCCGCGTCCTGCTCCGTGGTCAGGCGCACTCCGTTGCCGAACAGCTTCCGCTTCGGGCGGAAGTGCATCGCGGCGTCTACGGTCTGCATCACCAGCAGGATCACGGTGCGCTGCGACCAGCGGTGCGGGATCAGCATCCGCGCGGTGCGCAGCGGGTGGCGCAGGATCGCCGCCAGCCACTTCAGCGGCCGCGTTAGTTTCGTCCCCGGCCCGGTCATCGCGGTGAAGGTGCTGGCCATCGCGTCGCCGCCCTGGCCGTAGGTGACGACCTCGATGTGGGTGTCGGGATCGGGGTAGATGCTGGAGGTGATCGCCACCGAACGGCTGAAGTCGCGCTCGTCGTCGGGGGCGGTGACTGCCTGGATCGACTCCGAGTTGGTGCGGACCAGGTCGCCGAGCCGCCCGGAGACCCGCGGCAGGGCGCCGCTGTGACGGCAGTTGGCGAGCAGGTTGTTGGTGCCGAGGGCGCCGGCGGCGACGATCACGCCCTTCGCAGTCAGCGTTCGACGCTGCTTGCGCAGCCAGGAGCCGGAGCGCTCGCTGCTGACCGCGTAGCCGCCCGAGCCATCGGCGGCGCCGAGCGGGCGGATCTCGGTCACCTGGCGCTCGGGCACGATCTCGACCCCGAGCTTCTCGGCGAACCAGAGGTAGTTCTTCATCAGCGTGTTCTTGGCGCCGTGCCGGCAGCCGACCATGCAGCTGCCGCAGCGCATGCAGCCGGTGCGGCTCGGGCCCTCGCCTTCGAAGAAGGGATCGGGCACCTCGACGCCCGGGCTGGTCGAAGAAGACGCCGACCTGGGTGTTGGTGAAGGTCTCGCCGACGCCGATCTCCTCGCCGTATTCCTGCAACAGCTTGTCGGCCGGGCCTATGCCCTCGTACTCGACGACGCCGAGCATTCGCTCGGCGGTGTCGTAGTGGGGAGCGAGGTCGGTCTCCCAGTTGCCCAGCTCAGACCACTGCGGATCACGGAAGAAGGCGGGGCGGGCGCGGTAGAGGGTGTTGGCGTAGCCGAGGCTGCCGCCGCCGACGCCGCTGCCGGAGACGATGAAGACGTCCTTGAAGAAGGTCATGCGCAGCACCCCCCGCATCCCCAGCCGCGGCATCCAGAAGTAGCGGCGGGGGTGGCGCAGGTTCGACTCGGCGAAGTCCTCGTCGCGGAAGCGGCTGCCGCACTCGAGCACGGCGACCGAGTAGCCCTTTTCCGCCAGGCGCAGGGCGGAGACCGACCCACCGAAGCCGGAGCCCACCACGATCCAGTCGTAGTCGTGCGTCACGGCGGGCCTTCGGAGTGGCCTAGGCCTCGCCCGGCTCGAGCGGCCTGAAGTCGCTGGTCCGGGCGCCGCAGACGGGGCAGAACCAGTCCTTGGGGATGTCCTCGAAGGCTGTTCCGGGGGGGATCCCGCCGTCCGGATCGCCCTCCGCGGGGTCGTAGATGAACCCGCAGCTCTCGCAGATCCAGAGCGTCGCTTCCTTGGTGGCGGTCATCTCGGAAAAAGCTTAGAGGCGCTCAGTCTTTGCTGAAGCTGACCGAGACCGGCTCACGCTCGGTGGCGTCCTCGATCTCGAAGAACTCACGTGCTTTGAAATTGCCCTGGTTGGCGATGATCGACCCCGGGAACTGTTCGATGTCGGTGTTGTAGGCCTGCACGTTGGAGTTGTAGATCCGGCGCGAGGCCTGGATCTCGTCCTCGAGCTGGGAGAGCTCGCGGCTGAGCTGCTGGAAGTTCTCGGTGGCGCGCAGCGTCGGGTAGTTCTCGGCGACCGCTTTCACGTCCGCCAGCGCCTGAGTCAGCCTCTGCTCGGCTTTGGCGGTGTCCTCGACACTCGAGGCAGCCATCGCCTCGGCCCGCGCCTGGGTCGTCCGCTCGAACGTCTGACTCTCGTGCTCGGCGTAGCCCTTGACCGTCTCGACCAGGTTGGGGACGAGGTCGTGGCGGCGCTTCAGCTGCACGTCGATCCCACTCCAGGACTCGTCGACCCGGTTGCGGGCGGCGATGATCGAGTTGCGCTTGGCGATGAAGTAGAGGACCGCGATGACGACGATCGCTACCACCGCGATGATGACCCAGGTCATTGCAGGCAATCCTACTTGGCTCGCCGGCCAACTGCATAGGATCGGGCTCGATGGGGGCCAAACAGGAAGCGCAGCAGTGGACCGAGGTCGTTAGCGGGTATGGCGAGCGCCACGACCTCCGCTACGAGTCCGTCGGTGGGATCAATCCCAAGGACGGCCCAGTGGCCCTCTGTGTGGGCGGCTCCAACCGGCTCACCGGGCAGCTCGCCGAGGGCTTCTGGGGGTCATCGTGCGATGCCGACGAGAAGGAGGTCGGCGGTTTCCTCAGCAAGGCGGTGCTGCCGACCGCGATCCTCGCCAAGGCACACATGCCCGACCTCGCCAGGGTGGCGCCGGCTTTCAACGTCGAGTCGATCGAGGGTCACGAGGCGCTCACCCAGCGCTTCGCCCGCAAGGTCGAGTTCGAGTCGATCGAGTTCAACCGCCGCTTCATCGCCACGGTCCCGCGCGAGTACGACCCGGTGGCGCTGCGGGAGCTGTTCGGCCCCGGCTTCCTCGAGTGGACGACGACGATGACCGGCGAGATCGACTTCGGCGTCAACGACCGCCAGCTCTGGTTCCTCTGGCGCCTACGGGAGCGCAGCGAGGCGGAGCTGGAGGAGGCGCTGCGCAACGCCGGCCAGCTGTTCAAGCGGTTGCAGGCGGAGATGGACGAGAGCGGCATCAACACCTATCCGCCCGGCCCTTGGCACGCGGGGCTGGAGCCTTTTCCCAGCAGCTAGGCCGGGTAGTCGGGATCGCCGGGGAGGACGACCCGGTGGTCCTCACGGGCGCCGATCACCTTGGGCAGGATCGGCTCGACCTCGCGCCCGCGGTAGGCCTCGATCGCCTCCTGCGAGGTGGCGAACGGCGTCAGCTCCTGTAGCTGGCTGATCGTGGGGAAGGCAAGGACCAGCTCGCCTGCCTCCTGCGCCTGCAGTGCGGCCTGGGGCTCGAACCAGCGCGCTTCGGTCGTCTCCACCCCGTCCGGCTTCGGCGGGGAGTGGGCGGGGGCGAGCGCGAGGAAGAACCAGGCGTCGAAGCGCCGCGAGATCACCTCGGGCGTGATCCAGCGCGAGAACAGCACCAGCTCCTCGTCTGCGGGCAGCTCGATCCCGGCCTCCTCGGCCAGCTCGCGCACCGCGCAGGCCCGGTGGCCGGCCTCGTCCTCGCCGTCCTCGGGATCGACCGCGCCGCCGGGGAAGACCCACACACCCGGCATGAACTTCGCCTTCTCGGTCCGCTTCATCAGCAGCACCTCGAGCGCCCGGTCGGCATGCTTGCCTCCTCTTCTCAGCAGCACTACAGAAGCCGATGGCCGGGGCACGGCCGGTGTTCCCAGATTGGGAGCCTCCGCCGGTCCACGATGCCGCTCGGTCACGCGGCCAGCGTATCTCGCGCCGTAGGGGGGCCCACCCCTGAGGAAGCTTTAGCTACCGGAAGGGGTGGGGGGTCCCCTGCGGCGACAGGACCCGCGCGCCTACGCCGCTTGCGCGAGCGGTGCTTCCACTGCGCACGCGGCCCGAATCGAATCAGCGGTAATTGAGGTGAGCCGGCGCAAATCCCGCTCGGAGATCGAGAGCGGGGGCATGAGGACGACGACGTCGCTGAGCGGGCGGATGATGGCGCCGCGCTCGCGCGCCTCCAGCGTCACCCTGTGCCCGAGGCGCTGGGCGGGATCGTGCTCGCCGAGGTCGATTCCGACCATGAAGCCATAGCCACGCACCTCTGCCACCTCTGGCATCGCCCCGACCTCGGCCAGCAGCTCCTCCAGCAGCTCGATCTTGGGCTGGAGGCGCTCCAGGGTCCGCTCCCGCTCGAAGGCGTCGAGGCTGGCGATCGCGGCGGCGCAGGCGAGCGGGTTGCCGGTGTAGGTGTGGCCGTGGAAGAAGGTGCGGAACTCCTCGGGGTCGCCGAGGAAGCCCTCGTAGATGCGTTCGGTCGCCAGCGTCGCCGCCAGCGGCAGGTAGCCGCCGGTGAGCCCCTTGGCGACGCAGAGCAGGTCGGGGGAGATCTCTTCGTGGTCGCAGGCGAACATCGTCCCGGTGCGGCCGAACCCGGTCGCCACCTCGTCGCAGATCAGGAGCACGCCGAAGCGGTCGCAGAGCTCGCGCACGGCGCGCAGGTAGCCCGGCGGCTGGATCAGCATCCCGGCAGCGCCCTGGACCAGCGGCTCGACGATCACCGCGGCGATCTCCTCCTCGTGGGCGGCGAGCACCCGCTCGAGGTCGCCGGCGTCGCCGGGCTCGGCGGCGTGGTTCTCGAAGAGCAGCGGCCTGTAGGTGGAGTGGAAGAGCTCGATCCCCCCGACGGCGACGGCTCCGAGCGTGTCGCCGTGGTAGGAGTGCCGCAGGTGGACGAAGGAGGTGCGGCGGGTGTGCTGGCCGCCACGCTGCTGCTGGTACTGGAAGGCCATCTTCAGCGCGATCTCGACCGCGGTCGAGCCGGACTCCGAGTAGAAGACGCGCGAGAGCCCCTGCGGCGCGATCTCGACCAGACGGGCGGCGAGCTCCGTGGCGCAGGGGTGGGCGAGGCCGAGCGTGGTCGAGTGGGCGACCTTGGCGAGCTGCTCGCGCACGGCCGCGTCGATGTCGGGGTGGCGGTGACCGTGGACGTTGCACCAGAGCGAGGAGACGCCGTCGATGTAGCGACTCCCGTCCGTCGCGATCAGGTCCGTGCCCTCACCGCGCTCGATCGTCAGCGGCTCTTCCTCGCACCAGCCCTGCTGCTGCGTGAACGGGTGCCAGAGATGGTCCCGATCGAGCTGCGCGTGGTCCACCGACATCGCCGCCACCGACCCTAGCCCCGCGCTCGGCGGCAAGACACGAAGCGCGCCGCTTCACGCTGGGGCCAAGTGGGTAGGAAGCGTGCGGCTTCGCACAAACCTCTACACCGATAGCTGTAATCATTTACCCAATGGCCGAGAGTGGAGCACCCCCGCAGGTCCCGCCGATGCGCCGCCGGGCGCTGCACGTCGTCCGCTCCCTCTTCACCCCGCTGCTCCCGGACGACTACCTCGAACTGATCAACCCGCTCTGGTCGACGCGCGAGCTGCGCGGGAGGATCGAGCGGATCGACCGGGAGACGCCCGACGCGGTCACGGTGCTGATCCGCCCCGGCTTCGAGTGGCCCGGGCACCGGCCGGGGCAGTACCTGCGGATAGGAGTCGTCGTCGACGGGGTGCACCACTGGCGCGCCTACTCGCTCACCTCGGAGCCCGGGCGCCCGGACGGGTGCATCAGCATCACCCCGAAGCTGGTCGAGGCCGGCAAGGTCTCGCCCTTCCTGGTCGCCGCAGCCAGGCCAGGGGACGTCGTCCGCCTCGGCGGGGTCGAAGGGACCTTCGTCCTGCCGGAGCCGCTGCCCGACAAGCTGCTCTTCATCAGCGCCGGCAGCGGGATAACGCCGATCATGAGCATGCTGCGCAGCCTGCACCGCGACGATGCGCTCGGCGACGCGGTCCACCTCCACTCGGCGCGCAGCGCCGACGGGGTGATCTTCTCCGACCTCCTGGGCAAGATCGCCGCGGCCCAGCAGGGCTACGAGCTGCACCTGCGCCTCACCGGCGAGCAGGGCAGGCTCGCCCCCGAGGACCTCGACCGGCTCTGCCCCGACTGGCGCGACCGCCACACCTTCCTCTCGGGCCCGGCGGAGATGCTCGACGCGATGAGCGAGCGCTGGGAGCGCGACGGCGATCGGGACCTGCTCCACATGGAGCGCTTCCAGCCGGTGATCGGCGGCGAGCCGGGCGAAGGGGAGGGCGGCCGCGTTCGGTTCACGAAAAGCGGCGTCGAGGCCACCTGCGACAGCGGCACGCCGATCCTCGTCGGCGGCGAGGAGGCCGGCGCGACGCTTCCCTTCGGCTGCCGCATGGGGATCTGCCACACCTGCGTCGGCCGGCTCTGCAAGGGCGAGGTGCGCGACCTGCGCACCGGTGAGGTCCACGGCAGCGAGGGGGAGATGGTCCGCACCTGTGTCAACTCCCCCGAGGGCCCGATCGAGATTGCGCTTTGAAAGCTAAGAAAGGGAAACGATGAACGCAACGAGTGCCGAGGTCGCGAGCCCGCTCGCGCACCTCTCGGCGGAGCAGCTCGACGAGCTTGCCCGCGAGCTCGACGAGATCCGCGACCGGACGTTCGCCGACCTCGGCGAACGCGACCGCCGCTACATCGAGAGCATGATCGCGATGCAGCGCCGCCTGGCGGTGATGGGGCGCGTGCTGCTGCTCGGCGCGCGCTACCGCCCCGCCAAGGTCGCCGGCGCCGCCGCGCTCTCGATGGCGAAGATCCTCGAGAACATGGAGATCGGGCACAACGTCCTGCACGGGCAGTGGGACTGGATGAACGACCCCCAGATCAACTCCTCCACCTGGGACTGGGACACCGCCTCGACCGCGGAGGCGTGGAAGCACTCGCACAACTACGTGCACCACACCTTCACCAACATCCTCGGCAAGGACAAGGACCTCGGCTACGAGATCATGCGGATCGACCCGCAGCAGAAGTGGCGCCCCGTCTACCTCCTGCAGCCGCTCTACAACCTCCTGCTGGCGGCGTTCTTCGAGTGGGGCGTGGCGGTCCACGACCTCGACTTCGAGGCGATCCGGACGGGCCGCAAGTCCAAGGCGCAGATCAAGCGCGAGCTCGCCGGCATCCGCGAGAAGGCGAAGAACCAGGTAGTCAAGGACTACATCGCCTGGCCGCTGCTGAGCGGCTTGGCGATGGCGGCCCTGGACGCCGGTCTCGAGGTTCGTAGTGGCGGCGGGCGGCGACGGGGCGGCCTGGCAGGGGTCCTAAAGCGGGCTCTTCGTGGCGGGGGGCGCTCCTACCGCGCGGCGGCGTCGGCAAACGCGACCGCGAACATCGCCCGCAACGTTTGGGCCTACGCGATCATCTTCTGCGGCCACTTCCCAGACCAGACCCACACCTTCAGGCCCGAGGAGGTCGAGGACGAGAGTCGTGGCGGCTGGTACGTGCGCCAGCTGACCGGGGCGGCGAACATCGAGGGCAGCCCGCTCTTCCACGTCGCCAGCGGCAACCTCGGCTACCAGGTCGAGCACCATCTCTTCCCGGACCTGCCGAGCACCCGCTATGCGGAGATCGCGCCCCAGGTCAAGCAAGTCTGCGAGCGCTACGGGCTTCCGTACAACAGCGGCCCCTTCGGCCAACAGCTGGGGATGGTGCAGCGGACGATCCTGCGACTCGCCTTCCCGGGAGGCGCGCCGCGGCCGAAGCCCGGCCCCTACCGTGGGGAGGACCACCCGGCTCTGTGATATCGCTCACATATATCCCTTCTCTGTAGAAGCGGAATCCATCCCTGATCGGCCCTAGCTTCCTGCCTCGTCCAGATCAAAACGGCCGGGGCGCCGCGCTAACGGCCCCCGGCCTGGCACCGAAAGGCGGAACCTTCCGATGCAGGCCAACCTTAGTCCGCGCTGCGAGCGCGAGGATGAAGCGGTTCAGCGCGCCGTTCTCAGTCTCGTCCTCGCTGCGCATCCAGAGTCCCTGACGATCCCCGAACTTGCCGCCGAGATAGATGAAGGGGACACCGCAGAGCGCGCCGTGGTCGCTCTCGTCGGCGTCGGCTTGCTCGACTGCGGTGGCATCTCTGTCCAGCCCAGCGCCGCTGCTATCCGCTTCGACCAGCTCGGCGTATGACTGTCGCGGAGCGGTTCGGCGCGAACCTTCGCGACTGCCGGAAGCGAGTCGGCCTATCTCAGGAAGAGACCGCCGTGCGCGCCTCGCTGCATCGCACCGCCGTCGGGCAAATCGAGCGGGCCGAACGGGTCTGCCGCATAGACACCCTTGTGAAGCTCGCCGGGGCGCTGGAGGTTGAACCCGGCGAGCTGCTCACCCGCCTCGAATGGGAGCCGGGCGAGATGCGGGCGGGCTCCTTCAAGGAGGCACCAGCGTGACCCGACGACTGCTCGCGTACCCTGCTCCCAGAATGGCGTCGAGCGTTCTTCCCTCCAAGGAACGAGTCAATAAGGCGGGGCGAATGCTCGCCAGATGGCTAGACGGCGAGGTTGTGCTGTCCGACAACGAATTGCAGGAGTTAATCGTCCCGGTTCTTCAATGGCGGGCGCAGCACACCTATCCGATGTCGCTCGCGATGCCGAGCCTTCGAAAATGGGCGGAGCGATACTCGACCACCGACGTTCAGCCTTCTCAGCGCTTGAAGCGGCTGCCGCAGATCATCAACAAGCTTCAGCGCCATCCCGACATGAAGCTTGCTCGCATGCAGGACATTGGAGGCGCTCGGGTCGTGCTTTCAAGCCGGGATGAGGTCGAAAAGATGCATCAACGCATTCGGCTGTATTGGGAGATCGAGCGCGTTAAGGACTGGCGAGAGGAGGGCCGGCCAGACACCGGCTACCGAGCGCTGCACCTCATGGTGCCGAAGCGGGACGATCTCAGCGGCGAGGAGCGGATCATCGAGCTTCAGCTTCGAACAAAAACTGAGCACCGCTGGTCGCAGGTCATCATGGCCACCGGGGAGCGCCTCGGCTACTCTCTGAGAGATGGATATGGACCGCCTGACTTGTTGCTCTACTTCAAGCTGGCGGCAGAGATCCTTGCCATCCGGGATACAGGGGCCGAGCCGGAGAGGGATCTCCGGAAACGCTTCATCGCCGCTCGTCGGGAGGCGAGTCCCTACTTCGTGTCGAAAGAAGGCTAGCGATGCCAGACCACCAATTTCTGCTGATTTACAACGCAAAGACCCAGCGTCTGATCGACGCAAAGGATCTCGGTAGCGATACGCCGTTGGCTGTTGAGGCCTACGCAGAATGCGAGCGGCGCTACAGCGGCAATCAGGACATCGAGGTTCTTCTGATCGGCTCGGACTCACTCGACACGATCAAGAAGACCCATGGCCACTATTTCGGGAATGTCGATCCAGTTGAGTTCTTCCGGTCAGTCACGGTCTAAGCAGAAGACGGCCAAAGGGCTTGAGATTCCGGTCCCGACCAAAGGCGACTTCGATGACGCCCTGTCTAAGGTCGCTCCGCCAGCAAGTCGTAAACGCCCTGGCGAGAAAGATCGGCCTCAGAAGCGATCTGGGTGATCGAGACTCCCGCCTTCTGCGCTTGCTGACAGAAGCCCCGTAGGTCTTCGGTCGCCTGTCGCTTGGCGGCATCGGCCCTCTCGCGCCGCTTGGCAGCGCCGCGGATGCTTCGCAGGATGCTGGCCTGCTCGCTCATCGGCCAGCCGCCGTATCGAGCAACGAGTGGAACATCGACCGCTCGCCCCGGAATCGTTCGTTGTAGCGCCAGGCGTACTCGTCTAGATAGGACTGAAGCCACTTCTGGGAGACCTTCTTGTAGGTGCCTCGCATCCCGGTCTTGAGGTTGCCGAAGAAGCCCTCGATCGTGTTCGTATGAACGTCTCCGCGCACGTAGAGGCCAGCGGAGTGATTGATGACGCTATGGCCCGCGTATTCGCGCCCGACCGGCCTGTAGGGCCGCCAGTCGTCCGTGAAGAGGATCGAGTCCGGGTTGACGTTGGCCCGCACGGCTCCACTTAGCGGCTCACCTCGGCGCGATTTGATGATTCGCAGCTTGACCCGCCCGCCTCGCTCGACCATGCCGAGAACCGAGACCTGACGCTCGCGCCACTGAGCGGCTTCGGTCTGAGTCATCTTCGGCCCACGGGGGCGGCCATGCACACCGGTCTCGTCTACCTCGACCTTGCCCCTCAGCGGTCGGGCATCGTCTTTCATCAGCTCGTTGCGAATCTTGTTGAACATGCGCCAGGCGGTCTTGTAATGGACTCCAAGCTCCCGCTCTAGCTGCTTGGCAGATATGCCGCAGCGAGTGCTTGTCATCAAGTACATCGCGTGAAACCAGAGCCGCAGCGAAGTCGATGACTTGGCGAAGATCGTCCCCGCCGTGGGATGAACGTGGTGTCCGCAGCCGGTGCAAGTCCAAGACTGGCGGCCCTGCTTGGTCGCGTAGCGCTTGAAGACGCGCTCTGAGCCGCACTTGGGGCAATGGGCGTGTTCCCCGTCGCGGGAGTAGCGGGTGCGCCACAGATGCTCCAGGCAGGCGGCATCATCGGGGAACTCAGCCAGAAACTCGGTGACCGAGTAGTCCGAGGTCGAAGACTTGGCTCGACGCGGTTGGTGGCGATTGGCGGGCGGCACGGTGTCAAGCTACTTGACATCAAGACGTTTGTCAAGCCGCTTGACAGTCCAAGCGCTCGAACTCCATTCGAGACGCTTCCGAACGCGTGTTTGCAGCGCAAACGCTTCAGGCCCATAGCCGCCCCTGGATTGGCTATGCTCTTGAAAGCTCATCCGCCTTAGGCGGAAGGAGTTCTAGGAGCCGTCTCGAAAGGGGCGGCTCCGGTCTTTAGAGAGAGAACGGACCTGCGGCGACGTAATCGCGCTGAAGCTTTTCCCGCTGCCTGCTGCTTGGGCAGAATGCCGTAACGAGCATGGCGTAAGGGTCCTCCCGCTTCCTGCGAATCCTCAAGATCACGAGGAACTCAAAGGTGGGCAAAGCCACGGCAATGCTGTTACCCCCCTTGCTGGCAGGCCGCTCTTGCTCCCAGCACAGGACACGCTCGCTGCCGCAGGCAGAAATCATGGGTCCGATCCAAGGAACTCGCTCGCACCTTCTTAGATCTGGATTGCGGTCCTCGCTCGAACGGTCTACCTGCTCTGAGATCACATGCCAGAAGCCGTCTGGCTTGCCCTTGACTACAGGCATTTTGCGGCGCCCAACATTCAGGCCAAAGAAGGACGCCTGGCGAAGGTCGCTCTCAAAGCATCGGTAGAGAGCATCGCAATAGTCATCCCAGTCGCCGTCCAGCGACACCACCTCGGGAAGCCAATCGGTCAAGCATCCACTCCTGGCCGGCCATGCCAGTGGAACAGGTTGAACTTTGCCTCCGTTTTGGCGGTGTTGAACTTGAAGCGCGCGCCGGAGCGAGCTTCGATCCGCCGAGCGATGGCCCGCTTGGCTTGGCTGCTTCCTCCGTCGCGGTTGCCGTGGGAAACGGCTCCGAGAAGAATGTCGGCAAGCTGGATGGCTTGGACTTCATGCGAGCGAACGGTTTGGACCCGCTTCACCGTCTCGCCGCTGAAGTCATGCAGGCCCGAACGAAGGATCTCCTCAAGCTTGCGGACCTTCGGGCCGCCTTGGGTGTCCTTGATATCGAGGTAGATACGGAACTCCTCATCTCGGCTTAGGAGCTGGGAGAGGAGCAGGTAATACATCTTGTAATACCACTCGTCGTGAGTCTGGGAAAAAGCGCTGTGGTCGAGTGACGTCTTGTCTGCAATAACCGCTCGAAAGCGAAGATCCGTCGTGTCGAAGAAGAAGTCGACCAGAGCCTCGTAGAGCGGCAGCCACTTCGGGGAAGCCTTGCCCCACTTGACCTCCGCCTGGGCCGGGATGCCGGCGGCCTGCTTGATTTCGCCGATTCGAGCAGCGATCTCGCGCGCTTGACCTGCGGGGACCACAAGAGCACCGAGAACCATGATCGGCTGCCCGTCCGTGGGAAGGTGGCAACTCTCGTCGCAAAAAATGCTGAATGCAGGCGTCAATGTGCGAGCAACTGTATCCAGCACTGCGCTTTGAATATCCGGAAGTACCCTATGTGCGCTTTGAGCAGAGCAGGGCCAGCTAAGCAGTCGGCAGAAGCGACGGCGGTCTATCGGGCCATTGGCCGCTACACGGTCGCGTTCTCCTACCTCGTCTCTGAAATGCGCGCCGGAATCGAAACCCGCTTCGATTCTGACTCAGAGATCGCGCAACTTGCCCTAGGCGAGGCTTTCGCGTCGCAGATCACCAACGCATTCTTCGCGATCTGCGAATACTCGGTGGAACTGGATGACGAAGAGCGGCAGGTAGCTATTCGCCTCAAGAAAGAAGTCAATGACGCCATCAAGGAGCGCAACGACATCGCCCATGGCGACTGGCACGTCCGTTCGTGGCGAAAGCCGGAGCCTCACATGGTCCGGACTAAGCCCGGCCGAAGAGCTGGGGCAGTCGTAGAAAAGGCGCTGCCGGTTGACGAACTTGAAGAGCTTTCGGACGCGCTCGAAGACCTGGCTGAGACTGTCATCGAGTTTGCCCTTCTCTGCTTTGCCATTCATCCCCACGCAGACAACATCGAGGGCGAGGTCCGGGTCAGGGACGTTTACCGCTTCCGGAATCACCGGGTTGTGAGAGAGGGACGCTACGCCGCTTCCCACCCCTGGGACGACTAGCCGGGGCTTTTCCTCCCGCTCCCAATCCGCCTCGATCTCAGCTTCTGCCTCGGCCTGTTCTAGCCAGGTTTCATCGTCTTCGGGCTCCAAAGCGCGGTCCTCAGCTTCTACAGAGAAGGGATATATGTGATATCGCTCACATGAGCAACTATTTCGTTTGAGAAATAGTTGCTCTAGTGCAAATATATTCGCATGCAAGCGAGCGAGATCGCCGCGATCGTCGATGAGGTGGCCACACCCGAAGCGACCCCGGCTGAGCAGGAGACGGCGGCGCGGCTGAGCGCGCTGCTGCGGCACCTCTTCCTCTACGACCGCGGAAACATGCTGCGGGTGATCGAGGAGAGCGGCCTCTCGGCGACCCAGTGCAAGGTGCTGCTGGAGCTGGGCGGCCTTGGCGAGGCGACCGCTCCGCGGCAGGTGAGCGACCTGGCGGAGGCCTTCGGCGTCTCGGTTCCCTCGATGAGCAGGGCGATCGACGGCCTGGTCAAGAAGCGGTTGGCGACCAGGGTCGAGGACGCAGAGGACCGGCGCGTGCGTCGCGTCGCGATCACCGCCAGGGGCAAGCAGCTGGTCGACACCATGCTGGTCGTCCGCCAGGCGGGGATGGAGGCTTTTGCCGCGAGCCTGACGGCGGCCCAGCGGCGCAAGCTCGACGCCGCGGTCGACTCGCTGATGGACCGCGAGGACATCGCCGAGGCCTACGAGCTGCTCAAGGAGGTGAAGCCGGCTTGACCCGCTACCGCCACCTGATCACCGACGAGAACCGCAAGTGGTGGACGCTCGGGGCGATGTGCTTCGCCCTGTTCATGATCATGCTCGACAACACGGTCGTGAACGTGGCGCTGCCCTCGATCCAGCGCGACCTCGGCGCCTCGCTCTCCGCCCTGGAGTGGACCGTCAACGGCTACACGCTCTCCTTCGCGGTGTTGCTGGCGACCGGCGGACGGCTCGGCGACATCTTCGGCCGCCGCCGCATGTTCATCTTCGGCGTCGTCATCTTCGCCCTCTCCTCGGCGACCGCGGGCCTGGCCGCCGACACGACCTCGCTCGTGGTCAGCCGCGTGGTGCAGGGCGTCGGCGCCGCGTTGATGATGCCGGCGACGCTCTCGATCGTCACCGACGCCTTCCCGCCGAGCGAGCGCGGCAAGGCGATGGGCACCTGGGCCGGGGTCTCGGCTCTGGCTCTCGCCGTCGGTCCGGTCCTCGGCGGCTTCCTCACCGAGCACGTCAGCTGGCGGGCGATCTTCTATCTCAACATCCCGGTCGCGATCGGCGCCGTGCTGGCGGCGCTGTTCGCGGTGCGCGAGTCACGCGACACCACGGTCGGGCGGGAGGTCGACTACGCCGGCGTGGCGGTGCTGACCGCGTCCCTGACGGCGCTGATCCTCGCCCTGGTCGAGGGCAACGCCTGGGGCTGGGGTTCACCCGAAGTCGTCGCCCTGCTGGTCGGCGCCGGGTTGGGGCTGGCGGCCTTCGTCGCGATCGAGCTGCGGGTCAAGGCGCCGATGGTCGAGTTCCACTTCTTCTCCGACCGCAACTTCGTCGGCGCCGTCGTGGTGGCGCTGATCGTCTCCTTCGCGATGCTGGGCGTTTTCTTCTTCCTCGCCCTCTACATGCAGAACATCCTCGGCTACTCCGCGCTGGAGGCGGGGATCCGGTTCCTGCCTTCGACCCTGATGATCGTCATCGTGGCGCCGCTCGCCGGGCGGTTCTCCGACCGGATCGGCCCGCGCTGGCTGATCGTCGCCGGGCTCGTCGTGGTCGCCGCCTCACTGCTCAGCTTCAGCGGCATCGCGGTCGACTCCAGCTACGGCGAGCTGCTGCCGGGCTTCATGCTGCTAGGCATCGGCATCGCATTGACGATGTCACCAATGACCAGCGCCGCGATGAACGCGGTTCCGGTGGAAAAGGCCGGAATCGCCTCCGGCGTGCTCTCGATGTTCCGGATGGTCGGCGGCAGCCTCGGCGTCGCAGTCACCGGCGCGATCTTCCAGGGCGCCGTCGGCAATCCGGAGACGGCTTCACCAGTCGACTTCGTCGACGCGCTCGGCCACGCGATGACGGTCTCCGCCGCGGTCGCTCTCAGCGGCGCTGTCGTGGCGGCGCTCGCGATCCGCGCCAGGCGGGAGGGGATCAGCATCGAGACTGCCGAGGCGGAGGTCCAGCCCGGTGGCGCGCTAGCCGCGCGCGGGGCCGAGTAGCCCCCACTCGCCGGGCCAGCTGTCCGGGTCGGAGGGATCGACCCAGGGGAGCGTCGCTACGTCGATGCCGCCGAGGGTGGCGATCGTCTCGCGGTTGGACAGCTCGATCTCACCAGGATCCTCTGGCCAGGGCGTAAAGATGACACTGGTGACCCGCAGGCCCGCGGACCGCGCCGCCTCGATCGTCAGCAGGGTGTGGTCGATCGCGCCCAGGCCGGGCGGGGAGGCGATCGCCACCGGCATCGCCAGGTCGACGATCAGGTCCCTGACCAGGTAGTCGAGGCTGAGCGGCGTGAGCAGGCCGCCGACCCCCTCGCAGATGAAGGTGTCCGCTCCCTCCTGGGCGATCCGGGCTGCCTCGAGCAGGGCCTCTCGCTCGATCTCCTCGCCCACCATCGCGGCGGCGAGGTGGGGTGAGACGGGGGGCCCGTAGCGAAAGGGAGCGATCTCCTCGTCGCTCTGGTCCGAGCGGGCGGCGCGGCGCAGGATCGCGTGATCGGGTTCACCCGGCTCGTCGAGGCCGGTCAGCGCAGGCTTGAAGACCTTCACCCGCTGGCCCTCCGCGGCGAAGCTGTGCGCGACCATGGCGGCGGCGTAGGTCTTGCCGACCTCAGTCCCCGTGCCAGTTACGAAGACGCCGCGCATCGCCGCTAGGCGGCGGCGAGCGCCGGCGACTCGGAGGGCCGTGCGGGGGTGATCTCCAGCTCCCGTGCCGCGGCGCCGACCAGCTTCGCCGCCCGCTCCAGCTCACCGCTGCGGTGGGTCGCCATCGCGGTGAAGCGCAGCCGCGAGGAGCCCTCGGGCACCGTCGGCGGGCGGATTCCCTGTGCGAAGACCCCACGCTCGAGCGCCCGTTCGCTCAACTCCATCGTCGGCGCGGCGTCACCGATCTCCACCGGGACGATCTGGGTCGATGAGCCGCCCACGGTGAGGCCCTCGCCGGCGAGCGCGTTGCGCAGCGTCTCCGCGTTGGCCTGCAGGCGCTCGACCCGGTGGGGATGGGACTCGAGCAACTCCAGCGCGGCCAGCGCCGCGGCGGCCGCGGTCGGCGGCGGCGCCGTCGAGAAGATGAAGGGACGGGCGGTGTTGAGGAGGTACTCGACCAGCTCTCCGCTCCCACAGACATAGGCCCCGTAGGAGCCCAGCGCCTTTCCGAGCGTGCCGACGACGACATCGACCTCCTCGCTGAGACCGGCGGCGGCGACCGAGCCGCGGCCGCCCGGGCCGAGCGCGCCGGTGGCGTGCGCCTCGTCGACCATCAGCCTGCACCCGTGCCGGCGGGCCAGCACCACCAGTTGCTCCAGCGGCGCCACGTCGCCGTCCATCGAGAAGACGCCGTCGGTGACGACCAGCGAGGCCCGCTCGCCGGCCTCGCGCAGCCCCCAGGCGAGGTGCTCGAGGTCGCCGTGGCGGTAGACGAAGGTCTCGGCGCGGGAGAGGCGGCAGCCGTCGACGATGCTGGCGTGGTTGAGCTCGTCGGAGAAGACCACCTCATCACGCCCGGCAAGCGCTGCGATCGTGCCGGTGTTCGCCAGGTAGCCGGAGCCGAACAGCAGCGAGGCCTCGTAGCCCTTGAACTCGGCGAGCCGCTCCTCGAGGCTGCGATGCGGCTGCATGTTGCCGGAGATCAGCCGCGAGGCGCCGGCGCCGGCTCCCCAGCGCATCGCCGCCTCGGCCGCGGCGCCGCGGACACGCGGGTGGTCGGCCAGCCCCAGGTAGTTGTTCGAGCAGAGCAGCAGCACCGGCCGCCCGTCGAGCAGCACGCGCGGTCCTTGCGGGCCGCTGACGAGTCGCAGCCGCCGATGGAGCCCCTGGTCGCGGAGCTCCTCCAGCCGATCTGCGATGTCGGTCATGCCGCCTGTGGGTAAGGCGGGGGCTTCTTGGTCTTCTTGATCACCCGCAGCTGGGTCGAGGGGTCCCAGAAGTTGGCCTCGTCCTGGCGGTCGATCAGCTCGTCGACAGGCGTCGCCGGCGCATCGCCCTCAAGCCAGCCGGAGCGGTTGTCGGGGCGGGGGTTGGCGCCGTTGTCGGGCTGGCGGGCCACGTTCAGGCCCAGCTCCTCGAACATCGCCCGGTCCTCCTCCGGCTCGGCGCCGAGGGTGGTGAGGAAGTTGCCCATCATCACTCCGTTGAGCCCCGCCTTGACCGCCAGTGGTTGCAGGTCGCCGAGGTTCTCGACCCGGCCGCCGCAGAGGCGGAAGAGCGCGCCGGGGATGACCAGGCGGAAGACCGCCACCCACTTGACCACCTCCCAGGCGTCCATCAGGGGCCTGTCGCCGAACTTGGTGCCCTCACGCGGGTTGAGCAGGTTGATCGGCACCGAGGTCGGGTTCAGCTCGGTGAGCTCGAAGGCCATCTCGACCCGCTGCCGCGGCGACTCGCCGAGGTTGAGGATGCCGCCGACGCAGGTCTCCAGGCCGGCCTCCTTGACCGCGTCGATCGTCCGCAGCCTGCCCTCGTAGCGGACCGTGGTCGTGACCTCGGGGTAGTAGGAGCGGGCCGACTCGACGTTGTGGTGGACGCGCTGGACTCCTGCCTCCTTCAGCTGTTTGGCTCGCTCCCCCGACATGTGGCCGATCGAGGCGCAGCGCTTCAGGTTGGTCTGCTCGGCGACCAGCCTCGTCCCTTCGAGGATCTTCTGGAAGTCCCGTTTGGAGAGCCCCTGCCCCTGGGTGACCATGCAGAAACGATGGGCGCCCGCGGCCTCGGCCGCCTTGGCATGCTCGAGGATCTGCTCGGGCTCCATCATCGCGTGCATCGGCGTGTCCGCCTCGGCGTAGCGCGACTGGGCGCAGAAGCCGCAGTCCTCGGCGCAGCCGCCCGACTTGGCGTTGACCAGCGAGCACATGTCGGTGGAGTCGCCGAAGTTCTCTTTGCGCACCTGCCAGGCACGCTCGACCAGCGTGCCGATCTCCTCGTGGCTGGACAGTTCGCCCAGCGACAGGGCTTCGTCGAACGAGATCAGGGAAGGCATTCGGGCGCAAGGCTAGGAATTGAGCCGGACGTGCCGGCGACTAGCCTCACGGGATGAAGAGACGCAGGCAGATCGCCCTGGTGGCGTGCTGCGCGCTCGCCGCGGGCGCCTTCGCTTTTGGCGTCACGCTGGGCGATGGGGCAGCGCCGCCGCGACCGAGCGTCGCCAGCCAGCTCACACCTGAGCGGCTCGCCGGCCAGCGGATCGTCGTCGGGTTTTCCGGCGTGGAAGCTCCTCGCCCGGTCAAGTGGATGATCCGCGAGGGCCGTGTCGCAGGGGTGATCCTCTTCGACGAGAACCTCGCCGGTCGCAATGCCGACCGCCGGCTCATACGCCGCCTGCAGTCGGTTCCACGGCCGCCCGGCCTGCGCGACCCGCTGCTGGTGATGATCGACCAGGAGGGTGGGCTGGTGAAGAGGGTCGGCGGCGCGCCGACCGCCTCCGCCCGCGAGATGGGCGCGCGCGGCGCCGCCTTCAGCCGCGCGCAGGGGCTGCGCACGGCGCGCAACCTGCGCAACCTCGGCGTCAACGTCGACCTGGCGCCGGTCCTCGACGTCGCCCGCCCCGGCGGCACGATCGCCGAGACCGAACGCGGCTTCGGCTCGAGCGCCGAGCAGGTGGAGAAGACCGCTGTGCCCTTCGCCGCAGGGCTGCAGGATGGTGGGGTGGCGGCAACGGCGAAGCACTTTCCCGGGCTCGGCGCGGCCCGCCTCAACACCGACTTCGCGGTCGAACGAGTCGATCTCTCCAGGCAGGAGCTGCGACAGGTCGACGAGGCGCCCTACAGGCGATTCATCGCGGGCGGCGGCGAGCTGGTGATGCTGAGCACTGCGATCTACCCTGCTTTCTCACCCAGGCCCGCCGCCTTCGCCCGCTCGGTAGCGACCGGCGAGCTGCGCGGCCGGCTCGGCTTCGACGGTGTCTCGATCACTGACGCTCTCGAGACCGTCGCCGTGCGCGACTTCGGCGGCTCGGCCAAGGCCGCCCTGGCGGCGGCGGGCGCCGGCGTCGACCTTCTCCTCTTCACCGACTACAGGGCTGGCGCCCAGGCCCAGCGCGCCCTGGGGCGCCGAATCCGCACTCGGGCGGTCGTTCGGGTCGCCGCGGAAGACTCGGTGAGCCGCATCCTGCGCCTGCGTCACCATCTCGCCCGCTAGACGCGCGCGGAGCCGCCTTACTCGACCGGCGTCGCCGCCAGCGACTCCCAGAGGTAGAGCGAGGCGAGGCTGCGGTGGGGGCGCCAGGGCTCGCCGATCTCCAGCACCTGGGCTGGGGGAGGCATCTCCTCCAGCTCGTACTCGACCTGCACCGCCTTGCGGATGCCGAGGTCGCCGCCGGAGAGCACGTCCGGGCGCTCGAGGTGGAAGAGCAGGAACATCTCGGCGGTCCACTGGCCGAGGCCGCGGACGGCGACGATCTCCTCGATCACCTCCTCGTCGGGGAGCCGGTCCAGCCGGTCGACCTCGAGCTCGCCGGCGATCACATGGGAGGCGAGGTCGCGGACATATTCGACCTTGCGCCCGGAGAGGCCGGCGCCGCGCAGGTCCTGCTCACTGGCTTCGAGCAGCTCCTCCGGGCTCGGCGTGCGGCCGCCGAAGATCTCGATCACGCGGCCGTAGATCGTCCGCGCCGCCTTGGTCGAGAGCTGCTGGCCGACGATCGCCCGCAGCAGCGCCCCGTAGGCGTCGGCGGGCCGCTCCTCGCTGCGCCGTTTCAGCCGCGTCTTCACGTCGAGCTTGCCGATTCGCTCGATCAGGTCCGCCATCACGGGGTCGGAGGCGCTCAGCGCTTTGCGGGCGGCTGCGCTCACTTCCCCTGCCATTCCGGCTTGCGTTTCTCGGCGAAGGCGCGGATCCCCTCGCGCAGGTCCTCGGAGGAGAAGCAGGACTCGCGGAGGGCGATCAGGCCGGCCTCTTGCTGCTCGGTGAGCACGGGGGAGGCGTTGAGCAGCTCGATCGCGCTCTTGTTGCCGCGCATCGAGAGCGGCGCGTTGGCGGCGACTTCGGCGGCCAGCGCGACCGAGAGCTCCTCGAGCCGCTCGCCGGCGACGACTTCGTGGACCAGCCCGATCTCCGCGGCGCGGGTGGCCTCGAAGTTGCGCCCGGTCAGGAACAGCTCCTTGGTCCGCGCCAGGCCGACCGTGTCGAGGAACTTGCGCAGCCCGGTGTGGCCGTAGACGAGGCCGAGCTTTGCCGGCGGCATTCCCAGCTTGGCACCGGTGGCGCAGATCCGCAGGTCGCAGGTGATCGCCAGCTCCAGCCCGCCGCCGAGGCAATGGCCGTTGATCGCGGCGACCGTCGGCCAGGGGTGGGCGGCGAGCGCCTCCAGGGCGCGGTGGAAGGGGTGGGCGACGAGCGCCTCGGCATCCCGCTCGAAGGTCTCGGCGGGGAAGGAGGCGATGTCGTAACCCGCCGAGAAGACCGGCGGCGCGCCGGTGATCAACAGGCAGCGGGTCTCGATGCCGCGGTCGAGGCGCGGCAGGGTCTCGGCCAGCGCGTCGAGGATCTCGTGGTCGAGCGCGTTGCGGCGCTCGGGGTTGGAGAGGCGGATGCGGACGACCGCCTCGGCCGGGGAGTCGAGCAGGAGCTTGCCGCCGGCGAGCTGCTCGCTCACTCGAGCACTACGAGGACGTCGCCTTCGCTGACCGACTGGCCCTCCTCGCAGCGGATCTCCTTGACGGTCCCGTCGTCCTCGGCCTCGACCGGGATCTCCATCTTCATCGACTCGAGGATGACGACGGTGTCGCCGTCTTCGACTTCGTCGCCGACCGCCACCTCGACTTTCCAGACGTTGCCGGTGATGTGCGCCTCGATGTCAGTGCTCATGTCGGCCGTCCTGTTCGTTTCTGGACGTGCGAGAACCGAGCATGGCGAGGACGCAGGGAGCGAAGCGTGCTGTAAGCACGCGAGCGACTGAGGACAAAGCCAGGCGAAGGTTCGCAGCCGTCCAGGGGCGGACAGGGCTGTCGACATGAGCACCTCATGGGCGGGGACAATATCCGCCGTGCAGGACTCCCTTGCCGTGATCGTCGCCGCCCGCAACGAGGCGGACCGGGTCGGCGCCACGGTCGCGGCGTTGCGCGAGGCTTTCCCCGGCGCGGCGATCTGGGTCGCCGACGACGCCTCTGACGACGGCACCGCGGAGACGGCGCTGGCGGCCGGGGCCCAGGTGGTCAGCCGCGGCCGTCCGCACGGCAAGGGCGCCAACGTGACGGCGGCGGCCGAGGCGGCGCTGGGCGCCGATCCCGCGCCGCGGCTCTTCCTGCTCTGTGACGGCGACCTCGGCGCCTCGGCGGGCAGGCTGGCGCCCCTGGTCGAGGCGGTCGAGGACGGCGAGTGCGACCTCGCCGTCGCCGCCTTCGCCCGCCGGGTTGGCGGTGGCTTCGGCGTTGCCCTGGGCTTCGCCCGCTGGGCAATCCGTCGCCGCTGCGGCCTGGAGGCGACCGCGCCGATCTCCGGCCAGCGGGCGATGCGGGTCGAGGCCCTATGCGCGGCGCTTCCCTTTGCCCGTGGCTACGGGATGGAGGTGGGGATGACGATCGACGCCGTCCGCGCCGGCTACCGGCTGCGCGAGTACGAGCTCGACCTCAGCCACCGTGCCACTGGCCGCTCCGCAGCCGGCTTCCTCCACCGGGGCCGCCAGCTGCGCGATTTCGCCCGGGTGTACTTCGTCAAGGGGGGAGAGCCTCGACGCTCTGGCTCTTAGGTGGGCATGAGCCAATCTGTCGCCCCCGCTCCTGCTACCTTTACCTCAACCACTCTAGGTAAAGCAATGCCAAAGCTCTCTCGCAAGAACCAGGTGACGATCCCCGTCGAAGTGCTGCGCAAGTCTGGCCTCGAGCCGGGGGACGAGCTGAATGTGCGGGCGGTTGGGCGGGGGCGGCTGGAGCTTGAGCGCCGCCCTGATCTGGTCAATCAGTTCGCCGGCAGCCTGCCTTCCGCATATCCACCCGGCTACCTCGAGGGGCTGCGGTCCGAGTGGGAGCGGTAGTCCTCGACGCCAGCGTCGCGATCGGCTTCCTCGATCCGACCGACGCGCATCACGAGCGCGCAGTCGCGAGCCTGCGCGAGACCGACCAGGACGAGCTGCTGATCGCGGCCAGCGCCTACAGCGAGATCCTCGTCTGGCCGCTCGCCAAAGGGCACGGCGACCTGGTCGAGGAGTTCATCGACGGCCTCCGTGTGGAGGTTGTCCCCCTAAGCCGCGAGATCGCGAGAGGCGCAGCCGAGCTGCGGGCCAAGCACCGTGCCCTGCGCCTCGCCGACGCCTTCGTGCTAGCGACGGCCCGGTACCGCGACGCTGCCCTGCTCACCTTCGACGACCGCCTGAGCCGCTTCGCGTAGGCCCTAGGCCGAGTGCTCCCAGGGCGCCTGCGGCCAGCCGTCGCCGGCGCGCTCGAGGGCGCCGGCCAGTTCCAGCAGGGTCGCCTCGTCGTTTTCGCGACCGAGCAGCTGGGCGCCGATCGGCAGGCTCGATGCCGTCAGCCCGGCCGGGACGCTGATCCCGGGCCAGCCGGTCACGTTCCAGGCGAAGGCGAACGGGCAGGTGGCGCTGGCAACCGTGCTGGTGCCCCAGTAGCCGCGTCCCTCGAGGGCCCCGATCCGGGGCGGCGGCTTCGCTGTGGTCGGGGTGAGGACGACGTCGAAGCGGTCGAAGACGCGGCCGACCCGGCGGCGCAGGGCGGGCTCGGCGGCGCGGGAGAGCCGCAGCGGGACTCCGCTGAGTGCCTTGCCCATCCTGGCGTGGACGCGGGTGCGCGGCTCCAGGCAGGAGCGGTCCTCGACGTTGGCGTTGAGCCAGGCGTCGACCCCGGCCATGCCGCGGGGGATGATCGCCGGGCCGACGAGGCCGTAGTCGGGATCGGCCGGCGTGACGTCGTGGCCGAGCTCGGCGAGCCGGTCAGCCGTCGCTTCGATCGCGCGGCGGTGCTCGTCGTCGACGGCGCCGGAGAGACCGAAGGGGGTGGCGAAGGAAACCGCGACGCGCAGGCGGCGCGGCTCGCGGGCGGCCGTCTCCGAGAACGGCTCCGCCGGCACCGGCGGGCGGTGGAGGTCGGCCGGCACGTTGCCGTGGATCGCGTCGAGGAGCAGGGCCGCGTCGGCGACGTTTCGCGCCAGCGGCCCGTAACAGCTGAGTCCGTTGAAGGCCTCTGCGTCCGGCCAGGTGGAGACGCGACCGCGCTGGGGCTTGAGGCCGATCAGGCCGGTCCAGGCTGCGGGGATGCGGATCGAGCCCGCCCCGTCCGAGCCGACGGCGGCGGCCACGATTCCGGCGGCTACCGCAGCCGCCGCGCCACCGCTGGAACCGCCGGGCGTGTGATCGGTGTTCCAGGGGTTGCGGGTGGCGCCGTAGGTCGGGGTCTCGGTGAAGTGCCACTGGCCGACCTCCGGGGCGTGGGTCTTGCCGATCACGATCGCCCCCGCCTCGCGCAACCGCCGCACCATCTCTGCGTCACGTACTGCGGCCTCATGCTCTCCTGCGCACCCGAAGGGGGAGGTACACCCGGTCAGGTGGACGTCGTCCTTGATCGCCACCGGGACCCCGAGCAGCGGCGCCCCGTTCCCTTCGCCGAGCCGGGCATCTGCCGCGTCGGCCTCTGCCAGGGCCTCCTCTGCGCGCAGCAGGCGGAAGGCGTTGAGGTCCGGCTGCGCTGCCCCCGCCCGCTCCAGCGCGGTCTCGACCAGTTCGCGGGAGGACACCTCGCCCGCGACCAACAGTGCTGCCTGCTCGGCCAGCCCGTGAGCCTCGCTCGCGGTCTCCGGCGTTTTCGAAATCGTCTCGCTGGGCATGGGGCCTCCTCGCAGGCACTAGTTCGTTCGAACGAACAATAAGCTAAACGAGTACTCTGGCGCAGCTTGACTCCCGCAACCGCCACCGACACCCGAGACCGCATCCTCCGCACCACGCTCGAGCTGATCGGGCGCGAGGGGATAGCCGCGGTCACCAACCGCAGCGTCGCCGCGGCGGCCGGCGTCTCTCTCGGCTCGCTCACGTACCACTTCGAGAGCCAGGTGGACCTGCTACGCGAGAGCCTGCTGCTGTTCGTCGGCGAGGAGGTCGAGCGGCTGGAGGCGATCGCGGCCGACATGCGCAGTCGCCGTCCCAGCGTCGAGGAGGTTGCCGGCGAAGTGGAGCGGATCGTCGAGGAATCGACCAACCGGATGCAGCAGCTGGCCGAGGTCGAGCTGCACCTGCGTGCCGCTCGTGACCCCGAGCTGCGCGACGCTTCGCGCCGCTGCTTCGAGGCGTACGAGGGTGTTGCCGCGACCGCCCTGGAGATGCTCGACGTCCCCGACCCCGAGCGCCACGCGTCCGCGGTCGTGGCGTTGCTCTACGGACTGGGATTGCGCAGGCTCGGCACCGGAGACGAAGACGCGGCCGGCACCGCCGAGGCGCTGCTGACACTCGTGCGGGGCGCGCGCCGGTCGTGATCCTCGCGATCGACCAGGGGACGACCGGCACCACCTGCCTCGTCTTCGATGCCGAGGGGCGGATCACCGGCCGCGCCTACTCGGAGTTCGAGCAGCACTTCCCGCAGCCGGGCTGGGTCGAGCACGACGCGGGGGAGATCTGGACGACGACGCGCCGGGTGGCGATCCAGGCGATCACCGATGCGGGGATCCAGGGGGCGGAGCTGGACGCGATCGGGATCACCAACCAGCGCGAGACAGTGGTCGCCTGGGACCCGGCGAGCGGCGAGCCGGTGCACCGAGCGCTGGTCTGGCAGGACCGCCGCACGGCGGCACGCTGCGACGAGCTGCGCGCGGAGGGCCGCGAGGCGCTGGTGCGGGAGCGGACCGGCCTCACGCTGGACCCCTACTTCTCCGGGACCAAGGTCGAGTGGCTGCTGCGAAACGTCGAGGATGCCGACCGGGCTGTCTTCGGCACGATCGATTCCTGGCTGCTCTTCAAGCTGACCGGTCGCCACGCGACCGACTACACGAACGCCTCGCGGACGATGCTCTTCGACATCCGGCGGCTGGCCTGGGACGAGGAGCTCTGCGCGATGCTCGGCATCGACCCGCAGCGCCTGCCCGAACCCTTGCCTTCCGCTCACGTCTACGGGACGACGTCGGAGTTCGGCGGCGAGGTGCCGGTGGCCGGGATCGCCGGCGATCAGCAGGCGGCCTTGTTCGGCCAGGCCTGTCATACCGCGGGGAGCGCCAAGAACACCTACGGGACGGGCAGCTTCGTCCTGCTCAACACCGGGCCCGAGGCGCCGCAGCCGGGGGAGGGGCTGCTCGCCACGGTCGCCTGCGCTCCCGGCGAGGAAGCGGCCTATGCGCTCGAGGCCTCGATCTTCGTCACCGGCGCCGCGATCCAGTGGCTGCGCGACGGCCTCGGAATCCTCACGGAGGCGGGCGAGAGCGAGGCGATGGCCGCCTCGCTCGACGGCAACGACGGCGTCTACTTCGTACCGGCCCTGACCGGGCTCGGCTCTCCGTACTGGGACCCCTATGCGCGCGGGACCGTCGTCGGCCTCACCCGCGGCACCCGCCGCGAGCATCTGGCGCGCGCCGCGCTGGAGGCGATCGCCTGGCAGACGGTCGACGCCGTGCGCGCCCAGGAGGCGGCCGCCGGCGAGCGGCTGGAAGAGCTGAAGGCCGACGGCGGCGCCGTCGCCAACCGCTGGCTGATGCAGTTCCAGGCCGACGTCCTCGGCGCCTCGGTCGTAGTGCCCGAGGTCTCTGAGACGACGGCGGTGGGCGCCGCCTACCTGGCCGGGATCGCGACCGGGCGCTGGAGCGGCGAGCAGGTGCGGGAGATGTGGCGGGAGGCGGCCCGCTACGAGCCGGCGATGGGGGAGGACGAGCGCGAGTCGCTGCTCCGGGAGTGGCGCCGGGCGGTCGAGCGGGCGAAGGGCTGGGCGTCTCCTGAAGCGGCGAAACCGATCGCGTAACCGTCTCGTCCGGAGGGGGTACGCACCAGCGACGGCCGGCCCGAATCCGGCCCTGCGCCGATGCCAGATCTCAAACCACAGGTCTACAAGGACGAACGTCCTGCCGAGTACTTCGACCAGTTCCACGCCTTGGCGCGAAAAGGAGTCGGCTGGACCTACCCGCTGGTCCGCGGGATCATCACGCTGCCGGCGCTTGTGCCCTACCGGACGCGGGCGATCGGGGTCGGCAACGTGCCGAAGTCAGGACCGGTGCTTCTCGCCCCCAATCACTTCAGCCAGATGGATCACTTCTTCACGGGCCTCTACCTGCGCCGCCAGGTCCGCTTCATGGCAAAGTCGCAGCTCTTCGGCCCGCGGGTTCTCACCTACCTCTACAAGCACGGTGGCGTCTTCCCGGTTCGCCGCGGCCATCACGACGAGGAGGCGTTCAAGACCGCCTTCACGGTTCTCGAGCGGGGGGAAATGCTGCTGGTCTACGCCGAGGGCGGCCGCTCGCGGAGCGGCGAGCTGGGGCAGGTCAAGCCGGGTATCGGGCGGATAGCGTTGGAGTCCGGCGTGCCGGTGGTGCCGGTGGCGATCCACGGCTCGGCCGCGGTGCGCAGATGGAAGCGGCTGCGCTTCCCGAAGGTGACCGTGCAGTTCGGCGAGCCGCTGTCCTTCCCGGTCGAGGCCGAGCCGAGCCGCGAGCGCCAGCTCGAAGCGGCGACTGAGGTGTTCGACAAGGTGCGGGCGATGTACACGCGGCTCGATGAGCAGGGCCGCCGCAACGTGATCCGCGCCTTGCGCGAGGGTCTGCCCACGCCCGAGCCCGGCGAGCCCTCGCCGCGCGGCTGACGGCCGCTACTCGTAGAGCGCTTCGAGGCCCGCGTAGAAGTCCGGGTCGTGGCCCGGGGTGACGATCGCGTTGGGGAACTGGCCGCGGAAGAGCTTCAGCTCCTGCAGCGAGCGGCGGTAGTTGTGGGCGTCGAAGGGGCGGGGCGCCAGCGGAGCGCTGCCGTCGAGCTGGCCCTGGGTGTAGGTGGCGTCGCCGCCGATCACGAAGTCGTTCTCCTCGAGATGCGCGATCACGGACATGTGGCCGGCGCTGTGCCCCGGCGTGTAGGCGAGACGGACAGAGCCGTCGCCGAAGAGGTCGAAGGTGCGCCCGAAGCTCGCGTAGGAGGTGATCCCGCCACGGTCGAAGTCGACCGTGCGGTAGTCGAATGCATAGTTGAAGTGCGGGCGCCGGTAGCCGTTGAGAGCGGGCTGCCTACCGCTCGTGGCGGCCTCCCACTCGGTCTCGCTGACGACGAAGGTCGCCTGCGGGAACTCGGAGATCGCAGAGGTGTGGTCGATGTGGAGATGGGTCATGACGACGATTGGGATCTCGCCGGGGTCGAGGCCGCGTTTGCGCAGCTGCGCTGGGAGGTCTTCGCCCGGCGCCAGCGCGGGCTTGCCGATGCGAGTCGCGATGCGGCCGAAGTTCTCGTCCCCGTCGGTGGCGATCGAGGGGTGCAGGCCGGTGTCGACCAAGATCGCCCCGGCGCTCGGGTGGCGGATCAGGAAGGCGGGGACCGGCACGGTCATCGAGGGCTCGCCGCTGAGCAGGGCTCGCAGCAGCTTCAAGGTGAGGAAGCGGCCGCCGGGGCTCTCCATCATCGAGCGCGACCATGTGACGGCGCCGGCGATGATCGGCTCGACGGTCACGGTCGCTCCCGCCGTCCCCCCGGCCAGCGGCTCGTGCAGCGGTTTCGGCTCCACGTGGACGCTCATCGCGAGTCAGGTTATGCCAGGGGGCCGTCTATAGGCTTGAGCTCGCATGGCTGAGAGCGATCCCTCGCGCATATTCAGGCCCGGCCTGCTCGAGGGACAGGTCTGCCTGGTCTCCGGCGCCGGCAGCGGCTTGGGGCGGGAGACGGCCCTGGAGCTGGCCCGGCTCGGCGCCACCGTGATCGGCTGTGGCCGGCGCGAGGAGCCGCTGGCGGAGACGGCGACGCTGGCCGCGGGCCTGCCCGGCTCCTTCGAGCACGAGGCGGTCGACATCCGCGACGAGGAGGCGGTCGAGCGGTTCTTCGATGGCCTACTGGAGCGCCACGGCCGCCTCGACACGCTGGTCAACAATGCCGGTGGCCAGTTCCTCGCTCCGGCCGAGTCGATCACGCCGAAGGGCTTCCGCACTGTGATCGAGCTGAACGTGCAGGGGACCTGGCTGATGACCCATGCGGCGGCGACCAAGTTCTTCATCCCCCAGGGAGGGGGCAAGGTGCTCAGCGTCACCCTCTCCCCCCACCACGGAATGCCTGGGATGGTTCACTCTGGGGCCGCCCGCGCCGCGGTCGAGAACATGATGCGGACGCTGGCGATCGAGTGGGCGCGGTTTGGGATCAAGACGTGCGCGCTGGCGGCGGGTCAGTTCGCGACCGAGACGCTGATGACCAAGTATCCGAAAGTCGTGATCGACAACCTCGAGCGCTCGATCCCGATCGGCCGTGCCGGGCGGGCGGAGGAGATGGCCTGGCTCGTCGCCTACCTGGCCTCGCCGGCAGGTGACTTCTTCTCCGGCACGACGATCACGATCGACGGCGCCCGCGACAACTGGGCCGGCCCCTGGCCGCCCGAAGCGATCGTGAGCGAGTCAGGCGAGCCGATCGCCGAGGAGCGCCGCTGACCGGCCGGAGGCGCCGTCGGGCGGCGTCCTCGGTCGCTCGCGTGCAGAGCACGCCACGCTCCCTGTGTCCTGGCCTGACGATCCCTCCGGCCGGTCAGTTGGGCCGTGGCTCGAGGATGACGAGCGGGATTTCGCGACCCTTGCTGCGCACCTGGTAGTCGGCGTAGCCGTGGTAGGACTTGACCGCCTCGGGCCAGAGGCGCTCGCGCTCCTCCGCGGTGGCGACCCGAGCGTGGACCGGCACGTGGTGCGACCCGACCTGGACCGTCGTGTCGGGATTGGCCTTGAGGTTGTAGTACCAGGCCGGATTCTTGGGGAAGCCTCCCTTGGAGGCGACGATGACCATGTCGTCACCGTCGCGGAAGTAGAGCAGGGGGGCGGTGCGCTTGGCGCCGCTCTTGGCGCCGACGTGGTCGAGCAGCAGCATCTTGCCCGGCACGCCGGGGATCGTGTGCCCGAGCCGCCCGCCGCTGATTTTGTAGAGCGCGGTGTGCAGGCCCATGAAGCGACGGAGGGCAGGCCAGATCCTGTCCGCTACGTCGAGGTAGCGGGGTGGGCGCCTGCCCTCTGTCGCCGTGGTGCTCAGGTGTACATCCCCCCGAACATGCCGCCGGTGACGTTCAGCACCTGGCCGTGAACGTAGTTGGAGAGTGGCGAGGAGAGGAAGAGCACCGGGGCGGATGCCTCCTCTGGAGTGGCGGGACGGCCGAGCGGGATGATCGCCGAGGCCATCGCCCGCATCTGCTCGGGGATGCCGAGCTCGATCTTCTCGCCGCCGGGGGTGGTCATCTCGCCGCCGGCCTCCTTGGCCGCGGTGAGGCGGGTTTCGACGAAGCCGAAGGCGACCGCGTTGACGTTGATCTTGAACTGGCCCCACTCCTTGGCCAGCGTTTTGGTCATACCGACGACGGCCATCTTCGCCGCCGAGTAGTTGACCTGGCCCGCGTTGCCCATCATCCCGGAGGTCGAGGAGATGTTGACGATCTTGCGGAAGACCTCTTTGCCTTCGTTGCGCTCGGTCTTGGCTGCCTCGCGCCAGTGCGGCGCCAGCGCCCGCGCTACGCGGAAGGGGACGATCGTGTGGATGTCGAGCATCGCCTGGAACTGCTCGTCGGTCATCTTGTGCGCGACGTTGTCCCAGGTGTAGCCAGCGTTGTTGATGACGATGTCGAGGGCGCCGAAGGCGTCGACGCCGGCGGCAATCAGCTTGTCGGCTGCGTCGGGCTCGGTCAGGTCGCCGGCGAAGACCGCGGTCTCGCCATCGATCTCATTCGAGGCCTGTTCGGCGATGTCGGCGTCGAGGTCGTTGATCAGCACCTTGGCGCCCTCGCTGACGAACAGCTCGGCGGTCGCCCGGCCGATTCCGCGTGCCGATCCGGTGACGATCGCCGCTTTCCCATCGAGAAGTCCCATCGGTATTTCGCTCTCCTTTTGGCTTGTGAAGTCGGCGGGGAAGGCTACAGGGAACCGCGTAGCACTGGTTGACTGGCCAGTCGGTCGCTCGGCTCGCACGGAAGCTTGCCGCCGGAGCGTCGACCCGCGTGATCTTCGGTGGCGGAGGGTGTCTCTCTGGCATGCTGAGGGAGATGCCGGCCAGCAGGGGTTGGACGCGCGCATTGCGGTTCGTCGTCGCTGCGGCACTGGCCGCGGCGGCGTTGCTCGCCTGGGCGAGCCCGAGCTCGCCGGCTGAGCGGATCGTCGTCCACGGCGCCGCCTCCGGCTCGCACCTGAAGCTGAGCGTCGAGGGCGAACAGATCGTGGTCGACGGCTTCATGAGCAGCGCCGCGCCAACTGGATGCCGCTTCACACGAGAGCGCTTGGTCGCCGTCTGCCCGCTGCGCGGAGCCTCCGCGATCGAGCTGGAGATGGGCCCCTCGGGTGACATGGTCGAGGTGCTCGACCCCCTGCCGATCCCGCTGACGATCTATCTCGGCAACGGCTCGGACAAGTTCATCGGCAACGGCGAGCGCGACACCTGCTATCCGGGCGGCGCCCGGCGCAACCGGTGCATCGGCGGGGCGGGCGACGACGTCTGCATCACCGGGCCGCGGAACAGCGACTGCGTCGGCGGTCCCGGCAACGACTACTGCCAGCACGGCGGTGGCAGCGACGGCTGCTGGGGTGGGCCGGGCCGGGACGTTTGCCGCATGGGCTCCGGCGAAGACGGTTGCCATGGCGACGGTGGTCGCGACCGTCTCTTCGGCGGCGCCGATCCCGACCAGCTCTACGGAGGCCGCGGCTTCGACTACTGCGACGGCGGTCGCGGCTGGGGCCGCTCGCACACCTGCGAGGCCGGTCCGCGCCGCTGAGCGCCGCGTCGGGTCGCTGCGCTCAGCCCTTCGGCGGCGAGCACATCAACAGCTGGTACTCGTAGATCGTCTCGAAGCGCATCCGGCGATACACCGGCTCACCCATCGGCGAGGCCTGCAGCGAGGCGATCTCGGCGCCGAGGTCGAAGCCGGCATTGATCGCGGCCGCCGTCACCGCTTCACCGATGCCCTTGCCGCGGGCTCCGGCAAGCGTGCCCACCCAGTAGATGCCGGCCACGCCGTGGCTGACGATCGTCATCGCGATGCCGACCGGCTTGCCGTCGAGGTAGGCGAGGAGGGCGACGGCGTTGTCGGCGGTCAGGCCGGAGTAGTCCTCGTAGTAACGGAAGATTTCGGGCGGAAAGCCGTTGTCGGCGTAGGCGCTGGTTGCGACCTCCCAGAAGCGGTCCGCGTCGGCGGCGGTTCCGAGCCGCCGCAGCTCGACCCCCTCGGGCAGGGGACGTTCCTCGGCTCGCTGGTTGAGGGTCATCTCCGGCATCGCAAAGACCTGATCGAGGCCGGCTGAGCCTGCTGCCTCGATCAGGTCGCTGTCCTCGGGCACGCCTCCCCGCACCCAGAGGCTGAAGCCGCGGCTGCGAGCGCCGAAGAACTCACGCGCCTTGGTCAGTAGCTCCTCGGGGTCGGCATCTCCGGTGCGGAAGGCCGCGTTGGAGATCGCCGGATGTGAGGAGCGGCCGGCGCCGAACAGCCAGTTTGACCCCGCCTCGATCTCCGCGCCGGGGTCCAGTTCGAACAGCTGTCGTGAGCTGTCGACCAGGTTGAGATGGATGTCTCGCACGGCTCAGGGCTTGCCGATGCCGGCCAGGTACTCGTCGAGAGCCTCGGTTTTCTGAGTGTCCTCGTAGACCTCGTACTCGCGCAGCTTGCCCCAGGCGATCCGGCCCCAGATCACGTAGCGGTTCTCGTAGACCCGCCTGCCGTCGGGCGCGTCGAGATGGTCGGTGCCGCGGACGCAGATCGTCTGGTTCCAGGGGAAGCCCTTGAGGATGACCTCGTCGGGATAGATCTGGAGGCCGACGTCGGCGAAGCGCTGCAGCCAGGGTTCGAGCTCGTCCTTGCCTTCCAGTTCGACCGCCCAGGAGCTGTCGCCGGGAAAGCGGAACCTGACGTCCTCGGCGTCCATCTGCAGAGTCGGCCCGATGTCGCCTTCACGAGCCTTCGCCATGTTGCGGGAGATCATTTTCTTGGCGAGCCAGGACAGCATCGGCGCCTCCTCGGGTCTGGGGTCGGGGCCGGAGGGACGCTACTACCGGCCGGCGAGCCGTACGCCGCCGTCCTCGGTGATCGTCCAGTGCGGATTGTGGGCGATCTCCCAAGGATGTCCGTCGGGGTCGACGATCACCGAGGTGTACCCGCCCCAGAAGGTCTCCGCCGGCTCCCGTCCGATCCGGGCGCCGGCGGCGCCCGCCTCCTCGGTGGCGGCGTCGACCTCCTCGCGCGAGGCGAAGTTGAGGGCGAGGGTGACGCCGCCCCAGCCGCCGCCGTCCTCGACGCAGCTGTCCTCGGCCAGCCGCGCCCGGTCCCAGAGCGCGACGACCATCTCGCCGGCCTGGAAGAAGACGACGTCGTCCTCCGGGCCGGCGCCGGTCGTCCAGCCGAGCGCTTCATAGAAGCGCCGCGCCCGGCCGAGGTCGGCCACGCCGAGGGTGACCAGGTTGAGTCGCTGCTTCATCGACGGGTGGGCTCAGCTCATCGAGCGGTTCTCGACGACCTCGAAGATGCCGTCGGCGCCAACCGACTCGACGAACTCGTCGGCCGCCGCGCGCCGCTGGTCGTATTCGCCGCCTTCCTGGCCCGCCCGAAGCTCCTCGAGCGTGCCCTCGAAGAGGCCGAAGGTGATCACCTCGTTCTCGTCGTTGACGTTGCGCAACGCGTAGAACTGCTTCCACCCGGCCGGGACGTTCGACATGTCGTCGTCGGGCATGAAGGCCCGTTTGAAGTCCTCCATCGTGTCGGGCTTGAGCTTGCGGACGGTCAGTGCACAGAGCATGAGCTATCTCCTCTCGTGGCTTATCGCAGCCAGGTCCTTCGGCCGCAGCAACGCCACCAGTGTCCCACCATCGACGATCGCCAGTCCACCCTTTCGGAGCTTGACCTTGGCGCCGGTGAGGCGCTCGACCTCGCCCGAGAAGTCAGGTTCGTGCCCGACCAGCAGCACGTCGCCCCGACCCGCGGCCAGCTGGAGCGAGTCGAAAGGCCCGCCGCGCAGCTCCTCGGCGATCTCCGGCTCGATTCCGAGCGACCGGCACGCGATCTTCGCCGTATCGGCCGCGCGCACCTTCGGGCTGGTCAGGCAGGCATCGATCTCCGCCTCGAGCCGAGCGAATGCCCGCCCCGCGACCTCCGCTTGCCGCTCGCCCTTCTCAGTCAGCCGCCGCGCCGCATCGTCCCCGCCGCCATCTTCGGCGTCCCCATGTCGCAGTAGGTAGATCAAAGCCCCAACTGCTTGCCGAGGATCTCCTTCATGAGCCCCGAGAATGGCACGGCAGGGCACGCGGGATCATCCGAGGGCATGGATTCCCCGCAAATGAGCTTGTTTGGGAGCGATTGACCATGATCGACCGTGATCGCGCGTGGTCTGCCCGATGTGTCCGAATTGTGTCCGCCTCGGCGCTACCATTTCTGACGTGGCCGTATCGCCAACCAAGACCGTCGAGTTCGACAGCGAGCTACTTGAGCGCTTGCACCAGCGTCGCCCCGAGATGAGCGACCGCGAGTTGCTTGAGTCGATGGCGAGGATGACCCTCGGCCGCGAAACCCTGCGCCGCGTCCAGGAGCGAAACACGCTCTCCGAAGACGAGGCAATCGAGCTTGGCGTCAAGGCCGTGCATGAAGCGCGGCGCGAACGCCGAGCGGCCGGTTGAAGCGCTTCGTGGTCGATGCAAGCACGTTGGTCTCCGGCGTAGCAAGTCGCCCTGGCGGCGGCGCGCCTTGGCTGATCCTGGTGGCCCTCTTGGACTTTGACTTCGAGGCAATAATCTGCCCCAAGCTCATTGGCGAGTTCAGGGATGCACTCGGTAACGAGTACTTTCGCGAGCGCTTCGACCCCGACGACTTGGCGGAGATCGTCGCCAACGTCGAGGAGGCAGCGATCCAATACGACGATCCGGAGGAAATCGCGACCCTGCTCCGAGACCCCGACGACGACTATCTCATAGCGCTAGCTCGCGTAGCCAAAGCCGACGCGATTGTCACGGGCGACCACGATCTACTCGACCACCCCGGCTTGCAGCCGCCGGCCATCAATGCCCGCGTCGCTTGCGAGCGCCTTGCTCTGCTCTAGCGGATCTGCAAGCTCCGATTTGCCGACCGCACTCGTATAGAATCTCGTCCTAGGGGTGATGCAATTTGACATTTTCATCACCTCCGACCCTAGGGCACCGTGAAAGTCGGTTCGATCCACCCGAGTGAGAAGACGTTTATCGCGCTCAGCTGCGATTTGGCGTGACAGACCAATACAGCCCTAGGCATCCGGCGGAGGAACCAAAACCGGACCGGAAGCTGTAGCTGCTCCCGGAGCTCTCACTAAGAGAAGCCGTCTAATGGACGGCTTCTCTCGTTCTCAGTCCTAGAACTCCGAATCAACCAAGCAAAAATCGACGCCCTGTGCATTACAGGCGTCGTATGCCGCCACCATAAGTGCATTACCTTGATCCCAGGTATCAAGTCCTCCATCTGCCACGCCAGGTTGCACAACAGTGATCGTCCAGTCAATCAGCGGTGGCGTTGCCGCCCATTCTTCGATCTCTCCAAGGACCGCTGCGTGAGTGCCCTCTACGATTTGTGTTGCCGCACGATTATTAATTCGCGCTTTAAGCTCGTCCCAAATGGCCGAACCGGCGGTGGCTAGGTACATTGATCGCAAGGCTTGTGCAATTAGCTCCTGGATGTCAGTAACCCTTGTCCCGGGTTGCTGGCCCCCGGAAGCCTTGCAATGGACGAGATCAACTCTGACACGGTTACCGGCTTTCTCCGCACATACAAAATCTGCTAGCTCGCCCGGTAGGTGGTCCTGGATAATCCAATCCTTCCCGGCTCTTAGGAAGGAAATGGTCTTGCCTGCTACGCAATTTGTATCGGTAACGGGGTTCGCAAACTCAACCGAAGTGGTAATACCAGTCCAGTCGAGTGGCTGCCGAGCATCTGCTTCAAGCGGCATTACAGTTGGAGGAGGCTGTACGATTTGCTCTCCAAGTACCCACGAGCCATCACCGAACAAGAGCGGTATCGAATCATCTTCGATAACAGTATCGATTGTCTCAATCTCTCCCGTAGAGTGATCCAAAAAGAGACACCGACCCGAAGTGACTGTGACCGAGCCATCAACGTCTACGTTAAGCCTGCACTCTCTTCCGTCATAAGAGAGAACAATCTCAACGTTGGTGGGTGACTGACGACTACAAGACACAGTAGTTGCGAGTGGATCTGCTACCTGATCATCGATACGGAACTCCCTACTATCAGCCAAAACACCTGGCGGCAAAATTGCGATTGCGGGGCCATCTGGGTACGCTCGCAGCTGGTCGGGGAGGCTAAGGTAGTTCAGCGGGGTATCTTTGATTGGGGGTGCTGTTGCAGCACGAAGAACGGCGGCATGGCCTACGCACCATTCCCTGAACTCAAGAAGGCTGTCAGTAGCTGTTGGCTCCCAGAGCTTTGCCTTCTTAGACGAGAAGCCAAAAGTTCCACTTCCTGCTCCCGTTCCTGACATGCGACCCATAACGTGCCCAAGCACCCTGGCACGGGCATCTGAGGGGCTCAGCGATTGCTCTGCCCGCGGACCAGCTAGCGTTCGATAGCTCTCGTTCGCCGCGCTGCCAACCGATGCGGCCCGTGCTCCAACTGAAAAACAGCGTTCCAGATCAGCGGCGGCTAGCAAGCGGGCTAGATCTGCAGCGCCGAGAGGAGCTGCTCCGCGAGCCGCAAGTTCCTTGCGAATAGTTCGAAGTGCAGCGGGGATATCGGTGCTGATGAATAGAAGGCCCGGATCCTCCACCCACGTCGCTAGGTGTAGCTGATACTCCACAGAGTCCAGTATGTCCTCGCGCATAAAGCGGGGATGGAGACGATGACGGGTGATATACGCGACAAGATCATCACTTGGGTGGTAGAACCGCTCGATCACATCACCTTTAGCCAGTGTCGCGGGATCGAAGGAGAAATCGGGTTTCAACGGTGCTCGGAAAATATGAGTTGCCCGCGGTGGTGCAAGGGCAAGCGCTGATACTCGGTGCTCGCCCAAAGGCATATGAGTTAGTCCACTCGTGAAATGACGGACGCGACGCTCGGAATCCACTGCCGAATCAACGATGTCCGGTAGGAGCTTCTCCCAAGCGGCATCCTCTCGGAAAAGTTCAGCGGTCTCGCCAGATACGTCCTCCGGAAAAGCGATCAGCTCGCCATTGACACCCCCTGCACGAGCCAGCCGGCCGACAAATTGAAGCGTTGGGGCTAGCGTCTTATGGGGTCGGTGATATGCAGCTATCTTCATCCTTGGGAAGTCGAACCCCTCGGTCATTGCCCCTACCACTACAAGCCCATCGAGCTCTCCTGCATCGAGTTCTTTGAGCCGCCTACGTACGGTGCGCCCCGATGTGCGGTCGAGAACCTCCGCCAAGCGGACTCCCTTGGCGGCATAAGTGTCTACTAGTTCTGCGGCATGATCCTTGCGATTCGTTCGAACCAGCGCACGGCTTCCTGCTTTGACGTGGTGAGTAAGCCCAAGACGCTCAGCGACTTTTGTAGCAAGAATTACGTCTCGATCTGTCCCGGCGTCCATCGCGACTGGAACGAAAGTCACTGGCTTATAAACTTCCTGCTGAATCGCACGGCTAAGCGGATAAGCAAACGCGATCTCCCCGGGGAGTCGCTTTTGATCAGCACGAAAAGGAGTGGCAGTCAACAGTACGGTTGGAATTTTCGCCAAGTGAGCGTGCAGTGTGGACCATGTGGGGGCGGGTAGATGGTGGGCCTCATCGAAGATAACGAGATCAAAAAGACCTTCCGGAATCTCGGTAACACCCGAGTAGCCATGGCTAAGCACTTGCGGTGTGCCGACCACGACATCTGTGCTTTCGCAAGAAGCCCAAAAGTCGGCGGTGCAGCGGTGATCTGCACGGACAGTCACGGGAGGCGGTGTCTCGGAGGCCAAGACATTGAATTTCTTGGCCGTGTCGAGTGTCTTGAACGAATGGGCGACTTGATCTCGAATGATTCGCGCTGGAGTTACGACGAGTACTCGCTCGGCCTTGATGACATAGGGCAGCAGTGTGGCGATCAACGTCTTTCCTACACCGGTCGGCAAGACGAGTTGAGCAGGGGCATCGGAACATGCGCGATGCGCGGCCACGGCGTGTAGCGCTCCGCGCTGAGCATCCCGTAGATCAGACGACGACAGGTTCGCGACGGCATTGCGAAACCCCAATGGAGTTTTCCTCCCCTCCCGGCGTTGAATAACGATCGGATCCTCGTTGCCAACGGCAGCTGATCCGATGGGCCGCTGCCATTGGTAACCGATGATTTTGGTCCCGGTACCAGCTGACCAAGCAAATTGCGGCGAAAGTTTCCGCAGCAGAGCGAGTGTGGTCGGCGATCGGCTCGTCAGGGTTCCAGCTTTTCGGCGAGTCTTCCCAGCTGGCCCATTGAGACGCCGAGTGCGGCAGCGATTTTCTTGACGGTGTCCCAGGTCGGATTGGCTTGGCCGCGCTCGATCAGGGAGAGGGTGGCGGCGGTGAGATCGGCAGCTTGCGCGACGCTCTCCTGAGTGGCGCCGCGTTTGCGGCGAAGCTGGCGGATAGCCTCGCCTAGGGCTGGCTGAGATCGCTCTGAGCGCCGCATCGAGTTGGACGTTCTCAGAAAACGCCTGAGCCGTGTGCCTCCCGATCTTAAGACTGAAAACATGTATTCAGTCTTTTGCTACGCTCTGCGGCACATAAGTGGGGCCGCGTGCGTGAACACCGGCCCCGTGGCGACCGGCATAGCTCTCACCAGCCGGCCGCAGCGGGAACGGTATCGACGTACCGGCTCCAGAAAGCGGCGACCCGCCGTGGGCTAACACGACGGGCCGCCTGAGACACAAGGAGGCGAAGCTCCTCATGTCCTGCGCCAAGCCTACGGAGGACCCCAATGCTGTTGTCCTCACGATCCCTGCCAAGCACCGAAAGTTTCTGCGCGACCTCTTCAAGATCGCCCGCAACGGCATTCGAGAAGAGCTGACTCAATACCCCAAACGGCTTCGAGAGCCGAGCCGCCTGCACCGAGAAGAGGCCGTCTACGACAAGTTGCTGGCTGCGTTCGACAACGGCTCCATCGTCGCTGACCGTGACGTGCGTGACGTGGTTCGTGATCTCACCGAGATATACGACCGAGAGAACGAGTACCAGCGCGTCGTCTCCGAGCACGAGGCTCTTCACGGCTTGCTCGGACAGCTCAGCCGGTGAAGACCGATGGTCGCCGATCAATTTGGCGCGAACCTCGCCTACTGCCGCAGGCGGGCCAAGCTCTCTCAGGAAGAGCTGGCGGTGATGGCTTCACTGCACCGCACGGCAGTTGGCCAGATCGAGCGTGGCGAACGCGTCTGTCGCATCGACACGTTGATCAAGCTCGCGGGCTCGCTGGGCATCCCACCGGGCGACCTGCTCGATGGCATGGATTGGGAACCGGGAGGAACGCGCCTCGGGCAATTCACGGGCGGCGGTGGGGGCTGATGACCAACGCCAATGCCAACGAAGCCAAAGCCAAGACAAGCCAGGCAAGCCATCAGGAAGGCCTCAAGGCCCACCCAGAAGAGAACGGGCTCAGATGAAACCAAGAGACAAAGGTGCTCGGGGGATCCTCAGAAGCCTCCCCCCAGCCCCAACCTCAACAGCACGACACATTACGCACCCAAACGGGTGTTCGTGTCTGGGTCGCAGTGCTGGGCACCTTCCCGGGCGTCCGGGGGCGGCCGATTGTGGCACGGCTTCGCCGTGCGGCGGCCGCCTGTATGGACGCCCGGCTGCGGGTCCGCGTCTGTGGGGCGACCCGATGCATTTGGCGCTTTCTCTGGACAGTCGGTGCAGAGGAAATGGACGACGAGACTCACGACTTCGAGCGCCTGTTGTCACCGGAGGACATTTCTCGCGCCTGCGGGCTATCGCGGCGGGCCGTCTATCGAGCGATCGCACGAGGCGAGCTGCGGGCGACGCGGCTTTGCCACCGGCTTCGAGTGCATCCGGCCGAGCTGGAGCGCTGGATCGCCGAGGAAACATGTGGGCCGACTCCGCCGCCGGCAACGCGTTTACGGCATCACGCGCACAGAGCACAGGGTGGGCTGCGCGTCCTGCTCGATAAAGGTCCGGAAGGCTAGGAGCGGCTGTCAATGAGCGTTGAACGAGTCGAGCGGAAGGGCGGCGCTGTCTGGCGGGTTCGTTGGCGCGACGAGCAGGGTCGAGCGCGCTCGAAGGTGGTCGGTCGCAAGCGGGACGCTGACGCCTTCGAGGCCGAGGTTGTGCGCCGCAAGCGGACCGGCGACCTGGACCTGCTCACCGGGGGTCGGCAGACGCTCGCCGACTTCGCGCAGGAGTGGTGGAAGCTCTACGCCGCACCGAATCTCGCGGCGCGCACTCTCCACAGCTACGCGGGCCTATGGGATCGGCACGTCCTGCCGCGGCTCGGCTCGATGCGTCTCAGCGCGATCACGCCGGAGGTCGTTGAGCGCTTCCGCGCTGAACTGGAAGCCGATGGAGTGGGGAAGCCGACGATCTACCGAGCGCTCGCGCTTCTCCAGGGCATCCTGCGGCGAGCGGTCGAGTGGCGGCGGATCGGCCACAACCCGGTCAAGGCGGTGCAGAAGCCGAAGGTCCGCCGTCAGCGCGAGGTTCGGCCGCTGTCGCCATTGACGATCGAGCAGTTGCGCTCTGCGATGGCCAGGAGACGCAAGCACGGCGCACGGGACGCTGCGCTTATCGGATTGCTCGCCTACGCCGGGCTGCGGCCGCAAGAGGCGCTTGCGCTGCTCTGGAGCGATGTGCGCGAGCGGACGCTGCTGGTCGAGAAGGCTGCCGACGGCCAGGGCGGCGTCAAGCAGACCAAGACCGGCCAGTCGCGCACGGTGCGGCTGCTCGCTCCGCTTGCGAGTGACTTGAAGGAATGGCGACGCTCACTCGATCAGCCAGCCGACGACGCGCTCCTGTTCCCGAATGGCTCCGGCGACGTCTGGAATGACCCCGCCTGGCAGACCTGGCACCGGGACGCTTGGCTGCCCGCCTGTCGCGCCGTGGGCTTGGAGGGCGCACGTCCCTACGACCTGCGCCACAGCTTCGTCTCGCTGCTGATCCATGAAGGACGCAGCGTGGTCGAGGTTGCCCGCCAAGCTGGGCATTCGCCGACGATGACGCTCGATGTCTACTCGCACGTCTTCGATGAGTTCGACATCGCCGAGCGCGCGACTGCCGAGGATCAGATCGCCCAGGCGCGGCGCGATGTGTCCGGATTGTGTCCGCCTAGCTCAGATGAGGCGGAGGAGGAGCAGGAAATCCCTGCTAATCCCTACAACCCCAGTTGCTTGGCGAGGATCTCCTTCATGATCTCGTCGGTGCCGCCGCCGATTGGGCCTAGGCGGGCGTCGCGGACGGCGCGCTCGATGCCGTACTCGCGCATGTAGCCGTAGCCGCCGTGGATCTGGAGTGACTCGTCGGCGATGTCGAGGACGGTGCGTTGGGTGGCGAGCTTGGCCATCGTCACCTCCTTGATGCAGTCCTGGCCCTCGTGGAAGAGGCGCAGGGCGTTGTAGGTGATCGATTTGGCGGCTTCGGCCTGGGTCGCCATCTCCGCCACCTTGTGGCGGATCGCCTGGAAGTTGCCGATCGGGCGGCCGAAGGCCTTGCGCTCCAGGGCATACTCGACGGTCCTCTCGATCAGGCGCTGCATCGCGCCGACGGCGCCGATCGCCATCAGCAGCCGCTCCCAGGCGAAGTTGGCCATGATCAGCTTGAAGCCCTCGTTCTCCTCGCCGAGCAGGTTCTCGTCCGGCACCTCGACGTCGGTGAAGGAGAGCTCTCCCGTGTCTGAGGAGTGCCAACCGAGCTTCTCCAGCTTCGCCGCCACCTCGTAGCCGGGCATCTCACGCTCGAGGACGAGGAAGGAGATGCCGTGGTGGCCGCCCTCCTGCGTCGTCTTGCAGGCGCAGACGAGGAAGTCGGCGCGGACCCCGTTGGTGATGAAGGTCTTCGAGCCGTTGACGACGTAGCCGCCGTCGACCTTCTCGGCGAAGGTGGTGATGCCGGCGACGTCGGAGCCGGCGCCGGGCTCGGTGATCCCCAGCGCGCCGATCTTCTCGCCGGCGATCCCCGGCGCCAGCCAGCGCTGTTTCTGCTCGTCGGTGCCGAAGTTGAAGATCGGCGGCATCGCGATCGAGGTGTGGGCGTTGAGCCCGGCGGCGACGCCGCCCGAGCCGCCGCTTCGCGCCAGCTCCTCGACCCAGACGGCGTCGTGCAGGTGGGTGCCGCCCTGGCCGCCGAGCTCCTCGGGGAACTTCAGGCCGAGGAAGCCGAGCTCGGCGCAGCGACCGTAGAGCTCACGGGGGAATTCACGCGCCTCCTCCCATTCGTCGACGTTGGGCGCGATCTCCTTCTGGACGAAGCGCCGCACGGTCTCGCGCAGCTCCTCGTGCTCCTCGCCGAAGGGGGGAAGGGTGGCGCGCTGGCCTGTGTCCTTAACGACCGTCATGCTTGCTCCGCGCTCTTCGCCGGCGCCTGCCAGTCCTCGAGCATCGTGTAGCCGCGGTCCGCGTGGTCGAAGCCGAGCAGGTCCCCCTGTGGGTTCTTCTTGCCGCCGTGGTGGTAGGCGCGCACCTCGGCGATCTTGCCGTCCTCGATGCGGAACCACTCGGCGCCGCGGTCGAGCCTCTTCTCGCCGGACTCGGGCTGGCGCCAGGTCATCGTCCACTCGATCACCGCCTGGTCGCCTTCCTCGATCGCGTTCTCGACGTACCACTGGGCATCGATGCTCTCGACCCCCAGGGCGGCAAAGCGGCCGATCGTCTCGGCCCCCTCGTGGGGGCCGAGACGCGTGTAGTAGTGGACCGCGTCGTCGGTGAAGTGAGCCGCGACCGCATCCGCGGTGCCGCTGTTCAGCGCCGCGTAGTAGGAGCGAATGTGCTCGACGTGAGACACGGCCGCACCCCGTCCAGGCCGGACG
>CAVSIE010000004.1:0-520940 GCA_963728045.1 uncultured Solirubrobacterales bacterium
ATGGACACTTGGGCAAGTTCAACTAGCCGCCCTGGAACAGGCATCGCCTTCTCCCTTCCTTAATGAGCTAGGATGGAGGACAAAGGACGAAAGCTTGACCTCTGCCCGCGGAGCGAGCATGCTCAGCGAGCGCGAGTCCTTGGCTGTGCTGGCCTGCCAATATGGAGACTGCGAGAGAGAGCTGGACTGACGAGCGGATGGACGACTTGAAGGACCAGGTCGTGACGCATGGCAATCGCCTGGACGCTCGCTTCGGATCCTAGGAATCTCGCATCGACGCCCGATTTGACTCTTTTGAATCCCGCATCGACGCTCGCTTCGGGGCATCCGAGTCTCGAATCGATCAGCGCTTCGACTCGATGCAGCGGACCATGATCCAGCTGTTCGCGGTGATGTTCGCTGCTTTTGTCGGACTGATCAGCGCCCAGACCGCGTTGCTCCTGACGCTGCTCTAGCCGGCTTATACCAGCGCCGGCCGCCGAGATCGAGGACCGCGAGGGTGAGGGCGACCGGGACCGTTGCCGGCAGCGAGTCGAGGGCAAAGAAGAGCAGGTCGAAGGAGAGGGCGAGCGCGGCGAGCAGGGCGGCGCCTGTCAGCTGGAGCCGGCGATCGGCGGCGAGCAGGGCACCCAGGGTGGCGGCGAGGAAGAGGTCGCCGAATCCGGTCACGGCCGAGCCGAAGGAGGCGTACTGGAGCTGCGGCAGGCTGCCGGGCGCGGCGGCGTTGAGGATCGCGTTCGGCTCCTGCAGCAGCTCCGCGCCGACGAGCCAGGCGTCGATCGCGGCCATCGCGTAGATCCCCAGCTTCAGCCATCGCGGCGGGACCACGCAGGCCAGCAGCCAGCCGAGGCTGACGCAGGCGAGGCCGGTGAGCGCCAGTGCCGCGCCCTCGCCGGCAAGGGACTCCTGGGATGTCCAGGCGAGCGCGAAGAGCGGAGCGACGAGCGCCGCCAGCCCGGGGCGCGCGCCTTGGATGACGCTGCCGAGGGCGAGTGCGGCCAGGGGAGGGACGGCGAACAGGGCCAAGTAGGTCAGCGCCTGCGCGGAGTCGGACTCGAGCGCGATCACCGCGACCACGAGCGCGATCGACCCAGGCGGAACGAGCGCCCACCAGCGGCCGCTTAGCCGCGCAAGGGCGGGGGAGACAGCGGTACGAGGCAGGGCGACCAGCGTCGCCTGCGCGAGGCTGAGCGTCGCGATCGAGACGGCGAAGGGCAGCATCGGCGCGGGCGCGCCTAGGGAGCCCTGCCATGAGCGCTCAGGGCAGGCTCCGGCATGGACTCGGGAGCGTGGGGCGTGACTATCCCTCGCGGCTCCAGCCGGCCGGCGGTGGCCACCGTCCACAGCATCGCCAGCCAGGTGGCCGTGGCGAGGGCGATGTGTAGCCAGACCAGCTCCGCCGGCAGCTCCAGGGCCCACTGGAGGCCTCCAACGGCCCCCTGGACCCCGAGCAGACCGATCACGAGGGTCAGGGGCCTGGCGGCACGCCTGTCGCCTCCTTGCCGCCTCAGCAGCAGCCAGACCGCGATCGCGGCGACGCCGAAGGCCGCGGCGATCGCGCTGTGGCGCTGCACCACCCACTCCAGGGTGCCGGCGCCCTCGAAGTCGAACCGCCTGACCAGCTCACCCTCGTGGTCCCCAGCGTGCGGGCCCGAGGCGGTTGCGACCGTCCCGGCGAGGATCGTCAGCTGCCCAAGTGGAATCAGGGCGCGGACTGCCCAGACGCCGAGCCGGTCTGAAGAGCGCCGTCGCTCCCAGGACTCGTAGCGGGCGCACCAGGCGAGCGCGAAAGCGGCGTCGAGCAGCAGCATCGAGAGCAGGAAGTGGCACATCACCAGCTCTGGGGCGAGGTGGTGCTTGACGACCAAGGCGCCGAGGACGGCCTGCCCGATCACCCCCAGGGGCAATAGCGCGCCGAAGAAGGCGAGGTGCCAGCGGAAAGGTCGCCGCAACCAGGCGAGGGCGCTGGCGGCGATCACGGCAAGGCCGACGAAGCCGGTGAGGAGGCGGTTGCCATACTCGATCACCGCGTGGGTGTCGAGCGGCGGCACGGTTTTCCCGTAGCACTTTGGCCAGTCGGGGCAGCCGAGGCCGGAGCCGGTCAGCCGCACCCCGGCGCCGGTCAGCACGATCAGGGAGAGGGCCGCCAGGGCGACGATCGTCACCCTGGCGTAGAGTTGCGGCGTGATCTCGAGGCGCTCACGCATCGGTAGTCGAGGGATGATGCCAGCGACAGCGAGGCTGTCGCTGAGGGCTCAGCCGGCTTTGGATTTGCCGCTGGTCGATTTGACCAGGTAGGCGACGAGGTCTTCGAGTTCTTTCGGGCTGAGGGTCGTTTCGTAGGTGCCCGGCATCACGTTGGCCGGATAGCCTTTGGCGAGGGCCGAGTTCGGGTCGACGATCGATTTGTGGATCATCGCGGCGCTCTGCCCCGGCAGGACATCGTCGAGGTCGGGCCCGGTCACGCCGCCCGAGCTCGCCGCGGCGAGCGTGTGGCAAGTGCCGCAGCCGTTGTTGGCGAAGACCTGGGCGCCGGGGCCGCCGGGCACGGTCGGGGGCGCCGCGCCGGGCACGCCGGCGTACTCGCCGATGTAGGCGGCGACGTCTTCGAGGTCCTGGCCCTCGACGATGTCGGGCGGCATCGAGACAGCTGGGTTGTCGGTGATGGGCCGCGGGTTCTCGACTTGGGCCTTGACCACACCTTCGATCGTGCTGCCTGTCTCGCCGGCGGCGCGGGCGGGGCCGAAGGCGTCGTCGAGGTCGGGACCGATCTGGGCGCTTGTGCCGGCCTCGGCCATGATGTGGCAGGTGCCGCATTTCTGTTTGAAGAGCACCCGGCCGCGCTCGACGTCGGCGGTGCTCGTTCCGCAGCCCGAGGCGGGCAGCGCGACGGCGGCCAAAAGGGCAAGGGCGAGGAGCAGGCGGGTTGGGCGAAATGAGCTGGGCATACGCGGCGCTGGGCGCGCCGGAGTCTATATGCCCCGGACTCGCGAAAAGGCGATTGGCGAGGACCGGGAGGGATGAGTAGGCTTGAGGCGATCCACACGATCTCGCGATGAAGCGGGAAAGGAGTGTAGATGCGGGTACGGGACGGGATGTCAGAGGTAGTGCTCACCGTCGGTCCCTCGCACACGCTGCGAGAGGCGGCGGCGATGATGGCGGACAAAGGGATCGGCGCGGCGCTGGTCAGCGACGACGAGACACCGGTGCCCTGCATCGTCACCGAGCGCGACATCCTGCTCTCGGTTGGCGCCGGCGACGACCCCGACGCCGAGCGGGTCGCCGACCACATGAGCGACAGCGTGATCGCGGCCTCGCCCGACTGGAGTCTGGAGCACGCTGCGGCGGAGATGGCGCGGCGCGGCATTCGCCACCTCGTCGTCTACGACGACGCGGAGCTGGTCGGCGTCCTCTCGATGCGCGACATCGTCAAAGTCTGGACGTCGGAGGGCGCGACATCCGGGATGACGCCCGATAAGGGCTGATTGCCAGCCTCAGCCCTTATGTAGCGGTGTGATCGTCTCCACCGGCAATACAGCCCCGCGCACGCGCTGCTTGCGGGGGAGGCTGAAGTACTCGCGGACTGCGCCGCGGGTCATCCTGCGGAAGACCGCCAGGGCGGTCACGACGCCGATCACCGAGTAGACCCACCCGGGCGCCATGAAGGGGGCGAAGATCCCGCAGACGGCCAGTGCCAGGGCGAAAGCGAGGATCGCCGGCAGCCAGGAAGGCTGCGGCCGGTAGACCAGCTCGCCAGGCTCGGGAACGCTGCGCTCTGCGCTCATGACGCGATGTAGAGGGTTGCGGCCACGAAGCAGAGGGCGAAGATCGCGGCGGCGATGCCCCCGGCGACCAGGGCCGAGGTCATGTTCCTTCTTGCGGTCTCGCGATCCACGAGCGAAGTTCTACTAGACCACTCGGTCGAGCGGCATCGCCAGGAAGAGCAACGCCAGGTAGGCGAGCGAGAACAGGTAGGTGCGCAGCGCCCAGCCTCGCTCGCCGCTGCGCAGCAGCCGCACCGCGAAGTAGATGAAGGCGGCGCCGAGGCTCATCGAGGCGACCAGGTACTCGACCCCGAAGGCGCCGGCGCAGAAGGGCAGCTGGGTCACCGCGTAGAGCAGCACGGTGTAGAGGAGGATCTGGCGGCGCGTCTCGTCCTCGCCGCGGACGACCGGCAGCATCGGCACGCCCGCCTTTGCGTACTCGTCCTTCATCAGCAATGAGAGCGCCCAGAAGTGGGGCGGCGTCCAGAAGAAGACGATCGCGAAGAGGTAGAAGGCGGTGCCGCTGAGCCCTCCGGTCACCGCAGCCCAGGCGACCAGCGGCGGCACTGCGCCCGCGGCGCCGCCGATCACGATGTTCTGCGGAGTGCGGCGCTTGAGCCAGAGGGTGTAGACGAAGACGTAGCCAAACAGCCCGGCCAGCGAGAGCGATGCGGCGAGGGGGTTGACGGTCAGCGAGAGCAGCGTGAACGACGCCAAGCCGAGCGCCGCGCCGAAGACGATCGCCGCTCCCGGCGAGACTCGGCCGCTGGCTACTGGCCGGTCCGCCGTACGCGCCATCGTGCGGTCGATGTCGCGGTCGACCGCGTGGTTGATCGCGCCGGCGCCGCCCGCTGAGAGGGCGCCGCCGAGGCAGGTGAGGAGGACGAGGCCGAGTGAGGGATCGCCGGCCACGTACATCGTCGTGATCGTGGTCAGCAGCAGCAGCGACTGCACCTTCGGCTTGGTCAGCGTGACGTAGTCCCGCAGGACGGTCAGTGCTGCCGGTCGCTGCGCGGCGACTACGACGGTCTCGGCGCCGCTCATCGCAGATCAGGCTACCGGCTGTGACTCGGGCGCCGGCCGCTCGGGTTTGCGAGCGGTGCGGTGGGCGATCGCCGCGCGGATGTCCCGCATCGGGTGCTCGCTGCGCACATCGGGAAGCACGTCGAAGTTGTGGGGCTCGGGCGGCGAGAGCGCGAACCACTCGAGCGAGTCGCCGCCCCAGGGATCGTGCCCTGCCTCGGGCCCGCCCTCGCGGCTGAGGATCGCATTGACGAGCGTCATCGCGATGCCGGCGGCGAGCACGAGGCCGCCGATCGAGGCGATCAGGTTGTAGGCGCTCATGCCGCTGTCGCCGAAGAACTTGTAGGCGTCGATCACCTCGCCCTCGTAGGCGCCGGAGAAGAGGAGTGGGACGAAGGCGAGCGTGGCGCCGAGCACCATCGTCCAGAAGGAGATCCGCGCCAGGCTCTCGCCCATCGTGCGACCGGTCATCTTCGGGAACCAGTAGTGGAGGGCGGCGAAGCCGCCGAAGACGGCGCCGCCGACCAGGGCGAAGTGCGTCGCCGCGGTGGCGTCGGTCGTGTTCTTCAGTTTCCAGGCGAGGGCGACCATCGAGTGTGAGATCTCCGCCGCGAGGCCGACCGAGATCGCCGAGACCGCGCCGGCGGCGAAGAGCAGCGGCGCTCGCATGCGGACGGCGCCGCCCGCGATCGTCGCGATCAGGTTGTAGACGATCAGCCCGAAGGGGACGATCAGGGCCAGGGCCATCGTCATCGCGAAGTACATCCAGCCGATCGCGATCGGCGCCGTGAACATGTTCTGGATCCAGGCCAGGGTGCCGATCACGGCGATCGCGATCAGCGAGCCGATCACCGTGGCGCGGCCCTCGAGTGGCCGCCCGACGAGTGACGGAACGATCTCGCAGATCGCGCCGAAGGCGGCGATCATGACCAGCATGTAGGCGCCGGTGAAGAAGATCCAGCTGAGGTGCTGCCAGAGCAGCGGCGCTCCTCCGGAGCCGTCGGCGAAGAAGATCCCGTCGAAGTTGCGGTCGATCAGCAGCATCGTGATCGCGGCCAGCAGCACCGGACCGATCACGAGCATCAGCCAGGAGCCGATCGCAGTGGCCCAGGCGAAGACCGGCAGTCGCCGCCAGGCCATGCCCGGCGCCCGCATCCTGCGCAGCGTCGTGGTCAGGTCGATCGCCAGCAGGACGAAGCCGAGCGTCGCCAGGCCGGTGGCCGCCGCCCAGGCGTCGACCCCGTTGTTGGAGAGGAAGGCCAGCTCGGAGAGCGGCGCCAGCGGGTTGACGCCCGCCTCTGAGGGGGTGAAGAGGAAGCCCGCGTAGAGAACAGTGGCTCCGGCGACCCAGAGCCAGAGGCCGAGCTGGCCGAGGCGGGGCAGGGCGGTGCCCCGGGCGCCGATCTGCAGCGGCAGTCAGGTAGTAGAAGAGGCCGAAGGCGCCAGCGGGAGCGCGAAGAGGAAGATCGCGGTCGTGCCGTAGAGCGAGAGCATCCGGTTGAAGGTGACGGGAGAGAGGAAGGTGTTCTCCGGGATCGCCAGCTGCAGGCGCATCAGCAGCAACTCGATCAGGGCGATGAAGAGGAAGCCGAGCGCGCCGACGATCAGGATCCGGCCGATGTCCTTGTGGTCGGCGCTGGTCGCGATCTCCGCCCAGCGTGGGCGGCGGCGCGGGAAGCCGTCGACGACGATCTCCGGGCGCTTCGGGCTCGCGCTCACGGCGTCTCTCCGCTTTCGATCAGGCTGACGACCCTGTCCTGGGCGGCCTGGATGTCGGCGTCGAGCTGTTTCGACGAAGCTCTCGTACTCCTCGGGCGAGACGACTTCGACTTCGGTGCCGCATCGCCGCGTAGGCCTGGCCGGAGAGGGTCGCGGCCCGCCCTCGTAGAGCGCCCTCCTCGTCGGCTCGGAAGGACGACCTCGTGAGTCTTGCCCGGTACGGCGTCACGCTTGCCGGCCAGCTGGGGCACGTTCCAGGTGTGGATCACGTCGGTGGAGACGAGCTCGAGCTCGATCGCGGTGTCGACCGGGACGACCAGCTTGTAATAGGAGAAGGCTCCGTTGGGGTAGTCGTAGCGCCACAGCCACTGCTGGCCGGTCGCCTGTGATCGTCAGCGGCTCCGAGCCTTTGGCCTGGAGGCCGGCAGGGCCCGTCGCCGGGGTCTCGCGCGCCTTCTCGGTGAAGACCAGGCTGAGCACGAGGATCGCCGCCGCGAAGACAGCCGAGCCCAGCGCCGACCCGGAGCTGGGTGACGACGCCCGATCGGGGCTCGGGATCGGCAGGCTGGGCGCCGCGACCGGCGCGGCAGCGGCGTAGGACGTAGATCAGCGCACCGTTGACCGCGACGACGACGATCGTCGACGGCGACGAAGCCGATGCCGAAGCAGGGTGTCGATCTGGTCGGTGCCGGGAGAGTGGGGCTCCAAGGCGCGGCCATTCTAATCAGGAGGGGCGGCGCGCCGCTCCTGCCCGCCCGCTGCCGCGGACCTATACTCGCCGACTTGATGAGGAAGCGCTCGCGGCCATCTCCGGCGCTTCGCACGGTTGTGCGCGCCGGGGCGGCGGGCGCGCTGGTCGCCGCGGTGGCCGTGCCGTTGCTGCGCCGTCGCCTGCGCATTGCCCGCTCCGGTCACGGTCGCAGCCTGCGCGAGCGGGCCGCTGGCGGTCGCCGTTCTGCGCCCGCGCTCGCACAAGCGCGACGTCGCCCTCTACGCGATGCAGATGTGGGCCTTCACGATGGTGCACGAGCTGCCCTACGACGATCCGGAGCGCCTGCGCCGGCGCCTGCGCAGCCGCTACCCGATCACGATCGACCGCACGATCGGCCTCGGGCGGCTTGCCCAACGCCCGGCTGCAGCGCGCCCTCGCCCGGCTCGGCCGGGTCAACGCGCTCGACCGCTTTCTCACCTGGGTGCACTGGCTCTGGTTCCTCGAGCCCTACGTCGCCCTCGTCTGGATCCTCCTCCGCCACCCCGAGCGCTTTCCCCGCGCGGCTCGCCAGCTCGCCGCCGTCTTCGACCTCGGTTGCGTCGGCTACTTCGCCGTGCCGACGGCGCCACCGTGGTGGGCCTCCGAGCAGGGCCTGACCGGGGAAGAGGTGCGGCGGATCATGGTCGAGGTCGGCGAAGAGACCTGGGGGAAGGCCTGGCCGGCGATGTACGGGGCGCTCGGCGGCAACCCCTGGGCGGCGATGCCTTCGCTGCACTTCGCCACCTCGATGATGGCGGCGATCTCGCTCTCCGAGGCAGGGCGCGCGGAGGGAGCGGCTCGGCTGGAGCTACGCGCTGACGCTGGGCTTCGCGCTCGTCTACCTGGGCGAGCACTACGTCACCGACCTGCTCGCCGGAGCCGGCCTCGTCGCCGCCGTGCGACGCGGCGAGCCACTCGCCGAACCGGCGGTGCTGAAGGTGAATCGGGGGTTGCGGCGTCTGGAGCGCCTCGCGAGCGGGTAGCTTCCCTGGGGTGTCTCCGCAGGACTCGGCGAACGGCAGCGGCGCCGCCGAACTGCCGCTGTTCACGCGACGGCGGGTCGTCCAGACCGCCCTGCTCGTCCTCGTCCTGCTGGTCGCGATCTACTTCCTCTTCCCGCGAGCTGGTCGGCCTCGGCGACGCGCTCGGCAAGCTCGAGCGAAGCCGACCTCCTCTGGGTCGCCGTCGCGGTCTGCTTCAACGTCGTCGCGATCGCCACCTACGTCGCGCTGTTCAAGGCCGTGGTCGGCGGCGACGTGCTGCCGCTCACCTGGAAGGAGACCTACGAGATCAACATGGCCGGGGTCGCCGCGACGCGGCTCTTCTCGGCCGGCGGCGCCGGCGGCATCGCGCTCACGCTACTGGGCGCTGCGCAAGGCCGGGATGCCGCGGCACGACGTGGGGCGGCGGATGGTCGCCTTCCTCGCCCTCCAGTACGTCTTCTACCCGCTGGCGCTGATCGTCTGCGGCGTCCTGCTGCGGACCGGGGTCGTGCCCGGCAAGGGCTCGGTCGAGCTGACGATCATCCCGGCCGGGGTCGCGGGCCTGCTGCTGATCCTCGGCGTGCTGGTGGCGCTGATCCCGCCCGACCTGGGACAGCGGGTCGCAGGATTCGCCCGCAGCGAGCGGAGCAAGGCGATCGTCGCCAACGTCGCCAAGGTGCCGGCGATCGCCGGCGAGGGGCTGAGGTTCACGGCCGGGCTCTTCGCCAACCCGTCGCGGGGCGGGCTGGCGGTGATCGGCGCCGCCGGCTTCTGGGCGGCCAACATCGGCATCCTCTGGGCCTCCTTCAAGGCCTTCGGCGTGCACGTGCCGCTGGCGGTCGTGGTCCAGGGCTTCTTCCTCGGCATGGTCGCCAACCTCTTCCCGCTGGCGCCGGCGGGGGTCGGGGCGGTGGACGCCGGGATGATCGGCGCCTTCGTCCTCTTCGGCATCCCCGAGGAGACCGTCTTCCCGGCGATCCTGGTCTACCGGCTGGTCGCCTTCTGGATGCCGCTGCCGCTGGGGATCGTCGCTTTCTTCCAGCTCCGCCACACGGCCCAGCGATGGGAAAGCAAGGGGCTGCCGATCGAGCGAGACGCGGGTCCGGAGGCGCTGGAGCCCGCTTCCGGTTGAGGCGCAGAAGCGGTACTATAAAAAGTAAAGTATTGGGACGAGACCCGGATACGAAAGACTTAGGCAGAGATGACAGACGAGAAGAAGATCGAGAACGTGATCATCGATCGGCGGCGGTCCTGCCGGCTACACCGCGGCGCTCTACACGGCGCGCGCCAACCTCGAGCCGCTCGTCTTCGAGGGCTTCCAGTGGGGCGGGCAGCTGCAGAACACGACCGACGTCGAGAACTACCCCGGCTATCCCGAGGGGATCATGGGGCCGGAGATGATGACCCAGTTCCGCGCCCAGGCGGAGCGCTTCGGCACTCGCTTCGTCACCGATGACGTCGACCGGGTCGAGCTCTCCGACGGCGGCGTGCAGAAGGTCTACCTCGGCGACGAGGAGCACCTGGCCAGGACCGTGGTCCTGGCGATGGGAGCGGAGCCGCGGCGGCTCGGCGTCCCCGGGGAGATGGAGCTGGGCGGCCGCGGCGTCTCCACCTGCGGCGTCTGCGACGGGGCCTTCTTCAAAGACCAGAAGGTGATCGTGATCGGCGGCGGCGACTCGGCGATGGAGGACTCGATCTTCATCTCCAAGTTCGCCAGCGACCTGACCGTGGTCAATCGCCGCGACGAGTTCCGCGCCTCGAAGATCATGTTCGAGCGCGCCAAGGAGCAGCCCAACATCGAGTTCAAGACCCCCTTCGTCGCCGAGGAGTTCGTCGCCGGCGAGGACGGCAAGCTCGGCCAGGTCCGGCTGCGCAACTCCGAGACCGGCGAGCAGCGAGGACGTCGACACCGACGGCGCCTTCATCGCGATCGGCCACATCCCCAAGTCGGAGATCGTGACCGGTCAGGTCGACACCGACGAGGATGGCTACGTGGTCACCCAGGCGGGCTCGACCAGGACCAACCTGGCCGGCGTCTTCGCCGTCGGCGACCTCGTCGACCACACCTACCGCCAAGCGGTCACGGCGGCCGGCACCGGCTGCATGGGCGCCCTCGACGCCGAGTGGTACCTGCGCGACACCCCACCCTCGCCCGAGGCGCACTGGATGCCCGGCGGCGAGCCCGCCGAGATCGCCCCGACTCCGGGTTCCTAACTGAACTTGCCGCATTAGGATTTGCGGGTGGAATTTCCCGCAGCATATTGGGAATCATTTGAGGAACGGGTGGGAAGCCTGGCGGAGTACGTTGAGGCTGTGCGGCTGATTGCCGCATATGAGTCCACGACCGGCAGCCGTTTTGCTTGGAGAGGCGTGGCACAGGCGGATTGGCCTCTCCACTCCGCCCTCTTTCGTAGCTATGCATCAAGCAACGAAGGCAAAACTCCTACCGAGTCCCAGCTCCATGGGGTTGAGATGGAAATTCTGGCGGAGGCGCGTGAGTGGTCACTCGACTGGCATGCTTCGGGAGGTCGACTTTCCGCTCTCGAGTTGCTTGCGGCTCTTCAGCATTTCGAGACTCCAACCAGGATGATTGATTTCACATTCAACGCTCTAGTTGGCCTTTGGTTTGCTGTGGAGAAGGACGACGACCATGATGGGCGGGTGTTTGCCATCGATGTCTCCGATCAGCAGGTAACTCGTACTCATGCAGAAGCAGCCGATCCTTGGTGGGCGCTCTCTCGGCCTGACGAATGGAAAGCTAGGTCATGGGCATGGAAGCCACCGCCGTTTGAGGCGCGGATCGTTCGACAAGACGGATGTTTCCTCCTTGGAGGAGTTCCATCCACCGAGGTTCCACGCAGTGCTCGGAGCAATGAAGGCTGGAAATTGCTGCGAGCACGCGAGGTACGTGAGTGCATGTCACTTCCGTTCACTCTGATCTCTTTTGAGCAGGCTGCGGCGGCAGCTCGCAGCGAACGAGTACACGGTCGAACGCCAAAGGCACGGGCATTCACCCTGCGTATCTCGAATAAGGAGGAGATCAGAGGGGAACTTGAGCGAGGTTTTGCCTACTCCTATGCATCTATATATCCGGACTTTCCAGGCTTTGCCAAGTTTGCTCGCAGCATTCCTGTTCGGTAATCCTCAAGCTTGCTGATCGAGTGTCAACCGACCAGCTTCTGGATCACGAAGGTGCGGGCGCCGCGCGGGGTCTCGATCTCGATCGGTTTGCCTACCTTGCCGTCGCGCAGGGCGCGACCGATCGGCGACTCGGCCGAGAGGCGGCCCTCGGCGAGGTCGGCTTCGGTCGACCCGACCAGGGTCCAGGTGTTGACCTCGTCTTTCGCTTCGTCCAGGACCTCGGCGGTGCGGCCGAAGGCGAAGGTGTCCGCGCTGCCGTCGATCTCGACGACGACCGCCGTTCGCAGCCGCTCGCGCAGCCGCTTGATCTTGGTCTCCAGGTGCGCCTGGTCCTCCTTAGCGATGTGGTACTCGGCGTTCTCCTTGAGATCGCCTTCCTCACGGGCAGTCTTGATCCGCGCCGCCATCTTGGTGCGGCCCGGTCCTTCGAGCTGCTCGATTTCCTCCTTCAGGGCGACGATCCCCTCCTCGGTGATCGGCTCCCCGGTCGCCTCGCCTCCGTCCATGCGCCGAACCTTGGCAGATGCGGTGGCCCGGCTGCCCTGCGCTCGCGTCTCGCTAAGGTGAGGCGATGGCCGCCGATTGCACCCATCTCGACTCGATTCAGGTCGCGGACCCGCCGGCCGAGGTCGCCGGTTGCGAGGAGTGCCTGGCGCTGGGGATGCAGTGGGTGCACCTGAGGATGTGCCAGAGCTGCGGGCACGTCGGCTGCTGCGACAACTCGCCGGGGAAGCACGCGACGGCCCATCATCGAACCACGGGCCACCCGGTCATCCGCTCGGCAGAGCCGGGTGAGGACTGGAGCTGGTGCTACGTCGATGAAGTGATGTTCCGGCTCAGCCGCGGCTGACGGACGGCTCTAGTCCGGCGTGACGATGGCGAAGCCCGGGTCGGGCTCGTCGAGCAGGCCGAGTAGCTCGCCGATCTTCGCCCCGTCTCCCTCGACGCGGAGGCGGCCGCTCTCGGCCAACTCGCCGATGTCGGCGACTTTGAGCAGTAGTTCGTTGAGGCCTCTGCGCTCGACTACAAGGCCGGCTTCGGCTTCGGAGTCGTGTCTGCGAGGACGATGGCTGAGGACTCCGTTGCGGACCGTGATCGCGTGCTCCTCGCCGGGGTTGGTGATCACCCAGTCGATGCGTAGATGGTGCTCTGAGGCGCGTGGCCCGTCCAGTCGGATCGCCATCGCGTCGAGCAACTGAGAAACCGAGAGGTTGGCGACGATGTCGGGCGGAGCGGCAGCGGTCGGCGTACCCGAGATTCCCTCTCGCAGCTCTTTCGCGCCCATCAGGAAGAAGTTGCGCCAGGTCGCGTTCTCGGCTCCGTAGCCGAGTTGCTCGAGCGCGTCGGCCTGCAGCTTCCGCGCCGTCTCGTTCTCGGGCTCGGCGAAGACGAGGTGGTTGACCACCTCGGCGACCCAGCGGTAGTCGCCCGCCGCGAAGGACTCGCGCGCCTTCTCCAGCACCGCCTCGGCGCCGCCCATGAACTCGACGTAGCGCCGGGCCTGCTCGACCGGCGGGTGCTCCCAGAGGTGGGCCGGGTTGCCGTCGAACCAGCCCATGTAGCGCTGGTAGATCGCCTTCACGTTGTGGCTGACCGAGCCGTAGTACTCGCGGCAGTGCCACTCGCCGGCGAGGCTCGGCGGCAGCTCGATCGCCTCGGCGATCTCGGGCCCGGTCAGTCCCTGGTTGAGCAGGCGCAGGGTCTGGTCGTGCAGGTAGGAGTAGAGGTCGCGCTGCTTCTCCAGGAAGTCGACGATCTGCTCTCGGCCCCAGCAGGGCCAGTGGTGGCCGGAGAAGAGGACGTCGACCTCTGCGCCGAAGAGCTCTATGGCCTGGTCCAGGTAATGCGCCCAGATGCGCGGGTCGCGGACCAGCGCCCCACGCGGGGTGAGGATGTTGTGCATCGCCCGCGCCGCGTTGTCGGCGATGCAGAGTACGCGGGCGTCCGGAAAGTGGATGTTCATCTCCGCCGGCGCCTCGGTGCCCGGCGTCAGCTGGAAGGCCATCCGCACCCCGTCGACGACCTCCTCCTGCCCGGTCTCGGCGATGTCGAGGGTAGGCGGGACCAGCGTGATCGTGCCCAGCGAGGTGGTCTGTCCCAGCCCCGAGCCGAGCTGCCCGTCGGCGCCGCGCCCGAGCAGCGCTCCGTACATGTAGCCGGCCCGCCGGCCCATCGCCGTCCCCGCGAAGACGTTCTCGCTGACCGCGTGGTGGAGGAACCCGGCGGGGGCGATGACGGGGATCCGGCGCTCCTCGACCTCGTCCTCGGAGACGATACCCCTGGCGCCGCCGAAGTGGTCGACGTGGCTATGGGTGTAGACCAGGCCGGTGACCGGCCGCTCGCCGCGGTGCTCTCGGTAGAGGGCCAGGGCCGCCGCGGCCGTCTCGGCGGAGACCAGCGGGTCGATCACGACGATCCCTTCCTTGCCCTCGACCACGTGCATATTCGAGAGATCGAAGCCGCGCAGCTGGTAGAAGCCGGGCGCCAGCTCGAAGAGCCCGGCGATCCGGTTCAGCTTGCCGAGCCGCCAAAGGCTCGGGTGGGCAGTGTCCGGCGCCTCGCCCTCGAGGAAGTCGTAGGACTCGAGCTCCCAGGCCGGGCGGTCACCCTTACCGGCGATCATCGGCGGATCGAGCTCGGCGATTAGACCGCGCCGTGCTTCGTCCTGATCCGGGTCTTCGGAAGGCAGCGAGTCGAGCGCGCCGCGGTTGCGTGCCGCGGTCTGCTCGGTGGCTGGCTTGCGTACCCTGCCCATCGTGCCCATTGGCCGTCGCAGTCTCGCATCTCGCGAGCCGTCAGGTTCACAGCGATTTCTCCGCCTGGCAACGCCCTTTTAGCATGAGATGGCACTGCTCTTCCTAGGTTCGCCCTGACTCAATCCAAGGTTCATTCGAAATGACAAGGAGAGACGAAATGCGAGCCAAGCGACGGTATCTGGGGTTGCTCTTCGCGATCCTGGTGACGGTTGCCGCCACAGGCGCCATAGCCGCTGCCCACCACGACTCCGACGAGGACAACTCGCGCGAGATCAAGAAGCTGATTGACTCGGACACGCCGGAGAACGTGATCCTGCTCATCGGCGACGGCATGGGCGACAGCGAGATCACCCTTGCCCGCTACTACGGCGTGGGGGCTGAGGGCACGCTGAACATGGAGACTCTTCCCTTCGCGGGCGAGCTGATCACCTACGGCCTCTCGGCCGGTCCCGGGCCTGAGTACCCGCCGAACTACGTCCCTGACTCGGCTCCCACCGCGACCGCCTGGTCGACCGGGAAAAAGACGATCGATGCGCGTCTCTCGCAGGGACCGAGCACGGCGGAGAACGTCCCCGGCTCCAACGCCGGCTACAAGACCACCTTCGAGATCGCCGACAAGCGCGGCATGCGGGTCGGCAACGTCTCGACCGCGGAGATCACCGACGCCACCCCGGCGGCGCCCTCCTCGCACATCTCGCAGCGCGCCTGCCAGGGCCCGAACGACACCCGCACCATCTGCCCGACCGAGGCGAAGGGCAAAGGCGGGCTCGGATCGATCGCCGAGCAGCAGGTCGACCACCTGCTCGACGTCAATCTCGGTGGCGGCCGCAACCGTTACCTGCAGACGCTCGACGACAGCACCAAAACCGTGATCGAGTACGCCCAGACGAAGGGCTACCGCTACGTCCAGACCGCCGCCGAGCTGAGCGGCGTCAGCTCGCTGAGCAAAGGCCCGGTGCTCGGCCTCTTCACGCCGGGCAACATGACCACCGAGTTCAAACCGCTGATCGCGGCGCCCACACCGGGAACCGGCAGTCCGACGTTCCGCTGCGACGAGACCAACCGCCCGGCCAGCGAGCCGAGCCTGGCGGCGATGACCGACAAGGCGATCGACCTGCTGGAGAACCGCAAGGGCTTCTTCCTCCAGGTCGAGGGGGCCTCGATCGACAAGCGCGACCACGCCTCCGACGTCTGCGGCCAGATCGGCGAGAACCTCGCCTTCGACGAGGCCGTCGGCGTGGCGCTCGAGTACCAGCGGCGAAACGAGGACACGCTCGTCGTGATCACTGCCGATCACTCTCACACCAGCCAGATCGTCGGGGCCAGCCAGGACACGCCGGGCTTCTACGCGACGCTGGAAACGGCCGACGGGTACCCGATCCGGGTCTCCTACGCCACCGGCAAGACCCCGGGCGGCCAGTCCCACACCGGCGCCCGCGTCCCGGTTGCGGCGATCGGTCCGCAGGCGACCAACGTGATGGGCGTCCGCGACCAGACCGACCTGTTCAAGACCCTGATCGGTCGCGACTAGCCCGGCCGCATCGCTCTACCTGCTCGCATCGAGTCCCGGCGCGGGCAGGTAGGCGTTGCCGTGTGCGGCGCGCAGCTCCTCCAGCAGCGTCGCCGCTCGCTCGCGGCCGATCAGCTCGGTCAGCTCCAGCGGGCCGAGGGGCCAGTTGAAGCCAAGCCGCATCGCGGTGTCCATGTCGGCGGGGGCGCCGACCTCCTCTTCGAGCGCGAAGGCTGCCTCGTTGGCGATCTGTGCCAGGAGGCGGGGGAGGATCTGCGGTGCGGCGGGGTCGATGCTCGCCAGCGCGGCAGGGTCGAGCGTCGGCGCCGCGATGCCGAGGTCAGGGTCAGGCTCGCGGTGGGGCCCGTCGCCGTACTCGTAGAAGCCCCGCCCGCTCTTGCGGCCAAGCCGGCCTTCCTCGACCAGCTGTTCCTGGAGCTGGCTCGGTCGCCAGCGCTCCGGCTCGCCCCCTTGCGCGTAGAAGGAGCGGGCGACGCTGAGGTTGACGTCGAGCCCGATCAGGTCGATCAGCTCGAACGGGCCCATGCGGAAGCCGCCACCGAGGCGGCAGACGCGGTCGATCGTCGCCGTGTCGGCGACGCCCTCCGCCAGTATGCGCAGCGACTCCAGCGAGAACGGCCGGGCGAGGCGGTTGGCGATGAAGCCGGGGCTGTCCTTGGCCCGGATCGGTGTGCGGCCCATGCGGACGCCGACTTCGGTGGTGGCCGCGAGGGCGTCCTCGCTGGACGCGTCCGTGGCGACCACCTCGACCAGCTTCATCAGCGCCGGCGGGTTGAAGAAGTGCATGCCGACGACCCGCTCGGGACGGGGCGTGTCGGCGGCGATCTCGGTAATCGGCAGCGAGGAGGTGTTGCTGGCGAGGATCGCCTTCGGCCCGCAGATCCTGGCGAGATCGGCAAACAGCCGGCGCTTCAGGTCGAGGCTCTCCGGCGCTGCCTCCACCACCAGTTCGCATTCCTCGAGATCGGCGAGGCTGGCGGCGGCGCCGACCCGGTCGCCCGCCATCTCGGCGTCCTTTTCGCTCCAGAGCTCCTTTCGCGCGCCCTTTACCAGCGCCGCGCGCAGCCGCTCGACTCCGGACTGGAGCGCGGCCGGGGCGGGGTCGTGCAGGCGGGTCTCGTAGCCGCCGAGCGCCGCGATCTGGGCGATTCCGGCCCCCATCGTGCCGGCGCCGACGACACCGATCCGCTCGACGCTCACCGTCCCTTGAACTCCGGCTCTCGCTTCTCGAGGAAGGCCTGCATGCCCTCGACCCGGTCCTCGGTCGCCATCGCCAGCTCGTAGAGGCGGCGCTCGTTCTCGAGCCCGGGAGAGAGCGCCGTCTCGTCGGCGGCGATCACGGCCTGCTTGGCGAGGCGGGTCGCGATCGGCGGTCGCTCGGCGACGGTTCGGGCCAGCTCCATCGCCTCCTCCAGCCAGCGGCCCTTCTTCACCACCTTGTTGACCAGACCCATCTCCTGCGCCATCTCGGCGTCGAAGCGGCGGCCGGTCAGCACGTACTCCATCGCCCGCTGCTTGCCCAGCACCCGTGCCAGGCGCTGGCTGCCGCCGCCACCGGGAATGATCCCCAGGGTGATCTCCGGCTGACCGAAGCGGGCCGTGTCGGAGGCGACGATCATGTCGCAGATCAGCGCCAGCTCGCAGCCGCCGCCGAGCGCGAAGCCCGAGACCGCGGCGATCAGCGGCGTCTTGATCGCGGCGACGCGGCGCCAGAAGGAGGCCGCCGGGTGGCGCAGCGCCTCCTCGAAGCTGCGCTCGCTCATCGCCTTGATGTCGGCGCCGGCGGCGAAGACCTCGTCGGAGCCGGCGATGACGATGCAGCGAACTCCGGGATCGGGGTCGAGCCGCTCCAGCTCGGTGGCGACCTGCTCCATCATCTCCGGCGAGAGGGCGTTGCGCGCCTCCGGCCGGTTCAGTCGCAGCAGGGCGACGTGGCCGTCGAGCGAGGTCTCGATCAGCTCGGCCACGCCCTACTCGGCCACCATGGGCGTCATCGCGTTCTCTCCCGTCACCGCGCGGCCGATGATCAGCTTCTGGATCTGCGAGGTGCCCTCGTAGAGGGTGGTGACGCGGGCGTCGCGCAGGTAGCGCTCGACCGGGTAGTCGTCGACGTAGCCGGCGCCGCCGTGGACCTGGATCGCCAGGTTGGCGCACTCGACCGCCGACTCGGTCGCGTAGAGCTTCGCCACCGAGGTCTCCAGCGTGTTCGGCTTTCCTTCGTCCTTGAGCGCGCCGGCGCGGTAGACCAGCATCCGCGAGGCGTCGCGCTTGAGGATCATGTCGGCGATCATCTCCTGGACCAGCTGGAAGCGGGCGAGGGGGACGCCGAACTGCTTGCGCTCCTTGGCGTACTGCGACCGAGGCGTCGACGCAGCCGTCGCAGATGCCGACGCAGCCGGCGGCGACGCTGTAGCGGCCGTTGTCGAGGGCGCTCATCGCGACCTTGAAGCCGTCGCCGATCTCGCCCAGCATCGCGTCCTCGCCGACCTCGACGCTGTCGAGCGAGATCTCCGCCGTGTCGGAGGAGCGCAGGCCGAGCTTGCCGTGGATCTCCTGGGCGGTGAAGCCCTCGCTGGCGGTGGGGACGAGGAAGCAGGCGAGGCCCCGGTGCTTCTTCTCGGGGTCGGTCTGGGCGAAGATCAGCGCCACCTCGGAGAAGTTGCCGAGCGAGATCCACATCTTCTGGCCGCTGATCGACCAGCCGGAGTCGGTCTTGGTCGCGCGGGTGCGCAGGTTGGCGGCGTCGGAGCCGGTGTCGGGCTCGGTCAGGCCGAAGCAGCCGAGCGCCTCGCCCGAGCAGAGCCGCGGCAGCCACTTCTGCTTCTGCTCCTCGGTGCCCCACTTCTCGATCGAGCCGGCGACGAGCGAGGTCTGCACCGAGACGACGGTGCGGGCGGAGGAGTCGGCGCGGCCGACCTGCTCGACGATCAGCCCGTAGCCGAGGTAGTCGAGGCCGCGGCCGCCGTACTCCTCGGCGACCGGGGCGCCGAGGTAGCCGACCTCGCCCAGCTTGCTCGCCAGCTCGCGGTCGAAGCGCGCGGCGCGGTCGTTGTCGCGGACCCGCGGGATGATCTCCTTGTCGGCGAACTCGCGCGCGGTTTCGGAGATCAGCTTCTGCTCGTCGCTCAACTGGAAGTCCATCTCACCCCTGCTTTCTCGGGTCGGTCTCTGTCATGGCAGCTCTTGCCCAGGGTGGCGGCGAACGCCTCCTGCGCCTCGCGTGTGCGCGGGCCGGGCGCGGCGGCGAGCTCGGCCCCGTCGATCGCGGCGACGGCCTGGATCTCCCGCGTGGTCGAGGCGAGGAAGGCCTCCCCGGCGGCGCGCAGGTCGGCGACCGGCCAGGCGCCCTCCTCGACCTCGAGCGCCTTGACGAGGCGGTCGCGGGTGATCGACTCGAGCACCCCGTTGTCGAGCGCGGGCGTGCGCAGCTCGCCCTGCGGCGAGACCCAGAAGATCGCGGAGGTCGGCGGCTCGAGCACGGTCCCGTCCGGCTGCACCAGCACCGCCTCGTCGGCGCCCTTGGCTTTGGCCAATCGTGTCGCCTGCATGTTGGCGGCGTAGGAGAGCGACTTGACGCCGTTGAGGATCACGGTCGGCGAGTAGGTGACGGTGGCGAGGCGCAGCGTCTCGCCGTGGGGGGGAAGCGGCTCGGTCATCGCCAGCCGCCGGCCGCCGCGGGTGACGATCAGCCGCAGCTGGCCGTCGCCGTCTCCGTGCTGGACGAGCAGGGCCTCGATCTCGCGCTCCAGCGCGGCGCGGTCGAACCGGAGCTCGATCGCGGCCGCTGAGCGCTCGAGCCGGTCGAGGTGGTCGCCGAGCGCGAATGGCCGGCCCCGGTAGAGGCGGATCACCTCGAAGGCGCCGTCGCCGCGGTAGAGCCCGTCGTCCTTCAGCGGCACCATGGCCTCGGCAGTCGGAGAGACCGCTCCGTCGACGCTGGCCAGCTCTCTGAAGTCGCTCGTCATCGACGCGCGAGGCTACCTAGACCTTTTCGAAGACAGTCGCCAGGCCCTGGCCGACGCCGACGCACATCGTCGCGATGCCGTACCTGCCGCCGCGGCGGCGCAGCTCGCGGACCAGGGTGGTGGTGAGGCGGGCGCCGGTGCAGCCGAGCGGGTGGCCGAGGGCGATCGCGCCGCCGTTGACGTTGAGCCGCTCCTCGTCGATCCCGAGCTCGCGGGCGGAGGCGAGCACCTGCGAGGCGAAGGCCTCGTTGAGCTCGATCAGGTCGATCTGGTCGAGGGTGAGGCCGGCGGCCTCCAGCGCTCGCGGGATGGCGAGCGCTGGCCCGATCCCCATGTAGGCGGGGTCGACGCCGGCGACACCGAAGGAGACGACGCGGGCGAGCGGCTCCGCGCCGAGCTCCGCCGCGCCCTGCTGGGAGGCGACCAGCGTGCAGGCGGCGCCGTCGTTGAGGGTCGAGGCGTTGCCGGCGGTGACGGTGCCGCCCTCGCGGAAGGCGGGGCGGAGCTCCGCCATCTTCTCCAGCGAGGCGTCGGCGCGAGGGCCCTCGTCGGCCTCGACGGTGACGGTCTCGCGCCCCTGCGGCGCCTCGATCGGAACGATCTCCTCGGCGAAGACCCCGGCCTGGGCGGCGGCGACCGCGCGCTGGTGGCTGCGCAGGCCAAGGGCGTCCTGGTCCTCGCGGCTGATCCCGTAGCGCTCGGCGACGTTCTCGCCGGTCTCGCCCATCGTTTCGGTCGAATTGCCGAGCGCGGCCATGCGAGGGTTGACGAAGCGCCAGCCCAAAGTCGTGTCGTGCATCGTCTGCGGCCCGCGCGGCAGGCCGCGCTCGGGCTTGCCGACGACCCACGGGGCCCGGCTCATCGACTCGACCCCGCCCGCCAGGTAGTACTTGCCCTCGCCGAGCTTGACCGCGCGGGCGGCGGCGTTGACCGCCTCCAGGCCCGAGGCGCAGAGCCGGTTGACGGTGGCGCCCGGCACGCTCTGCGGCAGGCCCGCCAGCAGGGCGGCCATCCGCGCCACGTCGCGGTTGTCCTCGCCGGACTGGTTGGCGGCGCCGAAGTAGACGTCGACGATCCGCTCGGGGTCGACGCCGGTGCGCTCGACCACGGCGGCGATCGTGTGGGCGGCGAGATCGTCCGGGCGCACACCGGAGAGGGCGCCCCGGTAGGCGCCCATCGGCGTGCGGATCGCGTCGACCACGTAAGCCTCGGCCACGGCGCGGATTAAAACATGACGCCCGTCGTATCCTTGGGCCGTGGGTTTCGTCTTGGTGACGATCGCGATGCTGGCGCTGTTGATCGGCGTGCTGGTCGTGGTCGGCCACTTCTACCCGAGCAGCAGCGCCGATTTGGTCGACTGGAAGCCGACCCGCTCGCCCCAGGCCGAAGCCGAGAACGAGATCGCCGACATCCAGCAGATGCTCGATGCGCAGAACGAGATGCGCCGTCGCCGCGGCCTCCCCGAGCGCAGCGAGCAGGAGCTGCGCGACGAAGTCGCCGTCGAGGAGATCGAGCGCCTTCGCAACGATCCTTCCGCCTTCTAGCGGCAGCGCGGGGGGCCTGGCGGGCGCACGAGTCGATACGTCTAGACTCGGATAAGGATTCAGGTGAATGTCTAATCGAGCACCGAGAGGAGCAATCTGATGGCGCTGCAACTTGGCGACGTAGCCCCCGATTTCGAGGCTGAGACGACCGAGGGTCGGATCAGGTTCCACGACTGGATCGGCGATTCGTGGGCAGTGCTGTTCTCGCACCCGAAGGACTTCACTCCGGTTTGCACGACCGAGCTCGGCTACATGGCCAGTATCGAGCCCGAGTTCGCGAAGCGCGGCGTGAAGATCATTGGCCTCTCGGTCGACCCGCTCGACAAGCACGAGGGCTGGGCCAAGGACATCGAGGAGACCCAGGGCACGGCGCCCAACTACCCGATCGTCAGCGACGCCGACTTCCAGGTCTCCAAGCTCTACGGAATGCTGCCGGCGGACGTCTCCGGCGAGGCCGGGGACCGCACCCCAGTCGACAACCAGACCGTGCGCAACGTCTTCGTCATCGGCCCCGACAAGAAAATCAAACTCATCCTGGTCTACCCGATGACGACCGGGCGCAACTTCGACGAGGTGCTGCGGGTGATCGACTCGCTGCAGCTCACCGCCAAGCATAAAGTCGCCACTCCGGCCCAGTGGCAGCAGGGCGACGACGTGATCATCGCCGGATCGGTCTCCAACGACGAAGCAAAAGAGGTCTACCCGGATGGCTGGGAGGAGCCGAAGCCCTACATCCGCATCGTCCCCCAGCCGGAAAAGGTTTGAGACGCCGTAGCCTGCGCCTGGCAGCGTCCTCGGTCGCTCGCGTGCAGAGCACGCCACGCTCCCTGTGTCCTCGCCAGGCTTGGCTACGTCGCCTCAAAAAGCCGATCCAGTAGATCGCCCAAAATCCTGGCGGTTGCGCCCCAGATCAAGTGGCTTTCGACCTCGTAGGTCGGGGTGTGGATTGGTATGCCGCGGCGGACGAGACGGCGGATCTCGTAGCTATCGCGCAGCACCTCCAGCGAGAAGGTGAGGACGGTCTCCACCTCAGCCGGGTTGGGCTCTAGGTTCAGCCCGGCGGGGTGGGGGATATGGCCGACGAAGGGGTGGACGCGGTAACCGGTGACGAAGGTGTTGGTCGGCGGCAGGGCGTCGCCCAGCTCGACCGCAGCGGGGTCGAGGCCGATCTCCTCCTGGGCCTCGCGCAGCGCGGTCGCCACGAGGTCGGCGTCGGCCTCATCCTTGCGGCCGCCAGGGAAGGAGATCTCGCCGGCGTGGCGCCGCAGGTCAGCACGCCGCTCGGTGAAGACGAGCCCGGGCTCGTCGTCCGGCCAGCCATAGAGGGGCAGGAGGACGGCGGCCTCAGTCATTGTCGACTTTCGTTCGGTATGCGGATGAAAGTCGACAGATTCAGATGATCACCTGGACGGTGCCGCCGTCAACCGACCAGGCGGCGCCGCTGACGTAGGAGGCGCGCTCGGAGCAGAGGAAGACGATCGCGGCGGCGATCTCGTCGACTTTGGCGAGCCGGCCGATCGGGCGCTTTGCCCCAGCGGTCTCGAGCGCCTCCTCGCGGCTCGCGGCGCCCGACATCTCCGCCGACTGGTCGAGCAATCCACCCTCCTCCATCCACAGCTCGGCCTCGACCGGGCCGGGGCAGATCGCGTTGACGAGCACACCGTCCTTCGCGTGGCGGTCGGCGAAGAGGCGGGAGAGCGAGAGCTCGGCGGCCTTGGCGACCGAGTACTCCGGCATCGCCGCGGAGGGCCGCTTGCCCGCGGTCGAGCAGACATTGACGACTCGGCCCCAGCTGCGCTCGGCCATCGCCGGGATCGCGGCTCGCATCGCCCGCAGCGGCGCCATCACGTTGAGCTCGTACTGAGCGCGCCAGTCCTCGTCGGGCACCTCGTCGAGGTCGCGCCACTGGGCGGTACCGGCGTTGTTGACGAGCACGTCGAGGGAGCCGAAGTGCTCGTTCGCGGCAGCGACGATCAGCTCGCCGGCGTCCTCGACGGTGACGTCGAGGACGAGGTGCGCAGCTCGGCCGCCCGCATCGGAGTCGGCAGCCGCGGCCTCCTCGGTCGCCTCGGCCAGGCGCTCCTCGCTGCGGGCGACCAGCAGCACGTTGGCGCCCTCGGCGCAGAGCAGTCGTGCCGTCTCCCGGCCGATCCCGCGGCTGGCGCCGGTGACGACGCAAGCGCGCCCTGCCAGACCGAGGTCCATCTAGCTCTTGCGCCGGCCCTCGAACAGGGCCGGATCGTCGACGTCGGCGAAGCGGGCCATCGCGTAGGCGAGGTCGGAGGCGCGGTTGACGAAGTGGATCACGGTCTCGCCGGCCAGCTCCCCGGCCTCGTTGAGGGCGCTGATGTGACGCTCGGCACGGCGGATCGTGGTGCGGGCGACGTCGAGCTGAGCGGAGAGCTGATTGCCGCCAGGGATCACGAACTGCGGTGGCAGCTCGACCTCGGCCATGTAGCGGTCGATCTGTCGCTCGAGCTCGGCGACCATCTCCTCGGTGGTGCGGCTGATCCCGTCCTCGAGGCGCTCGGCGGCCTCGGGCGCGGTTGCCAGCTCGGCCCCGGCGACGAAGAGGTCGTCTTGGAGGCGGAGGATGTCCGCTGCAAGCTCGGCCTCGCCGGCGTCGCAGAGCGCTCGCGCCACGCCCAGCTCCGAGCACGCCTCGTCGAGCGCGCCGTAGGCCTCGGTGCGACCGTGGTGCTTCGGCACCCGGCCGCCGTACCAGAGCGATGTGGTGCCGTCGTCGCCCTTCTTCGTGTAGATCTTGACCACGCGCCCATCCTAAGGGCGCTTGGGCTCAGCCGACCGGGTTGAAGGCGAGGCCGGTCGGGACCTTGGGAAAGAAGTAGGTCGACTTCGGCGGCATGTTCTCGTCGCTCTCGCAGATCGCCTTCACCTGGTCGACCGGGATCGGGCGGAGGATGAAGGCAACGTCATACGTTCCCTCGTCGAGCAGCGCCAGCGAGTCCTCGACGCTCTTCGCGTAGCCGATCCCGCGCTTGGCGAGGATGTCGTCCTCGCTCAGCCCGGCGACTCCCTTCAGCACCAGCGTCTCGAGGATCGCCGCGTCTAGGCGTCGGTAGGCCTCCGGCTTGCCGTCCAGCAGCTGGTCCAGCTCGGCGACCGCCTTGTCCTTCAGCCGCAGGCGGAAGCCCTGCTTGTGGTGGGAGTCGATGTAGCCGAAGACGCCGGTTCCCTCCTCGCCGAGCGGATCGAGGCCCTCGACGCCGACCTCCTCGACGTCGAACAGCTCGCGCAGGCCCTCGCCGAAGCGCTTCTGGCGCTCGGGGTCGCCGGCAAAGCCGGAGAGCAGGCGGTGGGTGGGGAAGACGGTGAGGCCGGGGTCGTCGAGCCCGGTCAGCGCCATCAGCGTGTAGTTGTGCGGGCCCTCGCCGCCCACCTCGTCGCGGTAGGCGAGCGCGGTCTCGTAGCGGTGGTGGCCGTCGGCGATCAGCAGCTGGGCGTTGGCGAGCAGCGCGGTGACCTTCTCGCAGGTCTCCGGGTCGCCGACTCGCCAGAGCCGGGTGACGGTGCCGAGCGCGTCCGTCGTCGCCTCGCCGAAGGGTGCTTCCGCTTCGACATGAGGCGCGACCAGCGGCCAGGGATCGAGCGTGCTCAGCGAGAAGATCGGCGAGAGGTTGTGGCGGGTGGCACGGGTCAGGTCGAGCCGGTCCTTCTTCGGGCCGGGCAGCGTGCGCTCGTGGGGCAGGACCTGGCCGGCGTCGAAGTCCTCGACCCGGACGCGGGCGAGGATGCCGTGACGGGTGCGCGCCTCGCCGTCCGGTCCCGTGTAGTCCTGCTCGATCGCCCAGATCGCCGGCTCGGCGTCGTCGACGAGCGCCCCGTCCGCCTTCCAGCTCGCGATCGCAGCAGCGGCTTCCTCGTAGGGATCGCCCTCGCCTGCGGCTTGCGGCCCGGTCTCGCCGTACGGTTTTGGCAGGTCGATCGCGACGGCGTTGTAGGGGGAGCGCTCCAGCAGCTCCTTGCGCATGGCCAGGTCGATCACGTCATACGGCGGCGCGATCACCTGCTGCAGCGACCCAACCGTCGTCAGGTCGTAGTGGAGGGCATTGAAGGCGCGAACGTCAGCCATGGCCGCGAAACCTAGCGGTTTCAGCCGTCCGACTCAGATGGGAACATATGTTCGATAAAGAGATGGCATATCCGGCTTACGTCAGAGAGAAGGCGCGGGAGCTTCGCAAGGAGAGAAAGCTCACGATCGACGAACTCGCTGAGCGTCTAGCACTCCCTCGGACGACGATCTACTACTGGGTCCGAGATCTGCCGATTCCCGGTTCCGGTTCAGGCAACGGATGGCCCGAGTCTGCGCGTCGCAAGGGCAACCGGGCGATGCGAGCAAAATTCCGTGCTCTTCGCGAAGCTGCCTATCGGCAGGGTCGCGACGAATTTCCAATCCTCTTGAAGCAGCCGACGTTTCGTGACTTCGTCTGCATGTACATCGGCGAGGGATACAAGCGGGATCGCAACATGGTTTCAATCTGCAACTCAGACCCGGCAGTGATTCGACTCGGTGCGGCCTGGATTCGCCAACTGGCCAGCAATCCCATTGCTTTTGAATTTCAGCACCACGCAGATCAGGACCCGCAAGAAATCTGTGCTTTCTGGGGTGACCTCCTGAAGGTCGAGCCGTTGGTGATCAAGTTCCAACGTAAGTCCAACAGCGGGAAATTGGCTGGCCGCGCCTGGCGCTCGAAGCACGGAGTTCTCCAGATTCGTACTGCCGATACCTATCTACGCGCACGTCTCGATGCATGGATGGACGAAGTGCGCGCCGAATGGCCCTAGAATCGGCTTTATCGGGGCGTAGCTCAGCCTGGCAGAGCATTCGGTTTGGGGCCGAAAGGCCGCTGGTTCGAATCCAGCCGCCCCGATTTCAGGGTCTCTTGATTCCGAATATGACTACGGCTTGGCCCTTCAGGATCGACTCTCGGAGGCGCTGCATGCCGAGGCGCTCGGCGACGCGGATCGAGGCGGTGTTGCCGGGTTGAATGATCGAGATCAGCTCGGGGACGTCGAGGGTGCGCCAGGTCCACTCGATCGCGGCTTGGCCGGCCTCGGTCGCGTAGCCCTGGCCCCAGGCGTCCCTGGCGAGCTTCCAGCCGACCTCGACGCCGGGCCAGCCCGGCGGGTTCCAGAGTCCCGTCCGGCCGATCGAGGCGCCGTCCTCCTTGCGCTCCAGCGCCCACTGGCCGTAGCCGCGCAGCGCCCAGTGGCCAAGGTGGGTGGCGACCTCCGCCCAGACCTCCGCCTGGCTGACCGTTTTGCCGCTGCCGAGGTACCTCATCACCTCCGGGTCGACGGACATCTCCGCGTGGGCGGCCAGGTCGCGTCCCCGCCATCCCCGCAGTAGCAGGCGCGGGGTCTCCAGCTGGGGCGGTGTCCGGGGACTCATCGGGCATACGTAGCATGGGACCCTTGACCAGCGCCGGAATCCTGCTCTTCCGCTTCGTCGAGGGTGCGCCGCAAGTGCTGCTCGTCCACCCCGGTGGGCCGTACTGGACGAAGAAGGACGAGGGGGCCTGGTCGCTCCCGAAGGGAGAATGCGAGGAGGGGGAGCAGCCTCTGGAGGCGGCCCTGCGCGAGCTGGGCGAGGAGCTGGGACCGACCGCGCCGGCGCTCGAGCCGGAGGCGCTGGCCGAGCTGGGCACGGTCCGCCAAAAGGGCGGCAAGCTCGTTCACGGTTGGGCGGCGGAGGCGGAGTTCGACCCAGCAGCGCTCGAGAGCATCTCTTTCGAGATGGAGTGGCCACCGCGCTCCGGCCAGCAACGCGAGTTCCCGGAGGTCGATCGAGCCGAGTGGCTCGACCCCGAGACCGCCAAGAAGAAGATCAATCCGGCCCAGACCGCCTTCATCGACCGCTTGCTCGAGCGGATCGATTCGCGCGATTGAGCTTCCGATCTCGGACGGGTACAGTCGGCCGGTCCGGAGATCGCCAAAGAACGACTGAGAGGCAAGATGGAGGCTTCGCACCAACCCGAGCGTCTGAACCAAGCGGGATTCGGGGCGTTCTCGGAGCGAGCCGGCGACGGCTCTCCGGTGGTGATGCTGAACCTCCTGTCCTTCAAGCCCGATGGCGGCCGAGCGCGCTACGAGGAGTACGGAGCCGCGGTCGCTCCCCTGCTCGATGGGGTGGGTGGACGGATCCTCTTCGCGGGAGAGTCATCGACCGCGCTGCTGGGTGACGACTCGTGGGACATGGTCGCCCTGGTCGAATACCCAAGCCGCCAGGCCTTTCTCGACATGATCGGCTCTCCCGAGTACCAGGCGATCGGCCACCTACGCACCGAGGCGCTGCTCGAGGGTGAGCTGCACCCGATGGACCTCGACGGCGAGTGGTCGCAGGCGAGATGACGGACGGCTCCGAACCGCGCTCGGCGCCCTCGGGCGAGGGGCCCTCGGGAAGGCCGCTGCCACTCTCAGTGCGCTTGCTCGGCGCCGGGGTGCGCAGCGCGCGCAGCGTCACCAAAGCCGCCGGCATCGATCGCGCGGTGGAGAGCGCGGCGGAGGAGGCGATGGTCGCCGCGATCGAGAGCGAGGCGGTCGAACGGGCGCTCGCCCGGGTCCTCAAAGGACCGGCGGTCGAAGAGACCGTGCAGTCGGCTCTCGACAGCGAGGCGGTCAAGCGCGCCCTGGTCGAGGCCCTCGACAGCGAGCTGGTCGATGAGGTCTGGCGGCGATTGCTGGCCAGCGACGAGGCGCAGCGGCTGGTCGAGCGGATCGCCGAGGCGCCAGAGCTGCGGGCCGCGATCAGCGCCCAGAGCGTCGGCCTGATCGAGGACGTCGGCCACACGATCGGCGACGGGGCCCGCCGCCTTGACAGTGGCTTCGAGCGTCTCGTACGGCGGATCTTCTTCCGGCGTCGCCGTGAGGAGTCCAGCGATCGCGCGGGCGCGGTCACGCGGGGGCTCGCCCTCGGCTTGGACGCTCTGATCGTCAATCTCTCCTTCTCCGGCCTGGCGGCGATCGCCGCGCTGGTCGCCTCGGTCTTCTCGGGCACGAGCGACGGCGGTGCGTCCGGGGTTGTCCTGGCCCTTGGCGGCAGCCTCTGGCTCGCTCTCGGAGCCGTTTACCTGGTCGGCTTCTGGTCCCTGGCGGGGCAGACGCCCGGCATGCGCTTCATCGGCATCCGGCTCGGCGTCGGTGGTCGCGGCCTCTCGCTGGGGCGCTCGCTGAAACGATTGTTTGGGCTCTGGCTCTCCGTGATCACCTTCGGGATCGGCTTCCTCGGCATCGTCTTCGACCAGCGGCGGCGGGACTGGCAGGACCGCCTCAGCGGCGCCGATGTTCTCTACGTCGAGCGCACGCCGACCCAGGCGCCGTGGTCAACGCTGGCCGAGAGGGAGGAGGCCACGACCCCCGCCGGAACGACGAAGGCCCCGGGGAGCCGGGGCCTTCGTCAGCAGCAGGTTGTTTGACCGCCCGTATGGGCGGCTGCGTCTTGGCTAGACGGCCCTCGGACCGGTGGGACCCTCGGCAAGCTTGTAGACGATGATGATCGAGAGCGCGAAGACCGCGAGCGACCAGAACGGGTAAGCCGGGATCGAGAGCAGCGCCCCGATCGCGTTGAGCGAGCCGACGAATATCCCGACCCAACGGCCGTACTCGCCACCGGAGAAGAGCGAGAACGCCGCGATCAGCTCGAGCACCCCGATGATCATGATGATCCATCCCCAGGTGTTGAGGCTGCTGATGATGAACTCGACGTTTTCAGCGAAGAACTTCGAGTCGCCGATTGCGGCAATCCCGTAGATGATGTTGAGGACACCAGCGATCAGGAGCAGGACGCCGGCAAAGACCCACCAGCCGCCGATCAAACCCTCTTCGTTCATGAGTAACCCTTTCGTCCGCCTATAGGCAAGGAACTACGGCCAGCCTATTCGAGGAATGCAGCGGATTTCCTATATTTGAGCGAGATCTACCAGGCTGGACAAAGACCGGGTGGCGACCGTAACGCGTTGTCCATGTATGACTGGAAAAGGACGTGCGGTTGGGTGACTAGTGGCCGCGAAGCTGGAAGCGGGGAGGGCGGGGCAGGGAGTCGCCGAGGACGAGGCGGGCACGGTAGTAGACGGCCTCATAGGTCTGGGTGTCGAGCTCACCAGCGCCGGCCTGCTCACGGCCAGGCTGGGTGTTGCTGCCCTCGGCCGATCTTCCGCCAGTGGGTTGGCGTAGGACGCCATTCAGCCTGCCATGCGAGACGAACTTGGTGGTGGGGGGCGGTGCGCTCATTTCTCGTCCTTTTGTAGTTTGTTGACTATCTAAATCAAGAATAGCAAATGGCCAACCTGGGAAGGGGAGGACCGTGAGAGGGGAGACCACCATCCGAGTGGGCAGGCAGTGACCGATCTGGTCCTCGGCCCGCTGCTGCGCTACGTCTCGGAAACCGAGGCCACGGTCTGGGTCGAGACGAGTGGCCCCTGCGAGGTCGAGGTGCTCGGGCATCGCGAGCAGACCTTCAGCGTCGAGGGGCACCACTACGCGCTCGTCCGAATCGAGGATCTCGAGCCGGGAGGCTTCTACGAGTACGAGGTCGCTCTCGACGGCGAGCAGCGCTGGCCGCCACCAGGCGGCGACCTGCCGCCGAGCGCAATCCGCACGCTCGAGGGTGGCAAGCCACTCGACATCTGCTTCGGCTCTTGCCGTGTGGCGCTGCCGCACGAGGAGCCGTACACGCTCACGAAAGACGAGCACGACGACGGCCATGAGCTCGACGCTCTCTACGTGCTGGCGCGACAGATGGTCCGCGACGACCGCGACAACTGGCCGGAGCTGCTCTTCCTGCTCGGCGACCAGGTCTACGTCGACGAGGGCTCCCCTCGAGCCCGCGAGCAGATCCGCGCCCGTCGCGACCTCGATCAGCCCCCCGGCGAGGAGGTCAACGACTTCGAGGAGTACACCTGGCTCTACCAGGAGTCCTGGGAGGACCCGCTGATTCGCTGGCTCTTCTCGACCGTCTCGATCTCGATGGCCTGGGACGACCACGACATGAGCGACGACTGGAACATCTCCCGCTCCTGGCACGAGGAGATGGACCGCAAGGAGTGGTGGCACGAGCGCGCCGTCGGCGGGATCATGAGCTACTGGATCTACCAGCACCTCGGCAACCTCTCGCCGCGCGAGCTCGACGACAACGAGGTGTACGCCCAGGTGCGGGGCAATCCCGACGCGACCGACGTCTTGCGCGAGTGGGCGAAGGAGATCGACTCCACCGCATCGGGGACGCGGTGGAGCTTCTGCCGCGACCTCGACGGGGTACGGACGATCTTCATCGACTCGCGCGCGGCGCGGGTCCTGACCGACGAGCGCCGCTCGATGTTCGACGACGAGTCTGGGAGTGGATCGTCGACCACACCAGCGGCGACTTCGACCACCTGCTGATCTGCACGACGGTGCCCTACCTGCTCTCCCCTGCCTTCCACGACCTCGAGGCCTGGAACGAGCGACTCTGCGACGGCGCCTGGGGTGGCCTGGTCGCCCGCGGCAGCGAGAAACTGCGCCGTGCCGTCGACTTCGATCACTGGGCCGCCTTCCAGTTCTCCTTCCAGCGCCTGCGCGAGCTGCTCGAAGAGGTCGGCTCGGGCAAGCGCGGCAAGCCGCCGGCCTCGATCGTGATCCTCTCCGGCGACGTCCATCACGCCTACCTCTGCGACGTCGCCTTCAGGCGCGACGCCGAAGTCGAGAGCAGGGTGGTGCAGGCGGTCTGCTCGCCCTACCGAAACCCACTGGACGAGAATGAGCGCAGGGCGATCCGGCTCGGCTTCAGCCGGCCCTTCGGCCGGTTCGCGCGCACCCTGGCCCGCCTCGCGGGCGCGCCCGATCCCGGCATTCGCTGGCGCCTTCTCGAGGGGCCCTACTTCGACAACCAGGTCGGAACGGTGCGCCTCGACGGCCGCGAGGCGATCGTGCGCCTCGACAAGACGGTCGCCGGCGAAGAGGATGGGAAGTCGCTGGAGAAGAGCTTCGAGCGACGATTGACCTGATGGCGAGGTGGGGCGGGGCGCCACCCGGCAAGATGCGCCCCGCCCCGTCGCCCCTTCAGGCGGCTGCAGATACCTCTGCGTCGCCGCCGCCCTGCGGGTCGCGGGGAGTCGAAGCCCCGTTGCCGTCGGGCGATGGCGTCACCGCTGAAGCTCTTGGTCTGACCGGGCCGCAGGTAGACGATCTGGCCCTCGCGCAGCTCCAGCTTCTGGAGTTCGGCGCGTGTCAGCTGGGCCCAGACCTCGGTGCCGTCGCCGAGCATGAACTCGACCCGGATCTCGAAGCCGAGCGCGACGATGCGCTGCACCATCGCCTCCTCGGTCCGCTCGTCGGGGTCGAGCACGACGTCCATGTCGTGTGGCCGCACGAAGTGCTCGCCGAGCCGGTTGACCTCGCCGACGAAGCTCATCACGAACTCGTTGGCGGGATGCTCGTAGAGATCGTCGGCGGTGCCGGACTGCTCGACGCGGCCTTCGTTCATCACGACCAATTGCTCGGCGACGTCCATCGCCTCCTCCTGGTCGTGGGTGACGAAGATCGTCGTCACGTGCATCTCGTCGTGGAGGCGGCGCAGCCAGGTGCGCAGGTCCTTGCGCACCTTGGCGTCGAGCGCGCCGAAGGGCTCGTCGAGCAGCAGCACCTGCGGCTCGACCGCCAGCGCCCGCGCCAGCGCCATCCGCTGGCGCTGGCCGCCGGAGAGCTGGTCGGGGTAGCGCTCGGCGAGCCCGTCGAGCTGGACCAGGCGCAGCAGCTCGTGCACGCGGTCGCTGATCTGGGGCTTCTCCCACTTGCGGATCTTCAGCCCGAAGCCGACGTTGCCGAACACGGTCATGTGCTTGAAGGCGGCGTAGTGCTGGAAGACGAAGCCGACCTCGCGCTTCTGCGCCGGCGTCGCCGTCGCGTCCTGGCCGTTGATCACGACCTGGCCCGCATCGAGATCCTCGAGCCCGGCGATCGCCCGCAGCAGCGTCGACTTGCCGCTGCCGCTCGGCCCCAGCAGCGCGGTGAGCGAGCCGTCGGGCACGTCGATCGAGACGTCGTCAAGAGCCTGAAAGTCACCGAAGCGCTTGTGCGCTCCCTCGACTGCGATTCCCATCAGGAACCCTCCTTCGTGTTAGAGGTGGTTACCGCCAGCTCAGCCGCGGGCAGCGAACCGCCGCCGCTCGCCTTCGCCTTGCGGCCGCCGATGCTCATCAGCAGCAGCGTGGTCAGGGCGAGCAGGGCGAGGACGATCGCGCCGGCGTAGGCGGCTTCCTCGTGGAACTGCTCGAAGGCCTTGGCGACGAACAGCGGCAGGGTTTCGGTCTCGCCTGAGATCGAACCCGAGACGATCGTCACCGCGCCGAACTCGCCCAGCACGCGGGCGGTGGTGAGGACGACGCCGTAGGCGACGCCCCAGCGGATCGCCGGCAGGGTGATCCGCCAGAAGGTCTGCCAGCCGTTGGCGCCGAGGGTCGAGGCCGCCTGCTCCTGCTCGGTGCCGATCTCCTGCAGCACCGGCACCGTCTCCCTGACCACGAAGGGCAGCGAGACGAAGATGCTGGCGAGGACCATGCCCGGCCAGGAGAAGAGGACCTCGATGCCCCATTCGGCCAGCGTCGGACCGAACCAGCCGTCGTTGCCGTAGAGCAGGTAGAGCGAGAGGCCGACGACGATCGGTGAGACCGCGAAGGGGAGGTTGATGATCCCGTCGATCACCGCGTTGCCCTTCCACTTGTGGCGGACGAGCAGCAGCGCGCAGCCGACGCCGAAGATGGTGTTCAGCGGCACTGCGATCGCGACCATCAGCAGGGTCAGCTGGATCGCGTGCAGGGCCTCCGGTGAGGTCATCGCTTCGACCGGCGGCCCAAGGCCGTGCTCGAAGGTCTTGTAGAAGATCATCCCGACCGGGGCGAGCAGCAGCAGGCCGAGGTAGCCGAACGCCAGGCCGCGCAGGCCCCACTTGGCGGGAGCGGTGGGGGTCATCAGCTCCCTCCTCCCAGCTGGGAGCGGCTGATCACGCGGTTGATCGCGCGAACCAGAATGCCCCGCTTCTCACCGTGCGCTCCGGAGCGGGCGAAGAGGCTGACCGCGATCAGCATCAGGACTGAGAGCGCCAGCAGCACCACCGAGACGGCGGAGGCGCCGGCGATGTTGCCGGACTCGATCTGACTGCGGATGAAGACCGAGGAGACCTCGGTATCGAAGGGGATGTTGCCCGAGATCAGGATCAGCGAGCCGTACTCGCCCAGCGCCCGGGCGAAGGCGAGCATCACTCCGGCGACGATGCCCGGCAGCAGGTTGGGGAAGATGATGCGGCGGAAGGTGGTGAAGCCACCCGCCCCGAGCGAGGTCGCCGCCTCCTCCATCTCACGGTCCATCTCCATCAGCAGCGGCTGCACCGACCGGACGACGAAGGGCAGGGTGATGAAGCAGAGCGCCACCACAATGGCCACCCTCGTCAAGGCGACGTCGAGGCCGATCGGGCTTTCTGCGCCGTAGAGGGTGAGCAGCGTGAGGCCGGCGACGATCGTCGGCAGCGCGAAGGGGAGGTCGATCAGGGCGTTGACGGCGGCCTTGCCGGGGAAGTCGTCGCGGACCAGGACCCAGGCGATGATCGTGCCGAAGACGGCGTTGATCGCGACCACGATCAGCGAGCAGACGACGGTCAGCTTCAGCGCCGCCATCGCCTGGTCGCCGGTGACCGAGGTCCAGAAGGCGTCAAGCCCTCTCGAGAGCGACTCGTCGACTACCGCCGCCAGCGGCAGCAGCACCATCAGGGACAGGTAGAGGACGATCATGCCGCGGCCGAGGCCGGCGCCGACCCCGGGCAGGCGGATGCCTGCCCGGGGTGCTGCCGGTGCTGGGGGGATGCTTGCCGGGTGCGCGTCCATCAGCCGCTCGTCGAGACTCCGAGTTCTTTCTCGATCTCGGCGACAGAGCCGGTTTCATCGTCGAAGAACTCGTCGTTGACCTTTTCCCAGCCGCCGAACTCGGCGATCGTGAACAGGTCCTCGGGGGTCGGGAACTGTTTCGGGTCGACCAGGCTCTTGTTGACCGGGCGGTAGCCGTTCTCGGCCCACAGCTCCTGGCCGGCGTCCGACCAGATGTAGTCGAGGAACTTCTGGGCCGCCTCGGGCGCGTCCTTGGTGACCGCGATCGGGGTCTCGATCAGGATCGTGCTGGGCGGGATCACGTAGTCGACGTCTTCGCCCTCCTCCTGGGCCTTGATCGCCTCGTTCTCGTAGCCGAGCAGGACGTCGCCCTCGCCCTGGGTGAAGGCGGCGAGCGCGTCGCGGGCGCTGCCCGGCTGCACCACCGTCTTCTCCAGCACGGTCTTGACCGCGTCGAGCGCCTCCTGGGGCGATTTGCCCTGGTGCAACTGCGAGCCGTAGATCGCCATGATGTTCCAGCGGGCGGCGCCGGAGCTGAACGGGTTGGGGGTGATGATCTCGACGTCTTTGGTGAGCAGGTCGTCGAGCGACTCGAGGCCCTCGGGGTTACCCTTGCGGACGGTCATGACCACGACCGAGTCCTGGGCGATTCCCTTGTATTTGTTCTTGTCCCAGTCGGGGGCGACTTGACCGGATTCGACCAGGCGGATCATGTCGCCGCCCTGGGCGAAGTGGACGACGGAGGCCGGCTGGCCCGCCTCGACCGCGCGACTCTGGTCGCCGGAGGCGCCGAAGGAGTTACTGAAGCTGACGTCTGCTCCGTCTGAGGTCCCCTGGAAGCCCGGCTCGAGGCTTTCCTCGTAGACGGCCTCCGGGGTGGAGTAGCCGACGATGTCGAGCTTCCCGCCGCTGGACGAGCCGGAGGCACTGTCGTCGCTACCGCCGCATCCTGCTGCGGCGACTGCAATTGCAAGCGCGAAGAGGGTGGCCAGGAGGCCGATGCTCACGCTGCGACGCCGGGTGTCCTTGCGAGCGTTCCCCATGTAGGAAGTTCCTTTCTTTTCTGACTGACTTAGTTTCTTGACTAACTTAGTGATAAAGAAGGCGGGCAGAGTAGCACAAAGCTGATCGGAAAAGTGGGGATTGAGCTGGCGACACGGAATAGACTGCGCCGGCAATGAGCGTCGACGTCGTGAGAACGCCGGAGGAGAGCCTCGAGGGCTTGCCCGACTTTCCCTTCGAGTCGAGCTACCACGAGGTGGACGGGCTGCGGCTCGCCTATCTCGACGAGGGAGAGGGACAGCCGGTCGTCTTCTTCCACGGCGAGCCGACTTGGTCGTTCCTCTGGCGCAAGGTGATCCCGCCGGTTCGCGACGCCGGTTACCGCTGTATCGCCCCCGACTACGCCGGCTTCGGCCGCTCCGACAAGCCCACCGATCTCGGCTGGTACACCTACGACCGCCACGTCGAGCTGATGTCAGCCCTGCTGGAGGGGCTCGACGTTCGCGACGCGACCGCGGTCGTCCATGACTGGGGCGGGCCGATCGGGCTGCGGCTCTTCGTCGAGCAGGCCGAGCGCTTCGAGCGCCTGGTGATCACCGACACAGGCCCCTTCACCGGCCACCAGAAGATGAGCGAGGTCTGGCTCAGGTTCCGCGAGTTCGTCCGCAACAGCGAGGACCTCCCGGTCGGCTTCCTGGTCAAAGCGGGTTGCAAGAGCGACCCCGGCGAGGAGGTGATTGCCGCCTACGAGGCGCCGTACCCGACTCCAGAGTCGAAGGCCGGCGCTCGCGCCTTCCCCTCGCTGGTGCCGACCGAGCCCGACGCTCCCGGCGCCGCCGAGGGGCGGAAGGTCGCCGATGCGTTGCGCGAGGACGACCGCCCGACGCTTGTCCTCTGGGCCGACTCCGACCAGGCGTTGCCCTTCTCCGTCGGCGAACGGGTCTCGGAGCGGCTCAACTACCCGCCGCCGCGAACGATCGAGAACGCCTCGCACTTCTGGCAGGAGGACGCGGGCGAGGAGACGGGTCGGGTAATCGCCGAGTGGTTGGCGAGCCGGGGGTGACTCGCCGGAGCAACAGCGGGGAGGCTCCGTCGAGCCACCCCCGGCTCGCCTAGCGCGCGCCGTTCACGAGCCCGGCCAGCCGCGCGGCGATCGCGCCGAGCTCCTCGGCGGAGCGCCCTTCGAGCAAGTTGACCCGTCTCAGCGGCTCCTCGTCCTCGAGCCAGGTCACCGTGCCCGGCCAGTAGGGGCCCGGGGGGCGACCGGAGTGGTGAAAGGCCGAGGCGAAGATCCAGCTGCCCGAGTTGTGCAGGCTGCCACCGCCCGGCAGATCCCAACCGGCCTCGTCCGCCCGGGGACCGGCCCTGTGCGTGTGGCCGGTGATCATGTGGGTGGCGTCCAGCTGCAGCCGGCGTGCCAGCTCGGTCGCGGCGTCGATCCCGCTGCGCGAGATCGCTCCTCCGGAGAGGTTGGCGGAGAACTCGGCGTCGAGCAGGCGGTTGAGAGTCCAGACGACGGCGGGGATGCCGGCGGCAAGCGCGGTGCGCGTGGCATGGCGGCGGAGCCGGCCATTGCCTCCATCCGGCGTCGAGATCCTCCGCCAGGCTCGTTCCGAGGGCCTGGTCGCCTTGCGCGCCAGGCCCGACTGGGCGAACCCGAAGGAGAGGCCGTAGATGGGGCGGAGGACCCGCTCGTAGTCCTCGGGGGTCGCGGCCTGGGGCGGCGAGCCGAAGCCGCGCATCATCGCCGCCGCCGCGAGGCACTCCATCCGCGGCAGGCTCATGTGGCAGTCCATGTAGTGGCCGTGGGTCGCGTAGAAGTCGTCGCGCAGCCAGGCGCCGGGATAGGCGACTGCGAGCCGAGCCTCCCCTAGCCAACCGTCGATCCGCGCCAGCGGTCCGGTGCGCGGCTCGCCGCGGTGCTCGAGCCCGAGCGGCACGCCGGCGAGTGCCAGCTCCTCTAGCAGCGGCTCGGCGAGGCGGTGGTCGTGGTTGCCGGGCACGAGCAGGACCTCTCGTCCCCGCATCGCCTCTCCGAGGTCCTCGAAGAAAGGCCGCGCCACCTCCAGCATCGGCGCCAGCGGCCGTTCGCGCAGCTCGAGCGCGTCGCCGAGCAGGACGAGCCGGTCGGCAGCCGCAATCTCGCCGAGCAGGACCTGGCGTATCTCGGCGTCGCGCAGCAGGTCCTCGCCGAAGGCGCTGCCGAGGTGGAGGTCGGAGACGATCGCCGTGCGCACACGGTCAACTTACTTCCTGGCTGGTCAGCCAGTCCCGGCTAGACTTCTCGCATGCATAGCCTCAGCGAGGAGCGCCTCGCGCCCGCCAACGGAATCGAGATCGCCTACCAGGAGATCGGTGATCCCGACGGCGAGGCGCTCTTCCTGGTCATGGGCCTGGGCACCCAGATGCTTGCCTGGGACGAGGCCTTCTGCGCAATGCTGGCCGAGCGTGGGTTCCGGGTCGTGCGTTTCGACAACCGCGACATCGGCCGCTCGACGATGATCGACTCGGCGGGCATTCCGAAGCGCGTCGACGTCTTCGTCGGCCGCCGCTCGACCGCGGCTTACCGGCTCTCGGACATGGCGGCCGACGCGGCCGGGCTGATGGATCACCTCGAGATCGACTCGGCCCATTTGGTGGGCGCCTCGATGGGCGGGATGATCGGCCAGACGCTGGCGATCGAGCAGCCCGAGCGGGTTCGCTCGCTGGTCTCGATCATGTCGACGACCGGCAACCGCCTGGTCGGCACGCCGACCCCGAAGGCCTACGCCCTGCTGCTCTCCCACTTCCCTCGCGACAGGCACGCCTACGTCGAGCGCGTCGTCAAGACCTTCGAGCTGATCGGCTCGCCCGCCTTCGCGATGGACGAGGAGCGGCTGCGGGAGATCGCGGGCAGGATGTACGAGCGCTCCCACAACCCCGCCGGCATCATGCGCCAGATCCACGCGATCTCGGCCTCCGGCAGTCGCACGCGGGCTCTCGGCGACCTGACCCTGCCGGTGACCGTGATCCACGGCACCCGCGATCCGCTGATCCGGCCCAGCGGCGGCCGGGCCACTGCCCGCGCCATCCCCGGCGCCCGCCTGCGCATGGTCGAGGGCATGGGCCATGACTTCCCCGAAGCGCTCTGGCCGATCTTCGTCGACGAGATCGCCGACACCGCTGCCCGTGCCGGCTGGCACGTGGCGGCGAAGCAGCCGGCCTAACGCGCGCCGGAGCGCACGCGGCACTTATGCGGCTGAGAGGAGTCGAACCTCCACGGAGTTGCCTCCACACGGACCTGAACCGTGCGCGTCTACCAGTTCCGCCACAGCCGCCGGAAGCAGGCAATCTACCGCCTGGCGGCCACTGCCCGAGCCCTGGCGGCGAGACGAGCCGCCGCCCGCGCTCGCTAGAATGTCGCCCCCGCGCCGCTATCGTCTAGGGGACTAGGACGCCGGATTCTCAGTCCGGAAACCGGGGTTCGAATCCCCGTAGCGGTATAGCTGCGACTCTGAACCCTGCCGTACCAAAGGTCATAGGCTGCGGCAATGCCGACCGACCTTGACAGCGTGTGCTTCCTCGTCTCGCCGATCGGCGAGGACGGATCTGATGAGCGCAAGCGGGCAGATGGGGTCAGAAAGGCGATCGTCGAGCCCGCCGCCACGAAGCTTGGCCTGGCCGTGGTACGGGCAGATGATGTCAGCGAGCCCGGGACGATTACGACGCAGATCGTCGAGCACCTCGTCGGGGCGAAGGCGGTGATCGCCGATCTGACAGGGGGGAATCCCAACGTCTTCTATGAGCTGGCAGTGAGGGATGCGGCCGGCAAAGGCGCGGTGCTGATCGCTGAGCGCGGCACCATCCTGCCCTTCGACAAGGCGCAGTCGCGGGCGATCTTCTTCGACAGCGCGGACCTCTCGAGCGCCTGGGACGCAAGTAAGGAGCTGGTCGAGTTCCTTCGCGCTTCGATCGAGGGTCGGGTCGACAACCCGATTGCGTCGGCGATGGTGTGGGAGAGATACTCCAAGAGCGGCAAGCCCGTGGAGGAGGCCGTCGCGCAGCTGGCTGAGCAGGTCTCGCAGATAGCCGCCGATGTCAAGGGCCTGGCACGGCACGATAGCCAGGCAAGGCGCTACATCGGTCGACCGCCCTTCAGAGGGTGGACGATGCCGGATCCCGATCCTGCGTTCGGCTCCGAGGGGGAGGTTTCATATGCGGATTTGTCGCCGGAACTGCAGAACGCGGTGCGCCAGGCGGCGCTAAAGGCCTTTCTGCCCCCCGATGAGCAGGCTGAGCTCAAGGACTTCCCAGTAGGTGGGGAGGAGACGCCGTGAACGTCCTCATCGCAGCAGACATGGAGGGGATTGCGGGGATCGACGACTATGGCGATTGCCTGCCGTCGCATCCGGCTGCTTATGCGCGGGGGCGCCGGCTGATGACCGAAGAGGTGCTGGTCGCGGTCGACGCGTTGCGCAGGGGTGGGGTCGAGCGGATCTCGGTGGGGGACTGGCACATGGTCGGGACCAACATCCTGCGTGAGCGGATGCCGGATGGGGTCGAGGTGCGGCCGATCGCCGACCTCGCCTTGGTCGAGGCCGACCCTTCGTTCACCAAGGCCAACGGCGGCCCGCTCGACGCGGTCGTGATGATCGGCCACCACGCCAGCACCCCGAACCCGCGGGCGTTCTGCTCGCACACCTTCGTCTGGGAGATGGAGGTGCTGCTGGACGGAGAGTCGCTGAGCGAGACCCGGGTCTACGCGCAGGGCCTCGCCGCCGAGGGGATCCCGATCCTGGTTGCCGCCGGCGACCGCTGGATGCTCGAGGAGCTCGACGAGGGTGAGCTCGGCAGCGCCCAGCTGGTGACGGCCAAGGAGGGGCAGGGGCGGGCCACTGCGCGCTCGCGCGACGTCGGCACTGTCCGCGCCGAGCTGGCCGCGGCGATCGGTGGGGCGCTGGTGGCGCCGATGCAGCCGCCGCCCGCCCGCAGCTACCCGGCCGAGCTGGTGATCACCGCCGAAGGCGAGGAGCTGGCGAGGACGACGGTAGCCGAGCCCTCGGAGCTGCTGACCACGATCGCCACCGTCTTCCGCACGAGCCAGGTCTCCCGTGAGTACCGCCAGCTGGCCAAGCTGCTGCCGGCCGGGCACGACTCGCGCTGGCGCAGCCTGCAGCGCCGCCTCGGCGGCCTCCTCGCCACGCCGGTCATGCGCTCGAAGGAGCGCCAGTGGCTCGCCGCGAGCAGATAGCCGCGCGCGCCGATTGCTTATAAGCTTTTAGAGCAATGACCGAGGTTGAGGTACCTCAGGACTGGTACACGCGCGGCTTTCCGCTCGAGACGAGGCAGATGCCGTGGGCCGACAGGACCATCGCCGAAGTCGATCGCGCGATGATGATGCTGAGGCCAGAGGGCGGCGAGCGGGTGCTCGACCTCGCCTGCGGGATCGGCCGTCACTCGACGGAGCTGCGGCGCCGCGGCTTCGAGGTGGTCGGCGCCGACATCTCGGGAGAGCTGATCGAGCTGGCCAAGCGCGACGCCAGCGAACAGGACCTCGACATCACCTATCTCGAGGCTGACCTGAGAGAGCTCGAGATGGAGGACGAGTTCGACATCGTGCTCAGCCTCAACGACGGCGCCGTCGGTTACTTCGAGACCGATGAGGAGAACTACCGGACCTTCGAGATCGTCTCGAAAGCGCTCCGCTCGGGTGGCGGCCACCTGGTGCAGCTCCCCAACGTCCTGCACGCGGAAAAGAACCTGCCGAAGAAAAGCTGGATCGCGGGAGAGGCGACGCTGGAACTGAGCGACCATCACTGGAACTCCCAGACTCGCTACCTGGAAGGCTCCACTGTGCCGATCCGGTTTGGCGAGGTGTTCGAGAAGTATGAGCCGATCCCATTTCGCCAGCGTCTCTACACGACCGACGAACTGGCCGAGATCTACGAGTCGGTAGGGATGTCTCTCGCCAACGTTTACCGGGGCAGCGGCAAGCCGCGCAAGCCGCGCGACAACCAGTTCGAGATCTTTGCCGAGGGCCGCAAGGCCTGACCCCCAACAGCGCGCGCCGCGGTCGCCGGTTTTGCTTAGGGCAGCTGGTAGGCGACGATCTGGGGCGTCTGGCCTGGGCCGGTGGGGACGCCGGCCGGGGCGAGCAGAGTGTCGCCGCTGATCGCCAAGCCGGCATTGATGCCGGCGGGCAGCGCCGTTTCCCAGACGTCGTTCCCGTCGTCCTTGTCGAAGGCGTAGAGGACGCCTTCGGATGTGGTCGCGAATACGAGGTCGTTGACCACGCTGGTGGCGCCGAACGGCGTTGTGCCCGGGAATTTGTGTTTCCACCTGACGGCGCCGGTTTTGACGTCGAGCGCGACCAGCTCGCCGCCGGCCGCGCCGCCGCCACCGACTTCTGAGCCGGAGACGATGTTCATGGATTGGTTGACGACGGGGAAGAACGCGGTCGAGCCGTCGGTCGAGGGGGGCGCGATCACGCCGCCCAGCACTCCGGGATACCCGGTGCCCGCTTTGATCCGCGAGGCTTCGCCCCGCATCGCCAGCAGGCCGTCGTCGTCATGGCCGTTGTGGGTCCCGATCGGCCGTTTCCAGATCAGTTTGCCGGTTTCGCGGTCGAGCCCGACGGCGATCCCGGACTTGCCGGAAGCGACGACGAGGTCGCGTCCGCCGGCTTTGACCAGCATCGGTGGTCCCTGGAAGTCCCAGTCATAGAGATCGTGGGGCGTCTGTTGGTAGTACCAGTCCATTTTCCCCGTCTTCGCGTCCATCTTCACGATCGAGTTGGTGTAGAGGTTGGGGCCCGGGCGGCTCGTCCCCGAAGGGAACTGCTGTGTGCCGGGGAAGGGCGCCGGGTTGCCGACGCCGAAGTACATGTCACCGTTCTCGTCGAAGGCGGGCGTGTACCAGAGGCCGCCGCCGGAGTTCACTTTGGGGTTGCCCCAAAGGTCTTTCGGGACCGTGTCGAAGCTCCACACTTTTTTGCCGGTTTTGCCGTCGAGTGCCCAGAGCACGCCGACACCGCCGGCTTCGTAGGTGGCGCTGGAGTTGGTCGGGACGGTGGAGAAGTAAGCGAGGCCGTCGTGGTAGCCAGGGGCGATGTCGACGCCTTCGGTGTTGATGCGGGTAAGGGGAACCGACCAGAGCTCTTCGCCGGTCTCCTGGTCGAGGGCGAAGGCGTCGGTGGCGGTCGCCCCGTAGACGCGCCCGTCGCCGACCGTGACGCCGTTGGGTCCGAGGGTGGCCGATTCGTAGGGTTTTTCCCACAGAACCTCACCGCTCGCGAGCTCGATCGCCTGCACGTTGGAGACCAGGTCCTGCGAGTAGATGACGCCGTTGACGATCACCGGCGAGGCGGCATAACTGCCGAACGAGCTTTCCGCTTCCAGGGGCAGCGTCCACCCGACGTCGAGATTAGCCACCGTGGCGGCTTTGATCGGTCCGCCGACTTGGCGAGTGTTCGAGAGGTCGACGTTGGGGTAGGCCGAGCCCGTGAAGCTCACGTCTTCGCCACTCGAGGAGCTGCCCGAGGCGAGGAGAACTCCGACCACGACAACCAGGGCTACGACCAAGACGCCGCCGGCGATCCAGCCTGCCGTTGGCACCCTCTTCAGGCTGTCGAGAACTCCCTGCTCTTCGGGTGATTCCGCGGGTGACATCAGATCAGCGTCAGCGGCGGCGACCCTATTCGATCACTACAGGGATGTCAAGCAATGAGGACTTCTCAAGTGCTTGCTCCTTCTCGACGAAAAAAGGCTGCAAAACACGGTTGGAGAGCAGGCCAAGGGCGCCCAGATTCGCGAAGCCGGGACCCTGACTCAGCCCTGCCAGGCCGGGGACCTGGATGCGAGGGCTCATGCCCTTCAACTCGAGGAAGCGACCGATTGGGACCTCTTGCGACGATGGGCGCTCCCAAAGCCCACCGGTCTGTCGCTCGATCTCGGCCCGCATCTCGGTCGGGAAGAGAGTCCGCAGCTGCGCCAGCAAGTCGAAACCGGTGCAGTTGACGACGTAGTCGTGCTCGGCGCCGGTGGTGCCGCTCGGCGCCTCGTAATCAACGCGCACGCGCTCGCCGCCGTCTGCCGCGGCGACGTCGGTGACCCGCCCGGTGACGAACTGGCAGCGATTGTCGTAGCCGATCGCTTCCAGGCTCGGCGGGTCGAAGACCCCGCGGTCGCTGTGCTTGACGAAGTCCCGCCGTGCTTCCAGATCGAGCGACTCCCATTCGATCACGTCGGGATTGGAGAAGACGCGATTCTCGAGAAAGCTCTCGCCGCGACTCAGTGGCAGCATCGGCGTGTAGATGGTGAACCTGCAGCGCGGCCGGAAGCCGCGCAGGAACATCACGCAGCTGAGCGCGCTCTCGCCGCCGCCGACCACGGCGATGTCACAGATCTCCTCGCTGGGCAGCTGGGCAAACTCGCTGCGCTTGCTGTCGCAGTGGAAGACCCTCGAGGCGACCGCCGACTCGTGCGGGAAGGCCCGGTGAACTCCTGGGCCGGTGAGGACGAGGGCGCGGCTGCTGTGCCGGGACGTTCCCGCGGGCTCCGCGACCTCGACCACCCAGCGCTCGCCCACCTCGTCGAGCGAGATCCGTGTCACCCGTCCGCGCAGGTGGCTGACCCCGTCCGTCGCCCGCGAGAGCACCCACTGCAGGTACTCGCCGTAGTCGCGGTGGCGCACGGACGGCGAGCCGGCGTCGATCCAGCGCGCGTAGCGCCGCATGCCGACCATGTAGCGCTGCCAGGAGAAGCGCATCGTGGCGTCGTCGATCGCCTCACCCGCCTCGCCGAACTCGCGGAAGCTCTGGTAGGGGAAGCCGACGTCCTTGATCGGGGTGACGGCCAGCGGCTCCTCACCCGAGGTGGCGCCGTTGAGGCCGAGCCAGGAGGCGGCGACCTCCGTCCCCTCGATCACCTTCATCGAGAGCGAGGCGAGGCCGAGGCGGCTGAGAGAGTGGACCTTGGTCGCGATCCCGGCCGCCTTCGCCCCGGCGCCGACGACGAGCAGGTCGGTCTCGGCGCTCATGCGTACGCGGGGGTCAGGGGGCTGGAGACGACGAGGCCGTGCTGGCCGGGGCTAAAGGCGATCGCGCTCCTCGCCACTTGCTCGGCGCGGGACTCGACCGGGCGCAGCTTGACCTCGCTCAGGACCGTCCTCATCACCCGCTTCATCTCTTGTTCGGCATAGCTGGCGGCGAGGCAGCGGCGGGCGCCGCCGCCGAACGGGATCCAGGTGTAGGTGCCGGGTCGCTGCTCGAGAAAGCGCTCGGGCTCGAACTCCCCGGGGTTCGGGTAGACGTCCTCGCGCTGGTGGATCAGGTAGACGCAGGGCGCGACGATCGTGCCCGCGGGGATCTCGTATCCGCCCAGCTCCATCGGCTCGAGCAGCCGCCGCACGACCACCGGCACCGGCGGGCGGATCCGCAACGTCTCCTTGATCACCGCGTCCAGGTAGGCGCCTCCCTCGCCGGCTAGGACTTCCGCCTGCAGGCGCTCGAGCTTCTCCGGGTGGCGCAGCAGGCGCTCGAAGGCCCAGGCGAGGGAGGTGGAGGTGGGGCCGTCGGTGAGCAGGGTCAGCAGTTCGTCGCGCAGCTCTTTCTCGCTCATCTGCGCGCCGTCCTCGTAGCGCGCGTCGACCAGCATCGAGACCACGTCCTTGCGCCCGTTCTCTCCTTCCTCCCGTCGCCTCCGTGCCTCCTCCAGCACCGCTTCCTCCACCGGCGCCATCGCCTGCCGGTACTTGTCGCTGCTCTCCAGCCAGTCCGGGCCGTGGGCGGCGAGCATGGCCAGCTGGTCGGAGTCGTTGACCGTCTCGGTGAGTCGGGTGAGCAGCTCCCGCAGCCGGTCGAGGCGCCCCTCGTCGGGGCCGAAGACGGCGCGCATGATCACCTCCTGGGTGACCGCCTGCATGCGGGGCCAGAGCTCGAAGGGCTCCTCGACCGGCCAGGACCGCACCTCGCGCCGCGCGATCTCGGCCATCATCTCGGCGTCGGCCTTCATCCGCTCGCCGTGGAAGGGCGGCAGCATCATCTTGCGCCGAGTCATGTGCTCGGGCTCCTCGATCAGCATCACCGAGCGCCAGCCCAGCAGGGGGGCGAGCATCAGGTTCGGCAGCCCCACCCCGAGCTGACTCTTGTCCGCGGTGAAGACCCGCTTCACGTCCTCCGGGTCGGCGAGCACGACCCAAGTGCCGAGGTGGAGGAGCTGCAGGGTGAAGGTGTCGCCATAGAGCTCGTGGCACTCCTCGAGGAAGGGCAGGGGCTCCTCGGTCCAGCGAACCGTCTGGCGGTCGCTGGGCAGGGAGGGGCCGGGGGGGAGGGCGCTCACGCCTCGCTCCCCTCCATCATCTCGTCCTCCAGCTTGCAGGTGGCGCCGATCAGGAGCTCGAAGAGCTCGGCGGTGAACTCGGCGGGGAGCCCGGCCTCGGCGCCGCGGGCGAGGTAGCGCGCCCGCACCTCGGCGACCCGCTCCGGCTGCATCATCGGAATCCCTTCCGCAGACTTGTAGCGGGCGACTTCGCGGCAGATCTCGAAGCGCTCGCCGAGCAGGCGGGCGATCTCCTCGTCGATCGGGTCGAGGCGGCGGCGGAATGTCTCCAGCCCGCTCATGCCCCGGCTCCGTCGAGCAGGCCGCTGGCGAAGGCATGGCTGCACTCGGCGAGGCTGCCGAGCGCGTAGCCGCCCTCCTGGATCGTGCAGACGGGCAGCCCGGTGGCCGCCAGCATCGAGCCGATCTGCTCGAAGATCGGCGGCGAGAAGGCCCAGGAGCCGTGCGGGTCTCCGGCGACGATGTCGTAGCCGAGCGAGACGACGAGCACTTTCGAGGAGTCGGCGAGCATCTCGATCGAGGTGGCGAGGGCGTCGATGTAGGACTCGGCATCGGGGTTTCCGGGAAAGGAGACGACGCGTTCGCGCTCGCTGCGGGGCGCCACCGACTTGCCGGCCACATTGGTCACCGGCCAGGCGTGCAGTGAGTGCAGGCTGGTATCGGGCATCGAGGCGACGATCGCCGCGGTCCCGTTCGGGTAGTGGAGGTCGATGTCGAGGATCCCCACCGGGGTCAGGCCGCCCTCGCGCAGGGTCTGCGTCGCCGCCGCCGCGGTGTTGAGATAGCAGTAGCCGGCGAGCCAGGCGGGCCCGGCGTGATGCCCCGGGGGGCGACAGAGCGCGTAGCTGAAGCGCGCGCCCTCGAGCAGCCGCTCGGCCGCCGCGATCGCCGTGCGCACCCCCTCGCGGGCGGCGCTGACGAGGCCGGCGGTGACGGGAATGTCGGGAGGAAGCCCGGGCGGCGTCAGCTCCGGCATCGTCACCGGCACGTCAGTGGCGGTCGCCAGCGCTTCCAGGTAATGCTGCTCGTGCAGGGCGCCCAGCGTCCGCTCGACCTCCTCGCTGGTCGCGTCGGCGGTTTCCGAACGCACGCGAGCATGGCGTCGGAGGCCCTCGCGAACCTCGGCCATGCGACGGCTGTCGTCCATTCCCGGCAGCACCTGTCCGCCTTCGAGGATCCAGAGCGCCGCGTCGCCGTCATCGTGCCCGTTGGCGGGGCGCTGCTCGATCATCAGCAGCTCACTCATCCAGGAGCCTCCGCATGCGCGGACCGAGCAGAGCGAAGCCGTTGCTCGTGTAGAAGCGCTCGGTGGCCGCGATCGCCGCGAAGCTCTCCCGCGGCAAGCCGACCTCGAGCCGGCCGATCCCCTGCTCCCGCGCGGTCTCGGCCAGCGCCTTGACCAGGCCCTGGCCGACCTTGCGGCTGCGCCAGTCCGGGTCGACCCAGAGGTCCTGGATCGTTCCGTAGCGCCCCGGGACGTGGGGCGCGCGCTGCCAGCTCGCTGCCAGCACGCCGACGATCTCGCCCTCCGCCTCGGCCACCAGCAGCGCTCCGGCGACGGGGTCGTCGACGAGCGCCCGCGCCTCGACTTCCATCTCCTCGACGCTTGGTCGTTTGCCGCCCAGCTCGACCAGGAGCTGGTCGAGCGCCCTCGCGACCGCGGGCACGTCGCTGCCGGACGCGGGGCGGACACGCCAGCCCTGATCGTCCGGCGCCGGCCGTGCCGGCGCTTCCGGCTCGACCTCCGGTGGGCTCACGCCGCTGCCTCCGCCTCCGCGGTCGCAGGCTCCAACTCGACGCTCCAGGCTTCATGTGAGTCGCTGCCGGTCACGGTCCGGGCGATCGCCGCCATTGGCGCCCGCGCCTTGAGCAGGATCTCGTCGAACTCATCCACGGGGTCCGACTGCATGACGATCGCCCCGCCGGCGCCGATCGTCGTCCGGCCCGGCCGCAGGACGATCGTGCGGATCACGATGCTGAGGTCCATGCCGCCGTCGAGCCCGAAGTAGCCGATCGCACCCGAGTAGACGCCGCGAGCGACGTCCTCGAGGTCGTCGATGATCTCCATCGTCCGCTCCTTCGGCGCCCCGGTCATTGAGCCGCCCGGGAAGCAGGCGCGAGCGCATTCGACCGCGCTGCGGTCCGCGCCCAGCACCCCCTGGACGGTCGAGATCAACTGGTGGACGGTCGCGTAGTCCTCGACGATCATCAGCTCGGGCACCTCGACGCTGCCCACCTCGCAGACCCGGCCGAGGTCGTTGCGCAGCAGGTCGACGATCATCAGATGCTCGGCGTAGGTCTTTTCGTCGCTGGTCAGCTCGGCTTTCAGCGCAGCGTCCTCGGCCGGGTCGTTCGAGCGCGAGGTCGTCCCCTTGATCGGCCGCGCCTCGACCGTGCGGTCGCGGTCGACCGAGAGGAAGCGCTCCGGCGATGAGCTGACCACCGCGACCTCGCCGAGCTTCAGGTAGGCCGCGAACGGCGCCGGGTTGCTGCGCCGCAGGTTGCGGTAGAGGTCGAACGGCTCCGGCGTGGCGTCGGACCAGATCTGGTCGGTGAGGCAGACCTCGTAGGACTCGCCCGCGGCCAGTTCGGCCTGCGAGCGGCGGATGTCGGCGAGGTAGCGCTCGCGGCCGCGGCCGCAGTGGAAGGTGACGTGGGGGCTTTCCTCGCCGGCCGGCAGGGGCGAGAGCGGAGTCGGGTCGGCGAGCGTTTCGTACACCGCCGCCTCCGCCCGGTCGAGCCAGCCTTCGGCGTCGTCTTCGTCCTCGCGGAAGACCGCCAGCAGGTGCGTGCGTCCCTCGGTGTGATCGACCGCGACCAGCCGGTTGGCCAGCATCATCACCGCGTCCGGGACGTCGGAGGTATGCGCGTTGGCTGCCGCTCCGCAGTCGGCCTTCAGCTCGTAGCCGAGATAGCCGACGAAGCCGCCGACCAGGCCCGGCGGCATGCCGCCGGGGGTCTCGATCGCGTTGGCGGTCAGCTCACGGTCGAGCAGATCGAAGATCGAGCCGCGTTCGGTCGTCGTGCCGCCGGCGCGGTGCGCGGAGACGGCGCCGTCCTCGATGTCGTACTCGAGCACGCAGCGCTCGGCGCCGGCGCTGGCGCCGAGGTAGGAGCGCTGCGCGAGCCGGGTCGGCGCGTCGGCGCTGTCGAGCCAGAAGGCGTGCTCGGCTTGCGCGAAGAGTCGTTCGAAGAGGACCTCGGTCGAGGGTTCCCCGGGGATCGAGCGGACGCGCAGCTCGACACCGCTGTCATCGGCCGTGTGCCGCGCCAGCGAGCGGTGGCTGACCTCTCGCGGGCGCCTTTTGGCGCCCTTCCAGCGCGCCTGTTTGCGCTTGCGCGCGAGGTTGAAGAAGTTCTCGACCAGCCGCGCGCCGTGCTCGGTGGCCACCGACTCGGGATGGAACTGCACCCCCCAGAGCGGCCGCCGCCGGTGTTCGATCCCCATCACGACACCGTCGTCGGCCCAGGCGGTGACCTGGCCGTCCGGCCCCATGTCGGTGATCGCCAGCGAGTGGTAGCGGACGACCGGGAAGCCCTGAGGGATGCCCTCGAAGAGACCTGTGCCCTGGTGCTCGATCCGGCTCAGCCGGCCGTGCATCGCCTCGGGCGCGCTCGAGACCTTGCCCTCGAGCAGGTGACCGAGGCCCTGGTGACCGAGGCAGATGCCCAGCACCGGGGTCTCGCTGTAGCGGAGGATGTCGTTGCAGACGGCGAAGTCGTGCCATCTTTTCGGCGTTCCGGGCCCGGGGCTGAGGACGATCGCGTCGAAGTCCCAGCGCGAGAGCGCCCGCCAGGAGACGGCGTCGTTGTCGACCACGATCGGCTCCTCGCCCGAGACTTCCGCCAGCAGGTGGAAGACGTTGTAGGTGTAGGAGTCGTGGTTGTCGACCAGCAGCGTGCTCATCCCTCTCCCTCCAGGCCGAGCCCGCGGGCGCTGCCGTCGAGCGTGGTCTGGACCACGCGTTCGACCTCTGGGCGGCGCTCCTCCTCCAGGTGCCAGCGCGAGAGGTGGGAGGCGAAGCGGGCGAGCGGGATCGGGTCGAGCCGCTTCGCCGCGAGGCGCAGGTGGCGGCGGACCATCTCCGCCTGTACGACCACCCAGCGGTAATCGGCGTCCTCGGCGAGCTCGGCGGCGGGCGCCGGGGCGCTTCCGTTGCCGTTCTTGCGCGCCCGTGCCCGCGCCATGTCCCAGCCGAGGCTTTTGCCCTCGACCAGGAGGCGCTCGGGCTCGAAGTTCACCCGCTTGGTCGCCGGGTGCAGGAGGAAGTAGCCGAGCGCGATCTCCGCCGCCAGCTGTTCCGGCGCGGGGTGCCCGGCACGGACGGCGGCCCGCTCCGCCTCGCCGTCGACCTGCTCGTCGATCCACTCGAGCAGGTGGTCGATCAGCAGCGCGTCTTTCTTGCTCGACTTCACCGCCTGGCGCTCCTTCGCGACCATGCCGTGGAAGATGTCGTGGTAGGGGTGGAACCCGTTCCCCTCCTCGGTGTGGGCGAGCTCGGCCATCAGCTGGCGGCGGCAGGTGACATGGGAGAACCACTCCTGGCCGCAGACCTGGATTGAGGTGGTGCCGTCGAGGCCGGGCGCCGCCATCCAGTAGGCGAGGGCGCGCATGTGCTGGGTCGGCACCCCGTCGGAGCGCACCAGCGGCATCTCCTCCAGCTCCTCGCGGCCGGTCTCGTAGAAGACGGCGCCGTCGGGGCGCCGGTCCAGCGTCCCCTCCTCGAGGCCGAGCTCGGTCAGTTCGGCGACCTCGGGCAGGAAGTCGGACTCGAAGAAGACGCTGTCGAAGGAGATGCCGAGCCGGGCCAGGGTCTTGCGCTGGCCCGAGATCACCCAGGCGCGTGTCTGCGACCACAGCTCCAGCGCCGGCTGGTCGCCGGCGAGCACGCGTAGGAGCAGCTCGTCGGCGCTGTCGTTGTGGACGTCGACCTCGCGCGTCAGCGAGTCGGCGGGGTGGTCCTGGGCGAGCTCGTTGATGCCGCGGCCCGCTTTGACGTAGTCGGCGTAGCAGTAGCCGACGAAGTGGTCGCTCTTCTGGCCGTTGCCGGGCGAGGAGCCGAGGTGGCGGCCGCTGCGGGCCACGCCGGCCATCGCCTCGCCCATGCTGCGGCCGACGTCGCAGATGATGCTGCGCCGCTCGACCTTGCCGCCTGCCTCGGTCAGCGCGGCGCCGAGGGCGTTGCCGAGGGCGAGGTTGCGCAGGTGGCCGACGTGCAGAGCCTTGGTCGAGTTCGCGTCCCAGAAGTTGAGCGCGAACACTTGGCCCTCGGCGATGTCGGCGTTCGCCTGCGCGTCGGCGGCTTCCGCCTCCAGGTCTGCGGCCGCCTCCTCGAACCAGCCATTGTGGAGGCGCAGCCAGACCTGCTTGCCCTCCTGCTCCACCGCCTCGACCCAGGGCTCGCTCTCGATCTGCTCCAGCGCCTGGCGGGAGGGCTCGTCCTCGTGCCACTCCTGGACCCGTGGCACCAGCATCAAGTCGAAGCGCTCGTGCGGGCGGTAGGGGGCGCGGGGGGCCCAGAGGGCATCCGTCCCGTCCCCGCGGGCCACGTCGTCGAAGTAGTCGAAGAGGTTCGTCCCCATAGCTGCGCCAATCGTCTTTCTTTGGCGATGCACCAGCCGGGGCTCGAACCCGGATCTCCGGCTTTTAAGGCCAGCCCTTTAACCGATTAAGGTACTGGTGCTTGCTGGGGGCACTGGGGGGAAAGATCCCCCGTTTTAGGAGAAGATTTCCTTATTAAATTTCGGGTACCTTAGCATTGGCCGGTCGGCGACGCAATGCAGTCGCCGGTCCATCCGCAGCCAGGTGGGCACCGCATCCTATGCCTGTCCAGCGGGTTTCCTTGAGTGCGGCAGCGGGTAGTAGCAAGCCGCGTGGCAACCTCGACCAATCGGCCGATGTTGGCTGGTTGAGGGTTGTGCAGTTGATCGACCTGGGAGGGTCGAGCGCCACGCAGGGGCGGCGTAGCAAACGTCAATGCGTGAACGAGGAGGAGCAGATGGTTAGGCGCTTGATCGCAGTAGCGATGGCGGTGATGAGCTTCGGCGTGCTTGCGGCGCCGGTAGCACTGGCGGACACGCAGGACATCATCGAACCGCAGTTCGAACCGCCGGCGGACCCGGCGAAAAGCGGCTTCCAGTCGGCCACCTGCAAACTGGAAGACGAACCCCCGTCCGTACTCTGCTCCGCGGCTGACACATCGCGCTTTTTCACAACGGCCGCTGGCCACCCGGTAATCGGCTTCACGCAGTACATCATCCAGCACGGCGAAATAGGCCCAACGCCGTTCGGCACGCTGATGCCGATCAAAGAACCGATCGAGAACAGGACGATCAAGACCCTGCGCACCGACCTGCCGGTCGGGCTGACCATCAACCCCGAGGCGACGGGAGGACGGTGCCCGCTGGCGGACTTCGAAAACGAAGAAGAAGTCGAAGTGAAACCAGGCGTCAAAGAACTTTTGGTCATCCCGAAATGCGACCCGAGCACGATCGTTGGGCGCAACGAAACGACTCTCGTTGTCAACACGGAAAACGCGGTGCCCGCACCGCCACCTGCCCCGGTGGGAACCTTCCTGCCCGTCGGTTTCGTGATCCAGCCCAACGAACCACAGGGCACCAAAGTGCCCCTCTACAACCTCGAGCCGGAATTCGGCGAACCGGCCAAACTCGGTTTCGTCATCGCCTTCAAACGCAAGGTCTTCCTGGAAACCGAGGTCGCCTGGGAGAGCGACTACCACGAGAGCTTCCAGATCAAAACGCCCCCACCGTCGAAACCGTTCTCGACCCTGAAAAGCCGCCTGGTCAGCAAAGGCCGCACGGGCCTCGGCAACTACATCACCAACCCGACGACGTGCTTCGATCCGGAAGCTCCACCGCACGAAGACACGTACACGACCTTCTTCCGGGCTGAGTCCCACGGCGAACCGAATCCGAACTTCCCGAACGGCTCGACCAAAGTGGGCTCGGAGCTGCCCAAAGGGATCATCCAGGAAGGCTGCGACAAAGTGCCCTTCGAACCGACGATCGACGTCAACGCGGGTACGGCCGAGGTTGATTCTCCGGCCGCGCCGAAATTCGTCATCGAGCTGCCCTACGCGCCGAACAAAGAAACCCAGGAACAGTCTCACCTGAGAAATGCGACGATCGTCATGCCCCCGGGCATGGGCATCAACCCCGCGGCCGCCAACGGCCTCGAGGCGTGCACCGACGCGCAGTTCGGAAAGGGTGTGCGGGTCGAAGACAACAGCTGTCCGGCTGCCTCCAGGATCGGCACGGCCGAAGTCGACAGCCCGCCGCTCCATGTCCCGCTGAAAGGCAACGTGTACATCGGCGAGCAGCTGAGCCGCGACCCGACCTCCGGCCAGGAGTACCGCGTCTTCGTCGAAGCACAGTCGAAAGAGGAGGGAATCTCGGCACGGCTGATCGGCAACATCTTCGCCGACCCCCAGACGGGCAACCTGAAAGCGGTGTTCTTCGAAAACCCGCAGGTGCCGTTCGAGACGGTGACGCTGGCGCTAGAGCGCCAGGTGCTGACCAGCCCGCCGACCTGCGGCTTGCACGCGACCACGACCGCGCTGGAGCCATGGGCGCGGCCCGGGACTGCAGCGACGCCCTCGAGCAGCTTCGCGCTGTCGAGCATCCCCGGCGGCGGCGCCTGTCCGACGACGATGGCGGACCGTCCGTTCGCGCCGGGCTACTCGGCTAAATCGGACAACACCCAGGGAGGGGCCTACAGCCCCTTCCGCGTCCGCATCGCCCGTCCCGACGGCCAGCAGGAGCTGAAGGTCGTCGACGTGACGCTGCCTGAGGGGTTGACCGGCAAGCTCGCCGGCATCCCCTACTGCTCCGAGGAGGCGCTGGCGGCTGCTGCCAGCGCGGCTGGCAAAGCCGAGCAGGCCAGCCCGAGCTGCTCCGCCGCGAGCCAGGTCGGCAACGCCACGACTCGCGCCGGGACCGGCGCCGAGCCGATCCTGATCGGCGGCAAGGCCTACCTGGCCGGCCCCTACAAGGGCGCGCCGCTCTCGATGGCTGTGATCACGCCGGCGGTCGCGGGACCGTTTGACCTCGGCGCCGTCGTGGTCAGGGTCGCGCTCTTCGTCGACCCGAAAACGACCCAGGTCAAAGCCGTCTCCGACGTCATTCCCGACGTCTTCGGCGGCGCCAAGCTCGACCTGCGCACGATCGACGTCGACGTCGATCGCCAGCGGTTCATGCGCAACCCGACCGATTGCTCGGCGTTCGCCACCAGCGGCACGATCAACGGCGGCGGCGCCGACCCGACCAACCCGGCCACGTTCAGCAGCTACGCGGTCTCCTCGCCGTTCCAGGCGACCGACTGCGGCAAACTCGGCTTCAAGCCGAAGCTGTTCACGCGGCTCTTCGGTGGCGGGAAATCGACGTTCCGCGGCCAGCACCCGAAGTTCCGGGCGATCCTCGAAGCGCGTGAAGGCGACGCCAACATGGCCCGCAGCGCGCTGGTCCTGCCGCACGCTCTGTTCCTGGACCAGAGCAACATCAGGACCGTCTGCACGAGGCCGCAGCTGGCCAGCCGGACCTGCCCGAAAGCAGCGATATACGGCAACGCCAAGGCGGTGACGCCGCTGCTCGACAACCCGCTGAAGGGGCCGGTCTACCTGGTCTCCTCGGACAACCAGCTGCCCGACCTGGTCGCCGACCTGCGCGGCCAGGTGAACGTGCAGCTGAGCGGGGTGATCAGCTCCAAGCGAGGTGGCCTGAAGACCGTCTTCCGCAAAGTGCCCGACGTCCCGGTGAAGAAGTTCACCATCTGGATGAAGGGCGGCAGGAAGCAGGGCCTGATTGTCAACTCGACGGACCTGTGCAGCAAGCGCCAGAACTCGTTTATGAACCTGAAGGCGCAGAACGGGAAGCAGGTCAAGACCAAACGCCTGAAGCTCAAGGTGGACGGCTGCAAGAAGCGCTGAGCCCCGCTTCGGCGTAGAGCGTGGCGGCACGGTGGACCCGTTTGGTCCGCCGTGCCGCCCGCCTACACTTGAGCGATGCCTTCCGAGCACGACGGCGAGTCGACTCTGACGCTCTATCGGCGTGGGATCGAGCTGCTCGCCGACGACGATTTCGAGCAGGCGGCGGTACCGCTCGAGGCGGCCGCCCGGCGGGCGCCGGAGCAGTCATCGGTGCGCGAGGCGCTGGGCCGGGCCTACTTTCGCTGCGGTCGCTTCGCCGCGGCGGCGACGGAGTTCAAGGCGGTGGTCGAGACGCACCAGGTCAACGACTTCGCCCACTTCTGCCTCGGTCGCGCGCTCGCCAAGACGGGGCAGACCGATCGGGCGCGCCACCACCTGGCGCTCGCCTCCAACCTGCGCCCAGACCGGCGCGACTACCGCTTCTACCGCGACCTGCTGAGCGCCTAGCGCCGGGCTCTAGAGGCCGGCGATAAGGGCGCCGACGTTGCCGCTGCCGAAGTAGGGGCTGAAGGTGTGGCGGCGGTCGCCGCGGTGGCCGTAGCTGGTCACGCCGTTGATCGCGGTCCCTCCGTCGACCAGCCAGCCGCCGCCGCTGGCGCCCGGGGTCCAGCGACAACGGATCGCGATCGTCGGTGGGCCGGCGAACCTGTAGGTGAGGACGTCGTCGCCGACATAGGGGGAGTCGCACTGCTGCAGCGCCCGCTGCGTCGCCGGGTAGCCGAAGGTCTGGAACTGCTGTCCGCGAGGACGATCGAGGGCGATCCCAACACCGCCGCCGACCGCGTCGGCGACGTTCTGTCCGGCGGCGTTGGGAAGGGTGAGGAAGGCGCCGACGTCGTAGTCGGGGTTGCCCGCCATCACGAAGGGTTTGGGGGCAAAGATCTTGCTGCGGTAGGCGATGAAGGCGCCAAAGGGGGCGATGCCGCCGCTATAGGCCGGCACGAACTGGACGAAGCGCGACCAGATCGTGCGCGGCGAGCTTTCCAGCGGCCCCGAGTTGAGGCAGTGCGCTGCGGTCAGCACCAGCTGCCGGGTGAGACTGTTGATCGCGGTCCCCGAGCAGTAGCCGCGTGCGTTGCCCTGGCGGAGGAAGATGCGGCCGTTGACCGAGTAGGGGGGAAGGGTCGCGTCGAGCACGGTGGCGAAGCTGGCGCTGGCGCTGTCTTCGTGCGCGACCCCGCCGCCGAGCGGCGGGGTGCTGCGCATCCGGGCCGGCGTCCAGTAGCGGGCCACCCGGGCAGCTTCCTCACGGACCTGGCTCGCCGAGGCTCCGGCTGAGGGGGGATGGAGGCGGCTGGAGGCTCCCGCTTCATCAGGAGCAGCGACTCCGAGTGCGACCAGGCAGGCGAGCGCCGCGAACGAGCTCGCCAGGTGCGATCGGGCACTGTGCGAGCGCAGCCGCATCGAGTTGAGGATAGCCAGCCGCCGCGGCGCTCAATGGCGAACCGGCGTATGTATGTTCGTCCAACGGTCTTGGTCGGACCGGCGCCTTCGGTTTACCCTCGCCGCCGCTCGCAGTCGAAAGGTGGGGGGAACGAATGAGGCAGGGGATCCGCTGGCCTTCGCCGGCGCTGGCGCTGGCGACGATCGCGCTGTTCGTCGCGCTGGGCGGGACCGTGTACGCGGCCGGGAAGATCAACGGCAAGGCGATCAAGGTGAAGTCGCTGCCGGGCAACCGGCTGAAGCCACACTCGGTCCCGGTCAACCGCCTCAAGCCGGGCGCGCTCGGCTCCCTCTCCGGCTCTACGGCCCAGATCACGGGAGCTGAAATCAACGAGCTGAGCCTCGGCCAGGTGCCGGAGGCCGCCTACGCCGAAACCGCCGGCAAATCCCAGAGCGCGGTCGAAGCCGAGACCGCGCAGAACGCGATCCACGCCGTCAACGCCTCCACCGTCAACGGCCACTCGGCCGGCTGCCTGCCGGGCGCCCGGCTCTTCGCCGGCGCCTGCTGGCAGGGCTCCGCCGCCGACGTGGCGCTGACCGCGCCCGCCGCCGCGGCCTCCTGCGCCGCCCAGGGCGGCGCCTTGCCGGAGGCGTTGCAGCTGGCCGCCTTCTCCCAGCAGCCGGGGGTGACGCTGGCGGCTGGGGACGAGTGGACGGGGGACATTCCCGTCGTATCAGGCCCCAATCTTTATGCGGTAGTCACAGTGTCTGCTGCTGGGTTGATCTCCTCAGCGGCCCAGACCGAGACCCGCAAATTCCGCTGCGTCATTCCCCTCGTCGCCTGACGGATAGACTCGCTCGCGTAAATACGGTCGGTGGTTCAAGGGAAGTCCGGTGAGAAGCCGGCGCGGTCCCGCCACTGTGACCGGGCGAAGGAAGCTGCGGGCGCCATGTGCGCCGGCCACTGGGGAGGCGCCGCCTCCCTGGGAAGGCGCAGCAGACTCATCCCGGAAGCCAGGAGACCTGTTCCCCGGCCAGCCATGACAACCCTCGAGGAAAGGGTGGCTTAAATGCCAAGACTCGTTCCATTCCGGCTGGCCGCCGCGTGCGCGCTGGCTCTCGTTCTCATGCTCTCGTTCGCTGCTGGCACCGTCGCCAAGGGCCCCCTCGCCGAGCTGCGCGTGGTCGGCAAGGGCAACAAGGTGCTCGCCGAAGACGCGTTCGGCGCCTTCACCCAGACGGTCAAGACCAGCCCGAAAGCGACCTGCTTCGGACCGGGGACCGGCGGCAGCGGCAAAGAGGTGACGATCAAAGGCCCGACCGCGCTGGGCATGCTGATCGCCGCCGCTCGGTTCACCGCGGCCCTGAAGCCACTGCTGATCACCGACGCCTTCGATTTCGGCCTGGGGATATGCGGGGTCGGCGGCTCCGTCTCCAGCTCGAAAGCCTCCTGGTATCTGAAGGTCAACCACGAGAACCCGGAACTCGGCGGCGAAATGGTGAAAGTGAAAGCCGGCGACGAGGTGCTCTGGGCGCTGGCGCCCGTTCCCGTACCCGGACGAGTTGGCCCTGAGTGCGCCCGATGAGGCGAAAGCCGGGACGCCGTTCACGGTCCGCGTCTTCTCCTACGACGACAAAGGCAAAAAGGCCCCTGTCGCGGGAGCGAAAGTGACCGGCGCGACAGGACCGACCGGGGGTGACGGTCGCACCACCGTGGTGCTGAGCAAGCCGGCCAACCTGAGCGCCACTTACGGCAAAGACATCCCATCCGGCCGCGAGGCGGTCTGCGTCGGGGGGAAGTGCCCGCGCGACTAGGAGCCACACGCCGCCGCGCGGCGGTCGCGATCGCGCTGGCTCTGGCGCTCGCGACCGCCGGCTGCGGCCTGGGATCGGGGGACGAGCTCGACCACGTCGAGCTGACGGTCACTCGCGACTACGGCGCTGAGCAGCTCTTCGGCCGGGGGGTCGACGACACCACCGAGTCCGACACGGTGATGCGGATACTCGAACGCAGCGCCGAGATCTCGACCCGCTACGGCGGCGGTTTCGTACAGTCGATCGACGGGCTCGAAGCGACCCGCGACGACGGCCGTTTCTGGGACTGGCTCTACTACGTCAACGGCGTCGAGGCGAGCGTCGGCGCGGCCGACTACGAGCTGCGCGGCGGCGAGGCGATCTGGTGGGACTACCGTGACTGGACGGCCGCACAGCAGGTGCCCGCCGTGGTCGGCTCCTGGCCACACCCCTTCGTCGGCGGTTACGAGGGCAGGCGCTTCCCAGTCGTGGTCGAGTGTCTGGCCGGTGGGAGCGCCTGTACCGATGTCCGCACCCGGTTGCAGAAGGCCGGCGTCGTCGTGGCCCCCGGCGACCCCGAGGGCGCGATTCGGGTGCTGGTCGGTCCCTGGGAGCAGGTGCGCCGTGACTCGGCCGCGGCGCAGATCGAGGATGGCCTGCAGGTAAGCGGGGTCTTTGCGGAGTTTGTGCCGGTTGACGACGGATTTGAGCTGCGCGGACTCGACGAAGAAGGAGCGCTGGGGCGCGACTTCGGCCGGGACGCCGGACTGGTCGCCGCCACTCGCCGCTACGAGGCGCCGCCGGTGTGGGTTGTGACCGGGACAAGCGCGGCCGGAGTTCGGACGGCGGCGGCGTTGCTGGATGAGGGTGACCTGCGCGACCATTACGCGGTCGCCGTCGACGGCGGCAAGAAGATTCCGCTTCCGCTCCGATGAGATCGCCGTTCGCCTACACGTCCCGGCCGGGGCCGCTTCAGGCGGCATCTCCGGGGGCGGCCGTCATCTACCTGGGCTCGTTGGTCGTCGTCGCCTTCCTCTACTCCAACCCGCTCGTGCTCGGCGCCGCCGGCGCCGCCGCAGTCCTTGCCGGCCTGCTTGCGGGGGCCGAACGCGCGGTGCGGGCGGCGCTCTGGATGGGCCTGACGCTGGCGCTCTTGATCGTCGCCGTCAACGCCTTGGTCGTCGATCGCGGCGAGACGGCGCTGGTCAGGCTCGGCGAGTGGCCGCTACTCGGCCAGGTTGTCGTCACCGCCGAGGCGGTCGCCGCCGGCGCCGTGCTCGGCCTGCGCGCTGCCGTGGTCCTGGTCGTCTTCGCCGTCTACTCGGCCTGCGTCGACCCCGACCGTGTGCTCCGCTCGTTGCGCCCGCTCGCTGGTCGCTCGGCGCTCACCGCGACTCTGGTTTCCCGCCTAGTGCCGCTGGCGGCGGCAGACGGCGCTCGTCTCCGCGATGCCGCCCGCCTGCGCGGCCCCGCCGCGGCTCCGGTTGGCCGCGCCCCGCTGGCCCGGCGCCTGCTGGCTGGCTCGCTGGACAGGGCAGTTGACGTCGCCGCCACCCTCGAGCTTCGCGGTTATGCGCTGGAGGCGCCGAGGGCGCCGAGAGCACGAGCGCGTTCGCGCTACGACGGGCGGTTCTACGTGGTCGGCGTGGGCGTTCTGGCGGTGGGTATCGCGGGAAAGTTGTTCGGCGCCGACGCCTTCGATTTCTACCCGGCGATCGAGATCGGCTCCGGATCCGCGACTCTCGCCGTCGCCCTTGCTGTGCTTTTCGCGGGGCTTGCTCCACTTCGCGTGGCGACTTTCCCGTCGTATATACGGGGAAAGCCACGCTCGACCGTCGCCCCTCCACCGGAGCAGTCACGTGTCTGAGCTCGCAACCCCCGCTCGGATCACTCCCGCGCTCGCGATCGAGGGGCTCACCTACTCCTATCCCCATGCCGAGCGCGAGACGCTGCGCGACGTCTCCCTCCAGCTGGAACCAGGCCAGCTCGCTCTCCTCGCCGGCCGCTCGGCCAGCGGCAAGTCGACCCTCCTGCGCGCCGCCTGTGGCCTCGTCCCGCACTTCCACGGCGGCGAGATATCGGGCCGCATCGAGGTCACCGGCATCGACGCGCTCAAGGCAGGCCCCGGCAGGCTCGCGGCCGCAGTCGGCTACGTGGCCCAAGACCCAGAGACCCAGGTCGTCTCGACCACGGTTGCCGCTGAGATCGAGCTGCCGCTCGAGATGCGCGGCGATCCCGCGGCCTCGCGCGCCCGCGCAGTCGAGGAGGTTGCCCTAGCTCTCGCAATACCGCATCTCCTGACTCGCACGGTCGACACCCTCTCCGGTGGAGAGCTGCAGCGGGTGGCATTGGCTGCCGCTCTCGTGACGAGGCCGCAGCTGGTTCTACTCGACGAGCCGACTTCCCAGCTCGACCCGGTTGCCGGTGATGAGCTCATATGGCTCCTGCGGAGGTTGAATGAGGAGTGGGGGGTAACGATCCTTCTCGCCGAGCACCGCCTCGAGCGTTGCCTCGCCGCCGCCGACCGTGTGATCGCCATGGATACGGGTGCTATCTCCTTCGACGGCCCACCGCGCGACTTTCTTGCTTGGGCTCAGAACGCCGATTCTGCCCTCGAGACCCCCGCCGCCCGCCTCTTCTCATTAGTCGGCATCGATCCACTCCCAATCGGGGTCCGCGATGGGCGTCAGATTCTCAATTCCAGACAGCAGGCGGGGGAGGGGAGCCGGACTTCCCCTGCACTCAACTTTTTCGGTGGGGCGGGAGAGACTGCCGTCGGGGCCGCAGCCGAAAAAGTACAAGCCGTTTCGGGGAAGTCCGGCTCCCCTCCATCAACGGCGGTCGAGATTCGGGATCTCTGGGTTGAGCTGAACAGCAGCGATGTACCCCGAGACGTGCTGCGAGGAATAGACGTGCGTGTTCAGCGTGGCGAACGCGTTGCCCTAATGGGACGGAACGGCGCTGGAAAGAGCACGCTGCTGCGAACTATCGCCGGGTTGGTGGAGCCGGTGAGAGGAAAGGTTGAGATATCCGATGGAGTCGCGTTGTTGACCCAGAACCCCGGCGACTACCTGGTGCGGGAGCGGGTCGGTGATGAGCTGCCGGGCGCCCAAGGAATGGCGGCGTTGCGGATGGTCGGGCTGGAGCATGCGGTCGACTCGGACCCGCGGGACCTGTCAGGCGGGGAGCGTCAGAGATTGGCGCTTGCGATTGCGCTGGCGGGTCGAATGGACGGTGATGAGCTGCCAGGTCTCGTTGCGCTCGATGAGCCGACGCGCGGCATGGACCGGGCGCACAAGACGAGGCTCGCAGAGCTGACGGAAAGCCTTGCCGGTGGTGGGGCTGGCGTGGTGGTCGCTACCCACGACGTCGAGTTCGCCGCAATCTTCGCCGAGCGCGTCGTCCTGCTCGGCGACGGCGTCGTGATCGCCGACGGGCCGGCCACCGAGATCCTCTCCGGCGGCTGGTACTTCGCCACCGAGGTTGCCCGCGTCCTCGATCTCCCAGGCGTGATCACCCCCGAGCAGGGCGCCGCCGTCCTCCTCGGCGGCGAGGAGCAGGGCTGATGCCCTGGGAGGCGGCCAGCTTCCTCATCCTCGGCGCCGTCCTGCTCGGCGGCTTCGCCTGGTACGAGCGCTCGCGCCCGCCATCCCAGGTCGTGGCTCTGGTCGCGGCGCTGGCAGCGCTGGCAATCGCCGGGCGCATCGCCTTCGCGGCCTTCCCGAACGTCAAGCCGACCACCGACATCGTCATCTTCGCCGGCTTCGCCCTCGGCGCCGCGCCCGGCTTCGCGGTCGGCGCGCTCGCGGCGCTGGTTTCGAACTTCTGGTTCGGCCAGGGGCCCTGGACCCCGTGGCAGATGGCCGGTTGGGGGCTCTGCGGGGTGTTGGGCGCCGGTCTCGCCGCGGTCGGCGGTCGCAACGTTGGGCGCTTGACTCTGGCCGCGGTCTGCGGTGCAGCCGGCATTGCTTACGGCGCTCTGCTGAACTTCTCTCTGATGGCGACCTACGGCGGCGATCTCTCGCTGGAGCGCTTCCTCGCGTTCCAGTCCCGCGCGGTGCCCTTCGACGCCGCCCACGCGATCGGCAACGTCGTCTTCGCCCTGGTAGCGGGGCCGGCGATGATCCGGATGCTGGCGCGCTTCCGCGAGCGCTTCGAGTGGGGAAGGGGGGGCCGGGAGACCGGCTCCAGTGGATGGGCGCCGCGCCTCCGTGGTGGCGTCGCCGCGACGGTTATCGCCGTCCTTCTCCTGGCTGCGACTGCCCCCGCGCCGGCTGGCGCTGACACTGGCAGCGCCGTCAAATGGCTGACCTCGGCGCAGAACGCCGATGGTGGCTTCGGCCCCTCGCTCGAAGACGAATCCAGTGTCTCGACCACGGCTTGGGTGGCGCTTGGCCTTGCTGCGGCCGATCGCAACCCACTCGACGTCGCCCGCCTCGGACGCACACCGATCGACTTCCTGCGCGCCAACGTCGGCGAACTGGGCAGCGCCGGCGATTACGCGCGGACGATCCTCGCCCTCGAGGCATCGGGCATCGACCCCAGCTCCTTCGGCGGCGTCGACCTCGTCGCCACGCTCCGCGACAAACAGGCCGAGAACGGGTCATGGGTCGGCTGGCCTGGCTCCACTGCGTTTGCGGTGATCGCCCTGCGCACCGCCGGTGCGACCGGGGGTCTCGACCGCGCGCTCTCCTGGCTCGGGAAAGTGCAGAACGTGGACGGGGGCTGGGGCGACGTGCCGAACTCGTTCAGCACGGCCGATGGGACCGGCGCGGTGATGCAAGCGATGCCGGGGGCTGAGATCTCCAAACACGGCCTCGGCTACCTGCGCAAACACCAGCGCCCGAACGGCGGCTTCGTCACCGGCGCCTCGGGGGCGGTCAACTCGCAGTCGACGGCCTGGGCGGTGCAGGGGATGCTGGCCGTCGGCGCCAATCCCGACAGCGCCCTCGACTACCTCGCCGCGCGGCAGGCCGCCGACGGCCATTACCGCTACTCGGCCTCCAGCGACCAGACGCCGGTCTGGGTGACCGGCCAGGTCCTCGCCGCCGTCGCCGGCGAGTCCTTCCCGATCTCCGCCCCCCCTCGGGCTCCTGAACTCTCGGCCAAAGTCGGCAGCGGTGCCCCCGTGCCTGGCACAGTCACGCCGCCCGCTGTGCCATCCACGCCATCTGCGTCGCCGCCAGCTGTCGGGGGTGGGACCGGATCCCCTCCCGAACGTTTTGCGCCCTCCAGCCCACCACCGCCCGTTGCGCCAGCCGTCCCCCCCTCAGCGGGAGGGCGAGAGAGGGAGGGGTCCGGTCCCACCCTTCCGCCAGCGCTGGAGTCGGAGACGGCTGTCGCTATCGCAGAGGACGACGATGCCCCTTCGCCCCTGCCGCCGGTAGGCATCGGCCTCGCCGCCGCCAGCCTCGCCATCGGGGTGCCTTGGTGGCTCGGCCGTCGCAACGGCTGGTGAGCGTCGACCACCTCCCAATGGACGTCGAGACCGCGATCCGCACCCGTCGTACCCACAAGGCCTTCGGCCCTGAGCCGCTCGGGCGCGAGGAGCTGCTCGAGTTGCTCGACCTGGCCCGTTGGGCTCCCAACCACCACCTGACCGCGCCCTGGCGCTTCCGGGTCGTCGGCTCGGAAGCGCTTGAGCGATTGAAGCGTGTCGCCGGGCCGGAGGGCGCAGCGAAGCTCGAGCGCGCCCCGACCCTGGTCGTCGTCTCCTGCCGACTCGACGGCGATCCGGTCCAGGATGAGGAGGACCTGCACGCGACCGCCGTCGCCTCCTACATCGTTCTGCTCGCCGCGCATGCCCACGGCCTCGCCGGCTACTGGCGCACTCCGGAGCTGCTGCGCGACGAGGCGGGCAGGGAAGCGGTCGGCCTGCCCGGCGACGAGCGCTTCGTCGCTCTTCTCCACCTGGGCCCGCGTCGGCAGGAGAAGGAGCCGCCCGCTCGCCCGCCGGTTGAGCAGGCGACCATCTTCCTGCCCTGAGCTAGCCCGCGGTCTGACCGCCGTCGCTGCTCGTCGCGTTGACGCGTTTGCTCAATTTGCTCACCCGCTGGTTGAGCGCGGTGATGCGAGTGTCGATCGTTTTCACGTCAGTTTCGAGGGTGCCGACCTGTTTGGAGAGTCCCGCGGTTTCTTTCGCCTGCTTGCGCAGTGTCGCGGTCTGACGTTCGAGCTTGGCAATCCGTTTGGAGAGGCCGGTGGCTGCTTTGCGCGTCGCCTGAGCGTCCCGTTTCGCCTCGCTTTCCACGGTCTGCTCTTCGAGGCTCAGGCTTTTCGCTTCGACCGAATCCTTCTGCACCGCGTCTTCGCTGGTGTCCTTCGCGTCGAAGGCGACGACCAGCGAGGCCGCGCCCAGCGCCAGCCCCAACGCAGCGATCGCGATCAGGAGCCATGGCTGCCTGCTGTTCTCTTCCACCTGTCCTCCTTATGTCGACGAGACCCAGTCTGGGCGCAGCCTCTCATAGAGTGCGGACTCGAATGCGCGCCGGAATCGCAGTCCTCGTGGCCCTCGCCGGGGCGGCAATCGCGCTCGTCCTGGTGCTCTCCTCCGACGGGGACGAGACCTCGCAGGCGAGGGCGGAGCCGGCTCCCGGAGAGCCCAGCATCGAGATCATCTCGCCACGCAACGGGGCCCGCCAGCGTAGTCACGCGGTTGTGGTCAAGGTGAATGTCCACAACTTCCAGCTCTCGCCGCATCACTTTGGCGGCGAACCCCAGCTGGGGGAGGGGCACATCCGCTTCGGCCTCAACCGAGTGCCGGACTGTGTCGACCCGGTCAAGCTGGAGCGCGCGATCGAGAGCGCGCTCGGACGCGGTCGCCTGGTCGGCGCCTCGTTCGACTTCCCGGAGTACTCCGGTCCCAACGGCGTGCTGGCCGAGCGGATTGGCTCCGACGGCACCTACTCGCCGGCGACACTGCCCCAGATCTACTACCGGGACCTGCGCCCCGGCTTCTACCGCCTCGTCATCAACCTCGCCCAGAACGACGGCTCGACCACGCCCTTCCACGCCGTCACCAACTTTCAGATCCTGCCCCGGCCCGGGCACGGGCCGGGGCCCTGCAGTGGGGGCAAGGTCCCCAGTGCCGAGGCGGCCGCCTTCGACTAGCTTGCTCCGGGGGGTGCAAACCCTCGTTCAGGGTCGGCGGCCCACCGGCATCGGGCTACGATGATCGGCATGATCCCGACCCTGTTCCCGCTGGGCTTGCGGGACAGGATGGGCTTCAACTCGATGGAAAAGAAGACGACGCGAAGAGGCAACTACGAGTCGGGCTCCGACTACGTGCTCGAGTACGGCGAGCTCCGCTTCGCCTTCAACGAGGAGGACTTCGGCCAGCGCGTGGAGCAGGCCGCGGTCAAGCTCGGCTTCGTCAACCAGGGGCTGAGCCGGGAGGAGCTCGACGATCTGCTCGACCTCGCGGTCAGCGGTGAGATCGCCGAGCCCGCCTCAGGCCTGGGCGAGCACATCAACGAGAACTGGGAGGAGCTGGTCGGCCCCGCAAATCGCAGCCTGGTCCACTGGCTACGGCGTCTTGTCTTCCGTGGGGCCTGGCTGGACCAGCGGGTAAAGGAGGGGGAGCTGGATGTGGTCTTCGACGAGCGCACCCAGACCTTCGGCTACGTGCAGCCAGATCGCAGCCCGGAGCTGATCGAGCTCTCCAAGGAGCCCTCCTGGCGCCGCATCGCCTACCGCGGCTAGTGGTGCTCTAGCGCAGCGACGACGGTTACAGCGCGGGCGGCATCGAGCAGGCTGGTGGTGTCCTCAGCGTCGCCGAGCTCTGCCAAACGGGTCAGGGAGTCGATCAGGACGATGACGCTCTCGCCCCCCTCGGCGCGACGGGTGGCTTGGGCGATTGCGTCCTCGGCGTGGCGGGCCTGTGCGGCGGCGACGATCTCGGCCTGTGGCGCTACACGCCTCCACTCGGCCAGCTCCTCGGGGCCGGGCTCGACCAGTAGCGCCACCGGATCGGATCCGCTCGACTCGGCTGCGAGTTCGGTAGCTAGCTCGCGCAACAGCTTCGTGCACGCATCACGCGTCTCCGCGTAGACGATCGTCTGTCGCTCCTTGCCCGGCGCCACGAGGTTGTGTAGGCGCAACTCCTTGCGCTTGCGGCCAAAGCGACGCCGGCGCCTGCGACGTGGCCGACGCTCTCCGGCGTCGGGGGCTTCCGGGCTCTTCTCGTACGTCGGCTCGGGTGTCTTGGCTGGTGGCTCAGACGTCGGCTGCTCGGCTTGCTCCCGTCGCTCCGTTCGCTCGGAGCGCTCGCGCCTCTCCGGCCGCTCACGGCGTCGCGATCCATCGCTCCGCTCGCGCGGCTTGCGCTCGCGCCGCGGTCGCGGCTCTCGGCCTTCTTTTGGCTTCTCGGCGGATGCTCCGCCGGCCAGCTTCTCGATCAGCTCCTCGCGGCGCAGCATCCGGTAGCGGGGCAGGCCGGCCTCCGCGGCAAGCGCGTGCAGCTCGGCGAGGTGCTTGGACTCCAGCTCGGTCTTGGTCATGCGCCCAGGTTATTGGAGGCATTGGATACCCAGGCCCCCGCCTCTTGCTTGACCTGCCGCCGCGACCAACCCAGCTCGGCGCCAAGCGCCTCGGCGACCGGCCGCACCGTATCGGCCGTACGCAGCTGCGGCGCGGCGAGGAGGCCGAGGCGAGTGCGGCGCAGCAGCACGTCGGCAACACTCCGCGCCTGCTCGAGGCGGGCGGCGATCGTCGCCTCGGCGAGCAGATCGGGCCGGCCTGGGACGATCGGCGCCGCCAGCTTCGCGTCTTTCCAGGCGACGTCGAGGACGGCCCGTGCCGCGTGCCCGTAGCGGAAGGCGAGCTGGGAGACCGACTCCTCCGAAACCCCGTCGGGCGCCTGTAGGTCATCGGGACGAGCCTGCATCCCAAGCGGAATCTCGGCTGTATGGCAGGACGCATCGCGAGCCTCGCGCTCGACCAGGCGGTCGACTGTCTGCTTGGCCATTCGCCGCCAGGTGGTCAGCTTGCCGCCGGTGATGGTCAGCATCCCCGAGGACGTCTCGTAGAGCTCGGCCTTGCGAGATATGTCGACTGACTTCTTCGGATCGCCGGTGGAGATCAGCGGGCGAACTCCGGCGTAGGCGCCGACCAGGTCGGAGTCGCTCAGCGAGACGTCGAAGAAGGCGTTGACCGCATTGAGCAGGTACTCGACGTCGTCGTTTCCGGGCTGGGGTCGGTCGATGTCGCCATCGAAGTCGTTGTCGGTGGTGCCGACCAGGGTGCGCCCGTACCAAGGGAGGGCGAAGATCGCCCTCCCTTCGCCGGCGGGGACGATGCAGGCAGCGCGTCCGGTGGAGAGGTCGTCGCGATCGAGCAGCACGTGGGTGCCGCGACTGGGGGAGATCCGTGGCACGTCCTCCTCCTCGATCACCTCCTCGGGCCGGATCCGGTCGGCCCAGACGCCGGTTGCGTTGACCACGTTGTCGGCCCTGACCTCAACCCGTTCCCCGGACTCTGTCTCGACGAAGGCAACCCCGCAAGCGCGCCCGCCCTCGAGCAGTACCTCGCTTACCTCGGCTCCGTTCAGCATCGCAGCGCCGAAGCGTTCCGCCTCTCCCAGCACGGTGAGGACCAGGCGGACGTCGTCGGTCTGGCAGTCGTAGAAGAGGTAGGCGTCGCGCGGGTCGCGTGGAGCGAGCGAGGGCACCATCTCCAGCACCTCGTCGCGGGGGATCGTCCTATGGCGGTCGGGCGACCAGTAGTAGTCCTCGTCCCCCTCCTTCGAGGAGCGCATCTCGCGGCGGCTGCGACCGACCCGGGTCGTCGCCATCACGTCGTACATGTTGAGCCCGAGCCCGACCCTCCGGTCGCGGCGCTCCTCCGCGAAGGCGGGGACGAGGAAGGGGGTGGGGTAGACCAGGTGCGGCGCCAGCTGCACCATCAGTTGACGCTCCAGCAGCGCCTCGCGGACCAGGCCAAGGTCGAGGTTCTGCAGATAGCGCAGGCCGCCGTGGACCATCTTCGAGGAGCGGCTGGAGGTGCCTTCCGCGTAGTCCCCGCGCTCTAGAAGCGCCACCGAGTAGCCGCGCGAGGCGGCGTCGAACGCCACCCCGGCGCCGGTGATGCCGCCGCCGATGACGACGACCTCGAAGTGCTGCCCGGCGATCGCCTCGAGTGCGGCGCTGCGTGTGAGCATCGACGCAACATAGCCGCCCAAGCGGCCCTCGCCGGCCGGGCGAATCTTGCGTATAACAACTTTTAATGCTAAAAGTTGTTATACAAAGCAAGAAAGAATGTGATTAGCAGTCCTCCTGCTGTCTGTTCTCGGGAGGTTGCGAACCGGCACTGACTCTGGTACGACTAGGGTTTCTATCCGAAACTGTAGGGATTTCGGAGCCGGGAGGAGAGGAAAGAACTTGCTGCACGGACCTGTGGGAGCGGGGTGCGTCGATGGCCGCAACGAGTGAGGCGGCCGCACTCGCTACTCCGGGCGCCGAATCGCCGGAAGCGCTCTACCGCAAGCTGAGTCCAGGTCCCGGAAGGCCTGCGCGGGAGGTCGCCTTACACCAGCGCGCTCGTATCCACGGCGCGATGATCGAGATCGTCGGCGAGCGCGGGTACCGCGCAGTGACGGTTCGCGAGCTCGCGAAGCTGGCGGGGGTATCGACTCGCGCCTTCTATGAGCACTTCGACGGGAAGGAGGACTGCTTTCTCCGCACCTACGAACTCGTCGTGCAGCGAGCAGCAGGACGGATCGTCGCCGCCCAACGTGGTGAGCGAGACTGGGGGCAGCGACTGCGGCTCGCCTTCTCCGCCTTCGGGCAGGAGATCCAGGGCAAACCGCAAACGGGCCGCCTGGCGCTCGTTGAGGTGCTGGCGGTGGGTCCGGCGGCGCTCGAGCAGATGAGACGCGCCGAAGGCATGTTCGAGGCGATGGTCGGAGAAAGCTTCTCCCGCGCCCCTGGCGAGATCACGGTCCCCCCGCTCCTAATCAAGGGGGTGGTCGCCGGCGGCGCCGGCGTGGCGCGCACGCGGCTCCTCGACGGTCGCGAGTGGGAGCTCCCGGACGTCGCTGAATCCCTGGTGGAGTGGGCGCTTTGCTATCGCAGCGAGGCCGCCATCGAGGTTGGGTCTCTCGATCACAAGCTTGCCTCGCTGGGTTTTACTGGGGGGTCAGAGGCCCTCAGGGGCCCGGAGGAGGCAAACGGCGATACCCCCGGCGACGAGCGCGCGCTGATTCTCTCCGCGGTGGCCAAGCTCGCCGCCGCCGACGGCTACTGGAAACTGACGGTCTCGCGTATTCGCAGCGCGGCGGGAGTCTCGCGAAGAAGCTTTGATGCCCAGTTTGAGAGCGTCGAGGATTGTTTCCTCGCAGCGCTGGAGCTGCGTGTCGATCGCGCGCTGTCGCAAGCCAAGCGCGCGTATGTCGAAGCGGGCTCCTGGGCGTGCGGCACTCACCGTGCGCTTGGTGCGCTCTGCGAGTACATCGTCCGCGACCCGGTGCTCGGCAGGCTCGGATTCGCCGAGGCATTTGCTCCTGGCCCGGATGGGATGCGCAGGCGCGAGAGCATCATGGCGAGCATCACCGCCCTCTTCCGCGAAAGCGCTCCGCCCGAGCAGCGCCCGACGGAGCTGGCCGCGGAAGCCTCGGTGGCGGCGATTTGGGGCATTCTCCATTACTACGTCGCCAGCGGGCAGACGCAGCGTTTGGGGCAAGTTGTCCCTGCGCTCTCCTTCCTGGCCCTGGCGCCGGCGATCGGCCCGGAGGTCGCGATCGACGCGATCCTCAGGGGGCGGTCACCACTTGCCTTCCAGCCAGTGCAGTAGCTCGGGCACGCGGCTGCGCAGATCGGGCTCTGCGCTGGCAAGCTCGGCGTGGGCGATCTGAAAAGCAGCGCCGAGGGCCAGTGTGGCGCGCTCGGGGGAGCAATTCATGCACTGCATCAAGCGCTCGACCGTTGCGTCGTCATGACGCAGCGTCCAGAGAGCCTCACAGGCTCGCTCCGGGTCTGCCTCAACCGCATCGATTGCGGCTTCCAAGGCGTTGCGAACTCGCTGGTCGTAGGGCCCCTCGGCTGCAGCCTCAAAAGCCTGCTCGACGAGTCGTTCGTCCAAACGCCCGTCGACTAGCAACGCGACCCCTCTATCCTCTCCCATTGTTGGGACCTCCTGTTCAGGTCTCGGCTGGCCCCGGCGCGTGGCAGCGCTGCCGGGGCCGAATTGTCTCGGTGTTTCGAAGCTAGGCACGCCCCCGGACATGACGGGCGCGGAATCCCCGCTTTTTTGACCCTGGCTCACTTCCGTCACACAATCGGCGCTGAATAGGCACCAAATGTAGACTCGAATCAAGAAGATACGCGCCTGCCGCTCTTTGGTCAAATTTATATGAGCATCGCAATACCCAAATACGACCCGGCGGTGGTGGAGGAGGCGCGCCAGGCCGCCTGGGCGGAGCGTGACGCCTTCGCAACGCCAAACCCGGGGCGGGCAGAGCGCTACTCCTACATCAAGCCATCCAGCCCGTTCACATCGGGCAACCTGCACATGGGGCATGTGCGCGACTACGCGATCGGCGACGCCTACGCTCGCTTTCGCCGAGCTCTCGGTGAGGCGGTCCTCTTCGGCTTCGGCTTCGACGCCTTCGGCTTGCCGGCCGAGATTGCGGCAATCGAGCGCAAGGTGCCGCCGGCAGAGTGGGTTGAGCGGTGCGGCGAGCGGATGCTCGACCAGATGAAGCGCCTCGGCTTCTCGTTCGACTACGACCGCGTCTTCTACAGCTCCGACGAGGCGCAGTACCGCTGGTCGCAGTGGCTTTTTCTGACCCTGCTCGAGGCTGGGCTGATCTACCGCGCCGAGGCCACGGTCGACTGGTGCGACCACTGCCGCACGACGCTCGCCGCGATTCAGGTCGAGGACGGTCGCTGCTGGCGCTGCCACAACGAGGTCCGCCTGATTCTGCGGCCAACCTGGTTCCTGCGTGTGACGCCTTACCTAGAGGAGAACGACCGGCGCCTCGGGGATCTCGAGCAGGAGTGGGACGAGATTTCGCTCGCCACACAGCGCGACATCCTCGGCCGCAGCGATGGGGTGGAGGTAAGGCTGCCGGCGGATGGTGGCGGAGAGCTGGTGGCCTTCACTCCCCATCGGGAGGCGGTCACCGAGGCAAGTTTCGTCGCGCTCTCCCCCCGTCATCCTGAGCTCGAGCGCTGGACGGCCGCGCCGGGCGTCCGGGAGCAACTGGACGAGCTGCGCTCGGGCGGCTGGGAGCGCAGCGCCCGGGACACGAGATTCGTGCCGCTCGTCGACACGGGCGCCTCCCTTGCCTCGCCCTGGGGTGGTGTGGAGCTGCCGGTGCTCGTCTCGCCGCTGGTCGACGCCCGCTACGGGCCCACGGCCGTGCTCGGTATCCCGAGCGTCGACGAGGCGGATGCGACGATCGCCGCGCGAGTGGAGCGGGTAGGAGAGGCCGACGGTTCCTCGAGGGCGCCGGACGGAGCTGAGCCTCAGCTTCGTCCGGCTACTCGCTACCGCGCCGCCGACTTCTCGATCTCACGTCAGCGCTTCTGGGGAACACCGATCCCGGTAATCCACTGCGGGGGCTGCGGCGCCGTCCCGGCGCCCGAGGAGGATCTGCCGGTGGTCCTGCCCCACGATGTCGAGCCGAGCGCAGAGGGCAATCCGCTGGCCGAGCATGCCGATTTCGTCAACGTTCCCTGCTCGCGCTGCGGTGAGCCCGCCAAGCGGGAGACCGACACGCTCGACTGTCATTTCGATGCCCTCTGGCTCTGGATTCCGGCAGCAGTGCCGCCTGAGGCTCGCGCCACGGAGATGTTCGACCACCCGGACTTGCGCCGATGGCTTCCCGCCGAGCGGCTCGTCGCCGGCGCCGACAGCGGCAACTTCGTATTCGACCAGCGCGTCGTCACCAAGGCTCTGCGCGACATCGGCCCCCTCTCCTTCCTCGAGGATGGCGAGCCCTTCGCTGGCTGCCTCTTCCACGAGATGGTGATCGCCGACGGCCGCAAGATGAGCAAGCACCTCGGGAACGTGGTCGACCCGGACGAGCTGGTCGCGCGCTACGGCGCCGACACCGTTCGTCTCGCAGTCCTCTACGCCGCGGGCCCCGCCAAGACGCTCAACTGGAACGACGGCGCCCTGCGTTTTGCCAGCCGCTTCCTCGGCAACGTCTGGGACTACTCGCACGAGCGCTTCGCGAGAGTGTCCGAGGCTCCGGAGGACAAGGAGGCCGCGGCGGACACCGAGTTCATGCGCGAGCGGCTCCGCAAGTGGTGCGACAACGGTTTGGAGCGGATCACCGCCGACTTGGAGCAGTTGCAGATGCACAAGGCGGTCCGCAATGTGACACGGCTCTTCGAGCGGATTCAGGACTTCGAGAAGCGTGTCCTGCGGCGCCGTGGCGAGCTCAGCCGCGCGGACGCGGAGGCGCAGATCGCCGCGCTACTGCTGCTTGCTCGAGCCCTGGCGCCCTTCGCCCCGCACGTCGCCGAGCAAGTGCTGATCGCAGGGGGTGTTTCGGACGACCCCGATCTACTCGGCCCCTGGCCGGAGCGTCTATCCCTGCCGGCTTCGCCGGATCCGGTCGGCTAGCCAGATTACCTAACTCCTAGTCAATTACTCGATGGTTCTTGATTATTGCATTGTCCTATGTTATATCTGGCCTTGCTCCAAAATGGAGCAAGGCGCAAGGCATGATCTTCGCGCAGTCGTCTCGCGCCAACGGTAATTCGAAACTCCGGTGGCGCTGGTCGCTGCCCGGAGAAAAGGAGATGCTCAAATATGAGACTCGTCAAGATGATTGGCCTCGCTGCTCTCGCAGCCCTGGCCGCGATGGCAATTGTCGGAACCGGCTCTGCTTCGGCGCAGTTAGGCAGCGTCCTGTGTCACTTAGCCGGGACAACGACAGCACCGTGCCCTAGCGGTAGCTTACCCTACGGTGCGGGTGAACCAATATCGGCGTTAGGAACCTCATTATTCTTAGCTTCGGTTGAGATTACGTGTCACACCAAAATGGATGGCACGATAACCAACCCCGGATCCGCGACAGCGAATCCGACAGGCTCGATCAGCAGCGTTGCATTTACCAACTGCTCGTCGCCTGAATGCGAATTAGTCACTGCGACAGCGGAAGGACTTCCGTGGACTGCGACTCTCTTAGGGAGCGCAACCTTAGGATTAGGGACGATGGATGTCTCTAACCCCGGGGGCAGCTTCAGGTGCCGAGTGTTCTTCGTGCACATCAAATGCAAATACGCCACCCCGACGGCCAAAGCACACGTATTCGGTCACCCGACGTCGAAAGTCGTCGCCACCAAAGTGCCGCTTTCGGAGCAGGAACCGAAATCAGGCTTCTGTCCGGATACGGCCGAATGGGACTATGAAGCAGCTCTCACCCCTAACGACCTGTCGGTGCACTTACTCTAGTCTGATCGATAAATCTAACCTTTTCTAGAGATACAAAGGGGCCGCCCTACGGGGCGGTCCCTTATAAAATACTTAGAAAACTCTTGACAAAACTTGTCAAGTACCTTAATCTGCGCCAATTGCAATGTGGCGCTTGGAGTTAGAGCGCCGGGGGACGCACTCGCAGGGCAAGGTCAAGGACAGGGACTCGGTCATTCGTGGGGTAGGACGGGGGAGTTCGGTGAGGCAGCGCAGAAGAGAGAAGCTCGGACGAGCATGGGGAGCGACGATCGGCGCGATCGTTATCTCGATGGCCAGCGGCGGCACCGCGACGGCCCAGGAGGAAACTCACGTGTTCGACCCTGCCCTTTCCCTTCGGGGCAGCTGCATCACCGCTGCGCTCGATCCTGCTCCGGACCCAGGATGCCCATATTTGCCGCCGCCCGATGGTCCACAGGCGTTCAGTCGGCCTCATGGGGTTGCCATCGACTCGCTCGGTTACACCTACGTAACTAATAGAGGGGAGGTAGAAAGCGGCGCGAAAGGGCGCCTGGACATCTTCGATCCCAGCGGCCAGTTCGTGACCGAGGTCAGCTTCGAGGACCTGCTCGAATCGCTGGGCGCCAGCTTTGCCGAAGCAGACAGCACGACGTTCGCCAGTCCAAGGATCGACACGCTCGGCAATCTCTATCTCCACATCGTCCGCGGCGCAACGGTCACGCCTCCTCATAGCAACGACGTGCTTCTTTACGAACCGGGCGCGTACCCGCCAGTCCCCGGGGGAACGTACGCCTACGTCCGAACCGTCGATGAAGACGCGAGGGGATTGGGGGTCGACCCTGCGAACAATCACCTCTATGTCAATAAAGGCACAAGCATAAGTGAGTACGAATCAGCCCAGGAGGGATCGGGATTCGTTCGGGGGTTGGGCGGAGGCACTTTGGGTTTCAGCACTCAAGTCGCGATTGGCCCAACTGGCGATATCTATGCGAACGACCTAAAGCCTGATGCGGAACCTATTCCCACCCCGGGAAAACCGTTCGTCAGCCAGATCTACGTCTTCGACGGCGGGACCGGTGCGGTGGAGAAGGAAATAGATGGCTCCGATACTCCGGGCGGCGGTTTTCAGGCTGCCTTTGCACAGCTTGGAGTCGTGGTGGAGCAGGACGACGGCGACGTCTATGTCTACGACACTGTAAGCGAAGTCGTTTATCAGTTCCAGATCGAAGAAGGCGAATACAAATATCTATCGACAATCGAACACTCGTTCAAAGACGTTGGACGCGAGGCGATAGCGGTATCCGACTGCGACTCCTGCTCTAACAAAGATTACTTCTTCGTCACATCACACCCCACCGGGACCGGCCACCTCTTTGCTTTCAAGCCAAAGCCAGATATAGGACCGCCGCTCGTCTCGGACGAGGGTTTCTCGGGAGTAACGACCAACGAAGCGCTACTCGAAGCCAAAGTCGACCCGAAAGGGGCGACGACCCGATATCGGTTCGAGTACGTCGAGGAGGATACGTACTTCGAAGATGTCGAAACCGGCGGCCCCGGTCACGGTTTCGACCATGCGACACGTACTCCTGATCCCGATGACTCCCTGGACCCAGGTGCTTCGACCGCGGTCTCCACGCCGCTGACGGACCTTGTGCCAGGGGAGATCTACCGCTTCCGCGTTGTCGCGGAGAACTGCTCGCCAGAGGAACCGGAGAGGGAGTGCGTCAGCGAAGGCGAAGAGGGTCGCTTCGCGACCTACCCCTCGGTCTCATCTTCTTCTTGCCCGAACGAGCAGTTCCGCACGGGTTCCTCCGCCGGCCTCCCGGATTGCCGGGCCCATGAGCTCGTCACGCCCGGCAACGCGAACGGGCGGTCACCGCGCGCGCGAGGGATCGGTCAGGGTGACGGCTTCGATACGACCTTGGCCTCGCCCGACGGCGGCAACCTGATCTTCGGCACCGGAGGGGGAAGCATTCCCGGCATCGGGGGATCCGGGGCCCCCGACGGCGATTTCTACGAGGCGCGGCGCGGCGGCGATGGCTGGACGTCGGTCAGCGTTGGTCCCACCGGCACACAGGCCCGAGCGGCCAAGGTGGGTGGCTTCACGGCGGATCATCAGTCCTTCTGGAACACCGCTGGCAGCGAGTACGGCTCGCTCCTCGTTGAAGGGAAAGACAGCCATTACGTCCGCACTCATGCAGGAGAGTACGCGCTGGTTGGCGTGGGCAGCCTCGGCGCCGATCCGAAGGCCGTCGGCAAGTTGCTCACGCTGGGGGCGGCCCATGTGATTTTCGTCACCGGCGTCGGCCTCGGAGTCTCAGCCGTACAGCTGGAGCCGGACGCGCCTCCCTCGGGCATCGACGCGATCTATGACCGCACGTCCGATGGGTTGACGCATGTGGTTTCGCTGCTGCCCGGCGAGACCACGCCGGCAGAAGACGCCGACTATCTGGGCGCTGCCGCCGATGGCTCTGCCGTCGCCTTCAAGGTTGGCGCCGCCGGTAAACCCGATACCAGGCCGCTCTACCTGCGTGCCGATAACGCGGAGACTCTGACGGTCTCCGAAGAGCCCGACAGCACCTATGCCGGGATCTCCTCCGATGGTGAGCGAGTCTTCTATGTGCGTGCTCAGGATCCCAAAACGCCTTCCACGGGCGACATCTTCGCCTTCGAAGCCACCACTCAGGAAGTGATTCCAATTGGCAGCGGAGGCGAATCGACTGTGGTCAACATCTCTGCCGACGGCTCCTATGTCTACTTCGTTTCGCCGAAACAGCTCGACGGTGCCGAGGGAGTAATCGGCGAAGACAATCTCTACGTCTGGGATGGCGCCTCGGTTGAGTTCGTCGCCACCCTCGACCATATCGACGTCACCGGGGTGCCGACGGGCACGGGGCCGATCATCGGCGGTCTCGCCCTCTGGACTCCCTACATAGGCGTCAAGAGCGAAATCGCAGGGCCCGTCAACAATCCCTCTCGCACCAGCTCCGACGGCAGGTTCCTGGTCTTCGAGTCGCGAGCGGAGCTCACCGGTAGCGATACACAGGGGCACGCCCAGGTGTATCGCTACGACGCGGAGCAGAAGACCTTGCTCTGCGTCTCCTGCAACCCGACTCTCGCTCCGGCATCTGCTCCCGCCCGGCTCCAGTCCCTCGTTCCGGCCGTCGTCGATGCACCCAGCACCGCAATCGCTCCGGTGGCCAACGTCAGCGAGGGCGGCGGAGCCGTCTTCTTCGAGAGCGAGGAAGCCCTCGTGCCTGGAGATCTCGATGGGCTCCAGGATGTCTACGAGTGGCAGGCGCAGGGGGTTGGCGCCTGTGCCAGGGCGACCGGCTGCGTCCACCTGATCTCCGGTGGTCACAGCGTCAGCCCGAGCTTTCTCTACGCCGCGACGCCGAGCGGTGGCGACGTCTTCTTCCGCACCAGGGACACTCTGTTGGGCGCCGACATCGACGGTAGCCCTTCGATCTACGACGCGCGGGTAGGCGGCGGCTTCCCCGAAGCAGCCGTATCCCATTGCTTGGACAGCGAAGCGTGCAGGGGGGCGGCGAGCTCGCCGCCGGGCCTTCCGAGCGCCTCGAGCGCCGACCTGTCTGCTGCTGGAAAAGCGCGACGCCCTCGCTGCCCCAAGGGCAAGCGCCGCGTGACGAGACGAGGCAAAGCGGTATGCCTCAAGAGACATCGGAGGGGAAACCGACCGCGGCGCCAGCACAGGAGGGCGGTCCGATGAGGCATCTCGCCGCTGCGCTCGCGATCTTCTTTCTTGCGGCGTTCCCCGTCGCGTTCTCGCAGGCTGCGCCCGAGGACTACGCGATCGAATCTGTCGCCGCCTCTCTCGCCGATTCCCAGGCGGGGGCACACCGTGATTTCACCACGACGCTCGAGTTGACTAAGGACCCCACCGGCTCCGCCTTCGGCTACACGCGCGAGATCCACATCGATCTGCCCTCCGGTCTACTTGCCAACCCCGACCCTTTCCCGCACTGTACGACTGCCCAGCTCGGTCAGGCGCCCAGCGACAGCCATTGCCCCCAGGACTCTCAGGTCGGGGTGGTGGAAATCTCCTTCTTCAACCTCGGCACTTTCGTCGAGCCGCTCTACTTGATGCAGCCGCCGAGCGACACACCGGCGAGGCTGGGAATCATGACCGAGTTCTTCCCGGTCGTCATCAATGCTCACGTGCGCTCCGAGGGTGACTACGGGGTGACTGGAAGCTCGAAAGGCATCCCGGCCTTCAATCCACTGGTAAGGGCGAACGCCACGATCTGGGGGGTACCGACCGACCCCAGCCACGATCCGCTGCGCATCACGCCGCTCGAGGCCTCCAAAGGGCAAAGCCCACCAGGGGGCGGTCGCGCCAGCAACCTGCTCACGCCGACGCCCTTCATGGTCAATCCGACCCGCTGCGGCGTTCCCCTCCAGGTCCATTTTACGGCGATCAGTCACCAGCTGCCCGACCAGCCCTCCACCATGAGCGCTTCACTGCCGTCGATCAGCGGCTGCGGAAAGCTAGGCTTCGAGCCCAATCTCGCGATCGTCCCGACGAGCGGCGAAGCCGCCGCGCCCAGTGGCCTCAACGCGACGCTCGAGGTTCCGCAGGACGAAACGGCAAGCGGCCACGCCACTTCACACATCCGCCATGCCGAGGTCGTTTTCCCGCCCGGAATGACCATTGCGCCGGGTGCCGCCGACGGCCAGCTCGCCTGCAGCGACGAGCAAGCAGGCTACGAATCCCGCCGTCCGGCGCAGTGTCCTAACGCGTCCAAGCTCGGCACGGTCGAGATCGACGTGCCGGCGCTGGAGCGGCCGGCGCAGGGAGCTCTTTACCTGCGTACACCGGTGCCGGGAGATCTCTTCCGCGTCTGGCTAATCGCAGACGACCTCGGTGTCCATATCGCCCTGCCCGGTGATCTTGAGATCGACAAGGCGACCGGCCAGATCTCCTCCGCCTTCTTCGAGATGCCTCAGGCCCCCGTTCGCGGAGCGAAGTTCCACGTCTTCGGCGGCCCGCGCGGGCCGCTTGCCACCCCGAGCGCGTGTGGCATCTACGAAGCCAGGTGGAAATTCACGCCGTGGTCGGGTACCGCACCCGTCGGTGGCCCCGCTCCGTTGCGGATCGACCGGAGCTGCGATACCGGTGGCTTCTCGCCGAAGCTCTCAGCTGGCGCCGCCAGCCCCGTTGCCGGCGCCTTCTCCTCATTCATCACCGATCTGACCCGTCAATCGGGAGAACAGAACATTCGCGGCGTCGAGATCGACCCTCCCCCGGGCTTGCTGGCGAAGCTTGCGGGTGTCGCACTCTGTGAAGGTGTTGCGACGCAAACCGGTCAGTGCCCGACGGATTCTCAGGTGGCGAGGGTAATCGCCGCCGTGGGCCCGGGTCCTGCGCCGCTCTGGTTGCCCCAACCTGGGAGAGACCCGATAGTCGTTTTTCTCGCGGGGCCCTACCTCGGCGCCCCTTACAGCCTCGTCGTCAAGGCCCCCGCGCAGGCGGGTCCGTTCGACCTCGGCACCGTGATTACACGGGCGGCGATTCACGTCGATCCCGACACCGCTCGGGTCACCATCAGGTCAGACCCCCTCCCCCAAATCCTCGAAGGGGTGCCGATCTCCTATCGGAGGATTCACGTGCATGTTGACCGGCCGGGATTCACGGTCAACCCAACCAGCTGCAGGAAGATGGAGATCGCCTCGCGTTTGATCTCTGATCGCGGGGCTATCGCGAGTCCGGCTGCAGATTTCCAGGTGGGCAGCTGCCGGGAGCTCGGTTTCAGGCCTCGGCTTTCGTTGCGCCTGTTCGGCAAAGCCAACCGCGGCGCCCATCCGCGCCTCAGGGCTGTGCTGAAGCTGAGAAGAGACGACGCCAACATATCGAGAGCCTCGGTGGCCCTTCCCAGGTCCGAGTTCATCGACCAGTCGCACATACGAACGGTTTGCACTAGGGTCCAGTTCGCCGCCGATGCGTGTCCCGAGGGCTCGATCTATGGCCATGCTCGGGCCTTCACGCCGCTGCTCGACGAGCCTCTTCAAGGGCCAGTCTACCTGCGCTCTTCAGACAATCTGTTGCCTGACATGGTGCTTGCCCTGAGAGGCAAGGTCGATATCAATGCTGTGGGTCGGATCGATTCGGTAAGGGGAGGAATCAGGACCACCTTCGAAGCGGTTCCCGACGCGCCTGTCTCGAAGGTTGTCGTAACCATGCAGGGTGGCCGAAAGGGCTTGATCGTCAACAGCCGCAATCTTTGCAAAGCACTCGCATATACCACGGTGAATTTCCGTGCTCACAGCGGCAGGCAGCGAAGTCACCGCCCGGTCTTGCGACACGGCTGCGCTTAGGAAGTATAAAAATACTCAAAGAGAGATAAACGTGTGGGAGGAGAGACTTAATGTTTGGATTGACGAGAAGGGAGCTCACCTTTACCAGCCTACTTGCCGCTCTTGCGCTGGTTTTCACAATGGGCGGCGGCGCCTGGGCGGCGAAGTACCTGATCACCTCGCCGAATCAGATTAAGCCCAGTGTGCTGAAGAAGCTGAAAGGAAAGCCCGGAGCGCCCGGCAGGGCAGGCGCTACGGGGGCTCCCGGGGCAACTGGCCCGCCGGGAGCCAGTGGCAAAGATGGCGCGCCTGGCGCGCCTGGAAAAGACGGCGCAGCAGGGAAAAACGGCACCAGCGTGGTAAGCACCGTCGAGCCCAAAGGCGTCAATTGCAGCGAAGGCGGCTCCAAATTCGTGGCTGGCTCCAGCACCACCTTTGCCTGCAACGGCAAAGAAGGTTCGCCCTGGTCGGCGGGCGGAACCCTCCCCAGCGGAGAGTCGCTCTATGGGAGATGGACGCTGGGTCTGGTCCCGCCTGAACTCGAAGCCCCCGGAATACCGCAGTTCGTATCGATCTCGTTCGGCATTCCCACCGCAGCGTCACCGACGCTCGAAATACTCGCCGAAGGCGAAGATGAAACGACCGAGTGCCCTGGCACGGCTGCCGCACCCGAAGCTGCCGAAGGCTTCCTTTGCGTTTACACAGCGATGGAACAGAACATCGTTGCGGTATTTCCCGAAAACGAAGCCAGCGAAGTCGGGGCGTGGTTCGCTTTGGTGGGAGGCCCTGCAGCGGCGGCGCGCGGTACTTGGGCGGTAACTGCCGAATAGGGCGAGCACGTTCTCAGCATTTCCCATGCGTATTATCCAGAACCTCGGGCGAATTACGCCCGAGGTTCTGGCGGTGCTTTCGGCACAACACACGAAGCAAAGGTGATATTCCATGCTCTTTATTTCCAGAGTTCGAAAAATGATGCTCATCAAGCGCGGGCGATTATTTGCACTCGCGATTGGAGCGGTAGGTCTCGTCCTTCTCTCTGCTGGCTGCAGCGACGAGGAAAGCTCAGGTGAGAGCGCCGGCAACGAAATCGTCGTTGAGGTCGGTTCACTGACAAAATCCCAGTTCCTCAAACGCGCAAACGCGATCTGCCAAGAGACTCAGACCAACATGCGTAACAGGTTCTTCGCATACCTGCGAGATGCCGAAGTGACCTTGCAGAACCAGGACGCCCAACTGGACAAAGTGATGCAGACGATCATCGTACCTTCCTATGAGCAGCAGATCGACCAGATCCGCTCCCTCGGTGCCCCCAGTGGAGACGAGGATGAGATATCCGCATTTCTCAACGCTGAGCAGAAGGGCGTTGAAAAGGGCGAGGAACGCCCGGCAAAATTCATCCAGGACAGCCTCCTGCTTTCGAAAGCGACGAAGCTAGCGGTGGCGTACGGGTTGGACAAATGCATTCCAGGCAACACGTGATCCGTAGGGAGATGGGCGTCATCCCTTCTCTGTTCGGGCCTGACCTCCGGTGGAGCGCTGGGGCGACGACGTTGCAGTCTTTGCTCCCGCGGGCTTGGTCCCTTGATTGAAGGAAAAAACTTGACTGATCGACAGATATTCTGGTATATCTACCCATGCTGACGACCGAGCCAGCACGGAGAGAAACCCCCAGTCAGGGCGACTCGCCTTGCGATAGCAATGGGAGTGCTAGGAATGAGTCGAGAAAGCGGTATACGGGAGCACGGAGGCGAATGCGCTGTCGGCGCTGCCCCACCTCACGCCCTCAGCGCAACCCGGCCGCTTCACTCTCTCCGCTGGCGTGGGCATGTCCCAGTTGAGCAGTCGCCGTCCCAACGGGTCGCGGGGCCCGGTCACGGCAAGCTCGGGCGGTCACAAGCGCAATCGCGCCGGGAGGTCTGTTTGAAGCCCCGACGCAAACCGTAGCTCCGGCCGCCGCCGGGGAGGCGCGGTCGATGGACCCGGCCAGCGGAAGCCGCGTTTCCGTTGGCCGGGTCCCTACGGTTTCCTTCACAGCGCTTTGTCTCTAGACTCGTTGGGGTTCAACGGGTCCTCAGAATGCGCAGGAAAGCTTGATCGCTACTACCAGATCTGTTATACCGCGACGGATGCCTCTATGAGCCCGTTTGCTGAAGAGACTCGATCTTGCGCTACGGAGCTCGTCTGCCGGGACTGCGGCCGGCGCCTGCCGCTGATGGACACGACCTTTAAGTGTCTCGGCTGCGGACAGGGGCTCGACATCGACTACGACTACGAGCTGGCGAAAGCCCGGCTCGGGGAGCTGCCGATGTCGGAGCGGGAAATCAACATCTGGCGCTTCGAGGAGCTGTTGCCGATCCTCGACGCGCGTGCGCAGCGTCGTGTCGGTTTCTACAGCGGTCGCACGCCACTCATCCACGCCGATCGGCTCGGAGCCGAGTTGGGGCTGCGCAAGCTCTACCTGAAGGACGACAGCACCCAGCGCCCGAGCCTCTCTTACAAGGACCGGGTCGTCTCGATGGCGGTCGCCCGGCTGCTGGAGCTGGGCAAAGAGGAGATCGGCTGCGTCTCGACCGGAAACGTCGGCACCGCGGTCGCCTCGCTGGCGGCCAAGGCCGGCGTAACCGCCTACGTTTTCTACCCGAGCAACCTGGAGCCCGGCAAGGCGCGTGCCTGTCGTGCTCTCGGCGCTGCCGTAATCCAGCTCGACGGCAACTACGACGAAGCCAACCGCGCCTGCCGCGAGCTGGCCCTCGCCAGCGGCGTCCAGTTCGCCAACATCACTCTGCGCCCGTTCTATGCCGAGGGGGCGAAGACGGTCGCCTACGAGGTCGTCGAGAAACTCGATTGGATCTCGCCCGACCACTTCGTCATCCCCGCTGCCGGCGGAACCCTCTCCTCGCGCGTTCACAAGGGCCTTCAGGAGCTGGAAAAGGTGGGGCTGTCGGAGACCGCCGCCACCAAGATCCATGCCGCCCAGCCCGACGGCTGCGGACCGATCGCCGGCGCGATCCTCGACGGCTGCAGGCGAGATCCAGCCGCAGACGCCGCACACCGCCGCTCACTCGCTGGCGATCGGCGCCCCCGGCGACGGGCCGCTCGTGGTCGATGCGGTGATGTCGCGTGGTGGCTCAGCGGCGACCGTCACCGACGAGGAGATCTTCGAGGCAATCGACCTGCTCGGCGCCACCGAGGGCATCCTCACCGAGCCCGCCGGTGGCACCACGGTGGCCTCGACGGCGAAGCTCGCCGCCGAAGGCAAGCTCGGCCCCGACGAGACCGTCGTCGCCGTGATCAGCGGCAACGGCTACAAGACCCTCGACGAGCACCCGGAGAAGCCCTGGCCCTCGATGGTCGCCTGCGACGTCGAGTCGATGGGCGAGATGCTCAGTCAGTTCCGCCAGCACGGCGTCGGCGCCACGCTGCGCTGAGTGCCGGAGGAGGGACTCGAACCCCCGACACGCGGATTATGATTCCGCTGCTCTAACCAGCTGAGCTACTCCGGCGGGAGGGTGATGGTAGCGAGGGCTGGGACCGCTTAGGCTTGTCTGCGTGAACGAGGGGCTGGACAGGGCGGTGCAGACGGTCCTGCGGGACTGTCTCGGCGTCTCGCCTGGCGAGGACGTGCTGATCGCCTGCAACCCGGCCACGGAGAGCCTGGCTGACCTGATGCGGATTCATGCCCAGGGAGACGGGGCGGAGGCGACGTTGGTCGTGATCGCCGAGCGCGACTCGCACGCGGCCGAGCCGCCGCCGCCGGTGGCCGCCGCGATGCTCGCCGCCGATGTCCTCATCGCACCCACAATGCAGTCGCTCTCGCACACCGCCGCCCGCAAGGCGGCGAGCGAGGCGGGGGTCCGCGTGGCCTCGCTTCCCGGGGTCACCGAGGACATGCTCGCGCGGCTGATGGGCGCCGACATGGCGGCATTGCGGCGGCGCGGCACGGCGGTTTGCGCGGCAATGGAAGGCGCCGAGGCTCGCATCACGTGTCCGGGCGGCAGCGACTTGCGGCTCGGCCTCGCGGGTCGCACGCCGATCGTCGACGCCGGCCTCCTCAAGGAGCGCGCCGCCTTCGGCAATCTCCCCTGTGGCGAGGGTTTCGTCGCGCCGCTCGAGGGCACCGGGCAGGGCACGCTAGTCGTCGACGGCTCGATCGCCGGGGTGGGACAGGTCGCGGAGCCGGTCACGCTCACGGTGCGCGATGGCCACCTGGTCGATGCGAGTGGCGAGCAAGGTGGCGCATTGATGGAGCTCCTGACCGCGCACGGCCCCGACGGCACCAACGTCGCCGAGCTGGGGATCGGCACCAACGAGGAGGCGAGGCTGACCGGCAACGTGCTCGAGGACGAGAAGATCCTCGGCTCGGCGCATGTCGCCTTCGGCGCCTCGGCGGCGATCGGGGGCACGGTCCAGGTTCCGGTGCACCTCGACTGCGTGGTGCTCGAGCCGACCGTGGAAGTCGACGGCAAGCTGATCGCGCAGGGCGGCGAGCTGCGTGTCTGAGGCGTGGTAGGGCCGCTGCTCGCCGTCCCCAACGTCTCCGAGGGTCGCGACGCCGCTGCCGTCGCCGCCCTGGAGACTTCCTTTTCGAGCGGTGTCACGCTGCTCAATCGCCACTCCGACGCCGATCACAACCGCTCCGTGTTCACCCTCGCCGGGGAGCTGGAACCCCTACGGGAAGCACTCGCGCGCGGCGCCGAGCAAGCGGTCGAGACGGTCGACATGACCGCGCACCAGGGCGTTCACCCCGCCATTGGCGCACTCGACGTCTGCCCGCTGGTCTGGCTCGATTCCGCCGATCGCAGGATCGCCCGGGCGGAGGCGCTCGAGGTCGCCGCGCAGATCGGCGGCCTCGGGATCCCGGTCTTCCTGTACGGCGAGCTGGCGAGCCGCCCAGAGCATGCCGAGCGCGCTTATTTCCGCAACGGCGGCTTGACCGAGCTGTGGCTACGGATGGAGGGCGGGGGCCTGCGCCCGGATTTCGGCCCCGATCGCCCCCACCGCAGTGCTGGCGCCACGCTGGTCACGGCGCGTGCCCCTCTCGCCGCCTTCAACGTCGAGCTCGACAGTGGCGATCTCGAGGTGGCCCGCGCGGTTGCCGCCGAGCTGCGCGAGTCCGGGGGCGGACCGCCGGGTGTAAGGGCGATCGGGCTGCCGCTCTCCAGCGGGCGCACCCAGGTCTCGACCAACGTCCACGACCCCTTGGCGGTTCCTCTCGCCGAGGTGGTCGAGCGGGTGCGTGTCCTCGCCGAGCCGCTGGGCGCCCGACCGATCGAGGCGGAGCTGATCGGCCTCATTCCCGAGGCCGCTCTCGCCGCCTACCCCGAGGACGTGCCGATCCGCGGCTTCGACCCCGAGCAGCACGTGATCGAGTACCGCATCCAACTTTGACCCACGCTGGAGTGGGTGAAAGTCGGATGCGCTCGGACGACTCGATCATCTAGATTCACCGCAATGGCCCAGGCCAAGAAGAAGCGTCGCCGCAAGCACCGCGGCACCCAGGGCGGGCGGGTCGACGCCAACCGCCGCGCCGCCCGTCCCCGCAGCCGCGAGGAGGCAAAGGCGCGCGCCCGGGCGCGCGGCAAACGCGCTCCCCGGGCCGATCGCCCGCCGACCTGGGGCAGCGCCGTCACCCGTGGCGCGATCGCGGCCGCGATCTTCGTCGTCCTCCTGATCGTGATCTTCGGCCGCCCGCTCGGCTCGGCGCTCGCGCTCGGCGCCTTCATGCTCGCCTTCTACATCCCGGCCGGCTACTACGTCGACACGATGATGTGGCGGCGGCGCGAGCGGGCCCGGATCCGCGCTACCGAGCGCTCGTGAGCGAAGCGGTCCGATGAGCCTCGACGTCCGGCAGCTCACCGTCGGGCCGGTCGCCGAGAACTGCTACCTGGTGCGTCGCGAAGGGACCGACCGGGGGTTGATCGTCGACCCCGGGGAGGAGCCGGAGCGCATCCTCGCCGAGGTCGATGCGGCGGGGATGAGGGTCGAGGCAATCCTGATCACCCATTGCCACTTCGACCACATCGGCGCCGTCGCGCCGGTGGCGAGGGAGACCGGCGCCCCCGTCTACTGCCCGGAGATCGAGGTCCCGGTCCTCGCCGACATCATGTCCTTCGTCCCCTGGGAGGGTTTCGGCCCCTTTGAGAGCTACGAGGCCGACGAGAAGGTGAGCGGCGGCGAGGCCCTCGAGCTGGCCGGCCTCACCCTCGACGTCGTCTTCACGCCGGGGCACAGCCCCGGGCACGTCACCTACGCGGTTCGCGACGAGGACGCGCTCTTTTCCGGCGACGTCCTCTTCCAAGGCTCGGTCGGCAGGGTCGACCTGCCCGGCGGCGACGGGCCGACCTTGATCCAGTCGATCCAAGGCCTGGTCGAGTCCTATCCAGCGGAGGCGGTCGTCTACCCGGGACACATGGGCGTGACGACGCTGGGGGCGGAGCGCGCCACCAACCCGTTCCTGACGTCACTGGCCGGCTAAGGGCCCCGCCGCGCCGGTAAGGTCGCCGCCATCGTGGCGAAGAGCAAATACCAAGCGCCCCGTGGGACGTTCGACGTCCTGCCGGACGCTGCCCGCGCGCGGGCCAGGGTCGAACGAGCCGCCGCCGCCGTCTTTGCCCGTGCCGGCTACGAGCCGGTTGCCACGCCGGCCTTCGAGGACACCGAGCTCTTCGAGCGTGGAGTGGGCCACTCCACCGACATCGTCCGCAAGGAGATGTTCACCTTCGAGGACAAGGGTGGGCGTAGCCTCACCCTGCGGCCGGAGGGGACGGCGCCGATCTGCCGCGCCTACGTAGAGCACGGCATGCACAAGCTGGCGCAGCCGGTGAAGCTCTCCTACGCCGGGCCGTTCTTTCGCCACGAGCGTCCCCAGGCGGGGCGCTACCGCCAGTTCCACCAGCTCGGGGTGGAGTGCATCGGCGCCGACTCGCCGCTGGCCGACGCAGAGGCGATCGGGCTGCTGGCCGACCTGCTTGCCGAGCTGGGCGTGCTGGGGGTCGAGCTGCGGCTGGGCAGCCTCGGGTCGTTCGAGGCGCGCCAGGCCTACCTGGAGGAGTTGCGGAACCACCTGCGCGCAAACGAGGGCGAGCTGTCGAAGGACGTGCGCGAGCGGATCGACGCCAACCCGCTGCGCGCCTTCGACTCCGACGACGAGGGGACGCGGGGAGTGATGGCGAGCGCGCCACGGCTGGTCGACCGGCTCGAGGGCGAGGACGCCGACCATTTCGGGGAGGTGCGGGCGCTCCTGGACGCTGCCGGGATCTCCTATGAGATCGACGCGACCCTCGTGCGCGGCCTCGACTACTACACGCGCACGATCTTCTCCTTCGTCTGCGACCGGCTGGGCGCCCAGTCGGAGATCGGCGGCGGTGGGCGCTATGACGGGCTGGTGGAGCAGCTTGGCGGCCCGCCGACGCCGGCGATCGGCTGGGCCGCCGGGATAGAGCGGATCCTGCTGGCGCTGGGCGAGGACGGGGAGGAGGCCGACCAGGGAGTCGACCGCATCGTCTTCGTCTCCTGCGACGAGGGGGCCGAGCTGGCCCCGCGGGCGATCGCGATCCTCGGCGAGCTTCGCCACGCCGGCCTCACCGCCCAGGTGGACCTCGCGGGGCGGGGGCTGAAGGGCCAGCTCAAGCACGCCGACCGGATCGGCGCCACGCACGTCGTCATTCTCGAGGAGGGTGGCTCGGCTCAGCTGCGCGACATGGAGAGTGGCGAGCAGCGCCCGATCGACCTCGCCAAGATCGTCGCCGAGGTCACCGGAGGCGAGGCATGACCGGCTTTCCGGCCCTGCGCCCCAACGGCTTTCGCGACGCTTGGTGCGGCCAGGTGCTAGGTGACCGCGTCGACTCGGAAGCGCGGGTGGCGGGCTGGGTGCACCGTCGCCGCGACCACGGCGGCCTCGTCTTCATCGACCTGCGCGATCGCACTGGGATCGTCCAGCTCGTCTTCGACCCCGACGAGGCGGGGGAGGCGTTCAAGCTCGGCCACGAGCTGCGGGCAGAGGACGTGCTGAGCGCCTCTGGCAAGGTCGTGCGGCGCTCGCCCGAGACCGTCAACGCCGACCTGCCGACCGGCGAGGTGGAGCTGCGGGTGAGTGACGCGGAGCTGCTCGCCGACGCGGAGACGCCGCCCTTCCAGATCGAGGGCTTCTCCGGTGAGGTCGGCGAGGACGCTCGCCTCCGTCATCGCTACCTCGACCTGCGCCGCGAGCAGATGCGCGAGGCGCTGGCCCTCCGCCACCGGGTGACGGCGGCGATGCGCGAGTTCCTCGACGGCGAGGGCTTCCTCGATGTCGAGACGCCGGTGCTGACCCGCTCGACGCCCGAGGGCGCGCGCGACTTCCTCGTCCCCAGCCGTCTCCAGCACGGCTCCTTCTACGCGCTGCCGCAGTCGCCGCAGCTGTTCAAGCAGCTGCTGATGGTCGCCGGCTTCGAGCGTTACTACCAGGTGGCTCGCTGCTTCCGCGACGAGGCGACCCGCGCCGACCGCCAGGCCGAGTTCACGCAGCTCGACATCGAGATGTCCTTCGTCGGCGTCGACGACGTGATCGAGGTCAACGAACGCCTCCTGGCGCATGTCTTCGAGCGGGCAGGGGGGCCGGCGATCGAGCTGCCGATGCAGCGCCTGCCCTACGACGAGGCGATGGACCGCTTCGGTACCGACCGTCCCGACCTGCGCTTCGGCCTCGAGCTGGTCGACCTTGGCGACGCCTTGAGCGAGACCGAGTTCAAGGTCTTCCGCTCGGTGCTCGACGGGGGTGGCGCTGTGCGTGGCCTCAATGCGGGACGACGAGACATGCCTCGTTCTGCCCTCGACGGCCTGATCTCCCGCGCGCAGGAGCTAGGAGCGAAGGGGTTGGTCTGGGCTTTCCGCGAGGGAGATGGCTGGCGTTCGCCGACCGCAAAGTTCCTCTCGGCGACGGAGCTGAGCGCGCTGAACGAGCGGCTCGGGGCGGAGGAGGGCGACCTGCTGCTCGTCGTCGCCGACCAGCGCCGGGTCACCGACGCCGTCCTCGGCCAGCTCCGGGTAGAGCTCGCCGAGCGCTTCGACCTGATCGACGAGGGGGAGAACCGGCTCGCCTGGATCGTCGACTGGCCGCTGATGGAGTGGGACCCGGAGGAACGGCGCTGGAACCCGCTGCACCACCCCTTCACGGCCCCGGCTGGGGAGTTCGACCCCGAGAGCCCGGGCGAGGCCCAGGCGCTGGCCTACGACGTGGTCTGGAACGGCCAGGAGCTCGGGGGAGGGTCGATCCGCATCAACCGGGCCGACGTCCAGCAGGCCGTGTTCGGGGCGCTCGGAATCGACGCCGAGCAGGCCGAGGCCCGCTTCGGCTTCCTGCTCGAGGCGCTGCGCTATGGCGCTCCGCCGCATGGGGGCATCGCCTACGGGGTCGATCGCATCGTCCAGCGCCTCTGTGGGGCGGAGACAATTCGCGACACGATCGCCTTCCCGAAGACGGCCTCGGGCTACGACCTTCTGACCGGGGCGCCGGCGCCGGTTGAGGAGGCTCAGTTGCGTGAGCTCGGCATCGCCGCGCACCGGCCCGGCCTCGCCGGCCACTGAACGTCGTCCCCGGCGCAGAGCGGTGGGTGAAGAGTCAATATGTCCTCGATGGGCATGCTCGACCGGATCAGACTCGCTTTCGGGCCGCGACGGCAAGGGCCCGGTCTGACCCCCGTCCACGTGGACGACCCCACGTTCGACTCCTGGGAGGTGGTGCGGGACTTCGCCGACGTGAGGACAGCGCGAGCCTGGCATCAGGGCCTGGAAGAGGCGGGAATCGAGGCGGCCCTCACCGCCGATTGGCCGCTCGATCGCTACGGCCACGGCGACATCGCGCTGCGGGTGCAGCCGGAGGACTGGAGCGAGGCCGAGCTTCGTCTTTCAAACTTGGACTAGGAGCTGGCCCGGTGGTACGGTTGCCCCGAGGCTCGAGCCCGTGCGAGAGTCGTCTCACCGTTTGACCCAACACAAACGGCGCGGGAGCTGATCTCTCTCGATCCCGTGGGATCGCGAGGAGGCGCCCACCCTTTACTTCAAGGGATCAAAGCCAGAGGCGGTACCGGCGGGCTGGAGCCTCTTTTTACCTGGCTCGGTCGGGTGGGGTGCGCGCCTGGCGGCGGCGGACCGGCGCGGATACGGCCTCTCCCCGACGTCCCGCGTAGCGCTGCTACGCGGGAGTCGTGTCGCGACCGTCCCGCTTGGTCCGGCGCTCGCCAGCCGCGCACCCCACCCTTCCTCGACAGGTTCATACTTTTGAAGGCAATGGATCGAGAATTGTTCGAGAGCTATCTGCAGGACGAGACCCGGCTGGGCCCGGTGCCCGAGGGCGCGTTCACCGGCGCTGCTGGGGGGGCGGCTTGTGGGGACCTTTCGCGAGTGTCGCTCGTGATTGAGGGCGGGGTGGTTGCGCGGGTTACGTTCGATGCTGAGGGTTGTGGGGCTACTCGGGCGGCTACGGCTGCGATGGCGGAGATGGTTGAGGGCGGGGCTGTTGTTGAGGCGGCGGGGGTTGGTGCTGACGAGGTGGAAGCGACTCTTGGAGGGTTGATCCCCGCCAAGCGGCACGCGGCGCAGCTGGCGGCTGATGCGCTGCACCGGGGCTTGGCGCAAGTGGCGGCCTCGTCTGAGCGTTTGGCGGCGCCGAATGGGGATCGCGTCCTGGTGGCGATGTCCGGCGGTGTCGACAGCGCTGTTGCGGCTCTGCTCGAGCGGGAGCGCGGCGCGGAGGTGCTCGGCGTCACGGTCAAGCTCTGGGCCGATCCGGAGACCGATGGGGCCAAGGCCTGCTGCTCGCCGGAGGCGGTGCTGGGGGCTCGCTCGCTCGCCCACTCTCTAGAGGTCCCTCACCTGACCCTCGATCTCGAGGAGGACTTCCGCCGGCGCGTCGTCGCCGGGTTCGTCTCCGGCTACGCGGCGGGGCGCACGCCGAACCCCTGCATCCTCTGCAACGGCGAGGTGCGGATCGCGGCGATGCTCGACCTCGCAGAGCGGCTGGGCGCCACCCACCTGGTTACCGGTCACTACGCCCGCATCGTCGAGGACGACGCCGGGCCGTTGCTTGCCGCCGCGGCCGACAACGCCAAGGACCAGAGCTACATGCTCGCCGCGCTGCCGCCGGCGCTGCTGGGTCGCCTGCGCTTTCCGCTCACCGAGTTGAGCAAGCCCGAGGTGCGGGAGATCGCAGCTCGCCACGGACTCGCCGTCGCCCGCAAGCCGGAGAGTCAGGATCTCTGCTTCCTCTCCGGCCAGGGCAAGCGCGGTTTCCTGCGTCGCCACGGTGATCTCCGCGACCGCGACGGCGCCGTGCTCGACCGCTCCGGCAGTGCGATCGGGCGCCATCGCGGCCATTACAACTACACGGTCGGCCAGCGGCGGGGGATCGGCGTCTCGGCGAAAGAACCGCTCTACGTGCTCGCTACCGACGCCGAGGCGAACACGATCACTGTGGGCACGCGCGAGGAGCTGGCAACGCGGACGGTGCGCGTGCGCGACACCGTCCTGCACCGTCCCGGCGAGACCGTCGACGCGGTCAGGCTGCGTTACCGGTCGCGCCCGCTCCCGGCCGCGCTGGCGGCGACGACCGGGAGCGGGCGCGACCGGGAGTTCGACATCGAGCTAGGGGAAGCCTTCGCCGGCGCCTCTCCAGGGCAGACGGCGGTGCTCATGGCCGGCGAGGCGATCGTCGGCCATGGCACGATTGCCGCTCAGGTCTAGACCTGGCTCTCCTCTTGGTCTTTCCTCAGCTTCGCGGCCGCTTTGACGCACTGGCTGAAGGGAGTGCCTTTCTCACCTTTGACGTGTTTCTTGCTCAGGCCTTTGCAGGCTTTGCGCGGATTCAGCGCATCGTCGTTGGCGGCCTTGGCCATCGCTTTCACGCACTGCGAGAACGGGGTTCCCTGCTCGCCTTTGACGTGTTTCTTGCTGAAGCCCTGGCAGTAACGGCCGTAGGCCTTGGCCTGTGCGGGCAGGCCGTCTTTGGGGCCGGGCGTGGGGTCACCCGGGGTGTACGTGGGTCCTTTCCCGTGGGGCGCGCCCTGGCTTTTGCCGTGCGATTCGCCGTGGTCGGCCAGTCCGATTGCCGGGAAGGCCGCCAGGGCGAGGACGCCGCTGACGAGGGCGATCGTGGTCTTCAGCTTCATCGTGCCTCCTTCGATGGTTCTGCGCTCCCTGAGGAAGCGCCTTTCACCTCGGGCTTCGATGGCTGAAACGTGTCGCCCGCACCTTTGTCAGGCGCGACTTTGGCGCCGGGAGGACCTTTCGGCGGGCTGGAGTTTTCTTTTGCCTTCGCCTTCGTTGACCCCGGCGGGGGGCTGCCTTTGGGCGCCGAAGGCGGCTTGCCCGTTTTCTTCGGCGCCCCCTGCTGTTTATGCGCTGCTGCCGCGGGAGCCTTGCCCGAGCGGCCTTTGCCAATGCCTTTGGGATTGCCATTCGGGGCATGGCCGTTCGAGCCTGGGTCGACGAGACCCTGGGCAGGGGTGTTGTCGCTGTCCGCTTGAGCCGGGGCCTGTGAGGAGTCTGCTCCCCGGTTCCTGGCCTCGTCGCCATTTCCAACCACTGCTTGCCGCCTGCCTCTATTGGAGTCGGCAGCCTGGCTGGAGTCGACCGCTGGGTCTCTGCCGGACGAGCCTTGGGCGCCATCTCCGGCCGGAATTCCCGGCTCAGGCCCCGAGGACTTGGCGCCGCCGATGCTCGAGGGCAGGGGCGTCTCGACCAAACCGCTGCGATCAGCGGCCGTGACGCCTACCGCAGCGATCGCGGCGGTCGCCATCGCCTTCACCGCCACCGAGCTGCCGCCCGCGGCTCCAGCGGCTGCGGCACTGCCTGTGGCGCTCGCACCCCCGCCGAGCACTCCTTGCAGCAGTCCCGCCGACACTGCCAGCGGCAGCGGCGCGATCGCCGCGAAGTCGTTGCGTCGCTTCGTGACTTCCTCGGCGAAGGCCCGGCATTCCGGGCAGGCGCGCAAGTGGGCCTGAATATCGCGTCGTCGTGCGACCCGGCCATCGGCCTCGGAGAGATCCCACATCACGCTCCTGCACCTCATCTCACGCCCCGCCTCCATCTGCCTGAGGCCCAGACGCGCCTCGTAGATGGTCTGCCGCGCGACGGCGGCGGAGGTGTCGAAGGCCTTCCCGATCTCCTCGAAGCCGAGTCCGGCGAGCTCTCGCATCACCAGCGCCGACCGCTGCCGCTCCGGCAGCTCGCTGAGATCGTTGAACAGCCGACGCAGCCGCTCGCGTGTCGCTGCGGCCTCGCTCGGATCGTCCCCCGAGCCCACTGCCTCGGGATCCAGCTCGGCGCTGTCGCGCCGGCGCCGCAACGTCTCGACGGCCTCGTTGTGGGCGATTCGGTAGAGCCAAGGCTTCAGCTGGATCTGACGGGTCTCGCCGGGCAGCGCCCGCAGCACCTTGACCATCGTGTTCTGGAGCGCGTCCTGAGCGTCCTGCGGATCGCGCACGATTGCCAGACAGAAGCGGTAGAGATCCTGGCGATAGCGCTGGTAGATGGCGGCGAAGGCGCGCTCGTCTCCTGCCGCCGCGCGCTTCGCGAGGCGCTCGTCTGAGGCAAGCCGGACGGTCCGAAAGCTTTTCGTCGGGAAGCTCGTGGGGTCTGCGTGACTCACGTGCGCGCGATTTCGGCATTCGCGGCCATCCAGTCAAGGGTAGGGGTCAATCCACTTACTTCAACGGGTCAGCGAGGCCGTTGTCAGCGCCTGCTCAGGCTGCGTCGCGGTCACTTAGGCTCCATGGCTGTGAAAGCACAGGAGATTCGCGACACCTACCTCTCCTTCTTCGCCGAGCGCGGACACAAGATCGTGCCCTCGGCCTCGCTGGCGCCTTCCGCCCACGATCCCTCGGTGCTGCTGACGACGGCTGGGATGCAGCCCTTCAAGCCCTACTTCCTCGGTCGCGAAGAGCCGCCCGCGCCCCGCCTCGCCGACGTGCAGAAGTGTTTCCGCACGACCGACATCGAGGAGGTCGGTAACACGGCTCGCCATCTCACCTTCTTCGAGATGCTCGGCAACTGGAGCTTCGGCGACTACTTCAAGCAGGAGTCGATCGCCTGGGGCTGGGAGCTGGTGACCGAGGGCTTCCGAATGGATCCGGAGCTGATCTGGGCGACCGTCTTCGGCGGCGACGAGGAGCTCGGCCTGGGGCCGGACGAGGAGGCGATCGAGATCTGGCGCGGGGTCGGGATGCCCGACGAGCGCATCGTCCGCCTCGGCCGCGCCGACAACTTCTGGCAGGCGGGCCCGACTGGGCCCTGCGGTCCATGCTCGGAGCTCTACCTCGATCGCGGCGAGGCCTTCGGTGGTCCTGAGGAGCGACCCGGCGACGACACCGACCGCTTCCTCGAGTTCTGGAACCACGTCTTCATGACCTACGACCTCGCCGCCGATGGCTCGCTCACCGAGCTGCCGATGCGCAACATCGACACCGGCATGGGGCTCGACCGGATGGCGGCAATCCTCCAGGACGTTCCCTCGGTTTTCGAGACCGACCTGATCCGGCCGCTGATCGACCTCGCCGAGGAGTTGTCCGACCACTCCTATGAAGAGGGCGGCGCGGTGACGCGGGCGATGCGCATCGTCGCCGACCACTCGCGCGGCGCCGCCTTCTTGATTGCCGACGGGGTCGTTCCCTCTAATGAGGACCGTGGCTACATCCTGCGGCGGATTATGCGGCGGGCGATTCAGCAGGGACGGACCTTGGGCTTGGAGTCGCCCTGGCTGGGGCGCTTCGCCGAGCGCACGATCGAGATCATGGGCGACACCTACCCCGAGCTGGAGGCCGAGCGCGAGACGATCGCCCGCTGGGTCGGGGACGAGGAGGAGAGCTTCGGCCGCACCCTGGAGCGCGGCAGCGAGCTGCTGGAGCAGCTGGTCGCCGAAGCGAAGGAGTCCGGCACATCTTGGATCGACGCCGCCGACGCCTTCAAGCTGCACGACACCTTCGGCTTCCCTTATGACCTGACCAAGGAGCTGCTCGCAGAGCAGGGCCTCTCGGTCGACGACTCGGGCTTCGAGGAGCTGATGGAGGAGCAGCGCCAGCGTGCCCGCGTCGGCGCTGCCACCGCGCACGGCTCCGAGGGTCGCCACGAGAAGGTGATCGCCTTTGCCTCCGCGGCGCCACCGACCCGCTTCGTCGGCTACGAGATGCTGCGGGCGACAACAGGCGTTGCGGCAGCGGAGGCTGACGACGGCCGGGCGCTGGTCAAGCTGGAGGAGAGCCCCTTCTACGCCGAGGGCGGCGGCCAGGTCGCCGACTCGGGCGTGCTGCGCTGGGAGGGGGGCGAGGCGCGGATCCTCGACGTCTACCGGGTCGGCGAGGACCAGGCGCTCGAGGTGGAGGCGGGCAACGGCGCGATCGAGGCTGGGACCGCGGTCGAGGCCCAGGTCGACCATGAGACCCGCCACGCCACGATGCGCAACCACACCGCGACGCACCTGCTGCATGCGGCGCTGCGCGAGCGCCTCGGCACGCACGTGCGCCAGGCGGGCTCCGCCGTCCGCCCGGACAAGCTGCGCTTCGATTTCACCCACGGCCAGGCGCTCAGCGCCGATGAGCTGCGCGACGTCGAGGACCGCGTCAACGAGTGGGTCAAGGCGAGCCGGCCCGTGCGCTGGCTGGAGATGGAGCGCGCAGAGGCCGAGAAGCTGGGCGCGATGGCGCTGTTCGGCGAGAAGTACGGCGAGTGGGTGCGCGTGGTCGAGGTCGACGCGGTCTCGCGCGAGCTCTGTGGCGGCACTCACGTCGCCAACACGGCGGAGGTGGGCATCTTCAAGCTGGTGACGGAGGGTTCGAGCGCGGCGAACGTGCGGCGCATCGAGGCCCTTACCGGGCCCGTCGCGATCGACTGGTTCCGCGAGCGCGAGGCGCAGCTGCGCGAGGCCGGTGAGCTGCTCGGCGCGCCCCAGGACCCGCTCGGCGCCGCCCGCCGCGCGGCGGAGCGCCTGCGCGAGGCAGGGGAGGGGGCGAAGCAGGCCGAGAAGCAACTGCTGGGTGAGGAGGCGGAGCGCCTGGTTGCCGCCGCGGCTGAGGTTGACGGCGTGAAACTGGTGACGGAGAAAGCCCCGATCGCCGACCAAAAGCAGCTGCTCGACCTCGCCAACCGCGTGCAGTCGAAGCTCGGCGGCAAGTCGGCGCTCGTCCTCGGCGGGGCCGAGGGCAGCAAGGTCGGTCTCGTTGTCTTGGTCTCCAAGCCTGCGGTGGACCGTGGTCTCTCCGCGGCGGCGATCGTGCGCGAGGCGGCGCCGGTCGTCGGCGGTGGCGGTGGCGGGCGCGACGAGATGGCTCAAGCTGGTGGCAAGGACCCAGCCAAGCTCGACGAGGCGCTGGCGACCGCGCGCGCGGCGATCGAGCGGGAGCTGGCCGGGTAGCGATGCGCGTCCTCGCTCTCGACCACGGCACGGTGCGGATCGGTTGCGCGCTCTCCGACCCGAGCGGCACCCTGGCCACGCCCTTGCCGGTGATCGAACCGCCTGAGCCTCGCTCGGTGGTCGAGCTGGTCGCCAAACACGAGGTGGAGCGGGTGGTCGTCGGCCTGCCACTCCATCTCAGCGGCGAGGAAGGCAGCCAGGCGGCCCTGGCCCGCAGCTTCTGCAACGAACTGGAAGCCGTGCTCGACATACCGGTTGAGACCTACGACGAGCGGCTGACGACGCGCATGGCGGAGGCGAGCAAGCGCGAAGGGGCGGCCGCTCCACCCGACTCGCTCGCCGCCGCGCACCTGCTCCAGGCCTACCTCGCGGGGCAGGCTGCGATCGAGGGGCAGGGAGAAGACGATGAGTGAGGGCTGGGCTGCCGACGACCCGCTGGTCGACCCGAGCGACCCGGCCGCCGTGGCCCGGGAGCAGCGCCGCCGCGAGCGGGAAGCGCGCCGGCGCGAGCGCGAGCAGAAGAACGGGAGCGAGCAGCAGTTGCCGCCAGCTGCTCCAGCTGCTCCGGCGGTTCCGGCCAAGCCACCTCCACCTCCACCATCGCCCAAGCCCCCACGCGCGACGCGATCTCGCCGCCCCTCTCTCCGCGTGGTCGCGGTGCTCGCCGTGATGGCCCTGGCGGCGCTCGCTGTGGTCGCCCTCGCCTATCGCTACTTCGACAAAGAGCCGCCGCCACCGGTCGTCTTCAAAACGACGACGGTGACGATCCCCGAGGGCATGAGCCGAGCCCAGACCGCCGAGCTCGCCCGCGAGCTGGGGCTCAAAGGCGACTACCTGAAAGCGAGCAAGGGGCGCGAGGGCTTTCTCTTCCCCGACACCTTCGAGCTGCGCAAAGGCGCCCCGGCCTCTGACCTGGCGCAGCTCCAGCTAGAAGACTTCAAAGGGCGCATCGCGGGTGTCGACCTGGGCTACGCCCGCTCCAAGAACCTGACGCTCCGCGACGTGGTCACGATCGCCTCGATGGTCGAGGAGGAGGCGATGCTCGACAGCGAGCGCAAGCTGGTCGCGGCGGTGATCTACAACCGCCTGCGCGAAGGGATTCCGCTGGGGATCGACGCGACGACCCGCTTCGCCACCGGCAACTACACGCTGCCCTTGACCGAAGACGAGCTGGCGGCCGACTCGCCCTACAACACCCGCCTCAACGCGGGACTGCCGCCGGGGCCGATATCCAGCCCAGGTCTTGCCTCGCTGGAAGCCGCCGCCCGCCCGGCCCAGGTGGACTACCTCTACTACGTGGTCGAGCCCGGAACCTGCGGCAAGCACGCCTTTTCCTCCACCGATGCCGAATTCCAGGCGGACGTCGCCCGCTACAACGAAGCTCGCGAAGCGGCCGGGGGCGAATCGCCCGACAGCTGTTGATGCCGCGCCTCGCCGTCCTCGGCTACCCGATCGGCCACTCGCGCTCGCCGGCGATGCAGAACGCGGCGCTGGCGGCGCTGGGCATGGGGGAGGAGTGGCGCTACGAGGCGATCGAGGTCGCCCCGGACGCCTTCGAGGCCCGGGTGCGGGAGATGCCGGGCGAGGGCTTCGCCGGCGCCAACGTCACCGTCCCCCACAAGGGCGCCGCGCTGGCGCTTGCCGACACGCTCTCGGAGACCGCGCGCGAGATCGGCGCCGCCAACACGCTCGTCTTCGCCGATGGGGAGATCCGCGCCGACAACACCGATGCGGGTGGCCTGTTGAGCGCGCTGCCGTCCACACCGGCAGGGAAGCGTGCCCTGGTGCTCGGCGCCGGCGGCGCTGCCCGCGCGGTGGTCTGGGCGCTGCTGCGCGAGGGCGCCGAGGTCGAGGTCTGGAACCGGACGGAGCGTCGCTCTGTCCTCCTCTGCGAGGAGCTGGGAGGCCGGCTTGCAGCGGCGCCAGGCCAGGCCGGGTACGAGCTGCTTGTCAACACCACCGCGGTCGGGCTGCGCGGTGAGGATCCCTTCGAGGAGCTGCCGCTCGATCCCGGCCGGTTCGTCCCGGAGCAGGTCGTGGTCGACCTCGTCTACGGCAAGGAGCCGAGCCGCCTGCTCGCCGCGGCCGGGGCTGGGGGGGCGACGGTGGTCGACGGGATCGAGGTCCTGGTGCGGCAGGGCGCGCTCTCCCTGCAGATCTGGACCGGGCGCGAGGCGCCGCTCGACGCGATGCGCGCCGCGGCCCGCCTATAGCCTTGGCGCGGCAATGAGCGGGTTCCGTTTCACAACGGCAGGAGAGTCGCACGGCCCGGGGCTGGTCGCGATCGTCGAGGGAATGCCCGCCGGGCTGGAGCTCGACGGCGAGGCGCTGGACCGCGACATGGCGCGGCGCCAGCTCGGCCACGGCCGCGGGGGGCGGATGAAAATCGAGACCGACACGGTGGAGATTCGCTCCGGGCTGCGTCACGGCCGCACCCTCGGCAGCCCGATCGCCCTGCTGGTCGCCAACCGCGACTACGCCAACTGGGAGGAGCGGATGAGCCCCTGGCCGGTCGAGGGCTTCGAGCCCGACGAGGTCCACCTGCCGCGACCCGGCCACGCCGACCTGGTGGGCGCCCAGAAGTACGGTCACACCGACATCCGCAACGTGCTGGAGCGGGCCAGCGCCCGCGAGACCGCGGCCCGCGTAGCCGCCGGCTCGATCGCCCGCGGCTTCCTCGCCGCGCTCGGGGTGAGCGTCCACAGCCACGTGCTCCAGATCGCCTCGGTGAAGGCGGAGGAGCGTCCGGACCTGGTCCCTGCTGATTTCGAGGAGGTCGACGACGATCCGGTGCGCTGCCTCGACCCTGCGGCGAGCGCCGCGATGGTGGAGGAGATCAACCGCCTGCGCAAGGCCAACGAGAGCCTCGGCGGCAGCTTCGAGGTGCGCGCCTTCGGCCTCGTTCCCGGCCTCGGCTCCCATATCTCCTGGGAAGACCGCCTCGACGGCCGCCTCGCCGGCGCCGTCGCCTCGATCCAGTCGGTCAAGGGAGTGGCGATCGGCGAAGCCTGGGACGTCGCCGGGCGGCCGGGCTCGGAGGCGCACGACGAGATCTTCTGGTCCGAGGAGCGTGGCTACCACCGCGAGACCAACCACGCCGGCGGCCTCGAGGGCGGCATGACCAACGGGCTGCCGCTCAGCGTCCGCGCCGCGATCAAGCCGATCTCCACCCTGACCAAGCCGCTGCGCTCGGTCGACACCGAGACCAAGCAGCCGGCCGAGGCGCTGCGCGAGCGCACCGACTCGACCGTGGTGCCCGCCGCCGCCGTGGTCGGCGAGGCGATGGTCTGCCTGACCCTCGCCCGTTGCTACCGGGAGAAGTTCGGCGGCGACCACATCGACGATGTGCTGGCCGCCGCCGAGGCGTACAAGCAGCGCATCGACTTCAGGGGCTGAGCGCGTGAGCCGCCCCGCCCTGGTCTTCATCGGCTTCATGGGCGCCGGCAAGTCGGCGGCGCTCGCCGCCGCCCGCGAGGCGGGCTTCGAGACGACCGAGATCGACGAGCTGATGGAGCGCGAGCTGGGAATGCCGATCGCCGAGGCCTTCAAACGCGAGGGCGAGGAGGCTTTTCGTGCCCGGGAGGCCGAGATCGTCGGCGCCCTGCTGGAGCGGGCCGACGGCGGCGCGATCGCGCTCGGCGGCGGCAGCGTGCTCTCCGAGCGCGTGCGGGAGGCGCTCGGCCGCCACGTCGTGGTCTGGCTCCAAGTCGACCCGCGTGAGGCCTGGCGGCGGATTGCCGGCAGCAACCGTCCGCTGGCCAGCAGCGCCGACGACGTAACCCGCCTGCTCGAGACGCGCCTGCCGCTCTACGAGGAGCTTGCCGACGCGATCCTGCCGCAGGGCGATCGCGGCCTGATTCACCGCGCCCTGCCTCTGGCGATGGGGCTGATCGAGCTGCCGGAGGGGACGAAGATGCTCTGGGCGACCAGCAGCTCCGGCGAGTACCCGGTCTTCGTCGGCCCCGGCCTGCTGGATGCGGACTGCTGGCCCCAGGAGAGGCGGCGCTTCTGCGTCACCGATGCGACGGTCGGCGCGCTCTACGCCGATCGCGCCGAGCCGCTCGCGGCGCGGATCGAGGTCAATCCCGGTGAGGGAGCTAAGAGAATTGAAGAGCTCGAAGGGGTCTTGGAAAAGCTCGCAGATGCAGGGATGACACGTGAAGATCACATCATCGCGCTCGGCGGTGGCGTGATCGGGGATCTCGCCGGCTTTTGCGCCCACGTCTACCAGCGCGGCGTTCCCGTCGTGCAGGTGCCGACGACCTTGGTCGCGCAGGTCGACTCTGCTTACGGCGGGAAGACCGGCGTCAACCTGCCCCAGGGCAAGAACTACGTGGGCGCCTACCACCTGCCTAGTGCCGTGCTCAGCGACACAAACACCCTGGCTACATTGCCACGCGAGGAGCTCGAGGCCGGTTTCGTCGAGGCCTTGAAGACGGGTCTGCTCGCCGGCGGGACGCTCTGGGAGCGGGTGCGCGCGATCAAGTCGCTCGATCCCGGCGATCTCGATGATGTCGTCTTCTCCTGCGCTCGCTACAAGTGCGAAGTGGTCGCCGCTGACGAGCGCGACGCCGGCCTGCGTCAGGTGCTCAACTTGGGCCACACCGTCGGCCACGCGATCGAGGCGGTGAGTGACTATGAGGGCTTCCGCCACGGTGAAGCGGTTGGCCTCGGTCTGCTGGCGGCTCTGCGCCTCTCCGATGCGCCTTCTCTGCGCGATGAGGTCGAGGCGATACTGCGTCGGCACGACCTTCCAACCCGAGCGCACGTCGAGGGAGATCCTGACGTCTGGGCCGATGGGATTGTTGAGGCGCTGCAAGGGGACAAGAAGCGCACTGCTCAGGGCGTTGGCTTCGTACTCCTCTCGAAACCGGGAGAGCCTCGCACTGGCCAACTGCTGGACCCGGATAGCGTACGTAGCGCCGTACGGGAGATCATAGGATGACGACTGCCCACAACCGCGTCGCGGTCCTGCATGGGGTCAACTTCGACGTGCTCGAGCGGCGCGACCCGGAGATGTACGGGGGGCTGTCGCTGGCCCAGCTGGAGCAGAGGGTCAGCGGCTGGGCGCGCGAGCTGGGCCTGGAGACGATCTTCTTCCAGACCAACTCGGAGGGCGAGTTCGTCGAGTACCTGCACCGGGTCCCGGAGCAGGCAGATGCGGCCCTGGTCAACGCCGGCGCCTGGAGCCACTACAGCCGCGCGATCGCCGACGCGCTCGACGTCGCCGGCCTGCCGGCGGTAGAGGTTCACCTCTCCGACGTTGAGTCGCGCGATGAGTGGCGGCGACTCTCCGTCTTCGACGGGCTGGTGCTGGCCAAGATCTCGGGCAAGGGGCCGGGCGGCTACCGCGAGGCGCTCGAGGTCCTCGCCCGCGAGCTCGGCGTCGAGGAGGGTTGATGCGCGGGCGTGGCGACCGCCTCGCCGCCCTCGTCGCCGAGCGCGAGCTGGAGCGAGTGCTCATCACAGACCTGGTCAACGTCCGCTACCTGACCGGGTTCGGCGGCACCAACGGCGCCTGCGTCTGCGGGCAGGAGGAGAGGCTCTTCCTCACCGACTTCCGCTACACCGAGCGTGCCGAAGCCGAGGTCGAGGGCTGGGAGGTGATCACGGTGAGGGACGACTGGCTCGGGGGCATTGCCGAGCGGCTGAAGAGCAAGACCGGTTTCGAGGACCAGCAGATGACGGTTCGCCTGCGCGAGAAGCTGGGGGAGAAGCTGGCCGACGGGGTCGAGCTCGAGGCGGCGGGGGGGATGGTGGAGCGGCTGCGGCGGGTCAAGGACGCCCACGAGCTGGCCGCGATCGCCGCCGCCGCTGAGCTTGTCGACGAAGTTTGGGTTTGGAGCCTGGAACGTGGCCTCGCTGGGCGCAGCGAGCGCGACGTCGCCCGCGCCGCCGAAGCCCGAATCCGCGAGTTGGGCGCCGAGCCCTCGTTCCCGACGATCGTCGCCGCTGGTCCCAACGGCGCCCTTCCGCACGCCGAGCCCGGTGAGCGCGAGATCGGAGCCGGCGAGATGGTCGTCTTCGACATGGGGGCCAAGCTCGATGGCTACTGCTCGGATGGCACCCGCGCCTATGCCACCGGCGAGCCGGGGGAGCAAGCCCGCCAGGTCTACGCCACGGTGCTGGAGGCGCAGTCGGCGGCGCTCGCCGCCGTCAAGCCCGAGGTCGGCGGCGAAGAGCTCGACGGTGTCGCCCGTGAGGTGATCGAGGCGGCAGGCCACGGCGAGCGCTTCGGCCACGGCCTCGGTCACGGCGTCGGCCTCGAGGTGCACGAGGAGCCGCGTGTCTCGCCCCGCTCCGAGGACGTGCTGGCGAGCGGCGAGGTGGTGACGATCGAGCCCGGGGTTTACCTCCCTGGCGAGCTGGGCGTGCGGATCGAGGATCTGGTCGTTGTCACCGAGGAGGGCCACCGCAACCTGAGCGGCACGCCCAAGCAGCTGCAGCTGGTCGAGTAGCGAGAAGTCCGGTGCACTTCTAAGCAGCGCCGCTGAGGTGTCGATCTTTCGTCTGTGAGGCAGACGACCGAGACCGAGTCGCTGGCAGCGATCCGCAAGGAGGCGCGGCGTGAGCGCCTGCTCGATATGGAGCGGCGCGTGCGGCGCTACCGTACAGCCTGCTTCGCGATCCTCGCCCTGGCGCTGGCCTCCGCCGGGCCTCAGATCGGATGGGGCTGGCTGGCCCCGCTCGCCGTCGGTTTCTGCGGCTTTGCCGTCGCCGACCGCTTCATGCAAACCAGCCGACGTCCCTGGCTCTGGGTCGCGGGGGCCTGGGGCGCTCTGCCGCTGCTTCTGGCCGGCGCCGTGATCGCCACCGGCGGGCCGACCAGCCCGGCGCTGATGTGGTTCGCGTTGCCCGGGGTCACGCTCGGCGCGCGCTTCGAGCCGTGGGGGATGGCGGTCGGCACCGCCTACCTCGTGACCGTCTTCCTCGTCAGCACGATCGCCGTCGACCCGGCCGCAGCGGCCGAGCACAGCCAGACGCTGATCGCCGCCGTCGCGCTGATCCTCAGCACAGTCATCCTCTCCGGCGCCCTGGTCGAGTCCGACCGCGCCCATCGCCGCAGCTCGACCCTGGATCCGCTGACCGGGCTCTTAAACCGCAACGCGCTGGAGCAGCGGCTCGCTGAGCTCGACGGCCAGCCGTCTGGGGGAAGAGATGGCCTGTCGCATGCCCTGCTGCTCTGCGACCTCGATCACTTCAAGCGGGTCAACGACCAGCTCGGCCATGCCGCGGGCGACGCGGTGCTCCAGGACGTCGCCTACACGATGCGCTCTGTGCTGCGGGCCGGCGACTCGATCTACCGCGTCGGCGGCGAGGAGATCCTCGTCGTCCTGCCGGGGGCCAGTCGCGTCGACGCCGTGGCGGTCGCCGAGCGCCTGCGACGAGCGGTGCGCGATCGTCGCCCGGCCGGGGTTGGGGTGACGATCAGCGTCGGTGGCGCCGTCTCCAGGCCCGAGACGGTCGACACGGATGACCTGGTCGCTCGTGCCGACAACGCTCTCTACGCCGCGAAGGCGGACGGCCGCGACACCGTCGTCTTCGGCGAGTGACGGTCCCAGGCGCCGCCAGGCGGCGTCCTCAGTCGCTCGCGTGCAGAGCACGCCACGCTCCCTGCGTCCTTGCCTGGCGGCGCCTGGGCCTCGTCATTCATGTCGCCTCGCGCCGCAACCGTTCGCGACTCTCGCCGTAGCTTCGGGTCTCGTAGGCGATCAGCGCCCAGATCAGGGCGTTGACGACCGCCAGCGCGACCAGCGCGGGGACCGCCGTCGCCGCCGGGACGAGGATCAGGAGGACGATCGCGAGGCCGAGGCGGCGGCGACTGAGTGTCTGGATTTGGCGGTAGCGGAACGCGACGTGGCCGAGCAGGTAAATCGCCACCCCGCCGAGCAGGGCGAAGGCCGGTGTGTCGGCGAGATGGTCGCCCGGGTGGGCGATCGCCACCTTCATGCCGAAGGCGACGACGACGATCCCGGCGACCATCGGCAGGTGCAGGAAGGAGTAGGCGTCGCGCGCCATCTCATTCAGCTCACGGCCCTCGGGCATTTTCGCCAGTCGTTTGGCGGAGACGAGGGCAACCACGTCGAAGTAGGTCCACCACATCGCCGCCGCGAGGCCGACGCCGAGCACGGCGACGGCGACGATCCCTGCGCTGAGCTCGCCGGCGGCGCCGATCCCGAGCGCGACGATCGACTCGCCGAGCGCGATGATGACGATCAGGCCGTGTCGCTCGGCGAAGTGGGCGGGGACCAGTTTCCAGCCCTCGGAGCCGAAGAAGTAGGGACCGGCCATGTCGAGGAAGAGGGCGAGCGCCCAAAGCGAGCCCTGGGCGACGCCGTCGAACAGCGACGATGCCGCCAGCAGGCCGACGCCGACCGCGGTGCTGGCGGCGAGCGCGATCACCGAGTGGCGCAGCGCGTCGTCGTCGGGGCTGGCCAGCATGAAGAGGCCGATGTGGGCGATGCGGACCGCTCCGTAGGAGAGGGCGAAGGCGAGCGCCAGGTTGTCGAAGGCGCCGGGAATGGAGAGAGCGGCGACCAGCATCGCCGCCATCGCGCCGAAGAAGACCAGCCTGACGGCGCCCTCCTCGGGGTCGATGACGCTGGTCAGCCAGGCGTAGCCGACCCAGGACCACCAGATCACCCCGAGCGCCAGCAGGCCCTGCGCCAGGCCCGACCAGGTCGGGTGATGGGACATCAGCGCCGTGCACTGCGTGAGCGCGAGCACGAAGACGAGGTCGAAGAAGAGCTCCAGCGGCCTCACCCGCTCGCCTTCGCGCCGCACCGCGGCGATGCGGGAGACGGAGGCTTCGCCGCCATTGCTCATGCGGACCATCCTTGCAAGTACCGTTCCGCGGGTGAGCGAGCATCGCACAGTGGCCCTCGTCACCGGCGCCTCGAGCGGGATCGGCGAGGCGGCCGCGAAGCGCCTCGCGCGCGAGGCAGGGGCCGAGCTGGTTCTCGTCGCCCGGCGCGAGGAGCGCTTGCGGGCGCTGGCCGAGTCGCTGCCCTGTCGTGCCACCTGGGTGGCCGCGGACTTGACCGACGCCGATGCGCCGGAGCGGATTCGCGCCCACCTCGACGCCGAGCATGGCAGTCGCCTGACGCTCCTCGTCAATAACGCCGGCTCCTCCTGGCGCGGCGCCTTCGCCGACGAGGGCTACGCCAACGTGCGCCGTCATATGGAGCTCAACTTCGATGCCGTGGTTCGTCTCACCGAGGCGCTGCTGCCGCTGCTGCGCAAGAGCGCGCCGAGCGCGATCGTCAACGTCGCCAGCACCGCGGGGCGGGTCGCGCGGGCGCGCACCGGCTCCTACTCGGCGAGCAAGTTCGCGCTGGTCGGCTGGACCGACGCCCTCCACGCGGAGGAGCGCCCGCATGGCGTCCACGTCGGCATGGTCCTGCCCGGGTTCATCGTCACCGAGGGCTTCCCGGCGACCGAGCTGCGCGAGAGGGCGCTGACCCGCTGGATCGTCTCCAAGCCCGAGAAGGTCGCCGAGGCCATCGTCGAGACCGGCCCGGGCGGCAAGGCCGAGCGCTACGTCCCGCGTCCCTACGCCCTCGCGGGGGTCGCCCGCATCCTCGTCCCGCGCCTGGTGCGCCGCGTCTTGTCCGGCGGCTCGGCGACGCGCCTCACCACCAGCACCGGCGCCGAAGCGACCGGGCCCCGCTGACGCAGAGCGCCTGGCTCGCTCAGGTGAAGCGCGAAGGCGTGAGCCGGCAGTAGGTGAAGCCGAAGATGAAGCCGACGTTGTTGGCCGCGTTGCTGCTGCGTTCGACCCGGATCCGTTCGTGCACCGCCTTGACCCGGTTCTCTTCCTTCAGGGCCTTGCCGATCATGTGCAGGTAGGCCTTGACCTTCCCCAGGAACCCGAACCACTTGACGAGACGGGCGTCGTCGGCTGAAGGCCGAGGCACCCCCTTTATCTCTTTCATCGCGATACCGAACTCCTCCGCGGCGCGGATGAACTGCTGCCCGGCGGCTTTCAGCTCGCCCTTGTTGACCTTTGCCTGAACGCCTTTGAGGATCCGTTTGTTGGCAAGCGTGTTCTGCTCGCAGATCGGGTCGACCTGGGCGACGTACTCCTCGCGGGTGGGCCCCTCGCCAGCGGCGGGGGCGACCATCGCGGTGGCGCCGAGCGCCGCCACGCCGATCACGGCGAGTGTCCCCTTTGCTCTTCGCATCATCCCCAGCCAACCAGAGCTTAGGGGAAGAGGCCGGAGCCGCTTCTCATTGCGCATTCGGCGCGCTACCCTCGGCCGCAGGGTGAGCACGCGCGAGGAGATCGATGCGCCGACCCGCTACGCCGACTCCGACGGGGTCAGTATCGCCTACCAGGTGCACGGCGAGAGCGAGCTCGACCTCGTCCTCGTGCCGGGGTTCGTCTCCCATGTGGAGTTGCTCTGGGAGGAGCCGAGGGTGGCTCGCTTCCTTCGCCGTCTCGCTACTTTCGCGAGACTGATCATCTTCGACAAGCGAGGCCAGGGCCTGTCCGATCGGCCGGTCGCCCCGCCGACCCTGGAGGACTCGATGGGGGATCTACGGGCAGTGCTGGAGGCGGCCGATTGCGAGAACGCCGCAATCCTCGGAGTCTCCGAGGGCGGTCCCATGTCCGCCCTCTTCGCCGCCACCTATCCCGAGCGCGTCTCCTCGCTGGTCCTCTACGGGACCTTCGCCCGCATGGTCAAGGCGCCGGACTTCTCGCTCGGGCTGCCCGCCGAAGCCCTCGACCGCTGGGGCCAAGAGATGGCGCGTGAGTGGGGGACGCCCATTGGGGTTCGGTTCTGGGCTCCGAGCGCCGAGGGCGAGGCCGAGTTCGAACGCTGGTGGGCGCGATTGCTGCGACAGGGAACGAGCCGCGCGGGGGCGATCGCCCTGATGGACCTCTACCGCGAGATCGACATCCGCTCGATCCTGCCGAGCATCGACGTTCCCGCGCTCGTCCTGCATCGTGTCGACGACAGGGTCGTGCTGCCAGGGCAAGGCCGCTACCTGGCGGAGGAGATACCAGGAGCGCGTTACGTCGAGGTGGAGGGCGCCGACCACCTCGCCTGGGTCGGGGACCAGGACGCGCTGCTCGACGAGGTCGAGGAGTTCCTTGTCGGCAGCCGCCGTGCCCACGAGCCGGAGCGGGCGCTCGCCACCGTCCTCTTCACCGACATCGTCGGCTCGACCGAGCGAGCGGCCGAGCTGGGGGACCGGCGTTGGCGAGATCTGCTCGAGCGCCACGATGCCGTCGTGCGGCGGCAGCTCGGGATCCATCGCGGCCGCGAGGTGAAGACGATGGGCGACGGCTTCCTCGCGACCTTCGACGGGCCGGCGAGGGCGATCCGCTGCGCCCAGGCGATCGGTGAGACGGTGGGGGAGGTCGGCCTCGAGATACGGGCCGGGATCCACACCGGCGAGGTCGAGCTGATCGGCGACGACGTCGGCGGCATGGCGGTCAACATCGGCGCCAGGATCGGCGCCCGCGCAGAGCCCGGTGAGGTGCTCGTCTCCAGCACCGTCCGCGAGCTGGTCGTCGGCTCCGGCCTCGAGTTCGCTGAGCGCGGGGGGCACACCCTCAAGGGCGCGCCCGGCGAGTGGCGCCTCTTCGCGGTTCTCTAGCTCGCCGCCGTGGTCGGCGCCACAAGCTTGCGATCGCGGTCGACGGGGCGCCTTTGGCGTCCCGTCGGGTGCTCGTACTAGCCTCCTCCGACGTGACGCTCAGGACGAACGTTCTCTATTACGGCGACAACCTAGACCTCTTGCGGGACGTGGAAAAGTTCCCCGACGAGAGCATCGATCTGGTCTATCTAGACCCGCCATTCAATTCCCAGCGGGATTACAACGTGATTTTTGCGGACAAGACCGGGAAGTCCTCACCGGCTGAGGTTGTGGCTTTCGAGGATTCCTGGAAATGGGGTGAAGAGGCGCAACACGCTTACGAATGGCTGGTCCAGACCCAGCTCAACGAAGGCAGGGTGTCAACCGAGGTGTCCCGTCTGATCGGCGCCTTTCACGCCGGGATCGGAACCAACGACGTATTGGCGTACCTCGTCATGATGACCCCCCGACTCCTCGAGCTCCATCGGGTCCTCAAGACGACGGGGTCGATCTATCTACATTGCGACCCCGCCGCAAGTCATTACCTGAAGATCGTCATGGACGCCATCTTTGGGCCAGGGAACTTTCGGCGAGAGGTGATCTGGAGATCTGGATGGGTGTCAGGCTTCAAGGCGGCTGCCAAAAACTGGGTCCGAAACCATGACATCTTGCTCTATTACGCCAAGGAATGGAATCAGGACACCTACTTCGACAAGGACAGGGCCTACACGCCACACTCTCCAGGGTACAAGCGCAGGGGCGGCGGTGAGAATCCAAAGGGCGTTGCGATGGACGACGTTTGGGATGACGTGGAGCTTTATTCGCCCTGGATCAAGTCATTCTCCAAAGAGAAGCTTGGCTATCGGACCCAGAAGCCGCTGGCCCTGCTAAAGCGCATCATCGAGGTCTCGTGCCCTCCCGACGGTGTGGTTCTCGACCCGTTCTGTGGGTGTGGAACTGCTGTTTCCGCCGCTCACGCTTTGGGACGAAAGTGGATTGGCATCGATCTGACTCACCTGGCGATTGCCGTAATGCGGTCCCGCCTTCAGGACGAATTCGGCCTAGCTGATGTGGAGGTATTGGGAGAGCCGCAGGACGTTGAGGGAGCGCAGGCGCTAGTCGAGATGACGGACGGTCGCTACCAGTTCCAATGGTGGGCAATCTCAAGGATCAACTTCTTTCCGCGAGGTGGAAAGAAGAAAAGGGCGCCGACGAAGGCATCGACGGAGAGATCAGCTTCATCGAGGGGGGTTCGGCCGCGCGCGCAGTTGCCTCGGTCAAGAGTGGCAAGGTCGGCGTGAAGGACATTCGCGACCTGATCACCACCAGAAAGCAATCTGGAGCGGAGATAGCCGTATTCATCACGCTTGAGAATCCGACCGGACCCATGACTACGGCGGCCGCAAAGGATGGATTCTTCCACTCAGAGACCTGGGACGCCGATTATCCCCGCACTCAGATCATCACGATCGGAGAATTGTTCGCCGGAAAGCTTCCGAAGTTGCCCCCCGCGCATAATCCCTATGCAGAAGCGCTGGAGCAAGCGGCGAAGAATCCAGACCAGGAGACGCTCGACCTATAGCGATTCCCGCGGGGGAGATGTAGCCTTCGCCTTCCCGACCGCCCCACGCGGGACGCACGGACACAGCCGTCGAGGCGAAGCCACAGAGGCAGCATGCAGATAACGACAAACCAGTTCAAGAACGGCTCGCACATCGAGGTCGACGGGACGGTCTTCAAGATCCTCGAGTTCCAGCACGTCAAGCCGGGCAAGGGCGGCGCTTTTGTGCGCACCAAGCTGCGCCGGATCGAGGACGGCTCGGTGATCGACAGGACCTTCCGGGCGGGGGAGAAGTTCCGGCCCGTGCGGACCGAGTCGCGCAAGATGCAGTACCTCTACGACTCCGGCGAGGCCGCCGTCTTCATGGACACGAGCGACTACGAGCAGCTCGAGATCTCCAAGGACGTCGCCGCCGACGCCCTGCAGTGGCTGCTGCCGAACGGCGAGGTCGAGATCCTCTTCGTCGACGAGCGGCCCAGCGACGTGCAGGTGGCGAGCGCGATCGATATGAAGGTGACGCAGACCGAACCGGGGGTGAAGGGCGACACCGCCTCGGGCGGTGGGACCAAGCCGGCGACGCTCGAGTCCGGTGTCACGGTCCAGGTGCCGCTCTTCATCGAGGAGGGCGAGACTGTCCGCGTCGACACCCGCAGCGGCGAGTACGTCTCCCGCGCTTAAGCTCTGCCCATGCGCAGATCCGACCAGCGCCGCGACGCCGTCTTCGCCTGCTACCAGCGCGACGTCACCGGGCGGCCGCTGGGGGAGCTGGTCGCCGACTCGCGCCCCTTCACCCGTGAGCTGGCGGAGGGCGTCGAAGCCCATCGGGATGAGCTCGACGCGACGATCTCCCGCCACGCGAAGGGCTGGGAGCTGGAGCGGATCGCGCCGCTGGAGCGAAACCTGATGCGGGTGGCGTTGTACGAGATCGAGCACGGCGAGGCGCCGACCGAGGTCGCGATCGACGAGGCGATCGAGATCGCCAAGGAGTACTGCGGCGCCGACGCGCCCGGTTTCGTCAACGGGGTGCTCGGGGCGGCGGCGCGGGAGCGCCAGCCGGCCGCCGACGGGGGCAAGGGATGAGCCGCCTGCGCGAGATCTCCGAGCGGCTCACCGCGATCGCGGCAGAGCTGGAGGCGGAGGAGACTCCGGACGAGAGGGCAGGCGAGCTGGCGCGGGAGGCGGCCGAGCTCTCGGCCGAGGCGATCGAGGAGGCGAACCGCCGGATCCGCGAGGCCGAGTGAGGTACCCGGAGGACCTGCGCTCGCTCGTCGATGCCGAGCTGGAGCGACTGAGCTTCTCGGCCTCGGCGCCCACCGCGGGGTTGGAGGAGGCGATGCGCTACTCGCTGCTGGCAGGCGGCAAGCGCGTGCGGCCTGTCCTCGCCCTGGCGACCGCCCGCGCCCTCGGCGCCGAGCCCGAGCGCTTCCTGCCGGTCGCCTGCGCGATCGAGCTGGTCCACACCTACTCGCTGATCCACGACGACCTGCCGGCGATGGACGACGACGACCTGCGGCGCGGGGCGCCGACCTCGCACGTCAAGTACGGCGAGGACGTGGCGATCCTCGCCGGTGACGGCCTCTTCGCCGAGGCGGTCCGCATCTTCTGCGAGCAACCCGGAGAGCCGGCCCGCGTCCTCGCCGCGCTGCGCGAGCTGGCCGGCGCGACCGGCGTCGATGGCATGGTCGGCGGCCAGTTCGTCGACGTCGCCGGGGGCGCCGCCGACGCTGAGGGGTTGCGCGCTCTGCACGGCCTCAAGACCGGCCGCCTGATCGCCGCCAGCGTCGGCGTCGTGCTGGAGCTCGAAGGAGTCGCCGAACCTGAGACAATCCCCTACCGACAATTCGCCAGTGAGGTGGGCGTGCTGTTTCAGATCGTCGACGACATCCTCGACGTGACCGAGAGTGACGAGCGGCTGGGCAAGCCGCGCGGCAGCGACGAGCGCCACGGCAGGCTCACCTACGTCAGCCTCTTCGGCCTCGAGCGGGCGCGCGAGCTCGCCGCCGACTCGCACGCGAAGGCGACCGAGGCTCTGGCTGGGGCAGGTGGCGAGACCGAAGACCTGAAGCGGATAGCCGACTACATCTTCACCAGGAACGAATGAGCGAGAAGCGCGAGACGACCGACAACGGAAGCGTGGAAGGGCCGACCCTGCTCGAGCGGATCGACGGCCCCACCGACCTTCACGAGCTCGACGACGAGCAGTTGCAGCAGGTGGCGCAGGAGATGCGCACCTACATCATCGACACGATTGGCGAGATCGGCGGGCATTTCGGCGCCAACCTCGGCACCTGCGAGCTGGCCGTCGCCCTGCACAGCCTGCTCGACTCGCCTCGCGACAAGGTGCTCTGGGACGTCGGCCACCAGGCCTATCCGCACAAGGTCCTCACGGGTAGGCGCGAGGACCTGCCGACGATCCGCCAGTACGACGGTCTCGCCCCCTTCTGCTCGATCTTCGAGTCCGAGCACGACATCATGGGCGCCGGCCACGCCTCGACCTCGATCGGCTACGCGGTGGGGCTGAAGGAGGCGATGCGCCACGGGATCGGCGAGGACGGCAAGGTCGCGGCGGTGATCGGCGACGGCGCCCTCACGGGCGGGGTCGCCTACGAGGCGATGCAGGCCGCCGGCGGCCTGCAGACACCGATCGTGATCGTCCTCAACGACAACGGGATGTCGATCTCTCCCAACGTCGGGGCGCTCTCCCGCTACTTCAACCGGGTCCGGCTCAACCCGCGCCTCTTCCACGCCCGCGAGGGGGTCGAGGACCGGTTGACCAAGCTGCCGCTCGGGCTCGGCAAGCGGATCGAACGGCTGGGCCCGGAGATCAAGGCCGCGATCAAGGCCTACTGGGCGCCGGGTCTGATCTTCGAGGAGCTCGACCTCGCCTACATGGGGGTGATCGACGGCCACGACGTGCACGCCCTGCGCGAGGCCCTGCGCGAGGCCTTCGCCGCCGATCGTCCGGTCGTCGTCCACATCCACACGGTCAAGGGCAAGGGGTTCGCCCCCGCCGAGGAGGGTGGCCTGGAGGGGATGGAGAAGTGGCACGCGGCGAAGCCGAAGAGCATCGTCAACGGCGAGCCGGCTGCCGCCAAGCCGGTGCCGGTGAAGGAATCTGACTCTCCCGACGCGATCGCCCCCGAGCGGCTGGAGAAGCCACCCGCCGCCGGGGCGCCGCCTCAGTACACCCAGGTCTTCGCCGACGCGATCGTCGCCGAAGCGGAGCGCGACCGGCGCGTGGTCGGGATCACCGCGGCGATGGCGGGGGGGACCGGCCTGCAGAAGCTCGCCGACGAGATCCCCGAGCAGTACTACGACGTCGGCATCGCCGAGCAGAACGCGGTCCTACTCGCCTCCGGCCTGGCGATCCAGGGGGCGAAGCCGGTCTGCGCGATCTACTCGACCTTCCTCCAGCGCGCCTACGACCAGATCATCCACGACGTCTGCCTGCAGGAGCTCGACGTCACCTTCGCCATGGATCGCGCCGGCCTGGTCGGCGACGACGGGCCAACCCACCACGGCGTCTTCGACGTCTCCTACTTCCGCCCGATCCCCAACGTCGTCGTGATGGCGCCGCGCGACGAGGCGATGCTGGTCCACATGCTGCGCACCGCTGTCGCCCACGACGGCCCGGCGGCGCTGCGTTACCCGCGCGGGGCGGCCGAGGGAGCCGAGCTGCCGGACGAGCCGCGGGAGATCCCGATCGGGACCGGCGAGCTGCTGGCCAGCGGCGAGCGGGTCGCGCTGCTCGGCTTCGGCTATGGGGTCGCGGTGGCGCAGGGCGCGGCCGAGATCCTCGCCGGCCACGACCTGAAGCCGACCGTCGCCGACGCCCGCTTCGCCAAGCCGCTCGATACCGAGCTGCTGGAGCGGCTTGCGCTCGGCCATGACCTGGTCGTGACGATCGAGGAGAACGTGCTGCCCGGCGGCTTCGGATCGGCGGTGCTCGAGCATTTGGAGGACGCCTTCGCCGATCGCCCCGGGGAGCGCGCCAGAGTCCTGCGGATCGGTTTGCCCGACCGCTACGTCACTCACGGCAAGCCCGCCCTGCTGCGCGAGGAGGTCGGCTTGACCGGCGACTCGGTGGCCGAGCGCGTGTTGGCCGCTCTCGGCGCCCGCGAGCCGGTTGTTTCGTAGAAGCTAGAAAACAAGGGCTTGCATCAATGCGCTCGATCGGCTAGCCTCTCGGCGTCTCTTCTGGGGTTACTAGAGGGAGAAGAGACATCTCTATGTATGTGGATCCACGCGGGAGGGGAACTCGCAGCGGCTCCACAACGTGAGCCGCGACCTCGCCTCCAAGGCAGGACTCGCGGCGCGGGGTTAGAGGCCGTCAGGCCTAGGGGGCTGTGTACGCCCAGGTGCCCTCGGCGCGCAGGGTGCCGGGAACCGTGCCGGCGTCGACCATACGTACCTCGAAGCCGTACCGGTCCGCGTCCGTGTTGACGCCAGCCGCGGAGAGCTTGAACCCGGTCAGGGTCACGTTGCTGCGAGTGCCGTTGGGCCCCTCGTTGACGTAGATGCAGACCTTGCCGGCGGGAGCCGTTGGGTTGGCAACGCTGCCGTTGCAGGCCGGGTCGGCGTCGCCCACGGGGCCGGCCGTGCTGGCGCCGAACTGGACGTTCGAGTCGATGAGGGCCACGGGCGCTGGCAGCGGGAAGCTGACGCTGAGCAGATAGCTGTTCTGCTGCGAGCCCTCGACCGCGGTGATGTAGCGGCCGCCCCAGGCGCCCCTGATCGTCGCTCCGCTTGGGATCGAGCCACCGTCGAACACGGAGGCGCCGGTGGCTCCCGTCGCTCCTGTCGGGCCGGTGGCGCCTTTGGCCCCTTTGGAGCCCGCCGCCCCTTTCGCGCCAGCAGCGCCTTTGGGGCCGGTTGCGCCTCTGGGACCCGCGGGGCCGATGTCTTTGAGCAGTGCTTTCCTGGCGGCGGGGCTGAGATCCCTGAGCTTGATCGTCCCGTTTTTGATCTGGGCGCTGGTGATCATCGATTTGACCGCGACCGCAGTGCCGGTGCAGGCAACGACTAGGGCTACGATCGATACGACCAGGGCAGGGGAGGGACGATGGCGACGTGTTGGCTTCACGGTGCGCCGTACCCTATAGGCGCCTTCTGGCAGAAAAGGGACAGCTCGGCAGATGGCCGAGCGAAAGGGATCGAGAAGTCAGGACGTGCGCACGGAAGGATCGCGATCGCGCAGCCGCATCGCGAGGCCGACGACCAGGTAGGCGATCGCCGCCGCCAGGAAGGCGAACTTGAGGCCGGCGAAGATCGTCGCCAGGAGCGGGAACGCGGCGCCGGATCCCTCGATAGTGAGCAGCAGGCAGGCGTTCTCGAGCGCGTCGAAGGCGGCGCAGATGGCGCCGAACGAGACGGCCACGCCGCCGAGCGCGGCGAGGCGGCGCCAGCCTCGCTCTCTTGCCATGTCGCGAACCGCCGCGAGGGCGAGGGTGAGGAAGGCCCCGTAGGCGAGCAGGAAGGCGAAGTCGATCCAGAGCGACTCGCGCGCGGCGTCCTGGCCCTCCTCGCCCCATTCGGCGAGGATCTCGTCGGCCCGGTCCTGCCCGCCGGTCAGCTCGAAGGGAATGATCCCCGGCCCGCCGGTGTCCTGCATCCGCTCGTCCGCAGGCGCCATCGCCAGCAGCAGGAGCATGGTGGCAATGCCCGTTGCGATCAAGCCCCGCCGACGCGTCATGCGGGAAATCATCTCCTAAGAGCAGGACGGTGGAGCGCTCGGAGGTTCGAACGGACGGTCAGTCGATCTTCTCAGCCAGCTCGATGATGATCCCCTCGGGGCCACGGACGTAGCAGAGCCTGTAGCTGTCCTCGTAGCGCACCAGCTCGCCGACAAGCTCGGTGCCACGGGCTCGTAGGCCGGCGACCACAGCGTCGATGTCTTCGACGAGGAAGGCGAGATGGCGGAGGCCCGGCGTGTTCGCCGGCGCGTGCGGGTCGCCGGCCTGGGCCGGCGGCGAGTGGAACTTCACCAGCTCGATTTCTCCGTGGCCGTCCGGAGTCCGCAGCATCGCGATCTCTGAGCGGACGCCTTCGAGCCCCACGATGCGGTCCACCCAGTTGCCCTCGACTGACGTCTCGCCGCGCAGCTCGAGCCCGAGCTCGACGAAGAACTCGGTTGCGGCTGCGAGGTCGTCGACCACGATGCTGACGTGTTCCATTCGTTGGATCGCCATGTGCTCGATGGTAAGGAATCGCCATGGCAACAGAAAACGCCCCTCCGGAGAGGAGGGGCGCCCGCTGCACGACTGCGGCACAGCTCGCCCAGCCCCTCAGACCAAGGTGTGCTGAAGGACAACGCCGACGATCCCCGCAACACCCATCACGTAAACGACAGTCAGCTTTGAGTGCCAGCGGTTGAGCGCGGCGAAGGCACCGAGTGCGATCAGGGCGGTGTAAACGTCGGTGACGCTGGTTTCGAGGATCGTCACCGTGACCGCTGCGATTAGCCCGATCACCGCCGCCGCGACGCCGAGCAGGAAGGGGTGCAAGCGTTCGTTCTCGGAGACCGCTACGAGCTGACGGTGGAGGAAGATCGGAAAGACGAAGGCCGGGATGAAGATGCCGAGCGTCATCACCAAAGCGCCCCCGAGCCCCCCGGCGATGTAGCCGACGAAGGTCGAGAAGATGATCAGCGGCGCTGGCAGCACGCCGCCCATCGCCAAGCCGTCGTTGAACTGGCTCGCGGTCAGCCAGTGATGGTTTTCGACAGCGGCCTCGCGCAGGAACGGGATCACGGTGTACGCGCCGCCGAAGGTGAGCAGGCCCGCCTTCAATCCCTCGAGGAAGATCGTCGCCGTCAGCGAGACCGTGATCGCTCCGGCGACGACGGCTAGGACTGCCAATGGACTGAGCGCCAAGCTGTTGGCCCGATGAGTCCAGCGCCGCCTGTTCGTCCACAGCTCATAGGCGATACCGCCGCCGAGCAGAACTAGGACGAAGGTAACGCCCGTCCAGACGGTCAGGGCGAAGCCGACGAGCGCGATGATCGCGAGCGTCACGTCGCTGATGAATGATTTGCTGAGTCGGACCAGGGCGCGGGCGACCAGCGCCCCAACCGCCGCCGTCAGCCCGTAGAACAGGCCGTGCAGGTGTCCGGCGAGGTTTGCCTCGACGTAGAGGATTGAGAGGCCGAGCATGAGGATGAAGCCCGGCAACATGAACCCGAGACCGGCGAGGAAGCCACCGAGCTTGCCGCCGCGCAAGCGGCCGAAGTAGACACAAAGCTCGTGGGCCTCGGGGCCGGGAAGGATTTGGTAGACGGCCAAGAGCTTCTTGAAGCTCGCCTCGCTGAGCCAACCTTCCTCGTCTACGCACTCGCGCTTGACCATCGCGATCTGCGCAGCTGGTCCACCCCAGGCAAGCAGGCCGAACTTGAGGAAGCGAATGAAGATCGAGCCGGGCGAGTCGGTCGCCCTCGAAGGGATCGGCGGCTTGATGGCGCTGGCGTCGGTCGCGGCCATGATCTAGGCGGCGGAGGCTAGTAGGTATGGATGGGGGCGTGGGCCAGTTCGCGTGCGACTTCCACTGTTGGGCTGTGGGCCCGCATTCGGCTTGCTGAAGCCCCGCACAACAGAAAACGCCCCGCCGGGGAGGCGAGGCGTTTCTGGGGTTACTACAGGGAGGAGAGAACTGCGACCCGCCGCATGGTCAAGCGGAAAATAGCTTGCGAGCCAAACTCGGTCCGGCTGAGTCGGTTGTAACCGGCAATTTCGGCGCCTGACTGTGGCACGAGTGTGGCACCGGAAGGTTCAGCGGATTAGCTGAACCTCGGCCCCAACGTCTGCTTTAGCCCATTCCTGGTCCGCCGTCACGGCCGGAACACCAAGGCGTTCCGCCAACGCCAGGCAGGCCCGATCTGCCAGTGAAAGACCCTGGGCTTTGGTCGTCAGTCGCAGGCGAGCGACTGCAATGCAGTCCGCTGCCGTGATTGGCTCAATGGACAGCGCTCGCCTGGACCCCTCGGCCTTACGAGCTTCGGTTGCTGCCCGCTCCGGATCACGCCCTCGTTCGGCCAGCTTGGTCAAGACCTCCGCCCAGTTGGCGACGGAAATCGCAGCGCCGTTCGCGATTGCCTCCGCAGCCGCATCGGCCCCGGCCTCATCATGGAGGACGGCCATCAACGCTGAAGCGTCGAGGACCGCCGCGACTTCAGTCTCGGGCACGCCTGTCGGCCTTGCCCTCGCGACCTTCGGCCCGAGCTTCGGCTCGCCGGTCCGCGATCAGCTCGTCAACCAGGCTCTCGTCCGGGGCCACGTCAGCGAACAAGCCGCGAAGCCGCGAAGCCGCTGCGCGGCGTCGCTCTATCTCAGAATCGGTGAGCTTGGTGGCCTGAGCCATGCTCGAAGGATATCGGCCGCTACGGCGCTCCGAGGCTCATTTCTGAGCCCGTTGCTGCGCGTTTGGCTGAGCGAGCAATGCGTTCAGCGCATCCTCGTGCTCATCTGCTGAAAGTTTGGCGAAGTCGCCTCCCGCTTGGATGCGCTTGAAGGCTCGCGCTGGGACTATCTCCGAACTCGACAGTCCCTGCTCGATGAGAGGCACCCAAACGTCGATGCGACAGGGGTAGACCCACGGCCAGCGAAGGCCCCACTCTGGGTCCTTCGTCCATTTAGGCGTCCCAATGATTTCGCCCTCGGCGAACAGCCGAACGTGGATAACCGCGTGGAAGAGGACGCGGTCCCCAGGTCCCATCTGGGGCGGTTTTCGGTGGGTGGCGGGGCCGGTTCGAAGATCGAAATGGTCGAGATCGCGGTCGACTGTCCAGTCGTTCGGCATTGCGGCTGGTGGGTCTGTCACCCCCAGAGGCTTCAGCCAGTATTGGGGCATTCCGAAGACTGTAGAGGCCAAGGGTGGTGCAAGAGAGTGACTCCCTCTCAACCGCTCAACCGGACGCTCCTCGCTGTCGCTAACGTCGCGGCCGTGGGCTGTGCCGGGTTGACCATCGTGGGAGGGGTGCTTGAGATCATGGGCTTCGCTCTGGTCGCCTACGAGCTGGCGCGAGTTCAGCGCCGCGAATTCGGCGAACCGGAGGTTCTTCAGCGGCTGCGCGGGTGGCTGCGACGACTTCTGCGCCGTTCCGTAACGCACACCGCGGGGGCCGGTGCCTCGATTGCGGGAGGAGGCACGGCGCGGGCAGAAGGAATTGCTCGCCTTGGTCCTGGGAAAACGCTGGACGAACGCGTTAAGGCTCTCGAAGAGAACCTTGGCCGCCTGGAAAGCGAGATCGCCCGGCGGCAGGCGCGGCTTGCGGAGGAAATTGAGGAGGTACGTCGGAGCCTCAGCAAGATGCGTGCGGAGCTGGATCAGGAACGCCGCGAGAGGGAGGCGGAACGCAAGGCATCCCTGCGAGTCTCGGTGACTCTGCAGGCGTGGGGCACGACGATATTCGTCGTTGGTGCGATCCTCAGCGTCCTGGGCAATACGGTCAACTGCTGAATCGGTCTCGTCCATGTCAACAGCGCCCGGGATGAATCACCCGCAACCGGCGAAGACGCTCAGTCCCGCCAAATGGCCGTGTGGACCGGATCAGCGTTGCGGCATCCGCTCTCTCAGATCAGCACGGCGCGGGCCGGGACGAAAACCTCGCGCAACGAGTCGAGCGCGCCGGGGACGAGGCTGAAATAGCTGCGGGTGCCGCGCCCCTCACGCTCGACCAAGCTCACCTCGACCAGGACTTTCAGGGTGATGGCTGACGGTGCCCTGCGAGAGATCGAGGAAGGCTCGAACCCGAAGGCGATTCAGGAGTTCATGGGCCACTCGAAAATTCAGACGACCTTCGACGTTTACGGACACCTGCTCCCAGGCAGCCGCGACGAGGTGCGGCGGCGCATGGATGCCTATCTCAAAGACGTACCAAAAACACGCCACCCACGATCTCGTTAGCGTTGCTGGCGAGATGTCCTCTTGGAGCGCCCGACAGGCACTGAAGCAGGCGCAGCGCAATCTTGATGCTGCCGTTAAACGCCACGCTGCTGCGGTCAAGAAGCAATCGACTCTAGAAAACGAAGTCACCAAACTGGAAGGACGCGCTGCGAAGTCCAAGTCGGATTCCCAGACGCAGCTACCTCCGCCAGGCTGAAGGCAAGCAAAGTCAGCTAGCCCGCGCACGAACGGATGCTGCCAAGCGGCTGGAAGACACGGGCAAGGCGCGTGAGAAAGTCGGGAAAGCGGAAGAAAAGCTTCGCAGCGAGGAAGCGACCGAGCGCAAGCGGGAGGAGCGTGCCGAGGATCAGAAAAAGCGCCAGAACGAGCAGCGTCGCCGTCAGGAGGAGCGCGCCGAAGCCTCTCGACGCCAGCGAGACGAACAAGCCCAACGCACGGCAGAAGCGCGTCGTGACCGCCGTGAGGCCGAGCAGGATCAAAAGATAAGCGAGCTTGAGAAACGCCTTGAAGAGGAGAGCCGCCTCGCAGCCCCTGCCGAGGTGGCAGTTCTTTTTCTTGCGTCCAGCCCCGATGATCAGCCAACTCTGAGGCTGGACAAAGAGACCCGCGAGATCGAAAAGCGGGTCCGGTCATCCGAGTACCGCGACTCAATCTATTTTCGTCCGCACATGGCCAGACAGCTCCCGGATCTACTCGATGACATCAATGAAGTACGCCCCACGATTCTCCATTTCAGCGGCCACGGCAGCGACAGCGCGCTTGCCTTCGAGGACGCGGACGGAGGAAACACTCAGATGCTCGACAATGCGTTGCTCGGACGCCTTCTTGAGGCCGCTGCTGGCGGCGTTCGGCTGATTGTCTTCAATAGTTGCGACTCTGCCGCTCAGGCTGAGGTGGCGGTTGAGCATGTCGAACTTGCGATTGGCATGGATACGGCGATCGACGACGAGGACGCAAAGGTTTTTGCTGGCCAGTTCTATAACTCGCTCGGCTTCGGCCTTTCGGTAGCGGAGGCATTTCGTCAAGCCAAGGTTCAGGTCGAACTCGCTGGCGGCAGCGGCGGGGTCCCACAACTTCTTTTTGCCGACGGGATCGACCCAGAGGTCGTCGTCTTGGTCAATCCAGAAGCAGAGGATGGGGAGCCGTCGATCTAGTCGCCCTGCGGGCAACCGGCAAGCCCCCGCCCCTTGCGTGACCGCTGTCTGACTGTGGCACGAGCGCCGAGCGAGCGCCACGGTTGCCGACCTAGCCGCCGCGTGGAGTGCGCAACATTCCGCTTGCTAGAGCCCTTCCCAACAGAAAACGCCCCTCCGGGGAGGAGGGGCGCTATCTGGGGTTACTACAGGGAGGAGAGATATGTATCTCTATATATGTGGATCCGTGGGAGGTAGGTGGGCCCTGATGTGCCGCGGGCGCTGCATCGTTGGGAAGCGATGAGTGCCAGGTTGCGGTACGGAACCCAACCGAGAAGTCTTTGTCGTTCTGCCCCTTATCGTCCTCTTGCTCGAATCCTTGAACAGCGTACGAACATACGTGCGCTCTGTCTGTGAGTGGGATCACAGAGGCTTGGCGTCTCCAAGCCCTGAGCTGGCCTACCCGGTTAGGCGACCTTAATACCCAATTCTAATGAGGGGCTAAACCTCCTGCAAGGTCTGATTCGGCAGGGCCGATCGCGAGTGCGCCGGTAGCGTTGCAGCGGTGACGAAGGCTCGGATAGACGCGGTCCTGGCCGACCAGGGCCTTTTCTCGTCGCGCACGGCCGCGGCTGGGGCGGTTCGCGCCGGCGAAGTGCGGATCGGCGCCGACGGCCCGGTTGCCCTGCGGCCGAGCCAGCTCGTCGAGCCTGAGGCACAGCTGGTGGTGGACACAGGACCTCGCTTCGTCTCGCGCGGGGGGGTCAAGCTCGACAACGCGCTCGGGGCGCTCGGGGTCGACGTCGCCGGGCGCGACTGCCTCGACGTCGGCGCCTCGACCGGCGGCTTCACCGACTGCCTGCTCCAGCGCGCCGCCGCCGGGGTCGCGGCCGTCGACGTGGCCTACGGCCAGCTCGACCTGAGACTGCGCGAAGACCCGCGGGTGACGGTGATCGAGCGGCTCAACGCCCGCGAGCTCGACCGCGGCGATCTTCCCTTCGAGGCCTCGCTGGCGACGATCGACGTCTCCTTCATCTCGTTGGCCAAGGTGCTGCCGGCCGTCGCCCGCTGCCTGGCGCCCGGGGGCGAGGTGCTGGCGATGGTAAAGCCGCAGTTCGAGCTGGGGCGCGAGCGGGTCGGTCGCGGGGTGGTTCGCGATGCGGCCGACCGTCGTGAGGCCGTCCTCGGCGTGGCGCACGCCGTCCGCGAGCTGGGTCTGCCGGTGAGGGGGTTCGCTCCCTCGGGCCTGCCGGGGCCGAAGGGCAATATCGAGACGTTCGTCTGGGCCGGCGGCGAGGGCGAGGGAGTCGCGGACCTCCAGGCCGCCCTCGAGGAGGTGGATGCCTGATGGCCGAGCGCGTCGCCGCCCTGATCACCCACTCGCACCCGCCGGCCGCGACCGAGGCCGTCGCGGTTGCCACCGCCGCTGCCCGCGAGGCGGGCTGGCGCCTCGTCGCGACCCCCGAGGAGCTGGCCAAGCACGGGGACGCCGCCGCCGGCATCGAAGAGGTGGGGTCGCTCCCGGTCAGCCCGGACCTCTGCCTCGTGCTCGGTGGCGACGGCTCGATCCTCTACGCGCTACGCAGCTTCGCCCGCACCGGGGTGCCGGTGTTCGGCGTCAACTTCGGCACTGTCGGCTTTCTCGCCGCGGTCGAGCGCGATGAAGCCGAGCAGGGGATCAGGCGCGCCCTTGGGGGAGAGATCGAGACGATCGACCTGCCTGCGCTCACGGTCGTGGTCGGCAATGAGGAGCGCGTCTCCTTCAACGACGTCAGCTTCAGTCGCCGCCCCCAGGACCGGGTCGCCGAGCTGAGCTACCGGATCGCCGGCGAAGAGGTCGGACATGTGCGCTGCGACGGGCTCGTCGCCGCCACTCCCGCCGGCTCGACCGGCTACAACCTCGCCAATCAGGGCCCGATCCTCGCCTGGGGGGTGGAGGGGTACGTGGTCTCCTACATCTCGCCGCACTCGTTGACCGCGCGCGCCCTCGTCGTCGCGCCGGGTGACGTGCTCACCGTCGGCAACGCAGCGGGCCGCGAGCCGGTCGACATCGCGGTCGACGGCGTCCAGCTCTGTGAGATGGAGCCAGGCGCGGCGATGGAGGTGCGCTTCGCCAAGGGAGCCGGGCGCCTCGCTCAGCTGCCGGGGACGAGCTTCTACCACCGCATCCGCGAGAAGTTTGGGCACCTCGCCGTCTAGGAGCGCGATCTCCCTGCACAGGCGGGGTCAGTCCGATTCCGCTGCTACTTAAGAGCCCATGCTGAGAGAGCTGCGGATCGAGAACCTGCTCTTGATCGAGAGGGCGGAGCTGCGGCTCGGCGCAGGGCTGAACGCGATCACGGGGGAGACCGGGGCGGGGAAGACAGTGCTGGCGCACTCACTCGACCTGCTGATGGGCGGCAAGGCCAGGCCGCAGATAGTCCGGCCCGGGGCGGAGGAGGCCTGGGTCGAGGGGGTGTTCGACCTGCCGGAAGGACTGTTGAAGGAGCCCGAGATGGAGGAGCTGGCCGAGCGGCTGCCGGAGGGGGCTGAGGAAGTCGTGCTCGGCCGCCGCGTCTCGGCAGGCGGGCGGACCAGCGCCTTCGTCGCCGGCCGCTCCGCCTCTGCTGGTGACCTGAAGCTGCTGGGCGGGCGGCTGCTCGCCTTCTATGGGCAGCACGAGCACCGCAAGCTGACGCTCGCCTCGGCCCAGATGGAGGTGCTGGACGGCTTTGCCGGGCCGGCCCACCTGGAGCTGCGCCAGCACTACCGCGAGGCGCACCGGGAGTGCGCCCGGCTCGAGGCTGAGCTGGCGGAGCTGCGCGAGCAGGACGGCTCGCGCGAGCGCGACCTGGACCTCTATCGCTACGAGCTGTCCGAGATCGAGGCGGCTGCACCCGATCCGGCCGAGGAGGCGGATCTCTCGGTGGAGCGCGAGCGCCTGCGTCACTCCGAGGGCCTGCGTGAGGCTGCGGCCGGGGCGCAGGCGGGCATCGCCGGCGCTGAGGAGGACGGCGGCGGCGCTTCGGCTTCGCTCGCTCAGGCCGAGGCTCTGCTCCAGGGCGTCGCCGGGGTCGACGCCGAGCTCGACTCGATCGGCGAGCGGCTCGGTGCCCTCGCGCTCGAGCTGGGCGACGTCACCGCCGAGCTGCGCGGCTACCTGGAGGGGATCGAGGCCGACCCGGAGCGGCTGGCGGCGGTCGAGGAACGACTCGACTCGCTGGAGCGGCTGAAGCGCAAGCACGGCGGCAACATCGAGTCGGTGCTGGCGCACGCGGAGCGCTGTCGGGCGGAGGTCGAGCGGATCGAGGGCGCGGAGTCGAGAGGCAGCGAGGCGGAGGCAGCGCTGGCCGAGGCCGAGTCGCGGCGGGAGAAGCTCGGCGAGCGCCTCGCCAAGGGCCGTGCCAAGGCCGCCCCCCCGCTGCAGACCCGGGTGGCCGAGGAGCTGGAGGGCCTGGCGATGCCCGGCGCCGTCCTCGAGGTCGTCCTCGAGCCCCATCCCGACGGGTTCGGCCCGAGCGGGCGGGAGACGGTTGAGTTGCGGGTCGCGCCGAACCCGGGCATCGAGCCGGCGCCGCTGCGCGATGCGGCGTCGGGTGGCGAGCTCTCGCGGGTGATGCTTGCCCTGACCGGTCTCGGCGAGGCTGGCGGCCCGGGCGCCCTCGTCTTCGACGAGATCGACGCCGGGATCGGTGGCACGACCGCGCGCGCCGTCGGCGAGCGGCTGCGGGCGCTGGGCGAGGCCCGCCAGGTGATCTGCATCACCCACCTGCCGCAGGTCGCCTCTCTCGCCGAGACCCACTTCCGCCTCGAGAAGGACCTGGCCGGCGAGCCGGCGAGGGCGACGGTGGAGCGTCTCGACGGCGACGCCGTGGTCGCGGAGATCCGTCGCATGCTCGGCGGCGCGGAAGCTGACGAGGCGGCAACGCGTCACGCTCGAGAGTTGCTGAAGGCCGCTTGACCGGCGCATAGCCGCGTCCTCGGTCGCTCGCGTGCAGAGCACGCCACGCTCCCTGCGTCCTTGCTCTGCTTGGCCAGGCAGCCTTCAGGACTTGTCGTAACCTGAGCGGGTGACCACCGCCAGTCGCCGTCGCTTCCCTGCGCTGCTCTCACGGCGCAACGGGGCATCCGCGGAGGAGTCGACCCGAGGCGCGGCGCGGCTCGGAAAGCGCACCAAGCACCTCGTCAAGCGCCTCGGCCCCGGCGACGTCGCCGTCATCGACCACCTCAACATCGACAGGATCGCGGCCGAGGAGCTGATCGCGACCGGCGTCGGCGCGGTGCTGAACGCGTCGCCATCCTCCGACGGTCAGTACCCGAACACCGGGCCGCTACTGCTCGCTCGCGCCGGTGTCCTGCTCGTCGACGTCGAGGACGGCGATCCCTTCGAGCTGCTGCACGATGGCGACGCGGTGACGATCTCTCGCGCTGGCGTCGTCACCGCCGGTAGCGGAGAGCTGCTGCGCGGCCGCAGGCTCGAGGTCGCTGAGCTCGAGCGCCAGCTCGACGAGCAGCGCGAGCGGGTCGACGAGGCGCTCGCCGAATTCGCCGAGAACACGGTCGCCCACGTCCGCCAAGAGACAGACCTGCTGACCGGCAGCGTCGAGTTCCCGCCCACCCGCGCCTCCTTCCGCGACCGGCACGTGCTGATCGTCGTTCGCGGCGAGCACCACCGGCGCGACCTGAAGGCGCTACGCGCCTACATCCGCGACATGCGACCGGTGGTGGTCGCGGTCGACGGCGGCGCCGACGGGGCGCTGGAAGCGGGCCTGAAGCCGGACCTGATCCTCGGCGACATGGACTCCGCCGGCGACGCGGCGCTCTGCTGCGGAGCCGAGCTGATCGTCCACGCCTATCCCGACGGCCGCGCGCCGGGGCGCCAGCGGCTGCTGGACATGGGGCTCGAGCACACGGTCCTGCCGGCCGCCGGGACCAGCGAGGACGTGGCGATGCTGATGGCCTACGAGCGCGGCGCGGCGCTGATCGTCAGCGTCGGCGCCCACTTCAACCTGATCGAGTTCCTCGACCGCAAGCGCGGCGGGATGTCCTCGACCTTCCTCACCCGGCTGCGGATCGGCGAGCGCCTGGTCGACGCGAAGGGCGTCAGCCGCCTCTACAACCCCGGGACCGGGTACGGCCCAGCTGCACTCTTCCTCGCCGCCTTCGCGATCCTGCTCGCGGTTCTCGTGATCGCCTCGCCGGCGCTGAACGAGCTCGTCGACTTGATTTGGCTCAAGATCAAGATCTGGCTTGGCCTTTAGCGCTGCTTGGCTGAAAGCTAGGTCGGCCGTCCGAGGCTCATCACGATGAATTGGACGGTTTTGCCATCGCAGATCGCGGCTCCCTTGCTGAGCTGTTGAAACCAGGCGCCGCGCATGTACCCCTGCGCTTTGCGGCGTATGGTCATTTCGAAATTGCCGTAACGGCGTGAGTTGCCGTTGAAGCCAAATGAGCCCAAGCCAAGCCGATCGCCATTTGCGTGGCGCATGCGGAAATAGCCGATCAGGGTCGTCCGTCGTTTGGCTTTTGTGCCCAGCCTTTGACCAGGCGCCTCCGAGGAGTACCACTCGAATGCCGGCTCGCTGGCGAAAAGAGAGTCGAGCCGCGCGAAGTCGCCACGGTTGAAAGCGGTTACGAACGAGATGAGCGCGGCACGGGTCTCAGCGCTGCTGCAGCTTGCTTGTTTTGCCGCGGTTGCAGTGCCATCGGCTGTCGCTTGGGTTGAGGTGACCGCAGTGGCGAATGCAAGCACGGCGATCACCAACAGCCTCTGACTCCCCCGCTCGAGTCGCATGGCAAAAAGCTAACAGGAGAAGTCCAGTGTCAACCCGGCATTAGGCTCTCCGGCGATGGGATACAGCGCCCGCTACCACGCCACTTCACTTATCGCGATCTTCGTCGCCTTGGCGATCGGGATCGTGATCGGGGCCGCTCTCGGCGGCGACACGCTCGACGACACTCGCAAAGACCTGGAGCGCAGCCTCACCGGCAACCTCGAGGACGCTCGCGAGCGCTCCGAGGAGCTGAGCGGCGAGCTGGGCCGCGCCAACGAGTTCGCCGCGAGGGTCTACCCGGCGCTCACCCGCGACCGGCTGGACGGCCAGCGGATCGGCCTGCTCGCGCTCGGAAATCTGCCCGGCGACGTTCCCGATGAGGTCGAGGAGGCGCTGGGCCCGACGGGGGGGAGGCTGGTCGCCGTCGGGGTTGTGCGGGAGCCGATCGACGTTCGCGCCCTCGCCAACGACTTGGAGAGAACCCGTTTTGCCGAGATGGCCGACGACCCCGATGCCCAGACCGCCTTCAGCGCCGGGGTCGGTCGCCAGCTCGTCCTCGGCGGGAAGCTGCTGGAGCGGGTGCGAAGCCGTCTCTTCTCGCGCGCCAGCGGCAACTTCGGCGGCCTCGACGGCGTGATCGTCGTCCGCGACCAGCCCGAAGAGATGGGGTCGACGCAGGAGGCCGCCGCGGGACGGGTCGAGTCCGGGCTCGTGAGCGGCATCGCCGCGACCCGGGCGCCGGCGGTGGGGGTCGAGACCTCGACCGACGACTCGTCCTCGATCGCCTTCTTCCAGGCAAACGACCTCTCCAGCGTCGACGACGTCGATCTCGTCGCCGGGCGGTTGGCGATGGTCCTCTCCTTGCTTGGGGCCGAGGGCAGCTTTGGGGTCAAGGGCTCCGCCGACAGCCTGCTGCCCGACCTGCTGACCCCCGAGCGCCAGTGACCTGGATTGGCTTCCCGGTGGCGATCGCCGTCGCCTTGCTGGTCGTGCCGGCAGGGGTGCGGGGGCTGCTCGACGCTGGGCTGGTGCGGGAGAACTACCGCGGCGCCAGGCTCGCCTTCCCGCTCGGCGCGGTCCTGGCGACGGCGGCGCTGGTCGCGCTGGCGCCGCTCGCCTTCCTCGACGACCGCGCCGACCTCGACCTGCTCGACCCCGAGCTGCGCCGCTGGCTGCCCTACCTGCTCGGCGTCGTCTTCCTCGGCTTCCTCGACGACTCGCTGGGACGCGGCGAGGCGGCGGATGCTCCCCGCGGCTGGCGCGGCCACTGGCGGGCGCTGCGCGAAGGGCGGCTCTCGACCGGCGCGATCAAGGCGATCGGCGCGCTGGCGCTGGCGGCCTACGTCGTCTCCGGCCGTGGGCTCGAGTCCTGGCGCTACCTCGCCGACGTGGCGCTGCTGATCCTCGCCACCAACCTCTTCAACCTGCTCGACCTGCGGCCCGGGCGCGCCGAGAAGGCGCTGGCGCTGCTCGGGGTCGGGCTCTGCCTAGGCGCCTGGACGCTGGCGCCGGTCGAGCTGGCGGGGATCTTCGCCGGGGCGATCCTGGTCGGCGCCTGGTTCACCTTGCGCGAGCGGGCGATGCTCGGCGACACCGGCTCGAACCTGGTCGGGGCCGTCGCCGGCGTCTGGCTGTTGACGACTCTGGGGGCAGACGGGCGGCTGGTCGCACTCGCCGCCGTCATTGCATTGACCATTTACGGAGAGTTGCGTTCGATCTCGAAGGCGGTCGAGTCGCTTCCGCCCCTGCGCTGGCTAGACTCGCTCGGCAGAGCATGAGTCGGCCCTCTCAAGGAGATACGAGGTTCATCTTCGTCACTGGCGGGGTGGTCTCGGCTCTCGGCAAGGGGATCGCCGCCGCCTCGATCGGCCGCCTCCTCGTCTCGCGCGGCTTCCGGGTCCAGCTGCAGAAGTTCGACCCTTACATCAACGTCGACCCGGGGACGATGAGCCCCTTCCAGCACGGCGAGGTGTTCGTCACCGAGGACGGCGCGGAGACCGATCTCGACCTCGGCCACTACGAGCGCTTCACCGACGAGAACACGACGCGGGCCTCCAACGTCACCGCCGGCTCGGTCTACAACACGGTGATCAACCGCGAGCGCCGCGGCGATTACCTGGGGCGCACGGTCCAGGTGATCCCCCACATCACCGACGAGATCAAGAACCGGATCCTGATCGTCGCCGAGTCGCAGTCGGTCGACTTCGTGCTCACCGAGATCGGCGGCACGGTCGGCGACATCGAGTCGCTGCCCTTCCTCGAGTCGATCCGCCAGCTCTACACCGACCTCGGGCCGAAGCGCTCGATGTTCGTGCACCTGACGCTGGTGCCCTACGTCGGCCACGCGGGGGAACTGAAGACGAAGCCGACCCAGCACTCGGTCAACGAGCTGCGCCGGATCGGAATCCAGCCGCACGCGCTGGTCTGCCGCTCCGAGGGGCGCCTCGACAGCGAGATCCGCGAGAAGATCGCGCTCTTCGCCAGCCTCCCGGTCGACGCGGTGATCTCCGCCAACGACGTCGACAACATCTACAAGGTGCCGCTCGTCTTCCGCGCCGAGGGAGTCGACGACCTGGTCCTCGACCACTTCGGGATGGAGGCGCCGGCGCCGGACCTGGCCGAGTGGGAGGCGATGGTGCAGCGCGCCGACGCCGCCGAGGGCAAGGTAAAGATCGCCTTGGTCGGCAAGTACGTGCAGCTCGCCGACGCCTACAAGTCGGTGATCGAGGCGCTCGAGCACGGTGGCTTCCACCACGGGGTCGAGGTCGAGGTCGAGCTGGTCGACTCCGAGGACTTCCGTCCCGAGCGGCTCGAGGACGCCGACGGCATCCTCATCCCCGGCGGCTTCGGCGAGCGCGGGATCGAGGGCAAGGTGCAGGCGGCGCGGATCGCCCGCGAGCGCTCGATCCCCTATCTGGGGATCTGCCTCGGGATGCAGATCGCCGTGGTCGAGTTCGCCCGCTCGATGGCCGGCATGGAGGGCGCCAACTCGGCCGAGTTCGATCCCGAGACTCCGTTCCCGGTCGTCGACCTGCTGCCCGAGCAGAAGGAGGTCTCCGAGATGGGCGGCACGATGCGGCTCGGCGCCGACCCGGTGAAGCTGCACGAGGGCACGCGGGCGCGGGAGATCTTCGGCGAGGCGGTCATCTACAAGCGCCACCGCCATCGCTACGAGGTCAACAACCAGCTGCGCCGCCGGCTCGAGGACGAGGGCCTGGTCTGCGGCGGCACCTCGCCGGACGAGCGGCTGGTCGAGATGGTCGAGCTGCCCGACCATCCCTTCTTCGTCGCCTCCCAGTTCCACCCCGAGTTCAACTCGCGGCCGAACCGCCCCGAGCCGCTCTTCCGCGAGTTCGTCGGCGCCGCGGCTCGCCACGCTGGCGCGCGTCCAGCCGGTGGGGCAGAGATCGAGCAGGAGGATTCCTCCGTAGCTCACTAGCCTGTCCCGCGTGGACAGGCTTCACGAGACCTTCGTCCGGCTGTGTGAGATTCGCAGCCCGACGGGGGAGGAGCGCGAGGTAACCGACACGGTCGCCGCCGAGCTGCGGGCGCTCGGGCTCGAGGTGAGCGAGGACGACGCGGCCGGCCCGGCGAAAGCGGGGGCGGGCAACCTGCTTGCGCGGCTGCCGGGGCGGAGCGGGGAGTGGGTGATGTTCTGCGCCCACATCGACACCGTCCCCCACGAGGGTCTGATCGAGGTGGTGAACGACGATGGCGTCTTTCGCAGTCGCGGCGAGACGATCCTCGGCGCCGACAACAAGGCGGCGGTTGCCGTCTTCATGGAGCTGGTCGCTCGCCACGCGGAGGAGCCGCCGCCGGTCGGGATCGAGCTGCTGCTGACCGTCGCCGAGGAGCAGGGACTGCGGGGGGCGAAGGCCTTCGACGCGTCGGCCCTGCGCTCGAGCTGCGGCTTCGTCCTCGACCACGCCAGCGCGATCGGCGAGGTGATCGTCAGCTCGCCGACCCAGCAGCGCGTGCTCGCCGACTTCGACGGGGTCGAGGCGCACGCCGGAATCCGGCCCGAGGACGGCAGCAACGCGATCGCCGCCGCAGCGGCAGCGATCTCCCGCATGGAGCTCGGCCGACTCGACGAGGAGACGACCGCCAACGTCGGCCTGATCGAGGGCGGCACCTCGGGCAACGTCGTGCCAGGTCACTGCCGGGTTCGTCGCCGAGACGCGCAGCCTCGACGCAGACCGCGCCGCCGAGGTCGCCGGCGCGATGACCGAGGCCTTCGCCTGGGGGGCGAGCGAGCATGGCTGCGACGTCGACGTGCGGGTCGAGGAGCTGTTTCGCGGCTACGAGCTGCCCCCATCCTCGCCCGCCTTGGCGCTGGCCGAGGCGGGCCTGCGCCGGGCGGGGATCGAGCCGGTGCGGACTGCCACCGGCGGCGGCAGCGACGCCAACGCGCTGATCGTCGCCGGCTTCGATTGCGTCCTGCTCGCCAACGGCACGGAGGCCAACCACACCGCCGGACGAGAGCGGTCAGCGCCGCAAACCTCGACGCGATGCTCGAGGTCTGCGAGGCGATCCTGGTCGAGGCCGCCGCTGACGGAGCGTGAGCGGCCGGCTGAAGCTGCGTCGCGGGGTCGTCGTCGGCGAGGATCCGCTGACGGTGGAGGTCGACGGCGAGCGCCGCCAGGCCTGGGCCGACACCGGCTCTGCTCGGCGAGATGCGCGAGGGCGACGAGGTCGTCGTCAACGTCGAGGCGCTCGATCTCGGACTCGGCTCGGGCGGCTTCGACGTCGTCCACGTCAATCTCACCCGCGGCCTGGAGGGGAGCGGGGCAGAGGGCGAGCACGTGATGAAGCTCAACTACAGCTCGCTCCAGCACTCGGTCGAGCCGGTCGAGCGGCCGATGGCGGAGACTCACGGCCCGGCGACGACGCCGGTGCTCGTCCTGCCCCTGCACGGCCACCTGGCGCCGGCCGCCTGGGCGGCCGCGCGGACGGCGCCAGGATCGAAGGTCGGCTACGTGCAGACGGCTGGGGGAGCCCTGCCGGGATCGCTCTCCCGCGACGTCGCCGAGCTGCGCGAGCGCGACCTGCTCTGCGGCCATGTCACCGTCGCTCCAACCTACGGCGGCGAGCACGAGGCGATCTCGGTCGCCGGCGCGCTCGACGCCGCCGCGCACGGGCTTGGCTGGGACGCGATCCTCGCCGGTCCCGGTCCCGGCATCATCGGCTCCGACACCCACCTCGGCCACGGCGGCATGGCCGCGCTCGACACCGCCCACGCCGCGCTCGCCCTCGGCCTGCCGACGCTGCTCTCGCCCCGCCTCTCGGCCGCCGACCCCCGCGAGCGCCACCGCGGCGTCAGCCACCACACCCTCACCGTCCTGCGAATGCTCCTCGCGCCGGTCGAGATCGCCGTGCCCTCCGACAACCCGGTCGTCACGGCAAAGCTCGCCGAGGCAGCGGCCTGGCGCCACCAGCTCACCGAGGCTCCCGCCGACCTCGAGGGCTACGCGGCCTCCGGCCTGCCCGCGCAGACGATGGGCCGCACCCTGGAGGAGGACCCGCTCTTCTTCGCCGCCCCGCTCGCCGCGGGCGCCGCCTTGCGCCCCAAGGGTTGAGCGCCGCCGGCGAGAACCAGCCGCATGGCAATCGCCGTCGAGCCGCAGTCCGCGGCCAGCGCCCGCTTCGAGGGCCTCGTCCTCGACTTCCTCTCCTACCTGGAGCTGGAGCGCGGCCTCTCGCGCAACACGCTCAACGCCTACCGCACCGACCTGCTCCAGTACGGCGAGTTCCTCGCCGGGCACGACCTCGACGCGCTCGCGGCGCGCCCGGCGGACATCTCCGAGTTCCTCGCCGACCTGGCGACCGGCAACGGGCGGCCGGCCTGCTCGGCGGCGACGATCCACCGCAAGGCCGCCTGCCTGCGCTCCTTCTACAAGCACCTGCGCCGCGACGAGCTGATCGGCGACGACCCGACTGCGGCGCTGACGGCGCCGCGCCGCGCCAAGAAGCTGCCCCAGGTTCTCAACTACGCCGAGGTGCAGAAGCTGCTCGCGGCGCCGACTGGCAGCGAGCCGACCGCGCTGCGCGACCGCGCTCTGCTGGAGATGATGTACGCGTGCGGGCTGCGCGCCTCGGAGACGATCGGGCTCGAGGTCGCCGACCTCGACCTGCACGAGGGCTTCCTGCGCGCTCGCGGCAAGGGCAGTAAGGAGCGACTGGTGCCGCTCGGTCGCCAGGCGATCGCGGCGATCAGCGCCTACCTGCGCGGCGGCCGGCCGAAGCTGGTCGGCGAGCGCCACGAGCCGAGGCTGTTCGTCAACTTCCGCGGTGGCCCGCTCAGCCGCCAGGGCCTCTACAAGATCGTCCAGCGCAACGCCCGCGCCGCCGGACTCGGCGGCCAGATGAGCCCGCACACCCTGCGCCACAGCTTTGCCACCCACCTGCTGGCGGGCGGCTGCGACCTGCGCGCCGTGCAGGAGATGCTCGGCCACGCCGACATCTCGACCACCCAGATGTACACGCACCTCTCCGGCGAGCAGCTGAAGGACGTCTACTTCCGCAGCCACCCCCGCGCCACTGTCGGCTGACTTCGCCTTTCTTCGCCATATTCGCGAATAAAGACGAAGTCACCGTCGTGTAGAACCCTGGGGGATGCCCGAGCTGCCCGAGGTCGAGACCGTCTGCCGCCAGCTCGAGCCCGAGATCGAAGGGCGGCAGATCGAGCAACTCGAGGTGCTCGACGAGCGCTGGTCGCGTCCGAAGCCGCCACGCGAGCTGGAGGCAGCGGTGGAGGGAGCGACGATCGAGGGCCTGGGGCGGCGCGGCAAGTACCTGCTGCTGGAGCTCGACGGCGACCGCACCCTGGTCATGCACCTGCGGATGACCGGCAACCTGGTCCTGGTCGAGGGCGAGGACAGGCTCGACCCCTCCGAGGGAATGCGCCTCTACGAGGGCGAGCGCTCGACCTCCGAGCGCCACCTGCGCGCCCGCTTCGCCCTCGACGACGGGCGCGAGCTCTGGTTCACCGACCCGCGCCGCTTCGGCGAGGCCTTCCTGATCGACGACGCCGACCTCGAGGCCCGCTTCGAGCGGCTCGGGGTCGAGCCGTTCTCCACCGAGTTCACGCCCGAGGCGCTGGCCGCGATGAGCGCCGGCCGCACGGCGCCGCTGAAGTCCTTCCTGCTCGACCAGTCGCGAATCGCCGGAGTCGGGAACATCTACGCCGACGAGGCGCTCTTTCGGGCTCGCCTGCACCCGCTCTCGCCCGCCGGGTCGATGCAGCCCGAGCACCACTCGGCGCTGCGCGACGCGGTGGTCGCGGCGCTGGAGGCGGGGATCGACCGCGGCGGCGCCTCGATCGACGACTACCGCGACGGGCGCGGCGAGAAGGGGACGATGCAGGACGAGTTCCTCGTCCACACCCGCGAGGGGGAGCCCTGCCCGAGCTGCGGCGAGCCGATCGCGCGGATCGTCGTCTCCGGCCGCTCGACCTACTACTGCCCACGCTGCCAGGTCCGCCTGCGCAAGCGCCCTCGCCGTCCGGTCCGTCGTTCAACTTAGGTTCAGATGAATGACCCCACACCCACGCGCGCCGGATGACGTGCGTGGCCTGCGCATCTCTGCGTCCTCGGGTTTGCCTTTGGTGCTACCAAAGGCAAACCCTGCGTCCTTGATCTGCTTGACCACGCCCGCCCCCGATCGCACGTGGCTATGAGGTCAGTCATCTGATGGCCGGAAAGACCCTGAAGACGGAGGCGGTGGTCCTGCGCAGCATCCGCTTCGGCGAGGCCGACCGCATCCTCCATCTCTACTCGGTGAGCCGGGGCAGGATCGGGGCGATCGCGAAGGGGGCGCGGCGGCCGAAGTCGCGCTTCGGCGGCCGCCTGGAGCCCTTCTTCCGGCTCGACCTCGTCCTCCACGAAGGGCGTGGCGAGCTGCTCACGGTGACCAACGTCGCCACGGTCGACGGCTACCCGCGGCTGCGCTCCTCCGGGCCGGCGCTGAGCGCCGGCGCCCGCGCCTGCGACGCGGTCCTGCGCCTGCTCGACTCGACGGAGGCGAACCGTCCCGCCTACAACCTGCTCAGCCGCTACCTGGGCCTGCTCGACGACCCGGCGGCGGAGCGGGCGGCGGCGGTGGAGACGGCGCTCTCCTTCCGGCTCAAGCTGGCGCTGGCGGCGGGTTTCGCCCCGGAGCTGGCCTCCTGCGCCCGTTGCGGCGAGGCCGAGCACCTGGTCGGCTTCTCCGGGGCCGCGGGGGGAGTGGTCTGCGCCGGCTGCGAGGCGGGCTCCTTCCCCCTCTCCGAGGAGGCGCACCGCTTCATGGTCGAGGCGATCGCGAAGCCGCTTTCCGAGGCGCCGGCCGCCGGGGAGCGGGAGCTGCGCCAGGTGGAGCGGGCGGTCGGCGAGACGCTGGAGCACCACGCGCACGTGCAGCTGCGCCCCGCGGCGTAGGATCGGCTCGTGGAGGCCACCGTCGATCTCGAGGACCGAGTGCGCGCCTGGGAGGCGGAGTTCCTCTCTGAGCACGCGACCCCTTCATACCCCGCGCGGCGCCTGCGGGCGGAGCCCGACAGCCCTCTCCGCACGCCCTTCCAGCGCGACCGCGACCGCATCGTGCACTCGAAGGCGTTCCGGCGGCTCAAGCACAAGACCCAGGTATTCATCGCCCCCGAGGGCGACCACTACCGCACCCGCCTCACCCACACGCTCGAGGCCTGCGGGATCGCCCGCACCGTCGCCCGCTCGCTCGGGCTGAACGAGGACCTGACCGAGGCGATCGGGCTCGGCCACGACCTCGGCCACCCGCCCTTCGGCCACACCGGCGAGGAGGCCCTCGACGAAGCGACGCGCGAGGCCTGCGGCGGTGGCTTCAAGCACAACGTCCACTCGCTGCGGATGGTCGACTCGCTGGAGCGCGAGGGGCAGGGCCTCAACCTGACCGAGCAGGTTCGCGACGGCATCCTCAACCACACCGGGCCAGACAAGCCGGCGACCCTGGAGGGCCGCGTGGTCAAGCTCGTCGACCGCGTCGCCTACATCAACCACGACATCGACGACGCCCTGCGGGCGGGAATCCTGCGCCAGGAGGACCTGCCGGCGGCGGAGATCGAGCTGCTCGGCCCGACCGGCTCGGCGCGGATCGACACCCTGGTGCGGGACATCGTCGCCCACTCGGCCGGGACCGCCGACATCGCCCAGGGGCGGGAGGTGGGCGGCGCGATGCTGCGCCTACGCAAGTTCATGTTCGATCGCGTCTATCTCGGCGAGGAGGCGCGGCGCGAGCACGAGCGGGCGCAGCGCGCCGTGCGCGGCCTCTTCGCCCACTACATGGAGCACCCCGAGGAGGCGCCGGAGGGCGAGCCGGGGGCGGGGGAGTGCCAGCGCGTAGTCGACTACATCGCCGGGATGACCGACCGCTTCTGCATCGCCAGGTTCGCCGAGCTGACGATCCCCGAGGAGGCGCGCTTCTAGTGGCGCTGATCTCCAACGACAGCCTGGAGCAGGTCAAGCAGGCCGTCGACATCGTCGAGGTGATCTCGGCGCACACCGACCTGCGCCGCCAGGGAGCGCGCTGGGTCGGCCTCTGTCCCTTCCACGAGGAGCGCACGCCCTCGTTCTCGGTCGACGCCCAGGAGAAGCTCTACCACTGCTTCGGCTGCGGGGTCGGCGGCGACACGATCAAGTTCGTCGAAGAAAAGGAGGGGCTCGGCTTCGCTGACGCGGTCGAGCTGCTCGCCGATCGCTACGGGGTCGAGCTGGAGCGGGAGAAAGAGGACCCGCGGGCGGAGGCGCGGCGGGCGCAGCGCCGGCGGCTGGAGGAGCTGCTCGCCCGGGGCGCCAGCTTCTACTCGAGCTACCTGTGGGATTCGGATGAGGCGGGCAAGGCGCGCGAGTACCTGGCCGGACGGGGGCTGGGCGAGGAGGTGCTGCGGGCGTTCGGCGTCGGCTACGCGCCCAGCGCCTGGGACCAGTTGCTGCTGCGCGGGCAGCGGGCCGGGTTCAAGATCGAGGAGCTGCGCGGCGTGGGCTTGGCGCAGCGGGGCCGGAGCGGGGGCGAGTACGACCGCTTCCGTGAGCGGATCATGTTCCCGATCCGCGACCGGCGAGGCCGGGTGCTCGGCTTCGGCGGCCGGGCGATGCGCTCCGACCAGGGGGCCAAGTACGTCAACACGGCAGAGACCGACTTCTTCCACAAGAGCCAGATGCTCTACGGGGTCGACGTGGCGAAGAACGCGATCGCGAAGGCGGGGCGGGCGGTGGTGGTCGAGGGCTACACCGACGTGCTGGCGCTGCACCAGGCCGGGGTCGAGGAGGGGGTCGGCGTGATGGGCACGTCGATCACCGACGAGCAGGTGGCGGCCCTCTCGGGGATGGTCGAGGAGGTGGTGCTCGCCCTCGACGCCGACTCGGCCGGGCAGGAGGCGATGCTGCGCGCGCAGCGAGTCGCGGCGGGGCGGAAGATGAGGCTGCTGGTGGCGGCGATGCCGGCGGGCGAGGACCCGGCCGAGATGGTCGCCGCAGAGGGCGGAGCGGAGCGGTTCCGCGCCCTGCTGGCCAGTGCCGTCGAGCTCTCCGCCTTCCAGGTCGGGCTGGTGCTGGATGGCACCGACACCGGATCGCCGGCTGAGCGCGACCGCGCTCTCGCCGAGGTCGCCCCGGTGCTGGCTGGGATGGGAGAGAGCGTCAGCCGCGACGACCTGGTTCGGAAGGTGGCGGAGCGGCTCGACCTGGAGCCGGCGATGGTGATGGGGAGGGTCGTGGCGTCGCAGCCGACCGCCGGCGGGGCAAGCCAAGGGTCGCCGCCGGGTCCCGCCGCGAGCGCTTCGCCGCGGCGCCGCGGCGCCGGAGAGCTGACCTCGCGCGAGCGCCGCGAGCGCGCCCTGCTGGCGATGTGCATCGCGATGCCGAAAGAGGGACGCGAGTACCTCGACCGGCTCAGCGACGACCACCTCTCAGCCAGCGGGGCCCGCATGCTCGCCTGGCTGCGCGACCACCTCGACGACCCCGCCTCCGACCTGCCCCACGACGACGACGAGCTGGCCGGCCTCATCGCCGAGCTGGTGATGCTCGCCCGCGACGAGCCCGCCTTGCCGGGGGCGATGGAGCTCAACTTCCTCCTGCTCGAGCAGCGCCGCATCGAGGCCGAGATCGCCGCTGCGGGCGAGCGTGACGACTACGAGCGCCGTGCCACCCTCAGCCGCGAGCGCGCCGCCCTGGTCGAACGCATCGCCCGCACCGAGCGCGTCGGCTGACCGATCGCCACGCCAGAAGAGGCCTTGGAAGGAAACTTTCTGTCCGAGTTAATTGGCATGATTTCCGCATGGACAAGCGGTTTCTGGTGGATTGCCTAGATCAGGGACTATCGCTCGATGCGATCGGTGAGCTGACCGCCAAGCACCCGTCAACGGTGAGCTACTGGCTGAAGAAGTACGGGCTGGCTGCTCGCAATGCGGATCGGCACGCGCCAAAGGTGCGCTGGATAAGCAGCAACTCGAAGCGCTGATAGCAGCGGGTCTGACGCTACGTGAGATTGCTGAGCAGCTCGATAGAAGCGTCGCAACGATTCGCCATTGGATGGGTCGCTATGGACTCAAGACGGTTCGTCGTCGACGGAAGCAACCTTCCGGGACCCCCAAGCGCGCCGAGCTGCTGTGTCGGCGACATGGCCAGGCCGAGTTCGTCCTTGAGGGTCGTGGCTATTACAGATGCGTGAAATGCAGACTAGAAGCGGTCTCCAGGCGGCGTCGCACTATTAAGCGCACGCTCGTCCGAGAGGCCGGCGGTCAATGCATCCTTTGCGGATATTCCCGGTGTCAGCGCACTCTGCAGTTTCATCACTTGGACCCGGCAACGAAGGGCTTCCATATTGGTGATCGCGGGCAATGTCGAGCGCTTGAGCGATCACGAGAGGAGGCACGCAAGTGCGTTCTCCTGTGCGGCAACTGCCATGCAGAGGTCGAGGCAGGAATTGTCGAGATGCCGCTAAATTCTCTTGCCAACGCCGATCCGGGGTAGCTCAACTGGATTAGCACGATCCGGGGTAGCTCAATCGGAAGAGCACGCGGCTGTTAACCGCGGGGTTGTGGGTTCGAGTCCCACCCCCGGAGCTTTTCTCAGGTTGGCGCGCGTTCGGCCAGGCGCTCGACCAGTTCAGCGCCGCGCGCGGCGCCGTCGTGCTTGCGTCCCCAGGCAGCCAGCTCGGCGGCCCGCGCGGCGAAGGAGCGGTCGCGGAGGATGCGGCGCGCCGCCCAGCGCAGCGGCGCCGGCCGGCAGAGGCGCCAGGGCAGCGAGAGGCCGGCTTTAGCCCAGGCGACCCGCATCGCGGTCTCGCTCATGTCGCCGATCAGGGGGCAGACGAGCACCGGCGTGCCGGCGCCGAGGGCCCTCGCAACGGTGCCGTGGCCGCCATGCGAAATGACCAGCGACGCCGCTGGCATCAGCTGGCTGTAGCTGAGCCACTCGACGAGGACGGCATTCGGCGGCGCCTCGATCGGACTCTGCGGAACGACCCGGTTGGTCGTCGCCACCACCCGCACCGGCTCGCCCGCCAGCGCCGCCAACGCCGTCCGCACCAGGTGGTTCTCCGAGTCGTGCGCGGTGCTGGGCGCGACCAGGACCAACGGGCCGTCGCCCGGCGGCAGCTCGATCTCGGGGTGGGGCAGCTCGAAGGTCATCGGCCCGGTCACCTCGACGCCCGCCGGCCAGCGCCGCGGGTACTCGAGCTGGGGGAAGGTCGCGACCAGCGCCAGGTCGGGGCTGATGCCGCCGTGGAAGCGCTCGAGCGGCGGCAAGTCGAGCCGCTCGCGCTGGATGTTGAGGTCGCTCCGTCCCTGCCGCAGGCCGATGTCCAGCATCCGCTGCCCCGCTTTCCAGACCCCGCGCCCGAGCGGCGTGCGCGGTGGCCGCAGGCCGACCGCGAAGAAGGGCAGGCCCGGCTCGACCACCGGATAGATGTGGGGGATCAAGGTCGCCAGGGGGATTCCCGCCCGCTCAGCTGCCAGCGACGGGGCGAGCGTGAGGATGTCGCTGACCACCGCGTGCGGCCGCATCTCCTCAAGCAGCGGCAGCAGGGCACGGGCCGCCTCGGCCGCGTGGGCGCCTTCCGGCGAATTGGGGTCGGGCGGGGGGAACATCCGGTATTCCTCCGCTGCGGCGAAGCCCAGCCCCGCGCCCTCGACCGCCGCCCGGCGCTCCTCCCATGTCTCGATCGTGACCTCGTGGCCACGGGCTGCCAGCGCCCTTCCCAGGGCTATTGCCGGAAACGCATGGCCCGCGTCGCCGAAGGCGGCGACCAGGAGCCTCAGGGCCCTACGGGGTGTCGAGTCCCTCACCCGGGCGCGTGAAGACGATCTCGGGGACGTGGCAGTTGCGCGACGTGCTGAGCAGGAAGCGCACCGCCTCGCCGATGTCCTCGGGCCGGATCATCTCCTCGCCCGGGACCTGGCCCTTGGCGAACTCGGTCATCGGCGTGTCGACGAAGCCGGGCGCCAGCGCCGTGCACTGGATCCCGTCGGCGCCCGCCTCGCGGTGCGTGGACTGGGTGAAGTTGATCACCGCCGCCTTGGTCGCGGCGTAGACCGAGAGCCAGGCCTGGCCGCCCTTGCCGGCGATCGAGGCCGTGTTGACGATCAGCGCCTTGCCGTGCTCGGCGCCGGCCTCGCGCAGTAGCGGCAGCCCCTCTCGTGTGCCCAGGACCAGGGCCCGCAGGTTAACCCCCAGCTGCATGTCGAGGTGCTTGGTCTGGATCTCCGCCATCGGCGCGCCGATTCCCACCCCGGCGTTGTTGACCAGGACGTCGAGCCGGCCGTAGGCCTCGCGGTGCTTGGCGAAGACGCCGACGACGTCGTCCTCGTCGGTCATGTTGGCGGCGACGCTCTGCACCCCGATGCCATCGGCGCGCAGGCTCTCGGCCGCCGTCTCGAGCTTCTCCGGGCGCCGCGCGGCGACGGTCAGGCCATAGCCCTGCTCACCCAGCACACGGGCGATCGCCAGCCCGATGCCGCTCGAAGCCCCAGTGATCAACGCCGCTCGGTCCGCCACTTCCCGCTCCTTTCGCTCTCCCTACTGACGCGCACCCTACTCGTGGGCGGTGGGCGGGGCGGAATGAGCCGCCGCGCCGCAATAACATGGCGTCGATGCGCCTCCGCAGAGTTCTTGGGGTACCCGCCTGCCTGCTCGCAGCCGCCGTTTTGATCGGCGGCTGCGGCGACGATTCCGACTCCTCGACCTCGTCCGGGTCGACTTCGGCCGAGAACCGCCCGGCGCCGCCGAAAAGCACTTTCCCGAGCGCCGCCGGCAAGTCGCTTGCCGAGGTGCTCAAATCCGAGATGGTAGATGGGCCGTCCGAACTCGTTGTTTCGCCGGCCGCGCTGGCCTTCTATGAGGGCGAGAACCGCTACCCGTTCGGCGTCTTTCGGCGCGATGGGTCACAGGTATCCGACGCCGAAGTAGCGCTCTACTTCGCCCGGGCGCCGAAAGGCAAAGGCGCGGAGGCCACTGCCAAACCCCTCGACTACCCCGCCGTCGGGCCGTTCCCTGCCCGTATCGAAAGCCTGCAGACGCAGCCGGCCTTCCGGGCGCGAACGACGACCGACGATCCCGACGCCGCCTCCGTCGTCTACGTCACCGACGTCGACTTTCCCAACGACGGCGAGTGGCGCATCGTCGCGCTGATCAAAGATGAGGGCGAGGTGACCGGGACGCTGCTGACCACCAGCGCCGAGGTCGGCCGCTTCAAACGGGTGCCGCGGCCTGGACAGCAGGCGCCGACGATCCATACCCCCACCGCGGCCGATGTGGGCGGCGACCTCTCCCAGATCACGACCCGCCTCCCCCCAGACACCCAGAACCAGGTCGACTACGCCGACGTCCTCGGCAAGGAGCCGGTAATCCTCTTGTTCGCGACCCCGCAGTTCTGCCAGAGTCGGGTCTGCGGGCCGGTTGTAGACGTGGCCGAGCAGGTCAAGGAGCTATACGGCGACGAAGCGGAGTTCATCCACATGGAGATCTTCAACGACAACGATCCCGCTGAGGACGTGCGTCCGCAGGTGCGCGCCTTCCGCCTGCCGAGCGAGCCGTGGCTATTCGCCATCGACCGGCAGGGCAAGATCCAGGCAGAGCTCGAGGGCGCCTTCGGCGTCGATGCGCTGACCCGCGCGGTGAAGAAGGTGACGGCGGAATGAGCGAGCAGGCAACACCCGACGCCGAGCAGCAGAAGCTGCTCGAGGCCTTTGCCGAGGAGGCAAAACGGCGCTGCGACGTGATTGCCGCCGGCCTGGCGACCGAGACCACCGACTTCGAGACGATGCGCGCCGAGGCCCACGCCCTGCGCGGCACCGCCGGCGCCGTCGGCCTGCGCCGCCTCGCCGAGCTGGCCGGCCTGATGGAATCCGACCTTGACGAGGCGAAGAAGACCGGCCTGATCCGCGGCGGCCGCTCCCACCAGATCGCCGACGCCGCCAAAGCCCTCGCCGAAGGCGCCGCTGCGGCCGCCGAAGGCAAGGAAGAGCCGGCCGACGTAGGCCGCTCTTTGGCCCAGCTCTTCAGCCCCTGAGCAGCCGCCAAACTCCGCCCGTCTCCCGCTACGCTCGACCCTCAAGGGGCGGTAGCTCAGCTGGTTAGAGCAGCGGACTCATAATCCGTCGGTCGAAGGTTCGAGTCCTTCCCGCCCCACTAAGACAATGGCTCTATAGAGCCAAGTAAATAAGAGCCACTTGGCACGAAGTGGCGAAATTGGTCCCGAATTGGTCCCGAAACGCGCTAGAATCTGGGGACCGATGCGACAGCCAGCGCCCCGCCCGATCTCCGGACACGTCTTCAAGCGCAGGGGGAAGCGCGGTGCGGTCTGGTACGCGAAGTACCGGCTGCCGGACGGCAGCCAGCAGAAGAAGCGACTCGGGCCGGCCTGGACCGAGAAGACCGCGCCGCCCGATGGCTACTTCACGAAAGGCAAGGCAGAGGCGCACCTTGACGAGCTGCTGCGGCAGGCGCGGGACGGCTCGCTGCCGGGCATGGTCAAGACCGGCAAGACCTTCGCGGACGCGACTGGGGAGTGGCTTGCCTACTGCGAGAACGTCCGTGACTGCAAGCCGTCCACGATGCGCGACTACCGCAACATGGTCCGCGTCCTCGACCGCGAGTTCGGCAAGCGCAAGATCGAGACGATTACGACTGAGGACATCGACCTCTGGATCAGCGGCTACGGCGGCTCCAACCGGACGCGGCAGAAGTACCTCGTCTGCCTCGGTTCGATCTTCAAGCGGGCGATGAAGGTCTACGGCTTGCCGCGAAACCCAGCCGACCTTGTAGAGCGTCCTCGAGTCCGCCGCGCGGCCAAGATCGACGTGCTGCGCCCCGAGGAGGTTCTGGCGCTTGTAAGGGCGGCAGAGTCCGAGCAGGACGCGGCGATCTTCCACACGGCAGCCTTCGCCGGTCTGCGCATGGGGGAGCTGCTTGCGCTGCGCTGGCGCGACGTGGATTTCACCCGCCGCACGATCCATGTGCGCGAGAACTGGACTCAGGGTGAGACGACGACGCCGAAGGGCGGCACTGAGCGGGCCGTGCCGATGGCGGAGGAGGTTGCCGAACGGCTCGCGCGACTCGGCCAGCGCGACCACTTTACCGCCGATGACGACCTCGTCTTTTGTACGCCGCGCGGTCAGCACGTCGGCTACAAGTCGTTGAAGGAGCGCTACCGCGCCGCGCTCCGGGCGGCAGGCCTGCGCGAAGACTTCCGCTTCCACAACCTGCGCCACACCTTCGGCAGTACCGTGATCCGCCATGCCGACTCGCGCGAGGTCATGGAGTGGATGGGCCACGCCGACCTGACCACGACCAGGCGCTATCTCGCCTTCGTCGACCGCGAGGATGCCGCGAAGCGAGTCTCGGAAGCCTTCCGCCTGGAGGAACCGCAGGCGTCGCCGGCATCCGCAGCTTGACGCCGGCCTACTTGCGCCGCCGCGTCCCATAGGTGTGCTCGGAGATCCAGCTCTCCAGATCCGAGCGCGTGAACCTCAGCCCGCGATCGCCAATCCGTATATGAGGCAGTCCCCGCGAGCGCACCAGCTCGTACAGCGTGCTGCGCGGCACCCGGAGGAGCCGCGCCGCCTCGTTGGCATCTAGCAAGGGCTCAGTGAGCAGCGGGGCTTCGGCCATAGGTCTCTGCTCTTGTTGTCCAACGAGAAGGCGATTTGCCCCGCCTTCCTGGGATTTCTTAACAATCGCCCGGTGGGTCAGGGCCTTCCTTGTGACCGAACGTGTACTGCCCGAGCCGCGTCCCACCGGGATTCCAATCCATCCCATCGAGCAGGTCTCCGGGAGGAATGTCCAGCGAGCCCGCGAGTTTGATCAGCGTGTCCACACGACACACTCGTTCGCCGCGCTCGATCTGACCGACTGCTGTGCGGTGGAGCGAAGCCATGACAGCCAGCTCTTCCTGGGAGAGCTTGGCCCGCCTGCGGCAGTAGGCAAGGTTCGAGCCGAGCTGGTCTGCCACCACCATCAGCTCTCGTCCTCTCCCTCCATCGAGAAGTCGCCTGGCCGGTAGTGGCCGGAGTTCCAGACGATGCCGGCGAGCAGGTCGTCGGATGAGACTTCGAGCGCGTCTCGGAGCTTGACCAGCGTGTCGATCCGGGCGATGCGCAGCCCCCGCTCCAGCTGGCTTACCTCGGTCCGGTGGACCGAGGCCCGAAGGCTCACCTCCTCCTGGGAGAGGTCGGCAAGCTTGCGGCAACGCACCAGGTTGTCCCCGAAGCGGGCGGCAATGTCAACGAACATTGCCCTCACCCCCCGTGAGCTGGCCGAGCAAGCCGTGAAGCGCCTCGTGCTCCGAGACGACGCGCTGGTACTCGTTCTCCTTGTCGTATATCTCGGCGAGGTCGCGGAGCACATCGCGTACGTCGCGATCGGGGACGATGGAGTTGCTATCGAGCGCCGCAATCAGCTTCTCGTAAACGGCCTCTTCTCGATGTAGGCGGCGCGGCTCTTTGAGCTGCTTGGGGTACTGGGTCAGCTCTTCTCGAATGCCGTTGCGGGCGATTTCGAAGAGGCAGCGCAGAAACTTGCGATGCGCGGCGGGGATCGCGACGGCGACGGCATCGCCGTCCCCCGTAGGGTTCTGATCAGCCATGAGGAGCTATGCCTCCTTGTGGTCAGGCCCTCGGTTGGCGTTAGCGCGCCGCCGAGGGCCGCATCTCTGAGGCCGGTAGCTCGCTACCGTTCCCGCTGCGACGGGGCGAGTTCCGCTTGACCCGTCGCCACGGGGCCGGCGTCACCAGCGCGCGGCCCCACTTATGTTTGAGGTCGAAGCCTACCAAGCTTTCCAAACATATTGTGAATCCCCGTCAGACCCCATATCCGCAACCCGCTCTGGGTAGTGCAATTCGCGAGCTGCGCCAGAAGAGGGGCGCTAGCTTGAAAAGCCTGGCGCCCGAGGCGGGGATCACGCTCAACATGCTGTCGCTTATCGAGCGCGGCGAAGCCAACCCCACGTGGGAGACCGTCAGGGGAATTGCGGGGGCTCTCGGGGTGCAGGTGTCGGAGTTGGCAAAGCTGGCCGAGAAGTTCGAGCGGTAGACCCGCTTAACGTTCTGTCTGACAGACCTACGAAGACATCGGTAGAGCTCGCACGCGAATCCGAGAGGGCTCAATCACTACAACGCTGCCGGCTGTGAGATCGCTTTTGATCGCTTCGAGATTCGACAGCAGCGTTTCAGCCTGGCGCTCGGGCCTTCGCTGCGTGCCGTGGCGGAACAGAACGACCGACGGCGAGCGCTCTTGGCGAGTTGCGAGCAACGTGCCGAAGTCAGTGTCGGCCGAGACGATTACCCGTTGCTCTTGCTGAGCGCGGACGAAGATCTCCTCGTCGCTGGCAGCCTGCAAGCCGTAGTCGCGTACGTGAGCGGTGTCGTGTCCGGCAGCTTGAAGCCGCTCAGCGAGCGTGGGGGAGAGTGCGTTGTCGATCAGGAACTTCACCCGGGGATGGCGAGCGGCAGCTCGCGCTCCCGCACGGCCTCAGCCGCGTAACGCATGGCCTCACGAACGTCCTCGGCCTCCAGGTCGGGGTAGGCGGCGAGGATCTCAGTCTCATCCATGCCGTCGGCGACCATGCCGACGACGGTCGCCACCGGAATCCGCAGGCCGCGGATGCAGGGGACTCCGCCCATCTGGTCAGGCCGCACAGTGATCCGCGTGAAGCTCATTGAGCCAGCGTAGCGGCGGGAGGTCAATTCTGGCTCGAATTCATTCATCAGCACGAAGCCAGCAGCCAGCAGAGATCCCCAAAACGCAGAACAGGCAGAGGCACAGAAACCTGAGACACCAGTGCTCTGCACTGCTGTTGAGGAGGTCTCTGCATCAACTGAGACCTCCTCAACAGCCAACAGCAACCACCCTCACGCCTCATCACTTTGTTAAGAGAGCGGGGCAAAACGCGCTCCCGCTGGACAGAGGGGGTGATGCTGTCCATCGGAAAGCTCGGGATCGGCCAAGAGCGCTACTACCTCGACAAGGTCGCCGAAGGCGCGGAGGACTACTACTCCGGCGAGGGCGAGGCTGCCGGCGAGTGGATCGGCGACGCCGCCGACCGCCTCGGCCTCGAAGGCGAGATCACAGCCGACCAGCTCACGGCGATACTCACCGGCCACAACCCGGTCGACGGAGAGCCACTGCTCGGCCGCCAGGGCGTACCGGGGAAGGGATCGGTCCCCGGCTTCGACCTCACCTTCTCCGCCCCCAAGTCGGTCTCCCTGCTCTGGGCCCTCGGCGGACCAGTCGCCGCCCTCGAAGTCCAAGCTGCCCACCGCGAAGCCGTGGGAGCCGCCCTCTCCTACATGCAATGCGAGGCGTGTTTGACGAGGCGGGGAGCGGGAGGCTCTGAGTTCGTCCAGGGCTCGGGCTACCTCGCCGCCGCCTACCGCCACCGCGCCTCACGCAACGGCGATCCGCAGCTCCATACCCACGTCCTCGTCGCCAACGCGACCCAGGGACCGGATGGGCACTGGACCCGCCTCTACCACCCGGCGATCTATGACCACGCAACCACCGCCTCCTACATCTACGAGGCCCACCTGCGCCACGAGCTGACCCGCCGCCTCGGGGTCGAGTGGCAACCGACCCGCAAGGGCATTGCTGAGATCGCGGGCTTCGCCGACGAGCACCTGCGCGCCTTCTCCACGCGCCGCGCAGAAATCCTCGAGGCGGCAGGCGCCGATGCCTCGGCGGCCTCGCGCCAGGTAGCGACGCTCGCCACTCGCAAGCCGAAGGATTCAGACGTCTCGCGTGGCGAGTTGCTTGAGCGCTGGCGATCGCGGGCGAATGAGATCGGCCTCGATCGGGAGACGATCGAGCGCACCTTCGACCCGGAGGTAGGGCTGGGACCCAGTGCCGCCGTGAGCCGCACGGTCTCTACCTGGCAGGTAGACCGTGCGGTCACGGCGGCGGGGTCCCACTTCGACAGGCGAGACGCGATCCAGGCGGTTGCCGACTCGCTTCATCAGGGAGCGACGGGAGCCGAGGTCGAGCGGTTGGCCGATGCCTTCCTCACTTCCGATTACGTGATCCAGGTCGGCGAGAGTCGCACCGGACCCCGCTACACCACCCGGCGAATCTGGGAGCTGGAGCGCGAGGCGCTTGCGGCGGTCGAGCGGATGCGCTCGCAGGGTCCGACTCCAGCAGGCGAGCTGGTCACGGCGCGAGTGATCGCTGCTCGCCCCACATTGAAGGAAGACCAGCGCCAGATGGTCCGCCGCCTTCTCACCGGCTCAGAAGGAGTCACGGTCGTGATCGGCGAGGCGGGTACCGGCAAGACCTTCGCCATCGTCGCCGCAGCCGAGGGCTGGGCGCAGGCCGGAATCGAGATGCGCGCCGCAGCTCCGACATGGAGGGCCGCGAACGTGATGCGCTCGGATGGTCTTCCCGCCACCACCGTCGCCAGCCTCTTGGTTGAGCTTGATTGTGCCGAGCACGAGGACAGCGACGGACTTCCCCAGGGATCGGTCCTGCTTGTGGACGAGGCGGGCATGGTGGACTCCGCGACGCTGGCGCGGCTCATCTCCCACGCCGAGCGAGCGCAAGCCAAGCTCGTCCTCGTCGGCGATCCCGAGCAGTTGGGCGAGATCGAAGCGGGCGGCTTGTTCAGGGCGGTTTCGGATCGAACGGAGCCGATCCGTCTCGATGAGGTGATCCGCCACCGCCACGAGCTCGACCGTGTGGCGGCGAAGCGGATCAGGGACGGCGAGGGACGCGAGGCGCTTGGCCTCTATGAGTCGGGTGAGCGGATCACGGTCGCACCGAATGCCGAGGCTCGCCGCGAGGCGATGGTCCGCGACTGGCACGACGCGTTCGAGCGCGGTGAGGACGCGGTGATGGTCGCCAAGCGAAACGCCGACGTGGAGAAGCTGAACGCGATGGCGCGCGAGGTCCGCGAGCAGGTTGGGCATCTCGGAGCCGATGAGATCCGGGTTGGAGAAGCGAGATTCGCCGCCGGCGATCTAGTCATCACCCGCGTCAACGACCGCGCCGCCGCCATCTACAACCGCGAGCGCTGGCGGATTGCCGAGGTCGATGCCGAGAAGGGCAGCGCGGTCCTCGAAGGCATCGACCAGGCCCGCATGGTCAAGATCGGAGCCGACTACCTGGCGCAGACCGCCCCGCACTCAGAAGCCCCGGCGCTCCAGCACGCCTACGCCGTCACGACCTACTCGGCGCAGGGGTCCACCTTCGAGCGGGCCTTCGTCATGGCCGACCCCTCGATGGACAAGCAGGAGCTATACGTCGCCGCCTCGCGTACCCGCGAGCAGACCTTCCTCTACGCAATGCCGGAGATCCAAGTCCACCGCGAGGAGATCGCGCCGGAGTCCCCCTACCTGGGCGAGGGCATTCCGCATATCGCCGAAGCCGCCGAGCGCGACCGTGCGCAGATCGCCGCCCACGAGGTTGCTCTTCGCTCGCAGTTCTCCGGCCTGCCGACTGAGGAGCTGGTCGTAAGAGGCGACGACCTACGAGCTGCCGCAGACCGCGAGGCCAGGGTGGAGGAGCGAAGGGGCCGCTTGCAGGAGCGGATCGAGCGAGCCCGCGAGCACATCGAGGGCTATACGACCGAACGCGAGGCCGTACAGGCGCTACCGCGCCGCCAGCGCCGCGAGGAGCTGATCCGCATCGACACCTTCGAAGCACACAGCCTCAAAGCGTTGTCCCGCCTCGAAGTCGAGATGAAAGAACTGCCCACCGTCGGCAATGCGGCCCGGCGCGAGCTGGCGGTCGCCGAACATGTTCTCGCGCAGCGGCGGGAGCTACCGATCATTGCGGCACGGATCTCACCGCCCATGTACATCAAGGCCGAGCTGGGGGAGAGGCCAAGCGATCCAATCAAGCAGAGGGCATGGGATCGCGGCGTCTCCCAGATCGAGCGCTATCGCCAGGAGCATGGCGTCAAGGAGTCCAACCAAGCCTTTGGCCTGGAGCCGAGACGGGGAGCCGAGCGGGCACGCCATGAAGCAGCGCGACGAAGACTCCTGGAGGTGCAACGAGTCCTCGGTCTAGACAAGCAGGTCGCTAGGGCGCGCCATCTCCGCCGGGGTCTCGTTCTGGGCCGATAGGAACCCCGGGAAAGCGGTTAATTCAGTCTCGCCCTGCCTTGCCTTATGTGAGAAGTAAAGGCTTCGGACAAGTACCGTCTAGGAATCGGGATAGTCTCCCGGGGATGGCGGTGGACAAAGCCATGGAGGACGCGGCAGCCAACAGGCTTGAAGTGACCATTGTCCAACCGATGAAGCAAGGTGGGCAAAAGACGGTCCTCTTGGTTGAGCAGGAAACGGATCAATACGTGATGAAGGTCATGTCTACGGGACCGAGCCAGCCCGACGCGTTGAAGCGAGCCACGCGGGAGGTCGAGCTGCTCAGCAAAATCGACCATCCGAACGTGGTCAAAGTCGCCTCGGATTTGCTGGAGCTAGGGGAACCACCGCAGGGAGTGGCTTGGTTGGAGGAGTTCTTGGAGGGCGACGACCTGGGGGATGCGATCACGGCCCCATGGGACTGGAGCGCGACCAAGCAGATGGCTACGGAGGTTGCTCGGGGCTTGGCTGAGATGCATGACATGAAAGTGGTGCATCGCGATCTCAGCGCAAACAACGTACGCAGATTGACGACGGGCAACTGCGTCGTGATGGACCCCGGCTACGCCCGGCATACCGGCCGTAGCCAGCTAACCGCCGCGGGTCAGCCTGGCACCCCGGGCTTCTTGAGTCCCGAGCACCTTCAAAGCTATTCCGGTGCACCAACGGCCGCCTCGGACGTGTTCTGCGTTGGGATTCTCATGCATCTTGCATTGACGAAAGACCTTCCCATTCCGTTCACTGGAGACCTTGGTGACTATGCGGTTCGTCTAGCCAGCGTGCAGGTTGCTGACATCAAATCCGCGAGGCCGGACCTCGGTGACGAAGCCGTCGCGGTCATTCGAAGGTGCCTACATTCACAGCCAGCTCGTCGATACCGGAACGGTCGACGACTAACCGAAGCTCTGGAGGCGCTGTAGTGCATCTACTTGTTGAGGACACGGCCCGCAACAACCTTGTCTCTTGGACGCAACGCGCAGTGGAAGCAGGAACGGCCAGGGGGGCTGTTCTCAGTCCTTTTACGTCGCCGCGACTAAACACCGGCTACAAGCAGAGTGCTCAGCAAACGGCCGATCGTCTTCGCGACTGCGGGGCCGAGTTTTGGTTCGACCCGGCAACCCACGCCCTCCAGATGCCAAATGTAGGCGATTTCCGGTACTACCAAGATTGGGATCTATGGGCACCTGGTGCAACCAATGTTCTAGGTAGCAAAGGAGATCAGCGCGATCACGTCCGTCGCGTCTTTTCCATCCAGGATGCTCTCGGGGCACCGCATCTAGCCCCAACGGTGCTCCTGCACTCCCCGCAGAGCACGACGAGCCAAAGAGCGCTAGAGATCGCCGAAGTTGCTGCCGAAGAGGATCCACAGTGCTACATCGCCGTGGCTGGTGACTCGGCTTTTTGGGGAGCTGGGAACGTCCTTGACGCCCATGTAGGTGGCTTGGCTCAAATAGCTCCTGCCGGGTGGTTTCTGGGGGTTGCTAGGAACCTTGCCGTTCTGCCAGTTCCTGCGGCGCAAGAGGAGGTTCATGGTCTTTGCCGAACGACCCGCGCCCTCAGCGAAGATGGTCCTGTTCATGTGTCCCACGGTGATCTAGCCGCTTTGCCGGCATTTGTCGCAGGTGCAGCAAGTATCGGAACCGGATGGGACCCAAGACAGCGCGCGTGCGCTTACAACAACTACGCCCAGCGCGGAACGGGCGGAGACGGTGGCCAGTGGTTCGTCCAGACGACTCTGTGTGGCTTGCTATCGCTTCTGCCTCGAGCGGACACTGAGCTTCTCAACAGCGGTGATGCCGCCCTAGCAACCACCTTGCTACCGGGAAACGTTCCACCTGGACCACCAGAGGTCTGGGATCATCATGCCCAGGTTCTGCACGACCTTGCCACTGAACTAGTGCCGGGCGGCGAAGCCGGCCACCAAACACTCAAAGCCGCCTATGGAGCAGCACGGACCGACTGGAATAGAGTGGTGGCTGTAATCGGCGGCTCGTCTCGCGCCAGCGCATGGCTGCAAGAGATCTCTGCCGGGCTTGATCTATTTGCTGCCAGCGAGGGTTGGTGAGCCAAGGGCCGCAGCAACAACATGCTCTGAGCCCCACAACCTGCGAGCAGCCGACAAATCAGTAGCTCGTATTCGTTGCACCCATTTGCCAGCGACGACTAGACCGCCGCGATCCGCTTTGACGGCTTCCCCTGCCGAAAGTAGCGACGCTTCGGATAGCTGTGGCATGACTATCACGTAGTTGTCGCACCAGAGGGCATAAGTCCGGGCTTGCCGGAGGGCCCTTCTGAAATTCCGGACCTTAGTCTCGATCGCGTACAACCGACCTACGGTTGAGAGCGCGGAAGGCCGGATGTACCGACGATCTCCGATGTCCTGTAGTGCCCCGATCCTCAGAAGACCCTGTACCCGCCGCTGAATGGTTGAACTTGGCCACCCCAACCTCTCTGCAATTCTCTCGGTCGTCTTTCCGGCTTTCGGCGATACATGGGCAATGATGGCGGCATCTATCTCGTTCAGTACGGGGGGCACTTTCAGCGAAAGCCTCTCTCGGAGCGCGTCCTTTGGGCCGACGATTGCTACGAAATCCGGAATTCCAAAGGGACCTGCTAGCTCTCGAAAGACCGCGACCTCTCGATGTGCGCCGGGCAGCCCCCGAATTGCCCCCAAGGCGTCCGGCTCAAGTTGGAGCTCCTCGATAGGCAAGAAGCGCCGTCCTGGGCGTGGTCGTTTCGAGTCCTTGATCCGCAGGTTCGCCACGCCTCAACCCTTCCAGAATCTCGAAACCGGGGACGAGCTGTGCTGGATCGCCCAGGATGGGGTCGCTTGGACCGCCGACTAGCATGGTCGTCTCATGGCCGATGTCCAGATCGAACTCGATGCGCGGGCAACTCCGGAGGAGATTGCCGGAGTCCGAGCTGCATTTGATTCGATCGGGAAGGATGCCGAGGTTGATGCAACCTGGGAGAAGCCACCTGGGATTGGCAATGGCCCCATGTGGATGCTTATCGTTGTTTTGGGGATTCCGATTGCTGCATTTTTGAAGTCGTTTGCCGGGAAACTTGGGGAGGAGGCCGGCGCGGCTGCCGCGACAGAATTTCGGCAGTTCATCCGGAGCCTGCGAAACGCCCGAAAAGCTTCTTACGCCTCCGATGGCTGGATCAGGTTGAAGGGGAAGAAGAAGACCGAAGTCGCGATTGCAGCGAGCCTTCCCGATGATGCGCTTGACGCGCTCTATGAGGTTGATTGGTCACGTGTTCAGGGGCGGGTTCTCATATGGGATCACGACCGAAAGATCTGGGTCGCTCATCGGCGCAGCAGTGGTCGGTGATCGGGTCTTTGCTGTCGCGAGGCGCGCCGCTTGATTGGCCACTCGGCCACGTTTAGACCGGCCTCAAAACTTGGTCCCGAAATTGGTCCCCGACTCCACCGAACTCCTTGGACGTGATTCGCTCTATCGAGCCAGATTCGGCTCTATAGACGGGTTCCGGTGCGACTCATAATCCGTGGAGCGCAGGTTCGAGTCCTGCCCGCCCCATTCACTTGTCTGTCCGGTGGATCGACGAGTAGTTGTAGATCAGCCTAGGCAGCAGGAGAGCCAGGGTTTGGGTACGTTCTGATATCTATGATCAAGTATGCTCGCCCGATGAAGGGGAGAAGGCTGCATTCGATGCCCCTGGCCTGGCTGGCAGGGGTGATTTCGGTTGCTGTTGTAACGGCCTCTGCGCAGGGTGCCGAAGCCATACCAACTTCTCTCCCTGCTGTGCCGGGGATTGAGCAGGAGTCCAATGGAAGCGTCGCGAGCGCGGACTCAATAGCGAGCGGAGAGCGGGTTCGCGGCAGTCTTTCGCCAGCTTCTGACGTCGACTACTACCGCTTCGACGCGAGCGCCGGCGATCTCGTCTTCGCGACGACGATGACTCGCGCTTTCGGGAGCGTCGATGGCGAAACGCGGCTTGCCCTACTAGGTACTGACGGCCTCACGGCAATTGAGGTCGATTACGAGAACGGTTCGTTTGGAGCGAGCTCATCGAGCATCGCTGGCGCCGAGGTACCGGTCGATGGCACCTACTTCCTCGAGGTCAGTCATCCACTGTCTGAGGGCCAGTTGCCCGTCTACGATGTCTACCTGCAGCTTCGCTCCAGTGTCCCGGCCTCCGAGATGGAGCCGAATGGTCCCTCGTTCGTGATGGCCAACCCTTTGTCGGGTGGGTACGTCTCCGGTGTTTACGACCTGGAAGATGAAAGGGATCTCTTCGCGATGCAGCTGAACGCGGGCGACACCGTCTTCCTCTCGCTCGATCTCGATCCAGAGCGCGACGGCGCCGGCTTCAACGCGCGACTTGGGTTCGGCCCGCTCGGAGGACTCGAAGAAAACACGATTTTCAGCGTCAATGACCCCGGCGAGTCCGAGTCGCCGATGCCGACGATTCCTTCGGAGGCCTATGAGATCACTGTCCTGAGGAATGGGACCTATCACGCCTCGGTGGTGGGATCCGATGCGACCCAATGGGGGGACCAAGCCACATACCGGCTCTCGGCGACTGTCCTGCCCGCAGCGAGGCCGAATTGCCAGACTTACGCGACCGTTCCGTCTTCTGGGGCAATTCCGGACAATGGAACCGCCGCCTTTCCCATCGCAGTGTCTGACGTAGGTCATATTCACCGCGCTGCAGTCGGTCTCGACCTGACTCATACGCATATTGCCGATCTCGACATCATGTTGCGGACGCCCAGTGGCTACCAAGTGACTCTCTTCACCGATATTGCCCCCATCAACGTACCTCGCATGACTGCCCGCTTCGATCCCTTCGCGGCGGTATCGGCGCCTTTCGCCCTGCGACCAGTGTTCCTCCAGCCCAAGCAGCTCAGTGGCATCCACTGGCTCGAGGGACAGCAGGCAGGAGGGACCTGGGATCTGGTTGTCAGCGACGACAGCCCCGGTGGGACCGGCTCTGTGGCCAGCATCGACCTGGTTCTTTGCGGGCCGTCAAGCCTTCCGGCTCAAGATCGGGCCGAGACCGTGCCACAGACGGCGCCGCGTCTCTCCTCTCTGATGATTTCGCCATCGCGGTTCCGTGCGTCGAGTGAGGGCGCTTCGATCAGTCGCCAAGGCAAAGACGCTCCGATCGGCACCGTCGTCTCCTACACGGATTCGCAGTCCGCGCACGCCAAATTGTCCGTTTTCAAGAAGGCGCCGGGACGTAAGTTCAGGGGTAGGTGCGTCTCCTTGAGGCAATCGAACCGTGGCAACGCGAACTGTATGCGTCATCGCTGGAGGGGCAGCTTCACCCACCGCGATGTCGCCGGCAGGAACGCTCTTCGCTTCAGCGGGCGAATCAACGGCAAGAAGCTCGGCCCAGGCGTCTACAAACTCGTGGTCAGCGCGGTGTCTCCCGATGGTATGTCGGGCAACAAGCTGACTGGATCGTTCACGGTCGTTCCCCAGCGACGCTAGCGGCTACGTGTGCGCTCTGACCGCAAGCGCTGACGCCTCGGCACGTTCGAGCAGGTCTCTCACGCTCGCCACCCAGGGCGATTCGCGCCTACTTCGACTCGGAAGATCGAAGGGGCCTGCTGGTCTAGTCGGTTGCCTCTGAAACTTGGTCCCGAAATTGGTCCCCGACTCCACCGAGCTCAGCCGAACTCCTTGGACGTGATTCGCTCTATCGGGCCAGATTCGGCTCTATGGACCGCTTCCGGCGCGACTCATAATCCGTCGGTCGAAGGTTCGAGTCCTTCCCGCCCCACTAAGAAAAGCGTTTTATAGAGCCAAATAGCTTTGAGCTATTCCGCGCAGAGTCAATTCATCCGACTGGGACGGCGCTGATGATTAGCCGACATGAATTAGAAGGAAGTAACTCGCAGCAACGACCCTGATGACAGGATGGCGCGCCCAACAGAACTGCTAGATTTTCGCCAATCCGGTGAGGAGGGGCGGTGCGCCGGATGAAGGCTAGGGGAGCCCCGAAACTCGAGGAGTGGTCTTGTCTACCCCGGCCGAAGCATTGTTGTCCCGATCGCAGATAATGGCCGTGCGCCGAGCCATCCCGATGGCTACCATCGCGGCGATTGCGCTGGCACTCATGAGCACAGGCTTGCTGGCGCAATCATCCGCAGCCCCGCCAGCGCATGCTGTGCTAGCCAAGCCCCACCGGACGATCTACTTCTTTTCCAATCCCGGGATATCGGTCGAGGACCATAATCCGCTGGTGATACGTCCGTCAGGTTGGCCGCTTTTTCAGGATGGCCAGTGGGTCCTTGAAAAGCTGCACTGGACTGGCTGGGGCTCAAGCGTTGCCCACGGCAAGGGCCTCAGTAACTCGAGCAACGGCATTCCAAACGCAGCGGAAGGAAAGCGGATCATCACGTCGGCCAGGGTGACGCTGTCAAAGCCCGTGCGTTTCCACGGTCACGAGGTATACAGCTGCTTCCGTTTGAAGGTGCCGCCCCCGGCGCACTACCCCTTCTCGTGCCTCCAGCGCCTGAAGGGAGGCTACGTCGGATTCACATCACCGGGCTCTGGGACACCTATTGGGGCGGGCGAAAGCGCGCCTGGCACGCGGCATCTGACTGACTTCCTCTCGCCAGATCACAAGGTGTGGTGCTTGGTAGGGGCGGGGTACACATTCTGCGTAGCAGGAGCAGGTCCCGCCGCGCCAGGGCCGCAGCATTCAGCGACCATTGAGCGCAACGGACAGGTGCGATTGTGCTCAGCCGCGGAATCCAGCCTGACGGAAGGGTGTACGCAGAATTGGGATGTGCACTCCCCGGTACTGCACTACGGTGAGCGGAGCGAAGCGGAAGGCATTCGCTGCGCCTCCGCACCAAACGGCATCACCTGCGTCAGGGTTTCCGGGGCAGGCAGGGGGAAGGGCTTCAGGGTCAACAAGGACGAAGCCGTCCGGGTCGGGTAGTCAGATCAACTCCTCGGATTGAGCGCGCCCCGTCAGGCACGATTCGACTCCAAAATTGGGAGCACTCGGCGGGCACACCGAGAAAAACTCGAGTTGTCCAAAGAGCAGCAGCAGGAATTCGCCGAGATTCTCGCCGCGCGGCTTCTGACCTACCCTGACCAGGCTGGCGCGATTGCGCATCAGGTGAGGGACGTTCGCGGGCTGCCGGCCCGAATTGCGAAGCCGCTCGCCGATGCGTTGATCTCGCGCGAGGAAATTGAGGCCTCCGGCGCTGATGACCTGGCGCTGCGCCGGCTTCTGCACGCCGCCGCCGCCAACATTCGCGTTCAGGACAACACGCGGATCACGAAAGCCCTAGAGGCACGCGCCTCAGTGCTTGAGGCGAGCGAGAAACCGGCCGACGTCGAGATCGCCGCCGACCTACGCAGTCTGCTCGACGCCTGAGCATTCCGCACGTCGACGTTCCGCTTTGCCGTGCAAAGAGGTCGCGGAATCCCAGCACAATAAATAGGCCGCAGCCCGTGTCGATGAGCTGACGATCTTCGCCGTCCCAATGCGCTATGACGTACTGCTCGATGCCGAATCGCTGGAGCGCGACGAAGCGATCGCGTTGGTGGAGGAAGCGGGGAAATTGGGCAGCCACTCAACGCCGTTGAAAACTTAGTCCCGAAATTGGTCCCCGATTCCACCAAACTCAGCTGAACTCCTTGGACCTGATTCGCTCTATCAGGCCAGATTGAGCTCTATGGACGCCTCCCGGCTCGACTCCTAACGATCGGATGGTCGGTCCCATCGTCCACCGCTTACCCGGCTCGGCGATCCTTACGCGGAGGACACGGGAACCCCCGGAGCAAGTCAACACGTAACGTAAGCTTGTCGTGAGAATGAAGCCGTTCGCTGGCCAACCAAGGATTGTTCTGCTTGGAGTACTTGCCCTAGCGATTGGAGTTGTTTTGCTCGGTCCAGCGCTGGGGCAGGGGAAGTCTGTGCGGGAGCAAGATCAGGAGGTCTTCCTGATTTGCAATCCAGGCGGCAAAGCCGGCAAGGCGACCCAGGAGCCGCAGCAATGCACGGTCTTGCCGCTGACCGCTTCCTTTGCGGAAGGTGTCAACTTGGTGCAAATCGATTGGCAGCACTGGGGCTCCGAGAGTGCAACTCTTACCGGGATCGAGAAAGGCTTCCATTTGCCTCCTTCTCATATCCCAGTGCATGGTCGCGCCTTTCGGCTGCGGCGCGATCGATGCGGTAGCGGCCTTCTGCTCTACACGCGAGTAAAGGCGACAAGTCGTTACGGAACGACTGTCGCGAAAGCTCAGTCGTGTTACGGCCGAGGAGTGGGACAGCTAGTTCGCAACCGGGAATGGCTCATGCGGCGGCGCTGACTCCTCCGCTAGATCGGCCGCCAAAGCCTCCACCACACGCGGGTCGAACTGGGTGCCGGCGCAGCGGCGCAGCTCGGCTAGCGCTTCGCCCGGGGTCAGGGCCTCGCGGTAGGGGCGGTTCGAGGTGAGGGCGGCGTAGGCGACGGCGACGGCGATGATGCGGGAGCCGAGTGGGATCGAGTCGACGGTGAGGCCGTCGGGATAGCCGCTGCCGTCGCAGCGCTCGTAGCTCGATCGCACGAGCTTGGCGACAGGAACCAGGCCGGGGGCGGCGGCGATCATGCGCTCACCCTCGAGCGGGTGACGGTGGAGCAGCGCGGTCTCCGTTCCGTCCAGCGGGCCCTCCTTCTCCAGGATTGCCTCGGGCACGGCAAGTAGGCCGACGTCCTGGAGCTCGGCGGCGAGAGCGACGTCGTCGATCTCCTCGCGGCTCAGCCCGAGGCTGCGCGCTAGCGAGATCGTCCGGTAGGTGACGGCGCGAAGGTGGTCGCGCAACTCCGGGCGGCGAGCGCTGAGGGCTGCGACGAGCACCCCGTGGGCCTGCCTTCTGGCCGAGTGGTGCTGGCCCTGCTTGTGGGCGGCGAGGCGCTGGCCGGCGACCTGGAAGGCGCTCTCGGCGTCGGTGGCATCTCCCGGAATCGCGACCTCTCCGTAGGTACGGCCGATCGGCATGTCGTGGTCCTCACGCAGGGAGGCGGTGGCGACGAGGACGATCTCGCCCAGTTGCTGCTGTCCGGCAGGCACGAGCACGGCGAACCGACCCTCGTCGAACCGGTAGGCGGTTCCGCCCAGCGGCTCGACGGTGCTTACCAGGCAGTTCGCGATCCGCCGCAGCATCTCGTCTGCTGCCGCGTATCCGTAGCAGTCGCCGTAGGCCTGCAGCTCGTCGACTTCGAGCAGCACGAGGGCTCTGGCTCGGCCGGGTACGGCAAGGGCCGCCTCGATGTCCGCGCACAGGGTGAGCCGGTTGGGCAGGCCCGTGACCTGGTCGCTGAACGCTTCGAGGTCGCGTTCCTCCAGCGCCAGGCGCTGCCTGCGGTTCGCTTCCAGCATCCGCCCGAAGACCGTGACGATCAAGCCCAGTGTCAGCCAGAACACCACCGACGGCATCCGGTGGTCGAGGTGGTCATAAACCAGCAGCGAGACCGCGGCCGCGACGAAGACGAGCGGGCCGACCAGCGAACGCCAGCCGCGGGGACCGATCACGCGGGCCGTTTCCAAGCGCAGCCACTCCGCTGCTCGCGCCAGAGGGGAGTCGCTGGCCTCGGCCGACCAGTCGACGGTGGGTGTGTCGGCTCGATCGAGGGCCTGCACGGTTGCTTCATCGGTAGCCCGGTGACGGATTGCAAGGGGGGCGGACGATTGATCGAATTCCAATGCGCAAGCGATCTTGCGCAATAAGTCATGCTTTGAAGCCATGGGCGCTCCAGAGCAGATGGACGAGTTCGAGTCCCTGGTCGCCGACGCGATCGATGCGCTGCCCGAGCAGTTCCAGGAGCTGCTCGAGAAAGTCGCCGTCGTCGTCTCCGACCGGGGAACCGAAGCTCACGCCTACGGGCACTACTTCGGCGACGGCCTGGCGCAAGAACGCTACGAGGACAGGATCGTGATCTACAGGGATACGCTGGAGCGCGACTTCGGCCACGACCGCGAGCTGCTCGCGAAGCAGGTCGAGCGCACCTTCCGCCACGAGCTCGCCCACCACCTCGGTTGGGACGAGCCCGGGGTCGGCGGGCTGGGCCTTTGAGCGGCCGCTGCTAGCGAACCCGGCAGTCGCGCGCGATCTCGGTGGTCAGCGTCCTGCCGTCGGCGAAGGAGAAGGTGGTCCGGGCGAGCGTGAAGAAGCCGATGCGGAAGCCAGGCGGGGCGGCGCAGCTGGCGCTGAGGAAGCTGCGCGGGGCGCCGCGGTAGCGGTACTCGCGGCCGACCCTTAGCTCGATGTCGGTGATGTAGCCGGTGTCTGCTGCGATCTGCGGAATCGCAGCAGAGAACACGGTGCCGAACTGCCCCCGCTGCCGCGAGATCTCGAAGGGGAGCACGAAGGTGATGCGGATCGGGTTCGAGCTGAAGATGTGCAGGAATGCCGCCGGCCTCCCGCGCGAGCGACCGTTGAAGATGAGCGCCTTTCCCTGGGCGGGGTAGGGAGCAGCTCCGGGGAAGGTGACCTTGGCGGCGAAGCGGCCGCGCCCGATCAGCGCTGGGCGGCAGCGATCCAGAGCCGCCTCGGTGTTGGTCTGCTGGAGCTCTGCCGGATTGCAGGTCGGCAGGCCGGCGAAGGAGACCAGGCCCTGGCGGTTGACCGCGATCGAGATGCGGCGGAGTGGCGGCGGGCTGCTGCCGTCGACCGTGCGGATCGAGCTCTCGAGGTAGGCGGTCACCGGCGCCGGGCGGTCGCGCGGCAGCGCCCGCGGCGCCAGGCGGCCGTCGAAGGAGACGCGCAGGTTGCCCTCCTGGGCCTGCTCGCCCTGAGCGACGGCGACGCTGAGCAGGGCGACGGCTGTAAAGACGATGGAGGCAGCGATTCGTTGCATGGCGTCCCACTGAAAGTCTAGGAGCGGACAGGTCCCGATTTATTACGGTCGCGGGTAGTCAAAAGAACCGGAAGGAGCCGACCAGTGAAATCCCACACCGCCTACATGACCTTCGAGACAGCCGAGCGACGGCAGCTGATCCGAATCACCGAGGAGGTGCAGGCAGCGGTCGATGAGGCCGGGATCTCGGAGGGAATGGTCCTGGTCTCGGCGATGCACATCACCGCGGGGGTTTGGGTCAACGACGACGAGCCCGGCCTGCATGAGGACGTGCTCGAATGGCTCGACAAGGTCGCGCCGCCCAGCTGGAAGCCGGCCGCCAGCGAAGTGGCGGGGGAGTTGCTCCCGGATGAGGGCGACTACCGCCATCACCGTGGTGGTGAGGACAACGGCGACGCCCACCTCAAGAACCTGCTCGTCCATCACCAGGCGATCGTTCCCGTCACCGACGGCCGGCTAGACCTCGGCCCCTGGCAGCAGGTCTTCTACTGCGAGTTCGACGGCCGTCGCCCGAAGCGCCTCGTGATCAAGGCGATGGGCGAGTAGGCCTCAGTCGCGTTTCCGGTCGTTGCCGGGATGCGTGACCCGTTCCGCCCGGTGGCGAACTTCTTCCGCCGCCTCGCGCGTCGCCGCCAGGGCTTCCTGGCTCGCTGCCGCGACCCCCTCGCTCGGCTTGCCGCCGACGATGTCGCGGAAGGCTTCCTTGAAGCGCTCGGTGCGGCGCTCCGGGTTGAAGCGGTCCACCGCCTTGGCTTGCTTCTTCGGTTTCCGGTCCCCGTAGAGGCGCCGGCCCCAAGGTGAGCCTGGCTTGCCGATCCGGGCGGCCCCGTAGATCGCCACCGGGAGGACGAAGAACCCGACCGTGCCGTGCAGGATCCGCTGCTTGGCGAAGCAGATCGCGACCACGGAGAAGACGATCAGCGCCGCGACTAGGCTCCCCAGGGTCTCCTGAATCGACTTGGTCTCGAAGCTGAACGGGCTGAAGCCGAGCAGGAGCAGGCCCATCATCGCCGCCGCGATCACCGTGGCGTCGATCGAGACGCGTCCCTCCTCAGCCCAGTAGACGTCGTCAAGGTAGACCCAGAGCGCGAACTCGTCGATCGTCAGCCCCGCGCCGACGCCGAACAGCGCGGCGCAGATCTCGGTGTAGGGGCTGTCGCCCAGCGCCACGAACCCCACCGTGCCGGAGACCATCATCGCGACGATGCCGAAGACGAGGTGGTGGACGTGGACGCCGCTGTCGCTGACCACGCTGCCTGGCCACCAAGGAACCCGCGGGCTGCGCATCAGCCTCGTGCTCATCCGGATGAAGCCGAAGGAGAGCAGGAAGCCGACCAGCACCAGGAAGATCCCCTGCTTGCCGTCGGCGACCAGCTGGTCGTCCCAGAACTCGACGAAGATCGAGGCGGCGGTCATCGGGGTGGCTCCGAGTGTAGTTCGGCCCCGCCGCCATCCTTCTCCCGGATCAGGCCAACGGTGATCAGCACGGCGGCGACCGCGTAGAACGGCGTGAAGGCGAGGTTGGAGAGGACGTCGGCCAGCCACTCGGAGAGGAACGTCTCGCCGAGCAGGTCATGGGCGATCTCGGTGGCCAGGCTCGTGATCCCGTCGCCGAGCAGCTCGATCGGCGCCAGCACGGCGAAGACGACCCAGAACCTGCCGCGGATCAACTGCACGCTGCGGGCGAACGCGTCGCGCACGCCCCGACCCTCGATCTCGACCACCGGCGCGGCGAGCGCGAGCCAGACGAAGGCGGCGATGCCGGGAACGACGAGCAGCACGAGACCGATTGCGACGAGGGCCCCGTAGACCAGGTCGATCGCGATCAGCCGGCGGTACTTGACCATGGCGGCGATTTCGCGCAGCGACGGCGGCCTGCCGTCGCGAGGATGGGTGAGCGAGATCGCCACGGCGCCGGTGTAGAAGACCTCACCGAGCAGCCCCGTGACGGCGAGCGCGATCACCGCCAGCATCACACCGAGGATCGTCAGCACCCCGTCGAGGTCGAGCGCGCCGATGTCGGGGTGGATCGCGATCGTGTGGACGAGCCCTACCGGGACGAAGACGACCACGGCGAGCAGCAGCAGTGACGGCGCCCATTTCGCGTAGGTCCGCGCGATCTGGGCGTAGAGGGAGAGTGGCCGCATGCGGTCGGTCACGCCGACATCAAACCGGGTTTCCACCCGAGGCGATCCGCGTCCCAGCGGGAGCTCAGCGGTGGCGTCGGCCGGCGGGCCGGCGGCCGCGTGCCTCGAGCCTCGACTGGGAGGACTCCGTGACGGGCATGCGCTTCAGGTCCCTCAGCTGGGGGATGAGCAGTTCTTCGCCGCAGCGCCGGTGCCAGTGGTGGTGTTCGGTTCCACCCAGCTTGAAGACGTACTGCACCACGGTGTGCTCGGAGCCGATCTCGATCTCACCGTGGCAACCCGGGCAGCGGTAGAGCTTGCGGGCGATGCCGCGGATCAGCCAAGCCTCGTCGCCCTCTTCGTCGATGCCGCGGAGGCTCCAGCGTTTGTCTGGCAGCCCGGAGTAGTCGCCCATGCCGCTTAGCGCCTCGAGAGCCAGGCGAAGCCAGCCGCCATCGCCAGGTTGGCGACTCCGGCCAAGCGAAGCCCGAGCTTCGCGCCGGGACGACTGACGGCGGGAGACTCTGACCAGAGCGCGTCGGTTGCGATCTCGGTCCCGCGCAGCCAGGCAAGCGCCCACCAGTCACGCTGAGCGCCGCGGCGGTCAGCGAACGCGTGGGCAGCGGCGAAGGTGAGCCAGATCGGGCCGCAACGGCGAAACAGGTGTGCGGCGTCCGGCGAGGGCTCCTCATGTCCCAGCACCTTCAGCGTCGTCTCCGGCGCGGCGATCGCAGCGCTTCCGAGCACCAGGTCGAAAGCGATCATGTTGCGATTTGTGAGGCGCAGCGCCTGCTCGAGCGTCATTTTTGGGAGTGCTTGGAGTCGCGGGGGTGACGTCCACCGTCAATCCAACCAGATCGGAGCAAGGCCTGCACCGATGGGTACGTGCCGTTCTGCGCAGAAGGGAAAGCGCGCGCCTCGGCGAAATGGACCGCCGTGACCAAGACCGCGACCAAGACACCCCCCCAGCTGAAGAGCCTCTCGGATTACATCCAGGAGCGCTTCGACGATTTCTCCCGCTCCCAGAAAGACGTCGCCCGCTACATCGTCGACCATCTCGACGAGGCAGCCTTCCTCACTGCCGAGGAGCTGGCCAGGAGAGCGAGCACCTCGTCATCGACGGTGGTGCGCTTCTCCCAGGCCCTCGGCTTCGAGGGATACCCCGAGCTCCAGCAGGCGGCGATCGAGGAGTACCGCAATGGGATCGCCACCAGCGTCGCCGCCCAGAAAGCAGGTGGCGGGGCGCTGTTCTCCTTCGACCACAGCGAGCTCGAGGGCTCGCTCGGCGCCGACTACGCGAACCTCGAGGAGACCGCGCGCAACCTGACCCGCGAGCAGGTCGACGGCGCAGTCGCCGCTCTTGCCGAGGCGCAACGGGTCGTCGTCGTCGGCGTCGACCAGATGGCCTTCTTCGCCAGCTACCTGCGCCACACCCTCAGCCTGCTCGACATCCGCGCCGAGATCGTCGCCAGCACCGGCGGCGAGTCGCTGCAGCGACTGGGCCGGATCGACGAGGAGACCCTCGTCATCGTCCTCTCCAGCGGCCGTGCTCACCCGCTGCTGCTGCGGGCGATGAAACTGGCGGTGCATCGCCGCGCCAACACCCTTGCGATCTCGGACGCATCGCTCTCAGAGGTCGGCGAGCATGCAGGGCTGACCCTCTACTACTCATCCAACAGTCCGTCCTTCGCTCGCTCAAACACGGCCTTGATGGCTCTCGTCCAAGCGCTCGCCCACGGCTTGTACGCTCGGGACGAAGCGGCGCACCGCGACCGCATCCGCGCCTACAAGCTGAAGTAAGCGCGCCGGGTCGGAGCCGTAGTATTCGGCTCGATGACCGAGCGCGCGACTTTCAGGGTCAAGACCGGCCTCGCCGAGATGTTGAAGGGCGGGGTGATCATGGACGTGGTCACGCCTGAGCAGGCACGGATCGCGGAGGAAGCCGGAGCCTGCGCGGTTATGGCGCTGGAGCGGGTGCCCGCGGACATCCGCAGGGACGGCGGCGTGGCGCGGATGTCGGATCCGACGATGGTCAAGGGGATCCAGGAGGCAGTGACGATTCCGGTGATGGCGAAGGCCCGGATCGGGCACTTTGCCGAGGCCCAGGTGCTGCAGGCGCTGGAAGTCGACTACATCGATGAGTCCGAGGTGCTGACTCCCGCCGACGAGAGCAACCACATCGACAAGTTCGCTTTCGAGATCCCCTTCGTTTGCGGCGCGACCAACCTCGGCGAGGCGCTGCGGCGGCTCGGCGAGGGGGCGGCGATGATCCGCTCCAAGGGCGAGGCCGGGACCGGCAACGTGGTCGAGGCCGTGCGCCACATGCGCGGGATCGTCGGTGGGATCAAGCGTCTCGCTCAGCTCGGGCCGGAGGAGCTCGCCGGCGCCGCCAAGGAGCACCAGGCGCCGCTCGAAGTCGTGCGCGAGGTGGCCGAGGCGGGGCGACTGCCGGTGCCACTTTTCTGTGCCGGGGGGATCGCGACGCCGGCTGATGCGGCGCTGATGATGCAGCTCGGCGCCGAGGGCAACTTCGTCGGCTCCGGGATCTTCAAGAGCGCCGATCCGGAGCGACGCGCACGCGCGATCGTCGAGGCGACCACACACTTCAACGACCCCGAGCGGGTCGCGGCGGCATCGGCCGGGCTGGGAGAGGCGATGCCGGGACTGGAGATCTCCGAGCTGGCGGCGGCCGACGCGCTTCTGCAGGACCGCGGTGCCTGAGGGTCACAAGCTGCGCATCGGCGTCCTGGCGATCCAGGGTGGGTTCGAAGCGCACCTCCAGATGCTTCGCGCGCTGGGGGCGGAGACGTACGAGGTGAGGACTCCGGAGGACCTCGAGGACCTGGACGGGCTGGTGATTCCCGGCGGCGAGAGCACGACGATCTCGATGGGAATCGAGGCCGGCGGGCTGGGGGAGCCGATCCGCGCGCACTGGCGCGATGGCGGGACGGTGTTCGGGACCTGCGCCGGGATGATCGTCTGCGACGACGAGCACCTGGGCCTGATCGATGCGACCGCGAAGCGGAATGCCTTTGGTCGCCAGCTGCAGAGCTTCGAGGCGGATCTGGCGGTGCGAGGGACAGGCGACGAGCCACTGCGCGCCGTCTTCATCCGCGCGCCCTGGGTCGAGCGCCACGGCCCGGGCGTCGAGGTGCTCTCCGCGCACGAAGGCAACCCGGTTGCGATCCGCGAAGGCGGCGTGCTCGCCTGCGCGTTCCACCCGGAGCTGACCGACGATCCGCGGCTGCATGCACTGTTCATGGCGATGACGACCAGCGCCCAGGCGCGCGAGGAGGTTTAGCGATGAGAGATCCCCGGGTGGAGAACCTGGCAAGCATCCTGGTCGGCTACTCGACCGAGGTAAAGGAGGGCGAGACGGTTGCGATCGAAGGCTCGAGCATGGCGGAGCCGCTACTGCTGGCGGTCTATGAGCGGGTGCTGAAAGCAGGCGCCAACCCGATCCTCAACGTCGGCCTCGAGGGCCAGTCGGTCACCTACTACAAGCACGCCAGCGATAAGCAGCTCGAGTGGATTTCGCCGGTGACCGAGTGGATGGCGGACAACGTCGACGTTCGCATCGCGGTCGCCGCCAGCGCCAACACGCGCGAGCTCTCGGCGATCCCGCCGGAGCGCCAGACGCGCCGTCAAGCCGCTACCGGCGAGCTGCTTGGGAAAATGATGGAGCGCAGCGCCGCCGGCGACTTCCGCTGGGTTGTCACCCTCTTCCCGACCAACGCCTTCGCCTCGGAGGCCGAGATGAGCCTCGTCGACTACGAAGACTTCTACTACGGAGCCTGCCTCGCCGACGACGCCGATCCACTGACCGCCTGGAAGCGCACTTCAGCGGAGACGGAGCGGCTGGCGGAGTGGATCGACGGTCACGAGGAGGTGCGCGTCACCGCGCCCGGGACCGATATCAAGCTGGGGATCGCCGGCCGCACCTTCATTCCCTGCGCCGGCCGCCACAACATGCCCGACGGCGAGTTCTTCACCGGCCCGATCGAGGACTCGGTCGAGGGTGAGGTGACCTTCCACTTGCCGGCGCTGATCGGCGGTCGCGAGGTCTCCGGAGTGCGGCTGCGCTTCGAGGCAGGGAAGGTCGTCGACGCCGGCGCCGAGCGGGGCGAGGAGTTCCTGATCGAGCTGCTCGACACCGACGAGGGCGCGCGCCGGCTTGGCGAGCTCGGGATCGGCGCCAACTACGCGATCGACCGTGGCACCCGCGAGGTTCTGCTCGACGAGAAGCTCGGTGGCACCGTCCACATGGCGGTCGGGCGCAGCTACCCGGAGTCGGGCGGCGTCAACGAGTCGGCCGTTCACACCGACCTGGTCTGCGACCTGCGCGGCGGCGGCAAGATCGTCGTCGACGGCGAGGACTTCCAGGTCGACGGCAAGTTCGTCGTCTAGCGCGCCGTCACTGGTTCGGGAGCGGCGACCCCGCCAGGAAGAAGAACCAGAAGATGAGGGCGACGCCCGCGAGCAGGACCGAGCCCATCAGCACCGCCTCGACCACCGTGGTGGCGCCGACGGGCGCCGAGGTGTCGCGCATGCTCTTCATCCAGGCCGGGCGCATCGGCGCCAGCCGGTTGGTGCCGGTGACCCGGACGTAGAGCTGGTTGAGGCGGGTCAGCAGCCATGAGGTGAGGAGGATCGAGAGGATGATCCCGACTGCGACCACCATGTAGGGGCCGGTCGCGGGGAACTGCGTCTCGGCGACCTTGGAGCCGATCCAGATCCAGCTCAGCGGGATCGCCGTCCAGAGCGCGAGCGCCGCGAACAGCATTACGACGAAGATGGCCGTGGCGGCGAGCGCCCTGCCCGCGGAATGGGTGTGCGGATCGGCTGCCATCTCCCTACTCATAGAATGTAACTCGCATGTCAGGTCACTCTAAGTGGTCTTCCATTAAGCACAAGAAGGGCGCAGCCGACGCCAAACGCGGCAAGCTCTTCACCAAGCTGGCGCGGGCGATCACCGTCGCCGCGCGCGACGGAAGCCCAGATCCGGATGGCAATCCTGCCCTGGCGACGGCGATCCAGAAGGCGCGCGACGCCTCGATGCCGAAGGACAACATCCAGCGGGCGGTCGATCGCGGCAGCGGCGTCGGCGCCGATGCCGGGGCGATCGAGCGGATCCTCTTCGAGGGCTACGGGCCCGGCGGGGCAGCGATCCTGGTCGAGGCGCTGACTGACAACCGCAACCGCGCCAGCGCCGATGTCCGCCACGCCTTCTCCAAGCACCACGGCAGCCTCGGCGAGCCTGGGTCGGTCGCCTGGATCTTCGAGAAGCGCGGCGTCCTCGTCGTCGACGCGGACCGCTACGGGGAGGACGACCTGATCGCGGCGATCGACGCCGGCGCCGAGGACGTGCGCGAGGACGGCGACTCGCTACGGGTGATCACCACCCCGGCTGACCTTGCCGCCGTCCGCGAGGCGCTCGAGGGGTCCGGCGTCGAGATCCAGTCGGCCGATCTTGCGATGGAGCCGAAAAGCACGGTCGAAGTGAAGGGGACGGAGGCCGAATGGCTTATTCGCCTGGTCGACGCGCTCGAGGAGCACGACGACGTCAACGAGGTCCACGCCAACTTCGACGTGCCCGAGGAGATCCTCGAAAAAGTGGCCTCCTAGCCTCTCGGCAAAGGCATCCGAGGCTCAACCCAGAATCAATCCTCATGCAGGTCGTGATGGGGATCGACCCCGGCGCCGCCAACCTCGGCTTCGGTGTAGTCAGGATCGAGGGCAACCGTATGGTCGCCCTCGACGGCGGCGTGGTCGAGACCTCGCCGGAACTCCCGATCGAGCGCCGCCTCGAGCGCATCCACGGCGAGCTCTCGGAGCTGATCGAGTGGCATGCGCCGAAGGCGATGGCGCTCGAGGATCTCTACTTCGGCAAGAACGTCCACTCGGCGATGACCGTGGGGCGTGCCAGCGGCGCCGCGATGCTGGCTGCGGCGCAGCATGGTGTGCGCTGCTTCACCTACACGCCGCAGGCGATCAAGAAGGCTGTCTGCGGCTCCGGCGGCGCCGGCAAGGATCAAGTGCAAAGGATGGTCGGGACGCTTCTCGGCCTACCCGAGCCGCCGACCCCGGATCACGCCGCCGATGCCCTCGCCGTGGCGATCTGTCACGGCGGCTTCGCTCCGCGCGAAGCGATCGAAGCGGCCGACACGGCCACGCTGGGGAGGCTGGCGGGGTGATCGCCGCGGTCCGCGGCGAGGTGATGGTGCGACGCCCTGATCACGTCGTGATCGACGCCGGCGGCGTCGGCTATCGGCTGACCGTCTCGGCCGAGACGCTGAAGGCGGTCCCAGCGGGGGGCAGCGATGCCTTCCTGCACGCCGAGCTGGTCGCCCGCGAAGACTCGCTCTCGCTCTTCGGCTTTGCCTCTGAGGAGGAGCGCGACCTCTTCCGTGAGCTGGTCTCGGTCAGTGGAGTCGGCCCCAAGGTCGCGGTCGCGGCGCTCTCCGGCGGACCGGCGCGGGAGCTGCTGCGGGCGATCGCCGCCGGCGATGCGAAGCGCTTCCAGGCGGTGCCCGGGATCGGCAAACGCACCGCTGAGCGGATCATCGTCGAGCTGCGCGAGAAGGTGGCGGGCGCGCTCGAGGAGGAGGTCGCGGCGGCGGTGATCGAGTCCGGAGACGCCCGCGCCCTGGCCCGGGACGGGCTCGTCAATCTCGGCTACGCGCCGCTCGAAGCCGAGCAGCTGCTCGACGGGATCGAGAGCGACGATCCCCAGGAGTTGATCTCGACCGCCCTGCGGCAAGCGAGGGCGGGCCAGGCATGAGCGAGAAGAGGATCAGGACCCCGGGGATCGAGGAGCCGCTCGGCGACGAGGTGCGGATTCACGACGCCAGGGCCGATGCTCCCGACGAGGATCTCGATCGCTCGCTTCGGCCCCGCACGCTCGAGGACTTCGTCAACCAGGAGCAGGTCACCGGCCAGCTGGCGATCTTCATCGAGGCCGCCCGCGGCCGCGGCGAGCCGCTCGACCACGTGCTGCTGGCCGGGCCGCCGGGGCTCGGCAAGACTTCTCTCGCGCACATCGTCGCCGCCGAGCTGGAGGTGCCGATGGTGCAGACCGCCGGCCCCGCCCTGGAGCGCAAGGCGGACGTGGCCTCGTTCCTCACCGCGCTGGAGCCGGGCAGCGTCTTCTTCGTCGATGAGATCCACCGGCTCGGCCGCGCGGTCGAGGAGACGCTCTACCCGGCGATGGAGGACGGCGAGCTGCCGGTCGTGCTCGGCCAGGGCGCCGGCGCCCGCACCGTGACCCTGCCCCTCCCTCCGTTCACCCTGATCGGGGCGACCACGCGGGCCGGGCTGCTCACGACGCCGTTGCGCGACCGCTTCGGCGTCTGCCACCGGCTCGAGCACTACGAGCCCCGGCATTTGGCTGAGATCGTCACTCGCTCCGCCGGCATCCTCGGGGTCGAGATCGACGCCGAGGGAGCGGAGACGATCGCGGGCCGCTCGCGCGGCACGCCGCGAGTTGCCAACCGGCTGCTGAAGCGGGTTCGCGACTACGCCCAAGTCAAGGACAGGGGCACGATCGACGCCGCCGTCGCCGGGGCGGCGCTGGAGATGCTCGAGGTCGACGCCGGCGGGCTCGACCGCAGCGACCGTGCCCTGCTCGACGTCGTCGCAACCAAGTTCTCGGGCGGCCCCGTCGGCCTCTCCACGCTGGCGATCGCGGTCGGCGAGGAGGCCGAAACGATCGAGGACGTGATCGAGCCCTACCTGCTCCAGCAGGGCATGCTGAAGCGGACCCCCCGCGGCCGCGTGCTGACCCCGAGGGCCTACGACCACCTCGGCCTGCCCACGCCCGAAGGCGCTAAAAGTCTCTTCTAAAAGCAGGTCTCAGTAACCTGGCGGGGGATGCCGTTCTTCATCTGCCCCAACTGCGGCAACAGGGAAGCCAGCACGGATCGCACCGCGGGTTTCAGCACCCGTCCAAAGGGCTGCTCCAAATGCGGCTTCGGCTTCGTCTTCGAGCTGCTCGACGACTACTACCCGGCGCCCAACGCGGCCTTCTTCGTCTGCGACCGCGAGGCCCGGGTGATCGACGCGGGCCGCGGCAGCTTCGAGCTGACCGGCCTCACCGACGAGGACGTGATCGGCCGTCCGGTGCAGGAGGTCCTCGGCCTCGAGTGGCGTGAGAAAGGCAACGGCGACGAGAGCGCGGACACCAACGGCGACGGTCTCACCGACCCGATCGAGACCTCGCTGGAGTGGGGGGTGCGCTCGCTCGGCAAGCGTGTCTCGGTCAACGCGGAAGGGGACATCCCGGCGGAGGCGGTAGCCGACGTCTTCCCTGCCTACGACGAGGACGGCGGGCTGCTGATCGTCCTCACGCCCGACGGGTAGGCGTGAGATGGGGAGGAGGCGCCGACATCTATTCGTCCTGATCTTCGTCCTCGGGCTGATCGTGGCCTCGGCCGCGGTCATCGCGACCACGTCGACCAAGCTCGGCCTCGACCTCAAGGGCGGGGTCGAACTGATCTACCAGGGCACGCCGACCAACCAGGTTGAGGAGGTCAGCAGCGAGGACATCGAGCGCTCGATCGAAATCATCCGCGAGCGCGTCGACGAGCTCGGCGTCTCCGAGCCGGAGGTCTCTCGCCTCGGGCTCGATCAGATCTCGGTCAGCCTGCCCGACGTCACCGACGCACAGCGGGCGATCGACCAGGTTGGCTCGACCGCGCAGCTCTTCTTCTATGACTGGGAACCCAACCTGATCGGCCGCGAGCGGGCGATCGGGGGCCGCCCGGGCCAGCAGCCATCGCCGGAAGCGCTCAAAGAAGCGACCGATGAATGGAAAGCAGCCGGGCGCAGTATCAGCAAGCTCGAGAACCAGCAGCTGCTCTACGCGGGCGCCTACCCGACCGCCTACGGCGCCGTGCAGCTCGCCGCCGAACAGAAACCGGTCGAGGACTGCTCTGCCTGCTCGACCGACCGGACGCGCTTCTACCTCTTCACCAAAAGTGGGCAGCCCGACCTGGTCGCCGGCCCCGAGTTCGCCCGGGAGGACCTCTACATCAAGCCGACCGGGGAGAAACGCCCCCGCACGGGAACCGTGGTCGAGGTCCCGGTGGGGACGGTCGTCGTCTCCGAACAGCCGGTCGACTCGGGCGGGAAAGTGGTCGAGGACGCCGAGCCGGGCTGGTACGCGCTGAAAGACGACCCGGCGCTGTCGGGCACCGACATCACCGACCCGAAGCAGGAAACCGACGAAATCGGACAGCCGAACGTCACCTTCAACTTCACCGACGACGGCCAGGACGCCTTCCAGGAGGTGACGCGCACGATCGCCCAGCGCGGCCAGGCCTCGGCGATCGGCGTGGTCGACGAAAAAACCGCCGAACAGAGCTCCGGCCACTTCGCCGTCGTCCTCGACAACGAGGTGAAGACGCGACCTATCATCAACTTCGCCCAGAACCCCGACGGAATCGACGGGCGGACCGGGGCGCAGATCTCCGGTGGCTTCTCCGGCATCCAGGAGGCCCAGGACCTGGCGACGATCCTCCAGATCGGCGCCCTGCCGATCAACCTGAAGCTGATCAGCCAGACGCAGGTCTCGGCGACGCTCGGCGAGCAGGCGCTCGACCAGGGGCTGAAGGCCGGCCTGATCGGGCTGCTCCTGGTGATCATCTTCCTGATCGCCTACTACCGCCTCCTCGGGGTTGTGGCGACGCTCGGGCTGGCCGTCTACGCGGTCTTCTTCTTCGCGCTGATCAAGCTGATCCCGATCACGATGACCCTGCCGGGAATCGCCGGCCTGATCCTCACCATCGGCGTCGCCGCGGACTCGAACATCGTCATCTTCGAGCGAATCAAGGAGGAAGTGCGGGCCGGTCGCAGTCTCTCCACGGCGATCGCGGTCGGCTACCGGCGCGGGATCGCGACGATCATCGACGCCAACGTCATCACCTTCTTCACCGCCTTCATCCTCTTCGTGCTGGCGACGGCGAGCGTCAAGGGATTCGCCTTCACCCTCGGCGTCGGCACGCTCGTCTCGCTCTTCACCGCGGTGGTCTTCACCCAGGCGCTGCTCGCCGTCTTCGGCCGCGGCCGGCTGCTCTCCTCGCCGCGCCTGCTGGGGGCGACACAGGAGTCGGAGTCCAGGTGGCGCTTCGACTTCGTCGGCGCGAGTCGCTGGTTCTTCTCGATCTCGGGCGCGATCCTCGTCGTCGGCGCGCTCTCCCTCGCCGTCAGCCAGCTCAACTTCGGCATCGACTTCGAGTCCGGGACGCGAATCAACTTCGCTCCCGAGCAAAGCGCCAGCGTCGAAGAAGTGCGCTCGGCGATCGAGGAGCAGGGGCTGGGCGAGGCCGAGATCCAGGAAACCGACGATGAGCAGTTCGGGGACGGCTTCCAGATCCAGTCGGAGGAGCTGCAGCCGGGCGGCGTGGAGAAAGTCCAAGAGGTGCTGGCCGAGGAATTCGGGATCCAGCCCGAAAGCTTCGAGAACACCAGCGTCGGGCCGACCTTCGGCGAGCAGGTGGCTCGCAGCGCGATCCTCGCGATCATCTTCTCGCTGCTTCTGATCTCCGCCTACATGGCCTTCCGCTTCGAAGCGAAGTACGCGGTGCCCGTCCTGATCGCGGTGGCCCACGACATTCTGATCACCGCGGGGGTCTACTCGCTTGCCGGGGAGGAAGTCTCGAGCGCCACCGTGGCCGCCTTCCTCACCATCCTCGGTTACTCGCTGTACGACACCGTGATCGTCTTCGACCGGATCCGCGAGAACGTGCCCCGGATGCCGCGTGCTGCTTTCTCGCAGATCGTCAACCGGTCGATGAGCGAGGTCCTGACGCGCTCGCTGATCACCGGACTCTCGTCTGTCTTCCTGGTCACCGTGCTGCTGATCTTTGGCGGCGCCACCCTGCAGGCCTTCGCCTTCGCGATGATGGTCGGCATCTTCTCCGGTACCTACTCGTCGATCTTCATCGCTGCGCCCGTGCTGAACGCCTGGAAGGAACGTGAGCCTGGCTTCCAGCAGCGGCGCGAGCGAATTGCCGCGGCGCACGGCAGCGTGCCCGCCTTCGCCGACGAGCTCGAAGTGGCGAGGCTGGACGATGATGAGGAGCTCGGGGGGGCGGAGGTCGAGGCGCCGCCGGGCGCTCAGCTCGAGCCGGAGCCGCAGCCGAGCGCAGTGGCCACGGCCGAGCCTCCCGCCGACGGCGATGGCGCAGAGCCCGCTGCGGACGGCGAATCGCAGGCGGCTGCCGATCCCGCCTCTGTTGAGCGACGCGAACGCAACCAGCAGCGCCGCGAACGGCGCCAGCAGCGCCGCAAACACGGGAGGCGCCGCTGATGGCACTGGTCGTCTGGTTCATGATGGGCCTCGCCCTCTGGCACTTCACCGTGTTCCTGCCGGATCGCTTTTGGCAGGGCATCGTCGGCGCCCTGCTCGGCGCGACGACCGGCTCCGTCGTCTTCGGCGCGATCATCGCCATCGCTTCCGGTAAAAGCCTCGGCGACACCGATCTCGCGACCGCGCTCGTCGCGATCCCCGGCACGTTGATCGGCCTCGCCGTCGTCTGGTTCATCGGCGTCCGCGCCGAAGAGCAGCACCAAGCGCAGGCTTAGCCGGCTTTTAGCCTGCAAGCTCGGCATTTCTGGAGACAGAAATCTGTCCGAGCGCAAGGCCAAGTTGCAGGGGTGGCGGAGATCGCTCACACCTACGAGGTCGCGCCCTACGACTACGCCGAGGCGCGGGCGCTCGTCGACGAGCTCGGCCTGAGCGAGCCGGTCGCGATCACCCTGGTGCGCCGTGGCCACCGGACGCCTGAGGCCGCGCGCGCTTTTCTCGATGCGGACGAGTCACACGAGCCAGGCGAGTTCAAGTCGATGGCGGCAGTGGTCGAGCGGGTTCTGACAGCCGTGCGGGGCAAGCACCAGATCGCCATCCACGGCGATTTCGATGTAGACGGCGTCTGCGCGACGACGATTCTCGTCAACACTCTGCGCGAGCTTGGCGCTGAGTGCGACTGGCTGATCCCCGATCGCCTCAGTGATGGCTATGGACTCAGTCCAGCAAACGTCGAGAAGCTAGCTGAGCGCGGCACAAAGCTTTTGATCACGGCCGACTGCGGCATCACTGCGGTGGAGGAGGTCAAGACTGCGCACGAGCTGGGGATGGACGTGATCGTCACCGATCACCACCAACCGGGCGCGGAGCTGCCTGACTGCCCGATTCTTCACCCGGCGATTGACGGCTATCCCTTCGAGAGTCTCTGCGGGACGGCGGTTGCGTGGAAGTTGGCCTGTGCATTGCGGGGGCATCGGGGGTGGGGTCCCCAGGCGCGCCTTCGCGCGGAGTTCCTGGGGACCCCACCCCCGATGCCCATCTCGACGCAAACGCCGACCTCGATCTCGTGGCGCTAGCCACCGTGGCCGATCTTGTGCCGCTGGTGGGCGAGAACCGCGCGCTGGTGAGACGTGGGCTGGAGGAGTTGCGCCGCGCGCACCGACCAGGAGTCCGGGCGCTAATTGAGGCTGCTAAATGCGAGCCCACTCAACTCGATGAGAGTGATTTGGGCTTCCGGTTGGCGCCGAGGATCAATGCTGCTGGCCGCCTCTACCGAGCGGACGCTGGGGTCGAGCTGTTTCTTACCGAGGATGAGAGTCGCGCCGCCGAGATAGCCAAGGAGCTCAATCGCGCTAACGGCGAGAGGCGGGCCACCGAGAGGGAGGTCGACGGGGCCGCTGAGACGGCGTGGCGCGAGTTGCCTGAGCGGTTGCAAGAGGCGCGGGGGCTGGTGGTTGCCGGCGAGGGGTGGCACCCGGGCGTGGTGGGGATCGTCGCCTCGCGGATGGTCGAGCGCCACCACCGGCCAACGGTCGTCATCACGTTCGACGAGAAGGGGGAGGGGCGGGGGAGCGGCCGCAGTATCCCCGGGTTCGATTTGCTGGCTGCGCTCGAAGCCTGTTCCGAGCATTTGAGCGGCTTCGGCGGGCACCGCGCGGCTGCCGGTCTACAACTGCGCGCCGAGGATGTTCCTGCCTTTCAGGAGGTATTTGCCGCACACGCCGATTCGGTCCTCTTGCCCGAGGACCTGGGGCGGAAGGAGCGGGTGGATGCGATGGTCGGCGGCCAAGGCATTGGCCTCGAGCTCGCCGAGGAGCTCGGCAGGCTCGGGCCCTTCGGGATGGGCAACCCCGGTGTGCGGCTGCTGGCGCCTTCCGCCCGAGTCCGCGACGTGCGTCCGATGGGTGAGGGGAAGCACGCTCGCTTTAGTCTCCACAGCGGCTCCCACCGGGCGCTCGGGGTCGCCTTCGGTCGCTCGCGCCTCGGCATCGGCGAGGATGAGGCGGTCGACGCCACCGTTCGGCTCGAGGTCAATCGCTGGAACGGCGCCGTGGAGCCGCGCGTCGTCTTGCGCGAGCTCTATCCGGTGGAGCCGGTCTGCGAGTGTCCGGATGGGGAGTGGTGGAGTCGCTTCGAGCGCGAGTTGCGGTTGCCGCTCGAGTCATCGTCCGGGGACGGGACCTCTGAGGAGCCTTGCGTTCGCGAGCTCCTGAGGAGCGGCGGCTCCGGCGCCTCGACGATTGCCGAGCTGGTCTCCAGCGGTAACGAGGTGCTGGTCGTTTGTGCGGACTCCGCACGCCGGCGCGAGCTCACCGCCCTCGCCCGCTTCAACGGTCGCTCCCCTGGAGTCCGCTGCGAGCGCTGCGGCGGCATCCTGGCGGAGGGACTGCGCGCTCCCGCGGTTGCCGACTACTCGACGCTGGAGCGAACGTCCAGTCTTGCCGCCGAGTACGAGCACGTCGTCCTCCTCGACCCGCCCACCTCAGCCAGTCACGAGCGATTGGCTGCTAGGCCCGTGGATGGTTGGAGCGACCGGGCAGGGCATCCCGGCTACCTACACGAGGCCTGGGGACAGGGAGAGATGAGCCAAGCGCTCACCGCGCTCGAGGAGCAGCTCGCGCGCCGCCCGGCCCTGATCGCCGTGTTCAGGAACCTGCGCGAGGCAGGGGAGGCCAGCGGCGAGTCGCTGCGAGAGGCGCTGACGGGGGACGGAACCCGTGAGCGCGGGCCCGAGACCGCGGCGCGCTGCTTCCGTGTCCTCACCGAGCTCGGTCTGGTCGAGGGAGACCCCGACGGTGGGCACGGCGAGGTCGGGGTCGTATCCTCAGGGAGGACAGACCTGGAGCGCTCCGCCGCGTTCCGCGCATACAGCGCCCAATACGAGGAAGGCCGCCGATACCTGGAAAGGCACAAACACCCGTAGAGCACTCGGAGCTCCTCGCCGACCTCTTCGCCGTGGTCGAGGAGTTCGACTCCGCGCCGGCCGGAGAGGGCGTCCCTGTGGGGGGCAACGGCGGCGCCGCGCTCGCCGTGGCGACGATCGACCGGGCTGCGGTCAAGCACGCCTTCGAGTTCGCCTGCGAGCGCCACGCTGACCAGAGGCGCCGCTCTGGCGACGAGTTCATCACCCACCCCGTGGGGGTCGCGCAGGTCTGCGCCGCGATGCGGCTCGACACCGAGACCCTCTGCGCAGCGCTGCTGCACGACACGGTTGAGGACACCAGCGCCAGCCTCGAGGAGATCCACGAGGAGTTCGGCGAGGAGATCGCCCAGCTGGTCGACGGCGTCACCAAGCTGACCGGGATCGCCTTCGAGAGTCGCGACGAGCGGCAGGCCGAGAACTACCGCAAGATGATGGTGGCAATGGCCACTGACATCAGGGTGATCCTGATCAAGCTGGCCGATCGCCTTCACAACATGCGCACTCTGGGCGCGCTGCCAAAGCAGAAGCAGCTGACGAAGTCGCGCGAGACGCTGGAGATCTACGCGCCGCTGGCCCACCGGCTCGGCATCCACGCGATCAAGTGGGAGCTGGAGGACCTCGCCTTCGCCACCTTGCACCCGCGCAAGTACAAGGAGATCAAGCAACTCGTCGCCCAGCAGCGCACCGAGCGCGAGGACTTCGTCGAGGACGCCGGCAGCTTCCTTTCCGGCGAGCTGGACAAGGTCGGCATCGAGGCCGAGATCTCCGGCCGCGCCAAGCACTTCTACTCGATCTACACGAAGATGACTAAGAAGGGGCGCGAGTTCAACGAGATCTTCGACCTCACCGCGATGCGGGTGATCGTCGCTTCGGTCAAGGACTGCTACGGGGCGATCGGCGTGATCCACTCGCTCTGGAAGCCCCTGCCCGGGCGCTTCAAGGACTTCGTCGCGATGCCGAAGGCCAACATGTACCAGGCGCTGCACACGACGGTGATCGGCCCCGAAGGCAAGCCGCTTGAGATCCAGATCCGCACCGAGGAGATGCACAAGCTGGCCGAGTACGGGATCGCCGCCCACGTCGCCTACAAGGAGGGCAGCGGTGGCGACCCACAGCGGGAGAAGATGACCTGGCTGCGGCAGCTGGTCGAGACCGAGGGCGAACAGGACCCGACCGAGTTCCTCGAGTCGCTCAAGGTCGACCTGTTCGAGGATGAGGTCTTCGTCTTCACCCCGAAAGGCGAGGTGAAGAGCCTCTCGGCCGGCTCGACGCCGCTCGATTTCGCCTACGCCGTACACACCGACGTCGGTCACCGCTGCGTCGGCGCCAAGGTCAACGGCAAGATCGTGCCGCTGCACTACCAGCTGCGCTCTGGCGACATCGTCGAGGTGCTGACCGCGAAACAGAAGCGCGGCCCCTCGCGCGACTGGCTGAAGCTGGTCCGCACGAGCCGCGCCCGCAACAAGATCCGCGCCTGGTTCAAGGAGGAGGGGCGCGAGGACGCCGAGCGCAACGGCCGCGAGGCGCTGGAGGCGGCGCTGCGAAAGCACGGCCTACCGATGCAGAAGGTCGCCGGCTCACCCCTGCTCGCCGACGTGATCCGCGAGATGGGCCACCGCAAAGCGAGCGAGTTCTACATCGCCCTGGGCCAGGGCAAGGTCTCCGCCAGGCTGGTCGCCAGCAAGCTGATGCAGCGGCTGAAGGCCGGCGAGGCGGTCGAGGACACCGAACCGCTGGGTATCTCTGACGCGCGCGAGGACAAGGCGCGGCGCACCAAGGACGCCTCCAACTACGGGATCAGCGTCAAGGGCGCCGAGAACGTCGTCGTGCGGCTGGCCAAGTGCTGCCGCCCGGTGCCCGGCGACGAGATCGCCGGCTACGTCTCACTGGGACGCGGGATCACCATCCATCGCACCGACTGCAAGAACATGCGGGCGCTGAAACGCGACCCAGAACGCTTCGTCGAGGTCAGCTGGGACGGCGAGAACGAGGCCTCCTACCGGGTCGAGATCCAGATCGACGCCTACGACCGCACTCGGCTGCTGGAGGACCTCTCGCGGACCTTCTCCGAGGCGGGGATCAACATCGTCGGCGCCAGTTGCATGACCCGTCACCCGATGGTGAAGAATCGCTTCGTGGTCGAGGTCGGCGACACCGAGCAGCTCAAACAGTGCATCTCTCGCCTGCGCAACGTCGAGTCGGTCTTCGACGCCTACCGGATAACGCCGGCGCCCTCCGCCTGATCAGGCGACGACGGTGAGGGCGGCGGGGACCACGCGCAGCTCGATCTCAGTGTGCTCGCCGATGTAGTCGCCGTCGACCTGGACTGGGAATGGGCGGACGATCCCCTCCTTGGTCTCGGAGATCGAGGTGACCGTGGCCTCGCCGACGTCCTCGAAGTGAGCTATCTGGCGGTGGCGGGCAGTGGAGGGGCCGACGCTGAGCACCCGGGGTATGAGGGTAGGCATATCGCGCTGGGCGGCCCGCTTCAGGACCCCGACGGAGAGCGTGCCGTCGTCGATCTCGACTCCCTCGCAGACCCGGATCGGGCGTTTCGCGAAGTAGGTGAAGGGCTGCGAGTTCTGGGCCAGGGCGGTTACGCCCTCGACTGACTCGCCGTTTCCGAGCACCGTTTGCAGCCTCACCGGGTTGTGGAGATAGCGGCGGTAGAAGGCCGAGATCGCCGCCCAGGTGTAGTAGTAGGGGCCAGCGCTGCTCTTCAGCTTCGGGTGGGCGTCGACCCGCTCGACCACGGTGGCATCGATGCCGACTCCGCAGGAGAAGACGAAATAACGGTCGTCGACCATGCCGAGATCGATGCGCCGCGGCCTCCACTCGTCAGCCATCGCCAAGAGGTGCTCGGTGGCGTCGACGACGTCGTTGGGAATGCCGAGCGTGCGGCAGACCACGTTGGTCGACCCTCCCGGCAGAACCGAGAGCGGCACGTCGGTGCCAGCCAGCCCGTTGGCGACCTCGTTCAGCGTCCCGTCTCCACCGAAGGCGACGACCACGTCATAGCCCCCGTCGCGTGCCTCGCGGCCGATCTCGGTGGCGTGGTTCTGCGCTTCCGTCGACACCGCCTCGACCTCGTAGCGACCCTGCAGCGCGTAGACCACGAGGTTCTTCAGCCGGTCGGAGACCGTCGTCGCGTAGGGATTGACGATCACCAGCATCCGCCGCTTCGCCGCGCGCGGCGGCAGAGCCGCCGACTTGCGGCGGGGCGCGGCGTCGCGGGATCGCGACACGGTTGCTACCGGCGGGGGAGCCACTACTGATTCCTAAACCTAGCCGCCGCCGCCGTTACTCGCGTCGTGCCGGGTCGCCTCGTAGCGAGTCGTCTCGCCGTCGTCGACTTCGGCCACGCGTCCTTCGTCGACCAGCAGGTCGGCGTGGCCGATCACCTCGGAGAGGGTGAGGAAGGCCTGGGTGACGGCAACGTTTCCCCACAGCGCCTGGGCAAGCTCGTAGCCGCTGCGCGGCCGCTCGGCGATCAGCTTGAAGATCTTCTCCTTGCGTCGAGTGTGCTGGGCGAAGCGATCATCGATCAGGGCGACGTGGTCGACGATCGGCTCGCCATGGCCCGAGAGGACGATCTCGGCCGGCATCTCGCGCGTCTTCCGCATCGACTCCAGGTACGTGACCAGCGCTTTCGGCCGTCCCGCCGATCCGTCGAGCGGCCGGGCGAGCAGCGGGTTGGAGGAGATGTGGGCGATCAGGTGGTCGGCGGCGATAAGGATCCTTCGCTCCTCGTCCCAGAAGACGGTGTCGGAGGGACTGTGACCGGGCCGGTGGAGGGTCTGGAGAGCGCGATCCCGGAAGTCGATCTCCTCGCCGTCGGCGAGTGGCCTGGTCACCGTCACGTGCGAGCCCCAGCCGCGAAAGCTGCGCGAAACGCTGCGCAGCGCCACCGTCACCTCCTCGGGGATGCCGTTGCGCAGCATCAGCTCGACGGCGAAGCGGTCCTCGGCCTCGGCGTCCTCGTCGAAGTTGGCGAGTCGCTCGGCCGCGATGCCGAGTGCCGCCACCTCGGCGCCGGAGTGCTCGACGATGATCTCGACCAAGCCCAGGTGGTCGATGTGCTGGTGGGTGAGGACGACCAGCTCGATGTCGTCGATCGAGTGGCCGCGCTCGGCCAACTGCGACTGCAGCTCGTCGAGCGCCTTGCCCGAGTTGGGGCCGGTGTCGACCAGGGTCAGTGGCTCGTCCTCGATCAGGTAACAGTTGACCCGGCCAACCGCGAAGGGAGTCGGGATGCGAAGCCGGTGGATACCGGCATCGGCGGCCTTGTCGAGCGCCTGCTCAGGGGTGAGGGTCACGCCCGGATCAGCCCGAGGACATCGTCGCGCTTGGCCTCCATGTCCTCGCGCGAGGCCAGCGACTCGAGGTTGAGCCGCAGCAGCGGCTCCGTGTTGGAGGGCCGCACGTTGAAGTGCCAGTCCGGATAGTCGACCGAGACGCCGTCGAGGCGGGTGATCTCCCCATCGGAATACCGCGCTTCGATCTCCACCAGCTTCGCCGACGGGTCGGCGACCTCCGAGTTGATCTCGCCGGAGATGAAGTACTTGGAGCGGAACTCCTCCATCAGCTCGCGCAGGCTGCGCCCGTCGAGCGAGATCAGCTCCAGCATCAGCAGCGCCGGGATCGTGCCGGAGTCGGCGTTCCAGAAGTCGCGGAAGTAATAGTGGCCGGAGACCTCGCCGCCGAAGACGGCGCCCTCCTCGCGCATCCGCGCCTTGAAGAAGGCGTGACCGACCCGCGAGAGCTCCGAGCGACCGCCCTCTGCTGAGACAAGATCCGGCACGGCACGACTGGAACGGGGGTCGTAGAGGATCGTCGCGCCCGGGTTCTTGGCCAGGGCGGCGCGGGCCAGCAGGGCGCAGATGAAGTCGCCGTCGCAGAACTCGCCGCTGGCGTCGATGAAGAAGCAGCGGTCGGCGTCGCCGTCCCAGGCGATCCCGAGGTCGGCGCCGCTCGCCGTCACCCGCTCCATGATCAGCCGCCGGTTCTCCTCCAGCAGCGGGTTCGGCTCGTGGTCGGGGAACTCGCCGTCCGGCGTGAAATACATCTCCTCGAGCTGCAGCGGCAGTCGCTCCAGGATCGGCCCGGTCATCGGCCCGGCCATGCCGTTGCCGCCATCGACCACGACCTTCATCGGCTTCACGTTGGCGGGGTCGATGAAGGAGAGCGCGTGGGCACGGAATTCGTCCCAGGCGTCGACCTCCTCGAAGGAGCCGCCGCCGGGCGCGTGCCCGAGCCCGGCCTCGATCTCCGCCTGGACGTCACCGATGCCGGCGTCGCCGGAGAGCGGCAGCGCCCCCTCGCGGACGAGCTTGACCCCGGTGTAGGCCTTTGGGTTGTGCGAAGCGGTGACCATCGCGCCGCCGTCGAGCTCCTGTGAGCCGACTAGGTGGTAGAGCATCTCGGTCGCGACCATGCCGGCATCGAGAACGGTGGCGCCCTCGAAGATCAGCCCGTCGCGCAGCTCCGCCGCCATCGCAGGCGCGGTCAGGCGCATGTCGCGGCCCAGGCCCACCCTCAGCTCCTCCGTTCGCTTGCCCCGCAGCCGCGCCAGCACGCGGGCGAAGGCACGGCCGATCGCGTGCGCGGTGGTCTCGTCCATCTCAGTCCCGTAGAGGCCACGGATGTCGTAGGCCTTGAAGATTCCGGGCGGCGCCAGGACCGGCTGCTCGGTCACGAGAACGCTCCCTTCAGCGCCGCGAAGCTTTCCTCCAGTGTCTGCGGCATCACCTTGGTGTCGGCGATCACCGGCATGAAGTTGGTGTCGCCGCCCCAGCGCGGCACAACGTGGAGGTGGATGTGGTGCTCGACCCCGGCGCCGGCGACGCGGCCCTGGTTGAAGCCGACGTTGTAGCCCTGCGGATCGTAGGCCCGCTCGAGCCCGTCCATCGCCTGCTGCGCCAGCGCCATCATCTCGGTGACCGTCTCTCCTGGTAGGTCCTGCAGCCGGCCCAGGTGCTCAAAAGGGGCCACCATCAGGTGGCCGTTGGTGTACGGGTAGAGGTTGAGGATCACGAAGCAGCGCTCGCCGCGGTGGACGATCAGGCTCGCCTCGTCGTCTCCCGCCGCCGGCTTGGCGCAGAAGACGCACTCCTCCTCGATGTCCTTCGACGCGTCCTTCACGTAGGCGAGGCGCCAGGGCGCCCAGATCCGATGGTTTGCCACGGGCGGCGGAGGCTACAGCCAGCCGCGACTGCGGAAGTAGCCGACCATCGCGACCAGCATCGCCAGCATCGCGCCGACGATCAGGTAGAAGTCGGTCTCGTCGCCTTCTCCCGGCACGCCGACGTTCATCCCCCAGACGCTGGCGATCAAGGTCAGCGGCAGGACGATGACGCTGATCGCGGTGAGCACGCGGAGGATGTCGTTGACCCGGTGTGAGATCACCGACTCGTTGGTCTCGGCCAAGGCCTCGACCACCTCCTTGTAGTTCTCCAGCATGTCCCAGATTCGCTCGTGGGCGTCGACGATGTCGTCGAAGTAGATCTCGAGGTCGAGGTCGGTGGCGAGGTAGCGCTGCTTCACTTTCTCCAGGTCGCGCAGGACGGGCCGCTGCGGGCGGATCACCTTGCGGAAGTTGATGATCTCCTGCTTGGCGTTGGAGATGTCGCGCACGACCTCCTCCGAGCGTCCCTCGAAGATGTCGTCCTCGAGCGCGTCGAGCTTGTTGCCGATCTTGCGCAGCATCGGGAAGCAGTAGTCGAAGCTGTCGTCGACGAGGCGGTAGAGCAGGTATCCGGACCCGCGCGAGAAGAGCTGCTCGCGCAGCTCCTCCTTGGCGCGGCAGCGCTCGAACAGATACTCGACCGGCTGCAGCGGCTGGTTGGGGATCGTCACCACGTAGTCGGGCCCGACGAAGAGGTCGAGCTCGCCGGCGCCGAGCCGGCCAGCGGCGGGGTCGAAGACCGGGAAGTGGAGGACGATGAAGAGGTACTCGTCGTAGACGTCGATCTTCGGCCGCTGGTTGCGCGAGAGGACGTCCTCTAGATCGAGGGGGTGGAAGTCGAAGTGCTCCTCGAGCCAGCTGCGCTCCAGCGCTCCGGGGCGCTCGATGTTGACCCAGCGCAGGCCAGCGGCGTCGATCTGCTCGACGCGGGGCGCTTGCGGCTCAGCCTGCGTGTCCGCGGGAGCCAGCTCGCCGCGCCGCGCGGGCCGTCGCAACCTGGGCTTCGGAAGGTTCGGCATCGCTCTGGCTCATTTTCTCGTCGCGCGGGTGCATGGCTGTGCACAGGAGGTTAAACGTCGAGTCCAGTCGCGGAGCAGGATTGCTCTCAGCGCCAGGCCCGTTGCTATAGTCGTGTGCACATAAGCGCCACATCTAGAGGGGTGGAGGGACTGGCCCATAGAAGCCCCGGCAACCATCTCGGACCTCGGTCCGAGGCAGGTGCCAACTCCAGCAGGTCGTTTGAAAGGCCTGGAAGATGTGGGGGAAGTCCGACCGGACCTCTGCCCCACAAAAGGCGGAGGTTTTTTCGTTGGTGACGGAAAGCGAGGTCGGATGTCGATAGAGAGCCTTAAATGCAAGGAGTGCGGGTCGAGCTATGACCTCGGCGCCCACTTCGCCTGTGAGAACTGCTTCGGCCCGCTCGAAGTGGCCTATGACCACTCGGGGCTTGACCCGGCTGAGGTCAAGCGCAAGATTCAGGCCGGGTCGCAGGGGATCTGGCGCTACGCCGACTTCCTCCCCTTCGTCGGTCGCCCCGGCGACCCGCTGGAGCCGGGCCTGACCCCGCTGCTGCGAGCCGACCGGCTCGCCGAGCGTCTCGGCATCGACGCCGAGGTCTGGGTCAAGAACGACGCCGCCAACCCGACCCACTCCTTCAAGGACAGGGTCGTCGCCGTCGCCGTGGCGAAGGCGCGCGAGCTGGGCTTCGAGACCGTCGCCTGCGCCTCGACCGGCAACCTCGCCAACGCGGTCGCCGCCCACGCCGCTGCCGCCGGTCTGCAGTCATACGTCTTCGTCCCCGCCAACCTCGAGGAGCAGAAGCTGCTCGCGACCGGCGTCTACGGCACCAACCTGGTCGGCGTGCGCGGCAACTACGACGACGTCAACCGCCTCTGCACCCAACTCGCCGAAACCCGGCCCTGGGCCTTCGTCAACGTCAACCTGCGCCCCTACTACGCCGAGGGCTCGAAGACGCTCGCCTACGAGACGGTCGAGCAGCTCGGCTGGGAGCTGCCCGACCGCGTGGTCTGCCCGATTGCCTCCGGCTCGCTCTTCACCAAGGTCGGACGCGGCTTCCAGGAGTGGCTCGACCTCGGGCTGGTAGAGGGAGAGCAGCCGGCCTTCAACGGCGCCCAGGCACAGGGGTGCAGCCCCGTTGCCACTGCTTTCGCCGAAGGCTGGGACGTCTGCAAGCCGCAGCGGCCGGAGACGATCGCCAAGAGCCTGGCGATCGGCGATCCCGCCGACGGGCCATACGCGGTCGAGCACGCGCGCCGCACCGGTGGCGCGATCGACACGGTCACCGATGACGAGATCCGCGACGGGATTCGCCTGCTGGCGGAGACGACGGGGATCTTCACCGAGACCGCTGGAGGGGTGACGATCGGGGTCCTGGCGAAGCTGGCCGCGCGGGGCGACATCGGCAAGGGCGAGCGCATCGTCGTCTACATCACGGGCGAGGGCTTGAAGACGCTCGACGCGGCCCGCGATAGGTTCCAGATGCACGAGATCGACCCCGATCTCGCCAGTTTCGAGTCCGAGTTCGAGCACCAGGAGGTCACCGTCTGATGGCAGTCACCGTGAAGATCCCGACCCAGCTCCGCGCCGCAACCGATGGCGAGGCCGAGATCGAGGTTTCCGGCTCAACCGTGGGCGAGGTGCTCGACGCGGTCTTCGAGGCCCACGGTGATCTGCGTGAGCGGATCACCCAGGATGGCGACCTACGCCGCTTCGTCAACGTCTACGTCAGCGGTGAGGACATCCGCTTCCAGCAGGGCCTCGAGACGGCGATCGACGAGGGTGCGGAGGTAACCATCCTGCCGGCCGTCGCCGGCGGCTCCTGAAGACTCTCTCGGCTCGCTGGACACTTCTCCGCTTTCGCCCGAGATAATTTCGTACTCAGTATTGGGGTTGACTTGAGCCCATAACTCTGATCGGCTTGATTAAACAAGTCGAGCGGAGGAGTGTTAATGGGCATTTCTGAGTTCTTCACGAACGAAGAAAAGACGAAAGACGAAAAAGTCGACATCGGCAGTCCGGCCTTCAGCGCCACCAAGGTGCAGGCGACGATAGGGGGACTGATCGCCGTCATCGCGGGGACGGTCCCGACGACGCTCAAAGAGGACGAGTCGGTGGTGATCGCCGCGATCGCGGCGGGGACGCTGCTGATGCTCGGGATCTTTGCGCTCATCGGCGTCGACATTCGCACGCGCCAGCGAGCGCAGGAGGCAAAACTCCGCTACGGAGGAGGGAAGCCATCTGAGCCGAGCAGCTTCCAGGCCTTGCCGGTCAAAGACCTGGTGCTGCAATTGGGGCACAACAACGACGAGTACGAGGTGAGGTACGCGTCGGTCGAAAAAGACTTAGTCCACGTCTTCGCCGACCGGGAGGGAGCCGCGATCTCAGCGACTTTCAAAGAGTCCCCCAAGCCCAAGTGACAACCGACGAGGATCTGCGGCTGGCCGACTACTCGGAGCCGACTCACGACTGCGACATAGTGATGAAGGGTGGGATCACCAGTGGTGTGGTCTATCCCCATGCAGTCTGCGAGCTGGCACAGACCTACCGCTTCAGGAACGTCGGCGGCACCTCCGCCGGTGCGATCGCTGCCGCCGCCACTGCGGCGGCAGAGTACGGCCGCAACCGCTGCGGCTTCGGCAGGCTGGCTGCGCTTCCAGCCTGGATCGGAGCTGAGGAAAACCTGAAGAACCTGTTCCAGCCTCAGCGCTCGACTCGCCGTCTCTTCGAAATCTTGATCGCCGCCCTCGAAGGGGGCCCAGCAAGGGCTTGCTTGACCGCGATCCGGAAGCACCTCTTCGCTTTTCTCTGTGGCGCGCTTCCGGGTCTCGCCATCATCGCCCTGGCTGTAGCGCGAGGCTTCGACGACGGGCTCGACTCACCGCTTGTCTGGATGGAGGGCCTGGCCGGCTTCCTGCTTGCCGTGGTCGGATCGGCCCTTGCGATCTGCGCCCGGATCACACGCCAGGTCACTCGCTCGGTCCCGGACAACGGATTCGGGCTCTGCGCGGGCGGGCCGTCCTCGACGCTCAAGGGGTCGGTGCCCCTGACGCCTTGGCTGAGCGACACGCTCAACGAGCTCGCCGGTCTGCCCAAAGGGGCGCCTCTTACTTTCGGCCACCTCTGGGCTGGGCCCACAGGAAGCAGGGAGTGCCCTCCAGAGAACCCCGACAAGCGTCACCTGCAGCTCTTGATGATGAGCACGAATCTCGTCAACCGTCGCGCCCATCAGCTGCCGTGGGACAGCCGGGAGTGGTTTTTCGACCCAGAGGAGTTTCGCAAGCTGTTCCCCGTGGAGGTGGTGGAGTGGATGGAAAATCATCCACCGAAACGTCGCCGGACCGACAACGACAAGAAGGTGCGGGAATCACACATACGGCGGGCGTTGATGCGTCCGCTGCTTCCGTTGCCGTCTCCAGAGGACCTCCCTGTGGTCGTCTCGACCCGGATGAGCCTGTCCTTCCCGATCCTGCTCAGCGCTGTCCCCCTCTGGTTCGTCGACATGACTCGGAAAGAGAATGAGGTGCTTGACGAGTGGCGCGCTTGGGCGGGGAAACAGACGAAGCCCTGGGATCCCCTTACCGAGGATCCCGCCAAATGGCCCGCGGAGGGGCGGCCCAGCTCACGCCCGATCGCCGAGCGGTGCTGGTTCTCCGACGGCGGCATATCGAGCAACTTCCCCGTTCACTTTTTCGACCGCCTGATCCCGCGCTGGCCGACGTTTGCGATCAACCTGCGCCCGTTTGCGATGGGTGCGGCACGCGACGATGCGAATCAGTCGAAGAACACATCGATGGTTACGTCGAATTCAGATGGGATTCGACCCTGGTGGTACCGGCTGCCGGAGCGCCCCGACGGCTTCGGGCTCAAGGACAAGCGGATCTTCGGCTTCCTGTCGAGCATGATCCGAACCATGCAAAACCGCGTGGACGACGCTCAGATGAGGGTGCCGGGGTACCGGGATCGCGTCGCCCACGTCAGTATGAGCGAGGACGAGGGGGGTATGAATCTGACCATGCCCCCCGCCACCATCGCCGCGCTGACCGAACGAGGGCGAGCTGCCGCCAAGTTACTCCACAAGGCGTACACACCTCCGGATGAGGGGCAGGCGATCACGTGGGACAACCACCGCTGGGTTCGTCTGCGCTCGTCCTTGGCGGTGCTCGAGCAGATGCACAGGCACTTCGCAGAGGGGTATTCCGGGAATTCCGAGCATGACGACGAACGCACCTACGCTGAGCTTCTGACTCGCGGTCCTGATGAGGGCCCTCCGAGCTACCGGTGGCGCAGTGACGGGCAGCGGTCACTCGCCTTGGTCGAGATTCAGGCAATCATCGATGCAGCGACTGCGTACAACTCCGAGGACTCGGTTGCCCGGTGTGCGCCCCGTCCAACGCCACAGGGGCGGATAACGCCTCGGGACTGAGCACCGGCCGCTGTCGGACGGCACTCCACCGCGGACCCGCCGTGGTCGATAATCCGGCGATGCGACCACCGGTGGCAATCCTCTGCGGCGGCCGCGGCACGCGCCTTCGCGAGCGCACGGAGACGGTGCCGAAGGCCCTGGTCGAGATCGGCGGCAAGCCGATCCTCTGGCACGTGATCGGGATCTACGCGGCGCAGGGCTTCGATCGCTTCCTGCTCGCGACCGGATACCTGGGCGAGATGGTCGAGGAGTTCGTGGCGAGCGCCGAGTGGCCCGCAGGGGTGACGGTCGAGTGCGTCGACACCGGCCTCGACACTCCGACCGGGGGCAGGATCGCCCGCCTGGCTGAGTGGCTCGACGGTGGGACCTGCTGCGTCACCTACGCCGATGGCGTCGCCGATGTGGATCTGGATGCGCTGCTCGATTTCCACCGCGGGCACGGCGCCCTAGCGACGGTGACCGTGGTGCGCCCGCACTTGCAGTGGGGAGTGGCCGAGCTCGGCGAGGGGAACCGGGTCGAAGGCTTCGTCGAGAAGCCGCGCAGCGAGCGCTGGATCAATGGTGGCTTCCTCTGCGTCGAGCCGGGGGCGCTCGATTACCTCGAAGAGGACAGCGTGCTCGAGCGCGAGCCGCTGGAGCGCCTCGCCGCCGACGGCGAGCTGCGGGCCTATCGCCATGAGGGGTTCTGGGACTGCATGGACACCTACAAGGATGCGGTGGTGCTGAACGACCTCTGGGCGGGCGGCGAACCCCCTTGGACGGTTTGGGCCGCGGCTGGGGCGGAGGTCCGGTGAGCCGGGTTCTGGTCACCGGCGCCCACGGCTTCGTCGGCTCCCACCTCGCTCGATCATTGCTTGAGCGTGGCGAGAGCGTTCGCATCCTCGACCGACCGGACCCACGCGAGGCGGACGTCGGCGGACCGCGCCTCTCCGGCCTCGACCTGCTGGGGATCCGCGCAGAGGTGGAGCTCGCCGAGGCCGACCTGCGTGATACGGAGGGCGTCGACGCGGCGGTCTCTGGCTGCGACTCGGTCTTTCACCTGGCGGCGCAGACGATCGTCGGTGTCGCCCGCAAATCTCCGCTGGAGACGCTCGAGGTCAACGTCCAAGGCGCCTGGAACGTCTTCGAGGCTTGCCGTGTCCATGACGTGGCGCGGATCGTTTTCGCCTCCTCCGACAAGGCCTACGGCTCCAGCCCGGAGCTGCCCTACCGCGAGGACTTCCCGCTGCGTGCCGCCTTCCCGTACGACGCGAGCAAGGCGGCGGCTGACGTCATCGCGCGCAGCTACGCGCATGCCTACGGCCTGCCACTCGCCGTCACTCGCTTCGCCAATGTCTACGGCGGCGGGGACCTCAACTTCTCCCGCCTGATCCCGGAGACGGTGGTGGCGGTGCTCGACGGAAGGCCGCCCGCGATCCGCTCCGACGGCAGCCCCGAGCGCGACTTCCTCCACGTCGAGGATGCCGTTGCCGCCTATCTGGCGATCGCTTCGGCCCTCGACTCCGGCGGAGCCGTGGCGGAGGCCTTCAACGCGGGCGGCGAGCGGCCGCACTCGGTGCGCGAAGTCGTCGAGCTGATCGTCGCCGCTGCGCGTGCCGGTGTTGAGCCGGACTTCCAGGGCGCCGGCAATCCCGACGGCGAGATCGACCGCCAGTTCGTCGACTCGGGGAAGCTGCGTCAGCTGACCGGCTGGCGCCCCCAGGTCGAGCTGGGAGAGGGCCTCCAGCGCACGTTGGAGTGGTACCGGGCGCACCCGGAGGCTCGTCCTGCAAAGGTGTCCGCTTAGAGATGTGCGGGCGCTTCACGGTCACGGCCAAAGACGCGAAAAAAATCGCTGATCGCTTCCAGGTCGAGCTAGAAAGGTCGCTGGAGCGCAACTCCTCCGGGGAGGCGCCGCCGCCGAAGGCGGAGCGGGCGAAGAAAGCCGCGAAAGGGTTGGAGCGCTTCAACGTGGCGCCGACCCAGGAGGTGCTGACGATCCGCTCCTCTCCAGACCCCGAGGAGGCGGCGGCGGGCGAGCGCGAGGCGCGGCTGATGCGCTGGGGCCTGGTGCCGCGTTGGGCGAAGGACCTCAAAGTCGGCTACCGGATGATCAACGCCAAGGCCGAGAACCTGACTTCGAGCCGTGCCTACGGGCCGCTGGTCGGCAAGTTCCGCCACCGCTGCCTGATCGTCGCCGACGGCTTCTACGAGTGGATGAAGGCCGAGGACCCCAAACAGCCGCGCCAGCCCTGGCGCTTCACCGTCGACGGTGGCGAGCCCTTCGCCTTCGCCGGGATCTGCACCCGCAAGGAGTGGGAGGACGAGGAGGACCGCGGCTTCGACGACGGCTGGCTCTACAGCTGCACGATCGTTACCACGACGCCCAACGAGGTCGTCGCCAAGGTGCACGACCGGATGCCGGCGATTCTGCCCAGCCCCGAGGCGGAGGCCGCCTGGCTGCGCCCTGACCTCGAGGTCGAGGACGCGGTTGCGATGTGCGCGCCGCTGCCGGCAAGCCGGGTGGAGGGCGCCCCCGCCAACCCGAAACTGAACAAGGTCGGCAAAGGGATCGAGGGCCCCGAGCTGTTGGTCGCGCCCAGCTAGCCGAGGGATCCGGCGGTGCGCACGGTCGCCGAGCCTGCGCTTGTCGTGATCGTGCAGGCGATTTTGGCGGCCGGCGTAGCGGTCGTGCGCCAGATTGAGGCGAAGGGAAGCGCCAGCGACTCCTTAGGGCGTCCCGGGGGGAAGCCCCACTGCCACACTTGCTGCCCGACCTTGTAGGGCGCCCACTCGACGACGATGCCTTTCGCCTCCGTGTAGCGCTTGCCGATCGCGTCGCTCATTTCGAGCACGGTGAGGTCGGTGCTGCGCGAGTTGAACTCGACCAGCGCCTTTTCGGATGCCTCCTGTTCGGCTAGCTCTTCGCTTGAGCGCGGGTAGGAGGCGCGGCTGTTCGGCGTCTTGGCGACGATCGTCCGCGGCGGCACACGAATCCCGCAGCGCAGGCGGCCCTGGCCGATGGCCGAGCCGGCGTCGATGGTCAACACCGCGGCAACGCGGTAGAGGCGATATTCGCTGGCGTTGGCTTCGGTGACCCGGATCCCGGCATCCGCGAGACGCATCTCGCCGCCCCCAGGAATCGCCACCGGTTTGGGGTCGGGGAGGGGCGCCTTGCTCTCCCATTCCAGCTCCACTGCTCCCAACGGCTTGTCGGTGCTAAGCAGCGCCGCGAAGACAGTGGCCAGGAGCCCGACCGCGATCACGGCCAGCGCCCCCCGCGGCGGTCGATCCTCTCGTCCAGCACTCACGGGCGCGACCCTAGTGGAACAGGAGGCGGGTGCAGGGTCCAGCGACCTACGCGCCCGACAGGATTCGAACCTGTGACCTTTCGCTCCGGAGGCGAACGCTCTATCCAGCTGAGCTACGGGCGCCCGACCAGCAGCTTAGTCGGTTGTCGCTTGGGCCCTGGCATACGAACATGTGTTCCGTCTGACTACAGACATAAGATTTCATCATGCGAAGTCCCACCCGAGGCAATGAGGCAGAGGCAATGGTCCTAAGTGCCTTTGTTGAGCGTGATTTCAATGTGCTGGTTCCGTTTGGTAGTGGTCATTCCTATGACCTCGTTGTCCAAGTGGGCGGTGCGAATTTCCTGCGAGTCCAGTGCAAGACCGCATGGCCAATGGGCGGGTGCATGATCTTCAAAAGCCAGAAAACCGATCACGGGCGCGGGCCGCAGTCATACCTAGGATCCGCTGACCTCTTTGGCGTGTACTTCCCACCCAACGAAGCTGTCTATTTGGTTCCGGTCAGCGCTATCGCTAGCACCGAAGGAAGGTTGCGCTTGATGCCAGCCCGCAACAATCAGAGGCGCGGGATTCGACTTGCCGCTGATTACGAGATCGACCGTTGGACACCCGAGAGGCTTCGCGATCTAAACAAGCCAAAGGAGTCTTCTTCGACGATCCCTGTCGCGTAGTCTCGCGACCACATGGATCTTTCTGTTGCATTCCTCGGCACCGGCGGCTCGGTGCCCTCGGCGCGGCGCTCGACCGCCAGCGTGCTGATCGCGCGTGGGGGGGAGCGATTGATGTTCGACTGCGGCGAAGGGACGCAGCGCCAGCTGCAGCGGTCGGTTGGGCTGACGCAGGTCGACGCCATCTACCTCAGCCACTTCCACGCCGACCACGTCCTTGGGCTGCCGGGGCTGCTCAAGACCTATGACCTGACCGACCGCGAGGCGCCGCTGACGATCTACGGCCCGCTCGGCTTGGTCGATCTGTTCAAGACGTTGAACCGGATCATTGGCAAGTCCGGGTTCAAGCTCGAGCTGGTCGAGCTCCAGCCCGGCGACGTCGTCGCCCACGAGGGGTATGAGATCCGTGCCTTCGCCGCCGAGCACAGCGTGCGGGCGAACGGCTACGTGCTGGCTGAGGAGGACCGGCCGGGACGCTTCGACCCCGAGGCGGCGGCCCGCCTCGGGGTGCCTGAAGGCCCCGCTTTCGCGGCGCTCCAGCGCGGCGAGTACGTCGAGGGCTCCTCGGGGCCGGTACGACCGGAGGACGTGATGGGGGAGCCCCGCGCCGGCCGCACCGTCGCGATCACCGGCGACACCGCTCCCTGCAAGGCGACCGCCGAGGCGGCTCGCGGCGCGGAGCTGCTCGTGCACGAGGCGAGCTTCTCCGAGGAGGAAGCGCAGCGCGCCGCCGACACCGGTCACTCGACCGCCGGCCAGGCCGCCGCCGTCGCTCGCGAGGCGGGCGTCAAGCTCCTCTCCCTCGTCCACATCTCCTCCCGCTACCACGTCGGCGCCGTCCTCGACGAGGCCCGCGAGGTCTTCCAGCCGACGATCGCCCCCCGCGACTTCGACGTAGTCGATATCCCTTTTCCAGAGCGCGGCGAGCCCAAGCTGGCGCCGAATGGAGCCCGTGAGCGCGCCGAGGGAGAGGCGGCACCCAGCGCGTAGCTTGAGCGGAGGACGGTAACGCGCTTCGAAACCATCGCAAAATGCGAGTAATCCATCGCTTGAAGACCTCAGCGAGACCAAGGCGAGACCCATCTGCGGTATAGCTTCGGGAAATCCTTTAACCCGGTCCCGAGAGGCCAGGAAGGAAATCAAATGGAGGCAGTCCTGATCATTCAGGCCATGGTGATCTTGCTGTTGGTTCAGCGCGAGACGATGCGCTAGGGCTTCGTCGCTTGGCCCTTCGCTCTCATCACACAGGCCCTCTGTCATCCGAGGCCTGGCCTTGCCGCGGCGTGCCGGTGCCGCTGTCTCGCGTTCCGCTGCTGTCCACTGCTAGTCTGGGCCGCGTCCTTTAACCGGGCCCCGCGAGGTCAGGAAGGAGCAAAGAAAGTGAGCGAAAAAGTCGTGCTCGAACACGACGACGTGGGTCGAACGCTGCGGCGCATCGCTCACGAGATCGCTGAGAAGAATCCGGAGCCCGAGGGTCTCGCGATCGTCGGCATCCATACTCGCGGAGCGCTGCTCGCCCGCCGACTGCGCGCGCTGCTGGAGGAGCTGGTCGGGGCCGAGGTTCCGATCGGCGACATCGACATCTCCTTCTACCGCGACGACGTCGGAGCCAAGGCGCCGGCCGATCAGCCAGTTGTCCATGCCTCCCACATTGACTTCGACCTCACCGGGCGAACGGTGGTCCTCGTCGACGACGTCCTTTTCACAGGGCGCACGGCGCGTGCCGCGATCGACGCCCTCTTCGACTACGGCCGCCCGCAACGTATTCAGCTCGCGGTGCTCTGCGACCGTGGCCATCGCGAGCTGCCGATCCGGCCCGACTACGTCGGCAAGAACCTTCCGACGGCTCACGAGGAGCGGGTCAACGTGCGGCTCGAAGAGGTGGACGACGACGACGAGGTAACGATTTCCGAGCCACAGCCGGTCGAGGTAGCAAGATGAGGCACCTGCTCTCGATCGAGCGGCTCTCGCGAGAGGAGATCGAGGCGATCCTGGCCCGGGCGGAGAGCTTCGCCGAGGTCGGTCGCCGCGACATCAAGAAGGTGCCGACTCTGCGCGGGCGCACCGTCGTCAGTCTCTTCTACGAGGCGAGCACGCGCACCAGCTCCTCTTTCGAGCTGGCCGCCAAGCGCCTCTCGGCTGACCTCGTCTCGATCAAGGCGGCCGGTTCCTCGGTCGACAAGGGAGAGTCGCTGAAGGACACCGTGGCGACTCTCTCCGCCTACGACCCGGCGGCGATAGTGATCCGTCACCCATATGCCGGCGCCGCCCAGCTGGTCGCGGGGTGGGCCGACGCTGCCGTCGTCAACGCCGGCGACGGCAAGCACGAGCACCCCAGTCAGGCTCTGCTGGACGTTTTCACTCTGCTGCGGCGGCTCGACTCCCTGGAGGGAAAGCGGATCTGGATCGTCGGTGACATCCTGCACAGCCGGGTCGCCCGCTCCAACCTGGTCGCCTTCCAGGCGATGGGGGCCGAGGTGACGCTCTGCGGGCCGCCCACCTTGATCCCGCGCGGGATCGATGAGCTGGGCTGCGCGATCTCTTACTCGCTCGACGGGCTTGGCGACGCGGATGTCGTCTATGCGCTTCGCATGCAGCGAGAGCGGATGAAGGAGAGCTTCGTCCCCTCGCTCCGCGAGTACGTAGGGCGCTTCCAGATCGACTCGCGGCGGCTCGGTCCGCGGCAGTTGCTGATGCACCCGGGGCCGGTCAACCGCGGCGTCGAGCTCTCCGGCGAGGTGATCGATTCGCCGCAGTCCCTGATCGCGGAGCAGGTCGCTTCGGGTCTTGTCGTGCGGATGGCCATCCTCTACGAGCTGCTTGCGACTGGGGGCGAGCGCCCTGCTCCCGTCGAGGGTGACGCCACCGGGCGGCCTGCGCCGATCGGGCAGCCAGCGTGAGCGCCGCACTGGTGATGCGGGCCGGCGAGGCGGCAGACCTCATCCTGCGCGGAGCTGCCGTGCTCGACTCCGCGGCTGGGATCGAGGGGACCCATGACGTCGTGATTCGCGCCGGCCGGATCGCCGAGCTGGCGACGCCGGGGGCGGCCTCGGACGATGGCGCCGAGTCGATCGACGCTGCCGGCCTGCATGCGTTCCCGGCTTTCTTCGACCCCCACGTCCACCTGCGCGTTCCCGGCCACGAGCACAAGGAGGACATCGAAACCGGGACCCGCGCCGCCGCTGCCGGCGGCTACTGCGGCGTGCTCGCGATGGGTAACACCGAACCGCCGGTCTCGACCTCGGCGGACGTCGAGGCGCTGCGCGGCGCCGCGAGCGAAGGGGCCTCGGTGCCGGTCGGGTTCCTCGCCACCGTCACTCGCGACATGGCCGGTGAAGAGCTGACCGAGATGGTCGAGTTGCGCGAGGCTGGCGCGGTCGGCTTCAGCGACGACGGCCTGCCGATCGCCAACGCGCGCGTGATGCGCCGCGCCCTCCAGTACCAGCGCCTTTGCGGCGGCACGATCGCCCTGCACGAGGAGGACCCGGAGCTCTCCGGCGACGGCGTCATGCACGAGGGGTCTGTCTCAGCTGTGCTCGGCCTGGCCGGCATTCCCGCCGTCTCGGAGTCGACGATGATCGCCCGTGACGCCGCCCTCGCCGCCTACGAGGGGGGGAGGATCCACGTCCAGCACCTCTCGGCCACCGAGTCCGTCGACGCGGTGCGCGCCGCCAGGGCAGCGGGCGTGCAGATCAGCTGCGAGGCCAGCCCTCACCACCTCTGCCTGACCGACGAGGAGGTGCGGAGCCTCGACCCGGCCCGCTTCAAGATGAACCCGCCGCTGCGCTCCGAGGCGGATCGCCAGGCCCTGATCGAGGGCCTGCGCGACGGCACGATCGAGTGCGTCGCGACCGACCATGCTCCGCACGCGGCGGAGGAAAAGGAGGTTCCCTTCGAGCAGGCGGCGATGGGGGTGACCGGCCTGGAGACCGCCTTCGCGGCGCTCCATACCGACCTGGTCCTGCCGGGCGTGCTCGACCTCGGCCTGATCGTCGAGCGAATGGGAGGGGGCGCCGAGCCCTTCGGGCTCGAACGCCCGACCCTGGCGCCCGGCAGCCCCGCCAACGTCGCCCTCTGTGACCTCGGCGCGGAGTGGACGGTGGGCGAGGAGGGCTACGAGAGCCGCTCGCACAACTCCTGGTGCGCCGGCCGCAGGCTGACCGGGCGGGTGCTGATGACCGTCGCCGCCGGCCAGGTCGCCTACCGCCTGCGCTCGTTCTCACTGGGAGTCGCCTCGTGAGCGCCGGCTACGTCCTGCTCGAAGACGGAACTCGTTTCGACGGCGAGCTCTGCGGACATGCCGAGGCGATCACCGGAGAGATCGTCTTCAACACCGCGATGACCGGCTACCAAGAGTCGGTCACCGACCCCTCCTACGCGGGGCAGATCATCACCTTCACCTACCCCTTGATCGGCAACTACGGCGTCTCGGCGGAGGCGATGGAGTCCGATCGCGTCCACGCCCGCGCGGTGATCATGCGCGACGCGAAGAACGGCGAAGACGTCGCCACTGCGGAGGGAGGCTGGCTCGACTGGCTCGCCGACTGTGGCGTGGCCGCGATCACCGGCGTCGATACCCGCGCTCTGGTCCGCCACATCCGCGACCAGGGGGCGATGCGCGGCGGCATCTTCCCGGCCGAGCTGGCCGAGTCCGAGGCGCGCGAGCGGATCGCGGCCGAGCCCACGATGGACGGCGCCGACCTCGCTCGCACGGTCACGCCCGCGGATCCCGTGCGCTTCGACGGCGACGGTCCGCACGTGGTCGGGATCGACACCGGGATCAAGCTCAGCATCGTCCGCCAGTTGCGCGAGCGCGACTGCCGGCTCACCCTGCTGCCCTGCGCCTCCTCGGCGGACGAGGTCCTGGCCGAGGACCCCGACCTCGTCTTCCTCGCCAACGGGCCCGGCGATCCCGCCGCCCTCGATTATGTCGTCGACACTGTCCGCGAGCTGGTCGGCAAACGGCCGCTCTTCGGCATCTGCCTCGGCCACCAGCTGCTCTGCCGCGCGGTCGGCCTAGAGACCTTCAAGCTGCCCTTCGGCCACCGCGGCGCCAACCACCCGGTCAAGGAGCTGGAGAGCGGCAGGATCGACATCACCTCCCAGAACCACGGCTTCGCCGTGCAGGGGCCCGGTGGCGAGCCCCGGATCGAGACAGACGAGCCGGTTCGCTGGGAGACCGACTTCGGCGCCGCCGAGCTCTCCCACCTCAACCTCTACGACCGCACGGTCGAGGGGCTGGTGCTGCGGGACGTGCGCGGGGCGACGGTCCAGTACCACCCGGAGGCCGGCCCCGGTCCGCACGACGCCCGTCACCTCTTCGACTCCTTCCTCGAGCTGGCCCATGCCTAAGCGCACCGACATCGAGAAGATCCTCCTGATCGGCTCGGGGCCGATCGTGATCGGGCAGGCGGCCGAGTTCGACTACTCCGGCGTGCAGGCCTGCAAGGTGCTGCAGGAGGAGGGCTACGAGGTCGTTCTCGTCAACTCCAACCCGGCGACGATCATGACCGACCCGGAATTCGCCGACTCGACCTACGTCGAGCCGCTGCTGCCCGGCCCGGTGACGAAGATCATCGAGAAGGAGCGCCCCGACGCGCTGCTGCCGACCCTCGGCGGCCAGACGGCGCTGAACTTGGCGATGGCGCTGCACGAGGACGGCACGCTGGAGCGCTTCGGGGTCGAGCTGATCGGCGCCGATGCGGCCGCGATCCGCCGCGCCGAGGACCGCGAGGAGTTCCGCCGCACGATGACCGAGGCCGGCCTGCGCATCCCCTGGTCGATGACGGTGGGCAGCGTCGGCGAGGTCGAGACGGCGCTCGCCGACGGCAGGATCACGCTGCCGGCGATCGTGCGCCCGGCCTTCACCCTGGGCGGGCAGGGCGGCGGCGTGGGGGGGACCGAGACCGAGCTGCGCCAGATCGTCTCCGAGGGCCTCGCTGCCAGCCCGATCAACCAGGTGCTGGTCGAGGAGTCGGTGCTCGGCTGGGGCGAGTTCGAGCTCGAGGTGATGCGCGACCGCAACGACAACGTCGTGATCATCTGCTCGATCGAGAACGTCGACCCGATGGGGGTCCACACCGGCGACTCAGTCACGGTGGCGCCCGCCCAGACGCTCACCGACCCGCTCTACCAAGAGCTGCGCGACCAGGCGATCCGGGTGATCCGGGCGGTCGGCGTCGAGACCGGCGGCTCCAACGTCCAGTTCGGCGTCGATCCGGAGAGCGGCGAGATCGTCGTGATCGAGATGAACCCGCGCGTCTCGCGCTCCTCAGCGCTGGCCTCGAAGGCGACAGGCTTCCCGATCGCCAAGATGGCCGCCAAGCTCGCCGTCGGCTACGCCCTGGAGGAGATCCCCAACGACATCACCCGCGCGACCCCAGCTTCCTTCGAGCCGACGATCGACTACGTGGTGACGAAGGTGCCGCGCTTCGCCTTCGAGAAGTTCCCCGGCGCCTCGGGCCGGCTCTCGACCCACATGCAGAGCGTCGGCGAGGCGATGGCGATCGGCCGCACCTTCCGCGAGTCCTTCGCCAAGGCGCTGCGCTCGCGCGAGCTCGACGCCGAGCCGAGCTTCCCCAGCGAGGACGAGGAGCTGCTGGGCAGGCTGGAGATCCCGTGCCCGGAGCGCTTCGACCTCGTGCTCGAGGCGCTGCGGCGCGGGCTCGGGATCGAGGCGGTGCACGAGCGCTGCCTGGTCGACCGCTGGTTCCTGCGCGAGCTGGAAGCGCTGGCGCTGGAGGGAGACGGCACCGACGGGCTGGAGCGCACCTACAAGGCGGTCGATACCTGCGCCGCCGAGTTCGAGGCGGCGACGCCCTACTACTACTCGGCCCACGAGCGTCCCCGGCCGGACGGCCCGGCCGCCTCGGAGGTGCGCCGTGGCGAGCGACCCTCGGTCGTCATCCTCGGCGCCGGCCCGAACCGGATCGGTCAGGGGATCGAGTTCGACTACTGCTGCGTCCACGCCGCGATGACGGTGCGCGCGATGGGCCGCGACGCGGTGATGGTCAACTGCAACCCGGAGACGGTCTCGACCGACTACGACACTTCGGATCGCCTCTACTTCGAGCCGCTCACCATCGAGGACGTGCTCGCGGTTTGCGAGCAGGAGCGGCCCGAGGGCGTGATCGTCCAGTTCGGCGGGCAGACGCCGCTGAAACTGGCCCGCGCGCTGGAGGAGGCGGGGGCGCCGCTGCTCGGCACGCCCGTCGACGCGATCGACCTGGCCGAGGACAGGGGTCGCTTCGGCGCTCTCCTGCGCCGCCTTGGGATCGAGCACCCGCCGTACGGGACCGCGCTCTCCGCCGAGCGCGCCGTGGCGATCGGCGAGGAGGTCGGTTTCCCGCTGCTAGTTCGCCCCTCCTACGTGCTCGGTGGCCGCGCGATGGCGATCTGCTACTCGACCGAGGACCTCAACGCCTACCTCGAGGCCCACGTCAAAGCCGACCAGGAGCATCCGCTGCTGCTCGACCGCTTCCTCGAGAACGCGATCGAGGTCGACGTCGATGCCCTCGCCGACGGTGAGGACGCCTGGGTGGCGGGGGTCATGCAGCACGTCGAGGAGGCCGGCGTCCACTCCGGCGACTCGGCTTGCGTGATCCCGCCGATGAGCCTCGGTGAGGAGATGATCGAGGAGATCCGCGGGACGACGAAGCGGATCGCCCTCGAGCTCGGCGTCGTCGGCCTGATCAACATCCAGTACGGGGTCGCCGGCGGCAGGCTGCACGTGATCGAGGCCAACCCGCGTGCCTCGCGCACCGTCCCCTTCGTCTCCAAGGCGATCGGGACGCCGCTGGCGAAGCTCGCCGCGCGGCTGATGCTGGGAGAGCGGCTGGCGGACCAAGAGCTGCCGGAGTCGCCGGGCAAGCACGTCAGCGTCAAGGAGGCGGTGCTGCCCTTCGCCCGCTTCGCCGGCGCCGACTCGGTGCTTGGGCCGGAGATGAAGAGCACCGGCGAGGTGATGGGGATCGCCGCCGACTTCCCGACCGCCTTCGGTAAGGCACAGGCCGCCGCCGGAGTCTCGCTGCCCTCGGAGGGCTCGGTGTTCGTCTCCGTCACCGACACCGACAAGCCGGCCGCGACCCAGATCGCCGCCCGCTTCCACGACCTCGGCTTCGAGCTGGTCGCGACGGGGGGCACCGCACAGGCGATCTCGGCGATGGGCATCCCCGTCACCCGCATCAACAAGCTCGGCGAGGGCTCTCCGCACGTCGTCGATCTGATCCGGGAGCACCGCTGCGACCTGATCGTCAACACCCCCACCGGATCGGGCGCGCGCGCCGACGGCCTCGAGATCCGGACCGCCGCGGTTCGCCATGACATCCCCTGTGTGACGACGATGACGGGCGCCTCGGCTGCGGTGCGGGCGATCGCCGCGCAGAAGGAAAGTGAGGCCGAGGTCAGGTCGCTGCAGGAGATCCACGGCGTCCAGAAGGCGCCGCTGCCCCGGTGACAGCCTCAACCTCGACCCGAGGTCGAGGTGAATTTTTCCGCAAATGCGTCAGATGACCTTGCAGGCCCTCGACCCGCGGCTATACTCGCCGCCCACATGACTGCCCCGGTCAAGACCTCCACCTCCGCACCCGAGAGGTCGCTCGACCAGCGGATGGACGCGCTCAAACGCGCCAACGACATCCGCACCGCCCGCGCCAAGCTGAAGAAGGACCTGAAAGCGGGCAAGGCGAGCATTCACGCGCTGCTCCTCGACCCACCCGAGTACGTGATGACGGCAAAGGTCTTCGACATGCTGCTCGCGGTTCCCAAGTACGGCCGGGTGAAGGCCAACCGCGTCCTCAACCAGTGCCGCATCTCGCCCTCCAAGACCATCGGCGGTCTTTCGGAGCGGCAGCGTGCGGAGCTGATTTCTCAGCTGCGCCGGTAAATCGACCGCTCCGGCGGTCAATATGCCGCCGTCCATGTCGAAGGTATTCGTAATCACCGGACCCAGCGGGGTGGGGAAGGGGACGCTGATCTCCGAGCTGCTGAAGCGGGTTCCCGGCCTGGAGCTCTCGATCTCGGCGACCACTCGTGAGCCACGCGAAGGCGAGGTCGACGGTCGCGACTACCACTTCCTCTCGCCGGACGAGTTCGCCGGGCGAGTCGAGGCGGAAGACTTCCTCGAGTTTGCCACCTACAGCGGCAACCGCTACGGCACCCTCCGCTCCGAGGTCGAGCGGAGGCTTGCCGAGGGCCACTCGGTCGTGCTCGAGATCGAGGTCCAGGGCGCCCGCCAGGTGCGGGCGGCGATGCGGGAGTCGGTTCAAGTCTTCATCGCGCCGCCGCAGCCGGAGATCCTGCGCGAGCGGCTGGAGGGACGCGGCGCCGACAGCAGCGAGGCGATCGACGCCCGCCTCGAGGTGGCCGAGCAGGAGTTGGCGGCCCAGGACGAGTTCGCCCACCTGGTCGTCAACGACGATCTCAGGCGCGCCGCGGACGATCTGGAGGGAATCGTGCGCGCCGAGCTCGGCCTATCACTAGACTCTCGGGCCGAATGATCCACCCACGCGTCGACAAGCTCCTCGAGCACGCCGATTCCCACTACGCCGCAGTGATCGTCGCGGCCAAGCGGGCGCGGCAGATCAACAGCTACTTCCACAACCTCGGCGAGGGTGGCTTCGGCGAGTACCCGCCCCCGATGGTCGACATCGGCAACGATCGGAACTACCTCTCGATCGCGCTCGAAGAGGTCGCCGCGGGCAAGCTCAAATACGAGTACCGCTCCTAGCCCGGGAGGAAAAGCCATGGCCAGAATCCTGCTCGGCGTAAGCGGCGGGATCGCTGCCTACAAGTCGTTGGAGCTGGCCCGTCTCGCCACCGTGGCGGGCCACGGCGTGCGGGTGCTGATGACTGAGGGAGCGACCCGCTTTGTCGGCGCCGCCTCCTACGAGGGAATCGTCGGCGCCCCCGTCCTCATCTCCGAGTTCGATCGCGATCCCCTGCGCGGCAGCTTTCCCGGCGATCCTCGCCCTGAGCACGACCCGATCGGGCATCTCGAGCTGGCCGCCAACTGCGATGCCTACCTGGTCGCTCCCGCCACCGCCAACACTTTGTCCAAGCTCGCGGCGGGGGCCGCAGACTCGATGCTGACCACCTCCTTTTTGGCCTGTGCCGCCCCACGGCTGGTCGCGCCGGCGATGAACGACCGCATGTACGCCGATGCGGCGACGCAGGCAAACCTGGCGGCTCTGCGCGAGCGCGGGGTGGAGGTGATCGAGCCAGAGGAGGGCGCCCTGGCCTCGCGCGGTGAGCACGGCCGCGGCCGCCTTCCCGACCCGGCGCGGCTGCTAGCCAGCATCGAAGCGACGCTGCCCGTGGGTCAGCGCCCCTGGGACGGCCTGCGTGTCCTGGTCACCGCCGGCGGCGCCCGCGAGCCGATCGACCCGGTCCGCTTCATCGGCAACCGCTCCAGCGGCCGCATGGGCATCGCGCTGGCGGCGGCTGCGACCCGCCGCGGAGCCGATGTAACCCTGATCGCCGCCAACGTCTCGCTGCCCGAGCCGGCAGGCGTGCGCCGCATCGACGTTCAGACGACTACCCAGCTCGCCGAGGCCGCCCGCACCGAGTTCGCCGACGCCCAGGTCCTCCTGATGGCGGCGGCCCCAGCCGACTTCCGCGCCGCCGCCCCCGCCACGGACAAGCTCAAGCGCCAAGGTGCTCTGGACCTCCACCTGGAGCCCACCGAAGACATCCTCGCCGCCCTCAGCGCGACCAGGACGGAGGCCCAGACGATCGTCGCCTTCGCCGCCGAACACGGCAACGACGTAGAGCGCGCGAGAGAGAAGCTGACCCGCAAGAAAGCGGACCTGATCGTCCTAAACGACGTCTCCGACCCCAGCATCGGCTTCGAGAGCTCGGAGAACGCGGTAACGCTCATCGACTCAGTCAACGAGCAGCACGTAGCTCGCACTTCGAAGGACACGATCGCCGACGCAATCCTGGACCGAGTGAGCGCTCTTCGAGAGGAGGGGCGGCAATCCCCTCCAACGGGCGGATACTCAAAGCGTCGAGCTAATTAGCTCGACGCTTGTCCGGGGGAGGGGATTGCCGCCCCTCCACCACCACACCGGGCTATACTCGTTCCAAGCTTTTTCGATACCAACGCGTACGAGAAGTGGGCCTAGCCCACTTTTTTTTCGGCCCAAACCCCGCACGAGACCCGCATGGCAGACCTCAAAGACAGCATCCAGCAACAGCTTGCCGAGCTCGATTCGGAGCTCGACCTGGTCGCGCTCGAGCAGCCGGGCAACGAGACGCTGCGCCTCTTCATCGATCATCCGGGCGGCGTCGATCTGGCGCTCTGCGAGCGGGTGACGAGGCATCTCAACCACCTGCGGGCGGATTACGCGCTGGAGGTTTCCTCTCCGGGTCCGAAGTATCGCCGTCCCGAGCCCCCCGCCACCGAAAAGGAGCAGCTGTGAGCAAGGAGATCGTCGAGGCGGTCAAAGCCCTCGAGCAAGAGAAGGGCATCTCCGCCGACAAGCTGATGGACGCGCTCGCGGACGCCCTGCTCTCGGCCTACAAGAAGACGCCGGGCGCCGCCAAGTACGCCCGTGTCGACCTCGATCACGAAACCGGTGATTTCCGGGTCTTCGAGCTGATCCTGCCTCCAGAGCTGGAGGAGAAGCTGCTCGCCGAGGCGGCGGAGGCGCAAGAGGAGGAAGAGCGCGAGATCGATCCCGAGACCGGCGAGCTGCGCGAGCCCGAGGAGCCCGAGCTCGATCCGGAGATGATCGCCCCTTATGAGGACCAGATCACGACCAAAGACGTCACCCCGGAAGACTTCGGCCGGATTGCCGCCCAGACCGCCAAGCAGGTGATCCTGCAGCGGATCCGCGAGGCCGAACGGATGATGATGTTCGAAGAGTACAAAGACCGCGTCGGCGAGCTGGTAACCGGGATCATCCAGCAGTCCGACAAGCGCTACACGCTGGTCCAGCTGCGTGAGCGGGTCGAGGCGCTGCTGCCCAAGTCCGAGCAGGTCTACAACGAGCGCTACGACCACGGGATGCGGGTCAAGACCGTGATCACTGACGTTTCCGACTCAACCAAAGGGCCGGCGATCGTCGTCTCGCGGCGCAGCCCCGAGCTGATCAAGAGCCTGTTCGAGATGGAGGTCCCCGAGATCGCCGACAAGCTGGTCGAGATCGTCGGCGTCGCCCGTGAGCCGGGCTACCGTTCGAAGATCGCGGTGATCTCGCACGCAGAAGGCGTCGATCCGGTTGGCGCCTGCGTTGGCCCGCGTGGCTCGCGGGTGCGGATGGTCGTCTCCGAGCTGCGCGGCGAGAAGATCGACATCATCCCCCACAACGACGAGCCCGCCCGCTTTGTCGCCAAGGCGCTCTCGCCGGCACGGGTGCGCGAGGTGATCGTCGACGACGAGGAGCGCCAGGCGACCGTGGTCGTCCCCGACGACCAGCTCTCGCTGGCAATCGGCCGCGACGGCCAGAATGCCCGCCTGGCGGCGCGCTTGACCGGCTGGCGGGTCGACATCAAGTCGGAGTCCGAGTTCTCCCAGGAAGAAGCCGACATCGAGTACGAGGGCGAGGAGCAGTTCGACGGGCGCTGCATGGCGGTGCTCTCGAACGGTCGTCGCTGCCCAAACGCTGCGATCGACGGCTCCACCTACTGCGGGTTGCCCACCCACCAGGCGCTGAGCCGCTTCGAGACCAACCAGATGGCCGTGCTGGCGCCGCTCTCGGAGGCCGAGGTGGCGATCCTGACCGATCCCGATGCGGATGACGGCCAGGTGGCGGAGTTGGTCGAGCGAGCGGAGTCCGAGTTTGTCGAGGAGGAGGCTGAAGCTGAAGAGACTGTTGATGAGGACGCTCCGGCTGCGGGTCCTGTCGCCGAGGGCGACCCTCCGACTCACCCGTCGGAGGGCTCACCCTCGACACCACCCGCAGAGGAAGCAACTGCGGATGAACAGCCTCAGTCCGAGGCTGTCGCCGAGGAGGCAGAGCAGGCCTAGTGGCTAAGAAGCGGGTTCATGAGATCGCCAAAGCTCAGGGGCTGAGCAGCAAAGAGCTGCTGGCAGCGCTGAAGGCCGCTGGAGTCGAGGCGAAAGCCGCTGCTTCCAGCGTCGATGAGGATGCGGCGCTGAAGGCGATCGCGACGGCCAAGGGCGACGGGGGCGCCGCCACGACTGTGAAGCAGAAAGCGGCTCCGGCGCCGCAGGCAGCCAAACCGGCTGCCAAAGCGCCAGTTCGCCCCGCCGACAAAACTGCTGGTGCGGCCGGAGGTGGATCGAAAAAACGCCGCCGTGTGGTGATCGATTCGCAGGCCGCGCGTCGCGATCAGATGGGCGGGCCGCCGCCGCAGCGCCCGCCGCGCCGCCGAGGCGGGCGGCGCCGGAGGCCGATGCTGGAGGAGCCGCCGCCCAAAGTCGAGGCCGCCGCCCCAGAGGCGACCAAGGTCCCGGCTGGGGCCACTGTGCGCGAGGTCGCCGAGCTGCTCGGCCTCGGCAGCGCTGAGGTGATCAAGAAGCTGATGACGATGGGGGAGATGGCGACGCTCACCCAGACCCTCACCAACGACTCGATCAAGGCGATCGCCGACGAGTACGACCGCGAGATCGAGATCGTCACCGCAGCGGAGGAGGAGTCGGAGGCGCCCGAGTTCGAGGATGCCGAGGAGAGCCTCGTCGATCGCCCTCCGGTGGTGACGATCATGGGCCACGTCGACCACGGCAAGACCTCGCTGCTCGACGCGATCCGCGAGACCGAGGTGGCAGCGGGCGAGGCCGGCGGGATCACCCAGCACATCGGCGCCTACCAGGTGCATCACGAGGCGAGGACGATCACCTTCCTCGACACGCCCGGCCACGCCGCCTTCACGGCGATGCGGGCCCGCGGCGCGAAGGTGACCGACATCGCCGTCGTCGTCGTCGCCGCGGACGATGGCGTGATGCCGCAGACCAAGGAGGCGATCGACCATGCCCGCGCGGCTGACGTGCCGATCCTGATCGCGGTCAACAAGATCGACAAGGAGGGGGCGCAGCCCGACCGCGTCCGCAACGAGCTCGCCGCCGACGGCCTCACACCCGAGGACTGGGGAGGGGACACCGTCTACTGCGACGTCTCGGCGAAGACGAAGGACGGGCTCGACAACCTGCTCGACATGATCCTCTTGGTCTCCGAGCTCGAGGAGCTCGGGGCGAATCCCGAGGCGGCCGCCTCGGGCACTGTGATCGAGTCCCAGCTCGACCCCGGCCGCGGCCCGGTCGTCAGCATCCTGGTCCAGCGCGGCACGCTGAAGGTGGGCGACGCGCTCGTCGCCGGTCCCCAGTGGGGAAGGGTGCGGGCGATGCACGACTTCACCGGCGATCGCGTCGAGAGCGCCGACCCGGGGATGCCGGTCGAGGTGCTCGGTTTCGACGGCGTCTGCGAGGCAGGCGAGTTCGTGCAGGCGGTCGAGAACGACCGCCGTGCCCGTCAGCTCGCCCAGGAGCGCGCCAACCGGCTCAAGACCGAGGCTCTGGCGCGACGTCAGGCCCGCAAGGTCAGCCTCGAGGAGGTCTTCTCCCGGGTCCAGGAGGGGGAGATCAAGGAACTGAACATCGTGCTCAAGGCAGACGTGGCGGGCTCGCTGGAGGCGCTCCAGGACGAGATCGCCAAGGTCCCCCAGGAGCAGGTCGGGATCAACATCATCCACTCCCAGACCGGTGGCATCAACGAGTCCGACGTGATGCTCGCCGCGGCATCCGACGCGATCATCATCGGCTTCAACGTGCGCCCGCTCGCCGATGCTCGCCGCGCCGCCGAGCGCGAGGGCATCGACATCCGCACCTACTCGGTGATCTACAAAATCACCGAAGACCTGCGCAACGCGATGGAGGGATTGCTGGAGGCGGTCGAGGTCGAGGAGACGCTCGGCGAGGCTGAGATCAAGCAGACCTTCAAGGCCTCCAAGGTCGGCCGGATCGCCGGCTGCATCGTCAACGAGGGCAAGGTCGCCCGCGACGCCAGCGTCCGCCTGATCCGCGACGGCACCGTGATCTGGGATGGCAAGCTCGGCTCTCTGCGACGCTTCAAAGACAACGTCCAGGAAGTCGAGGAGGGTCAGGAGTGCGGGATCGTCCTCGACGGCTACGCCGACGTCAAGGAGGGCGATGTGCTCGAGTTCTTCAGGACCAAGCAGGTCGAGCAGACGCTGGACTAGGCGCCGCAGCGAGATTCCTGATCGATGCGTCTATAGTCGCCCCGCGTGGCCACTGCGCGAATGCGCCGCATCAACGAGGTGCTGCGAGAGGTGATCGGCGCTGCTATCGGCGAGCTCAGCGATCCCCGCATTGGCTTCGTAACCGTGACTTCCGTCGAGACAAGCCCCGATCTTCGCGCTGCCAAGGTGCACGTCAGCGTGCTCGGCAGCGACGAGGAGCGGGAGGCGACCCTGGCCGGCCTGCGCTCTTCACACGGAGTGCTGCAGTCCGCGATCGCCGCCGAGACGCGGATGAAGCGCACACCGACCCTGAGCTTTCACTACGACCCGACGATCGAGCAGGGAATGCGGATCTCCCAGCTGCTCGACGAGGACGTGGAGGACGAGGAGCGATGAGCGGTGCGGCCACCACGTCTGGGATCGAGCAGGTCGCCGCCGAGTTGCGCTCGCGCCAGCGCTTCCTGCTCACCGCTCACGAGGGTCCCGACGGCGACGCGCTCGGCTCTCTGCTCGGCCTCCACCACCTGCTCACCCAGCTCGGCAAGGACTCGGTGATGTTCATGGCGGCGAAGGAGTTCCCGTTGCCGATCGAGTACCGCTTCCTGCCGCTGGAGGAGGTCTTCCACGAGCCGCCGGCGGACATGCCGGATCGCACCGTGGTCTTCCTCGACTGCGGCAACATCGACCGCATGCCGGTCGACTTCCTCGCCAATGACGGAAATCTCGTGATCAACATCGATCACCACCACGACAACACCCTCTTCGGCGACGTAAACCTGGTCGACGTCGACGCCTCCTGCACGGCCGAGATCGTCTACGAGCTGGCGGTCGCGCTCGGCGCCGAGATCACCCCGGAGATCGCCTCGGCCCTCTACGTCGGCATGGTCACCGACACCGGCAAGTTCATGTACGAGAACACGAAGGCGCGCACGCACCGGATCGCTGCGGAGCTGGTCGACGCCGGGGTGGAAGTCGACGAGACTTACCGCCGCCTCTACGAGCACGTGCCGATCGAGAAGCTTCGGCTCGTCTCGCGCGCCCTCGACGGCATCCAATTCCACTGCGACGACCTGCTCGTCCTCGCCTACGTCACCACTGCCGACTACGAGGCGACGGGAGCCGGCGAGGAGATGACAGAGGGCCTGATCGACTTCCTGCGCTCAGTCGAGGGCGGCAAGGTCGCCGCTCTGGTCCGCGACCTTGGCGACCGTGGTCGGTCGGCGCGCAAGGTCAGCCTGCGCTCCAGCGACGGCGAGGTCGACGTCTCGGCGATCGCCCGCAAGCACGGTGGCGGTGGGCACAAGCGCGCCGCCGGCTTCTCCACCGATCTCGAGCTGGAGCAGCTGGTCCCCTTCCTTTGCGGCGAGGTCTCGGCCCAGCTCGGGAGCTGAGTATGAGCGGCGTCGAGGGGGCCGTGCTGCTCTGCGACAAGCCGGCGGGGATAACCTCGCACGACATGGTTGCCGCTGTACGGCGAGAGCGCGGCTGCAAGACCGGGCATGCGGGCGCCCTGGACCCGTTCGCGACCGGACTGCTCCTCGTCTTGCTCGACGGCGCTACCCGCCTGCAGCGTTTCCTAGTCGAGCTGCCGAAGACCTATGTCGCCAAGGCGAGGCTCGGCTGGCGGTCGAGCACGGGGGACCCGGACGGAGAGCTGACCGAGACCGGCCGGAAGCCACACTCGCTCGAGTTGCCGACCGGCAGGGTGAGGCAGCGGGTGCCGATGACCTCGGCGGTGCGGGTAGGAGGCGAGAGGCTCTACCGCAAGGCCCACCGCGGCGAGACGATCGAGACGCCGGAGAGGGAGATCGAGGTCTACCGCGCCGATCTGCTCAGCGGCGACGCGGAAACCGCGACCTATGAGATCGAGTGCTCGACCGGGACCTACGTTCGCACCCTGATCGAGACGCTCGGCGACGCCTACTGCGCGGAGCTGCGCCGCACGGCGGTCGGCCCGTTCGAGGTCGGGCAGGCGGGAACGGAGCTGGACATGGACCAGGTCGCCGAGCTGGTGCCGGCGGTGGCAGAGGGGATGCGCTGAAGTTGAACATCGAGGTGACATCGCTGCCGGATGCCGAGAAACGGCCGCGCCACGTCGCGATCGGGACCTTCGACGGCGTCCACCGCGGCCACCAGGAGGTGATCGACGGCGCCGACACCGTGCTCACCTTCGACCCCCACCCGCTCGAGATCCTGCACCCGGCGGCGCTGCCGAAGCTGATCATGCCGTTCAGCGTCAAGCGCGACGTGATCGAGGGCCTGGGGGTCGACGAGCTGGTCGTCATCCCCTTCGACCGCGAGTTCGCGACGCGGAGCGCCGAGGACTTCATCGAGCAGGTCCTGGTCGAGCGGCTCGGCGCCGAGCGCGTCTCAGTGGGTGAGAACTTCCGCTTCGGGGCCAAAGCCAAAGGCGACCCGAAGATGCTTGCCAGTCACCCCGAGTTCGAGACCCGCGTCGTAGCCTTGGTCGAGGTCGACGGCGAGGCGGTCTCCTCGACTCGGATCCGGGCGCTCGTGGCGGCGGGGGAGATGGAGGCGGCGCGGCGCTGCCTCGGCGCGCCCTTCATGGTCGAGGGCACGATCGTCGAGGGAGACCAGCGCGGGCGCACGCTCGGCTTCCCGACCGCCAACATCGTTCCCGACGACCGTCTCGCGATCCCCGGGCACGGCGTCTACGCGGCCTTCGCCAACGGCGTCCCGGCGGCCGTCAACGTCGGCGTGCGACCGACCTTCGAGAGCGGCAGGGGAGTGCTGATCGAGACCTATCTGATCGACCGCGAGGAAGACCTCTACGGGACCGAGATGAGGGTGGCCTTCGTCTCCCGCCTGCGCGGCGAGAAGCGCTTCGCCGGGGTCGAGGAGCTGATCTCCCAGATGAAGATCGACGTCCAAGACGCGAAGCAAGTCTGCGCGACATTCCAACCGTCCTAGCCTGACGCGCGGTTGCCCGGCCTGGAGGGCGAGCACCCCGGCTCACTCGCAACTCGTCGGTGATGAGGTTGTTGCTGACGCCTCGAGGTTGGCTCTCCTCCCGCGCAAAACGTTCGCGGGGGTGCCCACCCTCCAGGCCTAACGCGGCGCGGCAGGCCGGAGGGGCCGGTGTGCCGTGAGCGTTTTGCGCGGGAGGAGCACGACGCTACGGGCGATAGCACTTGACCGCCTCGGCGACGAGTTGCGAGCGAGCGGCATACCGGCCCCTCCGGCCTCCTGATCGGGGGCGAGGTCCTGTGCTAGCGTCAGGCCGCGAATGACGCTTACCACGGAGAAAAAGTCAGAGCTGATCGGCAAATACGGCCGCGCCGATGGCGACACCGGCTCGGCTGAGGTCCAGATCGCCCTGCTCACCGAGCGGATCAACGACCTGACCGAGCACCTGCGCACGCACGCCAAGGACCACCACTCGCGGCGCGGTCTGCTGATGCTGGTCGGCAAGCGCCGTCGCATGCTGCGCTACCTCGAGCGCAAGAACCTCGAGCGTTACCGCTCGCTGGTCGCCGAGCTCGGCCTCCGGCGCTAGTCGCGACGCGGCCGCATCCTGCGGGTCTGTACCCTCCTTGCGAAAGAGAACGAGAGTTCTGAATGCGAATGCCGCCATCCGGGCGGTTGGAGGTAACAACTAAATGAGCATGTTTGACGTAAGCCGCGTTTCGGCGGATGTCGGCGACAGCCAGATTTCCTTCGAGACGGGCAAGCTCGCGAAGCAGGCGGGTGGCGCGGTCGTGGTCCAGGCCGGCGACACGATGGTGCTCTGCACCGCAACCGTCGGGAATCTTCGCGACGTGGACTTCCTTCCCCTCACCGTCGACGTCGAGGAGCGGATGTACGCCGCGGGCAAGATCCCCGGCTCGTTCTTCCGCCGCGAGGGCCGTTCGGGCGAGAAGGCGACGCTGACCGCGCGCATGATCGACCGCCCGATCCGACCGCTCTTCCCGAAGGGCTGGCACTACGAGACCCAGCTCGTCGCGATTCCGATGTCGGTGGACCAGGTCCACCCCTACGACATCCTCGCGATGAACGGCGCCTCGGCGGCGCTGGCGATCTCCCCGGTCCCCGTCGCCGCCCACGTCGGCGCGGTCCGGATCGGCAAGCTCGACGGCGACTTCGTCGTCAATCCCTCCGAGGAGGACTTGGCCGAGCTCGACCTCGACCTGATCGTCGCCGGCACCGACGAGGCGATCCTGATGGTCGAGGCCGGCGCCAACGGCGTCACCGAGCAGGAGATCCTCGACGCGCTCGACATCGCCCACTCGGAGATCAAGAAGCTGACCGCGGCGATGGAGGAGCTGCAGAAGAAGGCCGGCAAGGAGAAGATCGAGGTCGAGGCCCCCAAGATCGACGAGGGCCTGATCGGCGATATCCGCTCCTCCCACGGCCAGGCTCTGGTCGACGCGATCGCCACCGAGGGCAAGCTCGAGCGCTACGAGGCGATCGACAAGGTCAAGGACGAGGTAGTCGGCAAGTACGCCCTCGCGGACGATGATGGGGAGGTCGACGAGGCGCGAGTCGCCGAGGTCAAGGCCGCCTTCGGCTCGATCGAGAAGGACACGATCCGCAAGGCGATCGCAGTCGACAAGAAGCGCCCCGACGGCCGCGCCCAGGACGAGATCCGGCCGATCGAGTGCGAGGTCGACATCTCCCCGCGCGTGCACGGCTCGGCGCTGTTCACCCGCGGCGAGACGCAGATCCTCTCCAACGCCGCATTGGGCACGACGCGCATGGACATGCGCATCGACACGCTTGGCCTGGAGACCTCGAAGAAGTTCTGGCACCACTACAACTTCCCGCCCTTCTCGGTCGGGGAGGCCGGCTTCATGCGCGGCCCGAAGCGCCGCGACATCGGTCACGGCGCGCTCGCCGAGCGGGCGCTGGTGGCGACTATTCCCAACGAAGAGGACTTCCCCTACGTGATCCGGGTCGTCTCGGAGACGCTGGAGTCGAACGGGTCGAGCTCGATGGGCTCCGTCTGCGCCTCTTCGATGGCGCTCCAGGCAGCTGGAGTCCCCGTTTCGGCGCCGGTTGCCGGCGTTGCGATGGGCCTGATCAAGGAGGGTGACGACTACATCGTCCTCACCGACATCGCCGGCGTCGAGGACCACCTCGGCGACATGGACTTCAAGGTCGCCGGCACGGCGGAGGGCATCACCGCCCTGCAGATGGACATCAAGATCACCGGTGTCACCTTCGAGATCCTCACCGATGCGCTGGAGCAGGCCAACAAAGGCCGCCAGTTCATCCTCGGCAAGATGGCCGAGGCGATCGACGGTCCGCGCGAGCAGCTCTCCAAGCACGCGCCGCGGATCGAATCGATCAAGATCGACCAGGAGAAGATCGGCGCCGTGATCGGCAAGGGCGGGGAAACGATCCGTGCCCTCTGCGAGGAGTTCGAAGCCGAAATCGACGTCGAGGACGATGGCACGATCCGGATCTACGCCCCGACGGGCGAACTGGTCGAAGCCTGCGTAGCGCGGATCCAGTCGATGACCAAGGAGGCCGAAGTCGGCGATCGCTACGAGGCTGCCAAGGTCGTCAAGACGACCACCTTCGGCGCCTTCGTCGAGCTGGTCAAGGGCACCGACGGTCTGCTGCACATCTCCAACGTCAAGCCGGGCGAGCGGGTCGACTCCGTCGACGACGTGCTGAGCGCCGGCGAGGAGATCGACGTCACCGTGGTCGAGGTCGATCGCGAGCGTGGGCGGATCGGCCTGCGCCTCAGCGACGACCCCTCGATCGCGGGCAAGAGCCTAGAGGAGCTGGCCGAGGTCGGCTCCGGCGGCGACGGTGGACGGCGCAACGGCGGCGACCGCGGCGGCCGTGGTGGTCGCGACGGCCGGCGGCGCCGCGAGGGCGGCGACCGCGAGCGACGCTGACGTTGGCAGAGCCGCGAACAACCGAGCTCGGCTCGGGCGTCCGGGTCGTCACCGAGGAGGTTCCCTCGGTGCGCTCGGTTGCCCTCGGGCTCTGGGTGCGGACCGGCTCGCGCGACGAGACCCCGGCGCAGGCCGGGGTCTCCCACTTCCTCGAGCATCTGCTGTTCAAGGGAACGCCGCGCTTCTCGGCGATCGAGATCTCCGAGCGCTTCGACGGCCTCGGCGCCTCGGTCAACGCCGCCACCGGCAAGGAGACCACCCACCTGCACGCGCGCTTCCTCGACGAGCACACCGAGGAGGTCTTCGACCTGCTGGCCGAGATGCTGCTGGCGCCCACCTACCCGGAGGTCGACTCCGAGCGCGAGGTGGTGCTGGAGGAGATCGCGATGTACGAGGACGAGCCTCAGGACCGCGTCCACGACATCCTCGCCGGCGCCGTCTTCGGCGAGCACCCTCTCGGCCGGCGGGTGCTGGGTGAGGCCGAGGTGATCGCCTCGATCCCGGTTCCGGAGATCGAGGCCTACCACGGCGACCGCTACACCGGCGCCAACATCGTCGTCGGCGCCGCCGGCCACGTCGATCACGAGCGAATCTCCGGTCTGGCGGAGCGACTGGTCTCGCCCGCGCCGGGGGGGACGGTCAACGGCAATCCGGAGGGCGCCGATCACTCCGCGCGCCTGCGCTTCTACGGCAAGGACACCGAGCAGTACCACATCTGCTTCGGCGCTCCCGGCCTGACCCGGGACGACGAGCGGCGCTACGCGCTCGCCGTGCTCGACTCGATCTTCGGCGGCACCAGCTCCTCGCGGCTCTTCCGCGAGGTCCGCGAGAAGCGCGGCCTCGCCTACGCGGTGGGCTCCTACAACGAGCAGTACACCGACTCGGGGATGGTCGCCGCCTACGTCGGCACCCGCGAGGAGAACGTCGAGCAGGTCTGCTCGATCATCGGCACGGAGCTGAAGCGGTTGCGTGGTGAGCCGGTCTCGGCCGAGGAGCTGGGGCGGGCCAAGGAGAGCGTCAAGGGGCGTCTCGTGCTCTCCTCGGAGTCGACCGCAGCGCGGATGACGCGGATCTCGCGCGCGACGCTGTTCGGCCTGCCGATCGACAGCCTCGACGAGATGCTGGCCAAGGTCGACGCGGTGACGGTCGAGGACCTGACCGAGCTCGCCACCGCGCTGTACGGCCCCGAGCGGCTCTCCGCTGCCTGCATCGGGCGCGACGAGGGTCGTTTTCGTGACGCGCTGGGGCCAGTCAACGAGGAGCTGCTCGCGGCGTGATCCGGGTTGCGGTATCCGGCGCCGCCGGGCGGATGGGCCAGGCCGTCTGCGAGGCGGTGGAGGGCGCCCCCGACACCGAGCTCGCGGCGAAGGCCGACCCGGCGCTTGGCGTGGAGCTGGGCGAGGTGCTCGGTGACGCCGACGTCGTCGTCGACTTCACCACCCCGGACACCGCGCTGACCAACGCCACCGCCTGCCTCGAGGCGGGGGTCCACGTCGTCGTCGGCACCACCGGGTTCGACCTGGATGCGCTGCTTGGGGTGGCCGAGAGCGCCCCGGGCGGGGCCAACTGCTTCGTTGCCCCAAACTTCGCGATCGGGGCCGTGCTGCTGATGGAGGTCTCGCAGACGATCGCCCGTCACATGCCGGAGTGCGAGATCATCGAGCTGCACCACGACCGCAAGCTCGACGCGCCCTCCGGGACGGCGAAGCGCACCGCTGAGCTGATTCGCGAGGCCGGCGGCAATGTCCATGAGCCGATTCACTCGGTGCGTCTGCCGGGCCTGGTGGCCCACCAAGAGGTCGTCTTCGGCGGCGAGGGACAGACCCTCTCGCTCCGCCACGACTCGATCGACCGTCGCTCCTTCATGCCCGGCGTGCTGCTCGCCGTGCGCAAGGTCGGCGAGCTCTCCGAGCGCTTCACCGTCGGACTCGAGAAGCTGCTCTGACGGGCCCTGGCGCACCGCGATACCCTGGCCCGATGCAGGAGATTCGAGGCGTGATAACGGCGATGGTGACGCCCTTCGACGAGAGCGGCGCGGTCGACTTCGTGGCGGCGCGCAAGCTTGCCGCGCACCTGGTCGCGAACGGGTCGCACGGGCTCGTCCTCTGCGGCTCCACCGGCGAGTCGGCCACCGTCACCGACCCCGAGGGCTTCAAGCTGCTCGAGGCCGTGCGCGAGGAGGTCGGCGGCGAGGTGCTACTTGCCTTCGGCACCGGCACCAACGACACCCGGCACTCGGTCGAACTGACCAAGACCGCGGCCGAGATGGGCGCCGACGCGGCGCTCGTCGTCACCCCCTACTACAACAAGCCGAACCCGGCGGGGATCGTCGCTCACTTCGAAACGGTCGCCGCGGCCGCTCCTCAGATGCCGGTGATCGCCTACAACATCCCCTCGCGGGTGGTCGTCAACGTGCCGCCTTCGTTGCTCGCCGAGCTGGCCAAGATCGACAACGTGGTCGCGGTCAAGCAGGCCAACAACGACGATTTGCAGCAGATCGAGGGCCTGGAGCTGCTGGCCGGCAACGACGACGTCTTCCTGAGGACGCTCGAGCTCGGCGCCGCCGGCGGCATCCTCGTCGCCTCCCACCTGGTCGGGCCGCAGATGCGGGAAATGTGGGACGCCGCCGAGGCCGGGGACTTGGAGCGCGCCCGCGAGGTCGACAGCGGCCTGCGGCAGGTCTACGACGCGATGGGGGTAACGACCAACCCGATCCCGGTAAAGGCGGCGCTGGAGATGACCGGCATGATCCCCTCTGGTGGCTTGCGACTGCCGCTCGTCCGCGCCGACGAAGAGCAGCTCGACGTCGTGCGGGCGGCGCTGGAGAGCGTCGGCCAGACACCGGTGAAGCGCTAGTGCCGAACTCGAAGCTGCGAGTCCTGCCGCTCGGCGGTTTGGGCGAGATCGGCAAGAACATGACCGTGGTCGAGTACGACGGTCGCATCGTCGTCGTCGACACCGGGCTGATGTTCCCGACCGCGGAGATGCTCGGCATCGACCTCGTCCTGCCCGACTTCTCCTACCTGCGCGACCGCGCCGATGACATCGAGGCGATCGTCCTCACCCATGGCCACGAGGACCATGTCGGCGCCCTGCCCTACGTGCTGCGCGAGATCGGTTTACCGCCGGTGATCTACGGGGGGCTGCTGACGATCGGCATGGTCCGCTCGAAGCTGGACGAGCACAAGCTCAAGGACGCCCCGCTGGAGGAGCTGCCCGCCGGCGAGAAAGTGAAGCTGGGCCCCTTCGAGCTGGAGCTGGTCCACCTCTCGCACTCGATCCCCGATGCGCGTGGGGTGTTGTTGACGACCGAGCTTGGCACGATGTTGATGACCGGGGACTACAAGTTCGACCAGACCCCCGTCGACGGAAGGCCCGCCGACATCACCCGGCTCGCCGAGCTCGGGCGCGACGGGCTGCTGCTGCTCTGCGGCGACTCGACCAACGCCGACCGCCCTGGGATCGCGCCGTCGGAGTCGAGCGTCGGTCCGGCCCTGCTCGAGACCTTCGCGGGCTGCAAGGGACGGGTCATCGTCACCTCCTTCGCCTCCAACATCCACCGCGTCCAGCAGGTGATCGACGCGGCGATCAAGCTGGATCGGCGGGTGGCGCTGGTCGGCCGCTCGATGCGCAAGAACTTCAACATCGCCTCCAACCTGGGGATCGCGGAAGCGCCCTCCGGGCTCTTCATCCAGCCGCGGGAGATCGAGAGCTTCCCCGACGACAAGATCGTCGTGATCTCCACCGGCAGCCAGGGCGAGCCGCTCTCGGCGCTGCGCCGGATGGCCAACAACGACCATCGCGACGTCGAGCTCCACTCGGGTGACACGGTCGTCTTCTCAGCGACGCCGGTGCCCGGCAACGAGCGCGCCGTCAACGAGACGATCGATCGCATCTACGAGATCGGGGCCTCGGTGGTGACCGCCAAGGACGCGCCGATCCACGCCTCGGGGCACGGTTGGCAGGAGGAGCTGAAGCTGATGCTCAACCTGACCAAACCCCGCTACGTGATGCCGATTCACGGCGACCACCAGCGGCTGCGACTGCACGCCGAGCTCGCCCACTCGGTCGGCATCGACCCGGAGTGCGTCTTCCAGGGTCGCAACGGCCTGCCCTTGGAGCTCGATGCGAACGGCGCCCGCTTCGGTGAGGACGTGCACGCGGGAGTGATCTTCGTCGACGGGGTCAACGTCGGCGAGCCGGACGACGTGGCCCTACGCGACCGCCGCGAAATCTCCGCCGACGGCATCTTCATCGTCGTCGCGACGATCTCCTCCGACGACGGCAGCGTCGTCGCCGACCCCGAGGTGATCTTCCGCGGGGTCAGCTTCGCGGCTGAGGCCGATGCCTTGGTCGACGAGCTGGGCGACGTGGTCGAGGACTCGCTCGAGGAGGCGGCCGAGGCGGGCAGGCGCGAGCTGCACCTGATCCAAGAAGACCTCCACGACGCGATTGCCGGGCTCGTCTACGAGAAGCTGCGCCGCCGGCCGATGATCCTGCCGGTCGTGGTCGAGGTTTGAGTCGGCCCGGGCTCTAAAAATGGCCCGCCGGGACTATTGGGGAGTTCCCGGCGGGCCATGTGTCTCGTCCGATTGAGGAACTTAACGAGCGCCGCTAAAGCGTCCCTAAAGCGCTCCGGCGGGCGGGTCCTGTCGCGGAGAGAGAGGCCTGCGGGCGAGGTTTACGTCCTCGACCTCTCTCTCCGCGCCACCCGCCCGAGGAGCGTGCGCTAGAGGGATGCTGATGCGGAACAAAGCTCCTCCGGCGGGAGACTCAGTGGCTTCGGCGGAGCCGCTGTGGGATGTTGCGACGGCGCGGACTATGGCTAGGCCCAGGCCGGTGCCGGGGCTTGTGTCGGCTGTGCCGTCGCCGCGGGCGAAGCGGTCGAAGACGTGGGCGCGAAGGTCCTCCGGTATGCCGGGGCCGTCGTCGGAGACCTCTAGCACTGCCTCCTGGTCCTTGGCGTGAAGTCGGAGCTGGATGGTGGAGGTGGCGGGGGTGTGGCGGGCGGCGTTGTCCAGGAGGTTCAGAACCATCCGGTGCAGTTCGTCTTCGTTGCCGTCGACGTAGAGCGATTCGTCGGCATTGATTTCCAGGCCGCGGTCGCCGAGGACGGGAGCGACCTCGGCTGCCGCGTTGCGACAGATCTCGGCCAGATTGCAGCGGCGCCGAGCGCTGGGGCGGCCGGCGTCGGCGCGGGCGAGCAGCAGCAGGTCGGCCACGAGGCGGCTCATGCGGCGGGAGGAGCGCAGCGCCGACGCGACCATCGCAGCGTCCTCGCCGTGTTGCGGCGAGCGCAGCGACGCCTCCAGCAGCTCGAGGTTGGCGAGGACGCTAGTCAGCGGCGTACGCAGCTCGTGCGAGGCATCGGCGACGAACTCGCGCTGCCTCTGCATCGCCGCCTCGCGCTCGCTGCGTGCCGCGTCGAGGGAGCGCAGCATCTGCTCCAGGGTCCGGGTCAGCTCGCCGACCTCGTCGTCGGCACGGGGTTTGGGCATGTGGCTGGACGGGTCTCCCGTGGTGGCGATCTGGCGAGCGCTCGCCGTCAGCGCGGCGATCGGGCGCATCGCCCGGGAGGCGACCACGAAGCCGGCGAGGCTGGCGAGCAGGGCGCCGCCGAGCACACCGGCCGCGATGAAGAGCCAGAGTCGCTCGACCGTCGAGTCGACGTGCGCGAGGCTGCGCCCGTACTGCACGTAGCCGGTCAGCGTGCCGCTGCCGCTGTTGATCCCCGCGGTCGTCACCCGCATCCCGTCGCGCTCGACCGTTCCCGGTAGCGGCGGTCCGAGGTTGCCGGCGCCGCTGCTCGCGGTGAGCAGGGCGCCGCTCGCGTCGAAGACGCGCACCGAGGCGTCGTTGGGCAGGACGAAGTCGTCGAGGCCAGGACCGCGGATCAGGTAGGAGCCGGTCGGCGTGTCGACGATGCGCAGCTCGGCGGCCAGCGTCTGCACGGCGCCGTTCATCTCGCCGTTGAAGTCGTCGCGAATGCGCTGCGTCGCGACGCTGCCGATCACCGCGGCGAAGACGAGCAGGATCACCAGGGTCAGCCCCGCGGAGGCGGCGGCGATGCGCCAGCGCACCGGCCAGTTGCCCGGCCTCGTCAGTCTCGAGCGCTTACGCCCTGAGGACATAGCCGGCGCCGCGCTTCGTGTGTAGGAGTCGCGACTCGCCACCTTCCTCCAGCTTGCGCCGCAGGTTCGAGACGAAGACGTCGATCGTGTTGGTGGCGGCCATCGGGTCATACCCCCAGACCTCGTCGAGCAGGCGCTGGCGGGAGACGACGAGGCGCTCGTTGCGCATCAGGTACTCGAGCAGCTCGAACTCACGGTTGGTCAGCTCGATCTCTCGCTCGCCACGGCGCGCCTCGCGTGAGTCCGGATTGAGCAGCAGGTCGCCCACCTGCAGCGCGGCGGCACCGCGTGGCGGGCGTCGTCTTAGCAGGGCGCGGATCCGCGCCAGCAGCTCCCGGCGCTCGAAGGGCTTGACCAGGTAGTCGTCGGCGCCGCTGTCGAGGCCGCCGACACGATCCTCGGTCTCCGCGCGCGCCGTCAGCATCAGGATCGGGACGTCGTTCTCGAGGCGCAGCCGCCTGCACACCTCGATCCCGTCGAGGCGGGGGAGGCCCAGGTCGAGCACGACCAGGTCCGGGACGAATGTCTCGGCTGCGTCGAGGGCATCGATCCCGTCGCCGGAGAGCTGCACCTCGTAGCCCTCCTGGCGCAGCGAGCGGCGCAGCACCTCGGCGATCTCAGCGTCGTCCTCGACGACGAGGACGCGGCCCCCCTCGGCGTCGCTGTCGGTCGTCAGCATCGTCACGATATTAGAGAGGCGTCTGCATCGCTCAACGGATATTTAGTGTGAATTTAGGTGCGCACCGCGCTGAAGCCGCGCAGGGGTAGACGACTCTGCGTCGAAGCGTGGGTCATGTTCGTGCGGAAGAAGCGCGGGAAAGCGCCGCGCCGGAAAGCCAAAGCCAAAGGCAAGGCCAAGGTGCGCACGCCGAGGCTGCGGATGCCCGACGGGATCGGACAGCGGCGCCTGGACCTGATTGGGCTGTTCCTGATCGCCGCAGGGGTTTATCTCTGCTTCGTGCTCTTCTTCGGCTGGGACGGGGGGAAGGTCGGGTACGGGGTGGAGACCGGGCTCGAGTACCTGCTCGGGGCGATGGGGGCGCGGATCGTGACCATCCTGATGCTGGTCGCCGGCGCCCTGATCGTCACCGGGACGTCGATCTCGTCCCTGTTCCGCGGGATCGCCCGGGGATTGCGACGGATCTTCGTCGGCGGCCACGGCGTCGCCCAGACGGTCGCTAGGAGTCGTCAGGACCGGCGAGAGGAAAAGACCTACCCCTTCGAGACGCAGGCGGGGCCGACCGACGTGATGAGCGCCTACCCGGAGGAGGACGACGACTTCGAGCCGACGATCGCGATTGCCGAGGACGGGGACGAGCCGGTCGAGACTGCCACCCAGGACTTCGCAGAGCTGGATGGGGTCGAGGACGAAGAGGGCGAGGTCGTCGCCGATCCCGAGCCCAAAGATGCCGCCGAGGCTGAGCCGCCCGCCCTCACTCCGATGGGGGCGAAGCGCGGTGTCACGACTTCAGAGGAGATCGACTACCGGCCCCCGCCCGCCAAGGTGCTGGAGAAGGGGCGCGCGGACAAAGGCCCCGATCCGCGCGATCACGAAGCGATCAGCCGCAAGCTGGTCGAGACGCTCGGCCACTTCGGGGTCGAGGCGAAGATGGTCGGAATCGTCAGCGGGCCGCACGTCTCCCGCTACGAGCTGCGTCTGGCCCCCGGCACCAAGGTGAAGAAGGTGACCGAGCTGGCCAACGACCTCGCCTACGCTCTCGCCTCGACCGACATCCGCATCCTGGCGCCGATCCCGGGCAAGCAGGCCGTCGGCGTCGAGGTCCCGAACGCGCGCCGCCGGATCGTCCGGCTCGGCGACATCTACGCCGGGCGACCCGAGAAGACTTCGCCACTGGTCGCGTGGCTGGGCCGGGGGATCGACGGCAACGCGGTCTGGACCGATCTGGCAAAGATGCCGCACGTGCTCGTCGCCGGCACCACCGGCTCGGGCAAGTCCGGGTGCGTCAACGCGATCCTCTCCTCGATCCTGATGCAGGCTTCCCCCAACGAGGCCCGCCTCGTCTTGGTCGATCCCAAGCAGGTCGAGCTCAACCACTACGAGAACGTGCCTCACCTGCTGACGCCAGTCGTCACTTCACCGCGCCTCGCCGCCAACGTGCTCGCCAACCTGATCGGCGAGATGGAGAGTCGCTACGGGATCATGGGCGAAGCGCGCTGCCGCAACCTGGCCGAGCTGAACCGCGCCCGCGACAAGGCGGGCGAAGCGCCGCTGCCGCACATCCTCTGCGTGATCGACGAGCTCGCGGACCTGATGATGGTGGCGCCGGCCGAGGTCGAGGACTCGATCATCCGCCTGGCGCAGAAGTCGCGCGCCACCGGGATCCACCTGGTGCTGGCGACCCAGCGCCCCTCGACCGACATCATCACCGGCACGATCAAGGTCAACATCCCGGCCCGGATCGCCTTTGCCGTCTCCTCGCAGACCGACTCGCGGGTGATCCTCGATCAGGGCGGCGCCGAGGCGCTGCTCGGTCAGGGCGACATGCTCTTCCGCGGCGCCGGCAGCTCGAAGCTGGCCCGGATCCAGGGCGCCTTCGTCACCGAGGAGGAGATCGCCCGGATCACCAACCACTGGGCCAAGCAGGGAGAGCCGGAGTTCGAGGCCGAGCTGCTCGAGGTGCACGAGGAGAAGGGCCTGGGGGAGGGCGATGGGGATTTCGACCCCGACAGCGACGACCTGCTCGACGACGCGATCAGGCTCGTGGTCGAGACCGAGACCGCATCCGTCTCGATGGTCCAGCGCCGTCTTCGGGTGGGATACACCCGCGCCGGGCGCCTGATCGACATGCTCGAGCGCCGTGGGGTGATCTCCGGCTACGAGGGATCGAAGCCGCGTCAGGTGCTGATCACCCAGGCGGACCTGTCGCGGGTGATCGGTGGCGGCGAGAGCCATCCGAGCGCCGACTCGGAGGCAGATCGCCCCGCGGTTGTGCCCGAGTAGCACAATGTCCGTGTGGACATAGGGATTGGAGCGACCCTTCGCGAGGCGAGAAATCGCCGCAAAGTCGATCTTTCCGAAGTCGAAGCCGCGACCCGGATCCGGATTCGCTACCTGCGGGCGATCGAGAGCGAGGATTGGGACGTCCTGCCCGGCGACGTCTACGTCCGCAGCTTCATCCGCACCTATTCCTCCTACCTTGGGCTCGACGGCGAGCGGCTCGCCGACGACTACAGGCGCAGCGTTGCGGCGGCCCCGGCGGGCGCCGATGCCGCAGCGGCGATTCGCCGTCCGGCCGCCCCTCGGTCGCAGGCTCGCGGCCGCGTCGTCGCGGCAGCCGTGGTGGTGGCGCTGATTGGGCTGATAGTCGGCATCGGCCTCTTCACCGGCGATGAAGAGGATCCAGCGGTAACGGTGGACCGTGAGCCCAGCGGGGTCGTCGAGGCTGATGAGCCGGTTGAGGCCCCGCCGCCGGTCCAGGCTCGGCAGCCGGGGCTCTCGCTCGAGCTGGCCGCCACCGCGGAAGTCTGGGTCTGCGTGCTCGACGGCGGGGGTGAGCCACTGGTCGACGGCCAGATCCTCACCGAAGGAGCGAAGGAGGGTCCCTTCCGCTCCGGTAGCTTCACCGTCTCCTTCGGCAATGGTGAGGTCTCGATGAGGATCGACGGCAAGGAAGCGGAAATCCCGGCGACGTCAAGTCCGGTCGGCTACGCGATCGGCGAGAACGGCGAGCTCGAGCCGCTCGAGGACAGCGAAAGGCCGACCTGCCTGTGACATATATCGCCGCCTCCTCTGCTCTCGCGAATGCCTGAGGAATCAGATATGGACAGGCACTCGCTCCCGCGTCCGGGGGCGGCGGTGCGGGCGGGGGTGGTGGTGACCGGGACCGAGGTCCTGACTGGCCGGATCGCGGACCGCAACGGTCCCTGGATCTCCGAGCGGCTGGCCGAGCAGGGCATCGAGGTCGCCCACATCCTCGTCGTCGGCGATCGGCCCGACGACCTGGAGGCGGCGCTCCGCTTCATGGCGGCGGAGGGGATGGACCTGATCGTCACCTCGGGTGGGTTGGGGCCGACCGCGGACGACCTGACTGCCGAGGTCGTCGCCCGCTTTGCCGGGCGCGAGCTCGTCCTCGACGAAGGAATGGAGGAGAAGATCGCCGCCATCCTCAACGTCTTCGCGCAACGAGTCAAAATCGACGCGGAGGCGCTGCGAGTGGCGAATCGCAAGCAGGCGATGGCGCCGGAAGGCTCGATCGCGCTCGATCCGGTCGGCACGGCGCCGGGCCTGGTGGTGCCCGCGGAAGGTCGCGTGGTCATCGTCCTGCCCGGCCCGCCGCGCGAGCTTCAGCCGATGTGGCCGGCGGCGACGGCCACCGAGCCGGTGCAGGCGGTCCTAGCGCGGGCCACGCCCCTGCACGGCTACACGCTGCGGATGTTCGGCATCCCCGAGTCGGAGATCGCAAAAAGCTTGCGCGAGATCGAGGCCGAGGGGACCGAGGTCTCCGCGGTCGAGGTCACCACTTGCCTACGTCGCGGCGAGATCGAGGTCGACGTTCGCTACCGCTCCGAGGCCGAGGCAGTGGCAGAGGCGCTGCGCACCGGCCTGCGCGAGCGTCACGAGCGCCACCTGTTCAGCCTCGACGGGGAGACGATCGACGCCCAGGTCGCCGGCCTGCTCGAGGGGCGTCGGCTTGGCCTGGCCGAGTCGTGCAGCGGCGGCTTGCTGGCGGCGCGGATCACCAACCTCGCCGGCGCCTCGGCATACCTCGCCGGCGGCGTCGTCGCCTACTCGAATGAGGCGAAGGAGGAGCTGCTGGGCGTCGATGCCGGCCTGATCGAGACCCACGGGGCGGTCTCGCCCGAGGTTGCCGAGGCGATGGCGATCGGGGGCCTGGAGCGCTTCGGCGCCGACGTCGCGGTTTCTATCACCGGAATCGCCGGGCCAGACGGGGGTACGGAGGACAAGCCGGTCGGCTATGTCTGCTTCAACGCCCGTCTCGCCGAGGGGGGCAGCATCGCCCGCGATCCGGTCATCCCCGGGGGCCGCGCCGACATTCGCGAGCGCTCGGCCCTGGTCGGCATGCACCTGCTGCGGCTGCTGTTGGGCGGCGGCGAGGCGCCTCTCTAGCGCCGTTCGGCACACACTTTTCACACAGCTGCGTTGTCTTGCGCGTCCGCTCGCCGTAGCGTGGCGGGCCGATGGCTAAGGAGAGGCTGAAGAGTCCGCGGGCGCGTTTGTTCATCGCTCTCGACCTGCCCGATTCGGTCAAGGCGGGGATTGAGGCTTGGGGGCGCGGGGAGCTGAGCGACCCGGCCTTGCGTCCCGTGCGGCGCGACGCGCTTCACGTCACGCTTGCCTTTCTCGGCTACCGGGCCGAGAAGGAGATCCCCCGGCTGGCCGAGGTCGTCGAAGGGAGCGGGGGCCCTGCGCCTCGAATCGAGCTGGGGGAGCCGGTCGGCAAGCCTTCGCTGAGCCGCGCCCGCCTCTTCGCCCTGCCGGCGGATTCGCCGGCGGCGGTCACGCTGCAGGCCGAGCTCGAGAGGAAGCTGGCGGCGGAGCGGCTCTACGAGCCCGAGAAGCGCCCTTTCTGGCCCCACGTCACCGTTGCGAGGGTGCGACCCCAGGGGCGTGGCTCGAAGCAGCCGGCCCGCCTGTCCAAGCCTCCCGGCAGGCTCCCGCAGAAGCTTTTGCAGCCGTTCAGTGGCGTCCGGATGACGCTCTACCTTTCCAAACTCCAGCCGCAGGGTGCGCGATACACCCCGCTGGCCCAAGTCAAGCTGAGGTGAGAGAGATGGCAGACAAGAAAACGACTTTGAAGGACGCCTCGGCAAAGGAGGCAAAAGCCAAGGATGCCGCGCTGGAGAACGCGGTCACCGGCATCAAAAGGGAGTTCGGCGAGGGCATCCTAATGCGCCTCGGCGCCGACAACGCGCTGCCCGTCGAGGCGATCCCAACCGGCTCGCTGGCGCTCGACTTGGCGCTCGGCATCGGCGGCGTGCCACGGGGGCGGATGGTCGAGATCTACGGCCCCGAGTCTTCGGGAAAGACGACGCTGATCTACCACATCATCGCCCAGGCCCAGGCGCTCGGTGGAGTCTGCGTCTTCATCGACACCGAGCACGCGATGGACCCGATCTACGCCAGGGCGATCGGCGTCGACACCGATGAGCTGCTCGTCTCCCAGCCCGACTTCGGCGAGCAGGCGCTGCAGATCGCCGACCGCCTGATCGCCTCGACCGCGATCGACGTCGTCGCGATCGACTCCGTCGCGGCGCTGACGCCAAAAGCAGAGTTGGAAGGGCAGATCGGCGACCAGACCGTCGGCCTCCAGGCCCGCCTGATGTCGCAGGCGATGCGCAAGCTCGCCGGCAACCTCAACCGTACCAACACCGTCTGCCTCTTCACCAACCAGATCCGCGAAAAGGTCGGCGTCCAGTTCGGCTCTCCGGAGACGCAACCGGGAGGGCGGGCGCTGAAGTTCGCCGCCTCACAGCGTCTCGACATCCGCCGCATCGAAACCCTCAAGGAAGGAACTGAGGCGGTCGGCAACCGGGCGCGGGTCAAGGTCGTCAAGAACAAGGTGGCGGCGCCGTTCCGCCAGGCCGAGTTCGACATCGAGTACGGGACCGGCATCTCCCGCGAGGGCGAGCTGCTCGACTTCGGCATCGAGCACGACCTGGTTCGCAAGTCGGGCGCCTTCTTCTCCTACGGCGAGATCCGGCTCGGCCAGGGGCGCAACAACGCCAAGCAGTTCCTCGCGGAGAACAAAGACCTCGCCAGCGAGATCGAAGCCAAGGTTCGTGCTGCGCTGGGGATCGGCGCCGAGGGCGCTGCGCCGGCCCCTGAGCCAGAGGCGCCGGTGGCAGAGGTCAAAGCTGCGTAAGCCCACGCACGGCGCTAGGATGCCGCGCGCATGAGCAACGGCGACCTCTTCTACACCTTTGGGATCGTGCTCGCGGTCTCGGCCGTGGTGGTCACATTCCTCGGCCTGCGCGTGAAGGGCTTCCCGGGGCGGTTGGGGCCGGTCGTCGTCCTCTGGTTCGTGGTCTTCGTGGTCGGCTCGGCGACCTTCTCGGTCCTGCATTCCCAGGACGAGGAAGAGCACCATGAGCAGGAGGTCGGCCTGCCGCACGCCACAGAGGAAGCCGAAGAGGAGGCCGCCGACGTCGAGGCAGCCGAGTAGCAAGCAGCGCCCGGGCTGGCGCCTCGCCGCTTCCCTCTAAAGTTTGGGCGCGATGCCCAGCTTTCACGTAACCACGTTCGGCTGTCAGATGAACGTGCACGACTCCGAGCGCATGCGCGGGATGCTCGAGTCGCTGGGGTACGCGGAGGCTCTCAGCCGCGACCAGGCCGACTTGATCCTCTTCAACACCTGCTCGATCCGCGAGTCGGCGGACAGCCGCTTCGTCGCCCACCTGGGCGAGGCGAAGCGCCTCAAGTCCGAAGATCCGGAGCGAGTGGTCGGGGTCGGCGGCTGTTGGGCGCAGTCGGTCAAGGACGAGGTCTTCCAGCGCTTCCCCTTCGTCGACGTCGCCTTCGGCCCCGGCCAGATCCACAAGCTCGCCGAGTTCCTCAACTCGGACTCGTTGACGGCGCAGGGCTACTTCGAGTTCGAGGACTTCTCCGGCCACCTGCCGACCCGGCGCGAGCGCGAGTTCCAGGGCTGGCTGCAGATCTCGCAGGGCTGCAACTGCAAGTGCGCGTACTGCATCGTGCCCTCGACCCGGGGGCGCGAGGTGAGCCGCGATCCCAGCGAGCTGGTCACCGAGGCGGAGGGCCTTGCTGCGGACGGGGTCCGTGAGGTGACCCTGCTGGGGCAGAACGTCAACAGCTACGGGCGCGACCTGCCGAAGGAGGCACGGATCTCCTTCTCCGAGCTGCTGGCCCGCATCGACGCGGTGGAGGGAGTGGACCGCATCCGTTACACCAGCCCGCACCCGAAGGACATGCGCGAGGACGTGATCCGCGCCCACGCCGAGCTGCCCTCCCTCTGCGAGCACATCCACCTGCCTCTCCAGGCGGGCTCCAGCGCCGTGCTCAAGCGCATGCGCCGCACCTACGACCGCCAGCGCTACATGGACCGCGTCGCGCTGATTCGCGAGCACGTCCCCGACTGCGCGATCACCACCGACATCATCGTCGGCTTCCCCGGCGAGACCGAGGCAGATTTCGAGCAGACGATGGAAGTGGTCGACGAGGTCGGCTACGACGGCGCCTTCACCTTCGTCTTCTCGCCGCGCCGCGAAACCGAGGCGGCGGAGATGGGCGAGCAGGTGTCTCACCCGGTCAAGCGAGCACGGATGGAGCGCCTGGTCGAGCTGGTGCAGCGGCGGGCCACGGAGCGGGCGGGGCGGTTCGTCGGCCGTGAGCTGGAGGTGCTGGTCGAAGGGCCCAGCCGGACCGATCCCTCGCGGCTGCGGGGGAAAACCAGGCACAACAAGACGGTCCATTTCGAAGGGCTCGCCAGTCCTGGGGAACTCGTCGACGTGAAGATCGAAGCTGCCACCTCAACATCGTTGAGTGGGGTGGCGGCACAGCCCCTCACGCAGCTGGTGTAGGGGCGGTGTCGGCGCCACCCTCCACTCAACTTTTTCGGTGGGGCGGAAGTGGCGGGGTTCCGGCCGGACGCCGAAAAAGTACAAGCCGTTCCGGGTAGTGCCGACACCGCCCTTGACCGAGTGCCGATGCACGTGATCGCCATATTTGGGCCGACGGGGGTCGGCAAGACCGGTGTCGCCATCGAGCTGGCGGAGCTGCTTCGCGGTCGCGGTGAGGACCCGGTCGCCATCTCGTGCGATGCGTTGCAGGTGTATGAGGGGCTGGGCGCGCTGACCGGTGTCGCGACAGCCGACGAGCAGGCGCGGCTTGAACACAAGCTGGTCGGGTTTGTGCCGGTGTCGCAGCCGTTCTCGGTCGGGGACTACATGCCACTCGCACACGAGGAGATCGATGCGGCGCTTGGGGCGGGCAGGCGGCCGATCGTGGTGGGGGGGACGGGCCTCTATCTGAGGGCGGCGGTGGCGGAGCTGTCGCTGGTCAAGGCGCCGTCGGAAAGCGAGGACTCGGAGCTGTGGTCGCCGGAGACGCGTCACCCGACCACGATCTTCGGTTTGAACATGGACCGGGCGGCGCTCTACGAGCGAATCGACGCTCGCACCGAGGCGATCGTCGCCGCCGGGGCCCGCGAGGAGGTGGTCGCGGCGGAAGCGAAGGGGCCCTCACGCACCGCCCGCGTCGCCCTCGGCTTCGACGAGTTGCTCGCCGGCGACGTCGAGCTGATGAAGAAACGCTCGCGCAACTACGCCCGTCGCCAACTCACCTGGATGCGCAAGATCCCCAACCTGCGCTGGATCGACCGCGGTGACCGTGACGACGCCGATGTCGCCGCCGCGATGGTCGCCTCGCTCTCCGAATAGGCTGCGCCGCGAATGCGATTCGAGAAGTGGCAGGCCCTGGGTAACGACTACCTGGTCATCGAGGTGGAGGAGCTCCCGTGGGAGCTGAACGCGGCGCGCGTGCAGAGGATCTGCGATCCGCACTTCGGCCTCGGCACCGACGGCGTTCTGTTGCTCTCGCGTAACGACGATCCTGCCTATGTCGCCGAGCTGCGCATCTTCAATCCCGATGGGTCCGAGGCCGAGCTTTCGGGGAACGGGGCGCGTGAGGCGATCCTCTACCTACGCCGGCACGGCTGGACCAGTGAGGACACCTTCTCGATCCTCACCGCGGCAGGCCCGATCACGCCGACGATCACCTCCGAGCGGACCTGCTCGGTCGAGATGGGGCGGGCGGCAACCGCTTCCAAGGACTTTCCTTCGGGGGGCGCCGACGGCAGGGGAGCGCTGACCGCGGCCGGCCGCGAGTGGGCCTTCCAGCACGTCTCGATCGGCAACCCCCAGTGCGCGATCGACGTCGGCGACGAGCTGGAGCGGCTCGATCTGGCCGCGATCGGGCCGGGGATCGAAGGCCACGAGCTGTTCCCCAACCGGACCAACGTCTCCTTCCTGCGCGCCGAGGGAAGCAGGGTGCGGGCGCGGATCTTCGAGCGCGGCGTGGGGGAGACGCTTTCCTCCGGAACCGGCGCCAGCGGCGCCGCGATCACCGCTTTCCTCAACGGCGCGCCAAGCCCGATCACGGTCGAGCTCGACGGGGGAGAGCTCGAGGTCGAGATCTCCGCTGATCTCGACGTGCGCCTCAGCGGCTGGGCGGAGCCGGTCTGCTCCGGTGAGCTCTCACCGGAGCTGCTCCAGGCGCTCGCTGACCTCTAGGGTGCCCGCCATGACAAACGCAGAGACGAAGCCCGGCATTGCTGCGCCCTCTAAGCGCGTCGAGGCGATGCCGCCCTACATGTTCCAGGAGCTCGAGCGGCGGATCGCCGACAAGCGCGCCGCCGGCATCGACGTGATCAGCCTCGGCATCGGCGATCCCGACCAGCCGACCTATCCCCACGTGGTCAAGGCGATGCAGGAGGCGGTCGCCGACGGCGCCAACCAGAAGTACCCGACCAACCGGGGCCGGACCGAGTTCCGCGAGGCCTTCGCCGAGTTCTACGGCGAGCGCTTCGGGGTCGAGATCGACCCCGAGAACGAGGTGATTCCGGCAATCGGCGCCAAGGAGTGCATCTACAACCTCTGCTTCGCCTTCCTCGATCCGGGCGGAGTCGCGCTCGCCTCCGACCCCGGCTACCCCGTCTACACCGGCGGGCCGATCCTCGCCGGCGCGACCCCGGAGTTGCTGCCCCTGGTCCCGGACCTCGGCTTCGCCCCCGACCTAAGCGCGGTGCCCGCGGACGTCGCCGCGAAGGCGCGGCTGATGTTCATCAACTACCCCAACAACCCCACCGGCGCGGTGGTCCCGGACGGCTTCTTCGAGCTGGTCGTTTCCTTCGCCCGCGAGCACGAGATCCTCGTCGTCCACGACAACGCCTACTCGGAGACGACCTTCGACGACTACGTGGCGCCCAGCTTCCTGGCGACGCCCGGCGCCAAGGAGGTCGGTGTCGAGGTCTTCTCGCTCTCCAAGGGCTACAACATGACCGGCTGGCGCTGCGCCGCGATTCTCGGCAACGCCGAGGCGATCCAGACCTACTGGCGGCTAAAGACCAACGTCGACTCGGGCCTATTCGAGGCGATCCAGCTCGCTGGCGCGGCGGCGCTGCGCGGGCCGAGCGACCCGCTACAGCGGATGAACGAGACCTACGTCCGCCGTCGCGACCTCGTCGTCAATGCCCTGCGCGAGATCGGCGTCGAGGTGGCGACCCCGAAGGGCACGATCTACGTCTGGGCGCCGGTCCCCGAGGGCCACACCTCTACCTCGTTCGCCGAGCTGGCGCTGGAAGAGGCGGCGGTCGTCGTCTCGCCGGGCTCGATGTACGGACCTAGTGGCGAGGGCTTCTTCCGCATCTCCCTCACCACACCGGACGAGCGCATTACCGAGGCGGTCGAGCGGATGCGCGAGCACCTCTCCTGAGGCGCTCGCGCTCCAGCGGCTTAGCTACTCGACTTCGACTTCGTCGACCATGCCCTGAAGGGCATGGGGCGGGCCGCCCTGGCGGTCGCTGATGAAGCAGAAGAAGGCGTAGCGACCGGGCTCCAGGTCGAGGGTGACCACCTGGCTTTCACCGCCTTCGATCACGGCCGTCGCCTGAGTTCCTTTCTCCTCCAGCGGCGCTTTGCCTTTTTCGGTTTTGAAGTAGCTCTCGACGTCTTCTGCGGTGCTGTCGCCGATCAGCGGAGCCGCAAGCAGGTGGTGGGGCTGGGCGCCGCTGTTTTCGAAGACGATCTCGGTTTCGCCAGAGGTCAGGCTTTCCGCGTCGAAGCCGTACTCGAAGGCGGAGACCGTCTCGTCGGCCTCTACCGTCTCGTCTGACTCCTCGCCGGTCACTTCGAGGGCCGGGATCGATTTCGGGTCTGGGCGGCCGCCTTCCGTATCGAGGGCGTAGTAGGCGCCTGGCTCGAGGACCTGGGTCACCGTCTGGCTCTCGCCCGCGCCGGTGGCGCCGACTCCTCCACCGCCGAAGAACCAGTCGGGGAACGCTTTGCCGCTGCCGGCCTGTTCGAACCCTTTGACCACTTCTTCGGGCGTGTGGTCGCCCTCGACCCTGATCAGCTGCAGGTCGCCTTCTTTCTCACCTTCGTTCTCGAGGGTGATCTCGGCCAGTCCGGTCTCGGCGCTCTGCGGTCCCGACAGTTCCGTTTTTTTGCCCTGCTGGGTGATCGTGAAGGTGAGGCTTTGGGCCTCTTCATCGTCTCCGCAGGCGCCGACGCCAACCGCCAGCGCGACTGCTGCGATGCATGCGACGACGAGTTTCGGCAGATGACTGGCCTTCCGTCTCACTTACGACCTCCGAGTTTGCGGGTTGGGCGGGCGTTTACCCACTAGCGGGTAAACCTAACGCTTGGGTCAGACCTCGCGCTTGCGCCAGTAGCGATCCAGGCCGCGCCACTGATACTCCGGCGGGACGCACTGCATCAGCTCGGCGGCCGTCTCTGGGTCGGCGCTGGCGGCCACGCGCTCGCGGTGACGCTGCTCGTACTCGGTTTCGGAGAGTTCCCGCGCCAGGCCCGCCTCCTCGCGGAGCCGCTCGCGCACCTGTGCGAGATGGGCTGCAGGCTCGTCGACCTGGCCGAAGTGAGTCAGCGCCAAGCGCTCTGGCGCCCAGCCTTCGACGATGCCGATCGAGTCCTGCCAGGCCTCGATGTCGATATCGGGCGGCGGAGTGGGAGGCACGATCAGCCCCGATGGCGGGATGCGGACCGCGGCAACGTCGCCGACGAAGGCGGCGCCGCTCTCCTCGTGCAGGTAGCAGACGTGATGGGAAGCATGACCCGGGGTGTAGGCGACCTGCATGCCGAGCACGCGCTCGCCGCCGCTGAGCGGCTTCACGTTCTCCTCCGGGACAGGGACGATCTCTCCCCAGAGGCGCTCCATCGCGTCGCCGTAGAGGCGCTCGGCGCTGGCCAGCAGCCTCGAAGGGTCGATCAGGTGGGGGGCGCCGCGCTCGTGCACGTATACCTCGAGCTCCGGAAAGCGGCGCACCAGGGCGCCGGTCGCCGCCGCGTGGTCGAGGTGGATGTGGGTGAGCAGCAGAGCCCGCGGCTGCTCGTCGCCGAGCGTGGCTAGCAGCGTGTCCAGCGATGACTCCGGGCCAGGGTCGACCAAGAGGTCGCCGACCTGCCAGCACCCGATCACGTGCGGCCGGCCCAAGTGCATGACGTCGATTACACGCATCGGACCAGCCTATGGGAGTCGGGGGAGGGCTCGACGGAGCCTCCATGCTGTTGCTCCGGCGAGCCCTCCCCCGACTCCCTCAGACGGGCGCCGGCGTGGGGAAGCGGTCGTCCTGCTCGAGCGTTTCCCGCAGCCCCTCCTCCATGCCACGCGGCGCGTAGCCCAGCTCGCGGCTCGCCTTCTCGTGGCTGGCCCAGAAGGTGACGCCGTCGGCGGAGGAGATCAGCTCGCGCAGGTTGGGGGGCTGGCCCATCATCTTCCCGACGAGCGGCCCGATCGGAGTCAGCATCTTCATCAGCGGCGTCGGCAGCGCGTGCTTCGGCGCCTTGCGCCCGCTGATGTCGGCTACCACGCCGACCGCCTCGCGCATCGTCGTCACCGGCCCGCTCAGCACGTAGTCCTCGCCCGCCTTGCCCTTGTCGAGGGCGAGCAGGATCCCGGCGGCGATGTCGTCGACGTGGGTCATGCAGATCCCCAGCTCGGGGAAGGGGATCAGCGGCAGCTTGCCGGCGAGGAATTCTCCGAGCAGGTCAGCCACCTGCGAGGTGTCGCCGGGGCCGTAGACGCCGCCGGGCTGGACGATCACGCAGGGCAGGTCCTCGCCGGCGATCATCTCTTCGGCGACCCGGTGCGCTTCCCACTTCGTCTGCTCGTAGTAGGAGGTGAACTCCCTGCCCGGGTGCTTGTAGCTCTCGTCGACGACTTTTTTGTGGGTGTTGCCGAAGGCGCCGACGGTCGAGACGTAGACGACCTTGGGGACTTTCGCCTCCAGCGCGCTGCGCAGGACCAGCTTGGTCCCCTCGACGTTGGCGGCGTACATCGCGGCGTGCTGTGACTTCGGAATGCCGACCTCGTACATCGCGGCGACGTGGATCACACCGTCACAGCCCTCCATGCCACGGCGGATCGCGGCGCCATCACCGAGATCGCCGCTGACCAGCTCGCAGCCCTGCGCCTTCAGCTTCTCGCCCTTGGCTGGGTTTCGAGCCAGGCAGGTCACGTCGTCCCCGCGCTCACGCAGCTGGCGCACGACTTTCCCGCCGATGAACCCGGTGCCGCCGGTGAGGAAGACCTTCATCGGCGCACAGACTATCCGGCTGGCTGTCCAGCCGGCCCCGACGCGCCTACAATTTGCCCTGAGTGCAAGGTTCGAGAAACGGTCGCCAAGCCCAGACGCGCTACAGCGCGAACGGCGCCGGCGTCTCGAACCGGAGGGCGCGCCAGCGAGCGCTGGCGATTGGCGTAGCCGACGGGGCGGGGAACGAGGACTCGCTGGCCGAGCTGAAGGAGCTGCTGCGCACGGCGGGGGTGGCGACGGCGGGCGAGATGCTCCAGCAGCGCTCCGCGCCCGACCCGGACCGCTACTTCGGGCACGGCAAGCTGGCCGAGCTGAAGCGGGAGATCGCCTCCTGCGACGCCAACCTGGTCGCCTGCGACGACGAGCTGGCGCCTCGTCAGGAGCGCAACCTGGAGGCGGCGCTGGGCGTGCCGGTGATCGATCGCACCGCGGTGATCCTCGACATCTTCGCCGACCACGCCCACTCGGCCGAGGGCAAGCTCCAGGTCGAGCTGGCCCAGCTCGAGTACAACATGGCCCGCATGCGGGGGCTGTGGACCCACCTCGAGCGCCTCGGCGCCGGGCGCATGGACGGCGGCATCGGCACAAGGGGCCCGGGCGAGAGCCAGATCGAGACCGACCGCCGGCTCGCCCGCGACCGTATCGCGGCGCTGCGCCGGCGCCTGAAGAGGCTGGAGCGCAACCGCGACACGATGAGGGCCAGGCGCGACCGCTCCTCACTACCGCGTGTTGCCCTCGCCGGCTACACCAACGCCGGCAAGTCGACCCTGCTCAATGCCTTGACGGGGGCCGAGGTCGGGGTGGGGGACAGGCTCTTCCACACCCTCGACCCGACCACCCGCAGCTTCGAGCTCTCCGGCCGCGACTACCTGCTGACCGACACCGTCGGCTTCATCGAGAAGCTGCCGCACCAGTTGGTCGAGGCCTTCAAGGCGACTCTGGAGGAGACGGTCCTGGCAGACCTGATCCTCCACGTGGTGGATGCCACCGCGCCCGAGGAGCGGCAGCTAGCTGATATGCGAGCGGTCGATGTTGTGCTGGGTGAGATTGGGGCTGGCGAGAGCCCACGCCTACTCGTGTTTAACAAGGCGGATCTGCTCGACACGGAGGGCCGCCACGAAGCGAGGCTGCGTCATGGCGACGCGGTACTAGTCTCGGCTCTCACCGGCGACGGGCTGGACCAGCTGCGGGCAGGGATCGAGGCGGTCTTCGAAGACAGCCTGACCAGCGTTGATTTGCTCGTCCCCTACACCGAAGGCGCACGGTTGCACGAGCTGCACGAGGTGGCAGGTGACCTCGAACGGGAAGAGCGGGCCGATGGGGTGCTTGTGCACGCACGTGTGCCGGTTGCCGAGATGCACCGATTCGACGACCTTAGAACCACTGTCGCTTAGAGGAGGAGGGCGGGGGTCTCCCCGAACGGGCGGATACTCAAAGTCGCGCGCTCATTAGCGCGCGACTTGTCCGGGCGGGGAAACCCCCGCCCTCCCTTTACCGTCGCTGTAGGGTCCGCGGAATGGAGCTGCCGGTGGCGAGAGTCGAGGACGGTGCGCGACTGCCCAGTCGTGCGCACGAGGGCGATGCCGGCTTGGACCTCTACGCGAACGAGGCTGCCCACATGGGCCCCGGCGAGCGCTGGAGCGTCGGAACCGGTGTGGCTGTCGAGATCCCTGAGGGACATGCCGGGTTGGTGCTGCCGCGGTCGGGGCTGGCGAAGAAGCACGGGATCGCGCTGGTCAACTCGCCGGGGCTGATCGACTCCGGTTATCGAGGGGAAGTTCGGGTGCTGCTGCTGAACACGGATCCGGCTGAGACCTTTCGGGTCGAGCCTGGAGATCGGATCGCTCAGTTGGTGATTGCGCCGATTGCGCCGGCTGAGCCGGTTGAGGTCGAGTCGTTGAGCGATTCTGCCCGTGGCGACGGTGGGTTTGGGTCCAGCGGTCGCTAAGGCCTGAGGATCTGGAAGGCAAACAGCGCCGGCGAGCGGTCACGGTTGCCGGCGGCGTCGATCGCGAAGACGCGGAAGGTATGGGGGCCCAGTTTCAGCCGGTAGGGGCGTGGCGAGCGGCATGGCTGGAGGGGGCGGCGGTCGAGCGCGCAGCGGAAAGAGGCGCCCGGCTCGTCGGCGCCGAAGGCGAAGGTGACGCGGCGGGTCCGCCTGGCGGTGAAGAGGCGCTTGGGCGGCCTGTGGGCGATGCGCGTCCGCGGCGCTGTCCGGTCACTCACTGGCGGCGGTTGGGGCGGCAGCGGAGGTCCGCTGGTAGTTGGGGGCTCCGGGTTCGGGTCCAGTGGGGTGTCGGGCGGGCGGAAGCTGTTCGGGTCGCGCTCGTAGACCGACTCGCAAGCGACCGGCGTGGCGTCGGGACCGTTCTCGGGATGATCGATCTGAGCGGTGTCGAAGCCGCCGCCGCAGTCGATCGTCGGATCGGGGTCGTCGTTGGGCGTGCCCGAGTTGGCGAGGATCGAGTCGTCGCCGGCCGCTGCGAAGTAGGAGTCGGATCCAGGCCTTCCGAGGAGCTGGTTGGGACCGGCGTCGCCGACCATGACGTCGCCGAGGCTCGTCCCCTCGGTGTCCTCGATCGCTTCGAGGATCGTGAGCAGGGCGCCGCTGGCGCACTGTGGTTGTCCACTCGAACCGACGAGACCCGCCCACTGCGCCGCCATGTCGATCGCCACGGCGGCGTTGAAGTTCGCCCAGTTGGCGTTGTCCCGGTCGGGGCCTCCGTCGAGCCGGTCGCCGTCGCAGACCGCGTTGGAGATGAAGAGATCCTCCCCGGCGCCCGCGTGCAGCTGATCGCCTCCCTCGTTGTTGGGCACCGCGTCGTCCCGACCACCTGCATCTGCGGTGTCGGCCCCGGCGCCATCAACCAGCGCGTCTTCGGTGAGGCCGCCGGTCAACTCGTCGTTCCCACCGTTCCCGAGCAGGATCACCGCGGTCGCCTCCGTAGCCCCTATGCCGAAGCCGGAGACGGCGAGCGTGTCGTTGCCGTCGAGGCCGGCGAGGACCACCGAATCGGGAGGGGAGGGGGTGGGGCAGACGACTTTGCCGCCGGCTGGGGCGCTGCACCCGCCGGCGGCCGAGGGGCTGGTATCGAAGCCGCCCTGGGAGCTCGGCTCGAGGGCGAAGGTGACGGCGCCGGACGCGTAGCTGGCGGTCACCTCGTCGTCCTCGTCGCTGCCGGTCAGGTAGAGCGCCGGGTTGCCCCCGGACTGCGGCGCCATCAGGCCGACCGAGATCGCGCCCAGGTCGCGCTGCTCGACTTCCTGCTCGTCGGTCTCGCACTCGAACGCCGTCGCGGCGTCGCAGCTGTCGCCGTCGGCTCCGCCGAAGGCGACGTCAGGGCCTCCTTCGCCGAGGATCACGTCCGCTCCGCCGCCGCCGTAGATCGTCTCCGTGCCGGCCGTGCCGACGATGAAGTCAGGGAAGGCGGTGCCGATCACCACCTCGAAGCTCGCCCCTTCGAGTCCTTCGTCGACCCCGCCGCCCGACGGCGCCAGGCCGTTGTCGCCGATGCCGCTCTGCAGGTTCACGTAGGCCCCGCGCCCCTCTCTGCCAGGGGGAAGGCCTTCGAAATCGGAGACCTCCGGCCGGTCGAAGAAGCCCGGTGTCGCCCCGGTTGCATAGCTAAGCGTGTCGGTGCCGCCACCGGTGTCGGCGATCGCGTCGATCGTGGCGTCGCCGCGCACGAAGTCGTTGCCGCCTTCGCCGTCGAGTGAGTCCGCCCCGAAGCCGCCCGAAAGGAAGTCGTCGCCGGGGCCGCCGCGGGGCCGGTCGTCGCCGATCCCGCCGTAGAGGCGGTCGTTGCCTTCGCCGCCGTTGATCTGGTCGTTGCCGCGCTGGCCGTAGACGACGTCGTCGCCGCCTTCGCCGAAGACGGTGGTGACGGAGCGTGGGGCTCGGATCGTGTCGGCGCAGGGGGTGCCGAAGATGGTGTTGCCGATGGCCCGCGGGCCATCGGCGCAGCCCTGAGCCATGCTCGGCTCCGGCATCGCGCCCGGGAGCATGACGAGGGCCGCAAGCAGCACGAAGCAGACGAGCGAATGCCTTTCCCTGGGCCACACCCCATCTGACTACCCGGTGGTGCGGTGGAGCATTCAGCCGCGCAGTGCGGCCGTGCGGGCGCAATCCTGCGCCGCCAGCTCCAGCTCGTCCCCGAGCGGCTCCAGCTCGGGACGCGTCCCGTGACGCCGCTCCAGGGCCTGGGCGATCAGGAGATCGGCGAGCCAGGCGTTCTTGGGCAGCAGCGGACCGTGCAGATAGGTGCCGATCAGGTTGTCGCGGCGCACGCCCTCGAAGCCGTCCTTGCCGTTGTTGCCGAACCCCTTGAGAACCCGCCCGAGGGGTTCCTCGTCTGTCCCGAGGTAGGTGCGACCGCCATGGTTCTCGAAGCCGGCGACGATCCGTGGTCCCTCGCCGAGATCCGTCTCGATCGCGACGTTGCCGATCAGCCGCGCCCCCGGCTCGCGCACGGTCTCGAGGTCCGCAAGCCCCAGCCCGGGCAGCGTCTCCGCCTTGATCTGGTAGCTGTGGCCGAGCAGCTGGTAGCCGCCGCAAACCGCGAGCACGACGGCGCCGTCGGCGATCGCCGCGCCAAGCGCGTCGCGCTTCGTCGCGACCATGTCGGCCGCCACTGCCCGCTGGTCACGATCCTGGCCTCCGCCGATGTAGAGGAGGTCGTGGGCGGCGGGATCGATCGACTCTCCGGGGCCGGCCGCCGTGTAGGAGAACCCGATCCCGCGCCACTCGCAGCGGCGACGCAGGAGCAGGATGTTGCCCCGGTCTGCGTAGATGTTCATCTGCTCCGGGTAGAGAGCAAGGAGGCGCAGCTCCATCAGGGTTCCTTCTCCAGCAGGAGAACGGTCGAGCCGACGTGGTCGTCGGTGGCGTCTATCGCGTGCTGTCCAGACGGCCGCAGCCCGGCCGCCCGTGCCTCCGCCTCCAGGTCATCGGCCGAGAGCAGGAGCAGGCGAACCTCGTCGACCTCCTCGCTCAGCTCCCCCGCCGGCGAGACGGTCTGACGCAGACGGCTCACTGCGATCGCCCCGGCGTCGCGCCTGGCGCCGAGCGGCAGGCTGGAGTAGACCCAGCCGTCGGCCTCCCGCGTGTCGGGGAGGGGGTAGGCATCCTCGGCGACTTTCGGCATCGACTCGACGATCGCAAACGCGGCTCGCCCGCCACCGGCCAGGTGCGCGGCGACGCACCGCAGGCAGGCCCCTCGCTCCTCAGCGCCTTCGAGCAGCTGCAGCAGTTGCATGGGGGCCAGCACCAAGCCGAAATCACCCTCCAGATCGAAGTCCCGCGCGTCCCCGGCGACCGCATGCGCGGAACCGGATGCACGTTCGTTGAAAGCGGCGACCAGCTCTGCGTCCAGGTCGAGGCCGGTGACCGAGTGCCCGCGCTTCGCCAGGTGCAGCGCGACGCGTCCCGTGCCGCAGCCGAGATCGAGGATCCCGCCAGCCGCCTCGCTCGCCAGCTCTTCCCACAGCGGCAGGTCGGCCGTGTAGCCGCCGCACTCGACGTCGTGCCAGACGACCGCGCTCACCGCCAGAACTCCTCAGCGAGGCCGCGCGAGGCCAGCAGCTTGCGCAGCTCCAGCAGCGCCGTGTAGGTCGGCAGGGCGAAGAGCCGCTGCGGCGCCCCCGCAACGGTTCGGTCCAGCGCTCGCTCGATCCCGGGCTCGACCTCGATCGTCTCCGTCGGCCAGCCCGCGTACTTGAGCCTCAGCGCCATCTCCGGCGCCCGCGTGCCGGCGCAGACGACGCGGCGCACGGCGCCCTCGAGCAGCTCGAAGTCGGCGTCCCAGATCCAGGAGACGTCGCGCCCGTCGGCGATGCCGTCGTTGAGGGCGATCCAGAGGTCGATGCCCTCGCCACCGGCCTCGAGCCGCAGCGTGCGCAGGACCTCGTTCGCGCCGGCGGGGTTCTTGATCAGCAGGATCGAGACCGGCTTGCCCGCGACCTCGATCGTCTCGACCCGGCCGAAGGCGGCGCGCATCTCGCCCAGCGCGGCCGCGATCGCCGCCGGCTCCACGCCCAGCTCGAGGCAGGCCGTGACCGCGCCCAGCGCGTTGTAGACGTTGTAGAGGCCGGGCAAGGGCAGCTCCAGCTGCAGCGGTCCCTGTGGGGTGCGCAGCTCGACCAGTGAGCCTGCCATCCCGCGCAGCTCGACTCGCGTCGCAGCGACCTCGGGCGCCGGGCGCCGGGCGCCGCAGCTCTCGCAGGCGTAGTGGCCGAGATGGCCGACGAAGGCACGCTCGTAGGCGTAGGGATGGCCACAGCGGCGGCAGTGCTTGGCGTCGAAGGCATGCTGGAGCTCGGGCAGCGCCTGCGAGGAATCCTCGAGGCCGAAGTAGACGACGCCGGGGCGCGGGCTCCCGTCGGCGTCGCGACCGAGGTCGGCGATCAACGGGTCGTCGGCGTTGAGCGCGAAGCGGGCGCTGCCGGCCTGCTCGGCGACGGTCGCGGCCCAGCCGTCGGCTATCGCCTCGATCTCGCCGTAGCGGTCGAGCTGATCGCGGAAGAGGTTGCCGAGGACGATCAGCGAGGGATCGAGCTGCTCGGCCACCCGCGGCAGCCAGGCCTCGTCGACCTCGAAGAGGCCCTCGTGGCCGCGCTGCTCGAGCAGCGCTGTGGCTACGCCCCAAGTCATGTTCGACCCGGCCCGGTTATGCACCGGGGCTCGCCCTGCCGCGCCGAGAACGGCGGCGATCATGGCGGCGGTGGTCGTCTTGCCATTGGTGGCGCTGACGATCGTCGCGCCGCGGTCGAGGCTTGCGCCGAGGCGGGCGATCGCGTCAGGAGCGAGGCGCAACAGCACACGGCCGGGGAGGGTGGTGCCGCCGCCGCGACCGCTGACCCGGCTGGCGGCGCCGAGAGCGCGTGCCAGCGAAACCTTCGCCCCGAAGGCGCTCAAGGCGGCGGGACGAGTAGGTCCAGGGCGCGCGGCAGCACGCGTAGCGAGACGGGCATGTCGGTGAGGTGCTCGCCGTCCGCGTAGACCGGCAGCGGCCGGCTCGCGCTCAGCTCCAGGCGGGACGCGCGGAAGACGCGGACCTCGTCCTCCTCGACGTGCGTCCCCTTGAACACCTTCGGCAGGTTACTCACGAAGCGCAGCTTGGAGACCGCGCCGACGGCGACGATGTCGAACTTGCCGTCGTCGAGCTCGGCGTCCGGGGCGATGAACATGCCGCCACCGAATGCCCTGTTGTTGGCGACCGAGATCGAGTACCCAGTGAGGCGCACTCGTTCCTCTCCAATCCGCAGGGTGAAGCGCACTGGCTTCCAGCCGATCAGGGTGCGCAGCGCCGCGTAGGCGTAGACCAGGTTGCCACGCAGGACGTTGGTCTCATTGGCGAGTTTGTTGGCTTCGGAGTCGAAGCCGACGCTGACGATGCCGAGGAAGCGCTTGCCGTTGGCCTCGCCGACGTCGATCCGGCGCGTGTGGCCGGCGGTGAGGACCTCGACGGCGCCCTCCGGGTCGTCGGGGATGCCGAGCACGCGGGCTAGGTCGTTGCCGCGGCCGCCGGGGATGATGCCGAGCGGGGTCTCGCCGCCGGCAAGGGCGCCGCCGACGGCGCCGACCAGCCCGTCGCCGCTCATCACCACCGGCACCTCGCCCAGGTCGGCGGCTGCCAGCGCCCGCTCGACCCCGTCCTCGAGGCCGCGGGTCAGCTCGACGCGGAAGGCGATCCGCCGCGCGTCCAGCGCCTGCTCCACCCGTGGCAGCAGCTTCCGCGTGCGACCGTGCGCAGAGGCAGGATTGACCAGAAGCGCCAGCGGCATTCCCTCGATTCCCATCGGGCCGAGAAGCCTAGATGGCGCGACCCGCTCAGTCGCCCGCGGTGAGGCGGCCGACATAAAAAGTCCCAGCGCCCGCCTCGCCGATCTCGACCGGCTCGATCCCGTGCTGGAGGAACTTCCAGCGCAGCAGGGCGGGCCGTGTGTAGAAGGGGGTCTGGTCGCCCCAGCTGGAGGCGACCACGACGTGCCCGCCCGGACGCAGGACCCTGGCGATCTCGGCGAAGAAGGGCGGCATGTTGAGCTGGGCGACGAGGTCGAACGACTCGTCCGGGAAGGGGAGGTCGGCGGCGTCGCCCCGCTTGAAGGCGATCCGGCCCTCGGGGTCGAGCCCGACCTTGGCGATGGCGGCGCGAATCATCTCCTCGGAGAGGTCGACGCCGCGCACCCGTGCCTGGGGGAACTCGCGGGCCAGGAACAAGGCATCCTCACCCGTCCCGCAGCCGACGTCGAGGATGCGTTCGGGGGCGCGATCGACGTGGAGGACGGCGGCCGCCAGGGGCGCTAGGTGCTCGGCTCCACCGGCGCCGGTGCGCTCGTCCCAGCCGCTCGCCCGCTCCGAGAAGAAGCGGCGAGTCGGGCTCCTCAGCAGGGGCCATAGCCAGGGGGCACGAGCGACCATGCCGTTGATCGCGCGCCCGGCGGCGCGATTGAGCGAAGAGGTCGAAGGGGGGAGGGCCACGCGCCGATGATTGCAACCGGGGCCCGGTCGTCTAGGCTTTCGCCGCGATGGAGGAGACGCCGGACCGCCGCTGGGTCATTCTTGCTGCCTTCGTGCTGGTCGCGGCCGGGGTCGTCGCGGCGATCCTGATCGGGCGAAGCGGCGGCGACGATGACGAGTCGCCGACGACCGCGAGCGCCGACGGCTGCGAGCAGGTCGAAGCGCCGCAGCCGAAGCAGGTCAGCTTCAAAGCGCCCAAACAGGTCCTCACGCAGGGCGAGCAAGCGACCGTCCTGGTCGAGACCAGCTGCGGCAGCTTCGAGATCGTCCTCGATACCGAGCGCGCCCCAAAGACCGCCAACTCCTTCGCCTTCCTCGCCGAGGAAGGCTTCTACGACGATCTCACCTTCCACCGCGTCGCGCCGGGCTTCGTGATCCAGGGCGGTGACCCGGAAGGGACCGGCACCGGCGGGCCCGGCTACACGGTCGACGAGAAACCGCCGGCGAATCTCGCCTACACCAAAGGCGTCGTCGCGATGGCGAAGAGCTCGGCCGATCCACCGGGGCGCTCGGGGAGCCAGTTCTACGTCGTCACCGGCGCCGACGCAGGGCTGCCGCCCGAATACGCGCTGGTCGGCAAGGTCAGCGAGGGCTTCGAGACCGTGGCCCGCATCGATGGTCTTGGGGTGCAGGACGGCCCACCAAAACAGACGGTCCTGATCGAGAAAGTCACGGTCGAGCGGGGCTAGCCTGCTCTAGTCTGGCCCAGTGGCCAAGATCGACGTGGGAGACGCCGCGCCCGAGTTCGAGCTGCCGGGCACGGGGGGCAAGACGTACAGCCTCGCCGAGCACCGCGGCAGCAATCTCGTGCTCGCCTTCTATCCCGGCGACGCGACTACGGTCTGCACCAAGCAGTTCTGCTCATACCGCGACCAGGGTGACCGGCTCGACCGGCTCGACGCGAAGGTGCTGGGCATCTCGCCGCAATCGGTCGACTCCCACGAGCACTGGGCGCAGGAGCAGGATCTGAACGTCCCGTTGCTCGCGGACGAGGATCTGGCCGTCAGCAAGAGCTACGGCGTGACCGGTTGGGTCGGCCCATTTGCCAAGCTCGCGGGGTTGAGGGACGCGCCTGGCGGCCGCTACGTGCAGCGCGCGATCTTCGTCGTCGACGGTGAGGGGGTCGTCCGCTACCGCCACGTCTCGCGCACCGGCAGCACCTTCCAGACGGTCGGCGACCTCGAGCGGGCGGTCGCGGCGCTCGGATGACGCCGGCCAAGCCGGTCCCGTTCACGGCCGGCGACGGTCTCGCGATCAAGGGCGAGACGGCGGGGGAGGGGCCGCCGATCGTCCTTTGCCACGGCCTGACGGCGACCCGCGACTCCGTCGTGCACGGGTCGCGGGCGCTGGAGCGCGCTGGCTACAGGGTGGTCTCCTACGACGCCCGCGGTCACGGCGAGTCCGATCCCGCTCCCGCCGGTGAGAGTTATGGATACCCGGAGCTGGTCGGTGACCTGGAGTCGGTGGTGGCGGCTGAGGTGGGGGAGGAGCCATTCATCCTCGTCGGCAGCTCGATGGGCGCCCATACCGCCGTCGCCTTTGCCCTGCGCAGCCCGGAGCGACTCGCCGGCCTGGTCCTGATCGGGCCGGTCTATCGCGGCGAGATCGACGAAGCGGGGCTGGCGTACTGGGATGGTCTCGCGACAGCGCTGGAGACCGGTGGGGTGGACGACTTCGTCGAGTACATCGACCGATTTCAGGTGGCGGACCCGGCTTGGCGCGAGTCGATCCTGCGCTTCACCCGAGAGCGGATGCTGCGGCACCGCCATCTCGATGCGGTGGCCGAGGCATTGCGCCAGGTCCCGCGCTCGCAGCCGTTTGGGGAGCTGGCGGAGCTGGAGTCGGTGCAGGCGCCAGCGCTGGTGGTCGCCAGCCACGACGACGCCGACCCTGGCCACCCGCGCGCCGTCGCCGAGGCTTACGCAGAGCGCCTGCCGCTGGCGCGGCTGGTTGGCGAGAGCGAGGGAGAGTCACCGCTTGCCTGGCAGGGCGGCAAGCTCTCACGCGAGATAGCGGCGTTCAGCGCTCCGCTGGCGGGGCGCAGCGAGCGCTAGCCTTCCCGGGCGATGATCGATATCGGTCCTGGTGTCCACTACTCGGCGGTGCAGCCCGGCACGCCCGTCTACAGCGACGACGAGGTGGAGGTCGGCGTTGTCGAGGTGATCCTCGACAACTACGAGGAGCACATCTTCGACGGCGTGGTCTTCAAGGACCTCGAGGGCGTGCAGCGCTTTGCCGACGCCCCCGAGGTCGCCCGGACCGCCGAGCGCGGCGTCGTCCTCGCGATCAGCGCCGAGGAGGCGAAGCGCCTCGGGCCGCCCGAGGAGGGCCACGCCAAGTTCAAGCCCAACCGGCGCGCCGGTCGTCTCAGCCGCTTCTTCGGCGCCGGCTGGAAACGGCACTGAGCGAGCTTTAGCCGGGCCACAGGCGGACCCCGTAGTCTCCCGCCGCATGTCTCTGGCAGAGGGAAGGCTCCGGGCGATCGCCGTCTTCGTCGCGACGCTCGGTATCGCCGTCGCCACCTACATCGCGGTCGCCGAGGCCGACGGCGGCGCGCCCGCCTGCTTTGCCGGCGGTGGCGGTTGCGAGACGGTCGCGGAAAGCTCCCACTCGGAGTTGGCCGGGATCAACGTCGCGGTTCTCGGGATCGTGGGCTACTTGCTGTTGCTCGGCGCGGCGCTACTGCGAGGGGATGGCGCACGGCTCGCCGGCTTCGCCCTGGCGCTGGTCGGCTTCGGTTACAGCGTCTACCTGACCTACCTGGAGCTCTTCGTGATCGACGCGATCTGCCAGTGGTGCGTCGCCAGCGCGACCCTGATGACGCTGCTCTTCGCCGTCAACGTGGTCCGCATGCTCCGTTACGTTGGGACACCGCGATGAGCCCGGAGCAGCGCAGCCAGGCCGAGGAAGAGCGCCGCCGTCGCGTCGTGCAGCTGGGCAGCGCCGCCGCCTTCCTCGCGATCGTCGTCGTCGCGGTGCTGATCGTGATCGGCCAGAGCCAGACCGACGGCGGCGATACCAGCCTCGAGGGCGCCGACGTGGTTCGCCAGGAGCTCGCCGGGATCCCGCAGGACGAGCTGGCGCTCGGCGACCCGGGCGCTCCGGTGACGCTGGTCGAGTTCGGCGACCTCCAGTGCCCGGTCTGCAAGGGCTACGCCGAAGAAGTCATTCCCGAGGTGATCGACTCCAAGGTGCGCGACGGCGAGACCAGGATCGAGTTCCGCAACTTCACGATCATCAGCGAGGAATCGGTTCCCGCCGCCGCCGCAGCCATTGCCGCCGGCAAACAGGGACGCGGCTGGGACTTCGTCGAGCTCTTCTACCGAAACCAGGGGATCGAGCGCTCCGGCTACGTCACCGACGAGTTCCTCACCGAGATCGCCCGCGGCGCGGGCGTCCCCGACATCGCCCAGTGGGACACCGACCGCAAAAGCCGGCGCGTCCTGTCCGAAGTCTCAGCCGACACGACCGAAGCCGAACAACTTGGCCTCGGCGGCACGCCATCGTTCGCGGTGGAAGGGCCGGGTACGAAAGGGCTCGAACCCCTGGGAACGCTGGGCTCAGCCGACGAAATCGAAGCGGCGATCGAAGCCGCTCTCGGCTGAGTTCACATAACCACCATTATCGTGCGTTCAAGCAAACGCACGTGTTGATCTAAATAATTCGTTTAACGTACGCCGGATGGAGGCCGTGACTGAAAAGGTCATTAACCAGCTGACGGCTGCTTACCCTCGAGCAAAAGAGGATGCGCTCCAGCGCAACCTAACTACGATCATCGAGGAAGCTCGTGCCCAGGAGCTGGAGGACGCCAGGATTCTCGAGCAACTCGAGAGCTGGGTTGTTCAGTTCCCCCATCGTCAAAGCAAGTGGCTAAGCACCGACGCTGCGTTGGCGGACCTACGACGCCTGTTGATAAGGACTGAGACGAGGAAGGGCAAAACCTGGCAAAACCTGCGCAAAGTCGCCGACTGGATCTTTGAACACTATCTCGCGGTTGCGAGCCTGATCACAGTCATCGCCAGCGCCTTCTATGGCCTCGCGTACGCCCGTTTCTACGATTCGCTCGACATTACGCCCGAGCAGGCCGGGTTGGGCCCCACCCAGATTCTCACCCACTCAGCAGTGGGAGGACTCACCCTGACCATGCTCATTGCCTTGGCGATATGTTGCTTGGTGGTTCCTCTCGTGCCGCTGCGAGACGAGGTTTCCGCCAAAGGAGAGCGCGGAACCTGGATCGGCGTGGTTGTCAACGCTGGCCTGACCGCTCTCGGAATCATCGTCATCTTCGGCTTGGGCTCCATCGCCGAATTGCCCTATCAGGCCGCTGTCTCCCTGGCGTGGGCGCCTACGGCCTTCTTCTTGGGAGCAAGCATCCGGCTCGAGCGCAAGGGCCGCGGGGTCCGTTTCGTTCCAAAGCCCTTGTACTTCAGCGGGGATCGATACCTGATCATCCTCGTAGCATTTGCGATTCCCACGGGCCTTCTGTTCACCGGCTTGGTGACGTTCGACGAAGCGGATCGCCTCGGACGCAAGGCAAGCAACGGCAAAGCGGTCCGAGATCCAAAGATAATTGGTGTTCCGTTTCTCGGGGTACGAGTTGAGCCGGCTTTGGTCTCATGGGGGAACACCTCATCTGTCCCCGATATCCCTCGCTGTGTGTTCTATCTGGGGACCTCTAGCGGCAGTGATGTGTTCTACGATCACCGATCCAGGAGCACTTATCACGTCCCTGCAGATGAGGTGACGATCGAGCTTCGCAGCGATATGTCAAGTTGCGAGGCGCCCGTCAACAAGCGGCTTCCCACTGTGTACCCGCGGAAGAACGGCGATCTGGTTTGCAGGCCGGGTCGCTGGTCCGCTCATGCAGATCCCTTGTTCACCTATGAATGGATAACCGGCGGAGGCGAAACGGTCGATGGTGGCGATGAGGATTTCCCGTGGGTCTTCAGTGAGTCAGCTCTCTGGCTGGATTTCGTGATGCATTGTCGGGTGACTGCGGCCACCCCGCTGGGCAGCGATGCAGCCGTCAGCCGTGCCGTCGTCTTGGGTGAAGAAGAGAAGTCACCTCGCATAGCTGTGAAGACGCACAAACGTGCCAGGTAAGTAATTTGCAGGTCGCTCGACGAAGCGACGCGCTGTCAAGCAGGCAGCACAGCCCTGCCCCATACAAGTGGCCTGACCAGCGGCGGCGCTTTCGGCAGCTCCCCCTGCTCGACGCTCTCCACGACCAGCGGCGACGCTTCTATCGCCGCCACGGTGTCGCGGTTGCAGTGGCAGCCGTCGGCGAGGAAGCGCCAGGGCTTCTCCAGGCGGTCCTGCCAGCGGGCCAGGCCGGTGTCCTCGGAGCGGACGTGCTCGAGGAAGAGCAGCTTGCCGCCGGGGCGCAGCAGCCGCGCAGTCTCCGCAAGCGCCGCGGCGGGGTTTGGGACCGTGCAGAGGACCAGGGTGAAGGCGACGGTGTCGAAGCTGGAGTCCTCGAGCGGCAGGCTTTCGGCGGGCGCCTCGACCACCTGGGCCTTCGCGGTGGCCCCGGGCAGCTTTGCCCTGAGCCGCTTCACCATGTGTGGGTCCGGCTCGGCGAGGACCAGCTCGGTCACTTGCGGCGGGAACAGCTCCAGGTTGGCGCCGGTGCCGGCCCCGACGTCGATCGCCCGTCCGCCCGCCTCGCTCAGGGCCTGGCGACGCATCTCGCGCAGGCCCGCCTCTTCGGTGGCCTGGAAGGCGCGGTCGTACAGCGCCGCGAAGCCCCTCCCCCACGTCGCGTCGTAGATCTGGCCCATCGGACCGTGACTGCTAGGCCGCTTCGCGCTGCGCGGGCTCGTCCTCGAGCCCCGGCTCGCTGTGGGCGGCGCGGTCCTCGTAGGCGCGGCGGGCGCCGTGGTCGACCTCGGTCATCAGCTTGTCGATCTTCATCAGCCGCCCGATCGCCTCGCGGACGCCTCGTGGCAGCAGCGCGACGAACTTGAAGAGGGCTCCGTTGGCGCGCGGCACCCAGACGTCGAAGCGCGGTACTTCGAGCGCGTCGACGATCTCGTTGGCGACGTCCTCGGCCTCGACCGGTTTGATCAGGCGCTGGCCGACCCCGGCGGTCAGCTCGGTGTTGACGACAGTCGGCATCACGCAGGCGACCTCGACGCCGCTGCCGCGCAGCTCGGCGCGAACCGCCTCGCTCAAGCCGACCACGGCGTGCTTGGTCGCCGAGTAGGTGGCGATGCCGGGAACGCCGCCCTTGCCCGCCTGCGAGGCGAGGTTGACGATGTGCCCACTGCCGCGCGGCTGCATCCGCTCGATCGCCAGCTGGGCGCCGGTGATCACTCCGTGCAGGTTGATGTCGACCTGGCGGCGGACCGAGTCCTCGCCCTCCTCGACGAACGGGGTCACCGGCATGATCCCGGCGTTGTTGATCACCACGTCGAGCGGGCCGAGCTGACGCTCGGCCTCGTCGAGGAAGGAGACGAAGGATGCGCGATCGGTGACATCGAGCTCGAGCGCGACGGTGCCGCCCCCGAGCTGCTCGGCCGTCTGCTCGGCCAGCGCCAGGTCGAGGTCGCCGATCGCGACCCGGCAGCCCTTGCGGACCAGTGCCGTCGCGGTGGCCTTGCCGATCCCGCGCGCGCCGCCCGTGATCGCCACCACCTTGCCGCTCAGTGCCTGTCGCTGCTTCGCCATCGTGCCCTCCTCCTGCGGCCGTCGCTCAGGCGGCGGCCGGCTTGTAGACGGTGACCACGGCGGCGCCGCCGAGGCCGATGTTGTGCTGCAGGGCGGTCTTCGCGCCCTCGACCTGCCGCTTGTCGGCTTCGCCGCGCAGCTGCCAGGTCAGCTCCGAGCACTGCGCCAGGCCGGTCGCGCCCAGCGGGTGGCCCTTGGAGATCAGTCCCCCAGAGGGGTTGACGACGACCTTGCCGCCGTAAGTCGTTGCCTCTTCCTCGACCAGCTTGTGGCCCTCGCCCTCAGCCGCGAAGCCGAGCGCTTCGTAGGTGATGAGCTCGTTGGCGCTGAAGCAGTCGTGGAGCTCGCAGACGTCGACTTCCTCGGCTGCGACGCCTGCCTCCTCATAGGCTTCCTCGGCCGCCTGCTTCGACATGTCGGAGCCGACGATCTTCATGCAGTCGGTGTCGTCGGCGAAGGTCGAGGAGAGGTCGGTGACCATCGCCTGACCGGCGATCTCGACTGCCTGGCCCCAGAGGCCGTGCTCCTCGACGTAGCGCTCCGAAGCGACGATCGCGCAGGCGGAGCCGTCGGAGGTCGGCGAGCACTGCAGCTTGGTCAGCGGGTCGTGGATCATCTTCGCCGCCTTGATGTCCTCGATCGTGTACTCGTCCTGGAACTGGGCGTAGGGATTGTTGACCGAGTGCTTGTGGTTCTTCCAGCCGATCCAGGCGTAGTGGTCGGGGTTCGAGCCGTACTTCTCCATGTGGTCGCGCCCGGCGTTGCCGAACATCTGTGGCGCCGGCGGCGACTGCTCGGGGTCGCGGATCTCGAACATCCGCATCGCGTGCTTGTCGAGCGCATTGGTGCGGTCGGTGTACTTGACGCCGAGTGAGCCCGGCTCCATCTTCTCGAAGCCGAGCGCGAGCGCGCACTCGGCGATGCCGCCTTTGACCGCCTGGCGGGCCAGGAACAGCGCCGAGGAGCCGGTGGAGCAGTTGTTGTTGACGTTGACCACCGGGATCCCGGTAAGGCCGAGCTGGTAGAGCGCCCGCTGGCCGTAGGTCGAGTCGCCGTAGCAGTAGCCGGCGTAGGCCTGCTCGACGTCCTCGTAAGGAATGCCGGCGTCGGAGAGCGCCTTCTCCCCCGCCTCCTTGGCCCAGTCCGGGTAGTCGTCCTCCTTGGTGCCGGGCTTCTCGAATTTGGTCATCCCGACCCCGATCACGAACGTGCGGTTGCTCAAGTCTCTGCTCCTGTGGTCTCGCCGCGTGCGCGCGGCGGTTTGGCTGGCTAGCCAGGAATGTACCGGTTGCGGTCCTCCTCCGCCGAAGGCGTCACAGCGAACGCGCGAAGTACCCTGGAAGGGCCGTGTTCTTCGCCGAGATCAGCACCGACCCGGCCGCCGGGGTGGGGATCTTTGCCGCGCTGGCTGCCGGCATTGTCTCCTTCCTCTCCCCCTGCGTGCTGCCGCTCGTCCCGGGCTACCTCTCGGCCGTCAGCGGTGTCTCCGCGAGCGAGCTGGAGAGCGCCGGCTGGCGCCGGGTCCTGGGGCCGAGCCTGCTCTTTGTCGCCAGCTTCTCGACGATCTTCATCCTGCTCGGGCTGACCGCGACCGGGCTCGGCTCGACCCTCAATGAGCACGAGGAGCTCTTGAGCAAGATCGCCGCGGCTTTGATCATCGCGATGGGCGTCCTCTTCGTCGCCTCGCTCTTCATCGTGCGGCTGAACCGCGAGTGGCACGTCGAAGCGCTGCTCGACCGCGCCGGCAAGGGCGGCCCGATCGTCGCCGGCGCCGCCTTCGCTATCGCCTGGACACCCTGTATCGGCCCCACCCTGGGAGCGATCCTCGGCGCTGCCGCGCTTACCGACTCCGCCGCCCGCGGCGCCTTCCTGCTCGCCGTCTACTCGGCGGGCCTGGCGATCCCCTTCTTGCTCACCGCCGTCGCCTTTTCTCGCATGACCACCGCCTTCGCCGTGGTCAAGCGCCACTACCAGCTGATCGTCGCCACCGGGGGCCTGATCCTGATCGCGATGGGCGTCCTGATCTGGACCGACCAGCTGACCCAGCTCAACAGCGAAGCCCAGAGCTGGCTTTCCGGGCTGGGACTGGACTTCTGGAGCGACGTCTAGTTGTTGACTGGCGCGACGGTCTGAAGCTCCTGGCCGACCGCCTCGACCTCCTCGAGGCCGGCGCCGTCCACGTCGCGCGAGCAGACGATGCGGAAGCGACCCGTCCCAATCTCGGCGTCGGGCACGACCGGCAGGCCGCGGATCTCGTCCCAGCCCAGCCGCTCGACCTCGAACGGGTTCATCCGCACCTCGGCCGCCGGAAACGGGCAGCTCGAGTTGTGCTGGTCGATCGCCTGCGAGATCGCCTCGAGATTCTTCGCCTCGGGGGAAGCCACGACTGGAAGTCTAAGAGCGAGGAGCCGGGGGGCTACAGAGTGCCGCCGGGGTCGTACGCCTCACCGGGGGTTGCGCCTAGGGCGAGGAGTCGGAGGCCGTCGGGGCCGGGGGTGATCTTGCGGACCACGTCGGGGGCGATGCGGGCGATGTGATCCTGATCCAGTGGGTAGGTCTCGCCGCCGGCTTCGAGGGCGCCAGAGCCGCGCAGGGCGATGTAGACCTCTTCCTGGCCGAGCTGCTCTGGGCGTTTGGCGAACATCTTGCCGCCGATGCCGTCGGGCGAGTGATCGTGTTCGGGGTACTCGGTGGCGCCGGGGTCCATCTCGACGATCGAGATGCCAAAGGCGGTGATGCCTAGTCCGGACGCGACCTGGTGCATCTTGATTCCCTCGAGGAAGCCTTCCAGGGCCTTGATCTCGTCGATCCGCGTGTGCGCGACGTCGCCCATGCCGCTGACCCTACCCCGACTGGGCAGACTCGAATCCCTCCCGCTCGTCCCGTCCCTCCCCCCTCCTACCATCGACTCAATGGCCTTCGAACGGACGATCGCGCATCTCGATATGGACGCTTTCTACGCGTCGGTCGAGCTGCGCAAGCGGCCGGAGCTGAAGGGAAAGCCGGTGGTCGTCTGCGGGTCAGGGCCACGGGCGGTAGTGACGACGGCGAGCTATGAGGCGCGCAAGCTGGCCGGGATCCACTCGGCGATGCCGGCGGCGGTGGCACGGCGCAGGCTGCCCGACGCCGTCTATCTCCAGCCCGACTTCACCGCCTACCGCGAGGCGTCCCGAGACGTGATGGCGATCCTGCGGCGCAACGCCGAGACGGTCGAGGTGGTCGGCCTCGACGAGGCCTACATCGACCTCACCGGGCTCTTCTCGCCGAAGGCGACGATGCGCCGGATCGCCGCCCAGATCCACGAGGACACCGGCCTCACCTGCTCGGTGGGCATCTCCGAGAACCGCCTGCTGGCCAAGATCACCAGCGAGCTGGGCAAGCCAGCCGGGCTGGTCGTCCTCTCCCGCGAGGAAGCCCTAGAGCGCTTCGCTGCCGAGTCACCCGGCCTGATCCCCGGCATCGGCCCGAAGAGCGTCGTCAAGCTGGAGCGGATGGGGATCCGCACCCTGGCCGAGCTACGCGCCCACGACGCGCCCGTGCTGGTGGAGGCATTCGGTCCACGCACCGGCCGCTGGCTTTACGCCCGCGCCCGCTTCGAAGACGAGACGCCGATCGTCACCGTCCACGAGACCAAGTCGCAGTCGGCGGAGACGACCTTCGACAATGACGTCGCCGATCACGGCGAGCTGGCGGCCTCGCTGCGCTCGCTCTCCGAGGAGCTCTGCCGCCGCCTGCGGGCCCGCGATCTCGAGGGGCGCACGATCGGGATCAAGGTTCGCCTCGACGACTGGACCAACGTCACCCGCTCTCACACGGTCGAGGCGCCGACCAACGACCCGGCGGTGGTCGGGCCGGTCGCGCTCGACCTCCTGCGCGCCTACGCGCCGCCGCGCCCCGTCCGCCTGCTCGGCGTCCGTGTCGCCGGCTTTGACAACGAGACCCCTCCTGAGCCGGAAACGCCAGCCCAGATGCAGTTGGGCCTCGCGGGTTGAGGACGATCCCAGTAGGGGTGGAACGTCTTGTACTTTTTCGGCTGGCCCGATCTCGGACGGCCGCGGCGATTCTCCGAAAAGTTAAGTGAACCCCTATTGGGATCGTCCTCCATGCGAAGATGACGCGGATGAACGGCGATCGGCTCACCGGACTCGATTCTTCCTTCCTCCACATGGAGCGAGCTGGCGCGCACATGCACGTCGCTTCGGCGATCCTCTTCGAGGGGCCGCCGCCGAGCCACGAGGAGTTCCGCGACCACATCGAGTCGCGCCTGCACCTGGTGCCGCGCTTCCGCCAGAAGCTGCGCTTCGTCCCCTTCGCTCAGGGCCGTCCGATCTGGGTCGATGACCCGCACCTGAACCTCGACTACCACGTGCGACAGACCGCGCTCCCGGCGCCCGGCTCCGAGGAGCAGTTGCGCAACCTGGCGGCGCGGATCTTCTCCCAGCAGCTCGACCGCAGCAAGCCGCTTTGGGAGCTGTGGCTGGTCGAGGGCCTCTCGGGCGGGCGCTTCGCGATCGTCGGCAAGAGCCACCACGCGCTCGTCGACGGCGTCTCGGGGGTCGACATCACGACCGTCCTCTTCGACACCGAGCAGGAGCCGGCCTCGCCCCCGGTGCGGCCGCCGAAGTGGGCGCCGCGGCCAGAGCCGACCGACCTGCAGATACTCGCCGACGCACTGCGCGAGCGCGCCACCAGCCCGCGCGAGATCGTCCGCGGCGTCCGCGCCACGCTGCGCGGCCCGCGCCAGGTGCTGGAGGGGATAGGCGCGACGAGCAAGATGATCGGCGCCGGGATGGCCGCCCCATCCACCCCTTTCAACGTCGAGATCGGCCCCCACCGGCGCATCGCCTTCGTTCGTGCCGACCTCGCCGACCTGAAGCAGGTCAAGAACGAGCACGGCGGAACCGTCAACGACGTCGTCCTCTCGGTTGTCACCGGGGCGATCGGCAACTACCTGCGTGCCCGCGGTCACGACACTGAGGATCTGGAGATGAAGGCCCTGGTGCCGGTCAGCGTTCGCACCGAGGAGGAGCGCGGCGCGCTCGGCAACCGGATCGCGGCGATGATGGCGCCGCTGCCCGTCTGGTGCGAGGACCCGGTCGAGCGGCTGCGCCTGATCACCGAGACGATGGGTGACCTGAAGGGCTCGGGCCAGGCGGTCGGCGCCGAAATCCTGACCAGGATCACCGACTTCGCCCCGCCGACGATCACTTCCCAGGCGGCCCGGCTGCAGCCGGCGCAGCGCTTCTTCAACCTCGTGGTCACCAACGTGCCGGGGCCTCAGCTCCCGCTTTACGTCCTCGGGCGCAAGATGGAGGCGATGTTCCCGCTGGTCCCGCTCGCCCGCCGCCAGGCGCTCTGCGTCGGGATCATGTCCTACGACGGTCAGGTCAACTTCGGTCTGGTCGGTGACTACGACGCGATGGCCGACCTCGAGAGCTTCGGCCTCGACCTCGAACAGGCGCTGGCCGAAGCCGTCGATTCAAGCAGCGGCCGAGGCGATGGCGACGGCCGCTCGGCTCAGCGCGCCAAGCGTGCGCTGACCGTGAACGGCGCCGCGTCCCGCAGGTAGCTCCAGTCGAACAGGCGAGCGCTGTAGCCGGCGGTGCTGGCGTCGGCGTTGATCAGCACCGCGGTGATCCGCTCGAAGCGCCCCGGCCGCCGCAGCCGCACCGACATCGCGCCGCCGTTCGCCTTGAAGCGCAGCTTCGAGACCACCCGGCCGTCGCGCTCGCTGCCGATTCGCCCGACCAGCGCCAGCCCTGCCTCGGCTCCGACCGGCGCCGAGGCGCTGACGACCACGGCCTTGCCACCGCGGGCATGGACGCGCAGCAGCTGGGCGGTCGTGTGGTTCAGCAGCCGCTCGAGGGGTCGGCCGGTCGGCGGCAGGCTCCCTTGTCGGGAGACGTCGCGGTAGCGCTGCGCCTCGGGGAAGACTTTGCCGGTGCGCCACTCGGCCACATCGCGTGAGAAGCGGGCGAAGTCACGGCCGAAGCCGGGGCCGCGCGCAGCGCGGATCGCCGCGCCGTAGGCGGAGACCGAGAAGCCGCCCGGCTTCGTGTACAGGGCGCGAGCCCAAGCCTTGCGGACGACCTCGCGGCCGTAGCGGTGGGCGAGCCACTGGTTCCAGACCGCGGAGCCGTACTCCTTGATCGAGTTCGCGGTCAGCGGCGTGTCGTAGCGGCGCCCCCAGCGGCGCACGTAGCGCAGGTAGTCGTTGCGGCTGTCATAGACCTGGTCCTCCATCCAGACCGCGCTCGACTCGGCGAACCAGGCGTCCTGGTAGGCGTCGTAGCCGAACTGGAGGATGTGGTTGTACTCGTGGGCGAAGGTCACCTCGAGGTTGGCTAGCGGCATCGTCCCCGGGAACTCGCGCGGGTCGTAGTCGTTGTCGAGCACGAGGTAGCCGTGTAGCCGCCGAGGCAGGCGGTGTGCCCTGGTCGCCTGGCCCCGGTCGGGGGCGGCGTAGCCGAATAGCGTCCCGCCGATCTGGGACAGGTAGACGTCGGTCTTGGCTCTGCCTCCTCCCTTGCGGCCGTCCGACTTCGGCTCGCGCCAGCCGAGCTTGCCGTTCTCGATCGAGTGGACGTGCTCGGCCACCTCCTGCACGCGCTCGATGAAGTCGGGGACGCCGTCGGCGTCGCGGTTCCCGTCTGCATCGATCAGTTTCGGCGCGTCGATCCCCTCCGACACCCAGTGGATGCAGAAGTGGCGCGTGCAGGCGGGCGAGCGGGGCGCCTCGGGGACGGTGTAGGCGTTGCGGTTGGGATCGGGCTGATCCGTCGGCCGGGCGAGGGGCGCGCGGAATACCCACTGGTCACCGGCCAGGACGGAAGTCGGAGTTACGGCGAACAGCGCCAGTGAGGCGAGCGAAGTCCCGATCAGCCGCCGATTCGCCCGCACTCGCGGCAATCTACACACAGCGCGGGCGCCTCCCGCCTCCCTTGGCGGCGATACTTCAGCCGTGACCGGCCTGCCGCTCCGGAGCCTGCCTTGCGCGTAGCGCTTGCCCAGATCAACCCCACGGTGGGCGACGTCGCGGGCAACGCGGCGAAGGTCGCCGAGTGGATTGGGAGAGCCGCCGATGCTGGCGCTGACCTGGCGATCTTCCCCGAGCTCTGCATTCCCGGCTACCCCGCCGAGGACCTCTACCTGAAGCGCCACTTCGTCGAGGCCAACCGGCGCGCGGTCGAGGAGCTGGCGCGAGGGGTCGGCCCCGGCCTCACGGTGCTGGTCGGGTTCGCCGAGCCCGCTGCCGAGGGCGGCGACTTCCGCCACGCCTACAACTCGCTGGCCGTTCTCTCCGACGGGGCGCTGCAGACGGTCTACCGCAAGAGCCGGCTGCCCAACTACGCCGTCTTCGACGAGCAGCGCTACTTCATCCCCCGCGACGAGCCGATGACGGTCGAGGTCGCCGGCACGCGGGTCGGCCTGACGATCTGCGAGGACTGCTGGGTCGAGGGGCCGCCCGCCTCGGTCGAGGCGACGCAGGGGGCGAAGGTGATCGCGAACCCTTCGGGCTCGCCCTACCACCGCGGCAAGGGTCGCGAGCGCGAGGCGATGTTCGCCGAGCGGGCTCGCGCCTACGACACCCACTTCGCCTTCTGCAATCTGGTCGGCGGCCAGGACGAGCTGGTCTTCGACGGCCACAGCTTCGTTCTCGACCCGAACGGCGAGCCGGTCGCCCGCGCCGCCCAGTTCGAGGAGGAGTTGCTGGTCTGCGAGGTCCCCTCCCCCGCTCCCGGTCCGCTGGCCGAGCCACTCGACGACCTGGCCGAGGTCTACGCCGCGCTCGTCCTCGGCTTGCGCGACTACGTCACCAAGAACGGCTTCCAGCATGTCGGGGTTGCCCTCTCGGGAGGGATCGACTCCGCCCTGGTTGCCCTGCTCGCCGTCGATGCGCTTGGCCCCCGGCGAGTCAGCTGCGTGATCATGCCGTCCCCGCATTCCAGCTCGGAAACACAGCAGGACGCGCGGACTATCGCTGGCAACCTCGGCTGCGATGCGATCGAGATCCCGATCGCCGACGCGATGGCCGAGTACGAGAAGGCCCTGGGGGGCCAGCCGGCCCAGGCCTCCGAACTCGACCTCGCCGCCGAGAACATCCAGGCACGGATCAGGGGAAACCTGATGATGGCGCTTTCCAACCGGCATGGCTGGCTGGTCCTGACGACGGGCAACAAGAGCGAGATGTCGGTCGGCTACGCGACCCTCTACGGCGACATGGCGGGCGGCTTCGCGGTGATCAAGGACGTGCCAAAGACGCTCGTCTATGAACTGGTCCGCCACCGCAACGAGGTGGCCGGGCACGAGCTGATCCCCGCTTCGGCGCTGGAGCGCGCGCCCTCGGCAGAGCTGCGCCCTGACCAGCGCGACAGTGACTCGCTACCCCCCTACGAGCTGCTCGACCGCGTCCTGGAGGCTTATGTCGAGCGCGACCAGGGCCGCGAGGAGATGGTCGCCGCGGGACTACCGGCCGACGTCGTCGACGAGGTGGTAAGGCTGGTCGACCGCTCGGAGTACAAGCGGCGACAGGCGGCGCCGGGAATACGGATCACGCCGAAGGCGTTCGGCCGCGACCGGCGACTGCCGATAACGAACCGCTTCGGCGGTTAGGCCGTTGCCATACCGGCGCCTGACGGCGTCCTCGGTCGCTCGCGTGCAGAGCACGCCACGCTCCCTGCGTCCTTGTCAGGCTTGGTCTGGCAACGGCCTAACAGCGATGGTCATCTGAGCAAGTGCGCAAAGTCTCCCGTCTGCGTCCTTGACCTCCGCATCCCATACCCACGTCGTCCGGCCGCGGTGGCGGGCTTTGGCGTGGACTTCTGCGTGGCCCTCGGTGACCGGGCGGATGAAGCTGACGCTGATCGACTGGCCCATCGCGGCCATCCCGTCACCCAGCACTGTGAGGGCGGTGGCGCGCGAGCAGACGCTCTCGATCAGCGAGGACATCACCCCGCCGTGCAGAAGGCCGACCGGCTGGCGCAGCTCATCTCGCATCGTCACCCGAACCCGGGCGTGCTCGGGATCGTCGTCGAGCCACTCGGTGCCGAGCAGGGCATCGAAGTGGGAGGTCAGTCCGCGCGGGTCGTCGACCATCGCGAGGACCCTATAGATAGGCATAACTTCAGACGCGCCTTACTGTCGTAGGCTTCCCCGACGGTGGGGATGAGCGACGACCAGAAGGCCCTCCTGCGGCTGCTTGCGCAGCGCGAAGAGGGCTACGAGGACATCGCGGCGCTGATGGGGCTCAGCGTCGATGAGGTGCGGGCGCGCGTTAAGGGTGCGCTTGCGGAATTGAACGAGGGAGCTCCGGCTGCGAGGGACGAGAGCTCTCCGGCCGCGGGTCCTGTCGCTGCAGGGGACCAGGGTGCTCCGGCCGCGGGTCCTGACGTGGCTGTGGAGGAGCCTGCGGGCGGGGGCTCCGCCTCCGTTCTCGGCCCCTCCACATCCACGCCACCCGCGGAGAGAGCACCAGCTCCAGCCCAGCGAGCATCGTCAGCAGCACCGGCCTCGCCGAGACCGCCATCCCGCGCCAAGCCCCGCGTGGCGATGCCTAAAGATCGGCGGCGGTTGGTTGAGCTCATTGGTGGCGCTGTTGTTGTGATCCTTGTGTTGCTGTTTGCCACCGGGGCGATTGACATTGGTGGTGGGGATGACTCGGATTCGGGGTCGGATGCGACGAGCGCCGCTAGCGATGTGGCGAAGGGCTCGACCAAACTGACCCAGGCGATTCTCCAGCCGGTCGATGGCGGCGACGCCAAAGGTCTCGCCGTGTTCGCCCGCTCGAAAGGCTCGGTCCTGCTGCTGCTCCAGGCCGAAAGCCTGGAGCCCGCCGGCAAAGGCCAGGCTTATGCGGTCTCGCTCTCCCGCTCGCCGACCGAGAGGATCCCGATTGCCATCACCAGGGTCCCGCAGTCCGGAACGATCGAAGCGCAATACCCGATCCCCGCCGAAGCGCTCGGCCTGCTGGCGAACGGCTTCGACCAGATGGAAGTCTCGCTTGTCTCCAACGCGGACCTCAAAGCGGCCCTTGCCGAAGCCGGCAAAGAGCAGAAAGCGCCCACCTACGAGGGCGAAGACGTCCTGCGCGGCGAAGTCACCGGACCGATCGTCAACGTCGCCAAAGAACAGAAATAACTCCTCGCCTGATCTGGCCAGATCAGGCGAGGAGCTTGCCGGGGTTCATGATCCCGGCAGGATCGAGCTCGTTCTTGACCGCGCGCAGGATGTCGAGCCCGGTCCCCCCCACCTCCGCCTCCATGTAGGGGGCGTGGTCGCGGCCGACGGCGTGGTGGTGGGTGATCGTGCCGCCGCCGGCGACGATCGCCTCCGAGGCGGCTTGCTTGACGGCACGCCACTGCTCGATCTCCGCCCCCTTGCGCGAGCGCGCGATGAAGGTGAAGTAGAGCGAGGCGCCGTCGGCGTAGGCGTGAGAGAGGTGACAGAAGACCAGGCCGGGCGTCCCCTGGGCCGCCAGCGAGGCGGAGATCGCATCGCCCACAGAGCGCCGTAGGTCGTTCAGCTTCGACCAGGTGTGCGAGGTCTCGAGGGTCTCGACCATCGCGCCCATGTCCATCAGCGTGTCGCGCAGGTAGGGGCCCTGGAAGCGTCCGTGCTCCCAGGATTGCCCCGCCGATCGACCCAGGTAGGCGGCGCCACCGTCGCGCAGGGCGCGCGAGGCGAGGGCGCGGCGGCGGGCCACCGACTCCTCATCGCCCTCGATCCCGACCACGATCAGGCAGCCGCCGCGCTTGCCGCGCAGTCCCAGGTAGCCGCCGAAGAGCTTGCCGGTGACGCCGCGCGGGCCCGAGAGGGCAAGCGAGACACTGGTCTCCTCCTCATCGGAGACGCGGATCACGTCCGGTAGCCCCGGGCCCTGCGCCATCGCCCGCACGATCTCGGCCCCGGCCTCGAAGCTCTCGGCGATCCAGGCCTCGTAGCGTCGCACGGCCGGCAGCGGGCGCACTCTGACCGTGACGTCGGGGATCACTCCGAGCACGCCCTCCGAGCCGATGACCAGCTCGCGCAGGGCCGGTCCGGCGGCTGTATGGGGGGTATCCAGCGTGCGCAGGTCGCCAGCCGGCGCGACCAGGCGCACTGAGTTGACCACGGAATCGAAGCGGCCGTAGCCGCTCGAGGCCTGACCGGCGGAGCGGGTCGCGGCGAAGCCCCCGATCGTCGCGTACTCATAAGACTGGGGGAAGTGCCCGAGCGTCACTCCCTGCGCCGCCAGCGCCGCTTCCGCCTCGGGGCCGCGTAGCCCGGCGCCGAGGCGTGCGGTCAGCGAGCGCCGGTCTACTTCGACCGCGCGCAGGCCGGCCAGGTCGAGGCTGACCAGCCGCTCGTGCGAGCCTCGCAGTGGCTCGACCCCGCCGACGACGCTGGTGCCGCCGCCATAGGGCGCCACTGCGACGCCTTCCGCCGCACACGCATGGAGGATGCGCCTCACCGCCTCGGCGTCGGCAGGCAGCAGCACGGCGTCGGGCGCCGCTTCCAGCCCGCCGCTGCGTAGACGGGCGAGATCCACGTAGCCACATCCGGTCGCGTGGCGGAGGCGATCCTCGGCCGAGCCGAAGATGCGATCCTCGCCCACCGCCTCGGTCAGAGCTGCCGGCAGCGGCGCCGGCGCGGGCAGCTCAAAGCTCTCCAGCTCCGCCGCTCGCGGCGAGGGCGCCAGCTCCCCGATCCGCTCGCGCAATGTCGCCAGCGCCTCGCCATCGAGCTCCGGGGAGACCGACGGGTCCCCCCACCCCCACCACTTCGAGTCGCGGCGGGGAAGTTGAGGCGCGTTATGCGTCATATCGGCGCAAAAGTCGACTCGACCATCTGCCTCAGCCCCCCAGCGCCCGCTCGACCCCGTCCAGGGCCTCTTCCAGCGTTTTTGCCTGCCCACGCCGCATCATCGGCGAGCCGAGCCTCGAAAGCCCACGGAGGGACTGGCTGGAGCGGAGCTCGACCGCGGTGCCGCTGCCGTCGGGGCGTAGCGCGATCTGGACGCTCGCGCCGCGCAGATGCCGGGCGAACGGCGTCCCCTCGACCTGCTGCTCCCAGGCATATCGCTCGCCCTCGACCGCCTCGAGACAGCGGAAATCGGCGCGCACGCCGCGCCCCTCGGCGGTTCCCAACACGTTGGTCCACTGGGCGCCGGCGCCACTCCCATCAACGCTCTCGACTCGTGCCGTCCGTGGCCACCAGCGCGGCAGGTTGTAGGGATCGGAGACCAGCGCCCAGACCTCCTCCGGCGGGACGGCGATCACCCGGCTGCGACTCGCGCGCGGCACGGGCGCTCAATCGCCCGCGAGCTGCCGCAGATCCCGCACCAGCAGCAGGTGCTTCAGGTGACTGACCGTGGCGGCCAGGCTCTCCAGGCTCTCCAGCGCCTCTTTGCGCCGGTCCGGGTTGCGCGAGCGCAACGCCGGCCCGAGCATCGCTTCCAGCAGGTTGGCCTCGCGGTCGGCCGAGGAGCGGAAGATGCGCAGGTTGCGGGCGCCGACCCCAAAGCGGGAGAGCTCATTGGCGGCACGGACGATTTCCCGGTCCGTCTCGTCGTAGACGGTCTTTCCCTCGCGCTTCTCCGGTTGCACGATGCCGAAGTTCTCGAGCTCGGCGATCAGCTCCTCGCGAGCGCCGGTCTCTTCGATCACCTCGTCGAGGGTGAGGTAGGCGCGCGAGGTGTTGACGAGGATCGCTCGCCGCACCGAGCCCCCGGAGGGGCGCCGGTCGGAGCCACCGCTGGGAACGATGTCGCCACCCGACGCCAGCTCCTGGCGGATCACCCGCAGGGGCAGGAACTCGTCGCGCTGGAGGCGGAGGATCGTGCGCAGCCGTTCGACGTCTGACTGGCTGTAGAGCCGGTAGCCCCCGGCGGTGCGGCGCGGGGTGAGCAGCTTCTGGTCCTCGAGGTAGCGGATCTTCGATATCGAGACGTCGTCGAACTCGCTCTGCAGGATCTTGCAGACGGCGCCGATCGTCAGCGCCTTGCGTGGGCGCGAGTCGCGCTGGCGGGCCTGCTGCTCGGAGACTGCCATCGCCGCGCCCCTATTTCTCCAGGTAGCTGAGCTTGTACTTGCCGACCTGGATCTCATCGCCGTCGGCGAGCAGGTGGGACTCGATCCGGCGGCGGTTGACGTAGGTGCCGTTGAGCGAGCCGAGGTCGTCGATGTAGAGGCCGTCGCGGCGACGCACCAGCAAGGCGTGGTTGCGGGAGACGGTGACGTCGTCGAGGAAGACGCCGGCGTCGGGGCTGCGGCCGATGCTGACCCGCTCCTCGGTGATGGTGAAGCTCTCCCCCGCGCGGCCGCCGCCGGAGCGGATCACGAGGGCGGCGCCGCTGCGGGCCACCGCCTCATCGATGTCGATCGGCTGCATCTCACCGGTGTCGTCGACGGTGTAGGTCATCGTCGTCGGCTCGTCGCTCTCGCCCTCGGCGGGCCCACCCAGGTAGGCGCCGCACTTCTGGCAGTAGTTGGCGCCCTCGGGGTTGACGAAGCCGCATTCGGGACAGTGGACGGCCATCGGCTCGATCCTTCCGTCAGGCGGCGGGCTCGTCCTCGGGGGCGCCGGCCGCTTTGCCGGCGAGGATCTCGGTCAGGCGGCTGACGTCGTCGCCGGAGATCAGCGCTTCTCCACCCTCGCGTTTCTGGCGCAGGCGGTTGACCAGCTCGGCGCGCAGGATGTCGATCTTGCCGTGCAGGACGCGCCGCTTGTAGGAGATCTCGTTCTCCTCCTCGGTGAGCTTGTCGATCAGGTCCTTCAGTTCCTCGTCGCTGAGGGAACCGAGATCGGGAAAGGTGTCCTCCATGGCGCTCCTTGCTTGGGGTGTCCACCGGTCGGTGGGTCGCCGCCGATTATAGGTCGCTCAGCCAAAGGTTCAACCGAAGGTTGAAGGTTTACGTGCAGCACGCACTTCGCGCAGGCCCGTGCGGGCGTAGAGCGCGGTGGCGACGAGGGCCAGGACGAGGCCGAGAATCAGCAGCGCCGCCGGGACCCAGCCGGCGAAGACCATCGCGAAGAAGATCCCTCCCATGATCGGGAAGACGGAGATCCGCCCCGGCCAGTTGACCGCCAGCTCGACCCCGTGCCGCAGCCCGTACTGGGCCAGGACCAGCATCGCCAGCTCGCGCGCGGCGAGCAGCGCCAGGGCCCAGCGGGGCAGCAGCTCGTAGTGCCAGCAGACGACCGCGCCGGCGAGGATCGTGAGGCGGTCGACGAAGGGATCGAGGATCGCCCCGAGGCGGCTGTACTGACCGGTGACGCGGGCGAGGAGGCCGTCGAGGTAGTCGCCGGCGGCGATCAGCCAGAAGAGCGCGGCGGCGGCGGCGTCGCGCCCGTCGTCCGAGCTCAGGCCGAGATAGAGGAACAACGGGATCGCGGCGAGGCGCAGAAAGCCGACCAGGTTCGGCAGCGTCCACGGGTTAAGCGGCTCGCCCTCGAGCGTCTGGCGTGGCGGCGGGCCGCTGCGGTCGAGACCGAAGAGGCGGCGCAGCCGGCCGCGGCCGAAAGGCGCGCTCTCAGCCATCGGCGTCGTGGAGGAGCGACAGCGCGCGCTCGGCGGCCTCCCCCACGGGCAGCTCGTGCTCGGCGCCCGAGGCGCGCTCACCCGCCTCGACCACTCCCTTGGCGAGACCGCGGCGTCCGACCACCAGCCGCAGCGGGCAGCCGAGCAGCTCGGCGTCGGTCAGCTTCTCGCCGGGCCCGGCGTCGCGATCGTCGTAGAGCACCTCGGCCCCGGCCTCGCGCAGCTCTTCATAGAGGCGATCGGCCGCGTCCCGCTCCTCCTCGCCGGCCTTGGCCAGCGAGACGAGCTGCACCTCCCAGGGGGCGATCGAGGACGGCCAGACGATCCCGCGCTCGTCGGCACGCTGCTCGATCGAGGCGGCGACGATCCGGGCCGGGCCGACCCCGTAGCTGCCCATCACGATCGTCTGCTCCTTGCCCTCCTCGTCGAGGTAGGTGGCGCCGAGCGGCTCCGAGTAGCGGGTTCCAAGCTTGAAGATGTTGCCGATCTCGATCGCCGGCTCGATCTCGATCGCGCCGCCGCCGGGAGCGGTGTCGCCGGCCTCGACCGTGCGCACGTCCATCTCGTAGGCCTCGAAGTCGCGAGAAGGGTCGATGCCGCGCAGGTGGGTGTTCGGCTTGTTCGCGCCCGAGACGTAAGAGTCGCCGGTCAGCGCCGCGTCCCTGATGATCGGTAGGCCGCTTCCAACCGGGCCGAGGTAGCCGATGGGCCCGAGCTGAGCCTCGATCTCCTCGGTGCTCGCCTGGCGGAAGTCAGTTCCCATCCCGTTGCGCAGCTTGATCTCGTTGAGCCGGTGATCGCCGCGGAGCAGCACGAGAACCACCCCGCGCCCCTCGACGACGATCGGCAGGGTCTTGATGAAGGCGCCGTGCGGGAGCCCGAGGTGGTCCGCGACCTCCTCGACTTTGGTCGAGCCGGGTGTATCCACCTCCTCGGGGGCGTCGAGCGCCGGCGGCAGCTCGACCGGCTGCGCCTCTGCGCAGGCCACCTCGACGTTGGCGGCGTAGCCGGGGGCCAGCGCCACCTCGTTCTCGCCCGCCGGGCAGGGCGCCATGAACTCATGGGCGCCGGAGCCGCCCATCATCCCTACGTCCGACTCGACCCGGTGCCAGCGCAGCCCGCAGCGGTCGAAGATGCGCTCGTAGGCGTCGCTCTGCAGCCGGTAGGAGCGCTCCAGGCCCTCCTCGTCGCGGTCGAAGGAGTAGGCGTCCTTCATCGTGAACTCGCGCGTGCGGAGCACGCCCGCCCGCGGCCGCGGCTCGTCGCGCTCCTTGGTCTGCAGGTGGTAGAGCATCAGCGGCAGGTCGCGATAGGAGCGCACCTCCCGCGCCACGTGGTAGGTGAGGCACTCCTCGTGCGTCATCGCCAGCACCATCGGCGCGCCCTTGCGGTCCTCGAGCTTGAACAGCTCGTCGATCCCGTAGCGCCCTGTCTTCTCCCAGGCCTCGGCCGGCTGCAGCACCGGCATCAGCATCTCCTGACACCCGATCCCCTCCATCTCCTCGCGCAGGATCTGTTCCACCTTGCGATGCGCCCGCCACCCCGCGGGCAGATAAGTCCACAGCCCAGCACCAAGCTGGCGGATCAGCCCCGCCCGCACCATCAGCTTGTGAGACACGGCCTCAGCGTCCGCGGGCGCGTCCTTCAGCGTGGGGAGAAATGTCTGACTCAGTCGAGTCACGCGTGAAACCTATCCGCCCCTCGCGGCGGGTGGCGCCGTAGGGGGTACCGCCCCTGAGGAAGCTTTAGCTACCGGAAGGGGCGGTGGGTCCCCTGCGGCGACAGGACCCGCCGCGCTGGGCGCTCAGGCCCTCGTGAATCTCCGTCCAGCAGTCGGCGAGGCCTCCTCGTCGAGGAGCACCTTGTCGGACTCGCCTTTCTGGGCAGCTTCGTGCTCCAGCTTGGCGATCTTCTCCGGCGTCAGGTCGCCAGCGCTCGCCTCCTCGATCTTCGCCACCCACTCGGCGCCCTCGCGCGATTCGGCCTCGTCGAACTCGACCTCGCCACCGCGGTCGAGCGACTTGTCGATCTCGGCGAACAGGGTGTCCACTAGCTTCGCCTGCGGAACCTTCCGCAGCGGTTTGCCTTCCGCGAAGATGAGGCCCTCGTTCTTGGCTCCTGCGATCCCGAAGTCGGCGTGGCTCGCCTCGCCGATCCCGTTTACGGCACAGCCCAGGACCGCGACCTCGATCGGCTCGGCGTAGCGTTCCAGTCGCTGCTCGATCTCGGCCACGACCGAGTCCATGTCGAACTGGAGGCGGCCGCAGGTCGGGCAGGCGATCAGCACCGGGCCGCGCTCGCGCAGCTGCAGCGCCTTGAGGATCTCCCAGGCGACCTTCACCTCCTCCTCGGCGTGGAAGGTCGAGAGGCTGATCCGGATCGTGTCGCCGATCCCGTCGGCGAGCAGCGTCCCCAGCCCGACCGAAGACTTCAGCGAGCCCGACCACTTGGTCCCGGCCTCGGTGATGCCGAGGTGCAGCGGGTAGGGGATCTTCTCCGCCAGCAGTCGGTTGGCGGCGATCGTGTTGGGCACGTTGGTCGACTTGATCGAGACCTTGAAGTCTTCGAACTCGAGGCTCTCCATCAGCTCGACGAACTCGACCGCGGCAGCTACCAGCGCCTCGACCGGGCTCTCACGCTCAAGCTCGTGCAGGTGCTTGGGCAGCGAGCCGGAGTTGACCCCGATCCGCATCGGCACCCCGGCAGCCGTCGCCTTCTCTGCCACCTCGGCGACCTTCTCCCGCCCGCCGATGTTGCCCGGGTTGAGGCGGATGCAGTGAGCTCCGGCGTCGATCGCCTTCAGCGCCAGCGTGTGGTTGAAATGGATGTCGGCGATCACCGGGATCGGCGATTCCTTGACGATCGTCTTCAGCGCCTCGACGTCGTCGTCACGCGGGACGGCGACCCGGACCAGATCCGCTCCGGCATCGGCGACCTTATGGATCTGCTCCATCGTCGCCGCCAGGTTGGCGGTCTCGGTCTTGGTCATCGTCTGCACGACGACCGGCGCGCCACCGCCAATCGGCACGCCGCCAACGAAGATCTGCCGCTTCGAAGCCATATGCGAAGGGTATCCGGGTGGGTCTACGGCTCGTTGTCCGGGACCGAACGCCGCAAGTGCCTTTCCGGTATACAGAAACGTATGGGTGCGCCGATAGGCGGAAGGATGGCGATTCCTGGTGTCGTCAGTCACAGGCGACTCGCTGTGCTGGTGGCGCTCCTGGCGATGATTGCCATGACCCAAGCCGTTGCCCCGTTCGCCCGGGCCGACTTCCACTTCATGTCGGCCCGTGAGGTCTACGCGGGCGCCGCAAACGACAGCTACGTGATGCTGCAGATGTACAGCGCAGGCCAGACTAATCTGAATGGCCACCAGATCGTCGTCTATGGACCGACCGGGTCGGCGCTCACCACCTTCACCTTCAGCGGTGGCGTCGCCAATGGCGAAAGCCAGCGGACCATTCTGGTCGCCGACGACGGCTACGCCGCGGGCTTCCCGAGCGGTCCAACGCCGGACAGGACGCACGCCGGGCTGAATATCCCAGCCGGCGGCGGCGCCGTCTGCTTCGTCTCGGTTGACTGCGTGGCCTGGGGCAACTTCAGCGGCAGCGTCAACCCCAGCCCGGGCAACCCTGTCTCGCCCAGTGGGGTGAGCGCCGGCAAAGCGCTGCACCGCTCGATTGCGGCGGGTTGCCCGACGCTGCTAGAGGCAGGCGATGACACAAACAACAGCGCCGCAAATTTCAGCGAGCAGACGCCCAAACCTCGCAGCAACACGACGGCGCCGATCGAGACGCCATGCCCCTCACTGCCCAACACGACGATCGGCAACCCCAAACCGGCGAATCCGACGAAAAGCACCGAAGCCAGCTTCAACTTCACCGCCAGCCCAGCAACCGGTGCCAGCTTCGAGTGCAAGCTCGACGACGAGCCCGCCTTCACCTCCTGCTCCTCGCCGAAGGCCTACGCGGACCTGGACGAGGGGATGCACACATTCGAAGTCCGGGCCGTCAACTCAGCCGGGGCGGACCCGAGCCCCGCTAAACACGAATGGAGGGTCGACATGACGCCGCCTTCGGCGACGATCCTCACGCAGCCGCAAGACCCGAGCCCCGGCAACAGCGCCAGCTTTACCTACAAATCGAGCGAGTTCGGCTCGACCTTCCAGTGCAGCCTCGAGCCTGCAGGCGATGCGGACGCTTTCAGCGCCTGTCCCGCGGGCGGCAAGACTTACCCCGACGCCCAGCACCCCGCCCCGTTCGCCGACGGGGAATGGATCTTCAAGGTGCGCGCGACCGACCAGGTCGGCAACCAAGGCGCAGCGGCTGAATTCACCTGGGAGGTGGACAACTCGCTGGCCGACGAAACGCCGCCGCAGACGACGATCACCGCTAAGCCACCTGACCCGAGCAGCAGCGCCAATGCCTCCTTCTCCTACGAATCGAATGAGGCCGGCTCGACCTTCGAGTGCTCGCTAGACGGCGTGGCCTTCGCCGGCTGCCCGGCAACCGGGATCGCCTACACGGGCTTGGCCAGCGGGGCGCACAGCTTCCAGGTGCGAGCGACCGATGGCGCCGGCAACACCGACAAAACCCCCGCCGGCTACAGCTGGCAGGTGGCGGTTCCCACTGCTCCTGCGATCGGGCCGCCCCCCGTCATCCCTCTGGCGGCGCCTGAGGTTCCCGAGACGACGATCACCGCCAAGCCGGGTGCGGTGACGAGGGATCGCACTCCAACCTTCCGCTTCCGCTCCAGCGTCGCCGGCTCGAGCTTTCAGTGCAAGGTCGACGGCGGACCCTTCCGTTCCTGTCGTTCGCCCTTGACGACTACATCGCTCTCGTTCGGTCGTCACGCAGTGCAGGTGCGGGCCATCGCTGCAGGCCTGGCCGATCCGACACCGGCGAGGAGCGGCTTCAAGGTGGCCAAACCCAAACGGGGAGGTTCGCGATGAGGCGCCAGCTGCTCATCCTGGGCGTCGCGCTGGCGCTGGCCGTGTCGGCCCTGTCGCCGGCGATCTCCTTCGCCGACTTCCACCTGGTCAGCATCCGCGAGGTCTTCCCAGGCAGCTCTGGGCAACCCGACGCCGAGTACGCCCAGTTCCAGGCCTACACCTCGGGACAGAACTTCGTCTCCGGCCACTCGGTGGCCTTCTTCGACTCCGATGGCAAAGAAACCGGAACTGAGACGTTCGGGAAAAACGTCTCGAATGGGAGCAACCAGATGACCTTCGTAATGGCCACACCTGAGGCCGAAGCGGCCTTCCCCGGCTTCATCGCCAACGAAGGGATGGCGCCGGGCATGATCGACCCAGCAGGCGGCGCCGTCTGCTGGGCAAACCTGGACTGCGTCTCCTGGGGCGTCTTCAAAGGCCCGCTGCCTTCGCCGGCTGGGACGCCGGCGGTCGCCATCCCCGATGGCATGGCGCTGCGGCGAACGATTGCGCCGGGTTGCCCGACCCTGCTCGAGTCCTCAGACGACAGGAACGACAGCGCCCTCGACTTCGCAGCGGTCTTCCCCTCCCCACGTCCCAATTCGACCCCGCCCTCCGAGCAAGACTGCGCTTCCTCCGGTGGGCAATCCGGCGGTTCGGGCAAACAGGGACGCGCTCCACAGACGACGCTGAGGCGCAGGCCACCCGGCAGAACCCGCGACCGCACCCCGACCTTCCGCTTCGCCTCCGACGAGGCCGACTCGACCTTCCAGTGCAAGCTCGACCGCAAGCCCTACCGGAGCTGCCGCTCCCCTCTCACCACCAAACGCCTCACGCTCGGGCCGCACGCCTTCAGGGTCCGGGCTCGCAATGCATCGGGCCGCTTCGACCCTTCCCCCGCATTTGATGCCTTCAGGGTGATCGCGAGGCGTTAGCGGACGTCGAACCCTTCGCCGGTGATGCGGCCGATGTCGTTGCTGAGGCCGATGAAGAAGAGCATCATCACGAGCACGAAGCCGAGCGCGCCGGCTCGCTCCATTACCCGGAACGGGACCGGTCTGCCCCGTACCTTCTCGACCAAGCTCCAGAAGATGTGGCCGCCGTCGAGCGGCAGGAAGGGGAAGAGGTTGATCAGGCCGAGAGAGAGGCTGACGATGGCCAGCAGCGTCAGCGCCTCGCGGGTACCGACATCGATCACCTGGTTGGCAACATCGCTGGTGCCGACGATGCCGGAGACCTGCTTGCGCTGTTCCTCCTCGAAGATCCGGGCAAAGACCGTCACCGTCTTGCTGGAGACTTCCCAGACGATCCCAGCGGCGCGATCGGCAGCACCGGCGACGCCAAGGTCGGCGGGTTCGAGGCCATAGGAGAAGCCGACCCGCGTCCGTCCTGCCGCTTTGTCGTACTCCGGCCGGACCGAGATGGCCTTCACCTGGCCGTCGCGTTCGACCCGCAGCACCACCGGCGTGGCAGCTCGGCAGCCGCCGGTCTGCCGGCCGGCGCATTTGTGGGCGCCCACATCTTCGAAGAAGCGTTCGAGGCGGGACGTTTTGTCGACGCCGGGGTAGCTCTTGCCGTCGATGGCGAGGACGCGGTCGCCCGGTTTCAGCACCGCCGCGGCGGGTGAGCCGGGCACGACTTCGTCGACCGTTTGGCTCGGGTCGCTGGCCCCTAGCGCGAGAGCGAAGAGGATCGCGAAGGCGAGCACGATGTTGACCGCGGGCCCCGCCCCGATCACGACGATCCGCTTCCAGACTGGCTGGTGGTAGTAGCCGCGCGCCGCGACCTCCGGTGGCAGCTCCTCGTCGGGGTTCATGCCGGTGATTTTCACGAAGCCGCCCGCCGGGATCGCGCCGATCCCGTACTCGGTCTCCCCCCGTTTGACCGAGACCAGCTTCGGCGGGAAAAAGAGGAAGAAGCGCTCGACCCGCATCCCGGTCGCCTTGGCGGCGACGAAGTGGCCGAGCTCGTGGAGGACGATCAGCAGCGAGAAGCCGAGGAAGATCAGGACCCAGTTCATACCCTCGCCAACCCCCCGACCTGCTCTTCGGCGCGGCGGCGCGCCTCCGCGTCGACGGCGAAGAGGTCCTCGAAGTGGGTGGGTTGCTGCGCCGGCATCTCGGCCAGGACACGCTCAATCGCGGCCGCGATCGCGGTGAACTCGATCCGCCCCGCGAGGAAGGCGGCGACCGCGACCTCGTCGGCGGCGTTGAGGACGCAGGGGGCCGTCCCCCCGCCTCGCCGGCCTCACGAGCCAGCCGCAGGCAGGGGAAGGCCTCGGGGTCGGGACGCTCGAAGCTGAGCTCGCCGAGCGCTGCGAGGTCGAGGCGCTCGACGTCGACGTCGGCGCGCTCGGGGAAGTTCAGCGCGTAGGAGATCGGCACCCGCATGTCCGGGTTGCCGAGATGGGCCAGCGAGGCGCCGTCGTTGAGATCGATCAATGAGTGGACGATCGACTGCGGGTGGACGACGACCTCGATCCGCTCGTAGGGAACGCCGAAGAGGTGGTGAGCCTCGATCATCTCGAAGCCCTTGTTGGCCAGGGTTGCCGAGTCGATCGTGATCCGCCCGCCCATGCGCCAGGTCGGGTGCGCGAGCGCCTCCTCGACCGTCACGCCCGAGAGGTCGGTGCGACCCCGGAAGGGGCCGCCCGACGCGGTGAGGACGAGCCGCTCGACGGTCCCGGGGGGCTCGGAGCGGATCAACTGGAAGAGCGCCGAGTGCTCGGAGTCGACCGGCAGCAGCCTCGCGCCCGTCGCCTCGGCGAGGGCGATGGTCAGCTCGCCGCCGATCACCAGGCTCTCCTTGTTGGCGAGGGCGACATCGATCCCGGCGCCCAGCGCGACAACCGTCGGGCCCAGGCCGGCGGCGCCGACGATCCCGTTGAGGACGAGGTCGGCGTCGGAGGCGCCGGTCAGCTCGCGGATCCCCTCCTCCCCGGCAAGGACCCTGCCGTCCCAGGCGGCGCGCGCCCGCTCGGCGGCGCCGGGATCGGAGAGGGCCACGGTCGGGACGCCGTGCTGGCGCGCTTGCTCGACCGCCCGCTCCCAGTTCGACCCGGCCGCCAGGCCGACGACCTGCAGCTCGTCGGAGGCGGCGACGATCTGCAGCGCCTGCGTCCCGATCGAGCCGGTGCTGCCGAGGATGACCAGCTTCTTCATCTGAGCCAGTTTAGGTAGCTCAGTAGACCAGCTGGAGGGAGAGGTAGTAGCCGACGACGACGGTGAAGAGGACGGCGTCGAGGCGGTCGAGGAGGCCGCCATGCGGGCCGAAGATGCGGCCGGTGTCCTTCTTGCCCAGATCGCGCTTGATCATCGAGGCGAAGAGGTCGCCGACGGGAGCGATCGCGGCAACCGCGGCGCCGAGGATCAGCGCGTCGACCCCGGAGAGCCAGTCTTGGTAGAGGCCGGCGAACCAGAGACCCATCATGCCGATCAGGAAGCCGCCGACCAGGCCCTCGAGCGTCTTGTTGGGCGACAGGCTGGGAGCGATTTTGTGCGAGCCGAACATGCGCCCGGTGGCGTAAGCGCCGGTGTCGGCGGCAAAGGTGCCGACCAGGACATCGACCATCAGGGCGGCCCCGTGATCGGGCAACTCGCGCAGGAGGACGGCGTGGACGAGCGGCACGCCGATCCAGACGATGCCGAGCAGCGTCACTCCCATCGACATCGTGATCCCGTCGCGGTGCTTGCGGTCGGCGCCGAAGGCGAAGAGCAGCGGGAAGGAAGCGGCCAGGACGAGGAGGACGTTGAAGGCGGCGCCGAAGTAGGCGGCGGCGATCAGGGCCGCGACCGAGAGGTAGGCGGCGAGCTGGATTGGGCGCAGGGCCTCGGTCATCGAGAAGTACTCGCGCAGGCAAATCGCGCCGATAGCGAGCATCGCAATTGCGAAGGCGGGCCCACCGGCGACGATGATCGCGATCGCGAAGACGATCCAGGGGAGCGCGAAGAGGACCCGCTTCGCGGTCTCCCCCCGCAGCCGGCTGCGGCGCCGCGGCGGCCGCGGCGGCGCCTCCTGATCGAGCGGCTCGTCGAAGCCGCCGAAGAGGTCCTCGACCTCGTCGTACTGGCGCCTGCGACCGCTGTCGGCCGCGCTCTCCTCCGGCGTCTCGCTCATGACACCCTCGCCCCGAAGCGCCGCTGCCGCGCCGCGAACTCCTCCAGGCACTCCTCCAGCGCCTCGCGGCCGAAGTCGGGCCAGAGCTCGTCGCGGAAGACCAGCTCCGAGTAGGCGCACTGCCAGAGCAAGTAGTTGGAGATGCGACGCTCGCCGCTGGTTCGAATCAAGAGGTCGGGGTCGTGCATCTCGGGCGCGTAGAGACGGCGGCGGAACTCCTCCTCGGAGTCCCCCTCGAAGCCTCGAGCCGCGTCGACGACCTCCGCCCTGCCGCCGTAGTTGAAGGCGACGTAGAGGACGATGCGGTCATTGGCTGCGGTCTTCTCCTCGGCCCAGGCCATCTTCTCGACCAGCTCCGGCGCGACGCCCTCGCGGCGGCCGACGAAACGCATCCGCACCCCCTCCGCGTCCAGCTCCGGGGTCTCGGCATCGATTCGCTCGCCGAACATCGCCATCAGGCCCTCGACCTCCTCCGCCGGCCGCGACCAGTTCTCGGTCGAGAAGGAGAAGACGGTCAGCTCCTCGACCCCCAGCTCGGCCGCGTCGCGCAGCCGCGCCTTCACCGTGTCGGCTCCGGCCCGGTGGCCCTCGATGACGGGCAGGCCCCGCTGCTGTGCCCAGCGTCCGTTGCCGTCGGTGATGATCGCTACGTACCGCGCGGAGGTGCTCACACCTCCATGATCTCCTCTTCCTTGCCCTTGAGCAGCCCGTCGATCTCGCCGATCGCCTCGTCGGTCTGCTTCTGCAGAGCGGCCTCGGCGCGGCGCTCGTCGTCCTCGCCGGCTTCGCCCTCCTTCTTCAGCTCGCGCAGGTCGTGCATCACGTCGCGGCGCACGTTGCGGATCGCAACCCGGCCCTCCTCGGCGACGCCGTGGACGACTTTGACCATCTCGCGGCGACGCTCCTCGGTCAGCTCGGGGATCTGGAGGCGAATCACGTTGCCGTCGTTGCTCGGCGTCAGGCCGACGTCCGACTCCTGGATCGCCTTCTCGATTCCCCCCAGCGAGGACTTGTCGAACGGGGTGACCGTGAGCAGGCGCGCGTCGGAGGCGGCCACGTTGGCGAGTTGCTTGAGCGGGGTCGAGGCGCCGTAGTAGTCGACCGAGATACGGTCGAGCAGGTGCGGCGAGGCGCGCCCGGTGCGCACGGTGGCGAGCTCGTTGCGACTCGACTCGACCGACTTCTGCATCCGCCCTTTCGCGTCTTCGAGCAGTTCGTCGATCAGCTCCACAGTCGCCCCCGTTCCGGTCAGCTCGCGGGATCGCTGGAGACCAGCGTGCCCACCTTCTCGCCGCTGACGATCCTATCTATGTTGTCCTCGCCGGCCATGTTGAAGACGTAGATCGGCAGGTCGTTGTCCATGCAGAGGGAGAGGGCGGTCGAGTCCATCACCTTGAGACCGCGCTCGATCGCTTCGCGGTGGCCGATCGCCGGGATGAATTTCGCCTCGGGCTCGAGCGCCGGGTCGGCGTCGTAGACGCCCTCGACCCCGTTCTTGGCCATCAGGATCGCCTGCGCGTGGATCTCGAGGGCACGCAGCGCTGCCGCCGTGTCGGTGGTGAAGAACGGGTTGCCCGTGCCGGCAGCGAAGATCACGACTCGTTCCTTCTCCAGGTGGCGCATCGCGCGCCGGCGGATGTAGGGCTCCGCCACCTCCTTGACGTCGATCGCGGAGAGAACCCGGGTGTAGGCGCCGAGCTTCTCCAGCGCGTCCTGGAGAGTGAGGGCGTTGAGGACGGTCGCCATCATCCCCATGTAGTCGCCGGTGGCGCGGTCCATCCCTTTGGCGGCGGCCTCGAGGCCCCGGTAGATGTTGCCGGCGCCGACCACGATCGCCACCTCCACCCCGCGCTCGCGGATCGCCGCCACCTGGCGCGCGATCCGCTCCACCGCCACGGCGTCGGTCCCGTAGTCGAGGTCGCCCATCAGCGCCTCCCCGGACAGCTTCAGGAGGATGCGATCGAACTTGGGTTGCGGGGCGGCCATCTACGGCCGCGAGCCTACATCGCGGCCTTGCGTCATTCCCCGACGCGGAAGTAGGAGAAGCGGGCGATGCGGATGTTCTCGCCCGTCTTCGCGGCCAGCTCCTGGCGCAGCTCCTCGATCGACTTCGAGTCGTGCTTGTCGGCGTTGACGTGCGACTGGTCGAGCAGGGCCACTTCGCTCGCCCACTTGGAGAGCTGGCCCTCGACGATCTTCTCGACCACGTTGTCGGGCTTGCCGTCCTCGCGTGCCTTCTCCTCGAAGACCCGTTTCTCCGCCTCGCGCTCCTCCTCAGGGATCTCCTCGGAGGAGACGTATTGCGGCGACGTGGCGGCAACGTGCAGGGCGACCTCGTAGGCGAAGACCTTGAAGTCCTCGTTGCGAGCGACGAAGTCGGTCTCGCACTGGACTTCGACCATCGCCCCGACCTTGTCGTTGGCGTGGATGTAGGCGGCGACGACGCCCTCGTCGGTCCCCCGCCCTTCCCGCTTCGCAGCCGAGGCCTGTCCCTTCACCCTGAGGATCTCGATCGCCCGGTCCACATCCCCCTCGGACTCGGTAAGGGCGGCCTTGCAATCCATCATCGCCGCCCCAGTCCGGTCCCGCAGCGCCTTCACATCAGCAGCCGTAATGCTCATTTCCCCTCCCCCTCGGCAGCAACAGGCTCAGGAGCTTTCTCCTCGGCAGTCGGAGTCTCCGGAGCCTTCTCCTCAGCGGCTGGGGCCTCCGAGCTTTTCGCCGGCGCTTTCTCGGTCTCGGCTGGAGCCTGCGCGGCTTTGGCCGGAGCCGTTCCGCCTGCGGGTGGCGCTGTAGGGGGAACCGCCCCTGAGGAAGCTTTAGCTACCGCAGGGGGCGGTGGGTCCCCTGCAGCGACAGGACCCGCAGCCGGAGTGGTCTGTCCCGCGGACTGAGCGGCCTGTCCCGTACCCGGAGTCGCCTGCGCCGCTTTAGCATGCGCCGCCGCTTGCGCCGCAGCAGCTTTCGCTTCGGCAGCTTTTTTAGCCGCCTCCTGGGCCGCCAACCGCTCTTTCTCTTCTTCCTCGCGCTTCTTCCGCTCTTCTTCCTCCTTCTTGCGGCGCTCCATCTCCTCGGCGAGGCGGCGCTCCTCCTTTACCCGCCAGGAGCCGGCGCCCTCCTCGATCGCGGAGCCGACGGTGCCGATCACCAGCTCACAGGAGCGGATCGCGTCGTCGTTGCCGGGGATCACGTAGTCGACCGGCTTCGGGTCGCAGTTGGTGTCGACCAGGCCGATGATCGGGATCCGCAGGCGAGCCGCCTCACGAACGGCGATCTCCTCGGTTTTCAGGTCGGTGACGAAGACGGCGTCGGGGAGGCGCTCCATGTCCCGCACCCCACCGAGGTTGAACTCGAGCTTGGCCAGCTCGGCCTGCATCCCCATCCGCTCCTTGGTCGGCAGCAGCTCGAGCTTGCCCTCTTCCTTCCAGCCGTTCAGCTCGTGTAGGCGGGCAATCCGCGCCGACATCGTGTTGAAGTTGGTCAGCAGGCCGCCCAGCCAGCGCTGGCTGACGTAGGGCATCTTGCAGCGGGCAGCCCACTCCTCCACCGGCCCGCGAGCCTGCTTCTTGGTGCCGACGAAGAGCACGGTGCCGCCGCCGCTGGCCAGCTCGCCGGCGAAGCGCCGCGCGTTCTCCAGCAGCTCCTCGGTCTGGATCAGGTCGATGATGTGGATCCCGTCCAGCTCGCCGAAGATGTAGCGGCGCATGTTCGGGTTCCAGCGACGCGTCTGGTGGCCGAAGTGAACTCCGGCCTCCAGCAGTTCCCTGAGGCCTGCCTCTGCCATTGCGATGATCTCCTTGGTTTTGAGGGGGGTGAGATCCCGTCGCCCTAGCCGGAACCCGGCGGTGTGCCGGGCAGGATCCGAGTCGCGCGGACGGGGGTAGATTGAAGGTCTGCCGATTGTAGAGCGCGAAGCTCGATCAGGCGGCTCGCGCGGTGGCCAGCGCTGCGGCCAAGTCGGCGGGCAGCTCGGAGGTGAACGAGAGCCGCTCGCCGCCCTCGGGGTGCGCGAAGGAGAGGCGGTGGGCGTGCAGGAACTGGCGCTCCAAGCCGTACTTGAGCTCGCCGCCGTAGGTCACGTCGCCCGCCAGCGGGTGGCCGATTGCGGCGAAGTGGGCTCGGATCTGGTGGGTGCGCCCGGTCTCCAGGCGCGCCTCGAGGTAGGTCTCGTGCGTCAGCGCCTCCAGGGCCTCGAAGTGCGTGCGTGCCTGGCGCGAGGCGGCGCCGGAGACGGCCATGCGATGGCGCTGGCGCGAGGCGCGGCCGATCGGGGCGTCGATCGTGCCGGTGCGGGACGCGAGCTGACCGCGGGCGAGGGCGAGGTAGGCCCGCTCGACCCCGCGCTCGCGAACCTGAGCCTGCAGGGCGGCGTGGGCGGCGTCGCTGCGGGCGACGACCATCAGGCCGCTCGTCCCCTTGTCGAGGCGGTGGACGATCCCGGGGCGCTCCGGGTCCTCCCCTCCGCCGAGGATCTCGGCCAGCTCGGAGACCAGGGTCGGCCCCTGATGGGAGGGAGCCGGGTGGACGACCAGCCCGGCCGGCTTGTCGACGACCGCTAGCGCCTCGTCGAGGTGGACGATCCGCAGCTCGCCCTCAGCCATCATCGGATGCGCCCTGCGGCTGGGCCAGGTAGAGGAGGGCGAGCAGGAGGACGCCCGCGACGATTGCGACGTCGGCGAGGTTGAAGGGTGGCCAGGCGAGGAAGTCGACGTAGTCGGTTACGGCGCCCTCGAGCACACGATCGATGAGGTTGCCGAGCGCGCCGCCCGCCAGCAGCCCGACCGCCACCCACATCCCCGGGCGAGCGGGGTCGCGGGCAAAGAGATAGCCGACCACGCCGAGCGCCGCGACGCTGAACAGGATCAACACCTCCCCCCCGCCGCTGGCCAGCCCGAAGGCGACGCCGCTGTTATGGGAGAGCATCAGCTCGAGCGGGCCGAGCACGTCGACTCGCTCGCCGGTGACCAGGTTGGCCTCGACCAGCGCCTTGGCGAGCTGGTCGAGAGCGACGACAGCGACGGCGAGGGCTCCGGCCAGGAGCCAGGCGCGCTTCGCCCGGGGGCTCACCCTTGGATCAGGCCGACGACCAGGCCCTGCAGGACGAACAGCACGATGACGCCGATGATCGGGCTGAGGTCGAGGGCAAAGCCGCCGCCCCCGATCGGGGGCAGGATGCGGCGGAAGAGGTTGAGATAGGGATTGGTCGTCTCGGTGACGAAGTCGAGCGCCGCGCGCAGCCAGCGGTTGTAGGGCATCCGCGGCACCCAGGAGATCAGCACGTTGATGAAGATCAGGACGATGTAGACGAGGAAGAGCGCGCTGACGTAGTCGGCGACGTCGCTGCGGGTGAGGGCGAGGACGATCACCCTCGCATCCTCTCAAGCGAGGCGCTGACCGCAGCCAGGAAAGCGTCCCGCGCTCCTTCACGATCGAGGGCCTCTAGCCCGGCCTCGGTGCTGCCGCCGGGCGAGGCCACAGCCTTGCGCACATCGGCGGGGTGCTTGACCCGCAGCAGCTCCGCAGTTCCGGCGGTCGTCTCGACCACCAGCTCCTTCGCCAGCTCCTCATCCAACCCGGCCTCGACTCCGGCATCGGCCAGGGCCTCGACGGCCAGCGCCAGGTAGGCCGGCGCGCACCCCATCACGGCGGTGGCGGCGTCGAACTGCTCATCGGGCAGCTCGACCACGTGCCCGAGCACCTCCAGCATCCCGCGAGCCTCGCTGGAAACGCTGCCAGTCACGCAGAGCACCCCCTTGCGCACCTCGACCCCGACGTTTGGCATCACCCGCATCGCTTCTGCCCGGGGAAACGCCTTCTCGACCTTCTCCAGCGAGGTGGCGCCGAGCAGCGAGACCACTGCCTTCGCCCCCTGTAGCTCTTCCGCGACCTCCTCCAGCTTCGCCGGCTTGACGGCCAGGACGACCAGATCTGCCCGCTCGGCCAGCTCGGCGTTCGAACCAAGCGCCTGACCGCCTACTTCCTCGGCAATCTCCTTGGCCCGCCCCGACCCGGAATCCGTGAAGAGCATCGAGCAGGCCTCTTCGCGCCAGCCCCTGGCCATCGCCGCAGCCATGCTTCCCGACCCGACGAATCCGATCACCATGGGTCGCAGACTATCCGCGACCATCGCCGCTAGGACTGGTTGAAGAACCCCTTGTCGATCAGCCGCGCCTTCTCCTCGGCCGAGACCTCGACGTTGCGCGGGGAGAGCAGGAAGATCTTCTCGGCGATTCGCTGCATGCCGCCATCGAGGGCGTAGGTCAAGCCAGAGCAGAAGTCGATCATCCGCTTCGAGAGCTCGTGGTCGGTCGTCTGCAGGTTGAGGATCACCGGCACCGACCGTTTGAACTGGTCGGCGACCTGCTGAGCGTCGTTGAAGTTGCGCGGGATGACCAGGTGGACCTGGACCTCGGAGTCGCCGTTGCCTACCGGGCGCAGGGTGCGCGTGCGGGTGGCCGAGATCGGCTCGTCGTCGGCGAAGATGTCGTCGATCTCGTCGCGCCGGGAACGTCGTGATGAAGGCAGCCGACGCACTTGCGCCGATTCGCGCCTGGCTTCGATCTCCTCGTCGCCGAGGTCGAAGTCTTCCTCGTACTCGGGACCGTGGTCGTGATCCTCGGCCAAGCCGAAGTAGACCAGCGCTCTATGCCATGTGTCGCGGATAGCCATGGGTTTTCGCCTCTTTCGGCTCTAACCGATCGATTCCTCTACGGATTATGGCTCAATCATCACATGTAGAGGGCGGTGCCGAGCCTCACGATCGTCGCTCCCTCTTCGACTGCCACCCGCCAGTCCTGCGAGGTGCCCATCGAGAGCCGCTCCAGCCCGTGCTCGGCGGCGAGCTCGGCGAGGCGGGCGAAGTGCGGTCGCGAGTCCTCGGGGTCCTGGCTGAAGGGCGGCATCGTCATCAGGCCGGAGACGCGCGCCGGGCAGCGTTCGAGGAAGGCGCCGAGCTCACTCGGCGCCACTCCGCCCTTGCCCTCCTCGCCGGCGACGTTGACCTCGACCAGAACCTCGGTGTCCGCGTCGCCGTGGCGGCCCAGCTGCTCCAGCGCCGACTCGGTGGCGACCGAGTGGATCAGGCGGCAGGCCGGGAGCAACTGCTTCACCTTGCGGCTCTGCAGGTTGCCGATGAAGTCCCACTCGAAGTCAGCGCCCCAACGCTCCTGCTTGGCAGCCAGATCCTGCTGGCGGTTCTCCCCCACCAGTCGCACGCCGGCTTCGGCGAGGGCGCCCATCTCCTTGGCGGGCACGTACTTGCTGGCAGCGAGGAGCTCGACCTCATCCCCCGCAACCGAGCGCACCTGCTCCAGATTGGCAGCGATCTTCGCCGGATCGAGGCCGTGGATCAGTCCCGGCACGTCAAGGCCTTTCCTCGGTGAGCCAAACGAGGCCCCCCTGACGGCCAGGACCACCGTCGCGCCTGTGCGAGAAGAAGAGCTCCTCCCCACAACGCGTGCAGAGGCCGGCGATCTCGATCTTCTCCACACCCGCCCGTCGCAGCTGCTGCCGGGCCACCTCGGGGAGGTCGAGCATTCGCTCCGAGGAGATCCCATCGTCGAGGCCGTGGAATGCCGCGAGCACCTCATCGCCGACCTCATAGCAGCAGGGACCGATCCCAGGGCCGACCGCCGCTGCCGTGGCATCTACCGCCTCGACACCGCGGGCGACGATTCCCGCCGCCAGGCCACGCCAGCCGCAGTGGAGGATCGCCGCCCCTCCTGACCCGGCGACGGCGACCGGCAGGCAATCGGCCGCGTAGACCAGGCCGGCCATGCCCGGTGACCGGATCACGTGCCCGTCGACCTCAGCAGAGCCCGTGGCTGCATCGCTGCCTTCGTGAAAGGCCAGCTCGGCGCCGTGCGCCTGCCGACCATGGAAGACGCGCGCGGAGTCGACGCCGATGGCGGCTACGGCACGTTCGTGGCTCTCCTTCAGCGATCCGGCTGTCCGGGTCGTGAAGGCCGCGGTCGCGCCGGGCAGGCCCGCCTCCAACCAGTGCACCCCGTCCGCCTCACGCCACTCCATCGTCCCCCCGCGCGGCGGCGAGGGCAACCTCCAGCTCGTCCTGGCGCCCCTCGATCTCGCCGTCCAGCTTGCGACGCAGGGCCTCGGCGAGCCCACGGCCGACCGCCGGGCCCTGTGGGATCCCAGCGGCGATCAGGTCCTCGCCGTCGATCTCGAGACCGACGAGGTGCCACTCGAGCAGGTAGCGGTCGAGCCACTCGGCGCCCAGCGCTCTTGCCAGCGCCAGTTCGGCCGAGTCGTGACCCTGCGCATGCTCGACCGCCTGCGAGGGCTGCGAGGGCACGGCGGTGACCAGCTCCTCCTCCCTGCCGATGGGTCCCAGCACCGCCCGCAGCACGGTCTGCGCACGCGGCGCCACGTCTCTCCAGGGAGGCGCCGAGAGCAGATCGCCGACCCGCGCCGCCAGCTCGACCCCGCCGCTGCGCGGCTCCACCAGGTCCCACTCGGAGAGCAGCTCGAAACCCGCGGCCGCGTTGGGCTCCTCGGCGAGTCGCAGCAGGTCGGCTTCGCGGCGATCGGAGGAGACCGTGTCGAGGTCGGCGGCCCGAAACAGCTCCAGGGTCCCGGGCTCGGGTTGGAAGCCGAAGCGGGCGGCGTAGCGGGCGGCGCGGAGCGCCCGCGTCGGGTCGTCGGCGAGGGAGCCTGAGTGGAGGACGCGCAGCTGACCTGTCTCGAGATCTGCCTGGCCCCCGTGGGGATCGACCAGCTCAGCGGCTCCCTGCAGCGGGATCGCCATCGCGTTGATCGTGAAGTCGCGGCGGGCGAGGTCGGCCTCGATGTCGGCGGCGGGCTCCACAACCGGCAGCGCGCCGGGGTGCGGGTAGGTCTCGGCACGGGCGCTGGCGATGTCGACCTCGTGGTCGTCGAGCCGGACCTTGGCGGTGGCGAAGCGCTCGTGCTCGACCACGTCGGCGCCGAGGCGGGCGGCGAGCTCGGCGGCGTCGCCGACCACGACGAGGTCGATGTCGCCACGGGCGCGACCCAGCAACAGGTCGCGCACCGCGCCGCCGACCAGGTAGACGGAGCGATCGCTCGCCCCCGTCGCGACCTGCTCGAGCTCTGGATAGGCGACGTGCAGCGCCGCGCCGAGATCGTCGATCACGTCCGTACCGGGATGCCGGCCGCGGCCAAGTGGTCCTTCGCCTCCCGTACCTGGTAGTCGCCGTAGTGGAATATCGAGGCGCAGAGCACGGCGTCGGCGTGGCCCTCGACGATCGCCTCGCTGAGGTGCTCGAGGTTGCCGGCCCCGCCCGAGGCGATCACCGGCACCGAGACGCCGTCGGCTACCGCCCGGGTCAACTCGAGGTCGTAGCCGTCGTTGGTGCCGTCACGGTCCATGCTCGTGAGCAGCACCTCTCCCGCCCCGCGCTCGACCGCCTCCCTTGCCCAGGCCACCGCGTCACGGCCCTCGACCTTCTTGCGGCCGCCGTTGACGTAGACGCCCCAGCCGCCGTCCTCGCGTTTGGCGTCGATCGCGATCACCACGCACTGAGCGCCGAACTGACCGGCGAGCTCACCCAACAGCTCGGGCCGGGCGAGCGTGGCCGAGTTGACCGAGACCTTGTCTGCGCCGGCGTCGAGCACCGCCTGGGCGTCCTCCACCGAGCGGATGCCGCCGCCGATCGTGAAGGGGATGAAGACGTTGTCGGCGGTGCGCCGGGCGAGCTGGACGATCGTCTCGCGCTCCTCGTGGGAGGCGGTGATGTCGAGGAAGATGAGCTCGTCGGCCCCCTCGGCGTCATAGCGCTCGGCCAGCTCGACCGGGTCGCCGGCGTCGCGCAGGCCGACGAAGTTGGTGCCCTTGACGACGCGACCGGCGTCGACGTCGAGGCATGGGATGACTCGCTTCAGGACCATGGACACAGCGTAGAAGGGATCAGCCAAGCGCCGTGATCGCTTCAGCGACGTTGAACTTGCGCTCGTAGAGCGCCCTACCGACGATGACGCCTTCGATGTTCTCGGCAGGCATGCGCGCGAGCGCTTCCAAGTCCACGAGCGTGCCGACCCCCCCGGAGGCGATCACGTGCGCCTCGGTTGCCGCGGCGATCCGGTTCAGCTCGCCGATGGCCGGCCCCTCCATCGTGCCGTCAACCTCGATCGCGGTGCAGAGGAAGCGGGTGGCGCCCCTTTCGCCCAGGTCACTCACTGCATCGGCTACATCCACGTCGCTGATCTCCGTCCAACCCACCAGCGAGACCTTGCCGTCGCGAGCGTCGACAGAGACGACGACGCGCTCCTCGTGCTCCTCCAGGACTACAGCAAGGAACTCGGGATCGCGCAGCGCCGCCGTGCCGATCACGACTCGCTCCGCCCCGGCCTCCAGCACCGACGCGACCGACTGGGGATCCCGCAGGCCGCCGCCGACCTGGATCGGACACTCGATCGCCGCAGCGATCCGCCTGACCGCATCGAGATTCTGCGGCGAGCCGGCCTTCGCCCCGTCGAGGTCGACGACGTGGAGGATCTCGGCGCCTTCGCCGGCCCAGCGGACCGCAGCGTCGACGGGGTCGGCGTCGTAGGTCGTCTCGCGCTCGTAATCGCCCTGAGTCAGGCGCACGGCCTGGCCGCCGCGAATGTCGATCGCCGGATAGAGGATCACGCCGGTACGGAAGCGCAGATGCCGGCGAAGTTGGCCAGCAGCCGCAGGCCGGCGGCACTCGACTTCTCAGGGTGGAACTGGACGCCGAAGACATTGCCGCGCTCCGCCGCGCAAGCGAAGCGGGCGCCGTAGGCGGCAGTGCCCAATACATCGCTCGCTTCGGGGCTGGGCGCGAAGGAGTGGACAAGGTAGAAGGGGGTCTCGCTCTCGATCCCCTCGGTCAGGCGGGACTCCTTCTCCCAGCGCACGGGAGACCAGCCGATGTTGGGGATCTTGAGGCCGGGCGCGTCCAGCTCGGCAACCTCACCCTGGAGCAGGCCAAGGCCGCCGCCGCCGCCCAGCTCGGTGGTCGAGTCGAAGAGCAACTGCAGGCCGAGGCAGATGCCGAGGATCGGCACGCCGGCCCCCTCGCGCTCGGCGATCAAGTCGTCCAGCCCGCGCTCGCGGATCCGCTCCATCGCCTTCGGGAAGGCGCCGACCCCGGGCAGGATCACCCCGTCCGCGGCTCGCACCTCGGCCGGGTCGGCGCTGATAGTCGCGGTCGCCCCGACGTGCTCCAGCGCCTTCTCGACCGAGCGCAGGTTGCCGACGCCATAATCGAGGATCGCGATCCGGGCGCTCATTCGCTCAGCGTGCCCTTGGTCGAGGGCACCCCGCTCTCCTCCGGGTCGATCGACACCGCGACCCGGAGCGCCCGCGCGAAAGCCTTGAAGCAAGCCTCGATCATGTGGTGCGCGTTGCTGCCGTAGCGCACCGAGACGTGCAGGGTCAGCTTGGCGCTGTTGGCGACGGCGCGGAAGAACTCCTCGGCCAGCTCGGTGTCGAAGCCGGCGATCGAGGTCGCCGGCAGCTCGGCGTCGAAGATGCAGAGAGGGCGACCGGAGATGTCGATCGCGCACTCGGCCAGCGACTCGTCCATCGGCACGACGGCGGCGCCGTAGCGCCTGATCCCGGCCCGGTCCCCGAGCGCCTCATCCAGCGCTTGGCCCAGCACGATGCCGACGTCCTCGACCGTGTGGTGGGCGCCGGTCTCGAGGTCGCCGCTCGCCTCGACCTTCAGGCCGAGCCTGCCGTGACGGGCGAGCAGGTCGAGCATGTGGTCGAGGAAGCCGACCCCGGTCGCGGCGCTCGCCACCCCCCCGTCGAGGTCAAGCGAGAGCCGGATCTGCGTCTCGGCGGTGCTGCGCTCCTTTTCCGCTGTGCGGCTCATGATTTCGCCCTAATCATCGCCGACTCGCCGTGGAGAGGGAATCCCTCCGCCCGCGCGATCGTGTCGACGTGCGGTGCAAGCTTCGCCGCCGCCTCGGCTGAAACCTCCACGGTGGAGATCTTGCGGCGGAATGTGCTTGGGCTCAGCGGGCCCGAGAAACGGCCCGCGCCGCCGGTCGGCAGGACGTGATTCGAGCCGGCGACGTAGTCGCCGAAGGCGGTGGCGCTGTAGCGGCCTACGAAGACGCACCCCGCCGTCGTCACCTGATCGGCGAGCAACGCCGCATCCTCCTCCATCAGCTCCAGGTGCTCGGGCGCAAAGGCGTTGGCGAGGTCGATCGCATCGCTTAGGTCTGGGACCAGGACCGAGGCAAGCGGAGCGTCGCCGATGTCAGGACGTTCAGTCGCCCGTCTTTCGGTCGCGTCGACCACGCGTGCCAGCACCGCCTCCTCGACGGCGACGACAAGCAGCGGCCCGTCAGCGCCGTGCTCAGCCTGGGCGCAGAGATCGAGCGCCGCCCACTCGGGGTCGGTGTCATGCCCGGCGACCAACATCAGCTCAGAGGGCCCAGCGAGCGAGTCGATGCCCACTTGGCCGTAGACGGCGCGCTTTGCCTCGCGCACCCAGGCGTTCCCCGGGCCGGCGACGACGTCGACCGGCGCCACCGACTCGGTTCCGTAGGCAAGGGCGAAGATCGCCTGTGCCCCGCCTATCGCGTAGATCTCGTCGACCTTGCAGAGGGCGGCGGTGGCCAGGACGAGCGGGGCGATCCGGCCATCCGGTCCCGGCGGAGTGGCGAGCACGAGTCGCTCGACGCCCGCGACTCGGGCGGGGATCGCGCACATCAGCACGCTCGACGGGTAGGTGGCGCGACCGCCCGGCGCATAGACACCGGCGGCCCGGACGGGAGACTCGCGCACTGCGACGCTCTGCCCGTGCGACAGCTCAGCGATGCGAGGCGCATGGTCGAGCTGGGCCTCCGCGACCGCTCCGACGTTGGCCACAGCAACCTCGAGAGACTCGCGCAGCCCGGCGTCGATGCCGGCCAGCGCCTCCTCGGCGACGGTCGGCTCCACCCGCAGAGCCAGCGACTCCGCGGAGCGCTCAGTCGCATCGAAGCGTGCAGTGAGGCGCAGCAACGCCTCGTCGCCCCCCTCGCGAACCTCTCGCTCTATCGGCCTCACGTCCGGCTCGGCGGCGGTCTCGGCCGCCCAGCCACGAATCGCCGCTCCCGTTGGGTCAGCCCCGACCCACTCGAAGCGTCGCGCCCTCATCGCGCAGTCGCCTCCCTCAACTTCCTTGCCAGCTCGTCGACCTCTCCCCCGCGCAGCTTGTGGGCGACGCGGTTGGCGACGAAGCGGGCGGTGCAGACGAGGATCTCCTCGCGCACCTCGAGGTCGTTCTCTTCCAGGGTGCGCCCGGTGGCGACCAGGTCGACGATGCCGTCGGCGAGCCCGATCAGGGGCGCCAGCTCGACCGAGCCCTTGACCTCGATCACCTCGGCCTGGTGCCCGGTGCTCTCGAAGTGACGCTGGGCGATCCGCGGGTACTTGGTTGCGATCCGCATCATGCCGAGGCGGCGCTCGGACTCGCCGAGGCGCTCGTCGTCCTTGCGGCCGGCGAGGACCATGCGGCAGCGCCCGTAGCCGAGGTCGAGCATCTCGTAGACGACCCGGTCGGACTGCTCCAGCAGCACGTCCTTGCCGGTGATGCCGACGTCGGCGGCGCCGGCCTCGACGTACGTGGGCACGTCGGAGGGGCGCATCGTCACCAGAGTCACATCGGGCCCGGGGAAGATCAGCGCTCGCGACTCGCCGCGCGCCGCCGTCGTATCGATCCCGACCGCGTCCAGCGCGTCCAGCGTCCCCGCTAAGAGAGAGCCGCGGGGAACCGCGATCTTGAGTGGCCCGTCGGCCTTGGCCCGGGCCGTGCCGGCGACCTCGACGCTCACGGTTCTCCCCCTCCGGGCTCCTTCTCGGCCTGCGCAATGTGCAGACGCTCGACGTAGAGGGCGAAGCCGGCAGCGGGCAGGTCGAGACCGAAGCGCTTCAGCAGTCCGTCATAGCGCCCACCGCCGCCGAGGACGTGACCCAACGCGGGGTCGTAGACCTCGAGGATGGCGCCGCTGTAGTAGCCGAGGTCACGCAGGAGACCGAGGTCGATCCGCACGCGGCCGGCCGCGCCGCGGTCAGCAAGCGCTTCGTAGGTCTCGCCGATCCGAGCCGTGGCGCGCTCGACGGCGGCACCGCCGATCGATCGCGCCTCGTCGAGCACCTCGCTGCCCCCGCGCAGCTGCGAGAGAGCGATGCAGGTCGCGACTTGCTCGTCGCCGATCCCCTCCAGCTCGGAGAGCTCCGCCTCGAGGCCGACGAGGTCGTGCATCGCAAGCCGCTCGAGCACCGAGTCGCGCGCCTCCCCTTCGATCCCGAACTCAGAGAGCAGCTGGCGGTAGAGGTCGGCATCGCCGAGCCCGATCACGGCGCGCTGGAGGCCGGCCGCGTCGAGCGTCGCCTCCAGCACCTCGACCACCTCGGCGGTCCCGTCCGGGGCTGGGGCTCCGATCAGCTCGACGCCGGCCTGTGCGAACTCGCGCATCTGACCGCGCTGCGGGCGCACAGCGCGGTAGGCGTTGGCCAGGTAGCAAAAGCGCAGGGGCGGCTCGGCGTCGGCGTAGCGAGTTGCCGCCAGGCGCGCGATCGGCACGGTCATGTCGGAGCGCAGCGCCAGCAGGTCGCCGCTCTCGTCGAAGAAGCGGTAGGCGCTGCCCGCGGTGCGGCCGTCGCCGCGCCCCAGCACCTTGTCGTACTCGATCGCCGGCGTGGCCACCTCGCCGTAGCCGCGCGACTCGAAGACCTCGATCAAGGCAAGGTGCAGGCGGCGCAGCTCCCGCATCTCATCGGGGAGCACGTCCCTGGTGCCTGGCGGAATCGGGTGGATCACTCGCCGGACCTTACGAGAGAAGGAACCGAAGTCCTACTAAGCCGGGATCTCCGCAGAGACCCGTTCAATCTGCGCGCCGAGGCCACGCAGGCGCTCGTCGATCTGCTCGTAGCCGCGGTCGATCTGGCGGATGTTGCCGATCTCCGAGACCCCGTCGGCGGCGAGGGCAGCGATGAGCATCGCCATCCCGGCGCGGATGTCGGGGCTCTCGACGCGCTCGCCGTGAAGACGGCTCGGACCGCTGACGATCGCCCTGTGGGGATCGCAAAGCGTGATCCGAGCGCCCATGGCGACGAGCTTGTCGACGAAGAAGAGGCGGTTCTCGAACATCTTCTCGAAGATCAGGATCTCGCCGTCCGCCTGGGTGGCGAGGGCGAGGGCTATCGAGGTGAGGTCGGCGGGGAACGCGGGCCAGGGGCCGTCCTCTATCTTCGGGATCGCGTCGCCGACGTCGCTCTTGACCTGCAGCTGCTGACCCGCCGGCACAAGGATGTCCTCCCCCTCGATCGTCGAGGTGAGGCCGAGGCGCTGGAACTGACGGCGGATCATCACCAGGTCACCGGGCTCGATCTCGCGGATGCGCAGCTCGCCGCCGGTCGCGGCCGCCAGCGCCATGAAGCTGCCGACCTCGATGTGGTCGGGCGAGATCGTGTGCTCGGCGCCACCGAGGCGGTCGCGGCCGTGCACGGTCATCACGTTGGAGCCGATGCCGTCGACGGTCGCCCCCATCCGGGTCAGCAGGCGCGCCAGGTCCTGCACGTGCGGCTCGCAGGCCGCGTTGGAGATCGTCGTTGGGCCCGGCGTCAGCGCCGCCGCCATCAGCGCGTTCTCGGTGCCCATCACTGACGGCTCGTCCATGAAGATCGCGCAGGCCCGTAGTCCCCCGGCTGGCGCCTCCAGCTCGATCCAGCGGTCGCCGTCGACCCGGGCGCCTAGGTCCACGAAGGCGTCGAGGTGGGCGTCGAGGCGCCGCCGGCCGATGAAGTCGCCACCCGGCGGCGGCATCCTCGCCTCGCCGAAGCGCGCCAGCAGCGGCCCGGCGAGCAGGAAGGAGGCGCGGATCCTCTGCGAGAGCTCCTCGTCGACGGCGACGTCGCGAGCGTTCGCGGCGCAGAGGCGGAGGCTGTTGTCGGCCACCCAGGACACCTTTACCCCGAGCCGCTCGAGCAGCGCCACCTGCGCCTCCGTGTCGCGGATCCGCGGCACCCGGTGCAGCAGCAGCTCCTCCTCGGTCAGCAGGCAGGCGGCGAGGATAGGCAGGGCCGCGTTCTTGTTGCCGGCGACGCTGAGCTCTCCCGAGAGGGGCGCGCCGCCCTGGATGACGAATTTCTCCATCAGTTCCGGCTAGGGTAACGGCCGCAATGCGCAGAGGCTGGAAGATCCTGATCGGCGCCATCGCGGCGATCCTCGTGCTGCTGGCGCTGAACGCCGTGGTCACCGGCAAGGAAACGAAGTCGGCCGAGGTGACCGTGGCCGGAGGCGAGATCGTCAAGCTGCCCGGCGGCGACCTGCAGGTGGTCGACTCAGGCCCGCGCAACCCCCGCGCCGCGGGCGGCACGATCGTGCTCGTCCACTGCTTCACCTGCGCGATCGACTGGTGGGACGGGATGCGACCGCTGCTCGAACGCGAGCACCGTGTCGTCGCCGTCGATCTGCTCGGGCACGGTGGCTCGGAGAAGCCCGAGTCCGGCTACGAGATCTCCAATCAGGCAGATCTGGTCGCCCAGGCCCTGGGCAGGCTCGGAGTGCGCGACGCGACCGTGGTCGGCCACTCGCTAGGTGGCACGGTCTCCACCGCGCTCGCCCAGCAGTCGCCGCAGTTGGTCGATCGCGTCGTCATCGTTGACACCGGCCCCACTCACGAAGAGGGAGACCTGGGGCTGATCGCCCGCCTGGGCTTTGCCCCCGTTGTCGGCGAGGCGTTCTGGCGGACGAAGCCCGACTTCGCGGTCCGCGAGGGGCTCGGCGTCGCCTTCGCCCCCGGTTTCGACGTGCCCGACGCCTTCGTCGAGGATGTCGACCGGATGACGTTCAGCGCCTATGACAAGTCGCCCACCGCCTCCGAGGACTACGGCTATGAAGAATCGCTGGACCAGCGGATGAGGGAGACCGGCAAGCCGCTGCTGGTGATCATGGGCGCCGAGGAGCAGATCATCGACGACCCTGCCGCCCGTCTCGCCGAATACCGCGAGACGGTCCCGGGAGCGCAGACCAAGCTGATCCCCAATGTCGGCCACTCGCCGAACGTCGAGGCTCCGGCCCTGACCGCCAACCTGGTCCTCGGCTTCGCCGCCCAGGCTCAGCGAGCAAAAGCGCAGAAACAAGCCAAATCTCAGGGTCAGATGCATAAAGAACTGCAAAAACGGGAAGCTGTCCGGAGGCGACCCTAGAGTCGAACCCATGTTCGATACGAAGACAACACCGAGAGAGCGTCTCGCAGACGCGGCCGACCTGGTCATCGACTTTGCCACGCTTGGCGAGTACGGCCTCGAGCCGGTCCTTCCGTCCTCCCGACCCTGTGAAGCAAGGCAGCGCAGCGCAGCCCGGCGCAGCACAGGGGCGTGGAAGTCGGCGATCGACCGCTTCGCCACGCACTCTTAGCCGACCACGCTTCTAACGACAAAGGGCCGCCCAACGGGCGGCCCAGAGTCAAGGAAGAACCGGCGGCGACCTACTCTCCCAGGAGGTTGCCCTCCAAGTACCATCGGCGCTGAGGGGCTTAACTGCTCTGTTCGGAATGGGAAGAGGTGTCTCCCCCTCGCTATGCGCCACCGGAATTTTGCGAGACCGGGCCCTCGGTGGAGCTTGAAAACCGCACAAGGCCGCAAAGAGTAAGTAATTAAAAACATCCGTCAAGCCCTCGACCCATTAGTACCGGTCGGCTGAGCACATCGCTGCGCTTGCACCGCCGGCCTATCAACCTGGTGGTCTACCAGGGGTCTTACTCCCTCAAGGGGATGGGAGAGCTCATCTCGAGGACGGCTTCCCGCTTAGATGCTTTCAGCGGTTATCCGTTCCGTGCGTAGCTAACCTGCGGTGCCCTTGGCAGGACAACAGATACACCAGCGGCACGTTCATCCCGGTCCTCTCGTACTAGGGATGACTCCTCTCAACTCTCCAACGCCCACAGAAGATAGGGACCGAACTGTCTCACGACGTTCTGAACCCAGCTCGCGTACCGCTTTAATGGGCGAACAGCCCAACCCTTGGGACCTACTCCAGCCCCAGGATGCGACGAGCCGACATCGAGGTGCCAAACCGGTTCGTCGATGTGGACTCTTGGAACCGATAAGCCTGTTATCCCCGGAGTACCTTTTATCCGTTGAGCGACGGCGCTTCCACTTGCAACCGCCGGATCACTAAGCCCAACTTTCGTTCCTGCTCGACCCGTCGGTCTCGCAGTCAAGCTCCCTTGCTGCCTTTACACTCTACGCACGATTTCCAACCGTGCTGAGGGAACCTTTGGGCGCCTCCGTTACTCTTTAGGAGGCGACCGCCCCAGTCAAACTGCCCACCTGACACTGTTCACCACCCGGATCACGGCATGGTGTTAGAAGCCCAGAACATCAAGGGTGGTATCTCAAGGGTGACTCCCCGGCAGCCAAAGCCGCCGGTTCACTGTCTCCCACCTATCCTGAGCGAGATATCCCAGACTCCAATATCAAGTTGCAGTAAAGGTTCACGGGGTCTTTCCGTCTTTCTGCGGGTACTCGGCATCTTCACCGAGACTTTAATTTCACCGAGCCTCTCGTTGAGACAGCGTCCAACTCGTTACGCCATTCGTGCAGGTCGGAACTTACCCGACAAGGAATTTCGCTACCTTAGGACCGTTATAGTTACGGCCGCCGTTTACCGGGGCTTAGCTTCACTGCTTCGCGCCGAAGCGCTAACAGGTCCACGTAACCTTCCGGCACCGGGCAGGCGTCAGCCCCTATACGTCGTCTTGCGACTTAGCAGAGGCCTGTGTTTTTGGTAAACAGTCGGTTGGACCAATTCACTGCGGCCCCCTCGGGCTCCCTCCGTATGGAGTTCACCCTACCGGGGCGTCCCTTCTCCCGAAGTTACGGGACGATTTTGCCGAGTTCCTTAACGAGAGTTAGCTCGCTCACCTTAGTATGTTCTACTTGTCCACCTGTGTCGGTTATCGGTACGGGCACGCGAGTCCTGCCTAGAGGATTTTCTTGGAGGCATGGGATAGAGGACTGGCCGGCGGTCAAGCCAGCTGGCATCGCACCTCGCGTCAAAACGCCGCTGCGGATTTCCCTACAGCGACTGGCTACGTGCTTGCCCCAGGACAACCATCGCCTGGGTTCCCTTACCCTTCCCCGTCCCCCCATCGGTCATAACGGATTCGACGTGGTACAGGAATATCAACCTGTTGGCCATCGGCTACGCCTTTCGGCCTCGCCTTAGGTCCCGACTAACCCTGAGCAGACGAACTTTACTCAGGAAACCTTGGACAAACGGTGGAGGGGAGTCTCACCCCTCTTTCGTTACTCATGCCGGCATTCTCACTTCCAGCCGCTCCACGGGGGCTTACGCACCCGCTTCTCGCAACTGGAACGCTCTCCTACCGCGTACAGAGCCCGCAGGCCTGCACACCCATAGCTTCGGAGACTAGCTTGAGCCCCGTTGAATTATCCGCGCCCGAACACTTGACCAGTGAGCTGTTACGCACTCTTTCAAGGGTGGCTGCTTCTAAGCCAACCTCTTGGTTGTCTCTGCATTCGGACATCGTTCACCACTTAGCTAGTACTTAGGGTCCTTAGCTGATGGTCTGGGTTGTTCCCCTTTTGCGTACGAAGTTTATCCCCCGCACACTGACTCCCGAGCTAACCGTAACGGTCTTCGGAGTTTGCCTGAAGTCGGTAACCTGGTAGGGCCCCTAGTCCAAGCAGTGCTCTACGGCCGCAACGCAAACGCTCGAGGCTATACCTAAATATATTTCGGAGAGAACCAGATATCTCTGGGCTTGATTAGCCTTTCACTCCGATCCACAGGTCATCCGCCCAGTTTTCAACCTAGGTCGGTTCGGCCCTCCACGAGGTCTTACCCCCGCTTCAGCCTGCCCATGGATAGCTCGCCCAGTTTCGGGTCTACCGCCAATGACTGTGTCGCCCTGTTCAGACTCGCTTTCGCTGCGGCTCCGCTCATCGCTTAACCTTGCCACTGACGAGTAACTCGCCGGCTCGTGATGCAAAAAGCACGCCGTCACACCCGAAGGTGCTCCGACCACTTGTAGGCTTACGGTTTCAGGTACTATTTCACTCCCCTTCAGGGGTGCTTTTCACCTTTCCCTCACGGTACTAGTTCACTATCGGTCACCAGGTAGTACTTAGCCTTGGAGGGTGGTCCCCCCAGATTCAGACCGCGTTTCACGGGTGCGGTCCTACTCAGGAACATCAATCGACAGGTCAGCGCGTTTTCACCTACGGGACGATTGCCCTCTGTGGTGCGAGGTTCCACTCGCTTCGGCTAACACCTGACTTTGTAACTGCCGCCGAGCCGGACACGGCTCGGGCATGACGTCCTACGACCCCCGACAGGCAACGCGTGCCCGCTTACACCTGTCAGGTTTAGGCTGATCCCCTTTCGCTCGCCACTACTAAGGGAGTCTCGGTTGATTTCTATTCCTCGGGGTACTTAGATGTTTCAGTTCCCCCGCTTGCCTTCCGGTGACTATGTATTCACCACCGGATGACGCCGCATTACCGGCGCCGGGTTTTCCCATTCGGAAATCCGCGGGTCAATGGCTGTTCAGCGCCTTACCGCGGCTTATCGCAGCCGTCCACGTCCTTCATCGACTCCTGGTGCCAAGGCATCCACCGTAAGCCCTTACTATCTTGACGGTGAGCAACTTCCACACAGAGTGTGGAAGTTGTTAATTAAATACCCTCAGAACCCACAAACGTGGATCCTGATTTTTTTTGGCCTTGTGCAGTTTTCAAGGTCCACCGAGGCACACACGGCGGGGATTCCGCCGGCGGTCTCTCAAAACTGAGCAGCGCTCCGATAACACATTGTCACCGGTGAGCCCGGTCGACGTTCTAGAGAAATCTCCCTAGAAAGGAGGTGATCCAGCCGCAGCTTCCGCTACGGCTACCTTGTTACGACTTCACCCCAATCACAAGCCCCACCTTCGACGGCTCCCTCCAAAAGGTTAGGCCACCGGCTTCGGGTGTTGCCTGCTTTCGTGGTGTGACGGGCGGTGTGTACAAGGCCCGGGAACGTATTCACCGCGGCATTGCTGATCCGCGATTACTAGCAACTCCACCTTCATGGAGGCGAGTTTCAGCCTCCAATCCGAACCGAGACGCGCTTTCTGGGATTCGCTCCACCTCACGGTATTGCTGCCCTTTGTACGCGCCAATGTAGCACGTGTGTAGCCCTGGACATAAGGGGCATGATGACTTGACGTCATCCCCACCTTCCTCCGGTTTGTCACCGGCAGTCTCCCATGAGTCCCCAACCTAATGCTGGCAACATGGAACGGGGGTTGCGCTCGTTGCGGGACTTAACCCAACATCTCACGACACGAGCTGACGACAGCCATGCACCACCTGTGAAGGTGTCCCGAAGGAAAACCGTGTTTCCACGGCGGTCACCTACATGTCAAGCCCAGGTAAGGTTCTTCGCGTTGCGTCGAATTAAACCACATGCTCCGCTGCTTGTGCGGGCCCCCGTCAATTCCTTTGAGTTTTAGCCTTGCGGCCGTACTCCCCAGGCGGGGCACTTACTGCGTTAGCGACGGCACGGGAGGAGTCGACACCTCCCACACCTAGTGCCCATCGTTTACGGCGTGGACTACCAGGGTATCTAATCCTGTTCGCTCCCCACGCTTTCGCACCTTAGCGTCAGTACCGTCCCAGCGAGCTGCCTTCGCTATTGGTGTTCCTCCTGATATCTGCGCATTCCACCGCTACACCAGGAATTCCACTCGCCTCTTCCGGACTCTAGCCCTACAGTATCCATCGGCTTTCAAAGGTTGAGCCTTTGACTTTCACAACGGACTTACAGGGCCGCCTACGTGCGCTTTACGCCCAATGATTCCGGACAACGCTTGCTCCCTACGTATTACCGCGGCTGCTGGCACGTAGTTAGCCGGAGCTTCTTCTGGAGGTACCGTCAATCCGCACGGCTATTCACCGGCGAACCTTCGTCCCTCCTGAAAGGGGTTTACAACCCGAAGGCCGTCTTCCCCCACGCGGCGTTGCTGCGTCACGCTTTCGCGCATTGCGCAAGATTCCCCACTGCTGCCTCCCGTAGGAGTCTGGGCCGTGTCTCAGTCCCAGTGTGGCTGATCGTCCTCTCAGACCAGCTACCCATCGTTGCCTTGGTAGGCCGTTACCCCACCAACAAGCTAATGGGCCGCGAGCCCCTCCCAATGCGGAGGCCGAAGCTTCCTTTAGCGAACAGGCTTACACCTGTGCGCCACATCCGGTATTAGCCCGAGTTTCCTCGGGTTGTCCCGGTCATCGGGGCAGGTTACTCACGTGTTACTCACCCGTTCGCGGCTTAGCCCCAGGGCAAGCCCTGGTTCGTCGCACCACTTGCATGTGTTAAGCACGCCGCCAGCGTTCGTCCTGAGCCAGGATCAAACTCTCCGTGAAGGTACTTCTACAGAGAGCTGTCATGCCTGGCAGGCCGCCGGGTACACAAACTCGACGGCCGGCATGACGGGTAAATCGGACCGCCGGGCCATGCTCATCGGCCAGGCGGTTCGGGCTCAAACAATCCACAGGCCATCGCTGGCCCGCGGAGTGCACGCTGCTCAGTTTTCAAAGACCGCTGCGCCTTTGCGACGGGATTCGCCGCCCTTCACGCATGAGACAGGCACGGGCCTGCCCCAGAGGGACCGAGAAGTATAGCGCTAGGAGGGCGTCCTGCCTAGCCCGGCGCGGAGACGGCGGAAGCGCCGCTTGCCGACCTGGAGCACCCGCCCGTCGAGGGCCTCCGGCGCCAGATCGAGAGTATCGGCTGGAATCGGCTCCCCGTCAAGCTTCACGCCCCCTTGCTTGATCAGCCGTCGGGCCTCACTCGAGCTGATCTCGAAGGCGCCCGCCATCAGCTGCGGCACGTGGACCGTGCCTCCGCCGTCGCCCAGGTACGGGCCCAGCTCGACCTCCTCGACCTCGTCAGGCGTCTCATGGCGAACGAAGAGGCGATCGAAATGCGCCTCCGCCGCGATCGCCGCGGAGGCGTCGTGGAAGCGCTCCACGATCCGCCGGCCGAGCTCGCGCTTGGCCTCGTTCGGCGGCCGCTCAGCGTTCAGCTTCTCACCGAGCAGGAGCCGGTAGTACTCGGGCATCGCCTCGTCGGGGATCCTCATCAGGCGACCGAACATCTCCTCCGGCGAATCGGTGACGCCGACGTAGTTGTCCAGCGACTTGCTCATCTTGCGCTCGCCGTCGGTTCCGACCAGGATCGGCATCGTCATGATGGATTGCGGCTTCTGGCCGTAGGCGGACTGGATGTCGCGGCCGTAGAGCAGGTTGAACTTCTGGTCGGTCCCCCCCAGCTCGACGTCGGCCTCGACCGCGACCGAGTCGTAGCCCTGCAGCAGCGGGTAGAGCAGCTCGAGCGCGGCGATCGGCGTGCCTGCCGCCATCCGCTTCTGGAAGTCATCACGCTCCAGCAGCCGAGCCACCGTCGTCTGCGCCAGCAGGCCAAGCAGCGCCTCTGGCTCCATGCGCAGCCACTCGCTGTTGAAGCGGACCTCGGTGCGCTCGCGGTCGAGCACCTTGAAGGCCTGCTCCTGGTAGGTGGCGGCATTGGCGGCGATCTCCTCGGGCGAGGGCAGCGGTCGCTGGGTCGAGCGACCGCTGGGATCGCCGATCCTGGCGGTGAAGTCGCCGACGATGAGAACGACGTGGTGGCCGGCCTGCTGGAACTCGCGCAGCTTCTCCAGCACGACCGTGTGGCCGAGGTGGATGTCGGAGGTGGTCGGGTCGATCCCCAGCTTGACCCGCAGCGGTCGCCCCGACCCCAGCTGGTCGCCGAGCATGCCCGCGGGCAGCACGTCGACGGCGTTTTTCGTCAGATCCGACACGGCCGCAATGCTAGACTGCCGCCTCCTCTTGGCGGGCAAGCGCACCAAGCCGCGCCTCAAGAAGCTGCGCATCCTCTTCGTTCTGTTGGGGCTGAGCGCGCTGGGGCTGTTCTCGATGGTCTTCGGGATGATCATGGCTGTCTCCCAGGACCTGCCGGCGATCTACGACTTCGCCCAGTACAAGGCCTCGCAAAACAGCGAGGTGCTCGACGCCAGCGGCGAGCCGATCGGCACCCTGACCAGCAACCAGAACAAGATCCTGCTCGACTCCGGGCAGATCTCCCCCAACGTCAAGAACGCCGTGGTCTCGATCGAGGACTCGCGCTTCTACGAGCACAACGGCGTCGACTTCCAGGGCATCGGGCGAGCGCTGGTGCAGGACATCCTCTCGCTCAGCGCCAGCCAGGGCGCCTCGACGATCACCCAGCAGTTCGTCAAGAACGCGCTCGCCGCCCAGGAAAGCCGCACGATCTTCCAGAAGTTCCGCGAGGCCGCCCTGGCCTACCGGCTCGAGCGCCGCTGGAGCAAGGACAAGATCCTCACCGAGTACCTCAACACGATCTACTTCGGCGAGGGCGCCTATGGGATAGAGGCCGCCGCCCGCACCTTCTTCGGCGCCGCTCATCCGGGCTGCGGCGCCGAGACCGAGCCCTGCGCCTCCGTGCTGGCCCCCTGGGAGGCGGCGATGCTGGCCGGGATCATTGCCTCCCCTTCGGCATATGACCCCAAGTTCTTCCCCGAAAACGCTCTACAGAGGCGCAACCTGGTGCTGGAACGGATGTACGAACAGGGCTACATCACCCAGGAGCAGTACGCGGAAGGCACGAAGCAGGCGCTGCCCTCACCCGACGATATCGAGCCGCCCCAGCTCGACTCCGAGGCGCCCTACTTCACCTCCTGGCTGCGCCAGCAGCTGGTCGAACGCTATGGGGCCGCGAAGACCTTCTTCGGCGGGCTCAAAGTCAAGTCGACGCTCGACCTGCGGCTGCAGGAAGCGGCGGAGGAAGTCGTCACCTCCTACCTCGGCGAACTCGGCCCGACCTCGGCCCTGGTCGTGATCGACAACCGCAACGCCGGCATCAAGGCGATGGTCGCCGGCCCCGACTTCGAGGAAAAACCGTTCAACCTGGCGACGCTCGGCCACCGCCAGCCGGGGTCCTCGATCAAGCCGATCATCCTGGCGACCGCGCTGCAGCAGGGGATCTCGCCGGAAACGGTCTACGAATCGGCGCCTCAGGTCTTCTACTTCGGCAAAAAAGACAAGGAACCGTTCGAGGTCAAGAACTACGAGGACAGCTACCTGGGGTCGGCCTCGCTGGCGACGGCGACGACCTACTCCGACAATGCCGTCTACGCCCAGGTCGGGCTGGAAAGCATCAAAGGCGGAACCAGGGCGATCGCCCGCACAGCCCACCGACTCGGCGTCCAGACCCATCTCTCGACCAACCCGGCGATGGTCCTGGGCGGGATCGAGGAAGGCGTCACCCCGTTGGAGTGGAGCTACGCCTTCTCGACCCTGGCCAACGACGGCGACCGGGTCAGTGGCACGCTGGCGCCGATCCCCGGCGACAGCCCCGTCGCCTACACCGAAGTCACCGACAGCGACGGGGACCTGATTCGGGAAGGCGACAACGACTCGATCCACACTCAGGTGCTCCCCGCCGGGGTCGCCGAAGAAGCGAAGTCGATCCTCGCCTCGGTCGTCAGCAGCGGCACCGGTGTGCGGGCTGACATCGGCGACGAATCGCAATGGGGCAAGACCGGGACGACCGACGACAACGGTGACGCCTGGTACTGCGGCGCCACCGATGAGGTCACTTCCTGCGTCTGGGTCGGCTACGCCGACACGCTGACGCCGATGACGACCGAGTTCTCGGGCGGCCCGGTGGACGGCGGCACTTTCCCGGCGCTGATCTGGGCCGGCGTCATCTCCGCCTGGCAGGACATCCAGGCGGAGCGGGCGGCGGAGCGCGGCGAAGACAGGGAGGGCTCAGACGACTCTGACTACGTCCCCTCCTACGAAGCCCCGGAATCGAGCGCTCCCGAAGCGGAAGCGGCTCCCAGCTCGCCCGAATCGAACCCCGAATCAGCCGAACCCGCTCCCGAAGCGGCGCCGGAACCCGCTCCCGAAGGCGGGGTCAGCGGAGGCACAGGCGGCGCCGCCGCGCCGGGCTGATCAGGCCGGCCGCGGTCGCGAGACGTAAGGGCTTCCCGCCAGCGAGAAGCGCCAGGGGCGCTCGACCGCCTTGGTGATCCCCACCCGAGGCCCGGCGACGATCTCGCCGCGCCAGTCGCTCGCTCGCGGGGCGAGCAGGAACGGCTCCTCGCCGAGGTCGCTGCCGTTGGCGGCAAGGCCGATGCCAAGCGCCTCGGTCAGCTTGCCGGGTCCGGAGCAGAGGTCGAGGTCGGGACGGTCGCCACGGCGCGCCCTCATCTCCTCCAGCCCCACGCTCGGCCTCAGCGCTCTGATCAGCACTGCCGCAGCCTCGCCCTCGGGTTCGGCGACCGCGTTGAGCAGGCTGTGGATCCCGTAGGAGAGATAGACGTAGGCTCGCCCAGGCGGCCCGAACAGCACCTCGGTGCGAGCGGTGAGACCGACGTAGGCATGGCAGGCGGGGTCGTCCCGCTCATAGCTCTCGGTCTCGACGATGACGCCGCCGCAGCCGCCGTAGAGGAGCCTGCAGCCGATCAGCTCGCGCGCGACCGTGTGGACGGAGCGGTCGAAGAACTCGACCCCGAGCCGCTCTGTCGCGGTGGCGCTCACTCCCTCTCTTCGCGCACCCGGGCCTGGACCGCGGCGAGGGTCTCGCGCGCCTGCTCGACTTGCCTAGCGAGAGCCTCGGAGCCGGTCCCCCCCTCGATCCGCTTCGACTCCAGCCAGTTGCTGCGCTTCAGCACCTCGTAGTAGCTGTCATCGAGGTGATCGGAGCGCTGGCGCAACTCGTCGGGGGTCAGCTCGGAGAGGGACTTGCCGCGTTCGACCGCGTCCCGGACTAGACCACCGACGATCCCGTGCGCCTCGCGGAATGGCACTCCCTTACGGACCAGCAGGTCGGCGATCTCTGTCGCCGCCAGCATCTCGTCGCCGGAGGCCTGCTCCAACCGCTCGCGGTCGAACTCGATCCCGGCCAGCATTCCCTCGGCGGCGTCGAGGCAGAGCTCAACCGTGTCGATCGCGTCGAAGAGCGGCTCCTTGTCCTCCTGCATGTCCTTGCCGTAGGTCAGCGGCAACGCGTGCATCGTTCCGACCAGGGCGGCGTAGTCGGCGGCGACACGGGGGCTCTTGGCCCTCAGCAGCTCGGCCGAGTCGGGGTTCTTCTTTTGCGGCATGATGCTCGACCCCGAGGAGAAGGACTCGTCGAGCTCGCAGAAGCCGAACTCGCTGCTCGACCAGATCACCAGCTCCGAGCCGAGTCGCGAGAGGTGCATCGCGCAGGCTGAGGCCGCCGCCAGGTAGTCGAGGACGAAGTCACGGTTGGAGGCGCCGTCGATCGAGTTGCGGCTGACGTGCTCGAAGCCGAGGTCGTCGGCGACGGCGCGGCGGTCGATCTCCCAGTTCACCCCAGCCAGGGCGCCCGAGCCGAGCGGCATCACCGAGGCGCTGTCGAGCGCGAACTGGAAGCGCAGCACGTCCCGCGCCAGCATCCAGAAGTAGGCAAGCAGGTGGTGACCCAGGTAGACGGGCTGGCCCCGCTGCAGGTGCGTGTAGCCGGGCATCGCCCAGTCGCGGTGGCGCTCGGCCAGCGCCAGCAGCCGCTCCATCGTCGCCCCGGCCAGCTCGATCGCGCGCAGCGAGTGGGCCTGGACGACCATCGCCACGTCGGTGGCGACCTGGTCGTTGCGGGAGCGGCCGGTGTGGAGCTTGCCGGCGAGGGGGCCGATCTCCTCGCCGAGCAGGCGCTCGATCGCCATGTGGATGTCCTCGTCGGCTGCCTCGAACTCAAAGCCGTGCTGCGCCATGCGATCGCCGACCCGCTCCAGGCCGGCGTCGATCTCGCCCAGCTCCTCCTCGCTGATGACGCCGATCTGGCAGAGACCGCGAGCGTGCGCGCGGGACTGGTCGATGTCATAGGGAGCCAACCGCCAGTCGAAGGAGATCGAGCGGTTGAGCCGCCAGAAGCGGGGGTCCGGGTCTTTACGGAAGCGGGACATCAGCGCAGGGAGTCGGCGAGAGCCTCGCACACCCTTTCCACCTGCTGCTCGCTCATCGAGGGGAAGAAGGGCAGGGCAAGAGAGCGGGCCGAGGCCTCTTCCGCCACCGGGAACTGGCCCTCGGCATAGCCGAGCTCGCGCAGGTGGGGAAAGAGGTGGATGCAGGGGAGGTAGGCCTTGGCCGCGACGCCGCGCTCGGCCAGCCGGGCAACCGTCGCGTCGCGATCGACCTCCGCGGGCAGGCGGACGGGGTAGACGAACCAGCTGCGCCGCTCGGCGCCCCGCCCGGCTATCGGCGCCGCCAGGCCCTCGATCCCGAGCATCGCCAGCGATCCCTCGTAAAGCGCCGCGACCCGATCGCGCCCCGCCAGCAGCTCGTCGAGCTTCTCGACCTGGGCGACGCCGATCGCCGCGGCGACGTCGGAGAGCCGGTAGTTGAAGCCGAGCCGGTCGTGGTCGAGCCAGCCCATGTCGACGGCGCGGCCCTGATTGCGCTCGCTGCGCAGGCGCTTCGCCAGCTCGGCGTCGGTGGGCACGATCGCTCCCCCCTCCCCCGTCGTCAGTTGCTTGTTGGCGTAGAAGGCGAAGGTGACGAGGTTGCCGCGGGCGCCCACCCGCTTGCCCTCCGAGTCGACGGCGCCAAGCGCCTCGCAGCCGTCCTCGAGGACGGTCAGGCCGCGCTGCGCCGCCAGCGCCTCCAGCTCGGCCATCGCGGCCGGATAGCCGAAGATGTGGATCGGGAGGATCCCGACGGTCCTCTCGCCCACCATCGTCTCGGCGGCCGCGGGGTCGAGGTTGAGCGTCTCCGGCTCGACGTCGCAGAAGACCGGCGTGGCTCCCTCGTAGAGGAGGCAGTTGGCGGAGGCGACGAAGCTGAAGGGGCTGGTGAGGACCTCGTCGCCGGGGCCCCAGCCGAGCGCGCGCACGCCGAGGTGGAGGGCGGCGGTGCCGCTCGAGACGGCCACCGCGTCCTCGACCCCGAGCCATGCAGCGAGCTCGCGCTCGAAGCGCTCCCCCATCGGGCCCAGCGAGAGCCGGCCCGAGCGCAGGACTTCGAGCACCAGCTCCTCCTCGCGCTCTCCGAGCTCTGGGCGCGCGAGCGGGATCTCGGCGGTCATGCCCGCGACCCTAACCCGAGCCGTCGCCGCGTGGCTGGAAGGCGTACTCGAGCGAGTCGACCAACGCCTCCCAGGAGGCCTCGATGATGTTCTCCGAGACCCCGATCGTCTCCCACTCGTGCCGGTGGTCGGAGGATTCGAGCAGGACGCGGGTGATCGCGTCGGTGCCGTGGGTCTCGTCGAGGATCCGCACCTTGTAGTTGGTCAGCTCGATCTCGGCCAGGTCCGGGTGGCGACCGACGATCGCCGCGCGCAGGGCGCGGTCGAGGGCGTTGACCGGGCCGTTGCCCTCGGCGACCTCGACGTGGCGCTCGCCGCCGATCTTGACCTTGATCGTCGCCTCGGTTTCGACCTCGCCGTCGGCGCGCTTCTCGGTGGTGACGCGGAAGCTCTCCAGCTCGAAGAGCGGCTCGTAGGCCCCCGCCTCGCGGCGCAGCAGCAGCTCGAAGGAGGCCGGCGCCGCCTCGTAGTGGTAGCCGCGATGCTCGCGCTCCTTCAGCCGCTGGACCGCACGCGTGGCGCCCTCGTCGTCGAGCTCCAGCCCTGCGCGCTCGGCCTGACTGCGGATCGTAGCCTTGCCCGAGAGCTCGGAGACGAGGATGTCCCGCTCATTGCCGACCTCAACCGGGTCGAGGTGCTCGAAGGTGCGGGCGTCGGCGGCGATGCCGGCCGCGTGCATGCCGGCCTTGTGGGCGAAGGCGTTGCGCCCGACGTAGGCCCGGTCGGGGTCCGGGGTCACATTGCAGAGCTCGTCCAGGTAGTGGGCGGTCGGGGTGAGGGCGGCGAGCTGCTCCGCGGAGACGACGCCGAAGCCCATCTTCAGTTGCAGCGCCGGCAGGATCGAGGCGAGGTTGGCGTTGCCGCAGCGCTCGCCGTAGCCGTTGACGGTGCCCTGGACCAGCCGTGCGCCGGCGCCGACCGCGGCGAGCGAGTTGGCGACCGCGCACTCGGCGTCGTTGTGGGTGTGGATCCCGACCTCCGTCTTCCCGTTCAGGTCGGCGACCACGGCGGCGGTCGCCTCGGCGACGAAGTCGGGCAGGCTGCCGCCGTTGGTGTCGCAGAGGGTGACGTTCTCCGCCCCCGCCTCGGCGGCGGCGCGGACGCACTCGAGCGCGAAGCCCGAGTCGTCGCGATAGCCGTCGAAGAAGTGCTCGGCATCGAAGACCACCCGCTTGCCGGCGCCCCGGCAGAAGGCGACCGAGTCGCGGATCATCGCCAGGTTCTCCTCCTCGGGGACCCGGATCACCTTCTCCACGTGCAGCCGCCAACTCTTGCCGACGAGGCAGACCATGGGGGCGAACGAGTCGACCAGGGTCGCGAGCGCCGGGTCTTCGGCGGCGGCGAGGCCGCCGCGCCTCGTCATCCCGAAGGCGGCGATCGTCGAGCTCTCGAGCTCCAGCTCGGAAAGGCGCTCGAAGAGCTCGGCTTCCTTCGGGTTCGAGCTCGGGAACCCCGCCTCGATGAAGTGAACGCCGAGCGCGTCGAGCGCCTGCACGACCTTGAGCTTCTCCCCCGCCGAGAGCGACATGCCGTGACCGCCCATGCCGTCCCGCAAGGTGGTGTCGTAGAGCCTGACCTGTTCCATCTGATGCCTTTCGATTCGAGGGGTCGGGGGGAGGGCCTTCCGGCCCGTGCGCACGGCAGCGCCGCGCCAGCCGCTAGGCGGCTGCGGTAATTCGCCCGACCGACTCGAAGCAATGCATCAGGAACTGACCTTACTTGGCTCGTCAATCTGCTTTGGCGCCTCGACGAAGTCGAGCCACTCCAGGTACTCCTCGGCACGGCCGCAGAGGGCGTCTTCGAACTTCGCCTGCACGTGGCGGGTGATCTCACCTGGCTCACCCAGCGGGTGGTCGTCGATCTCACGCACCGGCACCAGCTCCGCCGCGGTGCCGGTGAGGAAGACCTCCTCCGCCAGGTAGAGCTCGGAGCGGGCGACGTCGCGCTCGACCACGGTGTAGCCGAGGTCGCGGGCGATCTGGATCACCGACTTGCGGTTGATCCCATCGAGGATCGAGGCGACATGCGGCGGGGTCACGATCTCGCCGTCGCGGACCAGGAAGATGTTCTCGCCCGAGCCCTCGCAGACGAAGCCGCGCTCGTCGAGCAGGATCGCCTCCTCGTAGCCGGCCTTGGTCGACTCGGTCTTGGCGAGGATCGAGTTGAGGTACTGGCCCGAGGCCTTGGCGTGCGGGACCAGCCCGCCGGGGCCGATCCGGCGCCAGCTCGAGACCTTGGCCCGGATGCCGTGCCTCTTGCCCTCCTCACCCAGATAGACCCCCCAGGGGAAGGCCGCGACGATCACCTCGACGGGGGCATCGGTCGCGTAGAGGCCGAGGTTGCCGTAGCCGCGGAAGGCGAGCGGCCGGATGTAGCAGGAGGCGAGGCCGTTGCGGCCGATCAGCTCCCGCGTCGCCGCCGCGATCTCCTCGGTCGAGTAGGGCAGCTCCAGGTAGTAGAGCTCGGCCGACTTGGCGAGTCGGTCGAGGTGGTCCTGATGGCGGAAGACCGCCGGCCCGCGCTCGGTCTCGTAGCAGCGAATCCCCTCGAAAACGCCAGTTCCGTAGTGCAGGGCGTGGCTGAGGACGTGTGTTTTCGCGTCCTCCCAGCGTACGAACTCGCCGTTTTGCCAGATCAGCTCCGCCTGCTCCATACCCGAGAAAGTATGCCCTAAGAAGGGAGCTCGGCCAAAATCGCTTCGGCCATCCGGTCCGTTCCGACCGTGCCCTCCCCCGCCGCTGCCAGGTCGGGGGTGCGCAGCCCTTGCTCGAGCACGGCGTCGACCGCAGCCTCGACCTTGTCGGCGTCGTCCGGCCGGCCGAGGCCGTGGCGCAGCATCATCGCCGCGGAGAGGAAGGTCGCGAGCGGGTTGGCGACCCCCTGGCCGGCGATGTCGGGGGCGGAGCCGTGGACCGGCTCGAAGAGGCCTGGCTCGCCCTCGGCGCCGAGGCTGGCCGAGGGCAGCATTCCCAGCGAGCCGGTCAGCATCGCCGACTCGTCGCTGAGGATGTCACCGAAGAGGTTCTCGGTGACGATTGTGTCGAAGTCCGCCGGCCGGGAGACCAGCTGCATCGCCGCGTTGTCGACCAGCAGGTGCTCGAGCGCGACGTCCGGGTAGTCCGGCGCCACGTTGCCGACCGTCTCGCGCCAGAGCCGCGAGGTCTCGAGCACGTTGGCCTTATCGACCGAGGTGACTCGCGGCGTGCGCTCCGTCCCCTCCGCTCGGCGCCGGGCCGCCTCGAAGGCAACGCGGGCGATCCGCTCGATCTCGGCGACCGAGTACTCGCAGGTGTCGTGGGCGACGTCGCCGTCGCGACCACTCTTGCCGAAGTAGATGCCACCGGTCAGCTCGCGGACGACGAGCAGGTCGGTGCCGGCGATCCGCTCCTCGCGTAGCGGGCTGGCGCCGACCAGCGCCGGGCTGGGGCGCACCGGGCGCAAGTTCGCGTACAGCCCCATCCCCTTGCGCAGGCCCAGCAGCCCCTGCTCGGGGCGGGGCGCGCTGGGGTCGGTCGTGTCCCACTTGGGGCCGCCGACGGCGCCGAGCAGAACCGCGTCGGCGGCACGGCAGGCCTCCAGCACCTCGTCGGTGAGCGCTGTGCCGTGGGCGTCGATCGAGCAGCCGCCCATCAGGCGCTCGTCGAACTCGAACTCGCCCAGCGCCTCGAGCAGGCGGCGTGCGGCGCCGACGATCTCGGGCCCGATCCCGTCTCCGGGCAGGAGGACTATGCGAGGCGCACTCACGGCGGGGCGCACTCTATGCGGCTATGCCGCCGCGCGCGCGTCGATATTGAGGCGCACGTAGTCGAGGGTGAGCGGTCTGGGCGATACTTCGAGGACGGCTTCGGCGAAGGGCAGGCGAAGCTCCTCGGGCAGGCTCGCAAGCTGAGGGACCATCGTCGCCGTCATCGTGAACTTGAGCGGGTCCTCCGGGGTGACCGGCTTAGGCTCGAGCCAGCAACGGGCCTCGGCGAAGCCGGCGCCGCGAAGGCGCGCTTCGGTCTCCTCTGGACCAGCGAAGTTCCACATCGCCGCCACCCCGCCAAAGTGGCGAGCGAACTCCGGCCGCGAAGCCACCGACTCGATCGCTTCGGCGTGCTGGGCCACGTTGCCTTCCCCGCCGCACTGCGCGACCAGCCAGCCGCCAGGCCGAAGTGCCGTCCGCAGTCGTTCGAAGAGACGCTCGTGATCGAGAATCCAGTGGAAGGTCGCGGTCGAGAAGACGAGATCGACCGGCTCCTCGACCTCCAGCTCGGTGAGGTCGACGACCAAGTAGGAGGCGCGGTCGCCGAGGCGCTCGCGCGCCTTCTCGATCATCGCCTCGGAGCCGTCGACCGCCAGCATCCGGCCGCCGGGAAGGCGCTCGAGCAGTCGCTCGGTCACCCGGCCCGAGCCGCAGCCCGCATCGAGCGCATGCTCGTCTCCGTGCAGCTCGAGCCGTTCGAGAACCTCCTTTCCCCAGCCGAACTGTGGGTCCGAAACCGCGTCATAGGCCTCTGCGTCCCACTCCCGCGGGCCGCTGTACATGGGCTCGTGCACAGCGACCCGACTCAGAGAGCCGTGGTGACGGGCCCGCGCCCAGCGGCGCCCTCACGCTCGAAGGCGTCGATCGCTCCCGCGTTCTCCAGCGTGATACCGATGTCGTCGAGGCCGTTCAGCAGCCGGTGCTTGACGTCGGGCTCGATCTCGAACTCGAACACTCCGCCGGCGCAGTTCACGGTCTGGTCGTCGACGTCGATTCGCGCCTCGCCCGCTTCGGCGATGATGCGGCAGTGGTCCTCATCGAGGACGACCGGCAGCAGCCCGACCTTGGTGCAGTTGGAGTAGAAGATGTCGGCGAAGGAAGGCGCGACGATCGCTTCAAAGCCGAAGTCCTCGAGCGCCCAGGGCGCGTGCTCGCGCGAGGAGCCGCAGCCGAAGTTGGCGCCGGCGACGAGGATCGGGTTCGGCTCCAGCTCGATCTCGCCGTCGCGGATCCAGTCGTAGAAGAGGAACTCGCCGAAGCCGGTCCGCTCGACCCGCTTGAGGAACTGCTTGGGGATGATCTGGTCGGTGTCGACGTCGGCGCGGTCCAACACCGACACCTTGCCCTCGATCACGTCGATCGGCCGCATGTCAGCTCCACTCCCTGATGTCGACGAAGTGTCCCTCGATCGCCGCCGCCGCCGCCATCCTAGGGCTGACCAGGTGGGTCCTCCCCCCCTTGCCCTGCCGCCCCTCGAAGTTGCGGTTCGAGGTCGAGGCGCAGCGCTCGCCCTCCATCAGGATGTCGGGGTTCATGCCGAGGCACATCGAGCAGCCCGCGTCGCGCCATTCGAAGCCAGCGGAGCGGAAGACGTCGTGCAGGCCATCGGCTTCGGCGGTCGCCTTCACCTGCTGCGAGCCCGGGACGACCATCGCCCGCACCGAGCCCGCCACCTTGCGACCGGCGACGATCGCAGCAGCCTCGCGCAGGTCCTCGATCCGTGAGTTGGTGCAGGAGCCGATGAAGACGCGCTCCGGGGCGACCTCGGTCATCGGCGTACCGGCCTCGAGTCCCATGTAGGCGAGGGCGCGTTCGGCCGACTCGCGGTCGGCAGGCGAGTCCATAGCCGCCGGGTCGGGGACCGCCTCGGTCACCTCGACCACCATCCCCGGGGTCGTGCCCCAGGTCACCATCGGCGAGATGCTCGAGGCGTCGATCTCGACCTCGGTGTCGAAGCTGGCGCCGGGGTCGGTCGGCAGCTGACGCCAGCGCTCGACCGCAGCGTCGAAGTCGGTGGGCGCCGCCGGTCGGCCGCGGACCCACTCGAAGGTGGTTTCGTCTGGGGCGATCATGCCAGCGCGCCCGCCGGCCTCGATCGTCATGTTGCAAATCGTCATCCGGCCGGGCATCTCCAGCGCCTCGATCGCCGGCCCCGCGTACTCGACCGCGTGGCCGACCATGCCGCCGGTGCCGAGTCGGCCGATCGTCGCCAGGATCAGATCCTTGGGCGTGACGCCGGCGCCAAGCTCGCCGCCGTAGGAGATTCGCATCGTCTTCGGCCGCTTCTGGACCAGGCACTGCGTCGCCAGCACGTGCTCTACCTCGGAGGTGCCGATGCCGAAGGCGAGCGCGCCGAAGGCGCCGTGGGTCGAGGTATGGCTGTCGCCGCAGACGATCGTCATTCCCGGTTGGGACACCCCCAGCTCCGGGCCGATCACGTGGACGATGCCCTGCCGATCGGAGCCGAGCGAGTAGATCGGGATGCCGAACTCCTCGCAGTTTTGCTCCAGCGTCTCGACCTGGACTCGGGAGAGCTGGTCGGCGATCAGCCGCGCCGCCTTGGTCCCGTCGGTGGGGACGTTGTGGTCGGCCGTGGCCAGAGTCTTGTCCGGGCGGCGCGCCTGGCGGCCGGCCATGCGCAGGCCGTCGAAGGCCTGTGGGGAGGTCACCTCGTGGACCAGGTGCAGGTCGATGTAGATCAGCCCGTCGGAGACCGAGTGCGCCTCCCAAATCTTGTCGAACATCGTTTGCGGCATCAGCTCCTCCTCAGCCCAGCGGCGATCACGGCGAGGAAGCGGGTCGGCTCCTCGCCATCGTTCTCGAAATGATGCGGCAGATCCGCGTCAAAGGTGACGCTGTCGCCTTCGGCAAGCTCGTGACGCGTCCCCTCGACGAAGAGGACCAGGTCGCCTGCGAGGATCACGGCGGTCTCGCGACTGCCCGGCTCGTGCATCGGCGGGTCAGCAGGCCCACCAGTCGTCGCGCCCGGCTCCAGCGTGTGCACCGAGACATCGGCGCGCTGCCCGGGAAGAGGCGGGGTCAGCTCCTCGAAGCGGTGGCCGCCTCGCTCATAGCGGCGTCGGCCGCCAGCCCGGCTGATCGTCACGTGCTCACCCTCGTCGAGCCGCAACAGTTGCGAGAGCGTCAGCTCCAGCCCCGAGGCGATCTTCTCGGCGACCACCAAGGTCGGGCTGGTCTCTCCCCGCTCCACCTGGGAGAGCATCGGCGCACTTACCCCGCTGCGCTCAGCCAAATCCCGCAGCGACAGCCCCATCGCCTCACGCAGGGCCTTGACGCGGGGACCGACCGCGGGCGCAGTGTCAGCCTGTCGTGCAGCCGGGCGGCTCGGCGCCCGGGTAGCAGTGGTCGTCTCGGTGGCGCTCATCTGCAGCGTACGCTATCACGAACGTTTGTATCTGGAGAGAGCTGCTGGCTAGGTAAGGCGAGGAGGGTTCGGAGGTCAGCGGCTATCTCCTCGGGGATTTCGTGCAGGTGGCGCCAGGTCACCCTAGGGCCTCGATAGCCGGCCGCGAGCAAGCGCCGGTCGCGATCCCGGTCTCCCTCGAAGGCTTGGCGAGTGCCGTGCGTGGCGTAGCCGTCGAGCTCGACGATAACCTTCTGCGCCGGCCAGAGACAGTCGACCTGGTAGCGGCGCGAGCCGATCGTCAGCCAAGCGTTGAGCCAAGGTCGCGGGAACCTATATCGGTCGAGGAAGGTAAGGAAGTCCGCCTCCAGCTCCTCACGAGTGACTCCGTCGGGGAGGTCGCGGAGGCGACGTAGACACTCGCGGACCATCCGGCTGCCGTGGCGGCGCGGGTAGCGCGCGAGCAGGTCGGTGAGCGATAGCGCGTCGTACAGCCGCAGCCTTTCCACTTGGCGCAAGGCCTGCTCAACCCGACTGATCGGTTCCACCGCCGCGAGGTCGAAGACCGTGCGGGGCGCCGTCGTCACCGGAATCCCGTGGCGTTCCGTTACCTCGTCTGCAGGTAGGACAGCGAAGTGGCGCCGGATGCGCCCGCGTGAGCGGGTCTTCGACGGCGCCGTCACCTCGATTGCACCTGAGACGCCACGGATACCCCAGAGGGCTGCAGCCGTGCGGTGGCTGAGAACCGCTTCCGGCCCACAGAGGAGCACAGCCGCCATCCACCTCGCCTCACACGAGAGGACCCGATGGCCAACCGCGTAGACGCCACGGTGCAAGCGATGCAGGCGTCCCGATCGCAGGCGCCACTCAATCGCTTCTTCCCCTACCCCGAGAGAGAGCAACTGTTGCCTCGTCACCACCCCATGCTGCCCTTCCGCCAAGTCCGCAATCCGCGCGTCCGCGGCACGCGTCTGTCCCAGCCCTTCCATAACCCGAGTAAGAGCAGACGCGTGAGAAACTCGCCCCTTCGTGGGGCACGAAAGGTCGGTCTTACGGGCCGGGAGTGCGCTCCACCACAGCCTCGGCGGTCGCCGCCTCGGCCTCGCGGATCGCAGCGCCCTCCAGGGCGTTGGAGAGCGCTCGAACATAGGCGCGAGCCGAGGCCTCGAGGATGTCTGTGGCGACGCCCTGGCCGGTGGCAAGACGGCCGGCGGCGCGCAGCATCACCGTCACCTGGCCGAGCGCATCCTCCCCCCCGGTCACGGCCTCGACCGTGTACTGGCGCAGATCGCACTCGGTCTCGGTCGCCTGCTGAATCGCGTGGAAGATCGCATCGACGGGGCCATCGCCGCTCGACTCGCCCACCGCCTCCTCGCCGGAGGGCATCTTCACCGCGACCCGAGCCAGCGGCTCGCGCCGCGAGCCCGCCTCGACCTCGAACCAGGCCAGCTCGTGGGCATCGGCCTTCTCGCGCATCTCGTCGGAGACGATCGCCTCCAGGTCGAGCGCGGTGACCTGCTTCTTGCGGTCGGCGATCTCCTTGAAGCGCTTGAAGGCGGCATTCAGCGCGTTGCCCTCGACCTCGAAGCCGAGCTGCTCCAGCGCGTCGCGCAGGGCGTGGCGGCCGGAGTGCTTGCCGAGCACGATCGAGTTCGACTCGAGGCCGACTTCGGTCGCATCCATGATCTCGTAGGTGGTGCGCTCCTTCAGCACCCCGTCTTGGTGGATCCCGGACTCGTGGGCGAAGGCGTTGCGGCCGACCACCGCCTTGTTGGGCTGCACCTGGTAGCCGGTCAGGCGCGAGACCATACGGCTCGTCCGGGCCAGCTCACGGGTGTTGACGCCCGTGCTGAGCCCGTGCAGGTCTTCGCGAGTGCGGACCAGCATCACGATCTCCTCCAGCGAGCAGTTGCCAGCCCGCTCGCCGATCCCGTTGACCGCGCACTCGACCTGACGCGCCCCGGCCAGCAGCCCGGCGTAGGAGTTGGCCACTGCCAGCCCCAGGTCGTCGTGACAGTGAACCGACAGCTCAACCTCGCGCAGCGCGGGCGCCAACTCGTAGAGGCGGCTGAAGTACTCGGCGTACTCCTCGGGTGTGGTGTAGCCGACCGTGTCGGGGATGTTCACTACGTTTGCGCCCTCTTCGACCGCGATCGCGCATACCTCGGCGGTGAACTCGACGTCGGCGCGGGTCGCGTCCATCGGCGAGAACTCGACGTCCTCGCAGTAGGACTTGGCCAGCGCCACCGCGGCGCGTGCCTGACCCTTGACATCTTTGCGGTCCGTCTGCAGCTGGTGCTCGATGTGGATGTCCGAGGTGGAGATGAAGGTGTGAATGCGCGGCCTTTGCGAGTCCTTGATCGCCCCCCAGGCCGCGTCGATATCGGCCTTGTGAGTGCGGGCCAGGCCGCAGATGGTCGGTCCCTCGACGTTGCGGGCGATCGCCTCGACCGCCTCGAAGTCGCCGGGCGAGGTGATCGGGAAGCCGGCCTCGATCACGTCCACCCCCAGGCGGGCGAGCTGCTGGGCGATCTCCACCTTCTCGGCGGTGTTCAGCGAGATACCGGGTGACTGCTCGCCGTCGCGGAGCGTCGTGTCGAATATGTGGACGCGATTTGCGTCGTCTGCGGATGCCACCGTTCCTCCTCCTTCTCTACTCCGTTCGAATGACCTTGTCTCTCGCGGCTCTCGCGCCGCCCAGCGCTATTCCCCCCGAAGGGGGAGGAGAAGGAGAAGCGCGAGGCTGTCGAGCCGGTGCGTCATTCGTCCACGCAGGGTAGCGCAGAATCGGGCTTCATCGGCAGCGTTGCGTAGGCTGCCGCGCATCGAGGCCTCGCAGGAACGCGCCAACTGGCTCGCCCTCTTCGCGATGGGGATCGCCGTAGTGGTGATCGCCAACGATTTCTCCGCGATCAACGTCGCCCTCCCCACCATGGAAGAGGACTTCGACACGAACATCAACACGATCCAGTGGGTGGTGAATGCCTACGCCCTCACCTTCGGGGTGATGATCGTCACCGGCGGACGGCTGGCCGACATGTTCGGTCGCCGCAACGCCTTCTTCCTCGGCGCCGCGATCTTCGCCTCGATGTCAGCGCTGGGAGGGGCCGCCCAGTCGGAGGCCTGGCTGATCGCCTGCCGAACCCTGATGGGGATCGGCGGCGCCCTGATGTGGCCGGCGATCCTCGGCATGACCTTCGCGATCCTGCCGACGGAGAAGGCGGGGCTGGCGGGCGGGATCATCCTCGGCGCCGCCGGCCTCGGCAACGCGGTCGGGCCGCTGATCGGCGGCGTCCTCACCGATGCGCTCAGCTGGCGCTGGATCTTCTTCCTCAACGTGCCGATCTCGATCTTCGCGGTCCTCGTCACCTATTTCCTGGTTCGCGTCAAGGAGCCGGAAGCGGCCGACCAGAGGATCGACTACGCGGGGATCGCCGCCCTCTCGGTGGGGCTGGTGTCGCTGCTGATCGCCCTCGACCAGGTCGCCGACTGGGGCTGGGGCGACCCGAGGGTGATCGGCCTACTGACAGTGGCGGCCCTGCTGATCGCCGCCTTCGTGCCGATCGAGCGCCGCGCCGGCACGCACGCGCTGGTGCCGCGCGAGGTGATGCGCAACCACAGTTTCTCCGCCTCCTGCGTGGCGATCCTCTTCATGTCGGCGACTTTCTTCGCCTCGCTGCTCTACCTGCCTCAGTTCATGGAGCATCAGTTCGGCTACTCGCCGCTCGAAGCCGGCGTCGGCATCCTCCCCTTCCTCGGCGTCTTCGCCCTGGTCTCCTCATTGCCGGGTCCCTCTACAACCGTCTCGGCGCCAAGCTACTGGCGGTCTTCGGCGCCGGCTGTATCACCCTGGCGCCCTTCCTCTTCTCGCAAGTCGACAGCGGCTCCGGCTACGGGGCGCTGATCCCCGGCATGGTCGTGCTTGGCATCGGGATCGGCAGCTTCTACCCGACGGCGACGACCGCCGGGGTCACCTCGGTCGACGAATCGCAGACCAGCCTCGCCGGCGGCATCGTCTACATGTTCCAGATCGCCGGCGGCTCGATCGGGCTGGGGCTGACGACCACGGTCTTCTCCGGTCAGGACTCCTTTGCCGACGGCATCCAGGCCGCCTTCCGGCTCGACGCGGCGCTCTCGCTGGTCGGCTTCCTGGTCGCCCTGCTCTTCGTCGGCGGGCGGCTACTGGGTGGGCGGCGCACCGCCACCGAGCCCGCCGGATAGGCGGAGGGCGCTACGGCGTAAGCCGGCGAACGGAGTCGTCGCCGCTGCCGGTGTGGACGACGTCCTTGCCCGTGGGACCGGCGAGGATGACGTCGTCGCCAGAGCCGCCCGAGTGGAGGTCGTCGCCAGGACCGCCGCCGACGTAGTCGTCGCCGCTGCCACCGAACAGGTCGTCGTCTCCCGTCCAGCCCACGAGGAGGTCATCGCCGATGCCGCCGACGAGGCGATCGTCGCCGGTCCCCCCGAGAAGCTTGTCGGGGCCGGAGCCGCCAGTCAGCGTGTCGTTGCCGGAGCCGCCGCGCATCGTGACCGGGATCATCACGGCCTTGGCAACCGTGACTTGGTCGTCACCGCCGTCGGCGTTGATTTCAAAGCCGCCAATCGACGGGGCCGCACAGAGCAGCTCGTTGGGGTTCCCTTCGGGGTTGGAGCAGACGGTGCCTCCGACTTCGAGTGGGACGACGGAGTCGATCACGTAGGTACGGCCGTCCGGCGTCAGCCAGATCTTGATCACGTTCGAAGCGGAGCCGCCGGCGAGCAGCACGTTGAACCGCTCTTCGGCATGCGCAGCGGACGGCACCAGTGCCGCCATCACCGCAAGTGTGATCGTGAGTGTCTTCCTCATCGCCGGTCAGTCCCCGCCGCGCCCCGAGTCGAAGCGTCCTAACTTGGAAACAACACGACCTTGCCGACGTTGCGGCGTTCGGCGATGAACCGATGCGCATCGCCCGCCTGCTCGAAGGGGAAGGTCTCGGCGACGACGGGGTCGAGGCGCCCCGCCTCGAGCTCGGCCTGCAGCGGCTCGACCACGCGGTCGAGGCTGCCCTCCCTGTCCCACCACTTGAGCATGTTGAGGCCGAAGACGCCCTTGTTCTCGTTCATCACCAGCAGGCTCTTCCACCAGGGCACTGTCGCGGTCGGCATCGCCGCCAAGCTCTTCAGGGTGAGCGGGATGCTGCGCTTGCCCCCCTTCGAGTTCTCCGAGAGCCCGTACATGACCAGCCGCCCGCCCGCCCGCAGCAGGCGGTAGTCCTTGCGGAACGAGGTGGGGCCAAGAGGGTCGATGACCAGGTCGACGCCCTCGCCGCCGGTGATGCGCATCACCTCGGCCTCGAAGTCCTGGTTGCGGTAGTCGATCGCGTGGGCGACGCCCTGCGCCCGGATCGCGTCGTGCTTGGAAGCCGAAGCAGTACCGAAGATCTCCGCCCCCTCGTTGCGAGCGATCTGCGTGGCGGAGATCCCGACCCCACCGCCGGCGGCGTGGATCAGGACGCGGTCGCCCTTGCGCAGGCTGCCCATGATGATCAGCGCCGCGTAGGCGGTGCCGTAGTTGACCGGGAAGGCCGCTCCCTGCTCGAAGCTCAGCTTCTCCGGCAACGGCAGCGCCTGGTCGGCGGGGACGGTGACGAGCTCGGCCTGGCCGCCGAAGCGGGTCCCGGCGACGACACGGTCGCCTACCTCGTGCTCGGTCACCCCCTCCCCTACGGACTCGATCTCACCCGCCACCTCGTAGCCGAGCACGCAGGGCGTCTGCGGCGCGTCGGGGTAGAGGCCGACGCGCGCCATCGTGTCGGCGAAGTTGATCCCGGCGGCCTTGACCGCGATCCGCACCTCGCCAGGGCCCACCGGAGGGTCGGGCATCTCCCGTACCTGCAGCACGTCGTAGGCGCCCGTCCCTGTCAGCACTACCGCCTTCACGATGTGAACCCTACTTCGCGCGCGGCGCTACAGGTCTACGGAACGCCCGATCGAGAAGCCGTCGACCTGGAGGATCTTGGCGATCGTCTCGTCGAGGACGGGGGCGTCGGTGGTGAGCGCCATCACCGCGCGCTCGCCGTCCTCCTCGGCGCCGACCGCGGCGGAGACGATGTTCACGCCCTCCTCGCCGAACATCGTGCCGACCCTGCCGATCATTCCGGGGCGATCGGCGTAGCGGAAGACCGCGATGTGCTCGGCGAAGGGCAGGTAGAAGCTCTCGCCCCAGACCGAGACCAGGTAGGGCTCGTTGCGGGGGCCGACGCCGGTGCCAGCGACCTCGACCTCGTCCCCCCCGGAGTGGAGGCGAATCGTGACCAGCTCGGTGAAGTCCTCGGCGGCGGAGTCCTTCGTCTCGACCAGCTCGATGCCGCGTTCCTCCGCCATCTGTGGAGCGTTGACGAGGTTGACCGGCTCCTCGGTGTGGCCGGAGAGGATCCCGACCAGGACGGCGATGCCGAGCAGCCGCGTGTCGTGGGCAGCGAGCCTGCCGCGGAATTCGGCGCTGACCCGGTCGACCGAGCCCTCCGCCAGGCCCTCGGCGAGCCGGCCGAGCTTTTCGCAGAGCGGCACGAAGGGCGCCAGCGCCTCCATCTCCTCGGGCCGCACGGCGGCGATGTTGACCGCGTTGGTGACGACGCCGCCGTTCAGGGCCGCGGTCACCTGTTCGGCGGTGACGATGCCGGCGCGGTCCTGCGCCTCGGCCGTCGAGGCGCCCAGGTGCGGGGTGACGACGACGTCGGGGCGGGAGAGGATCGGGTGGTCGGTGAAGGGCTCGGCCGGGAAGACGTCGAGCGCCGCGCCGCCGACCTTGCCGGACTCGAGGCCGGCGAGAAGGGCGTCGAGGTCGACCAGCTCGCCGCGCGCGCAGTTGACGATCCGCACGCCGTCCTTCATCGCGGCGATCGCCTCGGCGTCGATCAGGTTGACCGTCTCCGGCGTCTTCGGCACGTGCAGGGTGATCACGTCGGCACGCCCGTAGAGCTCCTAGAGGTCGTCAAGCCCCTCGACGCCGAGCTCACGAAAGCGCTCGGCGGTGACGAACTTGTCGAAAGCGACGACCTCCATCTCGAACCCTTGTGCGCGCCTTGCGACCAGTTGGCCGATGCGGCCGAAGCCGATCACCCCGAGCGTCTTGCCGTAGAGCTCGGCGCCCTTGAAGTTGGCGCGGTCCCAGCGCCCTTCGGCGAGGCTGGCGTCGGCCCGCGGCACGTTGCGGAAGAGCGCCAGGGCGAGAGCGAGGCTGTGCTCGGCGGCAGCGATCGAGTTCGATTCCGGCGCGTTGGCGACGACGATGCCGCGGCGCGTCGCGGCGGCGATGTCGACGTTGTCGACCCCGGTGCCGGCGCGACCGATCACCTTCAGGTTGTCGGCTCGTTCGATCAGCTCGGCGGTCAGCTGAGTCGCTGAGCGGATCAGGATCGCGTCGTAGCCGGCGATCGCGTCGCCCAGTTCCTCGTCGCTCATCTCGAGGCCGAGGTCGACGTCGAAGCTCTGGCGCAGGAGCTCTACGCCCGCGTCGGCGATCTTCTCCTTGACCAGAACCTTCACCGGGTCACCTCGTCCACGTTCTCGACGATCCAGTCGACGCAGGCGGTAAGCGCTTCGACATCGGCGGGCTCGACCGCTGGGAACATCCCGATTCGCAGCTGGTTGCGGCCCAGCTTGCGGTAGGGCTCGACGTCGACGATGCCGTTGGCGCGCAGCGTCGCGGCGAGGGTGGCGGCGTCGACCGAGTCGTCGAAGTCGATCGTGCCGACGACCAGCGAGCGCTTCGCGGGGTCGGCGACGAAGGGGGTGGCGAAGTCGGAGCCCTCGGCCCAGCCGTAGAGATGCGAGGAGGAGGCGGTGGTGCGCTGCACGCACCACTCGAGTCCGCCCCCGGCGAGCATCCATTCGATCTGCTCGGCGAGCAGGATCAGGGTGGCCAGCGCCGGCGTGTTGTAGGTCTGCTCCTTGCGCGAGTTGTCCAGTGCCGTCTGCAGCGAGAGGAAGGCCGGCTGCCAGCGATCGGCGGCGCCATCGAGCTCCTCGATCCGGGCGATCGCCGCCGGGCTGAGCAGCGCCAGCCAGATCCCGCCATCGGCGCCGAAGGCCTTCTGCGGGGCGAAGTAGTAGGCGTCGGCCTGAGTGGCGTCGAGCGGCAGGCCGCCGGCGCCCGAGGTGGCGTCGACCAGGACCAGCGCCTCGCCGGCGTCGCTCGGGCGCAGCACGTCGACCATGACCCCGGTCGAGGTCTCGTTGTGGGCCCAAGCGATCGCATCGGCGCCGGGATCGGCGGTCGGGTCCGGGGCGTCGCCGGGCTCGGCCTCGACCAAGATCGGGTCCTCGAGGAAGGGCGCCGCGGCGGTCGCCTTGGCGAACTTCTGCGAGAACTCGCCGTAGGTGAGGTGAAGGGCACGCTCGCGCACCAGCCAGGCCGCCGCTGCCTCCCAGAAGGCCGTGGCGCCGCCGTTGCCGAGCGCGACCTCGTAGCCCTCTGGGAGCTGGAAGAGCTCACCGAGGCCACCACGAACCCGCCCGACCAGGTCGCGGATCGGCTTCTGCCGGTGCGATGTTCCCATTAGCTCCGACTGCTCGGCAAGTTTTTCGAGCGCCTCGGGGCGGACCTTGGAGGGACCGCAGCCGAAGCGGCCGTCAGCCGGCTTGAGGTCGGTGGGGATTTGGACTGTGGTCGTGGTCACGGTCATCGGTGTCTACCAGACGCTGGACGGGGCGCGACAGGTTAGTGCGGAGCGCGGGTGGACTGCCGCCGAAGGCCGGGATAGGCTGGCCGCGCCGTCAACCAGGCAGGGCTACGAGGAGGAAACGATGTACCCAGTCGCCTACGAAGCCGATTTCAACCCGGAACCGAATCGGGTCACGACGTTCTTCCGGCTGATCCTCGCGATCCCGTGGATGATCGTCGCCGCCTTCTGGGGGATCCTCTTCATCTTCACCCACTTCTTCGCCTGGATCCTGGTGACGATCCTCGGCCGCTACCCGCAGTGGCTCTACGAGTTCAACGCCGGCATCGTTCGCTTCTCGGTCAGGGTCTCAGCTTGGCTCTACCTGCAGACCGACGCCTGGCCCCCGTTCAGTCTCTCTGAGGACGACGCCTACCCGATCCGGGTCAAGATCGCCCCCGCCGCCGAACGGCAGAGCAGGCTGAAGGCGTTCTTCCGGATAGTGCTGGTGCTGCCGGTAGCCCTGATCCTCTCTTACGGCACTTCCTACATCCAGCTGCTCGTCGGGGTGATCGCCTGGCTGACGATCGTCTTCCGCGGCTACCTGCCGGAGGGGGTCAACTCGATGATGACCTTCGTCAACGGCTTCCACGCCCGCGTCTTCGGATACCTCGCGATCCTCACCGACGCCTATCCGCCGGTCGGCCTGGAGCGGGCGAAGCCGATGGAGACCCAGGCGCCTCCGCCTCCTCCCGAGGCGCCGACGCCACCGCCGCCAGTCGCGGCATAGACTGGGCGCGATGAGCGAGAACACAGCGGAGAACGTGACCAAGGGCGACGGCTATGCCGTCGCCCACCTCGACGACCTCGGCGAGGGGCCGGGCTTCCGCAAGATCCGCAAGAGCCTCGGGGTGACGGCGTTCGGCGCCAACGCGATCGTGCTGCCGCCCACCTACGAGACAGGCCGCCACTACCACGACGAGCAGGAGGAGCTCTACTTCCTCCACAGCGGTCGGATCGCGATCGAGTTCGGCGACGACTCCAGCCACGAGCTGGGACCAGGCGGCCTCGCCTGGGTCGACGCCGCAACAGTGCGCTCGATCCGCAACCTCAGCGATTCCGAGGACGCGGTCTACGTCGTCGTCGGCGGCAAGGACGGCTACATCGGCCGCGACGGCCGCCAACCTGAGGGCGAGACGCACCGCTAATACATCTGAGGCGAGGAGCCCGGTCGGCCTCTAGACGAATTGATGTCGCACGGCCTACGGCCTTAGCGACGAAGCTGCTGCGCGGCTAACGCCGCGCAAAAGACAGATTGCATATCGCGCCCTAATCGGGCACATTCGGCTGGAGGCCGACCGGGCTCCTCTCGACACGCATCAGCATCGCGCAACGAGCCTGCGCGACGCGGACGCGTAGCAGCCGGAAGCCGGAGAGCTGTTGTGCGAGGGCGGTGGTGTTTCTCCCCGGGAATGTCGCCGAAGGCGGCCTATGCAATCCGGTGATTGCGCGGCGTCAGCCGCGCTCCCTCTCCGTCGCTAAGCGCGAAGCGCGTGCGACTTCAATTCCCGGGGAGGAACACCACCGCCCTCCCCACGGACTCAGAACTTCTGGTCGATCCAGGGCATCATGTCGCGAAGGTCTTTGCCTACCTCCTCGACTTCGTGCCCCGCAGCCTCGTCGCGCATGCGGTCGAAGCTCTCGCCGCCGGCGCGGTTCTCGGCGATCCACTCCTTGGCGAACTCGCCGGACTGGATCTCGCTGAGGATCTGCTTCATCGCCGCCCGCGACTCCTCGCCGATGACGCGCTTGCCGCGGGTCATGTCGCCGTACTCGGCGGTGTTGGAGATCGAGTAGCGCATCCCCTGGATCCCCTTCTCGTACATCAGGTCGGCGATCAGCTTGAGCTCGTGCAGGCACTCGAAGTAGGCGAGACGCGGGTCGTAGCCCGCCTCGACCAGTGTCTCGTAGCCGGCCCGGACCAGCTCCGTGGCGCCACCGCAGAGGACGGCCTGCTCGCCGAAGAGGTCGGTCTCGCACTCGTCCTTGAAGCTGGTCTCGATCACCGCGGCGCGGCCGCCGCCGATTCCGGAGGCGTAGGCGAGGACGAGGTCGTGGGCGTCGCCGCTGGCGTCCTGGTGGACGGCCATCAGGCAGGGCACGCCGTTGCCTTCCTCGTACTGGCGGCGGACGAGGTGGCCCGGGCCCTTGGGCGCGACCATGCCGACGTCGACGCCGGGCGGCGGCTGGATCTGATCGAAGTGGATCGCGAAGCCGTGGGCGAAGAGCAGCAGGTTGCCGGGCGCGATCCCGTCGGCGATCTCAGCCTCCCAGACCTCGGCCTGCTTCTCGTCGGGCAGCAGGATCATCACCACGTCGCCGCGGCTGGCCGCTTCGGCGACGTCGAGCACTCTCGAGCCCGGCCGCTTCGGCTTCGGCGCGGCTGGAGGAGTCGGGGCGCAGGCCGACGACGACGTCGACGCCGGAGTCCTTCAGGTTGAGGGCGTGGGCGTGGCCCTGGGAGCCGTAGCCGAGGATGGCGACGGTCTTGCCCTCCAGCTTCGAGAGGTCGGCGTCCTTGTCGTAGAAGATGTCGTCGGTTCGCATGGCGAGGCAGGCTACCGAAGGGCTCTGCGCATCAGCTTGCCCGAGGGAGTGCGTGGCAGCGCCGCCGCCAGCTCGATCCGCTTCGGCACCTTGAAGCCGGCGAGCGCCTCAGCGCAGTGCCGGCGCAGCTCGTCCGGCGTCACCGCCGAGCCGTCCTCGAGCACGACGATCGCGGTAACCGCCTGCTGCCACTCCGGATCCTCGCGCCCCACCACCGCCGCGTCGGCGACCTCGGGGTGCCGTAGCAGCACCTTCTCCACTTCCGCCGGGACGATGTTCTCGCCGCCGCTGACGATCATGTCGTCGATTCGGTCATCGACGTAGAGGAAGCCGTCCTCGTCGATTCGGCCGAGGTCGCCGGTGTGCAGCCAGCCGTCGGCATCGGCGCAACCCGGAGCCACGGTCGGCCCCTGGACCAGGATCTCGCCGTCCTGGATGCGCAGATGGGTGGTCAGCAGCGGCCGTCCCGCCGAACCAAGCTTGCGGCGTGCCTCCCCCGGCGCCAGGGTCGTCACCTGCGAGCAGGCCTCGGTGAGGCCGTAGGTCTGGACCACGGTGGCGCCGCGGCCGATCGCCTCCTCCAGCGGCTCCTCGGGAACCGGACCGCCACCGACGAGGATCGCGCGCGGGCCGGAGAGGTCGGCGCCCGTCTCGAGCAGCCGGGCCAGCATCGTCGTCACCAACGAGACCACGCTGATCCGGTCTTCGGCAAGCGCCGCAGCAACCCGGTCGACGTCGAAGCCGTCGTGGAGGACGGCCGTGGTGCCGTAGATGACCGAGCGCATCACGATTCCCAGCCCCGAGACGTGGCTGAGCGGCAGTGCAGCAAAGCCAGCGATCCTCTGGCTGGACCCCGATGTTGAAGCCGGAGCCGACCGCGCTCCAGAGGAAGTTGCCGTAGGTGAGCCCGACCGGTCGCGGCCGTCCGCTGCTGCCACTGGTCAGCAGGCGGCAAACGAGGTCGTCCATGTCGTGCTCGCCGAGCAGCGGCAGGTCAGCCTCGGTCTGGGTGAGCTCGCCCGGATCGGCAAGGTCGAGCGCAGGCTCCTCCGCGGCGACGACAGCGGCGCGCTCCTCCGCGCTCATCCTCGGGCTGAGCGGCAGCAGGACCGCACCCAGCTTCATCAGGGCGTGGACGAGGACCACCTGCTCGCGACCCGCGTGCATGGTCAGCGCCACAGTCGAGTCGCGTCGCACGCCCTGCGCAGCAAGGCGGCGGGCGACCCAGGTCGACTCCGCCTCCAGCTCGGCATAGGTGACCTCGGCGCCGTCGGCGCTCAGGGCGACGCGGTCGGGACAGCTCTGCGATCGCTGCGCGAGCCAGTTGTCGAGTTTCATTGGGATCGAGACTTTGGCCGGGTGTGGCTGGCTATGGTGCCCATCATGCCGCAACGCCCTAAGGACGCCCCGCCCGAGCAGGACCTCTACGCGCCGATCGCGTGGGAGACCGCCGCCGAGCACAGCGACATCCGCTACGAGAAGGCGGACGGGATCGCCAAGATCACGATCGACCGGCCGGAGGTCCGCAACGCCTTCCGCCCGCAGACGCTGGTCGAGGTATCCGCGGCGCTCGAGGCGGCTCGCGAGGACACCGAGGTCGGTGTGGTGATCCTCACCGGAGAGGGAGAGGACGCTTTCTGCGCCGGCGGAGACCAGAAGGTCCGTGGCGACACCGGCTACCTCGCCGAGGGCGCTTCGCTCGGCCGCTTCCATGTCACCGACCTGCAGGTGCAGATGCGTCGCCTGCCGAAGCCGGTCGTCGCGATGGTCGCCGGCTACGCGGTCGGCGGGGGCCACGTCCTCCACGTCTGCTGCGACCTGACCATCGCCGCCGACAACGCGCGCTTCGGGCAGACCGGGCCGAGGGTCGGCTCGTGGGACGGCGGCTTCGGCGCCTCCCTCCTGCGCGACCTCGTCGGCACCAAGAAGGCGAAGGAGTTCTGGCTGCTGTGCCGCCAGTACGACGCCGAGGAGGCGCTCGAGATGGGGCTGGTCAACGCGGTGGCGCCGCTCGCGGACCTCGAGCGAGAGACGGTCGCATGGTGCCGGGAGATGCTCGCGCTCTCGCCCTTCGCCCTGCGCCTGGTCAAGGCCAGCTTCAACGCCCACGAGGACGGCTACGCGGGGATCCAGCAGCTCGCCCACGACACCAACCTGCTCTTCTACGGCAACGAGGAGGCCCGTGAGGGCCGCGAGGCCTTCAAGGAGAAGCGCCAGCCCGACTTCTCACAGTTCCCGCGCCGGCCATGAGCGCCACCGAGGTCAGGGGCGACGGATGAGGATCTGGCTGATGGCGGCGCGGGTGCGGACATTGCCCGCCGCGATCGCCCCTGTGCTGGTCGGCACCGCCGCCGCCGTCTACTGGGCCGGCGAGCTGCCGCGGATCGGGGCGTTCGTCGCCGCCTTGGTCGGCTCGATCTTCATCCAGATCGGCACCAACCTGGCCAACGATTACTCCGATGCGCGGCGGGGCGCGGACACAGCGGACCGGCTGGGGCCGGTCCGGGTGACCTCGGCCGGCCTGGTGACGCCGCAGCGGGTCCTCAACGCGACCTGGATCGCTTTCGCGATTGCCGTTGCCTGCGGGATCTACCTGGCCGCGGTGGCCGGGATCGTGATCCTCCTCGTCGGCGCGGTGTCGATCGCCGCCGGCGTTCTCTATACCGGTGGCCCGCGCCCCTATGGCTACGCCGGCCTCGGCGAGGTCTTCGTCTTCCTCTTCTTCGGTTTGGTCGCGGTCAACGGCTCCTACTACGTGCAGGTCGAGGAGCTCGACGCGCTTCCACTGGGGCTCTCGATCGCAGTCGGCTTCCTCTCCACCGCGATCCTCGTCGTCAACAACGTCCGCGACATCGAAACCGACCGCCGCGCGGGCAAGATGACGCTGGCGGTACGGATGGGCCGGCGCAACGCGGTCGGGCTCTTCCGGGGTCTCGTGCTCGGCGCCTACCTGGTGCTGCCGATCGCGCTGGTCGCCGGCGAGGCGAGCGCCTGGCCGCTGATCGCCTTCGCCTCGCTGCCACTGGCGGTTGGACCGATGCGGACGATGTCCAATCGCACCGATGGCCCGGCGCTGAACGCGGCCCTCGCCGCCACCGGCCTGCTGCTCGCCGCCTTCAGCCTGCTCGTCTCGGCGGGGCTGCTAGTCGCCGCATGAGGATCGCCTCGGCAGAGGTCGTCCCCTATGCGCTGCCGTTCCGCGAGCCATACGTGACCGCGCGCGGTCGGCTGGAGCAGCGCGAGATGGTGCTGCTGCGGCTGCGTGACGAGAACGGACTGATCGGGCTGGGCGAAGCGGCGCCGCTTTCGCTGCGCGGCGGCGCGGGGTTGGCGCAGGTCGTGCGAGAGCTGGAAGAGTGGGAAAAGCGGGAAGAGGTGTACGGGCTATCCGCGCCCGCCCGCTGTGCGGTGCACATTGCGCTTCAGGATCTGCGAGAGAGGCGGAGGGCTTCGAGTTCGTCGCCTGTCGATGCTCCTGGGCCGGTTCAGTGCAACGCCACGCTGATCGCCGGCGAGACAGAGGCGGTAGTCGCCGAAGCGCTGAGATGGGCAAACGCGGGATTCACCACCTTCAAGATGAAGCTGGGCGCCGGATGGGATGACGTATCCCAGGTGCGGGCTGTGCGAGGGGCAGTGGGCCTGGATGCGCGGATCAGAATCGATGTCAACGCGTCATGGGATCTCGAGACGGCGAAGTCGAATCTGGCGAGTCTGGAGACACTCGAGATCGAGCTTGCGGAGCAACCGGTGGCGACGCTCGAGCAGATGGCGGAGCTCGCCGAAGCCACCTCGATCCCTCTCGCCACTGACGAGAGCGTCGCATCGCTCGACGACGCAGAACAAGCGAAGCGGAAACGAGCCTGCGCCTACACGGGGATCAAGCTCTCCAAGGTAGGTGGCCCCGAAGCGGCGCTGACGATCGCCGATGTCCTCCCCGCTTACGTCACCAGCGCTCTCGACGGCCCCGTAGGCATTGCCGCCGCGGCGCGGGTCGCCCAGATCGTCGGTGGAGATCTCGCCCACGGCCTTGCCACGCAGCGCCTCTTCGCTTCGACGATCGCCTCGGTTGAGTGCGAGCTGCGCGACGGGATGCTGCATCCACCTGCGGGGCCGGGCCTCGGTGTCGAGATCGACGAGGCGGCGCTCGACGCGCACCGGATCTAGCGCTCTGTCGACTTAGTCGTAGATAGAGCGACTAAGTCGACATAGGCTCTCGGCCATGGATCCAACCAACGCCAACACCGCCCTCGCCTCGGCCTTCGTCGAGGAGCTCGCCCGGGGAGGGCTGCGGCACGCGGTCCTCTCCCCCGGCTCCCGCTCCACCCCGCTGGCGCTTGCCCTCTGGCGCCAAGCCGAGATCGACGTGACCGTGATCGTCGACGAGCGCTCCGCCGGCTTCTTCGCCCTCGGAGCGGCGCAGGCGAGCGGCGCTCCGGTGGCGATGCTCTGCACGTCGGGCACCGCGGCGGCCAACTTCCACCCGGCGATCTGCGAGGCGGACGAGTCAGGCGATCCCGCTGATCGCCCTCACCGCCGACCGCCCGCCCGAGCTGCGCGGCATCGGCGCCGGGCAGACGATCGACCAGCTGAAGCTCTACGGCTCCTCGGTGCGCTGGTTCTGCGAGGTCGGCACCCACGACGCCGACGACGACGGCCTGCTCCACTACCGCTCCACCGCCTGCCGGGCGCTGCGCCTCGGCGCGAGGCGAGCCACGGCCGGGCCCGGTCCACCTCAACCTCCCCTGGCGCGAGCCGCTGGCGCCGATCCAGGTCGAGGGCGCGGTCACGGCCACCGACCCGCTGGCGCTGGAGGGGCGCGACAAGCGGCCGCTGACCGCGGTCACGCAGATCGACCTCGAGCCCTCGACCTTCCTGCTCGACGAGGTCGCCGGCCACATCGGCGACGCGATCGCCGGCGTCATCGTCGCCGGTCGCCAGCTCGACCCCGAGCTGCGCGAGCCGCTCGCCCATCTCGCCCGCGTCGCGGGCATGCCGATCCTGGCCGAGCCGACCTCGCAGCTGCGCTGTGGCCCCCACGACCGCTCGCACGTCGTCACCGCCTACGACCTGCTGCTGCGCGACGAGCACTTCGCCAACTCGGTGGCGCCCGACCTGGTCATCCGCTTCGGCGAGATGCCGACAAGCAAGCCGCTGCGGGCCTGGCTGGCGAGCTCGGGGGCGGACCAGATCGTCGTCGACCCCTACGGCGGCTGGAACGAGCCGAGCCGACAGCGCGGCGGCGATCCTGCGCGCCGATCCGACTGAGCTGGCCGCGGGCTGGGCGGCGCGACTGGAGAAGGGTGAAGTGAGGGCAGCGCCGGAGCGCTGGATCGAGGCCGAGGCCAAAGCCTGCGCCACGCTCGGCACAGAGCTCGGCGGGCAGGGCGAGCCAACCGAGCCCGGACTGCACCGCGCGCTCGGGCTCGCGCATCGAAGCGACGACCTCGTCTACACCGCGTCGAGCATGCCGATCCGCGACCAGGAGGCCTTCCTGCCTGCAACCGACACCGACGCCCTCTTCCTCTGCAACCGCGGCGCCAACGGGATCGACGGCCTGATCTCCTCGGGGATCGGCGCCGCCCACGCCAGCGGGCGGCCGACCACGATCGTCACCGGCGACCTCGGCCTGCTGCACGACCTCGGCGGTCTCGCCGCGCTGCGCGACGTCATGACCCCGGTACGCATCGTCGTCATCGACAACGACGGCGGCGGCATCTTCGGCTTTCTCCCTCAGCAGGACGCCCTTTCCAGCGACGAGTTCGAGGCCCTGCTCGGCACCCCGCGGGGTGTCAACGTCGAAAAGGCAGCGGCCCTCTTCGATCTCCCCCACCGCCGGCTGGGGTCCCTGGACGACCTAGCCGACGCGCTAGCTACGGGAACCGGCCTGATCGAGGTGAAGACGGACCGCCAGGCCAACGTCGAGCTGCACCGCCGCCTCGTCGGCGCGGTGGGCCAGGCCATCAGCAGCTGATCGCCCCCGCCTCGCGCCCCGGACCCGGCTGCCAGGCCGACCCGGCGAAGAAGCCGCGGGTCAGCTTCGCCACCGTGATCAGGCAAGTGCCGTCGGCGTTGACCTGGGCAATCGAGTTCGGGCCAGGAACGGGGGATTTTCGCGAGGCGCGCCTCAGCCGGGTGAAGGCGATGCGCTGCCCGGAGGGGTCCCAGCTGGGCCAGCGAAGGCCGCCGCGAACCCGCACGAGCGTCCGCGGCGGACCGCCTCCCGCCGACATTACCAGCAGCGTCGAGGATCCAACTGCCAGTTCTTCGAGCCGCCATTTTTCCCCGTGGCGGTGGCGCACCATGGCGATCGACCCGTCGGCGGCGTAGACAGGTTCCGCGGCGTTGTGAGCCAGGACCTTCGTGCGGCGAGTCGCGAGGTCGATCGAGATCGCACGCCCGGTCGCACCTCCCCTGCGCCATTCGGTCGCCGCCAGGCGCAAGCCGTTCGGCGAGAACGAACTCGGCTCCAGAAGGGCCCGGCGCGTCCAGGAGGTGAGAGGTCGCATCCTGGAGGCGTCGACGTCGAGCAACCAAATCGCGGTCCGTACCTTGACTTGGGATCCGTCCGAATCGCGGGCACGCCGAAGCGGTCGCCCGAAGGGCCTACCGACCGGTTCGATCCTCATCACCGCAACCGAGCGGCCGTCAGGCGCGATCACCGGATCGCCCCAGATAGAGAGTCTTCGGGAGAGGGGGACCACTTTCAGATCGGATCCGTCAGCGGTAACCGTGAAGACGGCTCCCAACGGAACATCAGCGTCGATGCCTTGAAAGGCGACGCGGGAGCCATCGGCGGACCAGCTCGGCCGCGCCCCCAGCATCGGGCTCGGCCCCCCGCCGGCGATCCGGAAGGGGCCGCTCCCGTCAGGAGCGAGGCTAACCATTTCGCCTCCCTCGGGATAAGGGTGGAAGACGACGGCGGCCAGTCGCGGCCCGTCCGGCTCGTTCGCCAGCACGCACCCAGGGGCCAATGCCGCTAGGAGCACGAGAGCGACGACGAGGGCTCGGGAGAGCCTCGCCGGAGCAACAGCGGGGAGGCTCCGTCGAGGCTCTCCCGAGCCCTCCTTGCCTCTCATCACTCCGCCACCAGCGGCAGCAAGGCCTGCAGCTTGACCTCGGTCTCGGCCAGCTCGGCGGCGGGGTCGGAGCCGGCGACGATGCCGCCGCCGGCGAAGAGGTGGGCCTCGCGGTCGCGGAGCAGGGCGCTGCGCAGGGCGACGCAGAATTCGCCGTCCTCGGTCGCGTCCATCCAGCCGACCGGGCCGGCGTACCAGCCACGGTCCATCTGCTCCAGCTCGGCGATCGCGCGCGCGGCGACCGGCCAAGGCTCGCCGCCGACCGCCGGCGTCGGGTGCAGCAGGCCCGCCAGCTCGACGGCCGAGCGCGGCTCGGCCAGCTGGGCGACGATCGGCGGTCGCCAGGTGCTGGATGTTGGCGACCTTGACGATCTCGGGCTCGGACGCCTGCTCGACCCAGACCGCGTGCGGGCGCAGGGTGCGGACGATCCGCTCGGCGACGATCCGCTGCTCGCGCCGGTCCTTGTCGCTGCGCAGCAGCTGCTCGCCGAGATGGTCGTCGACGGCCGGGTCGGAGCTGCGCCGCGTCGAGCCGGCGAGAGCGACAGTCGAGACGCTGGCGCCCGAGCGGCGCACCAGCAGCTCGGGGCTGGCGCCGATGAAGGCCGCCTCCGAGGTGCCGCAGCAGAAGCAGAAGCAGGACGGGAACTGCTCCCGCATGGCGCCGAAGACCGCCGCAGGGTCATGGGCGGCGCCGGCGGTGACGAGCACCTCGCGGGCGAGCACGACCTTGCTCAGGTCACCGTCGCGGATCCGCTCGGTCGCGCCGGCAACCGAACGCTCGAAGTCTCCGGGCGGGAGGACGCTGCGGATCTCCGTACGCGAAGTCGGGTGCGGGTCGAGCAGCGGCAGGGCCTCATCGCGTAGGCCGCCAAGACGAGCCGAAAGCCCAGCCATCGCCTCCTCTGGATCGTCGCCGGGACGCACGATTGCGTTGACGGTGAGATAGGTCTCCCCTTCGCCGCGGCAGAGCGAGAGCTCGGGTAACACCATCGCGGCCGGCGCCAGCGATGACCAGGCCGAGGATTCCCCTCCGTCGGGATCGAAGGCAAAGCCGCCGACCCAGACCGCGCCGGCGCCGGCGGGCAGGCCCGCCGGCTCGTCGACGATCGCGTCCCTCCCGCTGCCCAGACACTCGCGGGCGACATCCTCGAAGCGCCGTGGCCCACGCGAGGCCGCCTCGCGGACGACACCCAGCGCCGCCAGCGCGAAGTCGCGGTCCGGCTGCTCCCAGCAGAACCAGCGATCGGTGGCGAGGCGCGAGGCGAACACCGCCGCGCAGGGATCGATCCCCTCGACAGGAACGGTGACGCTGACCAGCGTTCGCCGCCCTCGACCGGCGGCCTGCTCGACCCCCTCGCGCAGCTTGGCGCGCAGCGAGCTAGTCGCTGCCTCGAGCAATCGCGATCTCGCCGGTGCGGACCATTTCGATCAGGCCGTGGGGGCGGATCATCCGCTCGAAGGCCTCGATCTTGTCGGCCGAGCCGGTCACCTCGATCGTCATCGTGCGGCGCGAGACGTCGACGATCTTGGCGCGGAAGATCTCGGCGAACTGGATGATCTCGGCCCGGTTCTCGACCGCCGAGGAGACCTTGAACATCGCCATCTCGCGAGCGACCGTCTCCTCCGGCTCCATGTCGCGGATCTTCAGAACGTTGACCAGCTTGTGGAGCTGCTTGGTCACCTGGTCGATCGGGTGGACCGCGCCGTCGAGGGTGAGGGTGATCCGCGAGACATCCGGGTCGTCGGTCGGGCCGACCGCGAGCGTGTCGATGTTGAAGCCACGGCGGGCGAAGAGGCCGGCGATCCGCGCCAGCACACCGGGCCGGTTCTCGACCAGGATCGAGAGCACGTGCTTGCGCCCGCTCAGCTGCCCGGGCACGCGCAGCTCCTCGAGCTTGACCAGTTGCGGGGTCCCGGCCTCCATCAGCCCACCATGTCCCTCGCGGCGGCGCCGGCCGGGATCATCGGGAAGCAGTTCTCCTCCTTGGAGACCCGCACGTCGAGCAGCACCGGGCCGTCGGTCTCCAGCGCCTTGCCCATCGTCTCCTCGAGGTCGGCGGCGTCCTCGCAGCGCATCCCGGTGGCGCCGAAGGCCTCGGCGAGCTTCACCCAGTCGGGGCTCGGGCCCATCTCGACCGAGCTGTAGCGGCGGTCCCAGAACAGCTCCTGCCACTGACGGACCATGCCCATGTAGCCGTTGTTCATCAGGAAGACCTTGACCGGGATCTGCTCGGCTACGCAGGTGGCGAGCTCCTGGCAGTTCATGATCAGGCTGCCGTCGCCGGCCAGGCAGACGACCGCCTCGTCGGGACAGGCGACCTTGGCGCCGACCGCGGCGGGAAGGCCGAAGCCCATCGTTCCCAGCCCGCCGGAGTTGATCCAGCGCCGAGGCTTGTCGAAGCCGTAGTACTGCGCCGCCCACATCTGGTGCTGGCCGACGTCGGAGGTGACGATCGCGTCGCCCTGCGTCGCCCGGTGCATCGCCTCGACCATGAACTGCGGCTTGATCTCGCCACCCTCGCCCGGCTCGTAGCGGAGCGGGTACTCCTCCTCCCAGGCGCGCAGCTGCTTCCACCAGCCGTCGAGCCGGGAGGGGTCGGTCTGCAGCGCCCGGTACTCGCGGGTCAGCTTCGGCAGCACCTGCTTGACGTCGCCGACGATCGGGATGTGGGCGGGGACGTTCTTGGAGATCTCCGCCGGGTCGATGTCGATGTGGATGAACTTGGCGCGTGGCGCGAACTCGGAGAGCTTGCCGGTGATGCGGTCGTCGAAGCGAGAGCCGATCGCGACGATCAGGTCGGCCTCGTCCATCGCGTAGTTGGCGGCGCGGGTGCCGTGCATGCCGAGCATCCCCAGCCACTGGTCGTCGGAGGCGGGGAAAGCGCCCAGGCCCATCAGGGTCGAGGTGACCGGGAAGCGGTCCGAGGCGGCGAACTCGCGCAGCTCCTCGGAGGCGTTGGCGTTGACGACGCCGCCGCCCGTGTAGAGGATCGGCCGGTTCGCGTTGGCGATCGCCTTGGCGGCGATCCGGATCTGCTTGATGTTGCCCTCGGTCGAGGGCTTGTACCCGGCCAGGTCGACCGGCTCGGTGCGCGGCACGTAGTCGATATCGGCGCGGGAGAGGTCCTGCGGGATGTCGAGCAGGACCGGGCCCGGCCGCCCGGTCGAGGCGACGTGGAAGGCCTCGTGGACGTACTCGGGGATCTGGCGCGGATCGGTGACCGCGAAGGAGTGCTTGACGAAGGGCAGCGTGGCGCCGAGGATGTCCGCCTCCTGGAAGCCGTCGGTGCCGATCAGCTCGGTCCGCACCTGGCCGGTGACGAAGACGGTCGGGACCGAGTCCATCATCGCGTCGGCGATCGCCGTGACCAGGTTGGTGGCGCCGGGGCCGGAGGTGGCGAAGGCGACGCCGACCCGGCCCGAGGCCTTGGCGTAACCCTCCGCGGCGTGCCCGCCGCCCTGCTCGTGACGCACCTGGATGTGGCGGAAGTCGGCGTCGACGAGCGCGTCGTAGGTGGGCAGGTTGGCCCCGCCGGGGATGCCGAAGATGTGCTCGACGCCCTCGGCCTTCAGCGATTCCATCAATGTGTCGGCAGCCCTCATCGGAATCGCGATGGTACCAGCGGTCTTATGCGTGTCCCGCAGGCGATTTAGAGCTGCACGGGAGCGCCGGGGTCCCAGCGCGTGTGAGGATCGATCGAAGACTCGATCACCCGCCCCTTGTGGCGCTCGATCGCGTGCAGCATCGACTCGACCAGCTCCTCGCCGAGCAGGGTCGGCTCGAGGCCGAGGTCGAGCAGCTTGGTGTGGATCGCGTTGTAGTAGTGCTCTTCCTTCTCGACCCGCGGGTTCTCGCAGTGCTGGACCTCGACCGTGTAGCCGAGATGCTCGCCCGCCTGCTTGACCAGGTGGGCCAGGTCGAGGACTGAGAACTGCTCGGTGAACTGGTTGAAGACGCGGAAGTCGCCGCGCTCGGCGGGGTTCGCCACCGCCAGCTCGACGCACTGCAGCGTGTCGCGGATGTTGAGGAAGCCGCGGGTCTGGCCGCCCGAGCCGTAGACGGTGAGCGGGTGGCCGATCACGGCCTGCACGCAGAAGCGGTTGAGCACGGTGCCGAACAGCTCGTCGTAGTCGAAGCGGGTGACGAGACGCTCGTCGCCGGCGGTCTCGTCGGTCGCGATCCCGTAGACGACGCCCTGGTTGAGGTCGGTGGCGCGCAGGCCCCAGGTGCGGCAGGCGAAGTGGATGTTGGTCGAGTCGTGGACCTTGGCGCAGTGGTACAGCGAGGCCGGCAGCTTGGGGAACGGCAGCGTGTCCTTGCGCCCCTTGTGCTCGATCTCGATGTAGCCCTCCTCGATATCGATGTTGGGCTGGCCGTACTCACCCATCGTGCCGAGCTTGACCAGGTGGCAGTCGGGGACGTGGTCGCGGATCGCGAAGAGCAGGTTGAGGTTGCCGATCACGTTCGCCTGCTGGGTCTCGACCGCCTTCTCGCGCGAGGCCATCGAGTAGGGCGCCGAGGGCTGCTGGCCGTAGTGGATGACCGCCTCCGGGCGGGCCTCGGCGACGATGCCGTCGAGGAAGTCACCGTCCTCGACCGAGCCGACGAAGCTGCGGATCCGGTCACCGGAGACCTCGGCCCAGGCGTCGATTCGCCGCTCGAGGTCGAGGATCGGCGTCAGCGAGTCGCTGCCGGCGCCTTCGACCCAGCGGCGGCGGGCGAAGTTGTCGACGACCGTGACCTCGTGGCCGCGGGCGGAGAACCTCAGGGCCGTCGGCCAGCCCAGGTAGCCGTCGCCCCCAAGGATGAGAACGCGCATAGGTCGCGGCAGCGTAGCGGACGGGCGCGACGCGGTCACGCCCTGAAGGTTGCCGGAAGCCGCATAGCATCCGGCCGATGAGCGGGCTGGCGCAACGCAACGGCGGTCCGGTCGGCCTCGCGATCCTGGTCGCGATCCTGCTGCTGGGTCTCGGTTTGCGCCTCGACTACGCCTGGGACGGCCGGGAGCCGGTCTTCGACGCGGCCGCCTACGCGGAGATCGCCGCGAGCCTGGAGCATGGCGAGGGCTTCACGCTCGACCCCGACGCGACCCAGCCCGCCAGCAACTACTCCCCCGGGCTGCCGCTTCTCGTCGCCGGCCTCTATGAGCTCACTGGCGGCATCCACGAGCGCACGGCGCGTGTCGTTCTTGCGCTGGTCGGCGCTCTCGCCGTCCTCTTCACCTACCTGATCGGCCGCCGCCTCTCCGGTCCCGCTGCCGGCCTGATCGGCGCCGGGGCGATCGCGATCTACCCGGCCCTGCTCGAGTACCAGGGCATGCTGATGGGCGAGCCGCTGGCGGCGACCCTGCTCGCGGGAGCGGTCCTGGCGATGCTCTGGGCGGCGGCTAAGAACGGGCGCGCAGCCTGGCTCTTGCCCGGGGTGCTGCTCGGAGGGCTGACGCTGACCCGGCCCGAGTACCTGGGCGTGGCGGTGCTGGTCGCCGTGGTCGTCTTCGTCCGCGCTCGTCGCGCTTGGCGCACTGCACTCGCGCAGGCCGGCATCCTCCTCGCCGGCCTCGTTCTCGTCGTCGCGCCCTGGACGATCCGCAACGCGATCGACCTCGACCGCTTCGTGCCGGTCTCGACCGGGGGCGGCCAGGTGCTCTTCGCCGGCACCTACCTGCCGTCGGACGGCGATCCCGAAAAGGTCGGACCGGAGGTCGTCGCTCGCCATCCCGGCGCTGTTCGAGCCGGGCGACGTCGAGCGCCTGCGGCTCGAGCAGATCCTCGCCCGGCTCGCGGCGCAGCGCTACCCCGGCGTCGAAACCGACGAGGCGCTGGCGCGGATGGGACGCGAGCAGCTCTGGGACGACCTCACCGAGGAGCCAGTCGAGTACGCCGGCTTCGTCGCCACCAAGGTCTGGCGGATCTGGTCGCAGGGACCGCGCGAGGTCATGGACAAGCCGGGCTGGAAGGCTTTCCACTGGCTACTGGCGGCGCTCGGCCTGCTCGGTCTCGCCGTGCTGGCGCGGCAGCGGCGCTGGGAGGCGCTGCTGCTGGCGACGATCTTCGTCTCGATCACGGCGGTCAGCGCCCTGCTCGTCGCCTCGCCGCGGCGGGTGCTGGTGATGCTGCCGCTGGTCGCGGCGCTGGCCGGCATCGGGGCCGTGGCTTGTCGGGATAGCCTCGCGCGCATGGAATCGCTGAGCCGCTGGGCCCGCACGCTGCCTGAGCGCCACGGGCGGACGACGCTGATCCTGCTCGCGGCGATCCTCGCGGTCGGCTTCGGCCTGCGCGCCTACCGGGTGGTCGAGCCCGCTGGCCGACGCCCGGCGACGACGCCCGCGCCTACTACGCGCTCTCCAAGGCCCTCTACGAGGAAGGCAGCTACGGCGGGCCAGAGCTTCCGCGACGCGAGCGACTGGTCGCCGGGCGCGCCGCTGCTCTACGCCGCCGTCTACTACGCGACCGGCGGCGCGCGCGAAGGGACGGCCCGGATCGTCGAGCTGCTGCTCGGGATCGGCGCGATCGTCGTCGTCTACCTGCTCGGCCGGCGGATCAACTGCCGGCCCGGCGGGCCTGCTCGCGGCCTTCGGCGTCGCCGTCTACCCGCCGTTCATCCACTCGACCGGCGCGCTGTTCAGCGAGCCGCCGGCGATCCTCACCCTGCCGGCGGCGGTGCTCGCCTTCCTCTGGGCCGCGAGACCGGGAACGCCTGTCGCGCCTGGCTCCTGCCCGGCGCTGCTGTTCGGCCTGACCGCGCTGATCCGGCCCGAGTACCTGGTGGTCGGCGTCGCCTTCGCCGCGCTCGCCGCGATCAGGGTCGGCCAGCGCGCGGGGATGGCAGCCGGGCCTTGCCGCGCGCGGCGCTCCTGCTCGCCGGCTTCCTGCTCGCCGATCGTCCCCTGGACGGTCCGCAACGCGATCGTCCTCGACCGCACGGTGCCGATCTCGACCGGCGGCGGCAAGGCGCTCTACGTCGGCACCTTCCTGCCCGCCGACGGCGAGTACCAGCGGGTCAAGGCGCGTCTCGCCGAGCGCTATCTGGGGCGCGACCTCGAGCCCGGCTCGGCGGCGCTCGACGAGGTCAACCCGACGCCGCTCTTCGACCGGGTCGCCGAGCCCGCTATCCCGACCTGCCGCGCGACGAGGCGCTGGGCAAGATCGGCAAGGAGAACCTCTCCGACGTACTTCGGCGAAGACCCGTTCGACTACGCGGCGATGACTGTGCGCAAGGTCTGGCGGATGTGGAGCGGCGGCATCGGCGAAGCGATGAGCAGCACCGCCGGGCGGGTCGTGCAGGTGCTGCTCGTCCTGCTCGGCCTGGCCGGCCTGGTGCTGCTCGGGGTCCGCCGGCGCTGGTGGGAGCTGGTCGCGATGGCGACCCCGATCGCGCTCGTCACCGCCGTCGGCGCCGCCTCGCTGGCGGCGCCGCGCCGCAACGAGGTGCTGATGACACTGGTCTTTCCGCTCGCCGGCGCGGCCCTGGCTGCGGCGAACTCGGCCCTATCCTCCAGGCGCTCATGGCCCGCACGCAGCCCTCTTCCCCTCCGAGCTGACCGCGCTCCGCAGCGCCGGGCTGATCGTCGCCGCCGCGCTGCGTCGCCTACGCGCTCGATCCGCCGCCGCACGCTGCGCAACGTCGACGTCCTGATCCTGCTCGCGTCCGGCCTCGGGCTGGCGATCGTCTCCGGCACCGAACTCACCGACGCGCTGCTCTCCGCCTTCTCCTTCGAGAACGGCAACGGCGGCCGCATCCTCGGCCTCGCCGTCTTCGCGATCTTCATCCTCTTCCTGCTGATCCTGCGGGCGCTCTCGCAGGCGGCGCGCAACTCGCGCCAGCTCTCGGCCGTGCTCGAGGGCCTCGCCTGGGAGGAGTTCCGGCAGGCCGGCCTGCCGGAGCGCTTCCGCGGCAAGGTCGCGGTCCTCGTCCCCGCCTACAACGAGGCCGAGAACATCGGCCACGTGCTCGACCGGATCCCGGCCGAGGTCTGCGGCAGCGCCGACCGCGGTGCTCGTCGTCGACGACGGCTCGCGCGACGGCACCGGCGACGTCGCCGCCGAGCACGGCGCCGTCGTCGCCCGCCACGTGATCAACCGCGGCGGCGGCGCGGCGCTGCGCACCGGCTACCGGCTGATGGTCGAATCGGGGGCCGAGATCGTCGTCACCCTCGACGCCGACGGCCAGCACCTGCCGTCCGAGATGGAGCGGCTGGTCGAAGCCGGTGCTCGACGGCGAGGTCGACGTCGCCCACGGCTCGCGGCGTGCTCGGCCACGCCGACCGCAACCACTTCGCCCGCGAGCTCGGCATCGTCTTCTTCAACCGCCTCGTCTCCGCTGATCACCCGCACCAAGGTCACCGACTGCTCGAACGGCTACCGCGCCGTGCGCACCACGGTCCTGCCGCAGCTCGTCCTGCGCCAGGAGCAGTTCCACACCTCCGAGTTCATGATCGAGGCGATCAAGCGCGGCATCCCGGCGAAGGAGGTCCCGGTCACGGTCGAGCGGCGCCTGCACGGCCACTCGAAGAAGCCCGCCGTCGTCCGCTACGGCCTCGGCTTCGCCAACGCGATCGTCCGCACCTGGCTGCGGTAGAGCGTCCCTGCTCGACGCCGGGATGACGGACCGCGGCCGGGTCGGGCAGGTAGAGGTCGGTCGCCGCAGCGCGGGCAGACCTGGACGTAGAGCTTCACCGCCTTGTGGCAGTTCGGGCACTGCCGTTCGGGTTCGGTCTTCTCGGAGCGGTAGAGGATCACCGCGATCAGGCCGAGCGGCGGCAGCACGCGTGCCGATCAGCAGCCAGAGCCAGAACGAGCTGCCCTTGCCCCTGCCGATGATCGCCGGTGGCGAGGCCGAAGAAGAAGGCGATGATGAGGTACTCGAAGCCCATGGCTCCATCGGTGTCCGCGCTGCAAGCCGCTTCGGGTGCCCGATCGAGCCGACCTCGGAGAGGTCGCGGCGGAAGGGCAGGCTGGCGGTCCAGTCGATCACCGCGCGGACCTTGCGGGCGGCGCCCGGGATCTGGCTCATGTGGTAGGTGCGCGCCAGCCACCAGGCGGGGAAGCCGCGGAAGGTGCGACTGCCGATCCGGCCCACCGCCTTGTAGCGGCCGAGGTTGACGAAGGCGGCGTTGCCGCGGTACTCGAAGCGGCCGGGGCGTGCCGATCCCGAGCTCGGCGGCGATGTTGCGAGCCGCGACCGGACCCTGGCGGACGGCGTGCTGGGCGGTCGGCGGAGCGATGCCGCCGTCGGGGTCGGGCACCGCGGCGCAGTCGCCGATCGCCCAGACCGAGTCCATTCCCTCGCACCCGCAGGTGGTCGTCGACCGGCACGCGGCCGCGCTCGTCGAGCGGCACCGTGAGGTCGCGCAGGCTCGGGTGCGGGCGCGACGCCGGCGGTCCAGACCACGGTGCGGGTCGGCAGCGTCTCGCCGGTGGAGAGCCGGGCGCTGTCGGCGCTGACCTCCTCGAGCGTCGTCCCGAGGCGGATGTCGATGCCGCGGCCGCGCAGCTCGCGCAGCGCGTACTCGGCCAGCTGCGACGTCGATCTCCGGCAGCACCCGGTCGGTGGCCTCGACCAGGACCCAGCGCATGCCGTGCAGGCGGGCGCGCGGGTAGCTCTCCATCGCGTCGGCGGCGAAGTCCTGCAGCTCGGCCAGCGCCTCGAGGCCGGCGTAGCCGCCGCCGACGAAGACGTAGGTGAGCAGCTCGTCGCGGCGGGCCGGGTCCTCGGTGGCGTTGGCCGCCTCCAGGGTCTCGACCACGTGGTTGCGCAGCCAGATCGCGTCGGCCAGGCTCTTGAAGCCGATCGCGTGCTCGGCCAGCCCCGGCACCGGCAGCACGCGCGAGACCGAGCCAAGCGCGAGCAGCAGCTGGTCGTAGGGAAGCGTCTCGGCCTCGCCGTCGCGCGTGCGCAACTCGACCGTCTTCGCCGCCGGGTCGTGCCCGGTGATCGCGCCGAGGCGCAGGTAGGTGCGCTGGAGGATCTCGCGCAGCGGCGTCACCACGTGCCGCGGCTCCAGCGTGCCGGCGGCGGCCTCGGGCAGGAACGGCGTGTAGAGCAGGAAGTTGACGTCGTTGACGAGGATCAGCCGCGCCGACTGCCGCGGCATGACCCGCTCCAGCTCCCGCGCCGCCATCGCCCCACCGAATCCACCCCCGGCGATGACGACGTTCCAGGCCATGCCCCCCAACTTAGCACTTTGTAACAACGTGTTACAAAGTGCTAAGGGTCACGAAGTTGCCGTTTCTCGAATTAGCTCCTCAAGCGCCTCTTGGGTTCCCACAAAACCGACATGCTCGGTTATGCATCGCCTGACCAGGCAGTTTTCGAACCTCACGACACCCACCTTGCCTTCACCGGGCTCAAGCGGCCAAAACATCGTCCACGGGTCGTTGTCACCGATGCTGAAGCTTGTATCGATGATGCTGCTGTTCGCGCCATACAGCCAGATAGGGCCCCTCAGTGTTATGTGGCGGAACTCCTGGTCTCGAATAACTGGCGGCCCGTCGTCTGGAAATTCCACAAGATCATGGAGCTTTACGACGGGTCTCTCGTCCGAAGACACCGGAGGGCCTACAGGCTCGCGGCGAGGGGTTGGCGGCGACTGTCCGAGCTGCCCCTGAACGATGGTGACTGGAGCGTTGTAGTGATGGCTGGCAGCGAGTTGAGTTTTTAGGGCGTCATCACGTTGGCGCATTGCTTGATACGCGACCCAACCGAAAGCAATCACCAGGATGAGCGCCGCCAAAAGCGCGAGAACATAGGCGCTCTCATTTGCGCCACGCACCGCCTGCGCCATCCCTGCGATGCCAAGTCCCAGTCCCGCCACCATCGCGAACCATGCTTTGCTGGCGAGGGCGAGCAACTCCAAAGTTCGACGGTGCATTCCACGACCCTATAAGCGGTCTACCTTGCGTCAGGATTGGTTCCTGTGCGCCTCGTTGATCCTCGTCAGGGGTGTAGCGCTAACATTTCGGCATTCATTGGTCCTCATGACCTGTAGACGGCCCCGGGACGGACATTCCCGGGGCCGTTTTGTTTGTGCGGCGTTCCCTAGCGGTCCGCGAGCTTCGATGCGAGCGCAATCAAGGCCCGCATCCGCTTCAAGCGACAAGCGGCCAAGCGGTGACTGGCCTGCTGACTCGGTGGTCAGGGGAGGTCTCGACGGAGCCTCCACGCTGTTGCTCCGGCGAGACCTCCCCTGAGCGCCTTCTCAGACTCTCAGTTGCTGCCTGATCAGGCGGTTGACCTCGCCGCCGTCGGCGCGGCCCTTGGTCTCCTTCATCACGGCGCCGACGATCGCGTCGATCGCCTTCTGGTTGCCGCCGCGGACCTGCTCGGCCGCCTCGGGGTTGGCCTCAACCGCAGCGGCGACGATCGCCTCCAGCTCGCCGCTGTCGGAGATCTGGGCGAGGCCCTCGCGCTCGACGATCGCCGCCGGGTTACCGCCCTCCGCGACCAGCGCCGCCAGCACGGTCTTGCCACTGCCGTGGGAGATCTTCTTCTCCTGGACCAAGGCGATCAGTGCGGCGAGCGCCTCCGGTGTCGCTTTGGAGTCGGAGATAGCCGCACTGGGGTTCTCCTTGCGCTGCGCCGCGGTCAGCTCGCCGGTCACCCAGTTGGCAGCCGCCTTGAACTCGACTCCAATGCCAGCGGCAGCGACACGCTCGAAATAGTCAGCGGTTTCCGGGTCCGCCGCAAGCAGCACTGCCGTGTCCTCCGCCAATCCCATTCCCCGATAGCGCTCGATCCGTGCCGCCGGCAGCTCCGGCAGCGCCTCGCGCGCCTCGCGCAGCATCTCCTCGGTGGGCGCCAGCGGCACCAAGTCGGGCTCAGGGAAGTAGCGGTAGTCGTGCGCCTCCTCCTTGGAGCGCAGCGGGGTCAGGGTGCCGTCGGTGGGGTCGAAGTGGAGCGTCTCCTGGACCACGGTCCCGCCCATCTCGATCAACTCGCGCTGGCGCGCCAGCTCGGCTTCGATCCCGCGCTCGAGGAAGCGGAAGCTGTTCATGTTCTTCAGCTCGGTCTTCGTCCCCAGCTCCTCGCTGCCCGCCGGGCGGACCGAGACGTTGGCGTCGCAGCGCAGGCTCCCCTCCTCCATGTTGACGTCGGAGACGCCGAGCTGGCGCACCGTCTCACGCAGCAGGCGCGCCCACTGGGCCGCTTCAGAGGCAGAACGCAAATCGGGCTCGGTGACGATCTCGACCAGCGGCGTGCCGCCGCGGTTGAAGTCGACCAGCGAGGCGCCGGAGCCGTGGATCCGGCCGGAGCCGCCGAGATGGATCATCTTCGCCGCGTCCTCCTCGAGATGGGCGCGGTGGATGCGCACGGCGCCAAGCCGACCGTCGCTGGCAAGTGGAATGTCGTACTGGCTGATCTGGTACGCCTTGGGGCTGTCGGGGTAGAAGTAGTTCTTGCGGTGGAAGATCGAGCGGGGAGCGACCTCGCACTCGAGCGCCGCGGCGATCTGCAGGGCGTAGAGGATCGCCTGCTCGTTCGGCGCCGGCAGCACGCCGGGGTGGGCGAGGCAGACCGGACAGGTGTGGACGTTGGGCTCGTCGCCGAAGGAGAGCTCGCAGCCGCAGAACATCTTCGTCCTGGTCGAGAGCTGGACGTGGATCTCCAGCCCGATCACCGCCTCGAGCTCAGCCACCGCCGGCTCCCTCCGGCCGCGCCTCGAACCCGATTGCCTGCTCGAGCGCGTACGCGGCCTCGAGCAGCGGCTGCTCGGCAAAGGCCGGCGCCGCGATCTGGAAGCCGACCGGCAGTTGCGGCCCACCTCCCTCCGGCTCGGCGAGCCCAGCCGGGATCGAGATCGCGGGGATCCCCGCAAGGCTCATCGGCACGGTGAAGAAGTCGTTCAGGTACATCGCCAGCGGATCTTCGGTCTTCTCGCCGAGGCCGAAGGCGACCGAAGGCGAGGTCGGGGTGACGACGAAGTCGAAGTCGGCAAAGGCGGCGTCGAAGTCGGCGGCGATCTTGGTCCGGACCCGCTGCGCCCGCCCGTAGTAGGCGTCGTAGTAGCCGGAGGAGAGCGCGTAGGTGCCGAGCATGATCCGCCGCTTCACCTCGGCGCCGAACCCCTCCGCGCGGGTCGACTCATACATCTCGACCAGGTCGCGGGCCCCTTCCTTGCGCATGCCGTAGCGGACGCCGTCGTAGCGGGCCAGGTTGGAGGAGGCCTCGGCGGGGGCGATCACGTAGTAGGCGGAGATGCCGTGCTCGGCGTGGGGCAGCGGCGCCTCGGCGATCTCGCCGCCCAGCTCCTCGATCCGCGCCAGGGTCGCCTCGAAAACCTCCCTAACCCCGGCATCGATCTCATCGCGCGCCAGCTCGCTCGGCACGGCGAAGCGCAGGCCCTTGAGGTCCTCGCGGCTCGGCGCCTCCACCCCACCCTCGATCCCGACCGAGGTCGAGTCGCAGGGGTCACGCCCCTGCAGCGCTCCCAGCAGCAGCGCCGCGTCGGTGACGTCGCGGGTCAGCGGCCCGCACTGGTCGAGCGAGGAGGCGAAGGCGATCATCCCGTAGCGCGAGATCGCCCCGTAGGTGGGCTTGAGGCCGACGATCCCGCAGAGCGCCGCCGGCTGGCGGATCGAGCCGCCGGTGTCGGTGCCGATCGCGCAGGGCGCCAACCCGCCGGCGACCGCCGCTGCCGAGCCGCCGGAGGAGCCACCAGGCACCCGCTCGCGGTCCCAGGGGTTGAGCACCGGCCCGTAGGCCGAGTTCTCGTTGGAGGACCCCATCGCGAACTCGTCCATGTTGGTCTTGCCGAGCACCCGCGCCCCCGCTTCGGTCAGTCGCCGCACGGCGGTGGAGGTGTAGGGCGGCGTGTAGCCATCGAGGATGCGTGACCCGGCCGTGGTCGGCACGCCCTCGGCGCAGAAGATGTCCTTGATGGCGACCGGGATTCCGGCCAGCGGCCCTTCGGCATCCCCCGCTCCGCCCTCGGCCCGCCACAGGTAGGCGTTCAGCTCGTCGCCCGCTGCCGCTTCACGCCCAAGCCTCGAAGTACTCCTCCCCGGAGACCTCTCCCGCGGCGATCTTCGCCGCCGCCTCGGCGACGCTGAGCTCCAAGCAGATCCGCCATCAGGCTTCAGCCTGCGGCGAGGGGACCCGGAAGGCCCCCTCGTCCGGGTCCGGAGCCTGCTCCAGAACCACGTCCTTGGGCCAGCTCGGCCGTGGCTCGTCGGTCCTGCAGAACGTTCTCGAGCTCGACCACGTGCGAGGTCGGCGGCACGCCCTCGAGGTCGAGCGCGGCGATCCGGTCGACGTGATCGAGGATCCCCGACAGCTCCCCCGCCATCCTCTCCACTTCGGCCTCATCAAGCCGCAGTCGAGCCAGCTTGGCGACATGGAGAACCTGCTCCCGCTCGATCACCGGCCGGATTCTAGGCGGGACTCACATTTGGCTGCCTAGCCAGTTATTGTCCCGGCGGCAATGCAGGGAGCAGCGGCAGAGCGCTTCGTCGTCCTCAGCCTGCGGCTCCTCGCCGCCAGCTTCGCGTTGGTCGGCCTCCTCTTCATCGCGATGCCCGACGGCGCCCTCGGGGCGATCTCGGATCTCGGCGACTCGATCGGCAGCTTCACCGAGGCGCCCGAGACCACCGAGCAGCTCTGGCTGGCGCTCGGCTTCGCCTACATGGTGGTGATCACCGGCATCTGCCTGGTGGTGCAGGCCGACGTCGCCCGCTACCGCCCGCTGGTGCTGGTGCTCGCCGCCGGCAAGGCGGCCTCTTCGCTCGCCTCGCTTGGCTTCTACCTCTTCGACGAAGACGTCTTCGCCTACCTGCTCAACTTCCTCGTCGACGGCTTCCTGGCGCTGGCCGCGCTCTGGCTCTGGTCGCTGGCCGGCCGGGCCGGCAGCCCGGCCGCGCCTGGCTGAAGGAGCGCGCCGGGGCTCTCAGCCGCCGAGCAGCGCACCCTGAGCGCGATCTGCGAGGCGATGGCCCCCGGCGTCGACGGGCTGCCGGCAGCAGAGCGCGAGGTCGACGTCTCCGGCCCAGTCGCCGAGCTGATCAAGTCCGTCTCGCCCCGCGTCCTCACCCGCCTCAAGCTGGCATTGCGGCTCTTCAACCTGCTGCCGTTCCCCTGGCGCTTCAGCCGCCTTGACCTCGGCGCCCGCGAAGACTTCCTGCGCCGCATGGAGCGCTCGCGCTTCAGCCTCTACCACGAGCTGCTGGTGATGGCCAAGCTCTTCACCACCCTCGGCTACACGGTGCTGCCGGAGGTCGAGGAGCGGATCGGCGTCGAGACCAGCTGCCGCCTCGCTGACGGCTCGCTACCGGCGCCAACCGGCTCGCTCGGAGACACGACCCCGCCCGAGGGCGGCGAGGAATGCGACGTGGTGATCATCGGCTCCGGCGCCGGCGGCGCTGCGGCCGCGACGACGCTGGCCGAGGCGGGCCTCGACGTGATCGTGCTCGAGGCGGGCGGCAGCTACGACCGAAACAGCTACCCAAGCGATCCGCTTGAGGCGATCGCCTCGCTCTATCGCGACGCCGGACTGACGATCGCCGAAGGCCGCCCGCCGATCCCGGTGCCGGTGGCGCGCACGGTCGGCGGCACGACGGTGATCAACTCCGGCACCTGCTTCCGAGCGCCAGAGCCGACGCTGGAGGAATGGCAGGGGCGCTTCGGCATCGAGTGGGCGTCCGACCTCGCTCCCGACTTCGCCGAGGCGGAGGAGTTCCTGCGGGTCACCCCGCTCGACCCCGAGCGGATGGGCCGCAACGGGCAGCTGGCGATGGAGGGAGCGGCGGCGCTGGGCGCCTCGGGCGGGCCGATCTCCCGCAATGCCGGCGACTGCGTTCAGTGCAGCTCCTGTCCCTACGGCTGCAAGATCGACGCCAAGCGGGGGATGAACGTCAGCTACCTGCCGCGGGCCGTCGCCGCGGGCGCCCGGATCCGGGCCGGGGTCGAAGCGCGCCGGGTCCTGGTCGAGGACGGGCGTGCCGTCGGTGTGAGCTGCGTGGTCAGCGGGCCCGCCGAGAGCAACGGCCACCGCGTCCCCTACACCGTGCGCGCCCGCCGCGCCACGATCGTCGCCGGCGGCGCGCTGGGAACACCGGAGCTGCTGCTGCGCTCCGGTCTTGGCGGCGACCAGGTCGGGCGCAACCTCCACATCCATCCCGCCTGCTGGGTCGGGGCGCGCTACGAGGAGGAGGTGCGCGGCTGGGAGGGCGTGATGCAGAGCTACTACGTCGACGAGTGGGAGCCCGAGCGGGTTCTGCTCGAGGCGACCTTCACCCCGCTGCCCTTCGGCGGCGCCTGGCTGCAGGGCACCGGGCGCGAGCACCAAGAGGCAATGCTCGGCTTCGGCCAGGTTGGCTCGATCGGGGCCCAGCTCCAAGACCTCTCAACCGGCCAGGTCGGCGTCGCCCGTGACGGCTCGTTGCGGGCGTCCTACAAGCTCAAGACCGAGGACGCCGAGGCGCTCACCTTCGGCATCGCCCGCGCAGCCGAAGTCCACTTCGCCGCCGGCGCCACCGAGGTCTACCCCAACATCGCCCGGGCCGGGGTGCTGAAACCCAACCAGCTGGCCGAGTTCGAGGCGACCGACTTCAAGCCGTCCGAGCTGCGCCTCGAGGCTTTCCACCCGCTGGGAACCGCGCGGATCGCCGCCGACCCGCGCGAAGGGGTCTGCGCCGCCGACGGCTCAGTCAACGGCGTCGCCGGCCTCTACGCCGCCGACGCCTCGCTCTTCCCGGGCGCGGTTGGCGTCAATCCAATGATGACCATCATCGCTTTTTCGAAGCGCGTAGCCGCCGGGATCGCCGAGACCCCGGCGGCGTAAGCCTCAGGCCCCGCTTGCTGGCGGTGGCGGAGGTGGCGGGGGCTGCTGTGAGGGTGGTGGCGGTGGAGGGGGCGGCGGGCCGCCGCTTGGGCCGCTGTCGCCGGGACCACCGGGGCTGGGTCCACCACCACCCCCACCGCCGAGGCGGTCTGCCGTGTCGCCGAAGGTGGCGCCTTCCTCCTGCATCGTCCTGTAGCCGCCGTAGGCGATCCCGCCGGCCGCGAGCAGGCTGAGGAAGATCCCGAGCTTCCGCGTGACGTCGACCTCGATGCCCGGGAACTCGCCGATGCTGGGCGGGTCGATGATGCGGTAGAGGACGAGCAGGGCGGAGATCGCGCCGAGGACAGTGACCACGACGCTCATCGGGATCGCGGGCTCAAAGGTCGAGTCGGTGAGCCGAAGCGCCGTCATCGCCAGGGTGGTGATGATCGCGATGATCAGGACGATCGGGATGAAGTCGAGGGCATCCCAAGCGTTGCCGCCTTCGCCGACGCTGCCCGAGAAACCGGCAACACCCGAGACCTCGACCCCGAACCAGTCGAAGAACATGAATATGAAGAGCAGGATCGCTGAGACTCCGGCGATCTTCTCCCCCGTGCTCAACCTGTCAAGTGCGTCCATCTGGGCTTCCCTCCTCGGCGACTGCGGGTCGTGCCGACCCTACACCCGCTGTAAGGCGGAAACTCGAAGGGCTAGCCCAGGCGGCCGCGGGCAGCGGCAAGGGTGTTGACGAGCAACATCGCGATCGTCATCGGACCGACCCCACCAGGCACCGGGGTGATCGCGGCGGCGATCTCTGCCGCAGCCTCGAAGTCGACGTCGCCGCAGAGGCCGTCCTCGGTCCTGTTCATGCCGACGTCGATCACGACCGCCCCCGGCTTTACTGCTGCGGCGCCGAGCAGCCTCGGCACCCCCACCGCGGCGACGAGGACGTCGGCGCGAGCGCAAACGGCGTCCAGGTCACGTGTGCGCGAGTGGCAGACGGTAACCGTCGCGTTTGCCGCCAGCAGCAGTCGGGCAACCGGCACGCCGACCAGCTTCGAGCGACCGACTACGACGGCTTCGGCGCCCTCGAGCTCGACCCCCTCGTGGCGCAACAGCTCCATCACCCCCTCTGGGGTGCAGGGGACCAGTCCCGGCATGCCATGTGCGAGCCGACCCGCGTTGACCGGAGTCAGCCCGTCGACGTCCTTGCCGGGGTCGATCGCGGCGACAACACGGTCGGGATCGAGGTGCTCCGGCAACGGCAGCTGCACGAGGATGCCGTCGACCTCGGGGTCGCGACCGAGCCCCTCCACCAGCTCCAGCAGCTCCTCCTCGCCGGTGTCCGCTGCCAGTCCGTGGTGGACGGAGCCCATCCCGGCTTCCTCGCAGGCTTTGTGCTTGCTGCGCACGTATATCTCCGAGGCCGGGTCGTCGCCGACGATCACCGTGGCGAGGACCGGAATGCGGCCGGCCTCGGCCTCGTACTTGGCGACTTCGCCGGCGACCCGCTCGCGCACCGCAGCGCCGACCGCCTTGCCGTCGATCAGTCGAGCGGCCAAGCCCTAGCGCCTCCGGATCGGGGCGTAGTCGGCCATCAGCTTGCGCTCGACGCCATCACCGGAGAAGCGGACGACGACGATCCCGTCGGGCTCGACACCGGTCACCACCCCGTCCCCGAAGCTGGCGTGGACGACGTCGTCGCCCACCTGCATCTCCAGCGCCGGTCCGGGATCGACCGGGGCCGCGGACCCAGACTCCACCGGCTGCCACCCCATCCCGCCACCGGGGGCGCTGGAGTGCCGCTCCGTCAGCTCCGCCGGCAGCTCGTCGACGAAGCGGGAAGGCAGGTTGCGCTCGGAACGGCCGAAGAGACGTCGCTCCCGTGCCCAGGTCATGTAGAGGCGCCGGCGGGCCCGCGTGATGGCGACGTAACAGAGGCGTCGCTCCTCCTCTTCCCCGCCCTCTTCCAGGGCGCGCATGTGCGGGAAGGAGCCCTCCTCGCAGCCGATCACGAAGACCGTGTCGTACTCGAGCCCCTTGGCGTTGTGAAGAGTCATCAGGGTGACCAGCGACTCTTCCTCTCGTAGGTTGTCCTGCTCTGAGAAAAGGGAGACCTGCTGCAGGTACTCCTCCAGCGGGGTGACGTCGCTCTCGCCCTCGGTCTCGCGCTCGATGTCGAACTCGGCGGCGCCAGCCACCAGGGCCTCGAGGGTCTCGACGCGACCCTCGGCCTCGACCGTGCGCTCGGCTGACAACGCTTCCAGGTAGCCGGTCTCGTTCAGCACCGCCTCGAGCAGCCCCGCCACCGAGCCTTCTTCCTCGGCGCGTTCGCGCAGGGCCTCCATCGTCTCGTGAAAACGCGAGATCGCCTTGATCGCCGCTCCTCCCAGCCCCGGCACCTCCTCTGCCCTGCCTGCCACCTCCCAGATCGAGAGGCCCGTGGTGTTGGCGTGTGAGCCAAGCCTTCCCTGGCTGGTGTTGCCGATTCCTCGTCGCGGCGAGTTGACGATGCGCGCGAAGGAGACCTGGTCGGAGGGATTGGCCAGGAGGCTGAGATAGGCGATCGCGTCCTTGATCTCGGCCCGCTCGTAGAACTTCGTCCCGCCGATCACCTGATAGGGAACGTTGAAGCGATTGAGCGTGTCCTCCAGGACCCGGCTCATCGCGTTGGTCCGGTAGAAGACGGCGACGTCTTTTCGCTGCACGTCCTCCTCCTCGGCCAGACGCTCGATCTCTCCCGCGATCCAGCGCGCCTCCTCCTGCTCGTCGGACAGCTCGCTCAGCTGCACCTGGTCGCCGCCGGCGATCTCGGTCCAGAGCTGCTTCGGGCGCCGGTCGCGGTTGTGTTCGATCACCGCGTTGGCGGCAGAGAGGATCGTCTGGGTGGAGCGGTAGTTCTGCTCCAGCGTCACGACCTCCGCTTCGGGGAAGTCACGCTCGAAGTCGAGGATGTTGCGGATGTCCGCGTGCCGGAACCCGTAGACGGACTGGTCGGCGTCGCCGACGACCATCAGGTTGCCGTGCTCGGCGGTGAGCAGCTGCAGCAACCGGTACTGGGCGTGATTGGTGTCCTGGTACTCGTCGACGAGGACGTGGCGGAAGGTGCGGCGCCAGCGCTCTTGGGCCTGATCGGAGAGCTCCAGCAGGTTGACCGTGCGGACCAGCAGGTCGTCGAAGTCCATCGCGTTGGCGGCCAGCATCCGCTTCTCGTAGAGGCCGTAGACCTCCGCCACGACTTCCTCGAAGACGCTGCCCTGCGCTTCGGCGTAGGCCTCGGCGTCGACCAGCTGGTTCTTGGCGCCCGAGATCTGCGAGCGGATCGCCCGCGGCGGGTAGCGTTTCGGGTCGATGCGAAGCTCGGCCATGCAGCGTTTGGCCATCCGCAGCGAGTCCGACTCGTCGTAGATCGTGAAGCTGCGCGAGTAGCCGAGCGCTTCGGCGTCGGCGCGCAGCATCCGGGCGCAGGCCGAGTGGAAGGTCATCACCCACATCGCTCGTGCCGAGCGCCCGACGAGCGCCTCCACTCGTTCGCGCATCTCGTTCGCGGCCTTGTTGGTGAAGGTGATCGCGAGGATCTCGCCGGGCCTGGCGGCGCCGGTGGCGAGCAGATAGGCGATCCGGTGCGTGAGCACGCGGGTCTTGCCGGAGCCGGCGCCCGCCACTACCAGCAGCGGTCCCTCGCCGTGACGGACGGCCTCCCGCTGGGGCTCGTTGAGCTCGGCGAGCAGCCGCTCGGCACGGTCGGCTCCCGCCTCGGTGGGCGCGCCGGCGGCCTCGTCGAAGGCGTCGGGCATCGCTTCCGGGTCGGCCTGGAGCGTCACATGCCGAGCATAGCCCCGGCTGCGGCCGGTCCTCAGCCGCCGGCGGAGGAGCGCCCGGTGCGCGTTCGCAGGCCACCCTCCTCGCCGTCAGGACCCTCTTTTCCGTTGCCGCCGTCGAGCTCGGCGAGGCGCCGCTCGAGGTCGGCGATCCGCTCGGATAGGCCCTTGATCGCCTCGGCGATCGGGTCGGGCAGATGGATCCAGTCGGCGTCGGGCCCTTCGACCCGCCTGCCTTCGACCTTGACCGGGTGGCCGGGATTGCCGACCACGGTGGTGCCCGGCGGCACGTCCTCGACCACGACCGTGTTGGCGCCGATCTTGGCGCCGTCGCCGACCGCGATCGGGCCGAGCAGCTTGGCTCCGGAGCCGACCGTGACGTTGTCGCCGAGGGTCGGGTGGCGCTTGCCGCGCTGGAATCCGGTGCCGCCCAGAGTGACGCCCTGGTAGAGCGTCACCCGCTCGCCGATCTCAGCGGTCTCGCCGATCACCACGCCGGCGCCGTGGTCGATGAAGAAGCCGTCGCCGATCCGCGCCGCCGGGTGGATCTCGACCCCGGTCACCGAGCGGGTCATGTAGGCGATCGCCCGCGGCGCCAGCGGCACTCCCGCGCCGTCCAGGGCGTGGGCGACACGATGGGCGAGCAGCGCCTGCACGCCGGCCCAGCTGGTGAGGATCTCGAAGGTCGAGACCCCCTGCGCCGCCGGATCGCGATCCCGCGCCGCCGACACGTCGTTGCGGATCTCCCCGACGACGCGCTTGAGTCGCTCGCTCATGGTGCAAAGAAGGGTAGGGACACGTAGCGCTCGCCCGAGTCGCAGACGACCGTCACCACCCTCTTGCCGGCCAGCTCCGGCCGTGCCGCGACCTCCAGCGCCGCCTTGATGTTGGCCCCGGCCGAGATCCCGGCCAGGACGCCCTCGCGCCGCGCGACCAGGCGGGCTGTCTCCAGCGCGTCCTCGTCGGAGACCCCGATCGTCTCGTCGATCACGCTGCGATCGAGCACCTCGGGGATGAAGCCGGGGCCGATCCCCTGGATCTTGTGAGGTCCGGGCGGACCGCCGGAGAGAACCGGCGAGGTCACCGGCTCGACCGCGACGACCAGGGCGTCGGGGGCGCGCTCGCGCAGCATCTGGCCGACGCCGGTGATCGTGCCGCCGGTGCCGACACCGGCGACGAAGGCACCGACCTCGCCGTCGGTGTCGCGCCAGATCTCCTCAGCGGTGGTGCGGCGGTGGATCTCCGGGTTGGCGGGGTTGGAGAACTGCTGCGGCATGAAGCCCTTGCGCTGCTCGCGGATCGCCTCGGCCAGCTCGACCGCCTCGTTCATCCCGCCCAGCGAGGGCGTTTCCCGCACTTCGGCGCCGTAGGCGCGCAGCAGCTTCGCCCGCTCGCGGCTCATCCCCTCGGGCATGGTCAGGATCAGCTCGTAGCCGCGCGCCGCGCAGACCATCGCCAGCGCGATCCCGGTGTTGCCGCTGGTCGGCTCGACGATTACCGAGCGCCCCGGCTTGACCAGCCCCTCCTCCTCGGCGGCATCGATCATCGCCACCCCGATCCGGTCCTTGACCGAGCCGCCGGGATTGAAGTACTCGAGCTTGACGCAGACCTCCGCCCCCAGCCCCTCGCCGAGCCGCCGCAGCGCCACCATCGGCGTGTTCCCGACGACCGCCGACGCCTCAGCCCCGATCCTCATCGATGCAGCGTAGTGCGCCAGAAGTGTGGATGCGCCCGCTCGCCTGAGCGTGGTGTTCAATTCGCGAAATGGAGGTTCGACGCTTGGCTTGGGCGGGGCTGGCGGTTAGCGCCAGTGGACGGACTGCGGTGATCGACTTCGTCGAGGACTTTTCCGGGCTGCACGGTGTTGAGCCCCCAGCCGGAGAGATACCGCCCTCTCCCACATCCGAGACCGTAATCGCAGGACTGCTCACCCATCTGCACCGAGATCACGCAGACGTGGACGCCCTGCGGCGTGTGCTGGACCCTGCGGCTGTCGTCTTGAGGCCGGAGAAGAGCTTCGGCAGCGGGGCCGAGGTTGCCCTGATCGAGAAATCCGAGTCGGCGCTCGAGGAGAGCGGACTCACCGCCCGCGTTGTGGAGCCATGGGAAACCGTCGAGATCGGCCCGTTCAGCTTCACCGCTCTTCCCGCTGCCGACGGTTTTGGCGACCCACAAGTCTCATGGTGCATCGCGGCCAACGGGTGTCGAATCCTTCATGCTGGTGGCACCCTCTTTCACGGATGGTGGTGGCTGTCGGCACTCCGCCAAGGCCCGTTCGACGTTGCCTTCCTACCCGTCGGTGGCGCCGTGGTCGATCTTCCTTCGCGCCAGCCACCCAGCCCTCTGCCAGCTGGCATGGATCCAAGGCAGGCGGCAGTGGCAGCAAAGCTACTCGGCGCACGCACGGTCGTGCCGATCCACTATGGGCGTCTTCACGAAGCCTCCAACTACGTTCAATCTGACGATCCTCCCGGCAGCCTCTACGCAGCTGCTGCCGAGCTAGGCATCGAGGCCAGGGTGCTTGAACCCGGGGAGCGATTTTCAGTCCAGGCCCCATAGTGGGCGCGCCCGGGCTAGATGTAGTACATGCCGGAACCGGCCTCGGCGGCCTCGCGGCGGGCGACTTCGGCGATCGTGGTCTGGCCGAAGACTTTGCGCAGGGCGGTGACGCCCTCGGCCCAGATGCCGCCGGCCTCGTCGGCCTCCTGGCCGACCTTGCCGTCGAGCGCCTGGACGATCTCGAGCACCGTGATCTCGTCGGCCGGACGCGAGAGCGTGTAGCCACCGCTCATCCCGCGGTGACTGGTTAGCAGGCCGGCACGGCGCAGGGTCGAGAAGAGCTGCTCGAGGAACTGCTCGGGGATCCCGCGCCGCTCGGCGAGCTCCTTGATCGGCACGGGCCGGTCGCTGGAGCGGGCCAGCTCCGCCATCGCGACGACCGCGTAGCGCGACTTCGAGGTGATCGAGATCACTGCCTCCCTTTCTACCGCACCGCCCGGACCCGGCTCGCCGGCTCGGTTAGGATCGAACGGACTCCGGCTGACGGCAGAGTCTCCCCCGCGAACCCGATCGATCGGAGCAGCCTGAGCGAGCACCCACATTGTCTGGTGATCGACGGCCATCCGCTCGTCCGACTGGGCGTGCGCAACGCGCTGGCCGAGGATTTCGCGGTCGACGAGGTCGCCAGCCGCACGGAGGGCGTCGAGCTGGTCCGCGACATCGGCAGCTTCGACGTGGCGATCGTCGACATGCGGGCACAGCCGCTGGTCCCAGGCCAGGGCATCGACGGCAAGGAGACGATCCGGGCGCTGCGCAAAGTCGAGCCCGGCCTGGGCGTCGTCGCCCACGGCGAGCGGCCCGATCGCCACTGCGCGAGCACCGCGCTGCAGGCCGGCGCCACCGCCTACGTCTCCCGCACCTCCGGCGCCAAGGAGCTCTGGCAGGCGGCGCAGGCCGCACTGGCGCACGAGAGCTTCGTCGACCCGGCGGTGCCGCCACCCGGCAGCCGCGGCAGGCTGACCCGCCGCCAGCGGGAAATCCTGCAGCGGCTCGCCGACGGCGAATCGACGACCGTGGCCGCGCGCGAGCTCGACCTCAGCGAGGAAACGGTCAAGACCCACATGAAGCATGCCCTCGCCCGCCTCGGCGCCCGCAACCGGACACACGCGGTCGCGATCGCGCTGCGCGAGTCGCTGATCGAGTAGCGCGGCGTCGTGGGCCGCGACTAGATCCAGCCGCGGTCGCGGGCCGTGAGCACGGCCTGCGCGCGGTCGACGGCGCCGATCTTGCCGTAGACGTTGTGCAGATGGGTGCGGATCGTCGAGACCGATAGCTGCATCTCGCCGGCGATCTGCTTGTAGACCATGCCCTCGGAGAGGTGCTTGAGGACGTCGAGCTCGCGGGCCGAGAGCGGACAGGGCTCGGTCGAGCGCGGCGAGTCCGAGCGGGGATAGGGAAGGTCGTAGAGAAGCTCGCGCAGCGCATCGCCGTCGAGGCCGCACTGCTTGGCGGCGCCGCGCAGGCGCTCCGGCGTCACCGCCTCACCCTGGGCGTAGTGGGCGACCATGTCGGCAGCCGAGACCATCGCAGCCAGGCCGTCGGCGTCCTCGGCGTGGTGGCGCTCGATCGCCACCGCGAGCCGCTGCGGCAGGTTCCAGCGTCGCGCCAGCACGCCTCCGACCAGGGCGTGGTCGATGCCGAGCTGCTCCCGTTCTTCGCGCAGGCGCTGCTCCGGGGTGCGAGCGGCGGCCTCGAAGTAGCGCTTCTGCCCGGGGTGCAGCTTGGAGACGACGAGGCGACCGATGTCATGGAGCAGGGCGGCGACGGCCAGCTCGTCCCGCTCCGGCCAGCCGACGGCCCGGCCGATCTGGTCGGCGGCCTGCTGGGTCGCGAGGGCGTGGACGCGGAAGCGCTCGGGTTTCAGCTCCCAACCCCCGTTGGGCTCGAAGAAGTCGAATGCGGGCGCGGTGCCGGCGATCGCCAGCACGCCGGAAGGCTTCAGCGCGTCGACGGCGGCAGGAACACTCGCCACGCCGCCGGCTTCCGGGCCGGTGCGGTTGGCGAAGCGCAGCACGGCGATCGCGAGACCGACGTCGGCCTCGACTGCTTCGACGATCTCGCCGATGCGGGCAGTCTCGGCGGTGGCGGCCTGCATCACCCGCGAGCGGGACTCGATCAGGACCGGGAAGCGCTCGACCGCCTCGAAGGCGGCAGCGAGCCGAGCCCCGGGCGCGGGTTTGCCGTCCTTACCGCTGACCGTGTCGGGTTTGGTCTTGCCGTTGCTATGAGCATTTGTAGCCATAAGCTCTTCGCTCAGCTCATCGGCAGCTGAGGACGCACGACTTAACCTTTGGCTCCCTAAAAATGGGGACGAGTGGCCGCCACTTGTACGCAACGGCACAGGCTGTCGAGCGGATTTGTCCTAAGAGGCGGTGTTTTCGAGCCTGCTCAGTGACGAATCGATCCGGGCCAGCGACTCCTCGCGGCCCAGCACGGCGAGCGACTCGAAGATCCCGGGCGAGACGGTGGCGCCGGTGATCGCCACCCTGATCGGCTGGTAGACCCTCCCGGGCTTGATGCCGAGGCGCTCGGGCAGCGGCGACAGCGCCACCTCGACGGCCTCGGGCCCGAAGTCGTTCGTCTCCGCCAGGGCTTCGCGAGCGGCCCGCAGCGCCGCCGGCGCCTCGTCCTTCATCACCTTGCGCCAGGCCTTCTCGTCCTCGACCGGCGGCTCGAAGAGGAAGCGAATAAGCGCCCAGACCTCTGCCAGCGTCTGCGCCTTCTCCTGGGCGATCTCGCAAGCTTGGCGCAGTCGCTCGTCTGGCTCACGCCCGAGGTGGCGCGCGACCGCCGCCGTGTAGTCGTCAAGCGGCATCTCTCGCATGAAACGGCCGTTGACCCAGCGCAGCTTCTTCTCGTCGAAGATCGCCGCCGCCTTACCGACGTCCTCGACCCGGAAGCGCTCGACCAGCTCGGCGGTCTGCATCAAGGTGGTGTCGTCGTCGGTTCCCCAGCCCAGCAGCGCCAGGTAGTTGCGCACGGCGGCGGGCAGGTAGCCGGCCTCGCGCAGCTCCTGCACCGAGGCGGCGCCGTGGCGCTTGGAGAGCTTCTTGCCGTCGGGGCCGTGTAGCAGCGGCAGGTGCGCGTAGCGCGGCGGCTCGTGGCCGAGCGCAGCGAGGACGAGTAGCTGCTTGGGCGTGTTGGAGAGGTGGTCGTCGCCGCGAACGACCTCGGTGATCCCCATCTCGGCGTCGTCGACGGCGACCGCGAAGTTGTAGAGGACGGAGTCGTCGCCGCGGGCGATGACGAAGTCGTCGTAGCTGCGGTTGGGGAAGGAGACCGGGCCACGGATCAGGTCCTCGACCACGGTCTCGCCCTCGTCGGGGACGCGCAGCCGCACGGCGGCGCCGGGCTCCTCACTCGGTGTCCCGCGGTAGCCCACGCCCCGCCCCGTGCTCCGCCTTCCAGGCCTCGACGTCCTTGGCCGTGGCCGAGTCTCGATAGGCGGCGCCGGACGCGAGCAGACGCTCCAGGGCCGCGGCATGCCGATCGGCCCGTTCGGCCTGCGAAAGCGGGCCCTCGTCCCAGTCCAGCTCCAGCCAACGCAGCGCGTCGAGGATCTGCTCGACGTTCTCCGCGGTCGAGCGCTCGCGGTCGGTGTCCTCGATCCGCAGCACCAGCTCGCCGCCGCCATGACGCGCCGCGAGCCAGTTGTAGAGTGCCGTCCTCGCCCCGCCGATGTGCAGCGCACCGGTCGGCGAGGGCGCGAACCTAAGGCGGAGAGAGCTACCGGATGGAGAGTCTGCGGACACGATGCTGATCGGCGCGCATGTTTCCACAGCGGGAGGGCTGGACAAGGCGATCGAGCGCGGAACCGAGCTCGACTGCAAATCGATCCAGATCTTCAACCAGAGCCCAAGGATGTGGCGGCCGACCAAATACGGCCCCGATGACTTCGCCGCCTTTCGCGAGGCGATGACCGACTCGCCGGTCGAAGCGGTCGTGATCCATGCGGTCTACCTGATCAACTGCGCGACCAACGACAAAGAGCTGCGCAAGAAGTCGCTGGCATCGCTGACGCACGCGCTGCGCATCGGCGACGGGATCGGCGCCGACGGCGTCGTCCTGCACCCAGGCGCGCAGAAGGGCGAGGCGCACGGGCCCTCGATGAAACGCGCCGCCAAGGTGATCGCCGCGGCGCTGAAAGACAGCGACAGTTGCCCACTACTCCTGGAGCAGACCGCGGGCCACAAAGGGCTGCTCGGCCGCGACTTCGATGAGACCGCTGAGCTGATCGAGCTAGCCGGCAGCGGCAAGCGCCTCGGCCTCTGCCTCGACTCCTGCCACCTCTTCGTCCAGGGCTTCGACGTCACCGACGAGGCGCACCTGGCGAAAGTGGTCGATGAGGCCGACAAGAAGGTCGGCCTCGAGCGCCTGCGCTGCCTTCACGTCAACGACGCCGCCGCCCCGCTCGGCTCCTGCCGCGACCGCCACGCGAACCTCGGCAAAGGCGAGATGGGCAAACGCGGCCTAGCCGCCTTCCTCTCCGAGCCCCGCTTCGAGGGCCTGCCGGCGACCCTGGAGACGCCGGGCCCGAACAAGAAAGGCGCCGACCGCAAGGAAGTGCTGGCGGCGAAGAAGCTGCGCAAAGAGGGACTCAAGCGCCGCAAGCGGTGAGGGACGGGAATCGACTCCCGGGAATGTCGCCGAAGGCGGCGATATGCAATCTGTTGATTGCGCGGCGTCAGCCGCGCGGCATCTCCGTCGCTAAGCGCGAAGCGCGTGCGACATCAATTCGCCCAGAGGACGACCGGGCTTCCCATCAGATTGAGTTGGGGAATTACCGAATCTGGACGCCGGAGATCGCGCGGGAGATGACCAGGCGCTGGATCTCCGAGGTGCCCTCGAAGATCGTGTAGATCTTCGCGTCGCGGTGCATCCGCTCGACCGGGAACTCGCGGGTGTAGCCGTTGCCGCCGAGGATCTGTATCGCCCGCTCGGTCGACCAGACGGCGACCTCGCCGGCCTTCAGCTTCGACATCGAGCCCTCGGCGTTCTCGAACTTCTGCCCCGTGCGCCCCATCCAGGCGGCGCGCCAGACGAGCAAGCGGGCGGCGTCGATCTCCAGCTTCATGTCGGCCAGCGTGAAGGCGATCGACTGGTTCTCGATGATCGCGCGGCCGAACTGCTGGCGCTCTTTGGCGTACTCCAGCGCGTACTCGTACGCGGCGCGGGCGATGCCGAGCGCCTGGGCGCCGACCGTCGGCCGGCTCGCCTCGAAGGTCTGCATCGCCGCCTGCGACTTGGATTTCTTGCCCTCGCGGACGCGGGCGAGGCGTTCGTCGAGCTTCTCCTTGCCGCCCAGCAGGCAGCTGCCGGGAATGCGGCAGTCGTCGAGGTGGACGTCGGCGGTGTGCGAGGCGCGCAGGCCGTGCTTCTTGACCTTGGCGCCCTGCTCGCAGCCCTTGGTCCCAGGTGGGATCACGAAGGCGGCGTGGCCGCGCGAGCGCAGCTCACGGTCGACCGTGGCGATGACGACATGGACGTCGGCGATGCCGCCGTTGGTCGCCCAAGCCTTCTGGCCGTTGAGCACCCACTCGTCGGTCGCCTCGTCGTACTTGGCGGTGGTCCTAATTGCAGACACGTCGGAGCCGGCGTCCGGCTCCGACGAGCAGAATGCGGCGACTTTGGGATCGTCCGCGGCGCCGAAGCACTGCGGGATCCACTCGCCCATCTGCTCCGGGGTTCCCTGCCCGAAGATCGCGGCGACCGCGAGCGAGGTGCCCATGATCGCCATGCCGATGCCGGCATCTCCCCAGAAAAGCTCCTCATTTGCGATCGGCAGCGTGAGGCCGGTCTCGTCGGCCCAGAACTGGCCCAGCGCTTCGAAGCCGTAGAGGCCGATTTTGGCCGCCTCCTGGATCACCGGCCAGGGCGTCTCCTCGCGCTCGTCCCATTCCTCGCCGGCGGGCCGGACGACGCCCTCGGCGAAGCCGTGCACCCACTCGCGGATGTCCTTCTGGTCCTGGTTCAGCTCGAGGGTGAACTTCGGCCCCTCGGCGGGCGTGCCGTCGCTGCCGGCCGCCTCTGCCACGAGCTGCTCTGCCTCTGCCACTGCGGAAGTATCGCTCATGGCCGCAAGACTACACGGAAAGATGTCGTGATCGTGAAGAGAGCGATCCGCTAGCGCCTCTCCCCGCGGAACATCGCAAGTGCGTGTACGCCGGCTGGATGTGCGCGAAACTCGCGAACAGTTGCTGCCATCGCCGCCGGCAGCTCCTCGGGCTGCGGGAGCGGCACGCCGTACTCGGGCGGCATCAGCACCGGCGCCGCAAGCGCGGCGAAGGTGAGATCCGCGGCGCTGAAGCGCTCCCCGCAGAGATAGGGCCGCCCGTCCTCCAGGCGCTGGGCGACTTCGTCGAAAACCATGCGCACATCGGTCTCGGATTGCGTGGCTGTGACCGGCGTGACGTCCAGGTAGCGGTCGATGACCCGGGCGACCAGCGGGTAAGCCAGCGGCAGCGTCCGCCGCTGCCAGCTGGGCACGCCCGTGCATGCATAGGCAATCGCGATATCGCGACGCCCACGCAGGGCGTTGTACATCCATCTGCGCCCTTGTGGCCCCAGGCGGGAATCGAAGTCGCGCTGCAGCGCCCGAACTTCGGCCGCGGCACTGGGGTCACCGGGGAAAAGGCGGCGGTGCGGCGGCGCCTCTGCGCTGGCCACCTCGACGATGTCCGCCGAGTCGACGAGCACTCGATCCCCCCAGACGAGCACAGGGGCGGTTTTCCTACCACCGGCGCGAGCGACGGGAACCCAATGGATGATCTGAAGGTGCGCCCGCTCTACGTAGCTGACACCAGCCCTATCCAGCGCCCAGCGAGCCTTCTCGCAGTAGTGGCTGATTGGAATCGTGATCAGAACCGGGGTCTCACCCATTGCCACAGTGTGGCCGGCTGCCACGCAGGGCGCCGAAATCAGACGTCGCGCAGGTCGAAGGCGCGCAGGCCCTCGGGGCCGTCGTCGGCGCAGTCGAAGAAGCGCCGGTTGACGCAGTCGTAGGACTCGCCGGAGCCCTCGTAGGCGCGCTCGACCGAGAACTGGCACTGGGGCAGCGCCTCGCCGGTCATCTTGACGCCGCCGAATCCGCCCGGCTGGAGCACCGCGTCGAGCTCCACCTTGGCGCCGAAGACGCCCTGCATGCAGCCCATGTACTGGATGCCGTTGAGCATGTCGACGAAGCTGTAGAGGTAGCGGCAGCGCAACTCGACGCAGCCGCGCGGCTCGACCATCTTGTCGCAGAAGGAGCGGCACTGGCGACACTCCCCAGCCTTCGTGCGAGTAGCGGGCATTACCGAAGTCTAGGGACAGACTGCCGCGTCAAAACCAAGCAGCTCGGTGGACGCAGGGAGCGTGGCGTGCTCTGCACGCGAGCGACCGAGGACTCCGAGATGCGCAGGTTTTCACGCGGCAAGCGCGTCGGCGCCGAGGAGGTGGTCTAGCTCCGCTTGGAGCTTGCTCGAGGGGCGGACCCGGAACCCCTCGCCGAGCTTCAGCTCGCGAGGACGGCCGTCCCTGCCGACGATCGCGAGGAAGACGGGCGCGTCGCCCTTGTGGTGCTCGAATACCGTCCTCAGCTCGTCGAAGATGTGCGGGTTCTCGACGCTCGCCGCGCCGATCTTCAGCCTCAGCGGCTCGGCTGGGCCACTCGGGGCTGGGGCCGCCGCTACCTCCTCCGCGCTTGGCTCGAAGCGCTCGGCCTCCTGCACGACGAGCTTGGTCTCGCCGCGCTCTTTGTGGTCTACCCGGCCACGCACCAGGACGATCGCATCGGGGCCGATCGTCTCCGCGATCTCCGACTGGTCGGCCTTGAAGACGAGCATCTCGACCTGCCCCTCGATGTCGTCGAGGGTGGCGAACATCATCTGGGCGCCGCTCTTGGTGCGGATTTTCTTGCAGGCAATGACGATCCCGCCCACCGTCACCCAGGAGCCGTCGGGCTTGTTCTCCAGCTCCGCCAGCGAGCAGTCGACCCGGGCGCGCAGGGCGCCGCGCACCTCGGTCAGCGGGTGCGAGGAGAGGTAGGTGCCCAGGGTCTCCTTCTCCATCGCCAGCAGCTCGGCGCGGTCGAACTCGACGGCGGAGATCGGCGGGCGGTGCGCTGCCCGCGAGACGCCCTGCTCCTCCCCGCCGCCGTCGCCGAAGTCGAAGATCGAGCCCTGGCCGAGCTGGGCGTCCTCCTGCGCCTTCTGGCCGGCCGACTGCGCCGCGGGGAGCGCCTCCAGCATTCCCTTGCGGGTGGCGCCGGTCGAGTCGAGGGCGCCGCACTTGATCAGGCACTCGATCGCCCGCTTGTTGACGGCGCGGCTGTCGACTCGCTCGCAGAAATCCCAGATCGAGACGATCTCGCCGTCCTCGCGCGCCCGCAGGATCGCCTCGACCGCAGCATGGCCGACGTTTTTGACCGCGTCGAGGCCGAACCGGATCGCTTTCTCGGAGACGACGAAGTCGTGGTCGGAGGAGTTGACGTCGGGCGGCAGCACCTCGATCCCCATCTCCTCGCAGCGGTTGACGAAGAAGGGGACCTTGTCCTTGGTGTTCATCACCGAGGAGATCACCGCGGCCATGTACTCGGCCGGGTAGTTCGCCTTTAGGTAGGCGGTTCGGTAGGCGATCAGCGCGTAGCAGGCTGCATGGGACTTGTTGAAGGAGTAATCCGCCGCCGCCTCCATCAGCGACCAGAGGTCCTTGGCGACCTTGTCGGCGGTCTCGGAGGTCTTCATCCCTTCGAGGAACTTGGCCTTCATCGTCGCCATCAGGTCGCGCTTCTTCTTGCCGATCGCCTTGCGCAGGTCGTCGGCCTCGGCGGGGCTGAAGCCGGCCATCCGCTTAGCGATCTCCATCAACTGCTCCTGGTAGATCAAGCAGCCGTAGGTCGGCTCGGCGATCGGCCGCAGCCGCTCGTCGGGATATGTGATCGAGCCGGGGTCGCGCTTGCCCTTGGCGTAGTCGGGGATGTATTTCATCGCCCCCGGGCGGTACAGGGAGACGAGCGCGACGATGTCGTCGAACTCAGTGGGTCGCACCTTCTTCATCGCGTCCCGCATGCCTTCGGACTCGAGCTGGAAGACACCGGTGCCGTCCCCCCGCGAGAGCATCGCGAAAGTCTCGGCGTCGTCCATCGGGATCGCCCCGATGTCGAGCTCGACGTCGCGGGAGCGGCGGATGATCTCGACCGTGTCCTCGATCACGTCGAGGTTGCGCAGGCCGAGGAAGTCCATCTTCAGCAGGCCGATCTCCTCGATCGGGCCCATCGAGTACTGGGTGACGATCTTGTACTGGCGCTGCTTGGCGCCGGTCGCCCCGCCGTTGGCGCTTCCGTTCCCATTGCCGTTGCCGGTTGCGGCCGGGGCGCTGCGGTCCTCAGCGAGCTGCAGCGGGACGATCTCCTGCAGCGGCCGGTCGGCGATCACCACCGCGGCAGCGTGGATCGAGTTGTTGCGGATGATCCCCTCGAGGCCCTGGGCGACGTCGAGGATCCGTTTCGCGTCGGGCTCGGCGTCGTAGGTCTTGCGCAGCTCCTGGCCGGGCTTGAGGCACTCCTCGAAGGAGGGATTGCGACCGAGGATCGGCTCGGGGATCTGCTTGGCGAGCCGGTCGCCGCTGGCGTAGTCGAAGCCGAGCACGCGGGCGGCGTCGCGGGTCGCCGCGCGCGGCGCCATCTTGCCGAAGGTGATGATCTGGGCGACCGACTCGCGGCCGTACTTCTCGGCGACGTAGCGAATCACCCGCTCGCGGCCGCGCACCGAGAAGTCGATGTCGATGTCCGGCATCGACTTGCGGCCGGGGTTGAGGAAGCGCTCGAAGAGCAGGTCGTTGGCGAGCGGGTCGAGGTCGGTGATCGCGAGGCTGTAGGAGACGATCGAGCCGGCCGCCGAGCCGCGCCCCGGGCCGACCGCGATGCCGTTGTCCTTGGCGTAGCGGACGAAGTCCCAAACGATCAGGAAGTAGGAGGAGAAGCCCATCTCCTCGATCACCCCGAGCTCGAACTCGAGCCGCTCCACCGCCTCGGCGGGCAGCGGGTCGCCGTAGCGCGCCCGCAGGCCCTCGGTGGCGATCCGCCGCAGCATCGCTTCCGGCTCCTCGCCGTCGGGGGTCGGGTAGCGCGGCAGCAGCAGCTTGCCTAGCTCGATCTCGACCTGGCAGCGCTCGGCGATCTCAACCGTGGTCGGCACCGCCTCGGGCCACTCGGCGAAAGACTCCGTCATCTCCTCGTTGCTCTTGAGAAAGAACTCGTTGGTGTCGAAGCTCAGCTTCGGCGCCTCCAAGGTCGACTTGGTCTGCACGCAGAGCAGCGCTTTGTGGTTGTCGAAGTCCTCGCGGCGCAGGTAGTGGACGTCGGCGGTGCCGACCAGGGGCCGGTTCAGCTCGCGGGCGTAGCGGACGATGCCCTGGTTCGCCTTGTCCTGCTCGGCAATTCCGTTCTTCTGCACCTCGAAGTAGACCTGCTCGGGCCCGAAGGCCTGGATCAGGTCGTCGAGATGGGCGCGCGCGTCGTCGGGGCGCTCCTCGACGAGGCGGCGACAGAAGCGCGATTGCAGGCAGCCGGTGAGCACGATCACGCCCTCGGAGTGAGCGGCGAGCAGCTCCATGTCGATGTTCGCCTTGCCGCGGGAGAAGCCTTCGAGGAACCCGGCCGAGGTCAGCTTGACCAGGTTGGCGAAGCCGGCGTCGCTCTCGGCCAGCAGGGTGAGGTGGTTGCGCTCGTACTTGGGCTTCTCCTTGATCGCCTGGACGTCGTCGACGAGGTAGGCCTCGAGGCCGATCACCGGCTTGATCCCGTGCTTCTGGCAGGCCTTGTAGAGGTCGACGGCGCCGTTCATCACGCCGTGGTCGGTGAGGCCCAGCGCCGGCTGCCCCAGCTCCGCCGCCCGCGCCGCCATCGCGTCGATCTTGCAGGCGCCGTCGAGCAGCGAGTACTCGCTATGGGCGTGGAGATGGACTGCTTGACCGGCGCTCATGGGGGTGCGGGCGATCATGCCAAGCGAGGCAGATGCCACCGGCCGAAGAAGCGCGTCTTCCGCGCATCCTCCGCGCATTCCCGCACCGAAGAGGCGCGAGAGCGTGAGCAGGAACGAACGAGGAGCTAGCTGGGAACGCATTAGTAGCTAAAACACCGCCAGACAAAAGCTTCCGCCATACTGACGTCGCAGATGTGCGCCAAGGTGGCGATCTCCGGAGACCAGGCGGTTCTGCGCCGGCTGGCGTTGGCTCACTTACGGCTGCAGCTGCTGTTCCTGCTCTGGGAAAAGACGGAGGGCGACGACTTCGCGGTGCTCTGGGCCGCCACCGGCGACCTCGCATATAGCCGTGCCAAGGCGCCCTAGCCGTAGGTGAGACGCGCCGTGCCGCTCAGCCGGCGCAGACCCAGGCGCCGCCGCCCGAGTCGGCCCAGATTTCAGCGGCGATGCGGTCCTGTTCGGCCTTGGAGGCTTCGTGGGGCGCGCCCTTGCCCCCGTACAGAGCCCAGGTCGAGGGGATGATCTGGTAGGCGCCCCCGGCGCCGCTCGACGGGTTGAGCGCGCCGTAGTCGCCGCCCGACTCGCACATCACAATGTAGGTTGGGATCGAGTAGGGCCCTCCAAGCCAGCGACCGACCGTTTCTTCGGCCACGGCCCGGCTCGCCGCTTCGGCCTCCTCGATGTCGCTGACCCACTCGCCGATCCGCGATTTCAGGGTCGACAGCGAGGCGGCGCGGGCGGCGGCGATCGCGTCCTGCTCCGCGGCAGCCGATTCGGCCGCCGCGCGAACGGCGGATATCTCCGAACGGGCGGCGACAAGACGTTCGTTGTAGGCGTCGACCTGCGCTTTCAGCTGGGCCACCCGCTCGAGCCCCGCGCGCACGGTGTCGCGCACCTGCTCGACTCGCCGCGCCAGATCCTGGTCGGAAGCCTCGATCCGGCGCAGGTAGCCGGCCCGAACGGCGAGGTCATCGAAATCGGTGGAGCCGAGGACGACGCTTGCCGCACCCGCGGGTCCGCTCACGTACATGGCCACCAGGCGCTGCGCCAGCTCACGGCGCGCCCGGCGCAGGCGGCGACGCTCCAAGGCGAGGCGGCGCTCGGAGCGCGCGACCTTCTCGGCCAGCGCGGCGGAGCGCTCTTCGCCGCTCGCCAGCAGGGCGCTCATCCGCTGCTCTCGCGAGGCGGCGGCCGCCGCCTCTTGCTGGGCGGCGACGAGGCGTTCCTGGGTGGCACGCAACTCCGAGGCGAGCGCTCCGGCCTCGTCGCGGGCCGCGCTGACCTTGGCCTGCAGCGCATCGACGTCCTCGGCGGGAGCCGTCGCCGCCGGCAGCAAGGCAGCCGCGCAGAGCGCGCCGCAGGCGAAAGCGCCCAGGCGTCGCCTGCGTCCTGCCTCTGTCGCGAGGGCTCGCGGCACGAGCCGGCGAGGGTAGCGGACTTTGTTAGCAACTACTCACAAGTTGCCGATAAGCCGCAACGAAAGTTGCGGCGGGCCTCAGCCCTCGGGCACGTCGCGGCTTGCCAGGTAGGCGGCGAGCCCGACCGCTACCGCAGCGACTCCGACGCCGATGCGGATCTGGCGCCGGTAGCGCTGCCGCACGTACTTCAACGCGAAGCGAATCGCAACTTTGCCGAGCTTGTCGTAGCTCATGCCTCTCCCTCTCCCCCGCGCTGGCGGATCCTATGCGCCATCCGCGATTGCAGTGACCAAAGCTCGATGAAGCCGGGCGAAGCAGCCTGCGAGAAGAGGCCACCCGACTCGGCGAAGGAGGCGAGGTCGGCGTCGTAGACGGCGTTGGGCGAGGAGCGGGTGACCACGCCGACGCTGCCCTTGTAGAGCTTCAGCCCGATCGTCCCCGTCACCTGGGCGTTGACCGTGTCCATGTAGGCATCGAGGTCGGACCGCAGCGGCTCCCACCAGAGCCCCGCGTAGACGAGGTAGCCCCACTGGCGGTCGAGGTCGGGCTTGAACTGGTTCTGGTGGATCGTGCAGACCAGCCGCTCCAGCTCGCGGTGCGCGGCGAGCACGATCGCCGCCGCCGGGGCCTCGTAGATGTCGCGCACCTTGAGCCCGACGATCCGGTCCTCGATGTGGTCGACGATGCCGACCCCGTGGCGACAGCCGATCTCGGCGGCGCGCTCGAGCAGCTCGACCAGACCGAGCCGCTCGCCGTTGAGGCCGACCGGGACGCCCTGCTCGAACTCGACCGTGACGATCTCGGCCTCGTCGGGCGCCTCCTCCGGCCTGGTGACGAGCTGGAAGACGTCGTCCTCGGGCGCGTGGTCGAGGTCCTCGATCCAGCGCCCCTCGGAGGAGCGGCCCCAGAGGTTGTCGTCGATCGAGTAGGGCGCGACCTCGGTCCCGCCCTTGACCGGGATGCCGTGCTCGCGCGCGTAGGCGATCTCCTCCTCGCGCCCCATCTGCCAGGAGCGCACCGGGGCGATCGTCTTCAGCTCAGGCGCCAGCGTCGCCACCGTGGCCTCGATCCGCACCTGGTCGTTGCCCTTCCCTGTGCAGCCGTGGGCGATCGTGTCGCAGCCGGTCTCGCGCGCGTGCTCGACCGCCAGCGCCGCGATCAAGGGCCGGCCGAGCGCAGTGAAGAGCGGGTAGCCGTCGCCGTATTCGGCGTTGGCCTTGATCGCCGGCACGAGGAAGTCGCGGGCGAAGCGCTCGCGGGCGTCGACGATGCGGCACTCGCGGGCGCCGAGCCGCTTCGCCTTGTCCTCGATAGCGGTGTAGTCCTCGCCCGGCTGGCCGAGGTCGACCGTGAGGCAGACCACCTCCGCTTCGTAGGAGTCCTGGATCCACTTCAGCATCACGCTGGTGTCGAGGCCGCCCGAGTAGAGAAGCAGGACCCGACGCACCTGCGCGGGGTCGGCCTCGTAGCTCGCGGTCGGAGGAGCTTGCTCCGGCACTAGGGCGCTTCTATGCCGCCGCTGCCGTCTTCTTCGGGCGCGGTCGTGGTTTCTTCGGTGGTGGTCGTCGTTTCCGTCGGCGAGGTGGTCGTCGTCGGCTCCGTCTCGGTGGTGTCGGTGTCGGTGGCGGTGGAATCCGTCGTCGTGTCGGTGCTCGGCAGCGTCGTCACCTCCGAGGGCGTGGAGACCGTGTCGCCGTCGCCGCCGTCATTGGCGATCACGGCGATCGCCACGATCAGGCCGACGATCACCGCGATCAGGCCGACGATCACGAGACGCATGTTGCCGTGCGGCTTTCCATGCTCTGGCTCCCGCATCATCCGGGTCGGATCCTCGTGCATCTACTCCTCCGGTCCGAGAATGGCGTCGAGGATCTCGCTCGCGTCCTCGATGTCGAAGCCGCTGCGCAGACGCGCCTCGATCTCCTCCCGGCTGCTGCCCGAGACCGCCATCTGGGTGGCAAAGAGCCTCGCCCCGGCAGAGCCGGCGCGGCGCGGGGCCTCGGAGCTGGAATTGGGATCGGGGCTGGGCTCCACCGATCTAAGTCGTGGCTCGGCGGACACTGCGGCAGGTGGGTCGAGCTCGTCGGCGAGCTCGCGCAGGCGCTCGGCGACGACACGGTCGGCGCGGGCGCGGGCCTCTTCGAGCGTGTGCTGGGCCTGCCGCTCAGCGTCGTCGATCACGCTCGAAGCGGCGCGCTCGGCGGCGTCGACGATGGCTGCCAGGCGCTCAGCCGTGGTGGTGGTCGAGGTCGGCGCCGGCTCTGAGGGGAGCTTCTTCGACTTCATCGGGGGTCAAAGCTTATGAGCGCAGCCTCGATCAGGGCGACTGCCCGCTCGATCTGGGCGACATCGACCGTCAGTGGCGGCAGCAGCCGCAGCGTGCCGGGCTCGGGGACGTTGACGATCAGGCCGCGTCCGAGCAAGTCGGCGCCGACCGCGGCCGCGTCGATCCCACCTGCGAGGCCGACGCCGAGCATCAACCCCCGTCCGCGCACCTCCTCGACCCCGTCGAGGCTGAGCAGGGCCTCGCGCAGGGCCGCCCCGCGCTCGCGGACCTGGCGCAACAGCGCGGCGTCGTCGACGATCCCGAGCACCGCCAGCGCCGCTGCCGCGACGACCGGGCCGCCGGCGAAGGTCGACCCGTGGTCCCCGGGCTCGAGCACCTCGCCGGCCGCGGGCGAGGTGACGCAGGCGCCGATTGGCAGGCCGCCTCCGAGCGCCTTGGCGCTGGTCAGCACGTCCGGTCGCACCGGTGTCTGCTCGTATGCCCAGAGCGAACCGGTCCTTCCCAGTCCGGTCTGGATCTCATCGAGGATGAGCAGCGCGCCGACCTCGTCGCAAGCCTCGCGCGCGGCGAGCAGAGCCTCCTCACCGAGCGGGTAGACGCCGGCCTCGCCCTGGATCGGCTCGATCAGCACCGCGGCAGTGCTCTCCCCGACCGCCGACCGCAGGGCCGCCGCATCGTCGAACGGCACCGAGCGGAAGCCGGGCAGCATCGGCGCCAGGTCGGGGTTCTCGGCGAGCTTCGGAGTGGCCGAGAGGGCGCCGTAGGTGCGGCCGTGGAAGTCACGCTCGAAGCTGACGATCTCCGGCGCCTCGACCCCGCGCCGGTGGGCGTGCTTGCGGGCGATCTTGATCGCGCACTCATTGGCCTCGGTCCCCGAGTTGGAGAAGAAGACGCGACCCCCCAGGCTCGACTCGGAGAGCCGCTCGGCCAGCCGCACCATCGGCTCGGTGTAGAAGAGGTTGGAGGTGTGCATCAGCCGTCCGGCCTGCTCACGCGCCGCCTCCACCACGGCGGGGTGGCAGTGGCCGACCGAGCAGACCGAGATGCCGGCGAGGAAGTCGAGGTGCTCCTTCCCCTCCGCGTCCCAGATCAGGGCGCCCTCGGCACGGACGAACTCGACCGGCGCCCGGCGGTAGGTCCGCATCAGGTAGCGCTCCTCCAGCTTCTGCAGCTCCTCGAAGCCGAGCCCGGCCTCAGCCGCGCTCACGGCGTCACCATCGTGCCGATGCCGGCGTTGGTGAACAGCTCCAGCAGGAGGCTGTGCGGCTTGCGGCCGTCGATGATGTGGGCCGACTGGGCGCCGCCCTGGATCGCGTCGACACAGGCCTGCAGCTTGGGGCGCATGCCACCGTCGATCCCGGCCAGTCCGTCCTCGACCTCGGCGACCGTGGCACGCGAGATCAGCGAGCCCTCGTCGGCGGCGTCCGCCAGCCAGCCCTCGACGTCGGTGAGGAAGACCGCCTTGTAGGCGCCCAGGGCCGCGGCGACCTTGCCCGCCGCCTCGTCGGCGTTGATGTTGTAGGCGCGTCCCTCGCGGTCGGATGCCGAAGAGGCGATCACCGGGATGTAGTCCTCGGCGATGTGGTTGAGCACGTCGACGTCGACGCGCTCGATAGAGCCGACGAAGCCGACCTGCTCGGCGTTGGGCACGGGCGCCACCTCGAACAGCCCCCCGTCGCCGCCGGAGAGGCCGACCGCCGGCTGCCCGTGGCGGTTGAGCCGCTGCACGATGTCGGAGTTGAGCTTGCCGAGCAGGACCATCCGCGCCACCTCGACCGTCTCCGCGTCAGAGACCCGCAGGCCCTCGTGGAAGCGCACCTCGAGGCCGAGCCGCTCCATGTACTCGGTGATCTCGGGCCCGCCGCCGTGGACGACGACCGGGTTGAGGCCGACGTACTTGAGCAGGACGACGTCGGTGGCGAAGTCCTCGCGCAGCGCCTCCTCGCGCATCGCGGCGCCGCCGTACTTGATCACCACGGTGCGGCCGTGGAACTCCCTGATGTAGGGAAGCGCCTCGAGCAGGGTGTCGACGTTGGTGCTCACGGGGTTCCTCTCATGTCGTGTACTCGGCGTTGATGCGGACGTACTCGTATCCGAGGTCGGAGAACCAGACGTGGGCGCGGTGCTCGCCGCGGTCCAGCCGCAGGCCGATCTCGGCCTCGGCGACATCCTCGCCGAGCTCCGCGTTCTCGATCGAGTCGGCGCCGATCTCCTCCAGGTCCTCGCCGGCCAGCGCCATCCCGGCGGCCTGGGCGATCCGGCCCCAGTTGGGGTCGCGACCGAAGAGCGCCGTCTTGACCAGGGGCGAGTTGGCGATCGCCCGGGCCACCCGCTCGGCCTCCTCCTGCGAGGCGGCGCCCTCGACCTCGACCCGCCCGACCCGCGAGGAGCCCTCGCCGTCGGCGACGACCTCCAGCGCCAGCTGCAGCAGCACCGCGTCCAGCAGCCCGCTTGGGAGCGGCGCCCCAGCGGCGCCGGTCGCCTGCAGCAGGACCGTGTCGTTGGTGCTCATCTGGCCGTCGACGGTGATCCGCTCGAAGGACGCGGCTCCGGCAGCGCGCAAGGCCGAATCGGGATCGGAGATCACAGCGTCGGTCTGGACGAAGCAAAGCAGCGTCGCGAAGCCCGGCTGGATCATCCCGCCCCCCTTGGCCTGAGCCGAGACGGTGACGCCGCCGGCGCGCAGCGTGCAGCGCTTGGGCCAGCGGTCGGTGGTCATGATCGCTTCGGAGAAGGCGACGCCGCCGCCCTCGGAGAGGCCCGCGGCCGCGTCGCCGATCCCGCCGAGGACGGCGTCGATCGGCAGCGGCACCCCGATCACCCCGGTCTCGGCCACGGCGACGGTCTCCGGCGACAGCCCGAGCTGCGAGGCCGCCGCGTCGACCATCGCGACCGCGTCGGCGTAGCCCTGCTCGCCGGTCTCGGCGTTGGCGTTGCCCGCGCTGACCACGGCGGCGCGGATCTCCCCTTGCCGGCAGCGGTCGCGGCAGACCCGGACCGGCGCCGCCGAGGAGGCGTTGCGGGTGAGCAGGATCGAGGAGGCCACCTCGGGCGCGTCGCAGACGACCAGCCCGACGTCGGTCTTGCCGCCGCCCTTGAGCCCGCAGTGGGCGGTCCCGGCCCGGAAGCCCGGCGCCAGCCCCGCCGGATCGAGCTCCTCGACTCCGGCGGGCGGCTTCACCCACCTCGATTTGAAGAACCCGCTCACGTCAATCCCTCCGCCTCGTCCAGCCCCAGCATCAGGTTGAGGCACTGCACGGCCTGGCCGGAGGCGCCCTTCCAGAGGTTGTCGATCGCCGAGAAGGCGAGCACCCTCCCCCGCTCCTCGACAGTCACGTAGACATGGCACTCGTTCGTGTCGCGGACGTCGCGCAGGCCCGGCGGCGCCTCGACGAAGTGGACGAAGCGCTCGTCCGCGTAGCGCTCGCGGTAGAGGTCCTGGACCTCCTGCTTGGAGACCGGCTCGGCGCTCTGCGCGTAGCAGCTGGTCAGCTCGCCCTGGTCGAGCGGCAGCAGGTGCGGGACGAAGGTGACCGGGGCGGCGCCGCCCAGCGCCGCCAGCTCCTGCTCGATCTCGGGCCGGTGGCGGTGGCCCTCGGTCTTGTAGGGGAAGGCGTTCTCGTCCATGGTCACGTAGTGCATCGCGTCGCCGCCGCCCCGGCCGGCGCCGGAGACGCCCTGCTTGGCGTCGATCACGACGTCGGCGAGCAGGCCGCGCTCGGCCAGCGGCGCCAGCGCCAGCACGCTCGCGGTCGGGTAGCAGCCGGGCACCGCGACCAGCTCCGCCTCCCGCAGCTGCTCGCGGTAGAGCTCGGTGAGGCCGTAGACGGCGCCCTCGAGCAGCTCCGGCGCGCCGTGCTCGCCGTACCAGCGCTCGTAGGTGGGCAGGTCGCGCAGCCGGAAGTCGGCGGAGAGGTCGACGACGACGACTCCCAGCCCGCGCAGCGCGGCGACGGTCGGAGCCGCGGCGCCGTGGGGGTAGGCGACGATCGCGGCGTCGACGCCCTCGATCCGGTCGAGGTCGAGCTCGGTCAGCTCCAGCGGCACCCGGTAGCGCGGGTAGAGGCGGTCGAGGCGGGCGCCGGCGTCGCTGCGCGAGGTGACGGCGACCAGCTCCAGGCGCGGGTGCCGCCAGACCAGGTGAGCCGCGAGCGCGCCGGTGAACCCGGAGGCGCCGGCGACCAGCACCCGCGCCGCGGGCTTGCCGTCGAGCGGCTGGGCGAAGTCCTCATTCACGAAGCTTCCCCCCGATCTTCTCCAACTCGGCCGCGATCGAGCCGCGCAGGCCGGCGACCTCCTCGTCGGTGAGGGTGCGGTCGGCGGCGCCGAACTCGAGCCGCAGCGCCAGGCTCTTGCGGCCCGCGTCAAGCTGCTCGCCCGCGTAGAGGTCGAAGACCTCGGCCGCGCGCAGCAGCTCGCCGCCGCCCGCGAGCACCGCCTCGCGCACCGCGGCCGCGGAGATCGCCTCGTCGACGACCACGGCCAGGTCCTGGTAGGCGCCAGGGAAGGTGGTGAGGTCCTCGAAGGTCTCCTCCCCGCCCTGGACGAGGCGACCAGCGCCGCCAGCTCCAGTTCGAAGGCGACCGCCGCGTCGAAGTCCCACCCGCGGCAGACCAGCGGGTGCAGCTCGCCGATCCAGCCCGCCGCTGCGCCGCCCAGCTCCAAGCGCGCCGAGCGCCCGGGGTGCAGGAAGGGATCGCCGGAGGGCTCAAAGGAAGTGTCGAGGGAGAGCTCGGCGCCGAGCAGGCCGACGAGAGCCTCCAGCACGCCCTTGAGGGCGAAGAAGTCGGTGGCGGCCGTCTCGCCGCGCCACGAGATGGGCTCAAGCGGGCCGATCGCCAGGCAGCCGAGCCGGTGGGGCTCGGTGAACGGCGGCGGACGCTCGCCGGGGAAGCCGCCGGCCAGCGGGCTCTCACCGGGATCGCCGGCGCTCAGATAGACCCGGCCCGACTCGAAGAGCGCGATCCGGTCGACCCCGCGCGCGCGGTTGCGCTGGGCGACGTCGAGCAGCGAGCCGAGCAGGGTCGTGCGCATCACCGACTGGTCCTCGGACAGCGGGTTGGAGACGACGACGCCCTCGGCGCGCGGATCGCCGGCGGGGATCCGCAACCGCTCCGGCTCGCCGGGATCGGTGAAGCTCCAGCCGACGACCTCGTCGAAGCCGAGGTCCCGCATCGTGTCCTCGGCCCGGCGGCGCAGCCGCTGCTCGCGGTTGAGGCCGCCGACCTGGCCGGCGCCCGCCGGCAGCGTGCTGGGCAGGTGCTCGTCGAGCCCATGGACGCGCGCGACCTCCTCGATCAGGTCGACTTCGCGGGTGACGTCGTAGTGGCGGTCGGGCGGCGCCTCGACCTTCAGGTCCTCGCCGTCGGTCTCGACCCCGAAGCCGAGCCGCTCGAGGTAGGCGATCTGGTCCGCCTGCTCGATCGGCATCCCGAGCAGGCCCTCGACCCGCTCGCCGCGCAGGACGAGCCGGTGCGGGCTGGGAGCCTCGGCCGCGACGTCGATCGTCCCCGGCGCCAGCTCGGCGCCACAGAGCTCGACCATCAGCCGCGAGGCGACCCGCTGCGCCCGCATGCAGAGCTCTGGGTGCAGCTGCTTCTCGAAGCGCGACGAGGCCTCGGAGCGGAGGCCGAGCATGCGCGAGGTGCGCAGGATGTTGGTCCCGTTCCAGTTGGCGACCTCGAGCAGGACGCTGGTCGTGTCGGCGGAGACCTCGGAGGTCTGACCCCCCATGATTCCGGCGATACCCGAGGGGCCGTTGCGGTCGCAGACCAGCACGGTCTCGGCGTCGAGGGCGCGCTCCTCACCGTCGAGCGTCGTCATCTTCTCGCCCTCGGTGGCGGTGCGAACCGTCAGCTCCCCGCCGGGCACCTTGTCGAGGTCGAAGGCGTGCAGCGGCTGCGCGGTGAGCAGCATCACGTAGTTAGTGATGTCGACGACGTTGTTGATCGGCCGCTGCCCGGCCGCTGCCAGCCGCGCCTGCAGCCAGGGCGGCGAGGGCGCGATCGTGACGTCGGTGAAGACGCGCGCGGTGAAGCGGGGGCAGAGATCGGGCGCTTTCACCTCGACCGAGGCGTAATCGCCCACCTCGCCGTTGCCCTCGGCCGGGGCGTCCTCTGCCCACGGCTCCGGGCCAAGCGGCGCGGCGCTGATCGCGTGCACCTCCCGCGCCACGCCGTAGACCCCGAAGCAGTCGACCCGGTTCGGCGTCAGCTCCAGCTCCAGCACCTGCTCGGCGATCGGCAGCACCTCGGCAAGCGAGGTTCCCGGCGCGAGGCCGTCGTCGTCGAGCACCATGATCCCCGGCGGCCCCTCCCCCAGCTCCAGCTCCGAGGAGGCGCAGATCATCCCGGCCGAGCGCACCCCGCGCAGCTTCGCTTCGCCGATCTCGTGCCCGCCCGGCAGCGTCGCGCCGGGGAGCGCCACCGGCACGGTCTGACCGGCGGCGACATTGGGGGCGCCACAGACGATCGTCCGCTCCCCGTCGCCGGTGTCGACGGTGCAGACGCTGAGCCGGTCGGCTTTGGGGTGCTTCTCGACGGCGAGCACCCGGCCGACGACGAAGGCCTCGGCGGAAGGCGGGCCGATCGTGCCGACCCGCTCGACCTCGGTGCCGGTCATCGCCAGCCGCTCGGCCAGCTCCTCGGCCGAGACGCCGGGATCGCAGTGCTCACGCAGCCACGCGTAGGGGACCTTCATGAGAACTGCTCCAGCATCCGCACGTCGTTGTCGAAGAAGCGCCGCAGGTCGGGAACGCCGTGGCGCAGCATCGCGATCCGCTCCACCCCCATGCCGAAGGCGAAGCCCTGCACCCGCTCGGGGTCATAGCCGTTGCTCTCGACGAAGCCGAGCACGTTGGGATCGACCATGCCGGCGCCGCCGACCTCGATCCAGCCGATTCCCTTGCAGAGGTTGCAGCGCCCGCCGTCGCCCAGCTCGCCCGTCCCCTCGCACTGGAAGCAGGAGACGTCGAACTCGACGCTGGGCTCGGTGAAGGGGAAGAAGTGCGGCCGCATCCGCGCCTCGCGGCCACCGCCGAAGATCGCCCGCAGCATCTCTTCCAGAGTGCCCTGCAGGTCGGCGAGCGTGATTCCCTCGCCGATCGCCAATCCCTCGACCTGATGGAACATCGGCGTGTGGGTGGCGTCGGAGTCGCGGCGGTAGACCTTGCCCGGCATGATCGTGAAGATCGGCGGCGGCTGAGCCTCCATCGCCCGGGTCTGCACCGGCGAGGTGTGGGTGCGGAGGAGGACCTCCGGGTGCGACTGCACGTAGAAGGTGTCCTGGAGCATCCGCGCCGGGTGTCCCGGGGGGTGGTTGAGGGCGGTGAAGTTGTAGTAGTCGTGCTCGATCTCAGGGCCGTCTGCCACCCGGTAGCCGAGGCCGACCATGACGTCCTCGATCTGCCGCATGGTGCGGGTGATCAGGTGGGTGTGGCCGACCGGGTGCGCCGGGGCGCCGGGCAGGGTGACGTCGATCCGGTCTCCGGCCAGCCGCGACTCCAGCTCGCTCGAGTCCAAGTCGGCGGCGCGCTGCTCGAGCAGCGCCTCCAGCGCCTGGCGCGCCTGGTTGGCGCCGGCGCCGACCTGGCCCCGCTCCTCCGCCGGCAACTCACCGACCCCGCGCAGGATCGAGGTCAGCTCGGACTTGCGGCCGAGGTAGTCGATCCGCAGCTCCTCCAGCTCCGCCGTGCCCGTGGCGGACTCGATCGCCGCCTCGGCCTCAGCCTGAATCTGAGCGATCCGCTCAAGCATCTGGCTCAGCCTCCGGCATGGCGGGCGACGATATCCGCTCGGCGGCTATCGCAGCCGCGGCGGCGACGTTGAGCGACTCGGCGCCGCCGGCCTGCAGGGGGATCGTCACCTCGGTCTCGCAGGCCTCGAGCACCTGCTTGGGCAACCCCGTCCGCTCGGCGCCGAGGCAGACCGTCGCGACGGAGCCGAGCGCAGCCAACCCGGCGCCACCGTGGGCGACGAGCGCCGCGCGCGGGCCGGGAGTCTCCGCGACCTCGCCCCGCAGAGGCGGCCGGGCGAAGATCGAGCCCATGCTCGCCCGCACCGCCTTCGACGAGAAGGGATCGGCGCAGTCCGGGCCCAGCACGACGGCGCCGTCGAGCAGCGCGTGCGCGGTGCGGACGATCGTGCCCACGTTGCCTGGGTCGCCGACCCCGTGCAGGTAGAGGCAGGGCGGCTGCGGCGCCTCTGCCCAGCGTTGCGGCCAGACCGCGATCGCCCGCGTCCCCGAGCCCAAAGCCGAGACAGAAGCGAGCAGCTCCGGCTCGACCTCCTCGCCGCCAAGACCGCTGCCGGCGGCGGTGAGCAGGAAGCGCGGCTCCGCCCCGGCGGCCAGCCCGGCCTCGACCAGGTCCTCGCCCTCGCTGACGAAGAGGCCCTCGCGCTCGCGGTGCTTGCGCTCGCGCAGCTTGCGGACCAGCTTCAGCTTCTCGTTGTGGGGACTCTCGATCATCGGTGGCTCTGTGTCTCTGGAGTGTGTTCTTTCTTGTCGGCGGTTTCTTCTCCTGGAACGAAAAAGCGGGCCGTTTTCACGACCCGCCCGGGAAAGTGGAGTGTGGGTTGCGGCTAGGCGGCCGCACCCTCCCGGGCGAGCTCCACGAATCGGCGAAAGGCATCGTGGTCGGAGACCGCGATCTCGGCCAGCATCTTGCGGTTGACCTCGACCCCGGCTTTGTCGAGGCCATGGATCAGTTCCGAGTAGCTCATGCCCTCGAGCCGCGCAGCGGCGTTGATCCGGGTGATCCAGAGGCGGCGGAACTCGCGCTTGCGGTTGCGCCGGTCCCTGTACGCGTACATCCCCGACCGCTGCACCTGCTCTTTGGCGAAGCGGTAGGAGGAGTGCTTGCGACCGAAGTAGCCCTTCGCTTCCTTGAGGACTTTGCGACGCTTCTTGCGCGCGTGGACTGAGCGCTTGACCCGGCTCACTTGCCGCCTCCGAGCAGGTGCCGCACCCGCGGCGCATCCGCCGGAGAGATCTCCACCGGCCGCGCCATCCGCCGCTTCCGCTTCGGCGACTTCTTCTCCAGGATGTGGCTGGAGTTGGCGCGCCGGCCACGCAGCTTGCCGGTGGCGGTCTTGCGAAAGCGCTTCTTGGCGCCGGAATGGGTCTTCATCTTCGGCATCGGGACGCGTATTGAAGCAGAAGCACGGGCACGCCTGGGGCCGGTGCCGCCTGCGCAGGTACGCTGGCGCCGCGATGCGGATCGTCTACGTGGTCGGGACGCGGCCCAACTTCGTCAAGACGGCGCCGGTGATCGGGGCGCTGCGCGCTCGCCTGCCGCAGGGGCGGCACACGATCGTCCACACCGGCCAGCACTACGACCGGCTGATGTCCGACGTCTTCCTCGAGGAGCTGGGGGTGCCGCCGCCCGACCACATGCTCGAGGTCGGCTCGGGTAGCCACGCGCAGCAGACCGCGCGGGTGATGGAGCGGCTGGAGCCGGTCCTGCTCGACGAGCGACCCGACCTGGTGATGGCGCCCGGCGACGTCAACTCCACCCTGGCGGCGGCCCTTACCGCGGCCAAGCTGCAGATCCCGGTCGCCCACATCGAGTCGGGCCTGCGCAGCTTCGACCGCACGATGCCCGAGGAGCTGAACCGCATCGTCGCCGACGAGATCGCCGAGCACCTCTTCCTGCACAGCGACGAGGCGGTCGAGAACCTACGCCGCGAGGGCGTCGCCGAGGAGCGCATGCACTTCGTCGGCAACACGATGATCGACACCCTGGTCGCTCTCGAAGGGCGCTTCCGCTCCGCCGGCACCGCGGCCGCTCTCGGCGTCGAGCCGGGCGAGTTCGTCCTCGTCACCCTGCACCGCCCCGCCCTCGTCGACGGTCCGCTGCTGCCCGAGACCGTCGCGCAGCTCGCCGCGCTGGCCCGCGAGATGCCGGTCGTCTTTCCGGTCCACCCCCGAACCCGCAAGGAGATGGAGAAGACCGAGGCCGACCACCCCGGCCTGCTGCTCTCCGAGCCGCTCGGCTACGTCGACTTCCTCTCGCTGCTCGCCGACGCCGGCGCCGTCCTCACCGACTCCGGCGGCATCCAGGAGGAGACGACCTACCTCGGCATCCCCTGCTTCACCCTGCGCGACAACACCGAGCGCCCGGTGACGATCCGCGCCGGCACCAACACCCTCCTCGGCCTGGACCCGGCCGCGATCGGCACCATCCCGACCGTCCTCGCCGAAAGCCCCGCGCCGCCTTCCGAGCCACCGCATCTATGGGACGGCCACGCGTCAGAGCGAATCGCCGACGTACTGGCCAGTAAGAACTAAGCCGCAGCCGCGTCGTCGCCGGCGGGTTTCTCCGCTGCAGCTTTCTCTGCCGGCTCCTGCGCTGCCTCGACTGGCTCCTCGGTCGCGGCGGCTTTGTCCTCCGCAGCCTCCCTGGCGACCTCTTTGCCCGGCGCCAGCATCATGCTCATGTTGCGGCCTTCCTGCAGCGGCGCCGACTCGATCACGGCGAGGCCGTCGAGATCCTCGAAGAGGCGCTGGAGCAGCGCCCTGCCGCGCTCCGGGTGGGCCTGCTCGCGGCCGCGGAACATGATCGTGATCTTGACCTTGTCCTGGTGGCGCAGGAAGCGCTCGACGTGGCCCTTCTTGGTCTCGTAGTCGTGGTTGGCGATCTTCGGGCGCAGCTTGATCTCGCGCACGTTGACCTGCTGCTGGTGCTTGCGGGCCGCCTTCTGCTTCTGCTCCTGCTCGTACTTGTACTTCGAGTAGTCGAGCAGGCGGGTTACCGGCGGCTTTGCGTTGGGCGCGACCTCGACCAGGTCGAGGTCGGCCTCACGGGCGCGTTTCAGCGCCTCCGCGGTCTCGACGATCCCGAGCTGCTCGCCCTCGGCGCCGATCAGGCGCACCTCGCGAACGCGGATGCGGTCGTTGATGCGCGTGGTGTCGCGCTCAGGGGGACGCCGATCGAACCTGCGCGGGACCGGCACTATCTAAGCGTGAGGTGGGACTTCAAGCGGACGAGAGATAGGGAGGCTGGCACGGGACGCTCAGCGGCGCGGGATCTGTGTCGTGCCTGCGATCAAGTTTCCGCAGTATAGACAGCCTTAACCAGATCGGCCACCGGCATCGCGCCCAGCTCACCCTGCTCGTGTGAGCGCACCGCGACGGCGCCCGCCTCCTGCTCTTTGTCGCCGACCACCAACATGTAGGGGTAGCGGCCGAGCTCGGCGTCGCGGACCTTCTTACCGACCGACTCGGAGCGCTCGTCGACCGTGACCCGGACGCCGGCCTCGCGCAGCTCGGCGACGACACCCGCGGCGTACTCGTTGTGGCGATCTGAGACCGGCAGCACGATCGCCTGCACCGGCGCCAGCCAGGCCGGGAAGCGACCGGCGTAGTGCTCGATCAGGATGCCGGCGAAGCGCTCCATCGAGCCGAGCAGAGCGCGGTGGATCATCACCGGCCGGTGCTGCTCATCGTCGGCGCCGACGTATGAGAGGTCGAAGCGCTCGGGCATGAAGAAGTCGAGCTGGCAGGTTCCGCACTGCCAGGAGCGGCCGAGCGCGTCGGTGACGTGGAAGTCGATCTTGGGCCCGTAGAAGGCGCCGTCGCCGGGGTTGAGCTGGTACTCGCGGCCCTGACTCTCGAGCGCCTCGGCCAGCGCCGCCTCGGCGCGCTCCCACTGCTCGGCGGCGCCGATCGACTTCTCCGGCCGGGTCGAGAGCTCGACTTTGACGTCCTCGAAGCCGAAGCGGGCGTAGAGCTCGTCGATCGCGGCGCAGATGTCGGCGACCTCGGCCGCGACCTGCTCCTCGGCGCAGTAGACGTGGGCATCATCCTGGGTGAAGGCGCGCACCCGCAGCAGGCCGTGGAGGACGCCCTCGCGCTCGGCGCGGGAGACCTGACCGAACTCGGCGACCCGCAGCGGCAGCTCACGGTAGGAGTGGCGTTCGGAGCCGAAGACGAGGCAGGCGCCGGGGCAGTTCATCGGCCGGATCGCGTACTCGCGCTCGCCCCACTCGGTGAAGTACATGCTCTCGCGGTAGTTGTCCCAGTGGCCGGAGCGGCGCCAGAGCTCGACGTCCATCACCTGCGGCGTCTTGATCTCCTCGTAGCCGCGCTTGCGCAGCTGCTTCTGCACCTCGGCCTCGATCAGGCGCAGCAGCACCGTCCCGTTGGGCAGCCAGAAGGGCATCCCCGGCGCCTCCTCGCGCAACATGAAGAGGCCTAGCTGGGGGCCGAGGCGGCGATGGTCGCGCGCCTTCGCCTGCTCGATCCGCTCCAGGTGCGCCTCGAGGTCCTTCTTCGAGAAGAAGGCGGCGCCGTAGATCCGGGTCAGCATCTGGCGGCTCTCGTCGCCGCGCCAGTAGGCGCCAGCGAGCGACTCCAGCTTGATCGCCTTGATGCGGCCGGTCGAGGGGCCGTGCGGGCCGCGGCAGAGGTCCTCGAAGGGGCCGTTGCGGTAGAGCGAAACGGTCTGCACTCTTTCGTCGCGAACCAGGTCCTCGATCAGCTCGACCTTGTAGTCCTGGTCTTGGTCGCGAAAGAGCTCGATCGCCTCGGCGGGGGCGACGTCGCGACGCTCGAACGGCTCGTCGGCCTCGATGTGGGCGCGCATCGTCGCCTCGATCCGCTCCAGGTCGGCGTCGGTGACCTTGACGTCGGGCGGGAACTCGAAGTCGTAGTAGAAGCCGCGCTCGATCGGCGGGCCGATCGTCACCTTCGTCCCCGGGTAGAGCTCCATCACCGCCTCGGCCATCACGTGGGCCGCGTCGTGGCGGATCAGCTCCAGCGCCTCGGGGTCGCGATCGGTGAGGATCGCGATCTCGGCGCCGTCGGGCAGTGGCGCCGCGAGGTCGCGCAGCTCACCGTCGACGCGGATCGCCAGGGCCGCCTTGGCCAGGCCGGGCCCGATCGCCGCGGCGGCGTCGGCGCCGGAGGCGCCACTGGGCAGCTCCAACGGCGTGCCGTCGGGCAGGGTGACGGTGATCTTTTGCGTGGCCGCCTCGATGCGGCCCATGCTAAGGCCCCTGGCGGGCTTGGCGAACAGCGATCAGGGGGCAGGGGCTGGGACCGCCGACCGTCCCCTGACGCTCCCAGAGCAGGTAGGGACCAGCGCGGCGGGCAAGCGCCAGGCCCGGGAACGGTGAATCCTCGCTGGAGCCTTCAGTGACTACGTACCGGACGCCGGGCGGTGGCCTGTCGCCGATAGAGGATTCGGACTCGATGCAGACGCGGCCGCCGCGCAGCTCCCAGGCAAGGTATGGGACGCCTTGTTCCTCGTCGAGCAGCCGGTCGGAGGCGAGGACGAGGGTCGAGTCGTCGGCGATCAACGGCCGCAAGCCGGTCAGGGCCGGCGAGTAGGAGGACGGCCCGACGGGGGCGTTGGCGAGGGCTAGTAGCGAGCAGGCGCCGGCTACGCCCAGGAAGACGACAAGCGCTCCGGCCGCGGGTCCTGTCGCCGCAGGGGACCCACCGCCCCTTCCGGTAGCTAAAGCTTCCTCAGGGGCGGTACCCCCTACGGCGCCACCCGCGGAGGAGGCGTATAGGTCGACCCTCCGGGTCAGTGGCAGCAGGATCGTCAGCATCGCCAACGGCGCGGCGACCTCGAGCGCCTTGGCGGCTGTGTAAGGGGTGCCGCCGAGGCGGGCGGCGGCGTAGATAGCGGCGGCGCCGGCCAGGCCCGCTAGGACCGCGGTCTCGCGACGCCGCCAGCAAACTGCGATCCCGTAAAGCAGCAGCGCCAGGGCGAAGGCCGCGCCGAGGTAATGGACGAACCCGGGGACCGCGCCGTCGCCGGGGGCGACGCGGAAGTCGCCCGAGGGCCAGATGCCTAGCGCCTCCAGCGGTGAGATCTGGCCGAACAGGTTGCCCAGGCCGGGACCGTTGGGATCGAAGGTCTCGAAGCGCTGGAAGTCGACCATGCGGCCGACCTCGGGGGCGACCAGGACGAGGAAGGCGAGCAGGGCGAGCAGCAAGGCACGAGCCGGCAGCCTCCTCTCGAGCGCAAGCCAGAGGACCAGCGCGGCGACCAGCCAGACGAGGCCGGCGAAGCTGTACGCGTAGACGCTGCCCGCCGCGATCAGCGCAGCCGGGACGAAGCGCAGCGGCAGGTCGCGCCAGGGACCGGAGCTCTCGCGCAGGGCGAGGACGAAGGCGAGGGCGAGGAGAGCCTGCATCGTCTCCTTGACGGCCCCCTGCGCGTAGTACGTGGCCACCAGATACGGGATCCCGACCAGGAGCGCGCCGGCGGTGCGACGGAGCGGCGGTAGCTCGGCGAAGGCGGCGAGAGCGGTCAGCGACGCGAGGACCGCCACGGCGATCGTCAGGCCGCTGAAGCCTTGGACCGGCCCGATGCCAAGGCCGGAATCGAGAGCGACGACGATCGCGTGGGGCCCGAGCGGATAGCCCTGGTGGAGCAGCTGCCCCCCCAGGCCGTCGCCGAGGCGGTCCGCCGCCAGCAGGTGCTGGGACATGTCCGGGTTGAAGCCGGCGCCGAGGATCCCGAAGTGCCCTTCGACGACGAACGGGAGCGAGGCGGTGGCGAGGGCCACTAGGGCGACTGGTTTCCCCGCCAGCAGCGCCTCCCTCCCTGCTTCGACCCTAACCCGCAGGTAGAGCGCCGCGGCAACGGTTAGCAAGAGAACAACAAGGACCGAAGTAATACCTCCACCCGGCAGGCGGACAGTCCCCCAGCAGACGGCGCAGAGCAACGCCAATCCGACCGCTGGCGAGAGCCACGACCAGCGCCGCGCCCCGCAGAGCGTTATGGCCGCTTGTCCGATCGCCAGCGAAGAACCGCACACCGCCAGCGCGGCTGCATACGTCCCGATCACGAGGCGGCGAGCCTAGTCCAAGGAAGTGATTCGAAGGGCTCGTGGGCCACCCGGACAAACACACAGGTATGCCGATCAGCTCCTTAATTGGTCATATACCTTGCTCGCATTCGTACGAACGGAGGGACGATGCGAGCAGGAAGGATCACGTTGCTGCTGACGCTTTGCGCTCTGGCAACTCTCGCGCTCGCGCCCTCCTCGGCGATGGCCGATCTCGATTGCGCCGACTTCGAAACCCAGGAGGAAGCGCAAGAACACCTGTTGCCCGGCGATCCCTATGGGCTGGATGCCGATGGAGATGGCATCGCCTGCGAGACGCTTCCCTCGGGGGGAGGCGGTGGAGGCGGCGAAGGCGATGGGTCAACGGAGCCAGAGCCTCCCCCACCACCACCCGAGCTCGACAAGGACGCAGCGCGAGATGCCGCCCTAGAGCTCGCCAGGAGATTCGTGCGAGCGAGCACAGCGGTCAACAGACTGGCCTTCCAGGGATGCAGCCGCCTGTCTCGCCACCGGATCGACTGCAGGTTCATCGCCCGGGGAGAAACGAAAGCACTGCGCACGACTTGCCATCTGAGGATCGTGGTGCGCGGTGAAGGGCACACCACTTCGGCGCAAAACCGCCGCCCCCGCTGCCAGGCGCAGGAGACGGCCATCCTCCCCCTCGCCCGCGCGAAGCCTGCGCTCCAAGCCGAGGCAAACCGGATCACCGGCAAACAGGTCACCGTCTTCGCGATCGTTCGGCTCGACAGCCTCGCCTTTTCCGGCCAAGCCGAATGGCAAGAGGTCTCTCCCACCGGAGCAAGCGAACTCTGCTCGGTTGAGGTGCTGGTCGAACAGCTGCCCTCGAAGGCCCTGCGGACCAGGGCTCGGGACTACGTCTGCGAAGCTCTCTGACGGGTACGGAGCTCAGCCGGGCGGCTCGAACTGGCCGCCGCCCAGCTCCGGCGGCAGGGCACGCGGGCCGTCCGGGTACATGTCCCGCAGCTGCGCCTCGCTCATCTCGAGCGTGTTGGCGAGCTCGGGCGGCGCGCCAACCACCAGCCACAGAGCCTCGTCCTCGGTGTCGTTGAAGATCTGACGTAGGGCGTGGGGCTCGACCAGCAGCGCGTCCTGCGGTTGCAACTCGTAGGTCTCGTCTTCGACGCGGACCCGACCGCGACCCTCGAGCAGGACGTACAGCTCCTCCTCTTCCGCGTGGCGGTGCCAGGTCGAGGCCTGGCCTGGGCGCAGGCGCCAGAGGCGAGCGCCGAGGCGCGTCGCGCCGAGTTGCTTGGCGAGGTCGGTATTGAGGACCCGCATCTGGTTGGACTCGCGCCAGTGGGCATCCGAGGCGCGAAGCAGACGTGCGGGCATATGGGCGCTACTGGGCTCGAACCAGTGACCTCCAGCTTGTCGAGCTGGCGCTCTCCCAACTGAGCTAAGCGCCCCGCTACCTGAATCTAGCGAAAAGCCGTGCCTACGAGTGCGGGGTATCCCCGGCCAGGGGACTCAAGCCCGGCCTTGCAAGAGCCGATGCAACTCGTGCAACTTTTCAGCTCACGCGGTGTTTCTGAATGCGGAGCGCAAAAGCTTGAGGACCGACGAGCCAGAGGACCTCAGTCTCACTGGTGGCACGTCCTTCGGAAACAAAGGGCCCCTCACGGGGCCCTTTTCCGTTCAGCCGAGGACCTGGACCACGACCGTCCGCTCCCGCGAGCGGTCGTCGAAGTCGATCAGCACCAGCTGCTGCCAAGTACCGAGCGCGAGCCGGCCCCCGACCACCGGCACAGCCTCCGAGGGCCCGACCAGCGTCGCCCGCTGGTGCGCATGCGAGTTGGAGTCGTGGTCGAGCCGGTTGTGCTCGTAGTCGCCTTGCGCCGGGATCAACCGCTCCAGCATCTCTCGCAGGTCGTGCGCCCCGCCCGGCTCGAACTCCATCGTCCCGATCGCCGCCGTCGACCCTCGCACGAACGCCAGCGCCTGCCCCTCGGAGACGCCCGCCTCCTCGACCACCCCCTGCACCTCGCCCGTGATGTCGACGGCATCGGTGTCGCCTCGGGTCGAGAAACGCAGCTCGGCGCTGTGCAGATCCACGCAGCCAAGCTACCGAACGGCTCCTCGCCCCAAAAACGAAGGTCCCACTTTCGTGGGACCTTCTGACTCCTTGATTACCCGGAGCGAACCGGAACAAACACAGCAGAGGCGCCTACCAGAATCGAACTGGTGTAAACGGCTTTGCAGGCCGCTGCGTAGCCACTCCGCCAAGGCGCCGCGGGCGATGAAGCGTAGCCGTTGAGCACGGGGCTAGGCGAGCTTGGCGCGGCGGAACAGCTCGCCCGCGGTGGCGACCAGGACGGCGACCGCGCTGGCGGCGAGGAGGGGCTTCCAGAGGTCCTCCTCGAAGGTGGCGCCACCGAAGTAGCCGAGCAGGGCGATGTAGGTCGCCCAGAGACAGGAGGCGACCGCGTCGATCGCGACAAAGCGGCGCCACGGCATCTCCAGCGTGCCGGCCGAGAAGGTCGTCGCCGTGCGACCGCCGGGGATGAAGCGGGCGGCGATGATGATCACGGCGCCGCGCTCCTGGAGCTGCCTGCGCGCCCACTCCACCCGCTGTCGGCTGCGTCCGGAGGAGAAAAACCTGCGCTCGGCCCGGCGGCCGAGCGACGCGCCCAGGCCGTAGGAAGCGTTGTCGCCGAGGAAGCTGCCGATCGCGCCGGCGAAGATCACGAAGGGGAGGATCAGCTCATCGTTGGCGGCCAGCACGCCGGCTGTGATCATCATCGCCTCGCCCGGAGCGATCGGGAAGAGCGAATCGAGCGCGACCGAGGCGACGAGCGCCGGGTAGGTCCAGACCTGGCCGCCGATTGCGTCCTCGAGCCATTCGAAGGCAGTAACGGCCAGCAGCAATCCCATGGCTCGTCTCTCTACCCGCAGCGGCCCTTAAGCAGCACGGGTCAAGAAGGCTCTGAGATCACCAGGCGCAAAGCGCCGTCGTACTGCTCCATCTCACGCAGGCGCCCGTGCTCGGCGTCCCAGGCGCCCGATTCCAGCGCCGTGTCGAGCCGTTCGACGATTCGCTCCTCGACGCCCGGCGGCAGCAGCGCCCACATCGACTGGGCGCCGCGCACGGCTGGATCGAGCAGCTGCTCCGGCCGGCTCCAGAAGGCCTCGAAGAACCCGTCGGTGCAGTCGGCCGGGGTCGGGAAGCGCTCGATCCGGGCTTGCCCGCCAAGCGCGGCCGCGACCGACTCCAGAGACTGGAAGCGCGGGCGCTCGATCTCCAGCCCCTCAGCGAGGTGCTCCTGCTGCCAGGCAGGGAGATGATCGAGGTCGAAGGTGAAGACCACGACAGGGCCCCGGGCCACGCGCCGCAGCTCCGCCAGGCCCGCCTCCACGGGATGCCAGTGGTGGATGGTCACGCAGGCCATCGCCGCGTCGACGGAGTCGTCGTCGAACGGCAGCGCCTCAGCGCGGGCGTCGATCACGGGCGCCGCGCCCGGCGGGCGCTGGGCGCGCATCGTCGCGCTCGGCTCGGCAGCGAGCACCCAGCGGTCGGTGGGCTCGTAGGAGCCCGAGCCGGCGCCGACGTTGAGGACCGTCTCCGCGTCGCCGAGAGCGGCGTGGATCCGGGCAGCTATCCGCGGGTCGGCCCGCCGATGACGGGCGTAGGTGCGCCCGTGCCGCTCGTAGTCGACGCTCAGTCCCACCCTCGTGCGCCTGACTCAGGCCTCGATGCCCTCAGTGAGAGCGCCCTCGGGATAGGACTCCTCGCGAATCCCTGCTCGACCTGCGGCCGTAGCCTTACGACCGGCAGCAGGCGCCAGGCTCGTGGCCGCGCCGAGACCGATCGGCGGCATGTTGTTGTAGACGGACTCGTAGCTGCCCGCAGAGACGAGGTACGTCTCGTGCCAGATGCCAACGTCGCCGCTCGACCCAACCCGCTTGTTGAAGGCGACCCAGGCGGGCCAGTGCGTAGCGTCCTTGTTTCGCGCATAGGTCTCGAGGCGCTCGAAGGAACGCCAGTACTGGACGACCAGCGGTCGTCGAGGATTTCCGAGATACAGGTCGGCGCCGAGCAGCCCGGACTCGGGGCTCTGTTCGAGCTCCCGCAGCATCTTCGGCATCGCGAGGAAGACCGGCAGCCACTTCCAGACCTTCCAGAGCCTGTTGATCCGCAGGCCGATGAGGAAGACGACGAAATCGCCCTCGATCGCAGCCGTCACGCGCTTGTCGATGACCGGTGCCGCTGGCTCGCCTTCCTCTTGGGACCGGCTCTGCGATGCGAAGAAAAGCGGCTGATGGGATTCGAACCCACGACCTTCTGCATGGCAACTACGGCGATCTCCGAGAGTCGCGCGCCGCGAATGTGGCGGCTTGCAGGGGTTTCGTAATGGCGCGGCAGACGGCCGCGATCAGCAATACGCACGGATATGCGCCGATATGCAGCGATTTGGGAACTTCGGCGCAGAAGTGCCCGAAATCGCGGAGACCGGTTTGATTCGCCTCAAGGGGCCGATCACCGGCCCCTTGAGGGAGGCATCGAGCTCGCGCCCTGGGGGCGGCGCTGAAGAACCATGCCACCACCGCTGCGGTCTCGCCGGACAGAACCGGGAGGGCGATCCGTCCGAAGCAAACGGCATCGTGGCGTCACCGGAGAAGCTGCAGCCGCCAGTTCGTGACGTGGCGTCAGAGGTGGCGCTGAGTCGGGGTGGGCTCGGATTGCCAACCCGCAGTCGGGTAAAGGCAATCTCACCAGCACGCGAACTCGCAACAGCGCCGGGGCGGCCGTAAGAAGGGGTCCGCCAGGCTGCCCAGAGACGCGCGTGTGCCTACGTCCGGCGCGTCTTGATAGTCCAGAGCGGCGACATGCACTGCCGCGGGTAGACGGGCGCGAGCGGGGGAAGCTGGTACCTGGCCGCGTTGGAGCGTCCGTGCCGAAAGCCTCCGGTCCCACCGTCGGCGAGCGCCCTACCTCCCCGGCGGGGGGTAGGGGCCTCTGCCAACCGAAGCCCGCCCATCAGCGAGCATCGCGTTTGAGCCTCGAAGGAAACACGCTTGAACCAGCGCCAACGCAAGTAGTTATCGGGTGTTCCTTTGCCTCTTTAGGGCGCAAAAACGACGCCGCCCGATTTCTAAATTTTCTGCGCGATTCGCCACCCCCCGGGTGCCGCCCGCAAATTGGCGGTGGCCCCTTGCCCTTCCAGGCCGCATGAACGCGCGCCTTGCCGCCAAATTCGCCCCCGCGCTTAATCGTGTCCAGCAGCTCGCTTGACCTCCCGCCCAGTCCGCCCCCGCCTACTGCCCCAAGCAGGTCGAGGAGCACTGACATCTGCGCACGACTTATCCCGTAGGTCCAGGAAAGCTGCCTTTGGGCGAAAAACAAACGGCCTGGTTTGTGGACGCCGGGAACAAGATCAATGCAAATCAACCGGGCCCGCAGAAGGTACATACGTTGGTTGCTCGCGACGCGAGACCTGTCGCCGCACACCATTCGCGCCTACGACGCGGATCTCGCCAGTTTCGAGCGATACCTGGGAGCCAATTTCGCAGCCGCGGAGATCGACCAGGACGCTGTGGTCTCATTCATCGAGCACGAGAAGGCCGCCAAGCTCTCCCCCGCTTCACTGAGGAGGCGAGCGGCGGCTTTACGCGGCTTTTGTCGCTGGATGCTTGCCCAAGGTCTCCTCATTCCCGATCCCTGGAGCGGCACTAACCTCGCGCTAGGGCGACCCCGCCGGCTGCCTCGCGCTCTCCCAGCCCACGAACTCGACCGCCTCATGGGATTTCTCGCCGGGGCAGCCGGACTCGGCGCGGGTAGAGAACCCGACACCCGCGCCGTTGAGGAGAGGCCGCATGAGTCGACAACCCTCCTCGCCGTCGCGCTGATGATCACCACGGGCATCCGAGTCAACGAGAGCGTCAGCATCAAGTGCCATGACATCGATCTGCCCGGCGGGACACTACGACTGGTCGGCAAGGGACGCCGCGAGCGACAGGTTTTTCTCGCGAACGACTGGATCGCAAGCCTTACGAGCGCCTATATCGACGCACGCACCTCACTCGGTCTCGACCACTCTCATCTGCTCTTCAATCTCCGCTATGACCCACTAACACCACCGGCTATGCGATCCCGCCTCGCCAAGACGACCCGGGCCGCCGGCCTTGGAATCCACGTCACCCCCCACATGCTGCGCCATACCGCCGCGACCCAGCTAATCGAGGCCGGCGTTGACATTCGCTACATCCAACGCCTGCTCGGCCACGCCAGCCTCAGCACAACAGAGATCTACACCCACGTTTCCGACCGCGCCCTCCACCGCGTCGTCTCGGACGCCGACGTCCTCGGGAGGTTCGTCCAGGCACGATAACTAGGGATTATCGGTGTCGGGCGCGGACCACACGGCGGCACACGACCGTCTGCGGGCGATCGACCACGCTCTCTGTGAGCATGGGCCTGACGTTGCGCTCTTCCTGATTTTCGACCGGCCGTCTCGGGTGAGCGAACGCCCAGGGCTAGTACGTACCTACTTCGCCGAGCGGTGCGTTTCCGATACCCAGCTCGACCAGATGCTGGACACGTTCCGCGCGATCGGAGCGTACGCCGAGCTGCTGGACGGCGAGCGGGGCCTTATCGATGCCCTGGCGGCCGGTCACGTCGAGCGAGTGGGTCGTCGGCTCAGCGTTGCCTACGACGGCATCGGTTGGGGCGTGGGCAACGACGGGTTCGAGCCCGGCCGAAAGGCACTTGCCCCAGCTGTGGCCGACTCGTATCGCTTGCTCTGCACTGGGTCCGACCCGTATGTCAATGCCCTCGTACTGCACAAGTTCCACTCCTTCCTCGTTCTGCGAGCCCTCGGGATCAGGGCACCCCGTGTGTGGGGCTATGACACCGAGGTCGGCTGGGTGGGGGAGCGGCCACCGGCCGGTCTCAAGGTCATCGCCAAGTCGACGTATGAGGCGAGGTCGGTGGGGGTCACCCAGGAGTCCGTCTTCGTGGTCGACTCGGCGTGCGAGGCGCGCGTCTCAGCTATCGCGGACGACATCGGCCAGGCCGTCACCGTCCAGGAATTCATCGACGGCATGGAGGTGTCCGTGCCCGTGGTGTCATGCCCCGAGCGGCACGTCCTCCCGCCCATGAAGCAGACCCTAGAGAGGGCCCCGGGCGATCCCACGGCCTTCACCACGGTCGAAGACAGCATGCGACGCGACGCGCTGTCCTTCGCTCAGCTAGAAGGGCCCGCGAGCTTGCTCGAAGAGCTGCGGAACGGCGCCTCGTGGATCTTCGAGGCCCTCAAGATGAGGGGGGTCGGACGTATCGACTTCCGGGTCGACGGCCGGAACCGCCCCTGGGTGACGGACGTGGCGGTCGAGCCCGGCTGGAGTCCCGCCGGATCGGCCTTCGCGTCGTTCGCGGAGCTGGGAATCGATTACCCGACCTTCCTTCGCATGATCATCGGGATCACGCTGGCGGGGGCGGAAGTTCTTCCGACGGCCGACCCCGTCCGCCCGTGACATCAGTGACCCGGAAGGGACCGAGAGTGTCCACGCGCGAGCGGCCCACAGCGGACGAGGCCACGCGCCGAGCACGCCGCCCACATAGATCGCCGCCAGTTGGCGAAGGTCGAACTGGGGTCTCATCGCACGGGCCTCCTATCAGCGTCGCTGGACGTGGATAGAGGCCATCAGCGGCCCGCGGCCGCGGTTATGAGGGAGCGAGCCTCATCGCTCGAAGCGGAGTCTAACCGGACGAAAGGGTCAGGATCCTCCTGTCCTCGCGGGCGGGGCGAAGGATCAGGACCTCGGCCGGAGCTCTCTCCAGAAGCCAGACGAGGTCGTCACCGGAGAGCCCGGCGCGAGACTCTGCGGTGGCGGGGACCACGACCCGATCGAAGCGCTCCCGGTCGAGCAGGCGGGCCAGGGCGTGGCGATAGGAGCGGCCGCGCTCGACGCGGGCATCCACCGCCACGCCCTGGTCGGCAGCCCGCTGCTCTATGACCTCGAGCATCGGCATCGCCTTGGCGGCCTCCCTGGGAATCGCGCAGTCTAGGGGCAGCTGCTTCGGAACCGTTGCGAGATAGGCCGGCATAAGGGTCGCCTCCTCGGCCCGCGCCAGTCGCAGCGCAGCGTCCACGGCGCGGCGGGAAATCTCGGTCCCGGTGAACGGCAGGAGGATCTGGTGGACGGGCTGTGGCCGCTCGGAGCGGCGACCGCGCCTGTGGGCGCGAGCGATCAGGTAGCCGGCGGCCAGTCCAGTGAGCAGCGCGACCCCGATCAGCAACCGCTCGACGGTCACTTTTCCTCCTTGAGGCCGCGGTGGGAGACGATCCGCACGTCCACGCCGTGCGGCGTGGCGTTCATCAACCGCTGCGGCAGCGGCTCGCGCAAGCGGGCGAGGCCGTGGCGGGGCAGCGACTCCCCGACCATGATGTAGGTGGTGCCGCGCCCGCGAGCCACGCGCGCCGCAGCGGTGACGAGGTCATCGCTCTCCTCGGTCAGGAAGGTGGCGCCGAGGACCGAGGCGAGGTGGCGCAGCGCCGTCACCTGCCGCTCGACCTCGCCCTCGATCGGCTGAGAGGGAGGCTTCACCCAGAGCAGGTCGAGCGGGGCGCCGAGCCGCTGGCTCGAGCGCCAGGCGCGGCGCACCAGCCGCTGCGAGGAGGGCTGCGGGCGGACCAGCGCCAGCAGCCGCTCCCCCACGGCTTTCGGCACCTCGGCCGAGACCCGCTCCTCGCGGGTGCCGAGCGGCTCCTCGACCACGAGCCGCTTCGCCTCCACCTCCTGGGCGACCTGGCGCAGCGCGACCTCGCGCAGCGCCAGCAGGTTTTCCACGGTGAAGAAGTTGCGCAGCGCCGCCTCGATGCGCTCGCCCGGGTAAACCTTGCCGGCGCGCAGACGCTCGATAAGCGCCTCGGGAGTGAGGTCGATCAGCACCACCTCGTCGGCTTCACCAAGCACCGCATCGGGAATCGTCTCCCGCACCCGCGTCCCGGTCAGCTCGGCGACCTGATCGTTCAACGACTCCAGGTGCTGGACGTTGACGGTGGAGAAGACGTCGATCCCCGCAGCGAGCACGTCGCGCACGTCTTCGTAGCGCTTGGCGTGCTCGGCACCCGGGGCGTTGGTGTGGGCAAGCTCGTCGATCAGAGCCAGCTCGGGCGCTCGCGCCAGCAGCGCGGGAAGGTCCATCTCCTCGAGGGCGGTGTCGCGGTAGGTGACGCGCCGCCGGGGGACCGTCTCCAGTCCCTCGGCCAGGGCCGAGGTCTCTGGTCGCTTGTGGGGCTCGATGTAGCCGATCGCAACGTCGCGGCCGGCGTCCTGCTCGGCGTGTCCCTCCTGCAGCATCCGGTAGGTCTTCCCCACTCCGGCCGCCATGCCGATGAAGACCTTGAGGTGTCCACGGCGAGCAGGTCGCACACCCTCATTCTCCGCCGCGGTTTCTGCGGCGGACATCTCAAGCCCCCAACAGGTTGTGAATCACGAGGTCGAGGAGCTTGATCCCGATGAATGGAACGATCAGCCCACCGAGGCCGAAGATCAGCATGTTTCGCCGCAGCAGCGCCGTCGCGCCGATCGGCCGGTAGCGAACACCGCGAAGAGCCAGCGGGACCAGCAGCGGGATCACCAGGGCGTTGAAGACGATCGCCGAGAGGATCGCCGAACTCGGCGTGCCCAGCTCCATGATGTTGAGCGTGTCGAGCGGGCCGCGTTCGCCAGGATTGGCGGCGTAGGTGAAGGCGAAGATCGCCGGCAGGATCGCGAAGTACTTGGCGACGTCGTTGGCGATCGAAAAGGTGGTCAGGGCCCCGCGGGTGATGAGTAGCTGCTTGCCGATCTCCACGACCTCGATCAGCTTCGTCGGGTTGGAGTCGAGGTCGACCATGTTGCCCGCCTCCCGCGCGGCCTGGGTGCCGGTGTTCATCGCCACGCCCACGTCCGACTGCGCGAGCGCCGGGGCGTCGTTGGTGCCGTCGCCCGCCATCGCGACCATCCGGCCTTCCTCCTGGTGGCCGCGGATCAGCTCCAGCTTCTGCTCGGGCGTCGCTTCCGGCAGGAAGTCATCGACCCCGGCCTCATCGGCGATCTTCGCCGCCGTCAGTCGGTTGTCGCCCGTGACCATGACCGTCGAGATCCCCATCTGCCGCAGCTCGTCGAAGCGAGCGCGCATCCCCTCCTTGACTATGTCCTTCAGGTAGACGACGCCGAGGACGTGGTTGTCGCGGCATACGGCCAGCGGCGTGCCGCCGTCGTGGCCGATCAGGTCGAGCTGCTCCTGAAGCTCGGCGGGCGGGCGGCCACCCTGCTCTTCGACGTAGCGGACGATCGCGTCACCGGCGCCCTTGCGGTACTGGTTGCCGTTGACGTCGACGCCACTCATCCGCGTTTCGGCCGAGAAGGGAACGAAACGCGCGTGAGATTCGAGCTCGCGCTCGCGGATGCCGTACTCGCTCTTGGCGAGGACGACGATCGAACGGCCCTCGGGGGTCTCGTCGGCGAGCGAGGAGAGCTGCGCCGCTTCGGCCAGCTCGGCCTCCTCGATCCCCGGCATCGGGATGAACTGCGTCGCCTCGCGATTGCCGAGGGTGATCGTGCCGGTCTTGTCGAGCAGCAGCACGTCCACGTCGCCGGATGCCTCGACCGCCCGGCCGGAGAGGGCGAGCACGTTGTGGCGGACGAGGCGGTCCATGCCGGCGATCCCGATCGCCGAGAGCAGCGCGCCGATCGTGGTGGGAATCAGCGCCACCAGCAGCGCGATCAGGGTGACGACCGAGGCGTCGGTGCCGGAGAACTCGGCGAAGGGCCGCAGCGAGACGACGACGGCAAGGAAGACGAGGGTGAGCCCCGCGAGCAGAATGTTGAGCGCGATCTCGTTCGGAGTCTTTCGCCGCTCGGCTCCCTCGACCAGGGCGATCATCCGATCGAGGAAGCTCTGTCCCGGCTCCTGGGTGATCTCGACCACGATCCGGTCGGAGAGGACCCGCGTCCCGCCGGTCACCGCCGAGCGGTCGCCGCCCGACTCCCGCACGACCGGCGCCGACTCGCCGGTGATCGCCGACTCGTCGACCGAGGCGATGCCCTCGATCACCGTGCCGTCGCCGGGGATCGTCTCCCCCGCCTCGACCACGACGACGTCGCCGCGATGCAGCTCGGAGGCGGGCTTTTCGCCTCCGTCGCGGAGGCGGGCGGCGGTCTCCGTCCGCATCGAGCGCAGCGCGTCGGCCTGGGCCTTGCCGCGCCCCTCGGCGATCGCCTCAGCGAAGTTGGCGAAGGCGACGGTGAGCCAGAGCCAAACTCCGATCGAGAAGGCGAACCAGGCGGGCTCGTCGCCCCCGCCGAGCGGAGGCCCACCGAAGACCTGGATCAGCCAGCCGCCGGCGACGATCACAGCGCCGATCTCGACCACGAACATCACCGGGTTGCGGATCTGATGGCGCGGATCGAGCTTGCGCAGGGAATCGATCATCGCGCGCACAACGATCGCCCGGTCGAGCAGCGAGCGCGGCTCGTTGCGAAGCGTCTCGTCGGTCATCGGGCGGCCTCCCGGTCAAGGGCGAGGTTGAGCTGCAGGACGTTCACGCCCGGCTCGCCGAAGAGGGCGAGGAAGCGGCCGTCGGTGTGCGCGGAGACGAGGTCGAGGACCCGATCGAAGGGCAGGCCGCGGACCTCGGCGACGCGACGCGCCTGGATGCGGGCGTTGGCCTCGGAGATATGCGGGTCCACACCCGAGGCCGAGGTCGTCACCGTGTCGACCGGCACCTCGTCGGCACGCAGGCCTGGGTCATAGGGGCGCTCGCGCTTCAGGTAGGCGGCGAGCTGTCCGGCGAAGAAGTCCGAGAGTTCGCGACTGTTCGGCCCGAGGTTGTTGAAGTAGGTGACGTCAGCGCTGTATTCGGTCGCCGAGGGACGGCTCTGGAAGTAGCGCGGCAGGCCGCGGAAGTCCTGGCCGATCAGCTTCGAGCCGACGACCTTGCCGTCGACCTCGACCTTGCTCCCGTTGGAGGCGTCGGGGAAGACCAGCTTCGCCACCCCGGTCGTCACCAGCGGATACGCGACGCCGAGCACGAGCGTCAGGAAGACGATCGCGACCGCGGCGGTGGTCAGGTCTTTTCGCAGTCCGTTCATCTCAGAAGAGCTGGTCGGTCAGTCCCTGCACGACAGGGCCGAGCAAGAAGGCAGGGAAGAACGTCAGCGCGGCGACGATCACGACAACGCCGATCAGCAGCACGACGAAGGTGGGCGAGTCGGCACGGAAGGTGCCGGCGCCAGCCGGCGCGACCCGCTTGCCGGCCAGCGATCCCGCCACCGCGAGCGCCGCGATCATCGGCAGGAAACGGGCGAGCAGCATCACCACGCCGCCGAGCAGGGTGGCGAAGCTGAACGCTTCCGAACCCCCGTTGCCGGGTGCATTGGGCTGGACGAAGCCGGTATAGCCGGCGAATGCCGAACCGTTGTTGTTGGCCTGCGACATGTAGGCGTAGAGCGACTCCGAGAAGCCCTGCGGGCCGTGGTTGTAGATCGACTGCGTGCCTTCCGGGCTCGCCACTGCCAAGGCGGTCGCGAACAGCACCAGCAGCGGCGTCACCAGGATGCCGACGAGGACCAGCTTCACCTCCCGCGACTCGATCTTCTTTCCGAGGAACTCCGGCGTGCGGCCGACCATCAGGCCAGCGATGAAGACGGTCAGCAGGACGAACAGCAGCATGTAATAGAGGCCCGACCCGACCCCGCCGAAGACGACCTCCCCGGTCCCCATGTTCGCCAGCGGCACCAGGCCGCCGATCCCGGTCAGCGAGTCGAGCGCGGCATTGACGGCGCCGCAGGAGGTGACCGTCGTCACCGCCGTCCAGAGCGAGGACTCGGCGATGCCGAAGCGCTGCTCCTTGCCCTCCATGTTGCCGCCGGTGGAGCCGTCGAAGGCCGAAGTAACGACACCGGCGTGGTGCTGGGCCGGGCTGCCGTGCTGCTCGGCGACGTAGACGATGGCGACCGCGACCAGGAACATCGCCATCATCGCCGCGTACAGCGCCCAGCCCTGGCGGCGGTTGCCGACCATGCGCCCGAAGGTGTAGGTGAGGCTGGCCGGGATCACCAGGATCAGCAGCAGCTCGACCATGTTGGTGAGGGCACTGGCATTCTCGAACGGATAGGAGCTGTTGACGTTGAAGAAGCCGCCGCCGTTGGTGCCCAGCTCCTTGATCGCCTCCTGCGAGGCGACCGGGCCGAGCGCCAGCGTCTGCGAGCCCCCGGCGATCGTCTTGAAGGTGGTGGAGCCGTCGAGGGTCTGGATCACGCCCTGGGAGACGAGGACGAGCGCCGCGACAAAGGCGATCGGCAGCAGGACATAGAGGTTGATCCGGATCAGGTCTGACCAAAAGTTGCCGAGCGCCGCCCCCGAGCGGGCGGCGAAGCCGCGGATCACCGCCGCCAGCACCGCGATGCCGACCGCGGCCGAGACGAAGTTCTGCACCGTCAGCCCCGCCATCTGGACGAAGTAGGAGAGGGTCGTTTCGCCGCCGTAGTACTGCCAGTTGGTGTTGGTGACGAACGAGGAGGCGGTGTTGAAGCTGAGGTTCCAGGGACCGGAGCCGAAGCCCTCGGGGTTCAGCGGCTGGATGCTCTGGGTGCGCAGGATCAGGTAGAGCGCGAGCCAGGAGAGCAGGCTGAAGACGACGATCGAGCGCGCGTATGCCTTCCAGTCCTGTCCCTCCTCGGGTCGCACCCGCATCACCCGGTAGGCGAGGCGCTCGACCGGCCCGACGACCGGCGAGAGGAAGACTCGTTCGCCGCGGAACACGCGGGCGAGGTAGGTGCCGACCAGCGGCACGAGTGCGGTGAGGACGAGGAGGAAGACGACGATCTGCACCCAGCCCTGTGCCATCAGAGCCTCTCCCCGCGAAACAGCGCATAGGCGAGATAGCCGAAAACCGCGGCGGAGACGATCAGCCCGAACAGCTCGGCGGCGCTCATACCCAGTCCAGCGCTCCGATGAGGAAATAGATCAGCCCGAAGGCGGCAACGGCCAGGGCGATCGAGACGAGATCCATACAGCGATCGTGCGCCTCACTCCGTCAAGGCCGCATAAAGGAACCCGGCCCGCGTATACAGATTTCGTAAAGGTCGCTTCTAGCCCGCGAAGCGGTAGCCGACGCCGGGGTCGGTGCGGATGTAGCGGGGCCCGTCCTCGGGCTCGATCTTGCGGCGCAGGTTGGCGACGTGGGCGCGGAGGACCTGGACGTCGTCTTCGTACTCGACGCCCCAGACCTCGACCAAGAGGGAACGATGCGTCATCAGGCGACCGCGGTTCTGCGCCAGCGTTCGCAATAGCTCAAACTCAGTTGGGGTCAGGTGGACCGGCTCCCCGTCGCGTTTCACGGCCCTGGCGACGAGGTCGATCTCCAAGCCATCGGCGGCGATCACCGGCTCTGATGCTTCGGGCTTGGCCCGCCTCAGCACCGCCTCGAGCCGGGCCACCAGCTCGGGTGGTCCGAACGGCTTCGTCACGTAGTCGTCGGCGCCGGCCGCGAGAGCGCGCACCTTCGCCTCCTCCTCCCCAACCGCGGAGAGGACGATGATCGGCATCTGGCTCCACTCGCGCAGCCGCTTCGTCACCTCGACGCCGTCTATGTCGGGAAGCATCAGGTCGAGGATCGCGGCTGCCGGCGGCTTCACCGCCGCGCGATCGAGTGCCTCCTCGCCGGTGGCTGCGGTGACTGCCTCATAGCCGGCGTCTCGAAGGATCACGCGCAGGGCGCGCAGGATTTGCTCCTCGTCGTCGCAGACCAGCACCCTCGTCGCCTCGTTCATGGCGCTCCCCCCTCGTAGAGCGGAAGGGTGACAACGAAGCTCGTGCCCTGGCCCGGCAGTGACTCGATCCCGACCTTGCCTCCATTGGCCTCGACAAACCCCTTCGCGATCGCCAGGCCGAGCCCGGAGCCCGTGTTGGCCGAGTCGCCACGCTGGAACGGCTCGAAGATCCGCTCCCACTCGCTCTCCGGTATCCCCGGCCCCTGGTCGACCACGCGGACGACGATATTGCCGTCGACCAACCGCGACCGTGCCGAGACCGGACGACCGTCGCTGTAGCGGACGGCGTTCTCCAGCAGATTCGCGAAGGCGCGCTCCAACTGGGCGGCGTCGGCGTCGACCAGAGGAAGATCGGGGTCGATCGCGAGGCGAATCGACTCCGATCTGGCAACCCCCTCCCGCGCTGCGTCCAGCACCTCCGCAAGGTCGACCGGCTCCGGGTGCGGCTCGGCCTTCCCTGCCTCGAGCCGTGACATGTCGAGCAGGTTCTCGACCAGGCGAGACAGGCGGTTGCCCTCGCCGACGATCCCTGCGCTCAGCTCGGCTCGCTCCTCGGCGGTCAACGTCCCCGAGCCCAGGGCGGAGCCGCCAGCGATGATCGAGGTCAGCGGCGTTCGCAGGTCATGGGAGATGGATCGCAGCAGCGCGGTCTTCAGCTCATCGCTGCGCCGCAGTGCCTCGGCCTCCACCGCCTCCACCTGCATCCGGTCGCGCTCGCGGGTCAGTGCCTCCAGCTCGGCGAGGGCGCGATCGGCTTCCTCGCGGCGCCGCTCCGCTTCGAGGGCGCGAGCGCGTGCGAGCCCGGCGACGGTGCTGCTGACGATCGCGGCGATCGCGAACGCGGCCAACGCGACCCAGTTCTGCTCCTCGGCGATCGTGAAGCGGTACAGCGGCGGGATCTGGAAGAAGTTGAAGGCGACGGCGCTGGCGACCGACGCCAGCAACCCCAGGCGCAGCCCCCACAAAACCGAGATCAAGAGAATCGCCGGCAGGTACACGACCCCAAGGGAGACGACCGGCGCCACCGACTTGAGCGGGTAGACGAGCAGCGTCCCAATCGCCACGGCGGCGATCGTCGCGACGGTCCCGAGCCAAGCGGCAGGAGGCTCGTTGCCCAACTCGATGGGAAGCTGGCGGCGAGGCATCGAACGTCAGGGTATGCCTCTCACCGTCCGTGGCCATCAAGCGTTGAGATAGGCAGCTTGGACTCAAGGTCCATCGCCCCGAGCTCGATGGTCTTGAACAGAAGGCGCCCGCGCTCCACCCACCCTGGTCGCCTCCCAACGCGGCGCGCATAGCCAGCGTCGCAGTCGCCCTCCGGCGACGCTCGATCACCTGTCCGAGTCAACAAAGGACACCGATCTCGATGAGATTCTGCGCCACCCTCCTCCTCGCCGGCTGCCTGACCGTCGCCCCCGCCTCCCTCGCGGAGGCCGGAGGGCATACCTGTGGCGGCAAGCGCGCGACGATCGTCTCCAACGCCCCCAGGATCGTCGGTACCAAGGCGCCCGACGTGATCGCCGCCGGCGCCAGGGACCACCTGATCCACGGAGCGGGCGGCAACGATGTGATCTGCGGCGGCGGTGGCAACGACACGATCTACGGCGAACGAGGTAACGACACGCTCAACGGCACGACTGGCAATGACACGGTCTACGGCGGTCGCGGCTCCGACGACCTCGACGGCGGCCCGGGCGAAGACCGCGTCTTCGGCGACACCGGCAACGACACGTTGAGCGGCGGACCGGACGACGGCGACAGCGTTGACGGCGGGCCCGGAGACGACACCGTCTCGGGTGGACCCGGTGACTTCGACGTCGTCCTCGGTGGGGTCGGCAACGACCGCATCGACGGCGGACCTGGCGCTCACGACGTTGCCTCTTACAAAGGCGCAGGCGGGCCGATCGCGGTCCATTTGGGGGACGGCACCGTCAGCGGTGCCGAGGACGAGCGACTCAGCGGAATCGAGGACGCGCACGGCGGCTCGGATGCCGACACGCTGATCGGTTCGGGTGCAAGCCCAAACCGCCTCGACGGCGGGCCGGGTGACGACCGTTTGGTTGCCTCCGGCTCAGAGGATCACGCTTTCGGAGGCCCTGGCGACGATACGTGCTCTGGACCACTCGCCTCCGAGGACTCCTGCGGCCCGTCGGATGGCGGAGGCGGAACCGCGGTCGAGCTCTACGAGAGCATTGCCGACACCTCGAGCCTGGTGATCGCGGGCAGCGAAGGGGCAGACAGCGTGACTGTCAGCGGCTCCGACGATGGCTACATGGTTCAGAGCGAGGCGGGAGGAGTCCAAGTGAGCCTCGGCGATCGGGGCTCGACCGCCTGTACGAGCGACCCGGCGACCAACTCGGTCTCCTGTAGTGGCGACGTGACTTCAATTCTGTCCTCCCTTGCTGGCGAGGACGACACCCTGACGATCACCGACAGCGTGCCGGCAAGCGTCTTGGCCACCGTCGACGGCGGCAGCGGCAGCGACACGCTGCAAGGGGGGCAGGGCAACGACACGATCTACGCGGGCGATGATCACGACCCCGACAGCTTGGATGGCGGGGAAGGCGACGACGTTCTCTTCGGGGTCAACATCGCTCACCCTCAGCGGGACAGCGGGGCGGCGATGATGTCTGGCGGTCCCGGTGACGATCTGCTGGTCGGTGGTCAACCGTGCGACGGCGACCTCTTCGACGGCGGCCCCGGGGAGAACGACAGCGCCTCCTTCGCGCGGGTGCGAAACGACGGAACCTTCGTCGCGGCGACGATCGGCGGCGCCGTGCTCGACCCAGATATCGCCGGCTGCAACGCGGGGCGAATCGAGCTGGGTACCGAGAAGATCGAGGGCTCCCCCGGCCCCGACATCTTGACCGGAGACAGCGGCCCCAACAACCTGCTCGGCCGCGGGGGAAATGACGTCCTCGACGGGAGTGGCGGCTTCGATGACTGCATCGGTGGCGAGGGAGCAGACCGCGCGACGAGCTGCGAGTTCGCCGCCTCGGCCAGATAGGGCAACGTGAGAGATACCGCACTCAAACCTGACCCAAGACCGACGGCTCCGCAGCAGCAGGAGCCGAGCGTCGCGTCCGTCCTCGTCGACGAGCCGGTGATCCAGGTCAGAGATCTCGAGCGGGCGCCCCAAGAGCGCCGCCGCCTCTACTTCGTCCTGCATCTGAAGCTGTTCCTCGTCATTGGGATCGGCCTCGCCTGGGCCGGCTTTTCCCTCTGGCTCTCGCTGTCGTGGATCGACACCCTCGGCCAATCGATCACCATGCCGCTCGCGATCGCCGTGATCTTCGGCATCGCGATTATCCCCGGCTACCTCAACGCCAACCTGATCGCCTCGCTGCTGCTCGACCGGCCACCCCCGCTGCGCTTCGATCTCGGCTTTCCCGAAGTCACCTTGGTGATCGCCTGCTTCAACGAGGAGGAGACGATCGGGGAAACCCTCGACTACGTGGTCGCGCAGGACTATCCGGGCAGGCTCCGGATCCTGATCGCCGACGACGGCTCCACCGATCGCACCGCCGAGCGGGCCCGCGCGCGTGCTGCAGCCAACCCTGACATCGCCGTCCTCACCGTCCCCCATGGCGGCAAGGCACAAACGCTGACCGCGGCTCTGAAGCAAGTGCGAACCCCACTGATGGCGACCGTCGACGCCGACACCCTGCTGATGCCCGCAGCGCTACAGCGCGTAGTCGCCAGGCTGTTGATCTCCCCGCCGGACACGGTCGCAGTCGCCGGCGCGGTCTTCGTCCGCAACTCCCGCCAGAACTTCATCACCCGCGCCCAGGAGTGGGACTACTTCCTGGGCATCGCCTCGGTCAAGCGCCAGCAGGGCCTCTTCCAGGGGACGATGGTCGCCCAGGGCGCCTTCAGCGTTTACCGGACGGAGGCGCTCCGCCGGGCAGGCGGTTGGCCGGACCGCATCGGCGAGGACATCGTCCTCACCTGGGCGATGATGCGAGAGGGCGGCAGGGTCGGCTATGAGCGCACCGCGATCGCCTTCACCTCCGCCCCGGAAGATGTACGGGCCTTCGCCCGGCAACGACGGCGCTGGGCGCGAGGGATGATCGAGGGGCTGCGCGAGCACGGCGGCGCGCTGCTAGCCGGAGGTCGGTCCAACGTCCACGCGGTGCTCGTCAACTTCGTCTTTCCCTACCTGGACGTCGTCTTCTCGATCGCCTTCCCGATCGGAATCGTCCTGGCGCTGTTCGGCAACTTCGCGATCGTCGGGCCGATGACGCTCGCCGTTCTGCCACTGAACGTGGCGCTATCGATGATCATGTACCACCTGAGCAAGCAGTCATTCGCCGAGGTCGGCCTGAAGGCGCGCCAGAACCGGCTCGGCTACCTCGGCTATCTCTTCACCTACCAGCTGTTCATGGCGCCGGTCTCGGTGGCGGGCTACACGCAGGAGCTGTTCGGCGCCGCCCGCCGCTGGTGAACGCGTCGGTGCTGCCTAGCCGCGCCTGACCACGTTACGGCCGGCGTCCTTTGCTTCATAGAGAGCGACGTCGGCCCGCAGCAGCGCCCGCCGGACATCGTCCTCCAGCATGGCCACGCCGATGCTGGCGGTGACCGAGGCGTCGGAACCGGCCTCCTGCACTCTCGCCCGCAGCCGCTCGGCCAGCACCTCCGCCTCGCCCAAGCCGGTGCGAGGCAGCAGAGCCGCAAACTCGTCGCCGCCGATGCGAGCGACGAAGTCGCCGTCGCGAAGGCCGCCGGCGATCGCCCGGGCCATGACGGCGAGAACTCGATCTCCGGCCTCGTGACCTTCCGAGTCGTTCACCGGCTTGAAGTCGTCCAGGTCGATCATCAGCACCGCCAGGGGCTTGACGTCAGAGAAATCCCTGAGGCGAGCCGCGCGGTCCTCGAATGCCCGCCGGTTGGGCAGCCCGCTGAGCGTGTCGGTGTATGCCAGGTCCCTGTAGGTGTTCGCCTGGCGAGCCAGGTCCCGCGCCAGATCGGCCGTCTCGGCGGCGATACCTGAAAGGTGCTGCTCGACCGACTCGCCCTCCTGCGCCGACCCCCCGGACACCGCCGGGTCGGGGGCGCGTGATGCGCCCACCCCGGCGGTGCGCTCCGGCGCAGGCTCCCAGGACGTCGGGGAGGCCTTCGAGTCCGCGGACGGGATGTCGATCGCGGCCTCAACAACTCCCAGCAACTGCTCGAGATCCGACACGAACACGGCCCTGCCGTCATCTCCACGGGACCGCGCGCCCTGACCCCCGAACAAGACGATCGGGCTGGGGTCGAGACGGTGGAGCTCGGCGATGGCGCGATCGAGCACCTGGGCCGAACCGGGCATCGTCGCCGAGAGGCCGACCAGGTCGGGCGAGCGCGTCGCCACGGCCTCGAGGATTTCGGCGGTCGGGACGTCGGCGCCGAGGTAGATCGTTTCGTAGCCCGCCAGCTCGATCACGTCTGCGGCCATCCTCAGCCCGAGGGCGTGCTGGTCGCCCTCCACCGAGGCCATCAGGATCCGCCCCGGCATCAGCTTGTGGCCGAAGCTGGACCCGTAGATGCCCGCCATCACCCGGTGCGTGAGGGCGGTCGCAAGATGCTCTTCGGCGACTGAGCCCTCTCCCCGGCCCCAAAGCTCACCGATCCGCCACATCGCCGGCGCGATCACCCGCTGGTAGAGGCCCGCGACGCCCAGGCCCTCGGCCAGCGCCTGCCTGGCCACGCGCCCCGCCGCTCCGGCGTCGGCGACCGTGAGCGCGTCCTGATAGGCGCGGGAAAGGCGCCGGGTCGCCCTGTCCGCCTCGCGCCGGGCCGGGCCCTCGGGCCCCGCCGATGCGACCACGGTCGGGGGAGCATCACCGAGGCCGGGCATGCTCAACCCCCGAGACCTCGAGCACCTCGTCGAGATGCTCGAGGAAGCAGTCGAGCAGGACCGGATCGAAATGGGTGCCCCTTCCTTCGCGCATGACCTCGAGCGCACGCTCGAGCGGCAGCCTCGCCCGGTAGGGCCGGTCGCTGGTCAGCGCGTCGAAAACGTCGGCGATCGCGACGATGCGACCGGCAAGCGGGATCTTCTCACCGGACAAATGGGCCGGGTAGCCCCTTCCGTCAATGCGCTCGTGATGGGTGAGGGCGATTTCCGCGGCAAGGTCGAGCAGCGGAGAGCCCGAGTTGGCGAGGATGTCGTGGCCGATCTGAGCGTGGCGCTGCATCACCGCACGCTCGCCGGGGCTCAGTCCCCCCGGCTTCAACAGGATCGCATCGGGAATCGCCACCTTGCCGACGTCGTGCATGGGAGCGGCAAGATCGATGGCGCGCACCTCCTCCTCGTCGAGGCCGAGAAGACGAGCCAGCAGCGCCGAGTAGCTGCCGATGCGGCGGATGTGAGCGCCGGTCTCGAGGTCGCGCTGGCCGACCACTTCGCTCAAACGCCGCAACATCTCGGCGCGCTGGCTATCGATCAGGCGCTCGCGCTCCGCTACGTCCACCAGCGCCTCCCTCACCTCGGTCGCCCGCTCCTGCGCCTCCCGCTGGGAGCCGTTGCCCAGGTGCAACAGGTGATGACGCCGGCGCGCTTGCTCGAGAGCGCAGTCAACGTGGATCAGCAGCTCGTTGCGGCTGAACGGCTTGACCATGTAGCCGTCCGCCCCTCGCTCGCTCGCCGCATGGGCGATTGCCGGGTCGTCTTCGCCGGTTGCCATCAATACCGCGACCTCGCGGTGAGATCTGTCGAGCTCCTCGAGCAGGGTCATCCCGCTCTCGCCGGGCATGTTCAGGTCGCAGATGATCAGGTCGTAGCGATCCGTGTCCAGTAGCTCGCGGGCCCGGGAAACACTCTCCGCGGTGGCACACTCGTATCCATCCGCGACCAGTGCGCGCGAAAACACCCGCCGCGCGGGCGCCTCGTCATCGACCACGAGAATCCGCTCGCCCGACATCTATGGATGCGCCGCCCTCAGCCGCAGCGCCTCGTCGAGGTGGTCGAGCAGCGCGTCGACGATCTGGGGGTCGAACTGGGTTCCCCTGCCCTCGCGAATCGTCGCTGCCACCGCCTCGACAGACATGGCAGGCCAGTAGCAGCGGTCGCTCAGAAGGGCATCGAAGACATCGACCACGGCGACGACCCGGCCCTCGAGCGGGATCCCTTCGCCACTCAGACCCAGTGGGTAGCCGTCGCCGTCCCAGCGCTCGTGATGGGTGAGAGCGATCTTCGCCGCCATCCGCAGCAGATCGCTGTCGGAATCGCCGAGGATCTGGTGGCCAACCGTCGTATGGCGCTCCATCTGCTTGCGCTCTCCGGCAGTGAGGGGCCCGGGCTTCTGGAGGATGTCTTCCGGCGTCGCGATCTTGCCGACGTCATGCATCGGCGCTGCCGCTCGCAGAAGCAAGACACGGCCCCGGTCAAGGCCCCAACAGGTCGCCAAGGAAGGCTGCGATCGAGCCCATCCGCTTGACGTGCTGCCCGGTCTCCGCATCGTGCATCTCGATCGCCCTGGCGAGGCACTCAACCGTCTCCTGTCGCGACCCATGCAACTCCTCGATCGCTCGCTCTCGCGCGAGGGCCAACCCCTCCTGCCGCGCCTCGGCCTGCATTTCGGCGGCGATGTCCCGCTGGCGCAGCACGTTCATCACCGTGATCAAAAGCTGCCTCGCCAAGAATGGCTTGACCAGATAGCCGCTCACCCCCAGTCCGAATGCCCGGTCTGCCACCTCGGGGTCATCGAGCCTGGTGATGAGGACGATCGCGGTTTCGGGATGCTCGTGAATGATCTCCTCGACCAGGGCAAATCTGAGCTCTCCCGGCCTCTGAATCTCGCAGAGGGCGAGGTGGAAAGGAGCGGCGGAAAGCTTCTCGCGGGCCTGTTCGACGCTGCTTGCGAACTCATACGAGTACCGCTCTCCCAAAGCGTGATCGAGAGAACGGTGCACCTCGGGGTGAGCGTCCATCACCAAGATGCGAGTGCGTCCGGAGGCCGCCCTCCAGCTCGAACCGAGAGGTGACACCGGTGTCGGTTCAGGAGTCATCAGCCCCACCTTTGCCCCTCGCTCCCGCCCCTGCATCAAGCAGGCTGCGGACCGCCCTGAGCAGCTCGCTGGCACTGAATGGCTTCTCGATGAAAGCGCCGGCTCCCTGCTCGGCCAGCGCCTCCGGTGCCAGTACCTCATGGCTGTAGCCGGACATGAAGATGACCCCCAGCTCCGGTCGGATCGCCTTGATCTGGTCGACCAGCTCGGTGCCGAGCATCCCCGGCATGATCACGTCGGTGAGGAGCAGGTGGATAGGTCGCTCTGCTTGCCGGCAGGCGTCGAGCGCCTCCTCGCCGCCGCGGGTGCCGATCACCGAGTAGCCGCCCTTGGTAAGGATGCGCTCGGCCATCCGCCGCACGTCGGGCTCATCCTCGACGACCAGCACCACCTCGCCGTGGCCGGCCGGGCGTTCCTTGGGCTGGGCTTCGTCCTTGCTGGGAACGAACGAGCTGGCGGGAAGGTGGATCTTGACCGTGGTGCCCATGCCGGGCTCGGAGTAGATGTCGATCCGCCCGCCCGCGCCGGTGACGATCCCATACACCGTGGCAAGGCCGAGGCCGGTCCCTTCGGCCTTTCCCTTCGTGGTGAAGAATGGCTCGCAGGCCCGCTGGATCGGTCTCCTCATCCATCCCGACGCCGGTGTCGCTCACCTTCAGCCGAACGTAGTCCCCCGGCTTGGTGTCGGGATGCATGCAGGCGTACTCCTCGTCGAGCTCGGCGTTGCCGGCCTCGATCAAGAGACGACCCCCGTCGGGCATCGCGTCGCGAGCGTTGACCGCCAGGTTGACGAGCACCTGCTCGATCTGACCGGGATCGGCCTCGATCGCCATCAGGTCCTCGTCGAAAAGGGTCTCCATCTCGACTCGCTCGCCCAGCGCCTTGCGCAGGAGGTTCTCGAGCCCCGAGATGACCAGACGAAGATCGAGCACCTCCGGCTGGACGACCTCACGCCGACTGAAGATCAGCAACTGACGGGTGAGCGCGGCCGCGCGCTCAGCTGCCCGGCGGATTTCCTCAACGTCGTCGAACGCCTCGGAACCAGGCTCCTGCCTGTCGGCTACGAACTCGGCGTAGTTGAGGATCACGCCGAGGATGTTGTTGAAGTCGTGGGCAATGCCACCGGCCAGCTGCCCGACGCTCTCCAGGCGCTGCGCCTGGTGCAACTGCTCCAGCAGAGCCCGCTCGCGCTCACCCTCGGCGCGATCGCTGACATCGCGGACGGCGACCGTGGCGAGAGTCCCCTCCTCGGTATCGATGCTGGAGAGGCTGATCTCGGCCGGGAACTCCGTTCCATCCCTGCGCATGGCGTAGAGCTCGACGCCGGCGCCCATCGGCCGGGTCCGTGGCTCGCGGAAATAGTCATCCCGATGGTGGGGATGGACCTTGCGAAAGCGCTCGGGAACGAGAGACTCGACCAGCTTGCCGATCAGCTCATCGCGGGTGTAGCCGAAGAGCGTCTCTGCCTGCTGGTTGACCAGCACGATCTCCCCCGTGGGCATGACGCCCACGATCGCGTCCGGCGCAAAGTCCAGGAACTGCTCGAACTTCTTCTCCGCCGCCCGTCGCTCAGTGACGTCGCGAATGGCCGCGGTGACCAGCAAGCCCCCGTCGACCTCGATCGAGGACAGCGAGATCTCCGCTGGAAACTCGCTGCCATCCTGTCGCCGTCCGCACAGCTCGAGCTTGGCCCCTATCGGCCCCGTCCGAGGTTCGACGAAGTAACGCTCCACATGATGCGGAAGAAGGTCGCGGAAGCGATCCGGCACGAGCATCCCCACCTCCTCGCCAAGGAGATCCTCACGCGTATAGCCAAAGAGAGCCTCGGTCTGGCTGTTGACCAAGAGGATCTTGCCCTCCTCGTCCACTCCGACGATCGCGTCGGGCGTCGCCTCGAGCAACTGCTCAAAAGTCGAGTTGACAGTGCCGGATCTGGCTGAGTCAGTGCTCACTGGCGCGTCCTATCGAATTAGCAGTGGCGTGCCGATCGGCATCAGGCGCCAAAGATGGCGCACCGCCCGATTTCGGACTCGAATGCAACCGTGCGACGGCCGGCCTGGGATCAGGAGTGGTTCGCTCGTTCCGTGAATGCCGACGATTCCACCTCCGGGCCAGTCACTGAGGACTGAATAGTCGCTGGTGCCGAACGCCACGGGTCCGTAGACGCTGCTGGAATCAGGCGTCCTGAACTTTTCGCGGATCCAGAAGCGTCCCGCTGGGGTGGGAGTGCTCGGCTTGCCGATACCGACCGGCGCGCTCCAGATCCGCCTGCCCCGCCTGTAGAGAGTCGCGCGCAGCTTGCGGCGAACCAAGACAAGCAGGGTCTGCACACGGTAACGGGGGCCGAGGGCCGATCGTCGGACCCACCCCCTTCGTCCGTTGGGGCGCATCGGGATGCGCACTTCAAGCCAGGTGTGCCACTTCGAATCCCTCCAGCTACGCAAAACCGGATAGACCTCTGGAAACCCGTCCTCGGTGAGAAAGTGAATCCGCGCGATCTTTCGCGATTCTGACGTCGGCCGGCGGCGGATCGGGGCCTGTCGCACAGGGTGCGCCCAGCGCGTGAAGGTCCATTCGTTAGAGAGACGAACGCTGCCGCTGGCGCCGGGAACGCTGGCTGCGGTTGCCGCTGCCGGAAGCACGAGAGCCGCCAGCAGGACGACGAGGACCAGCAAAGCTCAGCCCGTGAAGTCCGGGCTCGGGGCAGCTCGAGCGCAACGTCGGAAGCTCCGGCTCGCGACATCGCGGCGGCCATTGCGATCGACCGCCACCACGCGGATCGTGTGGGACCCGGCACGCAATCCCACGACGCGGACCCAAACAGAGAACCGCCTACTGGCGCTCTGCTCGATCAGCTTGCCGTCGAGGAAGACCCTGACGCTGCGCATCGGCACCTCGCTCTGGATCCTGAACCTGGCCCTGAATCCATCGTCGGTGCAGGGTGCGCCGCGACCGGGGCCGCCCGTGCGCCCCGGGGCGCTGGGAACGCCGGTGATCCGCACGTTCGGCCCGCCTTTGCCAGTGTGGCCAGTGCCACCGCCTTTACCGCTGCCTTTTTTGCCGCCGCCTTTTTTGCTGCCCTTTTTACCGCCACCTTCGCCCCCACCACCCGTTCCGCCAGCCCCACAGTCGGCTCGGGTGATGGTGTCGTTGATCAGCGTGACCGAGGCGTTTCGAGCAAGGAGCCTGCCATCCACGGCGACACCACTATTCAGAGAGATCGATGCCAGTGCCAGGATATTCCCAGTGAATGCGGAGTCCGTGCCGAGAGCTGCAGATGAACCAACCTGCCAGAAGACGTGGCATGGCTGGGCGCCGTTTATCAGTGAGACACGAGAGGCTGACGCGGTGGTCAGCGTACTGGCCATCTGGAAGATGAAGACGGCATCCGGATTGCCCTGGGCATTCAGGGTCAGCGTTCCCGTGATGCCAAACGTTCCTGCCTGGGAGTTGTAGACGCCGGGCGTCAAGGTCTGGCCACCAAGCTCGGTAGCCAAAGTGTTGGGCGGACCCTGTCCAGCTGCGTCGTTGTAGGCGGTGGTCAGATCGGCCTGAGCCTGAGCGGCGAGGGCGTCGGCCTGGTGGATTGACCCGTTGACCGTCCCGTTGGGTGCCCCGCCAAAGCCGACCACCGCAGGAGTTGGAAAGGTGCCCAGGTCCCCGTTGATCACACTGGGCCCGGTGTTCGTTACGCCGGCGCCTGCCAGCACCGCAAAGCTATTCGCTGTTCCAAGGCCAACCGACGTTGCCGCCTGCGAGCTGCCAGCAAAAGCCAGGGTCACCATGAACGCCAGCGGAACAATGCCGATCTTCGATATGCGCCTCATCTCGGGTCACTATCGATGTACTGTCTGCGCAGCACAATCCCCCAGACGTACGAAGTGTTGCGGATATCCCCCCGAAGGACTAGACAAAAGGTGTCATGACAGAAGGTGTCATCACAGCACCGCGCACCGCGCCAACGCGCACCACGCGCTTAACCGCGTGGTTACGCTATGCCTCCCAATTGATTTGCCCCGTAACCAGAGCGATCGCTACGGCATGTGCTCGGGTGTGCGCTCCGAGCTTGCCCAGCGCGTTGTGAACGTGAGACTTGACTGTCTCCGGGGAAAGAAATAGGCGCTCCGCGATGTCACCGCCCTGAAGCCCGGAGGCGACCAGCGTCATAACCTCCCGCTCGCGCTCGGTGAGTTGCAGCCGACCACTCCCCTCTGCCACAACAGGTGCCCATGTCGCTTCGCGGGCCAAGGCACCCTTCGCATGCTCAGTGGAGACACCATCGGACGGGATGAAGACTGAAAGGTGGCGCGCGGGCAGTACGTTTGCCGTCGCACTGAACTCGACGGGAATTGGCCCACGGTCCGGAACGTACAGTTGGTACCAGCCCTCCGCCGCCCCACTGGCCAGGAATGCCCGCCACTGCTCCTCGAGCCTTTTGCGCTCGCTCTGAGGCGTGAAATCGTCCATCGTGCGCCAGGGGATCTCCTCCCGGGGGATCGCCAGCAGGTCGCATGCAGCGATATTCCCAGTAACCCAGCGTCGCTGGTCGTCGGCAATCAGCATCGGGTGCCGTGACTGCTCAAACGCCGTCCGCAGGCGCACCGCTGCCTGGCGGCCAGGTTTACCGCCTGCAAAGACCTGCGCATTCTCTCCGTTGTCGGGTTGTTCCGGGGAAGCCACACGCACTCCCTTGACTTTAGGCTTAAATTCGCTGATTACCTGCTTGATTTCGAACGATAAGGGACAAGCCTTTGACGATGCAAGCCATCGCCCAGATCACAGCTAACCCCTTTGGGGGATATCCACAGTGCGTCACGCGTCTGGGGGATTGCGTTCTTCGGCACCAGCCCAGATACTTGTGCTCAGCGAGTGATTCGGCAGCTTCATCACTCCCACGCTCGCTGATCCAAGAAGTCACTCCCGGCCCCCTAGGTCTCTCCCCTGCCAGACCTAGGGGGTCACATAGAAGTGGCGACAAGCGTGCGGTGCGTTCCACGCAACCGAAGAGAGGTCACGTATTCGTACGATCCAAGACTTTCCAGTTGGATCTAGCGGGCAGGCTGCATTTCCACTGCCCCCATTTGCGATCGACGCTGCAAGGGAGGGCGATGTCTATGTCATACGCGTCCAGGGTGAGCTCGATCTATGCGAGTGCCCCCGCCTGGAGCGTACTCTGCGAGAGGCCGAGGCAAGCCATGCCATCCGAATCCTGCTTGACCTCGAAGAGCTGACGTTCATTGACGCGGCAGGGCTTGGCGCCCTTGTCGCGGCCTGGCATCGCTCTGTAAGCGATAGCAACCGCCTGCAGATAACACCTGGAAGAGGAAACGTGGCAGGCATGTTCCGCCTGACCGCCCTTGACCTGGTACTGCCGTTTATCCCGTCCGGCCCCCGCTGAAGGAGCAGACCATGAAGAACCGTGCAGCCAAAAATTCTGGAAATCAAGTGCGGCAACGATGGCCGACGCCTTCGATCGTCGTCGCTGGCGCCGCCCTGTTCATCGCCCTCGGCGGATCGGCAGTCGCAGCAAATAGCCTGATTCACGCCGGGGACATCGCGCCGGGCGCTGTGACGAGCAAGACGATTAGGAATGGCGGGGTCGAGCCCAAGGACCTGAGCACGAAGACGCGAGCGTTGCTTCAGGTAGCCGAGGGTGTCCCGGGCGCGGAGGGCGACGCCGGCTCGACCGGAACCCCCGGAGTCCCTGGCACCAACGGCGCCAACGGCCCTAACGGGCCTAACGGAGCCAACGGCGTCGACGGGACCAATGGCATTGATGGAACTAACGGCACCAATGGCATTGATGGCATCGACGGAACCGTCGCGCCCCTATCGGCCACGGCCGGCTCAACGGACCTCCCCACCGCTAGCCCGCCGACCACCGTGGTCGACCTGGCGGTCCCCGCGGGCAACTACGTCGTCTTGGCGAAGACGCAGTTGTCCCACACAGGGGCTGGCGACACTATTGATTGCGTGCTGAAAGCAGGCGCTACCAGCATCGACAAAGTCTCCATGAAGACGCTGCCCGCGCTTGCCGCGATCCCGGTGTCACTGCAAGCGGTGACCGTGACGGCCTCCCCGTCCCAGCTCAGCGTCGAGTGCGATGTGTTGACGGCCAATGGGTCGGCCAACTTCAGCAGCTTGATTGCCATTCCAACCGACTAGGTTCATTCGACCGCGGCTGGCGCTACTCCAAGCTCTCATCTGGCTGTGCGGAGAGGGAGGCCCGGGGCTCCGGATCTGGCGTCAAACCGGCCACCTCACGTCCCAACCGATAGATCTCCAGCGCTGTGGAGAGGGCCTCATCGGGATTCTCGGGACCATGGATGCGGAAGCAGAGCTCGACAGCCGACTCGCTTGGATCGCTCCTTTCCCGAACCGAGAAATCGATCTTCGAGGAGACCACGGTGGAGGCCGCATGAGCGATCAGGTCGCCGTCCTCTCCATGGGGCACCGCAACGTAGACAGCGTACTCCATGGCTCGATATTGCCACCTCGCTAGCACGCTGTGAAGGGATAACCGCGAACGCGCCCGACAGGATTCGAACCTGTGACCTTCGGTTTCGTAGACCGCGGCGCATAAGGGGGCGGCCTACGACCTCGTGCGCGTATCGCTTACCCACCATCGGTTGTTGACGCGCAGCAGCTTCAGTCGTCTGGCGCCCCGGAGCGAAACCGTCGCCCGTCCGCCATGAATCGAAACATCATCAGCGGCCAAGGTGGCCCGCGTCTTCCTAAGACGTGCCTCCGAACCAATCAGCAATAGAGCGGAGCGTATCGTCGCCGCGCAGTCAGGTCGCGTCTGCAGATCCACAGCCAGTTCGGCGACGAGTCGGCATTTTGCTTGGCCCATCAAGTACGAACAAATACGGCGCGGCTGTCGCGTGAGAAAGCCGCTTGATAGCCCTTTGTGAGCTAGAACCCTCGGCGCTTCTCGATCGACATGAGGATCCGCAGCAACCGCCTCGCCGTTTCCGGCGAGAACGGCAACGGCGGTCATGGCGATTAGCCCGAGCACGACGAAGACGGCACTGAAGCGACCACAGGCGGCTCGGGCAGGAGCCTAATTGACGAACTTAGTACTCACTTAGTACTCGCAGGAGAATTGAAGCAGGAGCCCGGACACTAAAAAGGATCCGTTTGTGGTGGGAGATCTGGCTGGTCGCCTTGGCCGCCGGCAGCACCTGGTGGACGGTCGTTGGGACCCGCGGTCATGTCCATCCTGCTGATCCGGGTCAGCGGCGTCGCCCTGCTCGAGCGCTCGCTGAGCCGGCGGCGCGCGGGCTACGCGGACTACGTCGCCCGCACCAGCGCCTTCTTCCCACGACCGCCGCGCCGCGGCTGACGCCTGCGGCGAACGTCACCCTCCACCCCCAGCCTCCTCCTCTGCCAGCGCCCGCCGCAGCGCCTCGTCGAACGACTCGGGCTCGATCCCAAACGGCTCGGCCCCACTTGGGTCGGTGACCACGGTCGCAGTCCTCAGCCCCTCGACCAAGGGCCGGGCGACCTTGGTGTCGACCGGAGTGACAAGCCCCAGCCAGAGCGCCGAGAGCCACGGCGTGATCAGCGGTACCGACAGCTTGCGGGGCGGCGCCTTGCCGAGTGCAAGCGCCATCCGGTCGAGCATGTCCGCGTAGGAGAGGATGTCCGGGCCGCCGATCTGGACTTCGCGGCCGGTGGACTCGGGCACCGACGGCGCCCGCAGCAGGTACTCGATCGCCGCGTCGATCCCGATCGGCTGGGTCTGCGTGTGTAGCCAGCTCGGCGCCACCATCACCGGCAGTCGCTTAACCAGGTAGCGCAGGGTGCGGTAGGACTCGCTGCCGGCGCCGACCACCATCGCTGCCCGGAAGTAAGTGAGCGGCGGTCCCTCGGCGACCAGGATGCGGGCGGTCTCGTGACGGCTGCGCAGGTGCTTGGACTCGGTTTCTTGGCCGAGCCCGCCCAGGTAGACGACGCGAGCGACGCCCTCGCGCTTGGCCATCCGGGCGAAGTTGCCGGCGGCGACCCGCTCGCGCTCCTCGAAGCCGGCGCCGCCGGCCATCGCGTGGACCAGGTAGTAGGCGACGTCGACTCCCTCCCCCATTCCGACGAGGCTGGATGCGTCGGTGACATCGCCGATCCGCAGCTCGGCGCCAAGCGCCTCGAGCTTTGCCGCTCGAGAGCGCTCGCGGACCAGGCACCGCACCGGTCCCGAGCCAGCCAGCGCCGCCGCCAGCCGGCCGCCTACGAAACCCGTTGCACCTGCGATCAGCGTGCTCTGTGTGATTGGTCCACGCTACCTGACCGGGGGTGCCCGGCCTGCGAGACTGGCAGCCGTGCACGAGCACATCCTGCAACGCAGCCAGCGCGTCCCGGTCCCGGCCGAGCGCGCCTTCGACGTCTACGCCGACGCCGTCAACCTCGAGCCGATGACGCCTCCATGGCTCCACTTCCGGGTGACGACGCCGGGGCCGATCGCGATGGGCGCGGGGACGCTGCTCGACTACCGGCTGCGCCTGCACGGCTTCCCGGTTCGTTGGCAGACGCGGATCGAGACCTGGGAGCCGCCTCTGCGCTTCACCGACATCCAGGCCCGCGGGCCATACTCGCTCTGGGAGCACACCCACGTCTTCGAGCCCGACGGCGAGCGAGCTTGCACGATCCACGACCGCGTCCGCTACGCCATCCCCTACGGGCCTCTCGGCATCCTCGCCCACAGCCTCTTCGTCCGCCGCGACCTCGAGCGGATCTTCAACTTCCGCCGCGACGCCTTCACCGCCCACTTCGCAACGGACTAGATCGCAGCGCCGAGTTGTGGTTGACCACGACGTAGCGCTTTGGCGCCGTGCGACCTGGAGACCCGAAGTCTCCGACGGACAAAGGCGTCGATAGTGTCGGCGTCCTGAAGACGCGAGTCCTCGACAAGCGCGAGTACCAGAAGGAGCTGACTCGCCTGCAGGTGGAGTTGGTGCGGCTGCAGGAATGGATCGTGCGGGAGGGGCTGAAAGTCGTCGTCCTGTTCGAGGGCCGCGACACGGCCGGCAAGGGCGGCGTCATCCGGCGAATCACCGAACGGACCAACCCACGGGTCGTTCGCATCGTGGCACTCGGCACCCCCAGCGATCACGAGCGCACGCAGTGGTATTTCCAGCGCTACGTCGCGCAGCTCCCTGCCGCCGGAGAGATGGTCCTCTTCGATCGCAGCTGGTACAACCGCGCCGGCGTCGAGCGGGTGATGGGGTTCTGCACCGACCAGGAGTACGCCGAGTTCATGCGCACCTGCCCACAGTTCGAGCGCATCATCCAGGGCTCTGGGATCTTGCTTCTGAAGTACTGGCTCTCGGTCAGCGACGAGGAGCAGGAGCGACGCTTCAAGGCCCGATTGAACAACCCGGCGAAGCGCTGGAAGCTGAGCCCCGTGGACGTCGAGGCGCGAGCACGCTGGGTCGACTACGCGGAAGCCAAGGATGAGATGTTCTCCCAGACGGATACCGAGGACTCGCCCTGGTTCGTCGTCGAGGCGGACGACAAGCGCACCGCCCGACTCAACCTGATCGCCCACCTGCTCGAACAGATCCCCTACGAGCCCGTCGACCAAAGCCAGATCGAGTTCCCACCTCGCCAAGAGCGTCCCTACACCCGCCCACCGCTCGACACCCAGACCTTCGTCCCGGAGCGGTACCGGGTGCAGTAGGACCGTCTACCGCGGAAGAGGCGACGGCATCCTCCGCCTGACGAAAGCCAGATCAGGCCGCCAGATCGCGACGTTCGAATAGCCAGGCTCCAAGCGCTGCCAACGCAACAGCCGCGGCGGTAACGCCGATAAACGCGAGCGGGTCGATCCCGTCCTCGATCGCGTTGCCGTAGTACTTGAAGACCGATCCATAGCGGATCCAGTCAAGGCTGCTATCAAGGCGCCCGATCAGGTCCATGACGTACATCGCAATGAGGGCACCCGCAACCGACCCCGTGACCACGCTGGTCCGCAGCGAGAAGCCCGTGACGACGACGCCGAGCCCGGCGAAGAGCAGAGCCAGCGGCCAGACGTTGGCGAAACCCGCCAGCGCCGGGCCGAAAGCAAGGCCAGCACCGACGAGCCAGCTGCCGAGCATGGTCAGCAGCAGGGAGATGGCGAGGACCGAGGCCAGCTCGACCGCAGTCGCGGTGAAGCTCGCGCCGACCAGGCGGCGGCGGGAAATCGGCGCTGAGAGCAGCACGTCGAGCCGGCCGCTTTCGGCGGCGCCCGAGAGCCCGCTGGCGACCGAGCGCGCCGCCAGGTAGCCCACCGCCAAAGGGACGATCAAGCTCAGCATCTCGGCCTCCAGGTACTGCTCGACCGTCGCCAGTTCGCCGATGCTGAACGCTTCTTTCAGCTCGGTCGGGTAGTCGCGGATCGCCTTGCCGAGCGCGTCTTCGACCGAGGGGAAGATGGCGACAATGAAGGCCGACATCAGCCCGAGCGGCAGGCCCCAGGCAAGCAGGGCGCGGCGGCGGTCGCCGAGCAGGCTGAGGATCAGCCCGATCAACTCTCTCCCCCGTCTTCGTAGTAGGTGAGGAAGACCTCCTCCAGGGTCGGGTGCGCGAATTCGAGGTCGGCGACCATGTGGCGCGAGATCGCCTTGACCACCGCGTCGAGGTCGCCGGAGACGTGGAAGGAGACGCGGCCATCCTCAGCCACGAGATCGCTGACGCCCGGCAGCGAGCGCAGCTGCTCGAGGTCGACCTGCTCGGAGAACTCGACTGAGACGCGGCGCTGCGTTTTGCCGAGCAGGTCGGCCACGCGCTCGACCGCGATCAGCCTGCCATCGCGGATGATCCCGACCCGGTCACAGACCCGCTCCACCTCGTCGAGCTCGTGCGAGGAGATGAGGACCGCGCAGCCGCGCTCGCGTTCTTCGCGCACCAGGGCGAGGAACTCCTCCTGCATCAAGGGGTCGAGGCCGCTGGTCGGCTCGTCGAGGATCAGCAGCTCGGGCTCATGGAAGAGCGACAGGATCAGGCCCACCTTCTGGCGGTTGCCGCGCGAGAGCTCGCCCAGCCGCCGGTCGAGGTCGGCGCGGAAACGCTGGGCGAGCGCCTCGGCTCGATCGAGCGTGGGGACGCCGCGCAGGCGCGCGAGCAGCGCCAGGGCCTCGCGCCCGCTGGCCCTCTTTCCGTAGCCGAAGTCGCCGGGCAGGTTGCCGAGACGGGCGCGGATGGCAACGCTCTGGCGGCGGCTGTCGAGGCCGAAGATCGTGGCGCTGCCACTGGTGGGATGGAGCAAGTCCAGCAACGTGCGGATCGCCGTCGTCTTGCCGGCGCCGTTGGGGCCGAGGAGGCCGAAGACCTCACCCGGCTCGACCGAGAACGTCACATCCTTGATGCCGCGTGCCTTGCCGTAGAGCTTCGTCAGCCCATCGGTCTCGATCACCGCCATGCGCGCATGCTCTCAGCGCTAGGTGGCTATGGGCGTTGCGATCGCCAGGTAGACGGCGATAGAGAGCAGATCCTGGATGATCGTCGCCAGCGGCCCGGAGCCGAAGGCGGGGTCACTGCCAAAGCGCGAGAGCAAGCGGGGCAGGACCGTCGCCACCGAGGTTGCGATCGAGCAGCTCGCGGTCAGGGCGAGCGCCACCGCGAGGGCGACGTCGGCGTCGCCCCAGCCGATCAGCGCAAAGGGGAAGAACGAGAGTCCGATAATGGCTCCGATCAAGATCCCGGTGATCAGCTCTCGCCTGACGACCGTTCGCATGTCGATCCCTGCGCTCATCCCGCGAATCAGCAGCGTCTCGGTCTGCGTGCCGACCGCATCGGCCATGTAGACGACGGCGGGGACGAAGAAGGCGAGAAGGACCACCTCCTCCAGCTGGGCCTCGAAGGCGCCGACGATCACTGCCGACGCCATCGCCCCGACGAGGCCGACCAGCAGCCAGGGCAGGCGATGCAACAGCCGGCGGCTGACCGGCTCTTCGGCCGCCAGGCGAGCCCGTCCGCTGCTGGCGAGGTAGCCACCGAGGCGAGCCGCGTCCTCGTCGTGCTGCGCGAGCAGGCGGCCGATCAGTCGGTGCGAGGGCACAAGCCCGACGAAGGCGCCATCTGATTCGATCACCGCCAGGTTGCTTTGCCGGTGGTGCACCATCTGCCAAGCGGCCTTCTCCTCAGATTCACCTGGCCGTATGACCACGGAGTCGGGGTCCGCCAGGTCTTCGAGAAGCGTGTCCTCTGAAGCCTCTAGCAACCGGCTCAGCGCAATGAGGCCGACTAGCCTGCCTCCATCGAGGACCACGATCTCGTCAACGAAATCGAATGACTTGCCAACCATGTAGCGGCGTGCTTCGGCAGTGGACTGCGACGGCAAGATGATCGGGACCCGAGCGGTTGAATGATCTCTGAGCTCCCCGGTGAACAGACCGCGTGATTCGTCCATCAAAGCCATTCTCACGCCGGGAACGGTCGGTAACCGGAGGCGACCGACATCCGAGGACGCTGCGTCGCGTTGTCTCGCGGCGGATGCTCTTCTTCTTCATCCTCGGCGACATTCTGGGCGGCGGGATCTACGCGCTGGTCGGCGTGGTCAGCGGCGAGGTCGGGGGCGCGATCTGGGTGTCCTTCCTGGTCGCCCTCCTGCTCGCCGCACTGACCGCCGGCTCCTACGCCGAACTGGTGACGAAGTACCCCCGCGCGGGTGGGGCCGCCCTCTACGCCAAGGAGGCTTTCCGCAGTCCTTTGGTCGCCTTCCTCGTCGCCTTTGCGGTGATGGCATCGGGCGTCACCTCGGCGAGCGCACTCGCGAGGGCTTTCGGCGGCGATTACCTCGCCGAGTTCGTTGCAGTTCCGGTCGCGGTGGCCGCCCTCGCCTTCATCGCGGCCGTGGCTGTGATCAATTTCATCGGGATCCTGATCTCGGTTCGGCTGAACGTCGTCCTGACGCTGGTCGAGCTTGACGGGCTCGCCCTGGTGGTGGTCATCGGGATAGCCGCGCTCACCAGTGGCGAGGGCGACCCCGGCAGAGCCATCGAGTTCAAGCAGGGCTCAGCTCCGGCCTTGGCGGTTCTCGCCGGTGCTGCGCTTGCCTTCTATGCCCTGATCGGTTTCGAGGACTCGGTCAACATCGCCGAGGAGACGAATGATCCGGAGCGCTCCTATCCCCTTGCCCTGTTCGCCGGCCTGGCTGTCGCCGGGGCGATCTACCTCGTCGTGACGATCGTCGCCTCGATGGCAGTCCCCACCGAACGTCTCGAAGCCTCCAGCGGGGCGCTGCTCGAGGTCGTTCAGATCGGTCCCTTGTCAGTCCCGACCAAGGTCTTTTCGGCAATCGGACTGATGGCCTTGGCGAACGGAGCGTTGATCAACATGATCATGGCCTCCCGCTTGCTCTATGGAATGGCGAAAGAGGGGGTTTTGCTCTGCGTCGTTTGGTCTCTTGAGCCGGCGAAACACTCCCATAGTTGCGATCGCGTTCACGACCCTGGTCGCGGCGGGCCTGATCCTCACGGGTGACCTTGGGGCGCTGGCCGATACGACGGTGCTTCTCCTGTTGGGCGTCTTCATCGCCGTCAACGTCTCGGCTCTGCTCCTACGACAAGACCGTGTCGATCATGTCCACTTCAAGGTGCCTTTCGTACTGCCGCTCCTTGGCATCGCTGCCTGCGCTGTCGTCATGACCCAAGTTGAGGGCGAGACCTGGCTGCGAGCCGGAGCGCTCCTTTGCCTCGGCCTGGGCTTGTGGGCGATCCAGCGAATCGCCGTAAGAGCCACACCAGGCGAGGCGGACACATAGGACGTGGCATCTGTCCGCTGTCATACCCCCAGCAGGAGGCTCAGCGTCAACATCAGGATGCCGCCGACCAAAATGCCGGCACTCGGCCCGATGCGGTCCGTCGATCTCGCATAAGCCTTCGGCAGCATCTCGATGACTATCAACGAGAGCATCGCCCCGGCAGCGAATGCAAAAGAGAAGGGGAGCAACCCCTGGATCTGCTCGACGAGGAGGAACGCGAGCAACGCACCGACCGGCTGCGGGGCGCTGGTGGCAACCGCTGCCCAGAACTGACGGGTGCGGCTGAATCCGGCAACGGCCATCGGGATCGCGACGCTGGTTCCCTCGGGAATGTTCTGGATCGCGATTGCGAGGATCACGAAGAGGCCCAGTCCGGCGCGGTCCGAGGCGAACGCCGTGCCGATGGCGAAGCCCTCGGGAAGGCTATGGACGAAGAGGACGAGAAAGACCAACGCCGAGGTGCGTGCGCCCTGGCCCGTGCGACCCATGAAGGTCGCGCGGGAGTTGAGCCGGCGACGGACAACGGCCAGCAACCCCGCCCCCATCGCCAGCCCGACGAGGACAGCCAGAAGCGATCCTTCTTCGGTGGCGGGGATGAACAGCCCGGCGATCGAAGCGACCCCCATCACGCCCGCGGCAACGCCGAGAAGGAGCGGGGTCAGCTGCCCTGCACGTTGACCGAGGAAGAAAACCGGAATTGCGCCAAGCCCGGTGGCAAGCGCGGTGCCACTCGCCGCCAGCAGCAAGACGATCACGTCGGGCATGCCGGAAAGCTATTGCGAGCTGCCGCGTCGAGTGCTTCGCTACAGCTACCCCTTACTTATCAGCCTTGAGAAACCCGGCTAGGCCCGGCACGCAATGCGCGCCGGACCGACACTCACCTCGAGACCCTCTAGAGGGTGCCGGGAGTTGCCTCTTGGCCTGACGGCCGTATCGCCGGTCTGCATCGACCTCCAGCCACACTGCCGTCCAGGCTTTAGTCAATTTACCTCACCGCTCAAGGATCGCCAAACTGATCTACTACACCCATCGTGAGCCCTGACGGGGTCTTCGACGAACTGATGGACCACGCCGAGGAGGAGCTCTGGCTGAGCTTCAAGCGGGCTAGAGCTAAGGAGCACAAGCTCTCCCGAGGAGAATCGCGCGAGGAGGGCATCGTCAGATTCCTGCAATCGCGGCTCCCGAGCCGGTTCCGGGTTACCAGCGGTGAAGCCGTTGACGCCGACGGCCGCCGCACCGGACAGCTCGACATTGTCATCTACGACTGCAACCGCACGGTCCCTCTACTGACCGAGAAATCGGGTGACGTCTTGCCAGCCGAGAGTCTGCTTGCGGTGGTAGAGGTCAAGTCCACTCTGACCCAGAACGAGCTAGACAAGTGCGCGAGGGCCGCCAGGGCAATCACGCAGCTAAGGCCGGGCGGAGAGAAGTTTTCAACTCCGCGACAAAAGGAAGGGACGCCTCCGACGGGAAGCCCCGTTGCCAATACTCGGTGATCGCCTACAACACCGACCTCGCAAGCGAGGAATGGTGTGAGAAAGAGTGGAAGCGTCTGCGCAAGGCGACTAAATCGGCAGGCATCAGCCGCCGCAATATCGACCGCGTGATCGTTTTCAACCGCGGCATGCTCGTTCCGCCCTCGAAGACCGGCAGGGCGAGCAACGACGAGAAGGGGATGCTCCGCCAGTGGTTCCTGCACCTCACCAACTTTGTTATTCGCGAGGCCGATCGTCGTGGCGGCTTCGATTTCCAGGACTACGGACGCCGAAAACGGGAACCGAACTGGAAAAGGCTCGACTAAGAGCTACCTCTAGAACCCGTACTTCTCCTTGCGTAGTCGGAAGGCTTTTTCGCCACCCTCCATCACCTGGGTGATCTCTTTGCGTACCTTCGGGACGTCGATCGCCCCCTGTAGCTTGATCGTGCCACCCGAGTGATCCCCAGCTTTGCGGTAGTGACAGCAGATCACCAACTCGGCATCGCCGTTGACAACGAGATTGGCGTTATGGCTGGAAAAGATCAGCTGCCGCCGATGCTTGGCTTCCCAGATCTGGTCAACGACGTCGAGGATCACTTGGCTGTCGAGATCGTCCTCGGGCTGATCGATGATCAGCGGTGGCCCGGGCTGGTCGAGCAGAACCTGCAACAGCGCCGTAGCTTGCTGGCCCGCCGAAGCGTCCGCGAACTCGATGTAGTCGCCCTCTTTGCGCCGGTATTGGAATAGCGGCTGGTCGTTGAGGGGTAGCAGCGAGAGCTCGAGCACCTTCTCCGCAGCAAGCTTCTTGACAATCTTGGCCATGTCCGCCTCGCTGAAGGCCACCAGGGCGCTCTGCAGTGGGGGGAGATCGCTAGCCTCGGCGCTCCGTAGCACCCTATCTTCGAGCTCTTCCATTGCGCCAAGCCAGGCCGCAAGCGGATCCTCGGCCTCGGAGACTTTGCCGAGGAACTTCCGCACCTTCGCCGTATGCACACCCGACCCAGAGATCGCCGCCTTGAAAGGGTCGAGGAGACGCTCGGCCCCTGCACTGCGACGAACACTGGCCCGAATCAAGCCTCCGGAGAGCTCGGTCAGTCGCTCACACTGCTTCTCCATCACCGCCGATCGCTCGTTTTGGACCTCGCACCAGCTACTGCGCAGTTCGGCATGAACCATCGCTGGCTCACCGAGCGTCGCCAACTCGGCGCGTGCCTCGGCGATCGTGTCCCGCACAGCCTGCTGGCGGCGCTCAAGCTCCTCCAACTCCTCCAGCTTCGAGGCGTGGACGCTAGAGCGCTCGGTCGCGGCGGCGTAGCGTTTGTTGAAGGCTTTCAGCGCTTTAGCCCACGCAGCGTTCGCGGTCAGCAGGTCGCTACCTTTTCGCTGAGCTTGGTCGAGCGCCGTTCCGGCCGAGTCAGCGCCGTCTTGAGCACCCTCAAGAGCGGCACTCGCCGCAGCCTCAATAGCAGTAAGCAGACCGGCCTCGGGCAGATCGTTGTCGATCGAGTTCAGTTCCCCGCGGATCCGGGTTAGGCGCGCTCGGAGCGCCTCCACCTCCTCGACGGCCTGCTCTACCGAACGAATCCAGCCCGAAGCCAGATTGTTGGCCTCCTCATAGCCTGGACGCTGAGCGAGGCACTCGCGATCCTCATCCGTCAGTCCGGTAAGGCCCTCGCGCATGTTTTTTGCCTGCTGAGTGAGCGAGGCGAGGGAGAGGTCTTCTTGGGAAATCGTTTTTTCAAGCGCGCGCTGGCGCTGCAGATGAGCATAGTTCTCGCGAGCCTGGGCGGCAATCTCGTCCGCCTTCGTTGCGGTCTCACCGAGTTGCTCGCGGATGGGGGCCGTAACGAAGCGGGTCAGCTCGTCGAGACGAATGCCGACGCTTGAGAGCTGGCGCTGACTGTAGGCCTCGATCGGCAACAGAGCGCGGATCTCCTCCGGGGTGGCGTCCTTCAGTTCGCGATCGCCAATCTTCAGCTGAACCCTGCCGGTATCGGCGTAGCGGCGGACCATGTGAGAGATGCCATTGAGAACGAAGTCCACCTCTACGTTGGCTCCGAAGGGCTCCAGGGTCTGCTTAATCAAACGTGCGCGCCGGGCAGAGTGGTTGGGGATGTCATCGTCGTCCTCAAGCTCAGGAGGTTGGTCACAAAGAGCCCAGCGCAGGTACTCGAGGCAGGTCGACTTGCCGGTTCCCCGCCCCCCAATCAGTGCGTTGTATTGCGGGTTGAGCGCCAACCCGATCGGCCCGAGAAATTGCGAGTTGGAGACGCGCAGCTCAGTGATCACGATCCCCGGCAACTGCGGCTCGGTATGGGAAATGCGCGACTCCTGCGCGAGGCATGCCTGGCGCAACGCCTCGGCCGTCGGCTCGGCCCACTTGATCCAAGTTGACGGGATACCAAGCGATTTGAAGTCAGCCCTGCGCGAGTCTGAGGTCTGAAACACCGCGATCCGCTTGTTGCCCCACTCCTTGCTCTCGCCGGCGAGAATCGCGGTGATGCCATTGCCCTGATCCTCGATCGCTCCGTCGACGTAACCCCCAACACACGGCATCTCTTTGTAGCGAGATTGCATTTTCTTGCGGATTAGAGTGCCGAGCCCGCCGTCAGTGACATTGGGTAGCAGCGCGTAGCGGCCCCTCAACCAGCCGTTCTTGTCGAGATGTTCGCGGAGCTCTCCGAGATTGTCGAAGTCGAGCTCTTTCGGCTCTGCGTGCTTCTTCGCCTTTGGATCGTCCACCTCGATGCGGAGCTGCTCGAGCACAGACGACAATCGGTCGGCTGGAAAGTCCGCATCGAGCACCAAGAGGGCCTGACAGGGAACAGCAAGGCTTAGCTCAAGCCCAGGGAAGACGGTTAGCCGCTCCGCCTCTGGCAGCGGCCTGCCAGCCTCGTCGGTCTCCGTTGCTGCCGCATCGCGAATGTAGTCGACGAAGACGAAGTCGTGATGATCGGTAATCGCCACCGCGTGCAGGTCCTTAGCTCGACACGCGGCAACGAAATCGCGACCGTATTGCTCTCGATCGGAGCTCTCGACAGGGCGTTTCCCTTTCCAGGCCGGATCGCGGGGCGTGTGAACCTGGAGGTCGGTCCGGCGGTAATGCGCTCCTTGATCGATTTCGGTCATTTCACTGGCTGGAAGGAGAAAGGGGCGGGAAGCGTCATCTGGTACGCCAATGGCCGCAAAAGGGAAAGCGGCAGGCGGCCGAACAGCTTACTTCGAGACGCTCTCGAATCAGCAACACCCCTTCCGGCCGCTCAATCGACTGAAAGCAATTCAGCGAAGGTGTTGCTCATCGAGGGCTACTCGACTACGTCGTCGCCGGGCCGCCCTCTCGACTGCGCTCCGGGGGGAGCGGCGATACGGCAGATCCTCCCCCGCGTCCCGAAGTTCGCGTACATATGGACCAACAGCCTTTCTGGATAGGTCCAACGCTTCGGCTATCTCCACTTCGGGACGCCCTTCCCGCCAGAGTCGCTTGAGCAACTGGTCGCGCTCCGCCTTGGTCGGACGCTCGCCTGGCAGGAATTCCGGCGGCGCCAAGGGTCGGAAATGCCAATTGGCGACTCCGGCAAGCATCTGCTCGAAGCCGACTCCGAGCGCGCTGGCGAGGCGGACTACAGTGAAGATCCTGAAGTTCCGGTTCCCTCGCTCGAAGTCCACGAGGTCACCACGACTCATGGATGCCCGGTCGGCCAGCGCTTGCTGGGAAAGGTCTACCTGCAGCCGAGCTTGCCTTGCGTTGGCTCCAAGCTGATCAATCGCCGTGTGAGGCTCGGGCGGGGAGTCCTCCACCCAGAAGGCATGCGATGCCGGATCCCAGATCACGCCGGCCGTAAGGAGGCCGCATCGCACGTTGAGGCTTCCGGCGAGTTTGAGAATAAGAGCGAGCTGCGGAATCTTCGACCTCCCCCGCTCGATTCGCGAGAGATGGCTGAAGTGCGTCTCCGTGGCCTCGGCGAGCTGTCGAAGCGTCAACCCAGACTCGGCGCGGCGAAACCTGACGTTGACCCCGATCCTGCCGGCTATGTCCTCGCTGGAGGCTTCGTTAATCCTCGGCATGGCGACGTCACGCTGAGGCTCTTCGTGTCGGATCGAGGCGGGCTCAGGGCACGTTGGACGCCTCTGACGGGCACGGGCGTGAACGCCTCTCGTGGGTGGGCGACGATAGCCAAGGGGCTCACCGCGCTCACGCAACCGATGCACCGTCGCCGAGATCGTTCCGGGTGACGTGCCCAGCGTCTCGGCGATGTCACGAGTCGTCTTGCCCTCGTTCCAAAGGCGCCGGATGGCAATGTCGAGGCTGCATCCGGCCCGTCGCGCCCGGCCCGACGTGCCGGGCTGTGGGCCGGCACTCCAGACAATGCCGCCGAGCAGGAAGTCCGGCGGCACTTCAAGCGAGCGAGCCAGCTCGAGGAGGATCGCGACCGACGTCTCCCGGATGCCCCTCTCGATCAACGAAAGGCCGTTCTTGCCGAGGCCAGCCTTTCGCGCCAGCTCCGCCTGGGTTAGATGGCGGCGTTCGCGAGCATCGCGGACGTTTGCCCCGAAGATCGCAGCCGCCTCTTCGCGATCTTCAGCAGCCTGCGGCGATGGGGGCTCGAAGGCCGGCACGTTGCCGGGTAGAACCTGGAAGAACCCGGATAGCCGTTCCACTGGTCGGCGCTGCTCAAAACCACGGACTATCTGGCCGGGGGTCCAGTGGATGCGGTCGGTCAGCTGCTCGATCGAGGCGCCCAGCGAGCAGGTGAGCCTCAAAGCGGTCGTCAGGCGCAAGTTGTTGGCAGCGTCGCCTTCCAGATGGGCAAGGTGCTGAGTCCCGACCCGGCTCTCAAGCGCGCCCCGTTCAAGGCCGGCGCCGACACGGAGCTGACGGAGATTGACCGAGAGTCGATCTACATACGCGCTGCCAGGGCCGATTTCGGGAATGCAGTCCTCGCACCTCGCGGGAGCGTCCCCGTCCGGTTCGACATCAAGTAGCTCGCGACCGCACTTGACGCAACGAGGCAGCCCGGGATCGGCGTCCTCCTCCGTATCTGCACTATCCGAGTCGGGCTGCTCCTTCGTCGCAAGGCTCCGGGGAGGCGCCATTTGTGGCTCTTCGAGGGCCGAGGCAGGTAGAAGGGGACCCCGCTCGCGCGGGGTCCTCCTCACCTCCCTGTGGCCTGCGCCTCGGCCCTCGAACAGCCACCAAAGCGGCCGACTGCAACCCGGAGCCACCCCCGTCGCTCTCGAAACGATCGACGCCCTCGAGGAGGCGACTCGCCGAGATGTCCAGGGCGTGGGCGACCCTGACGATGGTCGTGAGGCGCGGCTCCCGACCGGCATGCTCCAAGTGGCTGATCTCGGTTCGATGCAGCCCCGCGCGGTCGCCGAGCACCTCCATCGAGATGCCGGCGTCCCGCCGGATGCGCCTCAGCTCCTCACCGAAGCGCACGACGTGCTCGTGGCGCTCAATCGCGTCCACGCCGACCCTCCGCACCGCCTACGACGAACAGTCGACTCATCGCTTCCCCTTGACCCCGACCAGCTCGTATTCGCGCGGCTTGGGCTTGACCAGCCGCACCTTTTTCTGCCCCTCCAGACGACCGAGGCAGTTAGCCACGGCGCCCGAGGAGCGCTCGATCCCCCTGGCGATCGCGCTCGGGGTATGCGGCGCGTCCTCCTTGTGCTTGCGCATGTAGGCGAGGACCAGCTTGTCCAGCTCGCCGGGACCGAGACGGCCTTTCTTTCCCGCCGACGACGCTTTGGTCGACTTGCCGGCGCCTTTCTTTTTTTGCTGTTTCGCGCTCATGCGTTGCCTCCTTGCTCTTTGCCAGGCTGGGTGTCCCAGGCCGCAACATTCCGCCGCCCCGGCCTTGGGCCGGGGTTTTCGTCCACATCCGGAGCCTCGTCGTCGGGCTCGACCCACTCGTGCAGGCAGTGGATGGCCGACGCCAGGTGCCACGTCGACCAGCACAGCCGCTCGCTCAAGTCGAGCCAATCCTGGGACAGCGAGGGCCCATAACGGTTCAGAAGCTCATCGGCGACTTCGAGCGCCTCGGTCTGCTCGTGGCGGAACCCGTCGATCCGCACCGCTGCCTGTTCGCGGGCGTGCCGCCAGGCGCGGTGCTGAGGCGACTCGGGCAGCTCACCGATCTCGCCGGCCTCGCGCTCCTTGGCAAGCCGCTCTCGACCGACGGAGGTCAGGCTCCAGTACGGCTCGCCCCGCCGCTCGATGCTGGTCAACAGGCCAGCCTTCCGCAGCTCTTCGAGCCGGGGGAAGAACAGGCGATTCGTGGATGGCGCCCACTTGAATCCGAGGTGCCCCATGAGGGCGGAGGTCAAGACCTCCGCTTCCTGCTCATGCAGTTCGGCTCGCTCAAGGGCGGCCAGGACAAAGCCGTCCGTGACGGGGTAGTAGGCAGCCAGCTCGTGCCTCGCAGCATCCTCGGGCGAGACACCGCTGATCGGCTCCGGGTCCGCGTCATCTTGGGCCGATGAGGCGAGCCTGCACAGCAGCTCCTCGCAGACTTCCCCCGCCTGCCGGAAGCGCCGCCAACGCTCATCGACGCTTTCCTTCGGCTCTCGCTCATGCCGGGGCGAGAGCGGTGCGCGGCGGGCATCGCGGCGAAGCCGCTTCAGGGTTTCGGCGAGCTTCTCGCGCGGCATGGTCAGCCCCACCGACTCCTGATCGGCCTCGGAGGCCCAGCCGATGTCCTCCATCAGCCGCAGGTCATCAGCAAGGCGCTCGTAAAGCTCGGCGACCGAGATTCCTTCCACCTCGGCGAGCCCGGAGGGATTCTCGACCAGGATGAACAGGCGACGCGACAGCAGCCCATGCAGCGTGTCGCACTCCCGCAAATCGATCGTGAGGGTCGTGGTCATGCTGGGGGGCTCTCGACCTCATCGAGCCTGACCAATAGCTCCTCGCAGGCATCGAGGCCACGCAGGTAGCGCTCCTCGGTTGCCCGATCGTCCTCTCGGGCCTCGCGCTCGGTCCCTTTCCCATGAAGCACCTGCTCGGCTTCGTCATGGAGGCGTTTGAGCAGTTCCATCAGGTCGTGGACCGGCGTCGTCAGCTCGAAGCTCTCGCGGCCCTCGTCCTCGCCCCAACCGATGTCCTCCAGCAGCGCGAAGTCTTCGCCGAACTCCAGACCGAGCCGTGCCGCCGTGGCGAAGTCCCTGTCTCGCTCCAGCGCGTCCCAAAGGTCGCCTACGGAGCCAAGGTGGTTGCGGACCAGCTCGTAGAGGCCGTCACGCTGCGGGCCGCTGATCGTGATCGTGGTGCCGGGCATGGCGCCCTCCTCTCGGTAGGGCACCGAAGCCGGCCCTGATGCCGCCCCGGTGGGGGCAACGGCAGTACCGTTTCCGTTGCATCGAAGTCTCGGCTTCGGTGCCAGGCCCCGGGGCGTTTCAGCGCCGCCGGGGCCACTTATGTCTTGGCGCTGGCGAACCTAGCTCCGCCGCCGGGCGAAAGCGAGGCGGAATCGGCGGGAATCGCCGCTAATCGCCGCGCATCGGCGTCATTTTGGGAACTAGTGCCCAAAATGGAGGCGATATGCGGGGGTGGTTTGATTTTCCCCTGCGAGGGCCGAGTGGCCCAAGTGCAGGGGATTCGAAGCGAAGCGGCTGATGGGATTCGAACCCACGACCTTCTGCATGGCAAGCAGACGCTCTAGCCAGCTGAGCTACAGCCGCGCGAGCGGTGATTATAGGCCTGCGGCGCGCATGGAGGCCGAGGCTGCGGGTATGAGGCTCGGCATGCAGTCCTCTCAGGCTCTACCCAGTATTTGGTAGTCTCCTCGCAGCCCTGATCGCCGAGGCGGCCACTCAAGCCAATCGTCAGGAGGCTCCGATGAATCGAAGCAAGGTCATTGTCGTCGTAGCATCGCTGGCGCTTGGCGCTGGACTCCTCCCCCCAGCGGCCGCCTCGGCGTGGGCGCCAACCGAGACCGCGACGGTGCACCCCGGAGTACAGGTCTTCACCGAAGGCGGCCAGTGCACCGCGAACTTCGTCTTCCAGGGAGGCGACGACGTCTACCTGGGTCAGGCGGCGCACTGCGCCGGGACCGGCGGGCAGACCGAAACCGACGGCTGCACGAGCGGCTCACTGCCGCTCGGCACGCCGGTCGAAGTGACCGGAGCGAGCAAACCGGGAACGCTCGCCTACAGCTCCTGGCTGACGATGCAGGCGAACGGGGAGACCAATCCGGACGCCTGTGCCTTCAACGACCTCGCCCTGATCAGGATCGACCCGGCCGACGTCGGCAGCGTCAACCCCTCGGCGCCGGGCTTCGGCGGGCCGACGGGAGTCGGCGCAGCAGGCGGGCTCGGTTCGACCGTCTACTCCTACGGCAACTCCTCGCTGCGCGGGGGCGTCACCCTGCTCAGCCCGAAGCAGGGCGTCGTCGTCCAGAGCCAGGGCAACGGCTGGAGCCACAACGTGGTGACGCTGACGCCAGGCATCCCGGGCGACTCCGGCAGCGGCTTCATGAACAAATCGGGCCAGGCGATCGGGACACTCAGCACTCTCCAGCTGGCGCCGCTCGCCGGCTCCAACGGGGTCGGCGACATGGCGAAGGAGCTGGCCTACATGCGCGCCAACTCATCGCTCACCGACGTACAGCTCGTGCCCGGCACGCAGCCGTTCAAAGCGAACCTGGTCGGCCCGATCCTCGGCTTCTAGCGGTCCAGCTCGGCCTGCAGGTTGCGCAAATCCAGCGGCCGCGTGTACATCTCGACCTTCTGGCCGGGCTGCGGCTGCGGCCACTCCTCCCGCGGCCGGTCCCAGTAGAGCTCGATGCCGTTGCCGTCGGGGTCGGAGAGGTAGAGCGCCTCGCTGACCCCGTGGTCGGAGGCGCCGCTGAGCGGGACGCCGGCCTCGGAGAGGCGACGCAGCGCATCGGCCAAGGCGCGGCGACCCGGATAGAGGATCGCGAAGTGAAAGAGACCGGTGGTCCCCGGAGGCGGCGGCGAACCGCCCTTCGAGTGCCAGGTGTTGAGGCCGATGTGGTGGTGGTAGCCACCCGCCGAGACGAAGGCTGCTTCGTCACCGAGGCGCTGCTGCAGCTCGAAGCCGAGCACGCCGCAGTAGAACTCGAGCGCGCGGTCGATGTCGGCCACCTTGAGGTGGACGTGGCCTATGCCGACGCCCGGATCGATCGGCTCAGGACCCATCCAGCACCTCGTTGACCAGGCGGTCGGCCTCGACGTTCTGCTCACGGCGCACGTGGCGGATCGACCAGCGCTCGAACGGCGCCAGGGCGCGCTTCACCTCGGCGTGCAGCTCACGCATGTTCGCGTCTTTGACCTTGTACTCGCCCTTCACCTGACGAACGACGAGCTCCGAGTCACCGACTAGCTCGAGCTCTTTCGCTCCCAGTGCTGCCGCCCGCTCGATCCCGAGCAGGAGCGCCCGGTACTCGGCGACGTTATTGGTCGCCTTGCCGATCCTCTCGCCCCGCTCCTCGAGCACCTCGCCGCCGCCGTCCTGGACCACGGCGGCGATCGCCGCCGGGCCGGGGTTGCCACGGGCGCCACCGTCGACGTTGACCACGAGCCTCTTCAAGTCAGCCGACCGGAGCCCCGAGCAGCAGCTGCCCGCCCGGGGCGGCGCTGGCGTTCCACTGGCGGGCGGAGGCGTCGAGCTGGGACATCTCGCTGCCGCGGTCGAGCTCGGCGACGGGACGCAGCTCGTCCGCCAAGTCCACCGCCCACTGGTACCAGGTCAGCTCCCAGGCGACCGTGATCCGGGCCTCGCTGGGCGAGCCGGCGGCGGCGCCCACGGAGACGGACGGCTCGCCCAGGGTCCGCATCAGCCCAGCCACCGTGCGGGCAGCATCGCTGGCGTTGAAGCGGTCGATCGCGCGCTCCAGCCGACCCTGCGGGGACTCCCCCGGCTCGGCCTCCTGGCGCCCCACGTTCGCCCCCGCGGCCGCCGGGTCGACCCAGCCCTGGCGCTCGGCGCGGTCCCGGCAAAGCTCGCAGACGAGACGCGGCCCATCCTTCGGGCTGATGTAGCTGCGCGTGCGCTCCCCGGCAAGGATCGTGCGACCGCAGACGGCACAGGTTTCACCGACATTCATGGACTGGAAAGTAGTTCATGCAGTGGCGTGCATGGCCAAGCAGGTCAAGGACGCAGGGAGCGTGGCGTGCTCTGCACGCGAGCGACCGAGGACGCAGAGATGCGCCGTGCCATGCGCGTCACCCCCCGACCACCTTCTGGGCTATCTGCGCAGGCACCTCCTCGTAGCGGTCAAACTCCATCGAGAAGTCCGCCCTGCCGCCGCTGATCGAGCGCAGGTCGGGTGCGTAGTCGAGCACTTCGACCATCGGCACCTCGGCCTTGACCTCTGTCGCCGAGCCCTTCGGCTCCATTCCCAGCGGGTGGCCGCGGCGCGAGTTGAGGTCGCCGATCACGTCGCCGACGACATCCCCGGGACAGCTCACGGCGAGGCGGACGATCGGCTCGAGCAGGACCGGGTCCGCTTCCTCCATCGCCTCCCGGAAGGCCATCGAGCCGGCGATCTTGAAAGCCATCTCGGAGGAGTCGACGTCATGGTGTTTGCCGTCGACCAGGCGCACCCGCACGCCCTTGACCGGGTAGCCGGCGACCGTGCCGTGCTCCATCGCCTCGACCACCCCCTTCTCGACCGCGGGGATGAAGCTGCCGGGGATCGAGGCGCCCTTGATCTTGTTGACGAAGTCGAGGTCCACCCCGTCCTCAGCCGGCTCGATCTCGATCTGGCAGTCGGCGAACTGGCCACGGCCTCCTGATTGCTTCTTGTAGCGGGCGTGTGCCTTGGCCGGCTTGCGGATCGTCTCCTGGTAGGGCACCCGCGGCGGGTGCAGCTCGATCTCGACCCCGAAGCGCCGCTTCATCCTGGCGACGACCACCCCGACGTGATCGCGGGTGAGACCGGCGAGGATCTGCTCGCCGGTCTGGGGATCGCGGTGGATGTCGAGTGTCGGGTCCTCCTCGGCGAGGCGGCGCACCGCGGCCGCCGCCTTCTCCTCGTCGCCCTTCGACTTCGGCTCGTAGGCGAAGGCCATCACCGGGTTCGGCAGGTCGAGCGGCGCGAAGGCGATCTCCTCCTGGCGCTCGCAGAGGACGTCGCCGGCGTGGGTCTCCTTCAGCTTGGCGACCGCGCCGATGTCCCCCGCCCCGAGCTCGGTCGCCGGCTCCAGCTCCTTGCCCAGCGGCTGCCCCAGCTGCCCCACCCGCTCCTTCTGTTGCTGGGTCACGTTGACCGCCTGCGAGTCGGAGCGCAGCGTGCCGCGGCAGACGCGGAAGAGGTTGACGCGGCCGGTGTAGGGGTCGGCGAGCGTCTTGAAGACGTAGGCGACGAGCTCGCCATCCTCGTCGGGCTCGACCTCGATCGGCTCGCCTTCCGCGCCGGTCGCCGCCACGGCGCCGCGCATCGCCGGCGAGGGCAAATCCTCGACCAGCGCCTCGAGCAGGCGGCCGGTGCCGAGGTTGCGCGTCGCCACGCCACAGGTGACGGGGAAGATCCGCCCTGCCGTCACCCCCTGCTTCAACACCCGAACGATCTCGTCGTGGTCGATCTCCTGACCCTCGAGGTAGCGCTCCATCAGCTCGTCGGAGTTCTCCGCCACCTCGTCCATCAGCTTCTCGCGGTACTCCTCGGCCTGCCCGCGCAGCTCGTCAGGGATCTCCGCTTCCTCCGCGCCGTCGCGCTCGACCCCCTCGTAGACGAACGCCTTGAGGTCGATCAGGTCGATCACCCCGCGCACCTCGTGCTCGACGCCGATCGGGATCTCAGTGGCGACGACGTGGGGACCGAAGGCGGCCTTGAGCGAGTCGAGCGCCTGCAGGAAGTCGGCTCGCTCGCGGTCGAGCATGTTGACGAAGACGAGGCGCGCCAGCCCCTCGGCGTCGGCGCGGCGCCAGAGCCGCTCGGTGTGCACCTCGACCCCGGTCACCCCGTTGACGACGACGACCGCGGCGTCGGCGACCCGCATCGCGGCGATCGCGTCGGCGACGAAGCTGGGCTCGCCGGGGGTGTCGATCAGGTTGATCTTGCGGCCGTCGTGCTCGAAGCTGGCGACGGCGGCGCCAATCGACATCTCGCGCTCCTGCTCGTCTGGCTCGTGGTCGGAGACGGTCGAGCCGTCCCCCACTGTGCCCAGCCGGTTGATCGCCCCGGCCTCGAACAGCATCGCCTCGTGCAGGCTCGTCTTGCCGCAGCCCCGGTGCCCTATCAGGGCGACGTTACGAATCCGGTCTGCAGCCTTATGAGCCACATGGAGAAGCTACACCTGTTGCAATCCGGACTTCAAGCGCATCACAGCCTTGGTGTGGAGCTGCGATACGCGCGACTCGGTGACCCCGAGGACCTCGCCGATCTCCCTCAATGTGAGGTTCTCGTAGTAGTAGAGGGCGACGACGAGCTGCTCGCGCTCGGGCAGGGTCGCGATCGCCTCGGTGAGGCGATCCTTGACCTCACTGCTGGCGAGCGATTCCTGCGGGTCCTCCGCCCGCGGGTCGGAGATCGTGTCGAGCAGTGAGACGGTGTCGCCGGAGGAGTCGGAGACCGTCCAGAGCTCATCCAGCGCGTAGACCGAGGAGTTGGCGATCTCGAGCAGCGAGGCCTGCAGTTCTTCCTCGCTGATCCCAAGCTTCGCCGCCAGCTCCGCCTCGGTCGGCGCCCGCTGCAGTTCGTGCTCGAGTTTTGCCTGCGTGGTCTCGATTTCGCGGGCGCGGGAGCGCACCGAGCGCGGCACCCAGTCGAGCGAGCGCAGCTCGTCGATGATCGCGCCGCGAATCCTGGTCATCGCGAAGGTCTCGAACTTGATCCCCCGCTCCGGCTCGAAGCGCTCGATCGCGCCGATCAGCCCCATCAGGCCGTAGGAGATGAGATCGGCGTCGTCGACGTGCGAGGGCAGTCCGGCGCCGAGCCGGCCGGCGACGAACTTGACCATCGGCGAGTAGGCGACCACGAGGCGCTCGCGCGCCGCGGCGTCGCCGTCTCCCTTGTAGCGGCGCCAAAGATCGCGCAGCTCCACCTCTTTTACGCCAGTTTCCATGGCCTTTTGCTCGATTCTATGTTCGCTGGGGAGGTTTTGCGCATCATGCGCGCGGATGGGTGGAGGCGTACGCGTCGCGAAGGCGGGCCGCGTCGACCCGAGTGTAGACCTGAGTCGTCGAGATCGACGCGTGACCGAGCAGCTCCTGGATCGTGCGCAGGTCGGCGCCGCCTTCGAGCAGGTGCGTGGCGAAGCTGTGGCGAAGCGAGTGCGGCGAGACGCCGGCGGCCAGCGACGCCTGGCGAACCCAGAGCCGCAGGCGGCGGGTGACGTCGGAGTTGGAGAGGCGACGGCCGCTCTTTGAGAGGAAGAGGGCATGCTCGCGAGGGTCGGTCATGAGGGCGTGGCGGGCTTTCTCCAAGTAGCGCCGCAGCGCCTGTTGCGCCGGCTCCCCGACCGGGAGCAGGCGTTCCTTGCCACCCTTGCCGAGGACACGCAACCGCTCGCTCTCGAAGTCCATCGAACCGAGATCGAGGCCGACGATCTCCTCGCAGCGCAGCCCACAGGAGTAGGCGAGCTCGAGCATCGCCCGGTCGCGCAGCTCGAGCGAGGTCCGGGCCGGGATCCGCTCCAGCAACGAGCGCAGCTGTTCGGCGCTGAGCACCTGGGGCAGCTTCTGCTCCCGCTTCGGGCTGGAGACGAGGTCGGCCGGGTTCTGGCCGAGCCGCTCGCTGCGGACCAGGAAATCGAAGAGGCCGCGAATCGAGGCCAGCTTGCGGGCCACGGTCGCGGGCGCAGCGCCGCCCTCGGAAAGCCCCGCCGCGTAACGGCGCACATCGCGGTGGCGCACGTCGCCCGGCGCCAAACCCCGCCCCTGCGCCCACTCGACGAACTGACCGAGATCGACGCCGTAAGCCTTGCGCGTGCGCTCAGACGCGCTGCGCCCCTGCAGGTCGCGATCGTAGGTGGCGAGCGCCTCGTCCCAGGTCATGGAGACGAGATTCGCCGTGGCGCTGCGTGAGCCTCTAGCCGATGTAGATCGGAGTTCCTACTTCGACCAGGTCGTACAGCTCTTCCACGTCAGGGACCGCCATCCGCACGCAGCCATGCGAGGCAGCGGTGCCGAGCGAGGAGGTTTCTTCGGTGCCGTGGATGCCGGCGCCTTCGTAGATTCCCATCCAGCGCGCCTTCAGCGGGTTGGAAGGCCCCGGCGGGATCGATTGCCCTGCAAGGCTGCCGGCCCAATCCGATTCCGGAACGTTCCAGGTCGGATTTTCCTGCTTGTCCTGGATCGCGTAGATCCCTTCGGGCGTTTCGAGGCCGACCTGGCCGACCGCCACCGTGTAGGTCTTGGCCAGTTTGAGGTTCTTCCAGAACCGCAGGGTGTAGGAGCTGCGGTCGAGGGTCAGGTAGGTCGGGTACTCATCGGCGACCTCTTCGCCGGTCACCTCCGGCTTCACCGGGTTGGTCCGGGCCGCGATCGTGTGGTCGGCGTCAGCGTTGAGGACCGCCGCCTTGAGCTGTTTGGTGAGCAGGTTGTCGCGCAGCTTGCGGCCATACTCGGCGGGAACGACCGCGAGTTCGGCCCCGTTGGCCTCGACCGTCGCGTCCTGCGCTTCGACGCCAACCTCGGCGGCGACCTTGCGGACGAAACGGTTGACCGCAGGCTCGGAGTAGGTGACGGGGGCGGCGATTTGCTCGTCGACCTCGTCACCGCTGACGTAGCGCGCCACGCGCCCCGGCAACCCGCCGTCGCGACTGGCGGCAAGCGCCTCGTTGACGGCGCCGGCGACTTCGGCGCGGACCTTGAGATCGTCGCCGGAGAGCTCCCAGCCCTCGCCGTCGTAGCTGACCCGCAGCGAGTGCCGCAGCGGCGCGACGAGTTGCTTGCGCACCGCCCGTTCGGCTTCACCGGCATCGAGGCCGCCGACGTCGACCCCGCCGATCGTCACCCCCTCGGCGATCTCGTCCTTCTGCGAGCTGTCGTAGGCGTAGGCGCCGACGGCGCCGAGCAGTAGCGCCACGACACCAACGACGATCGCGATTTGAGTCTTGCGGCCCATTACTTTTCCTCAGCCTGAACGGCCCTGCAGACGAATCGGCTCAGCCAGAGTTTAGGCATACCGATCATTCGGCCAGATAGCCTGCATTCCCTGCAAATCGGCGCCCCGATTACGGACAACCGGGCGCGTGGCTATCGTTGGCCCCGGTGGCCGCCAAAGGCAGCAAGGACGAGATCCGGGGGGAAGTCTGGAAGGCGATGGAGCGTGAGGGCGTCTCCCGCTTCCCCGGCGCCGAAGGACGAATCCCGAACTTCGCCGGGGCCAAGCTGGCCGCTGAGAAGCTGGCCGGGAACCGCGCCTGGAAGCGGGCGAGGACGATCAAGGCCAACCCCGACTCGCCCCAGACCCACGCTCGCCGCATGGCGCTCGAAGATGGCAAGACGGTGATCATGGCGGTGCCGCGCCTGCGTGATCCCCACCCCTTCCGCGTGCTCGACCCGAAGAAGCTGACCAAGGCCGGGATGAAGGAGGCAGCGACGATCAAGGGAGCGCTCAAGCACGGCCGGGTGACCGCCCTCGACGACCTCCCCGAGATCGACTTCGTCCTCTGCGGCTCGGTGGCGGTCAACCTGAGCGGAGCGCGGGTCGGCAAGGGCGGCGGCTACTCGGACCTCGAGTACGGCGTCCTGATCGACGCCGGCAAGATCGACGACCACACCACAGTGGCGACCACCGTGCACCCGACCCAGGTGCTGCGACGCCACCTGATGATGACCTCGCACGACCTGCCGGTTGACCTGATCGCGACGCCACGGGCGGTGATCGAGGTCGAGCGCCAGTACGAGCGGCCGCGCGGCATCCTCTGGGACCACCTGCAGCCGCCGCAGATCAGGGAGATTCCCATCCTCGAACGGATGGGCTACGCCTGACGCGTCAGGAAGTGACGGCGCCTTCGGACGCCGAGGAGACCGTCGCCGCATACTTGGACATCACGCCGCTGCCGAAGGGCGAGGGCGGCGACTCGTAGGCGGCTATGCGCTTTGCGATCTCCTCATCGGAGAGGTCGACGGCGAGGCGGCGCGCATCGATGTCGACCGTTATCTCGTCGCCCTCGCGGATCGCCGCGATCGGTCCTCCCCTGGCAGCCTCGGGAGCGACGTGGCCGATCATCAGGCCGCGGGTGGCGCCGGAGAAGCGGCCGTCGGTGACCATGGCGACGCTCTCCCCCAGTCCCTCGCCGACGATCGCCGCGGTGACCTGGAGCATCTCCCGCATCCCCGGCCCGCCGACCGGGCCCTCGTTGCGAATCACGACTATGTCGCCGGCGTTGATCTGCTGGTCCTTGACCGCGCGGAAGCATTCCTCTTCGGACTCGAAGACCCGGGCCGGGCCGGTCTGCTGGGTGCGCTCGGCGCCGGCGAGCTTGACCACCGCGCCTTCGGGGGCCAGGTTGCCCTTGAGGATCGCCAGCCCGCCTTCGGCCTTGAGCGGATCGTCGAGCGGTCGCACGACTTCCTGGCCTGGCGCCTCGCTCGCCTCCCCGGCAACCTCGCCGATCGTCTTGCCGGTGACGGTGACCGCGTCCTCGTGCAGGTTGCCGCCTTCGGCGAGTCGCTTGAGGATCACCGGCACGCCACCGGCGGCGAAGAGGTCGGTGGCGACGAAGCGACCGCCGGGCTTGAGGTCGGCGAAGAGCGGCGTCGCACGGGAGATGCGCTCGAAGTCGTCCATCGTCAACTCGATCTCGAGCTCGCGGGCGAGCGCGATCAAGTGCAGGACCGCGTTCGTCGATCCGCCTGAGGCGCAGACGCATGCGATCGCGTTCTCCAGCGCATCGCGGGTGATCACCTTGCTCGGGGTTATGTCCTCGGCGAGGACGTTGAGGACGAGCTCGCCGATCCGCTCCGCCACCGCCCCCTTCTCGCTGTCTTCGGCGGGGACCATCGCCGAGCCGCCAGGACTGATGCCCAGGGCCTCGAAAGCGCAGGCCATCGTGTTGGCAGTGAACTGGCCGCCGCAGGCGCCGGCGCCGGGGCTGGCAACGCCCTCGAGCTCGTTCAGTTCCTCGTCGCTCATGTCGCCGGCGCTGTGGGCGCCGATCGCCTCGAAGATGTCGAGGATCGTCACGTCGCGGCCGTGCCAGTGCCCGGGCGCGATCGAGCCGCCGTAGAGGAGCACGGAGGGAACGTCGAGCCGGGCCAGCGCCATCGCACAGCCCGGAATCGTCTTGTCGCAGGCGCAAATGGCGACGATCGCATCGAACTGGTAGCCACGTGCCATCAGCTCGATCGAGTCGGCGATCACCTCGCGGCTGATCAGCGAGGCCTTCATCCCCTGGGTCCCCATCGTCACCCCATCGGAGACGGCGACGGTGTTGAACTCCATAGGCGTGCCGCCCGCTGCGCGCACGCCCTCTTTGACGTGCTCGGCCAGGCCGCGCAGGTGGAAGTTGCAGGGCATCGCCTCGGTCCAGGTGTTGGCGATGCCGATCGTCGGCCGGCTGAGGTCGTCGTCGTCGAAGCCGATGCCCTTCATGTAGGCGCGTGAGTGGGCGCGATCGGGCCCGTCGAAGACGACGCTGGAGCGCGGGCGCGGCAACGCGGTGGCGGTCTTGCCGTTCGTGCTCATGGCCGAAATCTACTGGCAAGCCCGAGCGCGTCGACCGGGCCGGCGCCGGCGCCGAGGTCGCGCAGCCCGTTGGCAACAGCCTCCGAGGCGACCTCGCGTGCCCGCCTGGCTGCCTCCAGTGGCTCGCAGCCATGGGCGAGGAAGGCAGCCAAGGCCGAGGAATGTGTGCAACCGGAGCCATGGGCTGCGCCATCGGGGTGGCGCTCGCCGGTGATCTCCACGACACGCTCGCCGTCGAAGAAGATGTCGACCATCTCCTCGCTGTGACCACCGGTTACGACCACTGCCTTCGGCCCCAGCTCCAGGACCGCACGCGCCAGATCCTTCTGCGTATTCCCCTCCCCCAATCCGGTCAGCTCGCGGGCCTCGGGGATGTTGGGAGTGGCGATCGCGCAGCGCGGCAGCAACACCTCTACGAGTGCGGTCCTCGTCTCGTCGTCGAGCAATACAGCGCCGCTCTCGGCGACCATCACCGGGTCGATCACCACGGGCGCGAGCGCGACCCCGAGGTAGGTGAGTCCGACCGCCACGGCGTCGATCGTGGCCGCCGAGCCAAGCATGCCGATCTTGATTGCGTCGGCCCCCATGTCCTCGGCGATCGCCAGGATCTGGCCGAAGACCACCTGCGGCGAAACCACCTCGACCTGCTCGACCCCGCGAGTGTTCTGCGCCGTGATCGCCGTGATCGCCGTCATCCCGTGCACGCCGCAACGAGCAAAGGCCTTCAGGTCGGCCTGGATGCCGGCTCCGCCGCCAGAGTCGGAGCCGGCGATTGAGAGCGCGGTGGGTATGCGGGCCTCGTCCACGCTCAGCAGCCTAGATGCCTGTCGGCACCTGAAGCATGGTGCGGGAGTAGGCGCCGACCAAGGAGCAGGAGACGTAGCCGTGGGCCTCGAGGGAGGCGAGCGCGGCGGCGGCCTCGGCGCCGGAGAGATCGAGCGCGGCGGCGAGCGCGTCAGGAGAGTCCGCGCCTCCCTCCACCGCTTCGAGCACGGCGCCTAGCCTCGGGTCAAGGCTCGGACCGGAGCGCTTCAGCCTGCGCATGCCGGGTCCCAGCATTGCGTCGAGGACGTCCTGGGCGTCGCGGACCAGGCAGGCGCCGCCGGCGAGCAGGTCGTTCGGCCCAGCCGAGGTGCGGGCGGTGACCGGCCCCGGCACGGCGCCGAGGTCCCGGCCCAGGTCGGCGGCTAGGTCGGCGGTGATCAGCGAGCCCGAGCGCAGCGCTCCCTCGACCACCACGGTCATGCCGGCGATCGCGGCCATGATCCGGTTGCGCGCCGGGAAGGTCCAGCGCCAGGCGCCGGTCCCCGGCGGCAGCTCGGAGAGGACGAGGCCCTGCTCGCAGATGCGCCGCCACAGCGAGCGGTGGGCCTGCGGGTAGGCGACATCGGCGCCGCAGCCGAGGACGGCGACCGTCTTGCCCGCGTCGAGCGCGCCACGGTGCACGCAGCCGTCGATGCCGAAGGCGAGGCCGCTGACCACGACCAGTCCCGCGGCGGCGAGCTCGCGGCCCAGCTCACGTGCCACCTCACGGCCATACGCGGTGGCCCTGCGAGCGCCCACGACGGTGACCGCGTCATCGGGCTCGATCCGCTCGAGCAGGGCCGGGTCGCCGCGCCCGATCAGCGCCCGGGGCGCGTCGGTCGCGTCGCGGAGCCCCTCCGGGTAGAGGCCGTCGTGGCGGCAGCAGGCCCAGCACTGCGCCGCCCGCAGCTCATCGCGAAGACGGCGCTCCTCGATCTCCCTGACACCGGCCAGCACCTGCGTGGCGACGCTCGGCGCCGCCACTGCCGCGAGGTCCTCGTCCGAGAGGCGGAGCAGTTCAGGCGAGCGCGAGCCCGGCGCGCCGGTCGCGATCCGCTCGATGTACGGGGCGAGGCGGGCGAGCAGCCAGGCGCGGCGCAGGCACTCGGGACATGCGCGTGGCTCGCTCACGCCTCCCTCCGCCGCAGCTGCAGGGCCCGGGCCATCTCGTCGCGCCCGATCGCCTCGGCGCCGGCGAGGTCGGCGATGGTCTGAGCCAGACGAAGAACGCGGTCGTGAGCACGGCCGCTGAGGCGACGCCGCGAGTAGGACTCGGCCAGCAGCGCCGCCGCGCCCTCTGAGAGGGCGCACTCCCGCGCCTCGGCCGGGGTCATCTCCGCGTTGCAGCGCCCGGCGCCGAGGCGGTTCGCCTGGCGCTCGCGCGCCTCCCCCACCCGCTCCCGCACGGACGCCGAAGGCTCGCCGGGCTCGCCGCCCATCGCCTCCGCGCTCGGCTGGCGAACCGTGGCGAGGATGTCGATGCGGTCGGCGAGGGCTCCGCTCAGCCTGCTCTCGTACCGTCGCACCGCCTGCGGCGCGCAACTGCACTCGGCGTCCGTCTCGCCGCGCCCGCAGGGACACGGGTTGGATGCCGCGACCAGCATGAACCGGCATGGCAGCCGCCGGGCCGAGTTGGCCCTGGCGATCGATACCCATCCCGACTCCAGCGGAGCTCGCAGCGCCTCCAGCGTGTCGCGGCGGAACTCGCAGAGCTCGTCGAGGAAGAGGACGCCGCGATGGGCAAGCGTTATCTCGCCGGGACCGGGCGGGGTCCCACCGCCGACCAGCCCCGCTGGGCTGACCGTGTGGTGCGGCGCCCGGAAGGGCCGGGAGCCGGCGGGGCCGTCCGTGAGCTTGTCGCAAGCGCTGGCGATCCTCGCCACCTCCAGCGCCTCCTCTTGAGCGAGCGGCGGCATGATCGAGGGCAGGCGGCTGGCGGCGAGCGACTTGCCCGCCCCGGGCGGGCCGACCATCAGCAGGCTGTGGCCGCCTGCCGCCGCAACCTCCAGGGCGTAGCGCAGGTGGGGCTGGCCGCGCAGGTCGGCGAGATCTCCACCTCTCCGATCGGCGTCGAGGGCGAGCGGCAGGGGTCGCGGCGGCGCTGGCTGCCACACGCCGGCGGCGAGATCGGGCAGCTGCGCCAGGCTCTCGAGGGCGATCACCTCGACCCCCGGAGCCAAGGCCGCCTCAGGCCCGTTTCCGGTGGGCACGAGGAGTGTCTCAGCGCCCAGCTCACGCGCCGCTTCGGCGATCGCCAGCACACCCGGCACGGGCCTGGTCGAGCCATCGAGCGCCAGCTCGCCGACCATCGCGACCTGGGGAAGCGCTTTCCACTCCAGCTGCTCGGAAGCGGTCAACAGCGCCACGGCGATTGCCAGGTCCAGCCCGGGCCCGGCCTTGCGCAGGCTGGCGGGGGCGAGGTTGGCGACGATTCGGCGCAGGGGGAACTCGAAGCCGCAGTTGGAGAGCGCGGCACGGACCCGCTCGCGCGCCTCCCTCACCGCCAGGTCGGGGAGGCCGACGACAGAGAAGGCGGGCAGGCCCCGGCGCACGTCCACCTCTACCCGGACCGGCCGGGCCGAGATGCCGTCGAGGGTGAACGTTCGCGCCGTGGCGAGCATGGCGACGACGCTAGGGGGCGAATTCCTACGCGTGGGTGCTTAGACGAAGAAGTGTGTGAATTCTTCCCCCCGAGACGGTGACGGAGAGACGCCGCAGGCTCGGCGAGGCCGCCGAGGAGCTGGTGGCGGCACGGCTCGCCTCAGCCCACTGGGAGATCCTCGAGCGCAACGCCCGCACCCGCTTCGGCGAGCTCGATCTCGTCGCGCTCGACGGGCAGACGCTCGTCTTCGTCGAGGTCAAGGCCGGCCGCGCCGGCTCCAGCTTCGGCCCCGAGCGGCCGGTGCTCGCGGTCGAGCGCCGTAAGCAGCAGCGCATCCGCCGCCTCGCCGCCGCCTGGATGGCGGAGCGACGTCTCGACCGGCGCTACGCCGAGATCCGCTTCGACGCCGTCGGCGTCAGCTTCGACCGCGCCGGCCGCGTGACCGACATCGAGCACATCGAGAACGCGTTCTAGCCGGCAAGCTCCAGTTGCGAGTAGGCGACCGACTGGAACGAGCGCCGGTGCAGGGGCGAGATCCCGATCTGCTCGATCGCGCGGCGGTGCTCGGGGGTCGAGTAGCCGACGTGCTCCTCGAATCCCCAGCCGGGATAGTCGCCGGCGATGCCGCGCATGTAACGGTCGCGGGTGACCTTGGCGAGGACCGAGGCGGCGGCGATCGCGGCGCTCGTGCCGTCCCCTTCGATCACCGCCCGGTGCGACACGGCGCAGTTGCGCAACGAGAAGCCGTCGACCAGGCAAGTGGCATCCTCATCCGGATGCAGGCGTTCGAGCGCCGCCCCCAGCGCCTCGATGTTGGTGACGTGGAGGCCGCGCGAGTCGATGCCGCGCGCGGAGCGGATCACGATGCTGGTCCGCGCCGCCACCCGCAGCACCGCTGGGAAGAGCTCCTCGCGCCGCTCCGGTTTCATCTGCTTGGAGTCGTGCAGGCCGGAGAGCGCGCGACGGTCGGCATGGGAAAGCGACTCGTAGTCGAGCAGCACGGCGGCGGCGACCAGAGGGCCGGCGAGACAGCCGCGACCGGCCTCATCGGCCCCGGCTACGAAGCGACTGTCCAGGCCGCGGTCGAAGGCGAAGAGCCGGCGCGAGCGCGCCAGCCTGCGGCGATGGGCCTTAGAAGATCCCGATCCGGTCGGGCGGCCAGTAGGTGGCGAAGGCCTTGCCGATGATCCACTCGCGGGGGACGGGGCCCCAGAAACGGCTGTCTTGGCTTGCCCCACGGTTGTCGCCCATCATGAAGTAATGGTCGGGTGGAATGGTGATCGGATCCGGCAAATTGCAGGCTCCGGCTGAGCCGCAGGGGTTGGTATAGGGCTCGTCGGTCTTCTCGACGCCATTCACGACCGGGTGCCCGTTGCGAACGCTGAGCGTGTCCCCGGGCCCGGCGACGATCCGCTTGATGAAGTTTTCGCTCGCCTGCTCCTCCCTCGGCAGCGGGCAGGCCTGTTGCGGCGGGTGCGACGCCCCACACACTTTGCCGTTTTCGGCCCCGATCGGCGGGTGGAAGACGACGATGTCGCCCACGCCGGGGTCGGTGAAGTGGTAGAGGAAGCGGTTGACGAGGACGCGCTGGCCGACCTCGAGGGTCGGTTCCATCGACTGCGAGGGGATCTGGTACGGCTTGACCAGCCAGGCCTGGATCGCCAGGGCGAGGCCCAGGGCCAGCGCCACGATCACGACCAGCTCGACCAGCCCGCCGCCGCGGCTTTTCGGCTTGGGGATCGACGGGTTCAGGCCGAGTCCTCGCCGGAGTCGCCGTCCCTCTCGGACGGCTCCTCGCTCTCGGCGTCTTTCGCCGCGGCGGTGTCCTCGGTCTCCCCTGCCTCGGGCGCCTCCGCGTCCGCGTCTACCTCTGCCTCTGGCGCCGACGCAGCCCCGTCGTCGGCCGTCGGCGCATCGTCCGCGGGTGGCGTCGCAGGGGGGACCTCCTCCGAGGAAGCTTCAGCTACCGCAGGAGGAGGTGGGTCCCCTGCGGCGTCAGGACCCGCGGCCTCATGGGCCTCGTCCTGCGGCGCTTCGGCCTCCTCCGGCGGCGCCTCGGCAGCCTCGACGTCCTCCTGGCTCATACCCTCGGCGTCGACCGCTTCCGGCTCCTCCGCCGCGGCCGGAGCCGAGATCAGCTCCTCGTCGATGCCCCAGCGGCGCTCGGCGACGCGAGCGGCCTTGCCGACGCGACCGCGCAGGTAGTAGAGCTTGGCGCGGCGCACGTCGCCGCGGGCGGCGATCTCCAGCTTCTCGATCTTCGGCGAGTGCAGGGGGAACGTCCGCTCCACCCCGACCCCGAAGGACTGCTTGCGCACCGTGAAGGTCTCGCGGGCGCCGGAGCCCTGTCGCCGCAGGACGATTCCCTCGAACACCTGGGTGCGGCGGCGGGCGCCCTCGACCACCTGGAAGTGGACGCGGACGCGATCGCCTGGGCCGAAGGAGGGAAGTCCCTTCCTCAGCTGGCTCCGCTCGATGCTGTCGATAACGCTGCTCATTGGCGTGAAAAAACCGCGGGTGCCCGGGCCGGACGCCGCGCGGTGGCGGAATGGTAGTCGAGTCAGCCTTCTTCGAGGGCCCTGGCCCTGATCTGGCTCTGCTCCGCCCGCCAGCGACGCACGCGCTCGTGATCCCCCGAGACCAGGACCTCAGGCACCTCCCAGCCTCGGTAGGCGGGCGGGCGGGTGTAGTGGGGGTACTCCGGCGCCCCCTCCAGCACCTGGCTGAACGACTCCTCGACCGCGCTTTGCTCATGACCGAGGGCGCCGGGGAGCTTGCGCATCACCACGTCGGCGAGCACCATCGCCGGCAGCTCTCCCCCAGCCAGCACATAGCGGCCGATCGAGACCTCATCGTCGGCGAAGTGCTCGTGCACCCGCTCGTCGAACCCCTCGTAGCGTCCGCAGAGCAGGGCCAGGTGCGGCTCCCGGGTCAGCTCGTCCGCCAGCGCGTCGTCGAGCAGCCTGCCGGTCGGCGAGAGGAGCACGATGCGCGGCCTCTCCCCGTTCGAGTAGGCAGCCTGCAGCGCAGCGTCGACCACGTCGACGCGCAGCACCATCCCCGCGCCGCCGCCGTAGGGGGCGTCGTCGACCTGCCCCGCCCCCAGCGGCGTCGTGTCGCGGTAATTGAAGAACCGCAGCTCATTGCCCTCTTTGAGCGCGTTCTGAACCGACCGCTGGCCGCCAAACCACTCGAACGCCTCTGGGAAGAGAGAGAAGATGTCGAGCTTCATCGGCCTGTCGAGCGGGATCGAGGGTGGGGGTGGAGCGTCTTGTGCTTTTTCGGCCGCCGGGCTGCGCGGACGATCACCAGCGTCTCTCCGAAAAAGTTAAGCGGAATCCCCGCCCTCGATCCCGCCCTCAGCAACGTCAATCGAGAATGTCGACGATAACCCGGCGATCGAGGCGGACGGCGGCGGCTTTGGCGATCGTGCGGATCGCGTTGGCGATGCGTCCGCCCTTGCCGATCACCCGTCCCAGGTCGTCCTCGGCAACCGAGATCTCATAGACGAGGTCGCCGTCCTCTTCGAGCTCCTCGACTTTGACCGCCTCAGGGTCCTCGACCAGCGCCCGGACCAGGAACTCGAGCAGCTCGGTCACGTCAGCAGCTCAGCTGCCCGAGGCGGCGATGCCCTTGGTGCGCAGCAGGTTGGCGACCGTCTCGGAGGGCTGGGCGCCGTGCTCGAGCCAGTGCTTGGCGCGCTCCTCGTCGAGCTCGATCGTCGAGGGCTCGGTCTGCGGGTTGTACTGGCCAATCGTCTCGATCGTGCGCCCGTCGCGCGGCGAGCGCTTGTCGGCGACGACGATCCGCCAGATCGGGTTCTTCTTCGAACCCACCCTTCTAAGTCTGATTCGTACGGCCATGGGACTGCGGCAGGTTAGCGCCTGCGCATTAGGCATGCCCGGACGCGAAGCGGAGGACATGCCGACTGGCGCGCCCGCGTCACTATCTGATTCTCCGCGGGCGACGCGGTGCGCGCCCCCCTCCGCTCGCCATCTGGGCGAGCTGCTGCGGATCGGGCATCTTGCCCGAGGCGACCTGCCGCATCAGCTTGCGCACCTGGTCGAACTGCTTGACCAGCTGGTTGACGTGCTGCACCTTCGTCCCCGAGCCGTTGGCGATCCGTTTGCGCCGGGAGCCGTTGATCAGCCCCGGGTTGGCGCGCTCTTCGGGTGTCATCGAGAGGATGATCGCCTCGACCCTGTCGAGCTCGCCCTCGTCGACGTCGGCGTTCTTCAGCTGCTTCATCGCGCCCATGCCGGGCATCATCCCGAGCAGGCCGCTGAGCGGCCCCATCTTGCGCACCTGTTTCATCTGCTGGAGGAAGTCTTCGAGGGTGAAGCGGTCGCTACGCAGCTTCTCCTGCAGGTCGAGCGCCTGCTTCTCGTCGACCTGCTTCTCGGCTTTCTCGATCAGGCTGAGGACGTCGCCCATGCCGAGGATCCGCGAGGCCATCCGGTCGGGGTGGAAGCGATCGAAGTCCTCGAGCTTCTCGCCGGTCGAGGCGAAGAGGATCGGCTTGCCGGTGACGGCCTTGACCGAGAGCGCGGCGCCGCCGCGGGCGTCGCCGTCGAGCTTCGACATCACCACGCCGTCGAACTCGGCGGCCTCGGAGAACGCTTCGGCGACGCCGACGGCGTCCTGGCCGGTCATCGCGTCGACCACCAGCAGCACGTCGTGCGGCTTCACCTTCCTGCGGATCCGGGCCAGCTCCGCCATCAGCTCCTCGTCGACGTGGAGGCGCCCGGCGGTGTCGACGATGAGGACGTCGCGGTTCTCCTCGCGGGCGCGGTCGAGCGCCCAGGCGGCGATGTCCACCGGATCGCGATCGGTCCCCTGCTCGTAGACCGCCGCGCCGGCACGCTCGCCGACCGTGACCAGCTGCTCGACGGCGGCCGGGCGGTAGACGTCGCAGGCAGCGAGCGCGACCTGCTGCCCCGACTCGCCGAGGTGGCGGGCGAGCTTGGCGCAGGCGGTGGTCTTGCCGGAGCCCTGCAGGCCGGCCATTAGGATCACGGTCGGCCCGCTGGAGGCGAGGGCGAGGTCGCGGCTGGCGCCCCCCATCAGCGCGGTCAGCTCCTCGTTGACGATCTTCACCACCTGCTGGCCGGGATCGAGGCTCTCCAGCACCTCGGAGCCGAGGCAGCGCTCCTTCAGCGTCGCGGTGAACGACTTGACGACCTTGAAGTTGACGTCGGCCTCGAGCAGGGCGAGGCGGATCTCGCGCATCGCGGCATCGACGTCGGACTCGCTCAGCTTGCCACGCGACCGGACGTCGGAGAGCGTCGCCTGGAGACGGTCTGAGAGCTGGTCGAACACCATCGCCAGCTTAAGGGAGTGACTTACTCGCCGAGCAGGGCGCGGGCAAAGTCTTCGGGGTCGAACGGGCGCAGGTCCTCGAGCGACTCGCCGGCGCCGATCAGCTTCACGGGGATGCCGAGCTCGCTGGCGATCGCCAGCACGATGCCGCCCTTGGCCGTGCCGTCGAGCTTGGTGAGGACGACGCCGTCGACCTCGGCGGCTTCGGCGAAGACCTTCGCCTGGCGCAGCCCGTTCTGCCCGGTCGTCGCGTCGATCGTCAGCAGCGTCTCGTGCGGCGCCCCCGGCATCTGCTTGGCGATCACCCGCCGCACCTTGGCCAGCTCGTCCATCAGATTGCCCTGGGTGTGAAGGCGCCCCGCGGTGTCGATGATCGCCACGTCGGCGTCGCGGGCGCGGGCGGCGGCGACGGCGTCGAAGGCAACCGACCCGGGGTCGGCTCCGGAGTCGGCCCGAACCAGGTCGGCGCCGGCCCGCTGCGCCCACTCGGCGAGCTGCTCGGCCGCCGCGGCGCGGTAGGTGTCGGCGGCGCCCAATACGACAGAGAGGCCGAGCTCCTGCGAGAGGTGCCAGGCGACCTTGCCGATCGTCGTCGTCTTGCCGGTGCCGTTGACGCCGACCATCAAGACCACCGCGGGCTGGGCGCTGAGGTCGATCGGGGCGCGGCCGGTGGCGGCCACCTCGGCGACGATCTCGATCAGGCGGTCGCGGACGGCGGCGCCGTCGGCCGGCACGGTCCCCGCCTCGACCTCGCGCTCGAGGCGCTCGACGATCGCGGCGGTAGTAGGAGCCCCGGCGTCGGCGAAGATCAGCGCCTCCTCCAGCCGCTCCCAGGTTTCCTCGTCGATGCGATCGAAGAGGCTGGCCGAGACCTCCTCGGTGAGCGCCTGGCGGCTCTTCGAGAGGCTCTCCCGCAGGCGCCGGAAGACGCCCCGCCGCTCCTCCGGCTGCTCAGCTTCCGCCGAGGCGTTCGCGCTCTCGCGCGAACCGAGGTTGAGTATCTCCTGCCAGCTGGTCGCCATCGGACTTGCCGGGGGAGGCTATCCGGGCGGCGGCGAGGAGCTCCTCCACGGCCTCGTCGAGGTAAGGGGAGAGCTGCTCCGCGTCCGGCATCGCGACGCTGTCGGCGAGGATCCCGAAGTTGACCTGGCCGTTGTAGCTGATGATCGCGATCGCCAGCGCGTGGCGGCGGGCGAGGAAGCCGATCGGGAAGACGCCCGTGAGCTCCCGCCCAAGGATGTAGAAGGGGACTTGCGGGCCGGGGAAGTTGGTGACGAGGAGGTTGAAGAGGCGGGTCGAGAAGTTGATCGCGGCTGTCGGTGAGAGCAGCAGCGGCGGCGCGAAGTCGCGGAACCAGTCGTTGAGGCCCCAGATCGCTTCCGCTCCCAGCGGTTGCTTGGACGACTTCAGCCCCTCCATCGCGGCGTGGACGACCTGAAGGCGCTCGACCGGGTCGGCGATGCCGACCGGCAACGGGCCCCGCATCGCCGTGAGTTTGTTGCCGAGCTCGCCGTGCTCGTTCAGGGTGCGGATCGAGACGGGCACGAGCGCCTTCAGCTCCATCCCCTCGGTGTCCACCTCGTGGTCGTGGAGCCAGCGCCGCAGGGCGCCGGCCGTCGCCGTGAGGATGACGTCGTTGACGGTAACCCCGAGGGCGTTCTTGATCAGCTTGAAGTCGGCGAGCGTGAAGCCCGCCCAGGAGAAGCTCCGCTCGGTGGATATCTCGACGTTGAGCGGCACCTTCGGCGCCGGTCGCGCCAGGTTCCAGGTCACCTCCCAGAGCCCTATGAGGCCATCCGCAGCGCGCTTCCTCGCCCGCGCGGGCTGGCGGGCCGCCCTGCGCAGCCAGCGTGCCAGGCGCCGCACGGTCGCCCAGATGCCGGTCGCGGCGTGGACGACCAGACCCAAGGCGGAGGGCGTCTTGTGCGGGTCCCAGGGCGCCTCCTCGCGGGAGGGCTCGGACTTCTGCTCGACGTCGAAGAGGAGCGTGCCGATGTCGACCGCCGAGAACCCGTCGGCCATCGCGTGGTGGGTCTTGTAGACGATCGCGAAGCGATCGTCGGCGAAGCCCTCGACCAGGACCAGCTCCCAGAGCGGCTTGGAGCGGTCGAGCGGCGGCGAGAGGATCTCGCCGACGAGGTCGTGGAACTCGGCGTCGCCTCCGGGCGCGGGAAGGCTCACCCGGCTGAGGTGATTGGCGAGGTTGAAGTCGCGGTCGTCGACCCAGAAGGGCGTGCCGAGGCGCAACGGTGGTAAAGCCAGCCGCTGGCGAAGTCGCGGCAAGAGGTGGAGGCGACTGCGGATGTGGGCGTCGAAGTCCCCGTGACTGGGCGGCTCGCCGTTGCAGACCAGCACGGCGCCGATCGCCATATGCCCGTTAGACCTCTCGTTGGTCAGGAACGACGTGTCAAACGACGTCAGCCTGTCCATGTGGCGTTGCATGGCCCTCCTCTCCTGCGCCGAGTATCCAACGTAGCGGAGCACGGCCGCATAAACGAAGGGTTAAGCCCATCCCGGCAGGGGTTCCACTTAACTTTTTCGGAGAGCGACTGGCGCCGTCCGAGATGCGGGCGGCCGAAAAAGCACAAGACGTTCCACCCCTACCGGGATGGGCCTTACGCAGCTTCGATCCTGCCGTCCGGAGCGGGACGTTCGGTGGCGGGGGCCTCGCCGACCATGCCGACGGAAGCGGCATCTTCCTCCTCGTGGGCAACACCCGCGAAGGGGGGTGGGGCGATCGCGTCCTCGGCTTCCCGGGGCAGGCGACGCGAGACGACCTTGGTGACGCCGTCGTCGCCCATCGTCACCCCGTAGAGGACGTCGGCGGCGTCCATCGTCCGCTTCTGGTGGGTGACGATGACGAACTGGGCGCGATCGGAGAAGCGGCGGATCAGCTGCAGGAAGCGGTCGATGTTGGCGTCGTCGAGCGCTGCCTCGACCTCGTCGAGGATGTAGAAGGGGCAGGGCCGGGCGAGGAAGACAGCGAAGACGAAGGCCAGCGCGACAAGCGACTTCTCGCCACCGGAGAGCAGCGAGAGCTTGCGGGTCGACTTGCCCGCCGGGGTCACCTCGATCTCGACCCCGAGCTCCTCGCGTTCCTCTTCGCCCTCCTCCCCGTCCTCGGCGCCCGCTCCCTCGGCGGCATCCTCGGCATCGCGGACGGCGCGCAGGGCGACGCGGCGCAGTCGCCCTCGACCTCCGGGGAAAAGGTGCTCGACCATCTCCTCGAAGTTCTTCGCCGTCCCCTCGAAGGTCTGCTCGAAGGCGCGCTCGATCTCGCGGTCGATGTCGCGGATCAGCGCCTCCAGCTCGTGCATCCCCCGCTCCGTGTCCTCGCGCTGGGCCTGCAGCGTCTCGACGTGATCGCGCGCCTCCTCGTACTCGCGCTCTGCCAGCGGGTTGACCGGGCCGATCTGGGCGCGGCGGCGCTCCAGGCGCTCGAGCCGGCGGTCGATCTCAGTCCGCTCCTCCTCGCCGACCGGCTGCTCCCAGCTCGCGATCGACTCGCCGAGCCGCTCGACGATCGAGGCCAGGTCTTTCGCCGCCTCGGAGCGGCGATCGCCGAGATGGGCGGCTTCGACCTCCGCCGCGGTCAGCTTGTCGGAGGCAGTCTTCATCTCCGCCTGCAGCTCGTACTCGCGCTGCGAGCAGGCGCGCATCTCCTCGGCGATCTCGTCGCCGTCACCGGCGTCGCCGACGACGCGACCCTCGATCCGCTCGACCCGGGCGCGAATCGCCGCCTCGACAACGAGGGCGGCTTCGGCCGCGGCCTTGACGTCATCGAGCAGCGCCTCGCCGGCGGCGAGCCGCGCCTGCAGCGCCTCCCGGTGGCGCTCGCCGAGCAGTCCCTGCGCCCGCCGGGCGTGGCGGGCCGCCCGCTCGGCGCCGCTGCGGACCGCGTCGAGCGCCTTCTCACGGGCCGGCTCGGCAGCGTCGACGGAGCGGGCCTGCGCCAACCCCTCGGCGGCCCCAGCGAGGCCGGAATCGACCTCGGCCAGCTCCTCCTCCAGTTTACGGCTGCGTTCGCCAGGCGCGGCGCCGGCGCCGATGTCGAGGGTCAACGGGCCGAGCTCGGCCCGCAGCGACTCGATTCCGGCAGCGAGCTCACGCTCGCGATCGGCGAGGCTCGCGCCCCTCACCGCGATCCGCTGCTGCTCGCCACGAAGGCTGGTCAGCTGGCCCCAGGCCTGGGTGCGCTCGCGATCACGGGCCGCGAAGCGCTCCTCCGCCTCCCGTCGTCGCTCGCTGACCTCGGCGAGGCGGCGCTCGAGCTCTGCTCGCTCGGCCCGGGCCTGCTCCGCCACCCGCTGGGCGACCAGCGCGCGGTCTTCGCCGCTGCGCAACTCCTCGGAGACCAGGTGGCCGCGCAGCTCCAGTTCCTCGCGCTCGATCCGCGCCCCCAGCTCGGCGGCTTGCGCCTGGCGCTTGAGCGGCCGCAACCGACTGCGCGCCTCACGCTCGAGGTCGAGCGCCCGGTCGAGGTTGTCACGGGCAGCGCGCAGCTTCAGCTCGGCGCGGCGGCGGCGCTTGCGGTGCTTGCCCAACCCGGCCGCCTCCTCGATCAGGAGGCGGCGCTCGCGCGGCTTCGAGTGGACGATCGACTCGACCCTGCCCTGGCTGATCACCGAGTGCATCTCCCGCCCGAGGTTGGCGTCGGAAAGGACCTCGACCACGTCGACGAGGCGGCAGCGGGCGCCGTTGAGGCGGTAGCCGCCGTCGCCGGCGCGATCGAGGCGGCGGCTGACCGCGATCTCGGAGAGCTCGGTGTCGGCGCGGCCCTCGGAGTTGTCGATCACCACCTCGACCTCGGCGGCGCGGCGCTGGCCGACCCCCTTGCCGCCGGCCGAGATCACGTCCTGCATCGAGGCGCCGCGAATCGCGCCTGGGCTCTGCTCTCCCAGCGCCCACAGCACCGCGTCGGTGATGTTCGACTTGCCGGAGCCGTTGGGGCCGACGATCACGCTTACGCCAGGCGAGAACTCCAGCCTCGCCCGCTCGGGGAACGACTTGAACCCCTTCATCTCGATCGATCTCAGATACATCTCAGCCCTATCTCCGCCCTTGGTCTCGCACGGAAGCGTGTCGGTGGACAGGGTAAGGCTCGCGGGTGGGCCGGACGCAAAGCACGCCTAGACGCCTCCTAGCCGCCCAAGCGCTTCAGCGCCTCCTCGGCCGCGGCCTGCTCGGCGGCCTTCTTGCTCCTGCCCTCTCCTCTACCCACTCGCTCGGAGTCGACGATCGCCTCGACCTCGAAGGTCCGCTTGTGCGGCGGGCCCGCTTCGGTGATCACGCTGTAGCTGACCCGGGCCCGGCGACGTGCCAACAGCTCCTGCAGCGCCGACTTGAAGTCGGTCGTCGTCTCGGCCGCGAACTCGACCCGGACGGTGAAGGCGTCGGCGACCGCCGCCGCGGTGCGCTCATAGCCGAAGGCGAGGAAGCAGGCGCCGATCAACGCCTCGGTCACCTCAGGCAAGGGGCGCTCGCCGGCGAGCAATATCGCTGCCGGGATCGCCTCCTCGCGCTCCGGCTCGGCCGCTTCGAGCATTGCCGGGACGCCTAGCTCGCGCCCGACCTCGGCGCAGGAGACGCCGCTCACCGCCTGGTTGTGGATCTTGGTTAGCCCGCCGGCGTCGACCGTGGCAAAGCGCTCCATGAGGCCGGATGCGACGGCCAGCGCGAGCACGCTGTCGCCGAGGTAGGCGAGGCGCTCGTAGGAGTCGACCCGGTCCTCGGTCCAAGAGGAGTGGGTCAGCGCCTGCCGACGCAGGTCGTCGGGCAGGCCCTCGACCAGCTCGGCCAGCGTGCCCTGCGACGGCGCCGTCAAACTTTGGCGTGCTCCAAGACGAACCCGACCGCGTCGCCGACGGTCTCGATCCGCGCCGCCTGCTCCTCGGAGACCGAGACCCCGTAGCGGTCCTCGAGCTCCATCACCAGCTCGTAGAGGTCGAGCGAGTCCGCGTCGAGATCCTCCTTGAAGCGCGTTCCCTCCTCGATCTTCGTCGCGTCCACTTCCAGCTCCTCGGCGAGGTGGCTGCGGACGAGGGTGAGGATCTCCTCGCGGGTCACTCGACGGTTCCTATCACGCGGCGCCGTCGGCCAGCGAGCCACGGGTGGCGCCGCCGGCCTCGAGCAGGGCGGCGGTCCGACCCACCGCGTCGACCTCGGCGCAGCGGGCGGCCAGGCGCACCGCGTTGGCGATCCCGTCCGCTCCCGAGCTGCCGTGGCCGACGACGGCGACGCCGCGCAGGCCGAGCAGGACGGCGCCGCCGGTCGCATCCGGGTCCATCTCGCGCCGCAGCCCGCCCAGGGCCGGGCGAAGCAGCAGGCCGCCGAGGGCGGAAAGAGGGTTGGAGCGGGCGGCCTCGCGGATCGCCCCGGTCAGGGTCCGCGCGGCGCCCTCCATCAGCTTCAGGGCGACGTTGCCAGTGAAGCCGTCGGTGACGACGACGTCCGCCGCGCCGGCCGGGAGGTCGCGTCCCTCGACGTTGCCGATGAAATCAATTCCGGTGGCCGCGGAGAGCGTCTCGCGCGCCGCGACCACCTCCTCGCGACCCTTGCCCGCCTCCTCGCCGACCGAGAGCAGGCCCACGCGGGGCCGCGTGACCCCCAGCACCGCCTCGCTGAAGGCGGCGCCGAGAAAGGCAAACTGAACCAGGTGCTGGGCCCGCACCTCGACGTTGGCGCCGACGTCGAGGAAGAGCGTGGGCTGCCCGCCGGGGGTGGGCAGCTGCACCGCGAGGGCGGGACGCTGCACGCCGCGCAGCCGCCGCAGGCCGAAGGTGGCTGCCGCCATCGCCGCCCCGGTGGAGCCGACGCTTGCCATCGCCGCGCAGCGCCCCCCTGCCACATCGGCGACGGCGCGGACCACCGATGCCTCCCCCTTCGCCCGAACCGCTGGCGCCGCCTCCTCCTCGTTGGAGATCCACTCCGAGGTCGGTGCGACCTCCACGCCATCGACGCCATCGAGCCCCAACTCGTCCGGGGGGCCGAAGACGCGTACGCCGATTCCATCCGCCGCGGCCATCCTCACCCCCTCGGCGAGCACGTCGAAGCCCTGCTCGGCCCCGAACCCGTCCAGGGCGACGGTCACGCCCTCGGGCATCGCTACTCGTTGTCTTTGGAGGCCGTCTCGGGCTCGGCGATCGAGTGCACGATCACCTCACGCCCGTCGTAAGTACCGCAGGTCGGGCAAACCCGGTGCGGGAGACGAGGGCTGTGACAGCGCGGGCAGTTGTTCAGCCGCGCCTTGCCGGCTTTGTGCTGTGCGCGCCGCTTGTCGCGCCGCGCGCTGGAAGTTCTCTTCTTCGGGACCGCCATGAGCGCGGAATCGTAGCGGGTGGCCGCCTACTCCAGCTTCAGCTCGTCCAGCTTGGACCAGGGAGAGTCGCCCCCAGCGTCGTGTTCGTGGGCGGATGGGTCGGCGTCGTTCAGGGACTCGCCGCAGACTGGGCAGAGGCCGGCGCAGTCGGGGCGGCAGAGGACGCGGGTGGGCGTCGCCAGCGCCGCTGCATCGTGGGCCCAGCGACCCAGGTCGAGCTCGTCGTCGACCACGTAGGGGCTACGCAGCTCCTCGTCGTCCGTGTCGCGCTGGTCGACCTCTCGCGCGTCCACCTCGGCATCCACCGCAGCGCCCTCGAGGCAGCGCATGCACGGCCCACCGAGATGGAGAGGGAAGCGCAGGCGGAAGGCGTAGCCGCTGCTCTGCCGCGAAACGTCGATCCTGGCGTCGACGGACTCCGCCTCGACGGCATAGGACTGCCCGCCGAGCTCGAGCGCCCCGAGGCGAACCGGCAGATCCAGCCGCCTGCCCTCGCCGTAGGCGAGATTGAGGCGCGCCAGGTCGACGATGGTGGTTGGGGTTCGAGCCATCAGCACTCCTCCGCTTCGCCCGCTCTTACGATGGCACCTCGGACGAGATTACGAAATGGACCGATTCGACTGGACACCGGACGAGTACTTGACGCGGATCCGCGCCCGGATCCCGCGCTATGACGAGCTGCAGGAGCAGGCTGTCGCGGCGATCCCCTTCCCGCCAGAGCGCGTCCTCGAGCTGGGAATGGGGACCGGGGAGACGACGCGGCGGCTGATCGAGGCCCACCCCGACTCCTGGGTGATCGGCCTCGACTCCAGCCCCGACATGGTCTTCCGCGCCCGCCAGACCTACGACGATGTCCAGCTGGCCCGAATGGAGGACCCCCTCCCCGACGGCCCCTGGGACCTAGTCATCTCCGTCCTCTCGGTTGGAGACCTCGATGACGAGCAGATGCAAGCGCTCTTCCGCAGGGTCAAGGATCACTCCCGCTCTCTTGTGATCGGCGACATCTTCGAGCCAGATCAGCTTCAGAACGTCGTCGAGTGGTGCAACGGCCAAATCACTTGGCAAGCCGACGACCTAGCCGTAGTAAGCGCCGTGTATTGAGAGGGTCGGGCGACCCTCAAAGCGGCTTGTACTTTTTCGGCCACCAGCTTCGCGGCAGCCAGAGACGCTTCGCCGAAAAAGTTGAGCGACGAGGGTCGCCCGACCCTCTCTACCGCCGAGAACTACTGCTGCTCGTCGAGCTCGGCGACCGGCTGCTGCTCTTCGTCGCGCCCGGCGAGCCGGTCGCGGCCGCGCTGCACGGCGGCGAGGAACTTCTGCAGGTTGACCTCGAGCGTGTTGAGGATCTCGTCGGCGTAATCCTCGGCGCCGAGGCGAATCTCGCGCTCGCGGGCGCGGGCGTCCTCGACGATCTCGTCGGCGGCACGCTCGGCCTGCTTGGTGACCTCCTCGTCGGAGATCAGGCGAGCCTGCTGCTCGCGCGCCTCGCGCACGATCCGCTCCGCCTCACGTTTGGCCTCGGCGAGCATCTCCTGGCGCTCCTTGACGATCCAGCGCGCCTGCTTGATCTCCTCGGGGATCGTCGCCCGCATCTGGTCGAGGAGGTCGTAGATCTCCTCGCGATCCACGCGCACCTGGTCCGTCAGAGGGACGGGCCGGGCGTTGTGGACGACGTCGTCCAGCTTGTCTATGAGGACCAGAACGTCCATTAGAAGATCGTAAGCCTACGTGTCAGGGGCATTTTCGGTGAAGAAGCGGTTATTTCCACGGCTTTTTGCAAGCTATCGCCCACCGCAGACCATGTCGCGGAAGCCTACCTGTCGCCCAGGCGGTCTGCCATCGCCGCCGCGACGGGGGCCGGGACGAGATCGGAGACATCGCCGCCGAAGGTGGCCATTTCCTTCACCCCGGTCGAGGAGAGAAAGCTGTACTGAGCCGAGGCGATCACGTAGATGCTCTCGATCCCCGGGTCTAGCTTGCGGTTCAGCTGCGCCATCTCGAACTCGTACTCGAAGTCGGAGATCGCCCGCATCCCCTTGACGATCGCCTTCGCGCCGAGTTCGCGGGCGAACTCGACCAGCAGGTTGGAGAAGATCCTCACCTCGACGTTGGGCAGGTCCGCCGTCGCCTCTTCGATGAAGGCGCGGCGCTCCTCGGCCGTGAACAGGGTCTTCTCCTTGCGAATCGGGTTGTTGACGACGCCGACCACCACCCGCTCGAAGACTCGTGAGGTGCGGGTGATGATGTCGATGTGGCCGTTGGTGACCGGGTCATAGCTGCCCGGGCAGACCACCGTCCCGTTCTGCTCGCCGGTCATCTCGACCCCCCACCGTAGAAGGAGACGTCGGTGGCGCCGTAGCGGCGCTGGCGGACCGGCGCCATGGAGTCGAGGCGGAGCGGCCGTCGGGCGGCGCTCTCTACTACCGCAGTCCCTCCCTCAGCAAGAAGGCGCGGCAGATGGGTGTCGAGTTCCTGCCCCACGCGGTCGGCGAGTCTATAGGGGGCGTCGACGAAGACGAGGTCGAAGCGCGCCTCGGCGGGAGCGTCGGCCAGCCAGCGCGGCACGTCGGCGCGGACCAGGCGGGCGCGCTCGCCGAGGCCGAGATGCTCGACGTTGCCGAGCGCCGCCCGGGTATCGCGGTCGACCAGCGTCGCCTCGGCGGCGCCGCGCGACAGTGCCTCGATCGCCAGCGCTCCGGTGCCGCAGTAGAGATCCACGACGCGGCTGCCGCCGACCCTGTCCCCGAGCGCCGAGAAGATCGCCTCGCGAACCCGGTCAGACGTCGGCCGCACCCGCCAGCCCCGCGGCGCAACGAGGCGCCGGCCCTTCAGCTCTCCCGCGATCACCCTCACGTTCAGAGTGGTATCGGGTCGGAGGCGCCGGCGCCGAAGCGACGGCGCGCCGCCTCGAGCAGGGGGCCGAGCTCCGGCGCGCCGAGGGAGCCGTGGCGACGGAGCAGGGCCAGGACCTCGTCCCGGGCGGCGACCAAGGCAGGAGTGTCCTCGGGCAGCTCGGCGAGCCCGAAGCGCGGCAGGCCGTGCTGGCGAGTGCCCAGCACCTCTCCCTCGCCGCGCAGCGTGAGGTCGATCTCGGCGAGCTTGAACCCGTCGCCCTCGCGCTCCACCGCCTCGAGGCGACGCCGCGCCATCCCCCCCGTTCCTTCGGGGAGGAGCAGGCAGTGGGAGCTGTGCGTCCCCCGCCCCACCCGTCCCCTCAGCTGGTGCAGCTGGGAGACGCCGTAGCGCTCGGCGCCCTCGATCGCCATCACGGTCGCGTTGGACACGTCGATCCCGACCTCGATCACCGTGGTCGCGACGAGCACGTCGGTCTCCCCCGCGACGAACGCCTCCATCGCCTCGGCCTTGCGGGCCGAGGGCATCTGGCCGTGGATGACGCCGACCGTGAAGTCGCGCAGCTCGCCCGCCGCCAGCCGCGCCGCCTCTTTCTCGGCCGCCCTCCCCTGCATCTTCTCGGACTCTTCGACCAGCGGACAGACGACGTAGGCCTGGCGGCCCACGCGCAGCTGGGCGCGGATGAACTCGTACGCCGCCTCGCGTTCGTCGCCGGCGACCACCCGGGTCTCGATCGGCTTGCGGCCGGCGGGAAGCTCGCGCAGGGCCGTGGTGTCGAGATCGCCGTAGGCGGTCAGCGAGAGGGTGCGCGGGATTGGCGTCGCGGTCATGTGGAGGACGTGCGGCGCCAGCCCCTCGACCCCCTTCGAGTCGAGCGCCCGGCGCTGCTCGACGCCGAAGCGGTGCTGCTCGTCGACCACGCAGACCGCCAGCCGGGCAAACTCGACAGTGGGCTCAAGCAGGGCGTGGGTGCCCACCACGAGTCCCAACTCGCCGCTGGCGAGTTGGTTCAGGGCTCGGCGGCGACTCGAGGCGCGAGTCGCGCCGGTCAGCAGCGCGAACGGCGTGGCTTCTGCCGCCAGCAGCCTCGCCAGCGTCGCCGCGTGCTGCTCGGCCAGGGTCTCGGTCGGCGCCATCAACGCCGCCTGGTAGCCGGCTTCCAGCGCCCGCAGCATCGAGTACAGCGCCACCACGGTCTTGCCGCTGCCCACCTCTCCCATCAGCAGCCGCTGCATCGGCTCGCCGGAGCGCAGATCGGCGTCGACCTCGTCGAAGGCTCGCAGCTGGTCCCCTGTCGGCTCGAACGGCAGCGACTCGATCCAGCGCCCGACCGGCTCTCCCGGCTTCCCCAGCAGGGGGGCCGGGCGCGCGGTGCGGTGGGAGCGCTTCCGCGTGGCCAGGATCGCCTGGTAGAGGAACAGCTCTTCGAACGCCAGCCGCTCCCGTGCCTCCTCCACGTCCTCCTCGCTCTCCGGGAAGTGGATCGCGCGAACCGCGTCGCCGATCCCGGCCAGTCCCCTGCGCACACGCAGCTCCGCCGGCAACGGCTCGAGCACATTCCCCACGAGCGGCATCGCCTGCTCCACCCACTGCCGAATTCGCTGCGCCTTAAGCCCCTCGGTCGCAGGATGAACGGGTACAAGCCTCTGCGCTTCGTCCGCGGGTGGCGCCGTAGGGGGCACCGCCCCCGAGGAAGCTTTAGCTACCGCAGGGGGCGGTGGGTCCCCTGCGGCGACAGGACCCGCGGCCGGAGCGCTCACAAGCTCATATTCCGAAACCCTGAAGCCACGTTTGTCCCGAGTGCCGGTGAGCAAAAGCTGGGTTCCCTGCGTGAGCTTCTGAGCGACCCAAGGCTGGTTGAACCAGGTGGCTCTCACCGAGCCGGAGTCGTCGCCTACCTTGACCGAGGTGATGGAAAGGCCGCGGCGCCGGAACGTGCTCGCCTTCGCGCCCAGCACTTCGACTTGAACGGTCGCCTGCACCCCCGCCTCGACCTCCGCCAGCGGTACGACGGTGCGGTCGCGGTGGCGCCGAGGGAAGCGGAGGAGCAGGTCATAGACGGTGGCGATGCCGGCCTCGGCGGCCGCCTCGGCGAGCTTGGGGCCGACGCCCGAAAGCGCTGTCAGCGGCAGCTCGAGGACGCTGGGACGGGGCCAGCGGACGGGCGCGTCGCGCAGCTGCTCCGGGGTGAACTCGAACTCGCCGGCGAAGGAGCGCACCGCTATTGCGCGGCGAGCAGCCACCACCAGCTCGGCTGGCCGCCCTCGTGCGTCTCGATCTCGACCCCGTCTGGAACGTGCGTGTCGAGCTCCCCCAGCGGGATCGGCGCCGCCTCGCCGGCGATCACCGTGACGATCTCGGCGCCCTCCGCCAGCTGCTCGACCGTCGCCGCCAGGGTCGACCCCGCCCCTCCCCAGGCGACGATCTCGCCGGCGACGAAGCCGACCGCGTCGCCCTGGCGGAAGCGCCCCTGGGCATCGTCCCGGGCAGCGGGCGCGACGCCACCGTTGGCGATTTCCCCGAGCGCGGCGTGGAGCCGCTCGCCGTTCTCCTCGAGCGAGGCCGCCCGGTCCAGCTCGATCAGGACCAGCAGGCTCTCCTGCTGGGAGGTGGAAGGCACCACCCGCGCCGGCTTCTCCGACAGCTCGCAGGCGCGCTCGGCGGCCATGATCACGTTGGAGGAGCTGGGCAGGACCAGCACTTCCTCGGCCGGCACTCCGTGGATGCCGGCCAGCAGCTCGTAGGTCGAGGGGTTGAGCGTCTCGCCGCCGTCGACGACGTTGGCGCCGAGCTCGGCGAAGAGCCGCGTCAACCCCTCGCCGGCGGCGACGGCGAGGACGCCGGTCCTCCCCTCCTCGAGGCGGGCCCGGCGTTCCGCGACCTGCTCCCTCATGTCGCCGACGTCGAGGTTGGTCACCTCTCCCGCGCCCTCGAACAGGGCGACAGCGGCTTCGGGATCGTCGGTGTGGACGTGGACCTTCAGCGTCACCTCGTCGCCGACGACGAGTACGGAGTCCCCCATGCCCTCCAGCCGCGGCAGGAAGTCGCGCGCCGAGAGCCCGGCGCCGGAGACGATGAAGTTGGTGCAGTAGCGGAAGCGGCTGTCCTCGTGGCGGGGACGGCTTGCGGGCGGCGCCTCGTGGTGGGCGACCTCCGGCGACGCCGCCCCGTCGCCGCGCAGGCCGGCGACGACTCCGGCGAGGATCAGGACCAGGCCGTAGCCGCCGGCATCGACGACCCCCGATTCGCGCAGCACCTCGAGCTGCTCGGGCGTCCGCTCGACCGCACGCTGCCCGTCGGCGATCGCCCGCTCGAGGATCCCGGCGAGGACGGCGTCCTGCTCCTCGTCGCTGACCCCGCGGTCGAGGCGCTGCTTCTCTGTGTCGAGACGGGAGAGCTGGCGGGCGATCGAGTGCGCCATCTCGCGGAAGACGGTCAGCATCGTCCCCTCGGCCGGCTCGCGCACCGACTCGTAGGCGGCGTCGGCGGCGCTGGCGAAGGCCGAGGCGATCAGGACGGGGTCGATCAGCTCCCCGGGCCGGCTGGCCAGCTCCTCCGCGGCGCCGCGGACGATCTGGCTGAGGATCACCCCGGAGTTCCCCCGCGCCCCCATCAGCGCCGCCCGCGCCAGGGCCTGGACCAGCTGGGTGCGGCCGATCTCGTCGACCTCGAGCCCGTTGAGCCGGTCCAGCTCCTCCATCACGGCGCGCATCGTCATCGCCATGTTGTCGCCGGTGTCGCCGTCGGCGACGGGGAAGACGTTGAGGTCGTTGACCTCCTGGCGCCGCTCCTCGAGGTGCGCGTAAGCCGCCGTGACGACGCGCCGGAAGCGCACGATGCTGGGATCGGGCATTACTCGCAATCTAAACGTCGTACGCGGATGCCCTCTGAGGTCGACCGACCAAGCCAGAGCGTGCACGCCGACGAACGAATAGCAAGGCTATTTGCGAGGAGGTGGGTGCGCTCTGGCGCAGGTCGGGCGGCCTCAGGCGGCCTTGGTGACCTTGTTGGCCTTCAGGCAGCGAGTACAGACGTAAGTGCGCAGCTTGCGGCCGTTCTCCTGGATCCGGACCTTCTGCAGGTTCGGATCGAAGCGCCGCTTGGTGGCGACCATCGAGTGGCTGCGGGACTGGCCGAACGCCGGTCCCTTGCCGCAGCTGTGGCATACCTTGGCCATACGGGTCGGAGATGGTAGCCGGTCTCGGCCGCGATCAGGCGAGCTGGCGCTTGAGCAGAGTCATGCGGGCGGCGGTGAGGGCGGCGTTGCGACCCTGGTCGCGCTTCCCGCCGCCGGCGCGGGCGAGGGCCTGCTCCATCGTGTCGCAGGTGATCACGCCGAAGGCGCAGGGAATACCCGTCTGCAACTGCACGTCCTGGATGCCGCGCGCCGCCTCGGCGCAGACGAAGTCGTAGTGGTCGGTCTCGCCGCGGATGACGACGCCGAGGCAGGCGACGCCGTCGAAGCCGGCGTCCGCCAGCTGCCTGGCGGCGAAGGGCAGCTCGTAGGCGCCTGGCACCGAGAGCTCCTTAACACTGCCCCCGTCCACACCGGCTATCTTGAAACCCTCTCTGGCGCCGCTCAGCAGCCGCTCGGCGAGGTCCTCGTAGAAGCGGCCGACGCAGACCGCGAAGCGCAGCGGCGCCAGAACCTCCTGCTCCTCCTCGCTGAACGTTTCGAGGAACTCCCCGGCCTCAGCCACCCTCTGCCCCCGCGTCGCGCTCCTCCTCCTCGTGGATCATCTCCTCGTCGAGGGCGAGTCCCTGGTGGTGCAGCGAGTGGCCCATCTTGTCCCGCTTCGCCCGCAGGTAGCCCTCGTTGTGGGAGTTGGGGGAGGCTTCGATCGGCACCTGCTCGGCGACCGAGAGCCCGTACCCCTCGAGGCCGTGGATCTTCTTCGGGTTGTTGGTGAGGATGCGGATGCTGGTCAGGCCGAGGTCGACCAGGATCTGGGCGCCGATTCCGTAGTCGCGCAGGTCGGCGGGCAGCCCCAGCTTCAGGTTGGCTTCGACCGTGTCGGCGCCCTCCTCCTGCAGCTTGTAGGCCTTCAGCTTGTTGAGCAGGCCGATCCCGCGGCCCTCCTGGGAGAGGTAGAGGAGGACGCCGCGGCCCTCCTGCTCGATCATCGAGAGCGCCGCGACCAGCTGTTCGCCGCAGTCGCAGCGCATGCTGTGGAAGACGTCGCCGGTGAGGCACTCGCTGTGGACGCGGACCAGCACGTCCTCGGTGCCGTCGACGTCGCCCTTGACCATTGCCACGTGGTGCTTGTCGTCGACCAGGGAGCGGTAGCCGACGGCGGTGAAATCGCCGAACTCGGTCGGCAGCGCCGTGGCGACGACCCGCTCGACCAGCTTCTCGGTGCGCCGCCGGTAGGCGATCAGGTCGGCGACGGTGATCATCTTCAGGCCGTGCCGCTCGCAGTAGGGGATCAGGTCGGGGACCCGCGCCATCGTCCCGTCCTCGTTCATCACCTCGCAGATCACTCCGGCCGGGTTGAGGCCGGCTAGGCGGGCAAGGTCGACGGCGGCCTCGGTCTGGCCGGTCCGCTCCAGGACCCCGCCGGCCTTCGCCTTGAGCGGGAAGACGTGGCCGGGCTGGACCAGGTCGCGGGGGCTGGCGCCGGGGTCGACGGCGACCTGGATCGTCCGCGCCCGGTCGGCGGCGGAGATCCCCGTCGTGACGCCCTCCCGCGCCTCGATCGCGACCGTGAACGCGGTCTGCAGCGGCGTCTCGTTCTTGGCCGCCATCAGGTCGAGGCCGAGCTCGTCGCAGCGCTCGGGGGTGAGCGCGAGGCAGATCAGGCCGCGCGCCTCCTTGGCCATGAAGTTGACCGCCTCGGGGGTGGCGAACTGCGCCGCCATCGTCAGGTCGCCCTCGTTCTCACGGTCCTCGTCGTCGCAGACGACGACCATCCGACCCTGGCGGATCTCCTCGATCGCCTCCTCGATCGTCGCGAAGGGGCTCTCGCCCCCCTCGGCTGCCACACCCTCTGTCCGTTGCGTCTCCGCCATCTGGCTCACGTCCGCTCCTTTCCAGCGAATGGTGACACCAACCTCTCTACGTACTTTGCGATCACGTCACACTCGACGTTGATCTTGCGCCCGGCGACTGCTTCCCCCAGGTTCGTCCGCTCCAGCGTCTCGGGGATCAGCGATACCTCTGCCCAGTCCTCTCCCAGCGCCGCCACAGTGAGACTCACCCCGTCGAGTGCGATCGACCCCTTCTCGACTACATAGCGCAGCAGGTCCGGCGCTAGCGCCAGGCGCAGCCGCCGCGCGAAGCCGTCCTCCTCGACCGAAGCGACCTCGCCGACGCCGTCGGCGTGGCCTTGGACGATGTGCCCTCCAAGCCGGTCGGAGGCCTTCATCGCGAGCTCCAAGTTGACCCGGTCGCCGGCGCTCAGGCCGCCCAGCGACGTCACCTCGAGCGTCTGGTTCATCGCCTCGGTATCGAAGCCGCTCGCGCCGACTCCCGTCGCCGTCAGGCAGACGCCGTTGACTGCGACCGAGTCACCAGAGGCGATCTCGGCGCCCAGGCCGGTCGCGATGCGCATCCGCGCCCCGTCGGAGCTCGACTCGATCGACTCGATCGTTCCCACGTCCTGGATCAGCCCGGTGAACATCACCACTCCTTGAACCGGGTCTCGATCAGCGTGTCCTCGCCACCGGGGCCCAGGGCGTCGGTGCGCTTCGACCCACCGAGCAGGACGGGGGCGACGAACACCCGCGCCTCGTCGATCTGATCTGCGTCGACGAACGCCGCCGCAAGGGTCTGGCCGCCCTCGAGGAAGAGGCTGGTGATGCCGCGGCGGCCGAGGTCGGACAAGGCGGCCTGTATGCCGTCAGCGACAACGACCTCGACCCCCGCTTCGCGAAGAGCAATCACGTGCGAGGAATCAGCATTAGGGGAGGCGATGACGACTACGGGCGACTCGTCCAGCGTGCGGATGAGCTGGGAGTCGAGCGGCAGCCGGGCGCCGGAGTCGAAGACGACGCGGATCGGCTGGCGGGCGGCGTCCGGAGTGCGGGCGGTGAGGAGCGGATCGTCGACGAGAACGGTGCCGATGCCGACGGCGATCGCGTCGGATTCGGCGCGCCAGCGGTGGACGAGCGCGCGACTGGACTCGCTGGAGATCCAGGGTGAGTCGCCGGGCGGCGGGGTCGTGCGACCGTCGAGCGACATCGCCAGCTTCAGCGTGACCAGTGGCAGGCCGGTGCGGGCGTGCTTGCGAAACGGCTGGTTGAGCAGCCGCGCCGCGGTCGCCTCCTCGCCGGCCGCCGCCTCGACCTCGATCCCGCCGTCGCGGAGAATGCCGGGGCCGCGCCCAGAGGCCTTCTCGCTCGGATCCTCGGAACCGATCACGACCCGGCCGATCCCGGCCTCCAGAATCGCATCCGTGCAAGGGGGCTGCCGCCCCTGATGGGCGCACGGCTCCAAAGTCACGTACATCGTCGCCCCCGCCGAATCCTCTCCCCGCCGCCGGCAATCCTCCAGCGCCGCCCGCTCGGCGTGCAAGTTCCCCAATTCGGCGTGGAACCCCTCGCCAATGACCTCGCCATCCCGCACGACCACGGCCCCGACCAGTGGATTCGGGGTGACCCTTCCCCGCCCGCTTTCCGCCAGCTCAAGAGCTCGCTTCAGATGCGCCCGATCCTCGGCTGTTACCTGGGCATTCATGGATTGATTGACGAGTCAGTCAATGGTACCTCGCGCGGGTGGCGCCGTAGGGGTACCGCCCCTGAGGAAGCTTTAGCTACCGGAAGGGGCGGTGGGTCCCCTGCGGCGACAGGACCCGCGCGCCAGGTGCAATCGGCTCTCGGGGATACCCTGAGCCCGCCAATGAAGCTGATCGTCCAGATCCCCTGCCTGAACGAGGCGGCGACGCTGCCGGCAACCGTGGCCGACATCCCGCGCCGGATCGAGGGGGTCGATGAGGTCGAGCTGCTGGTGATCGACGACGGCTCGACCGACGGCACCGCCGAGGTCGCGCGCGAGCACGGAGTCGAGCACATCGTCCGCCTCACCAACAACAAGGGGCTGGCCGCTGGCTTCCAAGCCGGCCTCGACGCCTGCCTGAAGCTGGGAGCCGACGTCATCGTCAACACCGACGCCGACAACCAGTACCGCGGCGCCGACATCCCCAAGCTGCTCGCCCCGATCCTGGCCGGCCGCGCCGACATGGTGGTCGGCAACCGCCAGGTATCCCGCATCGAGCACTTCTCCGGGCCGAAGAAGGCGCTGCAGCGCCTTGGCAGCTGGGTCGTGCGCCGGCTCTCTGGGACCGCGATCGCCGACACCACCTCGGGCTTCCGTGCCTACAACCGCGAGGCGGCGCTGGGCCTCCTCGTCGTCGACAGCTTCACCTACACGCTGGAGAGCCTGATCCAGGCGGGCAAGATGCTGGTCGCGGTCGACCAGGTCGAGATCGGGGTCAACCCGCAGACGCGCGACTCCCGCCTCTTCGACTCGACCGGCGCCTACGTGCGCCGCAACGCGCTCTCGATCCTGCGCATCTACGCCCGCTACGAGCCGCTGCGCGTGTTCGCCACAGCGGGGCTTGCGGTCGGGATCCTCGCCCTCGCCGCCTGGATGCCCTTCCTGCTCGACTGGATCCTCAACGGCGACAGCAGCGGACACGTCCAGTCGCTGATCCTCGGCGCGGTGCTCTTCATCGCCGCCGTGCAGCTGCTGGCGCTGGGCGTGATCGGCGACCTGCTCGCCGGCCAGCGGGTGATGACCCAGCGCGTGTTCGAGCGGGTGCGGCGAGTCGAGCTGGCGCTCGAGGTCGAGCCCTCGCACTACGAGCGCGGCGCTTCCACGCGCTGATGCGGTCGCTCCGCAAAGCGCCGGGCGGCGGCTCGGCGACCGCCGACTACGGCAAGACCGCGAGCTTCCTCGCCGTCGGCGTCGGCCTCACCGGGGCGATCACCTACGTCTACTTCTTCATCGCCTCGCACGTGCTGTCCAAGCCCGACTACGGCGAGATCACCGTCGTCTGGTCGGCCGTCTTCATCACCGTCTCCACCCTCTACCGCCCGGTCGACCAGCTGCTCTCGCGCCACATCTCCGAACGCCTGGCGAAAGGGGAGCCGGTGCGCGAGCCAATCCTGGTCGCGACCAAGATCCAGCTCGGGCTCGCCGCCACCTTCGCCGTGGTCACGCTCGTCCTGCGGGGGCCGATCGAAGGCGACCTCCTGGGCGGCAACGAAACGCTCTACTGGGTCTTCTTCGCCGCCGTCCTCTTCTACGCCGCCAGCTACTTCGCCCGCGGCTACCTGGCCGGCCACCGCCGCTTCGGGCTCTTCACCGCGATGATCCTCTCCGAGTCGGTCTTCCGCACCCTCTTCGCCGTGCTCGTCGCGGTCGGACTGCTCAGCGGCCAGTCGGCGGTGGCGATCGGGATCGTCGCCGCCCCGGCGCTCTCGCTCCTCGTCGTGCCGGCGCTCTTCGCGCGCCGCGCCCGGCGAGCGCCCGCCGCGCCGGCAGCCGAGGAGGGCGCGGCCGAGTTTTCCATGGCCCACGGGGCCGGCTTCGCCGCGGCGGTGCTGCTGATCATGTTCAGCGAGCAGGTCTTCCTCAACGCTGGGCCGCTGATCGTGCGCGGGCTGGAGGGCGCCGCGGCGGCCGGCTTCATCTTCAACGTGCTGATGATCGCGCGCGCGCCGCTACAGCTCTTCCAGGCGGTCTCGACCAGCATCCTCCCCCACCTGACCGAGCTCCACACCAGCGAGGAGCCGGGCGGCGAGGAGGAGTTCCACCGCTCGGTGCGGATGGTGCTGGCGGCGATCGTCGCCTTTACTGCGATCGTCGCCCTCTCCGTCCTCGTCGCCGGCCCGGAGCTGATGCAGCTCGCCTTCAGCGACAAGTTCAGCTATGACCGCGCCGGCCTCTGGCTGGTGACCGCCGGGATGGGGCTTTACCTCTCGGCGGTCACGGTCAACCAGGCCTGCCTCGCGCAGGGCCAGGTGCGGCGCGCCTCGGCGCGCTGGATCGGATGCGCCGCTTTTTTCGTCGCCTGGTGCTTTCTGGCGCCGATCGGCGAAGAGTTCCGCCGGGTCGAGGTCGGCTTCGCCCTCACTGCCGCCCTGCTCCTCGGCCTGCTCTTCCTGATCTACCGGCTTCCGCGCGAGCGAGCCGAAGACGTGCCGACTGCCGGCTCGACCGAGGAGCTCGAGGCGCGCCTGGCCGCCGCCGACGAGGGAAGCTAGGGGCATGGAGGGACACGACGCCGAGCTGATTCTCGCCGCCGGCGCCCTGCTCGCCGCCGGGATCGGCGCGGCCCTGATCGCGGAACGGGTCCGTGTGCCGGGCCTACTCCTCTTCCTCGGACTCGGGATGCTCGCCGGCTCGGAGGGACTCGGCGGGATCGAGTTCGATGACGATGAGCTGGCCCGCACCCTGGGCACGATCGCGCTGATCCTGATCCTCTTCGAGGGTGGCCTGACCGCCGGTTGGCGTGAGATCCGGCCGGTATTGGGAACCGCCGCCTCGCTGGCCACCATCGGCACGGTCGTGACCGCGGTCATCGCCGGCCTGGCGGCGCAGTGGATCTTCGACCTGAGCACGCTGGAGGGGATGCTGGTCGGGGCCGCGATCGCCGCCACCGACTCGGCCGCGATCTTCGCCGTCCTGCGCCGTTCGACCCTGGAGAAGCGGCTTGCCCGCTCGCTCGAGGGAGAGTCCGGGATGAACGACCCGGTCGCGCTGCTGCTGGTGATCGGGTTCATCGAATGGATCCAGGACCCGGGCTACGGGGTCGCCGACATGGCCGGGCTGCTCGCCCTCAAGCTCGCCCTGGGCGCGGCCATCGGGCTTGCCCTGGGACGGATCGTGGTCGCAGCCCTGAATAAGGTGCGGCTGCCCACCGACGGGATCTACCCGGTCGCGACGATCGCGATCGCCGGCCTCGCCTACGGCCTGGCCGAGGTCGCCCATGGCTCCGGCCTGCTCGCCACCTACCTGACTGCGCTGGCGCTGGGGTCGGGCAACATCCCGGCGCGGCGCACGATCGTCGCCTTCCACGAGGGGGTTGGCTGGGTCGCCCAGATCGGCCTCTTCGTCCTGCTCGGGCTGCTCGTCTTCCCCAGCGCGCTCGGCGACATCGCGGTCGAGGGACTGGCCCTCTCAGCGGTGCTGATCCTCCTCGCGCGCCCCTTCGCCGCCTTCGTCGCCACCATCCTCTCACCCCTCGGCATGCGCGAGCGGGCGATGCTCGGCTGGGCTGGCCTGCGCGGCGCCACGCCGATCTGGCTCGCCACCTTCCCCGTTGTTGCTGGCGTCGCCCGCGGCGAGCAGCTGTTCGCGATCGTCTTCTTCGTCGTCGTCACCTCGACCCTGATCCAGGGAGCGAGCTTCGAGCCGCTGGCACGACGCCTCGGGCTGACCACCGACGAGCCGGCGCTGCCCCGTCGCCTGCTCGAGTCGGGCCGAATCCGTCGCATGGGCGGCGACGTGATCGCCTATCGCCTTCGTCCTGGAGCGGCAGCGGCAGGGCGCCTGGTGCGAGAACTGGGGCTGCCGCGCGAGGCGCTGGTCAACGTGATCGTGCGCGACGGGCGGGCGCTCCCGCCGCGCGGATCGACCCAGCTCAAGGAGGGCGACGAGCTGCACGTGCTGGTGCGGGGCGAGCTGCGCGAGGAGGTCGAGAACCTGACGCGGCGCTGGCAGGAGGGGCCGGTCGGCACGCCGCCGGCGCCGAAGCTGCCCCGCACCGGCGCCACCCAGGTCTTCACCGTCCGTCCCGGGGGCGACATCGAGGACCCCTCGGACCCGAAGGAGGTCGACGGCGTCGCCGTGATCGCGATCCTGCGCAGCCGCCGCGACCGCTCCAGCGCCCTGGTCGCGCTGGCCGACGGCCGCTACTCGGTGACGACCGAAGGCGTGGTCGCGATCGGCGGCCGCCAGGCGCTGGTCCGGTGGTCCGAACGTCGCGCCGAGCGGGTCGGCGACGACCCCCCGGAGCGAGCTTGGTGGCAGGAGGTCATCGGCGCGCTGATCGCGCGTGGTTAAACGGCGCTGGCCGCCGAGACGATCTCGTTGTAGGCCGCGGCTGGGTCGCCTGAGCCGAACACAGCAGAACCGGCGACGAAGAGGGAAGCGCCGGCCTCAGCGGCTGCGCCGGCCGTGGAGGCGTGGATGCCGCCGTCGACCTCGACCTTCGCGTCCCCCGCGAGCTGCGCGGTGCGCGTCACCTTGTCGAGGGTGCTCTCGATCAGAGTCTGCCCGCCCCAGCCGGGGTTGATCGTCATGCAGAGGAAGATGTCGGCGAAGCCGCTCAGCTCGGCAACCGCCTCGACTGGTGTGGCGGGATTGAAGGCGATGCCCGCTAGGCAGCCGAGCTCGCGAATCGCACTCAAGGTTCGGTTGGCGTGCGCCGAGGCCTCGATGTGGAAGGTGATCGAGTCGGCGCCGGCCTCGGCGAATTCCTCGATCTGGCGCTCGGGCTGCTCGATCATCAGGTGGACGTCGAGCACGCCGCCCGCCGCGTGGACCTGGTCGGCGATCGAGGAGGCGACCAGCGGGCCGATCGTGATCGGCGGGACGAAGTGGCCGTCCATCACGTCGAAGTGGATCACCCGCGCCCCGGCGCCCATCACCTCGTCGAGCTGCGCCCCCAGGCGCGAGAAGTCGGCCGAGAGGATCGACGGCGCGACCCGCGGAGCGCCGATCAGCTCCTTCATCCGCTCGCTCATACAGGCCTCAGCATCGAGTCTCCACACATTTGGCAGGTCATGTCCTCGGTGGTGCTCATCCGGGCGATCGTCTGGTGTTCGCCGCAGTTGGGGCACTGCGAGACCAGCTCGAAGCGGCGCAGACAGTACACGCAGCGGAAGCGGCCGGGGAGCTGCGTGGGCCGCAGCCAGGGCTCGCCGCAGCCGGGACAGGCCGGCCGCCGCAGCACGCTCTCCGCATCGCTCCCGGCGCTCATCGCCTAACCATCATCCCGACTCAGGCGGCAGATGAAGAAGCCGGTGGTGCGATCGCGGTCGGGGCTCAGCTGCCAGCGCTCGCCGCCGGCGACCCGCTCCTCGTTCTCGCGGCGGCTGATCGTGCAGGTCGAGTAGACCAGCGTTCCGCCTGGGCGCAGGGACTCGAGCGCCCTCTCCAGGAGCCGCGACTGAACCTCGACGAGGCGCTCGATCGCCGCCGGGGACTTGCGCCAGCGGGCGTCGGGTCGCGAGGCGAGCGCGCCGAGGTCGGAGCAGGGCGCGTCGAGCAGGACCCGGTCGAATCCGGGCGCGATGCCGGGCTGCGCGCCGTCCGCCTCGATCACGGTGACGCTGCGCAGGCCGAGACGGCGGGCCTGGGCCGCGACCTCGGCGGCACGGGCGGGGTCCTGCTCGATCGAGATCACCTCCCCTCGGTCCTCCATGCGGGCGGCGATCTGGCCGGTCTTGATCCCGGGACCGGCGCAGAGGTCGAGGACGTTCTCGCCCGGCTGGGGATCGAGCGCCTCGACCACGGCGGCCGAGCCACGGCTCTGCGGCGTCAGCTCGCCGCCGGCGACCAGCTCCGGGACGGTCTCCCCGGTCCTGCCCTGAACGACAATCATCTCCGGCGCCGCCAGGGGCCACGCGCCGCTCGCGGGGCCCGCCTCCACGCCGGCCTCGCGCAGCTTCGCCAGCACCGCCTCGCGGTCCGTGGCCAGGGTGTTGACCCGGAAGGCCGACTCGGCCGGCTCGTTGCAGGCGGCGAGCAGGGAGCGCGCCGCCTCGGCGCCGAGCTCCTCCCACCACATCCGCGCCAGCCAGAGCGGCGCCGAGTGGGCGACGGCGGCGAGCTCGGGAGTCGAGTCGTCACCGAGCAGCGAGGCGGTGAGCGCGTCGCGCTCGCGGGCCGCGCGGCGCAGCACGGCGTTGACCAGGCCGGCGGCATGGGCCGCGCCGGCGCGCTTGACCAGCTCGACCGACTGGTCGACCGCCGCATGGTCCGGGGTGCCGTCGGCGAAGAGCAGCTCGAAGAGACCGAGTCGCAGGCCGGCCAGCACCGGCGGGTCGAGCCGGTGCTGCGGCCGTTTGCTGAGGCGCGAGATCGCCGCGTCGGCGGTGCCGCGCCGCTGCACGGCGCCGTAGGCGAGGCGCTGGGCCTGGGCCCGCTCGCGCCCGGCAAGGCCCTGGGCGTCGGCCGCCTCGGCGAAGGCGCGCTCGGTGTGTGCTTCCTCCTCGAAGGTGGCGCGGATGACACCGAAGGCCAGCGCGCGGGCCGGAGAGACCTCGCTCACAGTTTGGGCACGGAGTGGCCGCGCAGGTAGGCGTCCGCCGCCATCGGCTTGCCGCCGGGGGGCTGGACCACGTCGAGGCGCAGCGTCCCCCGCCCGCAGCCGAGCAGCAGCGCCCCCCACTCCGCCTTCAGCACGCCCGCCTTGACGCCGACGTCGACTGCGCGGGCACGCCGCACGCCGAGCCTGCCCTCGGCCGTCTCCAGGAAGGCGCCGACGTGCGGGGTGAGGGCGCGGACAGTCCGCGCCAGCTCAGCCGCCGGGCGAGAGGGATCGAGGCGGCGCTCGACGGGATCGATCTTCTCGGCGTAGGTCGCCGCCGCATCGTCCTGCTCCTCGAGCTTCAGCCTTCCCTCGGCCCGCAGGTCTAGGGCGCCCACCATCAGCTCGCCTCCGCGCTCGGCGAGTCGCCCCGACAGCGCCTCGAAATCGTCCTCCGGCCCGATCGCGACCTCCTCGCAGGCGGCGACGGGGCCCGAGTCGAGCCCGGCGGTGACCTCCATCACGCAGACCCCGGTGAGCTTGTCGCCGGCCATGATCGCCCGCTCGATCGGCGCCGCCCCGCGCCAGCGCGGCAGCAACGACGGGTGGACGTTAAGCATCGGCAGCTCGGAGAGGAGCGGCTCGCGCAGCAGCTGCCCGAAGGCGCAGACGACCGCCAGCTCGGGCTGCGCAGCGCGGATCCGCGCCAGAGCGGACTCGTCGTTGACGCTCTCCGCCTGCAGCAGCTCGATGCCCAGCTCGCGCGTCGCCTCGGCGACCGGCGGCGACGCCGTCTTCCGACCGCGCCCCTTGGGGCGATCGGGAGGGGTGACGACCAGCGACGGCTTGTGCGGCGAGGCGGCGAGGCGGCGCAGGACCGTGACCGCGAACTCCGAAGTTCCGAGGTAGACGGTCTTCACTCAGACGTCGGTCCGCGACTCGACGTGGTGCTCGCCGGTGTCCTCCGGGCCCTCGCCCTCAGCGTGCTGCGGGCTGTAGGCGCCTCCCTCGCGCAGCGCCCGCAAGGCGCCCTTGCGCTGGTCGCGCGGGGCGTGATCGAGGATCAGCACCCCGTCGAGGTGGTCGATCTCGTGCTGAAGCACCCGCGCCTCGAGGCCCGACGCCTCGACCTGCACCGGCTCGCCGTCGAGGTCGAGGCCGGTGACACGCGCGTGCAGCGGACGCTCGACGTCCATCGAGACGCCGGGCAAGCTGAGACAGCCCTCCTCGGCGACGACGAGCACGTCCGAAGCCCACTCGACCTCGGGGTTGAGCAGCGCCGTCGGCTCGCTGTCGGGGCCGGCCTGGAAGACGAGCAGGCGGCGCAGCACCCCCAGCTGGGTGGCGGCGAGCCCGACGCCCATGCCGTCGCGCATGATCCCGATCATCCGCTCGACCTCGGCCCGCAGCTCCGGGCCGAACTCGGTGATCGGCGAGGCCTTGCTCTTGAGGACCGGGTCGCCGAACTTGACCACCTGGGCGAGGGCGGCATCGCGCCGTGCGATCAGCTCGCGTTCGAGCTCCCCGCGCTCTTCTTTCTCAGCTCCGATTGCCTGTTCGTCGGCCACAGCCCGATTGTATGGATCGGCCCGACAGCGATCGTCGCTGGCTCAGTGGAAACGGGCGCGCTGGCGCACTTGGAGACGAGCTTCGAAAAGGATGCCCAGGATCGTCGCCAGCGAGACAGATAGGCCCATATACGCAAAGACGGCGTACCCGCGGATATCGAGCATTGCGCCGATGGCAGCGAAGCCGACGACGATCAATGCGGTCAGAAGTCGCCTCTTCCACATAGACAACATGTTACGCCTCCAACCCACCGAAACCTTGTGTTCGGGAGCGCCGACCGAGATCAGCGCGAGGGCGGGGAGGTCGATGACCAAGCGGGACGGGGACGACACGAGTCCCGCGTAGCAGCGCTACGCGGGACCTCGGAGAGGGGCCGTATCCGCGCAGCGTCACTCGGCCTCATCCGCACCGCGATGATCGAAGGAGTCGCTCCTACTGGGGGTCGACGTCGACGGAGATCGCGACGTCGCGCAGGGTGCGCTCGGCGGCGAGGCGCTCGACCGCCTCGCGGATCGCGGCGACAGCGGCCTCGCGGTCGTCGGCCTTGGTCAGGAGGCGGCGGCGGTGACGGTTGCGGACGCGGAACATCGGCGCCGGCCCGAGCAGCTCGGCGTCCGGCGGCAACGCCGGCCGTAGGGCGCTCGCGAGCTCAGCAGCAGCGGCTTCCAGTCGCGGCTCCGACTCGGCCTTGAGCACGATCCGCACCAGATGGGAGAAGGGTGGGTAGCGCAGCAGCCGGCGGCGCTCGACCTCCTCGGCGAGGAAGGAGGCGGCGTCGTGGCGGGCGGCGCAGACGATGCTCGCCGCCCCCGGCGCCAGGGTCTGCACGATCACCTCTCCCCCAGCCTCGCCACGGCCGCTGCGGCCGGCGAGCTGGGCGACCATCGCGAAGGTGCGCTCGGCGGCGCGGAAGTCGGGGAAGCGCAGGGTCGCGTCGGCGTCGAGGATCGCGCTCAGGGTCACCTCGGGGAAGTCGTGGCCCTTGGCGACCATCTGCGTGCCGACGAGGATGCCGCTCTCCGCCTCGCCGAAGCCGGCGAGGATGCGGGCGTGCGCCCCCTTGCCGGTAACCGTGTCCGAGTCGAGGCGGAAGACCGGCATCGGCGCCAGGCGCTCGGCCAGGAGCGCCTCGACCTGCTCGGTGCCGACCCCTGCCCTCGAGAGGGTCGTCGAGTCGCAGTCCGGGCACGACCTGGGCGCCGGCTCGACGTGGGCGCAGTGGTGGCAGACGAGGCGGTTGGCGTGGCGGTGGACGATCAGCGAGACGTCGCAGTTCGGGCACCCCCAGTGGCGCCCGCAGGAGCGACAGGTGAGCCAGGGCGCGAAGCCACGGCGATTGACCATCACGATCGCCTTGGCGCCGTCCCGCCTCACCGCCTCGAGCGCCTCCCAGGTTGCGCGATGCAGGGGGCCGGAGCGAGGGTCGGCATCGCGCATGTCGAGCACCTCGACCGGCGGCATGCGGCGACCGTCGACGCGGCGCGGCAACTCCAGCCGGGGCATCGCCAGCCAGGACTCCGGCCGCGGTGTCGCGGTGCCGGCGACAAGAACCGCGCCCGTCTCCTCGGCGCGCCGGAAAGCGACGGCGCGGGCGTCGTAACAGGGGTCGCCCTCCTGCTTGTAGGAGGGATCGTGCTCCTCGTCGATTACAACCAGCCCGAGGTCGCGGACCGGGGCGAAGACAGCCGAGCGGGGGCCGACGCAGACGCTCGCCTCGCCGCTGCGCAGCCGGCGCCACTCGTCGAGCCGCTCGCCGGCGGAGAGAGCGGAATGGAGGACGGCGAAGCGGTCGCCAAGCCGAGCCCGGAAGCGCGCCACCGCCTGCGGCGCCAGGCCGATCTCGGGGACGAGCACGATCGCGCCGCGGCCGCGGGCGAGCGCCGCCTCGACCGCTGCCAGGTAGACCTCGGTCTTGCCGGAGCCGGTGACGCCGTGCAGGAGCAGCTCGCGCGGCGCCCCGGCCTCGCCGTCGAGCGCCGCCACGATCCCCTCCACCGCCCGCTCCTGCTCGGGCAGGAGCGACGGCCGGGCCGCAGCGGCGGCGAGCGACGGGTGGCTCGGCCGCCGGCTCACGGTCGAGCTGCGGGTGGCGATCAGGCCGCGCTCCTCCAGCCGCCGTAGGACCTGGCGGTCGGCGCCCACGGCCGCCGCCAGCTCGGGCGCCGACACCTCTCCGGCGGAGAGCGCCTCCAGGACCGCCCGCTGCCTGACCCCAAGCCGCTCTCCGCCCGAGAGGGCAGCCTCGCCCGCAGGGGCGATCTCGGCGCGCAGCTCGCGCCGAGGACGGACCCGCTCCCCCGACACCCCCAGGCCCGGCGGCAGGACCAGCTCGAGCCCGCGCGACGGCGTCGAGCAATACTCGCGGGCGACCCAGAGGCCGAGGCGGACCAGCTCGGCCGGGACGCCCGCCTCGAGCGCCTCGATCGGCTCGGCGAGGCGCTCCGGGGGCAGCTCCGAGGCATCCGCCAGCCCGACGACAACACCCAGCACCCGCTGGCGACCGAAGGGGACACGGACGACGCTGCCAACCTCCAGTCCACTCATCTCGGCCGGCAGGCGGTAGTCGAAAGGACCCCGCAGAGCGCGGGCCCGGGTCAGCGGCTCGACCTTGGCGATCGTCACCGACTCACGGTATGGAGGGACGCGGACACCGCGGGTATGCTCCGCCCGATGGCTCTCAACCTCAGCCCGGGAGAGCGGGTGATCTTCCAGGGCCACCCCTCGTGGCGGGCGATTCTCGGCTTCTACCTGAAGGGGATCGCGATCGCCGCCGTGGTCGGCGTCGTCGCCAGGCTCTTCGACGTCAGCGGCGGAACCGTCTTCCTGCTCGTCCTCGTGATCATCGGCCTGACGGTGCTGATCGGCTTCGTCAAGCGGGTCGCGACGACCTACACGATCACCGACCGCCGCCTCAACATCAAGCGGGGGATCGTCTCCCGCGAGGTCCAGGAGACTCGCCTGGAGCGGGTCCAGAACGTCAACTTCAACCAGAGCGTCTACCAGCGGATAGTCCAGATCGGCGACGTCGACTTCGACACCGCAGCCGGCGACGACTACAACTTCGTCTTCGCCGGAGTCGCCAACCCCGAGCAGGTCGTCGAGAGCGTCGACCAGGCCACCGGCACCCACTCAGCCGGCACCCACGGCCTCGGCGAGCCCCAGCCTCCTCGCTAGAGGCGCGAAACATGCCCTCGATCAAACGAGTCTTCGCTGCCGTGCTCCTAGGCGCACTCTGCCTCGCGTTCGCCTCGTGCGGCGACTCGGCCACGTCTTCCTCCTCAGAAGAGGCCACAGGAGGAGGCGGCATAACCAGCGGCTACCCGATGGCAGTCGCGAACCGCTTCATCCAGTCCTGCGCACTGAACGCCAAACTCTCCAGCTCCGGCAAGCTGACCTCCGAAGAGGCACGAGACCTCTGCATCGACGCGCTGAACTGCGTGGAAAAGGGCCTCACGATCTCGGAGCTAAGAGAGACCGAACGCAAGCTCCTGTCCGGCGAGCCCAACCCCGGCGCTCGCGTCCTCCGAGGCTGCACCGAAGAAGCGATCGAGCAGCACGCCGGGTAGGGACGCCGGTGCCCCTCCCCGTGAACTAGCGTCGCACGCGCCTTCAATTCGCCCGGAGTCCGACCGGACCCCTCCCCACTTGGGCTAAGCGGGGGTTGCCTCGGCGGAGCCGGCGGCCTCGCGCAGAGAATCGGCGCGGTCGGTGCGCTCCCAGGTGAAGGAGTCGCCCTCGCGGCCGAAGTGGCCGTAGGCGGCGGTGGGACGGTAAATCGGGCGGTGCAGGTCGAGGTAGCCGCGGAAGGCGCCGGGACGGAGGTCGAACTCGGCTTCGACCAAGCGCGAGATCTCGGCGTCGGGAAGCTTGCCGGTGCCGAAGGTCTCGACCATCAGCGAGATCGGGCGGGCGACGCCGATCGCGTAGGCGACCTGGACCTCGCAGCGCTGGGCGAGGCCGGCGGCGACGACGTTCTTGGCGACGTGGCGGGCGGCGTAGGCGGCCGAGCGGTCGACCTTGGAGGGGTCCTTGCCGGAGAAGGCGCCGCCGCCGTGGCGGGCCATGCCGCCATAGGTGTCGACGATGATCTTGCGGCCGGTCAGGCCGGCGTCGCCGACGGGGCCGCCGATCACGAACTTGCCGGTCGGGTTGACGAGGAAGTGCTGGCGCAGCTCGGTCTCATCGAAGAGGCCGGGCGCCTCGGCGCCGAGCACCGGTAGGACGACGCTCTCCCAGAGGTCGGGCTTGATCTTCGACTCCGACTCGACCCCCTCGGCGTGCTGGGTGGAGATCAGGAGCTTTTCGACCCGCACCGGGCGGCCGTCCGCGTAGCGAACAGTGACCTGGGTCTTGCCGTCGGGGCCGAGGTACTCGAGCGAGCGGTCCTTGCGCACGGCGGCGAGCCGTTCGGCAAGCCGGTGCGCGATGTGGATCGGCATCGGCATCAGGGCCTCGGTCTCGTCGCTGGCGTAGCCGAACATCATTCCCTGGTCGCCGGCGCCGGCGACCAGCAGCTCGTCCTCGGCCGACTCGGTCCGGGTCTCGTAGGCGGCGTCGACGCCCTGGGCGATGTCGGGCGACTGCTTGTCGAGCGAGACCAGCACCGAGACGTGGTCGCAGTGGTAGCCGTAGTCGCCGTGGTCGTAGCCGATCCTGCGGATCGTCTCGCGGACGAGGTCGGGCACGTTGAGGTGGACCTCGGTCGAGATCTCCCCCGAGACCACCGCCATCCCGGTGTTGACCATCGTCTCGCAGGCGACCCGCCCCTCCGGGTCCTCCGCCATCACCGCGTCGAGGACGGCGTCGGAGATCTGGTCGCAGATCTTGTCCGGATGCCCCTCGGTGACCGACTCCGACGTGAACAGGTACTCGCCCTCGGCGAGTGGCTGGGCTTGGCTCATGCGCCGAACATTAAATGGTCAAGGAGGGATGCGTGGTCATGCGTTCTGGTATCTGCTTTTCCTCGGGATGAAGTCGATCACCAGGGGAACGCCCTCGAGGCCGTACGCCTCACGCAGCCGGTTCTCGAGGTGGTAGGCCCAGTCGCGGATGATCAGGCGACGGTCGTTGACCTGGATCGCGATCCGCGGCGGTCGCTCTCCGACCTGGGCTGAGTAGTAGAGGCGCAAGCGGCGCCCGCGGCGAGCCGGCGGCGGCGCTTTGGCGACGACGTCGGCGACGAAGCGGTTCAGCTCCGGAGTCGGGATCCGCTCGCCGGCGCGATCGGCGAGCTCGATCGCCTTCGGCAGTAGCTTGGCGATGTTGCGCCCCCGGGTCGCCGAGCAGGTGATCACAGCGGGGCGGAGGCGCAGCTTGCGCTCGACCCGGGCTTTGGCGTCGTCGAGAGCGGTGCGGGTGACGTCCCACTTGTTGAGCGCGAGCAGGGTCGCGCAGCCCGCCCGCATCGCCAGCTCGGCGACTCGCAGGTCCTCCGCGGTGACCCCCTCGGAGGCATCGCAGACGACCAGCGCCACATCGGCCCGCTCGACCGCCCGCTCGGAGCGCAGCTGCGCGTAGTAGTCGACCGTGCCGGCGACCTTCGAGCGCCGCCGCAGGCCGGCGGTGTCGACGAGGACGACGCGCCGGCCGTCGACCTCGAGCTCGGTGTCGATCGCGTCGCGGGTGGTGCCGGCGCGCGCGGAGACGATCACCCGCTCGTCGCCGAGGAAGGCGTTGACGAGGGACGACTTGCCGGCGTTGGGCCGACCGACCACGGCGACGCGCACCTCGTCCCCGGCCTCCTCGAGAGGCCTGGCCTCGCCGAGCGCGGTGACGATCGCGTCGAGCAGGTCGCCGCTGCCGAGGCCGTGCGTCGCCGAGACCGCGAGCGGCTCGCCGAGGCCGAGCTTGTTGAACTCGGCGCCGAGGTGCTCGTCGCCAGGCCGGTCGGCCTTGTTGACGGCGACGAGCGTCGGCACGTCAGCCCCGCGCAGGGTCTTCGCCAGCTCGGCATCGCCGGCGCGCATCCCGGCCCGGCCGTCGACGACCAGCAGGACCGCGTCGGCCTCGGCGATGCCGAGCCGCGCCTGGCGCTGGATGTCGCGAGCCAGCTCGCTCTCGTCCAGCAGGTCGATGCCGCCGGTGTCGAGCAGCTCGAAGGCGACGCCGTTCCACTCGCAGCGCACCCGCTTGCGATCGCGAGTGACTCCGGGCTCGGCGTGGGTGACGGCCTCCCGCCCGCCGGCGAGGCGGTTGACCAGGGTGCTCTTGCCGACGTTGGGGAAGCCGACCACGGCCACCGTCGGCAGGCTCATGCCAGTCCCCTCTCGCGTGCCAGGACGACGACCCTGGCGACGACCTCGTCACGGGCGAGGCCGGTGGTGTCGATCTCGACCGCGTCGGGGGCGGCGCGCAGCGCGCTGTGCTCCCGGGTCGCGTCGCGCTCGTCGCGTTGCCGCTGCGCCGCCAGCACCTCGGCCTGGTCGGCCCCGGTCTGGGTGGCGCGCCGGCGCGCCCGCTCCTCCTCGCTGGCGGTGAGGAAGACCTTGAGCGGGGCATCGGGGCTGACCACGGTGCCGATGTCGCGTCCCTCCGCCACGTAGCGCCCGGCGGCGATCAGCGCCCGCTGGCGGGCGACCATCGCCTCGCGTACGCCGGGGTGGACGGAGACCCGCGAGGAGGCCTCGGTCACCCCGGGGGCGCGGATCTCCTTCGAGACGTCGCGCCCGTCGAGCGTCACGGCCTCGCCCGCGAAGGCGATCTCGAGGCCGACGGCGAGCGTCGCCATCGCCTCGGCGTCATCGAGGGCTGCGCCCTGCTCGATCCCGGCCAGGGCGACGCAGCGGTACATCGCTCCCGAGTCGAGGTAGGTGAAGTCGAGCGCCACGGCGACGCCGCGGGCCACCGAGGACTTGCCGGCCCCGGCGGGGCCGTCGATCGCGATCACCATGGGCGCAATGTATGGGCGTCAGGAGCGAAGCAGCGTTGCGAGGTCGGCCTCGAAGCGCGGGTAGCTGACCGCGGCCGCCTCCATGCCCTCGACCTCGACTCCCTGGGCCGAGGCGAGACCGGCGATCGCGCCCAGCATCGCGACGCGGTGGTCGCCGTGCGAGAAGGCAGAGCCGCCGCGCAGGCCGCCGCCGCCCAGAATCCGCATCCCGTCCGCCGTCGGCTCGACCTTGCCACCGAGGCCGTTCAGCGCCTCGGCGACGACCGCGATCCGGTCCGACTCCTTGCGGCGCAGCTCGGCGGCGTCGCGGATCGTCGTCTCGCCCTCGGCGAAGCAAGCGACGAGCGCCACCAGCGGCAGCTCGTCGATCGCCAGCGGCACGTCGGCGCCGGCGACCTCCGTGCCGTGCAGCTCGGCGGAGCGGACACGGAGCCGACCGGCCGGCTCGCCGCCGCGCTCGCCCTCTGGCTCGACCTCGATCTCGGCCCCCATCCGGGCGAGGATCTGGAGCAGCCCGGTACGCGTCGGATTGAGGCCGACGCCGCTGAGGGTGACGTCGCTGCCCGGGACCAGCAGCGCCGCGACGAGGAAGAAGGCGGCTGAGGAGAAGTCGGCGGGGACGGCAATCTCGCCGGGCTCGAGCCGCTGCGCCGGCCGCACGGCGACGGCGCCGTCGCGGCGCTCGACCTCTGCCCCCGCGGCGGCGAGCATCCGCTCGGTGTGGTCGCGACTCGGCAACGGCTCGACCACCTGCGTCTCGCCCTCCGCCAGCAGGCCGGCGAAGAGCAGGCAGGACTTGACCTGGGCGCTGGCGACCGGCAGCTCGTAGGAGACACCCTGCAGCGGCGCGCCGTCGATCTCGAGCGGCGGCAGGCGATCATCGCGGCAGCGCAGCTGCGCCCCCATCAACCGCAGCGGCTCGGCGATGCGATCGACCGGGCGGCGGCGGATCGAGGTGTCGCCGTCGAGCGTCCAGCTCCCAGTCTCTTGCCCGGCCAGCCAGCCCGGCAGCAGCCGCAGCAGGGTGCCGGCGTTGCCGACGTCGATGCTCGCCTCGACGAGGCCGCGCAACCCGATGCCGCGGACCGTCATCCGGGATGAGATCGCCGGCGGCCCGGCCGCCGGGCCTTCCACCTCTGCTCCCAGCTGGCGAATGGCGACCAAGGTCGAGAGCGTGTCGGCCGAGTCGAGGTAGCCGTCGATCGTCGTCTCGCCGTCGGCCATCGCCGCGATCAGCGCAGCGCGGTGCGAGACCGACTTGTCCGGCGGCGGCCGCAGCGTTCCGCGCAGCGGTCCGGAGGGGTCGAAGCGGGAGGCGCTCACGCGTCCGAGGGGCCGATCACGGTCGCCGAGTGACCCAGCTCCCGCACCAGGGTCGCCGCGCGCTCCGCCTGCTCGCGGCCGGCGACCCAGAGCGAGACGGCGCCCGAGCGCATGTCGGGAGCCGGGTGCAGAGCCATGTCCTCGATGTTGACGCCGGCCTCGCCCAGCGCCAGGGCCAGCTCGGCGACGATGCCCGGACGGTTGACGACGACGACGCGGAGCTCGTGCAGCAGTCCGCCCGCGAGGTCAGCCTCGAGCAGGTTGCGCCTGGCGTCCCCCGCCGCCTCGTGCCAGGCAGCGACGGCTTGGCGGTCACCGCTGCGGATCAGCTCCGCGGCCTCGCGCAGCCGCTCACCGGCATCTTCGATCGCCTCCGCCACCGCGTCGCTGTTGGTTAAGAAGATGTCGCTCCAGATCGCCGGGTTGGCGCCGGCGACGCGGGTCGTGTCGCGAAAGCTCGGCCCGACCTCGGGCATCCGCTCCGAGTCGCGGGTCAGCTCGGCGGCCGCCTGGCCGACCAGCACGTTGGCGACGACGTGCGGCAGGTGGCTGACCGTCGCCATCAAGCGGTCGTGGGTCTCGGCGGCGATCGCCTGCGGCCTCGCGCCGAGGTCGGAGACCGCCCGCTGCAGCTTGTCGTAGAGCATGCCGCCGGAGCGCTCGGTCGGGGTCAGGTACCAGCGCGCGCCCTGGAAGAGGTCGGAGCGGGCGTTTTCCACCCCGGACGTCTCCGCTCCGGCCAGGGGATGGCCGCCGATGAAGCGCTCGTCGCTACCCAGGGCGGCGACGATCTCGCGCTTGGTCGAGCCGACGTCGGTGACGACGGCGTCGGGGCCACAGGCCTCGAGCGCGGCGCCCGCCAGCGACGGCAGCGCCGCCACCGGAGCTGCGCAGAAGATCACCTCGGCCGCCTCGCAAGCCTCGCCGGGCGTGCTGGCGCCGCGATCGAGGGCGCCTGACTCGACCGCTCGCGCCAGCGTCGCCGGGTCGGCGTCGAAGCCGACCACCTCGCCACCCTCGTGGCGCCGCGCCGCCAGCCCGATCGAGCCGCCGATCAGGCCGACCCCGAGGACGGCGATTCTCATTCGCCGCGCCGCGCCCGCACGGCCGAGGCGCACTGCTCGAGCACCCGCACCGTCTCGTCCCAGTCCATGCAGGCATCGGTGATCGACTGCCCGTAAGTGAGATCGGCGCTGTCGCCGAGGTCCTGGCGCCCCTCGACCAGGAACGACTCGAGCATGACGCCGACGATGCGGCTGTTGCCGTCGGCGACCTGGTCGGCGACGTGACCGGCAGCCAGCACCTGCAGCGCCGGATCCTTCTTGCTGTTGTCGTGCGAAGCGTCGACGACGACGCGCTCCGGGAGCCCGGCCTCGCCCAGCCTCGCCAGCGCCTCGGCGACGCCCTCGAGGTCGTAGTTGGGGGCCTCCCTGCCGCCGCGCAAGATGACGTGGCCGTCGGGGTTGCCGGTCGTGTAGAGGACGGCCGGGTTGCCGCCGTCGTCGATGCCGGCGAAGGCGTGCGGCGCCGCTGCGGCGCGCACGGCGTCGACGGCGACCTGGATGTCTCCGTCGGTGCGGTTCTTGAACCCGATCGGCATCGAGAGGCCGGAGCCGAGCTGCCGATGGATCTGGCTCTCGGTGGTGCGCGCCCCGATTGCTCCCCAGGAGACCGTGTCGGCGATGTACTGGGGCGTGATCGGATCGAGGAACTCGCAGCCGACCGGCAGGCCGAGGTCGAGCACCTGTAGCAGCAGCGCCCGCGCCATCCGCAAGCCCGCGTTGACGTCGCCGGAGCCGTCGAGGTGGGGGTCGTTGATCAGGCCCTTCCAGCCGGTCGTCGTGCGCGGCTTCTCGAAGTAGACGCGCATCACCACCAGCAGCTCGTCGCCGAATTCGCGGGCCGCCTCGGCGAGGTTGCCGGCGTACTCGAGCGCCGCGACCGGGTCGTGGACGCTGCACGGCCCGACCACGACCATCACCCGGTCGTCGGCTCCGTCGAGAACGTTCCCCACTTCCCCGCGGCCCCTGACAACGGCCTTTTCGCGTGCCTCGCCCAGCGGCAGCTCCTCGAGCAGCGTCGTCGGCGAGACGAGCTCCTCGACTCGCTCGATTCGCTGGTCGCGAACGCGATCCCGAGTCTTTCCCTGCATCCCGATAATCATTTTGCCTTCACCGCCCTCCATGCTCAAAAATCCTACTTCGGGTATGCCCCATCGCACAAACGTCCAAGCGAAGAGACGAGGATGTCCGGCGCCCGGCCGAGAAAACTTGGGTGCGGCAGCACGCCGCGAGGCCGGACGCCTAGCTAAATCGCCAATAGGACTCAGAGGCACGCGCGAGCCCGCCCGAGTGGGCGGCGGAGGTGTTCGGCGTGGTGACTCGAGTCATCCCGTCCTTTGTAGCAGGGCAAGCCGACCGCGGCAACCCGGGCGCTAGATCAGCTCGGCGATCGCGACGAGGAAGCGGTCGTTCTCAGCCGCCGTCCCATAAGTGACGCGGATGTGGCCGGGGTCGCCGAGGGGGCTGCCCGGGCGGACGGCGATCGAGCGCTCGGCGAGGCCGGCGACGACCTCGCCCTCGCCGGCGTCGCCGAGGTCGACCCAGGAGAAGTTGGCTTGGGTCGCGGCGGTGCGCAAGCCGATCTCACGCAGCCCCTCCTCGACCCGGATCCGCTCGGCGACCGTGCTCTCCACCCTGCGGGCGACGTCGTCCTGGTGCAGGATCGCCTCGGCGGCGGCGGCCTGGGCAAGCGCGTTGACGCTGAACGGCTGCCGCACGGCGTCAACCGCAGCGCGGAACTTGGCGGAGCCGACTGCGTAGCCGACCCGCAGACCGGCGAGGCCGTAGCACTTGCTGAACGTGCGCAGGACGACCAGGTTCGGGAACTCGGCCAGCAGGTCGATGCCGGCGTCGGCGTCCTCGACGGCCTGGAACTCGACGTAGGCCTCATCGAGCGCGATCGTCACATGCGCCGGGACCCGCTCGCAGAAGGCGGCGATCTCAGTAGTCGGGAGGTGGGTGCCGGTTGGGTTGTTGGGGTTGCAGACGACGACGAGCTGGGTCGCCGCGGTCACCTCGGCGGCCATCGCGTCGAGGTCGTGGACGCCGCCGGCGGCGAGTGGGACGCGGATCTCGCGCGCCCCGGTCAGCGCCGCCAGGTACGGGTACATCGAGAAGGACGGCCAGGCGTAGACGATCTCGGAGCCGGGCTCGCAGAGTGCCTCGGCGGCGGCAAGGAGGATCTCGCAGGAGCCGTTGCCGACCGCGATCCGGCCAGGCTCTGTCTCGTGCCGCTCGGCGATGCGCTCGCGCAGCAGGGTCGCGTCGGGGTCCGGGTAGCGGTTCATCGCCACGGCGGCGGCCTTGATCGTCGCGACCACCTCCGGGTGGGGCGGGAACGGCGACTCGTTGGAGGCGAGCTGGGCGATCTCGCCTGCGGCGATCGCCTCCGGCGCCTGCCCGGTCGGCACGCCGGCTTTGTAGCCCGGAATGCGGGCAAGCTTCTCGGCGAAGGTGACGGTCACCCGCAAGAGTTTGAAGGATTGTCCACACGCGGGTGGGGACAATCCTTCATCGAAGCGGTTACTGGGCCGCGTGGAGGTCCGAGCGAAGCTCCTGCGTATCCCCTAAATAGGTGTGGGCCGGAGAGTGACCCACTGGCGCGTAGTAGTGGACCATCGCCCGAATCACCCGCGGCATCGCGCCGGGAACGTCGATCTCGCGGGCGCAGATCAGTGGCACCGACTCCAGCCCGACGTTGCGGGCCGCCACGGCCGGGAACTCGGCGTCGAGGTCCTGTGTCGTCGTGAACATGCAGCTGACCATCGCCTCCGGCCCGAGCTCGTTGCGGCTCAGCAGCTCGCGCAGCAGCGCCTCCGTCGCGGCGACGATCGCCTCCGCCTCGTTGGCCTCCGCCTGGACGGCGCCGCGGACGGCGAACAGCCGTTCCTCGCCCTCGCTCATTCCCACCCCTCGGTCCACCTCACGGGGCTACATCCTTCCAGAGGTTGGCGATCTCGTCGTCGGAGAGGCGACGCGCCTCTCCCGAGGCCAGCCCACCGAGGGCGATCGGGCCGAAGCGCACCCGACGCAACGCGACCACCTCGTTGCCGACCGCCTCGGCCATCCGGCGCACCTGGCGGTTGCGTCCCTCGCGCAGGACGATCTCGACCTCGCGCTCGCCGCGCCGGCTCACTTCTGCCGGCGCGGTGGGACCGTCGTCGAGCTCGACTCCGCGCCGCAGCTGCTCCAGATCGCGGTCCGAGGAAGGCCGACGCAGCTCGACCCGGTAGGCCTTCGGCACTTCGTAGCGCGGATGCGTGAGCTGGTTGGCCAGCTCTCCGTCGTTGGTCAGCAGCAAGAGCCCGGTCGAGTCGGCATCGAGCCGCCCGACCGGGTACAGCCGCGCCCCAGTGCGAACCAGCTCGACCACCGCCGGCCGACTCCCCGGCTCCCGCGCCGTCGACACAACCCCAGCAGGCTTGTTCACCACCCAAACCTCCCGCGTCTCCGTCCCCACTGGCGCACCATCGACGCGCACGTCGTCGTCAGCATCAACGTCCCGCGCTGGATCGGCGACAACCTCACCGCTAACCGTCACTCGGCCCGAGGCAATGATGCTCTCCGCTCTACGACGGGAAGCAATACCGCCGTGCGCCAGGTACTTAGCGAGGCGCAAGGATCAATCCCGGCGAGCCTCCCAAAAAGGGCGTAGCCGGGAGTGATCCTTGCGACTCGCCAATCATGGCTCAGCTCTTTGCTCGCCCGCCTTGAGCAGCCGCTCGCGCAGCTCGCGCTCGTCCTCCGGGGTGGGATCGAACTTCGACGGATCCGGCAGCTGGTCGAGGCCGGCGAGCCCGAAGAGCCGCTCGAACAGCTCGGTCGTCTTGAAGATCGCGGCGCCGAAGCGCGAGCGCCCCGACTCTTCGATCAGGCCGCGCTCGGCCAGCGTCTGCACCGCCGACTCCGAGGAGACGCCACGGATCCGCGCCACCTCAGGACGCGAGACCGGCTGCAGGTAGGCGACGATCGCCAGCGTCTCGGCCTGCGCCTGGGTCAGCGGCGGGGTGCGCGGCTTGGCGAGCAACCGCCGTGCTGCCGCCTCGCTGGCGGGATCGCTGGCCAGCGAGAAACCGCCGGCGACCTCGCGCAGGACCACGCCCCGCTTGCCCTCGCCGAGGTCTTCGCGCAGCAGGTCGATCGCCTCGGCGACCTGCCCCTCCTTCGCCTCAGTCGCCTCCGCCAGGTCGGCGAGAGAGACCGGCTGCGGCGAGAGGAAGAGCAGAGCCTCGACCGTCCGCGCCAGGTCGTTCACGACGCGACCTTCCGGATCTCGATCGGGCCCAACGGCTTGGACTGCTCCCACGTGACCTCCCCCTTGCGGTAGAGCTCGAGCAGCGCGAACAGGGTCACCGCTTGGGTGAGCCGGTCCTCGCCGCCGAACTGCTCGTCGAAGTCGATGCTCGGGCGCCCGGCCAGCGCGTCGCGCAGGGCGCTCAGCCGCTTTTCCAGCGAGACGGTCGGGCGAATGTGCTCGAAGTTCAGCTCGGGCGGCGTCGTCAGCAGGTCGCCCAGGGCGACGCCGAGCCGTTCCGGGTCATAAGCGGCGGTGGCGGCCTCGAGGGCGACGCGGCGCAGCTCGGGAGGCAGCGGCGCAGCCCGGTAGAGGTGGCCACGCTCGGCCTCGAAGCGCTCGGTCAGCATTGCCGCCGCGTCACGGTAGCGGCGGTACTCGAGCAGGCGGGCGAGCAGCTCCTCGACCGCCTCCTCCGGCGTCGCCTCCTCCAGCCCCTCGTCGGCGCCGGGCAGGAGCAGGCGGGACTTCAGCTCCAGCAGGGAGGCGATCAGGACGAGGAACTCGGTCGCCACCTCCAGCTCGAGCTCGCCCTCGCGCTCGAGGTGCTCGACGTAGGCGACCACGACCTCACCCAGCTCGACCTCGAGCAGGCTCACCTCCTCGCGCAGCACGACCGCCATCAGCAGGTCGAACGGCCCGGCGAAGACGTCGAGGTCGAGATCCAGCTCGGCGACGGTCACGGGTAAAGCCTAGTTCTCGTCTGGTGGCCGGAAGCCAACCGGGTGCCGACGCTTGGGCGGTGGCGCCATTAGCTCCTTCAGGGCTCTGAAAATCGTGGCGAGATGTTTGTCGTGCTCACCGAGCTTTCCAGCGGTGGTCTCTTCGAGCACATCAATACGCTTCTTCAACTCCGCGTAGTTGGACGCCGCTCGGCGCATCTCCACAAATGCGCGCATGATTTCGATATTGACCGCTACAGCGCGCTCACTTCGCAGAACGCTCGAGTGCATTGCCACCCCTTGCTCGGTGAAAGCGTAAGGAAGGGTTCGGCGACCTCCACGACCGCGGTTTGAGATCACAGATCGTGATCTCAAAGACTCCAGATCCTCTGCAGATAGCCGGAACATGAAGTCGCCGGGAAAGCGCTTCGGGTTGCGCTTTACCTGCTGCAGCAGCACCCGCGTTTCCACGCCGTACAGGTCAGCTAGATCCGAATCGAGCATCACCTGCCTTCCCTCGACGACGATGATCTGAGGAGCCCTGACGGGATTTGCGCTGCCTGGCTTCTCGACTTGGACGACACCATCCCTCAAGAGTGCCAGCCGCACCGGCCGCGATCGCCGCGGCAGCAGAAACGTTCTAGCTATTTGCGAGAGGGGCCGATGCCCATTCGGTCGCGGACCTCGGCGAGTGTCGGCGCGGCGATCGAGCGAGCCTTCTCGGCGCCGGCGGCAAGCGCCGCCTCGAGCGCCGCCTCGTCCGGGCGCAGCTCGGCGTAGCGCTCGCGGACCGGGGCGAGGAAGTCGACGACGGCCTCGGCGACCGCTTTCTTGAAGTCGCCGTAGCCGGCGCCCTCGAACTCGCGCTCGACCTCCGCCGGCTCGACCCCGCGGGCGACGGCGTAGACATCGATCAGGTTCGTGATCCCCGCCTTCTCCTCACCACGGCGCACCTCCCGTCCGGAGTCGGTGACGGCGCTGCCCAGCTTCTTGCGGATCACATCCGGCTCGTCGAGGACGAGGACAGTGCCCTGCTCGGCGCCGCCCGTCGTCGACATCTTCCGCTCCGGCTCCTGCAAGTCCATGATCCGGGCGCCGACCTCCGGGATGCGGTACTCGGGCACGACCAGGGTCTCGCCAAAGCGCTCGTTGAAGCGGCGGGCGATCTCCCGCATCAGCTCGACGTGCTGGCGCTGGTCGTCTCCGACCGGCACCTCGGTCGCCTTGTAGGCGAGCACGTCGGCGGCCATCAGCACTGGATAGAAGAAGAGAGCGGCAGGGACGAGCTCGCGCTGCTTGGCCGACTTGTCCTTGAACTGGTGCATGCGGTTGAGGTCGCCGTGGGCGGTGACCGCGGAGAGCAGCCAGGTCAGCTCCGTGTGCTCGCGGACGTCGGACTGGCGGAAGAGGATGCAGCGCTCGGGGTCGAGGCCGGCAGCGAGCAGGATCGCCGTCGTGTCGTAGAGCCGCCCGCGCAGCTCGGCCGGGTCGTAAGGAACCGAGATCGCGTGCAGGTCGACGATGCAGAAGATCGCCGGGTCGCCGCGATCCTGACCCTCGACGTACTGGCGTATTGCGCCGATGTAGTTGCCGAGGTGCTTGCGTCCGGTTGGCTGGATGCCTGAAAAGACGATCGGGGCGGGCATCGCTACTTCTTGCCGTTCTCTGGAGGACTGAATCCGAGCGGATGCTTTCGCTTAGGTGGCACAGGAGTAGCCAGCTGCCTTAGGGCTTTGAAGATCGCCACCAGATGTTTCTCATGCTCTCCAAGCTTTCCAGCTGTCCTTGCCTCTAGATCATTGATTCGCGTCTCAAGCGCTTTGTAGTTGGTTGCGGCGCGACGCATCTCTACGAAGGCCCGCATGATTGCGATGTTCGCGGCTACCGCCCTACCGCTGCGAAGAACACTCGAAAGCATCGCGACCCCTTGCTCGGTAAAGACATAAGGGGGATAGCGACGACCCCCGTGTCCACTCGAGATGCCAATTTGGCTTCTCAAATCTGCATATTCGTCTTTTGTGAGCTGAAACATGAAGTCAGAGGGGAAACGCTCTTCGTTACGGCGAACTGCTCTAGTCAACGCGCCCGTCTCAACCCCATACAGCTCGGCGAGATCCTGATCGAGCATTACCTGGTGTTCTCTGATCACCAAAATCCTGGCCTGAACCGCGGCGACTGAGACAACTGCGAGGTCGGAACTCTTTGTCTGCGCTTTGGGCGGCATCTCAGCAAGAGTGGCAAGCGAACCGGCGGACATTGGCGGCAGCTTATGCAGGCTCAGCCGCGGACGCTTCGGCACTTGGCACAACCGGCTCGGCGTAGCCGGCGTCGGCACCGTGGCCGCACTCGCCGGCTTGGGCTGTGCCGCGGGTGGGGATTGCCTCTACGCGGCGGCGCGGGTTCTCGATTCCCAGCCCGGCGACTATGCCGCCGGCGATCATCAGGAGGCCGGCGATGCCGATGCCTAGGTGGAAGGCGTCGGTGGAGGCCTCGGGGGCTGCTGCGGTCAGCGGTCCGGAGGCGATCTCGGCGCCGGCGCTGGCGTCGAACTGGGCCGAGATCACGGCGCCGAGGACGGCTATCGCCAGCAGGCCGGCGACGCGGGAGATGCCGTTGTTGATCCCGGAGGCGATGCCGACGTGGCGCTCCTCGACCGAGTCGAGCACGGTCGCGGTGAGCGGCGCCACCGTCGCCGCCAGGCCGAGGCCGAAGACGACGATCGCCGGCAGCACGTCGGCGACGTAAGCAGCGTCGGCGTCGACCCGCAGCAGCAGGAGCAGCCCGATGCCGCCGACGATCGGGCCGGCGCACATCGGCATCCGCGGCCCCACGCCGGAGGCGATCCTGCCGAAGCGCGGCGAGAGGAGGAAGAGCAGCACCGAGATCGGCGTCGTCGCCAGGCCCGCCTCGAGCGCCGAGTAGCCGGACACCTGCTGCAGGTAGAGGCCGACGAAGAGGAGGCCGCCGATCAGCCCGGCGTAGGCGGTGAACGTGGTCAGGTTGGCGACGGCGAAGTTGCGGATCCTGAACAGGCCGAGGTCGAGCATCGGGTGCCGGGCACGGGCCTCGCGGAGGACGAACAGCGCGAAACAGGCCACCCCGGCGACCAGCGGAACCCAGACCAGCGGGTCGCCCCAGCCGTGGGCCGGCTGTTCGATCAGGGCGAAGACCGGCCCCGCCAGTCCCGCCGCTGAGAGTCCGATTCCCGTCCAATCGATGCCGAGGAACGCCTCCGGGTCGCGGCTCTCGCGCACCGCGTGCAGGGTCAGCGCCACGGTGAAGGCGATCAGCGGAATGTTGACCCAGAAGATCGCCCGCCAGGAGATGGCCTCGATCAGGGCGCCGCCGCCAGCCGGGCCAATCACGGTCGCGATTCCCGTCCAGGCGGTCCAGGTGCCGACCGCCTTGCCCCGCGCCGCTCCCTCGAAGGTAGCGGCGACGATGGCGAGAGAGCCCGGCACCAGGAGCGCCCCGGCGATCCCCTGCAGCGCCCGGGCGGCGACCAGGAACTCGTCCGTGGGAGCGATCGCGCAGAGGACCGAGGTGGCGCCGAAAGCGATCAGGCCGATCACGAAAACCCGCCGCCGGCCGAACTGGTCGCCTAGAGAGCCGCCGACCAGGAGCAGCGAGACCATCGTGAGCATGTAGGCCTCGACCATCCACTGCTGCCCGGCGAGACCAGCGTCGAGGTCCTCCGCGATGGCGGGAAGCGCCACGTTGACGACGGTCCCGTCGAGGAAGACGACCGTGGAGCCGAGGATCGTCGCGACCAGCGTCAGGCGCTGCTGTCGGGTCACCCGAGTGAGCTTACGGACCTCTGGCGGGCCCTCATCCGTATCGGAAGCGAGACGATGCGAAGCAGGAGGCTGCACATGAGAGCGCTGACGGCGACCGCCCTGGCATTCGCCTGCTCCTGTGCCGTCGCGGCGCCCGCCGCGACGGCGAAGTTCCCCGGCATGTTCGGGGCCAACGAAGTGTCGGCGCCCGGTTCTCCTCACCGCTACACGGTGCTCTCGCCCCGTACCGGCGACGACCGCCTCACGGTCGTCGTCCAGATCGACTCCCGCCGAGGCCGAACCAGTCGCTGGTGGTACCTGCGCGGCGCCTATCAGGCGCCGCCTTCGAGCTACAACGGTGGCAGCAGCGGGATCTCCGCCGACGGCGGCACGCTCGTCCTCAGCCGCTTCTCCTGGATCTATCCGCCGCGGAGCTCGGGCTTCGCGATCCTCGACACACGCCTCAACCTTCGCCATCCCCACCGCCCCGGCGAGCGCCGCCCCTCGCACGCGATCAAGCGAGTGAGCCTCGCGGACAGCTTCACCTTCCACGCGATCTCGCCCGACGGCTCGACGATCTACCTGAGTCAGCACCTCGCCAACTACGTCAGCGGGCCGGTGCGGATCCGCGCTCTCGACGCGAGCAGCGGAGAGCTGCTGCCACCCGCCGCGGTCGGTCCCTCCGCGAAGGAGAGGCGCGCGCGGGGCGTGCCGATCGCCCGCGCGACGAGTCGCGACGGCCGCTGGGCGTACACCCTCTACACCGGGTACAAGCCACGACCCGGACGCCTCTCGCTCACCCGCCGGGCCTTCGTCCATGCGCTCGACACGGTGACGGGACGCGCTCACCGCGTCGAGCTCCCGCAGCTCCAGGGACACGTCAACCCCTTCAACCTGGCCCTCCGGCTCGAGCCGCGCGACCACGAGCTGACGGTGCTCAGCGCTCCACCGTCCTTTCCGGCCTCTCGGCCGCTCTTGGCCGTCGACACGGAGCGGTTCGAGGCCATCGCGCCAGGAACGGCTGAAGCCCGGCTCGGCGCGCCGGCCTTTCTTGGGTGGGGATGGTGAGGATGCGCCGCTTCGACCTCGTCTTCGCGATCGCCGTCGGGGCGTTCGGGCTCGTCCTGATCGCCACCGCGCGCTCGCAGCCAAAGGACGCGACCGGCGAGGTGCGAACTGCGGTCGCAAGCGACAACCTGCAACCGAAGGACCGCTTCCTCGGCTTCACCCAGACTCCGCGCCGCCCCGGCAACCTGCTCGCCCGCCGCGGAGTCGCAGGGCGCTCCGCGGAAGGACGCCCGATCGGGCTCCTGCAGCGAGGCGACCCGGCGATCGACGGCGAGGTTCTGGTCTTCGGCTGCACCCACGGCGACGAGTGCGCGGCAAGGGAGATCCAGCCACTTGCGCCCGGCAGTGGCTGCCCAGATCCCGCCTCGGACGTCTACATCGTCCCCAACCTCAATCCGGACGGCCCCGCGCTCGGCACCCGCCTCAACGGGCACGGCGTCGACCTCAACCGCAACTTCCCGGCTGGGTGGAAGCCGATCGGCGAGCGAGGAAGCCCGCAGCACTCCGGGCCGCGGCCCTTCTCGGAGCCCGAGACGCGCCTCGCAGCCCGCATCGTCGAACGGCTGCGGCCCGAGGTGACGATCTGGTTCCACCAGCACTACGCGCCAAAGCCGCTGGTCCGCGCCTGGGGCCAGAGCGTCCCCGCGGCGCGGCGCTTCGCCCGGCTGGCCAAGCTGCCCTTCCGCCGGCTGCCTTGGCTCGCGGGCACGGCGCCGCACTGGCAGAACCGTCATTTCCCCGGCGCCGCCTCCTTCGTGGTCGAGATGCCGCGCGGCGCCCTTTCGGATCGTCAGCTGGGGCGGCTGGGAGGCGCGATCGTGCGCCTCGCGCGGAAAGTGGGCAAAGATTGAGATGTCCCCTGGAAGAGGTGAGGGTTGGGTACTGAGAGCGGCACGGTCGAGCGGGTCGGTTGGCGAGAGCCGCAATCAGCGGCCGAAGAGAGAAAGCTCGTCCGCGAGGCCCAGCGTGAATCCCGCGAGGCGATCACGGGCCTCTATGCCGCCCACTGGCGCCGCGCCCACCGGACGGCGTATCTCGTCGTCCACGACGCCGCGGCGGCAGAGGACATCGCCCAGGACGCCTTCCTCGCCGCGATCGACGCGCTCGACCGCTTCGACCGCCGGCGCCCCTTCGGCCCCTGGCTGCACCGGATCGTCGTCAACCGGGCGATCGACTGGGGACGGCGGGAGGCGCTGCGGCGCACGGCCGACGACCCGGCTTCGCACCCCGACGCCTCGCCGCCACCGGAAGCCGTCGGCGAGGATCTGATGGCGGCGCTCGCGCAGCTCCCGGTAGAGCAGCGCGCGGTAGTCGTGCTCAGGTACCTGCTCGACTACAAGCCGGGCGAGATCGCGCGCATGCTCGAGCTGCCGCGCGGGACCGTCAACTCACGGCTTCGTCGCGCCCTCGACCGGCTCGGCGGCCTGCTCGGGGAGGTGGAGAGGTGAGCGAGGACCGGCTACGAGCACTGCTGCGGGAGACGTCGGTCCCGGATGCGGACGAGGCAGAGCGCCGCGGCCGCCGCTTGGTCGAGGCCGCGTTCGAGCAGCGCGAACCGCGCCGGCGATCAGCGCTGCCGCGCCTCGCCGTGACCTTCGCCGCGGCCACGCTGCTCGCCGCCCTTCTCCTCACCCCGGCGGGGGCGGCGGTGCGCGACTGGATCGACGACGCCCTCACGGTCGGCGTGCGCGACGCCGAGCCGGCGCTGACCGAGATCCCCGGCGGCGGGCGGCTGCTGGTCAGCTCGCCGGAGGGGTCCTGGGTCGTCCAGCCCGACGGCTCCCGCCGCCTGCTCGGCGAGTACCCGGAAGCGACCTGGTCACCCCGTGGCCTGTTCGTGGCTGCCGCCTCTGGCCGCATGCTGACCGCGGTCGAGCCGGACGGGACCGTGCGCTGGTCGCTCTCGGCGGACGCGCCGGTGACCGATGCGCGCTGGTCGCCCTCGGGGGTCCGGATCGCCTACCTGACCACCACATATCGAACCGGCTCCGCGCTTCGGGTGGTAGCCGGAGACGGCGCCGGCGACGCGCTGATCGACCGCGGCGTGGCCCCCGTGGCGCCGACCTGGTTGCCGCTGGGGCCGCACCTGCTTGCCTACGTCGACGCCGGGGGCATGCTGCGGATCGTCAACCCCGACACCGGCGAGGCCTTCGGCTCTTCCCCCGCCTCACGCGAAGCCGTGGAGCTCGATTGGGCCCGCGACGGCTCCCGGCTGCTCGAAGCGACGCCCCGCGCGCTGCGGCTTCGCGACGTCGCCGTCAGCAAGCTGGCCGCGCGGCTGAGCCTGGGACCGCCCCGCCGTGTCGCCCTGCCGGCCGCCGCAACGGTGAGGACCGCCGCCTTCTCGCCCGACGGCCGCTCCCTCGCGGTCCTCCTCCAGTTGCCCGCACGAGGTCGGCAGCCGGCGCACAGCGAGCTCTACCTCATGAACTCCGCCGGCGCCTCGCAACGCTTGCTCTTCACCGGCCCAGGGTTGCTGTCAAGCCTCGACTGGTCGCCAGACGGGTCGCGACTGCTGATCGCCTGGCCCGACGCCGACCAGTGGCTCTTCATCCCGGCGGAGGGCCGGAGCCGGGCGCGGGCGATCGGCGGGATCTCCAAAGAGTTCTCTCCCGGCTCGCCAGAGCGCGCCGTCTTCCCCCTGATCGACGGCTGGTGCTGCGAGCGCTGATCAAGCGCCGGCTTCGGCGCCTTCGACCTCGCGCAGCTGCTGCGCGGGAGTGAAGAAGTTGCGGTAGGCGAGCGCCGTCGCGACGAGACCGGCGATCGCGACGCTGCCGAGCAGCGTGTAGAGGAGGATCAGCTGCAACCGCACCGCATCGGTCGGATCGGCGCCGGCGAGCAGCATCCCCACCATCGTCCCCGGGAAGAAGATCAGCCCGGTCGTCTTGGTCGAGTCGACCAGGGCGATCATCCCGGAGCGAAGGGCGCGGCGGACGAACGGAGCCGCGGCTTCCTGCGCCGTCGCCCCCAGCGCCAGCGTCGCCTCTATCTTCGCCCGCGCCTCGGTCAGCTCGTCACCGAGCCGGTTGAGCGCGACTGCGGAAGCCGTCATCGCGTTTCCGATCACCATCCCGCCGACCGGGACCAGGTAGCGCGGGGTCGCTTCGAAGACGCCGAGGGCGACGACCAGCGCAAGCGTGCTCCCGCCGGCAAGCGCCAGGCCGATCAGCAGCGGCCAGAAGGCGTCCGGCGCCTTGCTGGCGCGATGGCGGGCGGTGAGAGCGCCGAACAGCGCCATCGCGGCAAGCAGCGCCAACACGAGCCAGATCGTGTCTGCCTCGAAGATCAGCTCGATCGCGTAGCCGATCGCGGTCAGCTGCACGAAGGAGCGAACCGTGGCGACGACGATGTCCCGCTCGAGATCCGCCTTGCGCCAGAACGAGATCGCTATGGCGAGGGCGACGAGGGAGAGGCTGGCGACGACCTCCCCGAGCGAGACCTGAATCGAGGTGCTCACGCCAGCACCTGCTCGAGCGGACCGGCATCGACCGCGCGCCCGTCCTCCAACCGCACGACCCAGTCTCCCAGTCGCCGCGCCTGCTCGGGATCGTGGGTGACGAGGACGAGCGAGATCTCGAGCCGGCGGCGTAGCTCGACGAGCGTCGCCTCGACCGCGTCGCGGGTCGCGTGGTCGAGGGCCGAGGTCGGCTCGTCAAGCAGCAGAACGTCCGGCGCCTGGGCGAGCGAACGAGCGAGCATCGCCCGCTGCTGCTCGCCAACCGAGAGCTTGGAGACCTCCCGCCCTGCGAGATCGGGATCGAGGCCGGCGAGGCGCAGGCAGCGACTTGCGTCGAGCCCCTCCCCCGCCAGCTCGGCGGCATAGCGCAGGTTCGACTCCACGGTCCCCGCGAGCAGCGCCGGCAGTTGCGGGACCAGCGAGACTTCGCGCCGCAGCCGCAGCGGGTCGTATCCGACCAGCGGACGACCGCGATAGGCGATCTCGCCGCCGTCGGGATCGGCGAGCCGGTTGAGCAGGCGCAGCAAGGTCGACTTGCCGCTGCCGGAAGGGCCGACTATCGCCGTCGCCCCACTCGGCATCCCGGCGCTGACCGAGTCGAGGACCCGGCGCCCGCCGCGAGTGAAGCCGACGTCGCTGAGCTCGAAGAGCACCGCTGCATGATCCCCCACCGCTCGCAAGATGCCTGCCGTCCCGCCCGGCTGCTTGCCGGCGTCGGTGAGCGGCTGGAACAATCGGGTAGGTGACTGCCTATGGCTAGAGCCATATGGAGCGGCTCGATTAGCTTCGGGCTTCTCAACGTGCCCGTGAAGCTCTACAGCGCCGTGGCCCGGCGCAGCATCGGCCTGCGCGAGATTCGCGAGTCCGACGGCACCCGCATCCGCCACCGGCGGGTCGCAGAAGGGACTGACGAGGAGGTCCCCTACGAGAAAATCATCAAGGCCTACGAGATCGCCAAGGACCGCTATGTCCCGCTGACCAAGGAGGAGCTGGAAGCGCTGGCGCCGGAGAAGAGCCGCGCGATCGAGGTGCTCGACTTCGTCGACCTCGAGGAGATCGATCCGATCTACTTCGACAGCCCCTATTACCTCGGACCGGCCGAGGGCGCCGAAAAGGCCTACTCGCTGCTGAGCCAGGCGATGGAGGAGTCGGGCAAGGTCGCGATCGCCCGCTTCGTCTTCCGCAACAAGGAGCACCTGGCGGCGCTGCGGCCAGCGGATGGCGTCCTCACCCTGACCACGATGCGCTTCGCCGACGAGGTCGTGCCCCCCTCCGAGCTCGAGGACGTGCTTCCTTCCGGGAAGCCGAAAGTCGCCAAGCGCGAGGTCGAGATGGCCGAGCAGCTGATCGGCTCTCTCACCCGCAGCTTCGACCCGAGCGCCTACCGCGACGAGTACCGCGAGCAGCTGCTGGCGCTGATCGAACGCAAGGCCGAAGGCAAGGACGTGCTCGCCGCCTCGGAGACGGAGGCGCCTGCGCCGACCAAGGCGCCCGACCTGATGGCCGCGCTCGAGGAGAGCATCGCCGCCGTCAAGGGCAAGAGCGACGGCAAGCCGGCGAAACCGGCGGCTAAGAAACGCCGCGCGCCGGCCAAGAAAGCCGCGGCCAAACGCTCGCGGGCCAAGTCGAAGTCCTCCAAGTAAGCGGTGGGCGAAGACCGCCACGTCCAGGTCGAGGGGCGTGAGCTGAAGCTCACCAACCTCGACAAGGTCCTCTACCCGAAGGCGGGCTTCAGCAAGGGCGAGGTGATCGACTACTACGCCAAGGTGGCGCCGGCGATGATCCCCCACCTGGCTGGGCGGGCGCTGACCCTGCGGCGCTTTCCCGAAGGGGTCGACGACAGCGAGGGAGCGTTCTTCGAGAAGCGCTGCCCGAAGCACCGACCCGAGTGGGTGGCGACCGCCAGGGTGCCCGCCGGCCCCAACACCGGCGAAATCGACTACTGCGTCTGCGACGATCTGCCGACCCTGGTCTGGATGGCGCAGCTGGCCTCGATCGAGCTACATCCATCGCTCTCCCTGGCCAAGAAGCTCGACCGGCCCACCGTGCTCGTCTTCGACCTCGACCCCGGCCCGCCCGCCGACGTGCTCGACTGTTGCCGGGTGGCGCTGCGGCTGCGTGAGCTGTTCGGCCACTTCGAGGTCGAGTGCTTCCCGAAGACATCGGGCTCGAAGGGAATGCAGGTCTACGCCCCGCTCAACAACGACGAGGTCACCTACGAGGAGACCAAGCCGCTGGCCCGGGCGATCGCCCAGCTGTTGGAGAAGCAGACCCCGAAAGAGGTCGTCTCGAAAATGAAAAAGGCCGAGCGCAAAGGCAAGGTCTTCGTCGATTGGTCGCAAAACCACGAAACCAAGACCACGATCGCCGTCTACTCGCTGCGGGCGCGGGAGCAGCCCACAGCCTCCACGCCGATCGCCTGGAAAGAGGTCGAGCGGGCACTCGACAAAGACGACGCCGACTCACTCGTCTTCGAAGCCGGCGACGTGCTCAAGCGAGTCGAGAAGCACGGCGACCTCTTCGCTCCGGTCCTCGAGCTGGAACAGGAGCTGCCGGAGCTCTAGCCGAGGGGCTGGCGGACGACCGGCTTGCGGGTCGCCTTGACCTCGTCGAGGCGACGGACGGGGGTCGTGTAGGGGGCCTGCTTGGCGATCTCGGGGTCTTTCTCTGCCTCGGCGAGGATCTGCTCGATCGCCTCGGCGAAGGCGTCGAGGCTCTCCTTGGTCTCGGTCTCGGTCGGCTCGACCATCAGCGCCTCGTCGACCAGGAGTGGGAAATAGACGGTCGGTGGGTGGAAGCCGAAGTCGAGCAGGCGCTTGGCGAGGTCGAGCGTGGCGAGGCCGAGCTCTCTCTTCATCGGCTTGCCGGAGAGGACGAACTCGTGCATGCAGTGGCGGTCGAAGGCGACCGGCAGGCGCTCGGCGGCACGTCCATGCGCCAGCCGTGCCTTCAGGTAGTTGGCGTTCAGCACCGCGGTCTCCGAGGCCTCGGCGAGGCCGTCGGCGCCGAGGCTGAGGATGTAGGCGTAGGAGCGGACGAAGACGCCGAAGTTGCCCTGGAAGCCGCGCAGCCGGCCGATCGACCTGGGTCGCTCAAAGTCGAGGTCGAAGCGCGGCTCGGCGCCGTTCTCCCCCTCGCGGCGCACCACCTGCGGTCGCGGCAGGAAGGGCTCGATCCGCTCCGAGACCGCGATCGGCCCCGCCCCCGGCCCGCCGCCGCCGTGCGGCTGGCTGAACGACTTGTGCAGGTTGACGTGGACGATGTCGAAGCCCATGTCACCGGGCCGCGAGTGGCCCATCACCGCGTTGAGGTTGGCGCCGTCGTAGTAGAGCGTCCCCCCCGCCTCGTGAATCAGCGCCGCGATCTCGGCGATGTTCTCGTCGAAGAGGCCGAGCGTGTTGGGGTTGGTCAGCATCAGGCAGGCGACCTCGTTGTCGATCTTCGAGCGCAGGTCGTCCATCTCCACCCCGCCGCGCTCGTTGGTGGCCACCTTCACCACCTCGTAGCCGGCCATCGTCACCGTCGCCGGGTTGGTGCCGTGCGAGGTGTCGGGGGCAAGCACCTTGGTCCGCTCTTCGCCGCGGTCGGCGTGGAAGGCGCGGGTCAGCAGCAGGCCGGCGAGCTCGCCATGGGAGCCGGCGGAGGGCTGCAGGCTGACGTGGGGCAGCCCGCAGATCTCGCCCAGCGACTCCTGCAGCAGCCACATCAACTCCAGCGCGCCCTGGGCGCGGCGCGCATCCTGGCCGGGATGCAGGCGGGCGTGGCCCGGCAGCGCCGCCACCCGCTCGTTGAGCCGCGGGTTGTGCTTCATCGTGCAGGAGCCGAGCGGGTAGAAGCCGGTGTCGAGGTCGAAGTTGCGGCGCGAGAGGCGGTTGTAGTGGCGGACGATCTCGGGCTCGGAGATCTCGGGCAGGCGCGGCGGCTCGGAGCGCAGCAGCTTCGAGGGGATCAGCTCGTCGAGCGGGGGCTCGGGGACTTCGGCCTCGGGCAGGACGGCGGCGCGGCGACCGGGCTTCGACTTCTCGTAGATCGTCTGCGCCCGTTCGCGCTGCATCGGGGTCTCGGTCATCGACATCAACTGACCCCCTGGGGCGCTTTTGTCTCCCCATGGGAAACAAAAGCGCCCCGCTCGGCAGCGACCGTGGCCTCGAGCGCGTCGGCGAGGGCGTCGATTTGGGCGCGGGTGCGGCGCTCGGTGATCGCGACCAGGAGGCCGTCCTCGTGCTCGGGGTACTCACGCCCCATCGGGTAGCCGGCGGCGATCCCGCGCTCCGCGCAGCGCTCCAGCACCCGCTCGACGGGCGCCTCCAGCCGGATCGCGAACTCGCGCACCACCGGGGCCTCGTGCAACAGCTCGACCCCTTCGACGACAGACAGTCGCTCGCGCGCGTAGGCGGTGCGCCGCGCCAGCAGCTCGCCCAGCTCGCGGAAGCCCTCGCGGCCGAGCCAGGCAAGGTGGACCATCGCCGCCAGCGCGTTCAGCGCCTGCGCCGTGCAGATGTTGTGGGTCGCCTTCTCGCGGCGGATGTGCTGCTCGCGCGTCTGCAGGGCGAGGACGAAGCCGCGCCGCCCGTCGACGTCGTCGGTCTCCCCCGCGATCCGTCCCGGCATGCGGCGGATCAGCTCCTCGGTCGCGCAGAAAAACCCAAACGAGGGCCCGCCGTAGTCCAGGCGATTGCCGAGCGGCTGCCCCTCGCCGAGCGCCACGTCGGCCCCCTGCTCGCCGGGCGGCTTGAGGATGCCGAGCGTCATCGGGTCGACCGCGACGACGAGCAGGGCTCCGTGCTCCTTCGCGGCGGCGCCGAGCGCCTCGACGTCCTCGACCGCGCCGAGGAAGTTGGGGCTCTGCAGGAAGACCGCGGCGGTCTCGCCGTCGACCGCGTCCGCGAGCGCCGCAGGGTCCGTAACCCCGTCCTCCAAGCCGACCTCGACCACCTCGGCGCCGAAGCCGACCGAGTAGGTCGCCAGCGTCTCGCGGCTGTGCGGGTGGACGCCGCGCGAGACGACGAAACGGCGCCGGCCGGTTGCGCCGATCGCCAGGTAGCCGGCCGAGGCGACCGACGAGGGGCCCTCGTAGAGGCCGGCGTTCGACACCGGCAGGCCGGTCAGCTCCGACATCGCGGTCTGGAACTCGAACATCGCCTGCAGGCCGCCCTGCGAGATCTCCGGCTGGTAGGGCGTGTAGGGGGTGAGGAACTCGGAGCGCTGGGTGATCGCGTCGACGATCGCGGGCACGTAGTGGTCGTACATCCCCGCCCCGAGGAAGCAGACCTCGCGCTCGGCGTCGGCGTTGCGCCCGGCCAGTCCCGCCAGCCGCTCGTGGACCTCGGCCTCGCTCATCCCCGCCGGCAGCTCCAGCGGCCGGCCGAGGCGCAGCGGCCCCGGAACCTGCTCGAACAGGTCCTCGGTCGAGTCGACGCCGATCGCCGCGAGCATCTCGGCGCGATCGGCCTCGGTGGCAGAGGTGTAGCGCGTCATGGAGCTAAGGCTACGAGGCCGGCGCAGTGTGCGAGCTAAGCATCCAGCAGCTTGCGGTACTCGCCGGCTTCGAGCAGCGTTCCGGCCTCCTGCGGCGCAGTCAATCTCACCTTTACCAACCAGCCCTCGCCGTAGGGATCTTCGTTGACCTTCTCGGGAAAATCGGCAAGGGCGTCGTTGACCTCGACGATCTCGCCCGACATCGGCGCGATCACATCGGAGACGGCCTTGACGGACTCGACCTCTGCGTAGGAGGAGTCTTTGGAGACAGTCGCCCCGACCTCGGGCGGGTCGAAGAACACGACCTCGCCGAGACTGTCCTGGGCATACCAGGTGATCCCGAAGACGGCATGATCGTCTCCCTCCAGCCGGGCCCAGTCGTGCTGGTCGTGGTAGAGCAGCTCATCGGGGTAGGTCGCGTCGGCCAACTCACTTCTCCTTCCAGTCAGGAACTCGAACTCGCATAGAGGGGCTTGGACCCTACGCGGGCGGCGCGGCGCTTGCCGCGCACGTCGATCTCGATCTCGGTTCCCGGCTCGGCCAGGCCGGCGCGCAGGTAGGCCATCCCGATGCCGACCTCGAGCGACGGCGAGAAGGTGCCGGAGGTGACCTCGCCGACCTCTTCCTCGCCGAGGAAGACCGGATTGCCCTGGCGCGGGATGCCGGCGCCCTCGATTCGGAAGGGAACTAGCTTCTCGGCCGTGCCCTCGGCGCGGGCGCGGGCAACCGCCTCGGCGCCGACGAAGCCGGTCTCCTCCTTGCAGCACCAGCCCAGCCCGGCCTCGATCGGGTTGCGCTCGGGCGTCAGGTCGTTGCCGTGGAGGTGGAAACAGACCTCGAGCCGCAGCGTGTCGCGGGCGCCGAGCCCGCAGGGGACGACGCCCGCATCTAGCAGCTCGGCCCAGATCGCCGGAGCGATCTCGGGGTCGATCAGCAGCTCGGTCCCATCCTCGCCGGTGTAGCCGGTCCCGCAGGCCAGCGCCGGGCGCCTGCCGACCTGCGCCGGCGCGACCCGCATCCGCGGCGGCAGCTCGATCCCGAGTGTGGAGGTCGTGATCTGGCGCGCGTGCGGGCCCTGCGCCGCGAGCATCGCGTAGCGGTCGGCGACGTCGCGAACGGCGACGTCGAAGCCGCGGCTCCAACGCCCCAGCCAGGCGAGATCGCTCTCGTGGTTGGCGGAGTTGGTGACGAGCAGGTAGCGGTCGCCGCCGAGCCGATAGGCGAAGAGGTCGTCGAGGACGCCGCCCTCCTCGCTGCAGAGGCAGGAGTACTGGGCGCCGCCGATGGCTATCGCGGCGACGTCGTTGGAGAGGACGCGCTGGAGGAAGGCGAGCGCGCCGGGCCCCTCGACCTCAACCTCGCCCATGTGCGAGACATCGAACATGCCGGCATGCGTGCGCACCGCCGAGTGCTCCTCGAGGATCCCCTCGTAAGTAACCGGCATCTCCCACCCGGCGAAGTCAACGAGCTTGGCTCCAAGCTCAACATGCTTCTCGTAGAGAGACGTCCTCATCGACGCGCAAGGCTATTCACTGAGCGCTGCGATGGAGCGCCGTCGGGAGTCCCTCCCAGCGAACTCCCGCGAAGCGGCGATGGGAGGGACTCCCGACGGCGCTCCGCAGATCAGTCTTTGAGGAAGCTCGGCACGTCGATGTCGTCGTCGGACACGCGCAGTTTGCGAATGTCCGTGTCCTCGGCGGAGATCCGCGGGCGGCTCTCATAGCGGCGGCGCACGCGCTGGGGCGAGCGGGCCAGCAACTCGAAGCCCTCGAAGCCGGTGGCGATCACGGTCACCCGCACCTCGTCCTTCATCGACTGGTCGACGACGGAGCCGAAGATGATGTTGGCGTTGTCGTCGGCCTCCTCCTGGACCAGCTGGGCCGCCTCGTTGACCTCGAACAGGCCGAGGTCCTCGGGGCCGGTGATGTTGAGCAGCATCCCGGTCGCGCCTTTGATCGACTCCTCGATCAGCGGTGAGGTGATCGCCGCCTTGGCGGCGTCGAGCGCGCGGGCCTCACCCGAGGCGGTGCCGACGCCCATCAGGGCCGAGCCGGCGTCGCGCATGATCGTGCGCACGTCGGCGAAGTCGAGGTTGATCAGGCCGGGGATCGTGATCAGGTCGGTGATGCCCTGGACGCCCTGGCGCAGGATGTCGTCGGCCTGGCGGAACGCCTCCAGCACGCTGGTGCGCCGCTCGACCGCCTGCAGCAGCTTCTCGTTGGGGACGATGATCAGGGTGTCGACGTTGTTGCGCAGCTTCTCGATTCCCTCGAGCGCCTGCTGCATCCGTCGCTTGCCCTCGAACTCGAAAGGCTTGGTCACGGCGCCGACTGTGAGCGCGCCGATCTCTTCCTTGGCGATTTCGGCGATCACCGGGGCCGAGCCGGTGCCGGTGCCACCACCCTCGCCGGCGGTGACGAAGACCATGTCGGCGCCCTTGAGGGCCTCCTTGATCTCATCGCGACTCTCCGCCGCGGCGCCCGCCCCGACCTCAGGGTTGCCGCCGGCGCCGAGGCCGCGGGTCAGCTCCTGCCCGATCGAGAGCTTGATGTCGGCATCGCAGGCCTGCAGCGCCTGCGCGTCGGTGTTGACCGCGACGAACTCGACGCCGCGGATCCCGGCGTCGACCATGCGACTGACCGCGTTCGTTCCGCCGCCGCCAGCTCCGACGACCTTGATCACCGCAAGGTAAGTGGATTCCATCTCCCGATTTCTCCAGCTGCCACCCTCGACGAGGCTGGCATTTGAGTTGAGCCTTTGTTCTGTCCGACGCTGCAGCGATGCTTAAGGGTTCAAGCTTACGCTGTTACCGTGGAAATTGCGCTCAACGTAGGGTATTTGCGGCCCTCTGTCAAACGCGCGGTACGCATCCTGCAATCGGCATATCTCAAGTACGACTTGAGACTCTGGCTTCCCTCACCCTGAGGTTGAGGGTTTAGGGGATGGGCGGAAGCTCATGCCCAGAGCCGTCTATCGCCGGTCGGCTCGGCGCGTGCAGATCTACATAATCCAGCGCAGCAACGGAGGGGTCGGCGAGCACTGCCGCTGCCGCCCTCCACTTCCGCTCCAGGCGGGAGGTATCGCCGAAGCGGAGTTCGATCCCCGAGCGCAGCTCGACGTCGACCCCGCTTTCGCCGTAGTAGCTACTGGCCAGGTACGGCCTGAGCGCCGCCGGCGCGGCGCCGAGGACGCGCGCCTGTGCCAGCAGCGTGCCGGCGAGCTTGTCTTTCTCAGGAGCGACGGTGAGCGGCAGCTCCGGCAACGCCGCGTCCTCTGACAGGGGCAGCCAGCGTAGGATCGTCCCGTCGGCAGCGACGGCAACCGCTTCGGAGCCGCTGCCGATCGTCGCCACGGGCTCTGAGCCGACCAGCTCCCCGGCGACCGTGGTGTCGCGCAGGCGCAGCTGGTAGAGGGCGGCCAGCAAGGTGACCGCCACCAAGGCAATGAGAGCAACCCGCAGGGGCTGTCTCACAGCTCCCAGCCCTCCGGCCAGCTCACCTCGCCCAGCAGCTGGACCTCCGGTTCCAGCACGACGCCGAAATGCTCGTGGACCCGGCGGCGAGCCGCCGCCATCAGCTCGAGGACATCAGCTGTCGTCGCCTCGCCGGTGTTCTCGACGAAGTTGGCGTGCTTCTCGGAGAGGCGTGCGCCGCCTACCCGGAGGCCTCGGCAGCCGGCCGCCTCGAGCAGCTGTCCCGCGGTGCGGCCCTCGGCGCGCTCGTCCTCCGGGTTTTTGAAGGTCGAGCCAAAGGTCTTGATCCCTGAGGGCTGAGCCTCGTGGCGCCTGCTCCGCATCCCGGCCATCGTCTCCTTGATCGCTTCCGGGTCGCCGCGATCCAGCCGGAAGGAGGCACGGGCGACCAGCTCGTCGTCGCGCAGGTTCGAGCTGCGATAGGCGAAGTTGAGGCGCTCGGGCGGACGCCGGTCGAGGCCCCCGGCGCTGCAGACGTCGACCCACTCCAGGACCTCGGCGAGCTGACCGCCGTAGGCGTTGGCGTTCATCTTCACCGCCCCACCGACCGTGCCGGGGATGTTGACGCCGAACTCAAGGCCGGCGAGCCCCCATCCCGCCGCCTTCGCCGCCGCCGAGGGCAGCCGGGCGCCACCGCCGCAGAGCAGGCGATCGTCCTCGCGCTCGATCGCCGCCAGCTCGCCGTCGAGCTTGACCGCGAGGCCGCGGAAGCCGTCGTCGGCGACGAGCAGGTTCGAGCCCGAGCCGACGACCCCAACTGCCAGCCCCTCCTCCTGCGCCCAGGCGAGCAGCTCGGTCAGGGGCTGCTCGCTGTCTGGACGCGCAAACCAGTCGGCGGCGCCTCCCGTTCGCACGGTGGTCAGCCGCGCCAGCGGGTAGTCGCGCTCGACGCCCTTGGGAGTCTCGGTCACCGTACGTCCTCCCCGCCCACCAACGCATCGGCGACGCGGGAGACGTTGCCGGCGCCGATCGTGACCAGGACGTCGCCGGGGCCAAGGCTCGAGGCGGCCGCGTCCCGCGCGGCCTCGATCGTGGGTGTCCACAACACCCGCCTCCCCCCCATACGGTCGGCCGCGGCGCGCGCCACGTCGAGGCCGCTGACCCCGGACAGCTCGCCGACCGGCTCCTCGCGCGCCGGGTAGACGTCGAGCACCGCAACCTCGTCAGCCAGCGCCAGCGCCGCGCCGAACTGAGCGGCGAAAGCCTTGGTGCGCGAGTAGAGGTGGGGCTGGAAGACGGCGAGCAGGCGCTCGGGATCAAGTTCGCGCAAGGCGGAGAGGGCGGCCCGCACCTCGGTCGGGTGGTGGCCGTAGTCGTCGTAGATCCGGCCACCGCTGCGCGATCCCCGCAGCTCGAGGCGGTGGCGAACGCCGGGGAACTCGGTGAGCGCCGCAGCGGCAGCCCCGACATCGAGGCCGGCCATCGCAACGGCAGCCAGCGCCGCGCGGGCGTTGAACAGGTTGTGGCGGCCGGGGACCGCCAGGATGAGGTCCGCTGGCCCAGGCGAATCGGCATCGAAATCGGTGGGCCTCACCACTCCGTTAGCCGCCGCCGCGAAGCGATCGAAGGCCTGCTGCAGCTCCGCCAGCGAGCCCCAGTGCGAGTGGTGGTCCATCTCGACGTTGGTGATCACCGCGAACTCCGCCCTCAGCTTGCCGAAACTGCCGTCGCTCTCGTCGGCCTCGGCGATGACCCACTCGCCGCCGCCCCACCCGGCGTTCGTCGCCGCTCCGCCGTCACCCAGGCCGGGCACCTCGCCGCCGACGAAGAACGCAGGGTCAGCGCCGATCGCTCTCAAGGCCCAAACCAGCATCGCGCTCGTCGTCGTCTTGCCGTGCGTGCCGGCGACGGCGATCAGGCGCTTCTCGGCGCAAAGCTCGGCCAGCAGGTCGCCGCGGTGCAGGACGGTGAGGCCCCGCTCCCGCGCCAGCGCCAGCTCCGGGTTGTCGGCGCCGATCGCCGAGGAGACCACCACCTCGGCCTGCTCGGGCAGGTTGGCGGCGTCGTGCCCGACCGCAAGCTCGGCGCCCGCCTTGCGCAGTCGCTCCATATAAGAGGAGTCGGCGCGATCGCTGCCTGTCACAGTCGCACCCAGCTCGCCACAGACCAGCGCCAGCCCGCTCATCCCGGCGCCACCGACGCCAATGAAGTGAAGTTGGCGCGATCGCCAGCTCATTGCGCTGCCTCCAGCACTTGGTCGGCGATGCGGCGCGCCGCTTCGGGGAGGGCCAGGCCGGCTGAGGCCGATGTCATCTCCCTGAGCCTGGCTGGGTCGCCGAGCAGGCCGCTCACCTCGCCCGCGAGCCGCTCCGCGGTCAGCTCCTCGTCGGCGATTACGATCGCGGCGCCCGCCTCCACCATCCAGGCGGCATTGGCGGTCTGGTGGCCGACGGTTGCGTGAGGGTATGGAACGAGGATCGCCGGCCGGCCGGCCGCGGCCAGCTCGAAGATCGAGCCGCCGGAACGGCCCAGCACCAGGTCGCAGGCGGCGAGGCCGTCGCCGAGGTTGGGCTCGTAGGCGAGCAGCGTGTAGCGGTCGCGGTGCGGCGCGGCCGCCAGGCGGGCCTCCAGCTCCTCGAAGTCGCGCCTGCCGGCGACGTGGACGACGTGGAAATCGCGAGCCTCGCGCTCGGCGAAGGCCTCGATCGCGGCGAGGTTGATCGAGCGCGCGCCCTGGCTGCCGCCGATCACCAGCAGGCAGCGCTCGCCCTCCGGAACCCCGAACCGCTCGCGCGCCCGGGCACGGTCCGCCTGCAGGACCGCCGCCGGCACCGGCCTGCCGGTGAGGACGTAGCGCTCCCCCTCCCGGCCCGCGATCGGGAAGGCGAGGCAAACCCGGTGCGCGCGACCGGCGAGGATGCGATTGGCCAAGCCGAGATGGCTGTCGGCCTCGGTCAGCACCAGCGGGACCCTGGATGTGATTGCCGCCAACCCGGCGGGCCCGGCGACGAAGCCGCCCCCTCCCATCACCACGTCAGCCCGGCGCGCGCGGATCGCGCGGCGGGCCACCCGCACCGCGAGCAGCGCCTCGACTCCCGCCCGCGCCGCTCGCAGCGGGTTGTGGCGGTCGATCCCACGCGCTTCGAGAAAGTCGATCTCGTAACCGGCGGCCGGCACCAGCTCCGCCTCGACCCGCTCGCGGGTGCCGAGGAAGGACACCTCGGCGCCGCTAGCCCGAAGCTCGTCGGCGACCGCCATGGCCGGCACGACGTGTCCGGCTGTTCCGCCCGCCGCCACCACCACTCTTGCGACTTCTGGCACCGCTCGATCGGCTCCTTCCCTTGGTGTGCGCTCGGGAGCGTCCACCCTCGACGAGGCGCAGTTTGCCAGCGCCGCCGGTCCCGCCGCGGGCGACGTTGAGGATCAGCCCGACGGCGAACAGCGTCGTCAGCAGGCTGCTGTTGCCATATGAGACGAAGGGCAGCGGCACCCCGGTCAGCGGCGCCAGCCCCATAACGGCGAAGAGATTGATCGTCGCCTGCGCCAGGACCAGCGAGGTGAGGCCGGCGACGAGCAGCTTGCCGTAGCGATCCTTGGCGCGCTGGGCAATGCGCAGGCCGGCGTAGCCGAAGAGCGAGAAGAGACCGACGACCCCGACGATGCCGACCAGCCCCAGCTCCTCGCCGATGACGGCGGAGATCATGTCGGTGTGCGCCTCGGGTAGATAGAAGGCCTTCTGCACGCCGTTGCCGATGCCGACGCCGAAGAGCCCACCCGAGCCGAGCGCGATCTTCGCCTGGGCGGCCTGGAACCCCGCGCCGCCGGCGTCAGCGCCGGGATCCAGAAAGGCGGTGAGGCGGGCCATCCGGTAGGGCTCGATCAGGGTCATCAGCAGGCCGAAGAAAGCGAGCACGAGGCCGACCAGAGCGAGGTCACGGATGCGGACGCCAGCGGCGACCAGCATCGCGGCGACGGCGAAGGCGACCACCATCGTCGTCCCCAGGTCGGGCTCGGCGACGATCAACATCGCGGCGAGGCCGGCGACCAGGAGGAAGGGCATCACGGCCTGCAGCGTCAGCTCTCGTTTCGTTTTGTTCGCCAGCAGGTCGGCGCCGTAGAGGATCAGCGCCACCTTGGCGAGCTCGGAAGGCTGGATCTGGAGGAAGCCGGAGCCGAGCCAGCGACTGGAGCCGTTGACGGTCGTCCCGGCCACGAGGACGGCGAAGAGGAGGAAGAAGGAGAGCGCCAGGATCGCCGGCGTGAGGCGGCGGACCAGAACCAGGCCGTGACGCGCGACCAGGTGCATGACGACGAGGCCGACGATGCCGAACATCAGGGTCCGCTTCAGGTAGAAGGCGCTGTCGGAGAGGCCACCGTCGCTGAGGACCCGGGTCGTCGAGCTGGCGGAGAAGACCATCACCGCGCCGAAGGCGAGCAGGCAGAGTGTCGCCGTGAGCAGCATGTTGTACTCCGCCGGGAGGGCGACAGCGCGGGAGCGCTTCTTTTTCGCCGTCGCCTTCCGCTTCACCGGCGCTTTTCTCTTCGCCGATGCTTTCTTTTTCACGACAGCCCTCCGACGATCTCGCGGAAGCGGTCTCCGCGCGCTTCGAAGTTCTCGAAGGCGTCGAAGCTGGCGCAGGCGGGGGAGAGCAGCACGACCTCGCCGGCTTCGGCGGCAACCGCCGCCCGCTCCACCGCCTCCTCGAGGTCGGTGCAGCGGTAGAGCGGCACACCCGCCTCGACCGCCGGCGCCAGGGCCTCTGAGAGGCGCTCCGCCGAGGCGCCGGTCAGGTAGACCGCCCGGCAACGCTCGCGCACCGGGTCGAGCAGCGGCCCGTAGTCCTCGCCCTTCTCGCTACCGCCGAGGATCGCGTGGACGCCGCCTTCGAAGACGCAGATGCCGACCGCGGCAGAGGCGACGTTGGTCGCCTTGGAGTCGTTGACGAAGCGCACGCCGCCGATCTCGGCGATCTGCTCGAGCCGGTGCGGCACGCCGGCGAAGCTGCGCAGCCCCGCCCGCACCGCGTCACGGTCGAGGCCCATCGCCAGCGCCGCCGCGGCGGCGGCCATCCCGTTGGCGACGTTGTGCTCGCCGAACAGCCCCAGCTCCTCGACCCGCAAGAACGGCTCGCCGTCGTAGAAGACCGACCCCTCCGCCAGCGCCACCTCGCAGTCCGGGCCGGCGCCGTGGCAGAAGGCGATCCGGCGCGCGCAGCCGCCCAGGTCGGTCCCGGCCAGCGCCGGGTCGTCGCCGTTGTAGACGGCGACGTCGTCGTTGCCCTGGTTGGTGAAGATCCGCAGCTTCGCCGCCAGGTAGGAGTCGAGGTCGGCGTGGCGGTCGAGATGGTCGGGGGCGAGGTTGAGGAAGACGGCGCACTCGGGGGCGAAGGCGACGCTGTCCTCGAGCTGGAAGCTGGACGCCTCGCACACCACGGTGGCGGCGGGATCGACCTCGCCCGCCAGCGATGAGAGGGGCATGCCGACGTTGCCGGCGACCGCGACCGGCTCTCCGGCCGTGCGGTAGAGGTGCCCGAGCAGCTCGACGGTCGTCGTCTTGCCGTTGGTACCGGTCACGGCGACGAAGCGGTTGGGGATCGCGCGCCAGGCCAGCTCCAGCTCGCCGATGACATCGGCGCCACGCTCCAGCGCCGCCGCGATCACCGGCGCCTCCCGCGGTACGCCGGGGCTCTTGACCACGGTCCGGACGCCGTCGAGCAGCGCAAGGCCATCCTCATCCAGGACGACTTCGACACCGACCTCCCGAAGCCCTGCCGCCCCAACGGGATGCCCCGAATCGACCCCCGTCACGGCCTCCCCCCGCCCGGCTAGCAACCGTGCCACGGCCTGCCCCGACCTGGCCAATCCCACCACCAGAAACGGTCCTTCCGGCGGCGCAGGCCGAGGCTTCCTGGGCGGCGGCGCATTCATCGGAGATAGCTTCGCGCTCCCGCCAGTCGGACCTGTGCGGCGGATGGCAGGAGGGGCGGGTGTCGTTCCCGGCGGCTTGTACTTTTTCGACCGCCCGCACCTAGGACGGCCACCACCGATCACCGAAAAAGTTGAGCCGGGATCGGCACCCGCCCCTCCCCGACCACCTACCGACCGATCGACTGCTGGTACAGCGTGAACCCGATCCCCGAGCAAACCGCGGCGACGATCCAGAAGCGGAGCATGATCTTGGTCTCCGACCAGGCCATCATCTCGAAGTGGTGGTGCAGCGGCGCCATCAGCAGGACGCGGCGACGGAAGGTGCGGAAGGAGAAGACCTGGACCGCGACCGAGAGCGCCTCGATCACGAAGATGCCGCCGATCTCCTGGCTGGTGCAGTACCTCCAGAACATCGTGCGCCGGCTCGACGACGTGATGGACGAACCCGTCGACCCTGCGTGCGACCCCGAGATCCAGACGATGGGATTCGTGGGCGGGCCTCCGCGGCTCGACGGGGCGCTCGAACTCCGCGACGGTGACCTTCGGGTTCAAGCCGACGGTGCCGCCGCTCATCCGCGACTTCTCTCTGTCTCTGGCTCCGGGAGCGCGCGTCGCCGTGGTCGGGCCGTCCGGCAGTGGCAAGTCGACCCTCGTCCGCCTGGTCACCGGGCTCTACGAGCCGTGGGAGGGCACGGTCTGCTCGACGGGCGCCGGCGTCACGCGATCCCCAGCCAGGTGCTCGCGCGCTCGGTCGCCATGGTCGAGCAGCGCATCGCCCTGTTCTCCGGCACCGTGCGCGACAACCTCACGTTGTGGGATGACGACCTCAGCGACGAGGACCTTGCCCGCGCGGCGATCGATGCTCAGATCCACGACGACATCCTGGCCCGGCCAGGGCCTACGACTCGCTGATGGAGGACGGCGGCGTCAACTGGAGCGGCGGTCAGCGTCAGCGTCTCGAGATCGCCCGGGCGCTGGTGCGCAACCCGTCCCTGTTGGTGCTCGACGAGGCGACCAGTGCCCTCGACCCCGACACCGAGGCTGCGGTCGAGTCGGCCCTTCGGCGGCGTGGGTGCACGACGCTGGTCGTCGCGCATCGGCTCTCGACCGTGCGCGATGCCGACCTGATCCTGGTGATGGAGAAGGGCGAGGTCATCGAGCGGGGCCGTCACGACGAGCTGATCGCCCTCGACGCTCGCTACGCGGCGCTGGTGCGCGAATGACCGCTCCACACGGACCCGCTGGCGAGACCGTCCGGCCCACGCCGCTCGCCGGCCTGGACGGCGTACCTCTGCTGGTGACGGCCGGAGAGGTGACGCTCTTCCTGGTCGACGACGCCCGCGGCGGCGTCCGCACGCCGGTGGCGACGCTGGCCGCCCCCAGCCTGGTCGTGCCCGGGCCGCCGCCGACGGCCGCAGCTGGGTGCTCGGCAGCGGCCTGGGCGCGCGGGTGGAGGAGCTCGACCTGGCTCGCGACGAGGAGCTGGTGCGGATGTCCGTCGCCGACACTGCCCTCGGCCTGGCCGGGGCCGTGCGCGACGCCATCGGGCCGACCGGCGGGCGGGTCGTCCGGCTGTCGGGCCTACCTCAGCGGGTCGCAGCGGGCGCGGGCGCCGCGGTCGAGGAGGTCAGCTGGGTGAGCGCGACCTCCGGCTCCGTCAGCCTGGGCGGCAAGGCGCTGCCCGAGGGTGGCGGCCCGCTCGCCCCGCGACTGACCCTGCTGGCCGATCGCGAGGCGCAGGTGCGCTGCGGGCCGTTCACCGAGCCGAGTACCACCGCGCTGCTTGACGGCCTGACCTGGCTCTTCTCCCTCGCCGGGGACGTGGTGGTCCGGGCGCAGTCCACCCGCCTCGACGAGGACTCGAACCTGGCCCGCCAGGCCGCGACTCGATCCTCCGTCGCCGAGCAGCAGGGGGTGACGCTGCTGGCCCGCGAGCTGAGCGGCGAGCCACCGTCACTGGTCCCCGAGCATGCCGAGCCGATGGTGGTCGCGGCCGCCCAGGTGCTCGGAGCCTCCGGCCACTCGCTCGCACTGCCGCGATCGGGCCTCGGTGACCTCGAGGGCGTCGACGCCGTGCGGGCGATCGCATCAGCTTCCGGCGTCTATCCTCGACGGGTCACGCTCGACGGTCCGTGGTGGCGTCGGGCGGCCGAACCGATGCTCGGGTTCGAGCCCGACGGGACTCCGGTCGCGCTGCTGCCCGACGACGCGGGGGCGGTCCACGCCCACGCCGGCCAGAGCGAGGGCGCCGTCGTGGTCACCGAGGCCGTCGCGGGTCGTTTGCTCGAGACGGCCTTCACCTTCTCGCGGCCGCTGGTCGACGGCCACGTGGACGGCCGCTCGCTCGCCCGGGTCGCGGCCGATGGGCGCCGTCGCGACCTGGCGGCGTACGTCGGTTGGGCCGCTGTGCTCGCGACGGCCGGCCTGGCCGTGCCGTTCGCGTCCGGTGTGGTCTTCGACGAGATCGTGCCCCGCGGCAACCGCGAGCGGCTGTGGTACCTCCTGCTGTGCCTGGTCCTGGTCGCGTTCGCGACGGTGCCCGTGCAGATCACCTTGGCCTCGGTCCGCACCCGCCTGGCGACCGGCGCCGGCTTCGACGTCCAGCGCGGGTTGTGGGGGCGGGTGCTGCGGTCCCGGGTGGCGCTCGTGCGCCGCTTCGGCGCGGGTGACGTGACGACCCGGCTCGCCACCCTCGACGCCTCGCGCGACGTGGTCGACCGGTCGATCCTGGCGGTGCTGCCGTCGGTGCTGTCCGGTCTGGTCGCCGGGATAGTGCTGTTCACCTACGACGCCGGGCTCGCGGCGCTGGTGCTGGGCTTCGGGTTGTTCATGACCGTGGTGACCACGCTGCTGGCGTGGCAGACCGCCCGGGCGCAGACCGGGGTCGACGAGGCGGCGGGTGCGGTCGACGGCTTCCTGTTCCAGGTGCTGGTCGCGACCTCCAAGATCCGGGTCGCGGGCGCCGAGTCGCGCGCGTTCTTGGCCTGGGCGAGCCGGTTCGCGCCGGCCGTCGTCGCCGGGTGACGGCGGTGTCGTCGCGCCAGCGCCGCTCACCGCGATGATGCCGACGCTCGGCACGCTCGCCCTGATCACCTCGGCTCACCTGGTCGGACCGTCCAGGATCGAGGTAGGGATCTTGATCGCCTTCGAGACGACGTACTCGCTGTTCGTCGCAGGCGTCATCGCCACCGCCGGCGCCACCTCCGCCGTGCTGCAGACGGGCCCCGGTGGCCGCGCGCTGGGGCTCGCCAGCGAGGCTCGACACCGAGGGCTCGGCCGAGCAGGGCGGCTCAGGGGCGGCATCCGCCTGGTCGAGGTCACCTTCGCTACGGCGCCGGAACCGGCCCGCGCTCGACGACCTATCGCTGGACATTGAGCCGGCGGCTGGTGGCGATCGCGGGGCCGTCCCGCAGCGGCAGGTCCACGATCCTGCGTCTGCTGCTGGGCTTCAAGGAGCCGAGCAGGGGTCGGAGCTGTACGACGACCACCCGCTGGCCTCGCTCGACCTGGCCGCGGTCGGCGCCCGATCGGCGTCGTGCTCCCAGACGGTCAGCTGCTGCCCGGCACCATTCACGACAACCTCGCCGGTGTCGCCTCGCTGACCGAGAGCGAGGCGTGGGCCTGCCGAGATCGTCGCACTGGCCGATGACATCCGCGCGATGCCGATGAAGCTCGCGACGGTCGTCGACGCTGAACGGCGGCGCCGCTCGGTGGGCAGCGCCAGCGCCTGCTGATCGCCCGCGCGCTCGCGCCCGGCCGCGATGCTGCCGCTCGACGAGGCGACCAGCGCGCTCGACGAACTCAGCCTGAGGGTCATCACCGACAACTTCGCCCAGCTCGGCATGACGAGGGTGGTGGTCGCCCACCGGCTGTCGACGATGGCCGGCGCGGATCGCATCCTCGTGATTCAGAACGGCCGGCTCGTCGATCCGGATCCTACGAGGACCTGATGGGCGACGCGGGCGGTTCCACGCCCTGGCCTCCAGGCAGGTGCTGTGACGGTGGTGTCGCCGGCGAGGGCTGCAGGCCGACAAGGACTGGGTGCGAGGCACCCACCGCCCGATGGATCCCGCGGTCACGCTGGCGAGGATCCGTCCCCACCTGGCAAGCCGGCATCACGGATCGCCGACATTACCGACCTCGACACCCTGGACGTGCCGGTCGCAGTCGCGATCCGGCCCGCGTCGGGCACGCTGGCGGTCGAGGGCGGCAAGGGGATCACCCGGGAGGCGGCGTTCACCTCGGCCGCCATGGAGGGCATCGAGCGGTACGTCGCCGAGGAGGCGCCGGTCGTCGACCTCGACGCCACGATGCCCGAGGTGGCCGACCGCCTGCCCGTCCGGGCGGATGCCTTCCCGATGCTGCGCACGGCCAGCATCTCCGACCGGCGGCGCTACGAGTGGTCGTGGATGAGGAACCTCTTCACCGACGTCGAGCACCTGGTGCCGGCCGACCTCGTGGGTCTCCCGGTCAACACCGATGGCATCGTCTTCGGGCACCCGTGGGCCGCAAGCTCCAACGGCCTCGCCTCGGGCAACCACCTGCTCGAGGCCCTGTGCGCCGCGATGTACGAGGTCCTCGAGCGCGACGCCTTGGCGTGCTGGCTGGTTGCGGGGGCCAAGGGCTCACCGTTGCTCCTGCTCGATCCGTCGACCATCCGCGGCGAGGTCGTGACCGACCTCATCGACCGGCTGGACCGGCGGGGACTCGATGTGAACCTGTTCTGGAACCCCACGGACATCGGCGTTCCGACCTTCACCTGCTTCGTCGCCGACCAGCGGCCCGGGGCCGGCGCCTACCGTGGCTACGGATGCCACCTCGACCCCGAGATCGCGATGGTGAGGGCGGTGACCGAGGCCGTGCAGGCTCGAACCATCTTCATCGCCGGTGCGCGCGATGACCTGATGCGCTCGGAGTACGCCGTCTTGAAACGCTCACGCGTCAGCCGTGCAGACTTCGAGCGGCGGTCGGTGGTGGTCGCCTGGGACGACGTCCCGGACCGGGACACCGGAACCTTTCACGGCGACATCCGCGTCCTGCTCGACGCCCTGGCCGCCGCCGGGTTCGAGCACGTCCTGGCCCGTTCGCTGGACGCCACGGAGTTCGAGGTCTCGGTCGCCCGAGTGGTCGTCCCTGGGCTCGAGCCCTACCTGTTCAGCTGGACGGCGTACGGCGAGCGTGCGCGCCGCTTCGACGCGGCCGCGTTCCTACCGTGACCCACTCTTGGTTCTGGAGGGCGGCCGACCTCAGAAGATCGCGGAGGCCGCAGCAGCACCGATGACGACGCCAGCGAGCACGGTGCCGCCGACGGCTCCGGCGACGATGGTTGCGGTGTCGTCACCGGCAGCGATCTGCTCGAGCTGCTCAGGTGTGAGCTCGATGCCGTAGCGGTCGCCGAGGACCTCGAGCATCTCGTCCGGTGTGAAGTAGAAGCCTTCCTCGGCGGCCCGCTGGTGGGTGGCCTCGGGGTTGCCGCTGACCTCCTGCATGCGAAGCGCGAACGCCTCGTCCTCCTCGAGGCGCTGGAGGAAGGCTCCAGCGTCGTCGGTGCTCATGGGTGCTCCCTTGCTGTGTCGGTGTCGATGTGCGCGAGGAGGCCGGTGTGGCCGGTCACGACTTGATCTTGGCGCTGCGCTGGGTCAGGACCGTCACGGTGAGGTAGCCGTCGGCCTTGGCGACCACCTTGACCCGCAGCCGCTTGCCGACCCACTTCTCCTTCAGCTCCAGCTTGCGCTTGTCGGACTTGGCGATGCGCTTGCCGCCGACGAACCACCTGTAGGTCAGGTCCACCACAGCCGGGCTCCACAGTCCGGTGGTGACACGGGCTCGGCGGCCCACCTCGAGGGTCCCCTTGATCACGGGCAGCTTGAGGTTGGCGACCTGCTTGGCGCCCGGCGGTGGCGGTGGCGGTGGCGGCAGGGTGGATGCGCCGGTGACAGCCGCCGTCGGGGCCGACGTGGCGGCGGCGCTGCCGAGGCCCGCGACCGAACCGACGACTGTCACGGTGATGGTCTTGCCGACGTCGGCCGCCTGGGGTGCGTAGGTCGGCGTGTCGGTGCCGACGGGCGTCGTACCCGCGAACCACTGGTAGTGGAAGGTCGTCGCCGCGAGGTTCCAGGTGCCGGGCGAAGCCGTCAGTGCCTGGCCGACGGCCGGCGAACCGCTGATGGCCGGTGGTGTGAGGTTCTCGACGTCGGAGGGGAACTGGCCGTCCACCAGGACGGCGTCGAACCCGTCCTGCACCTCGCCCGCCTCGGTGACCACGATGTCCGCGGCGAGCTCGAGCGAGGGCTGGTCGTTCCAGTACTCGTCCGCGTTGACCCCGATGACGTTCCCGTCCTCGTCCTCGATGCGGAAGGAGAAGAACTCGAGGCGGTAGGTGCCGGGGCTGAGGCCGCCGAGGTCGTAGTCGCCGTTGTCAGAGTCGTCGGCGAAGGCGATGCCGACGTCGTCCCAGTGCCCGTCGTGCCAGGCGTAGGCAACCGCCGCGGCGAGCGGCAGCAGCTCCCCGCCGAGGCCCGTGACCGTGCCCGTGAGGTGTGCGGCGTCGATCAGCTGTGCGTCGATCCCGTCGACGACCTCGCCGGCGTCGACATCGAGCACTGTCGCATGGTCGATCGTCAGCACGTCGTCGTAGTACTCGTTGGCGTAGTCGCCGTCCGACTCGAACTGGACGCGGTAGTCACCGCTGCGCAGGCCGTCGATCGAGTACGTGCCGTCGGCCTCTGTCTCCGTGTCGCCTGCGATCTCCGGGTGCCCGTCCTCGGGAGACGGCGCCCACAGCGTGACGAAGATGCCCTCGAGAGGTTCGCCGGCCTCGTCGGTGACCGTGCCCCGGACGTGCGCCGCGTCGTCGAGACTGGCGTCGATCCCGGTCAGGCTGCCGCCCGGGGGCAGCGTCAGGTCGGTGGCGTCCTCGTTGCTCGAGACGTCGTCGTAGTACTCGCCCAGGTAGTCGCCCTCGCGGTCGAAGAAGCCGACCTGCCAGGTGCCGGCCGGCAGCCCGCCGACGTCGTAGGTGCCGTCGTCCTCGGTCTGGAAGCCGAACTCCTCGCCGAAACTCCACCACTGGCCGTCGACGAGTCGCGCGAGGTCGATCACGATGCCCGCAAGGGGATCGCCACTGGAGTCGGTGACCGTGCCCGAGATGTGGCCGCCGGGCGCGAGCTCGGCGTCGATCCCGGCGGTGACAGCACCCGGGGTGACGGTGACGAGGTCGCTGTCGAAGAAGTCGAGGTGGTCGTCGTAGTACTCGTTGACGTAGGTGCCGTCGAGATCGACGAACCCCACGACGTACTCACCGGGTGGCATGCCCGTGACCAGGTAGACGCCGGCGTCGTTGGTGACTCCGCCGTTGAGGGTGCCGGTGGGGAAGCCCTCCTCGTCGACGGTGTAGGTGTCGATGAAGATCCCGGGGACCGGCTGGCCCTGCTCGTCGGTGACGGTGCCACGGATGACGCCCGTCATGGCGAGCTGGGCGTTGATGCCGACGACGTTCTCTCCTTGCGACACCGGCACGTCGTCGGCGAGCTCGAGGGACGGCTGGTCGTCGTAGTACTCGGTGACGTAGGTGCCGTCGTTGTCGAAGAACTCCACCTGGTAGTTGGCCGCCGGCAGCTTCTTCAAGGAGTAGCTGCCGTTGTTCTTGGTGGTGGTGGACGCCACGAGGGTCCAGCCGTCCACGCCGTCGAACTCGTACGCCGTGACCTCGATGCCCTTGATCCCGGCCCCGTCGGCGTCGGTCACCGTGCCCTCGATCGAGCCCTCCGGTGCCGCGGAGGCTGGCGCCACGGCACCGAGGCCGCTCACTCCGAGGACCGCGGCCAGCAGCGTGACGAGCAGGACGCGGGCACGAGTACCCGAAATCAGACGGTTCACGATGGGTCCCTCACCCTGGCATGACAAGCCTGCGAGCCCTCCGCCCGCCGCCTGGCAAACGGTATGTCTTGATGGGCGGTCAGGGAAGGAGTCCGCGCGAACTTCCCCAGATGTAGCCGAGTCGTGGCGATTCCCACGCGCAGCGGCGCGCGGATTTCGTTGGTTGAGGTGCGAGGAGCGCTAGCGACGAGCCTCGAAACCCGGTGAGCGGGACGGACTTCGTATTCTCAGACGTATGGAGCAGACGTTGTACGACGCGGCGGGCGGCCGCGAGGGTCTCCTGGCCTTGGCCCACGCCTGGCACGTCCGGTGTCTCGCCGACCCGGTGGTGTCCCACGCGTTCTCCCACGGCTATCGCGACGACCACTCCGAGCGGCTGGCGGCGTACTGGGCCGAGGCACTCGGCGGGCCCACCGAGTTCACCGACACGATGGCCGACGAGTCCCACGTGTTGCGGCTCCACTCCGGCAACGGGCCCCACGAGGAGATGGATCGTCGCGCGCTCGAGGCCTTCGTGCTCGCTCTCGACGACGCCGGCCTACCCGACACCGAGCTACCCAACGGCTCGCGACTGCATCGGGTGCTGACCGACTACTTCGCGTGGGGGATCTCCTCCATGGGCCAGTACCACCACTCCGAGGATGACGTCCCCGCCGGGCTGACCTTGCCGAAGTGGTCCTGGGACGGCCTCGTGCCTCCCCCTCGTTGAGTTGGCTCAAATGGCTCGTTGAGTTTCGGCCCAAATGGCCGCATGAATTGGCCCAATCGGTCGGCTGCCAGCCATTTGGGCCAACTCAACCCGCCATTTGGGCCAACTCAGACGGGTCGTCAGGGAAGCCACGGCACGTCGACTGCGATCATGGGCGGCGTGCTGGACGAGGTCTTCGCATGGCGTGGTCGCGAGGTCTGGTGGCAGCGGCTGGGCGCAGGACCCGTGGTGGTCTTCTGCCACGGGACCCCGTGGTCGTCACAGCTGTGGCGGCCCTTCGCCGAGGCGCTCGCGGGCAGCCACACCGTCTACCTGTGGGACATGCCTGGCTACGGGCAGTCGTCCAAGCACCCCGACCACGCCGTTTCGCTCGACGTCCAAGGCGAGCTCTTCGCGGCCCTGCTTGCCCAGTGGGGGCTGTCGTCACCGCACGTGATCGCGCACGACTACGGCGGCGCTGTGTCGCTGCGAGCCCACCTGCTGCACGGGGCGTCGTACGCGTCGCTGGCGCTCGTGGACGTCGTCGCGCTGGCGCCTTGGGGCTCGGGACTACTTCCGGCTGGTCGGCAAGCACGCGGACGTCTTCACCGCCCTGCCTCCTGCAGTTCATCAGGGCGCACTGCGTGCCTACGTCTCGGGCGCCAGCCACGTCGGACTCACGCCCGCGGCTCTCGACGGGCTGGTCGCTCCATGGCTGGGCACGGAAGGTCAGGCAGCGTTCTACCGGCAGATCGCGCAGGCCGACGAGCGATACACCGACGACTTCGCGGAGCTGCTCGCCACGATCGACCTTCCGGTACTGGTCGTCTGGGGCCGGGAGGACACCTGGATCCCGGTCGACAGGGCGGACCGCTCGCCGGGATGGTCCCCGGCTCGCGGCTCCGGGTCATCGACGGTGCCGGGCACCTCGTCCAGCTCGACCAGCCCACGGCCCTGGCGGTGACGCTGACCGAGTGGCTGGCGTCTGGTCAGGGCACCAGCACCTGACGTCCGGCGGCGGTTCCCCGTGCCTGGTCCTGCCAGGCCTCGGTGACCTCGGCGAGTGGCCGCACGGTGTGCTCGACGACCGAGCGGCCGGGGCTCCAGAGCCCGACCGAGCCGTTGAGGGCCTCCGCCCGCTGTGCCGGAGTGATCGCGTTGTTGGTGTAGCCCAGCACCGACAAGGACTTTCCGCGGACGACCGCCGACGAGAGCGTGGCGGAGTCCGCGGCCGAGCCGCCGAGGTTGATCAGGCGACCGAACGGGGTCATCACGCGGGTGGCGGCCTCGGCGATCCAGCCGAAGACCGGGTCGATGACGACGTCCGCGGTCGTTGCCCAAGGCCTTGTGCAGCATTGCCGCGAGGGTCGTCGGATCGCGGTCGTCGGGGAGCAGGACGACCTCGTCGGCGCCGTTGCGGCGGGCTCGGGCCGCGCCGTCCGCGCCGCGGCAGACGCCGACGATCCGGCCCGCTCCCTGCCGCGCGGCGAGAGCGACGGCCACCTGACCCACTGCGCCGCCGGCTCCGAGCACCATGACCGTCTCGCCGGCGCGCAGCTGGGCGCGGAGGTTGACCGCCGACCACGCGGCGACCCCGGACAGGCCGATCGCTGCCACGATCCGCGTCCGGCGCGTCGCCCGGAACGGGTACGACGTCGTCCGGCGCAGCGACGTACGCTCCGCCGAGCGTGCCGTCGCCTGGTCTCATCCCGGCCGACGCCGCCACCCAGACGCGCTCGCCGGCCTCGTCGACGCCCACGCCCTGGACGCCGGGGACGTACGGCAGCGCCGGCTCTCCGAAGTACGACGTGCCCGACGCGCACAGCAGGTCGAGCGGCACGACCGGAGCCGCGGTGATCCGGACCAGCACGTGGCCCTCGCGGGCGACCGGGTCGGGGTGCTCGGCGTACGACGGGGGCTCGCCGTGGGCGGTGAGGACGGCGGCTCTCATCGGAACATCATGTCTCCCCTCATGTGGCCTCCCTCATGTAGCAATGTCGGGGTAGGGGAGCGAGAGATGCTCCATCGCCTTGCCGTAGGCGATCTGGTACTCCAGCGGTCCGTGGTCGCGCTCGAACATGGCGATGAACAGCGTCAGTGTGAGGAACGGGTGGGCGCCCAGCTCGAACAGGCGCACGTGGTCCTGCCGGACCAGCACGTCGCGCTCCTCATCGGTGAACGCCAGCCAGGTCGACCTCTCGTCGCTGGTGCAGTTGAGGATGCGGTTGGCCTCCTCGTAGCCTCCACCAGGCGACGGTGCCGGTGGGGTCCTCGCGGTAGCGCTCGACGAGCCCGGGGTCGCGGTCGACGGTGTAGAGGAACTTGTCGATCAGGTACTTGCTCACGCCGGGACTCCCTCCGGGTACCAGGTGAAGTAGGCCTCCATGGTGTGGAACAGGTCCAGTGAGTCCACGTGGTCGGCCGCGACGCCGTCGCCGGCGACGCCCATCATCAGCATGAAGTCCACTGAAGCCGTGCGTGGCGTTGCCCGGCGTGTGGAGGCTGTCGAGGGTCACGTCGGCGAGACAGCCCTCGAGGTCGCCGCGGGCGATCCAGTCGACGGCCTTGCGGTCGAAGTCGGGGTCCGGCCCGTGCGGGCCGAACTGACGCGGCCCGCCGATGTCTCCAGCGACAGGTGGCCGGTGCCGATGATCGCAACCCGACGGTCGTCGGGCCACGACTCCACGAGCTGCCGGATCGTCCGCCCGGCTCGACGAACCGCTTCGGCCGGGGCAGGGGCGGGGCGAAGATGTTGGTGTAGATCGGCACGATCGGCAGGTCGTGCTGGGGCCGCAGCGTGATGATCGGGCACGTGATGCTGTGGTCGATGCGCAGCTCGTTGCTGAAGGCCAGGTCGAAGCCGGCGTCCAGGCCGTTGCGCAGGATGTGCTGGGAAAGGTCTTCCTCGCCCGCCAGGGTCATCCGCGGCAGGCCGAACTCGCGCTCCTCGTTGTACCAGTTGGCGTCGTAGAGGGGCGCCTTGCCGACGAGGAACTGAGGCATGTTGTCCAGCCACAGCTGGTGGAAGTGGTCGCTGCCGACCATCACGAGCACGTCGGGCTCGGCGCGAGTGAGCGTCTCGCGGAAGGTCTCGATCTTGCTCACCCACTCGTCCGCGAACGGCGGCCGGTCGGCTCCCGTCGACGTGCTCGCGCGGTAGTAGAACGGGTGGTGTGTCGAGGCGATGACCGCGACGACCTGGGCCATGTCGGCTCCTCCCTAGGTTTCGGTGGTTGAGGTGCGAGGAGCGCCAGCGACTTGATCGGTGGTTGAGGTGCGAGGAGCGCCAGCGACGAGCCTCGAAACCTCCGACGGTTCCACGTAGACCGCGTTGCGATCCACCGCGAGGTAGGCGTCCATGCCGATCGGACTGCGCCGCTCTTCCGCGATCTGCCCGAGCAGCCCAGCGGCCCGCGCGAGGAGCGCGAACCCCCTCAGCAGCTCGACGGGAAGTCCGAGGTCGGCGAGCGCGGCGCCGCAGACCCCGGCGCCGTTGAGCGGCAGCCTCCTGCCGAGCACCTGCTCGTGGGTGCGGCCGATCGCCTCGAACAGCCCGCAGGTGCGGACCACGAAGTCCCTCCTCGTCGGCGATCGCGAGCGAGATACCGGGGTCCGGTGGGTCCTGCACCTTGTGCACCGGGTGGCCGAGGCCGGGGACGTACCTGCCGGCCTCGCGGGTGCGGCGTACGGCGTCGACGGCGACGGCGTCCCAGCCCGCGTCATCCATGGGCTGGGTTTCGAGGTCCGTGAGCACGGCGTGCAGGTAGGCGCCGCAGTCCTCCGTCACGCCGAGGAAGCGGGAACCGCCACCGAGCAGCCCGGCGGCCAGTGCTCCCTGGAGCGAGTCGGGGGCGGACAGGTAGGTCAACCGCGCGGCGATCGCGGTCGGCGTGAAGCCGTGGTCGGCCAGCGCGACCAGTACCGCCTCGAAGACGCGGACCTCCTGGGGCGTGGGTCGCCGCATGGCCACCAGCCAGAAGGCCAGCTCCCCGAAGCCGACGCTGGCCCATCAGGGTCGGCGGTGAGGTCGTGGCCGAGCAGCCGGATCTCGTCGGCCGTGGAGGTGCCCAGCGAGGTCGGGAACCGCAAGGGGTTGCTCATTCCCGCCCTCCAGCCAGGCCCGGATCTCGTCGCCGTGCTCGTCGAGGCCCTGGTGGCGGCAGGCGGTAGCGAGCAGGAGTCTCGGAGAGGTGATCGGGTTGCGCGCCGAGGCACCGCTGCGTTCCTCGCCGGCGGCGATGATGCGTTCAGCTCGATGGACTCGGCGAAACCAGCGCTTGCCGGTCTTGATCCGCGTCGATCGGCCTGCACGGCACGCCCGCGGCGATGATCTCCTCGACCACTTCATGGCCGTCCGTTCCCTCAGCCGCTCGACCAGCAGGGGGCGGAGTCGTGGCGGTTGGCGGTCCGGCCGTCGTTGCGCGCGAACCGCTCGTCGTCGGCGCTTGCACACCGAGCACCTCGACGCTCTGCGGACCGGCGGATCGTTGCCGGCGGTCACCGGTCGGCGCAGGGGAGCGGCTCGTAGGGGAACAGGCTCGGGATGGCGATCGCCGATCCCGTACGCGTACGGTGCCCCGGCGGGCGTACGCCGGACCGGGTCGACGATCATCTCCAGAGCGCGAGGACAGGAGGTTCACCTCGACGGTCTGCCCCGGCCGCTTGTCGCGCGTGCGGAGTGCTGCGATATCTCGATGGTCTCGGTGCAGGCCGGCCATCACGTCGAAGACCGAGATGCCGGCGCGGCGTACTGGCGGCCCGTCGGGGTCGCCCGTCGAGGCTGATCAGGCCCATGGTCTGCACGATGAGGTCGTAGCCCTGGCTTCTCCTCGCGCCCTGTTCACCGCTGCCGAAGCCGCTGATCGAGGCGTAGACCACCCCGGGGTTGGCTGAGGCGACGAAGTCGAAGTAGTCCAGGCCGAAACCGGCGCAGCCCTCCCGGCCGGAAACGCTCGACGACGACGTCGGCCCGAGTCCGCGCTCTCCTCGGCGAGGGCCAGGTCGTCGGCGTCCTTGAAGTCGAGGGCCACCGACCGCTTGTTCCGGTTGACCCCGAGGTAGTAGGTGGAGAACGCTGGTCGCGCAACGGCGAACCACCCGCGCGTCGAGATCGTAGCCGCCCGGCGCCTCGACCTTGACCACCTCGGCGCCGAGGTCGGCGAGCAGCATCGGCGGGTGTAGGGCCCGGCCAGGATCCGGAGAAAGTCGGCGACCAGCAGCCTGTCGAGCGGTCCGTCGCCCAGCTTATGCGCGCCGCCTCTCTCCAAGATCCGCGCCAGCCGGACACTCGTCCGACTCACCCTTCCACCCGCCCCGCCCCTGTCAAAGGCTCTGTCTCGGATAGTCCCTGACGTTTGGGTCCCGCGAATGCGCCTCCAACAAACGTCAGGGACTATCCCGGCGGGGTGCTCTTGACACCGCCCAGTGGAGCATGAGGGTGGACGGAGAACTCGAAGGAGGGCACCGTACGGACATGTCGGAGACAGGAGCGAAGGCGATGGCTGACCGTCGACCCGTGCTGTTCCGCAACCACCGTGCTGACCAACTGACCACACGCACACGGTGGTCACCGGCGGCGACGTGCTGGTCGTCGACGACCGGATCGCCGAGGTCGGCACCGGCCTGTCGGCGCCCGACGGTGCGGTCGAGGTCGATGCCACCGGCGGCATCGTGATGCCGGGGATGATCGACACGCACACCGTCACACGTGGCAGACGGCGATGCGGGCCTACGGCGCCGACTGGACCCTCACCCAGTACTTCGTCGGTACTACCTCGAGCACGGCAAGCACTTCCGCCCCAGGAAGCATCCACGCCGGCAACCTGGTCTCGGCCTGGGACGTGCTCGAGTCCGGGGTGATCACCGACGGTCCACCGGTCCGACGGCCTGCAGACCGTCTACGACGCCGACGCGGCGGTCGACGCGCTGCAGGCGGTGCCCCGGGCCGGTTGGCCGCCTACGGCAACATCCAGCAGGCGCCGTGGGAGCGATCCGCCGACCCGGCGGTGAAGGCATTCTTCTCGACTTGGTGATGCTCGGACGACGACATGCTCGGCTTCCAGATCGCCTTCGACGTACTGGGCGAGGAGTCCTTCCCCGAGGGCCCCGCCTTCGCGTTCGCCCGCGCTCGGCCTGGCCGACACCACCCACGCGGGCGTCTGGGGCGCTACGAATGCAGCGGCATCCGGCTGATGCACGAGAACGGCTGCATGACGCCCGAGAACATCTACGTGCACGCCGCCACGCTCACCGCCGACAGCTACCACCGCATCGCGCGCAGCGGCCTGCCGATCTCGGTGTCGATGGAGTCCGAGCAGAGCGCCGGCCAGGGCTGCCACCTGGCAGGTACGCCTACGACATCCCTGTCTCGCTCTGCACCCACCAGCGTGTGGTGGAGCAGCGACGGTTTGATAGCGATGGTGTACGACGCTCGGCGCCGACCGCTCGCGCGAGCACCTCGAGGCGCACGCGGCCGGCGACACCATCACCAACTCCTCCTTGCGCGCCGAGCAGGTGGTCGACTGGCTACGCGCGGCGGGCGCGCCAGGCCGCGACGACCTCGGCGACCTACGGCCGGCAAGAAGGCCGACGTCGTGCTGATCAAGAACG
>CAVSIE010000005.1:0-179013 GCA_963728045.1 uncultured Solirubrobacterales bacterium
TTCAGGCAACACGTCGAGAGCGGGCCCGACTCGAATGTCGACGACATCCCCTAGCCCGGCCCGATCGACGTTCTCTCGCGCGACGTCGGCGTAGCCAGGATCGGCCTCCAGTGTGATCAGGCGACCCCCTTCGGGCAGCGCCCGGGCCAGCCATATCGTGCTGTAGCCGCCCAGCGTGCCGAACTCCAAGATCGTCTTCGCGCCGATCGCGGCAGCCAGCAAGTTGAGCAGCTTGCCCTGCGGCGGCGAGACCTGGATCGGGGGCAGATCCGCCTTCCCACTCGCCTCGAGCGCAGCGTCAAGCGCCGAGTCGTGAGGGGCCAACAGCCCCGCCACGTACTCATCGACAGCTGCCCAGCGCTCCTGCTCCACGCCGTGTGTCTATCAGCCTTCCTCTTTGCCGCGTCTTAGATCTTATGGCGCTGGAGCAGCTTCTTGCCGATCACCATGCGCTGGATCTCGGAGGTGCCCTCGCCGATCAGGAGCAGCGGCGCGTCGCGGTAGAGGCGCTCGATCTCGTACTCCTTCGAGTAGCCGTAGCCGCCGTGGATGCGGAAGCACTCCTCGACGCACTCCTTGCCGGTCTCAGAGGCGAGCAGCTTCGCCATTCCCGCCTCGAGGTCTGAGCGAATGCCCGCGTCCTTCATCTGTGCCGCCTTGCGGGTGAGCAGGCGCGCAGCCTCGATCTTGGTTGCCATGTCGGCGAGCTTGAACTGGATCGCCTGGTGCTGGGCGATCGGCTTGCCGAAGGTCTTGCGCTCCTGGCTGTAGCGGAGGGCGAGCTCGAGGGCTCGCTGGGCGATGCCGACGCCGCGGGCGGCGACGTTGACGCGGCCGACCTCGAGCGCGTCCATCATCTGCACGAAGCCCTGGCCGACTCCGCCCTCCTCGCCCCCGAGCACACGCTCGGGGGGACAGCGGTAGCCGTCGTAGACGAGCTCGGTCGACTCGACGCCCTTGTAGCCCATCTTCTTGATCTTGGGCGGGACGTTCAGGCCCTTGAAGTCACCCGTGTTCTCTTCCTCCCAGGGCTTCTTCTCAGTGATGAAGCAGGTCATTCCCTTGTAGGCCGGCTCGGCCTTGGGGTCGGTCTTCATCAAGACGAAGACGACGCTGGAGCCGAGGCCGTTGGTGACCCACATCTTCTGCCCGTTCAGCTCCCACTTGCCGTCCTCGCCCTTCTTGGCGGTGGCCTTGATGCCCTGCACGTCGGAGCCGACCTCGGGCTCGGAGAGCGAGAAGGCGGCGCGGATCTCCCCGGTCGCCATCTTCGGCAGGAAGTAGTCCTTCTGCTCGTCGGTGCCGAACTTCATCAAGAGATAGGAGCCGATGAAGTGGGTGTTGACGACGCCCGAGATCGAGATCCAGCCACGCGAGAGCTCTTCGACGATCATCGCGTAGGTCGTCAGGTCGAGGCCCATGCCGCCGTACTCTTCGGGAATCGTCACCCCGAAAAGGCCGAGCTCCTTCATTTCCTCGACGATCGGCTCCGGGAAGGAGTCCTCGTGGTCGTAGTGCTCGGCGTTAGGGATGATCTTCTCGTCGGCGAACTGACGGACCATCTCGGTGATTGCCTGTTGCTCGTCGGTCTGCTCGCGATAGGCGGCGGTGTCTACGGCCATTGCTCCTAGCCTTGGTCGGGGGCGGATCCGCCGGCGGCGCAAGCACCACACGGCGCGGGAGGCGAAGGATATCGGCGCTGCGCGCGCAAAGATCCGCCCCGCAGATCGCGAGGACCGGTTGTCTCCTCGTACTTATGTCCAGGCGACACAGGGAGCGCCCCAGCCACCTCCCCGCCTGACGACAACGACCATGTGGTTCGCACGATCGCAATCGCAGCTTCCCTTGCCCTGCTGAGCGGCATAGCCACCCCACGCGCGAGCACCGCGCAGGAGAGGAACGTCACGAAGTGGCTGATCGCGGCGCCAACTGCCTGCCCGCATCAAGGTGACGCCCACCTATCGGCAGAGAAGCAGTTGCAGGCAATGCGCTGCATGACCGACTTCGCCAGACGACGAGCGGGCCTCGACGACCTTGCCAGTCCTCCCTCGCTCCGCGCCTCCTCCCAGCGAAAGGCAAAGGACATCCTCCGCTGCGACAGCATCAGCCACTTCGCCTGCCAGCGGCCATTCACCTACTGGATGAAGAGGAGCGGCTATCTCGGTTCCTGTTGGCGTGCGGCGGAGAACATCGCCTGGGGAACCCAGAGCGACGCGGTGAGTTCCATCTTCCAGGCCTGGATCAGCTCGCCCCGGCACCGACAGAACATCCTCGGCCCCTATCACGATTTCGGGGTCGGCCTGAAGACCGGCAGGCTCGACGGCCGTGACGGGATCCGGATCTGGATCCAGCACTTCGGCTCGCGCTGCAGCCATTAGCGGGTCCCAATCTGCTTGGAATCCTGCACCTGGACTCATATATTCGTCCAGGGAGGAGATTGGACATCTCAGTCAGGCGTCGGATGACGACATGGATGAGCGTGAAGCGCACGCTCACGCTCATCCTCGCCCTGGCTTTGCTGGCCAACCTGGCGCTCGCCCCACACGCGTCCGCGACGGGTCGCCTGATCGCGCCGCCGGCCGCCTGTCCCGGCCAGAACAGCCTCGAGGCATCAGCAGAGGCGCAGGCGCAGGCGATGCGCTGCATGACCGACTTCGCCCGCCGCCAGGCCAGCCTCAGCAGCCTCACCGGCTCCGCCGAGCTGGACGCGTCGGCCCGGAGCAAGGTGCTTGACGTGATTGACTGCGACAGCTTCAGCCACTCCGCCTGCGGGCGCGAGTTCACCTTCTGGATGAGAGAAACCGGCTACATCGGCGAAAGCTGCTGGCGGGTCGGCGAGAACCTCGCCTGGGGGATCGGACAGGAGGGGACAGTGCGCGCCACGTTCCGAGCCTGGATGCGCTCCCCGACGCATCGCCAAAACCTCCTGGGCGACTACACGGACCTGGGACTCAGCGTCGAGGTCGGCACGCTGGGGGGTCGTGACGGCACCCGGGTCTGGGTTCAGCACTTCGGCTCTCGCTGCAGCTGATTCTCCGGTCCCTCCGAAGACGTAATTAGGGTTCCGCGCACATGGAGAGTTCGAAAGCCGAACAGAGCAGCGGCGGTAAATCCTCCCGAAGCGGCCTGCGCCTGCGTCTCGTGGTGGCGGCGGTGCTCGCAATCGGGCTGATCCTCTGGATCGCGCTCCGCGATGACGACAGCGACGACTCGTCGAGCGGCTCGAACGGCGCTGAGATCGTCAGCGTCGACTCGCTGCGCGAGGCGGCGGGTGAGCAGGGCTCGCCGATTTACTGGGCGGGTGAGCTGGAGGACACCGAGCTGGAGCTGAGCCAGCCGGATGCAAACAGGACATACGTGCGCTACTTGACCGGAGGCGCCGAGGCCGGCGACCCGCAGCCCGACTTCCTCACCGTCGGCACCTACGAGGACAAGGAGGCGCTGGCCAAGCTGAAACGCCAAGGCAAAGAACCCGGTGGAGTACTGGCCAAAGCCCCGGGAGGCGCCACGGTCTATTTCAATCGCAACGAGCCCAGCAGCGTCTACCTCGTCTACCCGGGGGTCGACGCCCAGATCGAGGTCTACGACCCCGATTTCAAACGCGCGCTGCAGCTGGTCAACTCAGGCCAGATCGTCTCGGCTGACTGAGACCCCGACTCCGAACTGACACGGGGGGCGAGACGGCTTTGCCGTCTCGCCCCCCGTGTATTCGTCCCGTCCAGTCAGGGCGGTTTAGTTGCTTACGCGGTCGGCGTGAATGTCGCCGTCCAGCGGACCTGCGGGTCGCTCGATGGATCGTTGTTGGGATCGACCTGAATCGATATGCCTTCCCCTGCGGCCACCGCTACGGCACCGGTCGCAGGACAGCTGAGCGCAGGATTTAGGATCGTGCATTTCAGCGTCGTGTCTTTTTCGTTCAGTCGAACGGTGACGATGTACTCGTCGGCGCCCGAGCCCGGATCTTCGTTCAGTCGAACGGTGAGGTTGTTGAGCGTCCCGGCCACGGGCATGCTCTGCAGCATCAGAGACTCAGTTGTGCTGACGCCGTCCATGAAGAGGCCGACGAATGAGTTGCTGCTGTTGCTGGTGACTTTCGAGTCGAGACCGCCGCCACCGATGATCGTCGTGCTGGCCGGGCCAGCCGGGCCCTGTTTGCCTTCTTTCCCTTCTTTGCCTTCGGGACCCTGTTTGCCTTCCTCACCCTGTTTTCCTTCGAGGCCCTGTTTGCCTTCCGGGCCTTCTTTACCTTCAGGCCCTTCTTTGCCTTCGGGTCCTTCTTTGCCCTGCGGGCCTTCTTTACCTTCGGGGCCTTCTTTACCTACCGGACCCTGAGGACCAGCGGGACCCTCTTTACCCTCCGGGCCTTCTTTGCCCTGGGGTCCTTCTTTACCTTCGGGGCCTTCTTTACCTACAGGACCCTCAGGACCAGCCGGACCCTCTGCGCCAGTGGCGCCTTTTGGACCCTCCGGTCCCGTGGCGCCGGTCTCGCCTTTCAGGCCCTGGGGACCCTCGGGGCCAGTTGCGCCGGTGTCGCCTTTCGGACCCTGGGGACCCTCTTTGCCCTCAGGGCCTTCTTTGCCCTCTGGGCCGGTAGCACCGGTGTCGCCTTTGTCGCCCTGCGGGCCCTCGGGGCCAGTCACTCCGGTGTCGCCATTGTCGCCTTTCGGACCCTCAGGACCAGCGGGTCCCTCCGGGCCGGTGGCGCCGGTGTCGCCTTTCAGGCCCTGGGGGCCCTCCGGGCCAGTTGCGCCGGTGTCGCCTTTCGGACCTTGCGAGCCCTCTTTGCCCTCAGGGCCGGCCGGACCCTCGGGACCGGTGGCGCCGGTGTCGCCTTTGTCGCCTTTGGGACCCTCAGGCCCTGCGGGACCCTCGGGGCCAGTGGCGCCGGTGTCGCCTTTGGGACCTTGCGGGCCCTCTGGACCGGTGGCGCCTATGTCGCCTTTAGCGCCCTGCGGACCGGCAGGACCCTCAGGACCAGTCGCTCCGGTGTCGCCTTTTGGACCCTCAGGACCAGCGGGCCCCTCCGGGCCGGTGGCGCCTGTGTCGCCTTTGGCGCCCTGCGGACCCTCGGGGCCGGTCGCTCCGGTGTCGCCTTTCGGACCCTCCGGACCTGCGGGACCCTCGGGACCCGTGGCCCCGGTGTCGCCTTTGTCGCCTTTCGGACCCTCAGGACCAGCGGGTCCCTCCGGGCCGGTGGCGCCAGTGTCGCCTTTCAGGCCCTGCGGGCCCTCCGGGCCGGTTGCGCCGGTGTCGCCTTTAGCGCCCTGCGGACCCTCGGGACCGGTCGCTCCGGTGTCGCCTTTAGGGCCCTCAGGACCGGTGGCACCGGTATCTCCCTGAGGACCTGCGGGGCCCTCGGGGCCGGTGGCGCCTTGCTCACCCTGGGGTCCCTGAGGACCTGCTGGGCCTGCTGGACCCGCGGGACCTGCTGGGCCCTCGGGACCTTGAGGACCCTGGTTTCCAGTGGCGCCTTTTTCGCCTTTAGCGCCTTTTTCTCCTTTTTCGCCTTTAGCGCCGGCCGGGCCGGTTGCACCGGTCGGGCCGCTGCCAGCTTCGGCGCCGAGCACACCGCTCTGAGTCGAGCCAGTGACGATCAGGACGCCACGCTCGGTTTTCTTGCAGCGGGCTTTGGCGGAAACGAGACGGATCGTGCCCTTGCCGGGACCGCTCCGCTTGATGCAGAGGTTGACCGAGCTAAGGGTTTTCTGTGAGTTCTGGGCCGATGCGGTAGTGGCTGAGAGGCCAATCATGGCCATGCACACCGACAGGGCCAGCGCCAACCAGCGAAGCTGTGGAACTGCCGTCGATCGAGCGATCATTACGGGAAATCTCCTTGATTATCAGGCCTCTTTTGAGGCGAAGGAAGCCCATCGGTGGGCCGTGATTGGGGGTCGCTCGACCGTACAGACGGAGAGGACGTTTGACCAATTTTGCAGGTCAAACATTCGGCCAATCTAAGCGGTTTCGCTCAAGTTCCTCTCCCGATTAGTGGGGCTGAGGCCCCTCGATGAGACCTACCGACCGCTCAGCGGGTGGAGTGAGAACGGGTGTGCTGCTGCGCCGGTGTCCGATCCAGCGGCAGCCGCTGGATCTGCTGAAGTCGCTCGACTAGCCGGTCTGCCCGCTCGCTGAAGTCGCGCATGCAGTCGTCCTGCGGCTCCTCCCTGGGAGGCGGCGGCGACTCGCCGCGGTCGCGGTGTGGGGGGCCCGCGCTCGCGCCCGCGGCACTGCTTGCCGCCTGTTCCGCCAGCTCGGCCGCGCGCCGGGCCTGCTCGGCAGCGTCCAGTGCCGCGGCGCCGACAGTCATCACCGCCGCCTCGGTAGCTCGCGCAGTCGCCAATGCCTCGTCGATCCGCCCCTCCAGCTCGGCGATCGTCGGCGGCAGGCGATGCCCGGGCAGCAGCCAGTCCTGCGTGCTGTCGCGCTCTGCCCCCGGCATCGTCACTGACTCTAGGGCGGGGGCAGGCGGCAAATGCTCCGGCCGTCCGCGGCGGCGGTGGACTAGATTTCCGCCCGACCAGCGAACCCCCGAATGACGCGAGGAGCAGCTTGAGAAACCCCAGAGACTTCCTCCAGCCGCAGGCGATCGGCGCCCCCGAGCCGCTGCGCGAGATACCTGTCAAGCCGTCGCGGATGATCCACTTCCTCGACTTCTCGAACGAGAAGATGGTCGCCAAGGCGGCCGACATCGCGCAGAAGACCGACATCCTGCTCGGCAACCTCGAGGACGCGATCCCGGTCGACCGCAAGGAGGCTGCCCGTGCAGGCCTGATCCAGGCTGCCCGCGAGTCCGACTTCGGCCATACCTCGTTGTGGACACGGGTCAACTCGCTGGAGAGCCCGTGGGTGCTCGACGACCTCACCACCCTGGTCACCGAGATCGGCGACAAGCTCGAGGTCGTGATGGTGCCCAAGGTCGAGGGAGCCTGGGACATCCACTACGTCGACCGCCTGCTCGCGCAGCTGGAGGCGAAGGCGAAACTGGAGCGCCCGATCCTGATCCACGCGATTCTCGAGACGGCGCAGGGAGTCGTCAACCTGGAGGAGATCGCTGCCGCCAGCCCACGCATGCAGGGAATGAGCTTTGGGCCCGCCGACCTCGCCGCCTCACGGCGGATGAAGACGACACGCGTCGGCGGTGGCCACCCCGGTTACCGCGTGATGGAGGACCCCGCCGACCCCGAGAACCCCGAGGCCGACCGAGTGAGCGCCCAGCAGGACCTCTGGCACTACTCGATCGCGCGCATGGTCGACGCCTGCGCCTCGACCGGGATCCTTCCCTTCTACGGCCCCTTCGGCGACATCAAGGACACAGCCGGCTGCGAGACCCAGTTCCGCGCCGCCTTCCTGATGGGCTGCGTCGGCGCTTGGTCGCTGCACCCGGTGCAGATCGACATCGCCAAGAAGGTCTTCAGCCCGCCGCCGGACGAGGTCAAGTTCGCCAGGAAGGTGCTGGAGGCGATCCCGGACGGGCGCGGCGTGCACATGATCGACGGCAAGATGCAGGACGACGCCACCTGGAAGCAGTGCAAGGTGATGGTCGAGCTGGCCGAAATGCTCGCGCAGAAGGACCCGGAGCTGGCCGAGGCCTACGGGCTGTAGCGGCCGGCGGGCGGCTCGGCGTCAGCCGAGCCGCTCTTCCAGCGCCTGCAGCTGCGCCGTGACCTCGGCCGGCAGCTTGTCGCCGAACTTGGCCAGGTGCTCCTTGACCTGCGGCAGCTGGGCCTTGACCAGCTCGGTGTCGACGCTGAGCAGCTCTCTCATCGCCTCCGGCGAGACGTTGAGGCCCTCGGTGTCGATCCCCTCCTCGGTCGGCAAGAGGCCGATCGGGGTCTCGGTCGCGTCGGCCTCGCCCTCGCAGCGGCGGAAGATCCACTCCAGCACGCGGCTGTTCTCGCCGAAGCCGGGCCAAAGGAACTTGCCCTCGGCGTCTTTGCGGAACCAGTTGACGTAGAAGACGCGCGGCAGCTGCGCTCCCTCGCGCTCGCCCATCTTCAGCCAGTGGGCGAAGTACTCGGCCATGTTGTAGCCGCAGAAAGGCAGCATCGCCATCGGGTCGAAGCGCAGCTCGCCGACCGCGCCGGCCGCTGCGGCGGTCGTCTCCGAGGACATCGTCGCCCCCATGAAGACCGCGTGCTCCCAGTCGAAGGCCTCTTGGACCAGCGGCACCGCGGTGGCGCGGCGGCCGCCGAAGAGGAAAGCGTCGATCGGAACGCCGGCGGGGTCCTCCCACTCAGGCGCGATCGAGGGGCATTGCGAGGCCGGCGTCGTGAAGCGCGCGTTCGGATGCGCCGCCGGAGTCTCGGAGTCCGGCGTCCAGTCGTTGCCATGCCAGTCGATCGCGTGGGCGGGCGCCTCGCCGGTCATCCCCTCCCACCAGATGTCGCCGTCGTCGGTCTTGGCGCAGTTGGTGAAGATCGAGTTGCGCTCGATCGTGTCCATCGCGTTGGGGTTCGTTTTGTGGCTGGTGTTCGGGGCGACGCCGAAGAAGCCGGCCTCGGGGTTGACTGCATAGAGGCGGCCGTCGTCGCCGAACTTCATCCAGGCGATGTCGTCGCCGACCGTCTCGACCTTCCAGCCGGGCAGGGTCGGGACCACCATCGCCAGGTTGGTCTTGCCGCAGGCGGAGGGGAAGGCGCCGGTGATGTACTTGACCGCCCCCTCGGGAGAGGTCAGTTTGAGGATCAGCATGTGCTCGGCCATCCAGCCCTCGTCGCGGGCCATCGCCGAGGCGATCCGCAGCGCGAAGCACTTCTTGCCCAGCAGGGCGTTGCCGCCGTAGCCGGAGCCGAAGGACCAGATCTCGCGCGTCTCCGGGTAATGGACGATGTACTTGTTCTCCGCGTTGCACGGCCACGGCACGTCTTCCTGACCCTCGGCCAGGGGCATCCCGACGGAGTGCACGCAGGGGACGAACTCGCCGTCGGCGCCGAGCACGTCGAGCGCCGCCTTGCCCATCCGGGTCATGATCCGCATCGAGACTGCGACGTAGGGGGAGTCGGTCAGCTGCACGCCGATGTGGGCGATCGGCGAGCCCAGCGGGCCCATCGAGAACGGCACCACGTACATCGTGCGGCCGGCCATGCAGCCCTTGAAAAAGCCGTTCAGCGTCGCGCGCATCTCAGCCGGGTCGCGCCAGTTGTTGGTCGGGCCAGCGTCCTCCTCCTGCTCGGAGCAGATGAAGGTGCGGTCTTCGACCCTGGCGACGTCGCCGGGATCGGAGAGGGCCAGGTAAGAGTTCGGGCGCTTCGCTTCAGAGAGGCGCTCGAAGGTGCCCGCGTCGATCAGGGCTTGAGCGAGGGCGTCGTACTCCTCGGCCGAGCCGTCACACCAATGAATGGCGTCGGGCTGGGTCAAATCGGCGATCTCCCCGACCCAGTCGAGGAGCTTTGCGTGCGTGGTCGGCGCGTTGGCCGTCGTCGTTTGGCTCATCGGCGTCACTTTACTTATCGGACCTGAAGTCAGGTTTTGCTCTCGCGGCAGAGGCGCGCTAGCGCCAGCGGGCGCCGAAATCGATCGTGTAGGTGGCGGCATTGCGCCCCCCGCCCAGCGGGTTGCCACGGGCCACGCCGACGCCGAAGTCGCGCAGGCCGCGGTCGAGGATGTTCCGCCGGTGAGTCGCGCTTCCCATCCACGTGCGCACGATGGCAATCGGGGACCCAAGGGAACCCTGGCCGGCGCCGATGTTCTCGGCGGCACGGAAGCCTGACATGTCCCCCAAGTACCCGGCGCGGGCAACCCGGGTCGTCAGGGTGCTGCCCCCCGGCCCGTAGTGGGACAAGCTGCGGCTTCTGACCATGCTGGCTGAATGTGAGCTCGCCGACTGCCGCAATGCCAGGTTGTAGTCAAGAGGCGGGATCCCGTAGTGCTCGCGCATCCGGTTGATCAAGCAGAGGACCGAGGTGCGGAGCTCGTGGTCGCTCGCCTCCCGCGGCTCCTGCCCATGCCAGCCGCAGGGCGGGGGGCCGGCGTCTTCGCCGAGGGCGGCGCCGGGCAGCAGGAAGAGTGCGAGCAGAGCCGCCAGCGCGATGCTCCGGAGACGGGCGAGGGCAATCATTTGCCCGGCTGGCCCCCCGCGGGCTGGAGGTCGACCAGCGACACGTCGGCGTCGTCGTTGAGGATTTTCAGCGTGGCGATTTCCTCGTCGCCGCCGGCGAGGCTCACCGTGCACTCGAAGGTGGCGTCTTTCTCCACCTCCACCCCGGAGGGGCACTCGACGGCGGATACTTTCAGCCCGCTGGAGCGCTGCAGGCTCTGTTCGAGCGTGTCCTCGGTCTTGACGTCGTCGAGCTGGGTCTCGCCGCAACCGCTCGCGAAAGCAGCGACGAGCGCCAGCAAGATGATCGCCGAGCCCCTCCCGATGCTCATCTGATCTGTCTCCCTCTTGAGCGGATCGCGCGGCAGGATAACCAAGAGGGAGGTCGGTCTACACTCCCGCCGATGAAGATCGGGATTGTGGGGCTCGGCTACGTCGGCCTGCCGCTGGCCGCGGCCTTCGCCGAAGCTGGGCACGAGGTAGTCGGCCTCGACGCCGATGCTCGCAAGGTCGAGGCGCTGCGCGCCGGCAGCAGCTACATCGAGGACATCCCCGACTCCGTCCTGGCGCCCCTGCTCGATCGCCTGCACGCGACCTCCGACCACGCAGCGCTGGAATCGTGCGAAGCGGTGATCATCTGCGTGCCGACTCCGCTGACCGGCTCGCGCGAGCCCGACCTCACATATCTGACGGACTCGGCCACGGCGCTTTCCGATGCTCTCCAGCCTGGGCAGCTGGTGGTGCTGGAGTCGACGACCTACCCTGGCACGACGCGTGAGCGCCTGCTGCCAATCCTCGAGGAGTCGGGGATGGCAGCCGGTCGCGACTTCCACCTCGCCTTCTCCCCCGAGCGGATCGACCCCGGCCGCACTGATTACACCGTGCGCACGACGCCGAAGCTTGTTGGCGGAATCACCCCGGCCTGCACGGAGCGGGCACGCGAGCTCTACTCATTGATCTGCGACGAGGTCGTCGTCCTCTCCACACCGGAGACCGCCGAGCTGTCAAAGCTGCTGGAGAACATCTTCCGCTCGGTCAACATCGCCCTCGTCAACGAGCTTTCCCAACTCTGCGAGCGGCTCGGCATCGACATCTGGGAGGTGATCGACGCCGCCTCCACCAAGCCCTTCGGGTTCATGCGCTTCGAGCCCGGGCCCGGCATGGGTGGCCACTGCCTCCCGGTTGATCCCTTTTACCTCGCCTTCAAGGCACGCGAGCACGACTTCTACCCCGAGTTCATCGAGCTGGCGGGCAAGGTCAACCGCGCACAGCCGGGCTACTGCGTCGAGCGGATCGGCCGCGCCCTCAACGATGCTGGCAAGCCGGTCAAGGACTCGAAGATCCTCCTGCTCGGGATCAGCTACAAGCCCGGGGTCGGCGACATCCGCGAGTCGCCTGCGCTGGAGATCGTCAGCACGCTGCGCGAGCTGGGCGGAGACGTCTCCTACCACGACCCCTTCGTGCCTGAGCTGCCGGAGTTCGGCCTCTCCTGTGTAGACCTTGACGAGGCGTTGCGCGTGGCCGACCTGGCGGCGATCATCACCGCCCACCCAGGGGTTGACATCGAGGAGATCGTTGCCACAGCACCCCTGGTCGTCGACTTCCGCGGCGTCACGCGCGAGCTCGACGCCGCGAACCTGATTCGGCTGTAGAGGCTTGGCCGCCGCTTCCGCTCAGCTGCGACCCGACCGGGAAGAGGGAATCCTCGAGACCCTGTTGGTCATCGACGGGCGAGCGGTCGAGCTCGAGGCCCACCTCACCAGGCTCGCCGCCAGCCTGGCGACGCTCTTCCCCGACCGCTCTCCACCTGACCTCGAGGGGGCGATCCAAGCCCGCGCGCAACACATCGAGCGGGGCAGCCTGCGGGTGAGGGTCGGCCCTGCCGGCCGGGCCGGGATCGAAGCCATGATCAGGGTCGTGGAGATCGAGTCGGCGCTCGTCTTCCCCCCTGTCCCGCGCTCAGTGGCTGTCCATAGCCTCGTCCTGGCCGGTGGACTCGGCGCCCATAAGTGGGCCGACCGCTCCCTGCTCGACCAGGCGCAATCCGGGCTCGCCGCCGATGCCTTGCCGCTGATCGTCGAGTGGGACGGCACCGTGCTCGAGGCCTCGCGCGGCAACGTCTTCGCGGTGCGAGGCGGCGTCCTTCTCACCCCTCCCGCCGACGGCCGCATCCTCCCCGGCATAGCCCGCGCCCGCGCGATCGAGGTGGCAAGCGGGGCTGGCCTCGAGGTTCGCGAGGGGGCGTTCACTTGCGAAGACTTATTCGGCGCGGACGAGGTCTTCCTGACCAGCTCGGTGCGCGGCGTCGAGCAGGTTCGCGCGCTGGATGGGACCCAGCTCCGCACGCGGGGCGAAGTCGGCCTGCGAATCGCGACCGAGCTGCGGCGGAACTGGATCCAGGGACCGGTTGGATAGGGTTCCGCGCCGCAATGCGCTTCTACGAGTACGAGGCACGCAAGATCGTCGAGCTGGCGGGGATTCCCGTCACCAAGTACGGCTTCTGCACGACCGCCGATGAGGCCCGCAAGGCCGCTGAGGAGATCGGCGGTTCGGTCGTGATCAAGTCGCAGGTGCTGAGCGGTGGCCGGATGAAGGCGGGCGGGGTCAAGTTTGCCGACACGCCGGACGAGGCCGCTGAGCACGCCGAGGCGATCCTGAAGCTGGAAATCAACGGCCACATGCCGCGCGGCGTCCTCGTCGACCCCAAGGCCGAGGTCAAGCAGGAGTACTACGCCGGGGTCGTCTGGGACGGGACCGAGAAGAAGCCGCTGATGCTGTTCAGCGACATGGGCGGCATCGACATCGAGGAGGTCGCCGAGCAGCACCCCGACCACGTCGGCAAAGGCCACGTCTCCAACCTGCTGCCGATCTCCGACTTCGAGGCGAAGCAGGTGATCGCCGCGACCGGAGTGACCGGCTCGCAGCTCAACCGGGCGACTCCGGTGCTGGCCCGCCTCGCCCGGCTCTTCCGCGACAACGACATGACCCTGGCCGAGATCAACCCGCTGGCCGAGCTCAGCGACGGCAGCTTCGTCGCCCTCGACGCCCACATGGAGATGGAGAACGAGGCGGTCGGGCGGCAGAAGGGGCTGCTGCGCAAGAAGCTGGAGATCGCCGAGGAGGACACCCGCGAGACCTATGAGCCCTCAGCCTTCGAGCGCAACGTGGCGGCGATCGACGCCGCCGACCACCGCGGCGTGATTCAGGGCAAGGACCACGGCTTCGAGGGCAACCTGGGGCTGGTGATCGGCGCCGGCGGCGGCTCGCTGACGCTTACCGATGCGGTCCGCAGCCAGGGCGGCAAGCCCGCCAACTACTCCGAGATCGGCGGCAACCCCTCGGTGGCAAAGGCTTGCGGCCTGGCCAAGGAGGTGCTGGAAAAGGACGGTGTCGAGAAGATCGCGGTGATGATGTCGATCGTCTCCAACACGCGGGTCGACATCGTCGCCCGCGGCGTGATCAAGGCCTGCCTGGAGCTGGGCAAGGACCCCGGCGAGACGATCGCGATCTTCCGCATCCCGGGCGCCTGGGAGGACGAGGGCTTCAAGATCCTCGACAAATACGGCGTCGAGTACTGCGACCGCTCGGTCCCGATGTGGGAGGCCGCCGGCCGCGCGATCGCCAAGATCCAGGGAGCGCCCGCCTGATGAGCATCCTGCTCGACAAGGACACGACCTTCATCGTCCAGGGGATAACCGGGCGCGAGGCAGTCAACCTGACCCGCGAGTGCCTCGACTACGGCTCCAAGGTGGTCGGCGGCGTCACCCCCGGCCGCAAGGGCCGCGAGGTGCACGGCGTGCCGGTCTTCGACACCGTCGCGCAGGCGGTCGAGAACCACGGCGGGCCGATCGACGGCTCCGTCGTCACCGTCCCCCCCGCCTTCACCAAGGACGCCGTGCTGGAGGCGATCGAGAACGGGATCGAGCTGATCGTGATCGTCACCGAGCGCATCCCGCGTCGCGACGTCGCCCAGATGGTCGAGCTGGCGAACCTGCGCGGGGCACGGATCATCGGCCCCAACTGCCTCGGCCTGATCGTCCCCGAGGTCTGCAAGATGGGCGGCATCGGCGGCCCCGCCAAGGACGCCGCCAAGGCCTACGCGCCCGGCCCGGTCGGGGTGATGAGCCGCTCGGGCGGGATGACGACGGAGATCTCCTCCTCGCTGACCCAGGCCGGCCTCGGCGTCTCGACCGCGATCTCGATCGGCGGCGACGCGATCATCGGCTCCACCTACGCCGAGCTGATGCCCTACTTCGAGGCCGACGAGCAGACGCAGGCGATCGTGATCTACACCGAGCCCGGCGGCCGCATGGAGGCGCAGCTCTCCGAATGGGTCAAGGACAACGACTCACGCCTGCCGATCGTCGCCTTCATGGCCGGCAAGTTCATGGACGACGAGGAGATGAAGGGGATGAGCTTCGGCCACGCCGGCACGATCGTCGAGGGCAAGGAGGACACGGCGACGGAGAAGATCGCCCGCCTCGAAGCCGCCGGCATCCGCGTCGTCGAGCGGATCGACGAGATTCCGGACGCGGTCAAGGAGAAGCTGGGGGTGACGGCCTGATGGCCGAGACGCTGCACAAGGTCTTCATCGACGTCGAGGTCGACGCTTCGGTCGCCGGCGACGCCGAGCTGGCCAAGAAGCTGGAGGAAGTCTGCCCCGTCGACATCTTCAAGGCCGCCGACGCGGGAGTCGAGATCGTCGATGAGAACCTCGACGAGTGCGTCCTCTGCCGCCTCTGCATCGAAGCGGCCCCGGCGGGCGCCGTGCACGTCAAGAAGCTCTACGACGGCGCCGAGCTTGCGTAGGGCCGGTCCCGGCAGGGGTTCCACTTAACTTTTCGGAGAGCCGCTGCCGCCGTCCGAGTTCGGATCGGCCGAAAAAGCACAAGACGTTCCACCCCTACCGGGACCGGCCCAAGACAGCTGTGTGCGGGTCGGCTGTGGGCGGTTGCCACACATATCCCTAATCCGTAGAAGCTCGGAAGGCTCTGGTCTGCACAGCACGCAGGACGAAGGGGGCTGCGTCAGCTAGGCCGAGAACAGTCGCAGACACGACAGCCCATCCCGGTGTGCATAGACATGAGATGAGGGCAGTTAGGGCAGATCTGCTGCCCCTCGCTCGCTGATGGCTGGTCGTCTATCTCGACCGGGATTGCCTCCGGCACCGGAAAGCCTGCGGCTGCCGATGCGGCGATCCGCGGAAGCTCGCGTTCGAACTCGATGCGAATCGCTTCAGCCTTTTCGTCTGAGATCGGGACTAGCTCATGTCCATTCGTCTCGGCGAGAGCTACGGCAACGAACTGCCCGTCAGCCTTCTGGGTCAGACCTTGGACTCGTAGGAGCACCAACCCAAGGTAGCGCTGCGGTCGCAGCGCCGCGGACGCTGGGTCCCGAGAAAGCGGGCCTAGCGCCTCGGCCGCTCGTCTTGACAGGAAGAGAAGCTAGGAAAACATCAACAACGGATCCGCTTCTACAGCGAAGGGGTATGTGTGCGGGTCGTCACTCGATGTTTGACATCGATCGGTGTCGGGGTAACCTCTACATGGATGCCTGCAGCGCTATGGCGCGCGGGACATGCGATGCGCGCGACTGGCGCGCGCATCCCCTCAGCTTCGCCAATCAATGAAAGGTGATCGCAGTTGATCGATAAGCCACGTCGTGTCGCCGTGGTCGGCGGCAACCGGATTCCCTTCGCACGCTCGAACTCGGTGTACTCGAGCGCCTCGAACCAGGACATGCTCACTGCGGCCCTGGATGGGCTGATCGACCGCTTCTCGCTCGACGGCGAGCGGTTGGGCGAGGTCGCCGGCGGCGCCGTGCTCAAGCACTCGCGCGACCGCGACCTGACCCGCGAGAGCGTGCTCGGCACCCGCCTCGCCCCCGAGACCCCTGCCTATGACGTCCAGCAGGCCTGCGGCACCGGCCTCGAGACGACGATCCTGGTCGCCAACAAGATCGCCCTGGGACAGATCGACGCCGGCATCGCCTGCGGCGCCGACACCACCTCGGACGCGCCGATCGGGCTCAACGAGGACCTGCGCCGGGTGCTGCTCGACGTCAACCGCGAGAAGTCGACCGGCGGCCGGCTGAAGCAGCTGACGCGGGTGCGTCCCGGGCACGTCGTGCCGGCGATCCCCCGCAACGAGGAGCCGCGCACCGGCAAGTCGATGGGCGAGCACTGCGCGATCATGGCCGCCGAGTGGGAGGTCGGTCGCGAGGAGCAGGACGAGCTCGCGGTAACCAGCCACCACAACCTGGCCGCCGCCTACGAGCGCGGCTTCATGGCGGACCTGATCACCCCCTACATCGGACTCGAGCGCGACCAGAACCTGCGTCCCGACTCCTCGACCGAGAAGCTCGCCAAGCTCGGCCCGGTCTTCGGCGGCGAGGAGGGGACGATGACCGCGGCCAACTCGACCCCGCTCAGCGACGGCGCCTCGGCGGTGCTGCTGGCCAGCGAGGAGTGGGCGAAGGAGCGCGGCCTGCCGATCCTCGCCTACTTCGTCGACGGACAGACCGCGGCGATCGACCACGTGCACAAGCGCGAGGGACTGCTGATGGCCCCCGCCTACGCGATGCCGGCGATGCTCGACCGCAACGGGCTCGAGCTGCAGGACTTCGACCTCTACGAGATCCACGAGGCCTTCGCCGCCCAGGTGCTCTGCACGCTGCGCGCCTGGGAGGACGACGAGTTCTGCAAGGAGCGCCTCGGGCGCGACGAGCCGCTCGGCGCGATCGACCGCGAGAAGCTCAACGTCAACGGCGGCTCGCTCGCCGCCGGCCACCCCTTCGCCGCAACCGGCGGGCGGATCGTCGCCAGCCTGGCCAAGGCCCTCGACGAACGCGGCTCCGGCCGCGGCGCGATCAGCATCTGCGCCGCCGGCGGCCAGGGCGTCGTCGCGATCCTCGAGAGCGCCGGAGGCGCATCGTGAGCGACCGCTACGCGCAGCTCGTCAACGCCCCGGTCCTGAGCCAGGTCGCCAGCCAGCTCGGACTGCCGCAGCCAGCGACGCTGGAGCGCCGCAACGGCGGGCCGGCCGTCTCCGGTCCAGTACTCACCGGCGCAGCGCCGGGTGGAAGGCTCGAGCGGCCGCTGAAGGCAGTCCTCGACAGCATCGGGGTCGAAAGGGTCGGCGCCGAGGGCCCAGCCAAGGCGCTCGTCTTCGACGCCTCGGGGATCTCGGACTCAACCGAGCTGGTCGAGCTGCAGCGCTTCTTCTACCCCGGCGTCGGCCGGCTCGCCCGCAACGGCCGCGTCGTCGTCCTCGGCACGCCGCCGCAGGAGGCAGGCTCGACCCGCGCCGCCACGGCGCAGCGCGCCCTCGAGGGCTTCGTCCGCTCGCTCGGCAAGGAGGTCGGCGGACGCGGCGCGACCGCGCAGCTCGTCCTCGTCCGCAGCGGCGGCGAGGGGCAGCTCGAGTCGACGCTGCGCTTCCTGCTCTCGCCGCGCTCCGCCTACGTCTCCGGCCAGGTGGTGCGAAGTCGGCGAGGGGGTCGCGCCGCTGCCGGAGATCGAGTGGGATCGACCGCTCGCAGGCAAGGTCGCGCTCGTCACCGGCGCCTCGCGCGGGATCGGCGCCGCGATCGCCGAGACGCTGGCCGCGGACGGCGCCGAGGTCGTCGGCCTCGACGTGCCCCAGGCCGGCGAAGACCTGCGCCAGGTCGCGGCCAGGGTCGGCGGCGACGCGATCGAGCTCGACATCACCGCGCCCGAGGCGCCAGAACGGATCGCCGAGCGCTTCGCCGGCGGCGTCGACGTCGTCGTCCACAACGCCGGCGTCACTCGCGACCGCACGATCGCCAAGATGCCCGAGGAGCGCTGGAGCCAGCTGATGGAGATCAACCTCTCCAGCGAGGAGCGGATCAACGACGCCCTGCTCGACGGCGGCCTGCTCGCCGCCAACGGCCGCATCGTCGGCGTCTCCTCGATGGCCGGGATCGCCGGCAACAACGGCCAGACCAACTACGCCACCTCGAAGGCCGGCGTGATCGGGATGGTCGAAGCGCTGGCTCCGGAGCTGGCGCGAGCGCGGCGCGACGATCAACGCCGTCGCGCCGGGCTTCATCGAGACCCAGATGACCGCGGCGATGCCGGTCGGCCCGCGCGAAGCGGGCCGGCGGATGAGCAGCCTCTCCCAGGGCGGCCTGCCGGTCGACGTCGCCGAGACGATCGCCTGGTTCGCCAGCCCGGCCTCGACCGGGGTCAACGGCAACGTGGTCCGGGTCTGCGGCCAGAACCTGCTGGGGGCCTGATGGCGGTTCGCACCTTGGACAGCCCGCCGAGCATCCTGTCGCTCTACGCGCGCGCCGCGGCGCCGATGATCCCCGGCGCCTCGCTGCTGCCCTTCATCCCCGGCCGCGGCAAGGAGATTCCCGAGATCGAGCTGGAGCTGACCGGGGTTCGGGCCGAGCCCGCCAGCGGTCGCCGCCTACTCCCGCGTCTGCGGCTTCGCCCTACGCGACCACCTCCCCCCCACCTACCCGCACGTGCTCGCCTTCCCGCTGCACATGGCGGTGATGGCCGACGGCAGCTTCCCCTTCGGCGCGGTCGGGCTGGTCCACGTCGAGAACCGGATCGAGCAGCTGCGGCCGATCGGCCAGCGGACGAGGAGCTGACCTGCGAGTGCGGCCGACCGCGCTCGAGCCGCACCCGCGCGGGCGGACCTTCAGCCTCGTCACCGAGGCGCGCGTCGGCGGCGAGCTCGTCTGGAAGAGCGTCAGCACGATGCTGCGCCGCGGCGGCGACGAGTCGCGCTGCCGCCGGCAAGCGCACGCGACGACGAGCCACGACCTGGCGGCGAGCGCCGAGTGGAAGCTCGGCGACGACCTCGGCCGCCGCTACGCGGCCGTCTCCGGCGACCGCAACCCGATCCACATGCACGCGCTGACCGCCAAGCCGCTCGGCTTCCCGCGGGCGATCGCCCACGGCATGTGGACCAAGGCCCGCTGCCTGGCGGCGCTGGAGAGCCGCCTGCCCGACGCCTTCGGCGTCGAGGTTCGCTTCCGCAAGCCGATCCTGCTGCCCGCGCGAGTCGAGTTCGCGAGCGCCACGCGAGGCGACGCGATCGATTTCGCGGTCCGCGACGCAAAACGTCGAACCCCCCACCTCGACGGCCGGGTGCGGCCGCTCGGGGTCCAAGTCCCAAAGCCGGGAGGAGCAACTCGAGATGACCGTCACCCAGGACAAGAGCATGGCCGACCGCAGCATGGGGCTCGGCCTGCGCTGGCTCAACCGGCTCGCCGGCTCGGACCTGCTCGACCGGATCCGGCATCCGCAAGCAGGTCGAGCGAGCGCTGTTCACCACGCACCAAGAACGGCTTCCGCTCGGCGACCGCCGCCGGGCGGACCTTCAAGGCCGCGCAGCAAGCTGGGCAAACCGGCGCGCCAGGCGACCGGCAAGCCGACGCGGCCTCTTCGACCTCACGCCCGACGACGAGCAGCAGATGTTCCAGGAGGCGGTGCGCGAGTTCGCCGCCGACGAGGTGCGGCCCGCCGCCCTCGACGCCGACGCCGATCGTGAGACGCCGCCGGAGCTGCTCGCCCAGGTCAACGAGCTCGGCGTCAACATGCTCGGCGTGCCCGAGGAGCTCGGCGGCGTGATGCAGCGAGCAGGCCGCCGTCACCGCGGCGCTGATCGACGAGGCGCTCGCCCACGGCGACATGGGCATCGCCTACGCGGCGCTCGCGCCGGGCGCGCGTCGCCACCGCGATCGGCCACTGGGGCAGCGCCGAGCAGGAGGCGACCTACCTGCCCTCCTTCACCGGCGAGGACGTGCCCGTGGCCGCCGCTGGCGATCCTCGAGCCGCGACCGCTCTTCGACCCGCTGAAGCTGGAGACCAAGGCGCGCCGCGACGGCGCGGACTGGGTGATCGACGGGGTCAAGTCGCTGGTCGCCCGCGCCAAGGAGTGCGAGCTCTTCGTCGTCGCCGCCGAGACCGAGGAGAACGGCCCGGCCCTCTTCGTGATCGAGTCCGGCGCCTCCGGTCTCTCGGTCGAAGACGAGCCGGCGATGGGCGCTGCGCGCGGCCGCGACCGGGCGCCTCGTGCTAGAGGGCGCACGCGTCCCCGAGGGGCGCCCTGATGGCCGAGGGCAAGCGCGAGGCCTACGTCGAGTGCGTCGAGCGCGCCCGCATCGCCTGGTCCGCGCTTGCGGTCGGCACCTCGCAGGCCGTGCTCGACTACGTCATTCCCTACGTCAACGAGCGGACCGCCTTCGGCGAGCCGATCTCCAACCGCCAGGCGGTCGCCTTCGCGGTCGCCGACATCGGGATCGAGACCGACGGGATGCGCCTCGCCGTCTACCGCGCGGCCAGCCGCGCCGACCAGGGCGAGGGCTTCTCCCGCGAGGCGGCGCTGGCGCGCCGGCTCTGCGCCGCGAAGGGGATGAAGATCGGCTCCGACGGCGTGCAGCTGCTCGGCGGCCACGGCTTCGTCAAGGAGCACCCGGTCGAGCGCTGGTACCGAGACCTCCGCGCAGCGGGCGTTATGGAGGGCGCCCTGCTCGTCTAGGCGCAGGCCGACGAGCGAAGGCAAACCATGATCAACCTAGAGATCCCGAAGAAGTTCAAGCCGCTGGTCAGCCAGGCCAACCAGGTCGCGACCGAGGTCTTCCGGCCGATCTCCCGCAAGTACGACGAGGCCGAGCACGAGTACCCGAAGGAGCTCGACATGCTCGCCTCTCTGATCGACGGGATGAACGAGGGCAGTGACAGCGGCGCCGGCGGCGCCGGCGCCGCCGGCGTGCGCCGCGAGTCGAACGGCAACGGCGACGGCGGCAACCGCAACGGCTCCAACCTCTCCACCGTGCTCGGCATCATCGAGCTCTGCTGGGGCGACGTCGGCCTGCTGCTCTCGATGCCGCGCCAGGGGCTCGGCAACTCGGCGATCGCCTCGGTGGCGAGCGACGAGCAGCTCGAGCGCTACGGCGGCAAGTGGGCGGCGATGGCGATCACCGAGCCCGAGGCGGGCTCGGACTCGGCCTCGATCCGCACCACCGCTGAGCTCGACGGCGACGAGTACGTGCTCAACGGCGAGAAGATCTTCGTCACCTCCGGCGACCGCGCCGACCTGATCGTGGTCTGGGCCTCGCTCGACCGCGACCAGGGCCGGGCGGCGATCAAGTCGTTCGTCGTCGAGCGCGACAACCCGGGGCTGAAGCTCGACCGCCTCGAGCACAAGCTCGGGATCCGCGCCTCAGACACCGCCAACTTCACGCTGCAGGACTGCCGCGTGCCGAAGGAGGCGCTGCTGGGCAGCCCGGAGATCGACATGAAGGCGGGCTTCGGCGGGGCGATGCAGACCTTCGACAACACGCGGCCGCTGGTCGCGGCGATGGCGGTCGGGGTCGCCCGAGCCTCGCTGGAAGAGACACGCAAGCGCCTCGAAGAGGCCGGTGTCGAGATCGATTACGCGACGCCGGCGCTCTCACAGCACGCCGCCGCGGCTCGCTACCTCGAGATGGAGGCCGACTACGAGGCGGCGCGTCTGCTCACCCTGCACGCCGCCTGGATGGCCGACAACGGCAAGCCCAACTCGCTGCAGGCCTCGATGGCGAAGGCGAAGGCGGGGCGCACCTGCGTCGACGTCTCACTCGGCTGCGTCGAGCTCTGCGGCAGCGTCGGCTACGGCGAGAACGAGCTGCTCGAGAAGTGGGCGCGCGACGCGAAGATCCTCGACATCTTCGAGGGGACGCAGCAGATCCAGCTGCTGATCGTGGCCCGCCAGCTACTCGGCAAGAGCTCGGCGGAGCTGCGCTAGGCCTGGGAGGAGGCGGGCTGGAGCGCGGCCAGCGCTTCGGTCCTCAGCCTCTCGGGCAGGACGACCATCTCCCGCAGCGCCTCCAGCACCTCGGGGTTGCCCTCGATCTCGATCTCGGGGCCGACCGGCACGGCGCCTACCAGGGCCGCCATCACGCCCCGCGGCGGTCCGTAGAGGGTCAGGTCGGGATCGGAGGCCTTGCCCCGCTCGGCATCGATCCAGCCGTTGGCGATCCGCAGCCGGAAGGACTGGCCTTCGCTGCGCAACTGCAGCGAAATCGAGGCGTCAGCCGACGGTCGCAGGATCACCCGCAGCGAGTTGGGCAGGTGAGAGGGCTCGATCGCCTCGACTTCGGCGGCGCGGAAGAAGTTCAGCCCCCAGCGGCCGAGCTCGAGCAGCGGCCCTTCCAGTTCGCGGCCGACCGCGGTCAGCTCGTAAGCGGTCGCGGCGGCAGGAGGATCGAGCTCGGAGCGGCGGACGACGCCGTCCTGCTCGAGCTGGCGCAGCCGCTTCGTGAGCACGTCGGTGGGAGCCCCCCCAACGGCTCGTGCCAGCTCGGAAAAGCGCAACGGGCCAAGCGAGAGCTCGCGGACGATCAGCAGCGCCCAGCGCCCGCCGATTCGATCGAGAGCCCCCGCGAGACTGCATGACTGCCCGTAGTTGCGCGGCGACACAGAAGGATCTTAGCAGTCGATTTGTAATTCAAAGCAGTTACTTTGAATTCTGGTACAGTCCCCGCCCGTGATCACCTCACGGTTCCCCAACCCCGCGCGTTGAAACCTCAATGAGCCGAGTCGCCGACCTCACCTGGAAGCACCCGAAGCTCGTCCTCGCAGCTGTCGCGGCCTTCGTCTTGTTCGCCGCCGCCGTCGGCAGCGACGTCGAGAGCCACCTCAAGGCGGCTGGCTTCACTGACAACAGCTCGGAGAGCGAGCAGGCAACGGCTCTGATGCGCGACTCGCTCGGCTACAACCCGAATCCTGCAATCGTGCTCGTGGTCCGCTCGCCCGGAGGTGGCCCGCTCAATCCGAAGGATTCCGCCGTACGGCGGGAGGTAGACCGGCTCAGCCGTGAGATGGCGCAGGTCGAGCACGTCGGCCGGGTCGTCAACCCGCTGCGCGACCGCCGCGCCGGCGCCACCCTGATCGCCCGCGACGGCGAGTCGATCGCCCTCGCCGCATATCTCTCCACCCTGGACATCCAGGACGCCGGCGGCTACGCAGCAGAGGACGTCGCCCCGATCGCCGCCGCGAGCTCGCTCGACGTCGCGATGGGCGGCTTCGCGCCCGGCTTCAACGAGACCAACGACCAGACCCGCGAGGACCTGACCAAGGCCGAGCTGATCGCCTTCCCGATCCTTGCTCTCCTCCTGCTGTTCGTCTTCCGAGGCGTGGTCGCGGCTGCGATCCCGCTCCTGCTCGGGGTGATCTCGATCGTCGGAACGCTGCTCGTGCTGCGGGTCATGGCGAGCTTCGCCGACACCTCGCTGTTCGCGCTCAACATCGCCACCGGGCTGAGCCTGGGGCTGGCCGTCGACTACGCGCTGCTGCTGGTGTCGCGCTACCGCGAGGAACTCGGGCGCGAAGGGCCGACTCGTGAGGCTCACCGGCGCACCGTCGCCACAGCGGGTCGCACCGCGGTCTTCTCTGGACTCACCGTCGCCGCCGCGCTGGCGGCGCTGATCGTGATGCCGCAGCGCTTCCTCTACTCGATGGCGGTCGCTGGCGCCTCCGTCGCCCTCCTCTCCGCAGTGATGGCGATTCTCGTCGTGCCCTCGCTACTGGCGCTGCTGGGCACTCGCATCGACGCCCTCTCGATCCGTCGCGGCCCGGCCGTCTCCGACACTTCCGACGGCTGGTACCGGCTGGCGCGCGGCGTGATGCGGCGCCCCATCGTCGTCGCCCTGGCCAGCTCGGCGCTGCTGCTGGCCGCTTCGGCGCCGCTGCTGTGGACCACGCTGACCGGCCCCAGCGCCGAAGCAGTGCCGCCGGGGCAGCCCTCCTACGACGCGTACGAGTACCTGGAGGCGCACTACCCGCGCGACGTGACAGAGGCGGTCACGGTCACCGTCGACGGAAGCGCCAGCCCACCTCGGCTGGCTGCCTTCCAGCGCCGCGTCGAAGCAGTCGACGGCGTAGTCCGCGGGGCGCCCTTCGCCCGGGCGCCGGACGACGTCGCCTACACCAACTTCGCCCTCTCCGGCCCGGCCCTCAGCGGTGAGTCCCAGGACTCCCTGCAAGAGGTCCGGAACCTGAGCCCACCGCTTGGGACCGAGGTGCTGGTCTCCGGCAACACCGCCAGCTTCGTCGACCAGAAGCAGAGCCTGGTCGAGAACGCGCCGCTGGTCGTCGCGATCGTCTCCCTCACCACCCTCGTCCTCCTCTTCCTGCTCACCGGCTCGGTCCTGCTGCCGCTGAAGACGCTGCTGATGAACACGCTGACCCTGGGCGCGACACTTGGCATCCTCGTCCTCTCCTTCCAAGAGGGCTGGCTGAAGGCGCCGCTCGACTACACCGGCCCGGCCGCGGTCGAGGTGACCAGCCTGGTCTTCCTCTTCGCCGTCCTCTTCGGCCTCGCCACCGACTACGCGGTGCTGGTGATGGCGCGGATCAAGGAACGCTACGACCTCGGCGACAGTAACGAGGAGGCGGTCGCGACCGGGATCGGCAAGACCGGCCGTGTGATCACGGCCGCGGCGCTGGCGATAGCAATCGTCTTCCTCGCCTTCGCCGTCAGCTCGGTCTTCTTCGTCAAGCAGATCGCGGTCGGGATGGCGGTCGGGGTGATGATCGACGCGACGATCGTCCGCGCCCTGCTCGTCCCCTCCCTGATGCGCCTTTTCGGCGAGTGGAACTGGTGGGCGCCTAAACCGTTGGCCCGCCTCCAGCAGCGGCTTGGCTTCTCGGAGTCCGAGCCCACGGACACCGCCCCGGGCGAGTCCGCCGCCTGATAGCGAACTGACTCGCTCATCACTCTCGCGTGAGGCAAACTGCCGCGCGTGAACTTCATCGAAGACGTGGTCGAGCGCTTTCCGGCGGCGCGGCCGGCGCTGATCGAGGTCAGCGCCGAGGGCGAGCGCCGGGTCCACCACTTCGGCGAGCTGTTCGCCCGGTCGGCCGGGCTTTCCGGCGCCTTCGCCGCGCGCGGCGTCGGGCGCGGCGATGTGGTGATGACCCTGGTCGGCAGCCGGGTCGAGTGGGTGCTGACGATGCTCGCCTGCTGGCGAATGGGCGTAGTGGCGCTCCCCTGCAACCCGCAGCTGCGCCGCAAGGATCTCGAGCTGCGGGCGCGCGCTGGCGGCCCGAAGCTGGCGATCGGCGAGACCCGCTACCTGGGTGAGCTGCCCGACGGCATCCCTTATATGGACATGGAAGAGCTGGCGCGAGTCTTCGACGAGGACCTGCCGCAGGAGACGCCGGCCGAGGTCGAGCGTCTCGGCCCAGAGGACCCGGCGGCGATCGTCTTCACCTCCGGGACCACGGGCGAGCCGCGCGGCGTCGTCTACCCGCAGCGCTATCTGCTCGGGCAGGAGCTCCAGGCGAGGCACTGGTTCGGCGCCCGCGAGGGTGAGATCGCCTGGTGCACGGCGGCGCCGGGATGGTCGAAGTCGACCCGCAACGCCTTCGTCGCCCCCTGGCTCGGCGGCGCCGTCGCCGTTCTCCACGACGGCCGCTTCGACCCCGCCAAACGCTTGCGCCAGTGCGCCGAGCTGGGCGTCAACGTGCTCTGCCAGGCGCCAACCGAGTACAGGATGCTGGCCAGCCGCTCCGAGCTGGCGCCGGTCCCCTCGCTGCGCCGCCTGGTCTCGGCCGGTGAGCCGATCGAGCCCGAGGTGATCCAGCGCTTCCGCGAGCGCCTCGGCCTCGCGATCGGCGACGGCTACGGCCAGACCGAGACCGGCGCCGTTTGCGGCATGCGTCCGGATGAGGATGACCCCGCACGCGATGGCTCGATGGGTCGGCCCCTGCCGGGAATCGAGACTCGCGTCGTCGACGGCGAGCTGCAGCTACACGCCTCCTCTTCCCCCACCTTCTTCTCCCATTACCTCGACGGCGAGCGCTTCGGGGGCGAATGGTGGCCGACCGGCGACAGGGTCCGCGAGGACGAGGAGGGATACCTCTGGTTCGAGGGCCGCGGCGACGACCTGATCCTCTCCTCCGGCTACCGGATCGGCCCCTTCGAGGTCGAGTCGGCCCTTGTCTCCCACCCCGCCGTCGCCGAGGCGGCGGCAGTCGCCGCCCCCGACCCGGAGCGCGGCGCGGTGGTGCGGGCCATCGTCGTCCTCGATGCGGACCGGGAGCCCTCCGACGAGCTCGCCCGCGAGCTGCAGGAGCACGTCAAGGCCCAGACCGCCCCCTACAAGTACCCGCGCATAGTCGAGTTCGCCGCCGAGCTGCCAAAGACCAACAGCGGCAAGATCAGGCGAGCGGAGCTGCGCGGCTAGACGCCGGCGAAAATACCGTGAAGAAGACGACCGGACGAGCTTTTGAGTCGACCTACCCAGGACCGCGTTAGGCGATCCTGGGTAGCCGAATGCTTCGTGTGTTCCTTGTAGCTCTTGGTTCTCGTTGCTTTCTGGCTGTGCTTACTTAGGTGCTTAGTGGATACCGAGTTTCTGGCCAAAGTGAGGGCCAGTAAGTTCGAGCCTAACTTTTGCCGTGAGGTAGGCGGGAAATCCGCCGAGGCTCAGTAAGTCCCCGATTAATAACTGAATGCCTTCGCTGAATAAGATTACCTGCGCGACTGCGTCTAATTCCTCGACTAATGCCGTGAACGAGCCGGTTAGCAGGTTATTTAACGGAAGCGGGCAGCCTATACCCGCTTTTAAAGTGATGTTAGCGAGGGGCTCACCTACGTTCTGCGGCTCGAATAAGAGAAAGGGCTCTCCGTTATGTAATATTGGTAACGCTAAGAATTTTATTCTGATCGTTTCTAACTCTTTCAGTAAGCATTGGGGCAGTTCTTGTAATGTTTTATGGTCGAACTTTTTGCAGCCGATGAATACGGCTTCGCCTAAGGCGTCAGTTAAGGTGTCTATTTTTGCCCCGTTGAAAAACATCCCCGTGCACCTGATTTCAAGGCTCCTGCCTGCGACTAAGAACACGGCTATTCCTTCAAGCGCCGCGGCAAAAGTCGCTAATAAGACAGGCCCTAAGTTGATTAAATAGGTCCCAAGCTGGCTTCCCCCTCCGTGGATTAAGGGATTGGGGTTTAAGACACCGCCGGGTGCATTGTGCTGTGCGTGCGCGGCTAATAATTCATTGTGCGTCTGCGCCTGAGCGCTAGCGGCGAGCGCCATCGCGCCCAACACGGCGATGATCGCCAGGACGAGGGCCTTCAGCCCATGCTTGCCGTTTCTCATTTGTTCCTCCAAACCTGGTGGTTGGCGACATGAGCTACGGCCAGAGGCTTTACGCCTGGTGAGCATGCGCGTCCCACAAGGAAAGGTCAAGCTTTTTCGCCCTATGTCTTCTAACCGTCTGGCGTGGAATCGCCCTGGGGTCAGGGTAAGCTGGAGCGCATGACGCCCAGCACTGAGACGGCCGATGCGGCGATGGTCGCCCGGGAGTACTTCGAAGCCGTCACAAAGCGAGACATCGAGGCGATGGCCGCTTGCTGGGAGCCCGGCGCCCCTGATGTGATCCACGGCGTGGTCGAGATGAAAGTGCCGGAGGACCTCCACGCCTGGTTCGGCAGCCTCTTCGCCGCCTTTCCGGACTTCACTTTCGAGGTCCTCGACATAGTGGCGAGCGGCGAGAGGGCGGCGGTGCGCTGGCATGCCACCGGCGCCTTCGACGGCTCCGCGCCCTTCGAAGGACTGAACCCCAACGGCGCCCGGGTCGACGTGCAGGGTTGTGACGTGCTGACCGTTCGCGAGGGCCGAATCGTTCGCAACGACGCCTTCATGAACGGCGCCGAGATGGCCCGCCAGCTGGGAGTCCTGCCACCGGCCGGTTCGCCGGCGGAACGGGCGATGACCGGCGCTCTCAACCTGAAGACGCGCCTGCTCAAGCAGTTCCGGCGCGGCTAAGCTGGAAGCGGTGGAGCAGATCGACCGCAAGCGGGTCGCGGCGCTGACCGAGGCCCAGCAGGAGCAGTTCCGCAACCGCACCGGGCAGTCGGCGAAGACCTTCGAGCGCGCCGTCAAGGCGATGCCGAACGGCGTCCCCTCCTCCTTCCAGGAGAACGACCCCTGGCCAACCTACATCGAGCGCGGCAAGGGCAGCCGGGTCTGGGACGTCGACGGCAACGAGTACGTCGACTTCCACAACGGCTTCGGCGTGATGTGCATCGGCCACGCCAACCCCACCGTCGGCGCCGCGGTCAAGGCGCGGATCGACGAAGGCACCCACTTCGCCGCCCCCACCGACGGCTCGATCGCCGTCGCCGAGGAGCTGGCGCGCCGCTTCGGCCTGCCGCAGTGGCGCTTCAACAACTCCGGCACCGAGGCGACGATGGACGCCGTCCACCTCGCCCGCGGCGCCACCGGGCGCGACACGCTCCTCAAGATCGAGGGCTCCTACCACGGCCACCACGACTCGGTGATGGTCTCCGTCTACCCGCCGCTGGAGGCGCTCGGCGACCGCGACGACCCGGTCAGCGTTCCCTACGGCGGCGGCACTCCGCGAGCGCTGACCGAGCTGACCCGCGCCGTCCCCTTCAACGACGCCGACGCCCTCGCCAGCGTGCTGGAGAAGATCGGCGAGCAGGTCGCCGGGCTGATCATGGAGCCGGCGATGATGAACATCAACATCATCCCGCCGCGCGAGGGCTACCTGCAGCGGGTACGCGAGCTCACCGCGAAGCACGGCGTCAAGCTGATCTTCGACGAGGTGAAGACCGGCTGCACGATCTCCGCCGGCGGCGCCACCCAGCGCTTCGGCGTCACCCCCGACATGATCACCCTGGCCAAGGCGAGCTGCGGGGGCTACCCCGGCGGCGCGATCGGGATGAGCGAGGAGCTGGCGGCGATCGTCGCCGACGGCACCGTCAAGCAGTACGGCACCTTCAACGGCAACCCGCTGGTGATGGCGGCGGCTGAGGCGACCCTGACCCAGGTGCTGACCGACGACGTCTACGAGCGCTTCGAAGCCACCAACCGGCGCCTGCTCGACGGTTGTCGGCAGATCATCGACTCACACGGCCTGCCCGCCTACACCGAGGGCCTCGGGGCCAAGGGCTGCGTGGTCTTCTCGCCGGAGCGGATGTACGAGTACCGCGACTACCTGAGCAAGGTCGACGAAGAGCTATCGACCCTGGCCTGGCTCTACCACATGAACCACGGCATCTTCATGACCCCGGGAGTCGAGGAGGAGTGGACCCTCTCGGTCGCCCACACCGACGAGGACCTGCAGCGCTACCTCGACGCCTTCGAGGCCTTCGCGCGCGACCTCGCGCAGAGCTGAAAGGCGCGCCGCTGCGCTAAGCCGCGGCCAGCGCCTCGTCGATGGCGACCGGCTTGCCGAGGTGGAAGCCCTGGGCCAGGTCGACGCCGTACTCGCGCAGCATCTGGGTGGTGGTGTCGTCCTGGACGTACTCGGCGATCGTCGTCTTGCCGAGGCCGCGGGCGATCTGGACGATCGCCTGAACCGTGAGCTGGTCGGCGTCGTTGCGCGGCATGTCGCGGATGAAGGCGCCGTCGATCTTGATCACGTCGAAGGGGATCGATTTGAGGTAGTGGAAGGAGCCGAAGCCGGCGCCGTAGTCGTCGATCGCCACCTGGCAGCCGAATTCGGTCAGCCGGTCGGCGAACCCGGCCGCCGCCTGGTAGTCGCCGACCCGCGCCGTCTCGGTGATCTCGAAAGTGCAGCGGGAGGGATCGGCGTCGCCTTCGTCGAGGCGGCGCTCGATGAACTCGATCACCGAGACGTCGGTGAGCGAGGCGCCCGAGAGGTTGACGTGCAGCGAGACCGGCTCGCCGGCGCGCTCTCGCTCGGCGAGCAACTCGAGGGCGCGGGCGACGACCCAGCGATCGAGCTCCTGGACCATCCCCGAGCGCTCGGCGGCGCCGATGAAAGAGGCAGCGGGAAGCAACTCGCCGTTGTCGCCGGTCATCCGCAGCAGCAGCTCGTAGCGCTCGATCCCGCCCGAGGCGAGGCTGCGGATCGGCTGGGTGTGGAGGCTGAGCCGGTCGTGGGTCAACGCTTCGCGGATCCTCGCCGTGGTGGTCTGCTTGACCCGGTCTTGAGCGCGCCGCGGCTCGTCGGGGTCCTGGAAGAGCGCGATCTGGTTGCGCCCTCCCTCCTTGGCCCGGTACATCGCCTGGTCGGCGGCGACCAGGACCGCCTCGGCGCCGACGTCCCGCTCGCCGCCGAACATCGTTATCCCGACGCTGATCGTCGCGTTCCCGGCGTCGGGCAACGGCGCCGCGTTCTCGGCGACCTGGGCACGCAGGTCCTCGCCGAGCTGGACGGCGCCATCGGTATCGGTCTGTGGCACCAGCACCGCGAACTCGTCGCCGGAGAGGCGGGCGACGATGTCGGTGGTCCGCACCCGCTCGCGCAGGATCGAGGCGATCCGGCGGATCAGGTTGTCGCCGGCGTGATGGCCGAGCGAGTCGTTGACCGCCTTGAGCCCGTCGATGTCGATGATCATCACCGCGCCCTGGCCGCCGTAGCGGGCGCTGAAGGAGACGAACTGGTCCAGTTCGGCACGGAAGCGGCGCCGGTCGAGCAGGCCGGTGAGCGAGTCGTGATCGGCGATGTAGCGCAGTTCGGCCTCGGTCTTCTCGGCCTTGGCAAGAGCGCTGCGCACGATCTCCCGGTCCTCCGGATCGAGCTTGGCGAGTACCACCTCGATCGCCGGATCGCTTTGAGCAAGGAGCTTTTCGTAAGTCACTCTGCTTGAAGTTAACCTTTCCAGACCGCATCGGAGCGCCCTTTGCGCGGGTTGCCCCATTATTCGGCGACCCCTGCTCCCCATTAGTGAGCGATTGCGCCACACGGGTAGCCTGGGCTTAATGACAAACCGTCTCGCGCAGGAGACCAGCCCGTACCTCTTGCAGCACCGCGACAACCCGGTCGACTGGTACCCCTGGGGCGCAGAGGCGCTGGAGCAGGCACAGCGGGAGGACCGGCCGATCCTGCTCTCGGTCGGCTACTCCGCCTGCCACTGGTGCCACGTGATGGAGCGCGAGTCCTTCGAGGACACCGAGACCGCCGCCTACATGAATGAGCACTTCGTCAACGTCAAGGTCGACCGCGAGGAGCGCCCCGACGTCGACGCTCTCTATATGGAGGCGGTGCAGACGATCAGCGGCCAGGGTGGCTGGCCGATGACGGTCTTCCTCGACCCCGAGGGAGTGCCGTTCTACGGCGGCGCCTACTTCCCGCCCGACGAGGGTAGGGGGATGCCGAGCTTCCGCATGGTGATGGAAGCGGTGGTCCAGGCCTTCCACGACAAGCGCGAGGAACTGCGCGAGAAGGCGCCGCAGATGCGGATCCACCTCGGCGCCGTGGGGCGGGTCGCGCCGGCCCCCGAGCCGCTCGACACCGCCATGCTCGAGGCTGCGATCGCTGCGCTCGTGGCCCGCGCCGACCTTGAGCGCGGCGGCTTCGGCGGAGCGCCGAAGTTCCCGCCCGCCTCGGCTCTGGAGCTATTGCTCGCCCGAGACGAGCGGCAGGTGGTCGAGACGACGCTCGACGCGATGCTGACCGGCGGCCTCTACGACCAGCTCGGCGGCGGCTTCGCCCGCTACTCGGTGGACGCGGCCTGGCTCGTCCCCCATTTCGAGAAGATGCTCTACGACAACGCGCTGCTCGCCCGCGCCTACCTACACGGCTGGCAGGTCCTCGGCCACGACCGCTACCGGCGCGCCTGCGAGGAGACGCTCGACTGGGCGCTGCGCGAGATGCGCGGCTTGGAGGGAGGCTTCTACTCCGCACTCGACGCCGACTCCGAGGGCGAGGAGGGCCGTTTCTACGTCTGGACCCCGGAGGAGATCCGCGAGGTGCTGGGGGCAGAGGCGGATCCGGTGATCGATTTCTACGGAGTCACCGAGCGAGGCAACTTCGAGGGTCGCAACATCCTCCACCTGGCGCACGGAGTCGCAGCCGCCGGGCCCGCGAGCCTGGCCGAGGCGCGGCGCGCCCTCTACGAGGCGCGGACGAAACGAGTCTGGCCGGGCCTCGACGACAAGCGGCTCACCTCCTGGAACGCGCTGATGCTCACCGCCCTGGCCGAGGCGGGGGCGGTCCTCGGCCGCGAGGACTACCTCGACGCGGCCCGCGAGTGCGCCGAGTTCGTGCAGAGCTCGCTGCGCGACGACGAGGGACGACTGCTGCGCACCTACAAGGACGGCCGCGCCCATCTCAACGCCTACCTCGAGGACCACGCCTTCCTGCTCGAGGCGCTGCTGACCCTCTATGAGGCCGGCTTCGAGCAGCGCTGGCTCGAGCGGGCGCAGGAGCTGGCCGAGACGACGATCGCACGCTTCGGCGATCCCGAGCACGGCGGCTTCTTCTCGACCTCCGACGACCACGAGACGCTGATCGTCCGCCGCAAGGAGGTCGGCGACCACCCGATCCCCTCCGGCAACAGCTCTGCGGCGATGGGCCTGCTCCGCCTCGCCGCCCTGACCGGGGAGCGGCGCTACGAGGAGCAGGCGGAAGGCGTCTTCCGCCTCTTCGCCAGGTCCGCAGCCCGGCATCCCGAGGCCTTCGCCCACCTGCTGCGCGCCCTCGACTTCCACCTCTCCCCCACCAAGGAGGTCGCCCTGGTCGGCGACGACCTGGCTGATTTGGCGGCGGTCGTCCGCTCCCAGCTCAGGCCCCACCTGGTCCTCGCCGGCGGCCCCGAGGGGACCGCCACGCCGCCGCTCCTCCAGCACCGCGCCACGGTCGAGGGCAAGCCCACCGCCTACGTCTGCGAGCACTTCAGCTGCCGGCAGCCGGTGACCGAACCGGAGGCGCTGGCGGGCCTGCTCTGAGTCGGGGCGCCGCATTTGCAAGGATGCCCGCAGTGCGCGGCTCCCTCTTCACCTTCCCCGCAGGTCGCCGAGCAAAGTGGATCGTCTTCGCGATCTGGTTCCTGGCGATCTTCATCGCCTCCGGCCCCGCCAACCTGCCGGGCAAGTTCGAAGAGGCGGAAAGCAACGAGGCGACCTCCTACCTGCCGGGCGACGCCGAGTCGACCCACGCCCTCGACGCCACCGAAACCCTGCAGAACGGGGAACTCGCCCCGGCGGTGATCATCTACCGCCGTGAGGCCGGCCTGACCGCCGCCGACCGCCGCACGATCGTCGAGAACGTCGAAGCGATGACGGAGGAGCGCTACCCCGGAGTCGTCGCCGACGGCGCCACCGCCGCCGCGGGCGGCAAAGCGCCCGGCACGAGCGGCGCCGTTCAGCAGGCGCCCGCCCCCGGCCAGACGGCTGAGTGCGGCACCTCGACCTCGACGATCCCGGGCCAGCCCGCCGACTACGCGCCGTTCGTCGGCCCGGTCTGCTCCAAAGACGGCAAGGCGGCGATCGTCACCGCCTACATCGCCGGCAACGGCGAGGGCGACCGCATCCTCGATCCGGTCGAGGACTGGCGCGACGCGATCTCGGACCCGGGCGGCGGCCTCGAGGTGAAGATCACCGGCGGCGCCGGCTTCTCCGCCGACGCGATCGAAGTCTTCGAAGGCCTCGACGCCACCCTGCTGCTGGCCGCGCTCAGCCTGGTGATCTTCCTGCTGATCGTCATCTACCGCTCGCCGATGTTCTTCTTCATCCCGCTCGCCGCGGTGGTCTTCGCGGAGACGCTCTCCCGCTCGATCGGGTACGGAGTCTCCGAGCTGGGAGTGACGATCAACGGCCAGTCGAGCTCGATCATGTCGGTGCTCGTGCTCGGCGCCGGCACCGACTACGCGCTGCTGCTCGTCTCCCGCTATCGCGAGGAGCTGCACCACACGGTCGACCGCCACGAGGCGATGCGCACGGCGCTGGCCTCGGCCGGGCCGGCGATCTTCGCCTCGGCGGCGACGGTGATCGCGGCGCTGCTCTGCCTCCTGATCGCAAAGGTCAACGGCACCGCGGGGCTGGGGCCGATCGCGGCGATCGGGATCGCCTGCGCGGCGCTCTCGATGCTGACCCTGCTGCCGGCGCTGCTGACGATCTTCGGCCGCCGCGCCTTCTGGCCCTTCGTCCCGCACGCGCCGGAGACAGCCCCCAGCATCGACCAGGTCTCCGACCGCGCCCAGCGCTCGATCGTCGAGGGCTCGGGCTTCGGCGCCTTCGTCCGCGTCGCCCTTTCCTGCCTGCTGGTGCTGGTCCTGCTGCCGCTGGTCCTGCTCAACTGGGTCCTGCGCATCTTCAGCGGTCGCCGCATCCCCTCGCTGATCGTCGGGCCGCTCGACCGCGCCGTCTTCACGCCCTACGAGGTGCGGCGCCACCGGCTCGAGCACGCGGTCGACGCGACGCACGGATTCTGGAAACGGGTCGGCGACCGGGTCGCGATCTCACCCAAGCGCGTCATGGGCGGGTCAGTAGCTGTCCTCCTGGTCCTCTGCGCCGGCTTCGCCTTCTTCTCGACCGACCTGACCAGCGAAGACGCCTACCGCACCGAAGTCGAATCGGTCGAAGGTCAGAACCTGCTCAGCGAGAGCTTCCCATCGGGAGCGACCGCGCTCACCGACATCGTCGTCAGCGACAGCGGCGAAGTGGAAGCGGTGAGGAAAGCCGTCGCGGGCGTGAACGGCGTCGAGTCGGTCTCGCAACCGATCGCGCAGGGGCCGCCCGGCGTCCTCGTCCAGGCGACCCTGGAACCCGACCCCTACTCGACCGAGGCCTTCGACACGGTCGAACCGATCCGCGACGCCGCCCAGGCCGCCGCGCCGAGCGCCCTGGTCGGGGGGCCGACGGCGATCGAATTCGACGTCCGCGACGCGGCCGGGTGGGACTCGATCGTGATCCCGCCGATCATCCTCCTCGTCGTCCTGCTGATCCTGATCGCCCTGCTGCGCGCGGTGGCGGCGCCGCTGGTCCTGATCGGGACCGTGATCCTCAGCTTCCTCGCCGCGCTCGGCGTCGGCTACTTCGTCTTCGACGTGATCTTCGGCTTCCCCGGCTCGGACCCCTCGCTGCCGCTCTTCGCCTTCGTCTTCCTGGTCGCGCTCGGGGTCGACTACAACATCTTCCTGATCGCCCGCGCCCGCGAGGAGACGATCAAGCACGGCTCCGAACAGGGCATCCTCCGCGCCCTCGCGGTGACCGGCGGCGTCATCACCAGCGCCGGCATCGTCCTCGCCGGCACCTTCTCGGTACTCGCCGTCCTCCCCCTCACCTTCCTCACCGAGATCGGCTTCGTCGTCGCCTTCGGCGTCCTCCTCGACACCTTCCTCGTCCGCAGCGTCCTAGTCCCCTCGATCGCCCTCACCATGGGCGACAAGTTCTGGTGGCCCTCGGAGCTCTCGAAGGGCGGCCCCGGGGATGGTGAGGCAGTCGCCCCTGCCGCCGAGAGTCGCGAGGCCAGTATCGCGAGGACGCAGGCTCCCACTGACGAGACTTGATCGCTAGGAGAGTTCCGACGAGCGATGAGCACTCTGGCGAGAAGGCTTATGTCGCCCGTGCTTCCGGCGGTGTGGGCCAACGCAGCGGCGCTTGCCCCTCACCTTCCTAAGGTGCCGGCCAGGCTTGCACTTCCGCCTGAGGATGCGAGGGGCTGTCGGCAAGGGCGGAGACGGCGAAGCGATTGGGGACGGCGGAGGACCCAGACGTGCGTCGATTGCGGTGGCCACGGTCGGCGCTGTGAGCATCAGCACGTCGGCCTCCCACAGCGTGTCCTTTTCCTTCCAGTATCGAGTCGGGTAGCCGTCTTCGTCGGGTTTCAGTGGCGGGAAATAGTGGATGAAGTCGCGCAATTCAAGCGAGAAGAGCACCTTGTACTGGCCTTCTTCAAGGTCCTTGATCGAGTAGGCGCCCGAACCACTCGTCCTGCTGCACTTGACTTCTTCCGGGAAAGAAGACTCGAAAAAGCTGAGAGTCGGGGCGACGCAAACTAGGATTTTGCTCAGAGGCATGCCGTCAGCGGCGGCAGTGACGACGCCTCGAATTTCCGCGGCGGGCTTGAGTGCCGCATCGATGCCGGTGGTGACGCTGCCCGCCGACACCGACACGGGGGAATAACCGTTCCCAAAGATTTTGTCGTCGTAGTACTCCCCGAAGTACTGAAGCCCGCTGTAGTCAGGGCTGAACTTGAGCGTGTAGGTATCGGTCCATAGGCCGACGATCTTGTATCTACCGTCGCCATCGGTCGGGACGCAGCGTGGTTCTCTCTCTTCGAAGCCTCGACCCGCGCATACCATGACGCCAGCAAGCGGCTTGCCTCCAACTTCCTCGGTGACCTGCCCTCGGACTGTGCCCCCTTCTGGGAGCTCCATATCGATTCCGGTGGTCGGGCCATCGCCCACGGTTACAGAGTCGGACGGCCAAAGGCCGTCCGCGTCGTAGTACATAGGGAGGTAGTTTTGGCTTCGGACTCGGGGCCAGAACAGGGGCAGGTAAGTGCCTTTGTCAAGAGGGCCGATTTCGTAGTCTCCATTGGATGCGGTGAAGACGCAGTGTTCTTTGCTTTCGGCTGGGATTTCGTTTTCGTACACGGTTTTCGAGGCACAGACTTCGGCCCCGGGGACTCCGGCGTGTCTCGGTGCGCCGGTGACGGTTCCCGAGATCGAGCCAGTAGCGGCAAGGGCATTCGGGGCAGCCGTGCTGCCCAGCACAAAGACAGCCAAGACAACAGCCGCCGCTATTTCTCTACCAAATGAGAGATCCTGAGAAGTCAAGCAGCGCTCAGTTTAGCTTCGACGGATTGCTCTGGTCCTAGAGAACCGGCAGGAAGTTCTCGATCTCGTAGGGCGTCACCTGGACGCGGTACTCGTCCCACTCCTGCCGCTTGATCTCGACGAAGCGGCGGAAGGTGTGCTCGCCGAGCGTGCGCAGCACCAGCTCCGACTCGGCGGCGACCTCGATCGCCTCGCCCAGCGTGGCCGGCAGCTGCTCGATCCCCTGCTGGGTCCGCTCCTCGGTCGAGAGGTGGTAGAGGTTCTGCTCCATCGGCTCGGGCAGCTCGTATCCCTTCTCGATCCCTTCCAGCCCCGCCTGCAACATGCCGGCGAAGCAGAGGTAGGGGTTGCAGGCGGGGTCGGGGCAGCGCAGCTCGGCCCGCGTCGCCCCCTCCTTGCCGGGGTGGTAGAGCGGCACCCGGATCAGGGCTGAGCGGTTGCGGCGCGACCAAGCCAGGTAGACCGGCGCCTCGTAGCCGGGGACGAGCCGCTTGTAGGAGTTGACCCACTGGGCGAAGAGCGGCGAGATCTCGCGCGCGTGCTTGAGCTGGCCGGCGATGAAAGCCTTCGCGGTGGCGGAGAGGAAGAACTGGTCGTCGGGGTCGAAGAAGGCGTTTTTGCCGTCCTTCGTCAGCGACTGGTGGACGTGCATCCCGGAGCCGTTCTCGCCGAACAGCGGCTTCGGCATGAAGGTCGCATGCCAGCCGTACTTCATCGCGTACTCCTTGACGACGATGCGGTAGGTCATGCAGTCGTCGGCCATCTCCAGCGCGCTCTTGTAGCGCATGTCGACCTCGTGCTGGGAAGGACCGACCTCATGGTGGGTGTACTCGACGTGGATGCCCATCTTCTCCAGGGCGAGGACGGTCTCGCGGCGCACGTCGGAGCCGGCATCGAGCGTGGTCAGGTCGAAGTAGCCGCCCTCGTCGAGCACCTCGGGGACGCCGTCCTCGGGTTTGGCCGAGCGGAAGTAGAAGTACTCCAGCTCGGGCCCGACGTTGTAGGCGTCGAAGCCGAGCTCCTCGGCCCGTTTCAGCGCACGGCGGAGGATCCAGCGCGGGTCGCCCTCGTAGGCCTCGCCTCCGGGGACCTGGACGTCGCAGAACATGCGACCGACCGCGTTCTCTTCCTCGGGGCGCCAGGGGACGAGGGCAAAGGTCGAGGGATCCGGCATCGCGATCATGTCCGACTCCTCGATCGGGTTGAAACCGGTGATCGAGGAGCCGTCGAAGCCCATGCCGCCCTCGAAGGCGTCCTCGAGCTCCGCGGCGTTGATCGAGAAGCTCTTCAGTTGGCCGAGCACGTCGGTGAACCAGAGGCGGATGAAGCGGACGTCGCGTTCCTTGACGATCTGAGCGACGTCAGCGGCACTGGTGGGTTGCTCTGGCATGGCTGTCTCCTTGATCTAGCGCTTCCCGCTGGGAGCGGCAACGATAGGCCAAAGGCGCTTCTAGGGCTGGCTGAACCGATCAGGTACGAAATTACGTAGCCGGGTATAGGAAGCGCGCCTGCATGGGTTGCGAGCGATGGAGAAAGCAGGTATAACTTACTTCAGGTAAGTTATCGGCTCAAAGTAAAGTAAAGGCCACGTAAAGGCTTCGTAAAGCGGAATCCGTCCATCCGAGGCCAAAGGCGGGAATCAACGTGACAGTCAAAACAGACGTGAGCAGGTTCCAGATCCACGACGAGCTGACGGCGCCCGACGAGAGCGCGCCGTTGATCAAGACGATCCAGGCAACCGGTGGCGACGTGACCAAGTTCGTCGGCGTGCTCGCCGGCGCGCCCTCTGTGCTGCGCGCCTACACGCGGATGCGCTCAGAGCTCCGCGGCGGCGTCCTGCCGCAGGCGACGCGGGTGCGGATCGCCCTCGCGGTAGCCGAGCACCGCGACGACAGTTACAGCATCGCCCAGCACGCGAAGGCGGCGCGGCGCGCCGGCCTCGGCCTCGACGAGGTCTCACGAGCCCGCAGCTTCGGCTCTGCCGACCCCAAGGAGGCTGCGTTGCTGGAGTACCTGCAGGCGGCCCTCGACGCCGACGGCCCTCCCCCGCTCCACCTGCACGAGGAGGCGCGTGAGATCGGCTGGACCGACGAGGAGCTGCTCGAGGCGGTCGCCCACCTGGCGCTCAACGAGTTCCAGAGCCTGATCGCCGGCGCGGCTGCTCTTCCCAAAGATCAGTCGACGCCGCGGGTATTGCCCTCAGCGGCTTAAAGGAGGAGGCGGCTACCCCGCCCGCTCAACTTTTTCGGTGAAGCGTAAGTGGCTAGTCCAAACGGGCGGCCGAAAAAGTACAAGCCGCGGGCAGGGTAGCCGCCTCCTCCAGCGACACGCGTCGACCAGTGCCCACTGCGGTCTCTAGCGCTCAGTTAACCGCGAGCGTGACGGTGTAGAGCAGTCGCGCCGTCGCGTAGCGGCAGCCGTAGGTGGCTCTTGTGCCGACTTTCTCGTGCGCTTCGCCCTGGCGGACGTCGGTGGAGTTGACGCATTTGCCGGCTTCGCGGCTGGCCCGCCAAACGTCGCTGGAGGGCAGGCCCTCGGCGAACGCCGGCGCCCAGGTCGGCACCGTGAGGCCGACGATGTCGCCCTTTTCGACCGGTAGCGAGGCGCTGAACCTGACCGTCTGCCCGAGGAAGGGGCTGAGCACCTTGACCGACCCCTGGCGGCGCAGGTTGTAGCGAGGCGGTTCGGTGCCTGGGACTCGGCGCAGGATCGCCAGCCGCGCCTGCGGCGGCGTGCCGAAGAACCCGTTGAAGAAGGAGCGCTGCTCGCCGGTGGGCTGGGCTAGGGTCAGCGTCCAGGACTTGACTTTGCCGTCCCGGGGAACCCGGAAGGGGAGGCTGGCCTGGTTGTTGCTGACCTGGAACCCGGTGACACTGCCGATCGCCTGACAGGGCATCTCCGGGCAGGACGGATCGGGCACGCTCGCCGTGCTGCCGAGGACGACGGTGGTCGCCGAAGTCGTGGCTGCCCCGGCTCCCCCTGCCAGCGCCACCAGGACCGCCAGACAACTCGCCAGCGTTCCAGAAATCAGCAACCGCCTCGCCATGCCCGTGCTCCTCTCGTCGGAAATGCAGCTTTAGCGGGGAAAGACTAGCCGTGGGGGCGGGCGGACCGGCCTCGCATGGCCATTTGGCCGCCCCGCGCGCTCAGCGGTTGCTGGCAACGGCGCCCCGCTCGAGCGCGTAGCGGATCCTGCCGACCCCTTCGAAGTCGAGCGCGAGGCGGGCGCCGTTGGTCAGGTCCCAGGCGTTGCCGACGGTGTAGGGACCGCGATCGATCACACGGGTGACCAGTTGCCGACCCTTGTGGACGAACTTGACCGCGGTGCCGCAGGGCAGGTTGCGGTGGGCGACGCCGATCGTTCCCGGCATCAGGACCTGGCCACAGGCGGTGTTGTTGCCGTAGAGGCCGGGGCCGTACCAGGTGGCGCCGGCCGAGCGCATGGCGCCGAAGGCGATGCCGCCTTCGATCGGGCCGGGCGTGGCGATCGGTGAGGCGCCGCCGGTCATCGCCTGCGCGGACGCAGGTGCGAACGCAAGCGCTGCGCAGCAGGCGGCCAGCACGACGGGCATGCCGCGCCGCGAGCGCCCTCGTGCCGCGCGCCCCTCACGTCGATGATCTTGCCGCTCATGGCGGTTTCCAGCCTTCATAGCTCTTTGCGACGCTTACGGGGTTAGCTGACGGGCTCGCGCTGAAAGAGCTGCGCTACGCGGCAGAAGCCGGCGATTCGCCCCAACCTTTGGGTCCCCCGCTCCCCGCGATATGTAGGCGGGGATTCAGCGGAAGTCGCGGCAGATTAGCAAACGCTAAGACATGAATTCGTGAAGAGATTGGAAAGGCCCCCAACTTGGGGGCCTTTCCTTTAGCGGGCCTGTAAGCCGGATCCTGTCGTGAACGACCATCTATCTCTGCGGCCTACCTGAGCCTCGCCGGGCAGGGTCGGCGGCTCTGCTTGGCCTTGCACCGGGCGGGGTTTGCCTGGCCGCCGCGTCACCGCGGCGCCGGTGCGCTCTTACCGCACCATTTCACCTTTGCCTGTACGCAGCTCACGTGTGGCTGCGCCATCGGCCGTGTGTTTCTGTGGCACTTTCCCGCGGGTTTCCCCGGGTGGGCGCTACCCACCGCCCTCGCCCTATGGTGTCCGGACTTTCCTCGAGAGGTTGTCTCTCCCCTCGCGGCCGTCCAGCCCGCACTGCGATGGTAGCGCTCGGCTGCGGGCGCGAATCCATCGAATAGCCTGCGCAACGATGTCGGCAGCCGTGGTCACCGGAGCAGGCAGCGGCCTCGGCCGCGCGATCGCCCGTGAGCTCGCCGCGCGGGGCTTCCTGGTCGAGGTCACCGACGTCGATCCCGATGCCGCGACCCAGGTCGCAGCGGAGATTGGCAGCGGCGCCAGCTCCTCTGGCCTGGACGTGCGCGACGAGGCGGCCTGCCGCGCAATCGCCGAGAAGGTGACGGCGCGCTCGGGAGCGCTCGACCTTTGGGTCAACAACGCGGGGGTGCTCTGGACCGGTCCCGCCTGGACCCAGGACGAGGCGACCCGCAGGACGATGATGGACGTCAACGCCCTCGGCACGATGAACGGGACGATCGCCGCCCTGGAGCCGATGATCGCCGCCGGCCGCGGCCACGTGATCAACGTTGTCTCGCTGGCCGGCATAGTCGCCGCCCCGGGCGAGGTCAACTACGCGGCGAGCAAGCACGCGGCGATCGCCTTCACGCTGGGGACGCTCTTCGACCTGCGGCAGGCGGGGATCGAGGGCGTCAAGCTCTCAGCGATCTGCCCGGACGGGACCTGGACCCCGATGCTCGCGGACAAGCTCGACGACCCCGACGCAGCGGGATCCTTCTCGGGGCGGCTGCTCACCGTCGACGAGGTCGCCACTGCAGTCGGCAAGCTGACCGAGCGGCCACGGCCGCTGACGATCTTGCCGCGCTGGCGCGGCCTGCAGCTGCGCCTCCTCGATCTCTTCCCCCGCCTAGCCCTGCGTCTGCTTCCCCTGGCGCTGCGGGATGCGCAGCGCAAACAGAGGCGCTACAAGAAGCTGATCGAGGCGGGCAAGTGGCCCTGACGCCACCGCGGGCGCCTGGTCTGATCAGACCTTTCTAAAGACCCCTACGACGCGGCCGAGGATCGTCGCGTCGGTGGTGCGGATCGGCTCCATCGTCTCGTTCTCGGGCTGGAGGCGAATATGGTCGGACTCGCGATAGATGCGCTTGACCGTCGCCTCGTCCTCGATCAGGGCGACGACGATCGTCCCGTCGTCGGCGGCATCGGCCGGGCGGACGACCACGTAGTCGCCCTCGAAGATCCCGGCTTCTTTCATGCTTTCGCCGCGCACCTGGAGGATGTAGTCGCCGTCCTCCCCACCGATCACGTCGGGAACCTCGATGTAGTCCTCGACGTTCTCCTCGGCAAGGATTGGCTCGCCGGCGGCCACCTGGCCGACCAGCGGCAGGCCGGCGCCGTCGCCGGGCATGATCGTCCGCTTGGCGCGATCGAAGAGCAACTCGATCGCCCGCGGCTTCGAGGGATCGCGTCTCAGCAGTCCGATCTTCTCAAGGTTGGCGAGGTGGGCGTGCACGGTCGAGGACGAATGCAGCCCCACGGCTTTGCCGATCTCCCGCACGGTCGGCGGATAGCCGGTCTTCGCCGCGTAGCGTTTGATGAAGTCGAAAATCTCCTTCTGCCGCTTGGTCAGATCAAGGTCCACGATTCGCTCCTCAAGATCCAGCCGTCGGCCGCCAGACCGACCGCTCGTCGAAAGCCGTCGAACAAGTGTTCGCAGGCTACCGCCTTCTCCGGACGCCGACAAGCCCTCGCGCACCCAACACCCGCCCCCAAGCCGCCGAACATCTAGAATCGACCGCCCTCGAGCGGCTGTGGCGGAACTGGTAGACGCGCAAGGTTGAGGGCCTTGTGGGTGGAAACACCCGTGGAGGTTCGACTCCTCTCAGCCGCATAGAAGACCCCCGCAAAGCGGGGTTCATTTGGAAGGAGCTCGTCGCCCTGCCCACAATTCCGGACGAATGGAACGTTGGCGACTGCTGCTAGTGATCATCGAGTTATGCGTTATTGCAAGCCATCGAGCAATGTTCATCCAGTCGCCCTTCCCTCGCAGCAGCTATGAAGACGCGAGGGTGGGTCAGAGCAAGCCCTGGAACGGACGACAGCCGGATTGCGAGCAAGCCGATGCTAGGCAGCACGAGGTAAGTGCCATACACTGCGGCACTTCTTTATGATCGCCGCACTTTTAGCAATAGGATAACTTTGACATGTTTACCAGCCTGCGCCTAAAAAACTTCAAGGCATACCGCGATTCAAAAGAAGTACCTTTGCGACCTCTGACGTTTATTGTCGGAGCAAATAACTCGGGTAAGTCTTCGCTTCTCCATGCCATTCTCTTGCTCGCTCAAACTCTCGACGACAGCACTTCTCGGCAGGCCCTTGTTACCTCAGGAACGTATGTCGACCTTGGTGGCTACTTTGACATCCTCTGGGGAGGACAACGGAGCAAGCCTAGATCATTCTCTATTGATCTGACACTGGATCGCCAGGGTGCAGATCGACGCTACTCATTCGCAGGGTCCCGTCTAGCTGGCAAAGATGTACCGCATACTCTTGAAACGACATTTACTTTTGATTCAAAAAAGAGCGCAATTGTAGTGGCCAAGTCTGCGGTACGAGGAGACAATACAACCTTTACGTCGGTGCGACGTGCAGGTGCTGGCTATACAAGTCCGGATGCCCCCAAAGCAGCGATGCGGAAGCTCTCTATTGCTTTTCGGCACTTCCTACCAATGCTAGAGCCATCGGCACGATTCAACTACCGGAAAAAGGGTGGCGAAGAGCTCATTGAATACTTTATGGCGGCTGACGATGCTTGGTTTACCTGGGTTAATGAGTTCGCGCGGGTTGCACACGTCGCACCACTGCGGCAACCAGTTCCACGATTTGGCATCTTGGGTAAGTCCCTAACGTCAGAGCTTGGCCCTGGGGGCGAGAACCTTTTGCGAGTACTACGTGCTAGTGACGACATATCACAACGCGGCGAACAATTGGCTTCTGAGGTAAGTCACTGGATAGCGGACAACTTCAAGATGCTGAAAAGTCTCGAGTTGGTCAACGTAGACGCCGAGGGGACCATACTCGCCCTTCTTGGAGACGAGCGAGGCGGATTCCCTCATATCAACCTGGCAAATATGGGAGAGGGCCTATCTCAACTCCTCCCAATTGTGACGCGAGTTCTCACCACACCTCAGTATGGCTCACTTTTGATCGAGCAACCGGAGTTGCATCTTCATCCCGCCGCACAGGCAGACCTAGCTGACCTATTCATCTCGGGCACTGAAAATGGAAGTAGGCAATGCATAGTAGAGACTCATAGCGAGCATCTTTTGCTAAGGCTTAGGCGACGAATTGCTGAGGGGGTAGTTGATCCAAGCAATGTAGCCGTTCTATACGTGGAACGAGATGGTTCACGCTCTCATGTGAGAGCGCTAGACCTCGACAAAACTGGCCAGTTTGATGACTGGCCAAAAGGATTCTTTGATGAGCGGTATCGCGAAGCTCTGGCTATCGCAGAAGCCCGTGATTCTTAACTAGCTGTAGTACTAGAGATGCGCCATCTAGTGATTGACATTCAAGTGCTCATGATCGCGTCCGGGCTCTCAGATCCCCCTGACGACGGAACAAAGATGGAGCTCTTGAAGACACTCCACAAATTAGATGCTGCTTGCCTAGTGTGGGACAAGAGCGGAATGATTCAGTCTCAATACGAGAGAAAGCTTGGCGAGACATCATTCGCTAGGCAATGGCTTGAGGAGTTGATTCTTGCCAACAAGATCGTCTCTGTTGAAAGATGTAAGTTGACGAAGAAGCAGAGTGCTGCAATTCGAAAAACCGGCCTTGTGGGTGAGGACCTTAACTACTACGTTCGAACGGCGGCTAACAGTCCTGATCAAAAGCTTGTTTCACACGACAAACATTACAAGTCGTCAACATGTAAGGCCCTGAAGAAGAACCTCGGTGTCGTGATTTGCTCAGCACAACAAGGTAAAGAGCATTGCTGTGAGTCAGACGATAGTCCTAAGGCTGAGGCAGCTTAGCCACACGCGCAGCCAAGGTAGAGGCGATTCCCGGAAGGTCGGCGTGTTTATCCCATTTTGATCAACCAACTACGTCCATCCGGACGATCAGGTCGCCATCCCACCAGTAGCGATGGTGGACGCGGGAGTCGGTGAGTAGCTCGCCGGTCTGCGCGTCGTGGGCGACCTGGTGGACGTCGACAGTGACGCTGCCATCTGACTCCTCAGTGAAATGCTCCGGCTCGACCTGGCTCGAGATCGCCGCGAACTGGCGCTCCCAGTACGCACGAACGGCTGCATGACCTTGCACCCGGCCGCCCTCCCAGGCATTTGGCCAGTCCACGTCGGGATGCATTAGCTCGATCGCCGCGTCGAGGTCACGCGCATTGAAGGCGACGTAAGCGGCCCTCAGGATCTGCTCGGCCTCGGGCACGCGCCCAGACTACGCTCCGCACCATGAACACCGCGGAAACCTCAAACGACCAGCGGGAACCGGAGGGTTGGGCGATCCGAAGCGCCTCGGAAGCCGACATCGCCGCGGTCTTGACGCTATGGCGACAGGCTGGTGGCCCGGCCACGGCCACCGACGATGAGCAAGCGCTGAGGGCGCTCCTGGAGCATGATCGGGGTGCGCTGCTCGTCGCAGAGGCAAGCGATTCAGTGGTCGGCTCGCTGATCGCCGGCTGGGACGGCTGGCGGGGCAGCTTCTACCGGCTCGTGGTGGACTCGAACCGGCGACGCCAGGGCATCGCCACCGCGCTGGTTCGGGCGGGCGAGGAGAGACTGCGCGACCTGGGCGCCCGCAGGCTGACGGCGATCGTCCGCAGCGACGAGGACGACGCGATCTCGCTCTGGTCAGCCGTCGGCTACACGCGGCAAACCGAGAGGGCCCGCTTCATTCGCATGCTGGAGGAGCCGTGCTGATCTGGGCCGCCGAACGGCCGGAGCGCGATGCCCTGGTAGTACCGGAGGGGGTCGAGCTGGCCTCGGTGCCGCGTCAGCCCGGCGAGCATCCCGACCTGGCGAAGGTCGAGGTGCTGGTCCCGCCCTACCGCAGCCGCAGGGTGCTGGAGGCGCTGTCCGACATGTCCGGGCTGCGCCTGATCCAGGCGCTCGAGTCGGGGGTCGAGTGGCTCCTCCCCCACGCTCCCGATGGGGTCACGGTCTGCAACTCGCGCGGCGCCCACGATGCAGCTGTAGCCGAGTGGGTCGCCGGAGTCGTGCTGGCGATGCAGCGGAAGCTGCCGGAGCACCTCGACGCGCAGCGGCAGGGCCTCTGGCGCAACATCGTCGCCCGGGGCGAGTGGCAGCCGCCTTTCGCCGGCGACCTCGAGGGCGCCACCATCCTGATCGTCGGCCATGGGTCGATCGGCGCCGCGGTGGAGCGACGCCTGGAGCCCTTCGGGGTCGACTTCCTCCGGGTCGCCCGCAGCGAGAGACAGGGAGTGCAGCCGGCGTCGGCGCTGCCCAGCCTGATCCCGGATGCCGACGTGGTCGTCGTGCTGGCGCCGCTCGCCCCGGACACCGAGGGCCTGGTCAGCGCAGACCTGATCGGCGCGATGAAGCCAGGCGCGCTGCTGGTCAACGCCGGGCGCGGCAGGCTCGTCGACCAGGAGGCGCTGGCCGATGCCCTCTACGACGGCCGCATCCGGGCGGCGCTCGACGTGACCGATCCCGAGCCCCTGCTCGCGGGCCACCGCCTCTGGTCAGCGCCCAACCTGCTGCTGACGCCGCACATGGCCGGCGACACCCCGCGCCGCTACCGCCGCTCCTGGGAGATGGTCGGCGAACAGGTCGAGCGCCTGCTCGACGGACGGCCGCTGGAGAATGTGGTGCGGTCATGAAGACGAGCCTCCACCGCGCCAAGGTCAGCTGGGACGCCGACCCGGACGACGTCCGCGCCCACACGATCGAGCTCGCCGACCAGCAAATCGCCGCCTCCAGCGCCCCCGAGTTCGGCGGGGACGGCAGCAAGGCCGACCCCGAGGAGCTGTTCGTCGCCTCGCTCTCGACCTGCCACATGCTCTGGTTCCTCGCCCTGGCCCGGGGCGAGGGCACGCGGGTGACCTCATATGAGGACGAGGCCGAGGGCACGCTGGACGGCGAGCGGTTCTCCCGCGTCGTACTGCGCCCCCGCGTCGCCTTCGAGGGCGAGGTCGGCGAGGCCCAGCTCGAGTCCCTGCACTACCGCGCGCACGAGCGCTGCTTCATCTCCAACACCGTCAATTGCCCGGTCGAGGTCGAGCCTCGGCTCTAGGCCGCACCGCCCGAGCCTCGCCGATCGCGCTCCTACCTGATGCGCTCGGTCAGAGACCGAAACCGGCCACTGGCCTGCTGGCGGCCACGCCGGCGCGCCTCGAGCAGGACCAAGGCGCCGGTGGCGACGCCGCCGACGCCGACCGCGACCACCGGCCGCACCCAGTTGCGCGGGTCGCGCAGGGAGTGCAGCTCGCTCTCGGAGAGCTCTTCCGCCCAGTCGGAGAGCTCCTCGGCGGCTGCCGCGGTGACGGCGGTGAGCGTGTCCTCCACTCGCCCGGAGAGCCGCTCCGGCGGCTCGATCGGGCGCAGCGCGTCGGCGAGAAGCCGCTCTACCTCACTCATCGCCCATCTCCTCCTGTAGCTGCTTGATCGCCCGGTGGATAAGCACCTTGGTAGCGCCGTCGGTGCGGCCCAGAGCACGAGCGATCTCGCGATTGTCCATGCCCAGGGCGAAGCGCATGATCAGCGCCTCGCGCCGGTCGTCCGGAAGTTTGTCGAGGTGCTCGATCACTTGCCGCAGCTCCTCGCGGCCCTCGGCAATCGCCTCGGTGCTGTGGCGGGCGGCGATCGGCTCGGTGCTGTCGAGCGGGGTCTGCGGCCGGCGCGAGCGGTCCCGGTAGTAGTTGGAGGCGAGGTTGTGCGCGATCCGGATCAGCCAGGGACGCAGAGGGCGGCCGTCCGACTCGCGACGGGCGCGGTCGAAATGGCGGTATGCCTGAAGAAAAGCCTGCTCGGTCAGGTCCTCGGCGTCGTGCTGGTTGCCGACCCGGTAGTAGGCGTAGGAGTAGATGTCGCGCAGGTGGGTGCGGTAGAGGTCCTCGAAGGCGCGGTCGAGCTCCGCCTTCGCCTCCGGGTCGAGGCTCGCCGGCTCGACGTTCTCCTTCTCGTCCTCGCTCACGGGCCAAGACTAGTTCAACGATTGTGGGATCCAGTCGCATCATGCTGCCCTCCTCGACTGCTCCGCCCGGCGCAGGCACGCGACCCAGGCGTCGGCGTCGATCTCGCCGCGGATCAGCGCCGCGAGCCCTTCCAGGGCCTCGGCCTTGCCACCGCCGGCGGCGACGGCAGCGGCCAGGAGGGGAGCAGCGTCGAGGCCCTCCGAGGCCTGTCCGATCATGCCCGGGATCTCGTCCGCGGGGGTCCCGCTGCCGAGCAGCTCGCCGGCCCGGCGGTTGCGCCCGGCCGGCGCCATTACCGTCGCCGTCAGGTCCCCGACCCCGGCCAGGCCGGAGAACGTCTCGAGCTCGGCGCCGCGGCGGATCGCGTGCTCGATGCACTCGCGCCAAACCTCGGCGGCGGCGATCCCGGCAGCGTTGAGCCCGTGCGGCTCAGCCGCAGCGGCGGCAAGCGCAGCGGCGTTCTTTGCCGCCCCCGCCATCTCGACCCCGACCACATCGCGCGAGCGCTCGCAGACAAGCCCGGCGCGGTCGAAGACCTCGCCGAGCTGGTCGCGCAGGTCGGGGTCGGCGGAGCCGAGGACGAGCGCGGCCGAGCCCGAGACCGCCTCGCGCGCATGGGCGGGGCCGCCGAGGCAGGCGATCGCCCGCGCCCGCACCCTCTCCCCCACGTACTCGGCCGGCAGCTGTCCCAGCGGCGAGACCATCCCCTTGGTCAGCAAGAGCAGCGAGGCCCGGGCGCCGACCCGGTCGGCGATCGCACCCACGGCCTGCGGCAGCGAGGCGGAAGGGATCGCCAGGCAGACGAGGTCCAGTCCCGCCAGCTCGATCTCCGAGGCCTGCTGCACCCGCACCGTGTCCGGCAGCGGCACGCCCTCTAGGTAGCGGCGGTTCTCGCCGTCGGCGTCGATCTCGGCCGCGTGCTCGGCGGTGCGGGCGCCGAGCTGGACCTCGAGCCCGCCCCGGGCCAGCAGGACCGCGACCGCCGTGCCCCAGCTGCCGGCGCCGATCACGGCGGCGCGCCGCATCGGCGGCAGCCCCCCCATCGCCTCCCACTGCAGCTCGACGCTGGGCCAGATCCGCGCGGTCACCGTTTCCGCCAGCCCCGGCGAGGGGCGGGTGGCGCGCGGGAAGGTAATCGCCTTGCCGAGGCGCACCTGCACCTTGCGCGGGCGGATGCGCCAGCCCCGGCGCACGTGCTCGGTCCCGAGCACGGCCGCGGGGACCACTGGGGCGCCGGTTTCGAGCGCCAGCCGACCGACGCCGCGCTTCGGCTCGGCCAGCGACCCGCGGCGGATCCGCGTCCCCTCGGGGAAGATGCAGACGGCGCCGCCCCTTTCGACCACTGCTCGCGCAGTCTCGACCGAGTCCTCGTCCGACTCGCCGCGGCGGATCGGGAAGGCCCCCAGTCGCGAGAGCAGCCAGGCCTGCCAGCGGCGCTCGAACAGCTCGACCTTGGCGACGTAGTTCATCGGCCGCCGCCAGGGCAGGGCGCCGCCGATCGCGAAGGGGTCGAGGAAGCTGCGGTGGTTGGAGGCGACGATCAGGCCACCGGCGAGACGGGCGTGCTCCCGCCCGGCCCGGGCGTAGCGGAAGTAGACGAGGAAGAACGGGGTCATGAAGACCCGCGCCAGCAGGTACATGAAGCGGTTGACTCCGTGACGGCGCGTGTACTCGTGATATCGCTGAAGTCGCTCTGCATCCATGCAGAGCGCTACACGGGTGTGGCCGCTCCGTTACCAGGAACGCACGATCAGATCCTCGAGATCCTCGCGCGTGGGCGGTTCGGGAGAGAAGGCGAGCTCCGGGCGGAGGAGCATCGAGTCGAGGGCCTCGTCCAGCTTCGAGCGGTCGGCGCCGACTTCGCCCAGGCCGGACGGGGCGCCGCCCAGCTCCAGGATGCGGGGCTCGATCTCGTCGGGTGTGGTGTCGAGAGCTGCGCACAGGGGCTCGAGGCCGTCAGGAGCGCGAGTGACCATGAAGGCCATCGTGCGCGGCAGGATCGCGGCGTTGGTCTCGGCGTGCGGACTGCCGCAGACCCGCACCAGGGTTTGGCAGACCACGTGGTGGACGGCGAACATGCCCGAGTCGATCGCGTAGCCGCAGAGGATCGAGCCGAGCGCCAGCCCGGCGCTGTCGCGCTCGGCCGGCTCCTGGTCGAGCGAGGTCGCGATCAGCTCCGCCCCGCGCAGGGCGGTCATCTGGGAGATGGGGCTGGCAAAGGGCGTGTAGAGCGAGTCAGCGCCGTGGGCGAGGGCGTTCATCGAGCTCGCCCGCAGCTCCCGCTCGGGCTGGCTGGTCATCACGGCCGGGTCGGCGATCACCAGCGCCGGGCGCACGAGTGAGTCGACGCGATCCTCCGCGCCGACGGGCAACCGGTGGATCCCGGTCATCTCGGCGCCGGACATGGTCGTCGGGATCGCCGCCACACGGGCGCCACCGACCGCGGCGATCGCCTTCGCCGAGTCGATCGTGCGGCCGCCGCCGAGCGCGACCAGGTTCGGCGAGCGCACCGAGTCGAGCAGCGCCGCCGCGGCCTCCGGCACCGCGCCCGGGCCGAGCTCGTGCACCCGCGCCGCCGCGCCGGCCAGCGCGGGAGCCCCGGCCAGGGCTCGCGAGGTGGAAAGCAGCTCGAACGGCTCGAAGCCGTTCTCGGCCAGCAGTCGCGGAGCCTGCTCGACGCCGTTGTCGCGGAAGACGACTGTCCGCCCGGCATCGCGCCAGACGAAGTCGCCGCCGTTCACTCCGCGGCGACGGCGCGCGGGTTGACGACCGGCCGCAGGTTCGGTTCCACCTCGGCCCTCAGGTGCTCGAAATCAGGTGGCAGGGAGAGCTTCTCGCCCAGGTGCTCGAGCGGCTCGTCGACCGTGAAGCCGGGCCCGAGAGTGGCGATCTCGAAGAGCACGCCGCCCGGCTCGCGGAAGTAGATCGAGCGGAAGTAGAAGCGGTCGATCACCGGGGTAGGCTGGGCGCCGGCGCCGATCGCGCGCTCGCGCCATGCCTCGTGCTCGTCCATCTTCGAGGCCCAGGCGACGTGGTGGACGCTGCCCGCGCCCTGGATCGCCGGCTCCGACGGCGCCTCCTCGATCACGTAGAGGCCGCCGCGACTCCCCCCGCGCGCTTCCCAGCCCTCACCGGCGAGCTCGAACTCGAGCGCTTCCAGCAGGCGGCGGCTGATGTCGGGGACGGCGCTGTAGGCGCAGACGGCGTGGAAGCCCTGGAGGGCGAGCTTGGCCGGGACCTCGGGGTGCTCCGCGATCAAAGGCTCGTCCTCGACCTCGACGACCGCGAGCTCGTGATCGAGGCCCTCGGGGTCGGAGAAGCGCAAGCCGGCCCCGGCCCGCTCCGACTCGACGCCGTGCTCGCCGAGGCGCTCCTCCCAGAAGTCGAGCGACTCGATCGAGCCGACGCGCCAGACGATCCGGTGCACCGCCCCGGCTCCGGGCCGCCCCGGAGCGACGCCCGGGAACTCGAAGAAGGTGAGGTCGGACCCCGCGCTGCCCTTCTCGTCGGCGAAGAAGAGGTGGTAGACGGTCGGGTTGTCCTGGTTGACCGTCTTCTTGACCAGGCGCAGGCCGAGCACGCCGGCGTAAAAATTGACGTTCCGCTGGGCGTTCTCGGTGATCGCGGTGATGTGGTGAATTCCCTCGAGCTTCACTAGGTCACATATAGCATCCTCCTGGAATGAGTCGCGGACGCCGTCGCACGGTCAAGGCCCTGGTAGCGCTCGGCTCGGTGCTCGCCTTCCTCAGCGTCTTCGCGATCTGGGTCGAGCGGCAGGCGCTCAACACCGACGACTGGGTCGAGACCAGCGACCGGCTGATCCAGGACGAAACGATCCGCGCCGCCGTCGCCGACTACCTGGTCGACCAGCTCTACGAAAACGTCGACGTCGAGCAGGAACTGAAAGACATCCTGCCGGGCGAGACCAAAGAGCTGGCTGGGCCGGTCTCCGGCGGCTTGCGCCAGGTCGCTGGCGATGGCGCCAACGAGGTGCTGAAGACGTCAACGGCGCAGAGTCTCTGGGAAGAAGCGAACAGGACCGCGCACGAAGAACTCGTCGCAGTGCTGGAGGAGCGCAAAGGCGCCGTCTCCACCGAAGAAGGGACGGTGAAACTGCAGCTCGGCGCCCTGATCACGAACCTCGCCGACCAGGTCGGGATCGGAGCCGACCTCGCCGAAAGGCTTCCGCCCGACGCCGGAGAGATCACGATCCTGCGCTCCGACGAGCTGGACACGGCGCAGAACATCACGGCCGCGATCAAGGGGCTGGCGCTGGTGCTCTCGATCCTCACCCTGCTCACCTTCGGCCTCGCCGTCTACCTCTCCCGCGACGGGCGCTGGGTGACGGTGCTCTTCTGCGGGGTCGGGCTGATCGCCGCCGGCTTCGCCGTGATCGTCGCCCGTCAGGCGACGGGCGGCATCGTCCTCGACCAGCTGGTCGTCGACGAGAGCATCAGGCCGGCAGCCGACCGGGCCTGGTCGATCTCAACCTCGTTGATGGTCAGCATCGCGACGACGGTGATCGTCTTCGGCGCTCTGGCAGTGCTCGCCGGCTGGCTCGGCTCCCCCGTCTCCTCCGCCCGCGCCACCCGCAAGGCGGCCGCCCCGGTGTTGCGCGACCACGTCGCCTATGTCTACGCCGGCCTGGCGGTCCTGATCGGCATCTACTTCCTCTCGGCCCCGACCCAGAACTTGCGCTCCTTCCTCACCACGCTGATCGTCGCCGCGATGATCGCGCTCGGCGTTCACGAGCTGCGCAAACAGACCGAGGAGGAATTCCCCGATGCCGAGTTCAGCGACGTCTTCGGCCGCACCCGCGACCGCATGGTCGGCGCCGTCAAGGACGCCAACCTAGGCGAGAAGGCGGCGAAACTGCGCGACTCCGCCCGGGAGTCAGCTCGCTCCATAGGAGGAGACACAGCCGGAGGCGAGCCCAGGGGCGATGCAGGAGACGGCAAGCCCGCAGAGGACGCCCGCCTGGAACGCCTCGAGCGCCTCGGCGCCCTGCACGAAAAGGGCATCCTCAGCGACGAGGAGTTCGCCGCCGAGAAGGCCCGCGTGCTCGGCGGCGGCAAAGAGCCGAGCTGACTCGCCCCAGAGCCCGCCTCCGGAATCGAACCGGAAACCTCCGCTTTACAAGAGCGGTGCTCTACCAGTTGAGCTAGGCGGGCAGGCTGTCGAATATAGACGGCGTGAACCTGTCCAGCAGCCATACCGAAGTGCGATTCCGCTTCCTCGAACCCGACGAGGGGGAGGTCCTGAGTGAGGCGATCCGGGTGGCTTACGGGGAGACCTACGACGTGCGCTGGGTCTACGACCCCGAAGAGGTCTCGTCACGGCTGGCGGCGGGGACCTACGTCTCGTGCGTGGCCGAGTCGCTCGACGGGGCACTGCTCTGCCACGAGGGGATGAGCCTTGCGGGGGCCGGCGATGCGGTGGGGCACTCAGGCCAGGCGGTGACGATGCCGGCCGCACGCGGACAGCACCTGTTCACGCGGACCAAGCGCTACCTGATGGACTGGGCGCGAGAGCAGGGGATGGCCGGCATGTTCAGCGAGGCGACCGCGGCACATCCCTACAGCCAGCGGGCAAATGTCGAGCTGGGCGCACACGAGACGGGCTTCCTGCTCGGCTGGATCCCGGCCTCGGTTGCCAACGACGCGGCCGGCGAAGTGCGGCCGCAGCGCCAGTCGGCGGCGCTCTTCTACACCAAGCTGAACGACGGCCACGAGCGACCGGTCTACGCGCCGGAGCGCCACCGCGGAATCGTCGAGCAGACGCTGGAGTTGTGCGAGCTGCGCGGAACGCTCGCCGAGCCGCCGGCCGAAGCCAAGCCAGCCGAACGAACCGAGCTGCATATCGAGGTCGATGCCGACCACAACCTGGCACTCCTCACCGTCCTCACACCGGGCGCGGATCTGGAGACCGTCGTCGCGGCGGAGCGCCATCACCTCTTCCACCGCACCGGGCTGGACGCCGTCTACCTCGACCTGCCGCTGGAGGACCCGGCGACAGCGCTCCTCGCCGACCATCTAGAGCGCCTGGGCGTCTCCTACTCCGGCATCTTCCCCAACCGGCGCGCCGACGGAGACGTCCTGCGCATGCAATCCCTGCACCGAGCCCGAGTCAGCGCCGACGACGTCGCCGTCGCCTCCGACCACGGCCGGGCGCTGCTCGACTACGTGCTCGCCGACCTGCCCTAGGCGAGCACCTCGCGCGAAGCCAGGTGCGCGCCGACCTTGCGCTTGACCCGCTGTAGGGCGTTGTCGACGGTCTTGGTGTCGCACTCGAGCCGCTCCGCGGTCTCCTCGTAGGAGTGCCCGTCGAGATAGAGAGAGAGGACCCGGCTCTCGAGGTCAGAGAGGACGCCCGAGTTGCCGGAGAGGCAGGAGACCAGGCTCTCGAGCTCTTCGGAGGCGATCACCTGGCTCGCCGGGTCGAAGACCGCGGGACCGGGCAGGATCTCGTCGAGCGTCGTGTCGGAGTCTCCGGCCGCTGCCGGCGTCTGACTGAAGGAGACGTACTGGTTGAGCGGCGTGTGCTTGTTGCGGGTCGCCGTCTTCACCGCGGTGATGATCTGGCGGGTTATGCAGAGCTCGGCGAAGTTGCGGAAGCTCGACTCGCGATCGGCGCGGTAGTCGCGGATCGCCTTGTAGAGACCGAGTAGGCCTTCCTGGATAAGGTCGTCCGCCTCGCCGCCGAGCAGGAAGTAGGACGAAGCCTTGAGACGTACGAAGCCGCGGTAGCGGCGGACGATGGCGTCGTAGGCGTCGGCTCGCCCATCCTTGGCGAGGGCGACCAGATAATGATCATCAAGCTCAGGTTGAGACTGAGTGTCGGATGCCGCGGGATTGAGGGAGCCGTTGATGCGTCCGCTCGGAAGTCGAAATTCCTGCGTGGGGGAAGATAGAGCCACTGATCCTTCTCCTTTGGAATGAAGGGTCGTGGCGCCGCTTTCCTCCCCAGGGGCGCCCCTACATGAATCGGTGAGACTCAGACTCAAGCTGAGGTTCACCCTTTATGGCGCGGTAGTCTTACGCACTGCGCAGAGTTCTGTCAACCCCGAACTGAGGTTCGTGCAACCGCCGTTGCAGTTGCTTCAGGCAGAATCGCGCTGGCGGAGCGCCTCGAAGAGCAGCGCCGTGGCAGCGGCGGAGACGTTGAGCGAGCCCACTCTTCCCCGCTGTGGCAGCGCGATGACGCCGTCGCAAGCCGAGCCGACGCGGGGGCGGATTCCCTTGCCCTCGCCGCCGAGCACGAGCACAGTAGGGCCCGTGAGGTCTGCGCCCCAGGGCCGCTGCTCCGCGTCCGCGTCGGCGCCCCAGATCCAGAAGCCGGCCTCCTTCGCCGCGGTGAGCCAGTCGGCGAGGTTGCGGACGCGGGCCACTGGCAGGTGCTCCACCGCACCAGCCGACGCCTTGCAGGCAACCGCGGTCACCTCGGCCGAGCGGCGCTCCGGGATGACCAGGCCGGAAGCACCTGCAGCCTCGGCCGAACGACAGACCGCACCCAGGTTGCGCGGGTCCTGCACCTGGTCAAGGGCGACGATCAGCGCGTTCTCGACGCGCAGCAGCTGAGCAGGGTCGGCGTAGGGATAGGCATCGACCTCGGCCACAACCCCCTGGTGGTCCGGCGACCCACACATCCGCTCCAACTCCTCCGCCGGCGTCTCCGGCGCCTTCCAGATACGGCGTACGCCTCGCCTCCCCCGCTCCGCCTCGGCGACCGGCTGCTTGCCGTAGATCAGCTGGTTGGCCATCTAGACCTTGGGAACGAGCTTCGCGCCCTCAGCCGAATCCCGCACCTCCCACCCCAGCTCGACCAGCCGATCCCGAATCGCATCCGCACGCTCAAAGTCCTTCTCAGCGCGTGCTTCCTCCCGTTCCTCCATCAACTTCCGCGCTCCCTCGTCGGCCTCAGCTCCCTGATCCGGCTGGGCAAGGGAGCCGAGTCCGACGAGCCCAAGCATCTCCGCCAAGACCACAGCAGCTTCGCCCGCGGGGACTTGGCTACGGTTGACATCTGCGACCAGCTCGAACGCCTCGGCCATCGCCCTTGGGGTGTTGAAGTCATCTGCAAGCGCGTCGCGGAAGTTGTCGGCGCGCACTGCTGGCGGGGAGTCGGGGGAGGGCTCGGCGGAGCCTCCCTGCTGTTGCTCCGACGAGTCCTCCCCCGACTCCCCGCCGACGGGGTTCTCGCGGAAGAAGTTCCGCAATCGCTCGACTCTTGCCTTCGCCTCCTCCAGCTGCTCATCGCCAAACGCCAACGGCTGCCTGTAGTGACCCGAGATCAGGTACGCCACGACCGCCTCGCGCCCATAGCGATCCAGCGCCTCTGACAACTGAAAGATGTTGCCCTCCGACTTCGACATCTTCTCCGCATCCGTCTCGACCATCCCGTTGTGCATCCAGAGCGCGGCGAAGGGCCGCCCTGCCGCCTCGGACTGGGCGATCTCGTTCTCGTGGTGGGGAAAGACGAGGTCCGAGCCACCGCCGTGGATCGCGAACGAGGCGCCCAGCTCGGCCTCGGCCATCGCCGAGCACTCGATGTGCCAGCCCGGCCGGCCGGGCCCCCAAGGCGAGTCCCAGGAGGTGTCCTCGCCCTCCTTGCGCGCCTTCCAGAGCGCGAAATCGAGCGGGTCCTCCTTCAGCGTCGCCGAGCCCGCCTCCTCGCCCTGGTCCATGTCCTCGGCGCGCCGGTTGGAGAGCCTTCCGTAGCCCTCGAAGCTGCGTACGCGGAAGTAGACGTCTCCCCCCGACTCGTAGGCGTGCCCGGAGTCGATCAGCTCGGAGATCAGCCCTACGATCCCCCCGATCGTCTCCGTGGCCAGCGGCTCAGCGTCGGGCCGGCCCAACCCCAGCCGCTCCGTATCGTCGAAATAGGCCCGCGTCATCCGCTCGGCGAAGGCCTGCGACTCCTCTCCTGCCGCGCGTGCCGCATCGTAGATCTTGTCGTTGATGTCGGTGACGTTGACGACCAGCTTGGCGTCGTAGCCCTCAGAGCGCAGGAATCGCGCGAGCAGGGAGAAGACGACGAACGGGCGGGCGTTGCCGATGTGGATGCGGCTGTAGACGGTTGGCCCGCAGGCGTAGATCCCCACCTCCCGACCAGAGTCCAGGGTCGCCAGCTCACCGCTGAGCGTGTCCTTGATCCGCACCTCCCGCATGAGGCCGGATGCTAGTCGGGACTAGAAAGTGCGGTAGCCGCTGCCGCTCGTGGCGGTCTCGCGCTGCGCCCAGGACGGCGCCGTGTCCTCTGCCGCCGCCTGCGCTTCCCGCTTCGCCTTTTTCGCGCTCGCCTTGATCTCGTCCTCGGCGACCTGGCGGGCGCGCTCCTCGCGCTGTTCCGCCTGCCTGCGAATCCGGTCCGACTCGGCCTTGAGCTGGTCCTCGGCGCGGGCGCGGGCTTTCTCCTCGGCCTCCTGCTCGACCTTCTCGACCAGCTTGCGCACCCGCTCCTCAGCCTCGCGGCGAACGTCCTCGGTGCCCTGCATCACCCGTTCCTCGATCTCAGCCTCGAGCCGGACCGCGACCTCGTGCGCCTCGCGGGCGACCGCTTCGGCGTCGGCCGCGCGCTGCTCCGCCGCTGCGATGCGCTGATCGGCCTCCTGCTGTGCCCCTTCGATCGCTTTACGCGCCCGTTCTCCAGCCTCTGATTCGAGCTGCCGGGCGGCCTCGGCGCGAGCCTCTCCGGACTCCTCTTTCAGCCTGTTCATCTCAGCGGTGAGCCTCTGGCGGTCGGCCTGAGCATGCTCCTGCGCCTGCTCAAAGGCCTTCTCAGCCCGATCCCTCGCCGCCTCGGCGCGCGTTGCCCGCGCCTCAGCCTCGCGACTCTTCTGACGCTCGCCGGCGAGTCGCTCACGCCCTTCCTCGCCGATCTTGCGCACGGTCGCCATCGCCCGCTCCTTCATCTCGGCGCGGATCGCCTCGGCCCTCGCCTCCGCCTTGGCGGCTCGCTCCTCGCTGACCCGGACCCACTCGAGCGCCTTCTCGGCCACCTCGTGGATCTGTCCGGTCGCCTCTCCAACCGCTTTCAGCTGCGCTACGGGCTCGCCCATGCGCGAGAACCTACTACCGGCGCCGGAGGGCTCGCTACCCCTTTCACAGTGGGAAATCCGCAATTAGCGGAGACCCAAGAACTAAGCGGACTGCGAGGTCTCGCGCTCGCGCAGCTCGCGCTTGAGGACCTTGCCGGTGGCGTTGCGGGGCAGCTCCTCGAGGAACTCGATCTCGCGCGGCGCCTTGTAGGAGGCGAGGTTGGCCTTCACATGCGCCTTCAGCTCGTCCTCGGTGGTCTCGGCGCCCGCGGTGAGGGCGACGAAGGCCTTCAGTCGCTGGCCGAACTCCTCGTCGTCGACGCCGATCACAGCCACCTCGACCACAGCCTCGTGGTCGGCGAGCAGGTCCTCGACCTCGCGAGGGAAGACGTTCTCGCCGCCGGAGACGATCATCTCGTCGTCGCGACCGTCGATGAAGAGGCGACCCGCCGCATCGAGGTGGCCGACGTCGCCGCTGGAGTACAGGCCGTCGATCACCTCCTTGCCACCGCCGCCGGTGTAGCCCTCGAAGGCCATTTCGTTGCCGACGAAGATGCGTCCGACCTCGCCGCGCGGCACCTCGCGCCCGGCGTCGTCGTAGAGGCGCACCACCGTGCCACGGGGGGCCTGGCCGGCGGTGCCGGGAGCAGCGCGCAAATCCTCCGGGGTCGCGACCGTCGCCCAGGAGACCTCGGTCGAGCCGTAGAGGTTGTAGACGGTGTCGCCGAAGCGGTCCATCCACTCGGTCGCCAGCTCGCCTGGCAGCGCCGAGCCGGAGACCGCGGTGATCCGCAGCGAGGAGAGGTCGTAGGAGGCGAGCGTCTCTCCGGGCAGCCGCAGGATGCGCTGCAGCATCACTGGCACCACCGCCAGCACCTGGGCGCGGTGCTCCTCGACCGCGCGCAGAGTCCCCTCCTCGTCGAAGCGGCGGCGCAGGACGAGCGTCGAGGCCGTCGGCAGGCTCATCACGAAGTGGAAGAAGCCCCAGGAGTGGAAGAGCGGCGCCGCGATCATCATCGTCTCGCGGCTGCGATAAGGGATCTTGTCGATGATCGCAGCCATCGAAAGGAGGCCGTCGGGGCTGGAGCGCTGCGCCCCCTTGGGCGTCCCCGTCGTCCCCGAGGTGAGGATGACGAAGCGCGGCTTGTCCGGCGGCGGCTTCAGGCTCGAGTCGTCGTTGGCGGCGACCAGAGAGTCGATCGTCGGCGCCTCGACCTCGCCATCAGCCCAGCCGACGACGCGCGCCACGCTCTCATCGACGCCGTCGAGCAGCCCGGCGAACTCCTCGTCGTAGACGAGCGCCTTGGGTTTCTCGCGCCGCGTAACCTCGACCAGTTGCGGGCCGGCGAACATCGTGTTCAGGTAGAGCGCGCTGGCGCCGAGCTTGGCGGCAGCGAGAGTCGCTTCGATGAAGCCGCGGTGGTTGCGGCACATGATCCCGATCCCGTCGCCGTAACCGATGCCCATCTTCGCGAAGGCGTGGGCGAACGCGTTGGAGCGCCGGTGCATCTGCCCGAAGGTGAGCGAGCCGCGCTCATCGATCAGCGCCGGCTCGTCCGGGTGACTGATCGCCGCCGTTGCCGCCCCGGTCGCCGGCGAGGCGCCCCAGCGGACGAAGGTGGCGCCCCTGCGAACAGCGATGTCGGGCCGCTCGAGCCCGAGCACCCCGGCCTCGCGCAGCACTTTCAGCTCGAACGCCGAGTCCGAGACAGACTGGCGCACACTCGACGCGATTGAGCTAAGGCGTCCCATCGGGATCGAGAAGCCTAGACGCTATTCGCCCTCGACCAAGGCGACCGCGATGCAGGCAATTCCCTCGCCCCTGCCGATCCAGCCCATTCCCTCGTTGGTGGTCGCCTTGACGCTGACCCGCGCCGAAGTCACCTCGGCGAGGATCCGCTCCATTTCGCCCCGATGGGGAGCGAGGCGCGGCTCCTCGCAGACGACGGTGGCGTCGAGGTTGACGATCCGGCCGGAGACCGTGCCGACAACGGTGCGCAGCAGGTCGATCGAGTCGGCGTCGCGCCAGCGCTCCTCGTCGTCGGGGAAGAGCGTGCCGAGGTCGCCCATGCCGGCCGCGCCGAGCAGGGCGTCGATCACGGCGTGGGTCAGCACGTCGGCGTCCGAGTGACCGGCGAGCCCCTGCGGATGCTCGATCTCGACCCCGCCGAGGACCAGCCTGCGGCCCTCGACAAAGCGGTGGCTGTCGTAACCGATCCCGACGCTCATGGCTGCTCCGAACTCATCGGCTCAATCCTCGCGCACCGCAGCGCCGATCGGCTCGAGGCTGCGCGAGCGGCCCTCGAAGACGCAGAGCTCCTCGACCCCGAGATCCGCGAGGAACTCGGTCGCGCGGTCGTAGCCGAACCCGACCTGCTCCGGCAGGTGGGCGTCGGAGGAGAGGGCGAAGGCCGCCCCCGCCTCGACGCACATCTCGGCGAAGGCGCGCGCGGGGTAGATCTCGGCCACCGGCTTGCGCAGGCCGGCGGTCGAGACCTCAACCGCAACGCCGCTCTCCGCGATCGCCTCCACCGCCGGCTCGTAGAAGAAGCGGGGGTCGCGCTCGGGAAGCGGCCTGGCGCCGCCCCAGACCTTGACCAGGTCGGGGTGGGCGAGGATCTCGAAGAGGCCGCTGCGGGCGCACTCGGCGAGCGCGTCGAAGTAGCGCCGCCAGACCTGCTCGGGGTCGCCCCGCCCCTCCCAGACGTCCCAGCCCTCGTGGTCCACCGCCTGCTGGCCGACGAAGTGGACCGAACCAACCACGTAGTCGAAGTCCCGCGCCTCAAGCAGCGACGCGGTGCGGTCCTCGGCGCCGGGAACGAAGTCGCACTCGATCCCCAGCCGCAGCGGCGTAGTGCGGACGAACTCGCAGTAGGCATCGAGGTCGTCGCGCGCCTGCTCCTCCCAGAACGGGTGGCGCCAGAGGTCGAGCGCTTGGGTGAAGCGGTGGATGTGCTCGGAGACCCCGAGCTCCTCGATCCCCGCCTCGGCGGCAGCCGCCAGGTAGCGCTCCACGTTCGCCGTCGTGAAGTAGCGCTCCGGAGGGGTGTCCTCCTCGTCGGGTCGCAGGTGCAGGTGATAGTCGGTGAGCACGAGACCCGAGCCTAGGCGACAGCGAGCGCGGATACGCTGCCCGCATGGTCCATCTGCGGATCGTCGTCCCGTCGGATCGGACCGAGAAGGTCGTCGACCTGCTCGAGGCGGCGCCGTCGACCACCAACCTGGTCCTGCTCGAGGGCGCCGCCCGTCAGCCGCCCGGTGACGTCGTGCTCTGCGACGTCGCCCGCGAGGATGCCAGCGTCGTGATCGACGACCTCAAGGAGCTGCGCGTCCACAAGGACGGCTCGATCGCCCTCGAGCAGATCGACTCGCAGATCTCCGACGTCGGCAGACGAGCCGAGCGCGCAGCTCGCGGCGCGCCCTCCGACGCCGTCGTCTGGGAGGAGGTCGAGGCCCGCACCTCGGAGAGCATCGAGCTGAGCGGGACGTTCCTCGCCTTCATGGCTCTGGCCTGCCTGATCGCCTCGGTCGGGATCTTCACTGGCTCACCGATCCTGATCGTCGGCGCGATGGTGGTCGGGCCCGAGTTCGGGCCGCTGGCCGGCCTCTGCGTCGCTGCGGTGGAGCGTCGCCTCGGCGTCGGCCTGCGCTCGCTGACCGCGCTGGCGATCGGCTTCCCGGTCGGCATCACCGCGGCCTTCCTCTTCACCCTGATCTGCGTGGCGACCGGGCTGGTCGACTCGAGCTTCAAGAGCGTCGACAACCCGCTGACCCGGTTCATCGCCGAGCCGGAAACGTTCTCCTTCATCGTCGCAGCCTTCGCCGGCGCGGCCGGGGTCCTATCCCTCACCTCCACCAAGTCCGGGGCGCTGATCGGCGTCCTTGTCTCGGTGACGACGATCCCGGCGGCGGCCAACATCGGGGTCGCCGCGGCCCTCGGCAACTGGGCGGACTGGCGCGGCGCCATGGCTCAGCTCAGCCTCAACCTCGTCGCGATCTTCCTCGCCGGAGTCAGCACGCTCTACGTCGAGCGCCGCCTCTTCACGCGCCGCCGGCGGGAGCATCGGCGAGAAGCAGCTCGGCGAGACGAAGATCGAGCGGCGTCGTCACCTTGAGGTTCTCCGGCGGCGCGGGGTGGATCAGCACGCGCCCACCGGCCCCCTCGACCAGCATCGCCTCGTCGGTCGCCGCGGCGACGCGCTCCGGCTCGGCCGCAAGCGCGTCGCGCAGCGCATCGGCCCGGAACACCTGAGGCGTCTGCGCCCCCCACAACCGCCCGCGGTCGAGGGTCGCTTCCACCACCGACCGCCCCTGCTTGACCGTGTCGGTGACCGGGGTCGCCGCGATCGCGCCGGCGGCCTCGGGATCCGCGACCAGGGTCGCGACCACGCCTTCGATCAGCTCCGGCGTAACCAGCGGCCGGGCCGCATCGTGGATCGCGACCAGCTCCGTTTCGACCCTCCCCAGCGCGTTCGAAACCGAGATCGCGCGGGTCTCGCCGCCCTCGACCAGGACGGGATCGCCCCCACCCAGATCATGCGCGTGTCCCGGCGGGCAGGCGACCACGATCGAGTGGATCGAGGCACAGCCGCGGAAGGCCGCGATCGACCACTCGACCATCGACCGCCCCGCCAGCGGCACAAAGGCCTTCGGGCCGCCGGCTCCGAGCCTCTGCCCGGAGCCGGCGGCGGCGATGACCGCGGTTACGGACGCCGCAGCGCCGTTACGCCGTGGCGGCGAAACGGCCCTCCAGCAGTCCGTCCAGGTACTCCTCCGCGCCCTCCTCGTCCTTGTCGAGCGCGTACATGAACTCCGACGCGAGGATCTTCTTGGCCCGCGTGTACATCTGCTTCTCGCCGGTCGAGAGGCCCTTCTCCATCTCGCGGAGCGCGAGGTTGCGGACCACCTCGGCGAGCTCAAAGACGTCGCCTGTCTTGATCTTCTCGCGGTTGTACTTGAAGCGCCGGTTCCAGTTCTTCGGCATCTCCGACACGTCATCGGTGAGGACATCGGTGACTTTCTTGATCTCGTCCTCGTCGATCACCCGCCGCAGCCCGGCGATTCCCGCGTTCTCGCTGGGGACCATCACGGTGAGTTCGTTGTGGAGGATTTTGATCGTCAGATACTCGCGCTCCTCCCCCATCAGCTCGCGAGCCTCCTTCTTCAATACGAGCCCCGCTCCGTGGTGGGGGTAGACAACCTTGTCCCCCTCCTCGAAATCGCAGACGTATTCGACGCCCTCCTCGAGGCCTGTGGCCTCCATCGCTACCTCTGACTCGGAAATCGTTCCGCTCCTTTCCATTGCGACGGCCTGGGATCAGCCGTCAGGTCTGCAAGTACCGGTCGACCAGGTCGACCTCCTGAAGTCTCCGCAGACCCTCGCGGATGTCCTTGGCCCTGGTCGGACCGACATCCTCGACGGCCTCGAGATCGGCGTCGGAGGCCGCGAGGACCTCCTCCAGACCGCCGAGCTCGCGGATGATCTTCTGGACGACAAGCTTGGGAATGCGCGGGATGCGGCCCAGCACCCGGTATCCGCGCGGCGCCACCGGGAAGTCGAGCGTGTTGAGCTTGCGGTCGTAGCCGAGCAGCTCGGCGAGACGACCGAAGTCGAGCACTTCCTGATGGGGCATGCGGGCGAGCGACTGCAGCACCGCGGCCAGGTTCTCCTCGGTGTCATCGACCGAGTAGTCGCGGATCAGCGCGGTCTTGTCGGCGGCGACGCCGACCATCGTCTCCTCCAGCTGCATCTCGATCAGCCGGCCCTCGGTGCCGAGCTCGACGATGTAGCGCTCGACCTCGACCGCCATCCTGGTCACCAGCTCAGCCCGCTGCAGGACGGCGAGCGCGTCGTAGAGCACGCCGCCTCCCTCGAACTCGAGCACGGTGAGGCGGGTCGAGACCTGGTCGAGCCGGGCGCGGTACTTGTCGAGCGTCGCCAGCCCCTGGTTCGCCTTGGCGAGCACCGCGGGGATGTCCTGGAGGATGTACTTGGTCCCGCCCGCGTAGAGCGAGACGACGTCACGGCGCTGCGAGATCGCGATCACCAGAGCGTCGGTCTGTTTGGAGACGCGCTCGGCGGTGCGGTGCCGCGTCCCGGTCTCCGAGGAGAGGATCGTCGGATCCGGCATCAGCTGCACGTTGGCCCAGGCGATCGTCGTCGCCTCGGCGTTGAGGACGATCGCGCCGTCCATCTTCGCCACCTGGTAGAGCATCGCCGGGGTGTAGTCGATGTCGAGTTTGAACCCACCTGAGAGCAGGTGGGAGATGTCTTCGGCATCGCCGACGACGATCAGGCCGCCGGTGCGGGAATGGACGATGTTGTCGATTCCCTCACGCAGGGCGCCACCTGGTGCGACGATGTCGAGAGCCCTCAGTAGCTGAGGGTCCTGCCGTTCGGAAAGCTCATGCAGGGCATCCCCAGGCAGCGCGGACATCGCGTCTAGGATGGCAAAAACCGCTTTGGAATGCGGTCTGATGAATCTCGACTGGACAGGTCAGGATAAGTGTTGTCAAGGAGACCGGTCACGCAAACGCGCAAATCGGGGATTCAAAGATGCGAGCGGTGGCGGTGTCGATGCCGATGGGGAACGGGGCGCTGTGCGTCCAGGTCGCGCACGAAAGCCCAGGTGAGCGCCGCGCCCAGCGCGCAGAGCGCAGCCAGGATCCAGGTCGAGCCGGCGATCGCGGCAGAGAACGTCTCGCCGTCACCAAGCAGGGCGTGGAAGAGGGCGCCGCTGGCGGCCAGGGCGATCGTCCCCGCCATCACTCGGTCCATTGCCAGCACTCCGGAGGCGATCCCGGTCTTCTCCGCCGGCATCGCCGCCATCGCCGCGGTCGACATCGGCGCGTAGACGAGGCCGAGGGCGATTCCGAAAGGCAGGTAGCCCGCCAGCAGCAGGGCATAGGGGCTGCCGGGCTCGAGTTGGGTGAGGACGAGCAGGCCCGCGACTCCGCAGAGCATCCCCGCGGTCATCAGGCGCCGGGCCCCAAAGTGGGCTATGAGCCGTCCCGAGAAGGGCGAGATGAGGACCATCGGGGCGGTGATCGGCAGGATCATCAAACCGCTGAGCACGACCGAGTGTTCGCGCACGTCCTGCAGGTACTGGGGCTGGAAGAACATCACCGACCAGTAGGCGCCGACGAGACAAAAGGCGGCGGCGCTGGCGCCGAAGTAGGGACCGTTGCGGAAGAGCGAGAAGTCGACGATCGGCTCTTCGACCCGGTGCTCGATGCGCCAGAAGGCGTAGAGCGCGCCGATGCCGGCGACGGCCAGCGCCGCGGTCGCCTCGGCGCTCCAGACCCGCGCCTGGATCAGCGCCAGGACGGCAAGCGTGAGACCGGCGCTCAGCGCCAGCAGGCCGCGCAAGTCCACTCTGCGCCCCGCACTGGGGTCGCGCGACTCCTTCGCGGCGAGGGAGACGATGGCGATGCCGAGCGCGGCGATCGGCAGGTTGACCCAGAAGATCGCGCGCCACTCGATTTCCACCAGGACGCCCCCCGCCAGCGGCCCGATCGCCAGGGCGATCGCCGAGATCGCCGCCCAGATGCCGAGCGCGCGCGGCTGCCGCTCAGCGGGGAAGGCGTCGCAGACGATCGCCAGCGAGAGCGGCAACATCGGCGCCGCACCCAGCCCTTGCAGCAGGCGGCCGAGGATCAACGCATGCTCATCGCCCGCGGCGCCGGAGAGGACCGAGCCGAGCGCAAAGACGACCATCCCGAGGATGAAGAAGCGCTTGCGGCCGAACATGTCGCCCAGCCGGCCGGCGGTGACGACGAAGACCGTGATCGTCAGCAGGTAGCCGTTCATCATCCACTGCAGGCCCGCGGCGCTGGCATCGACGTCGTGGCGGATGCTGGGCAGGGCCAGCGCGACCACGGTCGAGTCGAGCATGAGGATGAAGAGGCCGGCGCAGGCCCCCGTCAGCGTCCACCACTCGCGTTTCATGCGAGCAGCCTATGAACGCTTGCGGCGTTCCTGCTGATGGACGTCGATAGAGGGCCTGGTCGCCCTCCAGGCGAATTGGGGGAGCGCACCTGCGGTGCGCTCCGAATTGAGTGCGCGCCTACCGGCGCGCAGAAGACAGATTGCATATCGCCGCCTATTCGGCGACATTCGCCTGGAGCGCGACCAGGCCCTCTATCGACACGCAGCAACAGGACGCTCGATGAAAGGAAGCTTCTGCAAGAGGAGGCGTGCGTGAACTGGACAGCTTCCGTAAAAGCTGTTGCGTCTACCGGAGCTGGTGGGCTGGAGGGATGGCGGTGGCCCTCTCCGGGAACGTCGCCGATAGGCGGCGGAAATGCAATCCGGTTTTCGCGCGGCGAAGCCGCGCACCATCTCGGTCGCTAAGCGCGCAGAGCGCGCGTGCGACGCTAGTTCACGGAGAGGGGCACCGCCATCCCTCCTCGGTTCAGCTACGAAGCGATCAGGTCGCGAGCGGGGTCGATGCCCCAGCGCTCGCCGACCGCGGCCAGCTCGGGGCTGAGGGCCCAGCGGTCGGGCCTCTCCTCTCCCTCGTGCGCGGGGCTCGCCCCCTTCAGCGCCATGCAGCCGGTGTTGTCCCCGACCGCGCGGATCTCCTCCACGTCGGCATCGCTCAGGACTCGCTCGCCGGACAGGGCCGCCAGCTCCGCCCGCTTCTCCTCGATCGGGCGCGCTTCGGGGCCCGTCTCCTGGATCAGGGTCGGCACGACGCACTCGACCGCAGGGTGGGCGAGGTTCCAGTCGCAGGCGAGGTGCATCGTGCTGAGGCCGGTGCGCTCGCGAATCGGGTCGAGGCGCGCCAGCTTTCCGAGCCCGGCCTCGATCCAGCCCTCGGGGCGAAAAGCCCGGTGGTCGCCTTTCGGCAGCTCCATGCCAGGCTCGAGGTCGCCCCAGAAAAGACCGCCGTAGTCGACGACGCGGGTGATCACCTTCACTCCCTGCCGCTCGGCCGCGTCGAGGCAGAGCTCGCCGGGCCAGGGCTCGAACGGGTTGAGGATGACCATCGCCCAGTCGATCCGGTCGCCGAAGCGCTCCAGGCAGGCGATCAGGTCGAGGGTGAAGCCGTTCGCCGGCCCCGGCGCGACGCCGATGGTCCCGGCCAGGCCGTCCTCCCGCAGGGCCGCCATCGCGTCCCAGACCGCCTCGCTGGAGTATCCGGTCCGGTCGGGGTTGTGGAGCAGGAGCAGGTCGAAGCGCTCGGCCCCGATCCGCTCCAGACTGCTCTCGGTCGCCATCCGCAGATAACCGGCGTACCCGGCCTCGGGGCGCAGGCGGGGGTCGGTGAAGCGGGGGAAGCCGCGGGGGCCGTCGCGCTCGCCCTCGTAGAAGTCATGGCCGACCGCCCCAACCAGGCAGTAGGACTCGCGGGACAGTCCGGATAGGGCTCGCCCGACCAGCCTGTCCGCCTCGCCCTGGCCGTATGTGTCGGCCGTGAGCACCGTGTCAATGCCCTCGCCGGGCCGCAGCAGCGCCTCGAGGCGCTGCTCGTCGATCGTCTCGCCGAAGCGCAGGAACCGCCCACCACTCCAGGCGCCAAGCGCCTGCCGAGCGGGGCTCCTCACTGAGCCGAGCTGTCGCCGACCTTCTCGGGCTCGGGCTTCGGCTTCGCCTTCGGGGGCTTGCGCGGCTTGACGATCCGCAGGCTGAGCGGACGGTCCTCCTCGTCGCCGGAGGCGTCGCGCTCGACCATCACGGTCGAACCCGGGGCCATCTCGCCCTGCCGCAGAACCTCGTCGGCGAGCGGGTCCTCGATGTAGCGCTGGATCGCGCGGCGCAGCGGCCGGGCGCCCATCGAGGGGTCCCAGCCCTTCTCGACCAGCAGGTCCTTGGCCTCGTCGGTCAGCTCCAGCTGCAGCTCGTGCTCGGCAACCTGGACGCGGACCCGGTTGATCATCAGGTCGATGATCTCCTTCACCTCGTCCTTGGCCAGCTTGTGGAAGACGATCACCTCGTCGATCCGGTTGAGGAACTCGGGGCGGAAGACTTTCTTCAGGTCGCTCATGATCCGGTTCTTCATGTCGTCGTAGGACATGCCGGTCTCATCGGAGACGGTGAACCCGATCGAGGTGTTCTTGGCGATCTCAGAGGCGCCGATGTTCGAGGTCATGATCACGATCGCGTTGCGGAAGTCGACCGTGCGGCCCTGGGCGTCGGTCAGCCGCCCGTCCTCGAGGATCTGCAGCAGGATGTTGAAGACGTCGGGGTGGGCCTTCTCGATCTCGTCGAGCAGCAGCACCGAGTAGGGCTTGCGGCGCACGGCCTCGGTCAGCTGGCCGCCCTCGTCGTAGCCGATGTAGCCCGGCGGCGAGCCGACCAGGCGGCTGACCGCGTGCTTCTCCATGTACTCGGACATGTCGATCCGGATCATCGCCTCCTCGTCGCCGAAGAGGAACTCGGCGAGGGTGCGGGCGAGCTCGGTCTTGCCGACCCCGGAGGGGCCGAGGAAGATGAACGAGCCGGCCGGGCGCTTCGGGTCCTTGATCCCGGCGCGCGAGCGGCGGATCGCCTTGGAGACGGCGGTGATCGCGACCTCCTGGCCGATCACGCGCTTGTGCAGCTCGTCCTCCATGTGGATCAGCTTCTTGGTCTCGGCCTCGGTCAGCTTGAAGACCGGGATCCCGGTCCACATCGAGACGATGTCGGCGATCTCCTCCTCGCCGACATCGGGCCGCTCGCCGTTCTCGCCCTCGGCCCACTCGTCCTCGAGCTGGCGCTTGCGGGTCGTCAGCTGGCGCTCGGTGTCGCGCAGGTTCGCCGCTTTCTCGAACTCCTGCGCTTCGATCGCGGCCTCCTTCTCGCGCCGCGTCGTCTCGATTTCCTCCTCGAGGTCGCGGTAGACCGGCGGCGAGCTCATCGACTTGATCCGCATCCGCGAGGCGGCCTCGTCGATCAGGTCGATCGCCTTGTCGGGCAGGAAGCGGTCGGAGATGTAGCGGTCGGCGAGCTCGGCGGCGGCGCCCAGCGCGTCGTCGGTGATGTTGACGCGGTGGTGCTGCTCGTAGCGCTCGCGCAGCCCCTCGAGGATCTTCACCGTGTCCTCGACCGAGGGCTGGTCGACCTTGATCTGGGCGAAGCGGCGCTCCAGCGCCGAGTCGCGCTCGAGGTACTTGCGGTACTCGTCGAGCGTCGTCGCGCCGATCGTCTGCAGCTCGCCGCGGGCCAGCGCCGGCTTCAGGATCGAGGCGGCGTCGATCGCGCCCTCGGCGGCGCCGGCGCCGACCAGGTTGTGGAGCTCGTCGATGAAGAGGATGATGTCGCCGCGCTGGGTGATCTCCTTCATCACCTTCTTCAGGCGCTCCTCGAACTCGCCGCGGTACTTCGAGCCGGCGACCAGCGCCGCCAGGTCGAGCGTGTAGATCTGCTTGTTCTTGAGCAGCTCGGGCACCTCGCCCTTGTCGATCCGGGCGGCGAGGCCCTCGACCACGGCGGTCTTGCCGACGCCGGGCTCGCCCAGCAGCACCGGGTTGTTCTTGGTGCGCCGCGAGAGGATCTGCATGATCCGCTCGATCTCGGTCTCGCGCCCGATCACGGGGTCGAGCTTGCCCTCCTCGGCGAGCTTGGTCAGGTTGCGGCCGAACTGGTCGAGCAGCTTCGAGGACTTCTTGCCCTCGCCGGCCCACCGGCGCCCGCGCCGGCGCCCTGGCGGCGACCGCCGGGGCCGGAGAGCATCCGGATCACCTCGTTGCGGATCTTGTCCGAGTCGGCGTCGAAGTCGAGCAGGATGCGGGCGGCGACGCCCTCGTTCTCACGCACGAGGCCGAGCAGGATGTGCTCGGTGCCGATGTAGTTGTGGCCGAGCGAGAGCGCCTCGCGCAGCGCCAGCTCGAGCACCTTCTTGGCGCGCGGGGTGAAAGGGATCTGACCGGAGGTGACCTCCTCGCCGGAACCGACGATCCGCACCACCTGCGAGCGGACCCGCTCGGTGGTGATGTCGAGCGACTCGAGCACCCGGGCGGCGAGGCCCTCCTCCTCGCGCAGCAGCCCGAGCAGGATGTGCTCGGTGCCGATGTAGTTGTGCTTGAGCGTGCGGGCCTCTTCCTGCGCCAGGACGACGACTTGACGGGCTCGCTCTGTGAATCTCTCGAACAAAAGGCCTCTCTATCTAGTCCAACTGCAACGGTCGGCTGAGTAAGTATCGGCGGACGCCCTATCGGTATCGGGAGGCGCCCATGTGCCCTGTAAACGATACCGAGCGCGCCCACCCGGCCTCGGGACGCAAACATCCGCTCAGAGCGGCTTTTTGGGCCGTTCAGGTGCGCATCGCGGGGAACAGCACGACCTCGCGCAGGCTCTTCGCGCCGGTCAGCAGCATCACCAGGCGGTCGATCCCGATGCCGACGCCGCCGGTCGGCGGCATCCCCTGTTCGAGCGCGCTCGACGAAGTCCTCGTCGTACGGCTGCGCCTCTTCGTCGCCGCGCTCCAGCTCCTCCGCCTGCTGCTCGAAGCGGCGGCGCTGCTCGTCGGGGTCGTTCAGCTCGCTGAAGCCGTTGGCGATCTCGATCCCGCCGGCGAACGCCTCGAAGCGCTCGACCAGCGCCCTCCTCGGAGCGGTGGGACTTGGCGAAGGGCGAGAGCTCGACCGGGTAGTCGAGGACGAAGGTCGGCTGGACCAGCTCCGGCTCGACGTCGACTTCGAGAGCAGGCCGTCGACCAGCTTGCCCCAGCCCTCCGTCGGGTCGGGCTCGGTGCCCATCGCCGCGGCCAGCGCCTCGCGGGTCGGGTGCTCGGCGATGTCGATGCCGGTGCGCTCGCGGATCGCCTCGCGCAGGGTCACCCGCTTCCAGGGCGGGCGCGAAGTCGATCGTCGACGTCGCCGCGCTGCACCTTCGGTCGTGCCCAGCACCCGCTCGGCGACCTCGGCGACCATCGTCTCGACCTTGTGCGCGGTGTCCTTGTAGTCGGCGCAGGCCTCGTACCACTCGAGCATCGTGAACTCGGGGTTGTGCTTGTGGGAGACGCCCTCGTTGCGGAAGTCCTTGCCCAGCTCGTAGACGCGGTCGATGCCGCCGACGACCAGCCGCTTCAGGTAGAGCTCGGTGGCGATCCGCAGGTAGAAGTCGCGGTCGAGCGCGTTGTGGTGGGTGACGAACGGCCGCGCCAGGGCGCCGCCGTAGAGCGGCTGCAGGACCGGGGTCTCGACCTCGACGAAGCCGCGCTCGTCGAGCCAGCGGCGCACCTCGCTGACGGTGCGGGCGCGCAGGGCGAAGAGGCGGCGGCTCTCCTCGTTGGCGATCAGGTCGAGCTCGCGCTGGCGGTAGCGGGTCTCGACGTCCTCGAGGCCGTGGAACTTGTCGGGCGGCGGGCGCAGGCTCTTGGCGAGCAGGCGCCAGCGGTCGATCGCCAGCGAGAGCTCGCCGCCGCGCCTGGTCGCCAGCGCCGTCCCCTCGACGCCGACGATGTCGCCGAGGTCGAGGTCGACCAGCAGCTCGTAGGGCTCCTCGCCGAGCAGGTCCTCGCGGGCGTGCAGCTGGATCTGGCCGCTGCCGTCGCGGAGGTCGAGGAAGCAGGCCTTGCCGTGGCCGCGGCGGGCGACGATCCGGCCCGCGACCCGGTGCCGCGACTCGGTCTCGATCCCCGGCCGCCAGGCCCTCGTGGGCAGCGCGCACCTCGGCGATGTCCTCGCGCTCGGCGAACTCGTGCGGGAACGGCTCGATCCCCGCCTCTCGCAGCCGCTCCAGCTTCTCCCGCCGGTCGCGGAGAACGTCGGAGAGCTTTCTGCTGCTCATCACGCGACTACAGCTCGAGCCTCCGAGCGACGTCGTACTGCGAGCGGCGAGCCGTACCGAGTGCGGCTGAACGCACCTAGCGGTCTCGATCTTGGTGATCTTCAGTTTCTTCTTCGGCCCGCGCGGGACCTCGACCGTGACGATGTCGTTGCGCTTGTGGCCGATCAGGGCTTTGCCGATCGGCGACTCGTTGGAGAGCTTGTGCTCGAGCGGGTCGGCCTCGGTCGAGCCGACGATCTGGAATTTCTGCGAGTCGCCGGTCTTCTGGTCCTTGACGTGGACGATCGAGCCGAACTGGACCTCGTCGGTGCCGAGGTCCTTCTCGTCGATCACGGTGGCGCGGCGCAGCCTCTCTTCGAGCTGGGCGATCCGCTGCTCGAGCAGCGCCTGCTCGTTCTTGGCGTCGTCGTACTCGGCGTTCTCGGAGATGTCGCCGAACTCGCGCGCCTCCTTGATCCGCTCCGCGACCTCGCGTCGCTTCACGGTCGAGAGGTGATCGATCTCCTCCTTGAGCTTCTCGAGACCCTCGGGGGTGATTACGGACTGGCGACTCACTTGGCCTGACCTCGCTTTGCTTGATTGAGACGGCGGAAACGGCTCCTAGACACCAAAAACGCCCAGGTGCGACGGCTGTCGCTCACCACACCAGGGCCGGAAGTCGCGGGATTATAGCGAGGGCGCCGGAGCGGCCAAGATCGGCGATCAGCTCGCGGGCCCGAGGCAGGTCGGCGCTGCGCTGCAGCTCGTCGGCGAGCGCCGGCGGAAGCTCGAGCGACTCGACGTACCAGGGGTAGAACTTGCGCAGGTAGCGCGCAGGCGCGCTCGGCGCCGAGGTGCTCCTCGGCGCGGTCGATCATCCAGAGCAGCTCGGCGACCACCTCGTCCCGCGTCGGGCGGGGCGCTGCGGCGGCCGGTCAGCTCCTCGAAGACCCAGGGGTTGCCGAGCGAGCCGCGGGCGATCATCACCGCGTCGGCGCCCGACTCCTCGATAGGCGCGGCGCGCCGCCTCGGCGCTCGCTCAGCCCGCCCGAGACGATCACCGGCACCTCGACCCGCTCGACCAGCTCGCGGGTGAGCGCGTAGTCGGGGCTTCCCTTGTGCCCGACCGCGGCGGCCCGCGGGTGGAAGGCGATCGCGGCGACGCCGGCCTCCTCGGCGAGCCGCACGGCCAGCTCGAAGCCGGAGCGCTCGCCGCTTCGCAGGCCGGAGCGCAGCTTGACGGTGACCGGCAGACCGCTGCCCTCGATCGCGCCGCGGGCAAGAGCGAGGGCCAGCTCGGGATCGGCGCAGCAGCTCGGCGCCGGCGCCGGTCTTGCGCACCTTGCGGCACCGGGCAGCCCATGTTGATGTCGATCAGGTCGGCGCCGGCCTCGGCGGCGATCGCCGCTCCGGAGCGCATCACCTCGGCGTCGTGGCCGAAGAGCTGCACCGAGACCGGGTGCTCGTCGGGATGGATCCGCATCAGCTCGCGCAGGGTGCGCTCGTTGCGGTGGTGCAGGCCGAAGCTCGAGACCATCTCGGAGACCGCCAGCCCGGCGCCGTACCGCTTCGCCTGCAGGCGCACGAACCAGTTGCCGATCCCCGCCAGCGGCGCCAGCAGGACGCGGTTCGGGATCTCGACGTCGGCGATCCGGAAGGGATCAGTCAGCGCTGGTTGTTTGGCGGTTGCGCTCATGGATCAGACGCAGCCCCTTGAGGGTAAGCATGTCGTCGACCTCGTCGATCGTCTCCGTGAACGGGACGACGGCCGAGGCGTACCCACCCGTGGCAAGCAGCCTCGGATTCGGGAGTTCCTCTTCGATCCGCCTGACGATGCCGTCGATCAGGCCGGCGAAGCCGAAGATGAAGCCGGAGTGGATCGCCGCGCGGGTCGAGCGGCCGATCGCTTCCTGTGGCTCTTCCAGGTCGATCCGGGTGATCCGGGCCGCCCGCTCGATGAGAGCGCTGAGCGAGGGCGCGAGCCCGGGGCCGATCGCGCCGCCGAGGTACTCGCCGTCGGCGGAGACGACGTCGATGTTGATGCCGGTGCCGAAGTCGACTGAGACACAGGCCTCGCCGAAGCGCTCGTAGGCGGCGATCGAGTTGACGAGGCGGTCGGCGCCGACCTCGAGCGGGTTGTCGATGCGGATCGGCATCCCGGTCTTCACGCCCGGGCCGATCGCCAGGCACTCGGCCTCGAGATAGCGCGCGGTGAGCTGCTCGTACTGGCTGCCGAGCGGCGGTACGACCGAGGAGACGCAGACCGCGTCGACCTCGCTCGAGCGACATGCCGCAGAGCGAGAAGAAACCGGCGATGCGCTCCGCCAGCTCGTCGCCCGTCGCCCCCGAGCGGGTCTGAAAGCGCCAGTGCTCGACGAGGCTCTCGCCCTCGAAGGCGCCGAGATGAGTCTGGGTGTTGCCGACGTCGACCGCGAGGAGCATGAGGCGGCGATTATGATGCTCGCCGTGAACGTGCGGCTCTACACGATCCCCGGCTCGCATCCCGGCGTCGCCGTGCAGGCGATGATGAAGGCGAAGGGCATTCCCTTCAAGCGCACCGACCTCTTCCCGGTGATGCAAAAGCTCGTGGTCCGCGTCGCTCGGCTTCCCGAAAAAGACCGTGCCGGCGATGAAGATCGACGACCGCAAGGTCCAGGGCTCGCGTGAGATCGCCCGCGAGCTCGACCGGCTCCGCCCCGAGCCGCCGCTCTTCCCGGCCGACCCGGAGCTGCGCGCGAAGGTCGAAGAGGCGGAGCGCTTCGGCGACGAGGAGCTGCAGCACCCGATCCGCCAGACGATCTGGTGGGTGCTGAAGAAGGACAAGGCGCCGCTGCGCAGCTACTCGGAAGGCGCGAAGCTGGGCATCCCGGTCGGCCTCGCCGTCGCAACCGCGGGCCCGATCCTTGCCCTCACCGCCCGCTACAACGAGGCCACCGACGAGAACGTGCGCCGCGACCTCGAGCTCCTGCCCGGCTTCCTCGACCGGATCGACGCCTGGATCGCGGAGGGGGTGCTCGACGGCGAGCAGCTCAACGTCGCCGACTACCAGATCGCCCCGTCCCTGCGACTGGCGATGACCATGCAGGACCTGCGGCCCGCGATCGACGCACGACCGGCGGGCAAGTTCGCGAGGCGCGTGATCCCGGACTACCCGGGAGACGCTCCCCCGATCCTCCCCGCCGCCTGGCTCGAGCCGCTGCGCGGCGCGCGCCACGACCGCGGCCTAGAGCGAGCCGACGCGCTCGGCGCGCTGGCCGGGGCCGAGGACGTCGAGGGCCTCGGCGAGACGCGTGCCGTCGGGGAGCGCCAGCTCGGGGTCGAGCTCGAGCAGGGGCGCGAGGACGAAGCGACGGCTGGTCACCTCCGGGTGGGGAAGGGTGAGGCGGTCGGTCGAGAGCTCGAGGTCGCCGAGCAGCAGCAGGTCGACGTCGAGCGGGCGCGGACTGTGGCGAGGAGCGTCGAGGGCGCGGCCGCGCTCCGCCTCGATCTCCTTGCAGGCGTCGAGCAGCTCCTCGGGCTCCAGCTCGGTCCGGATGCGAATCGCCGCGTTGAGGAAGTCGGGCTGGTCGAGCACCTCGCCGACCGGCTCGGTCTCGTAGGTAGAGGAGATCGCTTCGACCTCCACTCCGCGCTCACCCAACATCCGGATCGCCGCCCGCAGGTTCTCCTCGCGGTCGCCTACGTTCGACCCGAGCCCGAGATAGCCGTGACGCAAAGGCCTACGCCTCGCCGTCTTCCTCTTCAGCGTCTTCGTCGCGCTCGTGGACGACCTCGACCGCGACCTCCTGGACGGCGATCGGAAGCGGCGGCTCGGGCTTGGCGGCGCGAACGCGGACCGAGTCGCAGCCATAGCGCACCATCAGCCGCTCGCCGACTACCTGGGCAAGCCGCTCCAGCGTGCGGTAGCTGCGCTCGGTGGCGGCGAGGACGACGATGTCGCAGACATCGGCGTAGTCGACCGTGTCCTCGATCCGGTCGGTGAGCACGGCATCGCAGTCGGGCACGTCGAAGGAGACGTCGAACTCGAGCCGCTGTCCGATCTCCTGCTCGGCGTCGCTCACCCCGTGGTGGGTGTAGATCGATAGCCCACGCAGCTCGACCTCGACCCTCGACTCGATCCCGTTGCCGTTCGGATCCATGGCGGTGAACCTATCCGAGCACGGCATCGGCGACCGTGATCGCCTGCCGCATCTCGGCGACGTCGTGGACGCGCAGAACGTCGGCGCCATCGGCAGCGGCGAGCACGGAGGAGGCGATGGTGCCGCCGATCCGGTCTCCGGCGTCCGAGCCGTCGATCTTGCCGATGAAGCTCTTGCGCGAGGTTCCGATCACGATCGGCCGCCCAATCTCGCGAAGCTCACCGAGCCGCCGCAGCAGCTCCAGGTTGTGCTCCAAGGTCTTCCCGAACCCAATCCCAGGATCAAGCCAAATCCGCTCCTCATCGACTCCGGCGGCGACAGCAACCTCCAGCCGCTCCGCCAGAAACGCCTTCACCTCGTCGACCACGTCCTCGTAAACCGGGTTCTCCTGCATAGACCGCGGGTCGCCCAACATGTGCATCAGCACGAGCCCGGCGTCCCTCTCCGCACAGAGCGCACCGATCTCCGGGTCATGTCGCAAAGCCGTCACATCATTGACGATCGACGCCCCAGCATCCAATGCCGCCTCGGCAACTCCCAGCTTCGACGTATCGATAGAGACGGTTGCCGCCCCCGCCAGTCCCTCGACCACGGGCAGGACCCGCCGCAGCTCCTCCGCCTCGTCCACTTTCTCCGCCCCAGGCCGAGTCGATTCCCCCCCCACATCCAAAATCTCCGCCCCCTGCTCAGCCAGCTCCCGCCCGTGAGCAACGGCAGCCTCGGGATCGAGGTACAGCCCGCCGTCCGAGAACGAGTCCGGTGTGACATTGACGACACCCATCAGCTTCGGAGACATGCATGCAGTATCGCGGCGAAGCCGCGCTGCGGGCGGTGTCGAGGATCGCGACACCGACTGGGGAGAGGGCGCGTGGGCACCTCTCGAACGGGCGGATACTCAAAACGCCGGGCTAATTAGCCCGGCGTTTGTCCGGGCGAGAGGTGCCCACGCGCCCGCAGCCCGCTAACTGGCGTCGCCACCCGCGAACCCAGGTCGCGGCCGCGGCTGCGCCACCGGCCCCTCGCGCTGCGCCCGTTCCGGCTCCGGCGCCGTCTCAGCCGGCTGCTCGGCCTCCTCGTCCTCGTCCGCGAAGACCTCGTCCTCCGGCTTGCCGTCGAGCAGCGCTAGGAACTGCTCGGCGTCGATCGTCTCCCGCTCGAGCAGGATGTTCGAGATCCGGTCCAGCTCCTTGCGGTTGTCGGTAAGCAGGTCCTTGGCGGTCTGGTGGGCCGACTCGACGATGCGGCGAATCTCGTCGTCGATCTCGCGGGCGATCTCGTCGGAGTAGTCGGGCTCGGCGGAGAACTCGCGGCCGAGGAAGGGCTGGCTGCGATCGTGCCCGAAGACCCGCGGGCCGAGCCGCTCGGACATGCCGAAACGCATCACCATCTGCTTTGCCGTCGCGGTTACCTTCTCGAGGTCGTTGGAGGCGCCGGTGGTGATCTCGCCGAAGACGATCTCCTCGGCGGCTCGGCCGCCCAGCGTCATTGCCATCGTGTCGGTCAGCTCGGCGCGGCTGGTCAAGAACTTGTCTTCGGTCGGCAGGCTGATCGTGTAGCCGAGCGCCTGACCGCGGCTGATGATCGAGATCTTGTGGACCGGGTCGCAGTTGGGCAGCATGTGCCCGACGATCGCGTGCCCGAGCTCGTGGTAAGCGGTGATCAGCCGCTCTTTCTCGCTCATCACCCGGGTCTTCTTCTCGGGCCCGGCGATCACCCGCATGATCCCCTCCTCGAGCTCGTGCATCGAGATCTCGCGGCGGCCCTGGCGGGCGGTCAGCAGCGCCGCCTCGTTGACGAGGTTGGCGAGGTCGGCGCCGGTGAAGCCCGGCGTCTGTCCCGCCAGCGCGTCGAGGTCGATCGACTTGCCGAGCGGCTTGCCGCGGGTGTGCACCTCGAGGATGTGCTTGCGGCCTTTGCGGTCGGGACGGTCGACGACGACCTGGCGGTCGAAGCGGCCGGGCCGCAGCAGGGCGGGGTCGAGGATGTCGGGACGGTTGGTGGCGGCGATCAAGATGATGTTGTCTTTCATCTCGAAGCCGTCCATCTCGACCAGCAGCTGGTTGAGCGTCTGCTCGCGCTCGTCGTGGCCGCCGCCCATGCCGGCGCCGCGGTGGCGGCCGACGGCATCGATCTCGTCCATGAAGATGATGCAGGGCGAGTTCTGCTTCGCCTGCTCGAAGAGGTCGCGGACGCGGCTGGCGCCGACGCCGACGAACATCTCGACGAAGTCCGATCCCGAGATCGAGAAGAAGGGGACGCCGGCCTCGCCGGCGACGGCGCGAGCGAGCAGCGTCTTGCCGGTGCCGGGCGGGCCGTAGAGCAGCACGCCCTTGGGAATGCGGGCGCCGAGCGACTGGAACTTCTTCGGGTTCTCGAGGAATTCCTTGATCTCCTGGAGCTCCTGCACCGCCTCGTCCACCCCGGCCACGTCGCGGAAGGTGATCTTCGGAGCGTCGACCGACATCCGTTTGGCTTTGGACTTGCCGAAGTTCATCACCCGCGAGCCGCCGCCCTGCATCTGGTTCATCAGGAAGATCCAGAAGCCGAAGAAGAGGACGAAGGGGAGGATGTAGGTGAGCAACGAGAGCAGGCTCGATCCGCCCGTCCCCTTCACCTCCGTGGTGACGTCGTAGCGCTCGATCAGGTTGAGCAGCGACTGCTCGGTATTGGACGGATAGCCGGTGGAGAAGCTCTCGCCGTTGGCGCGCTTAACGTCAAGCGTGTTGTCCTTGGGGTTGATCGTGATCTCATCGATCTTTTTTTCGGCGATGAGACCCGACTGGGGCGCGATCAGTTCGTTATAGGAGGGCGCTTTGGTGTCCGGCTCGTTGCTGATCACCCGCTGTGCGACGAAGGCGAGGATCACCACCAGCAGGATCGGAAAGGCCGCGCTTTTGAAGAAACGCTTCACAGGGAAAAGTCAGCGTACCAGGGCAATTTCGCCCTCCCTAGCCCAGCTTCGAGCCGGTCACCGATCGTCCAACGCGGCCACGTAGCCAAGGTTGCGGTAGCGCTGGGCATGGTCGAGGCCGTAGCCGATCGCGAAGCGGTTGGGGATCTCGAAGCCGACGTAGCGGGGCGAGAGGTCGACGCGCAGGCGCTCTGGCTTAGTCAGCAAGGCACAGACCTCGAGCGAGGCGGGATTTCGCGCCTTCAGGTTGCGCATCAGGTACTGCAGGGTGAGGCCGGAATCGATGATGTCCTCGACGATCAGCACGTGGCGGCCTTCGATCGGCGCGTCGAGGTCCTTGAGGATGCGCACGACACCCGAGGAGTCGGTCTGCGACCCGTAGCTGGAGACCGCCATGAAGTCGATCTCGCAGGGGACGGAGATGCCCCGCATCAGGTCGGCGAGGAAGAGCACGGCGCCCTTGAGGACGCCGACCATGAAGAGGTCGCGCCCCTCGTAGTCGCGGCTGATCTCCTCACCGAGCTCGGCCACGCGCCGCTGCAGGTCCTCGCTCGAGACGAGGGTCTCGCCAATCCCAGGCTCGCTCACGGGCGCAGTCTAGATAGAGCCATCAACGCTCGGCGTGCAGGACCCCGCGCTCGGCGACCGCGCGCACGCCGCCGCCGAGGTCGAGCATCGCCGTGCCGGTGCGGCGCAGCGCCGCGACCTCGTCGGCATGACGAGCGGCGCCGGGAACCGGTCGCCCGGCAGCCCGGTCGGCGAGCTGCTGGACGACGAGACGGCGCAGCGCCCGGGGCAGCTCAGCCAGGCGCTCGAGCTTGATCGTGCTGCGGGGCGTCCCACCCGAGCCGTCGATCTCGGCGGCGACGAGAGCGTCGAGGACCTCGGCCTCCTCACGCAACAGCTCGGCTGTGCGCAGCACGTTGCGGGCCGCCGCCGGGTGGATCTCGGCCAGGGCGGGCGCCAGCCTGTGGCGCACGCGATTGCGGGCGTAGCCGTTCTCGGCGTTGGTCGGATCGTCGCGCCAGGCGAGTCCCCGTTCCTCGCAGTAGCGCGTGGTCTGCTCGCGCGTGAAGTCGAGCAGCGGGCGGACCAGGCTGCCGTCGCGGGGGCGGATCCCAAGCAGAGCGCGGCGGCTCGGCGATGAGGCGAGCCGGTAGAGGATCGTCTCGACCTGGTCGTCGGCGGTGTGGCCTGTGGCGATCGAGGAGCTGTGCGGCAGGGCCAGCCGGGCCGCCGCCGCGTAGCGGGTATCGCGGGCCCAGGCCTGAAGGTTGCCGGGCCCCTCGGGCCGCCGCGGACTCTCAACCTCCAGATCGACCCCGAGCTCAGCGCAGAGCGCCGTGCAGTGCGCCTCGTCCTCGTCGGAGTCGTCGCGAAGGCCGTAGTTGATGTGCAGCGCGGTCACCGAGCCTGGGCCGAGTAGACGCACCGCGAGGTCGAGCAAGCAGACCGAGTCGCGCCCGCCGGAGAGCAGCGCGACCAGCGACGACCCGGCCGGCAGCAGCCCACCCTCTCGAACCTGCTCCAGCATCGCCTCGCTGATCTTTTGATCCTCGCTCATCTTGTCGTGTGCGGTCACGAAAACGTGACCGCACACGAAATTGTGACTCGACTGCTCAGGCGGCGCGAACGATGTAGAGCGCGGTCGGCTCCGGAAAGCCCTTCAGGTTGACCTCGCCGATCGGCTCGCAGGACAGCTCCCGGCCACCGAGCATGTCGGCGACGCGGTCGGTGACCAGGACCTCGCCGGCGTGGGCGCGGCCGACGACGCGGTGGACCAGGTTGACGTGGGTGCCGAAGTAGTCACCGTCGCGATAGACGGCCTCGGCGTAATGGATCCCGACGCGAGGCCGCGGCCGCTCCGGCAACCGCTGCAGCAGTTGCACCGCCCACTCACTGAGCGACGCCGGGTCGGGCGAGACGACCATCACCTCGTCGCCGATCGTCTTCACGATCGTCGCGTCGGGCGGTAGCGTTGCTTCCACCGTCTCGACGAAGTTCTCGACCACGTCGAGCGCCTCCAGGTCGCCCTCCTCCTCGGTGTACTGGGTGAATCCGGTGAGGTCGATGAAGCAGAGGGTGACCGGGAGCTGGCCCAGGTGGGGAACGGCGGCGCCGAGCTCGCTCTCCATGTGTCCGACCACGTCCTGCTCGAGGAAGAAGCGCAGGTAGCGGGTGTGCAGATACTCGGTCAGCGGCGCCGCCAGGGGGAGGATGTCGGCGGCAAGCCCACCCATCTCCTCCGCCATCTCCAGCTCCGGCACACCGTCGAGGATCATCGGTTCGTGCACATAGAGGTGGAAGAGCCGCACCTCGGCGTCGGCGATTCGCCGTAGCGACTGCACGTAGACGCGCACCAGCTGGAGGAAAGCGACGAGCGGGAAGCCGGCGGCGAGCACCCTGGCGCAGTGGCGCAGGGCAGCCACGTCGGCCGGCCCCAGCATCCGCTCGCGGCCGAAGGGGGTGCCGAGGATGACCAGGATGCGCTCGATCAGCTCCGGCTCCAGGCCGGTCTCGCGCGCTACCTCCTCTACCGTCGCCTGCGCCTCCTGTTCGGGCAAGAGGTCCTCGGCGAGACCGAAGGCGAGCCTTCCCTCGCGGCCCGCTTTCTTCAAGTCGTCGAGCGAGTGGCCGCGCTCGCGCATCCGTGCCACGACGCGGGCCTGCGCCGCCGCCGCCGCGGTCCAGCGCCCCCGCCGCACCGGCACGACTTTCTCCGCCGCCCAGCGCTTAAGCGTGCCGGACGACACACCGGCGCGCCTAGAAGCCTCGCTAAGAGATATCCGCTCTTCAGCCATCGAGCAAGCGAGGCTAGACACCGAAGCCGACGAGCTGCAGCGCGTGTTGAGGAGGAGGCCGGGAGGGGTGAAACGTCTTGTACTTTTTCCGCCGTGAGGTTGGCGGCAGCCAGTGCCTCTCTCGGAAAAAGTTAAGTGAAACCCCTCCCGGCCTCCTCCTTATCTCACGCCGGTATCTCCGATCCCTCGTGGGCTTGTAGAACGGTCTCCCCACCCTCGCCGGTTCGGATCCGCACCGCTTCCTCGACCGGCAAGACGAAGATCTTGCCGTCGCCGACCTCGCCCGTGCGGGCGTGCTTGAGGATCGTCTCGACGACCAGCGGCTTGTCCTTGTCCTCGACCACGACCTCCAGCTTCAGCTTCGGCCGGACGTTGACGGTCAGGGTGGAGCCGCGGTACTTCTCGACTATCCCCTTCTGGCGGCCCGAGCCCTTGGCCTCGCTGATCGACAGGGAGGGAAATCCCTTGTCGAGCAGCTCGGCCCTGATCGGCTCGAATGCCTCGTGGCGGATGAACGCCTCTATCTTCTTCATGCGTTCCTCCCTCCTATCGCGACTCGGTGGCTGTCATCTGTGCAGGAGCCGCAACCGGCGCCGGGGGCGGCGCCCCGATCGTCGGGGGCAGGCCCGTGGAGTACTCCGGCTGCGGAATGAACTGCTCCGGATACCCGTACATGCCGTGCGAGCTGATGTCCAGCCCGGCTTCCTCCTCCTCGTCGGAGACCCGCAGCCCGATCGTCGCCTTGATCAGGGCGAACGTGGCAATCGAGATCGTGAAGACGACGACGAAGGTGAAGAGGACCGCCAGTCCTTGGACTCCCAGCTGGCCGACGGTCGTACTCAGGCTTGCGTCGCCGAAGATCCCGTACCAGACACCCGGTCCGGCTCCTTCGACGATCAGCCGCGGTGAGGCGAAGATGCCCACCGCCAGGGTGCCCCAGATTCCGGCCAGGCCGTGCGCCGAGAGGGCGCCGACCGGGTCGTCGAGGAGCTTCTCGATCGCCAGCACCGCGTAGACGACGATCAGGCCGGCGATGAAACCGATGATCGGCGCCGCCCAGAACTCGACGAAGCCGGACGGGGCGGTGATCCCGACCAGACCGGCGATCGCGCCGTTGCCGGCCATGCCGACGTCGAGCGTACGGCTCTTCATCCAAACCGCCAGCGATGCTCCGATCACACCGGCCGCCGCGGCGAGCTGGGTGTTCAGCATCACCTCGCCGAAGAACGAGCCAGCGGTTTCGAAGGTCGAGCCTCCGTTGAAGCCGAACCAGCCGATCCAGAGGATGATCACGCCGAGGCCGACCAGCGGCATCGAGTGCCCGGGGATCGCCCGCGGCTTGCCGTTGGCGTCGTACTTGCCCTTGCGTGCGCCGAGCAACAGCAGCGCCGCCAGGGCGCCGACGGCGCCGGTCAGGTGGACCACCGAGGAGCCGGCAAAGTCCATCACCGGCTTGCCGCCGATGTCGGAGAGCAGGCCACCGCCCCAGACCGCATGCGCGATCAGCGGGTAGATCACGGCGCCGAAGACGAAGGCGTAGATCACGTAGGCGCCGAACTTGATCCGCTCCAGGGTCGTGCCCCAGACGATCGCCAGCGAGACGGCACAGAAGGCGAGTCCGAAGAGCATCAGCATCGCGTCGGAGCCGGCTACGTTGAACGCTTCTTCGCCCTGGCCGACTACCTGGTCGAAGTGGAAGAAGAAGCCGCTGGTGCCGAAGAAGTCGTTGCCGCCCCCTTCAGCGATGCCGTAGCCGATCGCCCACCAGGCGATCGTGCAGATCGCGAGGTTGACGAGCACCTTGGCCACGCCGGTACCCGCGTTCTTCTGTCTCGAGAAGCCGATCTCGAGGAACATGAACCCGGCCTGCATGAGGAAGACCAGGACGGTCGCAACCGCGACCCAGACCATGTCCAGCTCGACGACCTTGGCGTCGACTATCTCGCTGACCCCCTGCGCCGAGGCCATCCCGGGCAGCACCAACGAGGCGAGCGCCGCCAGGATCACGGCGAGGCCCATCTTGGTTTTCATCTAAACGTCCTCCTAGCCCGCCGCAGCCATGGCCCGGCGGTCGCGGTTTGCGATCGCAGTCAAGGTATGAACGGGCGAAATCGCTGTGTTTAGACGGTTGGAGGAAATCCCGGCGGCGGGTTTCTCACCAGTGTCAATCCCGACTTCATCGCTCGGATTCCGTTAGGGTTCCCGAACCGCTTAGGGACGCCTAATACACTCACCCGATCAAGGAGGAACCGACTCGATGAAGGCCAGGGCAAAGCTGGGGCTTACGCTGGTGGCGCTCGCGCTCGCAGCGTTTGCGGCTGGATGCGGAGACGACGACAGCGACGAGACGACCACGGAGGCGAGCGCGGCGCAACTGGAGCCGGTCAAGCAATACCTCACGGAACACTCGGCCGAGCTGGTCGAGCAGGTCGAAGTCCTGGGGGAAAACGCTGATGAGTACTACGCCCTGGCCGAGTCGGTCGACTTCGACTATCAGCGCCTGCTCGACGAGCACGGCGACGAAGTGACTGAGATCCTCGCCGACTCGAAGGACGCCTTCGTCACCGCCAACCCCGCTTACGAGGAGATGGAGGGAATCGTCGCCGGCGTCCCGAGGCTGGCCCAGTACGACGTCGACATCGACGCCGGCTCGGACGCCTCTACCCCCGAAGACGCGGTCTCGTTCAGCCTCACCACTCCCGCCGGCAAGCAGCTGAAGCAGCCCGGTAACCTCTTCTTCCTCACCGAGACGGCGCTCTACGGGACCAACCCGGAGCTGCAGGCGAAGGGCGCCCGGCCCGACGTCGACGGCGACGGCAAGGTCGAGTTCGGCGAGGGCCTGCCGGATGCCGACGTCTACAAGGCGACGCTCGACGAATTCGAGCAGCAGGCGAAGAGCCTCGACCAGGACGCGCAGGAGTTCGAACCGACCCCCTCCGACGCGCTGACCTCGATCGTGATCATGACCCCGACGATGAGCGAGTACTTCGAGGCCTGGAAGAACTCGCGCTTCATCGCCGGTGAGGACGCCGAGGAACTCGGCTTCGTCGCCACCTCGCGCCTCTCCGACATCGCCGACATCCTCGGCGGCATCCTCGTCACCTATGACGGGATGGAAGCGGCGATCGCGGCGGAGAACCCGCAGCAGGCGAAGCAGACTCGCAAGGAGCTGAAGGAACTGGTCGCGTTCGCCAGTGATCTGCGCGACCGCGAGGCCGGCGGGGAGCAGTTCACCGCCAAGCAGGCAGACGCGCTCGGCGCTCAGGCCCAGGCCCAGGCAGAGGCGATCGCCGGCCAGGTGACGCAGGCTGCGAAGCAGCTCGAAGTGGAGCTGCAGGAAGGCTAGGTGCGGCGCGCCGGCTCGATCCTGCTCGCGCTGACGGCGCTGCTCCTCGCAGCGCCGTCAGCCGCAGCCGAGCCGGCCTGGCAAGCGGCCGACTCGATCCGCGCCAATCTCTTCGAGGCACAGACCCAGCTGCTCTTCGGCGAAAGCGGCGGGGGCTCGGTCGCAGCCGGCGAGGAGCGGCTGCAGGGACCCCTGCGCCGCGGGCTCGCCGCCGAGGCGCCAGCCACGCTGCGGGAAATCGAAGCTTCGCTGAGAGCGGCCGAGCAAGCCCTGGCGGAGCTCGACGAAGTGGGGCTGGCAGCAGCACGAGGGCGGATCGTCTCGGCCCTCCGCCGCGGCGCCTTTGCCGTCGCGATCGCCGCCGCGGATCGCGGCGAAGCGGCGCAGGCCCGCAGCTGGCTGCAGATCCGCGACTTCCGCCAGACCACCCGCTTCACACGTCCCGGCGTCGACGCCACCGAAGCCGTGGATCGGCTCGCCAGTGGCGAGATCGGCCCGCACGAGGCCGTGATTCAGATCGAAAAGGATCTGCTCGACGCATTCCAGGCGCGGCTCGCCTCCAACCTCGACGAAGCCTCGCAAGCAGCCGAGCGCGGCTTCGACGGCCGCTTCGCCGAGACGGCGGCGATCGCCCGCGGCTACTGGCTGGCGATCGCGCCGGAGTACGAAGAGCAGCGCGACGGCGCCGAGCGGCGCGTCACCGGGCGCGACTTCGACCTGCTCGCAGCGGCCGCCTCCGCATCTGACCGGGCCGGCTTCGAACGGGCGCGGCGTGCGGTCGAAGCCGACTTCGAGGGCTTCACGGCGGCTCCCCTGACCCCGGACGAGCAGGTCAACCGGGCCAGCCAACTGACTCGCTTCCTCGACCTGGTGCCGAAGGAGTACGACAAGGGCACCGCCGATGGCCACGTGACGATCCCCTTCGAGATCCAGGAGGCGGTCGCATTCATGGACGGCGTCGAAACCGCCTTCGCCGATCTCGAGCCGGCCCTGCTCGAGCGCGACCCGGCCGCGGTCGAGACGATCGAAGCCGCCTACGCGGAGCTGCGCGAGGACGTCGACAACGCCCAGCAAAGCGTCTCCGTCGCTCCACAAGAGGAGCTCGACGAGGCACGCGATCGCGCCGCCGATGCCTTCGAACGAATCGCGCCGCAGGAGTGGACGGAACCCAGCGACGAAGCCGACTACGAACTCGTCGACATCTCCCTCGACCAGCTCGAAGCGGCAGCTGGAGCCGGCCAGTACCAGCAGGCTGAGCAGGCGCGGCTTGCCGCCTACGGCTTCTTCGAGTTCGGCCCCGAGCTGAAGCTGCGCGCCTTCGACCCCCAACTGGCGCTCGAGATCGAGGGACTGATCTGGTACGGCGCCAACGGCGAGGCGGGGCTTGCGAGCCTCGTCGCCGACAGCGCTCCGCTGCCCGAGATCCGCGACACCCGCCTCATCCTCGACGAAAAGCTCGAGACCGCCAGAGCCCTGACCGGCGACGGCGCCAGCGCGATGACGACGATCACCAACTCGGCGCTGATCGTCTTCCGCGAGGGCCTCGAGGCGATCCTGATCCTCGCCGCGATCACCGCCAGCATGATCGGCCCGCGAGCGCCCCTGCGCCGGCCGGTCTACCGCGGCGCCCTGCTCGCCCTGCCGGCCAGCGTCGTCATGTTCCTGCTCGCCCTCTTGCTGCTCGACTCGCTCTCGCAGTACGGGGAGAAGCTCGAGGCGGCGGTCGGGGTGGTCGCGATCGGGGTGCTGCTGCTGGTCATGAACTGGTTCTTCCACCGGGTCTACTGGACCGAGTGGATCAAGGGTCACCGCGAGCGCGGCAAAGCGCTGACCGGGGCGGCGCTGGTCGGCGGCGCCGGCGCGGCGACGGTAGCCGGCCTCTACACACTCGGTTTCACCAGCGTCTTCAGGGAGGGCTTCGAGACCGTCCTCTTCCTGCAAGCGCTGCAGCTCAGCTCCGGCACCGGCGTCGTCCTCGCCGGCGTCTCACTCGGACTGGCAATCACCGCGGTCGTCGGCGCCCTCACCTTCAGCCTCGAGCGCCGCCTCCCCTACAAGAAGATGCTGGTGGTGACGGGGATGCTGATCGCCCTCGTCCTCGTCGTCCTCGTCGGCAACACAGCCCGGACGATGCAGGGAGTCGGCTGGCTCTCGATTCACCCGATCGACGTCGAGCTGCCGCTCTGGATGGGAACGTGGCTCGGCATCTACCCGACGGTCGAGACCCTGGTCGCGCAGCTGCTCGCCTTCTGCTTCGTGATCGGCAGCTACTTCGCCGCCGAGTGGATGCGCAAGCGCGAGCTGCGCCGCGCCGTCGCCGCCCACGCCCTAGGGTCGGACGATGCCGTCGCGACTTCGACCAACGGCGCCGATCGCCCCCGACGCGATCCTGGTCGGCGACCCCGGCCGAGCCCTGATGCTGGCGCAGGAGCTGCTGGAGCAGCCGAAGATGAGCAACCACGCGCGCGGCCTGTGGGGGTACACGGGGGCGGCGAGCGAACGTGACCTGACGATCCAGGCGACCGGGATGGGCGGCCCGAGCGCCGCGATCGTGCTCGACGACCTGGCCGAGCTGGGAGTGCGCCGGGCGGTCCGGGTCGGAACCTGCGTCGGGGTCGAGTCAGACCCGGGGCCGGGGGATCTGCTGGCCGTCTTGGAGGCGCATGCCTGGGGCGGCGGCGGGACCGGCGAGCCGGTCCTTCCCGACACGGACATGACCGCACGGCTGCGAGAGGAGCTGGGTGGCGCGGCGCGCCCCGCGGTCGTCGCCAGCCTCGACGTCCTGCACCAGAGCGGGGTCGCCGAATCGCCTCGCTACGCCGACCGTGTCGACGTGGCGGACATGCAGACCGCGACACTTCTCGCCCGCGCCGAGGCCCTCGGGGTGGCGATCGCCGCCACTCTGATCGTCGCCGAGAGCGCATCCGGCGAGCAGGCGGATGACGAGCAGCTCGAAGCGGCAACGAAGCACGCCGGAACCGCCGCGAGAGGCGTACTCTCAGTCTAAGGTTTAGGGTTAGATTGACGCCTGAGGGCGCGCAACTCACCGAGCAGATCGTCGACCTGGTCCTCGACCTCTTCGAGGCGCTGTGAGAGCGAGCGCAGGCGACGCTCGAGGCGCTCCACGTCTCCCGCCGAGGGCAGGTTGAGGGCGGCCATCGCGGCGTGCTGCGCCTCGACAGCCTTCTCGCGCGCCCCAAAGGCGGCTGCCAGCGCTCCCTCCAGCACCTGGCTGTCGAGCAGCGCTTGGGCGAACTCGCCGATCACCTGCTCGCTGCGCGCGCGCAGGCTCTCCGGATCCTCGTCGAAGGCAGAGTCGCCCGCCTGGCTCGTGCTCATTGACAGCAGCTTAACGAGGGCATCCGGCAAGGCTGAGATGCTGCGCCCGCATGCGTCGGGTCGAGCTCGGGATTAAGCCCTTGTTGGGGGCGCTGACAAGCGTTGCGCGCCCTCATGCGAGCAAGTAGCGTGGTGCCGGTTGTGCGCGGGGAGAGCGGGATGAGAGAGAAGCTTGCGCTAGCTGCGGCCCTGGCTGGGTTCGCGGCCGTGACTGCGCTTGGCGTCGGCGTGGCCGGAGCCGAGCAGCAGAGCAGTCTCGGCGCCGCCCAGCCGACAGGCCCTTTCAAGGCCGCCACCCCGGCCGGCGAAGCGGTCGCTTGCGCGAACGGAATCGACGACGACGGCGACCAGCTGGTCGACCTTGACGACCCGGGCTGCCCCGACGCCTCCGGCGAAGCCGAGGATGCTGCCCCGGCCCCGGCCGGAGAGACCGGCTCTTCGTCGCCACAAGACACCGCTGGCGGCGCGGCAGGGGCGGTCGAGGGGACGGCGATCGACGGCGCCGCGGGAACGCGCAGCGGAGGAGTGACCCGCAACGAGGGCATCGGCGGCGCGATCGGGGAGGGAGGCGGGATCAGCGCTCCCAGCGCCACCGCCGGAGACCAGCCGCAGGAGGATGGCCCGAGCGGCGGCTCGGCAGCCTTCAACGAAGGAGGCTCGCCGACCAGCGCCAACCCGACCGCCACTTTCGCCCCCTTCGGCCCGGCCCCGATCGGCGTTCCCAACTTCGTCATCGACTCCTTCGAGATCCCCCCCTTCCTGCTGCCGATCTACCAGGCGTGCGGAACCGAGCACGGGATCCCCTGGGAGATCCTCGCCTCGATCAACAAGATCGAGACCGGCTTCGGCGCCAACCTCAACGTCTCCAGCGCCGGCGCGATGGGCTGGATGCAGTTCATCCCCTCGAGCTGGGAGATGTATGGGGTCGACGCCAACGGCGACGGGCGCAAGGACCCCTACAACCCGGTCGACGCGATCTGCGCCGCGGCCAGCTACCTGAAGGCGGCGGGAGCCCATGACGACCTCTACGACGCGATCTTCGCCTACAACCACGCCGACTGGTACGTGCAGGAGGTGCTGCTCTACGCACGCGCCTACGGCAAGCTGCCCTCCGACCTGGTCGGCTCGCTGACGGGGTTGACCGAGGGAGCGCACTTCCCGGTCGCCGCCGACGCCCGCTACGCCGACGACATCGCCACCCGCGAGGCGCTGGAGCAAGCGACGCCGGATGAACGAGAGGAGTACGGCAACGCCGCCGAGGTGATCGCCTCTTCGCCGACCCGGCGCGGAATCAACATCTTCGCCGCCGCGGGCTCTCCGGTCGTCGCCGTCAACGACGGCGTGATCGTGAAGATGGGCGACTCCGAGCGGCTGGGCCGCTACGTGGTCCTGCGTGACGCCTACGGCAACCGCTTCACCTACGCCAAGCTCGGCGAGCTGGTTCGCGACGAGCGCCTGGTCGTGATGCCGACCGGCAAGGAGAAACGAGTACCGATCGACAGCGAGAACCTCCGCCCCCGCATCCACGCCCTGCCGGGCCGGGCCGGCGAGGACAGCGAAGCGACCCAGTCGGTCGACAGCGTCACCACCCCCGGCGCCGACGGAACCCTCAAGGTCGGGTCGAAGGTTATAGCTGGGACCGTGCTGGCTCGGATTGGGGCCGGCGCCGAGGGCATCGACCCCCACGTCAACTTCTCGATCCGACCCGCCGGCAAGGGCGCGCCCCGGATCGACCCGAAGCCGATCCTCGACGGCTGGAAGCTGCTCGAGGCAACCGCGATCTACCGCGCCAAGGGAAAGAGCCCGCTTGCCGAGAAGCTCGGCAGCGCCGGCGTCCTGCTGCTCTCCAAGGAGGCGCTGCAGCGACGGGTCCTCGCCGACCGGCAGATCGAGCTGCCCGAATGCGATCGGATCGAAGTCCGCGCCGGGCAGATCGACCGCCGCCTGCTGGCAGCGCTCGCCTACCTCTCCGAGCAAGGCTTCCGCCTGACGATCACCTCGATGCTCTGCGGCCGCTACGGCAGCATCACCACCAGCGGCAACATCTCCAACCACTCCTTCGGCAACGCGGCTGACATCGCCGCGATCAACGGCGTGCCGGTGCTCGGCAACCAGGGGCCGGGAACGCTGACCGAAGCGCTGCTGAAAGCGGTGCTGCGCCTGCAGGGGACGCTGGTCCCCGACGAGCTGATCTCGCTGCAGGAATTCGGCGGGCCCAGCTTCGCGATGGGCGATCACGCCGATCACGTCCACATCGGCTACAGCCCGCTGGGCGGAGTCGGCGACGCCAAGTTCGTGCAGCTGCTGAAAGCCGACCAGTGGCAGCGCCTGATCGGTCGCCTCGGCGAGATCGAGAACCCCGAGGTGCCGACCGAGCCCTCCGAGTCGGCGCTGCCGGTCAAGCCGGACGGACGCAGCGGCGCCGCCGGCGACTGACGCACGCGGAGATAATCCCGCTCTGGCTCAGCTATTCGGATTCGTGCAGCTCGAGTTCGCCGGTCGGCTCGCCGTCGCCGACGGGCGCTACCTGGCGCGCGACGGCGGCCCCGACGGCGCCCAGCGGGTGCTGGTGGTGGAAACGCTCGGCGCCCCTCCCCCACCGGGCCGCCGCAGGCGCAAGCCGCGGCCAGCGGACGCCGACGACCGCCCCACGCTTCCGCTCGCGAGAGTGACCGCGATTCGCGCCTTCGAGCCCTACGACTTCGAGGCGGACGCGGAGCGCTGGCTGGACCAGGTCGCCGGCGACGAGGACTCCGTCGACGGCGCAGTCGCTGAAGGCGTGGCGCTGCTGAACCGGGCGCTCCATGCCCAGTTCGCCGCCAGCGCCGACCCCTACGTGGCCGAGCTGACCGCGGAGCGAGCGGTGAGCGTGCGGATCGGCTACGGCAGCGGCGAGCAGGTCGCCGCCGGGCGCTTCACGGTCGCACGCGACGTCGACGTCTGGGCACGCGGCGCCTCGAAACGAAGGCAACGCGCCGAGGAGCTTCACCCGCAGGAGCGAATGGCCGCAATCCTGGGCCAGCGAGAGCGAGTCGACGCCTGCGAGCCCCTGCTGCTGCGCGCCCGCGCCGATCTCGACGCGGGCCGCACCCGCGAGGCCGCGTTTCAGCTCCGCGTCGGTCTGGAGGCGCTGCTGGCGGAACTCTCCGGAGCGCTGGTGGACTCGGGCCACGAGAAGGACATGGCCGAGCTCGAGGCGCGACGTAAGGAGGCCGGCGCGGCCGCAAACGCGGCCCTGCATGGTGAGCTCAACCCTGAGGCCGAGCGCTCGGTCCGCGAGCTAACCGAGATTGCAGAGCGGGTTCTGCGCCGCCGCCGCGTGTTGCGCGGCTGAGGGGAAGGGATACCCCGCCCGGACAAGCGCCGGTCTAATTAGACCGGCGCTTTGAGTATCCGCCCGTTCGGGGTATCCCTTCCCCTCAGAGCGCGAGGCGACCGGCGACGACGTCATCCAGCAAGGACTCGGCCAGATGGTGGGCTTCGTCGAGTGCGATGCCTTCGAGCGAGGGGATGCCGATCACGGTGAGACCGGCAGCACGTGCAGCGGCAACCCCGGTCGGTGAGTCCTCAAGGGCAACGACATCAGGTCCGGGCTCGACCCCAAGGCGACGGCAAGCCTCCAGATAAGGCTCTGGCGAGGGCTTTGGCGCCGACACTTCGTGGGCGCTCAGCACCACGTCGAAGCGGTCGTCGAAGCCGACGATCTCCAAAGAGCGGCGGACGAAGCGTAGTGGCGAGTTGGAGACCAACCCGATTGGCGTCCCTCGTTCCTTGAGCTTGTGAAGCAGCTCTCGAGCACCGACCATCGCCTCTACCCCGTGCTCCAGCTCGGCCACCACCAGCTCGTTCAGCTCCTCGATCAAGGCCGCGGCTCGCCCCGGCTCGCCAAGCCGCCGTTCGAGAATGCCACCTGCTATCGCTGCTGAAGTGCCGACCAGCTCACGCTTGTGGACGGGCGTGAACTCGAGGCCGCGCCGCTCGAATAGATCCTGCTCCGCGCGAGTCCAAACCGACTCCGTGTCGAGCAGCAGGCCATCGTTGTCGAAGACGACGGCTGCGGGCGCGGCGAGCACCAGCTCGCCGTCAACCGACACCATCAAGAGAGCTCCGCCAGCAGCGCGCTCAGCTCCTCGTCGACCTCACCGTCGAGCTTCAGGACCGCGTCGGTGTCATAGGGCGTGGCGCCCTTGGTGACGATCGCCAACCGCCCGCCGCAGGCCAGCGTCACACCGGGCAGTCCGGCGACCGGGTGGACGACGAGCGAGGTGCCGAGGCAGAGCATCAGGTCGGCGCGGGCGGCGAGCTCCTGGGCGCTCCGCATCGCCTCTTCCGGCAGCAGCTCGCCGAAGAGGACGACATCGGGCTTGACCGGGCCGCCACAAGCCTCGCACTCGGCGACCCCGTCGGAGTTGAAAAGCGAATCCACGGCCTCGATCCCGAAGAAGGCGTCGCAGCTGCGGCAGGTCGAGGTTTCGATCGAGCCATGGACCTCGACCACGTTCTCGGAGCCGGCGGCGCGGTGGAGGCGGTCGATGTTCTGGGTGATCACTCCGGCCAGCTGACCACGGCGCTCGAGCTCGGCCAAGGCCTCGTGCGCGGCGTTGGGCCGCTTGTCGCCGAGCGAGTGGAAGCGCGGCCGGTAGTAGGACCAGAAGCGCGCTGGATCGCGTTCGAAGACGTCGATGTGGGCGACCTCCATCGGGTCGACGTTCGCCCAGATCCCGGTCTCGGGAGTGCGGAAGTCTGGGATCCCGGAGGGCACTGAAACGCCGGCCCCCGTCAGGGCGACCGTGCAGCGCGACTCGCGGATCAGCTCGGCGAGCCGCTCCGCCCCGACCGCGTGGATCTTTTCGGCGCCGGCCTCCACGCCGGCATCATCCCAGAGGCTCGACCCCTACTTACCGCCCCACTTCGGCGTGCGCTTGCCGAGGAAGGCGGCGATTCCCTCCTTGGCGTCTTCGCTGCCGAAGGCGGCGGCGAAGCCGGCCTTCTCGGCCTCGATCCCCTCGTCCAGGTCCCCTTCGTGGGAGACGCGCTTGATCTGCTCGCGGGCGACCGGCGCCTGCGCCGCAAGCTTGCGGGCCCACATCAGCCCCGTCTCGAACAGCTCGTGGTCGGGAACGACGCGGTTGGCGAGACCGAACTCGAGCGCCTCGTCGGCGAGGATCGCGTCGCCGATCAGGTTCATCTCCAGCGCCTTGTTGGACCCGACCAGGCGTGGCAGCCTTTGGGTGCCGCCGAAGCCGGGGATGATTCCGAGCTTGATCTCGGGCTGGCCGAAGACGGCCGCCTCGGCGGCGATCCGCACGTCGCAGGCCATCGCCAGCTCGCAGCCGCCGCCGAAGGCGATCGAGTTGACGGCCGCGACCGTCGCCACCCGGTCCTGCCCCAGGTCGCGAAAGAGCGCGTGTGCGGTGTGGATCAGCTCCTCGCCCTTGCCCTCGTCCATCTGGGTGAAGGCCTTGATGTCGGCGCCGGCCGAGAAGACCAGCGGGATCGAGGAGGCGATCAGCATCGCCTCGACCTCGCCCGACTCTTTGACTCGCTCCCAGACCGCGCCGAGGTCGCGGATCACATCCGGGGAGATCGCGTTCATCGGCGCGTTGGCGAGCCAGGCGATCGCGACGTCGCCGCGGGTCTCCAGCTTCACCGTCTCCGCCTGCTCTCCCTCGTCCGGCTGCGGGTAGGGGTAGAAGCCTTGGCCCGACTGCAGGCCGAGGCGGCCCTGAGCGACGAGACGGCGCAGCAGCACCGGCGGCGCGAAGCGCTCGCCGAACTTCTCCTCTAGCTGCTCGATCCGCTCCAGCACGCCGTCGAGCCCCTCGAGGTCCGCCTTCCAGAAGGGCGGGAAGAGGCCCCGGCGCGGGTCGAGCCCTGCCCCGGCCATCATCCCGACGTCGATGTCGCGGACCGAGCAAACCCCCTCCTCGACCAGCCTGCAAGCCTCGATCAGGGCGCGGCCGGTGAACATCGCGACCAGCTCCTCGGCGTCCGGCTCGGCGTCGCCGGGCACGGTCTGCTCGCCGTCCTTGAAGAACCCCTCGCCCCCCGACTTGGCGCCCAGCTTGCCGTCGGCGACGAGCTGCTTCAGCCCCTGGTGGACGTAGAACCCATCGCCGTAGGACTCGCTCAGGTGCTCGGCGACGTGCAGGACGGTGTCGAGGCCGAGCAGGTCGGTGAGGAAGAACGGCCCCATCGGGGCCACCTGTGCCGCGGCGATCGCCTCGTCGATCGCCTTCAGCGAGAGGCCCTGGTCCTCCTGGACGCGCCAGATCTCGCCGATCGTCGCCATCAGGATCCGGTTGACGACGAAGCCTGGCACCTCGGCGCAGACGATCGGCTGCTTGCGAATCGCCTGGGCGAAGTTGTAGGCGGCGGTCGCCGTCTCCATCGTGGTCTCGTCGCCGCCGATCACCTCGACCAGCGGCATCACCGAGGCGGGGTAGAAGAAGTGGAAGCCGACGACCTTGTCGGGCCGCAGCGTCGCCTCGCCGATCTCGGTGATCGAGAGCGAGGAGGTGTTGGAGGAGAGGATCGCATGGCCGGGCGTGGCCGCGTCGAGCTCGCGGAAGACCGCCTGCTTGATCTCCATCCGCTCCGGCACCGCCTCGACCACGAAGTCGACGTCGCCGAAGTCCTCGTAGGAGGTGGTCCCGGTCACCAGGCCCATCACCTCGGCGAGGCGGGCGTCGGCCTGCTCCTGGGTCAGCTTCTCCTTCTTGACCAGGCGGGCGAGCTGGCCCTCGGTGACGGCGCGGGCCTTCTCAACCGCAGCGTCGACGAACTTCTGGTCGATGTCCTTGACGATGACGGGGATGTCGGCGGCGGCGATCGCCTGCGCGATCTCACCGCCCATCGTGCCGCCGCCGACGACTGCGGCCTTAGAGACGAACATTGGTTGGCGATTCCTCCAGGGTCGGGGACGCGCGAAGGCTATAGAGATGCCGCGCCCATGCCGATAGAGGTTCCTTCATGCGCAGGGGCATGAACACCTTCCCGATCGCCTGCTGCCTCCTCGCCGTGGGCCTGGGCGCGAGCGCAGGCGACGCCTCGGTCAAGGCTACGTGATGCACGCCGCCGGCCTGCTCGACTCACCCCTCGACTCGCGCGGCTTCATGCGCTGGGGCGGCGGGGGGCCGGGGCAATGGGTGCGGATCTACGCCAACGACGGCCACGTCTTCGCCGTGATCGCCGGCCTGCGCTGGGACACCTCGATGACCACCGAAGGCGATGGCCACGGCCCCGGCTGGAGCGAAGAGATGCGCTCAACCGACGGCTTCCGCCTGCGCCACCCGCTCGGCCTGCTGCGCGCCGGCTGACGGACGGACAAGCGCGTGGGGCGATCGTTGTCCCGCGGTACAAAGGCATTTCGCGCGCCTTCCCTTTAAATTGCTTTGGCTCTTCGACCAAGTGAGGGAATGACACAGCGATGACTCGTATCCGCCAGCAGAACGTGACCGCCGCGCAGTGGAGCTCCAACGGGGAGGCCCTCGGCGCGCTCGACCTGACCCAGCCCGAGAACAACCCCTTCGGCGCCAACGTCTTCTCCGTCGCCGTGCAGCGCGAAAGGCTGCCCGCCGACGTCTTCGAGAAGCTGCAGGCGACCCTCGAGGGAGGCGAAGCTCTCGACCCCAGCCTCGCCGACGCCGTCGCCGAGGCGATGAAGGAATGGGCGCTGGAGAACGGCGCCACCCACTTCACCCACATGTTCCAGCCACTGACTGGATCGACGGCGGAGAAGCACGACTCCTTCTTCGAGCCCTCCGGCGGCGAGGGCGCGGCGCTGGCCGGCTTCTCCGGCAAGGAGCTGATCCAGGGCGAGCCCGACGCCTCCTCCTTCCCCACCGGTGGCGTCCGCGCCACCTTCGAGGCGCGCGGCTACACCGCCTGGGACCCGACCTCCCCCGCCTTCATCCTCGAGAACCCGAACGGGGCGCTGCTCTGCATCCCGACCGCCTTCGCCTCCTGGACCGGCGAGGCGCTCGACGGCAAGATCCCGCTGCTGCGCTCGATGGACGCCCTCTCGCGCTCGGCGATCAAGGCGCTGCGCCTGCTCGGCGACGAGGAGAGCAAGCGCGTCTTCACCACGGTCGGCCCCGAGCAGGAGTACTTCCTGATCGACGAGCAGTTCTTCTTCGAGCGTCCCGACCTGATCACCACCGGCCGCACCCTGTTCGGCGCCAAGCCGCCGAAGGGCCACGAGCTCGACGACCACTACTTCGGCTCGATCCCGGAGCGGATCCTCGCCTGCATGCTGGAGGCCGAGCTGGAGATGCGCAAGCTCGGCATCCCGGTCAAGACCCGCCACAACGAGGTGGCCCCGAACCAGTACGAGATCGCGCCGGTGTTCGAGAACTCGAACGTCGGCTCCGACCACCAGCAGCTGGCGATGCAGGTGCTGGAGAGTGTCGCCCGGCGCTACGGCCTGGTCTGCCTGCTGCACGAGAAGCCCTTCGCCGGCGTCAACGGCTCCGGCAAGCACAACAACTGGTCGATGGGGACGGACACCGGCTCCAACCTGCTCGACCCGGGCGACACGCCGGCCGACAACATCCACTTCCTCTTCTTCTGCGCCGCGGTGATCCAGGCGGTCAACAAGCATCAGGGCCTGCTGCGCGCCTCGGTCGCCAACATCGGCCAGGACCACAGGCTCGGCGCCAACGAGGCGCCGCCGGCGATCATCTCGATCTTCCTCGGCGCCGAGCTGGAGAAGGTCTTCGACGCGATCGCAACCGGTGAGGGGGACCCCCACACCCCTGCCTCCTTCCTCGAGCTGGGGGCGACGGTGCTGCCGGCGCTGCCGATGCACGGTGGCGACCGCAACCGCACCTCGCCCTTCGCCTTCACCGGCAACAAGTTCGAGTTCCGGGCGCTGGGGTCGAGCATGTCGCTCGCCTTCCCCAACACGGTCCTGAACACGATCGCCGCCGAGGCGATCGACGAGCTCGCCGACAAGCTGGAGGCGAAGACCTCCGGCGGCATGGACGCCGCCGAGGCCGTGATCGAGGTCGTCAAGGAGTCTTATTTGGCCAACAAGCCAGTGGTCTTCGGCGGCGACAACTACGACGAGGCCTGGCACGCCGAGGCCGAGCAGCGCGGGTTGAAGAACCTGAAGACGACCCCCGACGCGCTGCCCGAGGTGCTCAGCGACCAGACCGTCACCGCCTTCGAGAACTACAAAGTGCTCTCCAAGCGCGAGCTGGAGTCGCGCTACGAGGTCTGGGTCGAGCAGTACGCGATCCGCGCCAACATCGAGGCCGAGACCACTTTCTCGATTGCCAAGACGATGATCCTGCCGGCGGCGCTGCGCCACCTGGCGCTGCTCGGCGAGGCGGGTGTCTCCGACCTCGAGGGCGAGACCCGCGGCCTGATCGAGGAGCTGACCGGAGCGCTGGCCGAGCTGGAGACGGCGAACGCCGACCCGGGCCTCGAGGGCCTCGACTGGGCGATCTTCGCTCGCGACAAGCAGATCGCCGCGATGGAGAAGGTGCGCGAGGCGGTGGACAAGCTGGAGAAGGTCGTCGCCGACGACCTCTGGCCGCTGCCCAAGTACGAGGAGATGCTCTTCATCAAGTAGCGCGCGGGCAGTGAGAAGAGGCCGCGGGTAGGGATTCCACTTAACTTTTTTCGAGAGCGCTTTCGGCTGTGCGAGGGCCGTAGCGGCGAAAAAAGTACAAGACGCTCCATCCCTACCCACGGCCTCTTCGACAGCCTGCTTGCTACTTGGCTCAGAGAGAGCTTGGGTTCACGATCAGCCGACGTTGGCGCAGATCGCGTAGACCTCTAGGTCGATCGCGATCGGTTCGCCGCTGACTTGGTTGTTGAACAGCTGTGCTGACCAGCCGGCGCCGGCTCCGTTGGGGGCGCTGAGCGAGACGGAGATGGCGCGTTGCGGGCCGTTCTGGCTCGCGTTCGTGCCCAGGTCCGTGCCGCCCCCGATGACTCGCTTGGTCCCTGGACAATCGACCGTCTGCACCGCGCTCAGTCCTCGCATGCCGCCGCTGTTCTCGACCGCGACCCCTTTGAAGACCTGCCTGACGACCTCGTAGCCGGAGATTCCGGGGCTTCCGGTCGATCCTTTCGCCCCGGCCGGTCCTTTCTCACCGCGAGCGCCTTTCGCCCCCCGCGGCCCCTGACGACCCGCAGGACCCTGGGGACCCCTGGGCAGTTTGCCCGAGATCCGGCAGGTCACCTGTTTGCTCCCCGCGAGCACCCGCTTGGGGCACTTGACCTTGACTTTGACTTTCGAGCTGGTGGCCGGACCGGTGGCGGCGAGAGCGACGGCGGTCACCCCTGCGATCGCGACCAGAGCAGTGGCGGCCAGCGGCAGCACGCGACGAAGACGGCTCGACACCTTGCGCATCCTCTCCTCCTTGAATCGGGTTCGAGCGGGATCTACTACCCGCCCTAGGCGCGATCAAGCTCCTGTGCTCAGGAGATACGAGAACCGGCTATCTTCAGGCAGCGGCGGCGGGACGGATCGGGTGGTGGAGGTGGAAGACGTCGTCGGGGTCGTATTCAGCCTTGACCGCGGCGAGGCGGTCGTAGTTCTCGCGCCCGTAGCCTGAGACGATCCGATCCTCGCCCTCGTCGCCGACGAAGTTGAGGTAGGTCGCGCCTGTTGCCCAGGGCTGGACGTCGGCGCGCACGTCGCGCGTCCACTGAATCGCCCGCTCGTCGTCGGCGGGGTCCTCCCACATGGTCAGCGGGTGGACGACCCAGGGCGACTCGCGGGTCGCCATCGGCGAGCCTGGGGCGCCGCGGGAGACCGCGCCGCCCCAGGGGAAGATGATGTGCTGGGTCGGCGAGGGGGTGATGATCCCGTCGGCCCGGGCGCAGAAGGCGTCGATTGCCGCGTCGGGCAGCTCGTTCAGGTACTCGGCCGACCAGTAGTTGCGGAAGCCGGGCGGGTCGTCGAGCATCGACTGCAGCTCGGCGTATGGCATCTCGGCGATCATCTGCCCCTCGGGCTCTTGGCCCAGCAGCGGCGCCATCGCCTCGCGCGCCTCGGCCTCCGGTCCGGTGTAGGTGACGAGGACGGCGATCGCGAGCTGGTTGCGCAGGTGCTCGGGGACGAACTCCTCGGGCGGGCCGGTCAGATAGATCAGCCCGCCGCCGCCGTCATCGGGCGCCGACTCGATGAACTCGCGGTAGGCACGGGTCAGCTCGGGACCGGCATCCGGCGACCAGAGCAGCAACGCCGCGGTGAAGGCGGGCATCTCGTGCAGGCGAAAGGTCAGCTCAGTAGCGATGCCGAAGTTGCCGCCACCACCGTGCAGCGCCCAGAACAGCTCCGGGTTCTCGTCTTCGGAGGCACGCACCGTGCGTCCGTCGGCGGTCAGGAGCTCGACCTCGAGCAGGTTGTCGCAGGCGAGACCGAACTTGCGCTCGACCCAACCCGAGCCGCCGCCGAGCGCTAGGCCAGCCACCCCAGTGGTGGAGACCCGTCCGCCGGTGGCCGCGAGGCCGTGCGGCTGACAGGCGCGGTCGAAGTCTCCCCAGGCGGCGCCGCCCTGGACGGTGATCGTGCGCGCCCCCGGGTCGACGCTGGCCGCGTTCATCCGGCGCAGGTCGATCGTCAAGCCGCCGTCCGTGAGACAGGCGCCGGCGACGCTGTGGCCGCCGCCGCGCACGGCGATCTCGAGGCCGTTCCCAAGGGCGAAGGCGAGCGCCGCCCGCACGTCCTCGGCGCTCTCGCACTGGGCGATCGCCGCCGGGCGCTTGCCGATCATCGAGTTGAAGATCGTACGAGCGTCCTCGTAGCCAGGGTCGCCGTCGGCGTGCACATCGCCCGAGCAACCGTCTCGAAGCTCCGCGAGCTCGATCACACGGCCACGCTGACCTTCGTCAGCAGGTACTCGGGCGCGAGCCTGATCGTGCCGTCGTCGGCCTCGTTGTAGCTCTCCTCCAGCTCCTGAAACTCGGCGCGCACCGGCTCCCACTTGCCCTCCGGCTCGAGCGCGGCCTTGGCCATCACGACCGGCCCGAGGTTCTGCTCGACGTGCTCCATCCAGGCCTCGGAGGAGCTGAACTCGAACTTCGCCTTCCGCTCCTCGCAGCTGACCTCGAGCCCGGGGGCAGAGAAGAGGCCTCTCACGTAGTCCTCCTCGCCGCACATCACCGGCGGCACGAATCCCTCCGGCGGCGGGGGCATGTGCTGGCCGAGCAGTTTGAACATCCGCCCGTTGAGGCCGGTCGGGGTCCAGGCGGTGATCGCGATCGTCGCTCCAGGCCGCGCGACCCTGATCAGCTCGTCGGCGGCGACCTGGTGGCGGGGGGCGAACATCACCCCGAAGATCGAGGTGATCCGGTCGAAGGAGTCGTCGTCGAAGGGAAGGTTTTCGGCGTCGCCGACGACGAACTCGGCGTCGAGGCCGGCGCTCTCGAAACGAGCGCGGGCAGCGTCGATCAGCTCGGGCACGAGGTCGAGGCCGGTGACGCGGGCGCCACGCCGCGCCGCTGCCTCGGCGCCGTTGCCGCTGCCGGTCGCGACGTCGAGATAGTCGTCGCCCTCGCCGACCCCGATCGACTCGACCACCTCGTCGGAGACGTCCTGGACGATCGGCGCGAAGCCGGGCCAGTCTCCCGCGGACCAGACCATCCGCTGTCTCGAAGTCAGCTGCTCGGCGGTCGCGTCATCCATGATTCCTCCTCGGGCTGGGGTTGGGGAACCGACCGTACCTGCCGCAAAGCTCAGCAGCAAGCCGCGGGCCAACCTTCGCGCGCGGCCTTAGAAGTGCGGGCGGAAGTGGTGGTGCTTGGAGTGCGGGCTCGGCGGATCGCGCAGCAGGAAGAAACAGGCCAGGGCGCCCAGAAGAGCGACGCAGGCCTCGACGGTGAAGGCCGTCTCGTAGGGCGACGCGGTGGGAATCGGCGCCGCGCTGCCTCCGGCGGCTGTGTGGATGACGACGCCGAGCACCATCGTCCCCGCGGCGGCGCCGATCCAGCGCACGGTGAGGACGAGGGCGTTGGCGTCACCCCGCTCCTCGGCCGAGACGGCGTTGCTGAGCCCGGTCAGCAACGAGGTGAACATCGGCGCGACCGAGATGCTGAGGGCGACGAGGCCGGGGAGCAGGAGCCAGTAGCTGTCGCGGTCGATGAAGGCGGCGATCCAGGCGAACGAGGCCGCGGCCAGCAGGTAGCCGACGATCGCCGGCCGGCGCGGGCCGACCCGGTCGGTGATCCTGCCGACGAGGATGTTGAAGATCGGTGAGAGCAGCATCGAGGGGACCATCGCCACCGAAGCGAGCAGCGGCCCGTAGTCGAGCACGTGCTGGAAGTAGGTGGCGATGTAGATGACGAAGCCGTTGAGGACGAACTGGGCGGTGAACATCGCGATCACGATGCCGACCAGGACCCGGCGGCGCAGCAGGCCGACGTCGAGCAGCGGGTGCGCAGTGCGCAGCTCGAGCACGGCGAAGACCCCAAGGACGGCGAGGCCGGCGAGAAAGAGGGAGATCGTCGCCGGCGAGTCCCAGCCCCAGGAGAGAGCCTGCATCAGCGCCACGAGCAGCGCCGTCAGCCCGACCAGGAGCACGGCCAGCCCCCTCGCGTCGAACCGCTCCGGCTCGCCGACCTGCTGGTTGTCCACCTTGCGCCAACCGAGCAGGACGAGGCCGAGCCCAACCGCCACCTGCAACCCGAACAGGGCCCGCCAGCTGATCGCCTCGGTCAGCAGCCCCGCCATCAATGGCCCGACCACGAAGACGGTGACCCCGATCGCCGAGTACTTGCCGAGCGCGTCGCCGCGATGCTCCAGCGAGACCCGGTTGGCGATCATCGCCGCGCTGGACGGGTACAGCGTCGAGGCGCCCATGCCGGCCACGGCGATGCTGACCACCAGCCAGATGAAGCCCTGGGAGACCGCGGCCGAGAGAGACCCGAGAGCGAAGATCGAGAGCGCGACCAGCAGCACCTGGCGGTGCCCGTAGTAGTCGCCCAGCCGACCGCCCGGCGCTGCGAACAGGGCGAGGGTGAGGAAGAACGAGTTGACCACCCACTGCGCCTCGGAGGCGGTGAGGTCCAGCTCGGAGGCGATCGTCGGCTGGATCACCCCCAGCACGGTCTGGCCGAGGTAACAGGTGAAGAAGGCGAGGCCGCCGAACCAGAGCGTCCAGCGGCTGAGGGGTAGCGCCGGTGAGGCCTCCGTCACGCGCGGGACAGTACCCGCATCTCCAGACCGCCTTTGGGCGAGAGAGTGGGCATCTGGCGCACGGTCATGGTCCGTCCCGGCATCGCGTCGAGACGCAGCCTCTGCAGCAGCATCGTCGCCACCAGCTTCACCTCGGTCTGGCCGAAGCGCTTGCCGATGCAGATCCGGCTGCCGCCGCCGAAGGGGACGTAGGCGCCGCGCGGCAGCGCCGCCTTGCGCTCCCGGGTGAAGCGCTCGGGGATGAAGGCCTCGGGCTCGGGGAAGACCTCCGGGATGCGGTGACTGGCCCAGGAGCAGTAGTTGACGTAGGAGCCGCGGACGACCTGATAGCCGCCGAACTCGAAGTCGCGGACGGCGCGGCGCGGGCCGATCCAGGCCGGCGGGTAGAGACGCAGCACCTCGTCGAGGACCATCTCGAGGTAGGGCATCTCCTTCTCCAGCCGGTCGATGTCCGGCGCATCGCCGCCGAGCACCCGGTCCTGCTCCTCGCAGAGCTTCTCGAGCACATCGGGGTGCCGCGCCAGCTCGTGCATCATGAAGGTCAGGGTCGAGGTCGAGGTGTCGTGGCCGGCGAACATCAGGGTCATCACCTGGTCGCGCACCTCCTTGTCGGTGAACCCCTCCCCCGCCTCGTCGCTCACCCCGAGCAGCAGGCTGAGGATGTCCATCTTCTCTGGGTCTGGCTTGGCCCGGCGCTGGGCGATCTCGCCGTAGACGATCTCGTCCAGCACGGCGCGCGAGCGGACCATCTTCGACCAGGGCGAGCCGGGCCCGCGCAGCAGGCGCAGGTGGAAGTCGATCCCGTAGAAGCCGAGCGCGCGCTCGAAGTGCTCGGCCGCGGCGGCGCCCTTGCCGGCTTCGTCCGGATCTAGGCCGAGCAGCGCCCGCATCGCGATTCGCATCGCCAGCTCCCGCATCCACTCGTAGATGTCGACGACCTGACCTTGCCGCAGGCGCTCGATCGCCGGGGTCGCCTCGGCGATCATCGCCTCGACCGAGGCGCGGACCTGGTCGCGGTGGAAGGCCGGCATCATGATCGCGCGGGCACGGTCGTGGTAGGCGTCGTCGATCGTCAGCAGCCCGTCGCCCAGCAGCGGGATCAGGTCGCCGAAGCTAGACTCGCGCCAGTGGAAGTTCTCCGGGTGGGCGACGGTGATGAAGTGGTTCGCCTCGGGGCCGAGCATGAAGATCACCGGGTGGTGGAGCAGGCGGGCGCTGAAGATCGGCCCGTGCTCCTCGTAGAGGGAGAGCAACAGCGGCAGCGGGTCGCGCGCCGCCTGCAGCGTCCGGCCGGCGCTGAAGCTCTGCGGCCCGGGTGGGTAGGTCCCGCGGCGGCGCACCCGGAGCTCAGCCCGCACGTCGTCGGCGACCCGGACGACCGGGTTGTCGCTCAGCTGTTCGGGCGGTGGAACCCGAGACGCCTGCTTGCCCGGGGTCTCAACGGCCATGCCGGAATCCTAGTTGGCTGACCGGCCAAAGAGGGGACCGGGCCGAGCGATGGCGGCTGCTCAGTTGCGGTGACTGACCAGCTCGAGCACGCGGTCGCCCGGGCGCAGCTCGGCGGCGCGGTCGTCGTCGAAGCGGATCACCTCGCCGTCGCGGACGATCGCCACCATGATCGCCTCGTGCGCGCGGCGCGGAACGGGACCCGCTTCGGCCTCGCTCACCCATCGCTCGGAGATGTCGAGTCCCTCGCCGACGGTCAGCAGGTCCTCCATCACCTCGGTCACCTGCGGGGTCTGGGTCGAGAGACCGAGCAGACGGCCGGCGGCGCCGGACGACGTGATCGCGGCGTCGGCGCCGCTCTGGTGAAGGAGGTGGACGTTCTCCTCCTCCCGCACCGAGGCGACGATCGTCGCCTCGGTGTTCAGCTCGCGGGCGGTCAGCGCGATCAGCACGGCGGTGTCGTCGCGGTCGGCGGCGACGACCAGCGCGCTGGCCTCGCGGATTCCCGCCTCGAGCAGGGCAGCCTGGGTTGCGGCGCTGCCGGCGATAACGGCGAGCCCGTCGGCGGTCGCCCGCGTGCGTGCTTCCGCATTGGGCTCGATCACAACGATCTCGGTGGCGCCGATCCCCTTGCTTATAAGCGTCCGCACAGCGCTGCGCCCCTTGGCGCCGTACCCGCAAACGATCGTGTGGTCCTTCAAGCGTTTCCTCCAGCGCACTAGTCGGTAGGCCTCGCGGCTGCGCTCCGCCAGTATCTCCAACGTGGTGCCGACGAGGAGGATGAGAAAGAGCACGCGGGCGGGTGTCACCAGGACCGTGGTCGCCAGCCGGGCGCCGTCTGAGACGGGCCGGATGTCGCCGTAGCCAGTGGTCGTGATCGAAACGGTCGAGTAGTAGAAGGCGTCGAGCAGACCGATGTGGCCGTCCTCGGGGTCGAGGTAGCCGCCACGTCCGGCGTAGGTCACTACGGCCACGAACGCAATCAGGGCGAGAGCGATCGCAAGTCGGCCGAGGATCTTGCGCAGCGGTCCGCGCTCTTCGCCCGGGAGGACGACCGGGATCCGTCCCTGCCGGGCCGCTGCCGCCATCTACGCGGTTGCGGCCTTGGCGGCGAGCTGGCCGCAGGCGGCGTCGATGTCGCGGCCGCGGGTGAGGCGGACGGTGGCGGCGAGGCGGTGCTCGGCGAGGACCGCGCGGAAGCGCTCGATCCGCTCGGGAGAAGAGCCGTCGTAGGCGCCGGTCGGGTTGTAGGGAATCAGGTTGACCTTGTAGGCGCGGGGATCGAGTAGCGCGACCAGCTCACGAGCGTGCTCGGGCAGGTCGTTGACGCCGTCCAGCATCACGTACTCGACGAAGACCTTGCGGCGGCGGCGGGCGCGATAGCGCTCGCAGGCCGCCAGCACCTCAGCCAGTGGGTAGCGGTCGTTGACCGGCATCAGCTGCGAGCGCAGGCCATCGTTGGGCGCGTGCAGGGAGAGGGCCAATGAGACCGGCATCTCGCACTCGGCGAGACGGTCGATCCCCGGCACCCAGCCGACGGTCGAGATCGCGGTGCGACGGTGGGTCACCCCGAGGTTCGGCAGCCGCTCGCAGGCGGCCAGCACCGCGTCGATGTTCATCGTCGGCTCCCCCATCCCCATGAAGACGACGTGATCGATCGGTTCGGCGCGGCGGAAGTGCAGCGCCTGGTCGAGGATCTCGTCGGCGCTGAGGTTGCGGCCGAACTTCATCTGGCCGGTGGCGCAGAAGCTGCAGGTCAGCGGGCAGCCGGACTGCGAGGAGAGGCAGACCGAGCGCCGCCCGTCGCGGTAGCGCATCAGCACCGCCTCGATGGGGCGGCTGTCGCCGGTGTGGAAGAGGGCCTTGACGGTGCCGTCGTCGGAGCGAGCCTCCGCCTCCAGCGAGAGGGTCGAGAGCGGCACCGTGGCGGCGAGCCGCTCACGCAGGGCCGCCGGCAGGTTGGTCATCTCCTCGTAGGAGCGCGCCCCGCGCGCCACCCACTCCCACACCTGTGAGGCGCGGTAGGCGGGCTCGCCGGCATCGGCCAGCGTGCTGTCGAGGAGAGCGCGATCCACGCGCCCGAGTCTAGGGCGAGGGAGGCTGCTGCTCTGGCGGGCTCGCCGGCTGGTCCTCCGGCATGCGCGGCGGCAACGTCTCCTGTGCCGCCGGCAGCTCCTGGCCCGGCTGCGCGTCCGCCTCTTTGCGCCAGAGGTCGTTGAGCGAGACCTGAATGTAAGCCCAGAGCCCGGGCGCGAGCAGGAAGTAGAGGATCAGCGCGATCCAGCCGTTGAGCGCCTCGTTGCCGCCGATGCGCGATGCGCCCTGCACCCGCTTGGCGCCCCGCCAGTAGGTGATCAGCGCCGGGATGATGATCAGGCCCCCGGGGAAGAGCGCCAGCACCGAGTTGGTCGGGTTCTGGCCGAGGTCATAGCCCTTCGCCTGCCCGTAGTCCCGCAGCTCGCGGTTGATCCGGTACCACCAGACCAGGTGGTAGATGCCGAGGGTGACGAACGGCAGCAGGGCCACCGCCCACGGGTTACGGATCTTGACCTCGTCCTGCGTGCCGCGGATCTGCATCTCGTAGGCCATCGAAGCTCCGTTCTCTAGGGGCAGCCGTCCCCGACGACACTAACCCACAGAGGCTGGGCTGGCCAGGGCCTCAGCAGCCGCTCGCTCGCCGGCCTGCAGCGCTCCCTCCATGTAGCCGCTCCAGACGGTGGCGGTCTCGGTCCCCGCCCAGTGGATAGGGCCGACCGGCTCCCGCAGAGCCGGGCCGCACTCGGTCCAGCCGCCGGGGCCGAAGTTGGAGGTCGGGCCGCCGCCCGACCACTCCTCCGCCGACCACTCCTGCTCGGCGTAGTCGAGCGGGCGCTCGGCACGCGGGCCGTAGAGGCGGGCGAAGCAGGCCAGTACGGCGGCGCGGCGCGCTGCCTCGTCCATCCCCGCCATCTCGTCGGCGTCGGGACCGCCGACGAACCCCAGCAGGACACCCGCCGAGCCGTCGCGGGGCGAGCTGTCGAAGGTCAGGGTCACCGGGCCGGCGTCGGTCACCGCCTCGCCGCTGAAGCCATCGGAGCGCCAGAACGGCTCCTCGTAGAGCGCCATGCACTTGTTCAAGCGACCCGGGCGGAAGCGGCGAGCCAGCTCCCCGCGCTGCGCCGGCAGCGACGGATCGAAATCGATCCTCGCGGCGAGCGCCGCCGGTAGGGCGACGATCGCGCGGCCCGCCTCCACCTCGAGGCCGTCGGCGCCAATCCGCACGGCGCCGTCGCCATGCGCGATGCGACGCACCGGGGCGCCGAGGCGAACTCGGTCGCCGAGCGATTCGGCGAGGCCGAGCGCCAGCAGCTGGGCGCCGCCGTCGAGGCGATCCTGCTGGGCCCCGCCCTCGGTGTCGATCAGCTTGTCGAAGCCGCCGGCCGAGTTGACGTAGAAGAGGACGTGGAGCATCGAGAGCTCCTCGGGGCCGGCGCCCCAGATCGTGCGACCGGCGAGCCCGAGCAACTCGCGGGCGATCTCCGTCCTCGTGTTCTGCTCGATCCAGCCGGCGAGCGTCTGGCGGTCGAGCTCGGCGGCCTGCTCAGCAGCCCACGGCGCCTCAGCGGCGACCGCCCTTGCCAGCCGGTCGAAGCGGCGACGGGCGGTGAAGACGTCCCAGAGGGCGCGGGGGCCGAGGCGCGGGATCGTCCCCCGGTATCGCCGTCGCACTCCGCCGACGTCGAGCAGGTTCCTGCCGGCGCCGTGCTGGGGAAAGATCTCGACGCCGAGGTCGGCGGCGAGCCGCTGCACCCGCTCGTGGTCGTCGCCGACCCACTGGCCGCCGACGTCGACCGTCACACCATCCCCGAGCGTCGCGTTGAGCAGCCGCCCGCCGACCCGCCGGCGCGCCTCGAGGACCACGACCTCGCGCCCCGAATCCGCAATCGCCCGCGCCGCCGCCAAGCCGGACAGGCCGGCGCCGATCACGACGACGTCGGCGCTCACAACCCGACCGCGTCGGCGAGCAGGTCGACCTGCTCGGGATCGCTCGACGAGGGAAAGAGGATCAGCTCGCCGCAACCGGCCTGCTCGAAGTCGGAGAGGCGCCGCCGCACGGCCTCGGCGTCCTGGGCGGCAGTGGAGGCGAGGTAGTCGGCGGCATCCGGGCCGAGCCAGTTGTAGTAGTCGTGGGCGTAGGCACTGGCGTCCTCCGCGGCCCGCTCGCCCAACGAGAAGTAGGCGAGGCCCATCATGCGCGGCTCGCCCTCGCGACCGGCCTCCGCCCAGGCGGCCCTCAGCCTCTCGACCAGGCCGGGGTACTCGCTCGGCGGAGCGCCGCCGGCGATCCAGCCCTCGCCGAAGCGGGCGGCGCGGGCGAAGGAGGCGTCGACGTGTCCGCCGACCACGAGGTGAGGCGCTCCCGCTGTCGTCGGTCCGACCTCATCGCCAGACCAGATCTCCTCCATCTTCTCCAGCATCTGGTCGAGACGGCGACCGCGACCGCGCATATCAACACCGCTCAGCTCGTAGTCGTCATCGCGCGCGCCGAGGCCGACGCCAAGAGTGAGGCGGCCGCCGGAGAGGGCGTGCACGCTCAGCGCCTGCTTGGCGAGCGCGGCGGCGTTCTCGCGCAAGGGGGCGAGCAGAACCGCGGTGGTGAGACCGATCCTCTCGGTGACCGCGGCGGCGGCAGCAAGCGCCGTCAGCGGCTCGTAGTTCGAGAAGACAACACGATCGATCGTGCCCAGAGCGCTGAAGCCTCGTGCCTCCGCGCGGCGCGCCCACTCGACCAGTTGCTCGCCATTGGCGCCTGTCACGGCACTGGGCAATCCGATTCCGACCTCCATGCACACCCTCCCGCGCTCGTTTCCGCTCAGCATCATCGCAATGCCCAACGATACTTTGATATTCAAAGTGACATATGATCGAACGGTCCACATCGCAACGGGAGGAACCTATGAGCACGCACACCGTGAAGAAGATCGACGAGATGGAGGCCGTCTACCTCGGCGCCTTCAAGCGCGCCCGCGCCGAGCTCGGCGTCGAATCGTTCGGCATGGCGATCATCGACCTGCCGCCCAACTTCGAGAACTACCCCGAGCACGACCACGCGCAGGATGGCCAGGAGGAGGTCTTCGTGGCGCTGCGCGGGGGCGGTGAGATCGAGATCGCCGGCGAGCGCTTCCCACTCGACCCCGACCACATTGCCCGCGTCGCCTCCGGCACCATGCGCAAGGTCTGGCCGGGGCCGGACGGCATCCGACTCCTCGCCGTGGGAGGCGTTCCCGGTGGGGAATACGTAGCGCCCGACAACTCGAAGCTGGGCGAGCCGGACCCGATGGCGAGCTAGGCTGACTAGGTGCGTCGCGCTCTGGTCCTCCTCGTAGCGTCGCTGGCGTTGCTCGCCGCCATCGCCCCTGGCGCCGCCGCTCAGTCCGGAGGCGACGCCGAGGAGGCGACGGTCGTCATCAACGGCGACGTCACGGTCGAGCGCGGCGAGACGGTGGAGGGCGTCTTCATCGTCAACGGCGACGCCCGCATCGCCGGCAGGGTCGACGGCGACGTCGTGCTCGCGGCCGGCGACGCGCTCGTCTCCGGCCGCATCGACGGCAACCTGGTGACGATCGCCGGGCAGGCCCGCCTGCTGCCGACCGCCAGCGTCGGCGGCGACCTGGTCTATGGCGACGAGCGGCCGCAGGTGGCGCCGGCGGCGACCGTCGAGGGCTCGGTCGAGAAGGAGGACTGGGCCGACTCGGTCGGCCTCTTCCCCTTCATCGGCGCCTTCGTCTTCTGGCTGGCGATGAGCATCTCGGCGGCGGTGCTCGGCATCCTCCTCCTGCTGATCGCCCCTCGTGCCGCCGATGCCGTCTTCGCGCAGGCACGCGAGCGGATCGGCCCGACGATCGCGATCGGGATCGCGATCCTCATCGTCCTGCCGCTCGCCGCCCTGCTCGCCGCGATCACCCTCGTCGGCTTGCCGCTGGGCATCGGCATCGGCCTGGCGTTGCTGCCGCTGGCGGCGATCGCCTACGTGACCTCCGCCTGGGCGCTCGGCCGGGCGATCGTCAAGCCGCCGCGCGGGCAGATCCTCGCCTTCCTCGCCGGGCTCGCGATCCTGCGTGCTCTCGCCCTCGTGCCGATCCTCGGCGTGCTCGTCTGGCTCGCCGCGGTGGTGGTCGGGCTGGGGTTGATCGGCGGCGCTATCGGGGCGGCGAGGAAGCCGGCCGAGGCTCATGCCCCCGGCAGCTGAGGACCGGGACCCGGGGATAGCGGGGATAGGCCGGGTCGGTCCGCGAGCGCAGGCAGAGCGAGAAGACCGAGCCGCGTGTGTTCGGCACGAGCTGCTGGTGCCGGCAGGAATCGCAGAGGCCGCTGGCGGGAGCGATCAAGGCGCTGCCGAGTAGCCGCGGGCGCGGCCGACCGCGCCGAGCGCGGCAAGAGCCGGACGCAGCAGCCAGTCCGGCCCGGCCAGCCGGAAGACGTCGCGGTACTCGCTCAGCATCACACCGAAGGCGAGCGGCCCCGGCATCCCGTTGCGGCCGACTTTGCCTTCGCGGTGCAGGGCGTCGATCGCCCTGAGCCACCGCTCGGTGCGCAGCCTTGGGCTGGTCCGCCAGAGCACTCGCGTCGGCTCTGCCCCCGCGTTCCACATCTGGTGGGGCCGGCCCCGCGGGATCTCGATCGTCTCGCCCACGCCCAGGACGCGCTCCTCGCCTCCGGACCGCACGTTCAAAGCGCCCGCCAGGATCTCGAAATGCTCGTCCTGAGAAGGATGGAAGTAGCTGGGTGGTCGCGAGCCTTCAGGCCCATAGGTGGCCTCGACCTCGAGCGCCTCAGGTGTCGAGGACCGGACCTCGAGCGACTCCGAGGGGGTGAGCTTGAGCGTCTCGGACATGCCTGTTGCGATGCTACGGCGTCGGCAGGCGCTCGGCACGCCGCTTGGCGGCGTCGAGCATGCGGCGCACGGCCAGAACATGACCTCGCGTGCTGATTACCAGCGCCCGGTAGACGCGTCCCCTTGGCCCGGGGAACTCCGCGCGAGTCTCGGCGCGCAGGCGGCTGCGGCCGTCGCCGAGATCGTCGATGCGGAAGATCAGCGCGTAATCGGAGAAGCGGTGGCTGCCGACCAGCGCCAGCTCCCGCGGGCGCTCCGCAGTCTCGACGTGAAAGCCCGGAAAGGCAGAGCCGACGGCAAGCGGCCGCGGGCCCGAGGTCTCGACGTCCGCGCAACCGAGCAACCGAGCAGCCCGAGATCCTCGCCCCGCGCCGGTCGAGCCCTCGGCGACGCGAAGCACCGCCTCCCAGGTGGCATCTGCGCCAGCGTCCACCTCGATCGAGTGCTCGTCGATGTGCGGAAGACGGTCGGCTCGGTCAGGCATCGAGTCGCATCCTATGGGCCGGAAAGTGCGAACAAATCAACGGTGAGCGCCGCGCCGGCGGCTAGCTTTGAACGATGGAGGGCATGGCCACACTGTTCGATGCCGACGCGGCCGCCTTCACCGGCACGGTCGAGGTGCTGGGCGTGATCTTCAGCGCCGAGGACGACGGTTACGCGGTCCTGGAGGTGGAGGAGGTGGAGTCGGGCGAGCAGTTCGCCCTGGTCGGCCCGGTCGCCCACCTGGGCGCCGGCGACAGGGCGGAAGTGAGCGGCGACTGGCAGACGCACGCGAAGTACGGACGGCAGCTCAAGGCGCAGGGGGCGCTGCCGCTCGATCCCGCCGATCGAGAGGGCCGCGTCGCCTACCTGACCTCGCTGCGCCACATCGGCCCCAGCCGCGCCGAGCGACTCGTCGACGAGCACGGTGAGGGCGTGCTCGGGACGATCGCCGCCGATCCCGCCGGCGTCTTCGGCTCGTTGCGCGGCGTCAGCCCCGGCCAGGCGGCTGCGGCGGCCGAGTCGTGGCACGCCTCGCGGGCGATTCGCGACCTCCACGTCCAGCTCGCCCCCCACGGGCTGGCTCACCTGGCCGCGCCGATCCACCGCCGCTTCGAGGAGCGCTCGATGGCGGTCCTGCACGAGGACCCCTACCGCCTCACCGAGGTCGAGGGGGTCGGCTTCGCCCGGGCCGACCGGATCGCCCTGGCGGGGGACGTGCCGCCGGAGTCGCCGCGGCGCGCCGAGGCGGCGGCGGTCTTCGCGATCGCCGAGGCAGAGCAGGAAGGCCACGCGTTCCTGCCGGTCGACGAGCTCACCCGCCGCACCTCGAAGCTGATCGGCCTGGCGGCCGATCCCGACGTGCTGGTCGGCGCCCCAGGCCTGACGCTCGACGAAGGCCGCGCCTATCGCGAGCGCACCCACGCCTCCGAGCTGGCGGTCGCCGCGACGCTCGCCGCCCGCGCCGCCGCTCCCCCCCATCTCGACCACGATCCCGCCGAGTCCCCGCCGGCGGACGGAGAGCATGCCCACGGGCTCACCGAGGAGCAGTGGGCGGCGGTCGCGGGGGCCTTCGCCTCGCGCATCTCGGTGCTGACCGGAGGGCCGGGCGTCGGCAAGACCGTCTGCACGAGGGCGATCGTCGCCGAGGCCGACGCCGCCGACGCGAGGATCGCCCTCTGCGCGCCGACCGGTCGCGCCGCGCGCCGCCTCGAGGAAGCGACCGGGCACGAGGCGCAGACGATCCACCGGATGCTCGAGTGGATGCCCGGCCGCGAGCCGACTTTCAGGCCGGGACATCCCCTCCCCGCGGACCTGGTCGTGGTCGACGAGTCCTCGATGCTGAACCTGCGCACGATTGAGATCCTGCTCGACGGCCTGGCGGAGTCGACCCACGTCGTCTTCGTCGGCGACGCCGACCAGCTGCCGCCGATCGGCGCCGGCCGGCCGTTCGACGACCTGATCGAGGCCGGGATCGCCCCGGTGGTCAGGCTCAGCCAGATCTTCCGCCAGGCGGCCCGCTCGATGATCACCACAGCCGCGCACGAGGTGAACAGTGGCCGCCCACCCCACCTGGAGCCGGAGGAGGACCAGGAGCGCGACTTCTTCTTCATCGACCGGCCGGCTCCGGAGCGGGCGCTCGACACCGTGGTCGAGATCGTCGCCGAGCGAGCGCCGCAGAGCTTCGGGGTCGATCCGATCCGCGACGTGCAGGTGCTGGCGCCGATGTACCGGGGCGCGGTCGGGATCGACGCCCTCAACGAGCGCCTCCAAGGGCAGCTCAACCCGAACGGCAAGCCGGCCCTGAACGACCGCTTCCGGATCGGCGACCGCCTGATCCAGACCCGCAACTCGCACGAGCTGGGCCTGATGAATGGATCGATCGTCTTCCTGCGCTCCGACGACCCCGAGGAAGAGGCGATCGCCGCCGACACCGACGACGGAGGCAGGCTGACGATTCCCTACGGCGAGACGGCGACGCTGCGCCTCGCCTATGCGATCTCGGTCCACAAGGCGCAGGGGTGCGAGGTGCCGGTCGTGGTCGCCGTCTGCCACCGCTCCCACGCCCGCATGCTGACCCGTCCCCTGCTCTACACGGCGATCACCCGCGCGCGCAGCAGCTGCGTCCTGGTCGGCGACCGGGGGGCGCTCGAGATGGCCGTGCGCCGCGACGATGGCGGCGCCCGCCATTCCGGCCTGGCGGACCGCCTGCGAGTTCCGCCGCCGCGCGAGCTCAGTCGATCCGCTTGACGCGGAAGCGATAGACGGCGGGCGTCTGGTCGGCGCGACCGTCGGCCGCGCGAGCCGCCGCGCGCACCGCATGCCAACCCGGCTTGAACCGCCTCACGAGCCTGGCCGGGCAGGAGCGGAAAAGGCCGCCGTCGATCCGACAGGCGAAGGTCACGCCGGCCTCGTTCGAGCCAAGCACGAAGACGACCCGCGCCTTGCCCTGGTGCGTGCGGATCAGCCGCGGCGGCCCACTGCGGAAGAAGGTGCGCGGCGCCGGAAGCGATGTATCGGGAGGCGATGGATCGAAGGTGGTCGTGCCTCCCCCGTCGGCCGGGGGCGGGGGAATGACGTTTTCGCTGCTGCCCGGGCACTCGACGGTGAAATCGGCCCCCGTCGCCACCGCGATCGCCTGGCAGGCGTCGGCGATGCCGTGAGTGAGCGTGGGCTTGGCCGAGTTGTCTTTCGGCATCGCCGAGGCTCCGGTGAGGATCGCGTCGACGACCTGCGTGGCCGTGGCCCCCGGCGCGGCCGCCCGAACCAGAGCCGCAACCCCGGCAACGTGAGGCGCAGCCATCGACGTGCCCTGGAATTCGACGTAGCTGCCGGCATCCGGCAGGTCGTATTCCTCGATTGCCGCTATCGCGTCGCTGTATTCCTCGTCGCGGCAGATCAGGCGGACGTCGTCGACGTAGGCGCCGTCGAGCTCGATTTCTTCGTCGGAGACGATCGAGAACGCCGGGTGAACGCTGCCCAGGCCGTCCAGGTCCGAGATCGAGACCTCCTCGGCTTCGAACCCGCTCGGGTAACTCGACGAGGTTCCGTCGAACAGGCGCCGGTCGAAGGAGGTGCCCGCAAAGGCACCGGCCACGAACAGGTCGAAGAACTCCTCGGTCTCGTATTTCGTCTTGAAATGCGATCGGCAGCCGCGCTCTCCGCTCAGGTCGACGCCGGCCGCGGTGAAGAGTTCCGATACGGCATCTTCTTCGGGGTCAACCGGATGCCCGTAGTCGCCAGTGAGACTGTCCGTCGCCGATTTGCCCGCCACCGAGGTGTGCAACCCCCAGAGAACCCCGCCGTTGTCTACTTCGGTGTCCCACAACCCAAGCCCAGTCTCGAAGTCGTCGCTGAACACCTCCCCGTAGTCGACCTTGGCGCTGAGAATGCTGGCGCCCGGCGCGGCCAGGTCGACGGATTTGGCGCCGTAGTTCGAGAAGCCGGCCAGGGCACCGCTCTGATTGAGCGCCGCCACGCAGATCAGGTTCGCCTGCGGCAGCGTGCAGGGCGTCGTCGGCGCGATGTCGTTGTTCGACCCCTCGTTGCCAGCCGCCGCGACCACGACGACATCTTCGGCTGCGGCGAAGGCGACCGCGTCCGACATCGCTTTGTCCCCCGCACCCGGTCCGCTCAGGCTCATGTTGATCACGTTGGCGCCATGTTCCGCCGCATAGGTGATGCCCGCCGCGATATCCACAGTCGAGCCGCTACCGTCGCCGTCGAGCACCCGCACCGCCATGATCTCCGCTTTGGGCGCGACGCCCGCGATCCCCTCTTCGTTGTCGGCAATCGCGGCCGCAGTTCCGGCCACGTGCGTCCCGTGGAACTGGTAGTCGTCCGGGTCGTCGTCTTCGTCGATGAAGTCGTGGCCATGCACCGCCGGATCACCGGGGTCGGCCCAGAGGTTGTCTTTGAGATCGGGATGGGTCAGGTCGACGCCGGTGTCGAGGACGGCGATCACCTGATCGGCGCCTTTTTTGCCCGCTTCCCAGGCCTCAAGGGCGCCGACGCCGGGATCCGGCGATTCGGGATCGTCGAGACCCCACAGATCTCCAAAGAAGGTGTCTTTTGGCGGCGGTTCCACCGCGACGGCCTCGTAGCGATAGTTCGGCTGGGCGTAGGCGACTTCCGGCTGGCGCTCGAGACGCCGGACGGCCGCCGCCACCGATCCCTCGAACTCGACCACCTGCGCCCTCGGCAGGTCGAGCGAATCCTCGAACTGGACGCCCGCGGCCCGGCGTGCGTCGCGGCGATCCACGGCAGACGCCCCAGGCTCGAACCTCACGATCGCCTCGCCCGGCAGATACCGGTCGGCCGCCTCGGTCCGGGTCAGCCCACTGACGACAGAGGCCGCCACCGGCACGGGCGCCGCGCACACGATCGCCCAAACGGCAATGGAAAGTCGCACCGCCATCCCCCGGTGGCTGCCCCTACTGGTCATCTGGATCAAGGTATCGGCTTGGATCGCACTTCTCCTGAACACGCACCGGCGCGCTTTCGAGCGCTGGAAAGCGTTCACCACCCCTTGACGCGTCCAGACCTCGCCGCCTGCTACGGTCCCGGCGTTCGGTCGGATCGTTTGATCCGGCAAAGTCGTGTGTAGCGCTCGCGTCGTTGCTTTACCAGCATCCTCCGCGTTCGCAGCACATGAAGTGGAGGCAATGCATGCCCACTGGAACAGTCAAGTGGTTCAGCGACGACAAGGGTTACGGGTTCATCACACCCGATGACGGCTCTAAGGACGTCTTCGTCCATCACAGCGCGATCCTCGGCGAGGGCTTCAAGACCCTGGCAGAGGGCGCCAAGGTGAGCTACGAGTCCGAGGAAGGCCCCAAGGGCCCGGCTGCCGCGAGCGTCCAGCAGACCTCGTAGTCGCACACCGCTCTTAGCAGTGAAGAGGCCCGCTCCGGCGGGCCTCTTCTTTTCCCTACCCTGCCTGCTGCCATGACCACTCGAGACGACCTGCGGAACATCGCGATCATCGCCCACGTCGACCACGGCAAGACGACGCTGGTCGACGCGATGCTGTGGCAGACCGGCGCCTTCCGCAAGGGGCAGGACGTCGCCGAGCGGGTGATGGACTCGATGGACCTCGAGCGCGAGAAGGGGATCACGATCCTCGCCAAGAACACCGCGGTCCAGTACGAAGGCGTCAAGCTCAACATCGTCGACACCCCCGGCCACGCCGACTTCGGCGGCGAGGTCGAGCGCGGCCTGACCATGGTCGACGGGGTCCTGCTCCTGGTCGACGCCTCCGAGGGCCCCCTCCCCCAGACCCGCTTCGTCCTGCGCAAGGCACTGGAGGCGAAGCTGCCGGTGATCCTCGTCGTCAACAAGGTCGACCGGCCCGACGCCCGCATCGCCGAGGTCGTCGACGAGGTCTACGAGCTCTTCCTCGAGCTCGACGCCGACTCCGAGCAGATCGACTTCCCGATCGTCTACACCAACGCCAAGGACGGCTGGGCCGCGCTCGAGGAAGGGACCGAGGGGACGACCTCTCGCCCCTGCTCGACCTGATGCTGGAGAAGATCCCAGCCCCTGAGCACGACCCCGGGCACCCCTTCCAAGCCCACGTCACCAACCTCGACGCCTCCCCCTACGTCGGCCGCCTGGCGATCTGCCGGGTCCGCCACGGGACGGTCCGCGCCGGACAGCAGATCGCCTGGTGCCGGGCCGACGGCAACGTCACCCGGGCGACCGTCTCCAAGCTCTACGTGACCGAGGCGCTGGAACGGGTCGAGGCCGAGGAAGCCGGCCCGGGCGAGATCATCGCCGTCGCCGGCATGGAAGAGGTGACGATCGGCGAGACCCTCGCCGATCCGGCAGACCCACGGCCGCTGCCGGTGATCACGGTCGACGAGCCAGCGCTCTCGATCGTGGTCGGGATCAACACCTCGCCGCTCGCCGGGACCGAGGGAGGCAAGCTGACGGCGCGGCAGATCCGCGACAGGCTCGACGCCGAGCTGGTCGGCAACGTCTCGATCCGGGTGGAGGACACCGAACGCCCCGACGCCTGGGAGGTGCAGGGGCGCGGAGAGCTGCAGCTGGTCGTGCTGCTGGAGCTGATGCGCCGCGAGGGCTTCGAGCTGACCGCCGGCCAGCCCCGGGTGCTGACCCGCGAGATCGACGGCAAGCTGCACGAGCCGGTCGAGCGGCTGGCGATCGACGTCCCCGAGGAGCACGTCGGCGCCGTCACCCAGCTGCTGGCACAGCGCAAGGGACGGCTCGAGGAAATGCACAATCACTCGACCGGCTGGGTGCGGATGGAGTACCTGGTGCCTGCCCGGGGGCTGATCGGGCTTCGCACCGAGTTCCTCACCGAGACCCGCGGCACCGGCCTGATGCACCACGTCTTCGACCGCTGGGAGCGCTGGGCGGGCGAGCTGCGCATCCGTCGCACCGGCTCGATCGTCGCCGACCGCGCCGGCAAGACCGCCTCCTACTCGCTGTTCGGCCTCGAGGACCGCGGCGAGCTCTTCATCGGTCCCGGCGAGGCGGTCTACGAGGGGATGATCGTCGGCGAGAACGCCCGCCCCGAGGACCTCGACGTCAACGCGGTCAAGGAAAAGCAGCAGACCAACATGCGCGCCTCCAGCGCCGACGTGCTGGTCCGCCTGGCCCCGCCCAAACGCCTCTCGCTGGAAAGCGCCCTGGAGTTCCTGCGCGACGACGAGTGCGTCGAGGTGACGCCGGAGTCGATCCGGTTGCGCAAGGTCGAGCTCGACAAGCTCAGGCGGCAGAAGTCGGCGCGGCAGAACCCGGCGCTGCCTCGCCCGAGCTCGAGTCGCAGTGCATGAAAAAGGGCCGCCGCGGGGATTGTCCGCGACGGCCCTCGGTCAGGACACCCCTGCCCTGAGCTCGTGACTAGACGGTCGCCGCCGCCTGCTCGGCTTGACTCGACTCGGACTCCTTGGCCTTCGCTGCGGCCTCGGGCGTGGTCTCGTCGATGTTGCGCGGCAGCAGCACCTCGCGGGCGATCACCAAGCGCTGGATCTGGCTCGTGCCCTCGTAGAGCTGCATGATCTTGGCGTCACGCATCAGCTTCTCCACCGGGTACTCCTTGATGAAGCCGTAGCCGCCGTAGACCTGAACCGCGTCGACGGTGATCTCCATCGCCGAGTCGGCGGCGAAGCGCTTCGCCTCGGAGGAGACCAGCGTGTTGCGCTTGCCCTGGTCGAGCAGCACGGCCGAGTTCCAGACCAGCAGCCGGCCGGCGTCGACCTTGGTCGCCATGTCGGCGATCATGAACTGGATCGCCTGGTGCATCGCGATCGGCACGCCGAACTGGACCCTTTCCTTCGAGTACTCCGCGGCGTACTCGAACGCCGCGCGGCCGATCCCGACAGCCATCGCCGAGACGCCGGGGCGGGTCCGGTCGAGGGTCATCATCGCCAGCTTGAAGCCCTTGTTCTCCTCGCCGAGCAGGTTCTCAGCGGGGATCTCGACCTCATCGAAGGAGATGGTCGCGGTGTTGGAGGCCCGCTGCCCCATCTTGTCCTCCTTCTTGTCGACCGTGACCCCGGGCAGGTCGGCGTCGACGACGAAGGCGCTGATTCCGCGGTGACCGGCCTCGGGGTCGGTCTTGGCGTAGACCGTGAAGTAGTCGGCGTAGGTGCCGTTGGTGATGAAGCACTTGGAGCCGTTGATCACGTACTTGTCGCCCTTCTTGACGGCGCGGGTCTTCATCCCCGAGACGTCAGAGCCGGCATCCGGCTCGGTCAGGCAGAAGGAGGCGAGCTTGGGCTCCTCGCTGAGCATCCCCAGGTACTTCTTCTTCGTCTCCTCGGAGCCGCCGAGCGTGATCGGGGCGGAGGCGAGGCCGTTGGCCATCAGCGAGGTGCCGATGCCCGAGCATCCCCAACCCATCTCCTCCTCGATCAGGCAGCCGGAGAGGTAGTCGAGGCCCGGTCCGCCGTAGGCCTCGGGGATGTGGGTGTTCATCAACCCGACCTCCCAGGCCTTGTCGATGATGTCCTGCGGCCAGGTGCCGTCCTTGTCGTACTCCCAGGCGACTTTGCGGATCTCCTTCTCCGCGAAGTTGTGCGCCAGCTCGCGCAGATCCTTCTGCTCGTCGGTGAGGGTGAAGTCAACCACGGGTCGCGGCTCCTTTTCGTCCGTGCTCAGGCCTTTTCATGCGGCCTCGCCGCCTGGCGCGACCACCGATTGACTGGTCAGTCAACCAAGCAGGAGAGTAGCGGATAGCGGCGCAGCGGAGAAAGCCCTATCCAGCGGGCAAAGACCGCACTAGTCTTGACCAATGGCGCAACTGGTTGCGGCGATCGACATCCAGAGCGGCTGGGTGCTGGCGGCGCTGACCCTCTTCGTCTTCCCGGTCGCGGCCACCGCCTTCGCCTGCTCCGGAGCAGGCTGGAACAACATCGGCAAGGGTCGTTTCGGGATCGTCCAAGCGATGCCGCCGCCCCGCCTCTCGCAGCCGGCTCCGCCGATCGACAAGGCCGAGCAGGCCGCCGAGACCCGGCAGATGCTGGAGGCCAAGTCCTACCGGCGCCAGCGCCGCGGCGAGGAGCCGCTCGAAGTTGAGGCCGAGATGCAGCGCCTGCTCGCCTTAAAAGCGGCGGCCGAGCCCAGCCTCGACGAGAAGCTTCGGGCCGAGGTCCGTGAACTGGTGGTGGCCCGCAACGAACGGCGCATGAGCCGTGGCCAGGCGCCGCTCGACATCGAGGCGGAGACCGAGCGCCAGTGCGCCGATTTCATAGGATTGGGCAAGTGATGAAAGGCGCCGCCGAGGAGAACCTCTACGAGATCGAGGAGCTGCTGATGCAGCCCGGCACCTACTTCAACCCCCAGACCGAGGTCCTGGTCGTGGTCGACGACTCGACCTCGCTCGACCAGGAGGTCTTCAACATGGAGGCCTACGAGGGTGCGGACTGGGTACGCATCTCCGACGACGTGCCGATCGACGAAGACGGGCGCGACCGCGCCCTCGAGGTCTTCCAGACCAACTATCACCCCGGCTCCAGCGGCTCGGTCTCCGAGACCGCCCTCGAGCAGGGCGACGACGAGCTCGACGAGGACGAGAACGGCCAAGACCCTGGCCGCGAGGACTGAGCCGGCGATGCTCGAGGCCGGCGCGACCGCACCCGACTTCACCCTGCCCGATCAGGACGGCAACGACGTCTCCCTGGCCGAGCTGCGGGGCCAGACGGTCGTGCTCTATTTCTACCCGCGGGCCGATACCCCCGGCTGCACAGTCCAGGCCTGCGGCGTGCGCGACCGGCGCGCCGACTACGCGGCGGCCGGAGCGCGAGTGCTCGGCGTCTCCCCCGACGGGGTCGAGGACGTGAAGAAGTTCGTCGACAAGTTCGATCTTGGCTTCACTCTGCTCGCCGACGCCGACCACGCGGTCGCCGACGCCTACGGGACCTGGGTCGAGAAGTCGATGTACGGCAAGAAGCACATGGGCGCGCAGCGTGCGACCTTTGTGATCGACCCTGACGGCAAGATCACCAAGGTCTTCCCCAAGGTGTCGCCGAAAACGCACGACGACGTCGTGCTCGAGGTCCTCGCCGAGCTCTCAGCCGCTTGAGCGACGCGCCGTCAGGCGCTGAGCACCACAATCACGATGTAGGAGCAGTAGAGCGTGATCCAGGTGATCACAGCCGGAAGCGAGAAGCGGTCGCGCCGGTGCAGCATCTCGTAGGCGAGAAAGCCTCCGGCGAGTCCGAGCACGACCGAGATCGCGGCGTTGGTGCTCAGCGCCCAGTCGGTGAAGATCAGGCCGATCCCCACCGGGATCGTCGACTGGAAGACCATCGCACCGGTGATGTTTCCCAGCGCCAGGCTGTCCTTGCCCTCGCGAACCCAGAAGAAGCTGTTGACCTTCTCCGGCAGCTCGGTCGCCAGCGGCGCCAGGATCAGCGCCAGAACGACGGCCTCGACCCCAAGCGACTCGGCGATATGGAGCAGCTCCTCGACGAAGAGATGGGCGCCACCGACCATCGCACCTAGGCCCACAAGCAGCTGGACGATGCAGAGCAGCAGGCTCGGGTCGGTGCGGCGCTCCTCTCGGCGCTCGAAGATCAGCGGGTTGAGTGTGGCGTGGTCCTGCACCGACCCGCTGGCGAGCAGCGTGCGACGCACGTAGAAGACGTAGGCGAGGATGACCCCGATCCCAGCGGGTATCCGCACCGCAGGGGGCGCGCCCCAGGCGAGGACGAGCCCCACGCCGAAGAAGATCAGGAAGAAGATCAGGTCCCGCTCCAGGGTCGGCCCGTGTGCGTCCAGCTTCAGGCCCTGCTCGCGCCGCTCGCGATACAGGTAGGCGAAGAGACCGACCAGGCCCATTGCCAGCGTTCCCAGCAGGAAGGGCGCGCCGACGATCGCCCCGATCGCCACGTCGTCGCCCCCCTCCGCGGCGCCGAGCAGGGCGACGATCGCGATCAGCGTCTCCGGCATCGCCGTGCCGACGGCGGCCAGCAGGCTGCCGACCGCGCCTTCGCCCAGTTTCAGCCGGTGGCCGATCCACTCGACGGCGTTGGTGAAGAGCAGCGCTCCTGCGAGGATGACGGCGAAGCTGAGCGCCAGCAGCAGGACGCTCATCGCCTGCCGCCGCTCACCTGTCGGACCGTCCCGTGGTTAGCCGAGCTTGGAGCCGCACTTCTGGATGTCAGCGGCGCTGCGTGCGCCTTGGAGGCACTCGGTGTAGGACTGGCTGCTGCCGGAGCCGGAGCCGCTACTTCCACCGCCGACCTTGCCGAGCAGGTCGCCGAGGGCACCGGCCCCGCCACCCCCGCCTTCGAGCAGGCCGAGAAGTTCGATCGGGTTCACTTTGAGCTTGAGGAAGAGGTCATTGAGTGGCTTGGCTTTCGACGGGGCGACGATCGACTGTTCCTCGTTGACGCCGGTAAGGGTGAGGTCGAAGTCGATGGCGATCTGCTCCGGCCCGGTTCCCGCTTCCTCCGGTTCGATCTCGAGCTGCGTCGCGACCTTCCGCACGATGTCGTCGTCGCCGACGTCGACTTCGACAGGAGCGCTCTTCACTGCGTCTTCGAGCTGGCTCTTGGCTTCTTCGACCCCCTCATCGGTGAGGGCGAACGGTCCTTCGACCTGGCTCAGCTGCGATTCGCAGGCCGGCTCGTTGGAGAGCTCCACCAACGAGTCGAGCGCTCCCGGCACATCGAGGTCCCCGGTGACCTTCGTCGTACTCGTGCCGCCGACTTTGGCGCTGCCGTCGTCGCTGAGGTTTTCGACGAAGTCAGCAACTTCGAGCTCACTGGCTGCTTCCTGGCAAGCCGTGACGTCCGACGCCTGGCCGCCTTCTTTCTGCGCTTCCTCGATCGCCGACTTGACGAAGCTGAAGGTAGTCGGGTCGACCTCGTAGTCGACACCTTCGTAGTTCACGTAAGCCTTGTTCGGCAGCAATACCAGGCCGCCCTCGAAGTCGATCTGTTCGCCGGAAAGGTCGCCTTTGGCATCCATGGTCAGAGAGAGCCGCGGCGGCTGTCCTTTGCCTCCACTCTGGAACGGACCGGAGAGGCTGACGTCGAGATCCCCGCCTTCCGGCCCTTTCGCGTCGACCGAGAGGGAGAGGTCGATGTCGCCGCTTTCGGCGCCCTTGAAGGTGGCGTTGTCGAGTACGGCCTCGGGGCTGCCGCTGTCCTCGCTGCCGCAGGCGGCGAAGGTGGTGGCCAGCGCAAACAGCGCGGCGAGCAAGATGAAAATGCGAAGTCGATTCAAAGTAATCCCTCCCGAGGCAGAAGATTCTGGCATGAAGGCCGCGAAAATGCCGGCCGCTTAACGCGTGGTTCGAACCGGAGGCGCCTCGTCCGTAGTCAGGTCGAGGGCGAGCGGGAAGAGGAAGGCGCCGAGCGAGATCAGGATCACGCCGATCACGACGAGCCAGCGAGAGCGGCTGAAGTGACCGAGGACGCCGATCGCGAAGCCGACGAAGACCAGGGCGATGTAGGGGCCGGCGCGGTCAGGCAGCAGCGCCGCCAGGGGCAGGGCGTAGTCGAGCACGCTGGCAATTATCATCGCCCCATGGCTGCCGGTTCCGTCGCCGAGGTTAAGGAAGCGCTCGCGGGCGCGGGCTACCTCGCCGACGAGCCTGCCGCGCTGGTCTCCTTCCTCGCCCAGCGGCTCGGCAAGCCGGTGCTGGTCGAGGGGCCGGCCGGGGTCGGCAAGACGGAGCTGGCAAAGGCGCTCTCGCGCGCCACCGGTCGCGAGCTGATCCGTCTCCAGTGTTACGAGGGCCTCGACGAGGCGAAGGCGCTCTACGAGTGGAACTACCGCAAGCAGCTGCTGCGGATCCAGGCCGGCGGCGAGTCCGGCTGGGAGGAGGTCCACGGCGACATCTTCGACAAGGAGTTCCTGCTCGAGCGGCCGCTGATGCAGGCGATCGCCAGCGCCGATCCCGTCGTCCTGCTGATCGACGAGATCGACAAGACGGACCAAGAGTTCGAGGCGATGCTGCTCGAGCTGCTCTCGGACTTTCAGATCACGATCCCGGAGATGGGGCAGGTGTCGGCGACGACGATGCCGATCGTCGTCCTCACCTCGAACAACTCGCGCGAGCTGACCGAGGCCCTGAAGCGGCGCTGCCTCTACCTATGGCTCGACTACCCCAACCTCGAGCGGGAGATGGAAATCGTCCACCTGCACACGCCCGAGCTATCGGAGACGCTGACCCGCCGCCTGGTCGAGGTGGTCAGCATGGTCCGCTCGCTCGATCTCAAGAAGCCGCCCTCGATCGCCGAGTCGATCGACTGGGCGCGCACGCTGCTGCTAATGGGCGCCGAGGACATCGACCGCGAGACCTTCGAGCAGTCGATGTCGATCATCGTCAAGCACCGCACCGACATCGACCTGGTCGCCGAGCGAGTGGGCGTCAAGCTGGCCGAGCCGACGACAGGCTGAGCACCTCGACATCGGGTGGCCCGTCGTAGGAAAGTCGCCCGTCGCGCAATCCCACGCAGCGACTGGAAGCGATGACGACCTCGGGACGGTGAGTCGAGACGACGATCGCGGCGCCCGTGTCGCGTACCTCTCGAAACAGCTCGAAGAGAACGTCGCGGCTGGGCGGATCGAGGCCGTCGAAGGGCTCGTCGGCGAGCAGGATCGAGAAGGGGCGGATCAGGGCGAGGGCGATCGAGGCCTTCTGCCGCATGCCGTGGCTGAATTCGGCAGGAAGGCTGTCGCTCCATTCGCCCAGGCCCAAGCGTCCCAGGAGGCGGGAGGCCCGAGCGCCGTCGTCGGCCGCGCCGTGAAGGCCCCCGACGTACTCGAGGTGCTCGCCGAGGCTGAGGTCGTCGTAGAAGACCGGCGTGTCCGGCAGGTAGGAGACCGCGCGCCTCGCCTCGACCGAGCCGGCCTCGGCGCCAGCCACCGAGAGCGTACCGGCCGATGCCTCCAGCAGTCCGGCGGCGATGGTGAAGAAGGTCGTCTTGCCGGCGCCGTTGGGGCCGACGAGGGCGATCAGCTCTCCCGACTGGACCTTGATGTCGAACGAGCTCAGCGCCTCAAAGCCGTCATAGCTCCGGCCGAGGCCGCGAGCCGTCAGGACCGGCCCACGGGGGGAATCCGGCTGGCGCGGCGCCCTCATGGCTGCACCGCGGCTCGTTCGAGCACTCGCCGGCCCAGCCACCAGATGATCGCCGCCGCCCCGGCCAGCACGACGACCTCGGCGGCGGCCGCCGCCGCAACCGCCGAGCCGCCGTGGCGCGCCGCTTCCCTGGCCGCCAGCAGGGGCGCGGAAACCGCAGCGATCGCCGCCACGAACGGCAGGGCCGACTGCGCGTAGCCGATTCCCGGTTTGAACAGGTAGGCGTAGGAGTCGTTCGTCACGCTCAGCGCCGCACAGCAGAGAAGCGCGATCGCGGTGGGCACGAGCATCACGGCGCCGATGCCGATCGCGGTCCCTGGCGACCCGAACGCAGTGGCCGCGACGATCCCAGCCAGCGCCACGACCCCCATCGCAGCCGCTGGCGCGACCAGGTGCTGACGGATCAAAGAGTCCTGCGTGACGGGCAGCAGATCGCGTCGCGTCGGATGGTCGGTCTCCTGCGCAAGGGGCTCGACTAGGTCGAGCGCCGCGACGAGGAGGACGAGAGCGGCGACAACGGCGAGGGGGGTGGTCCCGCTCCAGGCGCCGGCGACGAGGGCGCCTGCCGCGATGCCGGCGCCGAGAGCCCGGACCACGCGCACGAGCGGCCAGCGTAGAAAGCTGTGCCAGCCGCGTCGCCAGACGGGAAAGCGCCCCTGCCCCCTGAGCCTCGCCCAGGGCCGACGGCGAGGATTCTCGGAAGCGAGCTGGCGGCGCAGCAGGATCACGGTGCGAACGTCCTGGACGGTGGCAGAAAAGCGGAGCTGGGCCGTGAGGTTGGCCCTACGTCGTGCCGCCTCGAGAGAAAGGCCGCCGAGCGAGAACAGCCCGGCACCGACCAGGGTCCCGGCGAACGCGACACCAGCTGCCGCAAGAGCCACGTGACTCTCGCCGTGGAGGGGAAGGGTCGCCAGGACTCCGAGCATCGTGGCCGGGGATGTCGTCGATCCGAGCGAGAGGTCGGCGATGCTCCAGGCGAGCAGCGCGACCCCGGCTGCGGTCGCGATCGCCGGGCGCAGTCGCCAGCCAGAGGCGAGCTGGGCAACGGCCAGGGCGCACAACGGAACGGCCGCGCCGAACAGTGCCAGGCAGACGAGCCACTCGAGGGGTGATCCGGGCAGGCGCCGGAAAGCGAAATTGCCAGCCACGACTCCGACCACAGTGCCGGCGAGCAGCACGACCCGCAGCTGTCGCAAGGCCGGCGCACGCAGCGAGGCCCCACGATCAATCGGCGCCAACAACACGTACTGGACCTCGGCCGCCTCGATTGCGAGCGGGCCGCCCCTTGCCCCCGACCGCAGCCCGGCCAGCACCGCCAGCGCAACGCCCACCCCCAGCCAGGCCGGCCCAGCATCGGTGAGCTCTTCGACCCCGTGCGCGCTGACGTCGGCATCGTTCAACGCACCGGCCACGGCCGCCAGGGCGAAAGCGCCGACGATCAGCACGACGTAGACGCGATAGAGCAGCTCCATCAGGTCGAGCTGCTCGACGAATCGACTCCTTCGCGCCGAGCGCATTGCTCTCAGCACGTGCCTCGCCGCAAGCTGCTCCCCTTCTGCCGCCACCTACCTATTATCGAGCGATGAGCAGCGCCTCCCCCTATGGGCCACGGGCAGAGGCCGGCCCCCCGGGCCTGACCGCCAAGCTGCTCGGCTTCTGCGAGGAGCTGCGCTCGGAGGGGGTCGCGGTCGGCACCTCGGAGATCCTCGACGCCTTCTCAGCACTCGAGCAGGTGCCCTGGTCCTCGCAGGATGACTTTCGCGAGGCGCTGGCCGCGACGATCGCCAAGTCGCAGGAGGACCGCCGTCTCTTCGAGCTGCTGTTCGAGCGCTGGTTCTTCCGCGCCGCCGAGGTCGAGGCGATCGAGCGGGGGGTCGCCGAGGCGAGCCAGCGCCACGAGGGAGGCGAGCGCCTCGACATCGACGAGCTGCGCGAGCAGATCCGCCAGGCGATCATCGAGGGAAACGACGGCGAGATGCGCGACCTGGCGCGGCTGGCTATCGCCGCCTTTGGCCGCCAGGAGGGCTCGGGGGTGGTCGGCGTCGACGTGCAACGGATCCGCCGCACGCTGGGCCTCTCCGCCGGCGCCCAGCAGACGGCGGAGGACGGCGCCGCCGAGTTGCCGCCGATCGACCGCGACCAGCTCAACCGGTTTGAGCGCCACCTGCGCCGCGAGCTCGAACGCGACCTGATCGAGCGCACCTCCACCCTGCCCCCGTCGCGGCCGCTGGCCGAGCTCGACCGGGCGCTGCCGACCAACCCGACCCAGGACCTGGCCGCCGTGCACCGCGCCGTCTCGCAGATGAAGCGGCGCCTGGCGACGCTCGGCCACGAGCAGCGTGGGCGCCGCCAGGCGCGGACGGTCGACGTACGACGAACGATGCGAGCCTCGCTGCAGACAGGCGGCGTGCCGCTCTACCTGCGCTACCGGCCGAAGCGCCCGCGCCGGCCGGAGATCTACGTGCTCTGCGACGTCTCCACCTCGGTCACCTCGGCCAGCGTCTTCTTCCTCTCCGTCCTGCACGCGCTGCACGACTCATTCCGCAAGCTGCGCAGCTTCGTCTTCATCGAGCGGATCTCGGAGGTCACCGAGGTCTTCGAGCACGAGCGGGACTTCCGCGCAGATCGCACAGCGAATCTCCAGCGAGGGCGGCGTCGCCGACGTCTCCGGCTACACCGACTATGGCCGGGTCTGGCTCGAGTTCCTGACCGAGATCTCAGACGAGCTCGATCCGCGCTCGACCGTGATCGTGCTCGGCGACGCCCGCACCAACGGCCGCGAGCCCCACGCCGAGGTCTTCGCCCAGATCTCAGAGCGCGCCGGCCGCCTCTTCTGGCTCAACCCCGAGCCGAAGCTCTACTGGAACTACGGCGACTCAGTGATGGCCGCCTACGAGCGCTACTGCGACGGCGCCTTCGAGTGCTGGACCACCCGCCACCTGGAGAACTTCGTCAATGTAGTCGCCGGCGGCGTCCCGGCGGGCGACTGATGCGGTGATACAGGGCCAGGGCGGGCATCCCTCTCTGCTCAACTTTTCGGAGAGATGATGGCGGCCAGCTTCAAAGCAGGCAGCCGAAAAAGTACAAGCCGCTGAGAGGAATGCCCGCCCTGGCCCTAAGCGCTCCGAGCCTTCACTCGTCCGCGATCACCACCTAGCTCGCAAGAGAGCAGCTCTCGAGGACGTTCAGTTACGCGCTGGACGCTGCGTATCAGCGGGAGTTGGGTACTGCTCCCCGCGGCTTGTACTTTTTCGGCCTCTCCTCTTACGGTCAGCCGCTCCCGTCCACCGAAAAAGTTGAGCGGGGGGTAGTGCCCAACTGCCGCTGAGCCGAACTACTAGCGAGTAGCCCAGGCGTCCTTGGGGGCGGCGAGCTGGCGCACCTCGTCGGGCAGCTCGCCGGAAACGAGGTCGGCGAGGGTGACGTGCTCGACCACGGCGCGGAGGCTGGCGCGGACGGCGATCCAGACCTCCTGCAGGTGACGTGCGTTGCCGCGGTACTCGAGCTCCTCGGGCGACTCGGACTGCACGTGGGCGATCGGCCCCTCGACGGCGCGGACGATGTCGGCGATCGTCACCTCGTCGGCCGGTCGCGCCAGCCAGTAGCCGCCCTTGGCGCCGCGCCGCGCCCGCACGATTCCGGCGTGCTTCAGCTCCAGCAGGATGTGCTCGAGGAACTGCAGCGGAATCTCCTGTGCCTCCGCCAGCCTCTCGCCCTTCACGGGCCCTTCCCCGGCGGCAGCCAGCTCAGCAGCAGCTCGCACGGCGTAGTCGGCCTTTGCGGAAACGCGCATGGAACGGAGTAAATCAGGCGGCTAGCCGATCGTCTCGGGCGCCAGGTCTCCCGAACGATCGTGTGCGGGGCCCTTGCCTTCCGCCGCTTCGCGCTCAACCCTGCGGGCGTTCCACCAGCGCGGGAACCAGATCAGCAGCCCAAGGCCGATGCCGGCGACGGCCGCGGCGATCGGCCAGACCAACGGATCGCCCTTCTGCACCGTGACGATCCCGGCGGCGACGAGGACGACGCCGAGAGCGGTGCGCAGGAAGCCGCTCGGCGCCCTGGCGGCGAAGTGGGAGCCGATCGACGACGCCGGGGATCGAGCCGAGCAGGATGTTGCCGGCGAGCACGAAGTCGACGTTGCCGCCGACCCAGTGGGCGATCCCCGCCGCCCAGAGCAGGATCGCGGCGTGGAAGACATCGGTGCCGACGACCTTCTTGGGGACGAGTCGGTAGACGGCGATCAGCAGGATCGCGATCACCGTGCCCGAGCCGGCCGAGGTGATCCCGATCACGAAGCCGGTGGTAGCCCCGATCACCACCGCGGCGACCTTGTGGCGGCGCTTGAGCTCGAAGTCGTCGCGCTCTTCGATCAGTTTGCTGAGGATCAGCGCCCGCGCCAGGGTGATGATCCCGACCATCAGCAGGGTGCCGCCGAGCAGCGCGTAGACGAGCGAGTCGAGCCGCTCTTCGCCGATCCTGTCCTGGAGCAGGGAGATCAGCCAGACGCCGGCGACCGAAGCGGGAACGCTGCCCGCCGCGAGCCAGAGCGAGAGCCCCATGTTGACCGTGCCCATCTTCAGGTGCCGCCAGCCGCCGACCGTCTTCGTCACCGCCGCGTAGAAGATGTCGGTACCGATCGCGGTCACCGGCTTGACGCCGAAGAGGAGGATCAGCAGCGGCGTCATCAGGGTGCCGCCACCCATGCCGGTCATGCCGACCATCGCTCCGATACCGAAGCCGAAAATGATTATCGCCGGGTCCATCTGAGTTTCGCGCGGGTGCTTATCGACTTTCCCGACCACTTTGGTCAGGAGCGCGGAGTGCGCCAGGATACCAAGATGCCTACGGAAGCCGTTCCATTCGGCGCCGCGGACGCATCGCCTTCTCGTGTCCATCCACCGGGGGCTGCGGTCTCGATCCGCGGGCTGCACCACGCCTACGGCGACCTGGACACGATCGAGCGGCTCGACCTGGAGGTGCCCCCACACGGGGTTCTCGGCCTGGTCGGCCCATCCGGCTGCGGAAAGTCGACGCTGCTGGAGCTGCTCTCCGGGCTGCAGGAGCCGAGCCGGGGCGAGATCGCCGTCGCCCGTGACTCGACGGCGCAGGGGCGCCTCACCCACTGCGCGTACATGCCGCAGCGCGACCTTCTCCTGCCCTGGCTGACGGCGATCGACAACGCAGCGCTGGCGCTGCGCAATCGCGGCCAGGGGCGAGCGGAGGCGAGACGGCGCGCCGGCGTGCTGTTCCAGCGTTTCGGCCTGGCCGGTTTCGAGCGCAGCCGGCCTGCCGAGCTCTCGGGCGGGATGCGCCAGCGGGTCGCCTTCCTGCGCACCCTCTTGGCCGGCAAGCCGGTGCTGGCTTTGGACGAGCCGTTCGCCTCGCTCGACGCGATCACCCGGGCCGAGATGCAGGACTGGCTGGCGGCGGCGCTGCGCTCAGACCCCCGCACCGTGGTCCTGGTCAGTCACGACGTCGAGGAGGCCCTCTACCTCTCCGACCGGGTCGCTGTGCTCTCGAACCGCCCGGCCAGGGTCGTCGCCGAGGTGAGCGCGCCCGAGCCGCGGGCGACAAACCGAGACGAAGCGGTCACCGACCCCGAGTTCGTCGCGGTCCGGGAGCGGGCGATGGTGGCGCTGCACGAGGGGGCTCGGTGACCCGCTGGGCCCTCCCAGCGCTACTCGTCGCCGGTCTCGTCGCCTCCTGGCAGGTCGCAGCGAGCAGCGGCCTGCTCGCCGACCTGCTCAACCTCGAAGAGTTCCTCGTGCCCTCCCCCGCCGAAATCGCCGAGGCGCTGTGGCAAAACCGCTCGCTGCTCGCCGAAAACGCCTGGGTGACGCTGCAGGAGGTGCTGCTGGGCATGGGCTGCGCACTCGCGGCTGGCCTCGGCTTCGCGGTGGCGATGCATTTCTCCGAGACACTGCGCCGGGCCGCGTACCCCTTGCTCGTTGCCTCTCAAGCCGTGCCGATCCTCGCCATAGCCCCAATCCTCGTCGTCCTCTTGGGATGGGGCATCGGTCCCAAGCTGGCGATCGTCGCCCTGATCTGCTTCTTCCCGATCACCGTCAACACCCTCGACGGCCTGCGCTCAGTAGATCCCGACGCAATCAAGATGATGCGCACGCTAGATGCCTCGCGCGGGCAGATCCTGCGTCGTGTGGAGGCGCCGACGGCGCTGCCCTATGCCTTCAGCGGCGCCAAGATCGCGGTAGCGGTGGCTGTGATCGGCGCCGTCTTCGCCGAGTGGGCGGGCGCGAGCTCCGGCCTCGGCGTCTTGATCCGCGAAGACAACGCCCATCTGGAGACCGCACGGCTCTTCGCAACGGTCGCTGTGCTCTCGGCGATGGCGATCGCGCTGTTCGGCCTATTTGCCCTCGCTGAGCGTCGCGTCGTCACTTGGCGATAGAAAGCAGGAGATGAAGCGTCGCCTCCCGCTTACCTTTGTCCTGTTCGCGCTAGTCCTCGGCCTCGCCGCCTGCGGTGAGAAGAGCGAGGACGTGAGCGGTGAGCCGCAGCCGCTCAGCCTGACGCTCGACTTCTACCCCAACCCCGACCACGTCGGGATCTACATGGCCCAGAAACTGGGCTACTTCGAGGACGCCGGCCTCGACGTCACCATCCGCACCCCCTCCGACCCGGCGGCGCCGATCAAGCTGCTCGCCGCCGGGCGCACCGACCTGGCGATCTCCTACGAGCCGGAGGTGGTCCTCGCCGCCGAACAGGGCCTCGACGTCATCGCCGTCGCCGCCCTCGTCGACCAGCCCCTGACCTCGATGATCTGGCTACGGAAATCCGGGATCGGGGGGATCGCCGACCTGCGCGGGAAGACGATCGCCACCGCCGGCATTCCCTACCAGGACGCCTACCTGCGGACGATCCTCGCCCGCGCCGGCCTCTCGCCGTCCGACGTCCGCACGGTCAACGTCGGCTTCGGCCTGCTGCCCGCGCTCGCCGGCGGCCGCGCCGATGCGATGCTGGGCGGATTCCGCAACGTCGAGGGAGTGGACCTGCGCCTGCGCGGCCTCGATCCGGTCGTCACCCCGGTGGACCAGCTCGGCGTGCCCAGCTACGACGAGCTGGTGCTGGTCGCCCGGCGCGACCGCCTCGAGGAGGACCCGGAGGAGATCCGGCTCTTCATCGCGGCGCTGGCGCGCGGTACGGCCGCCGCGGTTGAGCGTCCCAACGAGGCCCTGGCAGCGCTGCTCGAGGCGAACCCAGACCTGGAACCGAAACTGACCCGGGCCGAGGTGGCGGCAACCCTGCCGCTGCTCAACACCCGGCAGGGCGCAGAAGATTCGGGTCCTCGCCCGGAACGACCCTTTGGCTTTATGAACGAAGGTCAGTGGGCCCGCTTCGTCGCCTGGATGCGGGACAACGGGCTGATCGACGCGCTGCCGGCGCCGTCGAGCCTGCTCAGCAACGACTACCTGGCAGGCACGATCCCCGAGTAGCGCAGGACCCCGCTGCCCAGCAGCGTCGAGATCTTCTCCGCCGGCAAAGCCCGCGAGAAGAGATGTCCCTGGGCAAAATCGCAGCCGAGCCGGCGCAGCTCCGATAGCTGCGCCTCGTTCTCGACCCCCTCCGCGATCACGTCCAGCGAGAGGGCGCGGGCCATGCCGATGATCGCCTCGACGATCGCGGTGCGCTCCTGTTCGACGCCGAGCGCGTCGACGAAAGAGCGGTCGATCTTCAGCGCGTCGAAGGGGAAGCGGTTGAGATAGGCGAGCGAGGAGTAGCCGGTGCCGAAGTCGTCGAGGACGAGGCCTACGCCAAGCTCGCTGAGGGCCTCGAGCGTGGCGACCGCGGTGGCGGACTCCTCGACCAAGGCACTCTCGGTGACCTCCAGCCTTAAACGGGCCGGGTCGAGCCCAGTGCGGGCGAGGACCTCGGCGATCGTCGCGGCGAGATCGCGGTGGGCAACCTGGCGCGCGGAGAGGTTGACGGCGATGTCGAGCGGCCGCTGGTCGGGTCGCTGCTCATGCCACTCGAGCGCCTGCCGGCTGGCGCTCTCCTGGACCCAGCGGCCGATCGGCTCGATCAGGCCACTGTCCTCGGCGATCGATACGAAGTCCCTTGGGTCGAGCAGACCACGCTCCGGGTGCTGCCAGCGCACCAGCGCCTCGAGGCCGGTGACCTCACCGCTGCCGAGCGAGACCATCGGCTGGTAGTGCAGCACCAGCTCCTGGGCCTCCAGCGCGTTGCGCAGCTCCCGCTCGACCTCGAGCCGGTGCGTCGCTCGCGCCCTCATCTCGGCGTCGAACAGCTCACAGCGCGCCCGGCCTCGCTCCTTCGCCCTGTACATCGCCGCGTCGGCGTCTCGGATCAGCATCTCCGCATCGACCGGCTCCGCGCTGCCCGGGCGGGCGACCGCGATCCCGACGCTGGCGGTGACGAAGTGCTCGGAGCCGCCCATCGGGTAGGGCTCGGCAAAGGTCGTAGCGACCCGTTCGGCGATCGCGACGGCCTCGTCTTCGTCGGCGAGGCGGTCGACGAGGATGCCGAACTCGTCGCCGCCGAAGCGGGCGACGACGTCGCCGGGGCGCAGGTGGGCGCGGAGACGCGGGGCGACGGCGCGCAGCAGCTCGTCGCCGGCGTGGTGGCCCATGCTGTCGTTGATCAGCTTGAAGTGGTCGAGGTCGATGAAGAGGATCCCGACAGGCGACCCGGAGGAGGTGGCGCGGCGCAGCGCCTCGTTCACGGTATCGACGAAGCTGAGTCGGTTGGGCAGGCCGGTGAGGGCGTCGTGCAGGACCCGGTGGCGCAGCGCTTCGTCGGCGATATGACGCTCGATCGCGTCAGCGAGCACGTTGGCCGACGCCTGGACGAAGTGGACGTCCTGCGGTGTGAAGCGGTTCGGCTCGGTCGAGTGGACGTCGAGCACGCCGAAGGGCTGCTGCTTGCCGTCGATCACAACGGCAAGGCTGCTGCAAATGCCCAGGACCCGCAGCGCCGGCGGCATCGAGAAGCGTCGCTCGGCTGACCAGTCGTCGACGATCACGTGCAGGCCGGAATCGAGAGCGGCCCCGGCGTGGGAGTCGCGTGCCGCCGAGATGCGGCTCGAGCTTGCGACCTGGTCTTCCAGCCCCGCCCGCAACTTGAGGCGACGACCATCGCGGTCCACCTCCCAGACACCGGCGCCGTCGACGCCGTCGATCTGAATCAGCTCCGCGACCGCCTCCCGCATCAAAGCGTCGGGGTCACCGTCCTGGAGCGCTCGTCCGCCGAGCCGTGCAACCACGGCCTGCTGGGTGGCTGCGCGCTGCAGCTCCTGCTCGGCGTCCTTGCGCTCGGTGATGTCGTAGAGGACGCCGTGCCAGATTGGGACACCCTGCTCGTCGGGCTCGAGCACAGCCTCGTCGAGGATCCAGATCGTCTTGCCCCCGCGGGTGACCATCCGGTAGTCGATCGGCGGCGGGTTGCGGTTTCCGAGCGTCCTGCGGGTCTCTTGGGCGAGCGCTCGCTCCCAATCGTCCGGATGGATCAGTTTCGCCCAGAGGCCGGGATCGGCAAGCCATTCCTCCTGGCTGTAGCCGAGGATCTCCTCGATCTGGGGGCTGACGTAACGCCAGCGTCCGTGCTCTCCGAGCTCAGCCGCGTAGACGATCGCCGGCAGGCGCTCGACCAGTCGCCGGTAGCCCTCGCCGCCGGCTGAGATCTGATCGAGGAACTCGTCGACCTTCTTTTCGGGCCAGCTCCCGCCCTGCATAGAACGCTCCATCACTGGCCTTATCGACGGCCAGGCGTGGCGCTTGAGCCGTGAGCAATCCAGCCAGTCCGCGAAACGGCGCGTAGGGGGCGTAGAAGGCCTCGACCTCCTCCACTGTCGCTCGCCGGCCGAGGCCGGCGAGGTGACCGACGAGCTTGATGTAGGCGAGGTCGCCGGCGGGCAGCGAGTCGGGGTCACCGCGACCAAAGAGCCCAAGGCACTGGACCGTCCAAGGACCAACCTCGCGCACCGCCCGCAGGCGGCGGTCAGCGCTGCGCTGTCCAGGGTCGCAGCGACCGCGAGCGATCTCGGCGGCGACGGTCCGCAGGGCGATCGCCCGCCGCAGGGCCAGCCCCATCGACTCGAGCTCAGCTGGCGCCCGGCCGGCGATCGCCGCTGGACCGGGCACGTCGCGCAGGGCATCGCGCTCGCTGCCCAGTCGCGCGCCCCAACGACCGACGATGCGGCGCTGGATCCGCGCCGCTCGTCCCGTCTCGATCAGCTGCTTGACGATCGCCCAGGCAACCGCTTCCCAGGGCCAGGGCGCACGGCGCGGCCGCCAGTGAGGGCGCCGGCGCAGCAGCGGCCCGAGCAGGGGGTCACTGCGGAAACGCCGGTGGAACTCGGAGAGATCGTCGTCGATGGCGAGCGCAAAACGCATCCGCTCGATCGCGATCTCGAGCTGAGCATCGCCGGCCGACTGGCGGGACGACACCGAGTTCAGACATGGAGCGTCAACCGCGGCCGGGTCGACCGATTCGGCCCGTAGCACCACCCGCGCGGAGTCGGGATGCCAAGCACGAACGACGACCGGGCAATTCTCGACGTGCAGCAGGCGGGAGACGACGCCAGCAGTGACTCGTGTCGCGCTGTCCTCGCTGCCATAGGTCGGCAGGCGGTAGGGAAAGGGGGGTGTGACCTCTGCTTCGAGCCGCTTCACCGGCCGAGCAGATGAACGTCGACGAGAAAGGAGCGACTGGCGACGACGTTGGTCTGCCGCTCGCGCCGGCGAGAGAGGCGCCGTGGGGAGCGCTTGCGGCTGGCTACGGCGCCCACAGCCCGCACGGCAGCCACCGTCGCCGCCCCCGCCAGAACCCCCCCGGCGGCGGCGATCGCCGCCGTCTTCGCCTCGCTACGCACGGCCAGCGGGGCGGGGCTCTCATGGGGAAGGACACGAATCTGAACCGGCTCTAGGTCGGTATTGCTCACCCAGCCGACTGTAGCGATGCACCCGAACGGCAAGAAGGCGCTGGGTGACTGATGCCGCATTTTGCGTGCCCGCGGGGCGCGACGATCATCCGTTCAGCGCCTTCTCGTAGAGGCGATACCGCTTGACGATCTTGCCGCCCATCCCTTCCATCGCCCGGTTCATCGGCTCGTTGGTCTCGAGGATCCAGCCGGTCTCCCCGGCGGGGACCCCGTCTGGGCTGGCCGCCTCGAGATGCTTGAGGTAGAGACCCGCGGCGACGCCGCTGTGGCGGAAGTCGTGTTTGACGCCGAGGGCTAGAACGCGGACCCGGTCGATCCTGCGCTTTCCGAGCAGGAAGCGCAGCCAGCCGAACGGAAGCAGGCGCCCGTTCATCCTCGCCATCACCTGGTTGACGTCGGGCAGGGTGAGTGCGGCGCCGACCACCTCCCCGTCCTTCTCGGCCATGTACGCCCACTTCTCGTCCAGCACCTGCTTCAGGTTCTTGGCCTGGAACTCGACCTCGGCATCGGTGATCGGGACGAAGCCCCAGTTGTCTCCCCATGCCTCGTTGTAGACGTCCATGAAGCGACGCACCTCGTTCGCCATGTCCCGCTTTCGCATGTTGCGAATGACGACGCCTTCGTCGCGCAGAGCCTTGGTCGCGGCGGCGTGGATCTCGGGGGCGAACTGGTCGCCTTCCTTCAGCTCGCCCAGCTCCAGGTACCACATCAATAGGTCCATCGTCTTGCCGTAGCCGAGGTCGTCGATCAGCTCCCGGTAGTAGGGCGGATGCCACGGCTGCAGGATCATCGGACGCAGCTCGTAGCCCTCGACCAGAATGCCGAGCTCGTCGTTGGTGGTGAAGTCCATTGGGCCAAGGATGCGCTCGCGCCCGCGCGATCGCAGCCAGTCCTCCGCGGCCCCGAGGAGGGCCGCCGCCACCTCGCGGTCGTCGACCGTCTCGAGGAAGCCGAACATCCCGTCGTTGCCGCCCCGGAACTCGTCCCAGCGCCTGTCGGCCTGGGCGCTGATGCGGCCGACCGGCTCGCCGTCCCGTTCGGCGATGAAGTACTCGGCCTCGGCGTGCTCGAAGTAAGGATTCTTCTCGCGATCGAGGAACTCCATCCGCTCGAAGAGCAGCGGCGGCACCCACTGGGGGCTGTCGCGGTGGAGCCGGAAGGGGACCTTGACGAAGCGCTTCAGCTCGCGCCGCGTGCGAACAGGGCGTATTTCGACGCTCGACACGGAGGGCTGAACCTACACTCCCAGCATGAGCGAAACAGCAAAGGCCGCTGTCGACGTCTTCGAGAAGGTGCGCAAGCACGACCGGCTCGAGCAGCTCGAAGCCGCGCGCGAGCATGACCTCCTCCCCTACTTCCGCCTGCTCACCTCGCAGGCCGGCCCCGTGGTCGAGATGGAGGGGCGCGAGACGATCATGCTCGGCTCCAACAACTACCTGGGCCTGACCGGTGACGAGCGGGTGAAGCAGGCAGCGCGGGATGCGCTCGAGACCTACGGGACCGGCGTCACGGGGTCGCGCCTGCTGAACGGGACGACGCCGCTGCACGTCGAGCTCGAGCGCGAGCTGGCAGAGTGGATGGGCGAGGACGACGCGATCGTCTACACGACCGGCTACCAGTCGAACCTGGGCGCGATCGGAACGCTGCTCGAGCCCGGCGACACGGTGATCTGCGACTCCGGCGACCACGCCTCGATCCTCGACGGCTGCCGCCTCTCGGGCGCCAAGCTGCGCCCCTTCCGCCATAACCGGATGGACAAGCTCGAGCGGATGCTGGGCCGCGCCGCGGAAGATGGCGGCGGCGTGCTGGTCGTCGTCGACGGCGTCTTCTCGATGGAGGGCGACGTCTGCAACCTGCCGCGGATCGTCGAGCTCTGCCAGGCCCACGGCGCCCGGTTGATGGTCGATGAGGCCCACGGAGCGGGAGTCCTGGGTGCGCGCGGCGCCGGCGCCAGCGAGCTGTTCGGGCTCGAGGACCAGGTCGACCTGCGGATGGGCACCTTCTCCAAGAGCCTCGCCTCCTGCGGGGGCTTCATCGTCGGCTCGGGCGAGGTAGTCGAGTACCTACGGATCGCCTCCCGCTCTTTCATCTTCAGCGCCTCTGCCGTCCCAGCGGCAGTCGGCGCCGCGCTGGCGGCGCTGCGGGTGATCCGCGCCGAGGGACCGCAGCTGTTCGAAGCCCTGTTGGGCAACGCCGAGTACCTGCGCGAGGGCCTGCGAGCCCTTGGCCTAAAGGTGGTCGAGCCGGGGACCCTGCCCGACGGCGCGGTTGCCACCACCCCGGTTGTCCCGGTCGTCGTCGGAGACGACTGGCAGGCGGTGCTGCTGTGGAAGGCCCTCTTCGACGCCGGCGTCTACACCAACGTGGCGATCCACCCGGCCGTCCCGCCCGGCGGCGCGCTCCTGCGCACCAGCCTGATGGCGACGCACCGACGCGACCATCTCGACCGAGCGCTCGAAACGATCGGAAAAGTCATAGATGGCTTTCCGGACCTACCCCGCTCGGGGTAGTTTCAGCGTTGTCCAACTCAGCGTAGCTCGCGAAGCCCGAGAAAAAGTTGCTCTTAGCGAACGCGCCGGCGGGGTTGACGCGCCCGCGGGGTTGACGCCGTACCGCGGCAGCGCATAGCTTGCCCTCGCCGACCGGATGCCGGGGCAGGCATCGGTAAGAGTTCGGCTCACCAGTACGAGGTTGAGCACTCGCCGCGGTTCGGCGGATGAGAGATACCCCAGTCAAACGACCCTGGAAGGGAGGAGTCTTGGTGGACGCTGCTTCGATAGCCCCTGCTTCGACGACCGCTCCTGTAGCTCATGGCCCCCAACACATGCAGGCGCTGGCTCGCGCCAACCGTGTCCGACTTGCGAGGGCGGAGCTGAAGCGCTCGATCGCTCGCGGTGAGACGGAGGTATCGGAGGTGGTGCGGAACTGCCCCTGGCAAACGGAGAGCATGACCCTGGCCGAGCTGCTGACCAGCCAGCGCCGCTGGGGCCGCACCCGGGCCCGCAAGTTCCTGCTCGGCCTTTCCCTTAGCGAGAACAAGCGCCTCGGCACGCTCACCCCCCGACAGCGGGCGCTGCTCTCGACCGAGCTGGCGACGAAGACCCACGACACCGTCCTGGTCTAAACGCCGTCAGCGGACTTTGAAAGAGAGCCCTCCGGACGCGCGCTGAAAAATGCGGCGGAACAGCAGGAAGGCGATCAAGAAGGAGAGGGCGCCGGCGCCTAGGCAGATCGCCAGGATCAAACCGGCTAGGTAAAAGAGGCTCCCGACGACGAGGACGAAGATGACGCCGGCCAACAATGTCGTGTGCGAGCGGTAGCCGGCGAAGTGCTCGCGAACGGACACCTCGAGACCGCCCAGCGCACCGAGCGTGATGCCAACTGCCAGCATCGTCAGGTTGCCGCCGACGATGCCGATCACCAAGAGGATGATCCCGGCGAGCACGACCAGCTCGGCCAGCGGAAAGGTCCCCCACGGCGCCGGCGGCCTCTCGTCGGCCTGGAGTTGCTTGCTCAACGGCCGCAAGCCGCCCGGATAACGGGCATCCAGACGAGATCCTGACCCGCCACCAACCCATCAGCATCCCGAGCAGGCCGAAACGAGGACGCGAGTGCCAGTGACCGCACCCCGGCTCACCGAGGTCGGCGCGGGAGATCCGCAGCCACTTGAACTCGGCGGGATCGGCAAGCATCCGCTCGAGCAGCTCCCTGTTGGCAGTCTCGATCGTGGCGCGCTCAGCCAGCGCGTCGCGCGCTGTGGCCACCTTCATTGCCAGGGCATCGCGAACCTGCTCCAACTCCCCGAGGCCAATCAGTCGCGGCTCGGGCGCAGTGGCCGCGACCGCCGTGTCCAGTTCGAGGCGCGGGAACGCCTCGCTCGCCAGCCGGGACAGCTCCTGCTCGAGGCGGCCGATCTGCCGCCGCAGCTCGGCACGGGCAAGACGCTCGTCGCCCTTGACGCGAACCCCAGCGAAGGTGTCTCGGTCGAGCAGTTCCTGCATGACCGATTCGAGTGTAGATCACCCCACCGATGCCGGAAGCAAGGGTTGGTTAAGAAGCTTCGATCGCGGTGGCGGCAATCCAGAGCGCCTCATCGGCGGCGACTTGGGGAACACCGTTCACCTGCACGGCAGCGACGGCGATGCGACGCGTGCCCTTCCCCACTTCGTAGCTCTCGGCAGCCTCACCGAAGAGCAGAGCCACGGGGGTGCGCTCGTCGGCCACGGTCAACGTTCCCTGCGCCAGGTCCCTCGAACGGCCCGGAAGCGCCTCGCCCGGGGCCGAGTCGCGGATGCAGAGCCTCCCCTCCAATCGCTCGGCGTCGAAGGCGCGCAGCGCGACACCGGTCTCGGTCGTGGCGATCGTCAGCGCGTCCGCGGGCATGCCGCGGCTGACGAAAGCGCCCTCCTGCAGCCGCTCCAGCGCCAAGCGCTCGACCGGTGTCCGGGTGCGGTCGGGATCGAGGCCGATCTGGCGGAAGAAGACCCGGTAGGCCCAGGGAATCGGCCGTTCGCGCATGTGGATCGCCTGCGCGCCGAAAAAGCGGTCGGAGACGTCCCGCAAGCGCCGCCGGACCTGGTCGGAGCTTCGGCGCCGACCGCCCTCGACCTCGATCCAGGCTATGCCGAGACCGGGGAACTCCGAGGCGACGTGTGACGCCACCGAGCCCAGCTCAGGGGAGGGAGTCGGGGCGGCATCTGCACCCGCCGTCCTAGCTCCGTCCATCGGGCGCCCTTCCGACCTTCGCGGCACGCGTGGCCCGCAGCAGTTTCCGCACCCTGGCGTTGAGCTCGGTCAAGCTCAGCACGCCGATCCCGGCACTCTGAAGCGTGCCGCCGGGGTAGACGTAGGCGAAGGTAGGGCAGATGCCCACCCGGTAGAGACTCGCCAAGGCGCCGTCGCGGTCGTAGCCGACCGGCATCCTCCAGCCGCGCTCGCGAACCAGGTCGCGAACGGTGTCGCGATCGTCCCGCACGTCCAGGGAGAGAAAGCCCACGCGTCCACGGTAGCGCGCGTGAGCGCGGTCGACCACGTCCTGCTGGTCGACGCAGTAGTCACCGCCGCGGGAGAACCAGAACGAGAGGACGAACGGGCGATCGAAGAAGTCGCAGACGCGGATCACGTCGGCGCCCGCGATCCGGCAGGCGGGGGTGCGGCGGGCGTCGGCAGGACAGGGCAGCTGCGAGGTCTCGCAATCGTCCTGGGCGACGTTGGCATCGCCTTCCAGGTCGCTGGCGGCGACCGGCACCGCGAACTCCGGCAGCGGCCAGTGGGACGGCTGCTCGTCGAGCCCGAGAGTCCCCGAGTCATCGCCGCCGATGGTGCTGAAAAGGGCGACCACGATCAGGGCGGCGAAGATAGCCCCGACGATGAGTGAGTAACGGTCCCTCATCGCCTCTCCTCCGCCCAGGCCAGGGCTGCGGGCAGTGCTATCGCCACGCCCAGCAGCGCCACGGTCAGGTCGACCACGGTCACCAGGCCGAAATCGCGCAGCATCCGCACGTCGCTGACCACCAGGACGGCAAACCCCGCCGTCGCCGTGACTCCAGAGGCGAGGACTGCGGAGCCCGTGCGCGCGTAGGTAGCGCGCAGCGCTGCCGCGATGTCCCGCCCCTCGCGACGCTCCTCATGGAAGCGGGCGGAGAGGATGACGCTGAACTCGGTGGCGATCGCGACCGTCAACGCCCCCAAAGCTGCCGACATCGGATTGAGCGGGACGCCGCTCACCCAGATCACCAGCGCGGCCCAGCCCGAGGCAAGCACGATCGGCACCAGCGGCACGAGGGCGCGCCGGGGCGATCGGTAGGCGACGAGGAGCACCAAACCCACCGCGAATAGGCCGGCGAGGGTCAGCCAGTAGCGACTACTGGAGAGGTCGGAGGCGGCAGCGGCGGCGATCACCGGTAGCCCGGCGAGGCGCGCTTCGACTCCCGGCGGTGGCCCGCCTCGCTCGCCCGGCACGCCGATCTCCTCCCGGACCCGCTCGATCAGCGCCTGCTGGTCGTCCAGCGACTGGGCGCGGATGCCGAAGCTGAGCAGCGCGGTCTCAGTCGGCAGGCCAGACCCTGGATCGATCTCCGCCACATGACGCAGGTCATAGGCGGGGAGCGCTGCGAACGTCGCCTGGATCTGGTCTTTGGTCAGCTCCCCCCCGCTGGCCTCGAGGAAGTCCGAGAGGGCCGGCCCGGGGCAGATTTCCGCATCGCGACAGCTGGGTTCGGGCCCAGAGAAGCCGCCGGTGCGCAGCACACGCTGCTTGAAGGCGCTCATCCATCGCAACGTCGCCGGGTCGGTGAGGTCCGGTGCGTTGACGCTGACGTCGATCTGGCCTGAGACACCAGTGACGTCCTGCAGTCGGTTCAGATCGCGTACGGCGCGCAGGTCCTGTGGCGCCAGCTTGCGGATGTCGGAAACCGTCTCGATCTGCGTACCGACTCCCCATCCAAGGATTGCCAGCGCCGCCCCGATTCCGAGCAGATGGCGTGGCCGCGTCTGGGCGGTCTCGAGAACACGCTGCAGCGCGACAGAATTCCGATCGAAACACCCAGCGCGCTGAGGGACGCCCGACGCCCTCTCCTCCGTCCGCAGGCTAAGGGCTGCAAAGCCAGCGGTCATTGCCAGCAAGAACGCGATCCCGATGCCGGCGATCAGGAGCAAGCCGAAGTCGCGCACCATCGGTGTCGGCGAAAGCTGCAGGGCGAGAAATCCTGCGGCGGTCGCCAGGCAGGCGAGGCCGATGGTCGGCCCACCGCGCGCGGCGGCCTGGCGCGCGGCATCAACGCCGCGCAGGCCGGCAGCGACGGCCTCGTCGAAGCGAGACTGGAGCTGGATCGCGTAGTCGACCGCGAGACCGATCAGAACCGGCATCACTGCGATCGAGGCCATCGTCAACGAGCCTCCGGTGAGGCGGAGCAGACCGAAGGTCAGCGCGGCCGCCGCGAGGGCGAGAGCGAGCGGCAGCAACCGAAGACGGGAACGGAAGACCACCAGCAGGGCGAACGCCATCACCACGACCGCCACCGCGAGAAGAACCAGCAGCGCGTCCTTCAGCGCCGGCGCCAGACCGTCGACTACGACCGGCGCCCCGGAAACGGTGTAGCTGCCGCCGCGCAGAGCGAAGCACGGCTCCGGTTTGCCGCGAAACCTGCAGGCGGCTCGCGGGGTCGGGTCGAAGACTGCGGCGCGGATCAACTCCAGGGCGCGATGGCGCTCCGACTCGGTCAGGTCCGAACGCAGGCGCAGGACGATCTGGGCCGAGCGACTGTTGGGAAAGAGGTAGGCGAGGCGGGCCTTCGGAGTGCCGCGCTCACGCCGCAGGTCGAAGACGACCGCGGCGAGGAATTCCGGGTTGCCGAGACTCGGCGCGCTGGTGATCCCGTAGCGAGCGGCGACTTCGACCAGGAGCTCGCGGAGCCGGTCCGGCGGCACCCGCTCGACCAGACGGCTCAGCTGGCGCTGAACCTGGATCGTCGCCTCGTTGAGGAAGGTGGCGGGGCCGGAGAGGAGCTCGACCGGGCGGAATCGCGCCAGCTCGGCGCAGGGCCCGGGGATCGGCTCGACCCCTTGCGGAACCCTGCCCGAGAGACATCCCTCGAGCCGCAGCAGGCGACCCAGGTTCGAGGTCAGGACCAGCTGCTGCAGATCGCCCTCGGCGAGGACGACGACCGGTTCCTCGCCGAACGCCTCCCGCACCTGCTGGGTGGCTCGGTAGCTCTCGGCGCCGGAGTCGACCAGCGTGCCCGCGCCGGCGTCAGTGGGAAGGCGAGTCGCCACCACGCCAGCTGCGAGCGCAACGAGGATGGAGACGAGGAGGACGGCTTTAGCGTGGCGTGCCGCCCAGGCGGCGATCGCGCTCAATCCATCGAGAGCGGGCCGCTGACGTCAGCGCTGAGGAACTGGGAGACGAACTGATTCTCGGAATCGAACAGCTCCTCCTTGGGCCCCGACTCGACGATCCTGCCGTTCCAGAGCACTGCGATGAAGTCGGAGATCCGCCGCGCTGTGTTGAGGTCGTGGCTGATCACCAGGTAACAGCCGCCGTTCTCCTCGTGCACCTCGCGGACGAGCTCGCAGAGCAGCGCCGTGCGCACCGGATCGAGCCCAGAATCGGGCTCGTCGAACATCACGATCGCTGGGTCGAGGACGAGCGACCGGGCGAAGCCGGCCCGCTTGCGCATCCCGCCGGAGAGCTCGTTGGGCATCTTGTAGATCGCCTCGGTCAGCCCGACCTCCTTGAGGCGGCGGTTGCAGATCTCGCCGATCTCCTCCTCGCTCTTGTCGGTGTGCTGGCGCAACGGGAAGGCGGTGTTGTCGTAGATGTTCATCGAGCCGAACAGCGCCCCGTCCTGGAAGAGAAGGCCGAACTTCTTGCGCACCTCGAAGAGCTCGTCATCGGTCATGTTGGGAATCGATTCGCCGTGAACGAGGACATCGCCCGAGTCGGGGTAGAGCAGCCCGACGATGTGCTTGACGAGCACGCTCTTGCCGGTGCCCGAAGGGCCGAGGACGATCGAGATCTGATCTTCGGGAAGGCCGAGGTTGAGGCCGTTGAGGATGCGAGCGCGGCCGAACTGCTTGACCAGGTCGATGATCTCGATCGCGTCGGTGCCGCCGTGGTCGCGCTTGCGGCCGGTGTGGAAGCGGTAGGGATCGGTCTCGCTCGGGTCGACGCCGGGGATGACAAAGTCGCGGCCCATCACCGCGCCGTCGTCGCTTACGTAGGGGCCGCTCTGCTCCGCGGCAACGCCCTGCTCTGGCTCGCTCATCTGCTCATCCTCCGATCGGCGCCCTGGGATTGGCTCCCCAGAAGACCAGTGTCCCCAACATCCCGATGATGTGCACCAAGACGATGTTTAGCACCATCGACTTGGCGGTCGCCGTGCCCACTCCCACCGGCCCACCGCTCGCGGTGTAGCCGTAGTAGCAGCCGACGAGCACGATCGTGGTCGCCATCACCATGCCCTTGACCAGGCTGAAGATCAGGTCGGGAGGGTTCTGGAACATCCAGAAGATCAGCAGGTAGCCGCCCGAGGAGACGTCGCCGATCTGTTCGACCACGGCGACGTAGCTGGCCAGGTACATGATCCCGATCCCGACCAGGTACATGAAGGGGAAGGCGATCCAGGCGGCGAGCAGGCGCGTGGCGGCGAGGAAGGTGACCGGCGGCACTCCCATCACCTCGAGCGCGTCGATCTCGTCGGAGATCCGCATCGCGCCGAGCTCGGCGACGATCCCGGTGCCGACCTTGGCGGCGAGCATGTAACCGAAGGCGTAGGGCATGATCTCGCGCAGGTCGCACCAAGCGGAGAAGACTCCGGCGTAGGCCGGCGCCCCCTGCGCGCGCAGCAGATAGGCGCCCTCGATCCCGCACTGCAGGCCGAGGATGAAGACCGAGCCCCAGATCACCAGCGAGGAGCCGAGGATCAGGATGCCGGCCTGGCGCAGGCTCTCGCCGAAGAAGCGCAGGACGCGGCCGCTGTAGACGAGACCGGCGACCCGCGAGCCGAAGCGAGCGATCTCGCCGAAGGAGTCGAGCCACTGCCGGGGGACGGCAAACCAGGCGTTCATCGGATGGTCTGTAGCTCCGGGTTGGTGGCGAGCAGGGTCTGGGTGAAGACGTAGTTGAAGGAGAAGACGCCGAGGAAGGCGATCACGACCGCCTGGTTGACGGCGCGGCCGACGCCGGCGGCGCCACCCGTCGCGGTCATCCCCTTGTAGGAGCAGACGATCGCGATGATCGCGCCGAAGAGGGTGCACTTCACCACCGATCCCCAGAGGTCGGTGATCGAAGCGTTGGAGAAAAGCGTCGCGAAGAAGCCGCCCAGCGGCTGGTTGTAGAGGAGCTCGGCGAGGATGCCGCCGGTGATCCCGAAGACCAGGGCGTAGATGTCGAGCAGCCCCGTGATCAGCATCAGCGCCAGGAAGCGAGGCACGACCAGGTTCTTGATCGGGTCGACGCCGAGCACCTGCAGGGCGTCGAGCTCCTCGCGGATCTTGCGGGCGCCGAGGTCGGCCGTGATCGCGGTGCCGGCGACTCCCGCCACCACCACCGCGGTGACGAAGGGCGCGATCTCGCGGATCGCCGCCAGCACGAAGAACCCACCGAGGCGGTCCAGGGCGCCGACGAGCGAGAGGAAGTTGGCCGCCTGCAGGCCCGGCGCCCCGAAGCAGATCGCCACGGTGGAGATCAGCAGCGGGAACCAGCAGAGCTGCAGGGCAAAGAGGAACTGGCCGATGAACTCCTCGCCATAGGGATAAGGCGGCTTTACGGCAGAGACGATGGTGCGCGCGGTGAGGATCATCATCTCCCCCACCTGTTCGAAGAAGGACTTCGCCGGCAGGAACCTGCGGCCTATCGATGCGGCTATTTCCATCTCTCCTCCGGCCGACGGGCCGCCCTGTGCGTACCCTGCTTCCTCCTCGCCCGAGTCTATGTGATGGAAAGGCGGCCGACGGTTAGCCGACTGTTGAGATACGGCTAACCACCTGCGCCGGGAGCGTTCGAGGCGGATCGAGCGGTGGCCGCCCGTGGTATGTTCGGGCCGCCTTGGGGGGGAACCGGACAGCATCGCTTTTCCGCCTCCGGGCTCTCTTTGCCGGGGTCGCGGTGGTGGTCCTGACGGCGGCGCTGGCTGCCTGCGGCGACGATTCGTCGTCCGACGACGATCCCTCCGGTGAGTTTCCGGTGAAGGTGGTCACGGCGAAGTTCCCAACCGAGCAGCGGCTCGGCGAGACGGTGCTGCTGAGACTCGGTGTGCGCAACACCGGCGAGCGAGCGGTGCCAGTGCTGACGATGACGATCTCGGTCGGCGGCCATGCGGGCCGCACCTCCTCCCTCCCCTTCACGATCCACGATCCGCAGCCGGGCCTGGCCCAACCGGACCGTCCGGTCTGGGTGCTCGCAGCGACGTACCCGAGGCTGGCCGGCTCCACCGAGCCCGGAGGCGCCCAGAGCGCCAATCAGAAGACCTTCAACTTCGGGCGCCTCGAGCCGGACGAAACCGTCGAGGCAGTCTGGAAGCTGAGCGCGGTCAAGGAGGGCCGGTTCCCGCTGCTCTACTCGGTCGACGCCGGCCTCGGGGGCGAAGCCAAAGCCGTGACTGACGGCGGCACACAGCCGGGTGGATCCTTCGCGGTGGAGATCTCCAGCGTTCCCCAGGAGGTCGAAGTCACCGATGACGGCCAAATCGTTGAGATCGAGGACCGAAAACAGGAATGACCCGCTCGCTCGGCGGGTAGGTCCGGGCTGATGCGCGTCCGGGCCTCGCTACTCGCGGTGATGGCGCTGGCGGCGCTGCCATCCTGCGGCTCGGCCAGCTCTCCAACGCCGACCGCGGAGGAGGACAGGGCCGAGCGACGCGGAGGCGTCGCCTTGAAGCGGATCGGCGGCTTCGACGAACCCGTCTACGTAACCGGAGCTGCGGGCTTTCCAGAGCTGCTCTTCGTCGTCGAGCAGCAGGGAAGGGTGATCGTCATGCGCAACGGCCGCCGCGCCGGCGCCTTCCTCGACATCCGCGGGCTGGTCGGCTCCGGTGGAGAGCGCGGCCTGCTCTCGATCGCCTTCCCCCCCGACTACCCCCGCAGCCGCCGTCTCTATGTCTACTACACGGACGCGCAGGGCGACATCCGCGTCGACGAGTTCCGCCGCCGCGGCCCCACCCGAGCGGCAAGGGGCTCGCGCCGGCCGGTGATCGAGATCCCCCACCGTGCCAACTCGAACCACAACGGCGGCCAGCTGCAGTTCCTCGGCGACCTCCTCTACCTCGCCGCCGGAGACGGCGGCTCCGGCGGCGATCCACCCAACAACGCCCAGGACAGGGGGAGTCTGCTGGGCAAGCTGCTGCGGATCGATCCGCGGCCGAGTGGAGGGCGGCCCTACTCCATCCCGGCCAGCAACCCCTTCGCCGGCTCTGCCGGAGGGCGCGGTGAGATCTACAGCTATGGCCTGCGAAACCCCTTTCGCTTCTCCTTCGACCTGGTGACCGCGCCGCGTCAGCCGCGGATCGCGATCGCCGACGTCGGCCAAGACCGCTTCGAGGAGATCGACTACACGACGGTCGCCGAGGCCGGCGGCGCCAACTTCGGCTGGGACGCCTTCGAGGGGAACGCTCCCTACACCGGGGCCAACAGCGGCACGCCCGACCCAGGCGGCACGGTGAAGCCGATCTTCGTCTACGGCCGCAGCCGCGACGGCGGCAGCTGCACGGTCATCGGCGGCTACGTCGTCGGCGATCCACGGCTGCCCTCGCTGCGTGGCCGCTATGTCTACGCCGACCTCTGCGCAGGCCAGCTGCGCAGCATCCTCCCCGGCCTGCGACATGCGCGCGGCGACCGCCGCCTCGGCCTGCGGGTGTCCTCGCCGAGCTCGTTCGGCGAGGACACCCGCGGCCGGGTCTACATCAGCTCACTCGAGGGACCGGTCTACCGGCTCGTACCCCGTTAGCGGCGGGCGAAGGGGTCGACGTAGAGGTCGTCGACCTGCCATCTGCCCCTGGAGTCGAGCGGAGTGATCTGGACCTGGATCGCGCTCGGGATCAAGGTGCCGACGATCGTCGACAGGGTGAGGACGGTCGACATCTGCTGGGTCGGGGCCCAGGCCGGGCCCGCCGCCACCGTGCTCACCGCCTTAGTCCGGAGGAGGCCGAGCAACTTGTAGCTGGCCTCGACCAGAAGGCGCGAGGACGGGTCGCCGGTATTGCGCGCGAACATCCGGATCATCGGAGTGTCGAGGGACATGCAGATCGGCGGGCTCGACGCGGAGCTGCCCGTCGGAAGCGAGAGCGAGCGAGAGTCGGCCGCATCGTTCACGTAATGGCTCTCGTTGCCCTCGACGACCTGGGCGCCGCCACGCAGCGACCAGCCGGCGGCGCCGGCCTCGAAGCCCCCGTCGGGCGCGAGGACATAGTTGTGGCTGTCGCCCCAGGGCCGAAACACCTGCTCCGCGCCGTAGTAGGGACAGGCCGCCTGCGCCGTGCCGGCCAGGGCGACGAACGCGACCACCACCGACAACGCAGCCAGGATCGTGTTTTGAGTGAGCTTCATCGGCAAACCTCCCTTCACGGCAGACCAAAAAGCCTGGTCGTGAAACCAAGCTGCAGTTGAGCCATCTCACGCTGTACGCGAGACCTCTGACTTTGCGTCCCTGCCTCGCGGCAGGTTTGCCTTGTGCAGCTGACTTATGTGAGCGGGGAGGATCGACTGGCGCAAAGAGCGGGTAAAGCAGGTTCGAACGAACGTCTACCAACTCTTCGTTCCCTGAGCGATTGGTGACTTTTCGCATTCGTGCCTCGTCCAGGCACGGTTCTGTGCCGATACAGGCGTGCTGACGCATGTTCGTTTCGGTCACCGAGACAATCGACGCAGAGCGGCTCTTTGCCCGTGGACGGGAGCGAACGGTGCTGCCCGCAAGGGGGCGAGAGCGCGCCGTCGAGATCGGCACCGCGACCGCCTTCCTGGCCACCGCGCTGGCGATGGCCTTCCTGATCCCCTCCCCCCGCGCCCTCGACATCCCGACGCTGGCGATCCTCGTCGGCGCCTATGTGCTGGCCTGTCAGGCCCAGTTCGACGTCGCAGACGGTTACACGGTCCCCACCCAGCTGGTGCTGGTTCCGATGCTGTTCCTGCTGCCCACGCCGGCGGTGCCGCTGATCGTCAGCATCAGCTGGGCGCTGGGCAGGGTGGTCGACTACACGAGCGGCCGGACCAGCTTCTACCGCGCCTTCCACGTCTTCGGCGACTGCTGGCACGCGGTCGGCCCGGCGCTGGTGCTGGTCGTCGCCGGCGCCCAGGTCTTCTCCTGGGAGGAGTGGCCGGTCTACGTGGTGGCGCTGCTCGCCCAGTTCGCCTTCGACTTCGCCGTGACCGCGGTGCGCATGCGACTGATCGACGGCAGCTCGCCGCGCTCCGAGCTGCGCCTGATCGCGCCGGTCTACGCCCTCGACGCCGCCCTGGCGCCGATCGGCCTGCTCGCCGCCTTCGCCGCGATCGAGCTCGGTCCGGCGATCTGCCTGCTCGTCGTTCCCCTGGCCGCGGTCCTCGCCGTTCTCTCCCGTGAGCGCGAGGCGCGGATCGAACAGGCAGTGGAGCTGAGCGACGCCTACCAGGGGACGGCGATGCTGCTCGGCGACGTGGTCGAGGCCGACGACGCCTACACCGGCAGCCACAGCCGCGGAGTGGTCGAGCTCTCGCTTGCCGTCGCCGAACGGCTCGGCCTCGACTCCCGGCAGCGCCGCAACGTCGAGTTCGCCGCCCTCCTGCACGACGTCGGCAAGATCGCAGTGCCCAAGGAGATCGTCAACAAAGCGGGCCCGCTCGATGAGGATGAGTGGAAGATCATGCACCGGCACACGATCGAGGGCGAGGCGATGCTGAATCGGGTCGGCGGGGTCCTCGCCGACGTCGGCCGCATCGTGCGCTCCTCCCACGAGCACTACGACGGCAGTGGCTACCCGGACGGGCTGGCCGGCGAGGAGATCCCGATCGAGGCGCGGATCGTCACCTGCTGCGACGCCTTCAGCGCGATGACCACGACCCGCTCCTACCGCAAGGCGATGCCGCTCGAGGCGGCGCTGGCGGAGCTGCGAGCCTGCTCCGGCACACAGTTCGATCCGCGGGTGGCGGAGGCACTGGCGGCGATCTCCGAAATCTAGAGGTACAGTTGGCTGACCAGCCAAGGGGTCGAGGAAGGGAGCGTCCAGTGGAGAGCGGCACGGTCGAGAAGGGCAGTCAGACGAGCGTTAGGACGAACGGCGCTGGGCCAGACCAAATCGAGGTCCACAATCCGGCGACGGGCGACCTGGTCGCCGCGGTGCCGATCGCCTCGCCCCGAGACGTCGCGGAGACCGTCGCGCGGGTGCGCGCCAACCAGCCTGCCTGGGAGGCGCTGGGGATCGAGGGTCGCTACCGCTGGCTCAGTCAGCTGCGCGACTGGCTGCTCGACAACCAGGAGCGAGTGCTCGAGACGATGCTCGCGGAGACCGGCAAGGTGCGCCCCGACGCCTCCAACGAGCCCGCCTACCTCGCCGACCTGATCAATTTCTACGGCGCCAAGGCCGCCAAGTTCATCGGCGAGGAGAGCGTCCGCCCCCATACCCCGCTGCTCGCCGCCAAGAAGCTTCGGGTCCAGTACCGGCCCCACCCCGTCGTCGGCATCATCAGCCCCTGGAACTTCCCCCTGATCCTGGCCCTGGGCGACGCGATCCCGGCGATGCAGGCGGGCGCCACAGTGGTGATCAAGCCTTCCGAGTTCACGCCGCTCGGCCTCGCCGAGATAGTCAAGGCTTGGAAGGAGGAGATCGGCGGCCCCGACGTGCTCGAGTGCGTTCACGGGATCGGTGAGACCGGCGGCGCCCTGGTCGACGCGGTCGACTTCGTCCAGTTCACGGGCTCGGACAGGACAGGACGCAAGGTGATGGCGCGCGCCGCCGAGACCCTGACTCCGGTCAGCCTCGAGCTCGGCGGCAAGGACCCGATGATCGTCCTCGCCGATGCCGACATCGACCGCGCCGCCAACGCCGCGGCCTGGGGCGGAATGATGAACTCGGGCCAGATCTGCATGTCGGTCGAGCGGATCTACGTCGAGGAGCCCGCCTACGACGAGTTCGTCGCCAAGCTGACGACCGAGGTCGGCAAGCTGCGCCAGGGAGCCGACAGCAAGGGTCACGGCACCGAGGTCGGCGCGATGACTTCGCCCAACCAGACCGCGATCGTCGAGGATCACGTCGAGGACGCCCTGGCCTCCGGAGCACGGGCCCTGACCGGCGGCAAGCGTGTCGCCGGTCCCGGCGATTATTTCGAGCCGACGGTGCTCGTCGACGTCGACCACTCGATGAAGGTGATGCGCGACGAGACCTTCGGCCCGGTGGTCGGGGTGATGAAGGTTCGCGATTCCGAGCATGCCCTCGAGCTGGCCAACGACAGCCGCTATGGCCTCTCCGGCTCCGTCTTCGGCGAGAAGGAGCGTGCCGAGGGCGTCGCCCGCAGGGTCGAGTGCGGCGCCGTCAACGTCAACGACGTGCTCGTCAACTACCTCGCGATGGACGTGCCGATGGGTGGCTGGAAGGAGTCGGGCATCGGCTACCGCCACGGCGAGCCCGGGATCAAGAAGTACTGCCGCACCGAGTCTGTCGTGATCACCCGCTTCGGCGGCAAGCGGGAGCCGACCTGGTACCCGTACACCAAGGCCCGCCGCGGACTCGTCGGCCGCATCGCTCAAGCGTTCAATGCGCGGGACCTGAAGCGGCGCCTCGGTCTACGCGGCTAACCAGTCGGGGTAAGGGGACGGGCACCCTCCCCCGGAGACCGTTGCGCAGCTGATCCGTCGCAAGGGCTCAGGCGTTGACCGCTTGAGTCTCCGGGAGAGGGTGCCCGTCCCCTCTTTCCTACCCCTTACCCTCTAAGGCTCAATGCCAGAGCGTGACTTCATAGCCGCCACCAAAGAGCGCGTCGTCGTCTTCGACGGCGGGATGGGCGCGACGTTGGAGCAATTCGAGCTGACGTCGGAAGACTACGGCGGACTCGAGGGCAAGTGCCACGAGGCGCTGGCGCTGAACCGTCCGGACGTGATCGAGGGCGTCCACGCCTCGATGCTGGAGGCGGGCGCCGAGGTGGTCGAGACCGACAGCTTCCAGGGCTCGCGCCTGAAGCTCGAAGAGTGGGGCCTCGGCGACCACACCCACGAGGTCAACCTCAAGGCGGCGCAGATCGCTCGCAAGGCTGCGGGCGAGGAGCGCTTCGTCGCCGGCTCGATCGGGCCGACCGGCTTCCTCCCCGCCTCCACCGACCCGACCCTGGGCGACATCTCCTTCGCCCGGCTGGTCGAGGTCTTCGCCGAGCAAGCCCAGGGGCTGGTCGAAGGGGGCGCCGACCTGATCATCATCGAGACGGCGCAGGACATCCTCGAGGTCAAGGCGGCGATATTCGGCGCCCGCGAGGCCTTCAAGGAGACCGGCAGGACGCTGCCGATCCAGACCAGCGTCTCGCTGCTGCCGCAGGGCGGCAAGATGTTGCTCGGCACCGATATCCAGGCGGTGCTGACGACGCTGGGCGCGCTCGAGGTCGACGTGATCGGCCTCAACTGCTCGACCGGGCCCGAGGACATGCGGGACGCGATCCGCTACCTGGGCGAGGCAAGCCCACTGCCGGTCCACTGCATCCCCAACGCCGGCCTGCCACTGCAGGGGCCCGACGGCGAGACGATCTTCCCCGAAGAGCCGGCGCCGCTGGCCGCGACTCTGGGCGAGTTCGTCGAGCGCTACGGCGTCGGCATCGTCGGCGGCTGCTGCGGGACGACCCCGGCCCACATCGCCGCGATCCGCGAGCGAGTCGCCGGGCGCGCTCCGGGAGAACGCCCCGCCCCCAGCCCGATCGAAGTCTCCTCGATGATGACCTCCACCCCGCTCGTGCAGGAACCGCGCCCGACCCTGGTCGGCGAGCGGGTCAACTCGCAGGGTTCGCGCAAGGCCAAGGAACTGCTGCTCGCCGACGACTACGACGGCCTGGTACAGGTCGCCGAAGACCAGGTCGAGGGAGGCGCCCACGTGCTCGACCTCTGCGTGGCGCTGACCGAGCGCCAGGACGAGGACGAGCAGATGGCGGCGGTGGCGAAGCGGGTCTCGCTGACGCAGCCGACGCCGATCCAGGTCGACTCGACCGAGCCGGAGGTGATCCAGGCTGCGCTGGAGCAGATCCCGGGCCGCGCGATCGTCAACTCGATCAATCTCGAGGCGGGTCGCGACAAGGCCGACGTCGTGGCGCCGCTGGCCAGGGCACACGGGGCGGCGCTGATCGCGCTGACCATCGACGAGGTCGGAATGGCGAAGACGGCGGAGCGCAAGGTCGAGATCGCCCAGCGAATCCGCGAGATCGCCTGCGACGAGCACGGCCTCGACCCGGAGGCGCTGATCTTCGACGCGCTCACCTTCACCCTGACCACCGGCGACGAGGAGTGGAAGCCCTCGGCGGTCGAGACGATCGAGGGGATCCGCCGGATCAAGGCCGAGATCCCCGGGGTCAAGACCTCGCTCGGCGTCTCCAACGTCTCCTTCGGCGTCTCGCCCCCTGCCCGCGCCGTCCTCAACTCGGTCTTCCTCCACCACTGCGTCGAGGCGGGTCTCGACCTGGCGATGGTCAACCCCAATCACATCACCCCCTACTCGGAGATCTCCACCGAGGAGCGGGAGCTGACCGATGACCTCGTCTTCAACCGGCGTGAGGACGCGCTCGAGCGCTTCATCGCCCATTTCGAGTCAAAGGGCGAGGAGGACGCCGAGGAGACGGGCGACCCGACCGAGGGCATAGAGCCCGAGGAAGCCCTCCACTGGCACGTCCTGCGCCGCAAGAAGGACGGGGTCGAGGACTGGATCGATCGATCGGTGGAGAAGATCGGCGCCGTGCCCACCCTCAACGAGGTGCTGCTGCCGGCGATGAAGGAGGTCGGCGACAAGTTCGGCGCCGGCGAACTGATCCTGCCCTTCGTCCTGCAGTCGGCGGAAGTGATGAAGCGTGCCGTGGCGCAGCTCGAGAACTACCTGGACCGGATCGAGGGCCACACCAAGGGCAAGGTCGTGATCGCGACCGTGTTCGGCGACGTCCACGACATCGGCAAGTCGCTCGTCAACACGATCCTCACCAACAACGGTTACACGGTTATCGACCTTGGCAAGCAGGTCCCGGTGGACACGATCATCGAGGCCGCCGTCGAGAACGAGGCCGATGCGATCGGCCTCTCCGCCCTGCTCGTCTCCACCTCCAAGCAGATGCCAATCTGCATCCAGGAGCTGCACCAGCGTGAACTCAGTTTTCCGGTCCTGATTGGAGGAGCGGCGATCAACCGCGACTTCGGCCGCCGTACCCTCTACCCGAATGGCAAGGACTCCGACGAGGTCTACGAACCCGGGGTCTTCTACTGCAAGGACGCCTTCCAGGGGCTGGACACGATGGATGCGCTGGTCGATGCCGAGGCACGCGAGGCATTGGTCGAGCGGATCCGCAGCGAGGCCAGGCAGCTGCGCGAGAAGCCGGTCGAGGTCGACGATGCGCCTCCGGTCAGCGACGACAGCGTGCGCTCCAAGACCCGCATCGACGCGCCGATCCCCTCTCCACCCTTCTGGGGAGTGCGCGAGGTCGAGATCGATCTTGGCGAGGTCTTCCCGCACCTCGACCGTCACGTCCTCTTCAAGCTGCACTGGGGCGGTCGCGGCGTAAAGGGCGAGGCCTGGCGCAACCTCATCGACGGCGTCGACGGTGAGGAGGGCTTCGCGCCCCGCCTGGAGCGGATGTGGCGCGAGCAGGAATACCTTCACCCTCGGGCACGGCTCGGATACTTCCCGGCCGCCGCCGATGGCAACGAACTGGTCGTCTTCGACCCGGAGGATTCCAAGCGCGAGCTGGAGCGCCTCGTCTTTCCCCGCCAGCCGCGGCACGACCGTATCTGCCTCGCCGACTTCTTCCGACCACTGGACTCGGGCGAGCGCGACGTCGTCGCGTTGCAGGGGGTGACCGTTGGCCCTGAGGTGACCGATCTGATCGAGCGGCTGGAGCGAGAAGGCGAGTTCGCCGAGCAGCTCTTCGTACACGGGCTCGGGGTGCAGTCGGCGGAGGGGCTGGCCGAGTGGCTGCACTCGGAGGTCCGTCGCCAGCTCGAAATCGGACTGGACCAGGGCCGCCGCTACTCCTGGGGATACCCCGCCTGCCCCGACCAGTCCGAGCACGAGAAGGTCTGGCGCCTGCTCGACCTCGAACAGATCGGCATGACCCTCTCCGACGGCTACGCGGTGATGCCCGAGCAGTCAACGGTGGCGATCGTCGCGCACCATCCTCAGGCCGTCTACTTCGGGATGAAATCCGGCTTCGTGCCGGAGGAGCCCGCTCCCGACGAGCTGATCGCCGGGACCGAGCGCGGAGGGGAGCTGCCTCCCGAGTCGGAACCCGCAGCAGCCACTGTTTAACTGGTGCGATTTCGCAAAGTTGGGAGAATCTGTCATACCAACTGGAAACTTTATCCGTATCGCACTATGATTAAACAGCCTTGTGGGTAACACCACCGGGCTGAGTTACGGTTAGCGCCGGGGCCTTCTAAGAGGTCCCGGCGCGATTTGCATGTGAGGGAGATTTGTTTCTGAAACCGCACGGTTTGATATCTCCTTCAATAACTAAACCGTACGGTTTTATATCTCTTGAGGAAAGTGCGGCGGGCGGGGCGGGATCTTTCGATCCCGCCCCATCTAACGCCCGCTGCTCGCCCCCCTTGCTGACGGGTAGGGGGTCGACTTTTCGAACCCGGGTCGCCGCTGTGCCGGGTGTCAAGCTGGCAGCCGCAACCTGAATACAGGGCTATAGAACTATGGTCAAGACAGTACAATCAGTCAGATTTGTCATACTAAGTGCGAGTTCTGTCACTTTAGGCTGCAAATCACTGCAACACATTTTCGCGCGCGCACATTTTGGTGGAGTCAGCGCGTGCGTAGCGAGGCATGAAGGCCGGCGACGAGAGACCGCACGAAATCCGGGTCCTCACCGCCGATACGAAGCCCCTCGAGACGGCCGTCGATAAGCGCATCCAGCCAGGTCTCGACCGTACCGAGGGCCCAGGTCCGAGGCTCGCTCTCGAGTTTGGAGACACAGGAGGCGACCTGGCCTTCCTGGACCGCGACCCGGACCCCTGCCAGCCGGCCCCGGGACTCTTCCAGCTCGGCGCCCCCCGACTCCCCTGCGCTGGTATCGACGGCGAGCAGGCACGCTCCGGCGCGTTCCTCGGGCAGCCTCACCAGAGGAACGGCGAGAAGGAAAGCGGCCTCGATATCGATCCGAGTCACCACCTCGGCCTCTTCGGCCAGGTACTGGCACTCGCAGCGTCCGGCGACGGCGAGCGGCGCCACGGCCTGGCGCAACCAGGGCGTGATCACGTAGGGCCGCCCCCCGCCCTCCCCCGACACCTGCTCAACCTGACGCGCGGCGCGCATCGCCCCCAGGCGCCGTTCGATTCCCGGATAGGAAAGCTCCGGAATCAGAGCGTCGAGCTCGGTCAGCGAGAGAGGTCGGACGGCCAACACCCGTAGCATCGTCGACCCCCAACCGCCGACCAGGGCGCGGATCGCTGCCTTGGCGGGCTCGCTGCCGAGCGAGATCGGGCCCTGCGGCGCCCGCTCCAGCCATGCTTCCAGCGCATCCGCGGCTAAGAGCACCGCCCTACCCACCCCGGTCAGCTCGTTTTCCACCGTGTAGGGCATGCCGCCCCGCTCGCGCTTCGCCAACGCCCCAAGCTCACGGAGATTGCCGACCTGGCTGCGCAGCGTGGTCTGCGCCGCGCCTCCTATCCGTTCCCGCAGCTCGGGGAACCGCAAGGGCCCATCGGCGTGGGCGCGGAGAATCGGGATGGTGAGCGGACCGGCACAGAGGGAAAGCACCATCCCCCCGGCCCGGACCCGCGCAGCAGGGGGTGTGCTTTCAGCTGGCATCGGTCATATATGTAACTGCTTAGTTCTATATTGGTATTCCGCCAGCGGCGGCAGCCTATCCCAAAGCAGGCCTGCCTCGACCTCTCCCGAGGGAAAAATCGAAGACCTACGCGGGTCGCTGGTGGCTGAGCGCTCAGCCCAGCGCTGCGCTCTCGGCCGCGACGCTCGCGGCGCCGTCGAGAGCGTCGAGTGCCTTGCGCACCGACATCGCGACGCAGGTGAAGATCGGCGTCTCGCGCTCGGTGTAAGCGCTCGACTCTGTCGGGCGCAGCTCCTGGACCAGGTCGAGGAACTCACCGGGGTCGTCGCCCTCGAAGGCGACGACGAACTCCTGGTCGTCGAGGCCGAAGGAGTAAGAGGTGTTGATCGCGATTTCGGGATGGCGGCGGCCAACCTCGATGTGGCTCTTCATGATCCGCTGCCGCTCCTCAGGCGACAGCCCGTACCAACGGCGCTGCTTGACCATCGGGTAGAGGAAGAGGTACTTGCGCTCGGAGACACAGATCTCGGGCCGCGCCGACTCCTCCGAGTAGGGCGAGCGCTTGGTCATCGAGAGGAACGAGTAGGGGGTCTCCGCCCATTTGGCGAGGCCACTCTGGCCGAGCACGACGTGGAAGGTGTGAAGGTCGTCCAGATTGGGGCTCTGGCTGAGCAGCACCAGATCGGCGTCGCCACGCGTACCTATGGTCGAGTAGGCGCGCAGCGAGCGGTCGAGGGCGAAGTCCTCGCAGGCGGCGAGGAACTCGCGCTTGTCGGCCGCCCGCAGCTCGGCGTCGCGGCGGCGCCAGGCGGGATCCAGCTTGAAGAACGTGAACTTGGCAAACGTGCGGTCGGCCATCGGGCTCACGATAGCGCCGGTTGCGATCGTCGCCGTCTCGATCGCCGTCCTCCTGGCGCTGCGGCTCGCCGGCGCCGGCTTCGAGGGGGATCCGTCGGCGGTGCTGCGGGACGCGCCCGAACGGATCTGGGAAGTGGCCGACCGCCGCGCCCCTGTCCTCGGTGTCACCCTCCTCGTCTGGGCCGGAGCGCTTGGCTTGCTGCTGGCCGCAACCCGGGGACGCGCTGGGCCGCTGGCAGCTCGTCTCCTCACCCTCACCCTCGTCTATTTGCCACTGATGTTGCTGTGCACAGCGGCGCTGGAGCCCAGCGTGGGTGCGGAGCGGCTGCTGGTCATGCTCACTCCGCCGGCGCTCGCCGCGCTCACTCTCGCCGTGCTGGGCGGTGGCTACCGGTCGCTGGCGATCGCCTGCGCCGCGACGGTCCTCGCCCATGCCGCCGATCTGGTCGTCGGCTCGCCCCTGACCCAGCTCTCGCTCGCCGGGCCCAACCCCGCCGCGGGTCATCGCTACTACGGGATCGGCAACGAGCTCGAGGCGATCCTCATCGTCCTCACCCTGGCCGGGACCGGCGCAGCGCTTTCGGCTTTTCCTGGGCCAGGGGGGGAGAGAGGGCGAACGCGTGGCGCAGCGGCCTTCCTGGTTGTCGCCGCGGTGCTCTCCTTCGTCTTTGCCTATGGCCGCTACGGCGCCGACGTCGGCGCGGCGATCGCACTGCCGCTGGGGGCAGCCGTTGCCGCGGCGCTTGTCCTGAACCGGCCGAGGCTCGCCCTGCTCGCCCTCGCCGTCCCGTTGCCGGCGCTGGCAATCCTCGCCGCAGTCGACCTGCTCAGCGGGGCCGACGCGCATCTGACCAGCACCGTCCTGCAGGCGGAGAGCGGCGGCGACGTCCTTGCTGTGCTCGGTCGCCGCCTGCGCGAGGCGGGGGAGAGCTTCGGCAGGCCACTGCTCCTTCCGGGTTTGCCCTTTGTGCTCGCCGGCGCCGCAATCGCCTGGTTGCGGCGGGATCGCATCGCGACGTGGCTGAGCGGTTACCCCGCAATGCGGGCCGGCTTGAGCGGCGCCCTCGCCGCCACCGTCGCCGGCACGCTCGCCAACGATTCCGGAGCGCTGCTGCTGGAGCTTGGCGCCGCCTATCTGTTCGTCGTCCTCGGCTACGTCTGGGCGGAGAGCGCTTCCAGGGTGGGCGACCCGCCGGGCCGTTACCCTTAGCTCTTCGTGCGCATTGCCCTCGTCTCGCCATATTCCTGGACGTACCAGGGGGGCGTGAACCGGCACGTCGAGGCGCTCGCCGAGGAGTTCATCGGGCGGGGCCATCATGTTCGCGTGCTCGCTCCCTTCGACCCTCCGGGGCGGCTCAGCCGTACGCTGCACCGCTCCCCGCCCCTCGAGCGAGAGGTCCCCGATTACCTGGCGCCACTGGGCCGCACCGTGGGGATCGGCGCCAACGGGGCCGTCTCCAACATCGCCGTCACGCCCTCGGCCGGCTCCGCCGCTCCCCGCCGCGCGCTTCGCGACGGCGACTACGACGTCGTCCACGTCCACGAGCCGGTCGCGCCGCTGGTCGGCTGGAACGCAGTGCTCGGCGCCCGCGCCCCCGTCGTCGGCACCTTCCACGCCTACTCGACCAAGGCGATCCCCAACCACCTTGCCAGCGCGCTTGGCGCCCGGCGGGTCTTCAACCGCCTCTCGGCACGGATCGCCGTCTCGGAGGCGGCGGCCTGGACTGGCCGCCGCTGGTTCGGCGGCCACTACGAGATCGTCCCCAATGGGGTCGACGCCGACGCCGCCCCGGCCGGCCCCGGTCCTTCTGCCGGAGAGCTGCGGGTGCTGTTCGTCGGACGCTCCGAGGAGCGCAAGGGCCTGCCTGTCCTGCTCAGCGCCTTCGGCGCCCTGACCGAGCACGTTCCCTGCCGGCTCACCGTGATCGGCGCCGAGCGGGAGGAGGTGCTGCGGTACCTGGCCGATCCGGAGATGATGCGCTGGATCGACGTGCGCGGGCGCGTCTCCGGCGAGAGCCTCTGGGGCGCTCTGCACGAAGCAGACCTGCTCTGCGCGCCCTCGCTCTCGGGTGAGAGCTTCGGGATGGTCCTGACCGAGGCGTTCGCAGCCGGTACTCCCGTGCTTGCCTCGGCGATCGCCGGCTACAGCGACGTCGTCACCGACGGGGTCGATGGTGTGCTCGTGCCGCCGGCCGACCCGCAGCGCCTTGCTGAAGAGCTGCAGCGCGCCCACTACGAGCGCGAGCGGCTTGCGGAGATGGGCGAGGCGGCTCGGCAGAGCGCCCGCCGCTACGCCTGGTCGCGGATAGCCGATCAGGTCACCACGGTCTATGAGCGGGCGATCGAGGTTCCCCGGCCCGTCGGCGCCGCCGCGCGGGCGGTGCACTGGGCGGGGCTGAGGCCGGCTGACGGCAAGCCGCTGCAGCCTCCGAGGAGGCTGCCTTCGCTCGACCCCGAGCCGATCGCCGCGGCTCGTGGCGGACGCCGCTTTGCCCGCCGCATCGCGCTCGGTGTCACCGGCGCACTCGGTCTCGGCCTGACCGCGCTGGCCGCGCAGAGGATCGGGGTCGACAACGTCGTCTCGAGCATCGTCCGCTCTGACGTCACCTGGGTCCTCATCGCCTGCGCCCTGATGGCGCTCTCGCTCTTCGCCCGCGCCGCTTCCTGGTACGCGATCGTGCGCGCCGCTCTGCCGAACCGGCCGGTCCGTCGTCGCGACGTCACCTCGGCGACGATGATCGGCGTGCTGATGTCGGCAACGCTGCCGGCTCGCCTCGGCGAGCCGGCCCGCGCGATGGCGCTCGCCCGCCACACCGGTCGCATGCGCGAGACCTTCCCGGTCCTACTGGGGACCATCGTCTCGCAGACGATGCTCAACATCCTCGCGCTGGCGATCCTCGGCGCGATCATCGTCTCCAGCACCGATCTCTTCCACTCCAGCACAGAGAAGCTCTTCGCCTTCAGCCTCGTGCCGCTGGCGCTGCTGGTCGTCGTGCTGGCCGCGCCGGCCTTGATGCGTCGCAACGGCAACGGCCGCCTGGCCCGCGCCTCCTCCTATATTCACGCAGCCCTCGTCCAGGTGCGAGCCGGGCTCGCCGTCTTCCGCGAGCCCCGCCGCGGCGCCGCTGCTGCCGCAGGTCAGCTCGGAGCCTGGGCGATCCAGCTCGCCGCCTGCTGGGCGCTCTTCGCCGCCCTGGGATTGAGCGATCAGGCGAGCGTCGGCGCCGCCGCCGCGGTTCTCTTCGCCGTCAACGTGACCGCAGTCGTGCCCGCGACCCCTTCGAACATCGGCGTCTTCCAGCTGGCGGTGATCAGCGTCCTGCACACCGGGTTCGGAATCGGCACGGCCGATGCGCTCGCCTATGGCGTCATCCTGCAGGCGGTCGAGATAGCGACCGCCGTCGCGCTCGGCCTTCCCGCCCTGGTACGCGAGGGGCTCACCTGGAGCGACCTGCGGGTGCAGGCTCTCTCTGCCTCGCCGGTGCGACTCGAGCCTCATCCGCAGGCTCGTGAGGCCGACACCCGGCACGGCGTCAGCGTCTAGCGCTTCCCTATCCTTCCGCGTCCCATGTCACAGATCGGAACCCCAGACAATCCCGTCCGCGTCGCCATCGTCGGCGCCGGCCCCTCCGGCTTCTACGCCGCCGAGCACATCCTCAAAGACGAGGCGACGCACGCCCAGGTCGACCTCTTCGACCGCCTCCCCACCCCCTTCGGCCTGGTCCGCGGCGGCGTCGCCCCCGACCACCCGAAGATCAAGTCGGTGATCCGCGTCTACGAAAAAACCGCCGCCCGCGAGGGCTTCCGCTTCTTCGGCAACGTCAAGGTCGGGCACGACATCGAGGTCGCCGACCTCGAGCGCCTCTACCACGCGATCGTCTTCACGGTCGGCTGCGAGACCGACCGTCAGCTCGGCATCCCCGGCGAAGAGCTGCCGGGCAGCCACGCCGCCACCGCCTTCGTCGGCTGGTACAACGCCCACCCCGACTACTGCGACGACGTGTTCGACCTCTCCAGCGAACGGGCGGTCGTGATCGGCAACGGCAACGTGGCAATGGACGTGGCGCGGATGCTGGCGCTGACCGACCACGAGCTGCGCCAGACCGACACCGCCGACCACGCGATCGAGATGCTCGACGCCAGCCAGATCCGCGAGATCGTCGTGCTCGGCCGCCGCGGGCCCGTCCAGGCGGCGTTCACCAACCCAGAGATCAAGGAGTTGGGCGAGATGGAGGACGCCGACGTCGTCGTCGACCCTGCCGAGGTAGAGCTCGACCCGGCTAGCGCCGCCTACCTCGAGTCCGAGGAGGCCGACAAGACGACGCGCGTCAACGTCGAGACCCTACGCGAGTTCTCGCAGCGCACGCCCGAGGGCAAGCGCAAGCGGATCGTCCTGCGCTTCCTCGCCTCCCCGGTCGAGATCCAGGGCGACGGCAAGGTCGAGAAGGTCGTGATCGGCCGCAACGAGCTGGTCGAGGAAGGCGGCACGCTGCGCGCCCGCGACAGCGGCGAGCGCGAAGAGCTCGAGTGCGGCCTGGTCCTGCGCTCGGTCGGCTACACCGGCGTGCCGATCGAGGGCGTCCCCTTCGACGAGAAGCGCGGGCTGATCCTCAACGAGGGCGGCCGCGTGCTCGACTCCCACGACGCCGGCCACAAGGTCGGGCACTACACGGCCGGCTGGATCAAGCGCGGCCCTTCGGGCGTGATCGGCACCAACAAGAAGGACGCCCTGGAGACGGTGCGGCGCCTGCTTGCCGACGTCGAGTCGCAGGCCCTGCTCAGCCCGGAGAGCCCCGAGCCCTCCGCGGTCGAGGACCTGCTCGGCGAGCGCGGCGTCCGCTTCGTCAGCTTCGAGGACTGGCAGGCGATCGACCAAGCCGAGGTCGGCCGCGGCGAGCCGCACGGCCGCCCGCGCGTCAAGTTCGTCCGCGTCGAGGAGATGCTCGACGCCCTCGGCGAGCGCGTCTCCTGAACCGGTGGCCGACCTGGCGGAGATCGAGGCGATGATCGAGGCGGCCCTGCCGGGCGCCGAGGTCGAGGTCGTCGACGAAACCGGCGCCGGCGACCACCTGCGGGCGACCGTCACCGCCCCCCAGTTCGACGGACTCTCCCGGATCGACCAGCACCGGCTGGTCAAGACCGCGGTCAAGGAGCGCGTCGACGACGGGACGATTCACGCGCTCTCGCTGAAGACCCAGGCGCCGGGATAGCTACTCTGTGCCAATGGCCGACGCCGAGCTGAAGCAGAAGGTCGAAGAGCTGATCGCCGCCAACCCGGTGCTGCTCTTCATGAAGGGCACCCCGGATGCGCCGCGCTGCGGCTTCTCGATGCGGGTCGTCCAGGCGCTCGACACGATGGACGTCGAGTACGGGGCGATCGACGTGCTGCCGGCGCTGCAGCCTCTGCGCGAGGTGACCACCGAGATCTCCGACTGGCAGACCTTCCCGCAGCTCTACGTCAACGGCGAGCTGCTCGGCGGGGCCGACATCGTCGAGGAGATGCTCGAGTCGGGCGAGCTTGCCGAGGCACTCGGCGTAGAGCAGCCCGAGGTCGCGCCGGCACCGGCCGCGCCCCCGGCGCAGTCGCCTCCGCTGCAGATCGAATAGAGCCGTTAGACAGCGGCGGACTCGGCTGGGGCGTCGTCCTTGACCTGGAAGGACGAACCGCAGCCACAGGCGGCGACGACGTTCGGGTTGTTGACCTGGAAGCCGGCGCCCTGAAGTCCTTCGACGTAGTCGACCTCGGAGCCGAAGACGAACTGCATGCTGACCTTGTCGACGATCACCGCGACGCCGTCGACCTCGAAGACGTGGTCGTCATCCTTGGCGCGGTCGAAGGCGAGCGCGTACTGGAAGCCGGAGCAGCCGCCGCCGCGGACGGCGACGCGAAGCGCTTGGCCCTCGGCCTCCTGCTGGGAGCCGAGCAGCTCGCCGATCTTCTCGGCGGCCTTGTCGGTGAGGGCGATCGCCTCTGTCGGTGAATCCGTCACTTCACAAAGTGTAGCGGCAGGTCTGCCAGAATCGCCCCGCCTTGAGTGCTGACACCCCAACCGCCGTCGTCTGCGACACGACCGCGTACCTCCCCCGCGAGCTGATCGCCGAGCGCGGCATCGAGACGATCAGCCTCTACGTCTCGATCGACGGCCACCATGAGCCGGAGTCGGAGATCTCCGACTACGCCGGCTTCTACCAGCGCCTGCGCGCCTCCGAGGGAGGGGCGACGACGTCACAGCCCTCGGTCGGCGACTTCGTCTCGGCCTATGAGCCGCTGCTCGAAGCTGGGCGCGAAGTCGTCTCGGTCCATATCTCGGCCGGCATCTCCGGCACCTGCGAGGCGGCGAACCAGGCGCGCGAGCGCCTCATCGCCGAGGACAAGGGCGGCGAGCGCATCCACGTCTTCGACTCTCGTTCGGCGGCTGGCGGCATGGGCCTCACCGCCCTGGCGGCGTCAGCCGCCGCAGCGCACGGCGACGACGCCGAGGCGGTCCTGGCCCGTGCCCAGCAGGCGCGCGAGGAGCTGAAGATGTGGTTCGCGGTCGACACCCTCGAGTACCTGCGCCGCGGCGGGCGGATCGGCGGCGCCGCCGCCTGGATCGGCTCGGCGCTGAAGATCAAGCCGATCCTGACGCTGGAGGAGGAGATCACCCCGGTCGAGCGGGTGCGGACCCGGGCGCGCTCGATCGAGCGGCTGCGCGACTACGCGCGCCAGCGCCATGAGTCCGGCCTCGACGGCTGGGTGGTCCAGCACATCCAGGACGACGAGACCGCAGCGGACTTGATCGACGACGGCCGCGAGATCTTCGGCTGCGAGCCGGCCTTCGTCTCCGAGATCGGCGCCGTGCTCGGCGCCCACGTCGGCCCCGGCTTGCTGGGCATCGGGTCCGTCTCTAAATCCGTCCTCGAATGACGGCCCCAGGCGCCGCTATACGGCGTCCTCAGTCGACTGAATAGCGCTGCTATTCAGTCTCCATGCGTCCTTGTCTAGCGACCCCTGGACCTCGTCATCGACGACGTCTTAGCGCCATGAACCCGCCGATGGCGAATCCTGCAACGGCGGCGGCGGTGATCAGCTGCGAGCGGTGCTCGCGGACTTGGCGGCGCCAGTCGGTGAGCTCGGCGACACGGCCGCGCAACTGCTCGACCGAGTGGCTCAGGCCGTGGCGCTGGAACTCGATGTCCTGACGAATCTGCGCCGGGGAGCGACCTGGCACACCTGCCGTCGAAGGCCGCACGGGCTCGGGCTGCGTGCTCATTTCCCCACTCCCTCCAGCATCTCCTTGGTCCGCTTCGCCTCCTCGATCGCCTGCTCGGGCACCGGTGGCGCGCCGGCCTGGACCGAGCGGTAGGCAAAGAAGCCGGCCGCAGCGGCGATCAGCAGGAAGAGCGCCGCCTCGATGAAGAAGCCGGGCCAGGTCTCGCCGTCGAAGAAGAGGTCGTTGATCAGCCAGGCGAAGCCGTGCATCGCCAGGATCAGGGCAAGGAAGGCGAAGACGCCGGCAGCGAGCCCGACGACGGAGCCGCGCAGCAGCTTGCCGACCTTCTCGGAGATCTCGGCCTTGGCCAGCTCGATCTCCTCGCGAACCAGGGTCGAAGCTCGTTCGGAGACGTCGATGACGAGCTCGGCGACCGACTTGTCGCGGTCACCTGGCGTGGGCGAGCCGGGAGGCAGCGGCGGCGTGGCGTCGGGGGTGCTCATGGCTTACTCCGGTGGATCCTCGTTGTAGATGCGCCGGAAGACGATCCCCGAAACTCGCGCCGCCACGATGCTGGCAAGTGCGCCCGAGGCCGCGAGGAGGCCACTCCAGACGAGTCGCTTGACGATCTCGTTGTCCATCGGCGCCCGACCTTACCTATCGTGGTTCGAGCCCGTCGCAGATCGTCTCCACCACCAGTTCCTTTGCACGATCGAAGTCAGCGCCCGAGGACGGAATCAGCTCGAAGATCCAGCCCGAGAGGAGTTGCTCGATCGCGCCGTAGAAGGACATCGAGGCGAAGGTCGGGTCGATGTCGCGGCGAAAGGTGCCTGCCTCCTGGCCCTCGGCGACGATCTCGGCGATCGAGTCGTAGGCGCGCCGGATCTCCGGCAGGTGGGTGCGCCCGAAGGAGTTGGCGGCACGCGTCACCTCGACGATGATCACCTTCATCAGCTCCGGGTCGTGGCGGTAGGAATCGACGATGAAGCCCGCCACCGCCTCCAGCTTGGCGCGCGGCGCCGCTCCTTCGGCGTCTGCCTCTCCGATCGCCGCCAGCAGCAGCGACCAGCGCTCGCTGAAGAGCTCGTTCAGCACCTCGTCCTTGGACTTGAAGTAGTGGTAAACGAGTCCGTAGGCGACCCCGGCCTCGTCGGCGATATCGGAGACGCGGGTCGCGTGGAATCCCTGGCGGGCGAAGACGCGCACCGCCGCGTCGAGGATCTGGCGGCGCTTGTCGACCGCTGGTGTGGTGGTCTTGGCCATCAGGCGTGCGCCTCCTGGAGCTGGGGCCAAACGTAAGCCTGCGGGCGGCGATTGGCGAGCGAGGGCAGGGACTCGCGGACCCGCTCCTGGGCGGCGAGATCGAGCTCGGCGGTGGCAAATCCCTCCCCGTCAGGGACGGTGGCGAGCACCACGCCCCAGGGGTCGACGATCACCGAGCGCCCGTAGGAGCTGAAGTGCGGCGGCGCCTCGCCCACCTGGTTGGGGGCGAGGAGGAAGGCCTGGTTCTCGATCGCCCGCGCCCGCAGCAGCACCTGCCAGTGGTCGCGGCCGGTGGCGAGGGTGAATGCAGAGGGCACCGCGATCAGACGGGCGCCGCGGACGGCGAGGATCCGGTACAGCTCCGGGAAACGCAGGTCGTAACAGACGCTGAGGCCGAGGATCTGGTCGCCGACCGGGCCGCTGACGATCTCGGTCCCGGCCTGCTCGTGCTCGGACTCGCGATAGACGACACCGCCGGCTTCGACGTCGAACATGTGGATCTTGCGGTAGACGGCGAGGTCGTCACCACCGGGCCCAATCAGGACGGAGGTATTGAAGGCCTTCTCTCCCTCACCCCGCTCGGAGACGCTGCCGGCGAGCAGGTGAATCCCGAGCTCGCGCGCCCAACCGCGGGCGGCGCTCAGCGAGGGGCCGTCGAGCGGCTCGGCGCCCGCGAGCAGCTCCTCTCCCCCGGCCAGCAGGTTCCACTTCTCCGGCAGCGCGACCAGCTCGGCGCCGTCGGCCGCGGCGGCGCGCACCAGGCGCTCGGCCGCAGCGAGATTGCGAGCCTTGTCGCCGGTCGAGTTGAGCTGTACCACCGCTGCGCGCAAGGAACGCGCTCCTCTCGTCATCCTGACCAACCGTGTTGATTGACCAGTCAATCGATTAGCCAGTATAGGTCGAGGCGTACGATGGAATCACTCGTGAGCGAAGCGAGACCGATCGATTTCGAGGGCGAGCGCAAGCAGGTGACTGTGCTCTTCGCCGACGTCAAGGGCTCGATGGACCTCGCCGAGCAGCAGGACCCGGAGGAGTGGCGCAAGATCATGCAGCGCTTCTTCGCGATCCTCGCCGAGGCCGTGGAACGGTTCGAGGGCACGGTCGACAAGTTCACCGGCGACGGGATCATGGCCGTCTTCGGCGCCCCGGTCGCGCACGAGGACCACGCGCGGCGAGCCTGCTACGCCGCGCTGCGGATGCTCGACGACGTCGGCGAGTACGCGGCCGAGCTGCGGCGCGGCCACGGCCTCAATTTCTCGACCCGAATCGGGATCAACTCCGGCGAGGTCGTCGCCGGCGCGATCGGCGAGGCCGGGACAGGCGAGTACACGGCAATCGGCCACACGGTCGGCCTGGCGCAGCGGATGGAGGCCCTGGCCGAGCCCGGCAAGGCCTACCTCGCCGAGGCCGCGGCCGAGCTGGCGCGCGGATACCTCGACCTAGCGGACCTGGGCGAGTTCGAGATCAAGGGCGCCAGCAAACCGGTCCGCGTCTTCGAGCTGGCCGGCGTCGGCTCCGCTCGCTCGCGGCTCGACCTCTCGCGCGAGCGGGGGTTCTCCAGCTTCGTCGGCCGCACCGAGGAGATGACGACGCTGGAGCGGGCGCTGGGACAGGCGGTGGCCGGTGACGGGGCGGCCGTCGGAATCGTCGCCGAGCCGGGGGTCGGCAAGAGCCGCCTCTGCCTGGAGCTCGCCGAACGCGCCCGCGCCGGCGGCATCGAGGTCTTCGAATGCCAGGGGCAGGCGCACGGGCGCGATATCCCCTTCATGCCGGTGCTGCAGATGCTGCGCACCTACTTCGGCATCGCCGACGGCGATCCGGAGCGGATCGTGCGCGAGAAGATCGCCGGCCGCACCCTGCTGCTCGATCCCAGCTTCGCCGACAACCTGCCCCTGCTCTTCGACTTCCTCGGCGTGCCCGACCCCGACCGCCCTCTCCCCCAGCTCAGCGCCGAGGCGAGGCACCGCGCCCTGCGCGGAGTGGTCTGCAAGCTCGTACGGGCGCCCCAGCGGCGGGAGCCGATCGTCACCATGGTCGAGGACCTGCACTGGATGGACCGCCCCAGCGAGGTGCTGCTGGGGGAACTGCTCGGCTCGGTCGAGGGGACCAAGACACTGGCCCTGGTCAACTTCCGGCCCGAATACGAGCCTGAATGGGCCGAGCCCTCCTACTACGAGCAGATCTCGCTGGAGCCGCTGGGCGCGGCCGACACCAGGGAGCTGCTGCGCGACCTGATCGGCGAGCACCCTTCGCTGGAGGGCCTCGCCGAGCTGATCCACGAGCGCAGCGCCGGCAACCCCTTCTTCGTCGAGGAGATCGTCCGCGAGCTGGCCGAGGGTGGCACCCTGGAGGGCGAGCGCGGCGCCTATCGCCTGGCGCGGTCGATCGAGGAGCTGAGCGTGCCGACGACCGTGCAGACGGTGCTGGCGGCCCGGATCGACCGGCTCCGCCCGGAGGCGAAGCGCCTGCTGCAGGCAGTATCGGTCGCCGGCAAGGAGGTTGGCGAGCGCACGCTCACGCTCGTCGCCGGCTTCGACGACCCCGATGCCTGCGAGACGGCGCTCAAGGAGCTGATCGACGCCGGCTTCCTCTACGAGCTCGAGCTCTACCCGGAACGGGTCCTCGCCTTCCGCCACCCGCTGACCCGGGAGGTCGCCTACGGCACCCAGCTCGCCGAGCAGAGGGCCGCAACGCATGCCGCCACCGCGCGGGCGCTGATCGAGCTCAACCCCGAGCGTCACGAGGAGCTGGCGGCGCTGATCGCCAGCCACATGGAGTCCGGAGACGAGCCCCTGGAGGCGGCGCGCTGGGCGGCACGGGCGGCGCACTGGGCCGGCCATAGCCAGCCGCACGACGCGCTGCGGCTCTGGAGCACCGTGACCCGCCTAGCCGACGGGCTGGAGGAGAACGAGGAGACGAGCGCCCTCGCAGTCGCGTCGCGCCTGCAACAGCTCGACTACGCGTGGCGGCTGGGAATGGAGCGTGAGCGCATGGCCCGGCTCGAGACCGAGGCGGAGGAGATCGCCACTCGGATCGGCGACCTGCGCTCTCTGGCGCTGCTGCGGATGCTGCTCTCAGGGCGGCCGGGGCTGGTGCAGACGACGAGCGAGTGGATCGCCGCAGTGGAAGATGCGAACGGGCTGGCCGACGAATCCGGCGACCTGCACCTGCGGGTGGCGATCAGGGCTGCGGGCGCCTACGCACATCTCTGTGCGGCCGATTTCGAGTCGCTCGACCGCGACGCCGACGAGGTGCTGAAGCTCGCCGGCCGCGATCCCGCGATAGGCGCCGGGATCATCATCGGCTGCCCAGTTGCATGGGCGCTTGGCTCGAAGGCGCTCGTTTGCCGCGAGCGCGGGGAGCTGGAGGAGTGCGAGCGGCTGCTGGACGAGAGCCTGGAGCTCGCCAAAGAGCAGGGAGACCTCGAGACCGCGAGCTGGAACCGCGGCACGAAGGCGATGGTGCTGGCGATGCGCGGCGAGGCGGAGGCGGGCGTCGCCGTGGGCCGGCGCAACCGCGAGCTGACAGACCGCCTCGGCGACGTCTTCTCGCGCAGTCTCGCGCTTGGCAACCTCGGCGTCGCGCAGCTAGCGACGGAGGACTACGAGGGGGCACTCGAGTCCTTCGAAGAGGCCGAGACCCTCCACCGCGAGGCGATGGAGGGCGGCGACGAGCAGGAGGCATGGCGTGCCGCGGTGCGCGCCGAGGCCCTGACCGGGGTCGGCCGGCTCAGCGAGGCGATCGAGCTCGCGACCTGGGCCGTGGAGGTGGCGCACGCGCGCGAACTGCGCTGGTCACTGCCGCTGGCGCTGCTGGCGCTTGGTCACGGCCTTATCGCGGCGGGTGACTCGGAGGCCGCCCGCGAGGCGCTCGACGAAGCGGCGTCGATCGCCCGGGAAACCGGCGCCGTGCCGACCTTGGAGGCGATCGAAGAAGGGCGCGACGCACTGGCTCCCAGGCAGTCCTAAGCTTGACGCTCAGAGTTTCTCGATTAAAGGAGCGTTCCTATGAGGCTCAGCATGAAGCTGCTTGGCATCGTCGTTGTCTCGGCGCTTGCCGGAATGGCATTCATCGGCACCACGGCGGCAGCGGCGGAAGGTCCCACCGCCTTCTGCGAAAAACACGAAAACCCTTGCGAAGCGGCAAGCGTGTACGTCGGTCACATTGCGGCGGTAGCCGAAAACCCACGGTTCTTAACCGGCGAAACGAACATCATCTGCAAAAAATCACAGCTCTTAGGATTCAACTTAGGGTTAGGCAACCCACTGACTATCCATCTTCAGTTGCTGAACTTCACTGAAGACTGCTTAGCCACCGGGGGGTTTGCCTGCGAAGTCAACGCGACCAACTTTGGCTTACTCTTACTCTTAAGGACAGCGTTAAACTTAGCCACTGTTGACACCGACGGCATAAAAATGTTAGTCAATTGCCCCGGAGCTGGAATTCACTGTGAGTACAGTGGATTGACCGGTCTACACGCCTTAGGTTCGCCGAACCAAGAATCCTTAGCTGAAATCCGCGCAGAGGAAATAACGCTCGAACAGAGCGGCCTCTTCTGTCCCGAAGAAACCAAATTCGACGCCTTATACAGGCTCGGTTTACCAGATCCGATCGCGATTACCGGCTAAAGGCCTGTGAAGCGTGAGATCAAGCGGTCGACGACTCGATCTGGAAGCAAGCGATTGAAGATCGCTTGAGCGCGCGCGTCGGCCCCGACCAGGTAGCGGGTTCGGGGCCGGCGCGCGCTGAGTGCGTGGACGATCGCCTTCGCCACCTTTTCCGGCGGGATGCCCCGCGCTGCGGTCTGCCTCGCCACCTCCCGGGAAGCCGCTATCGACTTACCGTAGAGCTCGACTTGATCGTCGCTGGCGCGCGCCAGAAACTCGTCCGCTTCGCTCTGCCCGCGGCCCCAGATCTCCGTCGCGATCGACCCTGGCTCGATCACGGAGACCGAGATGTCCCAGGGGCGCAGCTCGCGACGGAAGACGTCGCCGACCGCCTCCAAGCCGAACTTGGCCGCGTGGTAGGCGCCGAACATCGGAAAGGCCATAAGGCCGCCGATCGAGGTGATGAAGACGATGCGGCCCCGAGCGGCGCGGATCTGTGGCAGCATCGCCTGCGTCACTGCGACATGCGCGGTGAGGTTGACTTCGATCTGGCGCCGGAAGTCATCAATGGGCAGGGCCTCCAGCGGCCCCGGGACGGCGATGCCGGCATTGTTGACCAGCCCGCTCAGTCCCGCGCTCCCGACCTCCTCCCCGATCCGCCGAGCGGCGTCCACGATCTGCCCGGCGTCGGTCACGTCGAGCATCAGCGGGACCAGGCGCTCCGAGGCCGCCCCCCGCAGCGCCGCCGCGTCCTCCTCACGCCGTACGCCGGCGAAGACCCGCCAGCCTTCGGCGTCGAGCCGCAGCGCGCTCGCCCTGCCGATGCCCGTCGACGCCCCCGTGATCAGAACCGACTTCACGGGCGCCAGGCTAACATCGCCGCCGAAGGCGCAGGTTCGAATTCTGCCTGAGGGCGTAGCTTCTAGGAGCAGGTGATCGCGAAAAGGTCGGCCGCTCTCCTGTTGGGTCTAAAAGCTGCCCTCGATCTGGAGTTCATAGCGAACGATCTCCTGATCACGAAGGGACTTGACGTCATCGGTCAGGCTGTAGCCGGCGACCTCGTATAGCCGTCGGGCCCTTACGTTGTTCGAGCGCGTCCAGAGGGAGGAGGTCCTCCAGTCACGCGCTCGCATCTCCCGGTGTAAGGCGTCCAACAGTCGGCTGCCGACGCCATGTCCCCAGCGTTCCGGATCGACAAACACCATTGAGACGTGCCCTGCGTGGGGGCGGACCGTACCGGCACCGTGGTGCTCGCGATACGGCTCGGACAGCGCCATCGCGACCACGAGTTCACCATCGCAGCCGACCAAGAGGGACGCAGCCGTATCGGCAAGCTTTCTCCTGACCCGGTCGATGCGTGCCTTAGATGGTGGGTTCCCGTCCGCTGTCCGTGCCGCGTACCAGACATGGAGGGCGTCCTTTCGCTGTCCGGACGTTGCGCTGGCAAAGACGGTCATTCGTTGCGGGCCGCCTCAGAAAGGCGACGACCAGCCTCAGGTTTTCGAGCTTCCATCAGACACTTAATCAAGGTAGCCGATGGATCTCCGCTGTGGAGCAGGCGGTTCGCGATTCCGCCCGCGACGGTCGAGACCGTCGTGCTGCGACCGCGATTCGCGGAGAGCCCGGCCGGGCTCTCATCGACTCAGCCGCGGCTGGCGCGGTGGCGCTCGAGCTCGGCGACCATCAGCTTGGTGTGCAACGCCGCGATCAGGTCCTGCAGCGGCTGGGCGCCCGCTTCGAGCATCTCCACCACACGCTCGGGTGAGACCTCGCCCGCGAGGCGGCTCATCACCACGTCGACCTCCTGGCGGACCAGCTCTTCGAGGGCGCTCTTGTAGCGCAGTGTGTCGTAGACGGTGAAGCCGATCTCCTCGTCGTAACCGCCGGCGCGGAAGCGGCTGATCGCCTCGATGATCTTGACGTCGGAGGGCGAGTAGCCGCGGCTGTTGGGGCTGAGGATCTCGAGCTCCTCGAGCCGGTCGAGAACGTCCTTGGGCACGCCGTAGCGCTGACGCGCCTCGGCAGCGCTGGTGCGGGTGCGCTCCCCCGCCAGGGCACGGTCGAGGATGCGGTCCTCGAGCTCGACCAGGGCGCGAGCCCGCTCCGGGTCCTCGTCGAGCACCGACTTGATCGCCTTCAGCGGCATGAAGCGCTCCTCCTGGAGCTGCTTGATCAGCTTGATCCGCTCGACGAACTCGGGCGGGTAGTAGGCCATGTTGCGGCTGGTCTTGACCGGCTCGGGCAGCAGCCCCTCGCGCAGGTAGTGCTTGATCGTCGGCGCCGGAACGCCGGACGCCTCCGCCAGCTCCCCCATCCGCAGCAGGTCCTTGGCCGGTGCGCTCATGCTCGGAACGTCGCGGCGGAGTCGCCGCTGGGCCCAGCGGCGGCGCCCGACTCCTTCATCGCCGCGATCTCCTCACTCGAGTAGCCGGCTTCGCCAAGCACCTCGTCGGTGTGCTCGCCGAAGGCCGGCGCCGGCCGGGTTGGGTCGCCGGGGGTGCGGCTCATCTTCACCGGGAAGCCGAGCTGGCGGACGGTCCCGAGCTCAGGCTGCTCCATCTCCACCACCATCTGCCGTGTCCGCACCAGCTCCGAGTCGAGCGCCTCGTCGAGGTCGAGAACCGGCTCGATGCAGCAATCGTGCTCGTCGTTGAAGGCTTTCCACTCGGCGCGGCTGCGCGAGCGGAAGACGTCGGCAACCTCGCTCCAGGCGTCGGAGCCGGGCACCTCGAACTGCTTCTCGGTCAGATCCGGTCGCTCGACTCCGTTGCAGAAGGCGGCCCAGAACTTCGGCTCGAGCGCGCCGCAGGTGACCCAGCCGTCGCTCGCCTCATAAGGCAGGTAACAGACCAGGCCGCCGGCGAGCTGCTGCTCGCCCCGGCGTGGCACCTCGCCGTCGCAGAAGTAGCGGCCGGCGACCATCGCCAGCCAGGAGAGCGCCCCGTCGGCCATCGAGACGTCGACCATCTGCCCCTCGCCGGAGCGGCGCCGCTCGTGCAGCGCCGCCATCACCCCGAAGGCGGCCATCAGCCCGCCTCCGCCGAGATCGGCGATCTGGCCGGCCGACTGGACCGGCGGCCCGTCCTTGGCGCCTGTCAACCCGAGCAGCCCGACCAGGCCGAGGTAATTCATATCGTGGCCGGCTCGCTGTTCGTAGGGGCCGTCCTGGCCGTAGCCGGTGATCGCGCAGTAGACAATCGCTGAGTTGGCGTCCCGCATACGGTCGTAGCCGACCCCGAGCCGGTCGAGGACTCCCGGGCGGAAGCCGTCGAGGACGACGTCGTAGTCCTTGACCAGGCGCAGCAGGGCCTCGCGCCCGGCGTCGCTCTTCAGGTCGAGCCGGATCGAGCGCTTGCCACGGTTGAGCGAGAGGTAGAGGGCCGAGCGGGTCCCCAGCTCCTGCTGCTCCTCGCCGCCGTAATAAGGCGGCGCCCAACGCACGTAGTCGCCCATCCCGGTGTCCTCGACCTTGAGCACCTCGGCGCCGAGATCGGCCAGCAGCAGCGAGCAGAAGCCCCCCGGGAGCAGTCGGGTCAGGTCGAGGACCTTGACGTCGCTAAGCGGCAGAGCGCTCACGCTTCGGCACTCCCAACAGCTCGCGAGCCTCGGCCACGGTCGCAGCCCGGCGACCGGCGTCCTCGGCCATCTGCCGTGCCTTGGCGATCAGGTCGCCGTTCGACCTCGCCATCTCGCCGTCGGGCAGGTAGAGGTTGTCCTCAACCCCGGCACGGACGTTGCCGCCCAGCACCAGCGACGCACCGAGCAGCTTCCACTGGTCGCGGGAGATGCCGATCACCTGCCACTGGTTCTCGCCCTCGGCCCCGCCGGGGATCTGGTCAGCCATGAAGCCGACGTTGCGCGGGGTCGGGCGGATGCCGCCGTTGACCCCCATCACCAGCGAGATCTGCAGCGGGGTCCGGTCGAGCAGGCCCATGTCGATCAGCGGGTCGAGGTTGGCGACGTGGCCGGCGTCGAAGCACTCGTGCTCGGGCTTGATCCCGAGCTCCTTCATCGCGGTGAGGAACTCGATGATCGTGTCGAAGCTGTTCTCGAAGACGGCCTTGAAGACGAAGTCCTTGCGTTTCGCGGAGTACTTGGCGTAGTTCATCGAGCTCATGTTGAGCGCGGCGACGTCGGGCTTCAGGGCCCGCAGGTACTCGATCCGCTTCTCGATCGGGATCCCGATCGCACCGGTCGAGTAGTTGATGATCACGTCGCCGACCTCGGCCAGGATCGCCTCGGTGATCGCCTGGAAGTCCTCGACCTCGTAGGAGGGCGTGCCATCGGGAGTACGGGCATGGATGTGGATCTGCGAGGCGCCCTCGTCGACCGCCCGCCGCGCCTCGGCCGCGTACTCCTCCGGCGTGTAGGGGATCGCCGGGCACTGGTCGCGGTTGGCGATCACGCCGCTGATCGAGCAGCTGATCACGACCGGGTCGCCGAAGGAGCTCATACGGGCATCACCCCGTGGCGCTTGGCGGGCTTCTCGACGTGCTTGTCTTTCGCCATCCGCAGCGCCTTGACGATCGTCGGCCGCGTCTCGCGCGGGTCGATGACATCGTCGATCACCGCGTTGCCGGCGGCGATGTAGGGGTCGATCTGCTCGCGGACCGCGTTCAGCATCGCCTCTTTGGTCGCCTCCGGATCGTCAGAAGCCTCGATCGCCGAGCGGCCGATGATGTTGACCGCGCCCTCCGCCCCCATCACCGAGATCTCGGCGCCGGGCCAGGCGACGATCAGATCCGGCTCGTAGGCCTTGCCGCACATCACGTAATAGCCGGCGCCATAGGCCTTGCGCACGACCACGGTCACCTTCGGCACCGTGGCGCGGCTGACCGCGTAGAGCATCTTCGCCCCGTGGCGGATGATCCCGGCGTGCTCGACCTTCGAGCCGACCATGAAGCCGGGCACGTCCTGGAGGAAGACGAGCGGGATGTTGAAGGCGTCGCAGAGGTTGATGAAGCGCGCCGCCTTATCGGCCGAGTCGTTGTCGAGGATCCCTGCCAGGTGCTTGGGCTGGTTGGCGACGATCCCCGCCGGCTGGCCGCCGAAGCGGGCGAAGCAGGTGATCAGCGTCTTGGCGAACTTCGGCTTGATGTCGAACCACTCGCCGTCGTCGACGATCTCGCCGATCACGTCGTACATGTCGTAGGGCTGGCGCGAGGAGTCGGGGACGATCTCCATCAGCTTCTCCGACTGGCGGTCGTCGGGATCGACGGTCTCCGCGACCGGCGGCTTGTGCTCGCAGTTGGTCGGAAAGTAGGAGAGGTACTTCTTGACCGCTTCGATGCACTCCTCGTCGTCCTTGACCTCGAGGTCCCCCACTCCCGACTTTCGGCAGTGGACCTTGGCGCCACCCAGCTCCTCCATCGAGATGTCCTCGCCGGTGACGGCTTTGGTCAGGTGCGGGCCGGCGAGCGCCATCGCCCCCTGGCCGGAAACCATCGGCACGAAGTCGGAGAGGGCCGGGATGTAGGCGGTGCCGGCCGCGCAGGGGCCCATCATCGCCGCGACCATCGGGATCACGCCGGACATTTCCACCTCCTCGCGGAAGAGGTGGCCGGAGCCGGCGAAGAGCGAGCCCGACGCCTCCTGGATCCGAGCGCCGGCCGAGTCGAGCAGCCAGATGAACGGCATCCGCTTGGAGAGCGCCATCTCTCGCAGGCGGGTGACCTTGAGCTCACCGGTCATCCCCATCGAGCCGGCCATCACGGTGAAGTCGTAGGCGGCGATGCAGCAGGGGCGGCCGTCGACGTCACCCCAGCCGGTGATCACGCCGTCGGCCGGCGCCTCGACCCCGTCCATCGCCCGCTGGGCGAAGTGGGGGCGGCCGTGGATGCCCATCTCGACGAAGGTGCCGGCGTCGACCAGCAGGTCGATCCGCTCGCGGGCGGTCAGCTTGCCGCGCTCGTGCTGCTTGGCGATCTTCTCCTCGCCACCGCCCAGCTTCGCCTTCTCGCGCCGCTCGTGCAGCTGCTCGGTGAGATCGCCCAGCGGGGCGGTGCCCGGGAGCAGGTGCTTCGTCTCTTGCTCTGTGCCGGCCACTACCGTCCCTTCCACTGCGGGTCGCGTTTCTCGAAGAATGCGCTGACGCCCTCGACGATGTCCTCGGTCGAGAAGGTGAGCGAGAGCTGCGAGCGCAGGTACTCGAGCGCGTCGTCGAGCGCCATGTCCTGCTGGCGGTACATCGCGTCGTGGCCGAGCCGCATCAACACCGGGCTCTTCGAGGCCAGCTTGCCGGCCCACTCGGCGACCGCGGCGTCGAACTCGGCCTCCGGTACGACCTTGTTGGCAAGCCCGTACTCGACCGCCTGCTCGGCGCTGAGCCGCTCGCCCAGCAGCATCATCTCGTTGACCTTCTTGCGCGGGACGTTGCGGTAGATGATCGCCATGATCATGTAGGGGAAGGCGCCGACGTTGATCTCCGGCGTGCCGAAGGTGGCGTCCTCCTTGGCGATCAGCAGATCACAGGAGAGGGCGAGGCCCATCCCCCCGGCCAGCACGTGGCCGTTGGCGGCGCAGAGCGTCGGCTTGCCCAGCCGCGGCATCAGCCTGAAGAACTCCAGGAAGAGGTCGGTGGCGAAGTGTTTCTGAACGAGCGGAACGTCGGCGGCAAAGCCGCCCAGGTCGGCGCCGGCGCAGAAGACCTTGTCGCCGGCTCCGGTGAGGACGACCGTGCGGACGTCCTCGGCGTCACGCGCCGTCTTCATCGCGTCGACCAGCTCGACCAGCATCTGACCGGAGAGCATGTTGCGCTTCTCCGGGTTGTTCAGCGTCACCGTGGCGACCCCGGCGGCGACCTCGTACTTGACGACCTCGTAGTCCATCCCGAAGCGGGACCATAGCCGACTCTGTAGGAAGTGGGAAGTGCTACTGTCCACTCGACTTTTTAGGCGGCGGGCGCCGCCATCGGATTCCAGCGAACGAGGAGAGAGACAGTGGCGACCGCGACGACCAACGGCTCCAAAGTCATCAAGCCCGACCATCAGGCCGAGCGCAAGCACATGATCTTCACACAGGAGCACGAAGACCTGCGCGAGTCGATGCAGGCCTGGGTGAAAAAGGAGCTATGGCCGCACCGCAACGAGTGGGAGGAGACCACCTGGCCGCGGGAGATCATGAAACGAGCCGGCGAGCTCGGCTTCCTCGGCCTCACCTTCCCCGAGGAGTACGGCGGGCAGGGCGGCGACTACTACTACTCCCTAGTCCGCTCGGAGTGCATGAGCTACACCGGCTCGGGCGGGCTCAACATGGGCTTCGTCGTCCACACCGACATGGTGCTGCCGCCGATCGAGATGCTCGGCGCCGACGAGTTGAAGAAGCGCTACCTGCCGCCGGCGATCCGCGGAGAGAAGATCGGCTGCCTCGGCATCACCGAGCCCGAGGCCGGCTCCGACGTCGCCGGTATCCGCACCTCGGCGATTCGCGACGGCGACGAATTCGTCGTCAACGGCTCGAAGACGTTCATCACCAACGGCGCCCGTGCCGACTTCATCGTCTTGGTCGTCAAGACCGACCCCTCGAAAGCGCACGACGGGATGAGCCTGCTGGTCGTCGACCTGCGCGACGAGAACGGCGAGACCGTTCCCGGCTTCAGCGTCTCGCGCAAGCTGGAGAAGATGGGCATGCACTCCTCCGACACGGCGGAACTCGCCTTCGAGGACGTGCGGGTCCCGGTCGAGAACCTGCTCGGCGAAGAGGGCAAGGGCTTCTACCACATCGCCTGGGAGCTCCAGAGCGAGCGGATGGTCGCCTGCGCCGGCGCCGTCGCCGGGGCGCAGCGGATGTTCGACCGCACCCTGGAGTACGCCAAGGAGCGCAAGGCCTTCGGCCGCTCGATCGGCAACTTCCAGGTGATCCGCCACAAGTTCGCCGAGATGGCGACCAAGATCGAGGCCGCGCGGCAGTTCACCTACGCGACAGCCTGGCGCTACGCCAACGGCGAGTACCCGGTGCGCGAGATCTCCGAGTGCAAGCTCTACACCTCGCGGATCGCCTGCGAGGTCGCCGACGAGTGCATCCAGATCCACGGCGGCTACGGCTACATGAAGGAGTACGAGATCGAGCGTGCCTACCGCGACGTCCGCCTCAACCGGATCGGCGCCGGCACCGACGAGATCATGCTCGAGGTCATCGGCCGGAGCTACGGGCTGTAGG
>CAVSIE010000006.1:0-119683 GCA_963728045.1 uncultured Solirubrobacterales bacterium
CGCCTGCCGGTTGCCCGATGCGTGCCCCGAGCTCGGGGGCGATGACCCACGCGAAGTGCTCGAACTCGCCGAGCGCCGCATCCCACGTCGCCAGGACGGCGGGTCCGAGTCGCTGCACGTGGCCGTGGACGTCCCGGGATGTCGGGCGGACGTAGTGGGCCGCGACGACCCGGAGCCGGCCATCGCTCGTCCGTCGCAGGATCGACACCGGCGCCGAGCCGGGACAGTTCGTCGTCCGTGAGCAACAGGGGGCGCCGCGCAACGAGTCCAGGACCGCCTCGAGCCCGTCGGCGCGCATCGCGGCAAGCAGCCCGTACCCGAGCGACGCGGCCCGGATGGCGATGCGTGCGCGAAGGCCCCAGGTCGATGTCGGCGAGCCATCGGACAGGTCCCGGTAACGAGATCGTCGTCGTGTCCGGCCGGATAGGTGGTCCACCACGTCCGTCGACCGGCACCCGCGTCGCGGACGACCAGCCGAGCTCGGACGCCTGCGGGAGCCAGTCGAACGTCTCAGCCTCGCCCTCGAGCACGCGGACGCCCATTCCCGGGGCGAGGAGGTCTCTCGCGGCGATCAGCGCCGACCCTGGGGCCGTCGCCAGCCTCGTCCGACGCGACGACGAGGGGCACCCGCGACTCGACGAGCATCCACAGCGTCGCGGCGAGCTCCGCGTCGAGCAACCCGTCGCGGTTCGAGCGTCGCGATGGCATGCGGCTCTGGCGATGGCGGGCGGGAGGCCCACCGCCCGTCGGTCGGGGTGGGGTCGGCCAAGGGGACTCCGAACATGTGGTGGGGTTCCGGCTCGGGACGGCCAGCGTAGGGCCGGCCCCGGAGGACCGTCAAACGCCTCGGGAATGGCCGTCGCGCACGGACGACCCCGGACCACCGGCCTCACCCACCCGTACGAGTTTCCCGGTCGGCGGCAGGACCCGCCGCCCATAGCCTTGCGAAGACAGCGAGAGTCCATGGACGGAGGTCGAGGATCGATGGACCGGCTCGGCCTCAGCATGGCCAGCTTCTGCGAGCACTGCGGCGTGCACCGTGACCAGCTTGGTGACGAGTCGATCGCGCCCATCCGCGAGTGCCCGTCGTGCGCCCAGGCCGTCTGTCCCAACTGCTGGAACCTCGTCGCGAAGACCTGCCTGAAGTGCCAGGCCTTCGCACCCTCCCGCTGGTCGCAACCGCGCCGCCAGCCGCCCGCCCCAGTCGGCAGATTGCCGCAGCCGAGGCCATCGTCACGGCGACCGCCGCCAAGCGCGCGCGACGCGGCAAGAAGGCATCGACCGTGGCTCCGGCGATCCTGCCGGTGGCTGCCGCCGCGACGCCCGAGCCGGCCAAGAAGACCCGAGGTGGCAAGGCCCCGTCGCCGACGACGGTGGAGGCGCCCGTCGAACGCGTGGTCGAGTGGCCGCAGCATCCCGTCGAGTGGCCCGAACGCATCCTGAGCCAGGCGGCGACGGTCTCGGCCTGGGACCAGCCGGAGGCATCACCCACACCGGCCCGGGTCGTGCCGATCGCCGCGCGAGCCTCGTCGGGTTCGTCGTCGAAGCGTGGGCGGTCGGCGATCGGTGTCGTGGTCGTCGCCATCGCGCTCTTCGGGGTGGCCGGGATCTCGCTCGCGGCGTTCGGCACGCTGCAGGGCAGCACGACGTCCCCCGACGGCACGATCGCCCCCGGGGGCGTCCAGAACCTCTCGCCACGCCAGGACCCCGAGAACGGTGGCAACATGACAGTCAGCCTGCGGGTGATTGACGACCGACGCGCCGGCGCAGGACGCCCGCGGGCGCGGTCGGACGGCATGGCGGGCGGACCGATCCTGCGAGCGGTCCTGAGCCTGGCACCGGTTCCACCTGGCACCCGGTCCGGACCGGGCGGGACGCATCCCACGCCGACGAACAAGCCCACGGCCAAGCCGACGACGAAACCGACGGCCGGTTCGACGGCCACGCCGACGGCCGGTGTGACCGCCACGCCGACGGCCGCACCCACGGCTGAGCCCACACCCGAACCGACCCCCGAGCCGACGCCGGAGCCGATGCCGGAGCCGACGCCGGAACCCACGCCCGAGCCGACGCCGGAACCCACGCCCGAGCCGACGCCCGAGCCGACGCCAGAGCCCTGATCGTCGTCGATCCTGTCAGGTCCTGACCGGTCGGGCGGTACGATGCGGTCGATGGCCTCACCATCCCCACCCTGGAGATCGTGCCGCTCACCACGAGTCGTTTCGACGACCTGGCCGGTCTCTTCCGGGAAGGCGGCGACCCGAAGTGGTGCTGGTGTACCTGGTTTCGGGTGCGTGGGCGGGACTGGACGAACTCGACGGCCGACGGCAATCGCGCCAATCTCGCGGCGCTCGCCGCCTCGGACGAGCCACCGGGGCTGGTCGCCTACGACGATGGCCGCGCGGTGGGCTGGGTCAGCCTTGGGCCACGCGAGGACTACGAGCGACTGGCCTACTCGAAGGTGCTCGCGCCACTCGACGACCGACCGGTCTGGTCGATCGTCTGCTTCGTGGTCTCGAAGCCCTCGCGTGGCCATGGCGTCGCCGACGCCCTCCTGCACGCGGCGATCGAGCACGCCCGCGCTCGCGGCGCGACGACGCTCGAGGCGTATCCCGTGGAGACCGACGGGCGGCGCATCCCCTCCGCGAACGCCTTCCACGGGACCTTGGCGATGTTCGAGCGCGCCGGGTTCGAGGTGGTCGAGCGGCGACAGTGGAAGCCCGACGCCCCGGTCCGACCGTTCGTTCGGCTCGAGCTCTAGGGCCCGTCTACGTCATCCGTCGCGGGTTCGCCATCGTCGTCCGTCCAGGTTGACACTCGCCGCGCCACCGGCCTAGACTGCCGACCGGCACGCATGTCGCGCGCCCTCGTCCAGCTCGTATGGAGGCGGCCTCCAAGATGACGACGAAGCTCTTCTTCCGACGCACGACGGCGCCTATCGGCGTTGCCGATCGCGGGAGTCTTTGCGCCCATCTCGAGCTAGCCGCAGGCGGCAGGACCGCCTTCCGGAGACGCCACGAGCCGTGGGCCAGATCGGGCCCCCGGCTTTTTTGATGCCCTTCCCTGCCCCAACGGCAGATCGCGGAGGACACCACCGAGCCGCGAGGCCCCCCGACGAACCGTCGGATGAGGTCCGCGGCTCGTTCCATGTCCACCTCCCTCCACCCGGAGTCCACCGTGACCGCCACCACGACCATCGAACAACTGCATACCGAGGCTCCCGCCGTGCGCCACACGGCGTGGGCGGTCTCGTCGGGCGTCCCGGCCCTGCTCATCGACGGCGTCAGCAAGTCGTTCGTGGTGGGAAGGGCCAAGAAGCCCGTCACGGCCATCGCGAACGTGTCGATGCGCCTCGAGCGCGGTGACATCCACGGGATCCTCGGCGCCAATGGGTCCGGCAAGTCGACCCTCATCCGTCTCGTGTCGGGCCTGCTGACCCTCGACGCCGGGCGGGTGGAGGTATTCGGGCATGACATCGAGCGAGGAGATGCAGGTCAAGCGCCTGATGAACCGGGTCAGCGTGGACGCCGCGTTCTTCAAGAAGCTCAGCCCGATGGAGAACCTGGTCTTCGCGGCGCGGATTCTCAGTCTCGACGGGGGGACCGCCAAGCGCGACGCCCTGGTCATCGTCGAGCGGCTCGGGATCGGCGCAAAGCGAGTCGGCCGGCCCATCGAACAGATGAGCCGGGGGATGCAGCAGAAGGTCGCCATCGCGCGAGCGCTGCTGACGAGCCCGTTCCTGGTCCTGCTCGACGAGCCGACCACGGGCCTCGACCCGCGATCGAGCTCGACGTGCCAGAGCTTCATCGAAGAGCTGCGAGCGAGCCACGACGCCACCGTCGTGCTCACGACCCACCGCCGCAGCACCTGGCCGAGGCGGAGCGCCTCTGCCGCCACATCACGGTCCTCGACGCCGGCCGCGTCGTCGCCGAGGACACCCCGGAAGGCCTCAAGACCCTGGTCGGCGAACGACTGGGCCGAGCGGCCTCCCTCGAAGACGTATTCATGACCTTTACCGGCCGCTCCCTCGACGACGACGTCGAGGAGGACGAGTCCGAGACCGACTGAAAGGAGGTGATGACAGATGCAGATGCAGCCATGGCTGGCCCTTTCGCTCGCGAATGAGCGCCAGCAGCGGGAGGCGGATGACGTCGCGAACGCGCGACGGGTCGGTCACCCCGCCACGTCCGTCCGTCGCGGCGCTGGGTCACCGGATGATCGCGATCGGTGCCCGTGTCGCGCGGAGCCCATTCGAGCTGGCTCGGTCCCGCTGAGGGACCGGGCCAGCTCCACCGACAGGAGCCACTCCAGTGACCGTCGTCGCCCATGAGCTGAAGGCCTCGTACGCCTTCATCGAGCGCAACTTCTTCCTGACTCGCCGCTACTGGGGCTGGGAACTCGCGTTCCTGGTCTATTCGGTCGCGGGCGCGCTTTCGATCACGCTCATCGGTGCGGACCAGGGCGACCCGACGCTCCTGCTGACGCTGATGATCGGGGCATCATGTGGAACTACCTGTCTGTCGTCTTCGCCTGGATCGCGGAGACGGTGTCGGTCGAGCGCTGGGAGGGCACGCTCGAATACACGTTCATGGCGCCCGTCCACCGCTCGTCGCAGCTGTTCGGACAAGTCGCCTACGCGATGCTCTACGGCCTCGTCCACACGCTCGGTGATCTTCGTCGTGCTGGTCCTGTTCTTCCCGAACATGGACCTGTCGCAGGCGAACGCCGGACGGCGGTGCTCTTCATGCTGGTCGGGTCGTTCAGCTTCGTCGGCATCGGGATGATCGCCGCGATCCTGCCGCTCCTCTATGTCGAGCGCGGAGCGCAGATGACCTTCGTGCTCCAGTCGTGCATCCTGCTCGTGAGTGGCGTCTACTACTCGGTCGACGTGCTGCCTGAGTGGATGCAGACACTGTCAAAGCTCTCCCCAGCGACCTACGTCCTCGACGGCGTCAGAGCCGCCATTGGTACGAGGGGACGCCGCTCAGCGAGCTCGACCCGACGACATCTGGCCGCTGTTCGTGATGGGGATCATGGTGATCCCGTTCGGGCTGTGGGCCTTCGGCCGCGCCGAGCGCTTCGCGAAGCGCACCGGCCGCCTGAAGCGAGTCGGCTGATATGACCGAGTCCTTGGCGACCGACATGGCCGGATGGGACGACGCCTGGGCGGCCGGCATTCGAGCCCCACGCCGCCCTCGGCCGGCGGCCTGCGCGTGTCGTGGCCGTGCACAAGGAGACGGCGGTCGTCCGCGACGGCGACGGCGCCGACCGCAGCGCCTCGGTGTCCGGCCGGTTCCGGTTCGAGGCACTCGCGCCGTCGGACTATCCGGCGGTCGGCGACTGGGTCGCCCTCGAGGGAGGCGCATCGGGGTCGAGCGACCAGCCGGTGATCGCGGCCGTCCTGCCGCGTCGGTCGGCATTCCGTCGCAGTGCGGCGGATTCGTCGCGCCGAACGGCGGGCAACCTCGCCGACGAGCAGGTCATCGCCTCGAACGTCGACGTGGCCTTCCTCGTCGCCGGTCTGGACGGCGATTTCAACCTGCGCCGCCAGGAGCGGTACCTCGCGGTCGCGTGGTCGAGCGGCGTGACACCGGTGATCATCCTCAACAAGGCCGACATCGGGCAGGACATCCTCGGTCGGCAGGTCGCGATCGAGGGGATCGCCCCGGGTGTCCCGATCGTGACACTGTCGGCGTTGACTGGCGATCATCTCGGCGACCTCGAGCCGTACCTTCGACCGGGAGCGACGGCGGTCGTCCTCGGATCGTCGGGGGTCGGCAAGTCCACGCTCGTGAACGCGTTGCTGGGCGAAGCGCGCCAGGCGACGGCCGAGGTGCGCGAGGACAATTCGCGAGGACGGCACACGACCACCCATCGGGAACTCTTCGCCCTTCCGGGCGGGGCGCTGCTCATCGACACACCGGGCATCCGGGCCCTGCAGGTCGCGGGTGCCGACGATGGCCTCGAGGCCGCGTTCGACGACATCGTGGAGCTGGCCGCGGAATGTCGCTTCAGCGACTGCCGACACGACGGCGAACCCGGCTGCGCCGTCCGCGGCGCCCTCGAGGACGGCCGCCTCGGCGACCGGCCGGCCAGTCACCGCAAGCTCGAACGCGAGCTGGCACACGCAGAACGCAAGGGCGACCCCCGGGCGATGGCCGAAGAGCGACGGCGCTGGCGGATCATCCACAAGTCCGTCGGCGTGCACATGGACCGCAAGTACGGAGCCGATCGATGACCACGACCGCCGACGACCAGATCCACCTCGCCGATGCACCGGACATCCCCGGACTGCGGTTCCGGCACCATCGCGGGCCGGAGGACTACCCCGGGATGGTCGCGGCCAACCAGGCCTCGCGCGAGCACGGCGGGAGCCTCGAGCTCCTCACCGTCGAGACGATGACGCGCGACTACGCGCACCTCGTGAACTGCGATCCGTTCGATGACATCCTGATCGTCGAGCTCGACGACACGATCATCGGGTATGCGCGGACCGAGTGGCGCCAGCTGACCGCCGGCGGACGGCAGTTCAGCCCGGTCGGGCTGCTCGTCCCGGAGCAACGCGGCCGCGGGATCGGTGGCGCGATGCTCCTGGGCGGAACGCCGGCTCGCGCAGGTCGCGGCGACGCTGCCCGCGGATCAGCCGTCGCTGATGCGCGTGTGGACTGGGATACGGACACCCATGCGAAGGCGTTGTACGAGGAACGCGGTTGGATCATCACGGGCCGAGGCTACGAGATGATCCGGCCGACGCTCGATGACATCCCCTCGGTGCCGCTCCCGGACGGCTTCGACATCCGACCGATCGATCCATCCGATCGACGCGCGGTCTGGGATGCGGCGCAGGACGCCTTCCGCGACCACCGGGCCGAGGAGGAGTGGACCGAGGAAGACTGGCTGCGCGACGACGCGGACCCGCACCAGGACCCGAGCCTGTGGGCCATCGCCTTCGCGGCCGACGAGATGGCCGCGGGCGTGGAGGGTGCGGATGATCGCCGAGGAGAACGTCCACCACGGCGTCCTGCGCGGGTACATCGATGGTGTCTGGACGCGGAAGCCGTACCGACGACGCGGTCTCGCACGGGCCTTGCTGGCGCGCGTCCTCGTCCTCCTGCGCGACCGCGGGATGACGAGCGCCTACCTCGGCGTCGACGGCATCAACCCGAACCAGGCGATGGATCTCTATAAATCGCTCGGGTTCGAGATCCGCTCGGCCGAGTCGGACTGGACGAAAGCCGTGCCTGGCTTCGAAGCGCCAGAGAAGGACGAACGATGACGACGTCGACGAGCTCCCGAACCACCTGGCTGGAGCTGCCGGGCCTGCCCGATACGCCCGGCTGGCCGCCGGCGGTTTCGCGATGCCGGCGACTTCGCCGCGATGGCGTCGGTCACTCACCAGGCCAACCTGCACGACGCCATCCCGTGGCTCCCGACCGAAGCCCAGCTCAAGCTCGAGATCGAGGGTGAGGAGGGCATCGACGCCCAAGCGGACATCACCATCGTCGAGATCGACGGCACGGTCGTCGCCGAGGCGCAGGTCTGGCGCATGATCCGGGCCGGTCGGCCGGTCTTCGAGGTCGGTGGACATGTCGTGCCGGAGGTCCGAGGGCGGGGCATCGGTCGGGCGCTGCTCGCCGAGAACGTGCGTCGCGCGGTCGAGCGTGCCGCCGCGGATCCGGTCCGCCTCCGGGCGTTCGCGGACGAGCACGAAGCCGGGCACCGCGCGATCCTGACTCGTGCCGGGTTCGACGCGATCCGCCACTTCTTCGTCATGGGGCGACGCGACCTCGCCACGGTCCCGGACCTGCCGCTGCCCGAGGGGATCGAAGTCCGTCCGGTCACGGCGGACCAGCACCGGGCGATCTTCGACGCGGAGAAGGAAGCCTTCAAGGACCACTGGGAATCCAGCGAACAGGGCGACGACGTGTTCCGGACGACATTCGAGCGACCGGAGATCGACACCGGGCTCTGGGTGGTCGCCTGGGATGGGGACGAGATCGCGGGCGTCGTCCAGACCTGGATCTGGACCGAGGAGAATGAAGGGCTTGGCGTCAAGCGCGGGTGGCTCGAGCACATCAGCGTCCGGCGACCATGGCGGCGACGGGGGCTGGGGCGTGCGATCTCGGCGATCGCGATGCAGCGACTCCGGGACGCCGGCATGGACGAAGCGATGCTCGGCGTCGACTCGGAGAACCCGACCGGTGCGCTCGGGTTGTACGAGGAACTCGGGTTCACGGTCCACACCAAGGGCACCGCGTTCGGCCGCGAAGTCGAGCGCGCCTAGGCGATCGGCCTGGATCGTCAGGCGAAGAGCCGACCCCCGTCCCTGACGAGCTCCATCCACGCGCGCTCCTCCCCGATGGTCGTCGCCTGGCCATGGCCGGGGAAGACGCCGACGCCATCCGCCAGCTCGGTCAGCCGGCCGATCGACGCGACCATCGCGTCCGGGTCGCCGCCCGGTAGGTCGACCCGCCCCCGCCGGCGGCGAAGAGCGTGTCGCCGCTGTAGAGGCGGCCCTCGTCCGCCGCGAAGAGGCAGACCGAGCCCTCGGTGTGCCCCGGGGTGTGGAGCACCCGCAGCTCGACCTCGCCGAACCGCACGACCCCACCCTCGGCGAGCTCGACGGCCGGAACGGATGGGACGATCTCGAACGGCGCCCAGACCGGCTCGGGGTGTTCCAGGCGGCCGCGATCAGCCGGATGGACCGCGATGTCGGCGCCCGTGTGCTCGGCCACGGCGGCGTTGTCCCCGATGTGATCCCAATGGCCGTGGGTCGAGACGATCAGCTTGAGCGTCCAGTCTCGCGCGGCGAGCTCATCGGCGATCCAGGCCAGCGATGGTGTCGCGGTGTCGATGGCGATGGCCTCGCGTGACCGCTCGTCCGCGAGCACATGGACGTTGGTTGCGATCGGCCCGACGACCCGGTGCAGGTGTTCCATCGAAGGTGACTTTGGCGCGGTCTCGGGACCCAGCCGCCTCAGTCGCCGCCTTCGAGCTTCGAGCGCATGCAGTCGAATGTCTGGGCGATCATCTTGGCCGTCCCCTCGATGAGCCGGGCGCCGACGCCCGCGAGCGTTCCGGCGATCGCCACATCGGCCTTCCAGTCCATGACGGTGGCGCCGTCGGGGCCATCGGAGAGATGCATCTCCGCGTCGGCGTCGACGGCACTGCCCGGTGCCTGGCCATGGGCCTTGATGACGGCCTTGTCCGGCGCGACGAGCTCGGCGAACGTCATGTCGACATTGAACCGCGCGCTGATGAAGCCGATCCCGACCTTGGCCGTGGCCTTGAAGTGCGTGTCGTCCACGACCTCGATCTTCTCCACCCCGGGCCCGCATTGACCGACCTGGTCGGGGTCGATGACGAAGGCCCACACCTTGTCGCGGCTGGCCTTGATCGGGACGGTGCCTTCGAAGTGCATGCGGGCCCTCCAGGACGCTCGAGGGGTCGACGGGGCGGCGGGTCAGTCGGGCAAGGATACCGACGAGGGGACGTAGGCCGTCGGCTCGCGGATGAAGCGCGTGCGGCACCCGATCGAACAGAACGCGTAGACCACCCCGTCGTGCTCGGCGAGATGTCGGGCGTGCTCGCGCTCTACCGTCATCCCGCAGACGGGGTCGAGCAACACGATGTCGTCGACGACCGGCTCGAGGTCGATGGACGGGACCTGCCCGTTCGCGACGGTGGCCGGACCCGGGGCGGCCACGAAGTCGGCGCGACCGCGGCGGACCTGGACGAGCTCCGCCAGGATCGAGAGCGCCACCTCCTCGGCCGTCTCGGCCCCGAGGTCGAGTCCGGCCGGCGCCCGCAGCGCGGCAAGGCGATCGTCGGGTAGCGCGGCCTCGTCGCGCAGCCACGTCCGGACCACGTTCGCGCGCGTCGGCGAGGCGACGAGCCCGACGTAGGAGGCTTCGCGGGTGAGCGCGGCGGCGGTCGCCTCCTCGTCCCAGACGCCCTGCGTGGCCACGACCACGTACGGCGCCGTCTCCGGATCGAGACCGGCGACATCGGCCGTCGCCAGGACCCGCTCGGCGCCCGGGTACGCGTCGACGTCGGCGACGGGATCGATGACGGTCACCCGCCATCCCGCAGCCGACCCCAGGGTGGCGAGCGCTCCGGCGATGGGGGTCGTGCCGGCCACCCAGAGGACCGGCGAGGGAAGATGTGGTTCCACGTAGATTCTCCAAAGTCCCGCCGGAGTGGCAGGTCATGACCAGTTCGAGGACGCCGTCCCCGCGACGACCCTCGGCCGGTGCGTCCCTCGAGAGCCGGAGCAGTCGCGGCTGGCCATCCACGAGCGCGCGGAGCGCCTCGCGGACGACGACGGGCTGCGCGCTGCCACCGACCCAGCCCTCGATGCGCCGTCGGGGTGGACGATCCCGACGCGCCGGGTCGTGCGGATGTCGGCCGCTGGACCGCCACGACCGTGGCCACCGCGAACGGACGACCGGCCGCTTCGAGCTCAGCGGCACGCGCGAAGATCGATCAGGCCGGTCATCGTTCGTCCTCCCGCCCACGCCGCTCAGACGAGGCTAGGAGACGCCCTTCTCATGCAAGACCGCCCAGACCTTTTGCGGCGTGAGCGGGATGTCGATGTTGCGGACGCCCAGGTGCCACAGCGCGTCGACGACCGCGTTGTTGATCGCGGGTGGGGCCCCGACCGTGGCGGACTCCCCGACCCCCTTGGCGCCGATCGGGTGATGCGGCGACGGGGTCACGGTCTTCTCGAGCTCCCACGCGGGGGTCTCGACGGCGGTCGGCAGGAGGTAGTCCATGAACGTGCCGGCCAGGTTGTTGCCGTTCTCGTCGTAGGTGATCTCTTCGTACAGGGAGGGCGCGAGGCCCATCGTCAGGCCGCCGTGGATCTGCCCGTCGACGATCATCGGGTTGATGATGTTGCCGCAGTCGTCGACCGCCACGAACCGGCGGACATGGACCTGCCCGGTGCCCTTGTCGATGTCGACGACGCAGTGTAGCTCCCGAACGGGAAGGTCAGGTTGGGCGGGTCGTAGTAGTCGACCGCCTCGAGCCCCGGCTCCATCCCCTGCGGGTGGTTGGTGTAGGCCGCGAAGGCGATCTCCTGGATCGTCTTGAACCGATCCGGTGAGCCCTTGACGCTGAACTTGCCGGGCTCCCACTCGAGGTCGTCCTCGTTGGCCTCGAGCAGATGGGCCGCGAGCTTGCGTGCCTTGGCCTGGATCTTGCGGGACGCCATCGCGGTGGCGGCGCCGGCGACCGGTGTGCTCCGCGACGCGTACGTGCCGAGCCCGTACGGCGCGGTGTCGGTGTCGCCGTACTGATCTTCGATGTCGCCCACGGGGAAGCCCAGCTCCTCGGCGATGATCTGGGCGAACGTGGTCTCGTGGCCCTGGCCCTGCGTCTGGACCCCGATCCGGGCGAGCACCTTGCCCGTCGGATGGACCCGGATCTCGCAGGAGTCGAACATCTAGGGCGCCGGTCCGTTCGACCTGGCCTTCATCGATGCCGACAAGGAGCGCAGCCCCGACTACTTCGTCTGGGCGCTCGAGCACTCTCGGTGCGGCAGCCTCATCATCGCCGACAACGTCGTCCTCGCGGGTGAGCTGGCGGACGAGAACAGCGACGATCCGAGGGCGCATGCTCAGCGCCGCATGCACGAGATGATCGCCGCCGAGCCTCGCGTCAGCGCCACGACGATTCAGACGGTCGGTGCGAAGGGTTACGACGGGTTCACCGTCGCCTTGGTTGCGTCGTAGTTCCTATGGTGCTTCGACGACGCGCTTGATGAAATCGGCCTTGGCGTCGGTGTAGGCCTCGCGGTCGTCAGCGAACTGCTCCGCGAGGTCGCGCTTCAGGACCGCGTATTCCCGGGCCGTCTCTGGGGTCGCTCGCAGTCGGTCGCGGAACGCAAGCTCGTCGTGGAACCGGCGCGAGTCGGTCGGAACGAGGTGGAGGTGGTGGGTTCGGCGACTCGGGTGCGGCTTGCAGAACCAGTGCATCTCGTCGGCTCGGTAGGGCGCGTAGAGATAGCCGAGTTTCGCCAGGGGCTTGAAGCAGGCTCGGGATGCCTCGAGGCTGCCGACGCCGATAAGGATGTCGATGACCGGCTTGGCGTCGAGGCCGGGGACCGCTGTGCTGCCGACGTGATGGATGCCGCCCGTCGCCCAGCTTCCGATCGCCCCCTCCAGCGCCGCCTGCTCCTCGGCAAACCTGCGCGGCCAGCTCGGGTCATAGGGGGCGAGCCGGATCGGCTCGTCCAGGCCTGCCCGAAGCTTGATCACGGGCCGGCCGCTCCGCTCCTCGCGCTTTTCGATGCCCTCCTCGACGACGAAGCCGAAGCGGTCGTAGAAGGCGAGCGCCGCTCGGTTCTCGGGCAGCACCCAGAGGATCACGTCGCGCCAGCCTTGCTCGCCCAACTGCCCCAGCGCAGCCGAGAGCATCGCCTCGCCGGCTCCTTCCTGCCAGCGATCCGGGTCGACGTAGAGGGCGCCGATCTCCGCCGTCGCCTCTCCGGCGCCCTCGTCGCGGCTCGGCGTAGCCACCGAGCAGAAACCGACGAGAGCCCCGCCGGAGCCTTCCGCCACAAGCGTCAGCCACAGGTCGCCCCCGTCGCTCAGGAGCGCGTTCCAGCCCTGCTCCCGCTCCGGCGCCGAGAGGCCGTCGAGCAGGGAGTCGGGGAGGATGCCGCGGTAGGCCGCCTGCCAGGAGCGGACGTGAATCTCGGCAATGCGAGGAGCGTCGCCGCTGTCCGCGCTGCGAACCCTCATTTCGATGCGCATGGGTGGGGCCTCAGGCGCGCCCGTACCGATCCTCGAGGCGGACGATGTCGTCGAGCTCTGGGGTCGAGACCTCGAAGATGACCGAGTCCTCCAGGGCCTCCGCCGAGTGGACGGTGCCGGGCTCGATTCGCCAGCTCTGCCCCGGCTCGATGATCTGTTCCTCGGTGAGATGCTCCGTGGGGCCGCTCCTCAGTCGCATGCGACCAGAGAACAGGTAGGAGCTCTCGTCCTTTTCGCGGTGCAACTGCAGCGAGAGTGCTTGTCCTGCGCGAACGACGAGGATCTTGGCGGCGTACTCAGGCGTCTGCGCCCACCAGATCTCGTGCCCCCAGGGCTTGTCGACTCGCTTGGGCTCTCCTCCCTCCATGGCCGCAGCCTAAACCGGAGCGTGTGATCACCTGCGGTTGGGTGACGACCGCTACCGCGGCAGCTGCGGATCGTCCGCGTCGACCTCCTCGGCGGTCCCGTCGTAGTCGTAGCCGCGGGTGGCGCCGTTTGGGGGACCGCTCGTTGGTGGGCCGCCCATCGGCATCCGACTGGCGGCGCCGACGACCACGAAGCGGCGGGCCGCCACGCGGCTCAGGAGCCCGCGCAGGACGGCTCGGCTCGGCGGGATCAGCAGAGCGAGGCCGAAGATGTCGGTGATGAAGCCGGGGGTGAGGAGCAGGGTACCGCCGACGGCGATCATCAGGCCGTCGGCCACCTCGCGGCCGGGGAAGCGGCGCTCGGCCAGGGCGGCGTTGAAGCGGCGCCAGGCGCCGCGGCCCTGCTGGCGCAACAGCAGCGAGCCCAGCAGCGCGTCGGCGACGAGCAGCGCCAGCGTCGGCGCCACGCCGATCGCCTGGCCGACCTGGATGATCACGTACAGCTCGACGATCGGGACGACGATGAAGAGGATGACGAGCAGGGGCATGAGCGAAGCCTAGAGAGGGGCGATGGCCGGGAGGCTCAGGCGGTGGCGGCGGCCGAGGCCGCCTCCTCGAGCTCGCGCAGCGACCTGATCAGGCCGAGGGAGAACTCCTCGATGTCGTCCATCGAGTCGTAGTCGCCGAGCAGGCCGAAGCAGATGCGGCCGTTGTAGCTCATGATCGCCACCGCGAGGGCGTGGTTCTCGGGCAGGAAGGCGACCGGGAAGACCTCTTCCAGCTCGCGCCCCAGCACGTAGAGGGGGATTTGCGGCCCCGGCACGTTGGTGACGATCATGTTGAAGAGGCGGGTCGAGAAGTTGATCCGCGAGGCCTGGGCGAGCAGGGTGGGGGGCGCGAAATCGTTGAAGCGGGAGATGACTTCGGCGCCGAGCGCCTGCTTGGAGCGCTTCAGACCCTCCATCTGCTCGCTCACCACGCGCAGTCGCCGCACCGGGTCCTCGACGTAGACCGGCAGCGGCCCGCGCATCGCCGCGATCCGGTTGCCCGGTTCGCCGCGCTCGTCCTCCGTCCGGATCGAGACCGGCACCAGCGCCCGCAGCTCCAGCCCCTCGGTCCGGATACCGCGGTTGTGCAGCCACTCGCGCAGCGCCCCGGTCACCACGGCGAGGACGACGTCGTTGACCGTGCCGCCGAATGTGTCCTTGATCCGCTTGAAGTTCGCCAGGTCCGAGCGCGCCCAGGCGAAGCGCCTGTGCGGGCCGATCGGCTGGTTCAGCGGCACGTCTGGCGCCGGGTCGGCGAAGGCGCCGACGACCTCGCCGACGCCCTCCAACGCCTCGACCAGGCGCCGCGCCGCGGCCTCGGGGTTGCGCACGGCCTGCACCGCCCGCTCGGCAAGCTTCATTGGGGCCGCCGCCGCGTCGGTGGCGCCGCGGGCGACCAGCTCCGCCGTCGTCGGCTCGCGCTGGGGCACCCAGCCGTCTTGGCTCGGCGCCGGCTCCGGCGCCGGCTCGAGGTCGAAGAGCACGGTGCCGATGTCGACGCCGGCGATCCCGTCGACTGCTGCGTGGTGGGTCTTGGTGAGGAGGGCGAAGCGGTCGCGCTCGAGGCCCTGAACCAGCCACATCTCCCAGAGCGGCTTGGAGCGGTCGAGCTGCTGGGAGAAGACGCGGCCGGCGAGGCGCTTCAGCTCCTCCTCGCCGCCCGGCTCGGGCAGCGCTGTATGACGGAGGTGGTAGGTGAGGTTGAAGTTGACGTCGTCGGCCCAGAGCGGCCGCCCCGCCTCCAGCGGCGGCACCACCAGCCGCTGGCGGAAGCGCGGCACTTTGTCGAGCTTGCCGCGCACGTGCTCGACCAGGTCGACGTATTTGGGTGGCGGTCCCTCGAAGACCAGGATCCCGCCGATGTGCATGTGGCTGGCGGACGTCTCGTTGGTCAGGAACGAGGCGTCGACGGCGGTCAGCCGTTCGAGATGTGATCCGGTGGTGCGCATGTCCTGGGACAGGCTAGCTACCCTCCGTCCATGCCTCCCACCGCGATCGCGGCCCCGAAACGGGTCTTGCTCGCCGCTCCGCGCGGATACTGCGCCGGCGTCGACCGCGCCGTGCAGACGGTCGAGCGCGCGCTGGAGCATTACGGCGCCCCCGTCTACGTGCGCAAGGAGATCGTCCATAACAAGCACGTGGTCGAGGAGCTCTCCAAGCGTGGCGCGATCTTCGTCGAGGAGGAGAGCGAGGTGCCGGAGGGGGAGATGGTCGTCTTCTCGGCCCACGGCGTGGCCCCGGCCGTCCACGAGAACGCCGCCGCCCGCCGCCTGCGCACGATCGACGCCACCTGCCCGCTGGTGACCAAGGTCCACGTCTCCGCCCGCCGCTTCGCCGCCGACGGCTACACGATCATCATGATTGGCCACGAGGGCCACGAGGAGGTCGAAGGGACGACCGGCGAGGCGCCGGACAGCATCGTCCTGATCGAAACCGCCGACGAGGTGGCGGCGCTCGAGGTCCCCGATCCCGAGCGAGTCGCCTTCATCACCCAGACGACCCTCTCGGTCGACGAGACGGCCGAGGTGATCGCCGCCCTGCGGGCCAAGTTCCCCTCGATCGTCAGCTCCAAGTCCGATGACATCTGTTACGCGACGACCAACCGTCAGATCGCGGTCAAGCAGCTGGCCAGCGAGTGCGACTTGGTGCTGGTGATCGGCTCCACCAACTCATCCAACTCCAATCGCCTGGTCGAGGTGGCGCGCGAGCACGGCGCCGCCTCGCACCTGATCGATAACCACACCCAGGTGCGGGAGGAGTGGTTGGAGGGGGTCGAGACGGTCGGCATCACCTCCGGCGCCAGCGCCCCCGAGGAGCTGGTCGAAAGCCTGGTCGAGCTCTTCCGCGAACGTGGCGCCGAGGACGTTTCCGAGCTACGCACCGTCCACGAGGACGTGCGGTTCATGTTGCCGAAGGAGATTCGCGAGGCGAGCTCCGCGTAGTCAGTTAGCGCACTACACCGATGCGCTAATCGGTACTACTCAGATTCTTGATAGGTTCGCGTCGTTATTTCACTATGGGATGGAGAGTGAAAGCGTGAACCACGCGTACAGATCGTTCATCGCAGTTGTCATGACAAGTTTTCTTTTTCTCGTCGGTGGAGTCTCGACCGCAAGCGCATTCCATATTCCGGGTGCGACTTACATCGGTACCCACAGTGGCGGCGGGGCAGTCATCTTCGACGTCTCGGCTGACGGCTCGACCATCACGCGCTTCCGCGTGGAGAACTACAAAACCGAATTTTGCGATGTGGCGGTCTTTGAGCTCCCCGGCGCCCCGATCGTCAATAACAGCTTCAGTTTCAGCAGCGCCGCGCTGAAATTCAGCTATTCCGGCACGTTCCCCGGCGTCCAGCTCGCGCAGGGCACGTTCAACGACACCGAATGCGCCACCGGGACGCTGACCTGGACGGCGCGCACGACCGCCTCCCCGGCCGGCAGCGCGGAGTGCATCTCGGCGCAAGGACCCGCAGCCGCAGCCGAGGCGGCGTTTGCCGCTGCCCAGGCAAAAGTCAAAGTGGCCAACGAAAAGCTCAGGCGAAGCGTCAGGCAGGCGAGTAATGCGAAAGGGGCTGTGAAACGAGCTGCCAAAAACGACGCCCAGGCCAAACAGAAAGCGCAGAAAAAGCTCCGCAAAGCCCTCAGAGAACGGAACCGGGCCAAACGGGGACTGCGCCAGGCCCAGCAGGGGCTTACGCAGGCCGCAGCGACGCTGGCCCAGGCTCAGGCTGCCAAGACCGCCGTTTGCGGGCCTGGCGTCTAGCGGACCTCCCGCGCCGATCTCACGGCATTCCGGCCGCAAAGCTGACCGACCAGACGCGGAGCCCCGGGGTGGGGCGAAGGGTCAGGCGGTGGGCTTCGTGGCCGGAATGCTCGGCGAGCGCGTAGAGGGCCGGACCGTCGATCTCGACTGGGCAGGGAGCTGAGCCGTCGAGCTCGACCGCGATCTCGCCGGAGCCCTCGACCGTGGCGTAGGCGCCGCCTGCGGCGTAGTCGAGGGCCAGCTCGTCGCCGTCTTCGCCGGCTGTCCAGGGGTGCTCCCAACTGCCGCCGGGGAAGAGCTCCTCGCTGGGCGGCATTACTCGGGCGCCGGGGGCATCGGTAGGGCGGAGCGGTGGCATTGGCGCCGGCAGCTCGCGCAGGGCGTCCTGCTCGCGCAGCTCGACCTGGATCGCCTCCTCGGTACCCAGGTACTCGCCCTCGCCGAAGTGGAACCAGCTCAGCGCGCCGCCGGTCATCCAGAGGAAGAGACTGGGCCAGCCCTCGCAGCCGTAGGCGTGCCAGAGCTCGCGCTCGGCGTCGATCGCCACCGGGAACCTGACCCCGAGGCGATCCAGTCCGGCCTCGACCGCGGAGCGTTCGGCGCCGAAGGGGAAGCGGGGGGCCTGCACGCCGATCACCCGCAGGCCGGCGTCGCGATAGCGGCGCTGCCACTCGACCACGTAGGGAAGTGTGCGCACGCTGTTGAGCTGGGCGAAGTCGAGGAAATGAACCAGGACCGGCCCGGCCGCGGTAAGTGCCGGCATCGACGCCGGCGCGTCGCCCACCCACTCGATCCCAGGCGGCAGGTCGGGGGCGGCGATCGTCTCCCGTTCGGGGCGCATCCCCGGACGTTATCCTGGCCTCGATGGCCGAGCTCGGCGCCCTTCTATTGCCGGTAGTACCCCTGCTGCTGCTGGTCGGTTGCCTGCTGGCCGGTCGCTATCCGGGCTGCGACACGATGGTGCGGCTGGCCGAGCGCATCGCCTCGCGTTCGCGCGCCAGGTTGTCCCGGCCGCGCAGGCAGCGCCGGCCCCGGCCGCCGCTGCGGCGCGCCGCCCACGGTGGCCTGCTTCTAGCTTTCGGCCTCTCCGGTCGCGCTCCGCCTGCGTAGCCGTCTCGACGAACGGTTTCGCGCCCGCTTCGGCGTTCGACTCTGTCGACGCCTTGCGCACGCGCACACGACTGAAAGGAGATGGTCATATGCAGCAAACGAAGAAGGTCATTGCGCTTCTACTCACGTTGGTCGCCGTCGCCGGCCTGACCGCCTGCGGGAGCGATGACGACGAGACGACCGGCGCGACCACGACCACCGAAGCGCCCGCCAACGGCAACGGATCCGGCGAGAACGGCAAACAGCCGACCGGCAACGGGCAACCCACGATCGAGACGGTCGTCGTTCGCGATGGCGAGCCGGTGGGCGGAGTAGCCGAGCTCGAGTACGACGCCGGCGAACAGGTCCGCTTCCGGGTCAGCTCCAACGAAGCCGACGAGGTCCATGTGCACGGCTACGACATCGAGGAGGAGATCCCAGCTGGCGGCACCGCCACGGTCTCTTTCCCGGCCGACATCGAAGGGATCTTCGAGGTCGAGCTGCATGGCAGCGAGAAACAGATCGCGGAGCTGCGCGTAAATCCGTGAGCCTGCTGCCGTACGCACACGCGCTGGTCGCTCGGCAAGACCTGCCGATCCCGGCCTGGCTCTTTGCCTGGGGGGCGTCGATCGTCCTGATCGTCTCCTTCTTCGCGCTTTCCGTCGGCTGGCGGAAGCCCCGCTTCGAGGACGAGAACTGGCGTCCGCTCGGAGCGGGGCTCTCGCGGGCCCTACTCGGCTGGCCGTCGCAGATTGCCTGCGGGGCGATTGGGGTCTTCCTGCTCGGCGTCGCGATCTACGCCGGCCTGGAGGGGACCGAGGCGCCGGACCGCAACTTCATCCTGACCTTCATCTTCGTCACCGTCTGGCTCGGCTTCCCGCTTTTCAGTGTCGTCTTCGGTGACGTCTTTCGGGCCTTCAATCCGTGGCGGGCGATCGGCCGCGTCGTGGGCGGCGGGTTCGCGGCGATCGCCGGCCAGCCGGCGGCTCGCCTCAGCTACCCCGAGCGGCTGGGGCGCTGGCCCGCCGCGATCGGGCTGCTCGCCTTCGTCTGGCTGGAGATCGTCTACGGGGTGAGCGGCGGCGTCGCCGTCGGCCTCTCCCCGCACGCGGCCGCGGTCGCCGCTCTCGTCTACAGCGTCTACACGCTGGCGATGATGGCCTTGTTCGGGGTCGAGAAGTGGTGTGAGCGGGGTGAGATCTTCTCCGTCTACTTCGGGATGTTCTCCCAGCTCGGCTCGTTCGGGACCAGGGAGGGCCGCCTCGGGGTGAGGAGGCCGCTGGCGGCGGCGGGCCGCTGGGCGGCGGTACCGGGCTCGGTCGCGGTCGTGCTCGCCTCGATCGCCACGACCAGCTTCGACGGGGGCCAGGAGGGCGTCTTCCAGAGCGCCATGTTCGACACCTTCGAGTGGCTGATCGATGTCGGCTTCGAAGCCACCGCTTCGCGCCGGATCACCAGCACGCTCTTCATGGCGCTCTGCTTCGCCGGGGTCACGCTGGTCTACTGGATCGGGGTGCGGGGGATGGCCACCGTGCGCGGGGCGCCGCCCTTCCGCAAGCTCTGGACCGGCTTTGCCCACACCCTGATCCCGATCGCCTTCGCCTACCTCGTCGCCCACTACTTCAGCCTCTTCGTCTACCAGGAGCAGGCCCAGTTCACCTACCTGCTCTCCGACCCGCTCGGGACCGCGACCACCGACCTCTTCGGCACCGCCTCCGGCGGGGTCGACTACCGCCTGCTCAGCGCCAACGCGATCTGGTACGTCCAGGTCGGCGCCCTCGTGGTCGGCCACGTCATCGCCCTCACCCTGGCCCACGACCGCGCCGTCGCCTACTGGGGCGACTATCGCCAGGCCGCCCGCTCTCAGTACTGGATGCTGGCGGTGATGGTCGCCTTCACCTGCTTCGGCCTCTACCTGCTCTCGGTCGCCAACTCCTGAGTGTCGCCTAGGCTTGACCTGTGTGGCCGTCGATAACGGAGCCGGAGTTGCTCGACCGGCTTGCGCTGGACGATCAGCAGTTCGAGGAGTACCTGCAAACCCTGGCCGCCGCTCTCCCGCCGCGTGCCTATGAGGCGGCTTCGCTCGAGCTGGCGATCGGGTACCCGTGGACGCGTCCGGCGGGCTCCTACCGGCTGACGAGCGCGGGAGTCGAGCCGCTCGAAGAGATGACCGCCGCGGAGCGCGAAGGCGTGCTCGCCGAATTCCTCTCCGGGGCCGGCGGGCGCCTGCCGGTGCTCGCGATCGGATCCAACGGCGCCCCGGAGGCGCTCGAGCGCAAGTTCGCCCACTTCCGGCAGAAGGGCGACCGAGCGGTGTTGGCCCTGACCGGTCGCCTGCGCGACTTCGACGTCGGGGTGGCGGCGCAGCCCTCTATCTATTACGGCGCGATGCCGGCGACGCTGTTCCCCAGCCCGGGAACGGCGGCGTGTGCGACGGTGCTCTGGGTCACCCCGGCCCAGTTCACCCAGCTCGCCTGGTCGGAGCTCACTTACCGCCTGGGCAAGCTGAGGACGCGCTTCGAAGTTGATGAGGGAGACGAGCACTTCGACGAGGTGCTGGTCTTCGTCTCCCGCTTCGGCGCCTTCTGCGTCGACGAGCGGCCAGTCGCCCTGGCGGCTGTCCAGGCCACCGGCCGAACCGCCGAGGCGCTCACGCAGGAGCAACTGCTCGACACAGCCGCGGCTCTCGCCATCGGCCCCGATGCGACGGCGGAGACGCTGGTGCGGGCGATCTTCGAGGACTTGGTCGGGGTCAACCAGAAGATCGCGGCGACGGCGCGCAAAGCCTCTCTGCCCTTTGCCTCGGAGCGCTGGACTCCTTTCGATCCGGCCGCCGCGACGCCGCCTCTACCCTAAGCAGGATGCTCTCCCTCGCCCACGTCGGCCACTACTGGACATGGGCGCTCTACTTGCCGCCGGTCTTGGTGGTGATCGCGTCGATCGTCGGCGGCCGGATCGCCGAGCGGCGCAAGCAGCGCTAGAGGATCTCGCCGAGGCGCCGCTCTAGCGCCGCCGAGATCTCGTCGCGCACCGGCCCCTCGGCGAGGCGTTCGACCAGCGACTCGAGGAACCCTTCGATGATCAGCGACTTCGCCTCGGCGGGATCGAGGCCGCGGGAGGTGAGGTAGAAGAGCTGGTCGCGGTCGATCTGGGCGACGGCCGCCGCGTGGGTGCAGCGCACGTCGTCGGCTTCGATCTCGAGCCCCGGGATCGCGTCGGCGTGGGCCTCGGTCGAGAGCAGCAGGTTGCGGCTCTCCTGGAAGGCGTCGGTGTTCTGGGCGCCGGGGTCGACCCGGATCATCCCGCGCCAGACCGCGGTCGCGCCGGCGGCGAGGACGCCGCGGAAGGCGAGATCGGAGTTGGTGTTGGGCGCGGCGTGCTCCTGGGTGGTGTCGTAGTCGAGGTGCTGCCCCTTGCTGCCCGCGTAGCCGCCGGTCACCCGCGCTTCGGAGCCGGGCCCCGCGAGCTTGGTCTCCATCCGCACCTTGCCGCGAGCCGAGCCGAAGCCGAGCGCGGTCCAGTCGAGACGCGCGTCGCGCTCGACCTGGGCGCGCTGGGTGGCGAAGATCCAGCTGCGCTCGGAGATGTCCTGGGTGCTGACGTAGCGCAGCGTCGCCGCCTGGCCGACGTGCAGCTCGACCACCGAGTTGAGCAGCGCCTCGACCTCGTCATCGGGGGAGGAGCAGTGCTCCCAGATCTCGGCCTCGGCGCCCTCCTCGAGCACGATCAGGGTGCGCCAGTTGACAGCGTTGCCGCTCTCCTCCAGGGGGACCTCGATCCGCACCGGGTCGACCACCTTGACGCCGCGTGGCACGTACACCAGGACGCCGTCGGGGCGTGAGGCGTCGTTGCGGGCGACAAACGGGTCCTCGGCATCGACCAGCGAGCCGAGCCGCTCGGCGAGCAACTCCGGGTGGGACTCGGTCGCCTCGGCCAGCGAGAGGACGGTGACGCCTTGTGCCCCCTCGATCGAGGCCTCGACGGCGCCCGCCTCGTAGGCAGTCGATGTCCAGGCCCGAGAGGTCGGTGAATTCCCACCCCTTCGCCTTCTGGTCGGGAAGGGGTGGCAGGGTCGCGACCTCAGCCAATCGAGCCCTCCATCTGCAGCTCGATCAGCCGGTTGAGCTCGACCGCGTACTCCATCGGCAGCTCCTTGGTCACCGGCTCGATGAAGCCGTTGACGATCATCTTCGAGGCCTCCTCCTCGTCGAGCCCGCGGCTCTGCAGGTAGAAGAGCTGCTCGTCGCCGATCTTGGAGACGGTCGCCTCGTGGCCGACGTCGGCGTCGTTCTCGTCGATGCGGATCGTCGGGTAGGTGTCCGAGCGCGAGTCCTCGTCGAGCAGCAGCGCGTCGCAGACCACCTTGGAGCGGGACTCGGTCGCCCCGTTCGCCACCTCGAGCAGGCCGCGGTAGGTCGCCCGCCCGCCGTCCTTGGAGATCGACTTGGAGAAGATCGAGGACGAGGTGCGCGGCGCCGCGTGGATGATCTTGCCGCCGGCGTCCTGGTGCTGGCCGTCGCCGGCGAAGGCGATCGAGAGGATCTCGCCGTGCGCTTCCGGGCCGAGCAGGTAGATCGACGGGTACTTCATCGTCAGCTTCGAGCCGAGGTTGCAGTCGACCCACTCCATCGTCGCCTTCTCGTGGGCGACGGCGCGCTTGGTGACGAGGTTGAAGACGTTCTGCGACCAGTTCTGCACGGTCGTGTAGCGGACCCGGGAGCTCGGCTTGGCGACGATCTCGACCACCGCCGAGTGCAGCGAGTCGGTCGTGTAGACCGGCGCCGTGCAGCCCTCGATGTAGTGGACGTCGGCGCCCTCCTCGCAGATGATCAGCGTCCGCTCGAACTGGCCCATGTTCTCGGTGTTGATCCGGAAGTAGGCCTGCAGCGGCATCTCGACTTTGACCCCGGCCGGCACGTAGACGAAGGAGCCGCCCGACCAGACGGCCGAGTTGAGCGCCGCCAGCTTGTTGTCGTTGGGCGGGATGATCGTCGCCCAGTACTCGCGAACCAGGTCCTCGTGCTCGCGCAGCGCCGTGTCCATGTCGGTGAAGATCACGCCCTGGGCCTCGAGCTTCTCGTTGACCTGGTGGTAGACGACCTCGGACTCGTACTGGGCGCCGACTCCGGAGAGGAATTTGCGCTCCGCCTCGGGGATGCCGAGCCGGTCGAAGGTGTTCTTGATGTCCTCGGGGACCTCGTCCCAGTCGCGGCTGTTCTTTTCGGAGGCGCGGACGAAGTAGTGGATGTCTTCGAAGTCGATCTGGCCAAGGTTGCCGCCCCAGTTCGGGGTCGGGCGGTTTTCGAAGTGCTCCAGCGACTTGAGGCGGAAGTCCCGCATCCACTGCGGCTCGTCCTTGTACTCGGAGATCGATTCGACCACCTCGCGCGAGAGCCCCTTGGGGGCCTTATAGGCGTAGCCGGTCTCGGGATCGTGGAAGCCGAACTTCTCCTTGTAATCGGCGTTGATGCCGGCCAGCTCTCTTTTCTCTGCGATGACCTCAGGCGTTGCCATGGTCAGTCAACCTCCAGGACGATCATGTCGTTCTCGACGGCTGCCGGGAACGTCTGCACCGGAGCATAGGCGGGGAGCGTCTTCGGCCTGCCGGTGGTCAGGTCGAAGAGCGAGCCGTGGCGGGGACACTCGACGGTGCAGGTGGCCGGGTCGAACTCGCCCTCGGCCAGCGGGCCGTCGTCGTGCGAGCAGCGGTCCTCGATCGCGTGCAGCGTCCCGTCGCAGTTGAAGACCCCGATCTTGCGGCCCTCGTGCTCGACCAGGCGCATGCTGCCGGGCGGCAGCTCGGTGGCAGGGCAGACTGCGACGGTTGTTCCAGCGGTGTCCGGCACGGCACCTTCCTTCTCGCTCTTTCGCCCGCTCGCGGGGGATAGTGCGGGTTGAGACTTAATCCTACTTCTCCAGTCGGATTTTAGCGACCGGCCTGGTCGGGTCGGGCGATAGGGTCCGATCCGTGGAGGACGTCGGCGGGGAACGCTCGGGGGACGTGCGCCTGCCGATAGCTGCGGCGGGCCTGCTGTTACTGGCGGGGCTGGTCGCCGCGATGCTCCTCGGCCGCGGTTCTTCTGGGCAGACGGCCACTGCCCCTCCGCCGCGATGCGTCTCGCTCTGGAACGAAGATCGCCGAGCCCTCGTCTACGGATCCCACAGCTTCCATGAACATCGCTACACGGAAGCCGAGGTCCTGTACCTGGACCAGGCCGGCAACGAGGCGCGTCGGGGGAGCTGCGCCGTCGTCTTCCCCTCGGCCACTCTCGATCCGGAGCCGTTTGTCGCGATCAAGGTCTACCGCGGCGGGCGGTGGCGGCCACTGAGCCAAGCGAGAGGCGTAAGCGAAGTCCGTCTCGCCGAGCTGCAGGCCGAAGCGGTCGAGGGCGCCAACGTCATGCTCGGCCCGGACGGGGCGCTGAGCCCGTAACAAGCGTTTGACTCGGATTCGCCGGGGGATTGGAAGGATCGGAGAGAGGACCGATGAGCTTCGCCGCGCGCGGCGGTCTCTAGTTGCACAGAGCCCTTCTAGGAAAGGAACGAGCATGAGCGAGAGGACGAGCTACGAGCCGGGGACCCCGTGCTGGATCGATCTCGGCACGCCCGACCAGGACGCCGCCGCGGAGTTCTACGGAGGCCTCTTCGACTGGAGCGTCGAGGCGGACGAGAACGCCGAGCAGACCGGTGGCTACCGGGTGGCGATGCTGGGGGACAAGGCGATCGGCGGCGTGATGAAACTGATGGAAGAGGGCCAGCCTCCCTCCTGGTCGACCTACATCTGCGTCGAGGACGCTGACGCGACCGTGGCCAAGGTCAAGGAGGCCGGCGGCGCCGTCGTCTTCGAGCCGATGAGCGTGCTCGACTACGGCCGCATGGCTTTCATCGCCGACCCGACCGGGGCCATGATCGGCATCTGGCAGCCCGGCAAAAACAAGGGCGCCGGCCTCGTCAACGAGCCGGGCGCCTTCTCCTGGGCCGAGCTCAACACACGCGACGTCGGTGCCGCCAAGTCGTTCTTCGGCGACGTCTTCGGCTGGACCTTCGAAGACAAAGACATGGGGGACGCGGGCAGCTACACGACGGTCAACCTCAACGGAAACCCGGTCGCCGGCATCCTCGACCTGGTCGAACGAGGCGTCCCCGAGCAAGTGCCCGCCCACTGGCAGGTCTACTTCGCGGTCGAAGACACCGACGCGACGGTCGAGAAGACAAAGGCGAGCGGCGGCAACGTCATGGTCGAGCCGATCGACATTCCCACAGGCCGCTTCTCGATCCTGGTCGACCCGCACGGGGCGAGCTTCGGGGTGATCGCGCTCGACCAGGAAGCGCGGGAAAACGCGCCGTAGGCGTTAGAGGCGACCGAGGTCGGCGGCTGCTTCCGAAGGGCTGCCGGCCTCGCCCTCGTCCTCCCATTCGGCGGGCTTGCCGAGGCTGGCGCTCTTCACCACCTTCAGGCCCAGCATCGCGCACTTCATCCGGGTCGCCGAGATCTCGATCCCGAGCAGGTCGAGGACGTACTCCTTCGGCAGCCGCAGCAGCTCCTCGCGCGTCTTGCCCTGCAGCTCGTCGGTGAGCAGCGAGGTGGCGGCGGTCGAGATCGCGCAGCCTTTGCCGTCGAAGGCGATCTCGGCGACCTTGCCCTCCTCGTCGAGCCGGATCGTCACGTGCTGCTCGTCGCCGCAGAGTGGGTTGGTGTCCTCGAACTCGAGATCGGGCTGATCCAGCCGGCCGAAGTTGTGCGGCCGCTTGTAGTGCTCGAGGATCTGGTCGCGGTAGAGCTCGTCCATGGGATCAGAGGCCGAAGACCTTGCGGGCGTCGTGGAGGCCGTCGACCAGGCGGTCGATCTCCTCGGTGGTGGTGTAGACGCCGAAGCTGGCGCGGGCGGTGGCGGCGACGCCGAGACGGTCCATCAGGACCTGCGCGCAGTGATGGCCGGCGCGGATCGCGACGCCATGGCGGTCCAGGATCTCGGATACGTCGTGGGCGTGGACGCCCTCCAGCTCGAAGGAGACCGGCCCGATCCGCTCCGGGCCCCGGGAGGGACCGAAGACCTGCAGGCCGGGCACCTCGGGCAGGCGCTCGAGCGCGTAGTCGGCGACCTGGCGCTCGTGCGCCAGCGCGGCGTCCATGCCGACCGCGTCGAGCCAGCGCAGCGCCGAGGCCATCCCGATCGCCTGGGCGATCGCCGGCGTGCCAGCCTCGAAGCGGGCCGGCGGGTCGGCGTAGGTCGTGCCCTCGCGGGTCACCTTGCGGATCATCGAGCCGCCGCCGAGGAAGGGCGGCATCTCGCGCAGCAGCTCCAGCCGCCCCCAGAGCGCCCCGATCCCCGTCGGGCCGTAGAGCTTGTGGCCGGTGATCGCGTAGAAGTCGACTCCGAGCTCGGCCACGTCGAGGGCCAGCTTCGGCGCCGCCTGGGCGCCGTCGGCGAGCACCAGGGCGCCGGCGTCGTGGGCGAGGCGGGAGATCTCGGCGAGCGGGTTCTCAGTGCCGAGCACGTTGGAGACGTGGGTGACGGCGACGAGCTTCGGCGCTCGCTCCAGCAGCGCCGCGAAGGCCTCCATGTCGAGCAGCCCGTCGTCGGTGACCGGCGCCCACTCGATCTCGGCCCCGACTCGCTCGGCCAGCTGCTGCCAGGGGACGATGTTGGAGTGGTGCTCCATCTCGGTCAGCACGATCCGGTCGCCTGCGCCGATGTTGGCATCGCCCCAGGCCCGCGCGACCAGGTTGATCGCCTCGGTCGCGTTGCGGACGAAGACGACCTCGCGGCGGTCGGCGGCGCCGAGGTGGTCGGCGACGGTTGCCCGCGCCCCCTCGAAAGCCGCGGTCGCCTCGGCCGACATCGTGTGGGCGCCGCGGTGGACGTTGGAGTGGTGGGTGCGCTCGTAGCGGTCGACCGCTTGGATCGAGGCCAGCACCCGCTGCGAGCTGGCGCCGCTGTCGAGGTAGGCGACGGGCTGCCCGTTGACCTCGCGCTCCAGCGCCGGGAAGGCCGCGCGGACCTTCTCGATCGGGAAGGGCGAGGTCGAGACGGTCATGCGCCTGCTGCGACCTCCTCGCCGATCCATCCGTAGCCCTTCTCCTCGAGCTGCTCGACCAGCTCCGGGCCGCCTTCCTTGACGATTCGCCCCTCGAACATGACGTGGACGAAGTCGGGTTTGACCATGTGCAGGATGCGCTGGTAGTGGGTGATGATCAGCACGCCCATGTCCGGGCCGGCGAACTCGTTGACGCCGTCTGCGACCGTGCGCAGGGCGTCGATGTCGAGGCCGGAGTCGGTCTCGTCGAGCACCGCGATCTCCGGCCGCAGCAGCGCCAGCTGCAGCAGCTCCATCCGCTTCTTCTCGCCGCCCGAGAAGCCGTCGTTGAGGTAGCGGCTGGAGAAGTCCTGCGGGATGTTCGCCAGCTCCATCGCCTCGCGGGCGAGCTTGGCGAAGTCTTTGATCTTGATCTGCTCTTCGCCCCGTGCCTCGCGCCGGGCATTGATGATCATCCGCAGGTACTTGCTGACCGAGACGCCGGGGATCGCGACCGGGTACTGGAAGGCCATGAAGAGGCCGGCGATGGAGCGCTCGTCGGGGGCGGCCTCGGTGATGTCCTCGCCCTTGAAGGTGATCGTGCCCTCCGTCACCTCGAGTGCCGGGTGGCCCATGATCGCGTTGGCCAGGGTCGACTTGCCCGACCCGTTCGGGCCCATCAGCGCGTGCACCTTGCCCTTCTCGACCTCGAGGTCGAGGCCGCGGAGGATCTCCTTGCCCTCGGCGCTCACGTGCAGGTTGCGTATCTCCAGCTCAGCCAAATCTCACTCCGTTTCTGGTTTTGGAAAGGTCGCTCAGGCGGCCGTGCCCACGGGCGGGGCCGTCCGTTCGGCGCGGGGGGCCGGGCCGGAGAACTCCACCAGCTCGGCCAGCGTCGTGCCTGCCAGGGCCTTGGTGACGCCGCCCTGCACCCGCGTCCACAGCAGCTTGGTCGAACAGGCGTGGTCGCCGTCGCTCTCGTGCGAGCAGAGGACTTTGCCCTCCGGGGTCTCGTGGAAGCACTCCATCGGGGCGATCTGGCCTTCCAGCGCCTCGACGACCGCGTCCATCGTGATCGCCTCGGCCGGCTGGGCGAGCCGGTAGCCGCCGTGGGCGCCCCGGGTCGAGGTCACCAGCCCGGCCTTGCGCAGCTTCGCGACCAGGTGCTCGAGGTAGGAGAGCGGCAGCCGCTCCGCCTCGGCGACGGCGCTCAGCGAGATCGGCGCCGAGCCGGGCTGGCGGCCCAGCTCGACCATCAATCGCACTCCGTACTCGGCCTTGGTCGAAAACAGCATCTGCAGAAATCCTACTGAAGCGGTCGGTTATGCGGATGCGCCTTCGCTCGCGGCCTCTTTCCCGAGCTCCATGTGGGCGCGGCTGTCGCTGCCGCGGATCAGGACGAGGGTGAGGACGAAGCCGAGCAGGGCGATGCCCGCGCCGCCGAGGAACGCGGCCTGGAAGCCCTCGGTGAGGGCGCTGTCAGAGGGCGGGCCCCCGGCCCCGGCGAGGTCTTCGGTGCGTGAGATGGCGATCGTCGAGAGCACCGCGAGGCCGAGCGCGCCGCCGATCTGCTGCGAGGTGTTGATCAGGCCGCTGGCCAGGCCCGCCTCGTTCTCCTCGACGCCGGAGACGGCGGCGATCGTCGTCGTCACGAAGGCAAAGCCCAGGCCGGCCGCGGCGAACAGCGAGGGGCCGAGGATGTCGGCGGTGAAGCTGCCGCCGACCGAGACGCGGCTGAACCAGAGCAGGCCGATGACGATGAACATCAGCCCGGCTGCGAGCACCGGCTTGTAGCCGAGCTTGGTGACCAGCTGCGAGGCGATTCCGGCCGAGGCCATGATCACCAGGGCAAGCGGCAGGTAGGAGAGCCCGGCGTGGATCGCGCTGTAGCCGAGCACCTGCTGCATATATAGGGAGATGAAGAAGAACATCGAGAAGAGCGAGGCGCCGACCAGCAGCCCGACCACGTTGGCGCCGGTCAGGGTGCGGATGCGAAAGATCGAGAACGGGACCAGTGGCTTGGCGGAGCGCAGCTCGATCGCGACGAAGGCCGCTAGCAGCGTCACCGAGAGCGCGATCAGGCCGATCGTCTGGGCCGATCCCCAGCCGGCGTTGGTCGCGTCCACCAGCGCGTAGACCAGAATCGAGAGCGCCGCGGTGACGGTGACGGCGCCGGCGACGTCGAAGGCGCGGGTCTCGTGTTCGGCCCGGCTTTCGGCGATCAGCCGCGGGGTCAGCACGAAGGCGAAGATGCTGACCGGCACGTTTACCCAGAGCACCCACTCCCAGCCGAGGCCGTCGGTGAGGATGCCGCCGAGTAGGACTCCGGCCGCGCCGCCCGAGCCTGCCACCGCGCCCCAGACCCCGAGCGCCTTGTTGCGCTCGGCGCCGTCGCTGAAGGTGGTGGTGACGATCGAGAGCGCGGCGGGGGAGATGATCGCGGCGCCGAGGCCCTGGGCGGCGCGGGCGGCGATCAACTGCCCTTCGGTGGCGGCGAAGCCGGCGGCGAGCGAGGCTATTCCGACCAGGGCCAGCCCGGCCATGAACACCCGGCGGCGGCCGAGCAGGTCGGCGGTGCGGCCGCCGAGCAGCAGGAAGCCGCCGAAGGTCAGCACGTAGGCGTTGACGACCCAGGGCAGGTTCTCCTGGGAGAAGTCGAGCGCTTTGCCGATCGAGGGTAGGGCGACGTTGACGATCGAGGCGTCGAGGACGACGACGAACTGCGCCGAGCAGAGCAGGACCAGGGCCAGCCAGCGCTTCTCTCTGAATTCTCCGTTGCCCTCCATCGACTGGACCCTCAGTCAAGCAAAGTGAGGAGACCGGCTCAGGGCTCGATCAGGCCGCGGCGGATCGCGTAGCGGACCAGCTCGACCCGGTCGCGCATGCCGAGCTTGCGCATCGCGTTGGCGCGGTGGTTCTCGACCGTCTTCTCGGAGAGGTGGAGGACCTCGGCGATCTGCTTCGTCGTGTTCGCCTCGGCGACCAGCTTGACCACCTCCTCCTCGCGCGGGGTCAGCTCCTCCTCGCCGCTGGAGCCGCGCTCGAGCACGTCCTTGATGAGAGTGCGCTGCGCTTCGGGGGTGAGGAAGGGCTCGCCGCGCTCGACCGCGCGGATCGCAGCGAGCAGGTCGGTATCCGCCTGCGCCTTCAACACGTAGCCGGAGGCGCCCGCCTTCAGCGCCTCGAACAGGTAGCGCTCGTCGTCGTGCATGGAGAGGATCAGCACCGCGACCTCGGGCGCCTGCGACTTGATCTCCCTGGTCGCCTGCAGCCCGGTCAGCTTCGGCATCTTCACGTCGAGGATCGCCAGGTCGGGCCGCTCCCGGATCGCCAGCTCCCGCGCCTCGGCGCCGTCGGCCGCCTCGCCGACGACCTCGATGTCCCCTTGCTGCTCCAGCAGCAGCCGGATCCCGGAGCGGACGATTCCGTGGTCGTCGGCGATCAGGACTCGCATGCGCTCAGTCTCCCAAGAGTTGGGTCAGAATCCCCGCCGTGCCCGGCTCCGTCTCCAACGACTCCCCTGCTTGTGAGCTGCTGCGCGTCCTGGCGGCGCGGACGTGGAGTGACATACGGGACGGAGAAAACATGGGCATCAGGGTGGGGGAGGAGTCGATCACCGATCGGCTCCTGTTGGACCTCTCCCGTTCATTCCCCCATCCCACCCACATCGTGAAGTGGAATCGCTTCGAGGAGAGCCGAAAAACCGGAGCGGACTGGGACTGGTGGTTCGTCGAGCCGCGGTCCGGGAGGGGCGTCGGCCTTCGGATACAGGCCAAGCGCGTCGACTACTACAACGAACGGCTGACCGGGCTCGACGCTCAGAATCAGAACGGGCCGCAGCGGACGATGCTGCAAAGCAGCGCCGCCGAAGCCGGCGTGCACCCTCTGTACTGCTTTTACCTCGCCAGCGAGGTTGCGCGCTCGGGCGTGACTGCGTGCGGCAGCTTTGCCAGCGACCAAGCGCCCAGAGGTTGGCCTGGACCGGCGAACGCGCTGTATGGCTGCTCGATCGTCGGACCCAAAGTCGTGGAGAGCGCTATCCAGATGGGCGATCAGAGCCTGAACTTCTTCTGGCCGCTGTTGCTCCCTTGGTCGTGCCTCGTGTGCTGCGAGAGGGTGGCGGCAGCCTCGACTTTGGTGCGATCCCCGGACTCGGGCGGGTAACCGCTACCCCCCGACAGTGAGGCGGACCGTGGTTCCCTCTCCGGGCCTCGACTCGATCGTCAGCTCGCCGCCGACCAGCAGCGCCCGCTCGCGCATGCCGGCGATGCCGAGGCCGCCCTCGGACTCGTCGAAGGCGAAGCCGCGACCGTCATCGGTGACCTCGAGCTCGACCCCGCCGTCCCCGCGGCGCCGCAGCGCGACCGCCACCCGCTCGGCGCCGCTGTGCCGAGTCGCGTTGGAGAGCGCCTCCTGGGCCACGCGGTAGACGACCAGCTGGGCATCGTCGACGAGATCGGAGAAGTCGCCGTCGGCGGCGAACTCGGCCTCGACGTCGCCGCGGGAGAGCTGCTCAACCTGACCAGCCGTGGCTGCTGCCAGGCCGAGATCGTCGAGCGCGGTGGGGCGGAGCTGCCGGGCAAGGGAGAGCAGCTCTCGCATCGCCTGGTTGGCGAGCGCCTTGGTCTCGGCCAGTTGCTCCTCCAGCTCGGGGGGCGCCGCCTCACGGGCGGCCTCGAGCCGCAGCAGCAGCCCGGTCAGCGACTGGTTCACCTCGTCGTGGAGGTCGCGGGCGACGCGCGCGCGCTCCTCCTCCTGGGCCCGCAGCGCCGCGCTGCCGGCGCGGCGGCGCTCCGCTTCGAGCCGTCGCATCATCCGCAGGAAGGCGAGCTCGAGCCGCTCGATCTCCTCCGACTCGCCGACGCCGTCGATCGAGGCGGGGAGGACCTGGCCGGGACTGCTCAGGTCGACCTTCTCCATGTCCTCGATCAGCCTCTCCAGCGGCGCGAAGCGCCGGCGCAGCGCGATCAGGTTGACCAGCAGCCCGATCACGGCGACGGAGAGCACGACGATGACTAGGGTCGTCACAGGGCGAGAATAGGGGTTGCCCCCTATGGCTAGTTTCGCCTGCTAGCGGGATGATTTACGCAGCCAGTCCCACTCGACAAGGAGAGCAGAGGCAATGAAGACCACGAGAGAGTCCACTTTCGGCGCGACGCTGCGCACGACGATCCTGCTGGCCTCCCTTACCGGCCTGCTCGTCCTGATCGGCGCCCTTATCGGCGGGCCCAGCACGGCCGCGCTCTTCCTCGGGATCGGCCTGCTGATCAACCTCGGCTCCTACTTCTTCAGCGACAAGCTGGCGCTGAAGATGAGCCGCGCCCAGCCGCTCGAGGAGTCCGAAGCGCCACGGCTCTACCAGGTGATGCGGGAACTGACGACCCGCGCCGACCTGCCGATGCCGCGCCTATACATGATCCCCCAGGACCAGCCCAACGCCTTCGCCACCGGCCGCAACCCGAAGAACGCTGCCGTCGCGGTCACCCGCGGGATCACCAAACTGCTCTCCGAGGATGAGCTGCGCGGCGTGCTGGCGCACGAGCTCGCGCACGTAAAGCACCGCGACATACTGATCCAGTCGGTTGCCGCGGCGATCGGCGGCGCGATCACCTACATCGCCTACATGCTGTTGTGGTTCGGGGGTGAGGACGAGTCGCCGCTCAGCCTCGTCGCCTCGCTGGCCATGGTCCTGCTGGCGCCGATCGCGGCGTCGATCATCCAGCTCTCGATCTCGCGCCAGCGCGAGTACGCGGCCGACGCGGGGGGCGCCCAGATCTGCGGCAACCCGGAGTCGCTGGCCAGCGCCCTGCTGCGCCTCGAGCAGGGGGCGGAGGCGATCCCGATGCAGGTCGACCAGGCGGCCGAGCCTCTCTACATCGTCAAGCCCTTCTCCGGCGGCAGCTTCTCGCGCCTCTTCTCGACCCACCCGCCGATCGAAGAGCGGGTCAAGAGGCTGCGCCAGATGCGCCCCAGCCTCGGCTGAGTCAGGTACTGGATGGGAAACGCAAGGCCGGCCGACGCCGGCCTCTTGCGTTGTGCACCTAGTTGCCGCTGTTCGGCCACCAGTTCGAGCCGTCGTAGACCATGATCAGCGCGGAGCCCCCCGTTACCTGAGCGCCGCCGCCGATGTTGGTCCCGCCTTCCGAGGGACCGAGGATCTGGACGGGGCCGACGCCCGGCTCCGATGGGAGTCCGAGTTCGTTCCCTTCTTCGCCCACGCCAGCCTAGCCACCGCAGCCGCCTGGTTCCTGCGCTATTTAGGAACTAGACTGGACGCATAGCGGATACGTGGGGTTTCCGATAGCGGGCAAGGGAAGAGTGAGGACGAACCGAGGGAGGCAAGTGATCGCCGCTATCGCGGCTGGCACTACTTTGCTCTTGAGCGCGGCTCCGGCCTCCGCAGTGGGACCGCCCCTTGTCAATGACACCTGGGTGACCGAAGTCACGCCGACGAGCGTCAGGCTGCGGGCGGAAATCGACTCCAACGGCTTCGCCACTACCTACCGTTTCGAGTACATCAGCGAGGCTGCCTTCCAGGCGAACCTGAACGCGACCCCGCCCCGCGAGGGGTTCTTCAGCGCCGCCAAAGCCCCACCCGGGAAAGAAAAAACGGTTGCGACGCCGAAAGTGGTCGAGATCGTCAGTGGCCTCGTCCAGACGACCACCTACCGCTACCGCGTGGTGGCGACCAACTCGGCTGGATCGACGACCGGGGCAGAAAAGGCTTTCACCACGGAGCCGTTCGCCACTCCCTTCCGCCTGCCGGACAACCGCGGCTGGGAGATGGTCTCCCCGGTCGACAAGAACGGCGGCGCGGTCGCCGTTCCCGAAACGATCTTCGGCGGCGGCGCCTTCCAGGCGGCCGGCGCCGGGGGCGCTGTCGCGTACAGCTCCCGCACCTCCTTCGGCGCCGCAAAAGGCGCTCCGCCTGCCTCGCAATACATCTCCGGCCGCACCTCCGGGGGCTGGGCAACGGAGAACGTCTCCGCTCCACTGGAGTCCGCCGCCTACGGCGACGAACCGGACGGCGCGCCTTACAGGCTCTTCTCCGCCAGCCTCTCTCGCGGACTCCTCTTCGGTGGCCTGCCCTGCCGGGGGAGCGTCGAAGGCTGTCCCGCTCCCAACCCGGTGCTGCCGGGCACGGGCGCCCCGCCGGGCTACATGGCCTATTACCTGCGCGAGAGCGCGGGCGGCGCCTTCACCTCGCTGCTGGGCGCCGGCGATCTCGCCCACACCGCGGTCGAGCCGGAGTCCTTCCAGGTCTCCTTCGCCGCCGCGAACGCCGACCTCACCCAAGTCGTCCTCTCGAGTTGCGCCGCGCTTACCGCCAACGCGACCGAGGTTCTCGTCGGGCCTGGGGAATGCGATCCCACCGAGCAGAATCTCTACCGCTGGAGCGCATCCGGCCTCATTCTCATCAGCCGCACTCTCGGTGACGTCGGTGATCCCGGTGCGACGATCGCGGCCCCGGTCAGGGCGGTCTCCGATGACGGTGCGCGCATCTACTGGGCGCGGGGCGACGACCTCTATGTGCATCAGGACGTGCCGATCATGCCGGTCAACGAAGCGGTGGCTGAGGGGGCGACGTTCGAGACCGCCTCAGCCGACGGCACAGTGGCCTTCTTCAGCAGCGGAGGACACCTCTTCCGCTTTACGGTGGCTGGCGAACCGATCACCGATCTGACGCCGGGAGGCGGGGTGACTGGGGTCCTTGGCGCCTCTGCTGACGGTACCCACGTCTACTACCAGGACGGATCCGGGCTGAAACTCTGGCGCGAAGGGACGACCACGACGATCGCCCCCGGCTCCTCTGCCTCCGCGCCGAGCAACTATCCCCCGGCGACCGGCACTGCCCGAGTCAGCCCTGACGGCGAGCACCTCGCCTTCCTCTCGGCTGCCGAGCTGACTCTGCTCGACAACGAGGGCCAGGTTCAGGTCTACCTCTACGGCCCCTCTGTCGGTGGTGGCGCTCCGGCCCTGGCTTGCGCATCCTGCAAGCCGAACGGCGAACGCTCACTGGCGCCGGCCTCGATTCCCGGCACGCTCGTCAATGGCTCTACCCGGGCCTACCGCCCCCGGGCGCTCTCCGACGATGGCACGCGACTTTTCTTCGAGACCAGCGACGAGCTGGTAATCGGCGACAGCAACTCCCACCTGGACGTCTACCAGTGGGAGGCAAACGGAGCGGGGGACTGCCAGCTCTCGCCTGGCTGCGTCAGCCTGATCTCCAGCGGGCGGTGGGTCGAGGACAGCTACTTCATCGATGCCTCCGAGGGTGGAGCCGACGTCTTCTTCGCCACCGGCGAGTCCCTGGTCCCGTCCGATCCCGGCTCGGTCGATCTCTATGACGCCAGGGTGAACGGCGGCTTCCCGCAGCCGCAGAGGCCGATCCCGTGCATCGCTGATGGCTGCCAGCCCCTTCCCTCGCCACCCGACGACCCCACGCCGGCGACGCTCGTCCAGACCTCGGGCAACCCGCCGGCTCGCTTCGCCAAAGAGCGCAAGCGCCGGCAGCGCCGGGGCAAGGGGAAGAGGAAAGGCCCTGGCAAGGGGGCACGGGGCAAGGGCCGGGGGACGCGAGGCCGATGAGGGCCTGCCTCCTTTCCCTCTGTCTCGCCCTCGCGGCTATGGCGACTGCGCCCGCTGCCGCGGGCGCCTTCGGCTTCCTCCCGGGCAGCAAAGGCTTCGACGCGAGGGTGCTCGACGAGGGCGGCTTGGTGGCGACAGAAGCGGGCTCGCATCCAGTCGCCGTGACTCTCGAGGTCGGCTTCAAACCTGGTGGCGGGGGTGCGCCCTTGCCGGAAGACGACCTGCGGGACCTGAGTCTCGAGCTGCCTCCCGGGCTGATCGAAAATCCTCTGGCCGTCCCCGAATGCTCCGCCGAGCTCTTTCACACGCCGCGCTCTTCGCCGTTTGAAGAGAGCCTCTCGGGGGAGAGCTGCCAGGACAAAAGCCAGGTCGGCATCGCCACGATCCGCTCCTCTTACGGCGGCGGGGAGACACGCACCTTCGGTGTCTTCAGCCTCTCGCCGCCGCCGGGAGCGCCGTCGCAGATCGGCATCAACCCCTACGGGTCTCCGATCGTCTTCGTCCCTCGCATCCGCCAGGCCGACGGGGAGTACGGCCTCACCCTGGAGGCTCGGAACGTCTCCCAGCTGGTCGGCATCGAAGGTCTCACGCTGACGATCTGGGGGACCCCCTGGTCGATCCTCCACGACGCCCAGCGGGGCGATTGCCTCAACGCCCTCGAGCCCGACTTCGGCTGGTCCAAATGCTCGATCGGGCGGCCCGCCAAAAACCCCGCCACCGCCTACCTAACCCTGCCGACCTTCTGTGACGAGCCACTTCGCTTCACCGCCACCGCCACCTCCTGGCAGGCGCCGGGGGAGGCGACCGCGGCAGCGGAGGCGCCCGCGCTCAAAAAATGCTCTTCGCTCACCTTCGACCCTAGGCCTGCTGCGCACCTCACCGACCCGCGCGCCTCCTCTCCGTCCGGCTACACCTTCGACATCAACGTCAACACGCTTGGGGTCACCGACCCTGGAATCACTGCCCCCACGCCGCTGAGAAAGGCGGTCGTCGCTCTTCCCGAGGGCGTCACGATCAATCCTTCCGTCGGTGCCGGTCTCGGAGTGTGCGCGCCGGCCCAATACGCAGCCGAGACTCCGTCCTCGCCTCCCGGCGCCGGCTGTCCAAACGAATCGAAGATCGGCGACTTCACGGTCAGGAGCCCGATCATCTCCGGCTCGATCGAGGGGGCGATCTTCCTCGCCGCGCCCTTCAATAATCCCTTCGGCTCGTTGATCTCGATCTACCTGGTGGCGAAGTCGATCGACCGTGGCATCCTGGTCAAGGTGGCGGGGGAGCTGCGGGCCGATCCCTCGACGGGAAGGCTGACTGGGGTCTTCGACCGGCTCCCCCAGATCCCCTACTTCCAGCTCCGCATGCACTTTCGAGAAGGGCAGCGCAGCCCGCTGGCGACCCCGGCGTCCTGCGGGAGCATCGCCACCGCTGCCGACCTCACCCCCTGGCGCGATGCGAGCCTGGTCAGGCGCTTCTCGCTGCCGGCCGCGATAACAGCGGGGTTTGGCGGCGGTCCCTGCCCGCAGGGCCTGGCGCCCTTCGCTCCTCAGGCCAAAGGCGGCACCCTCAACTCCCAGGCCGGCGCCTACACGCCCTTCTACCTGCACCTGACGAGGACCAGCGTGGAGCAGGAGATCGTCTCCTACTCCGCCGAGCTGCCCCCCGGCCTGCTCGGCAAGATCGCCGGCATCCCCTACTGCTCCGATGCGGCGATCGCGGCGGCGGCGCAGCGGACCGGGGTGGCGGAGCGGGATGACCCCAGCTGCCCGGAGGCGAGCCGGATCGGGCGCACCGTCGCCGGCTACGGCGTCGGCTCCGTTCTCTCCTACGCGCCCGGAGGCCTCTACCTCGCCGGCCCCTACAACGGCTCTTCCTTCTCGGTGGTGGCGATCGACTCGGCCCTGGTCGGCCCCTTCGACCTCGGGGTGGTGATCGTGCGCTCGGCGATCCGGGTCGACCCGCAAACCGCCCAGGTCTCGATCGATGCCACCGGCACCGACCCGATTCCCCACATCGTCCAGGGCATCCCGATCCACCTGCGCGACGTCCGCGCCTACATCGACCGCCCGCAGACCACCCTCAACCCGACCAGCTGCGAACGCTTCATCCTGGCCTCGGTTTTGAACGGCGCCGGCGCGCGCTTCGCCGACCGCAGCGATGACACGCTGGCAACCCCCACCGCGCCCTTCCAGGCCTTCAACTGCGGCACGCTCGGGTTCAAACCTCGTATGTCCCTCAGCCTCAAGGGCGGCAGGAAACGCGGTAGCCATCCCTCGCTTCGCGTCGTGGTCAGGCCGAGGCGGGGCAACGCCAACATCGCCGCGGCTCAGGTGGCCCTGCCCTCCTCGCTCTTCCTCGATCAGGACAACATCGTCGAGATCTGCACCAAAGCCCGGTTTGCCGCCGACAACTGCCCGCGCGGCTCGTCCTACGGCCGGGCACGCGCCTTCACCCCGCTGATGGAGAAACCGCTGGAAGGCCCGGTCTACCTGCGCTCCTCCGCCAACCCGCTGCCCGATCTCGTCTTCGCCCTGGAGGGCCAGGGGATCGAGATCGACGTCGCCGGTCGGATCGACGCGGCGGGAGGCGGCTTGCGCGGCACCTTCGACGTCATCCCCGACGCGCCCGTGACCAAGTTCACGCTGAGGATGAACGGGGGCAAGCGGGGACTGCTCGTCGTAGCCACCAGGAACTTCTGCTCGAAACCACGGTTCGCCAAAGCGAGGCTGCGGGGGCACAACAACCGCGGCTGGATCTTTCGCCCGCCGGTGGGGGCGAAGTGCGACAAGAAGAGAGGAGGCGGAAAATGAAGGCAAGGGTGCTGGTGGGCGGAGTGCTTTGCGCGTTGCTTCTCGTGATCGCGGCGGGCGCCACGCCGGCTCAGGCGTCTAGGGCCCTGCTGACGAAAGCGCTGCTCAAAACGACGTTCTGTCTCCACTGCCCGCCGCCGACCCCGGAAGAAATCAAAAAACCCCTCCCGCCCCCGGAAGGGCAGATCGAAGGCCCCTGCGGCCTCGCCGTAAGGGAAGGCGGTGGCGTCTATGTCTCCGACTACCACCACAACGCTGTCGATTTCTTTTCCTTCCCCCTCAACTTCGTCAATCGGCTCCCATTCGCGAGCCAGCTGAAAGACGTCGCGACGCGACCTGAGGGCCCGTGCGGGCTCGCCACCGGGCCGGGGGGCGCTCTCTACGCCAACGTCTGGCATCAGCGGGTGGTCAGGCTCGAGCCCAGCGTCCAGGTCTTCGACACCGACAGCTCGACCGGGGTCGCGGTCGACGCGGCCGGCGATGTCTACGTCAACGACCGCACCTACGTCGCGGTCTACGAGCCGTCGGGAGCGCCGGTGTTGGATGGGGGAGAGCCGCTCAAAATCGGCCTCGACAGCCTTGGGGACGGCTTCGGCGTTGCCGTCTTCGACGGCAGGGTCTACGTCCCCGATGCGGCCGACCAGACGGTGAAGGTCTACGAACCCGCCGTCGACCCGCTCGACCCGGTTGCGACGATCGGGTGCTTCAACTCCCTGGTCGACGCGGCCGTCGCCGTCGACCCCACCAACGGGCACCTGCTCGTCGTTGACAACGTCAAACCGGGCTTCGAACACCCCCAGGCCGCGATCTTCGAGTTCGACGCGGCCGGGGCGTTCCTCGACCGGTTGGTCGGGCCGGTACACGGCGAACCTTCCGGGATCGCGGTCGACCCCGCCACCGGCGTCCTCTTCGTCACCGACGGCAACAGCGAACTGTCGAACGTCTTCGCCTACGGCCCGTTCGGAGGGGGTGGGGCCGAACTCGAATGCCCTGCCGAGGGCGAAGATCCACTGGATGGTGCGGGTGGGGCGCAGGGGGTCGCGGTAGCTGCGGGCCCGCCCTTCACCGCCACCGCCGCCCGACCTCCCTCGTTCATCGGCCCCCGCCGCTCCACCAAGCGGCCTCGACAGAGGACGAGGCGGGGGAGGGGGCGAGTGGCCGTCTGGGGTGCCGTGGCGCTGCGTGGACGCGCTCACCGTTGACCTGGGCGTATTTAAGAACTAGCCTGTACGCGTAACGGATTGTTTGTATTGCGACCATGGCCAAAGCCAGCGCCAGATCCAAATCCACCGGCCCGCGCCGCCTCCCCCGCGGGCGGCACGCCCTCGCCCCCGAGGAGGTCGAGCGCGACCAGCGCGAGCGGCTGCTCGCCGCGGTGCCGGGCGTGGTGGGGGAGAAGGGCTACGAAGCGACGTCGGTCGCTGACATCGTCAAAGCCGCGGCAGTCTCGCGCAACGCCTTCTACAAGAGCTTCAAGGACAAGCAGGACTGCTTCGCCGTCGTCCATGAGGAGGGGCACGAGCGGCTGCTAGAGATCCTCACCGTTCCCTGCGGCGACGACGGCGCCGGGATCGACGAGCGGGTGCGGCGCTCGCTCTCGGCGGCGCTCGACGCACTGGCATCGGAGCCTGAGATCGCGCGCCTCCTCTTCGTCGAGGCGCCTTCGGCAGGAGAGGAGATCGCCCTCCGCTACCACGAGTGGTTGAAGCAATACGGCACCCTGCTCCGCGCCGCCGCCCCCGATTTGCCGCCGCAGTCGATACCTGCACCTGAGGTCGAGGGTGTGATCGTCGGCGGCATCGCCTCCCGGGTCGCCAGCGAGGTGCTGCAGGGCAGGGCGACGAGACTGCGAGAGCTCGCCGGCTCCCTGACCGAGTACGTCCTCGCCTTCTACCGAATGGGCGAGCCCAGCCCCCAGGAGGGCAGGGTCGTCGCCCTGGAGCAGGAGCCGGCCCAAGCCGCCGAGCTCTTCGAAGCCCGCCGCCGCCAAGCCGGCGCGTAGCACCGCCGTCCGTCCGGCAGTTGCGCCTTTGTCGCTGCCGAGGTCCGCCGTGCGCTGCCGGGGGCGCTTATCAATACCACGTGCGTCCCTTGACAATCACGTACCTCCATGTTTACACTCCCGCCTGTCTTCTCAAAGGTACGAAGACGGTATAGCTGAAAAGCACCAGCAGGGAAACAGGGACAACCGAGCCTCGGGGAGCACCGCACAGGGAAGCGGCCAGCAGAGGGGCTCACGGGACAAGGAGAGAGATTCGATGTTCTCGACGCTACGCAACCGCTTCGGCATCCCGGGAGTCATCTCGGTCATCGCCCTCGTTTTCGCCTTGGTAGGAGGCGCCTTCGCCGCCAACAACCTCGGCGGCTCAGGCAAGGGCGCAACAGCTTCCGCCAAAAAAGCCGCCAAAGGTCCACGCGGTCCCCGAGGTGCGACAGGCCCAGCGGGCGCAGCCGGCTCGGCGGGTCCCGCCGGTGCCAAGGGCGACACCGGCGCTCCCGGTGCCGCTGGCCAAGCCGGTGCGCCAGGTTCCGCCGGCAAAGATGGCACCAGCGTCACCAGCGCTTCCTTCGAAGGGACGAACGAACCGGTGAGTGAACCCTGTGCGATTGAACCAGGCGTTGGAGCAGGTGGAGTGGAATTCAAATCTGCTAGCCCGACCACCTACGCGTGCAATGGAGTAGACGGTGAAGACGGCGATCCGTGGACAGCGGGAGGGACGTTGCCACCCAACGCGACTGAGACCGGCGCTTGGGCTCTAGACCAACCCGCGGAAGGGACGGGAGAGTTTGCGACAAGTATCGCTGTCTCTTTCAATATTCCCCTTGATGCGACTCCGGAAACGGTGCTCGTCCCGCCGTCTCCTAAACCGAACCCCGACCCTGTTCACTGTCCCGGAACGGTAGAAGATCCAGAGGCCGCTAGTGGATGGCTCTGCTTTTACGCACTCGTACTCAGCAATGTTGAAACGCAAAATGCTCTCGGCTTCAAAAGCGGAGCCGTGTTGTTCGCTGCCGGTCTTTCGACTGGTGGATCAATAAGCGCCTTTGGAACCTTCGCGGTGACGGGGTAGAGCGTCCACGCCAACTGACGAGGCCAGGGAAGAGGAGCCGGAATGACAACCGACGCGAAGTCACGCCTCACGGCCTCAAGTCACTGCTGCGTTGGCACTGTGGTCCTCGCCCTCCTTACCACGATCCTCTTCACCGCTCTTCTCCCCACTCCCGTATCGGCTCGCACCACCCGTCCACATCAAAGCTCCTTTGGGTTTTCCACCAATCCGACTATTGGTGACGCTGATCCCAGCTCGCTGGCTATCGACCAGTCAAATGGCGACGTCTACGTCGTCAGCCACGGCGGTCCGGCGGCTGAGATCGTGGTTTCGCGCTTCACCGCCACAGGCGCGCCCAAGGACTTCACCGCCGGTCCTGATGCGGGCACCAACACCCTCACAGGTTTTTTCAATCCAGGAAGCCTTCAGGTTGCTGTCGACAACTCCGGTGGTCCCCTGAACGGCACTATCTACGCTGCCGCTACAGGTCTCAGCTCTCCGAACCATGCGACAGTAAAGGTATTTGCGAGCAGCGGCGCCAACCTTGGCACGATCAGCGGATCGGGGATCCCTCAAGGAAAATTCACTAATGAAACATGTGGAGCTGCTGTCGATCAGTCAAGCGGTGCTCTCTACATCTCAGAACATAATCCAGACAAGATCTGGCGCTTCGCGCCCTCTTCGCTGTCGGGCGCCACTGATGACTCCGACTACACACTGACAGGTATCACGGTCGACAATCCTTGCGATCTCGCGGCAGCCTCCGGCAGCGTCTACGCGCTCAGCCACCTCGGTACAGGGTCGCCTGCCATCGAGCGCTTCTCCGCATCGTCCTTCACCACCAACTTCTCCAATGAGCCACAGCCCTCGCCGATTGACACCGGCGAGCTGAGTGCCGGCCCGACAGCCGTCGCCGTGGATCCCAAAACGGGCGAAGTGTACGTCAACGAGGGCCACAGGATCGCCGTCTTCGACTCCGCTGGCCTTCCCCTCTACGCATTCGGCGCGGCGGCCTATTTCGGCAATAGATCAATGGCACTAGCGGTGAAGAGTGCCGCCTCGGGCCCGGCCTCGGCGGTCTATGTCGCCGATCCTCGGGCAAGCACGCAGGAGGTCGATGTCTTCGGCCCCCTTGCTCAAACCAAAACCTTCACACGCCCTGAGGTCGCCAGCTTCGGCCCCGACGGCACGTCGGGTTCCTCCTTCCCTCTTTCTAGGCTCAGCTGGCTCGCCTTCGACCAGTCTGCACGCAGGCTTTACGCCGTCGACGAGGACAGCGATCCCGATCCAGAAGTACTCGCCCCCGGCATCCACGGCTTTGATGCCTCCTCCCCTCCGGCTTACCCGCCCCTGAGCGGCTTCTCACCGCTCGCCGTTCCCGCCATCGGCTTTTTTGATTCAGGAGGGCTCGCAGTTGACAACACGGCGCTGGGCTCGGCGGGCAACCTCTATCTCGCATCGGGCGCCGCTGACCTGCTCTATGGCTGGAGCCCTGCACCCACCCCGCTTGGCGGCGCTTTCCCGGTTGACCCCGCGATCAGCCCCGGCCCCCCGGATGGTTCGCCGAAGAACCTCTGCGGCGCTGCAGTCGACTCAGAAGGGAACATCTGGGTTGCCAACTCATCCACCGAACGAGTCCTCAAGTACAGCTCCGCTGGCGCCTCGCTCCCTGGCGCGATCGACACCTCGGCCCAAGGCCCCCCCTGTCAGCTCGCCTTCGATTCTGACGACGATCTTTACGTCAGCATCATCAATAAAAGCGAAGAATCCAAAGGCGGCGTCTGGAAGTACACCGCTGTCAGCGGCTATGCCTCGGCCACCAAGGTTGCTGACGCTTATGGCATCAACAGCTCGAACTGGCTCGCGATCGACCCTTCAAACGATCACCTCTACGTCGCTGTAGACACGGCCTGCGGAGAAAAAAGCTGCAACATCGGGATCTGGATCGACGAGTACGACGCTGCCGGCGACCTGGTCGACGAGTTCGCCACCGGCCACGGCACGTTCAGGGGTATAGCCATTGATGCCACCAGCCACGGTGCTTATGTTGCTGACTGGCAAAAACGCAGGATCCGCGCCTTCGGCCCCGGCGTTCTCCTCCCCGAAGTCACCGCCCGCCCTGCCTCCGGTCAGACCAACACCGCCGCAACCCTGAATGGGCTCGTCAACACCCAGACAGTCGCGCTCAGTGACTGCCACTTCGAGTACGTTTCCGAAGCCGCCTTCCGCCTAACCGGCTTCTCTGATCTGAGCTCTGGGGGCAGCGTGTCTTGCACTCCCTCCGCCGGCTCGATCCCGCTCGACCTCGAAGAGCACTCTGTCTCGGCCACCGCAACAGGCCTGACGGAGAATACGGCCTACCGCTTCCGCTTGAGCGCGACCAACGTTGACGGCACGGACACCGCCAAAGGAGTCTTCTCGAGCACAGGGCGTCCGATCGTCGAGACGACAGGCTCGCCGGTTCATAGTGCCACCGTCGTCCGCCTCGAAGGTCGCGTCAACGCCCACGGCGAAGCCACCACCTACCACTTCGAGTACGGCACCGAGGGCACCTGCGACGCCAACCCCTGTGAATCGACCGAAACCCGCCCCGCAGGCTCTGGCGAGGAGATCCAGCTCGTCTCCCAGCGACTTGAAGGCCTAGAGCCGAGCACCACCTACTACTACCGCCTGATCGCTGACAACGATAACACGCTCGGCCTTGGGGTCGGCGCGAGCATGGCCGTCACGACGCATGCTTCAGATGCGCCGCTCTCCCACGGTGACTTCCCCGGTCCTCCTGGATCGGACCGTGCCTGGGAGCAGGTAAACGAACCCGACAGCGGCGGCAACCCGGTTGCCCTCGCCTTTGCCGTCTCCGATCAGGGCGACCGGGCCTTTTACCGGGTCAACGGCGGCACTCCGCTCTCCAGCACCGGCTCTCTCTTCACTGCGCTATATGCCGAGCGCATAGAAACGGCTCCGCACCAGGGGGGCTGGCGCTCTCAGAATATCTTCCCGCCCCGCGACCAGCTGGTCGGCGCCAACTGGCTGCAGTTCAACGGCAAGCAGGATCTCTCCGATCAGGTCGTGATCAACCAAGACAACGTCACAGAAACTCAGACGATATGGCGCCTGCGCCCCGGTGAGCCCGCGACCAAGCTGTTCGAGCCCGCCACGCTCTCCACCCTCGGAGTCTCCGAAGACGCCTCGCGGGTGCTGATCCTCTTGCAAGGTTCCTTGGACCCAACCCTCCCGGTGGTGAACAGCGCCTTCAACCTCTACGACATCAGCTCGGGTATCCCGAAACTCGTTGGCCTGCTTCCCGACGGCTCGGTCCCGCCCTGCGGCGGCGGAGAGCCCAAAGGGCTCTCCGCCGATGGCTCGCTCGTCTTCTTCAAAAGCTGCACTGACCTCTACATACGCGACTTCGACGCTGAACAAACCCAGCTGATCGGCCCCGGCGACTTCGCCAAGGCGACGCCCGATTCGGTCTTCTTCACGACAGTTCAGGCTCTCGAGCTCGGCGATACGGGCGGCGTCGACGTATATCGCTATGGCCTCGGTAATGAAGAGATGAAATGCGTCACCTGCGTCGTTGCGCCCGGACTACACGCAGAAGTGACTCAAACTGCGATCGCCGCCGACGGCTCGCGGGTCTATTTCAATTCCTCCACCGCACTCCTTCCCGGTGCCGCCACGCCAGGCATCTACCGCGTCGATGTTGACAGCGGCGATCTCGCCTACGTGGCGCCGGGTGCAAACATTGGTGAGAACGCACAAAACGGCCAGGCGATTACGTCTGACGGCGCGGCGCTTGTCTTCCTCTCGAGCGATGCCGGCTTGAACGCGGTCGGCGGTCAGCAGAACGCCAACACCGAGCAGTACTATCGTTACGATGACCGTGATCGGTCGCTGACCTGCCTCTCCTGCCCCCAGAACGGCAGCCCTCCGGTCAGCTCGGTCAGCAACAACCTTGTTGGCGAAATCAGCGGCGTGAGCGGCGCCAACAAGACGACACTCTCCGCCGACGGCGACACCTTCGCCTTCGGCACTACCACGCCGCTTCTCTCCGCCGATCAGAACACCGCTAGGGCGGGTCAGGACCCCCGAGCCGGCGCTGATCTTTACGAGTGGCGAGATGGGCGCTTGCTGCTGATCACGGATGGCCTCACCAGTTGGCCACCCAACGGTGAGCCGAAGCCAACTGCGATCACCCCGAGCGGCAACGACATCTTCTTCACCGCCGCCACCCAGTACACCCCCGACGCCCTTGATGGCTTCAGTCGTCTCTATGACGCCAGGATCGGTGGCGGCTTCGAATTCCCGCCACCGCCCAAGCCCTGCCCGCTCGAGGTTTGCCAGGGCACGCCGAAGGGGGCGCCTGAAGAACAGGCGCCTGGCACAGGCGCCTTCGCTGGGCCGGGCAACGTGGCTGGCGGGCCCGCGCGCCGCCCCTGCCCCAAAGGCCGCCACAAAGCCCGCAAAGGTGGCAAGGCGCGCTGCGTGAAAAGCAACGGCAAAAAGCCTCACCGTAAACGCGCAAAGCACGACCGGAGGGCCCAACGATGAAGCTCCATCGCCTCGCATTGCTCACTACGCTCGGCGTTCTGGGGTTTGGCTTCACCGAGGTGACCTTGGCTAGCGCCGCCCCGGTATGGAACCTCGACCTGCACCACAACGAGACCAACTTTGCTCCCGGTCAAACCGGCCAGTACTGGGTCGACCTGAAGAATGTCGGCAACAGTGACAGCTCGGGTCCGATTACGCTGAAAGTTAATCTGCCCAACGGCATCACCCGCGACGCTGTGCTCAATAGGGTGCCAAGCGAAGCGGTCAAATGGAGCTGCCCGGGTGCACCGGGTGCCACATCGTTCACCTGTACGAGCAGCGAATCGATCCCCCGCCATTCACGCTTTCACGAGCTGATCCTCTCGGTCAAAGTCACCGGCGCCGAAGGAACTCGCACCGCCTCGGCTGAAGTCAAAGGGGGTGGAGTAGCAGTTCCGGCGACGAGCAAAGAGACCACTCCGGTCAGCTCCGAACCGGCTGGCTTTGGCATCTTCACCCCCAGCCTCGTGCTGGATTTCTTCACCGCTGACGGCATCACGACAGAACGCGAAGCCGGCGCTCACCCCGACCTCCTCACGGCCGCTTTCGACTTCAACTCGGTGGACCTGGTGAATCCTGATGCAAATCCGGACCAGAAGGCCCCTGCCGAGAGCGTCCATGGCCTGCACACCGACGCCCCACCAGGCTTCATCGGCGATCCGACCGCTGTAGCCGAGTGCACCCAGGCGCAGTTCACGGTCAACGAGTGCGCTCCTTCCAGCCAGGTCGGGAAAATCGACGTCACACTTGTTCCGCCCAGCTTGAAAGGGGCTCGTTTCCAGAACATCACCTTCGGGGTCTTCAACCTCTCCCACCCGCGCGGGGTGATCACCGACCTCGGCTTCTCGCTCTCGACGATCCCCGTTCACATCAAAGCCTCGCTCGACCCCGCCAATCGTTACGCGATCACCACCGAAGTGCCGAGCGTCAACGAGATCCTGCCACCCTTCGACCAGAAGCTGACGCTGTGGGGCATACCGGCAGACAAAAGCCATGACCCCGAGCGTGAATGTCCCAGCAATCCCAGCGCCGAGGAGTGCCCGACCGACTTCGAGCCGAAAGCCTTCCTCTCTCTCCCATCCCAGTGCGACGAAGACAACACCTGGCGCTTGCACCACTACGACTCCTGGCAGAAAAAAGGAGTTTTCGGTCCCGACATCACATACACGATGCCGGGCAAGATGACCGACTGCGACAAGCCGAGGTTCGAACCGGAGGTGGAGATCGAACCGACCGGCAAGCAGGCCAATACGCCGACCGGCCTCGACATCCACGTCAAAGTCGCCCAGAACGAAAACCCGAATGCTCTGGCGACTCCGCCAGTGAAGAGGACCGTCGTGACGCTGCCCGAGGGTATGAGCTTCTCGCCTTCCTTCGCAGATGGATTGCAGAGCTGCACCCCGACCCAGATCGGCCTCTTCACCAATAGCCCGGTCAAATGCCCGGATGCCTCCCGAATCGGCGAAGTCGAGCTGCACACGCCGCTGCTGCCCAAATCGGCGGAGGGCTCGATGTACCTGGCGGCCCAGAACGACAACCCCTTCAACTCCACCTTCGCTCTCTATATGGAGATCGAGGACACAGAAGAACGCGACGCCCTGATCAAGATCCCGGGTCGGATCGACGTAGACCCCGTCACCGGCCAGATCACCACCTCCTTCGATGACCTGCCGCAGTTCCCCTTCGACGACTTCACGCTGAAGTTCAGAAGTGGCCCCAGGGCACCCCTGGTCAGCCCGCCGGCCTGCGGCACGCACACGATCGGGATCGAGGTCGCCTCCTACGCCCAGCCGACAGAGCCGGTTGACGCCTCCAACACCTACCAGGTCTCCGAAGGCCCCAACGGCACGCCGTGTCCGCCAAACTCCGCCAACAGGCCGTTTGCGCCTGAGTTCTCGGGAGGAACCTTGAACCCGGTAGCGGGCAGCTACTCGACCTTCCTCTTCCGCCTGAGCAGAGACGACTCAGAACAGGAACTGAGCCAGGTCACCACCGTCCTGCCTCCGGGCTTGGTGGCGAAGCTCGCCGGCATCCCCTTCTGCCCGGAGGCGGCTCTCGGCTCGATCTCCGCGGCAGAGGGCGCGGGGCGAGGCGAGCTCAACAACCCCGCATGTCTCGCTGCTTCCCAGCTCGGCACGATCTCAGCAGGCCTTGGCGCAGGCCCCGGCCCCAACTACTTCGGCGGCAAGGTCTACCTCGCCGGGCCGTATAAGGGCGCGCCTCTCAGCCTCGCCGTAGTTGCCCCCGGAATTGCCGGGCCCTTCGATCTCGGCAACGTGGTCGTCAGAGCCGCGATCAGGGTCAACCCCGAGACAGCTCAGGTGACTGCGGTTTCAGACCCCTTCCCGACGATCCTGCAAGGGGTGATCCTCAGAGCGAGGGACATCCGCCTGCGAGTCGACCGCCCCGAGACCACCATCAACCCGACCAGCTGCGCGCCGATGGCGCTGCAAGGCCAGATCTCAGGCGTGGGAGGAAGCATCCTCACCACCACCGACGACTTCCTCTTCAGCACCTCCCATCCCTTCCAGGTCGGAAGCTGCGCCAGCCTGGGCTTCAAATCGAAGCTCTCCTTCCGCCTCTACGGAGGCACGAAGCGAGGCGGGCACCCGAGGTTGAAAGCGATGGTGAGGATGCCCGCGGGAGGCGCCAACATCGCCAAAGCCTCAGTGGCGCTGCCAAGGTCCGAGTTCCTCGACCAGAGCCACATCGGCACCGTCTGCACCCGTGTCCAGTTCGGGGCCAACAAGTGCCCAGCAGCATCCATTTACGGCAAAGCGGCGGTGAAGACCCCGCTCCTGGACGAAGTCCTCTCGGGCCCGATCTACCTCAGATCCTCCGACAACCTCCTTCCCGACCTCGTAGTCGCCTTCCGGGGAGGAAGGGTCGACTTCAACCTCGTAGGAAGGATCGACTCGGTCCGGGGAGGGATCCGCAACACCTTCGACTTGGTCCCAGACGCTCCGGTCACCTGGGCCTCTTTCGACTTCCTCGGAGGGAAAAAGGGACTCCTGATCAACAGCCGCAACCTCTGCAAAAAGGCCTACCGGGCGACAGCCAAATTCAAGGCCCAGAACGGTGAGGCGATCACGCTGAATCCGGAGATGCAGAACAGCTGCAAGCAGAAATCGCGCAAAGGCGCGAAGAGACGCCGCTAAGGCTTAAAGCAAGCAAGAACCAACCACCAGCACCAAACCAGTCAGGCCCGGCGAGAGGCGATAGTCGGTCCATCACCAGTAGGGGGTAGAGAGAATGTCAAGCACTCACCAGTGGCGGACCAGCCTGGTCTCGAACGTCATGCTAATCGTGGGAGCGCTAGCTGCCGCATTGGCGCTCGCTCCGGCGGTTTCCGTCGCACATCCAGGTCACGACCACGGCCTAAGCAGCGCTACGGGTCGCCTGCCGGGGGTGCCTGATTACCAGAAAATCAAAGGCGTAGTCAGTCGTTTCGACGCGCAATCGAGAGAGTACATCGTCCAAAAGCCGGGGAAGCCGCCAATGCGCGCCCATATCGAGGCCGATACGCATCCAGGCGCTGAAGGCGCAGCAGCGAACGGCGGGTATTCTCCCTTGCCGTCTGGAGAAAGCCAGCCGGTTTGTGCCACTACCGGGCACCGCTTCGTCGTCGTGCGGGCCTATGACGAAGGCACCAAAACGGCCGATACCGAGGACGCCCATATCCGCTCGCTGGTCAAGCGGATGAACTGGAAGTTCATGCAGCAGTCCCAGCTCTCGAGCCAGGTAGAGCGGACACTTCAGATGAGGGTCGATTGTGACGGGTCCGGGACCATAAACGTCAAAGACGTCGCTGTGCCGTTTGGCTACCTAGCCGAAGGCATCGATACGACCGATGGTGATATTGGTGTACTTGACACAATCAATTACGTTGAACTCACGCTTGGCGCGCCAGAAGGGCCAAACGCAGTCAAGTACCTGATACTCAACGATAAGAAACGATCCGGCTTCGTCGGGATTGGATATCGATATCTTGACGCGGTCAAGAACAGCAGCAATCTCAACGTGATCTATACGACTAGTTCTCTCATCGCCCGTAATCCAAATCACACACTGGATGGGAAAGATTCCTGGGAATCTACTATTCCCATCCACGAGGCGCTGCATACGATGAATGCAGCAACCAACTTCGAAGTGGAACCAGGCAAATGGGTGGCAGCGCCTTATGCGTCTACCAACAGCCACTGCGTCGATGGCATCGACATCCTCTGTTATGCAGACCTTGGGACCTCGCCGGAGGGGTTGTCGTATTCGGAGGGTCGTTGTCCAGCGTATGCCGGTCATGAATCTGCCGAAAGAGTCACCATCGACTGCAAATTCGATACCTACTTTGACTCAGAAACTGAGTCAGGTGAGTGGCTAAGTCAGTGGTGGAACGTTGGCGGGTCGGAGAATCCGTTCCTCGCGTACACCCCGGGAGTGCCACCGGTAGCGACAGTGCCGGCCGCATTCACCTCTCCGGCGGACTTCGAGACCTACAGCGCCACTCTCAAGGGCATCGTCAATCCCGGCGGCGTCTCGACCACCTACAAATTCGAATACGGCACCACCACCTCCTACGGCACTAGCATTCCCGTTTCGCCGAAGAGCATCGGCTCGGGTATCAGCGACGTCGAAGTCAGCGAGACCATCTCGACCGAACCCGAAGTGACCTACCACTACCGCATCGTCGCGACCAACAGCAAAGGGACCTTCTACGGGGAAGACAAGACCGTGAAGACGTCGGTCTGGGGAATCCAGACCATTCAGGGTCCCAGCGGCAGTGGAGGACGGGGCGAGCTGCTGGACGTCTCCTGCTCCTCCTCGGTCCACTGCGTCGCGGTCGGTAGCAACAGCAAAGGCGCCACACTCGCTGAGCGCTGGAACGGCAGTCAGTGGTCAATCATGACGACCGTCAATCCGGCTGGCGCAAACAGGTTGGGAGGAGTGTCCTGCAGCTCCAGCAGTTTCTGTATGGCGGTCGGGGCAGAAGGTAGCCCTATCTTCTCTGAGTACTGGGACGGCAGCAGTTGGTCCCTTGTGAGCATGCCGATGCCTAGCGAAGCGAAAAGCGCAGCGATGACCGATGTCTTCTGCACCTCGCCGACGACCTGCATTGCGGTCGGGCGTTACTCCGGCTCGAAAGGCCCCGCCATTGAATCGAAGACGCTGATCGAGCGCTGGAACGGCAGCCAGTGGACGATTGAGTCTTCCCCCAACGTAGAAGGCAACTCGCACAACCAGCTATCAGCGATCTCCTGTACTTCATCGACCTCGTGCCAGACCGTTGGATACACCACAACCAAAGCCGGCAACCCTTTGGCACCGCTCGTGGAGGGATGGGATGGAAGCAAATGGTCTATCCAGGTCGCACCTACTCCCCCGGGCGGTAGCGGTTCCCTTCGTTCCATCTCCTGTCCCGTTGCCGGCTTCTGCATCGCAAGCGGCGCCGGGGGAGGAACTACTTTCACAGCAGCATGGAACGGAACGAGCTGGCAGATCCAGGCAAGCGGGCTGCCGTCGGATCTCAGCGCGATCTCGTGCGCCACGCAAAGCTCCTGCGAGCTGATCGGTAACGCTACGGGACGACACTGGAGTGGCTCGGAATGGATGATTCAAGACCCGTCCTTGCCGGTGGGTGGAACCCAGGTCAAGCTATTCAGCATCTCATGTCCACAGCCGTCACTGTGTACCGCCGTCGGAGTCTATAGTGGTCAGCCGTTCTTCAGCCCCGGAGAACGGCCTTTGGCCGAGCGCCTGACGCCAACTCCTCACGTCAAGCTCCGAGCCGAAGAGTATTCGTCTACCTCGGTAACAGCCGTACAGAGCGGGGAACATAACTTTAAAGAGGAAACAAGTGGTTATAATCTTTACTGCAAAGTGGCGACGGCTACTGGAACGGTGAAGGAAGCATCCAGCACCCTGACGCTCACGCCTGCCTACAGTAATTGCACTCTGTTTGGGCAGAACGCCACGGCCAAAATCAATAGCTGTCAGTATGTATTTTACAGTACTAGTAAAAACTCTCCATTTACCGGTAACATGGAGATAGTCTGCAGCAAAGCGGGTGACTCGATAGAATTTTCGAGCGCGGTCTGTACGCTGAAGCTGTCGGCCCAGGCAGCTTTGGGCGCTGTAAACTTCACTAATACCGGTAAAAAAAGCCGTGGTCGTACCATCACTACCACTCTGAGTCTTACCGGAATCAAATACACTGAAGCTGGGGTAGCGTGCCGAGCCCCCGGGACGCACAGTGCCGGCACCTATAAAGGCACCTATGTGATCAGCGGATACAACCCTGTAGAAGAACACCCGATCGGGGTTTATCTGGCAAACGAACAAGTCGTAGTGCCGCCGCTCATCGAAAGCGAAAAATATTCCACTGTCATCAATGGAACATTGTCGAAAGAAAAAATGATGGCGATCGGCATGCCGGGGGTAAGCGGTCCTCCAATTTCCTTCACCTGTAAATCGACGGGGACAGGTGAGGGTTTGCTAACCAGTGCAAGCATTGAACACAGCCTAAAGTTCAAAAAATGGACCGGTTGCATTTGGTTCAGCGAATTTACCGTGAGCATGAATGGATGTTCCTTTGCTCTTCACCCGCTGGTCGGTGAACTGCCTTATACCAGTGGTGTATTGGACATCGTCTGCCCCAAAGAAAAAGAAATCACATTCACAGTGCTATCTGGATCGTGCAAAGTCGGGATTCCAGCTCAGAGCAGCCTCAGTTCCGTGAAAACGGAAAACGTTGGCACTGGCACGACGCGTGCGGTTGAAGTTGGCCTCGTGGTAAAAGGCCTGAAATACACACAAACCGGCTCGCAGTGCACCAATTCCGGAACACATAAAGACGGAAGCTTGAGTGGATCTTGGAATCTAAAGGGATACGAATTCTTCGGAGAACAGGCAGTTGAAGGCGATGTTGAATATCTCGAGGGAAGTCAGAAAGGCATTTGGGTCGAATAGCAGAATCTGAGAAGGCGTGGGCGCCCTTGACAGGGTTGACCCTGGGTGGGCCCCTCGAGCCGCCCGGGGTCGAGCCTTCTAAAGCATCAAAATTACCACGTGCGTATCTTGACAAACACGAACTGACGTGTTTGTATTGATGCGTGGCTCGGGCTGAGAACGGCAGCGGTATGGCGACGAGAGAGCCGCGGGGCTCGCGGCGACGCCCTGGCGCTTCGCCGCCCGATCTGGAACGGATCTCTCCTCACGCCGGGCTCTCGCGGGCGGAGGTACGGGCCAACCAGCGCCACCGGATCTTCGACGGGCTCGCCGCGGCTCTCGCCTACCACGGCTACGAGGACACCAAGATCACCGACATCGTCGAACTGTCGGGAGTCTCGCGCGCCACCTTCTACGAGCACTTCCAGGGGAAGGAGCCGTGCTTCGCGGCCGCTTACGAGGACGGGGTGGAGCGGCTGGTGACCGTGGCCGAGGCGGCCGTGCAGGGTGAGCGGAGCTGGGAAGCGCAGGTCTCAGCCGGGCTGCAGGCCGGGCTGGAGTTCCTCGCCGCAGGCCCGCTGCTCGCTCATCTGCTCCTAGTCGAGGCACTAGCCGCCGCGCGCCCGGCTCGGCTCGAGCATGAGCGCTCGCTGATCAGGTTTGGGGAGGCCCTCCGCCCGGCGGCGGCGCAGGCAGATGACGAAGCGATCTCGGAGGAGACCCCGCGACTGCTCGCCGGCGGCCTCGCCTCGCACCTCTCGGCGCGAGTGCTCGCCGGCGAAGCCGAGCGGCTGCCCGAGGACCACGACCTCCTGCTTCGGTACCTGCTGGCGCCATACGAAGCAGTGACCGTGCGCTCGGCCGATGAGCGCCGAGCCTGAGCGCTTCGAACCGCGCGCTCTCGCCGGTCAGCCTCCACAGCGCTCCACCGAGCGGTTGCCACCCGGCCGCCACAAGCTGCCGCGCTCCTTCGTCGCCGGCAATCAGCGCATGCGCATCGTCGCCGCGATGCTGCAGGTCCTGCCCCTGCACGGCTACCCCCGGACAACGATCGGTCATCTAGCCCAAGAGGCCGGGGTATCGCGGGCGGCCTTCTACGAGCAGTTCGAAGACAAGGAAGCTTGCTTCCTGGCGACCTACGACCTCGCCGGCCAGTGGCTCTGCGAGCGCGTCGAGCGAGCGGTCGACGCTAGTGGCGAGTGGCCCGCCCGCGTTCGTGCCGGGATCTCGGAGGCGCTTCGCCTGCTGGCGGCGAACCCAGCGCTCGCGCGGCTCTTCGCCGTCGAGGTGCTGCAGGCGGGCGTCACCGCCCGCGAGCGCCAGCAGGTCTGTCTCAGCCGCTTCGCCGAGGCGTTGCGCGCCGGCCGCCCTGATGACAGCCAGTTGCCACCCGAGCTCGAGGAGATGCTGCTCGGTGGCGTCATCACCACCATCGGCCGCTACGTCGATGCTGGTCGCACCGAGCAGCTCCCTGAGGCGACCGCCGAGCTGGTCGAATACCTCCTCATCCCTTACCTAGGGCCGGGGGAGACCAGGCGCATCGCCCGCGCCGCCTGAGCTTGCAGACAATCACTTTCGCTAGTCTGGCAGAAGCTATGGGCAGGGATCCGATAGCCGAACGACTCGAAGAGCGCTTCGATCGCATCGATGGGGACCTCGATGCGATAGGCGCCGAAGTAAGGGCGCTCATCCCGCGGATCGACGCGCTGCAGCACACGATGATCCGGCTTGGCGGCGCGGGGTTGATTGCTCTCCTCGGCTTGGTCGCTACTCAGCTTGGCCTGATCGTCACCCAGCTTTGAGGCTGGGTCGGCAGGCTCGGCAGCAGCGCTATACTTTTTGAAGTAAAGCTGATCCGAATTCGGGGGATTTAACGAAGCATGGCGCCGGAGACGCAGGCCAAGCAGCAAGTCGAGGAGATAGAGCCGTTCGAGGCGGCGCAGGAGATCGAGGGCGGCGACGTCGTCCTGATCGACACGCGCGAGCCGCACGAGTTCCAGGAGGCGCGCCTCGAGGGCGGCAAGCTGGTGCCGCCGGGACTGCTCGGTGACGAGATCGCTGCCGCCGCGCCCGACAAGTCTGCGCGCACGATCCTCTACTGCCGCAGCGGCAACCGCTCCTACAAGGCGGCCGAGCAGATGCAGGCGCTCGGCTACGAGGACGTCGCCTCGATGGCCGGCGGGATCCTCGCCTGGCAGGAGCAGGGGCTGCCGGTCCTCGCCGCCGAGGGGATGACCCCCGAGCAGCGCGACCGCTACTCGCGTCACACCCTGCTGCCCGAGGTCGGGGTCGAGGGCCAGCTGAAGATGTTGAACGCCAAAGTGCTGCTGGTCGGCGCCGGCGGGCTCGGCGCGCCCACCGCGCTCTACCTCGCTGCGGCCGGGATCGGCACGATGGGCCTGGTCGACGACGACGTCGTCGACGCCTCCAACCTGCAGCGCCAGGTGATCCATAACACCGAACGGGTCGGCATTCCGAAGACCGAGTCGGCGCGGCTGACGATCGAGGCGCTCAACCCCGACGTGAAAGTGGTCGAGCACCGCATGCGCCTCGACGCTTCCAACATCCTCGAGATCATCGGGGACTACGACGTGATCGTCGACGGAGCCGACAACTTCCCGACCCGTTACCTGCTCAACGACGCCTCGGTGCGGCTGCGCAAGCCGGTCGTCTCCGCCTCGATCCTCAGCTTCGACGGGCAGATTTCGACCTTCGTCCCCTACGAGGGACCCTGCTATCGCTGCCTCTACCCGACGCCGCCGCCGGCCGAGCTGGCGCCGAGCTGCTCGGCCAACGGCGTGCTCGGGGCAATGGCCGGGACGATGGGTTTGCTCCAGGCCAACGAGGTGCTGAAGCTGGTGCTCGGCATCGGCGAGCCGCTGATCGGTCGCCTGCTCCTCTTCGACGCGCTCAGCACACGCTTCACCGAGCTGAAGGTGCGGCGCGACCCCGAGTGCCCGATCTGCGGCGAGAACGCGCCGGAGATCCCCGAGTCGGAGCTGGGCCAGTTCCCCGACTACGAGCTCTTCTGCGCCGGATGAGGCTCGCCGAGCCGCGCCGCTCTTACCGCCTCCAATAGGATCGCGGCCTGATGGCGACGGTCCGAATCCCACCCGTCCTGCGCGCGCAGACCGGCGGCCAGCCTGAGGTCGAAGCGGCGGGATCGACCGTGGGCGAGGTGCTGCGGGCGCTGACCGCCGAGCACCCCGATACCCAGAGTCAGCTGTTCGGGCCCGACGGCGACCTCAACCGCTACGTCAACGTCTATCTCAACGACGAGGACGTGCGGGTGCTCAATGGGCTGGAGACGGACGTCTCCGACGGGGATACGGTCGTGATTCTCCCCGCCATGGCCGGCGGCTGATCGAGCCCTTCAATCCGCCTTTGTAGCGAGCCGTTGAGAGCGAGAGAATTTACGCTTCTGGCACCCACATGTGACGTTTTGTCCGCTAGCGTGAGATCATGGATGCGGTGAGGGAAAGCTGGACAGACGAGCGGCTCGACGACCTCAAGGCGGAGGTCGGCGAGCTGCGCAGAGAGATGAGGGCTGAATTCAGCGCGGTGCGTGGGGAAATCGCTGCCCTTCACCGGCTCATCCTGCAGGTCGGCGGCGGCATGGTCGTCACGATGCTGGTCGGCTTCCTCGGTATCGCGACCCAGCTCTAGCGCCGCCGACGGGTTGACCCTCCCTAGCTATACTTTTTGAAGTAACGGGAGAGCGATGGCCCAGGACGACCTACTCAACCGCCCCCGCGGGGGCCGCTACGGCAATGTCGTCGAGTCGATCGGCAACACGCCGCTGGTCGAGCTGCCGCGCCTCTCGCCAAAGCCCGAGGTGCGGATCTACGCCAAGCTCGAGGGCCGCAACCCGACCGGTTCGGTCAAGGACCGCGTCGCCCGTTCGATGATCGAGGCGGCCGAGGCCGAAGGGGCGATCGAGCCCGGCCAGACGATCCTCGAGCCGACCTCCGGTAACACCGGCATCTCGCTAGCGATGATCTGCCGCCGCAAGGGTTACCCGCTGAAGGTGGTGATGCCGGACAACGTCACCGAGGAGCGCACCCAGCTGCTCGAGATGTACGGGGCGGAGATCGTCTACTCGGAGGGCGCCAAAGGCTCCAACGGCGCGGTCGAGGTGGCCCTGGAGATGTCCGAGGACCCCAGCTACTACATGCCCTACCAGTACGGCAACGAGGCGAACCCGCTCGCCCACTACAACGGCACCGCGGTGGAGATCCTCGAAGAGTTGGACGGGGTCGCGGCCTTCATAGGCGGACTCGGCACCGGCGGCACCCTGATGGGCAACGGGCGTCGCCTCAAGGAGAACGACCCCGAGACGCTGATCGTCGCCGCCGAGCCGATGCAGGGCGAGATGGTGCATGGCCTGCGCTCGCTCGACGACGGCTTCATCCCGCCGATCATCGACATCACCCTGCTCGACCGCAAGATCATGGTCTCCAACCGCGACGCAGTCGTCTGGACCCGCAAGCTGCTCGACGAGGAGGGCGTCTTCGCCGGCGTCTCCTCCGGCGCGATCGCCCGCATCGCCGTTCGCATCGCCGAGGAGCTCCCCGGCGGCAACGTCGTCTTCCTGATCCCCGACGACGGCTGGAAGTACCTCTCCTCCGGCGTCTACACCAAGCCGGTCGAGGAGATCGAGAACCTCGACTCCACCGTCTGGTGGTAGGCAGCCAGCTCGCCGCAATGCGGATTGCCCAGTCGCTTATCGACGAGATGGTCGCGCACGCGCGCGAGGACCTGCCCAACGAGTGCTGCGGCCTGGTCGGTGGCGCCGATGGGGTCGCGCAGGCGGTCCACCGGGCCCGCAACGAGTTCGCCAGCCCATTCAGCTACCGCATCGACACCGCGGACCAGTACCGGATCATCGAAAAGGAGATGCGTGGGCGGGGGGAAGAGCTGCTGGCGATCTACCACTCCCACACGAAGAGTCCGGCGTACCCTTCACAGACGGACCTCAACGAGGCGGTCAGCTGGCCGGACCAGGTCTACGTGATCGTCTCCCTCGCCGACCCCGAGTCCCCCGAGGTCAAGGCCTACTGGCTCAAGGAGATGAAGATCGCCGATGCCGAGCTCGACGTCGCATAGCTCGAAGCCCGCTTCCAGGACAGGCGCCGGTGGCGGCGGTGGCTCGCGCGGGCACGACGAGGAGGGTGGCGGCGGTGGAGGCGGCGGTGGCAACCTGGTCAAGGTGGCCTTTGCCCACCAGCAGGCGGAAGCGGAAATGATCCAGGGGCTGCTGACCGCGCACGGCATCCCGAGCATGCTGAGGAGGGCGGCGGGCTTCGACGTGCCCGACTTCCTCGCTGCCGGACCGCGGGAAGTCCTCGTCGCCGAAGAGGTCGCGGCCGACGCCCGCGAGGTGCTCAAGGGAACCGGCGCCTGCTTAGTCGGCGCTGGGCCGGTTGACCTCGCGCAGGTAGTCGCGCCAGGCGGCCTCGATCTCGGCGAAGCGTGCCTCGAAGGCGGCTTCGAGGGTGGGGACGGCGCCGCCGGAGTGAAGCTCCAGGGCCAGTCGCTCGCAGGCATCCGGGCCGCGCTCGGTCTCCAGCAGGTCGAAGATCGTGCCGCCGAGGATCACCGCGTCGCGCCGCGAGGGCGGGAACGAGGGACGCGCGCTCTCGCGCAGGCGGCGGATCACCGCCGCGCGGTAGAGGCCGACCTGGCGGGCGAAGTACTGGGCGCCGCCTTCGACCAGCCAGGCCCAGCGCAGGTAGCGGGCGAAGCGGCGCGGCGTCCAGGCGGGGGGGAGCTCCGGGTTGTTGGCGGCGAGGACCAGCTGCGCGTAGAGGCGCTCGGCGGTGCCGCGCAGGGCTTCGCGTGAGTCCTCGCCGGCGGCGCGGCGCTCCATGTGGGGGTCGTTGAGGACGTGCAGCTCGGTCTCCATCGCCCAGCCGGCCAGGTAGCGACGGCCGGCCGGCGCCGCCGACCAGCGCGCCGCGGGCAGGAACGGGTGCGCCAGCGAGAGCCAGACCGGGTTGGTGTGGACGACGACCGTGACGTCGCCAGGGACCCGCTCGAAGCGGTCCTCGAGGCGCAGGCGCAGGTCCTCCATGCGGTCGAGGGTGCGCTCGGCAAAGGACGCGTCGCCGCTGTCGTGGCGCGCGGTGAAGCTCAGGGATTTCGTCTCAACCCAAGGAATCTAAGGCCGCCCGCCCGGCGCATATCTGCGTCTTCGGTCGCTCGCGTGCAGAGCACGCCACGCTCCCTGCATCCTTGATCTGCTTGGCCGGTCGGCCTTAGACAAGTACTGGCTCGGCCGCTTCGGCGCAGACTTCTCGGATCTCTTGCCGGGCGCGGTCGAACTCCTCGTCGGCCATCACCGGTGTGCCCTCGAAGGGCAGTTCGCGGTCGATCTCGACCCAGGAGCGGCAGCCGTGGTACTCCTCGCGAACCCGCACGGTGACCGGACGGGGAATGCGATGGACCCGCAGCAGCAGCACGTGCAGTGGGTGGCGCCGCTTCCAGCGCAGCCGCTTTTCGGCGTAGTCCGGGGTCCAGACGTAGAAGGGGGAGAGCCCGTCGACGATGCGCGGGTCGGTGACCGTGATGTGGTCGGTCACCTCGGCCCAGGCGCGCAACCGGACACGGTCGGGCTGGGCGATGCCGCCGTCCTGCAGCAGCGCGCCGGGCGGTGGGTCCTCATCCGGCCAGACGCCCTCCTCGAGGGCGCGGCCCAGCTCCGGGTGGTGGGACTCACGCACGAGGTTATTGTGCTGGTGGTCGAAGGTGGGGTAGAGGAAGAAGCGCTCGTGCTCCAGCTCGAAGTGCTTGTTCTCCTCGCGGATTCCGCCCTTGCGCAGGGTCAGCAGCTGCTCGCCCTCGGCGAGAGCGCGGACCGTTACGGCCCATTCCTTGAAAGCGATCGGCATTTGGAATCTGTACCTGAGTAGGCTCGGTAAGTCTGAGACTGGGAGGACTGCGAGCGGAAACTCGAATCCCATCCAGGCGAAAATTTCCCGCCCGAGCACGGCATTCTAGACGAGACGCTGCCGATCTCCAAATGTGAAGCCAGTCACACAATCCGCGCTCAACGCTTGTCGTATCCACCGCCCCCCGGCGTCTCGATTCGCAGCCTGTCGTCTGGGCGGAGCTCGCCCTCAGCCTTGCTGGGCAGTGTCTCGCCATTCAGCAGGTTTCGGCCGGGAGCCCCGTCGGCGCCGCCCTCGCGGCCGCGAGGCGGGTGACGGCGGCGCTCGGAGATCAGGCCGTAGCGCATCGGGGCGAGGGCTTCGATCTCGCGCGCCAGGCCGTCGCCGCCGGTATGGCGCCCCTCACCGCCGCTGCCGCGCCGTAGCGAGAGCTCGCGCACGCGGAGCGGGAACTCCGTCTCCAGCGCCTCGACCGGGGTGTTGAGCGTGTTCGACATCGCCACGTGGATCGCGCTCGGGCCGGGCGCGCCGGGGCAGGCGCCCTGGCCGCCGCCGAGCGTCTCGTAGTAGGTGAAGTCCTCGTTGGCGAGGGTGAGGTTGTTCATCGTCCCCTGTCCCTGGGCGGGGACGGGGCGAACGCCGCCGAGCGCGGAGATCACCAGGTCGGCGACCCGGCTCGAGGTCTCGACGTTCCCGGCGGCGACCGCCGCCGGGAAGCGCGCGTTGAGCAGGCAGCCCTCGGGAGCGACCACCTCGATCGGCCGGTAGGCGCCGGCCGAGGGCGGCGCGTCGGGGTCGGTGAGGACGCGGACGGCGAAGAAGGCGGCCGACTTGGTCACCGAGAGCGGGCAGTTGAGGTTGCCCCGCACCTCGGGGTCGGTGCCGGTGAAGTCGAGCGTGAGGCGGTCGCCGGCGATCCTCGCCTCGACCTTCAGCGTGACGTCGCGCTGCCTCCCGTCCGCGTCGTCTTCGAGCACGTCCTCGGCGGCGTAGGCGCCGTCGGGGAGCTCGGCGAGAGCGGCGCGGGTGCGCCGCTCGGCGTAGTCGAGGATCTCCGCCATGCCGGCGCGGAGCTCCCCGAGGCCGTGGCGCTCGGCGAGCTCGGCGAGGCGCAGCTCGCCGATCCGGTTGGCGGCGCCCTGCGCCCGGAGGTCGGCGAGTCGCTGGCGCGGCGAGCGCATCTGCCGGGCGAGCCCCTCGAGCACGCCGTCCTCGACCCGGGTCGGCGGGATCATCACGCCCTCCTCTTCGAGGGTCGTCGAGCGCGCCGGCATGCCGCCCGGCGTCGGTCCTCCGACGTCGGCGTGGTGGGCGCGGCAGGCGGCGAAGCCGAGCAGCTCGCCGACGGCGAAGACCGGGGCGATCAGGGTGATGTCGGGCAGGTGGGTGCCGCCCCGGTAGGGGTCGTTGAGGATCCAGGAGACGCCGGGGCGCTGCTCCTCGCCCAGCACCGCGGCGACCGCGTCCGGCATCGAGCCGAGGTGGACGGGGATGTGCTCGGCCTGCATCACCAGCTCCCCACTGGCGTCGAAGAGCGCCGTGGAGCAGTCGCGACGCTCCTTGATGTTGGCCGAGTAGGCGGAGCGGATCAGGGCGGCGCCCATCTCGTCGCAGGCCGCGCGCAGGCCGCCGACCAGGACCTGGAGCGCGATCGGGTCGAGCCGGCTCATCGGTCGACCTCCGCGACGATCGTGCCGGTCTCATCGACAGCGGCGCTCCAGCCGGGCGGCACGACGAAGGTCGCCTCCGGCAGCTCGAAGATCGCCGGTCCCTCGACCTGCGTCCCCGCCGCCGGCTCGCCGCGCAGGATCGGGGTCTCCACCCACTCACCGTCGAAGCGCGCGTCTCGCCTGCTTCGCTCGAGGCTGCCCTCCGGCGCCGCGACCGGTCGGGGCTGCGGTCCCGGCTTGACCATCGCCAGGCGGATGTGGACGAGGACGACCTCGCCGTCGGGGTCGCGATGGCCGTAGCGCTCCTCGTGGGCCCGCTCGAAGCGCTCGACCAGGTCCTCGGGGTCAGGGCGCCTGCTCCCAGTGACCGGCAGCTCAAAGGCCTGGCCCGCGTAGCGCATCTCGTAGACGACTTCGGCCTCGGCCTCGACGAGATCGCCGTCGAGTCCGGCGATCAGGTCGTCGACCTCAGCGGCGATTCGCTCGCCGCTGAGCTCCTTGCCGCTCAGCATCACGGTGCGCGTCGTGTCGCGCCGTCGCTCTGAGGCGCAGAGCCCGAGCGCCGAGAGGACGCCGCTGGCACGGGGGCAGAGGATGCGCTCGATGCCGAGCTCGGTGGCGATCGCGGCGGCGTGCATCGGCCCGGCGCCGCCGAAGGGCAGCAGCGCGAAGCGGCGCGGATCGACACCGCGCTCGACCGTGACCACCCGCAGCGCTCGCACCATCTCCTGGTTGGCGACGCGGACGATTCCTTCCGCGGCCTCCAGCTCGCCGAGCCCGAGCGAGCCGGCGAGCGAGGTGATCGCGGCGCCGGCGGCCTCGACGTCGAGCGCGACATCGCCGGCGAGGCGGGAGTCGGCGGCGAGGTAGCCGAGCAGCAGGTTGGCGTCGGTGACGGTTGGCTCAGCGCCGCCGCGGCCGTAACAGGCGGGACCGGGTTCGGCCCCGGCCGAGTGCGGCCCGACCCGGAGCGCCCCGCCGGCGTCGCTCCAGCCGATCGAGCCGCCGCCGGCGCCGACCGTGTGCACGTCGACCATCGGCAGCTGGATCACGCGACCGGCGATCTCGCGGTACCCGGTGCGCCTCACGGCTCCGTCCTCGACTACGCAGACGTCGCAGGAGGTGCCGCCCATGTCGAAGCCGAGCGCGTTGCCGTCACCGCAGGCGCGGGCGAGGAGTCCGGCGCCGACGGCGCCGCCGGCCGGGCCGGAGAGAACACTCCAGGCGCCCGCCCGTGCCGCCTCTCCAGCGCTTGCTACGCCACCCGAGGACTGCATCACCAGCGGGGCGGGAAGACCCAGGTCGTTGGCGGCCTCACCGAGCCGGCCCAGGTAGCGGCCGAGCAGGGGGGAGAGGTAGGCGTCGATCGCGGTGGTCGAGCAGCGCTCGTACTCGCGGAAGCGAGGCAGGACCTCGTGCGAGGCGGAGACGTGGACCCCCGGCAGCTCGCGACGCAGGTGCGCGGCGATCTCCTGCTCGTGCGAGGGGTCGAGGTAGGAGAAGAGCAGGCAGATCGCGACCGACTCGGCGCCCGCCGCGCGCAGCTCGTCGGCGAGGCGCTGGGGCTCCTCTCCGGCGAGGGGCTCGACGATCCCCTCGGGGCCGACCCGCTCGGCCGCCTCGAAGCGCAGCTCGGGAGCGACCAGCGGCGCCGGCTTCGGCGCGCAGAGGCGGTAGAGGTCGGGGCGGTCCTGGCGGCCGATCTCGAGCAGGTCGGCGAAGCCGCGCGTGGCGATCAGCGCTGTGCGGGCGCCCCGTTCCTCGAGCAGGGCGTTGGTGCCGACCGTCATCCCGTGGGAGAAGGCCTCGACTTCGGTTGCGTCCGCGCCGGCGAGGCGCAGCACCTCCTCGACGGCGGCGATCACCCCCTCCGACTGGTCCGCGGGGGTGGTCGGCAGCTTCGCGGTGTGGACCCGCTCCCCGTCGAAGAGGACCGCGTCGGTGAAGGTTCCGCCTACGTCGACCCCGAGCAGCACGAGCCGAAGCTATCGCCCGGCGCTGCTCAGCTCCAGCGCTCGCGGCGGGTCGCGCCGTCGGGGCCGAGCACGATGTGGATCCCGTCCAGCTCGGGGTCGAGGTGGGGGAAGTCGGCGCGCAGGTGGCCGCCGCGCGACTCGCGGCGCTCGAGCGCGCAGCGGGCGATGGCGGCGGCCAGGGGGTAGGGCTCTCCGAGCAGCTCCTCGAGCTGCTCGGCCCGGCGCCGCGGCCCGGCGAGACGCCAGACCGCGTCGCGGGTCGCTTCGGTTGGGGGCTGGAAGCGCCACTCGGGCGCCGGCGGCGCAGCGGCGGGCCGCTCGTCGTCCAGGGCCGCCGCCGCGGCGCGCTCGCCGAAGACGAAGCACTCGCTGAGCGAGTTGGAGGCGAGCCGGTTGGCCCCGTGCAGGCCGGTGCAGGCGCACTCGCCGACCGCGTAGAGGCCGGCCAGCGAGGAGCGGCCGTCGAGGTCGACCGCGACCCCGCCCATCGTGTAGTGGGCGGCGGGCGCGACCGGGACGGGTCGCTCGCGCGGGTTCAGCCCGGCCTCTTCGAGCGAGGCGAAGACGTTGGGGAAGCGAGCCGGCTCGATTTCGCGCAGGTCGAGCTGCACAGACTCGGCCCCGTCGGCCGCGATCCGGTCGAGGATCGCGGCGGTGACCGCGTCGCGCGGCGCCAGCTCGTCGGTGAAGCGGCGGCCGCCGCCGTCGAGCAGCGTCGCGCCCTCGCCGCGCACCGCCTCGGTGATCAGCAGTCCGTCGAAGCGCGTTCCGGGCAGTGCCAGGGCGGTCGGGTGGAACTGGCAGAGCTCGAGGTCGGCCAGGTCGGCCCCGGCCGCGGAGGCCATCGTCGGTCCGGCCCCGATCGCTCCCCAGGGGTTGGTGGTCCGCCGCCACAGCGCCGCCGCGCCGCCGGTCGCCAGCACGGTTGCCGTCGCGGCGATCGGGTCGCCCTCGGTGAGCAGCCCGTGGCAGCGCTCGCCGTCGCTCCACAGCGCCGTCGCCGAGGTTCGCTCCCGCACCTCGATCCGCGGCTCGGCGGCGACCATCGCCGCCAGCTTCGAGGTGATCTCGTGGCCGGTCTGGCTGCCGCCGGAGTGGACGATGCGACGCCGCGTGTGGCCTCCCTCGAGGCCCAGCGCCAGCTCTCCGTTCTGGTCGAGATCGAAGACGACGCCGCGCTCGCGCAGGGCCTGGATCGCGCCGGGGGCCTCCTCGACCAGCACCTCGACGGCGGAGGGGCGGCAGAGGCCGCGCCCAGCGGCGATCGTGTCGGCGGCGTGGCCGGCCGGCGAGTCGCCCGCCTCCAGCGCCGCGGCGAGGCCGCCCTGGGCCCAGAAGCTGGCGCTCTGCGCGAGCGGCGTGCGCGAGACCAGGCAGGCCGAGCCGCCGCGCTCCGCGGTCCGCAGGGCTGTCCAGAGGCCGGCTGCGCCGCCGCCGATCACGGCGACGTCGAAGTCGGTTATCGCCGTCCCGCCTCTCGGCGGATCGTCTCGACCTGCTCTCGCAGCCAGGCGGCGGCCGCCTCGCGGGCGCGAGCCTCGGCGTCGGCTACCGCTTTGCTCGTCTCGGCGGCGCGACTCTCGGCCTCCTCGATCCGCCGCTCGGCCGCCTCGGCGTGCTTCTCGATCTCCGACAGGCGGCTCTGCGCTGCGGCGATCGCCTCCTCCTTCGAGAGCCGCTCGTTCTCCAGGTCGGCCTCGAGCGCCCTGATCTCGGCCGCGGTGCGCTTCTCGGCGGCGCTCGCCGCGGCCACCGCTTCCTCCAGCCGCCTCTTCGCCATCTCGACTTGCGCGCTGAGGTTTTCGCCCTCCGGCTTGGCCGCACCCTCGCTCATCGCTCTCAATCTATTACGGCGAGGACGTCGCGGTAGGCCACGATCGTGCGTTCCGCCATCCGCGCCGCGGAGAGCGGCGCAGCGCGGGCAGCCCCCTCGACGCGGGGGTCCGGGGCCTCGAGCAGGGGACGCGCCGCGGCGCGCCAGGCATCCAGGTCGAACGGGGCGCAGAGGGCGCCGGGGAGGCCGGCGAGGGCGAAGGGGGCGATGCCGACCGGGGTCGAGAGCACCGGCACGTCGCAGGCGAGCGCCTCGAGGCAGGCGAGGCCGAAGCCCTCGTAGTCGGAGGTGACGAGCACGGCGTTGGCGGCGTTGACCCAGAGCGGCATCTCGTCCGGCTCGATCGAGCCGCCGATGCAGCAGCTCGGCGTCGCAGGCGGCGGCAAGCTCGGCAGCGCGGTCGTGCCGCTTCTCGGGCCGGGCCGGGTCGGCGGGGAAGAAGAGGTAGCGGCCGTCGGGGTCGAGGCCGAGCCGGCGGCGCGCTTCAGCGCGCGGGATCGAGCGGAAGCGGCCGAGGTCCGGTCCGCAGGGGAGCACCGCGGAGCCGGGCACGGCAGGGAGGCCCGCCCGGCCGTCCTCGGCAGCGAAGAGCGCGCGCGAGACCGCGGCGACGAGGTCGACTCGCCAGGCGAGGCGACGGGACATCGGCCCGACGACGCGAGTGGCGCACGTCGGTGCCGTGGAAGCTGACGATCAGCGGTCGGGCGCCGGCCAGCCGTGCGCACCAGCCGGCCAGCCCGTAGTGGGCGTGGACGAGGTCGAAGCGCTCCCGTCGCAGCCGGCTGCGCAGGCGACGCGTCGCCGGGACGTACTGGCGCTTCCCCGGTGGGAAGCTGAAGACCTCGACCTCGGCGCCCAGGCGGCGCATCTCCTCCACCTGGTCGCGCACCCAACGCCCCCGTTGCGGCGTCGAGGCGTCGGGCTCGAAGTTGGTCACGACGAGGACACGCACCCGGCGCAGCGTATCCGGCGGTTCCGCGGCGTCGCACCTATTTCACCTTTCGGGGCGTGAGTTGGGGCATTCGCGTCTGGATCGGTGCGGCGCCGGCTTCGAGCATTCGCCGACACCGCGAAAGGAGGCTTCGATGATCTACGCGCTGATGGGATACGTGCACGCGACGCTGGCCGCCAGGGTTCAGGCGATCCGTGCGCTGGCAGCCGGGGAGCGCGGGCAGGGGACGGTCGAGTACGTCGGCCTGATCCTGCTCGTCTCGCTGCTGATGGTGGGGATGGTCGCCGCGATGAAGGGTTTCAACGGCAAGCAGGGCACCGAGCTGGCCGAGGTGATCGTCGACAAGATCCGTGAGGCAGTGGACAAGGTGGCGTTCAAATGAGCCTTTATGCGCCGCTTTGGCTATAGCTGAGAAATCCTTGACTCGTCAATCTGGATTGATCTAAGCTGCCAGGCAGCGCCGGTTGACTGGTTCCGGCGCGAATGTCCCAGGGGCAGGAGGGTCGCGAGAGCTCTCGCGACCCTTCGACTCTGGCTCCGACCTCGCTTCGGGCCGTCGCGGTTAGGCTTGCCGCACGATGCCAGCCTCTCGCAGCTACGACAGGGCGCCCGCCGACATTCGCCCGGTGACGATCGACCCCGGCTTCGTCGCTTCTGCCGACGGCTCGGCGCTGATCTCGCTGGGCAAAACGAGGGTGATCTGCACCGCCTCGGTCAACGAGTCGGTGCCGCGCTGGATGGCGGGGCGCGGCAAAGGCTGGGTGACGGCCGAGTACGCGATGCTGCCGGCCTCGACCGGCGAGCGCAAGACACGCGACGTCTCGAAGGGCAAGCAGGATGGGCGCGGGGTCGAGATCCAGCGCCTGATCGGCCGGGCGCTGCGCGTCGTCGTCGACTTCAAAGCGCTGGGCGAACGCAGCGTCTACGTCGACTGCGACGTGCTCGAAGCGGACGGGGGGACGCGCTGCGCGGCGATCACCGGCGGCTACGTCGCCCTGCGCCTCGCCTGCCAGAAGCTGCTCGACGCCGGCAAGGTCGAGGAGATGCCGCTGAACGGCTCGGTGGCGGCGGTCAGCGTCGGCATGGTCGGCGGCAGGGCGCTCTGCGACCTCGACTACGGCGAGGACTCGAACGCCGAGGTCGACGCGAACGTGGTGATGACGGGCGATGGCGGCTTGGTCGAGGTGCAGGCGACGGCGGAGCGGATGCCGCTCTCCCGCGCCTCGCTCGACGAGCTGCTCGGGCTCGCCGAGATGGGGATCTCCCGATTGCGACAGGTCCAGGAGCGGGTAGCCGGCGCTTGATCTTCGCCACCGGCAACAGGCACAAGCTGCGCGAGATGCGCGAACTGCTGCCCGGGGTCGAGCTGGAGCCGCTGCCGGAGGGCGTTGAGCTGCCGCCCGAGGACGGGGAGAGCTTCGCCGCGATCGCCCTCGACAAGGCCCGCGCCGCTCACGAGGCGACCGGCCGGGCGGCGGTTGCAGACGACTCGGGGATCGGCGCCGTGGCGCTCGGCGGCCAGCCCGGCATCCACTCAGCCCGCTACGGCGGCGAGGGCGCGACCGACGAGGAGAACCTGGAGAAGCTGCTGCGCGAGGTGGGGGCGGCGCCAAGCGGCGAGCGGGGCGCCTATTACGTTTGCGCCCTCGCCTTGGTCGAAGCAGATGGCGCCGAGCATGTCTTCGAGGCTCGCTGCGAGGGCCACCTGATCGACGAGCCGCGCGGCGCCGGCGGTTTCGGCTACGACCCGGCCTTCGTCCCGGAGGCGACCGGCCCCGAGGATCGGCGCACGATGTCCGAGCTGGGCCAGGCCGAGAAGAACGAGATCAGCCATCGCGGCCTGGCGGCGCGGCTGCTGGCCGAGCATCTCAGCGCGAACCGCGCCCGCACGAGCCGATGATTCGCACCAAGACCGGCGCGGCGGCGCTCTCGATCGCCTCCAACTCGTTCCTGATCGCGATCAAGCTCGCCGCCGGGGCGATCACCGGCTCGATCGCGATCCTGACCGAGGCCGTCCACTCGCTGATCGACCTGGTCGCCTCGGTCGTCGCCTTCGTCTCCGTGCGTAAGGCCGACGTGCCCGCCGACGCCGATCATCCTTACGGCCACGAGAAGGTCGAAAGCCTGGCGGCCACGATCGAGGGGATGCTGATCCTGGTCGGCGCCGGGATCATCGTCTACGAGGCGACCCACAGGCTGGTGGACGGCGCCGAGGTCGACGCGCTCGGCATCGGCATGGCGGTGATGGGTTTCTCGGTGGTGGCCAACCTCGCCGTCTCCGCTGTGCTCTCGCGCCAGGCGAAGGCTCACGACTCGCCGGCGCTGGAGGGGGACGCCGCCCACCTGCGCACCGATGCGCTCACCTCGGCCGGGGTGCTGGCGGGCCTGGGCCTGGTCGAGGTCACCGGCGCCGTCGCCTTCGACTCGATCACGGCCCTGGTCGTCGCCACAGCGATCGTCGTCGCCGGGATCAGGATCATCAGGCGCTCCTCCGGCGTCCTCGTCGACGAGGCGCTGCCTGAGGAGGAGATGGACCGGATCGAGGCGGCGATAGCCGCCGCCCGCACCCGCGAGGTCGCCGGCTACCACAAGCTGCGCGCCCGCCGGGCCGGCCGTCACCGCTATATCGACTTCCATGTCCAGTACCGGGTCGGCACCAGCCTCGAGCGTGCCCACGAGCTCGCCCATGAGATGCGCGCGGCGATAGAGGCCGACCTCCCACACGCAGAGATCCTGATCCACGTAGAGCCCGAGACTTCCCTCCAGGACCCCGACCGCTCCAACGCCGGTCCCTATCGAGCCGGTTAGGGATTCGGCAGAAGGTTCACTGCCGCAGCGAGCCCTACAGCGCCGACGGTTATCGAGTAGCCGGTGTAGCCGCTGATCGCGAAGAGGACGACGGCGATGGCGCAGACGGCGACTACGACCATCCAGGAAGCTCGAGCCAGGGACACGGTCGGTATTTTGGCCGAGATGCCCGACGCGACCACCGACGCGGTCTCAGGCGGCGCTGCTGAGAGCGCGCTCGCCTACCTGACGGAGATGTCCCCCGACCTGCGTGGCGGCGCGATCCTCGACTCGACCGGGTCGGTGCTGGCGGCGAGCGACCATGCAGATCGCTGGAGCGAGGACGCCCAGGCGCTGCTCGACGTGGCCGACCGGGCGGGAGATGAGCCGGTCCAGCAGGTCCACGTCGCGACCGAGCAGGGCGAGGTCTTCGCCCTGCGCCACGACGGCCTCACGGCGATCGCCGTCACCGACCGCTTCGCCCTTGCTTCGCTGCTCTTCTTCGACATGCGCTCGGTGCTGCGCGACCTGGCGCGGGGCGGCGACGGACGCGCCGGAGAGGCCGCCGCGCCGTGACCCCCCCTAAGCCCCACCGCGTCCTGCTCGACCGCGTCTCCGGCTACGCCGACGAGGCCGCGGCCTACATACGACGCCGCCGCGTCGCCCGCCGCCCCTTCGCCCGTCTCTACTACTCCGGCGGCCGTGGCAGCGACCACGCCGCCGACTCGGTCGCCGGCGGCGAGCTCTTCGTCGCGGCGGGCCGCCTGATCGAGGTTGCCGGGAAGCGGCCGCGGTCGTGAGTGCCTCCAACGGGCTGCTCGAGCCCGAGGTAGCGGAGCGCGTTCTCGCCCAAGCCCTTGCCGCGGGTGGCGAGTTCGCCGAGATCTTCGCTGAACGGCGCGGCGGCATGACGATGTCGATCGACGAGTCGCGAGTCGAGTCCGTTCAGACTGGCGACGAGGAGGGAGCGGGGGTGCGGGTGATCAGCGGCGGCACCGCCTACTTCGCCCACGTCGACGGCCTCGACCCCTCCGACCTGGAGCGGGCCGCCACCGAAGCCGCCTCGGCACTGCGCGGGGAGCGACGTGAGCATCGCCCCCTGACGGCGGTCGCCACGACCCCGCAGCCGGTCGAGCGCCGTCCCGAGGACGTTCCCGCCGATCGCAAGGCGGCCCTGCTGCGGGAGCTCGACGAGCGCGGCCGCGCCACCGGCGGCGAGATCGCGCAGCTGACGGCGTCCTATGCCGAGGCGCGCCGCGAGATCGCGGTCGCCAATTCCGAGGGGCTACTCGCCGCGGACGATCGCACTCGGGTCAGGATCGGCGTCCAGACGGTGGCTCGGCGCGGCGACACGGTCGAGACCGGCGCCGAGACGCTGGGCGGTCACCGCGGATTCGAGCTCTTCGACGACGATCCCGGGGCGATCGCCGAGCAGGCGGCCGGCAAGGCGCTGACCTTGCTCGACGCCTCGCCCGCCCCCTCGGGCTCGATGCCGGTCGTGGTCGCGGGCGGGTTCGGCGGCGTCCTCTTCCATGAGATGACAGGGCACGGGCTGGAGGCGGACCACATCCAGAAGGACGCGAGCGTCTACACCGGCAAGCTCGGCGAGCAGGTGGCGCAGCCCCTGCTCAACGCCTATGACGACGGTCGCATGCCGAACGAGTGGGGCAGCGACTCGATCGACGACGAGGGCGCTCCGACCCAGAAGACGATGGTGATCGAGGAGGGCCGGCTCACCTCCTTCCTCTACGACCGTCTCTGCGCCGGCCGCGACGACGTCGCCTCCACCGGCAACGGCCGCCGCGAGAGCTTTCGCCACCTGCCCATCCCGCGCATGACCAACACCTACATCGCGCCCGGCGACGCCGAGCCCGAGGCGATGATCGCCGAGGTGAAGCGGGGCTTCTACGCCGCCTCCTTCGCCGGCGGGCAGGTCGAGCCGGCGACCGGGGACTTCGTCTTCGGCGTCTCCGAGGGATACCTGATCGAGGACGGGCGCCTGACCAGGCCGTGCCGGGGAGCGACCCTGGTCGGCAACTGCCTCGACGCTCTGGCGGCGATCGACGCGCTCGGCAGCGATTTCGAGATGAAGACGGGGATCTGCGGCAAGGGCGGGCAGCGCGTGCCGGTCGGAACCGGCCAGGGGCACGTCCGGATCGCCGCGATGACGGTCGGGGGGACGGAAGCTTGATCGAGCTCGCCGAGCGTGCCGTCGAGGCGACGCTCGCCGCCGGGGCAACTGACGCGGAGGGCTACGCCGCCTCGGACACGGGACGCGAGGTGCGCGTGCACGACGGCGCTGTCGAGAGCTTGACCGCAGCCACGCAGCGCGGCGTCGGAGTTCGCGCCTGGATCGGCCAGCAGGGCGGCTACGCCTACGGGACCGACCTCTCCGACGACGGTGTCTCGGCGCTCGCCGGTCGCGCTGTCGCAATGGCGCAGGTCGCCGACGAGGACGAGTTCGCCGGGCCGCCGAGCGGCGGCGAGCCGGCAGCCATCCTGGAGCTCAGCGACCGTTCCGTCGCGGAGTGGCCGGCGGCGCGCCTGGTCGAGCTGGCGATCGCGGTCGAGCGTGGCGGCCTGGATGCCGATCCTCGCGTCGTCGCGGTCGAACAGGCGGTCTACGCCGACAGCGCCGAGCAGGTCGCGATCGCTTCCTCCCGCGGCGTCGCCGGCGAGTACGAGTCGTCGAGCTGCCACGCCTACCTGCAGGCGCTGGCGGAGGGGGAGGGCGGCAAGGAGACCGGCCTCGGGTTCGGGCTGGCGCGCGGCCCCGCCGGGCTCGATCCGGCCGCGATCGGCCGCGAGGGGGGAGAGCGGGCCGCCTCGATGGTCGGCGCCGGCAAGCCGCAGTCCCGCTCCTGCCCCGTCGTCCTCGACGCGACCGTTGCCGCCAGCTTCGTCTCGTTCCTGGGCGGGGCCCTCGGCGCGACCGCCGTGCAGCGCGGCCGCTCGCCGTTCGCCGACCGCGTCGGCGAGGAGATCGGGGCAGAGGCGTTCTCCCTGCACGACGACGGGCTCGATCCGGAGGGCTTCGGGTCCGCGCCCTTCGATGCCGAGGGAACGCCGCGGCGCCGCACCGCGCTGATCGAGTCGGGGCGGCTACGCACCTTCCTCTACGACGCCTACACCGCGCGGCGCGGCGCGGTCTCTTCGACGGCGAGCGCAGGGCGCAGCAGCTACCGCTCGCAGCCCGCGGTCTCGCCGTCCAATCTGGTCGTCGCGACCGGCTCGCTCGAGTTCGACCGGATGCTGGCCGAGGCCGGCGACGGGGTCTACGTCACCGACGTGGCCGGTCTCCACTCCGGCGTCAACCCAGTGTCGGGCATCTTCTCGGTTGGGGCCGCGGGGCGGACGATCCGGGATGGGGCGCTCGCCGAGCCGATCCGGGAGTTCACGATCGCCGGCGATCTGGTCTCGATGCTGAAGGCGATCCACGCTGTTGGCGCCAAAGCACGCTGGGTGCCGTTCGGCGGTTCGGTCAGCACCCCGCCTCTGCTGATCGGCGAGATGGCGGTCAGTGGCTCTTAGGAGGGCCAGCCGCCGTTTGCGCTGTTAGATTGCCGCCGACCTGACCACCGATGGATGACGGAGGAGCTTCGACGTGACTAAGGCTGAGTTTCTGGACCAACTTGCAGGGGACGACCGAGTGGGCAGCAAGAAAGCCGCCGGCGACGCGGTTGATGCGGTCCTCGACGCGATCACCGACACGCTGAGCAGCGGCGGCGAGGTCAGCTTCACCGGTTTCGGCAAGTTCCACGTCGCCGAGCGTGGCCCGCGCCAAGGTGTCAACCCGCGCACCGGCGAGCGGATCACGATTCCGGGCGGCAAAGTGCCGCGCTTCTCGGCTGGCTCCGCGCTCAAGGCCAAGGTCAAAGGCTGAGTTCGAGCTTCTTTGCGGATCGGCTCGCGGCGCTCGTCGAGGAGCGCCGCAGCCAGATCTGCCTTGGCCTCGACCCTGACCCGGCGCAGCTCGCCGCCGTCGAGGCCAGTGGGGACGCCCCGGTCGCCGAGCGGGTCGCCGACGCCGTCGCGGCGCACTGCCGCTCGCTGATCGAGCGCGCCGGTCCTGCCTGCGTCGCGATCAAGCCGCAGCTCGCCTGCTTCGAGCGCCTTGGGGCGCCGGGATGGGCGGCGCTGGCCAACGTGTGCGCGAGCGCTCGCGAGGCCGGTCTGCTGACGATTGCCGACGGCAAGCGCGGCGACGTCCCGGTCACCGCTGCGGCCTATGCCCAGGCGCTGGTAGGGGAGACGCCTACGCCTCTCGGACCGGTTCCGGGTCTGGGTGTCGACGCCTTCACTGCCAACCCACTGCTCGGCGAGGACGCGCTCGAGCCGTTCGTCGCAGCGGCGGCGGAGGCGGGCGCCGGCGTCTTCGCCCTGGTCCGCACCAGCAACCCGGGAGCCGCCGCGATTCAGGACCTGCCGGCCCCGGAGCAGCCGCTGCACGAGAGCCTCGCCACCCTGGTCGACAGCCTCTCAGGGCGGCTCCTGGGGGAGAGCGGCTTGAGCGGGATGGGCGCCGTCGTCGGCGCCACCGCGCCGCAGCACATCGCCCGCCTGCGGGAGTTGATGCCGCGCGCGGTCTTCCTGATTCCGGGCGTCGGCGCCCAGGGCGGGCGGCCCGAGCTGCTGGGGCCGGCCTTCGCCCCGCACCCAGCGGCAGCTCTGGTCCCGGTCTCCCGCGGCATCGCCGGCGATGCTGATCCGGCAGCTGCAGCCGAGCGCCTGCGCGCCACCGTCTGGAATGTCGCGACCGCATAATCTCGCCCCATGGCCAAGTCCTCAGCCACCGCCCGCATCCTCGCGACCATCGCCCTGGTCGCCGCCTTCGTCGTCCTCGTGGCGGTTGTCAGCGGTTCGCTAGGCGGCGACTCCGATGACTCGGACGGCAGGCGCCCCGCCGGCCAGGTGACCCGTAAGGCTGGCGACGGCACGCGCAAGGCGATCGCTGCCTACGTAGTCCAGAACGGCGACACCCTGACCTCGATCGCCCGCAAGACGGGCGTCCCCCTGCGTCAAATAGAGGAACTAAATCCCGGCGTCGACCCTCAGATCCTCGTCTCGGGCGAAAAGCTGAAGCTGCGTTAGCCCGATGAGGTTCGGGCGTCGCCTTCTCGCAGTCCTGCTGCTATTCACCGCGGCCTCGACCGCGGGTGGCGCCGTAGGGGGGCCCACCCCTGAGGAAGCTTTAGCTACCGGAAGGGGTGGGGGGTCCCCTGCGGCGACAGGACCCGCGGACGGGGCGGCTCCGCAGCTAGAAGCCCGAGCCTGGGCGCTCATCGACGCCCGCACCGGCGACGTGCTCGCATCTCATGCGGGAGGCCAGCGGCTGCCGATCGCCAGCACGACGAAGATGATGACCGCCTACGTGGCGATGCAGGAGCTGCCGCTGCGCAAGATGGTGCGGGCCGCGCCCTACGACGCGATCTTCGGCGAGTCGCTGCTGGAACTGCGGCCGGGACAGCGGGTCAGCGTTCGCGACCTGCTCTATGGGCTGATCTTGCGCAGCGGCAACGACTCCGCCCACGACCTCGCCCTCGCCACCGCGGGCTCCGAAGCGCGCTTCGTGCGGCAGATGAACCAGAGGGCAGCAGCCCTCGGCCTCGCCGACACCCACTACGCCAACCCGATCGGGCTCGACGAGGCGGGCAACTACTCGAGCGCCCTCGACCTCGCCACGCTGGGTCGTCGCCTGCTCGACATCCCTGCCTTCGCCGAGATCGCCGACGCGCGCAGCGCCGAGCTGCGCAGCCTGCGCCCGCCGCGCCGGATCGAGACGCTCAACGACTTCCTCCTTGCCGAGCCCTGGGCGACCGGGGTGAAGACCGGCCACACCTTCGGCGCCGACTACGTCCTGGTCGGTTCCGGCGAGCGCAAGGGGGTGGAGCTGATCTCCGCTGTGCTCGGCGCCTGGACCGAGTCCGCGCGCGACCTGGAGACCAGCCGCCTGCTCGAGTACGGCTTTTCCCGCTACCGGCCACGAACGCCGATCCGTCGGGGCCAGGAGCTGGCCGAGGCGTCGATCCGCTACTCCGGCGGTGAGCTGCCGCTGCGAGCGGCGCGCACGATCGAGATCGGCGTTCGCCGCGACCAGCGCCTGATGGTCGCCGTGCGCGCTCCAGCCGAGGTCGAGGGGCCGATCCGCCGTGGTGAAGCGCTCGGACGGGCAACCGTCTTCATCGATGGCCGGCGCGCCGCCGTGGCGACGCTCAGGGCCGGGCGAGCCGTGCCGAAGGCAAGTGCGATCGATCGTGCTCGCAGCTTCGCCGGCGACAACGCGATCGCGATTGGACTGGCGGGATTCGTGATACTGATGGGAGTGATCTTCCTGAGGCGCTTCTCGAGATGATCCTCACGGTCACCCTCAACGCGGCAATCGACCGAACGATCGCGGTGCCCAACTTCCGGCTCGGGCATCGCCACCGTGCGGTAGAGAGCCGCACCGTCGCCGGCGGCAAGGGAGTCAACGTGGCGCGTGCGCTGAGCCTGCTCGGCAGGCCGGTGATCGCCACCGGCTTCGCCGGCGGCCCGACCGGAACGCGGGTGGTAGAGCAGCTCAGCGAGGAGGCGGTGCTGACCGACTTCACCCGGATCGCCGGCGAAACGCGGATCAACCTCTCCGTGGTCGACCCGACCTCGGGTGAGCAGACCGAGATCAACGAGCGGGGGCCGGCGGTCAGCCCCGAGGAGATCGAGACGTTCGCCAAGCGGCTCGACTACCTCGCCAAGGGCGCCGAGCTCTGCGTCCTCGCCGGGACGCTCCCGCCGGGCGCCGGGCCGGATCTCTACGCCCGCCTCGTCAACGACCTGCGCGCCCGTGACGTCGCCGTCGTCCTCGACGCCGAGGGCGAGGCGATGCTGGCTGGGCTGCGCGCCGGCGCCTCGGTCGTCACACCGAACGAGCGCGAGGCGGAGGAGCTGGTCGGCCAGGAGTTCGGCGATCGCGCCGACCTGGTCCACGGCCTCTCCGAGCTGGTCCGGCTCGGAGCCGGCGAGGCGGCGATCACCCGTCCCGATGGCTGCGTCGCCGTGACCGGCGAGGGGGTGGAGCGCCGCTTCGTCGAGGTCCAGACCCAGTCCTTGGAGCCGGTCTCGAGCGTCGGTTCAGGCGATGCTTTCCTTGCCGGCTACGTTGCGGCTCGCTACGACGGCCGCCCGCCGGCCGACTGTCTCGCCTATGGCGTCGCCTGCGGCGCCGAGTCGACCCAGCACTTCGGCGCCGGCAAGGTCGACCGCAACCGGGTCGAGCGCCTGCTCGACGAGGTCGAGGTCCACGACTTGGAGGTCCCCGCCGAAGTGTAGGCTGGCTCTTCAACGCAGCCACCCCCTGGAGGACCAATTGGAGATCGATATTGGTCGCGGCAAGAAGGGGCGGCGCGCCTACGGATTCGACGACATCGCGATCGTCCCGTCGCGCCGCACCCGCGATCCCGACGACATAGACATCAGCTGGACCCTCGGCCCCTACCGCTTCGAGCTGCCGCTTGTCGCTTCTGCGATGGATGGGGTGGTCAGTCCCGACACCGCGGTGCTCGTCAACGAGCTGGGCGGTCTCGGGGTGCTCAACCTGGAGGGGATCTGGACGCGGTTCGAGAACGCCGAAGAGCAGCTGGAGAGGGTCGCGGCGGCGCCCAAGCACGAGGCGACCCGGATCATGCAGGAGATCTACACCGAGCCGGTCAAGCCGGAGCTGGTCGGGCAGCGGATCGCCGAGATCAAGCAGCGCGGCGCGGTGGCCTGCGGCTCGCTCACCCCGCAGAAGGTGCGCGAGCACTACGAGATCGCGGTCGAGGCGGGGATCGACATCCTCGTCATCCAGGGCACGGTGATCTCGGCCGAACACGTCTCGACCACGGTCGAGCCGCTCAACCTGAAGGAGTTCATCGCCGAAGTCCCGGTGCCGACCGTGGTCGGCGGCTGCGCCTCCTACTCGACCGGCCTGCACCTGATGCGGACCGGCGCGGTCGGCGTCCTGGTCGGGGTCGGCCCCGGCGCCGCCTGCACCACCCGCGGCGTGCTCGGGATCGGCGTCCCACAGGCGACGGCGATCGCCGACGTCGCGGCCGCCCGCGCCCAGCACATGCTGGAGACCGGCGAGTACGTGAACGTGATCGCCGACGGCGGCATGCGAACCGGGGGGGACGTCTCCAAGGCGATCGCCACCGGCGCCGACTCGGTGATGGTCGGCTCGCCGCTGGCCCGCGCCAAGGAGGCGCCCGGACGCGGCTTCCACTGGGGGATGGCGACCTTCCACCCGTCGCTGCCGCGCGGCACCCGCGTCACCACCCAGCAGGACGGGACGATGGAGCAGATCCTGCTCGGCCCCGCGCAGGAGAACGACGGCACCTTCAACCTGATGGGGGCGCTGAAGACCTCGATGGCCACCTGCGGCTACGAGGACATCCGCTCCTTCCAGCGGGCCGAGGTGATGGTCGCGCCGGCGCTGATGAGCGAGGGGAAGAAGCTGCAGAACGAGCAGGCCGTCGGCATGGGCTCGAACGGGCGCGCGGCGGTCTCCGCCGGTGTTGGAGTCGCCGACGACTGAGGCCGGCGTCGCCGAGGCGCCGGCCCAGGCCTCCGAGGAGGTGCTCGTCCTCGATTTCGGGGGCCAGTACTCGCAGCTGATCGCGAGGCGAATCCGCGAGTGCGGGGTGTTCGCCGAGATGCTGCCTGCGACCGCTTCGGTCGAGTCGATTCGGGAGCGCAAGCCGAAAGGGCTGGTTCTCTCCGGGGGCCCGGCATCGGTGTACGAGAAAGGGGCGCCGGCATTTCCCGAGGAGCTGCTCGAGCTCGAGATTCCGATGCTGGGCATTTGTTACGGAATGCAGGTGATGGTCCAGGCGCTCGGCGGCCGGGTCGAGGCGGCGGAGGCGGGGGAGTTCGGGCGGACGGACCTGACCCTGAGGGACGGGGGCGGCAAGCTTCTCGGCGGCCTTCCCGAGGAGCAGCACTGCTGGATGAGCCACCGCGACGCCGTCTTCGAGCCGCCAGCAGGCTTTGCGGCGCTCGCTTCCAGCCCCGGCTCGCCGGTCGCCGCCTGCGAGAACCCGGAGCGCGGGCTCTACGGCATCCAGTTCCATCCCGAGGTCGTCCACACTCCCTACGGCACCGAGATCCTCACCCGCTTCCTCCGCGACGTCGCTGGCTGCGAGCAGGAGTGGTCGCCGCAGTCGGTGATCGCCGAGCAGGTCGCCAAGGTCCAGGCCCAGGTTGGCGAGGGGCGCGTGATCTGCGGCCTCTCCGGCGGCGTCGACTCCTCGGTCGCAGCGCTGCTCGTCCACCGCGCGGTGGGGGAGCAACTGACCTGCGTCTTCGTCGACCACGGCTTGATGCGGCTGAACGAGGCCGAGCAGGTGGTCGCCGCCTTCGAGCAGTTCGGTATCCCGCTGGTCCACGTCGACGCCGAGGAGCGCTTCCTCGCCAGGCTCGCCGGAGTCGACGAGCCCGAGCGCAAGCGCAAGATCATCGGCGAGGAGTTCATCCGCGTCTTCGAGGAGGAGGCGGCGAAGCTGGAGGACGCCGCCTACCTGGTCCAGGGCACGCTCTACTCGGACGTGATCGAGTCCGGTGGCAGCGACCACGCGGCGACGATCAAGTCGCACCACAACGTCGGCGGCCTGCCTGAGGACCTCGAGTTCGAGCTGGTCGAGCCGCTGCGGATGCTGTTCAAGGACGAGGTGCGCGCCGTCGGCGCCGAGCTCGGCCTGCCCGAGAGGATGGTCTGGCGCCAGCCGTTTCCGGGCCCGGGGCTGGCGATCCGCATCGTCGGCGGCGAGGTGACCAGGGAGCGGCTCGACATCCTGCGCGCGGCCGACGCGATCCTGCAGGAGGAGATCCGCGCCGCCGAGCTCTACCGCCAGCTCTGGCAGTCCTTCTGCGTGCTGCCTGTCGTCCGCTCGGTCGGGGTGCAGGGCGACGGTCGCACCTACGCCTACCCGATCGTGATCCGCGCCGTCACCTCCGACGACGCGATGACTGCCGACTGGGCTCGCCTGCCCTACGACCTGCTCGAGCGCGTCTCCAACCGGATCATCAACGAGATCCGCGGCGTCAACCGCGTCGCCCTCGACATCTCCTCCAAGCCGCCAGCGACGATCGAGTGGGAGTAGGTGCGCGACCTCTGCGAGAGCTGCGCGGCCTGAGCCTCGATGCAAGAGAGCCGCGTCGAGTGACGCGGCTCTCGCCGAAATTTGCTCCCGCCTTATTCTAATCCGTCTTCGTGCAGTTCTTCTTCGAATAATTCTTCTTCGTGCGGTTCTTCTTTTGCCTGTAATTCCTGTTCGTGGATCGTTAATTTGAATAAGGAAAGGTAGATCAGTAAGGTGGGGCCGTCGGTTTTGTAGTCGGCGTCCCAGGTGGCCGCGCCGGTGGGGCAGGATTTGCTTCCCGATTGAAAGGTCAGCGGCTCTTTTTCAGCTAACAGTAAAGGTTTCCCGGTAGAGATGGGATCGTCGATTTCCAGTTCGGCATGGCCGCTGTACACGCATGAAACTCCCGGAGTGCATTCGGTTGTGACTTTTAAAGGTACTAACATTCTGTACACGTCACGACCGAGCACTGAAATCTCACTCACAAACCGGGCAATGCTTATCGTCGGACACGTTCTTCCGCATTGATTGATCGATGTTCCGTTCAGTTTTATGTGCCATTTCAGGATGGTGTCCATTTTCGGTTTGACCCTGCCGTCGAGCTCTGCGTGCGTACAGGTCACCGCAATGGACCCTAAGAATTGAACTTGCGTAGATAAGGCTATGACGCGCTTGCCCTGTTCCCAAATTTTGTCTTTGGGGCATAAGTCTTCTTCCTCGACTTTGCACAGCACTATTTCAGAGTGGAATTCTTCTTCCTGGGTTGAGGCAGAGCCGGGGCCGATGATCGCCACTGCGGCGACGATGACCAACGCGATAGGACCGAGGACTTTGATGAGTCTCATTTCTCCTCCTCCCCCAGCGAGTACGCCGGAGTTATGTGACTGGGAACCAAGGTCTCCCTAGCACGGACTCGTTTTAGAGTCAAGAAAAGCTGACTAAACGTGACGCGTTGGTTTACCGTCAGTGCGGGTGGCCGACCAGGGTGATCGCGTAGATCGCCGCAAAGCCGGCGATCGTCAGCGCCACGCGGCTCCATGACCCTTTGCCGTCGTGCTCGTGTGCGTGAGCCTCGGGCAGCAGGTCGGTGGCGCCCATGTAGAGGAAGAACCCGGCGTAGACGGCGAGGAAGTATCCAAGCGTCTGGTCTGAGACCGAGATCAGCGAGCCGAGGATCGCGCCGGCAAGCGGCGCGATCGCGTCGATGCGCAGCCAGCGCAGCGCCTGGTGCTTGTCGCCTGACTGGCTGAGCACGAAGCTGACAGTGTTGAGGCCGTCGGCGAAGCCATGGCTGACCACGGCGAGGAAGACGAGCAGGCCGGTCTCGACGTTGACGCTGAAGGCGAGCCCGATGCCGACCCCGTCGGTGAAGGTGTGGAGTGAGAGGCCGAGAGCGCCGAGCACCCCGACCCGGCCGTGCGAGCGCGCCTCCTCGGGCTCGTCGCGGTGGTGCAGGACCAGCACCCGCTCGAGCAGGAAGAAGGTGAGGAAGCCGATGGCCACCAGGGGCACGGCGTCGTGGGCATCGCCGATGTTCTCGATCGCCTCCGGCAGCACCTCGAGCAGGGCGACGGCGACGACGATGCCGCCGCTGAGCGCGATCACCGTCGGCAGCGTGTGGGCGAGCCGGAGCGCGATCCGGCCACCGATCAGAATCGCCAGCGCGACGGCGCCGGCGAGCGGTATCGCAACCTCAGGCACGGCGCTCCGAGCACGGCGCGCAGGTGCCGCGCAGCACCACGTCGTGGGCCGCGACGGTGAAGTCGGACTGGCGGCCGATCGCCTCGATCGCCTTCTCCAGCTGCTCGCTGGAGAAGGGGGCGAGCCTGCCGCAGTCCTCGCAGACGAAGTGGTGGTGGTGCTCTTCGGGGTCGAGCCGCTCGTAGCCGGCGGCGTCGCCGCCGATGTCGACCCGCTGGACCAGGCGCAGCCGCTCGAGCTGTTCGAGCGTCCGGTAGACGCTCGCGCGCCCCACTGCGGACAGCCTGCGGTCGACCTCGAGCGCGGTCACCGCGCAGTGCTCGCCGCCGAGCAGCTCGACCACCTGCCGGCGGGCGGCGCCGCTCTTGTACCCCGCCTCGTCGAGGCGGCTCATCGCGTGCTCGGCCCAGCTCACGGCCGGGACGGTATCAGAGAATGAGACCCATTCTCATTTATCGACGATTAGCTGTAGCGATCCCAGCGCAGGAGGTAAGGCAGCGGGTCGATCGGACTGCCGCCCTCATACCAGCCGGGGTTGGCCCAGATCTCGAAGTGGAGGTGGCAGGCGGTTGCCGAGCCGGTGTCGCCGACGACGCCGATTGGCTGGCCGGTGCGGACGAGGTCGCCCGCCTGCAGCGGCGAGGGTTCGGCGAGGTGCATGTAGGCAATGTCGAAGCCGGTGCCCTTGCCGTCGATCACCAGGTAATTGCCGGCGGCATCTTGGTAGCCCGAGTACTGGACGATGCCCCCGCGCGCGGCGACGATCGGCACGCCGCACTCGGCCATCACGTCATGGCCTTGGTGGGTATGGCCAGAGCGGCTGGCGCCGAAAACCGACCCGGCGTCGCCGAAGTCGTGGTCGGCGAGGACGGGAAAGGCGTAGCCATAGAGGGCGAAACTGAGGCTCGGCGGTTCCGACGCGCTTGGTTGAGCCACTGGGACTCCTGCCTGCGAGGAAACCCGGAAGCTGTAGCGCCCGCTTGGGGCGGGCCGCCCGTCGCCGGCGATTCCATCCCAGCGGATCCGGGTTTCCGCTTCGGGCGCGACGTCGTTGCGGAAGAAGGTGCGGACGGATACGCCTGCCGCGTCGACCACGTCGATGCGGAGATCGTTCTGCGGTTGGGTGCTGGCGACCGCGAAGCTGATCCTTGGGTAGCGCAGGCCGTAGTAAAAGGACCTTCGTGGCGCCGCCTCGGCCCAGAGCAGGCGCAGGGCGCCGGCGCTAGGCCCGTCGCCCGCTGGGGCGCCGGTTGGGCTGCCGACGGGGGACGGTGTGCCGGCGGCTGCCGTCGGGGCCCCGCCGGTCGTCGCGGATGCGGTGGTGGCGAACGTTGCCGCCAGCAACGCCGCTGTAACGAGTGTGATCGAGGTTCGCGCCAACACGGGCTACTTCGGCCCGATTGCCTCCGGAACCTTGGCCTGCAACGGAGTTCCCTATCATGCGCCAGCCGTGAAGACCTACGTAGCGACACCCGCCGACCGCCAGCGCGACTGGTACGTCGTCGACGCCGAGGGGCAGACCCTCGGGCGCCTCGCGACCAGGATCGCGGACGCTCTGCGCGGCAAGCGCAAGCCCGAGTACACGCCCCACGTCGACACCGGCGACTTCGTCGTCGTCATCAACGCCGAGAAGATCCGAGTCACCGGCAACAAGATGGAGCAGAAGACCTACTGGCGCCATAGCGGCTACCCGGGGGGGATCAAGTCGCGCACCCTGGCCGAGATGCTCGACCGCCGTCCCGAGGAGGTCATCCGCAAGGCGGTGAAGGGGATGCTGCCACGCAACCGGCTGGCACGGAAACAGTTGACCAAGCTGAAGGTGTACGCGGGGCCGGAGCATCCGCACGCGGCGCAGCAGCCGAAACAGATGGAGATCGCCACATGACGGACGAGCCGAGCAAAGAGACGCCTGAGAATTCAGAAGAGCCGCAGGACGAGAGTTCAGAGGCTGTTGACGAGGACGCGTCGTCCGCGGGTCCTGTCGCTGCAGGGGACCCACCTCCTCCTGCGGTAGCTAAAGCTTCCTCGGAGGAGGTCCCCCCTGCAGCGCCACCCGCGGAGGAGGCGTCTTCGGAGACAGACGCCGATGTTCCGGCCGCAGAAGAGGAAGCTCCAGCTGCCGAGGACGAGCAAGCTGAGGCTCCTGCCGCTGAGGAGGCTGAGAGGCCGAAGGTTGAGGAGAAGCCGGCTGAGAAGAAGAAGGCCGATGTGATCCCCGGGGCCGACCTGGAGCCGATTGCGGTTGAGGCGGAGACCCGGGAGCTGAGCGCGGAGGAGAAGGCGCGGCTCGAGGCCGAGGAGGAAGAGAGGGCCGCCCGCGAGGCCGAGCTGGTCGGCGAGACTTCAGAGGAGGAGCCGAGCGCCGCGAGTCGCGCGCCGGCGAAAATGGAGAGCGGCGCGCGTTACCTGGCCACCGGCAAGCGCAAGCGCTCGGTCGCTCGCGTCACCCTGCTGCCCGGCAGCGGCAAGATCGAGGTCAACCAGCGCGCCCTCGAGGAGTTCTTCCCGCGGCCCCTGCACCAGACCATGGCCCGCCAGCCACTCACGATCACCGGCTACGAGAGCAGCGTCGACGTCCGCGTCCGCGTCCACGGTGGCGGCGTCAGCGGCCAGGCCGGCGCGGTTCGCCACGGCATCTCCCGTGCCCTCACCGAGATCGATCCCGCGCTGCGCGTCGAGCTAAAGCGCCGCGGCTTCCTGACTCGCGACGCGCGGGTCAAGGAGCGCCGCAAGGCCGGCCTCAAGAAGGCTCGCAAGCGCCCGCAGTTCAGCAAGCGCTAGGAGTCATGCCGGTGGCGAAGGGGCGCAAGCTCTTCGGAACCGATGGGGTCCGGGGAGAGGCGGGGACGTTCCTCACCGCCGAGCTGGCCACGGCCCTGGGGCGAGCTGCCACCGCTTCGCTGGCGGCGGCGCGACCGCAGGTCCTGATCGTCCGCGACACGCGTGAGTCGGGGCCGATGCTGGAGGCGGCCCTCGCAGCCGGAATCGCGGCCGCCGGAGGGGACGCGCTGCTGGGTGGCGTGTTGCCGACCCCAGCTGCGGCGATACTCGCGAAGCGCTTCGGGCTCGACCTCGCGATCGTCGTCTCCGCCTCCCACAACCCGTACCGCGACAACGGGATCAAGTTCTTCTCGGCGGCGGGCACGAAGCTCGACGACCTTGCCGAGGCGCGGATCGAGTCGCTGATCGAGGCAGAGCCGGCCCCCGCCGAGCCGGGACGCGTGCGCGAGCTGAACGGCGGTCTGGAGGACTACCTGCGGGCGCTGGAGGCGGCCTTCCCACTCGACCTCTCCGGCCACCGGGTCCTGCTCGACTGCGCGAACGGCGCCACGTTCCGTGCCGGCCCGGCGATCTTCGAGCGGCTTGGAGCCACGGTCGAGGCGATCGCCGCGGAGCCCGACGGTCGCAACATCAACGACGGCTGCGGCTCCACCCACCTCGACAACCTGGCCGCCCGGGTTGCCGAATCCGAGGCGACGATCGGGTTCGCCTTCGATGGCGACGGCGATCGTGTCCTCGCCGTCGACGGCGCCGGCCGCCCCCACGATGGCGACGAGCTGATCGCGCTCGCCGCCCGCGGCATGTCGGCGCGCGGAGAGCTCGGCGGCGGGGTGGCGGTGACCGTGATGAGCAACTACGGCTTCCACCAGGCGATGGAGAAGGCCGGAATCGACGTCGCCGTGACCAAGGTTGGCGACCGCTACGTCCTCGACGAGCTGCACAGCCGCGGATGGGCGCTCGGCGGCGAGCAGTCCGGACACATCATCGACACTCGTATCGTCGCCACCGGCGACGGAATCGCCGCCGCCCTGATGACGATGCGGGAGCTCGGCGGCCGCGACCTCGCCGAGGCGGCCCCGATGGAGAAGCTGCCCCAGACCCTGGTCAACGTCGAGGTGGCGGAGCGCGAGGCGGTCGCCGGGGCCACCGCGGTCTGGGAGGCGGTCGAGCGTGAGGAAGAGGCGCTCGAGGGCCGCGGCCGGGTGCTGCTGCGTCCGTCGGGAACCGAGCCCCTCGTTCGGGTGATGGCCGAGGCGCCGACTGCCGCGGAGGCCGACGAGGTCTGCGAGCGCCTTGTCAGCGTGGTCCGCCAAGAGCTGGCCTAGAGGAGGGACTAGCGAAGCTCTCGCGCGCGCCTGGCGGCGGCGGACACGGCGCGGCGTCCTCAGTCGGCCAAATAGCGCTGCTATTCGGCCTCCCTGCGTCCTTGCCCCGCTTGGTCCGGCGCTCGCCAGCCACACACGCGAGCTTCGCTAGTCCCTCCGGGCGCCGGGCCTCTACTCTTAATCGCCTCCCCCTATGTGTGGAATCGTCGGATATGTCGGGGCGCGCCCGTGCCGTCCCCTGCTGGTCGCCGGACTCGAGAAGCTCGAGTACCGCGGCTATGACTCGGCCGGAGTCTCGGTGATCGAGGACGGCCAGATCGAGAGCGTGCGTGCTGTCGGCAACCTCGCCAACCTGCGCGCCGCGGTCGAGGACCGGGACGAGGAGGGAGGCGGCGTCGCCGTCGCCGCCCCTGCGGCCACCACCGGTGTCGCCCACACGCGCTGGGCGACGCACGGCCGCGTCACCGAGGAGAACGCCCACCCGCACAGCGACAGCTCCGACCGGGTTCACATCGTCCTCAACGGGATCGTCGAGAACCACGCCAAGCTGCGCCGGCGGCTCGAGGCCGACGGCGAGGAGTTCAGCTCGGAAACCGACGCCGAGGTTGTCGCCCACCTAATCGCCAGTCACTACGACGGCGATCTCCCCGCTGCCGTCCGGGGCGCCTTCGCCGAGCTTCGCGGTCACTATGCCTTCGTCGCAATGCACGCCGACCAGCCCGGCCTGCTGGTCGGCGCGCGCAAGGAGTGTCCGCTGGTCGCCGGCGTCGGCGACGGGGAGAGCTTCCTCGCTTCGGCGATCCCCGCCTTCCTCGCGGAGACGCGCGAGGCGGTCGCGATCGAAAACGGGGAGATCGTCACGATCGACGCCTCGGGGGTTCGGATCACCGACAGCGACGGCAACCCGGTCGAGCGCGAGGCCAAGCAGGTCGAGTGGGACGAGGAAGCGGCCGAGAAGGGCGGCTACGAGACCTTCATGCTGAAGGAGATCCACGAACAGGCGGACGCGGTCGCGGAAACGATCGCCGACCGGCTTCCCGGCGACGAGGGGGTCGACCTCTCCGACGTGGAGCTCGACGACGACTTCCTCCGCGACCTGCGACGGATCGTGATCGTGGCTTGCGGCACCTCCTACCACGCCGGCCTGGTCGGCCGCTACGCGATCGAGGAATGGGCGCGGGTGCCGGTCGAGATGGACATCGCCTCCGAGTACCGCTACCGCAACCCGGTGGTCGGCCCCGAGGATCTGGTGATCGGGATGACCCAGTCGGGAGAGACGGCCGACACCCTGGCGGCGATGCGCCTTGCCCGTGAGAGCGGCGCCAAAGTGCTGGCGGTCACCAACATCATGGGCAGCCAGGCGACCCGCGACGCCGATGCCGTTCTCTACACGCGCGCCGGCCTCGAGGTCAGCGTCGCTGCGACGAAGACCTTCGTCGCCCAGATCGCGGCGATGTACCTGATCGGGTTGCGCCTGGCGGAGGTGCGCGGCACGCTCGCTCCCGAGCGCCTCGTCGAGCTGATCGCGGAGATGAAGGCGCTGCCCTCGAAGATCGATGAGACCCTGGCCGGCTGCGAGGAGTGGGTGCGCGAGGTCTCTTCCCGCCACAGCGACCAGGACTTCTTCCTCTACCTCGGCCGCCACATAGGGCTGCCGATCTGCCTCGAGGGGGCGCTGAAGCTGAAGGAGGTCTCCTACATCCCGACCGACGCCTACGCCGCCGGCGAGATGAAGCATGGCCCGATCGCCCTGCTCGACGAGTCGACGCCGGTGGTTTGCGTGGCCAACGAGAGCCCCGTCCTCGACAAGGTCCTATCCAACGTCGAAGAGGTGAGGGCGCGCGGCGCCGAGACGATCGCCGTCGCCACCGAAGGCTGCGAACGCGTCGGCGAGGTGGCAGACGAAACGGTCGAGGTCGCCCGCACCGACTGGATTCTGCAACCGATCGTCGCGATCCTGCCACTGCAGTTGCTCGCCTACGACATCGCGCGGGCGCGCGGCCTCAACGTCGACCAGCCTCGCAATCTGGCCAAGACCGTAACCGTCGAGTGAGGTGGCGGCTAGGCTGCCGCGCATGCTGAAGACCCGCCTCCTCTCAACTGTTCCCGTCCTCTTTGCTTTTGCCTTCGCCATCGCGGGATGCGGCGGCGACAGCGGCTCGACGAGCTCCGAGCTGGCCGGGCTGGCGCCGCCGAAGTCCGTCGTCTTCGTCGAAGGCACGCTAAAGCCCCAGGGGGCCCTGAGAGCGAATGCCGACTCGGTCGCCCGTCAGGTCACTGGAGTCGACAACCTGGGCGACTTCGTCGTCTCCGAGCTGGAACGCTCCGCCCGGGCGGAGGGCGAGTCTTTCGACTTCGAGCAGGACGTTGCGCCGTGGCTAGGGAGCAGGGGGGCGGTGGCCTTCCAGCAGCTCGAAGCAGACGACGAGCTCTCTGAGCCGATCATCCTGATCCAGTCCACTGACACCGCCGCGACGCAGGGGCTGATCGACCGTGTCGGCGACTCCAATGAGAACGAGGTTGCCATCGTCGATGACGCTCTTGTCATCGCCGACGACCGGCAGACGCTCGACGCCGTCACCACGGCCTCGGAGGGCGACTCGCTCGCCAGCGAAGAGATCTTCGAGGAGACCATCTCCCTTGCGTCGGAGGGCAGTCTCGCTGACGCTTACGTCGACGTCGGCAGCCTGCTGCGCCAGGGCGAAGTCGATGTCGACGAGCAGGTCGAAAAGGGCCTGGAGGAAGCCGGTGTCGAGCTCGACGGCGCGGCGGCGCTGGTCAGCCTCACGCCTGGCGCGGACCAGGTGGAGATCGACATTCGCAGCGATTTCAGTGAGACCAAAGCACAGGCTGGAAGTGCGCCGGAGCTGCTCGGTTCCCTGCCCGGCCGCTCGTTTGCCGCTCTCGCTTTCTCCGGCTTCGGCGAGCAGCTGCAAAGGGCGATCGACGAACTCGATCGCGAAGGCATCGAAGAAAGCGTTCCGCCAGGTCAGCTGAAGAGCAGCCTGGAGGAAGTGGGGATCGATCTCGACGCGATCGCCAGCTCTATCCGCGACGCCGGCATCTTCGCCGTCGGCGAGACCAGGGCCGGCCTCGGCGGGGCCCTGGTGCTGACCACAGCGGGATCGCAGGCGACGGACGCGATCTCCAGCCTGGGTCTGCTGTTGCGGGGCGCAGACGTGTCTGGGGTGACGGCTCTCGGTGGTCGCCTGGCGGGTTTCTCGGTGCGAAATCAGGAGGAGCTCGGCCCCAAGCCGCTGGTCGTCGCGACACGAGACGATCGGATCGCGATCGGATACGGCCTGCCTGCGACTCGGATGGCCCTCGCGAGCGACACGGGGGGAGTGCTCTCCGACAACCCCGCCTATGACGACGCAGTCGCCTCGCTTGGCGGCACACCGGTGATCGGATTCGCCGACGGCCCGGCATCGCTACGCCTTGCCGATGCGCTCATCCTCGCCTCGGACGCCGACTTCGAGCAGGCGAAGCGGTTTCTGCGGAGCATTCGTTTCCTCGCCCTGGGCTCCGGTCTCGAGAACGACCCGGCGACCCTGAAGCTGATCGCCGGCCTAGAGGAATAGGCCGGCTATGGCGACTGGTGTCGGCATCGACCTGCTCGAGATCGAGCGGTTGGAACGCGCTCTGGAGCGTCACCCCCGTCTCGCCGAGCGTGTCTTCACCGCAGCCGAGCGCGACTACGCCGCGGCTCGCGCTCGACCGGCCCGCCACCTGGCGGCGCGCTTTGCCGCCAAGGAGGCCGTGGTCAAGGCGCTGGGTCTCACCGGCGGCTTCGGCCTGCGCGATGTCGAGGTGGTCGCCGGCGAGCCGCCCACCGTCCACCTCTCGGGTAGCGCCGCCGTCGCGGGAAATGGGCGTGAGGTGAAGATTTCTCTCACTCACTCCAGGGATTTCGCCGCTGCGGTCGCGATCGCCGAGAATCCCTGATATGGAGTCCTGGCTCAATCCTCTTTACGACGCCGAGGGGATGCGGACGATCGACGCCTGGGCGATCGAGGAGCGGGGGGCGCCTTCGCTGGAGTTGATGGAGGCCGCTGGGCGGGCGGTGGCGGAGGCGGTGGCGGAGCTCACCCCAGAGGGACCGGTCCGGGTCGTCTGTGGGAAGGGGAACAACGGCGGCGACGGGCTGGTCGCAGCGCGATGCCTGGCCGCTATGGGCTACGAGGTCGAGGCGCTGCTGCTCGGTCCCGCGGAGGAGCTGAGCGGAGATGCCGCCACTAACCTGGAGCGCTTCGGGGCGGTGGAGGCAAGTGGAAACCTCGACGAGCAGCTGGCCGACTCGGGCGCTGTCGTCGACGCGATCTTTGGCACCGGGTTCTCAGGGGCGCCGCGCGAACCCGCCGGGGCGGCGATCGAGGCGATCAACCGCTGCGGGGCGCCGGTCGTCGCTTGCGACGTCGCCTCCGGCGTCGACGCTTCGAGCGGCGAGGTCGAGGGCATAGCGGTCGAAGCCGCGGTCACCGTCAGCTTTCACGCGCCGAAGCTCGGCCACCGGATCGCGCCGGGCAAGTGGCATGCCGGCGAACTGCGGATAGCGTCGATCGGGATTCCCGATGGCGCGCCGACCGAGCCGGTCGCTGGCGCCATCTCAGCCTCCGTGCTGAGCCTGGCGCCGCGTCGCGGCCCTCGCTCGACCAAGTTCAGCTCGGGACAGGTGACGGTTGCCGGTGGCTCGCGAGGTCTCACCGGTGCAGTCAGGCTGGCCTCCCTGGCGACGATTCGTGCCGGGGCGGGCTACGCGACGGTGGCCGTGCCCGCCGACCTCGAGCCGATCTTCGAGACCGCCCAGCCGGAGGTGATGTCGGTCGGCTGCCCAGGCGGCGACGGGCGTCTCGTCCCCGCCTCGGCAAAGGCTGTGCTGCGCGCTTTCGAGCCCGCCGCCGCCGGCGTGCTCGGGCCCGGGCTCGGCCGCGACCCCGGCTCGGTCGAGCTGGCGCGCGAAGTCCTCGGCGCGATCGAGGCGCCACTGGTCCTCGATGCCGACGGGCTCAACGCCTTCGCCGGCGATCTCGGTCCGGTAGCCGCGCGGGAAGCGCCGACCGTCCTCACCCCACACGCCGGTGAGCTGGGCAGGCTGCTCGGCAGCAGCTCCGAGCAGGTGTCTGCCCACCGCCTCGCCTCGGTTCGCGAGGCGGCCCGTGCCGCCGGCGCCGTCGTCGTGCTCAAGGGTGACGACACGATCGTTTGCGACGGCGAGCGAGTCGCGATCAACGCGCTGTCCGCTCCGGCGCTCGCCACCGCGGGCAGCGGTGACGTGCTCTCCGGGATGATCGCGGCCCTGCTCGCCCGCGGTCTCGACCCCTTTGCCGCCGCCTGCGCGGCGGCGCTTGCCCACGCCCGTGCGGGCCGTGACGCCGCGGACAGAATCGGCTCCGCCGAGGGGGTCATCGCCACCGACGTGATCGACTCGATCCCGTCGGCGTTGCTTCCGGATACGCTTCGCGACCGATGAAGACCGCCGCCGAGATCATGGACGCCGACGTGCCGGCCGTCTCGCCCGAGGCAGATGCCCGCGCCGCGGTCGAGCTGCTCGCCAAGACCGACAAGAGCGCGATCCCCGTCGTCGACGGGGACCGGCGCGTGGTCGGGATAGTCAGCGAGTCCGATCTGGTCCTCAGCGAGGAGGAAGCCGACCTCCACCTGCCGCACTTCCTCAACATCATGGGCGGCGTCGTCTTCATCGGCTCGATGAAGGGCTTCGAGGAGCGACTCGAGAAGGCCTTTGCGACGAAAGTCTCCGAGCTGATGACCCGCGACCCGGTCGTCGCCAACGTCGACAACTCCGCCGAGTGGGTGGCGAGGACGATCGCCGAGAAGCACCACAATCACCTGCCCGTGGTCGACGCCGACGGCCGTCTCGCCGGACTGGTCACGCGGGCCGACGCGCTGGCCGCGCTGATCGCGGAGTGAGATGGAACGGGCAGTCGCCCGGATCGACCTCTCCGCTGTCGAGCGCAACTGCGCGCGGCTGAAGGCGACGCTGCGCGAGGGCGCGGAGCTGTGCGCGGTGGTGAAGGCGGATGGCTACGGTCACGGCGCCGACGCCTGCGCCTCCGCGGCGCTGAGCGGCGGAGCGACGAGGCTGGCGGTGGCGACCGGAACGGAGGCCGCGCAGATCGGCCGTCGCTTCCCGCACGTGCCCTTGCTGGCGATGGGGGCGCTCACTCCGGACGACCTCGACGCGGCGCTGTCGGCCGGCTCGGAGGTGGCGGTTTGGCACGAGGACTTCCGGCGCATCGTCGCCGACCGCGCTCGTGCTCACGGCCGGGCTATCGGTGTCCACGTCAAGTACGACAGCGGCATGGGCCGTCTCGGCAGCCGAGACTCCGAAGCAGTTCTGGCTCTGGCCCGCGCCTGCGCCGAGGACCCCGATCTGGAGTTGGCCGGCATCTGGACCCACTTCGCCACCGCCGACGAACCGGATTCGGACGACGGCTTCTTCGACGAGCAGCTCGAACGCTTCGCGGCTGTCGCCGAGTCGGTCAAGAGCGAGTTTCCCGGGACGATCGCGCACGCGGCGAACAGCGCCGCGGTCTTCCGCGAGGCGCGTTCCCACTTCGACATGGCTCGTTGCGGCGTCGCCGTCTACGGGCTCGACCCGTTCCAGGATGATCCCGCCGCGCGCGACCTCGCTCCCGCCATGTCGCTGGGCTCCTACGTCGCTGACGTAAAGCGCTTCGCCGCAGGTGACAGCGCCGGCTATGGGCGCACGTGGCGGGCGCAGGAGGAGACCTGCGTCGGGGTGCTGCCGCTCGGCTACGGCGACGGGGTGCGACGCGGCCTCTCCAACAACGCCGAGGTCTTGGTCCGCGGCCGGCGCCGCCCGCTGGTCGGCACTGTCTCGATGGACAACGTCACGATCGACCTCGGTCCCGAGACCGAGGTCGAGCCCGGCGACGAGGCGGTGCTGATCGGCGCTCAGGATGGCGAGACGATCCTCGCCGAGGAGGTGGCAGCCCGGCTCGGCACGATCAACTACGAGGTCACCTGCGGAATCTCCGCCCGCGTGCCGAGAGCAACATGAGCGTTGTGGCCGAGCGCCTTGCGGCCTCGCCGCTGGTGGCGCTGGCACGCCGGGCTTTGGGCAGCGGCGAGGGAGTTTGGATCGCCGGTGGCGCGATCCGCGACGCCGCCCTGGGACGCGAGGTGACCGACCTCGACCTCGCCTCCGCCGGCGATCCTGCGCCCCTCGCCAAGGCGGTGGCCCGTGAGAGTGGCGGCCACTCCTTCAAGCTCTCCGCGGAGTTCGCGACCTGGCGCGCCGCGGCGGCTGACGGCTCCTGGCAAATCGACGTGACGGCCCTACGCGGCGAGACGATCGAGGCGGACCTGGCGGCGCGTGACTTCACCGTCGGCGCCGTCGCGGCGCCACTCTCCGGGGGGAGCTGCTCGATCCCCACGGCGGCCTCGCCGACCTCGACCGCGGCGTGTTGCGAGTGGTCGGCGAGGGCAGCTTTATGGCCGATCCTTTGCGGTTGCTGCGTGCAGCCAGGCTCGCCGCTGAGTTGGACCTTGACATCGACCCGAAGACGGCCGCTCTCGCCCGCGCGGAAGCCGCGCGACTTGCCGAGGCTGCCGGCGAGCGTCAGCTGGTCGAGCTGCGTCAGCTGGTCGGCGGCCCGCAGCCGCTGCGCGGGCTGGAGCTGCTCAGTGAGCTTGGGCTGACGGCCGTGGCGCTTCCTGAGTTGGAGGCGCTGCGTGGTGTGGAGCAGGGCCCCAACCACCACCTCGACGTGTACGGCCACACGCTCGCCGTGCTCGAGCAGACGCTCGAGCTGGAGGCCGATCTCGAGCGCTTCGCCGGCGAGCGCGCCACCGACGCGCGGGCGCTGCTCGCCGAGCCTCTGGCCGACGAGATGACCCGCGGCGCCGCTCTCCGCTTCGGCGCCCTTCTGCACGACGTCGGCAAGCCGGCGACGCGGGGGGAGCGGGGCGGCTACGTGACATTCATCGGTCACGACAGCGACGGCGCCGAGATCGTCGGCGGACTCTGCCGGCGGCTGCGGGCGAGCCGCGTCCTCACCGCCCACCTCCGGGCACTGACTTTCCATCACCTGCGGCTCGGCTTCCTCGTCCACGAGATGCCCCTGCCGCCGAGGCGCGTCCACGAGTACCTGCGCGCGACCGAGCCGGTCTCCGTCGACGTCACCCTGCTCACCGTGGCCGACCGTCTTTCCGCTCGCGGTGGCGGCCCATTTGCCACCGACGAGGCGATCGCAGCGCATCTGGAGCTGGCCCGAGAGATGATCGCGGCGGCGCTCGACTGGTGCCGCGACGGGCCGCCGGCGCCACTGCTTCCCGGTGACGAGCTGGCCGCGGAGCTGGGAATGGAGGAGGGCCCCGAGCTGGGCGAGCTGCTCGCCGAGCTGGAGGCGGCGCAGTATGCGGGCGAGATCGCCACCAGGACCGAGGCCGTGGAGCAGGCGCGCCGGATCCGGGGCTGAGCGCCCATCGGATACGCTCCCTGCCTATGGCAGAGGAGAAGATCGAGATGGAGGGCGAGATCACCGAGGCCCTCCCCAACACGATGTTCCGGGTCAAACTGGACAACGACCACGAGGTCCTCGGACACATCTCCGGCAAGATGCGCCGCCACTACATCCGCATCCTGCCCGGCGACCGGGTGAAGATCGAGCTTTCCCCGTACGACCTCGACAGAGGTCGGATCACCTACAGGTACAAATAAGCCGCGGTTAGCTCAGCTCGGCGACCAGCGCCGACCAGGCGAAGTCTTCGGCACCCAGTCCGGTTCCGTCGCGCGGGTCGTAGTACTCGCGCAGGCCTTCGCGCTCGACGGCGCCGATCAGCCCGGCGGCGAGACGGTTCGCCTCCTGCTCGTAGCCGAGCCGGCGCAGACCGAGCCAGACCATCCAGGCGGAGTTGACCCAGGTCGGGCCGCGCCAGTAGCGGCGGATCGGGCCGCGGCCGCCGTTCGGCTCGTAGCTCGGCTCCGAGACGGCGACGGAAGGCGGGGCAACCGGGGTGAGGAACTCCCCCCGGTTCAGCAGATGCTCCACGATCAGGCGCCGGCCGATCTCCTCGGGCAGGTCCGGCAGGGCGAGGGGAGCGAGCGCCGCCCAGGTGACGACGCCGGGACGGGCGCCGCCCGGGCGGACCTCGTCGAGGAAGAGACCACGTCGCTCGTCCCAGAGTCGATCGACCAGCGCCGGCGTCGCCGAGGGGCGGCCGAGCGCCTGCAGCGAGAGCGACCAGAACGTGTTGACCAGGGTCTCGCAGAGCAGCGGGCCGCCGCGCGCATCGATCCGCCGCGCGTCGAAGCCGAGGCGACGGTTGCGCCGCACCAGGCAGGGGAAGCCGATCCGCCCGTTGGCCCGCCGCCCCCAGACCGGGTCGAACTTGGGCGAGGCATCGAGGCCGGACTCGTCGGGCTGGACGATCCAGAGCAGTCCGTCCCCCTCGAGGTCGCGGTTCGCGGCCAGCCACTCGGCCTGAGCGACGATGCGCGGCTCGCCGGCCGGGTCGCCGACAGCGATCCTCCAGGCCCAGGCGAGCAGCGGCGGCTGGATCGTCCCGGTCTGCAGGGCGTGGCGCGAGGAGACGTTGTAGAAGGGGAGCCGGGTGAAGGAGACAGGCCGGTCCCAGAAGATCGTGTGGCCGATGAAGCCGTCCTCGCGCTGGGCGGCGAGCAGGCTCTCCAGCTCGGTTCGCGCCCGGTCCGGGTCGAAGCGTCGCCAGACGATCGCCGCGAAGCAGGAGTCCCAGTACCACTGCCAGGGGTAGCGGGTCGGGCTGGGGCGGGTGTAGGCGTAGGGGACGCCGTCGCGCTCGCCCTCCAGCCAGTTCTGGCGCAGGACGCGCTCTGCGATCTCGGTCGCGCTGCTCACACTGCCGTACGGCGCATTTCGCGCAGCGCCAGCGCGCCGAGGACCCCCAGCAACCCCAGCAGAGCGACGATCCCCGGCCAGGTCTCGGCCCAGGTGACTCCGCCGACGAATCCCTGGCGCGCCGCTTCGACCACCTCGGTCACCGGGTTGACTTCCGCGACGGTCTGCAGCCACGGCTGCAGCAGGGCCAGCGGCGCGTAGGCGGTCGTGGTCAGGATCAACGCCATCATCCCGGCCTGCATCAGGGGCGCCGCCGACTGGCTCTTGAAGCGCAGCGCCAGCATCGATCCCCAGCAGGCGGCGACGGCCGCCGTCGCGACGACCATCAGGTAGGTGACCAGCAACCCGTCGAGCCCCGGCCAGCCGGCGCCGAGCGGCAGCGCCACCGCGAGCACGAAGGTGGCCGGGATCAGCGCCCGTGTGCTGGCGGCGAGGACGGTGCCGGCGAGCAGCACCCAGCGTGGGGCGGGGGAGACGAGCAGGCGGTCGACCCAGCCGTGCTCGAAGTCGCGGGCGAGGTTGACGCCAGCCGCGGCGCCGGTGAACCCGGCTCCCTGCAGCATGCTGATCGGCACGATAAAGCTCTCGTAGGCGCCGGTGGTGAAGCCGTTGAGTTGGGTTAGCGCGCCGAAGACCCCGTTCAGGCCGAGGAAGAAGATCGTCGGCGCCAGCACCCCGGGGATCGCCGCCCCCGGCACCCGCAGCAGCTCGTTGCGAGAGCGCGCCATCAGCGCCCCGATCGTCGCCAGGTTGGTACGCCAGGCCGGGAGTGCCAGGGCCGTATCCATCAGCCCGTCCTCAATCGGTGGCGAAGGGCGCGGGCGCTCAGCACCAGCCCGAGGACGACGATGCCGGTGATCGCCGCCACCGCGCTGAGCAACTCGGAGGCGTCGATATCGGAGATGATCGGGTCGCGGATCCCCTCGACGACGAAGCTGAACGGGTTGTAGGCGGCAATCGTCTTGGCCGGCTCGATCATCAGTTCCTGGGGGAAGAAGGCGGTGGAGAGAAAGAGGACGACGAGGACCAGCGGGAAGAGGCCCTGGACGACGCTGGCGTTGCCGGTCCGCAGGGCGATCGCGGCGCCGATCCCGCCCACCGCCATCGCCGTCGCCGTGACCAGGACGATCGCGATCAAGGCGCCGACGACCCCGCTGTGTATCTCCGCGCCGAAGATCAGCCCGATCGCCAGGAACCAGAGGGCGGAGAGCATGCCCAGCGCCCCCGTCCCCACCAGCCGCCCGAGCACGATCGTGAAGCGGGAGATCGGCGCCGCGAAGAGGCGGTCGGTGAAGCCCATCTCGATATCGACCGCGAGCGCGATGCCGCCGCTGTTGCCGGCCAGCATCAACGACTGCATCATCGCCCCGGCCAGCATGAACTGGAGAAAGCTCTGCACCGGCGGAAAGCCGGGGAGGTCGACGGCGCCGCCCGCGCCGCCGGTCTGGATCGCCAGCAGCAGGGTGGGGAAGATGACGATCGGCGCCATCAGCTGCGGGCGGCGGAAGGTCTGCCGGACCGAGCGCATCCCCAGCGCCTGCACGACCCGCAGGTTCGTTGCCAGCTGGCTCAAGCCTCGATCGCCTCCTCGGCCGCTTTCTCCTCCTCCTGGGCCAGGTGGTAGCCGGTTTTCGCGACGAAGACGTCGTCGAGGGTGGGCTGGACCAGCTCCAGTGAGCCCACGCCGACGCCCGCGTCGTCCAGCGCTCGCACCACCCGCGGGATGTCGGCGGCGCCGTTCTCGACCTCGACCAGGATCGTCTTGCCGTCGATCGGCGGCAGCAGCTTGCCGACCTTCGCGCAGGCCGCCTCGGCGTCGGCGATCGAGCCCTGCTCCAGGGTCAGCTGGATATGCGAGTTGCCCATCTCCGCCTTCAGCGACTCCGGCGTCCCCTCGGCGACGATCCTGCCGTTGTCGATGATGCCGACGTTGTCGGCGAGCTGGTCCGCCTCCTCGAGGTACTGGGTGGTGAGGAAGACGGTCGTGCCCTCGTCGTTGAGCGCCCGCACCTCCTCCCAGATAGTTTTGCGGCTGACCGGGTCGAGGCCTGTGGTGGGCTCGTCGAGGAAGAGGACGCGCGGTTCGTGAACCAGCGCGGCGGCGAGGTCGAGACGGCGCTGCATGCCGCCCGAGTAGCCGCCGACCCGCCTGTCGGCGGCGTCGGTCAGCCCCACCCGATCGAGCAGCCCGTCGGCGCGGCGCTTGCCCTCCGCGCTGGGAAGTCCCTGCAGGGTCGCCTGCAGGCGGATCAGCTCGCGGCCGGTCATCAGCGGATCGAGCGCCGCCTCCTGCAGGGCGACGCCGATAGAGGCGCGGACCAGGCGCGCTTCGCGCTCCACGTCGTGACCGGCGACGCTGGCCCGGCCGCCGGTCGGCAACAGCAGCGTCGTCAGCATCCGCACCGTGGTCGTCTTGCCGGCGCCGTTGGGGCCGAGGAAGCCGTAGATCTCGCCCTCGTCGACGACGAGGTCGACGCCCTGCACGGCGAGCACGTCGTCGAAGGCGCGCTCCAGTCCCTCGACGACGATCGCCGCCATCGTCAGGCCTCCGCTGTCTCTGTCTCCGCCTGGGCCAGCGGCGAGAGCGCCTCCACCCAGCGGCGGCTGTTGGCGCGCTCCAGCGCTTCCGCCGCGTCGAGCAGCAGCTCATCTCGTCCCCAGGCGGCGCCCAGCTGCAGGGCGATCGGCAGCTGCTCCGAGTCGAGGCCGACCGGGACGCTGATCGAGGGGATCCCGGTCAGGTTGGCGAGCGCAGCGCCGCGCACGTTCGCCTGGTCCGCGGTGTGGACGCCGGAGGGCAGCTCCACCATCGGCGACTCCAGCGGCGGGGCGACGGCGGGCGCCGTGGGCCAGGCAAGCACGTCGACGTCGGCGAAGAGGGCGGCGAGGCGGCGACGCATCATCGTGCGGATGCGCGCCGACTGCACGATCGCGGCCGCCGGCAGCAGCGCCCGGTACTTGATGAAGCCCCGAGCGATCGGGCTGATCTCCGGGTGCAGACGGTTCAGCCGCTCCGGCGTGGCGCCGTTGAGGCTCTCGGCGTTGATCAGGAGGATTGCGGCCAGCGTCGCCACTGGCAGGTCCGCCAGTGAGACCTCGCGGACCTCGCCGCCGGTCTCGGCACGCAGGCCCTCGATCGCGGCCTCGCACGCCTTCTGCACCTCCGGGTCGACGTCCTCGGAGACGGGGTCGCGGACGATGCCGATTCGCAAGTTGGCGGCGTTGCCGGCGGCGAGGCTCTCGCCGAACAGCACCGAGCCGAGCAGTCGGCAGTCGGCGGCGTCGGCGCAGAGCGGCCCGGAGACGATCAGCGACGTGGTCGCGGCCATGTGGTGCCCGGCCATCGCCGAGCGGCCGAAGGTCGGCTTGAGCCCGGTCAGGCCGCAGTAGGCAGCGGGAAAGCGGATCGAGCCGAGGCCGTCGGCCCCGACCGCGCCGGCAACGAGACGGGCGGCGACCGCCGCCGCCGGCCCGCTCGAGGAGCCACCGGGGCAGCGCTCGGTGTTCCAGGGGTTGCGCGCAGGGCCGTAGACGGAGACGTTGCCGGTGCTGCCGGCGCCGAGCTCGTGCATGTTGGCGACGCCGACGATCGTCGCGCCGGCGTCGCGCAGGGCGCGGTAGGGGCCCGACTCGGCCGGCGCGGTGGGGGCAAGCAGTTCGGCGGCGCCGAAGCGCTGCGCTCGCCAGGGCAGCGGCCACTCGTCCTTGACCACGAGCGGCACACCGTGGAGCGGCCCTTTTGGAGCGGCGGCGAGCATCTCGCCCGAGCGCTCGGGGAAGGTCTCGACCACGGCGTTGATCGCCGGGTTGCGCTGCTCGATCCGGGCCAGCGCCTCGCCGAGCAGCTCGGCCGGGTCCGTGTCGCCGCGGGCGATCGCCGCCGCCTGCTCGCGGAGGGAGAGGTCGAGCGCGCTCACTGCGGCGCCTTGGAGAGGTCGGGTTGGCGCTCCGGCTCGACCTTGCTCGTGTCGAGCGAGAGCAGGTCGAGGATCGCTGGCCAGAACATCCCGTGGGCGGCGTTCATCACCGCCAACTCCACCTCGTCTGCCTCGACTCCGAGCGAGGCGAGCCCAGCTGGGATGAACTCCTCTGCGTGCTCGCTGGCCTCCATATCCGGCTGGCAACCCTACAGAGACGGTGTCGCTGGTCCGCGTGGCTGCGATCGTGCAGGAGGGGCCGGGAGACCGCGTTCGCCTCACGCTGGCGGCAGAATCGGGGCCGCAACCCTGGCAAAACCGCCGGGTTGCAGGTGAGATGTCCCTCCAGGCAGGCGAAAACCGACTCGACAGGACACGCGCGCTGTGCGCGCTGGCGCTGGCCTGCGCCCTGGCGGCGCTGGTCGCGGCGGCGTGGCCTGGCGCTGCCGACTCTGCTCCTCCACGGGTGATCGTGCTCGGGCAGACCGCCGAAACCCCACCGCCCTCGTGCCCCGGCAAAGTCGTCAACAACGTCGAGATCCTGCCCTGCCGGGTCGAGGGTCACGTCACCGGCTTCCAGGCGATCGCCGGCGGAGAGGCTCGACCCTACGAGGCGCCCTTCGACGGGAAGATCGTCGCCTGGTCGATCACGCTGGCGAAGCCCTCGCGGGTAGATGGCAAAACGACGACGAACGAGGTCGGCTTCTTCAACGAATTCCTCGGCCAGCCCTCGCAGGCCCGGATCGGCGTCCTGCGGCCGGTAGAGGACTCCAAGCCGCCCAAATACACCCTGGTCCGGCAGAGTCCGCTGGAGTTGCTCAACCCCTACTTCGGCAGCACCCCGATCTTCGCTCTTGAGCATCCCCTCTCCGTGCTGCGGGGCCAGGTGGTAGCCCTGACGATCCCGACCTGGGCGCCGATGTTCGCCTTCAACGTCTCCGACGAAGACACCTGGCGCGGCAGCCGCCTGCCGAAACAGTGCTCGTCCAAGGCCGACATCCAGGAAGGCCGCCCGCAGCAGGGAGTCGGCAAGACCAAGACCTACGGCTGCTACTACTCCAACGCGCGGTTGCTCTACACGGCGACTCTGGTCAAGCAACCGTAGTCCGAAGCTAGTGTCGGGGAGGGCGTCGGGTGCCCCTCTGCACTCGCAACTCGTCGTTGGAGAGCGCTCCGGCGGGCCTCGATGCGCTGTTTTCCTCCCGCGCAAAACGTGAAGAGGGATACCCGATCCTCATCCAGTGCATCCGCTCCGTCCCACGGAAGCTCAGAGCGGGAGACGTCGGCGACTGTCTCGTCCGCACGTTGGGGTGATGAGCCTCTGAAGCTGCCGTGGGACGGGTGTCGGCGTGGCTCCCGAACGTTTTGCGCGGGAGGAGGTGTGCTCCAAGCGGCGTCAGCCGCATTCTCATCAACGACGAGTTGCGATGAGGGGGCCATGCCGGCGCCCGTCTCGCTGAACCTAAAGCGGTTCTTGACGCAAGCCGCAGTAAGGGCAGTCGCTGACGTCGAGGCCGATCAGCTGGTCGCAGCGACGGCAGGCGCGCAGGTTGTCCGGGGTGCGCGGCAGGGCGGAGGCGGAGGGGGCGAGCGGCAGCACCATCGCTACCGGCTCCATCTCCTCGCCGGTCTCGCGATCGAGGTAGACCTCGCCGGGCTCGGCGTGGGCGAGCGCCTCGCGGCCCGAGGCCTTGGCGCGCATCCGGTAGAGCTGCTTCGAGTTCACGACGGCGAAGACTAATAGCTTGCGCGGCAGCGATGCGCGTCCTCCTCTTCCATGGCTACATGCTGCGCGGCACCGGCAGCAACATCTACAACGCCAACCTCGCCGCCGCCCTCGCCCGGCTGGGCCACGAGGTCCATCTGCTCTGCCAGGACCGCGAGACGAAGATCGAAGGCGTCGAGATCCACAACCCCGACATCCATGGCCTGCTGCCGGTCTACGTCAAGGACCCTTACGAGGGCTTCGAGGTCAAGGCGTTCCCTGAGCTGACCGACGCTGAGCTGGACCGCTACATGGAGGCCAATATCGTCGCCGTCCGCGAGGTTGCGACTCGCACGGGCGGCTTCGATGCCGCCCTGGCCGGTCATCTCGTCATGGGTCCGGCGATCCTGGCCCGCGCGGGCACCGGTTCCTTCGCTGCCAAGATCCACGGCTCCGCCCTCGAGTACACGGTCAAGCCGCACCCGCGGTTCCTGCCCTACGCCGAAGAAGGTATGGAAGCTGCCTCTGGCGTTCTGGTCGGCTCTCGCCACACGGCCGAGTCTCTCTGGGCGGCGCTGCCGGACGTTCCTGGCCTGAAGGAGAAGACGAGACTAGGACCGCCCGGGCTTGACCCGGAGAAGTTCAGGCCGGGGGACAGGGAGGGGGTTTCGCTCAACTTTTTCGGAGTCGCGTCGGCGGCGGACCCAGGCCGCTCGGCCGAAAAAGTACAAGCCGCTTCACCCCCTCCCTATCCCCCGGCTCGGATCGTCTTCGTGGGCAAGCTGATCGTGTCCAAGGGGGTAGATCTGCTGATAGCCGCGTGGCCGCTGGTACGGACGGAGCACCCGGAGGCACAGCTGCAGATCGCGGGGTTCGGCGAGTACGAGGAGGGGTTGCGCAGGTTGCTGACGGCCCTCGACCGCGGCGATATCGACGATGCGCGGGAGGTAGCGCGGCTAGGACGAGAGCTGGAGGCGGGAGAGGAGGAGCCGCTCTCGATCCTCTCGGCCTTTCTGGCGGATCCCCCAGATGACTACCTCGACGCGGCCCGCGGGATGGCCGCCTCGGTCGAGTGGCTCGGGCGGTTGGAGCACGACCAGGTCGCCGAGCTGCTGCCTGGAGCGGAGGCGCTGGTGATGCCGAGCACGTTTCCGGAGGCGTTCGGAATGGTCGCCGCAGAGGCGGCGGCTTGCGGGGTCCTGCCGGTGTCCGCGGGCCATTCGGGGATGCTCGAGGTCTCCCGTCAGCTCGCAGCTGCGCTGTCGCCTGAGGCTGGCGCGCTGACCTCGTTTCCGGTCGAGGCCGGGGCGGTGGAGGCGATCGCGGCGAGGCTAAACGGGTGGCTGGACCTGCCAGAAGCGGAGCGCGAGGGGGCCCGGGCCCAGCTTGCGGAGACGGCTCGGCGGCTCTGGAGCTGGGAGGGCGTTGCGCGCGGCGTGATCGCCGCTTCGCGAGGCGAGCTTGACCGTCTGCCGCTTGCATAGAATGCCCCGCCGATGATCGGACGCCTCCCGATAGCGAAGATGCTCGCTGCCACGATTGCGTTGACCGTGGTGATCTCGGCAGTGATGCTGCCGATCAACTGGAACGGCCAGGGCGCTTCCACCGCCGCGCCGAAGATCGACACGCTGCTCGACGTGATGATCGTCCTCTCGTCCTTTGTCTTCGCGTTGGTGATGGTGATGCTCTTCTACGCGCTGTGGAAGTTCAAAGCCAAGCCGGGCGACGAGTCCGATGGCGAGCCGATCCATGGCAACACGCGGCTCGAGATCGCCTGGACCGTGATCCCGACGATCATCGTTCTCTTCGGCGCCGGCTACAGCTGGGCGGTACTGGAGGACATCGAGGAGCCGGCCGAGAACCCGCTCACGGTCCAGGTCTTCGCCCAGCAATTCGCCTGGAGCTTCGGCTACCCCGGCAAGGGCGAGGCCTGGTCGGAGGGAGAGCTGCACGTGCCGCTCGACCGCCAGGTCCAGTTCAAGCTGCACGCCCAGGATGTGATCCACTCCTTCTGGGTGCAGGAGTGGCGGATCAAGAAGGACGCCGTTCCCGGGATCACCACGACGGCCATCGTCACGCCCGACAAGCCTGGGACCTACCAGTTGATCTGCACCGAGCTCTGTGGCTTCGGCCACTCGACGATGCGCGCCACCGTGGTGGTCGAGCCGGCGGCCGAGTTCCGTAAATGGGTCGGTGCGCTGGAGCAGAAAGTGCCGGCGCCGTTCAAAGAGTCGATCGTCCAGGACACCGAGGCAGACCCCGTCCCCCTCGGAGCCGGAGGAGCGTAGTGCCGCCTGGGCATAATGAGGAGACCGACTAGATGGTGACCGCGATCAAGCAGCCAGGGTGGATTCGGGGCGCGCTCGGCATGGTGCTGGGCGCCGCGTTCGGCTTCGGCCTGGTCGTGACTCTGCGCGCTATCTCCGGGCTCGACGTCTTCCAGACCGAGCAGACCGGCTACCCGCATGTAGTCGTGCCATTGGTCACGGGTCCGCTTGGTTTCCTGCTCGGCTTCGGCTGCTTCGACTACTGGCTGCGCTGGGCGGCCGGGATGCCGACCGTTCCCGAGGACCACTCCCAGCACGGGGCGACTAGCTGGCGCGACTACTTCCGCTTCAACACCGATCACAAGGTGATCGGCATCCAGTACGTCGTCACCACCTTCTTCTTCTTCTTCATCGGCGGCCTGCTGGCGATGCTGATCCGTGCCGAGCTGGCCCAGCCCGGCTCGCAGATCGTCGATCCGAGCACCTACAACGGCCTCTTTTCGACGCACGCGGTGCTGATGATCTTCGTCTTCGTGATCCCGGTCTTCGCCGGGCTCGCCAACTACGTCCTGCCTCTGATGATCGGCGCGCCGGACATGGCCTTCCCGCGGCTCAACGCGCTCAGCTTCTGGATGCTGCCGCTGGCCGGCCTGCTCTTCATCGGCAGCTATCTCGCTCCGGGAGGCGCCTTTGACGCCGGCTGGACCGGCTACGCGCCGCTCTCCACGGGGGCGCCGCTCGGGCAATCGTTCTTCAATATAGGTGTGCAGTTTGCCGGCGCCTCCTCGATCGCGACCGCGCTCAACTTCCTGGTCACGATCATCACCATGCGTGCGCCCGGAATGACCTTCTGGCGGATGCCGCTGCTTGTCTGGGCCAACCTCTCGACCTCGCTACTGGTCGTCGCCGCGACCCCGTTCATCGCCGGCGCCCAGTTCATGGTCCTCTTCGACCGCGTCCTTCACACCAACTTCTTCGAGTTTGCGGCCGGGGGCGACGTGGTCAGCTACCAGCACATCTTCTGGTTCTACTCACACCCAGCCGTCTACATCATGATGCTGCCCGGCTTCGGGATCATCAGCGAGGTCATATCGACCCACGCCCGCAAGCCGATCTTCGGCTACCGGTTGATGGCCCTGGCGCTGATCGGGATCGTCGTCCTCAGCTACTCGGTCTGGGCACACCACATGTTCGTCGCCGGCATGTTCAGCTGGCTGCGGGTGCCGATGATGATCACCACGCTGCTGATCGCGGTGCCTACCGGGATCAAGATCTTCTCCTGGCTAGGCACGCTCTACTTCGGCAAGATCCATACGTACTCGACCGCGATGCTGTTTGCGCTCGCCTTCATCGTCACCTTCACGATCGGCGGGATCAGCGGCGTGATGCTGGGCATGGTGCCGATCGACATCCACGTCTCGGACACCTACTTCATCGTCGCCCACATCCACTTCGTGCTCTTCGGCGGCTCGGTCTTCACGATCTTCGCCGGCGTCTATCACTGGTTCCCGAAGATGACCGGGCGGATGTACGACGAGCGACTCGGTCGGGTCCACTTCTGGGGCACCGTCATCGGCACCTGGCTCACCTTCATCCCGATGCACTGGGTGGGTATGGACGGGATGCCGCGACGTGTCGCCGACTATGCCACCCAGTTCGGCGAGTGGAACCTGCTGATCAGTTTCGGCGCCTTCCTGCTGGGCGCCTGCCAGCTCGTCTTCCTTTACAACATGATCGTCAGCTGGAAGTACGGTCCGCGGGCCGAGGCCAACCCCTGGCGTGCGAAGACGATCGAGTGGCAGGTTTCCTCGCCGCCGCCGGTCTTCAACTTCGACGAGATCCCGCGCGTGGTCGGCGGTCCCTACGAGTTCGGCGTGCCCGGCGCCCGCCACGCGATCATGGCCGGTGAAGGCGCAGAGGTCGCCAAACCTGAGCCGACCACGGTGGGCACCTCGACATGAGCGCCCCAGCCGACGCCCAGCCCCTGCTCGTCTTCCTCAACGAGGTCGCGGGCGGCCGCAAGCTTCTGCGGGCGGTCCAGGAGCGGGCCTATCAGGTCCCCTTCGTCGCCGTCGCGGCGCCGCAGAACCAGCCTGCCGTCGGTCAGGTCGTCGACTCCGGTGAGCTGCGCGATGCCGCTCGAGCACGGGTCGAGGTGACGATGTCGGTCCTCTCCGAGTACGGGATCGACTCGATCGGGGAGGTGATGGATCCCGATCCGGCGCTTGCCCTGGACGACGCCGTGCGCGCCCACGACCCGGGCGAGGTGCTTCTCTCCTGCCTTTACGACACCCGTTTCGGGCTGACCCGCAAGGACCTGGTTGAGTGGGCACGGGCTCGCTTCGAGCCGGACGTCGCCGTTACCCACATTCCGGTGCGGATCGAAGACGACGCGGTCAGCTGGGAGGTCAACCACACTCTCGTCGTCGCCACCCAGACGGTTGCGGCCCCGGATCTGGTCACCCGGCTGAAGGAACGCGCCGCGGGTCATCCGCACCGCTTCACGATCATCTGCCCCCGCTCGGAGGACGTCTCCGAGGCGCAGATCGTCCGCGAGCTCGCCTCCACCCTCGCCGAGCTCTACCGAGCCGACGTCGACGCCACCGGGCAGCCGATGAGCCCCGATCCGTTCCATGCCGTGAAGAACGCGATCGAGCACTACCGAATCGACGAGGTGCTGATCTCGACCTTTGCCGGCGAGACCTCACGCTGGCTCGAGGAGGACCTGATCGGCCGGGTGCGCGAGATCACCGACAAGACCGTCGAGCACCTCGAGGTCGGGAGGCCGGCGGCCGCTGTCGCCGCCGCCGTTGCCGAGGGAGAGGAGACGTAGAGCTGATGGAGAGCGCCACCGTCGCCCTGGGCCACTCCCACGACGAGCACCACGGCCCGCCCGAGGCCCACCAGAGCTCGCGGATCGATCGCCAGACCCTGGGGATCCTGCTCTTCATCGTCTCCGAGGTGATGCTGTTCGGCGCTTTCTTTGCCGCCTACTTCTTCCTGCGGGTCGTCGTCGACCCGCCGAGCTGGCCGCCCGAGCCCTACGAGCTGCCGGTCGCGGTGGCCGGGATCAACACCGCGATTCTCGTCTCTTCGAGCTTCACCATCCACTACGCGCTGGAGTCGGTGCGCAAGGGGAACCGCACCGGTCTGAAACTTGGCCTGGTTCTCACTCTTCTTCTCGGCGCCACCTTCCTCTTCATTCAGATCAACGAGTACGCGCACATCGGCTTCGCCGCCCGCGATCTCGCCTTTGGCTCGATCTTCTACGGCCTCACCGGCCTACACGGCGCCCACGTCTTCGTCGGCTTGGCGCTGCTCAGCTTCGCCACGATCCGCGCTTTCCGCGGCCATTTCGGCCCTGCCGCGGAGAGCCACCTCGGGGTCGAGGTGCCGGGCATCTACTGGCACTTCGTCGACGTGATGTGGATCATCGTCTACGTCTCGGTTTACATCCTCTAGCTCCGCGGTAAGACTGGAGGTATGCACAATCCGCTGAGGTCGGAGGCTGACGCTTTTCGGTGGGTGGTCGTGATCGGCGCGGGGGCCGTGGCGGTGATCGTGCTGACGTTGCTGACGCGGCCGGTCTTCGGGGTCGTCCTGACGGCGGCGCTGGTCGGGTTCGGAGCGGGGATCGCCTACCGCAGCTCTCGAGGGTCGTTGCCGCGCACGGTCGAGCTGACGCGAGGCGGAGACGGCAAGCACCGGGTGCTGGTCGTCGCCAACGAGACGGTCGGCGGCGGCGAGCTGCTGGAGGCGATCGCCGATCGTTGCCACGGTCGGGACTGCGAGATTCTCGTGATCACGCCGGCGCTGGCCGGCTCGCGGGCAGCGCACTGGGCCTCGGCTATCGACGAAGCGATGGAGCTGGCGCGCCAGCGCATGGAGCTCTCCCTGATCGCGATCGACGAGCTGGGGTTGAAGGGGAGGGGAGAGATCGGCGACTCAGACCCCAATGTCGCGATCGAGGACGCCTTGCGCACGTTCCCCGCCGACGAGATCGTGATCTCGACTCATCCGCCGGAGCGCTCGCGCTGGCTCGAGCACGGGGTGGTCGACCAGGCCCGCGAGCAGATCGACCTGCCGATCACCCACGTCGTGGTGGATCTCTCCGCCGAGAGCACGGCTTCCTGACTGAGCCGTTGCGAAGTTGGCACACCGTTTGCCCACACGTAACTTTCTGTCTTCTAGCCGTAACTCATTTGTGTCTCTAGCTACCAGGTTTGGAGGAAGCAGCATGAGAAACAGCAAGCATGGGCTGAAGGCCTTTGTCCTGGGGATCGTGGTCGTGATGGTGGCGATGGCGTTTGCTGCGAGTGCTCAGGCCCAGACGCACGTCGAATTATTAAGCGCACACGCAGCACACAGTGCGTCCGGCGGTCCCTTAAACCCCACTCCCTTAACGAACGGGGGAACACTCGGAACATTCTCAGTCAACTTAGCCGCAATCGGCACCTTAAAAGTGCCTCTCCGCAGCACAAGAAGGCACAGGCGTTCTCTTAATTGCGGGTAGAAGCATTGAAGTCAGGTGCACGGGGCTCACTCTCAACAGCGGAGCAATCAACACCAACACGGACGCCTCGGCCGAAGCCACGTTCACTGGCTGCGAAACGTTCGACCACAAAACGTTAGCCGTACTGGCGTCGTGCATACTCAAATCGTTAGGAACCATCGTAGCGAAATTCTTAATTTTACCTGTATTACACGGGAACGATGTATTTCTCTTACTCGAGCCTCAACCGTCAACCCACACAGAAGTATTAGAAGGGGAAACACCTCCCTTTACTACCATCTCGTATAAACCAGGCACCGGCTGCTCGCTGCCGTTAAACAGTCCAATAACCGGCTCATTCTCAGCTTTAGTCGAGCAATTAGAAGGCGCATCACCGGGGTCTTATTCAGCCTAGGCATCCAGTTATCACTCGGAGACTCACTGACCTTCGGCGGGTTCGCCTCATACATCACGGCGACAGGCGAAGTCGAACCGACCGGCGCGCCCTCCACACCAAAATTGGAGTTCACTAAGCACTAAGCAGCAAGCAGAGCTAGCAACAAACAAGCATCCACACAGCAGCATCCGGCAGCCCGGAACCGCCAAGCGCGATCCGGGCTGCCGTCTCCTCGAGGCGAAATCTCATCGTTGGGACTTTCGGTGTGACTCTCATTACTGCCCAAATGTCTGTTGCCGGCATCGCCCTTTAGCGTTAGGCGCGCAGGGGATCGCCGGACCGGCTGCTCCGGTCGCTCCTTAGGGGTAGCGTTTGCCTTACCGCCTCAGCATGGTGAAGACGCCGCCACCGAGGGAGACTGGATAGAAGACAAAAGGCGAAAAAGCTTGACCTCTGCCCGCGGAGCGGGCATGCTCACGGAGCGCGAGCCGCTGGCCCGTGCTAGCCGTAACTCATTGTGTCGCTAACTACCAGGTTTTGGAGGAAGCAAGATGAGAAACAGCAAGCATGGGCTGAAGGCCCTTGTCATGGGAATCATGGTCGTGCTCGGCGCGATGGCGCTCGCCGCTGGCGCTCAGGCGCAGGGACACCACTTCGAATTATTACACAAAGAATTATTACACGCTGGATCGTTACTGACTCACACCGAATTATTAACAAAAGAAGCAAACCACAATAAATCCGGCGGTACCTTAAATCCCACTCCCTTAACGGACGGGGGAACACTCGGAGACATTCTCGGTCAACTTAGCCGCAATCGGCGCCTTAAAAGTGCCTCTCACGGCAGCACAAGTCGGCACAGGCGTCCTTTTAGTCGCCGGCAGAAGCATTGAAGTCAGGTGCACAGGACTGACCCTCACCACAGCAGCAATCGAAAGCGGAACGGACGCCAAAGGTGAAGCCACCTTTACTGGTTGCTTAACGTTCGATCATAAAACGTTAGGCCATCTTGCGTCGTGCATACTCAAAGAATTAGAAACGATCAAAGCGAAAACATTAGTGTTACCAGTATTACACGGGAACGAGTTATTCATCTTATTCGAGCCGCAACCTCTAACCCACACAGAAGAATTAGAAGGAAAAACCCTTGCCTTTGCTACCATCTCATATAAACCGGGCATCGGCTGCACGCTGCCGTTAAACAACCCTGTGACGGGCTCGGTGGTCGCGTTAGTCGAGCAATTAGAAGGCGCATCACTGGGGATCTTATTCAGCGAAGGCATTCAGTTATTACTTGGGGACAAACTGGCCTTCGGCGGATTCCCGGCCTATATCACGGCGACAGGCACAGTCTCACCCCTCGCCGGCCACACCAAAATTGGAGTTCACTAAGTACTAAGAGTTAGGAAGTAAGCAACACAGAACCACCAGCAACACAAGGCATCCGGCAGCCCGGGACCGCCAAACGCGGTCCCGGGCTGCCGGTTCAGGGACTGGGTAGGAAACAGGAACAGGGAAGAAGGACTTGAAAACGAACCGCAGGGGGCAGTTCCGAGGTGGGACTCGGCAAGCCCCGAAACAGACACCATTTGACCTAGGCAACTCGAAAGGGGTTTGACGATGCTCAAGAAGCTCCACAGCCACTTCGGTATCCCAGGCGTGATCGCCGTGGCAGCGCTCGTCTTCGCGATGTTTGACGGCGCTTATGCCGCCTCCAGCTCCGACGGAGGCCCCGGACCCGTGTCCGGGGCCTCCACTTCCCTAGCACTCCAACAATGAGCCTCCACCTCGAGCAAAAGGCAGAACGATGATCAGACCTAAAAAGCTCCTCCTCACAACTTCGATCGCGCTCTGCTTGTTGGCGCTCGGCGCCACGAGCGCCTCGGCCGCCCCCCCGACGATCGTGTCGACCGGCTTCTCTGAGGTGACGACCGACTCGGCGACGCTCGAAGCCGAAATCAACCCGAACGGCAAACCGACGCTCTACCGCTTCGAGTACGGGCCCGAAGACTGCTCGCTCAGCCCATGCGCGAGCACCCCCGAAGCAAGCATTCCCTCGGGGGCCTCTCCGGTCTTGGTCTCGGCCGGGATCGAAGGCCTTGCGCCGGGGACCAAATACCACTTCCGAGCGGTGGCCAAAAACAGCGAAGCCATCGGCGGAGTCAACGGGCCGGTGCGGACCTTCAAAACCTTCGGCCTGCCCTCTCCCTTCCCGCCGTGCCCGAATGACTCCCTGCGCACCGAAGAAAACCCGATGTCCCCGTTCATCGAATACCTGGGCCAGAACCTGCCCGATTGCCGCGCCTATGAGCAGGCGAGCCCGGTCGATAAGAACGGCCTCGACGTCAAAGGCCTGCCGGTCTGGGTCAAGGCCTCCAGCGAGGGCGACGCGGTCACCTTCATGCCCACCGCCGGCATCCCCGGCGGCGAAGGGGCGCAGGCCGAACTGCCGCCGATGCTCGCGCGTCGCGGCGCTGACGACTGGTCTACCGAGGGCATGCTGCCGCCGGCGAGCACGGGGCAGGAGGCGCTCGTGATGGGCTGGGCGCCCGACTTCTCCCACGTCTTCACGACCGCGGTGCAGCTGACTCCAGCCAGGGCCACCGCCATCCTCTCGCGCTCCGCCGAGGGCGAGATAACCGAGGTCCTCCCCCACACGACGCAGATGAAACTCCCGCCCTTCATGGCCGGCTCAGACCTCGACGGCTCGGTGATGGCCTTCGAATCGAGCGCCGAGCTGCAAGAAGAGGCGATCGAGGGGGCCTCCAACGTCTACGCCTGGGAGCGCTCCAGCGGAGAGTTGCGCCTGGCCAGCATCCTCAACGACGAAACCTCTCCCCCCCAGGGCGCCTTCGCCGGCTCCTATGACTGGGGCGAAGGCACGACCATCGCCGCCACCGATGAAGGCGGCTCTGCCCGCGATTACTACACCCAAGACCAGCACGCGATCTCCGAGGACGGCGCGGCGATCTACTTCACCGCGGCCGGCACCGGGCGGCTCTACCTGCGAGTCAACCCGACTGAGGCGCAGAGCCCGCTCGATCTCCAGGGCAAATGCACGAACCCAGGCCTCGCCTGCACAATCGAGGTCTCCGCCTCAAAGAAGACCAACGGCGGGGGTCCCAATGGAACCGATGCGGCAGGTCACCGTCCCGCCGCTTTCATGGGCGCCAGCGCCGACGGCTCGGTCGCCTACTTCACCTCACCGGAGAAGCTGACCAACGACGCCTATACGGGGCCCGAACCGCTGGCGCCGGCGATCGCCCAGGCGCCGAAGGACGACGGCGACCCCAAGGACATCGACTTCCAGCCCGCCAAAGCCGCCGGGATCGCGCTCAGCGCCACCCACTTCTACTGGGCCAACCCCGAAGCGGGGACGATCGAACGGGCGCCGCTCGGCGGCGGCGCCGAGACAGAGGTGTTCGTCAGCGGCCTGGAGAACCCCCAGTACGTCGCGCTTGACGCCACCCATGTCTACTGGAGCGCCACCGGGCCGCTCCTAGAAGGCAAACCTCAAGACGGCCTGGGCACGATCGGGCGGGCCGAGATCGGCGCGACCGAAGGCGAGGAAGTCGAAGAGGACTTCATCACCGGCGCCAGCAACCCGCAGGGGGTGGCGGTGAACGCGGAACATATCTACTGGGCGAATGGGGGGCGGCTGTCGCCGGACAACAGCCCCGGAGCCGTGGCGACCCGGACGATCGGGCGGGCGAAACTGGGCCCGACGGGGGCCGAAGAAGTCGAACAGGACTGCCTTCAGGTGGATGAAGCAGGAGGCAGGAATACAAGCCGCAGGGGATCGCGATCGACGCCACCCACATCTACATGGCGATCGACGCCACGCAGAGCTTCAGCTTCCTCTTCCGCTATGACCTCGGCTGCGAAGAGGCGAGCAGGGTGCGCGTCCTCGAGAGCCAGCACGTGGGCCAGGAAGGCCTGCGGGGGGTGGCGATCGACGCCGAATTCCTCTACTGGGCGCGGCGGGGGCAGAACACGATCGGGCGGATCCCGCTCGCCGACTTCGACTTGGAACCACTCCGCACGATACCCACTCGGAGCGGAATGGATCCAAGAACCCGGGTTCCCGACCGGCGTGGCGCTCGCCGGCAGCGAGATCTTCTGGGCGGCAAACCAGGGCACGCCGGTCAACGCCGGCAACGACCTCTACCGCTACGAGGTCGCAAGCGGCGAGCTGAGCGACCTCTCGGTCGACACGAGCGAACCGGTGAAAGGGGCGGACGTGCAGGGGATCCTCGGCGCCTCGGAGGACGGCGCGAGCGTCTACTTCGCCGCCAACGGGGTCTTGGCGGCAGGGGCGACGCCGGGGAGCTGCGACGGCGTTCTTCACCGATGACTTCGTCAACTACTCGGGCGAGTGCAGCCTCTACCTGGCGCGGGAGGGGGAGGCGACGCAGTTCGTCGCCAGGCTTGACGCCCAAACCGACGCGACCAACTGGGCGCCGCACGGGGGCGCGGCGGATTCGGCCGCGAGCGATGACGAGGACCGCGCGCGTCTCGGCCGACGGCGACACGGTTCTCTTTCGCTCCCAGCGCCAGCTGACGGACTATGAGAACAAAGGCGCGCCGATGCTCTACCGCTGGGAGGTGGGCGATGCGGCCCCGAGCTGCGTCTCGTGCAACCCGACCGAGGCCCCTCCGGTCGGGCGGCCCTCCTTCGGCGGTATCGGCCTTGCCTTCCTCAGCCCCGCCAACCCGGCGATGGTGCTCTCGCGCAACCTCTCCGTCGATGGCAACCGGGTCTTCTTTGAGACGATCAACCCGCTGGTCGGCGCCGACACCAACGGGGAGGGGGGCTGCCCGACCGTGGGCCCGGTCAACTACCCCTTCCCCAGCTGCCTAGACGTCTATGAGTGGGAGGCGCAGGGCACCGGCTCCTGCGAAGAAGACGTGCAGGGCGGCGGCTGCCTCTACCTGCTCTCAGACGGCGCTCACGATGAAGCCTCTTTCTTCGGCGATGCCTCTGCAAGCGGCGAGAGCGCCTTCCTGATCACCTCCTCGCGGCTGGTCGGCCAGGACCAAGACCAGCTCTATGACCTCTACGGGGCAAGGGTAGAAGGCGGCCTTCTCTCCCAGAACAAATTGCCGCCCCCGATCTGCCTGGAAGAAGCCTGCAAGCCCGCCGCGCCGGCCGGCCCCACCCCCCAGACCCCCGGCAGCGCCGACTTCTCGGGCCCCGGCAACCCCAAAGCGAAAGCGGGCTGCCCGAAAGGCAAGCGCAAAGCCCGGGTCAAAGGCAAAGCGCGCTGCGTGGCCAAACGCAAACGGGCCAAACGCGGAGGCAAAGGCAAAAGCGGGGCCCGAGCTTCCATCTCGAGCGGGAGGGTGAGCCGATGAAAGCACGTCTGGAAAACCCCTTCCAGGGTAATCGGCTTACCGTCGGAGCCCACATAGCAATTGCTGGCTTCCTGGCATGCCTCACAGCTCTCCTCCTGCTCTTCGCCACTTCCAAGGCGCAGGCCCAGGTAACCCCCGAGCCCCGCTTCGACCTGATCGGCCTCCACATGCCGACCCACTTCACGGCGGGCAGCACCAATAACGAGTTCGTCCTGGTCGCCGCCAACATCGGCGGCGGCCCCACCAGCGGGGACGTGACGCTGAGCGCCACCCTGCCGGTCGGGATCACCCCCTTGGGAGTGATCGAGAGCGACAACGATCCCGGCTCGCCCTCCTTCGAGTGCCAAATCGACGTGCAGGTGGTCACCTGCATCGATGTGGGCCCGGTCAAATCCAGCCGTCAGCTGGAGGTGAGGATCCAGGTCGAAGTCGATGCTCTCCTCTCCCCGGGGAAACTCAGCGGCCAGGCGAGCATCAGCGGTGGCGGCGCCGAGGACGTCTCGATCGAGACGACGACGGTGATCAGCCCCACGCCACCGCCCTTCGGCTTCCTGGCCCCCCCCGAAGGCGGCCCCAATGCCCTGCTCTCAGAGGCCGACGGGGAGGAGAGCACCGCGGCCGGCTCGCACCCCTACCAATACACCACCAGCCTCGGCTTCCCGACTGAGAAGACCCCAACAGGAGAACTGATCGGCGCTGAGACCGTGCGCGACGTCACCGTCGACCTGCCGCGCGGGCTGATCGTCAATCCGACCGCGACGCCTGCTCTCTGCACCGAGGCCGAGCTGGCCTGGCCCGTTGGCAACCCAAGGTGCCCGCTGGGGTCCCAGGTCGGCCAGGTCACGGTCATCACAGTCGAAACGACAGGGCCCAAGGCCGCCCCCAGCCCCCTCTACAACATGGTGCCGCCGCCGGGCGAGGCGGCGATGCTCGCCTTCGACGCGCTGCAAACCGGCGTCTTCATCCACATCAGCGGCAGCGTGCGAAGCGACGGCGACTTCGGCCTCTCCGGCGCCACCGAGGACGCCCTCGCCCTCCCGCTTCACCCCGTTTTCGGCGCCAGGGTGGAACTCTGGGGCGATCCCTCGAGCGATCTGCACGACCACGTGCGCGGCAAATGCTTCCGCCCCGAAGAGGCATGCAGCGAACCGGTCGACCAGCAGCAGGACGCCTTCATAACCATGCCCAACGAGTGCGCCGGGCCGCTTGTGACCCGCTTTCACGCCAACAGCTGGGTGAAACCCGACGCCTTCAAGGAAGGAAGCCACGCCGGCTCCGCGGTCGACGGCTGCAACGCGCTCGAGTTCAAACCGGCGATCGAAGCCCAGCCCACGACCAACCTCGCTGATACGCCCTCGGGCTTCGATTTCTCCCTGCGCCAGCCCCAGGACTCAGACCTCGAAGGGCTCTCGCCGGCGGTCCTTAAAGACGCCACCGTCACCCTGCCCGAGGGCCTCGTCGTCAACCCCTCCGCCGCCTCGGGCCAGCAGGCCTGCGGCCCGGCGCAGATCGGGCTGAGGAGCGGGGTGGGGGGGGACCCGGTGCGCTTCTCCAAGATTCCGGATAGCTGTCCCGACGCGGCCAAGATCGGCCGCATCGAGGTCAAGACCCCGCTGCTCGCCGAGATGGACGAGTCAGAGACCAAAGCCCAGCGCGATCCCGAAGGCAACCCGATCCCGCGCCCGCTCGAGGGAGACGTCTACCTCGCCGAGCCCTTCCAAAACCCCTTCGGCTCGCTGCTCGCGATCTACTTCGCGATCGAGGATTCCCGCTCGGGCCAGGTCGCCAAGTTCGCCGCCGAGGTGCGGGCCGACCCGGTTACCGGGCAGCTCAAAAATGTCCTCACCGAAAGCCCGCAGCTGCCGCTCGAAGACGTGAGCATCAACATCTTCAAAGGCCCGCGCGCCTCGCTTCGCACCCCGCCAGCCTGCGCCACCTACACCACCACCACCGACCTCGTCCCCTGGAGCGCTCCCGAAGGGCCGGGTGGGGATGACCCGACTGACTCCTTCGCGATCGCCGGCGCCCCCCACGGCGGCGCCTGCCCCGCCTCGCCGGAGGCGGCCCCCAACCTGCCCGCTTTCGTCGCCGGCACGCTCTCCCCCCAGGCCGGCGCCTACAGCCCCTTCCTCTTGCGGGTCTCCCGCGAGGACGCGAGCCAGCCGATCGGCGGCTTCGAGGCGACGCTGCCGCCGGGCCTGACCGCCAAGCTCGCCGGCGTCCCGGTCTGCGCAGAGGCCCAGATCGCCCAGGCAAAGGCGCGCGAAGCGCCCGAGCTGGGCGCGATCGAGCAGGCCAGCCCCTCCTGCCCGGCCGGCTCAGAGCTCGGCTCGGTCGACGTCGCCGCCGGCGCCGGCCCGACCCCCTTCCATGCCACCGGCCGCGTCTACCTAACCGGCCCCTACAAGGGCGCCCCGCTCAGCGTCGTGATCATCACCCCGGCGCTGGCGGGCCCCTTCGACCTCGGCGCGGTGGTGGTGAGGACCGCGCTCTACGTCGACCCCAAGACGGCCAAGGCGCGCGCCGTCTCTGATCCGCTGCCGACGATCCTTGAGGGCATCCCGCTCGACCTGCGCTCCGCCTCGCTGCGCATGGACCGCCCCCAGCTCACCCTCAACCCGACCTCTTGTGAGCCCTCATCGGTGAATGCCATCTCGACCTCGGTCTTCGGCCAGGCGGCGGCGCTGCAGAGCCGCTTCCAGGTCGGCGGTTGTGAGTCGCTGCCCTTTAGGCCAAAGCTCGCCCTGCGCCTGCTCGGCGGCACCAAGCGCGGCGATCACCCGCGCCTACAGGGAGTGCTCACCGCCAAACCGGGCGAAGCCAACATCGCCGCCACGAGCGTCGCCCTGCCGCGCTCGGAGTTCCTCGACCAGAGCCGAATCCGCACCGTCTGCACCCGCGTTCAGTTCGCCGCTGAGCGCTGCCCCAAAGGCGCGATCTACGGCCACGTCAAAGCCATAACCCCGCTGCTCGATGAGGTCCTCGAAGGCCCGGTCTACCTGCGCTCCTCAGATAACGAACTGCCGGACGCGGTCGGGGTGCTGAGGGGCCCGCCGCAGCGCCCGATCATGATCGAGGTCTCAGCTCGGATCGACTCCTTCAAACGCGGCATTCGGGCCAACTTCGAAGCGGTCCCAGATGCCCCGGTGAGCAAAGTCGTGGTGACGATGCGAGGCGGCCAAAAGGGCCTCCTGATCAACAGCGCCAACCTCTGCAAGATAGGGCGCCGCGCGCGCAGCGCCACGGTGCGGATGGTGGGCCAAAACGGCAAGCGCCACGACACCAGGCCGGTGCTTAAGAACGACTGCGAGAAGAAACGCGGCAAAGGGGCCAGGGGCGCCCGCGGCCGCTGAGGTGGGCCAAGCCTTTGCGAGTAGATAACCCCAGTCCCATCGAGCAAAGACAGGAGTGAGAGAGATGCGCAAGAATAGAACGAGGGTGGTGTGCCTGGCGCTCCTTGCCACAGCGCTTGCCACGCTCGGGTTAGTCGGAGGCGCCTCGGCGAAACTCACGGGCGAGTTTGCGAGGTTCCAGCACTGCCCCTACAAAAACGCCGAAGTCGAACGGTGCGTGCACGCCACCACCAGCGGCGGCGAATTCGTCCTCGGCAACAAGAAAGTCGCGATCAACAAAGAAGTCATCCTGCAGGGCGGCTACTCAGAAGCGCCCGAAGAAGGCCCCGAAGCCGGCTTCTCGCCACTCTTCGCGGCCACCAACGGCGTGACGCTCTCCAAAGCCTCGCTGGCGGTCCCCGGCGGGCTGCTCGGGATCGTGCCGCCGGAAAGCTCGCCGCCGCTGGTCAAACTACTTTCGAAATTCTTCTTCGAAAACAGCCTGACCGGGGTCAACTCGACAATGGAACTGGCGAAAACGGCCTCAGACGTCAAGCTCAGCGAACTCAACCTCGCCCTGGGCGAAGGCGTGACGCTGAAAATGCCGGTCAAGATCCGCCTCGAAAACCCTTTCCTGGGCAAAAATTGCTACGTGGGGTCGAGCGGCTCGCCCATCTCCCTGCAGCTGCGCACGGACACGACCAGCCCGCCGGCGCCGAACAAACCGATCACCGGCAATCCCGGCGAAGTCACCTTCCTCGAAGGCGGGCGAGTCCTTCGCCTCGAAAAAGTCGTGATCGTCGACAACGCCTGGTCGGCGCCGGCGGCCTCAGGCTGCGGAGGGATCCTCTCCTTCCTCGTCAACCCGATCATCAACTCACAGGTCGGGCTGCCAGCGGCAGCGGGTAAAAACACCGCGATCCTGAACAACACGATCCACACGACCACCACGTTCGCGCTGAACAAAAACGACGCGGAAAACCCGTAAGCGCACTCGCGAGAAAAGGAGATGATGAGAATGAACCCCAAGACGACAAGCATCTTCGGGCGCGGCGCGCTTGCGGCCCTGGTGGCGAGCCTGGCCTTTGCCAGCGTCGCCAGCGCCGGTCCCGCCTGGAAGTTCAGCGGCGAAGAACTGGCCGGTACGGAAGTGATCGTGGGCGGCGCCGAAAACAGCAGCATGGCCCTGCCCGGCCTGGTCACCGACTGTGAAAACTTCCTCTACAAACTGACGATCTCCAACAGCGCGGGGACCGGCAAAGGGGAAGTCACGGAACTGCCGCTCTACAATTGCGCCACCGACAGCGAAGCTTGCGCGGTGAAAACGATCACGGCGCAGAATCTGCCCTGGCCCTCGGTGCTGAAAACGGTCACGAGCAAACACTACATCGTGATCGAAGCAGTCAAGGTCGCGATCCAGTACAGCGGCGTCGAATGCGCGCTGGGAGGGGTGACCGCCGTCGTCAAAGGCACGGCCGGCGGCTTGATCGACAACACGACTGAATCCGCCACTTTCAACTCCGAAAGCTTCACCGCTACCGGAACGAAACTGACGGCGCTCAGCAGCAAAGTCGATTGGAAAGGGTTCTTCCCGACCGAAGCGTTCGAGTGGAACCGCGAAGAGGCGCTGACAGTCTCCTAGCGTCACCCGCCAAGGCCACGAGCGCCAGGAGCAGCATCCTGGCGCTCGCGCTCGCGGCGGCGCTCGCCGTCTCGGGCTGCGGGGGAGACTCCGATGACACCGGGACGGCTAGCTCCTCGCGCCCGGCGGCTCAGCCTGGGGGCGCTGCCTCGACTCCCCAGCCTGCGAAGTCCAAAGGCGCATCCTCGGCGCAGGGCAAAAGCCCCGCCAGCAGCGCTACTTCTACCCCGGGCCAGGGCGCCGGGCAGGGCGCCCCGGCGCTGCCAGAAGGAGGGGGGAGGGAGCGGGGACCGACCCCCCAAGAAGAAGCAGAAGCGACGATCGCCGACATCGCCCTCACCAGCCCGGCGCTGGGCGCCGACTCGCGACTTCCCTCCGTATACACCTGCGACGGCAAGGACAGCTGGCCGGCGCTGCAGTGGGGCGGGACCCCGGCTAACACCGAGGAACTGATCCTCTTCGCGATGAGCTCCAAGCCACTGGAGGGAAAACTCTTCTTTGACTGGGCGCTCGCCGGCATCGACCCGGACCTGGAGGAAATCGAGGCCGGCAAGCTGCCAAGAGGGGCGATCCTCGGCCGCAACAGCTTCGGGCAGACGGGCTACTCGATCTGCCCCGCCCAAGGCGAAGCGGAAACCTACATCTTCGCCCTCTTCGCGCTCCCCGAGCGGCTCTCGCCGTCCCGGGGCTTTGACCCGCGTGAGCTGCGCCTGGAAGTGCTCGATGTCTCGGGCAACGTCGGCCTGCTGGCCGCCTCTTACGGGCGCTAGGCATAGCGGCAGTTAGAAGACGTCGCGAGGGAAGGCTTGACCTTGGCCCGTGGGGAGCGCATGCTCACTGGGCGCGAGCCTCCTGGCTCGTGCCAGCCGTAACTCACATCGCCGACCACCAAGTGGGAGGAAGCAAGATGAGAAACGGCAAGCATGGGCGGAAGGCCCTTGTCCTGGGGATCGTGTTCGTGTTGGGCGCGATGGCGTTTGCTGCAGGCGCTCAGGCTCAGACGCATACCGAATTATTAGCAGCGACATGCAGACCACAATAAAGCGTCGGTACAAAATCCCAGTCCCTTAACGCACGGGTCGGGAACCACGCTCGGAGAATTCTTAGTCAACTTAGGGACCTGCCTTATTAGCGCACTTTTACAGCAGCCCAGGAAGGACATGCGTGCTCTTAGTCGCCGGCAGAAGTGATGAAATCAGGTGTACGGGACTCACTCTCAACGGAGCAAAAATCGACACCTCAACTGATGCCTTAGGCGAAGCCATATTTACCGGATGCAAAAAGTTCGATCATAAAACATTAACCGAAATGCCAACCTGCTTACTCAAAGAGTTAGAAACGATTAGAATTAAATTCTTAATGTTACCGATATTACACGGAAATGAGACGAAATCCTCGAATGGATTGAATCAGACGAACTTTCTCTCATTCGAGCCACTAGAAGCGGGTAAGCCCTTCGGCACCATCAGCTTAAAACCCGGTATCGGCTGCACCCTGCCGTTAAACAATCCACTGACCGGCTCGTTCGCGGCCTTAGTCGAGGAATTAGATGCAATCAAACAGACGCTCTTATTCAGTGAAGGTATTCAGTTATTAGTCGGAGACTTACTGAACTTCGGGGGATTCGCTGCCTATCTCACGGCAAAAATTAGGCTTGAACTCTCTGGTGTTCACCTTACTAAAACACTTGGA